>NZ_VTFX01000001.1 GCF_009192775.1 Arthrobacter yangruifuii
CTAAATTCGAAACCGGCTAAAAAAACCGTCCCATACCCACGGGGTGGGCGGAAACGGCCTGTTCAACCAATCAAAATAAATTGGTATCAATAAACTTGGCACACTATTGAGTTCTCAAACAACAGACGCAATCCGAAAATACTCGGGAAAACAATGTTTTCCTTTTCTTCTTCGCTGCAATGTTTTATATCTTATTCCATTCCGGCGTTATTTGCAATTCGCGGTTTCCGTGATCCGGACCACCGTGAAAAGCGTTTCCGCCGTTCCGGCCCAGCAAAATCCGGGAGTCTTTCCGCCGGCCCCGCGAAGGGCGCGCACCGGTTGGACTCAGGTTTTTTGGTGGGTTTGGCCGCCATGCTCGGGCGCTTTTCCAGCGTCCCGGCCGCGGCGACTTAGAAGACTTTACACAGGTTTGCCCGCCGCTGCAACTCGGATTCGGGGTGACGCCGGACACCCGTTTCCGCCTCTGTTCCACTGCCTGCTTCCTGCCCTCTTCCCGCCCCTGCCGGCCAGAATCACGTCTGCATCGCGCCAGGATTGTGCCTGCATCCGTCCTGTTCCGAGCCGGATTCCGCCCGCTGCTCTCATCAAGCCGGCATCAGGTCTTCTTCCCTCCCCTGCGGCCTGGACGCACCTGCCTTGTCGGCGGTCACAGTGACCTGCGGATGAAGCTGGAGGAGAGAGGCCGGGCAATCCGTGCACAGACCGGTCAACGCGCTCCAGGGATGGCGCCAGCGGCAAGGACCTCGTGGCCACCCCAGCGCGGGGTCCGGCCGCTCCCGATGAGGACCTCTATGCATCCGGCGGCTCCCGGATGAGCACCTCTACAAGGAGGACCTCTATAAAGGAGGCGCCAGAGGCGCCAAGCCCAGTGTCGTCGGGGACTGTATATAGAGGGCGAGGTTAGCCGTAGCGCCGCCGTCCGGGGGTCTCGCTGCCGGGGATGCTGTATTCGGGCAGCCTGTGATGGGAGTGCTTGTGTTTGGGGCTGCCTGTTGTCGGGGTGCCTATCGTTGGGGTGCCTATCGTTGGGGTGCCTATCGTTGGGGTGCCTATCGTTGGGGTGCCTATCGTTGGGGTGCCTATCGTTGGGGTGCCTATCGTTGGGGTGCCTATCGTTGGGGTGCCTATATAGGGAGGAAATCATCGGCTTCCTTTCACCACGCCCACAGCGAGAGGCACTGCCTCGGGAACCGCCGTCGGTCTGCGCAGCATAGATAGGACGGCGCTGCACCCGCTCTCCGTCACCAGGCTCGCTTCTCCGGCGGTTGTCCAGTTTGGCCTCCCGCCGGGTTCGAGGCTCCCCTTCCCCTGGAAACTGGCCGGAATCCGCTACGAGTCAGTGCCCGGAATTTTCGGGTAGACTGGTTCCCGGCCCCTCATGTGGTGTCATCCTGTGAACTCCCCCAGGACCGGAAGGTAGCAAGGGTAAGCGGGCTCTGGCAGGTGCATGGGGGGTCTTTAATTTTTTGTGGAAGTGGTGTTTCCGCCGTGCCGGCCGCCGGAGGAAAAACCGTCAGTGCCAACCGATAGGCTTCTATCTGTGAGTACAGCCCTTTACCGCCGCTACCGTCCCGAGAGTTTCGCAGACGTGATCGGCCAGGAGCACGTCACGGAGCCGCTGATGGCGGCCCTGCAAAAGAACCGCGTGAACCACGCGTACCTCTTCTCCGGCCCCCGCGGCTGCGGCAAAACCACCTCTGCGCGCATCCTGGCCCGCTGCCTGAACTGCGCTGAAGGTCCCACCCCGGTTCCCTGCGGCAAGTGCGACAGCTGCGTCGAACTTGCGCGCGACGGTTCCGGAAGCCTCGATGTGATCGAGATTGACGCGGCCAGCCACGGTGGCGTCGACGACGCCCGTGATCTCCGGGAGCGTGCCACCTTTGCACCGGTCCGGGACCGCTACAAGATCTTCATCATCGACGAGGCCCACATGGTCACGTCTGCCGGCTTCAACGCCCTCCTGAAGATCGTGGAAGAGCCGCCGGAACACATCAAGTTCATCTTCGCCACCACGGAACCGGACAAGGTCATTGGCACCATCCGGTCCCGGACCCACCACTATCCCTTCCGGCTGGTTCCCCCGGAGCCGCTGCTGGCGTATCTGGAGAAGCTTTGCGCCCAGGAAAACGTCGCGGTGGCACCCGGCGTACTTTCGCTGGTGATCCGTGCCGGAGGCGGTTCCGTGCGGGACACCCTTTCCGTCCTTGACCAGCTGATGGCCGGCGCGGGACCGGACGGCCTGGATTATGAACTAGCCGTGTCGCTGCTGGGCTACACCCCCGTGTCCCTGCTCGACGACGTCGTCGACGCCGTGGCCGCCGCAGATGCGGCCACCGTGTTCCGCGCCGTGGACCGGGTTATCCAGACCGGCCAGGATCCGCGCCGGTTTGTTGAAGACCTGCTGGAGCGTTTCCGTGACCTGATCATCGTCAACGCCATGCCGGACAGTGCAGCCTCCGTGCTCCGCGGCATGCCCGAAGACCAGATCAGCCGCATGCAGACACAGGCCGCACAACTGGGCGGCAGTGAACTTTCCCGCGCTGCAGATATCACCAACACGGCGCTCACCGAGATGACGGGCGCCACGTCGCCCCGGCTGCACCTTGAACTGCTCTGCGCCCGCATCCTGCTCCCGGCCGCGGATCAGGCCGAGCGCGGAACGGCTGCCCGGGTGGACCGCCTGGAGCGCCGCCTCAGCTATGCAGGTGATCCCACCGAGGCGATGGGCCGTGCCGCCGCTGCCGCATCCCCGGTGAACACCATTCCCGCAGCCGCGCCCACAGCATCGCAGGCGGGCTCGGCACCTGCTGTCGACGAAGCCCCGTCAGCACCCCGGGGTATCGACGTCGCAGCCACTCCTTCCCCCGACGCAGCACCGGCAACGGACAGTCCCGTTCCCGCAGCCGCCCGTGAGGACAGCAAGCCGGCGGGCAGTTCCCTGGACTGGGGCGGCACCTGGTCCACTCCTGCCCAGACACCTGCACCGGCTGCACCCTCCGAACCGGGCTCAATCGGTTCCCGTCCCGCCGCCAGCCGCCCTGCCGAGGCTGCATCCGCAGGGGCGCCGGCCGCCAATACGGCGGCAGCCTCTGCCGCCTCAGCGTCCCGTCCGGCCGCATCGCCGCAGGGTCCGAATCAGCAGCAGCAGGCGCCCGCACAGCAGGCGCCTTCGCAGCAGCCCCCCGCCCAGCAGAGGCCGGCGGCCTCCGGTGCGCAGGGTGCCGCCGCCGGACAGGGTGCCGCCGCCGGAACCGGGCAGATCGAGATGATCCGCCGGGCCTGGCCGGAAATCATGGATGCCCTAACCGGCATCCGACGTGCCACCTGGCTGAACGTCAGCAAGAACTCCAGCCCGCGCGCCTTCGACGGCAAGGTCCTTGAACTTGCCTTCACCAATCCCGGCGCTGCCACCAACTTCAACCGCCCAGACCACTTGGAGAACCTGCGCAAGGCGATCCATCAGGTCCTGGCGCTGGACTGCCAGATCAATCCGATCCATGACAGCTCGGCGTCAGCGGGTGAGTCGGGCCCAAAAGCTGGTAGCCGGCGACCGCCGGCATCCGCACCGGCCGCCAAGCCGCCGGTAACTCAGGCTCCGGCTGCCCCAGGACAGCCGGCCGAGGTTCCGACAGCCCGGGAAACGCCTGCCCAGGCTCCGGCTGCCCAGCCAGCAGCCGCCCCGCAGGCACAGACGGCACCTGCACCGGCTGCAGCGCCAGGCGCTGCCCCGGCTGAACCAGTGCGCCCCGCTCGGCCCGTTCCCGCCGCGCACGTGCCCGGACCGCAAGCAACTGCCCCGGTGAATGCCGCCACCGCTGCCCTCCGGCGGCGCGCCAGCAACCCGGGCGCCGGCAACCCGGGCGGCGCCCCGGGCGGGGGTACGAAAAACGCCGGTCGGCCCGCCGGACGGCCTGCAGGGCGTCCTGAGGGAAACCGATCATCGGATGAGCCCTGGCCGGACGAGCCCAGCGACCCGTTCAACGATGCGCCGGAAAGCAATGCCTGGGAAACCGCCGAGGCTCCTGCGGATGTGTACTCCGGCGGCCACCTCTCGGATTCCGAGTGGGCCAGCACCGACTGGGCCGGCACCGGATCCATCTCCCGGCCGGTTGCTTCGGCGGCGGATACCCGCTCCGGCGGTGCAGCTGCCTCGAAGCCGCCGGAAGCAGCAGCCGGGGCCCCGGGGGCGGAATGGTCGACGTCGGCCCCGCCCAGCGGAGGTACCGCCGGGACCGGCAGCAAAACCACGCCCCGAAGCGGGCAGGGTGCATCGGCTCCGGTGCGGACTGCCGCTCCCCCGGCGTCGGCTGCTACCGGCGGCGGTACACCGAACCAGCCGCTGAGCCGTTACCAGAAACTGCTCAACGAAGCTGCCCAGCGCGGCGGCAGTGCCGCCGTCCGGGGGAGCCGGCCGGTAGACTCGCCCTACGTTGAAGACGTTCCCAGCGCAGATGACATCACGCTGGAAGACTCCGGCCTGGTCGGGCGTAAGGCGATCGAACGAATACTGGGCGGGCGCCTGATCGAGGAACGCAGCCTGGACGGACGCTGACCGCCGCGGGCCCCGCCCGGAGTACCGGCAGCAGCGGGAAAGCCGCAGCCGTCTAGCCACCATCAGCCAAAACGCAGTCCAACCCAGCAGAGAAGGTTACGTGTACGAAGGTGCCGTTCAGGAACTCATCGATGAACTAGGCCGTCTTCCCGGCGTCGGACCCAAGTCCGCCCAGCGCATCGCGTTCCACATCCTTGAGTCGGATCCCGATGACATGAAGAAACTGGCCACGGCCATCGTCACGGTCAAGGAGCGGGTCAAGTTCTGCACCGTATGCGGCAACGTCACGGAGCAGGAAACCTGCAGTATCTGCCGCGACCCGCGGCGGGATCCCACCATGATCTGCGTGGTGGAAGAATCCAAGGACGTGATTGCCGTGGAGCGCACGCGGTCCTTCCGCGGCCGTTACCACGTGCTCGGCGGGGCCATCAATCCCATCGCCGGCATCGGCCCGGACCAGCTGCGCATCCGCGAGCTGCTGAGCCGGCTGTCGGATGAACAGATCTCCGAAATCATCATCGCAACGGACCCGAACCTCGAGGGCGAAGCCACGGCCACCTACCTGGTGCGGATGCTCAAGACCCTGGGAATCAAGGTCACCCGGCTGGCCTCCGGCCTGCCCGTGGGCGGAGACCTCGAATACGCGGACGAGATCACCCTCGGCCGTGCCTTCGAGGGCCGCCGAAGCATGTCCTAACCGGAACCGCGGAGGCCGGCCCGGAACCCTAGGCGATCCGGGTTCCGGCGGTGAGGCTGCGGACCGGCGTCCGGAGCCTACGCCGGCCCAGTAGCACCAGCAGCGCTGCGAGCGCCCCCTGCAGCCCGAGCCCCAAGGGCCAGATAGGCGGCACATCGAGCTCGCCGGTGTTTCCTGCCTCGCCGTTGAGGCACGGCATGGTGTGCTCGGGTCCGGCCTGGGCCTGCCGCACCAGGGTGCTGATCCCTTCCATGACGCCCGTAGTGCTGAACCCGTTTTCGTCCCGCACCGGTGCGGTGGGAATCGAATCCGCCACCACCACGAAAGGGTTCGCGGCAAGGATCCAGGCGATCCGCTCCGTGCGGGCAACGGAAACATCGGTGAGTGGACCCGAACAGCTGTACTCCTCCACGCCGTTGCTGCCATAGGAATAGCTGGTCGAGCTGCTGGCCTTGACGGTCTCTATGGTGAGGAAGCTGCTCAGCCCAAACGTAATCAGTGTGCCCAGCCCCAGCAGCGCCACCAGCATGTAGGTCACCACAATGGAGAACAGCGGACGGGCCGCCAACGCGGACATTCCCACGCCCACGGCACAGACAATCCCCAGCTCGACGCCGAGCATCACCACCGCCACCACCGCCGAAAGCGGCTCGACTCCCCCAAGGGCCAGGGCCCACAGCAGGAAGGGAAGGCTGGCCACCAGGAACCCCATGGACGCCACCCAGGATGCCAGCCACTTACCGGCCAGGATCTGCCCGGGGCGCAGCAGCGTGATCTGCAGGATGGCCAGGGTTCCGGCGGCACGGTCCCCGTTGACCGCATTGGCCGAGAGTGCCGGCGCCAACAGCAGGCCGAAGAACAGAATGAACCCCACCATCAGCTCATAGAGCACCGGCCCCTGCGGCCCCATGGCAGCGGAGGAGCTCAGGGCAGTGAGCGCAGCCACCAGCCCGATCACTACAAACCAGACAACGAGCAGCACATACCAGCCGCGGGAACGCAGCCGCTGTTTGATCTCCAGGGCGAAAACCGTCCGCACGCCGGTCCAGTATCCAAGCGTCCGTGCCTCGGGGGAAAGCGCCTGTGTACTCATCGGCGATCAGCGTCCAAACTCATGTAGGTCTCTTCGAGGGCGCCGCCGGCGGGGGCGAACGCGGTGACGGCGACGTCGGCCTGCACAAGGGAGCGCAGCAGCTGTGCTGCGGCGGTTTCCCCGGCCAGCCGGACCTGCACCTCGGGCCGGTCCGCGCCGCCCCGCTGCCGGTAGGGGATGCGCAACTCATCGACCTGCCGCAGCAGGGACCCGGTGTTCAGGGACCGGATGGAGTACCAGCGCTCCTGCGCACCGGCGTCGGCCAGCGACTGGGTCTTGACGGTTTCACCGCGGGCAACGAACACCGCGCCGTCCACCATTTCATCCAGTTCCGAGAGCACGTGCGAGGAGACCACCACGGTCTTCCCTTCGTCCGCGAGCCGGCGGAGCAGCGCCCGAAGGTCCACCCGTGATCCGGGATCAAGGCCCGACGCCGGTTCATCCAGCAGCAGGACCGACGGGTCATGGATCAGCGCCCGGGCCAGGCTGAGCCGCTGCTGCTGGCCGCGGGAGAACACCCGGGCCGGCTTGTCCGCGAAATCGGTGAGATGCACGGTTTCCAGCAGCCCGGCAGCCCGCACTCCGGCCACGGACCGCTCTATGCCGTACAGGCCGGCCACCGTGACCAGGATTTCCCGTGCGGTCAGGGATCCCCAGGTGCCCAGTGTGTCCGGCATCCAGCCGATACCCGCCCGCACCTCAAGCGGATTTGCCACCGGATCGTACCCGTTGATCCGCACCGAACCGGCGTCCGGGGCCAGCAGGGACGCGAGGATCAGCAGCAAAGTGGTCTTGCCGGAGCCATTGGGCCCAATCAACGCGGTGACCTCACCGGCGGGCGCCGTGAAGTCCATCCTGCGGACGGCTTCGACACTTCCGAAGCTACGCCTGATGCCCGCTGCGACCACGCCGGTGCCGGCGCTGTGGTCCCCCGCACTGTTGTCCATGGGGCCACCATAGGAACAGCGGCTCCCCCGGCGCCGCAGACTCGCCGGAAAAGCAGATTAAGCACCGATGTCCTCGACATTTCGGGAGTTCCCGGCGGCGGCGATAGACTTTCGGAACGGGGTCCTGCGGATATTACCGCCAACTTTCCCGGGGACACCGTTTCTGCCGCGCCGAGGATGCCGGACCCATTACAGTCACAACTAGATTCGAGAAAGCGTACGCATGAGCCTGATAGTGCAGAAGTTCGGCGGGTCCTCCGTGGCCGACGCCGAAGGTATCAAGCGCGTCGCCAAACGCGTGGTTGACACCCATGCCGCCGGAAACGAAGTAGTAGTTGTCGTCTCTGCCATGGGAGACAGCACAGATGAACTGCTGGACCTCGCCGGCCAGATCACCACGCTGGGCAATGCCCGCGAAATGGACATGCTCCTCAGCGCCGGAGAGCGCATTTCGATGGCACTGCTGGCCATGGCCATCAACGAACTCGGCGGGTCAGCGCAGTCCTTCACCGGCAGCCAGGCCGGCATGATCACCGACGCCTTCCACGGCAAGGCCCGGATCATTGACGTTTCCCCGCACCGCATCAAAACCGCCATCGAGCGGGGCGACATTGCCATCGTTGCGGGTTTCCAGGGCGTCAGCCAGGACAGCCATGACATCACCACCTTGGGCCGGGGCGGTTCGGACACGACGGCGGTGGCCCTGGCCGCGGCACTGGATGCCGATGTCTGCGAGATCTACACCGACGTCGACGGCGTGTACACCGCCGATCCGCGGGTGGTGTCGAGCGCCCAGAAGATTGAGAAGATCTCCAGCGAGGAAATGCTGGAACTGGCAGCCTCGGGCGCCAAGATCCTGCACCTGCGCTGTGTCGAGTACGCCCGCCGCTTCGGCGTTCCCCTGCACGTCCGCTCGTCCTTCAGCGCACATGAGGGAACCTGGGTGCTGCCCAGCCCCGATGACAAGATCAAGATTCAAGAGGGAGAACCCTTGGAACAGCCCATCATCTCCGGCGTCGCCCATGACCGCTCTGAAGCCAAGGTCACCGTGGTGGGCGTGCCCGACATCCCCGGCAAGGCCGCGGAGATTTTCGGCATTGTGGCCGGTGCCAATACGAACATCGACATGATCGTGCAGAACGTCTCCACCAAGGGATCCGGGCGGACGGACATCTCCTTCACCCTGCCCATCATTGACGGCAAGGAAGCGATTGACGCGCTCAACGCCGCCCAGGCCGTGGTGGGATTCGACACGATCCAGTACAACGAGCAGATCGGCAAGCTCTCCCTCATCGGGGCCGGCATGCGCTCGAACCCGGGCGTCTCGCACCGCTTCTTCGAAGCGCTGCACAACGCCGGGGTGAACATCGATATGATCTCCACCTCCGAGATCCGCATCTCCGTAGTCACCAGTGCCAAGCTGCTGGATACGGCCGTGCGCGCGGTCCACGCTGCCTTCGGACTCGACGGCGAAGACGCAGCCACGGTCTACGGCGGCACCGGCCGCTAAGCCCGGAGCCTACTCGGGCTTGCGCGAAACGATGTAACTGCTGCCGTCAGGCCGGGTGACGGTTTCCCACATCGCTTTTTCCTGTGCCTGCTGCGCCTTGAGCAGGGCCTGGTTCTCCTCCGTCATCGGATGATCCAGCGATCCCTGCTGCGCGGGTCCGAAGATCAGCCGCACCTTTCCCGTGGCCCGCATGAACCGGGTTACAAAGCTTTCCTTTTCAACCATGCTGCACCTTTCCAAGGCATCCGGTTCCTATGGTACTAACGAGCGGCCGCTGATTTCTCCGGAACGGATTCTCCTGCGCCGCCGGGTGCCGGCCGGGCGGCCGTCCGCGATAATGGAACCGTGATTGCTTCCGCCGCCCGCCCCGCCGTCCTGACCGAGGACCAGTGGCTTCCCCGCCAGGCGGCGCATGAAAACCGTGTCCGGCCCTTCACCGAAGGATTCCTCGCCCGACGCTCGGCCGGGCAGAAACACCCGGTGGAGGATTTCCTCTTTACCTACTACTCCCAGAAACCGGGGCAGCTGCTGCGCTGGCACCCGGGCGCCGGCGTCGTCCTCACCGGTGAGGCCGTCCGCGAGCGCGCAGCCTGGAAGTTCTACCGGACTCTGACGGATCCGGAATGGGAAGCCGCGGGAATCGGCCCCGGTACACCGGCGGTTGCCGTAGATGTGGACGGGTTCGCCGCGGTGCGCGGCGATGCCCTGGGATTCACCACCATGCTGCTTTCCCGCACGGCCGCCCGGAAGCCCGTGCTGGGCTGCTTCGGGATGCATGAGTGGGCCATGGCCTACAAATCGGAGGAGAACGGCATCCGGCACGACTACCTGCAGCTGCGGCTGGGGCCTCAGGGCACCGATGACCTGGTGGAGCGCAGCAAAATCCGTTGCACCCATTTCGACGCCTTCCGGTTCTACACCCCCGAAGCCGTTCCCCTGAACGAACTCACCCCGACCCGTGAGAACCAACGGGACCTGGAGCAGCCCGGGTGCCTGCATGCCAACATGGACCTGTACAAGTGGGCCTACAAACTGGTGCCGCTGCTTCCCAGCGAGGTGGTGATGGATGCCTTCGAACTTTCCTGGCGCATCCGGGAAATGGACATGCAGGCTTCCCCCTATGACCTGGCCGATTGGGGCTACACCCCGATTGCGGTGGAAACTCCCGCAGGACGGGCCCGGTACGCGGCCGCACAACGGGGCTTCGCCGAGGAATCCCAGCAGCTGCGGGCCCGCATCCTGGGCCTGCTGGCACCCTTCGGAGGACAGCTGCAGGAGGCCGCGGACCGCGCGGCTTCGGCCATGCCTTGACGGGGGAACTAGGCTGGGTGCCACCCACAGCTGGAGGTCTCACCGTGACACGCACCCGCCGTACCGTCTTCCCCCTGCTCCTGCTCTGCTCCGTGCTTGCCCTGGCGGCCTGCGGCACCGGTTCCGGTTCCGGCAGTGATCCCGATCCCTCTCCCTCGGTCACCGACTTCGGCTATATCGGCTCTTCACCCCCCGCAGGCCCCCCGTCCTCGGCGGCCCCGGCCGCGGCGCCCGTGTCCCTCACTGTTGGGTTCAAAGCGGACGGAACGGCGACGAGCAGCACCTGGACGCTGCTGTGCGACGGCGCCGAGCCGTTGGACGGATCAACTGTTCCAGACGCGGCCGCGGCCTGTGCCCTGCTTGCGGAACAAGGCGCGGCTGCCCTCGCCGAGCCGGCACCGGACCAGATGTGCACCCAGCAGATCCGCGGCATGCAGCGCGCCCACGTCACCGGCACGGTCAACGGAGAAGCGGTGGACACAACTTTTTCGCTGACGGACGGCTGCCAGATTTCCCGGTGGGAACGGCTAACCGCGCTGCTGGGTCCCGCCGACGGAGCCCTCTAGCTTCGGCCGCGCTTTTCCCCGCCGGTCCAGCAGCACCAACGTGCACACCGGCCCCAGCACGGGGAACATAAGACAGAAAATCAACAGTCCGAGCCGCTCGCCGGCGGTCACGACCCTCGACCGGGCCAGCCGAATCACTGCCCACACCAGCAGGAGCACCAGCACCGCGGCAATGCCCGAAACCAGGAAGGTATCCGCCGCCGGGACTAACGGGTTGGCACCGTCATTCATGGGTTGCCTCCAAAAGGTTGGGCTCCGGCAGGACGTTCGGGTCCCGCTTTTGCCGCACGTAGACCTGCTTGCGGACCCGCGCCACCACATCGCCGGTGCTGTCGACGACGTCGGCGGAAAACCATTCCAGCACCTTCGCCCCGCCCGAAGCCAGCGTGCGCAGGCGTTCGACGTCGGCCGGGTCCAGGGCAAACTCAACCCGGACCTCGCCCTTGCCCGGCTTCAGGAACTCCACCTCCGCCGCCCGGTCCCACACCACGTGGTCCCGTCCGAGGTGATGGAGCAGCAGCATCATCCAGAACGGATCCGTCATGGCGAACAGCGACCCGCCGAAATGCACGCCGGCCACGTTCTTGTTCCACCAGTAAGACCGCAACCGGACACAGGCGCCCCAATAGCCGGGGTCCAGACGCGTGATCCGGATGCCGGTAAAGGCAAAGGGCGGCCACACATTCATGAACCGGCGGACGGTGGCCGGTTTTGCTTGCAGGAGTCTCACGGGCCCACTGTAACCGGAATCACACCGGCCCTGCGGAAAGCGGCCCCTGCACAACGTGCGCCCGGCGGTGCCCTAGTATTGAGTAAGTATGCTTACTATTTCCGGGCAATCATGTTCCGGGATTCAACCCGAAAGCGAAGAATGTCAATCGAAGCAAGCCCCGAGGACCAATACCTCTGGGCACGCGGGCTCTTTGAGGACGCCGACTACATGCACTGCGGCGAAGCCATGCAGCCCAGGGACACCCGGCAGCGCTCGATCTTCGAACCCATCACGGTGGACTCCATGCCGCACGAACCTGCAGAAGTGCAGCTGGACATCACCGTGCTGCGCTGCGCCTGCGGGTTCCAGCTGGAGATCCCGGCCTAAGCGGGGACCCGTCCGCGTAACATACGTAACGCCGCTAGAATGAGTCGTGCAAGCTCGCGGAGCGCTGAATCAGCGTGAGACGGCAAGGTCCGCGGCCACCCATCTCGTTCACAGGAGTTGCCGGATGCCCCGGATCGTTGTTGATGTCATGCCCAAGCCCGAAATCCTCGATCCGCAGGGCAAAGCCATTGCCGGCGCCCTGCCCCGCCTCGGACTGACGGGATTTTCCGCAGTCCGCCAGGGCAAACGCTTTGAACTCACCGTGGACGGTGACGTGACCCCCGAAGTCCTGGAACAGGCACGCACTGCTGCCGCGACTGTGCTGTCCAATCCCGTGATTGAAGATGTCACCCGCGTTGAAGTAATCCCGGAGGCCTGATCTTGAGCACTCCCCTGATCGGCGACTTCTCCGTCGCCCCGGAAAACGACGCGCTCCGCGCCGTACGGATCGGTGTCATCACCTTCCCCGGCACGCTGGATGACCGCGACGCCGCCCGCGCCGTGACCATCGCCGGCGGCACCGCCGTCGGGCTCTGGCACGCCGAAGCAAACCTGCAGTCGGTGGATGCCGTGATCATCCCCGGCGGATTCTCCTACGGGGATTACCTGCGGGCCGGCGCCATTGCCCGCTTCGCGCCGCTGATGGAAAAGGTAGTGGACGCTGCGGCCGGCGGCATGCCCGTGCTGGGCATCTGCAACGGCTTCCAGATCCTCACCGAAGCCCATCTGCTGCCCGGATCCATGGTCAAGAACAACCACCTGAAATTCTCCTGCGCGGACCAGCTGCTGCGGGTGGAGAACAACAGCACCGCCTGGACCTCCGCCTATGAACAGGGTGCGGGCATGGTTGTTCCGCTGAAGAACCAGGACGGCCAGTACGTCGCGGACGAAAAGACCCTGGACGAACTCGAAGGTGAAGGCCGGGTGGTCTTCCGTTACGACGGCGACAACCCCAACGGCTCGCGCCGCGGCATTGCGGGCATCACCAACGCTGCCGGAAACGTCGTCGGCCTGATGCCGCACCCCGAACACGCCGTGGAGCCCGGCTTCGGCCCGGATTCCTCCGCCTACGGAGAGGTCGGGCTAGGCTACGGCACCGACGGGCTCCGCATCTTCAGCTCCGTACTCAACTCGCTCGTTGCCGGAGGCAAGTCATGACCGTTTCCCCCAGTGCTGCCGCTGAGCAGAAGAAATTCCGCATCGACACCGTCGAGCACGCCGCCGCCACCCCCGGCACCGAGCTGCCCTGGGCCGAACTCGGCCTGAAGGAAGACGAGTTTAACCGTGTGGTGGAGATCCTGGGCCGCCGCCCCACCGCTGCGGAACTGGCCATGTACTCCGTCATGTGGTCCGAACACTGCTCCTACAAGTCCTCCAAGGTGCACCTCAAACAGTTCGGTGAGAAAGTCACCGACAAGATGAAGGAACACCTGCTGGTGGGCATCGGGGAGAACGCCGGCGTCGTCGACATCGGCGAGGGCTGGGCCGTGACCTTCAAGGTGGAATCCCACAACCACCCCTCCTTCGTGGAGCCGTACCAGGGCGCCGCGACCGGCGTCGGCGGCATTGTCCGCGACATCATTTCCATGGGAGCCCGGCCGGTGGCCGTGATGGATCCGCTGCGTTTCGGCGCCATCGACCATCCGGACACCGCCCGCCTGGTGCACGGCATCGTCTCCGGCATCGGCGGCTACGGCAACTCCCTCGGCCTGCCGAACATCGGCGGTGAACTGGTCTTCGACTCCGTCTACCAGGGCAACCCGCTGGTCAACGCCCTGGCCGTGGGTGTACTGCGGCACGAGGACATCCGGCTGGCCAATGCCTCCGGTGCCGGCAACAAGGTGGTGCTCTTTGGCGCCCGCACCGGCGGCGACGGCATCGGCGGCGCCTCCGTGCTCGCCTCGGAATCCTTTGACGCCACCAAGCCGTCCAAGCGCCCCGCCGTCCAGGTGGGAGACCCGTTCGCGGAAAAGGTGCTCATCGAGTGCTGCCTGGAACTGTTCAAGTCCTCCGTGGTGGAGGGCATCCAGGACCTGGGCGCCGCCGGCATTTCCTGCGCGACGTCGGAACTGGCCTCCAACGGCGACGGCGGCATGCACGTGGAACTGACCAACGTGCTGCTGCGCGATCCCACCCTGACGCCGGGCGAAATCCTGATGTCCGAGTCGCAGGAACGCATGATGGCCGTGGTCACGCCGGAGAACGCGGACGCGTTCGAGGCCATCATGGCCAAGTGGAACGTGGAGTACTCCTGGCTCGGTGAGGTCACCGACACCGGCCGCCTGATCATTGACTGGGCCGGTGAAACCATCGTGGACGTGGATCCGCGGACAGTGGCGCACGAGGGCCCGGTCTACCAGCGCCCCATGGCCCGTCCCGCTGCGCAGGACAGCATCGAGGCCAATTCCTTCAACGCGGAACGCCCCTTCGGCAGCGCCGCGGTCAAGGACGCCATCCTGGAACTCATGGCCAGCCCGAACATGTGCGACAAGTCGTGGGTCACCAACCAGTACGACCGTTATGTGCAGGGCAACACCGCCCTGGCCATGCCGGACGACGCCGGGGTGATCCGGGTGGATGAAACCACCGGACTCGGCGTGG
The DNA here is from genome assembly GCF_009192775.1 of Arthrobacter yangruifuii. GTDB lineage: Bacteria > Actinomycetota > Actinomycetes > Actinomycetales > Micrococcaceae > Arthrobacter_B > Arthrobacter_B yangruifuii. The sequence continues at coordinate 14,380 of NZ_VTFX01000001.1, forward strand.
CCATCTCCACCGATGCGAACGGCCGCTACTCCTACCTGAACCCGTATGAGGGCGCGAAGCTGGCCCTGGCCGAGTCCTACCGCAACGTGTCCACCGCCGGCGCCACCCCGCTGGCCGTCACCGACTGCCTCAACTTCGGCTCCCCGGAGGATCCCGGGGTCATGTGGCAGTTCGCCGAGTCCGTCCGCGGGCTGGCCGACGGCTGCCGCGAACTCGGCGTGCCCGTCACCGGCGGCAACGTGTCGCTGTACAACCAGACCGGCGGCGTCGCCATCCATCCCACCCCCGTGGTGGGCGTGCTGGGCGTGTTCGACGACGTCGCCCGGCGCACGCCGTCGGGGTGGCGGCAGGACGGCCAGGCCATCTACCTGATGGGCACCACGCAGGATGAGCTGGACGGCTCGGAATACGCGAACCTGCGCGGACATCTGGGCGGAAAACCGCCGAAGGTGGACCTGCAGGCGGAAAAACTGCTGGGTGAACTCCTGGTCAACGCCTCCCGCGACGGCATGATCGACGCCGCGCATGACGTCTCCGAAGGCGGCCTCGCCGCGGCCCTGTCCGAGATGGCTCTGCGCTTTGGCGTCGGCGCCCGGATTGGCCTCGGCGAGGTCTGCGAGCGGGACGGGGTGGACCTGTTCACCCTGCTGTTCTCCGAGTCCCAGGCCCGCGCCGTCGTCGCCGTGGCCCGCAGCGAGGAAGTCCGGTTCAAGGACATGTGCTCGGCCCGCGGTTTCGCCCATGCCCGGATCGGCGTGGTGGACACGGAGATCGGCGCCCTGGACTTCCAGAGCAACTTCGTGCTGCCCCTGGACGAATTGAAGGCGGCCCACGAGGGCACCCTGCCCCGGCACTTCGGCTAGACGCTCACCTGCACGGGCGGACCGGCTCCCCCGCCCGCCCGTGTAGGCTCCGGGGTATGGAGAAGACTAAGCAAACCCTCCGTGCCCAGGTGCTGTGCGGGCTGGTGCTTCTGGCGATGGGCGCAGTGCCTCTGGTGATGAATGGCCGGTATCTGTTCGGCTCAGGCACCGAGGACGGCATTTCAGCGTGGCTGGCCGTTGCCGCGGGTCTCGCCGTCATCGGCAGCGGAATCCATCTTCTGACCGGTCGGCGGCGCCGCGGCGAGGCACGGGTGTTGACGGACGAGGAATCGCGGCGCACCTATGCACTGGTTATGTCCGGCCTTTGTGTGCTCCTATTGATCGGCGCACTTTTCGTGCAGCAGCCATCTGTCAGTACGGCCGTCCCGGGACTGCTGCTGGCCGGCACTTTCCCACGTCTTTTCGTCACCGACCAGAACAAAAGCGGCTAGCGCCCGCGGGTCGGGAGCGACGAATCATGCAAACCCCGGAGGTGTGTGCAGAATTGTCTCGTGAGCATAATTCCCGAAAACCGTGCTGCAGACGCAGACGCAGGCATCTCCACCGAGCGGCTATCACTGGACCTGATGACAGTTGCCGAGGTGGACGCCCTCATCATCCAGACACGGCGGCCGGACTGGGCGGAGGACTTCCCACGGCCTGAGGATTACGACGCCGCACGCCGGGCTTTCGAAGCCGGACTCCTGACCCCCGCGGCAGCCCGGTTCGGCATGCGAATGATCCGCGAACGTGCCACGTCCCTGGTGGTGGGAACCATCGGTTTCGACGGCGTTCCCCTGGAAAAGGCCGTGGAGGTCACCTACAACGTGGTGCCGTCCCACCGGGCACAGGGATATGCCGCGGAGGCCCTGAGAGCCATCACCCGCTTCATCCTGGCCCAGCCTCACGTGGACGAAGTCATTGCCTACACGGAACCCGCGAATGAAATCTCCCAGTCCGTCCTGCTGGCTGCAGGTTTCATCCCCCAGGAGGAAAGCGACATAGTCCTCCGCTTTACCCTGAGCCGGTCTCAGCTCCCGGACGCCAGCGCGTAAGCAGCCGCGAAGTACCGGGTGGTGTAAAACTGCTGGACCCGCACGTTGACGGGGTTCGCCGCAGCCACCAGCCGGTTGCCCGGCCGGCTGTACGCCGCGATCCGGAAATACAACCCGCCGTCCTCATCGAGCTCGGCATAAAAACCCTCTTCACCGCACTCCGGGTGTCCCGGCAGGGTGCCGTAGCCAAAGCCGCTGCGCTGGCCGGGAACCGGTGCCCCGGCGTCGTCAAGCACTGCCTCAGCAGCCCAGATGACCCGGCACGGCGCCCAGTAGCGCAGCCGGCGGAACCCCACCCCCGAGGCCATCTCCACTCCAGGGGCGGCCCGCGGCGTTCCGGGGGCCACGGCCAGTCCCGCCCGGCGGTGCAGGTCCCAGTCCAGCAGGCCGGAGGCCAGGCGAAGAAACCCCGCCCGGGCCTCGTCCACCTTGAGTTCCTCCTTGCGCAGTACCAGCCGGTAGCCGTCCGGCCAGCGGTCCGTCATGGGCGCCGGATAGGGGCGTTCGGTTTGCCCCTGCTCGGCATAGGTAAATCCGGCGTGTCTCTTCATCTGCCCGCCAACCCCTTCCACGCAAGGGACTCCCGGTCTTTCCGGGGAAGTGACGCCACTACCAAGTCGTAGGAATCCTCCACCAGGTCCCGGATCATGCCGCGCGGCAGTCCGGATTCAACCTCCACCTGGTTCCAGTGCCTCTTGTTCATGTGCCAGGCCCCGGTGATCTCCGGATGTGCCGCCCGCAGCTGAAGAGCCAGCTCCGGCTCGCACTTCAAACTGATCATCAGGGGCCGGCCGGCAAGCGCCGCCAGCGCGAACATCTTCGCCTTACCGCCGGCGGCACGAACCTTGAACACCGACGAATCCGGCCCGAAGGGGAAATCCTCGAAGGCCCCGGGCAGGGCAAGGCACAACCGCCGAAGTTCACCCGCATCCATAAGGCAAAGCCTAGCGCCGCCGCCGGGGCCATGGCACGGCTGCTGCCCGGGGATGGGAGGATGGGCGGAACAGATTCAGTGCTGCGGGCATACCGGCAGCGGAGCGAAGGACAAACGGTTTGAATTCGAACAGCCGCAGCGGCCGGCCCGTCAGCGAGGCGGCGGAACGCGCCGCCGATTCCACGGCCTTCGAGCGGTTCGCACGCGTTGGCTATGTGGCAAGCGGCCTTGTGCACATCGTCATCGGGCTGATCGCCCTGCAGATTAATTCCGGTGGTTCCGGCAACGCGGATACCAGCGGAGCTGTTGCCGCCGTGGCCGAGCAGCCCGCAGGCTATGCGCTGGTCTGGTTCTGCTTCCTCGGCTGCTACGCCCTGGCCCTGTTCCAGCTCAGCCGCATTTTCCTCGCCGGGCAGCAGCTTCAGGATAAGGAGCTGTGGAAGGACCGTGCCCGCAATGCGGGACAGGTGCTGGTGTACGGGGCCATCGGCACGTCCTTTGCCTCCTTCGCCCTCGGCCGCGGCAGCAACAACGGCAGCTCGTCCTCGGTCGGCTGGACGGCCCGCCTGCTCGCCGTTCCCGCTGGCCAATGGATCCTGGGACTCACCGGCCTGGTGGTGGTGGGAGTCGGCGGTTACTTCATCTTCAAGGGGGCAACCCGCCGCTTCCGGCGGAACCTCACCGGCGTCCCGTCGGGCCTCTGGCAACGGGCCGTGGACATCACCGGCGTGGCCGGTTTCATTGCCAAGGGGATCTCACTGGGCATTCTGGGGGTGCTGATTACGGTGGCCGCCGTACGCGCAGATCCGGAGCAGTCCACCGGACTCGACGGGGCGCTGCACACCCTGCACAACCAACCCTTCGGCCCGGTGGCGCTGGCTGCGGTGGGAATCGGTCTGACGCTCTACGGACTGTACATCGGGATCATCCGCGCGAGGTTCGCCAAACTCTAGAGGCCAAACCGCGGTGCTTCGATCACCGGACAGCGGTCCATCACGACGTCGAGCCCTGCCGCCGCGGCACGGGCAGCGGCGGCTTCGTCCACCACGCCGAGCTGCAGCCAGACGGCCTTGGCCCCCGCCTCAATCGCCTGGTCCACAATGTCCCCCACCCGGTCGGAGTTCACGAAGCAGTCCACCACGTCAATGCTTCCCGGGATCTCGCCCAGCTTCCGGTACCCCTTGTTGCCGTGGACGTCATCGCCTTTCAGGCTGACCGGAATGATCTCCATGCCGAGCTGGTCCTGGACAAAGCGGGAGACGCCGACGGCGGGGCGCAGCGGATTGTTCGACAGGCCCACTACCGCCCACCGTGCCGCCCTGTTCCGGAGCAGCCGTTCGATTACCGCAGGGTCATTGACGTGTGCCACTGTTTCTTCCTTCGCCGGAGACGGTGATTGGCAACCAGCTTACGCTCCCGCCCCGCGGCGGACGGGGCACCGCACGCCCGCGACGTGCAGGGCCCTAGGCCAGGAAAGACTCGATGGCATCCGTCAGCGCCGCATCCGGAATTCCCTGCGTATCCGATTCCACCAGCAGGAACTCTCCGGAATCCAGGGCGTCGGCGGTCTGCCGTGCCAGGTCCTGGGCCTCGTCCCCGCTGCCGGTCCCCGCCATCACCAGGACGGGGATACGGACTCCGGCAAGACCCTCGATCTCGGTCTGCAGGACCATTAGTTCATCATCACCGTCCGCGAGGGAAAGTGTGGGTTCCAGAGCCACCACTCGGCTGACCACCGTGGATTCCTCCGCCGCGCGGAGGGCCAGGAAAGCCCCCTCATCGAAGCCGTACAGGTCAGTTGATTCTCCGGCGATTTCGAGGACGGCAAGCAGGTCATCCACGTCCGATTCCGAGGTGTATTCCTCTCCCATGCCGCTTTCGCCGATCCCCCGGCGGTCATAGGTGTAGACAGTGTGGTTCTGCGAAAGGGCATCCGCAAGGACCACCGTTGCCGGGCTGCTCCGGTGCGCGAGCAGGGGGCCGACAATCGCCAGCGGCGGCCCGCTGCCCTGCCGGGACCACGCAATGGGTGTTCCGTCGGCGGAAATCGCTTTCCCTGATGCGGCGTCTGATGTGGCCATAACAACCCCTTGAACGGTGGGATGGGACAGGACCCGGCCGGACCCGGTGTACAGGGCCCTTATGGCAGGTTAGGAGTGCCCCTCCGCGGGGGTCAACGGGTACCGGCCGCACTCCTGCCGGTAACTGACATACGGGGCGGCGGACCTTGGGATCTGACCGCTGTCCAGGTCTCCACGGCAGCGTGCTGCCTCTTTGCGGGCATTCCGGGCGAAGGCGGCATCGGCCGTAATATTTCCCGGAGGGCTTGTTGGACGAGCTCTTGGCGGAGTTTAGTAGTGCCTGACCATCCCGAGCGGCTGAGAGACCTGGATCGTTGAAGCCGCAGCAACCCCGCCTGCCGGATGTCCTCCACGAAGGAACGGCGATGACGAGGCTGGTGCCGCAGGACGCCGTTACCCCGGCTCACGGCACCTTCCGTTGGGTGCTACTGCCAGGATCGATGGAGATGCTTCTATGACCTCAGTCCTGCGTACGCCCACGTCCGGCTCCGGCACAGCCCTGCCGGTGTCCTTCGCCGGGCTCGGCCGCAGTTTCGGCACCGGCCCGGACGAACAGGTGGTCCTTCGGGACATCAGCGTCGACGTCCGTCCCGGGGAGGTCCTGGCTGTCCTGGGACCGGTCGGCTGCGGCAAGTCCACCCTGCTGCGGGCTGCCGCCGGACTGGACCTGCCTACGGCCGGAACCATCCTCATCGACGGGAAGCCGGTTTTGGGCGCCGATGACCGCTGCGCCGTGGCCGGGCGGGAACCCCGGCTGCTTCCGTCGCAGACGCTGCAGGCCAACATCGCCGTCGGGTTGCCGAAATCCTCGAGCGCCAGCCGCGGGAAGGCCAAGGTTGCCGAGCTCCTGGACCTGGTGGGACTGGCCGCCTTTGCCAAGCACCTGCCGCGGGCGGTCTCCCGTGGCCTGGCCCAGCGGACCTCGCTGGCGCGGGCCTTCGCACGGGAACCGGGTGTCCTGCTGCTGGATGAACCCTTTGGCGCCCTGGATGCGCTGACGCGGCTCAAGATGCGGGAGCTGCTTCAGTCCCTGCACCGGGCGGCGCCCGCCACCGTACTGCTGGTCACCGATGATGTGGATGAAGCCCTGCAGCTGGCGGACCGCGTCGCGGTCCTTGGCACGGAGGACGGCGTTCCCGGCGCAACCGTCACCGAGGTGCAGAATGTTCCGGGCGGCCGGCCATGGGACCGGGACCGGGCTTCGTCGGAGCTGGCCCGAATACGCGGACATCTCGTCGCCCTGCTGGGCGTCGGGCACCGCTAACCCTCCGACGTCCTTCACCACCCGGTCTCTCCGGTTGGCTGGGGATCAGCGCAGGCGGCGCGTCAGGGTCACCCGGTCCAGCACCACGGCTCCTCCCATGGCCTGATGGACCTGAATAAATTCCGTGGGAGAGACCTCCAGGATGGAGCTATCCGTCCGGGACGGCAGGAGATCCTCGCGCTGACCCTCCCTGATGTCAAGAAACAGCCGGGTGGCCTCGCGCAGGTCCATCGGCTCGGTGAAGGCCACCCGGTGGGCGGCGGAAGCCATCTTGTAGCCCGTCTCCACAACAATCACGTATTCGTCCACTGCGGCCTCCTGAGTGCCTGCGGAGCACGCGTTCCACCTGCAACCTAAGCCCATGCCCGGCGCCCACCGCAACGGTGAAGGACGGATTCGTCGCCCCGGCGCCGGAGAAGAAGGAGCGTCTGCCTACCGGTCCCGGCCGGACAGACCGCGCCCGGGAGCGCCGTCGGCGCCCCACCCCTTGCCGCGGCTGGAATCCCCGTGCGGGGCGCCGCGTCCACCGGGCATGCCCGCGCCCTTGGGATTCTGCGTGCCGTCGTCGGCGTGCGGGCCGTCGTCGTGCAGCCCAGGTCCCGGCGGCGGGCCTTGGACAATTCCTCGACCTTTACCGCCCCCGGCGCCCGGATCGGCTCCGGCTCCCGGCGGCATCCGGCTGCCCGGCTTTGCGACCGGAGCGGGGGCGACGGTGATTGCTTCCGTTTCCGGTTCAGGCTCCGGTGCCGGTTCAAGGTCCGTTGGCGGTGCCGGCTCGTGGTCAGGATCAGGCTGCGTTTGCGGCCCGGTTTCCGCTTCCGGTACCGGTACGGGGTCCGGGCCGGCCTCTGCCACCGGCTCGGGTTCGGGGTGCGGTTCGGGGACCGGTTCCGCTTCGGCCGCTGGGGCAGCAGGATCCGCAGGCTCTTCTTCACCCTCGGCCGGGTCCGAACGGTCCATGCTGGAGGACTCCGGCAGAAAGCTGACGGTAGGATTCGGCTCGGCCTGAACCAGGAAATCGGGAGCGGCTGCCACGCCCCCGGCGCCGACCGCCATGGCCCCGATGAGGGCAGCACCAAGGACAATCCCCCGGCTGCGCTTCCTCCGGGGGCGCAGGGGCACCGGGGCTCCCGATAACAGGGCGGCGAGTTTTCCTTCCGGCTCCGGCGCGGGTGTGCGGGACTCACAGCACAGGGCCAGCAGCGCCTCAACCAGCTCAGGGGTTTCCTCGATGCCTGCTTCCGCCAGGAGGCCGCGGACGTAGAGTCGGTCCTGCGCATCAGGATGCTCGCTCATTGTGCGGTGCCTCCTTCCGTTCCAATTGGTTTCTGAGTTCCCCGAGTGCACGGCGCTGGAGCTGCTTCACGGCTCCGGCACTGCGTCCCATGATTTTCGCCGATTCGTCCACGGAGAGATCGGCTACCACGCGCAGCAGCAGGACTTCCTGCTGCTGCGGTGTCAGGCCCCCCAGGAGGGCAGCAACTCCGGCACCGCCGCCAAGCACGCTTTCCTCCGCGGATTCCGTGGCACGCCGGTCCAGCTCCGGATCAAACACGGCTATTGCCGGCTCGCGCTCGCGCCGTCGGGCGTCGTCCACCATACGGGCGTGGGCAACGGAGAAGGCAAAGGTGCGGGCTCCCCGGAGTCCGCCTTTGAGCGTGTCCAGCTTGGAGAACAACGTCAGGAAGACTTCCTGCGTCAGTGCTTCGGGGTCTTCACACCCCTTGGAGCGGAGGTAGCCAAGAACGGCCGGTGCGAAGTCGTCATAAATGTTGCGCAGAGCCGCCGGTTTCCGGGCGCGCGCATCACTGAGCGTTTGCTCAGTAAGCGGTGGTGCCAAGGCGGAATCGCTTTCCTCAAGATACGGAGTGGTCCAAATGCTACCGTGTCCGGCCTTGGTGCGTTGCCGCGAAACGCTCGTACGCAACGGCCGCACCGATGCCCGTTGGGGGGATAGGCCTCGGCGCGGCCGTTACACACACGTAATCGACGGCGGATAGGAGAAGGTTACGCGGCGGCGGAAATACTTTCCGCAGGTTTCCCCGGGCCCTAATGTGCCTCCACGATCCGCGTGTTTTCCGCGAAGCGGCGGTTCCTGAGGACCGGCAAGAACTGCCGTACGTCCTCGATCCGCCGGCGGGTGACGTCCGCCGTCACCACAGCCTCGCGTTCCTCCTCCAGCGCAGCCTGGGGCACACCCATCGGGTCCAGGATGGCCGAGTGCCCCACGGTATGCCGGCTGGAGGTTCCTGCAGCCGCCACCCACACCGTGTTCTCGATGGCGCGGGCCTTCAGCAGCGTCTCCCAGTGGTCAATCTTGTGCTCACCCCGGAACCACGCCGCGGGAACGGCCAGCAGATCGGCGTCAAGGTCGGCGAGCGCCCTGGCCAGTTCCGGGAAGCGCAGGTCATAGCAGGTCATGACCCCCACCAACAGACCGCCCACCTGCATCACCTTTACGCCGCCGTCGCCCGGCTTAATCCGGTCCGACTCGGCATAGCTGAACGCGTCATACAGGTGCAGCTTCCGGTACGTGTCCACAATCCGGCCGGTCGCATCGATCAGGACCAGGGTGTTGAAGGGCCGCTCCTCGCCGCTGGACTCATAACCGCCGGCAATCACCGCGATTTCCAGCTCCGCCGCCAGCAGGGACAGCTGGGAGACGAAGGTGGTCCAGGAGGCGTCGACGGCGGAGGCCAGGGGACCTTCCACTTTGCCGATGCTGAACATGGATTCTTCGGGAAAGATGATCAGCTCGGACCCCTCGGCCCTGGCCTTGCCGGCAAGGGAGCGCATGGTGCCCAGGTTTTCCCGGACGTCCCCGGAGGGGCTGAACTGACCGACGCTGACTAACACTTTTGCCCCACCTTCGTCCGTACCGGAATTTCTTCCAGCCTAGACCAGGTCCTCGAAGTGCAGCACGGGCTTCAGGACGCTGCCGCTCTTGGCGGCCGCCGCGGCGTCGTTAATGTCCCGGAAGGAATACCGGGTGATCATTTTCTCCAACGGGAACCGGCCCTGCTGCACCAGATCCACCAGGGCTGGCAGGAACAGCTGCGGGTTGGAATCTCCTTCGGTAATCCCCAGGATCTGCCGGCCGTTGAGCATGAAGTTCACGTCCAGGCTCATGGTGCTGCCTGCCGCAGGCGCACCGATCAGGCCCAGCTTGCCCAGCGGCGCCAGCACGGCCGCCGCGGTTTCCGCCACCTTGGTGCTGCCGGTGGTTTCCAGGGCATGGGTGACGCCCAGCCCGTCGGTCAGACCCATCAAGGCCTCCACAGCGTCAGTGCTGCCGGAGTTCACGACGTCGGTGGCGCCGAGTTCCTTCGCCAGCTCCAGACGGGAGTCCACCAGGTCCATCACAATGATCCGGGTGGCCGGGGACAGGGCCGCGGCCATGACTGCTGCCAGGCCCACCGGGCCGGCACCGAAGACCGCCAGCACGGATCCGGGCTCGGGTTTCAGCACGTTCAGGACAGCCCCGGCACCTGTCTGGATGCCGCAGCCCAGCGGGGCCAGCAGGGACAGGTCCGCTGCCGGATCCACCTTGGTGACGCCGCGCTCATCGGCCAGGACCAGAGTGGAGAAGGAGGACTGGGCAAAGAAGTGGCCGTGCAGGTCACTGCCGTTTTCGGTGATCGTGGTGCTGCCGTCCGCGCGTTCCCCGCCCAGGAGGTTCCGCGGCAGGAACTCGACACAGTAGGCGGGATGGCCGCTGCGGCAGTTTCGGCAGATGCCGCAGCTGGTGAAGGTCAGCAGCACATGGTCCCCCGGCTGAACGGACGTCACCGCGTCGCCCACGGCTTCCACCACGCCGGCGCCTTCATGGCCCAGGACACCGGGAAGCGGGAAAGGAATGTGCCCGGCCTGGACGCCGAGGTCGGTGCCGCAGACTCCGCTGGCAACCATCCGGACCAAAACTTCATCCGGGCGCGGGGCGTCCAGCGTGACTTCTGCGAGTTCAAAGGGCTCGTTCACTCCGCGCAGGACTGCCGCGGTGGCGGTGGTGGTCATGACTGTCCTTTCCGGCCGGGGCAGGACAACGGGTGCGGCAGGGGATACTGCACCGGCGCTCCGGCACGGTCTTCACCCTACGCTCCCCTACACTTGGGCGGCATGGATGAAATCACCTCCCCCGTGGACCTCGGCTCTACCGCCGGACTGCTGAACCCCGCAGCCGTCGGCTATGCACGCAGTGCGCTGCACCGGCCGGTGGTTCCTTGGGGCCTGCGGGGCGGCTGGCGGACCAAGCGCTGGGAATACTGGGGCATCATGACCCCGGATCTGGTGCTGGGGATGACCATTGCGCACCTGGATTACGCGTCCACCCTGCAGCTCTATGTCCTGGAGCGCGGCACCGGGAAGGAAACCGCCGCCGAACCGCTGAAGCTGCTGCCCACCTACGCGGATGTCTCCGTGCCTGACGAGCTTCCGCCGCTGACCGCGTTCGGCTCCTTCGGGGGATCCACCCTGCGCTTTCACGACGCCGACGGCGGCACCCGGCTGTCCGCCTCGTCTTCCCGGATCTCTGCGGACCTGTTTGCCGAAGCGGACGGCGACGTCCTCGGCGTCGTCGTTCCGTGGTCAGCGAACCGTTACCAATACACCCTCAAGGATGTAGCCCGCCGCGTTTCCGGCACCGTCGCCGTGGACGGGCGGGAGTACAAAATCGGCGGCGAGGAAGCCTTTGCCGTGCTGGACCGCGGCCGCGGGCGGTGGCCGTATTCGCGGCGCTGGAACTGGGGCGTGGGCTCCGGCACGGTGGACGGCACCCGGCTGGGACTTCAGTTCGGCGGCAAATGGACAGCTGGAACCCCGGCCACGGAGAACGCCCTGATTGTGGACGGGCACCTGCACCATTACGACGGCGAACTGGAGTTCGCTTACGATCTGGCCGATCCGGCGTCGCCCTGGCGGGTGACGGGGCCGTGGATCGATGCCACCCTCACCCCGTTCCACCGGCGCGTAGCCGCCACAAACGCCGTCGTCATCAGGGCACAGACCTGGCAGGCGTTCGGCACCTGGACGGGAACCGCGCGCACACCGAACGGGACCGAATACCCGCTGGACGGGCTGACCGGCTGGGTCGAGGAAGCCCGCAACCGCTGGTAGGCACAGGTTTCCGGGCCGGCGCCGGGCCCAGAAACCGGCCGTTGACCGGAAACCGGCGTCCCTGCTAGCTTCGGGAATCATTTTCCCCACCGTCAGGAGCGCTCCATGAGCAGTGTCATTTCGTCCATCGCCCTCGACGCAGCCGATCCGGCGCGGCTGGCGCAGTTCTGGACCGGGGCGCTGGGGTACCGGATCCTGGAGACCAACGACGCCGACGTCATCTCGCTGGTCCGGGCCGACGGCGGCGCCGGCCCGGATATTGACATCATTCCCGTCCCCGAGGACAAGACCGTCAAGAACCGGCTGCACCTGGACCTGCGGGCCTCGGAGGGCAGTACGCAGCAGGAGGAAGTGGAACGGCTGCTCGCCCTCGGCGCCGTCCTGGCCGACGTCGGCCAGGGACCGGATGTGTCCTGGGTGGTGCTGGCGGATCCGGAGGGCAACGAATTCTGCATGCTGAGCGCTACCGCGGAGGAGGCGGCCCGGGGCTAGCCGGGGAAGGCGTGGCCGGGGTGGCCGGGGTGGACGGCGTGGCCGGGGAGCAGGCGTAACCCGAGGGGAAGCCGGGCCCGCTGCCCCGCCCGCCTCCCCGGAGGGGGGCAACCGTGTGCCCGGAGACACGAAAGCCCCGCAGCCACGGGGCTGCGGGGCATTCGAGGGGGACCTACTCGTTGATGAGGTCCCGCACCACAATGGTCTGGTCGCGGTCCGGGCCCACGCCGATCGCGGAGAACCGGGTGCCGGACATCTTCTCCAGCGCCAGCACATAGTTCCGGGCGTTCTCCGGCAGGTCCTCGAGGGTCTTGGCGCCGGTGATGTCCTCGGTCCAGCCGTCGAAGTACTCGAAGATGGGCTTGGCGTGGTGGAAGTCGGTCTGCGTCATCGGCATCTCGTCGAACCGCACGCCGTCGACGTCGTACGCCACGCAGACCGGGATCTTCTCAATGCCGGTGAGGACGTCCAGCTTGGTGACGAAGTAGTCCGTGAAGCCGTTGACGCGGGAGGCGTGGCGGGCCAGGACGGCGTCGTACCAGCCGCAGCGGCGCGGCCGGCCGGTGTTGACGCCGAATTCGCCGCCGGTTTTCTGCAGGTACAGGCCCATGTCGTCAAACAGCTCGGTGGGGAACGGTCCGGCGCCCACGCGGGTGGTGTAGGCCTTGATGATGCCCACGGCCCGGTTGATGCGGGTGGGGCCGATGCCCGAGCCGACGGATGCGCCGCCGGCCGTGGGGTTGGAGGAGGTCACGAAGGGGTAGGTGCCGTGGTCCACGTCCAGGAAGGTGGCCTGGCCGCCCTCCATGAGGATGACCTTGCCCTCGTCCAGCGCCGTGTTCAGTTCATAGGTGGAGTCGATGACCATGGGGCGCAGCCGGTCCGCGTAGGAGAGGAAGTACTGCACCATTTCTTCGGCGTCGACGTCGCGGCGGTTGTAGACCTTCAGCAGCAGCTGGTTCTTCTGCTTGAGGGAGCCTTCGACCTTCTGGCGCAGGATGGACTCGTCAAAGATGTCCTGCACGCGGATGCCGAGGCGGGCCACCTTGTCCATGTACGCCGGGCCGATGCCGCGGCCGGTGGTGCCGATGGCGCGCTTGCCCAGGAAGCGTTCCGTGACCTTGTCCATGACCTGGTGGAAGGGGGCCACCAGATGGGCATTGGCGGAAATGCGCAGCTTGGAGGTGTCCGCGCCGCGGGATTCGAGGCCGTCGATTTCGGCAAAGAGTGCCTCGAGGTTCACCACGCAGCCGTTGCCGATGACGGGAATGGCGTTGGGGCTGAGGATGCCTGCAGGCAGCAGCTTGAGTTCGTATTTTTCACCGCCGACAACGACGGTGTGGCCGGCATTGTTGCCGCCGTTGGGCTTGACGACGTAGTCGACGCGCCCGCCGAGCAGATCGGTGGCCTTACCTTTACCTTCGTCGCCCCACTGGGCGCCGACGATGACTATAGCTGGCATGGGATCCTCCCCCATTAGTTACGGGGCCGAGCTGCGAGGTTGCAGATCCGCCGCCGTGCATGAGAACGCCCCTGAACTCGCCGGCCAGCCGTCACGGCGGACCTTGGTGCAAGTTGCGGGGCTCTTACCTGCCAAGTTTAGCCGATCATGCCGTTGCTCACTTGGGAATGCGCCGGACGGAGGGAGTATCTGCGGTGCCGCGCAGGTAGCGTGGGCGCATGGACCGATTCCGCGGCTATATTGCAGGCCTGGGCACCTCCTCCGGCACGCGGCTGGTGGTTGGGCACTGGCTCCAGTCTCCGCTGGGCGCCTTCACGGATGTCATGGTGGAGGACGACGCCGGCGTGCGGACACTGCTGGCCCCCTCCGACGCGGTGGCACGGTATGTCGGCGGAACCTACCGGTTCGACCGGACGGTGGTGTCCCCGGTGGACGCGGCCCTGTCCCCGGAGTTCCTGCGGGTGGCTGCCGGTCCGCTGCGGCTGGAGGCCAGGCTGGGGCCGGTAACGCTCCTGGGCCGGCTGCTGGAGCATGTGCCGGGTCCGCTCGCCGTCGCTCCGTGGTGGCTGCGGCTGGTTAATCCGTTGGCCGGGCTGCTGGTTCCGGGCGTCCGGACCGCGGGATCGGCCGGCGGCGGTCGGCGGGAGTTCTACGGCGTCCGGTCTCTCCGGACGCTGGCAGGTGTGACAGCCAGGTGGGACGGCAGTGACCTGGGCGGGCTGCGTCCGGTCCAACCTCCGGTGAAGTTTGGTTTCAGCTCCGTTCCGGCCGCCCCGCAGATTGTTGCCGTCACCACCACGATCCTGCCCTGAGCGAGTACGGGCATTCGCGTTCGGTGCCGGCAACCGACAGATTGGGGGCACCGCGGGCACAGTTCCACCAATTACGCTGGTTTTGCGGGTCAATGCTGTTGTAAAAGGGCAACCTTTGCTTCTGCGAACTAATTCGATGGCGCCAGACCCAATTTCGTACTTAGGGGGCGCGCACCGATTACCTGGATCCCTACGCTTTCAGAGTCATCCAACACCCGGGTGCTGGGGGTGCCCTTCTTTACTCAGGAAGCAGGAATCACATGAAGAAGACAACAGCAGGCCTCACTCTGACTGCCGTCACCGGATTCGGACTCCTCACGGTAAGTCCGGCCTTCGCCGCGGAACCGGCCGGGCCATCCGTGTCCATCCCCGCGTACGCCACCTGCGCAGAAGCGAGGGCCGCCGGCAGGACGAACATTCCCTTCGGTGACCCGGAGTTCACCCCCGGCCTAGACGGAGACGGTGACGGTATCGGATGCGATGACCCCTCCAGGCCCATGCCGCAACCGCAGGGACACATGGACAGTAACGGGACGTGGACGCCCACCCAAGTGGACCAGATGCCCGCACAGGTGGGCCGGATGCCGAACGGCGGGGCCAACACGGGCATCGCCCAGGAGCCGGAGGGCTCCAACGCCGGAGCCCTGGCACTGGGTGGCGGCCTGGTCCTGGTTGCCGCAGCCGGAGGCACGTTCGTCATACGCCGTCGTCTTGCCGGCCAGGAATAGGCAGAACCTGCTGGGCGCATTGATATGAGGAACACTGACAGCGGCCGCCGCAGACGCCTCGCCGCGGCTGCGGCGGCCGCACTTCTCCTCCTTGCCGGCGGCAGCAGCATGGGGCCTGCGGGGATGCGGGACACCGCATCAGCAACAGCACTCACCCCGGCCCCGGGTTCTCCCGCTCCGGACACCCCGGAACCAACCGTTTCGGATGCTGCCGCGCCCGCACCGTCGCCGACGACGGCGGAACCCCCTTCCGCCGCGGCCCTCCGCTCTCTGCCGGAATCCGTGCCTGAGACCTTGAGCATTCCCTCGATAGGAGCACGATCGACGCTGATCCGGCTGGGACTGGATGACGACGGTGCCCTGAGTGTCCCGCCCGGGGCGCCCGGTTCACCGGCAGGCTGGTATGAATATTCCCCCACGCCAGGCGAGACAGGTCCAGCCGTGCTGCTGGGACACGTCAACGCCGAAGACGGCGGCCCCGGGGTTTTCGCCGATCTGCGCAGGCTCTCCCGCGGCGACCGGATCGAAGTGAGCCGGGAGGACGGCAGCAGGGCTGTTTTCAGGGTGCTCAAAGGCGAGCAGTACTCCAAGGACAACTTCCCCACGCAGAAGGTGTACGGAAACACTGCCGGTGCGGAGCTGCGCCTGATCACCTGTGACGGCTACGACCCGAAGACCGGGCACTTTGACGACAATTACGTGGTCTATGCCGAACTCGCACCGGCCGGACCGTAACCCGGAAGTCCAAGGCCCACCCCTCGGTTTGCCTTTACCGCAATATGTACGGTCTTCTATCTGATCTGGTGCTGCATGTTGGTCTTCGACCTGGAAACGGACCGCAACATCATTAATCACGGCGTACGAGCCGAGGGAACCGTCGAAAGCGTGGATTTTCACCATGATAAAAAATCCATCTATGAAACGGTTATCCAGGTGCGGTACGCCCATCCGGACGGCACCCCGATGCGGTTCGAACAGAGCATCAAGGGAACCTATGAGCAGGGACCGAAAGCCAACAAACGCGACATCGTTACCGTTTACTTAGATCCCGCTACGCGTCCGGAACAAGCAATCGCGGAATAGCGGCGCGCACGGTACGGGGCTGGTCCGCTCGTCTTCGCCGTCCTGCTCCTGGTGACGGGGGTGTTCGAGTCACTCTACAGAGCGGCGTCGGTCCCCGAACCGTAGCCACCACAGAAGAATGCTGACGCCTAGGCCGCCACGGGACGGACCGGCTGGCGCAGCACGGTCCGGAGTTTTTCCGGCGCCACCCGGCGCGGGTCGCTCAGATAGACCTCGTGGTGGTCCCCGTTGAAGGTGAGGCGCCGCTCGGGCATCCAGGAGTCGTGCAGGCGGCGCAGGACGGGAGCCTCCGAGTCATAGGACCCGAGGTGCAGGATCTGGGCGGACAGCCCTTCACTCAGGGTCAGCAGCCGGACCTGATCCAGCCCGGGGACCTTCTTCTTCACGGAGACCGAGGACAGGGCCGAGTCCACCATTTCCGGCGTGATCCACTCCGGCTGGGCAATCAGCATGGTCCAATCCCAGGTGCTCTTTTCCCCGCGGGTGAAAACCCGGGGATCCTCGGCGCGCCAGAGTCCTTCCAAGGGACCGACCGTGAAATCCGCGTCCAGTTCGTCCTTGGAGGAAAACTTCAGAGTGTACGCCACCGGATACAGGCATTCGAGCGCCTGTGTGTATTCGGGCGAGGTGTTGGGATCCCCGTGCCCGTCCACGGCCAGGTAGTGCATGATCGGCACGTCCACCAGCGTAAAGTCGCTGCCGCGGGGCGCATAGAGCTCCGGGTAGGACCGTTTCAGATCGAACTTCTCCACAAGCCACCCACCTTCCGGCCGGCTTTCAGCGTAGGCGTCCGGTGGCGGCTACCGGGAGGCTTGCCTTCTCCGAACAGCCCCCGGACCGAAAAAGAAACGGCGGCCCCCGAACCGGGGACCGCCGTCGTTCTTCAAGCGCGGGAGCCTACAGGGCTTCGATGGCTGCCTTGGCCTGGGGATCGGAATCGTCGAGGAACTTCCGGATCCGGTCTACTTCCTCGGTCTCGCCAATGGCCGCCGCCGCGCGGCCGAGGGCATACAACGAGCGGAGGAAACCGCGGTTGGGTACATGCGACCACGGGATGGGGCCAATGCCGCGCCAGCCGGCGCGGCGCAGCGAGTCCAGTCCGCGGTGGTAGCCCACCCGGGCGTAGGCGTAGGACTCGACGTTCCTGCCCTCCTCGAACGCCTCGTCGGCGAGCGCGGCCCACACCTGCGAGGAGGTGGGGAACTGTGCAGCGAGGTCAACCGGTTCGTCGCCGGCCTCCAGGCGGGCGACGACGTCGGTTTCCTCCGGCAGGTAGGTTGCGTCCGGGCCGAGCAGGTTCTTGCGGAATTCATCGGACATTAGAGTGCCTTGCCTGCCGATCCGAGGTTCTGTGCAGCTTCCACTACGCGGGCTGCCATGCCCTTTTCGGCCGAGGCACCCCAGACGCGTGGATCGTACTGCTTCTTGTTGCCCACTTCGCCGTCCACCTTCAGCACGCCGTCGTAGTTGCGCAGCATGTGGTCCGCTACCGGACGCGTGTAGGCGTACTGGGTATCGGTGTCGATGTTCATCTTGATGACGCCGTAGGAGACGGCGTCGGCGATCTCCTGCGCGGAGGAACCCGAGCCGCCGTGGAAGACCAGATCAAACGGTCGTTCCTTGCCGATGGATCCACCCACCGCGTCCTGGATTTCCTTGAGGATCTCCGGGCGCAGCTTCACGCCGCCGGGCTTGTACACGCCGTGCACGTTGCCGAAGGTCAGGGCCGTGATGTAGCGGCCCTTGCTGCCGTCACCGAGGGCCTCGATGGTGGCCATGCCGTCCTGGACCGTGGTGTAAAGCTTGTCGTTGATGGCATTCTCCACGCCGTCCTCTTCACCGCCCACGGTGCCGATCTCCACCTCGAGGATGATCTTGGCGGCCGCGGTGCGGGCCAGCAGTTCCTGAGCGATGCGGAGGTTGTCTTCGAGGGTTTCGGCCGAGCCGTCCCACATGTGCGAGTTGAAGATGGGATCCTCGCCGCGCTTGACGGCTGCTTCGGAAGCGGCCAGGAGCGGCAGGACAAAGTCGTCGAGCTTGTCCTTGGGGCAGTGGTCGGTGTGCAGCGCGATGTTGACGTTGTAGCTTTTGGCTACTTCCTTGGCGTAGGCCGCGAACGCGAGGGAACCGGCGACCATGTTCTTCACCGTGGCGCCGGACCAGTAGGCCGCGCCGCCGGTGGAGACCTGCACGATGCCGTCCGACCCCGCTTCGGCAAAACCTGCCAGCGCGGCGTTAAGCGTCTGCGAGGAAGTGACGTTCACTGCCGGATACGCGAAGCCCCCTGCCTTGGCTCGGTCAATCATCTCGGCATAGATCTCCGGGGTTGCAATAGGCATGCTGACTCCAAGGTCGATTGCGGCAGGGCCGTAGCCCTCGTTGGCTCCTTACATCCTAGCCACAAGTGCCCTGACGGCATCAGGTACTCCGTCGGATTACGACGGCGGTGTCCGGCACCGCGCCTAGTTCACCTTCTGGCCGAACACGTGCCGGCGGATCCAGCCGTGCATGGCAATGGCGGCGGCGGATCCGGCGTTGATGGACCGGGTGGACCCAAACTGGGCAATCGACAGGGTGGCGTCGGCTGCAGCGTGGACTTCGGGGCTGAGGCCGGGGCCTTCCTGCCCGAACACCAGGACGCAGTTTTCCGGCAGCTCATAGGTCTCCAGCGGCACGGAGTCGGGGAAGTTGTCGATCCCGATGATGTGCAGGTTCTCGCTGCGCGCCCACTCGACGAAGTCCTCCACCGTCGGGTGGTTGCGGATGTGCTGGTAACGGTCGGTGACCATGGCGCCGCGGCGGTTCCACCGGCGTCGTCCGATGATGTGCACTTCCTTCGCCATGAAGGCATTGGCGGTGCGCACCACGGTGCCGATGTTGAAATCGTGCTGCCAGTTCTCGATCGCCACGTGGAACGGATGCCGCCGGGTGTCCAGGTCCGCCACGATCGCGTCATGCGTCCAGTACCGGTACTCATCCACCACGTTGCGGGTGTCGCCGTGGGCCAGCAGTTCCGGATCCCAGTGTTCGCCTTCGGGCAACGGCCCTTCCCAGGGGCCTACGCCGACCTGGTGCGTCGGGGCCGGGGCTTCATCGGGGGTGTCATCACGAAGTTCTGAGGGGCTGTCTATCACCCTTCCAGCCTAAGGTGAAAGACTGGCAGGGCCCGCCGCGGCGTCCCCGGTCGGGGCCGGTTGTGGGCGGGGCCACCTGGGAATGCTGCGAGAAATGGGAGAACGTGGGCGAAAACGAGAATATTGAATGCTGGCTGACGGACATGGACGGGGTTCTGGTCCACGAAAACCACCCTATTCCGGGCGCCGCGGAGCTCATTGACCGCTGGGTGTCCACGTCCAAGCGCTTCCTGGTGCTGACCAACAACTCCATCTACACCCCCCGCGATCTTGCGGCTCGACTGCATGCCTCGGGGCTGGAGGTGCCGGAGGAGAACCTGTGGACGTCCGCGCTGGCGACGGCAGAGTTCCTGAAGGACCAGGTAAAGAATTCCGGCGCTCCGGGACGCTGCTTTGTGGTGGGCGAGGCCGGGCTGACAACGGCGCTTCATGAGGCGGGAATGATCCTCACGGACACCGCTCCGGACTACGTAGTGCTGGGCGAGACCCGCACCTATTCCTTCGGCACCATCACCAAGGCCATCCGGCTCATCCTCGGCGGCGCACGTTTCATTGCCACCAATCCCGACGTCACGGGTCCCTCGCAGGAGGGTGTGATGCCCGCGACCGGTGCCATTGCCGCCCTGATCACCGCGGCCACCAATATGGAGCCGTACATTGTGGGCAAGCCGAACCCGATGATGTTCCGTTCCGCCATGCGCAAGATCGATGCCCACTCCGAGACCACTGCCATGATCGGTGACCGGATGGACACCGACATTGTGGCCGGCATCGAAGCAGGACTGCACACCGTGCTGGTGCTGAGCGGCATCACCCAGCGGGAGGACATCAACCGGTATCCCTTCCGGCCCACGCAGATCATGAACTCGGTGGCGGACCTGATCAACACCATCTGACCGCCGCGGTCCCCGGGAGGCTATTCCTCGGGCCGGAGCCGTCCGGCGTAGTCCGGCGGGTCGAAGAGCCTGAGAACCTCCAGCACCACGTCCTCGTACACTCCCGGGTTCCACTGCGGGCTGGCATGGGCCGGAAGGGCACCCTCCGTGACCAGGGAGCTGGTCAGCAGGGCGTCCCCGAACGCGTTTTCCCAGCCGGCCCTGGCCGTGGCGTAGTCCACCGTTTTATCCCCGGGGTTTCCAATGAACGCCAGCTTGGTCCGGCCCAGCGTTCCCGCGAAACGGGAAACCGCGAAGTGGTAGATATAGGACGCCTGGGACTGGATGAGCCGGCTGGAGGGGGCCAGGGGTGAAAGCTGCTCCAGGGTCTGTTCGGCGACGGTCCGCCAGGACCGTTCGTTCTTATGCAGCACGCGTTCACCCAGTTCGTAACCGCCGCGCAGCCCGGAGGTGATCCGGTAGCCGTTGTCGTACAGGAACACCGCGCCCTTGAACATGGCCTGGTCACGGACGGCACTGCGTCCGGACGGGCTGGAGTCCAGGACAATCAGGTCAACCGCGACGCCCCTCTCGGCCAGCCCGGCGGCCACCTGCACGGCGAGCATCCCGCCGAAGCTGTGCCCGTAGAAATAGATCCGCCTGAGCTGGTTGTCCCTGACGGCGGCATGTACCGCATCAAGTATCCGGGCAACGTTCAGGCCCAGGTTTGAATAGCCGATTCCGGCGAGCCGGCCGTGCGTGGCGAGTGCGGGGCGGAGGGAGCGCAGCAGCCAGCCGGTTTCCTCCCAGCTGGTTTTGTATCCGGGAAACAGGAACCACATGGCGTGCGGAAACCGGGAGTCGGCGTCGTCGTCGGGCACCTGGAGGATCTCCAGCTGCTCCCGGTAGTGCTGGATCCGGTCGGTGGCCGCCAGATCGGCGGCCAGGAGGATTCCGGCGAGCGAGCCGGCCAGGAAGGAGCGCCGGGAGACCCGGTGCAGGTCGAACACGGTCCGGAGGAGGTCCCCCGGATCGCTGGGTTCCGGCCCCGCCGGGCCGGTGCCGCGCCGGCTGCTGCGGCTAGTCGAGTCCGAGTTCATCCTTGCCGAACGCGAACAGGTAGGGTATCCCGGCTTCGGCCTCGATACGTTCCTTGGCTCCGGTGTCCCGGTCCACAATCACGGCCACCGCCACCACGTTGCCGCCGGCCCTGCGCACGCCCTCGACGGCGGTCAGCGCCGAGCCGCCGGTGGTGGATGTGTCTTCCAGGACCACCACGTTGCGTCCGGCGACGTCGGGGCCTTCCACCTGCCGGCCCATGCCGTAGGACTTCTGCGCCTTGCGGACCACAAAAGCGTCCACTGCGCGGCCGGCGCGGGTGGCTGCGTGCATCACGGCCGTGCCCACCGGATCCGCGCCCATGGTCAGTCCGCCCGCGTTGGTGAACTCGATGCCTTCACTGTCCAGCAGTTCCAGCATCACGTCGCCTACGAGCACCGAGGCTTCGTGCTGCAGCGTGACGCGGCGCAGGTCAATGTAGTAATCAGCCTCGGCGCCGGAGGAAAGCACCACCTTGCCGCGCACCACCGCCAACTCCATGATCAGTTCGAGCAGCCGGGCGCGGGACGGGGCAATCGCGGGCGATGTCATGGCTCAATCCTAGCGACGGGCAGGGGAGGACCGCGTTTTGCTGCCCATTGCTACGCCGGTCCGGTCCTCCTCCCGCCCCTCCCCTGGCGTGCCGGGCGGACTTGCCAGGGAAAGTGCCGGGCGGAATTGCTAGGCGGCGTCGTGGTCGGTCTCGATGACCTTTGCCAGCGTATCCAGGGCTTCTTCCGCGCCGACGCCTTCGGCGCGCAGCACGAGTACCTCGCCCTGGGCCGCTCCGAGAGCCATCAGGGACAGGATGCTGGCTGCATCCATCGCGTCTTCCTCCGGCTCGCCTTTTCTTCCGATGGTGACCTCAACGCCGGTGTTCTGCGCCGCCTCGGTGAAGATGGCAGCCGGGCGGGCGTGCAGGCCTGAGCGGCTGGCAACGGTGGCAATACGTTCGGACATTTTTCTCCTTGTTAAGTGATGACGTTGTTCAGTGGTGACGTTCGGCTTACAAACCTAGCTCAGCCAGGGTGGGAAGAGCGGCACGGACGGCCTCCCGGGCAGCCGCAGCGCTCGGCGCCGCCAATGCCGCCGCCGCCAGTTCCCGGGCCTGGCCCATGGTGACACTGCCGAGCACGGCGGCAACCGGCCCAAGTGCACGGGCACTCATGGACAGGGTGCTGATGCCCAGGCCAACCAGGACGACGGCGAGGGCAGGGTCCGCAGCAGCTTCGCCGCAGATCCCCACGCTCTTTGCCGTTCCGGCGGCCGTGCCTGCCGCCGCGGCACCGTCGACAGTGAGCTTGGCCAGCCGGAGTACGGCCGGCTGCCAGGGATCGTTCAGCGCGGCGAGTGGACCGAGTTGCCGGTCTGCTGCCATGGCGTACTGGGTGAGGTCATTGGTGCCGATCGAGGCAAAGTCCACTTCCCGCAGGACCGTGGACGCCATCAGGGCGGCGGAGGGCACCTCCACCATGATGCCCGGTGTGGCCAATCCGGCTGCGGCGCAGAGGGAAGCGAACAGGGCCGCTTCTTCCGCCGTCGAAACCATGGGCGCCATGACCCACACTTCAGCACTGTGCAGCGCCGCAGCAGAGGCGATCGCCTGCAGCTGGCGCTCCAGAACCCCCGGGGAACCGATATGGGTGCGGTATCCGCGAACCCCCAGGGCAGGGTTGGGTTCATCCAGGTTTGTCAGGAACGGCAGTGGTTTGTCCGCTCCCGCGTCCAGGGTGCGCACCACCACTTTCTTTCCGGGGAATGCCTCGAACACCCCGCCGTATGCCTCCACCTGCTCGGCAACAGTGGGCTCGGCATCCCGGTTCAGGAAACAGAACTCGGTGCGGAGCAGGCCCACGCCTTCCGCTCCTGACGCAGCGGCCTGAACCGCGTCCGCGGCGGTACCCACATTGGCCAGCAACGGGACGTGGACGCCGTCTGCCATGGTGTTGCGGCCGCTGAATGCCGCCAGGGTGGTGGCTGACAGTGCCCACGCCTCGGCAGCACGCCGCTGGTCCTCCCCCGGCTCGGCCACAACGGTGCCCGCGGCGCCGTCGACGTAGATCTCCTGGCCTTCCGGGATCCGGTGGACCCCGGGAGCAGCGACTACGGCCGGAAGTCCGAGCGCGCGGGCCAGTATCGCGGTATGGGACTGGGGACCGCCGCTTGAGGTGACAAGAGCAATGACCTTTTGGGGATCCAGCATTGCGGTGTCCGCCGGTGCCAGGTCTACAGCAATGAGGATGAAGGGAAGCTCGGAATAGGGAATGCCCGGGGCGGGCTCACCGCGGAGTTCGCAGACAATGCGTGCACGCACGTCCAGGATGTCCGCGACGCGTTCAGCCATGTACCCGCCCAGGCTCCTCAGTGTTTCCGCTACGCCGGCACCGGCCTCCCAGATGGCACGCTCGGCGCTGCGCGCACCGCCTTCAGTACCTGCGGAAAGCAGCTTGACGGCGGATTTCAGCAGCATGGGGTCAGTTGCCATGAGGGCGGTTGCGGAAAGGATTTCCTTCGCTTCGCCGCTTGCCGTCGCGGCGCGGGCACCGAGCTGGGCCTGCACCGCCTGCGCTGCCTCCTTGATGCGCCGGGTCGAGGATTCCAGCGTTTCACCGGCCGGAATCCCGCCGCCGGCCGGCGGCTCCTGTACCGCCCCGGGCATCTGCCGGACGGTCCCCAGGACCCGTCCCGGGACCACTCCTACCCCGGTGTAGAGGGAACCCGCCGGGGTGGCTGCCGCACCCGGGCCTGGAAAAGTGGAACTGGTTTCAAGCACTGCGTGTCCTTTTTCGAGTTGCCGCATACCGCGGCTGTCTACAGAGAGATGGATGCCGCGTCGGCGAGGATTTTCAGGCTGTGTTCCACGGTGCCGGCAATGGCGTCCCTGGAAGGCATGAGGTATTTGCGGGGATCGACCACCGACGGATTGCTGTCCAGGAACCGGCGCGTGGCTGAGGTGTAGGCAATGTTCAACGCGGTGCCGATATTGATTTTGACCATGCCGGCCCGGGCTGCCAGTGTCAGCTCCCCGTCCGGCACTCCTGAGGAACCGTGGAGAACCAGGGGGACGGGAAGCATGGAGCTCAGCGTCCGGATCAGCTCATGGTCCAGAGCCGCTGATTTGGAGGTCATGGCATGGCTGGACCCGACCGCCACCGCCAAGGCCGCCACCCCCGTGGCCTCGACGAATTCCAGTGCTTCACCGGGGTCCGTCCGGACACCGGGGGCATGGGCGCCGTCTTTTCCGCCCACCCTGCCCAGCTCGGCTTCAATCCAGATTCCGTGCTTCCGCCCCCATTCGACGGCTTCACGGGTGTTGTGGACGTTCTCCGCGTAGCCGAACTCGGAGCCGTCATACATCACGGAACTTACGTCCAGCTCCGGAGCCATATGCAGAAGGGAAACGTCCGTGATGTGGTCCAGGTGCAGCGAAATGTCTGAACTGGAATTCCGGGCCACAGCGGCACTCGCTGCCGCGAGGGCATGGGGAAACCCGTGGAACCGGACCGCATTTTCACTGAGCTGCAGAATGACCGGCAGGCCGGCGCGTTCCGCTCCCAGAGCAATGCCTTCGGCGTGCTCAAGCGTAATGACGTTGAACGCGGCGACGGCACGGCCGGCGGCACGCGCCTGCTCTACGAGGTCTCCGGTGGGGACAAGCGGCATTGCAGGCCTCCTAGGCAAACGGTGATCCGGCTCACCTAAGATGTTGACACAAATCCAAGAAAGCGCAAGTATGTCCATGCAATGCCAACGTGATTACGCAGGACCTCGACCTTCCCGGCTTACGGCCGGTCCGGGTTGGCGTGCTGTTCATTTCCGCCGATCCGGACCGATAAATCCCCCGGTCAAGACCCCCACCCGCAGCGGACGCTGCCGGGCGCCGGGGATTCGCCCAAGTTGAAAGTGGAGCCAGCGTGATAGTAACGGTTACCCCGAGTCCCTCCATCGACTGGACCGTCAACGTGAATTCCTTTGAATTCGCCGCGGTCAACATCGTGGCGTCCAAAAGCCGGGAGGCCAGCGGCAAGGGAATCAATGTCTCCGTGGCCCTTCACCGCAACGGAGTGGACACCGTGGCCGTGTTTCCGGCAGGACAGGAAACCGGCCGGTTCTTGGTGACCGAACTCCAGGCGCAGGACGTCCGGATAGCGAGTGTGGAATCCGGGCACGATGTCCGCACCAACATCACCCTGCTGGTTCCCGGCCATTCCGGAACCAAGATCAACGAGACCGGCACCGCGCTCCCCGGGCACATTCTCGATCAGATTCTGTCCACCTGCCGGGCCACCCTGGAACAGGGGCTCGAAGCGGGCCGGCCCGTCATGATGGCCATCTGCGGCAGCCTTCCGCCGGGAACCCCCGAGCACTTTCACCGGAACCTGATCCGGCTGGGCCGGGACCTGGGTGTGCCGACGGTAGTTGACGCATCCGGTGAGGTTCTGAGCGCGGCCATCAGCGAGCAGCCCGACCTGATCAAGCCCAATGTGCATGAACTCGCGCATGAGGCGGGACGGAACATTGAGACCCTGGGCGACGTCATGGCCGCGGCGCAGGACCTGCGCGGCCGTGGCGTGGGTTCCGTCCTGGCAAGCCTGGGCGCGGACGGCATGATGCTGGTTGACGGCGCCGGAGCTCTCCACGGGCAGGCTGACGGAGTGAACGTGGTCAACACCGTGGGAGCAGGGGATGCGGCACTGGCCGGGTTCCTGGCCGGGCTGGCAGCCGAAGGCGGGCGCACAGCCTGCCTGCGCAGTGCACTGCTCTATGCCTCCTCCGCCGTCGGACACGAAACGACATTGTTCGAAGTTGATCCGTCCATTGCTGGAAGAATCTCCGTCGACGCAGATTTCGACACCGCTCTCCGGCTCACGGAACCCTCCGTGGGACCGGCCCCCTCAGCTACCCAGTCGACCAACCGCACCGTCGCGGCCAACATTTAAGGAAAGACATGGCACCTATCCATATCGTCGCCGCCACCGGTTGCCCCACTGGTATCGCGCATACATTCATGGCCCAGGAAGCGCTCCAGCAGGCCGCCGAACGCCTCGGCGTCAGCATCAAGGTGGAAACCCACGGCCAGGTCGGCATTGAGAATGCCCTGACCGCGGAAGAGATCGCTGCTGCTGACGGCGTCATCATTGCAGCGGACAAAGACGTCAATGCAGCCCGTTTCGACGGAAAGCGCGTCGTGGACGTCGGTGTGAAGGCCGGCATCAGCAGGCCCGAGGCGCTGATTCAGGAAATCATCAACGGAACAGCACCTGTCCGTGGAAAACGCCCCGCGGCCCCGGTTGCTGCCGAGGACACCGAGGACCACGGACTCTTCGGCGACACCACCGTGCAGAGCGGAGGCGGATTCCAGGCCCGTGACCTCTACAAGCACCTGATGAACGGTGTTTCCTACATGCTGCCGTTCGTTGTCGGCGGCGGCGTCCTGGTGGCCCTGTCCTTCCTCTGGGGAATCTACTCGGCGGATCCCGAGCACCCGGAGCAGTACAACGAATTTGCCGCGATGCTCAAGACCATCGGCGGAACCGCCATGGGCCTGATGGTGCCGGTTCTTTCCGCCTTCATTGCCGATTCCATCGGGAAGCGTCCAGCCCTGGTCGTCGGCCTGATTACCGGCCTGATTGCATCCAACGGCGGCACCGGTTTCCTGGGCGGCATCATCACCGGTTTCCTCTCAGGCTACGGCATGCTGCTGCTGGCCAAACTGCTGGATAGGCTCCCCCGCGCCCTGGCCGGCCTGAAGGCAATCTTCATCTTCCCGGTCCTGGGTACGTTCATCTTCGGGTCCATCACCTACCTGATCGCATCGCCGATGAAGGGAATCAATACTTCCCTGCAGGACTTCCTGTCCGGTTTCCAGGATTCGAACCCGATCCTCCTGGGCCTGATCATCGGAGCCATGTGTGCCTTCGATATGGGCGGCCCGGTCAACAAGGCTGCGTACGTCACCGGCGTGGCGCTTCTCGGAGACGGCAACTTCTTCTTCATGGCTGCTGTTTCCGCTGCCTGCATCACCCCGCCCCTGGTCACCGGCTTCGCTGCTCTGTTCTTCCGCAAGGGCTTTGATGCCAAAACCCGGGATGCCGCCTATGTGAACTTCGCGCTGGGAGCAACCCACATCACCGAAGGCGCCATTCCCTTCGCCGCCCGCAACCCCCTGCTTGTCATTCCCATCCTGATGGTTTCCTCCGCCGTCTCCGCCATCCTGACCTTCCTGTTCCAGGTCCAGGTACCGGCTCCGCACGGCGGGTTCCTGGTCCTTCCGGTGGTCACCAACGGGCTGCAGTGGGTCGCGGCCATCCTGGCCGGATCAATCCTCGGCGGGCTCATCTACGGTTACGCCATGCAGCGCCGTATTAACACTCAGCAGCCGCAGCCATCTGTCGAAAACGAAAAGGAAGTTCTTGTATGAGCAGCATCCTCGCTCCCGAAAACGTCACGCTCAACGCATCTGCCTCCACCCAGGCGGAGGTCTTCAGCCTCATAGCCGCAAAGGCCGTGGAGCTCGGAATCGCCGCTGACGCCGCCACGGTGGTTGCGGGACTGGAAAGCCGTGAGAAACAGGGCACCACCGGGCTGATGGACGGCATTGCCATCCCCCACGCCAAGTCGCCCGGCATCACTAGCCCTGCGTTGGTCATTGTGCGTCTGCGCGAGAGTGTGGAATGGGAAAGCCTGGACGAACAGCCCATCATCATGGCGATCTCACTGCTCATTCCGGAAGGCGAAGCCGGGACAACCCACCTGTCGCTCCTGTCGCAGGTTGCCCGCACGCTCATGAAACCGGGGGTTCGGGCCGAGCTTCTGGCCGCTGAATCCCCGGACGCGGTCATCGGCCTGCTCAGCCAGCACGTGATGTCCGGCAGCTAGGCCTCCGGAACAGGTTTTCCAGCAGGCGTCAGGGAAGAGGCGCTCCGCCAGCACGGCGGAGCGCCTCTTCCGCGTCCGGGTGCTAGACGCACTCCACGTGCACGCCGGCGGCCCGGAGGGCCCTGAGGTCCTTGTTCGCGATGCCCGTATCCGTAATGAGCACGTCGACGTTGGACAGCTTTGCGTGCTGAACGGTGCTCACCACATTGATTTTGCTGTGGTCGCAGAGGAACACCCGGCGTCGTGCGCTGGTGAGCATGGCCCGCTTGATCTGCGCCTCCGCCGCGTCCGGCGTCGTCAGGCCGCGCTC
Organism: Arthrobacter yangruifuii; assembly: GCF_009192775.1. Taxonomy (GTDB): domain Bacteria; phylum Actinomycetota; class Actinomycetes; order Actinomycetales; family Micrococcaceae; genus Arthrobacter_B; species Arthrobacter_B yangruifuii. Next base: position 42,562 of record NZ_VTFX01000001.1, read on the forward strand.
GATACTGATGCCGTTGGTACCCAAAAAGGCAACGTCCGCGTTCATCTCGGCCAGCGAGCGCAGCGCCCATTCGTCAACTTCGGCCAGCGTGCGGCTGCGCAGCCGTCCGCCAAGGGTAAACACCGTCAGCAGCGGACGGTTCACCAGTGCCAGGGCAATCGGCAGCGCATTGGTGAACACCGTCAGTTCACGGTCACCGGGAAAGGTGTCGGCAAGTTTTTCGGTGGTCGACCCCGCTTCGATCAGCACCGCACCCTGATGGGGAAGGTATTCCAGGGCAGCCCGGGCAATCCTGGCCTTTTCGCTCGCATATTCGGTGCGGGCTGACACCGCCGGCTCAAAGGACAGCGAATCGGCGGGAATGGCACCGCCGTGCACCCGTTTGAGCTGCCCGTGACGCTCGAGATGGATCAGGTCCTTGCGGATACTTTCTCCGCTGACGCCAAACGCGGCGGCGAGTTCCGCGGTATCCACCCGTTGTTCGGCGCGCAGCTTGAGCAGGATCTGCTGGTGCCGCTGGACGGCGTAGGCTGTGCGTGCCACCGCATCTTCATCGGAGGCCGTGGCCATGTTTCCTACTCCTTTAAACCGAACCTGCTGCTGGCGGCACGGCAATCCGCGGCTCCGGCTTCGGCAGCGGTTCCGGGATTACCTGCCCTCCGTCTTGTATAGCATGCCGGGCACAGCGCAACGGCGGATATAGGCTGAGGTCCATGCGGAAACTACAAGCGGAAATCATTGCCGAACTGGGTGTTCAGCCCACTATTGACGCGGCCGCGGAAATCCGCCGCCGGGTGGACTTCCTCAAGGACTATCTGCACGCCTCACACTCCCAGGGCTATGTGCTGGGGATCAGCGGCGGCGTGGACTCCTCGCTCGCCGGCAAACTGGCCCAGCTCGCCGTGGACGAGCTGAAGGCCGAAGGCACCGAGGCAACCTTCATTGCGCTGCGCCTGCCTTATAAGGTCCAGCATGACGAAGAGGACGCCCGGGCGGCCCTGGAATTCATTTCTCCGTCCGAGTCCCTGGTCTATAACGTGGGACCGGCCGTGGACGGATTCGAAGATGAATACGTAAAGATGACCGGCGAGAAGATCACCGATTTCAATAAGGGCAACATCAAGGCCCGCGTGCGCATGACCGCACAGTACGCGGTGGCCGGCCAGCACAACCTGCTGGTGATCGGCACCGACCACGCCGCGGAATCCGTCACGGGATTCTTCACGAAGTTCGGCGACGGCGGCGCGGATCTCCTGCCCCTTTCCGGCCTGGACAAACGCCAGAACCGGGCACTGCTGGCCGAACTGGGCGCTCCGGAAACGCTCATCTCCAAGGCCCCCACCGCGGACCTCCTGGATGACAAACCCGGCCAGACCGATGAAACCGAGCTGGGCCTGAGCTATGACACCATTGACGGCTACCTGGAAGGCGAGGACATTCCCGCCGAAGACGCCGAAAAGGTCGAGGCACGCTTCCTCATGACCCGGCACAAGCGCACCGTACCGGTCACCCTGTCCGATTCCTGGTGGAAATAGGCCCGGCCCGTCATCCCTTCCCCGCTGCGGGCGGTCCGTCCCGGCCGTCCGCAGCGCCGCGCTGCCGGTGCGCAGTGTGGAGCCGGACCGGATTCGGTAACGTAGCAGTGTGAAGATAGCTACCTGGAACGTGAACTCCATCCGCGCCCGCGCCGACCGCATCGAGGCCTGGCTGCAGCGCTCCGACGTCGACGTCCTGGCAATTCAGGAAACCAAGGCGAAGGACGAGAATTTCCCCTGGGAACTGTTTGAAAAGAACGGCTACGAGGTGGCGCACTTCGGGCTGAGCCAGTGGAACGGCGTGGCCATTGCCTCCCGCGTGGGGCTCGACGACGTCGAACGCACCTTCCCGGACCAGCCGAAGTTCGGCAAGACCGAAGAGACCACGGTGGCCGAGGCCCGCGCCATCGGTGCCACCTGCGGCGGTGTGCGGGTGTGGAGCCTGTACGTCCCCAACGGCCGTGCCGTGGATGATCCCCACATGCCGTACAAACTGGAATGGCTGAAGACCCTCAAGAACCACGCCGCGCAGTGGATCACCGAGAACCCGTCCCTGGACCTGGCCCTGATGGGTGACTGGAACATCGCTCCCCAGGATGACGATGTGTGGGACATTGACTGGTTCCGGGCCCAGAACGCCACGCACATCACGGACCCCGAACGCCAGGCATTCGCCGAATTCCTCGACGCCGGGTTTGTCGACGTCGTCCGCCCGTTCACTCCCGGCCCCGGCGTCTACACCTACTGGGACTACACGCAGCTGCGGTTCCCGAAACGCCAGGGCATGCGCATCGACTTCGTGCTGGGCTCCCCGTCCCTGGCCAAGCGGGTTACCGGCGCCGTGATCGACCGTGAAGAGCGCAAGGGCAAGGGCGCCTCGGACCATGCCCCAGTGATTGTGGAACTGGACTAGCCGTGGCGCGGCATCCGCAGCAGTCGCTGTACCGCACTTTTCCGTTCGTCTCCTATCTCCGCGTCTACGAGCCGCTGGATGCCTTTGATGACACCCAGCAGCTCGCCATCATGGAACAGCGCGCCCGCGGACGCCACGAAACCGAGGTCCTGGAACGTACCGACGCCGTCCGCCGGCTGGTGAGGGTGGTGTCGGATCCGTTTCCGCACAACGCCACGGACCTGGTCCGCGTCCTGCATTATCCGGCGCAGGAAGGGGTCACCACCCGGTTGTACTGCCCGAACCAGCTGGCAGTGCGCACCTCCCTCGCAGCGGAATCCCTGGGCGAGTCCATCCGGGGCCCGCTCGTGGACGTGCTGGTTCCGGAAGTAGCACGCGAAGCACACGCTGCCCGGCTGGATCCGGATTCCTTCGCGGACTCGCTGGCTAAGCTGCATACCCGGTCCGCCACCTGGGGCGTGCCGTTCGGCTGGTTTGTCCTGCTGCATGAAGAGGACCACACGGAGGTGGTGGAGGATGACGGGCACGTCCAGACTGTCCGGCTGTCCGCCCCGGTGCTGCAGTGCATTGACCGCGCGCGGGCAGCCTCGGCCGCCCTGGCCATGGCCGCTCCGGAGCTGGACCTGCTGGATGAACTGGCCGAACTGACCGCCTGGCTGGAGGTTTTTGATCCCGACGCCGTCCTGGAACTGGACTACGGCCCGGTGGCGGACCTGGTGTTCCCGGATGACTCGCCTTCGGATGTGAGGCTGGGCATCGAGTCGCTGGCCGACGGCGACATGACGGGCGCCGCCGCCGCGTACCGTCGGCTTGCCTCCCGCTGGATCCCCATCCGGCAGCTGGCCAGGGCCTCCTAGGCGGAGCTACCGGACCCGGTCCTCCCGGCTGAAGCGCAGCCGGCGCCCGGCCTCCAGGCTCAGCAGCACCGGCGTCTGGTGCCCGAGGACGGTGTCCAGGGTTTCCACCAGGGCGGTGGCGTCGGCGGCCACCAGATGCGGAGCCGCGCCCTGGCGGAGTGTGATCCGCACGCGCAGGGCGGTACGGCCCTTTACGGAGTAAGTGCTCACGGCGGCGGCCGTCACGTCCGGGTTCTCGCGAAGCGCAGTGCGCAGGGCCTGTTCGGCAACCGTTCCGCTGATCTCCACGCGGCCGGGAGCGCCGTCGTCGTCATATTCGGAGACAAGGGTTCCCGTCCGGCCGCCGCCCTGGCCGGCCATCCACCCGGTCATCAGCACAATGCCCAGGAAGCTCAGCAGCGCCAGCAGCGCCCAGATCCAGCTGCCGCTGCCTCCGGGCAGTGCCGTGGAGGAAAGGGCTGAGGCAACGCCCTCCCCCGCATCCGCTGCGAACCCGTTCCAGCTCCGCGCGGCAGCGGGCCAGACGGAGATAAGCACCAGCCCGCCGCCGATGCCCATCAGCACCAGCCCGAGCACACCCAGCAGGAACCGGTTCAGTGTCCGCGGTGTGGCATTCACTGTCCGATCACCCCCGCGTCGGCAACCCGCACCCGGACTGCGGGCTGCGGATCCAGTTTGGTAAGCGTCAACTCGTCCTCCACAGCAGCCCGCACCGCCTCGGCATCCACGGGCGTGCCCGACGTCGGGCGGATCTGCACTTCCACCAGGGTCCGTCCCACTGTCACCAGCACCTGCTGCGGCGTGACGCCGGCCTGCATCCTGGCGCACCGGGCCAGCGACGCTGCCAGCACTTCGCCCTCCACGACGACGGCGGCACGCGGGTTGGGCAGGGCGTAGCGGGCGCGGCGGCCGGGAAGCACCGCGGGCAGGAAGAACAGCAGCCCGGCAAGGAAGACAAGGGCTCCGGAGAGCCCCAGAATGACCGGGTCCACCTCCGCCGGGAGGTCCGCGAGCCAGTGGCCGAAGGTTGGCGGATCAATCAGCCACGGCTGCTCGCCCAGTACCTGCAGCACGGACTCCAGCAGGACGTACGCAAAGAAGAGGATGCCCAGAACCGCGGCAACTGCCGACGCGCCGGTGCGTGCCGAATGGGTTTCGCGCCGGACGATTCTTGTGGTGACGTCCTGGTCCGCCTGCTTCACCGCACCCGCCTGCCCTCGGCCGGCAGGGCGCCGGTGATGCGGATATCCACGCGCGAGAGCCGGGAGCCGGTGAGCTCGGCCACCCGCCGGAGCAGAACCGGCTTCGCTGCATGTGCCCGCTCCCAGACGGTCCCCCCGGATCGCTGCAGCATGGCAGGGGTAAGGGTCTGAAGCGGCGGCAGGGCGATGGGCAGGAATACCGAGAGTGCGAGCAGCCCCCGCTCATCGGCCCATTGAACCCGCACCTGCTGGGCGGGGACGCCGAAGTATTCGGCCGCGGCGGCCTGTGCGGTGCTGGTCAGTGCCTGGGTGCTGATCCGGTTGTGGCCGGCCAGCGGGGCACCGGTCATCCTCGACGGCAGCGCGGTCATGGCGCCGCTGCTCACGAAGAAGAGCGGCGGCCGGTTAGCGCATCCGAAACGCTGCGGAAGTCGATTTTGCCTTCCGCAGCGCGGCCCAGCAGCGCTCCAACTGCAATGAACAGGGCGGTCAGCAGAAAGCCCCAGAAGTCGAATATCAGTGCGGCGAAAGCCAGTACGGCTCCGGTTGCCATTCCCACCACTGTTGGTTTCATTTCCCCTGCCTTGTTTCCTGCCCCATAATTCCCTGCCCCGCAGTTCCCTGCCGCTGCCCCGGCTGTAGCCTGTGCGTCCTGCAGGGAACGTGTTCTGAAGCCTATACCGCTTTGGCGCCGCCAACAGGTGCGGTGCCGGTTGGCTCGGACGGAAGGTGGACGTCGGTGATTTCCACGTTGACTTCGACGACGCTAAGCCCCACCAGTTCCTCCACTGCACCGTAAACGGCGGCACGGACATTGTTCGCCACCACGGTCAGGGAATTGCCGTAAACGGCCACCAGGCTGACATCAACGGCCGCTTCGCGTTCGCCCACCTCCACGTGTACGCCGGAGGTGGCGTTTGTTCCGCCCACGGCGTCACGCACTGCGCCCAGCGCCCGTCCCGGAGTGTTGCCGAGGCTGAAGACGCCGGGCACCGCCCGGGCGGCCACGGCGGCGACCTTTGCCACGGCCTGTTCGCTGATGGACGTGCGTCCGCCGACGGTGGCCGGAACGCCTGCGCCGGCCGCGGCATGCGCCGGAGCAGCGGGTGCGGTGGTGACTGAAGCGGTAGCGGCGGGCGCGGTGGCCGCTGATGTGTTCCGGAGCTCATCCATGGGTTCAGCGTATCCCGCGGACCGGCGGTTTTGCAGGGCACCGCCGCCGGGCAGGACATGCGGTGTTTTCGGCCGCGGCATTCCCGGCGGGCAGTGTCCCCGGCGGGCAGCCACAGTCCCGGGACAAAAAGAAAAACCCCGTCCTGTCTCCTGCGAGACAGCTACGGGGTTTTAGCTGGTGGCTCCGACCGGCGTCGATCCGGTGACCTTTCGATTTTCAGTCGAACGCTCTACCAACTGAGCTACAGAGCCTGGCATCATCAACTGATGATCACCGAGATCTTCCAAATCGCTTCAGAAAATCTGAGCGACCCTGACGGGACTTGAACCCGCGACCTCCGCCGTGACAGGGCGGCGCGCTAACCAGCTGCGCTACAGGGCCTTGCTTTTCACGAGTGTAAACTCTACCAGACTCTCGCCGGTTCATTTACCACTCCTGAGTACCCCCAACGGGATTCGAACCCGTGCCGCCGCCGTGAAAGGGCGGTGTCCTAGGCCGCTAGACGATGGGGGCCAACAGAACACACATAGTTTGAAGCGGCTGGTAACCAGTCGTTTCTCGCCGTTGTGGACCTCTAAAACTATAGGGCCTATTTCCGGAATATCCAAAACGGTTCCGGTGAGGCGTACGCCACTACAGTGGAGGGGTGCCAATCGAGATGAACCCGGATGACTTTGAAGCCTGCGTGGAAGCTGCACTGGACTCCATCCCGGAGGACCTGTCCCGCGCCATGAACAACGTGGCGGTCTTCATCGAGGATGAGTACATACCCGGCCCGCACGAGGATCCGGACACCGAACTGCTGGGGGTCTACGAAGGCACCCCGCTGACCGAACGGGACTCCTGGTGGGACGCGGGATCCCTGCCGGACCGGATTGTGGTCTTCCGCGGGCCGCTGCTGCGGATGTGTGAAAGCCGCGGGGAAGTAGTGGACGAGGTCCGCATCACCGTCATCCACGAGGTGGCCCACCACTTCGGCATCGATGACGAGCGGCTGCACGAACTGGGCTGGGGCTAGCCTTTAAGCATGAGTGCGAATCACGGGCACAGCCACGGGCTGGGCACAGTCACCGCTACCGGGAAACACCGGCGGCGCCTCCTGATCGTTTTCCTCATCACCCTCTCGGTGGTCCTGATCCAGATTGCCGGCGCCCTGCTCTCGGGGTCACTGGCACTGCTTGCCGATGCCGGCCACATGCTTTCCGATGCGGCAGGGGTCTCCATAGCCCTGTTGGCGGCCTGGATAGCCGCCCGCCCGGCCACCGCGAAACGGACCTACGGCTACCAGCGCGCCGAGGTTCTGGCCGCGCTGGCCAATGCCGTGCTGCTCATCGTTATTGCCGTGGTGATTTTCGTCGAGGCGGTCCGAAGGTTCGGCAGCGGGCCCGACGTCGATACCTCACTGATGCTGCCGTTTGCCATTGTCGGGGGCCTCGCGAACCTCATCTCCCTTCTGGTGCTGCAGGCAGGGCGGAAGGAATCGTTGAACGTGCGCGGCGCCTACCTGGAGGTGCTGGGCGACCTGCTGGGCTCGGCGGCGGTAGTGGTCTCCGCCGTCGTGATCATGACCACCGGCTACCAGCAGGCGGACGCCTGGGCCTCGATCCTGATTGCCCTGATGATCCTCCCGCGGGCCTGGTCACTGCTGCGGGAGGTGATTGACGTGCTGCTGGAAGCCACCCCGCAGGGCGTGGACGCAGGCATGATCCGGGACCATATTGTCTCCGTGGACGGGGTGGCCGATGCGCACGACATCCACATCTGGACCATCACCTCGGGCGTCCCGGTGTTCTCCGCGCACGTGGTGGTTGAAGGGGAACACCTGACGCCTGCGGGTATGGACCAGATGCTGGACAGGCTGACCCGGTGCCTAAGCAGCCACTTCGACACCGAGCACTGCACCTTTCAGCTGGAGCCGGCCAGCCATGCCGTGCATGAAGGCCAGCAGCACGCCTAGCCCTACGCGCGCCCGCTATTCGGCAACCATGGGCCCGAAATTCGCCCGATCGAGCAGGCGGGGATCGTCATGGTCCGGAACCACCATCACCGGCCCCTTGGCATGGTGCAGCACGCTCTGGCTGGTGGAACCAAGCAGCATCCCGGTGAAGCCGCCGCGGCCCCGGGTGCCCAACACGAGCAGTTCGACTTTTGCGGTGCGTTCTACCAGGATCTCCCCCGGAGCGCCGTCCACCAGCTCAACCGTCATCTCCAGACCCGGGAAGTGGCTCTGCAGCCAGTCACGGCCGGCGTCGAGCTGTTCACGCAGCTCTGCATGCAGCGCCTCGATGTCCAGTGGTGCGGGCACCCAGGCCAGCGACCCGGTGAACGGCGGCAGCGAGCACAGGATGCGCAGCGGCAGGTTCATGCTCTGCGCCTGCTCGGCGGCGACCAGCGAGGCGGCGCGGCCCTGTTCGGAGCCGTCCACGCCGACGACAACGGCGTGGTGCACGGTGTCCGGGTCAGGGGAGTTTGCCGGGGGCCGTATTCCCGAGTCGGGCAGCCGCCCCGCAGTTCGCAGCGGAACCACCACCGTGGGGCACTTCGCATGCGCCGGCAGGGCGCTGGAGACGGATCCCAGCAGGCGTCCGACGAAACCGCCGCGGCCGCGTGAACCCACCACCATCAGGTCAGCGTCTTCGGAAAGCTCCAGCAGGACGGCGGCAGCGTCACCGGTTTCCACGCGGGGAACCACCTCCACCCCGTAGTGGCTGATCCGCTGCACGGCGTCGTCCAGCACCTGCCGGGCACCGTCCCGGATCAGGGCGTCGTCAATGGTGGTGTACCCGGCATCCATCGAGGAGGCCGCGAAAATGGGCACCGTGTATGAGGTCACCACATGGAGCGGGGAGTTCCGGCGCCGCGCTTCGCGGGCTGCCCAGAACAGGGCGCAGATGCTCTGGTCGGAGCCGTCCACGCCTACGACAATGCCCGCAGGCCCGTCCGTACTGCCTGCACCGCCGCCTGCACCCCAGGTCGAATCAGTCATGTGCCGCTCCTTCGGGTCCCCAACCGGCAGCTTCCGGCTGTCCTTGGCAGTAGCGTACCGCGGCGGGTACCGGGCTACACTACCGCCGCGGGACAAGTGGCCGGATGGTCCCGCCTTGAAGCCTGCCGGGGGGTCCTCCCGGAGGCGGGAGCTCAGTCCTCCCGCAGCCGCCGGCGGACAATGAGGGCAATCAGCACGGCCACGGCAAGCAGCACCACGACGGCCGGAATAATCACCGTCCACGGCGAGCCGGCGTCATTGGACCGGTTCAGCACCGGGCTTTGCGAGGGGTCGGCCAGGGGCGCGGCAGCGGACGGAGCAGCGGACGGAGCAGCGGACGGAGCAGCGGAACCGGCGTCGGACGGGGCAGCGGAACCGGCGTCGGACGGGGCAGCGGAACCGGCAGCGCCGCCGCCGGACACAGTGAACCCAAAGCTGTTCTCGATCGGGTGGGCGTCGGCAGACACCACACGCCACTGAACGGTGTAGCTCCCGGCAGGTGCTCCTGAACGGAGTTTCTGCGTGACGGTGTTGTCCAGGATCCGCACCTGGCCTTCGGCCCAATCCGTTCCTGATTCATCCAGGATCCGCACCTCGGAGCCGATGGCCGCCGGAACACCGGAGAAGGTGAGCTCAACGGCGTCGGGGGCCGCCTCCAACACTGCACCGTCGGCCGGACGGCTGCCGGTCAGCTCGTCATGCGCGGCAGCAGGCGGGGCTCCGGCCAGCAGTCCGGCGGACAGCGCCAGCAGGAACGCCGCAGCGGCGGCGGCGAAACCTGAAGCGGTGAGGAGATTGCGCACGAAATATTTCACCGTTTCAGCCTAGCCGCCCCCGGGGCCGGGGCACTGCCCTGCGGCCCCGCGATAAGATCGAAGAGCAGGCCCCCCACCATCCCATCGTCAGTCCAGAGGACGAGTCATGCTCAAACCAGGTTCCAAATTGGACCGCTACTTCGAGATCACCAAGCGTGGCTCCTCCGTTTCAGCTGAAATACGCGGCGGTCTGGCCACCTTCTTCGCGATGAGTTACATCGTGGTCCTCAACCCGCTGATTCTCGGCGGCGAGGATTCGATGGGCAACACCATGCCCGGCCCTGCCATTGCCGCAGGCACCGCCCTGGTTGCCGGTGTGCTGACCCTGATCATGGGCATTTGGGCCAAACATCCCTTCGCGATCGCCACCGGTTTGGGCGTCAACGCCTTCGTGGCCGTCACGGTTGCCTCAAATGATGGATTGACCTGGCCGGATGTGATGGGCCTGGTGGTGATCGCGGGCCTGGCGATGGTGATCCTGGTGCTCACCGGATTCCGCACAGCGGTCTTCCGCGCCGTGCCGCCCAGCCTGAAGACCGCCATCGTGGTCGGCATCGGCTTGTTCGTGGCACTGGTGGGCCTGGTCAATGCCGGATTTGTGCGGCGTAATCCGGATGCGGCCGGCACCACCGTGCCGCTGGGCCTGGGCAACGGCGGCCAGCTGCTGGGCTGGCCCACGCTGGTGTTTGTCTTCGGCCTGCTGCTGACCATTGTGCTGATGTCCCGCAAGGTCCGGGGTGCGATCCTCATCGGCATTGTCGCCTCGACCGTTTTCGCCGTCATTGTCGAATGGCTGGCCGATCCGGGCACCCAGGGTGCCGGAGTGGCTACCGGCTGGTCGCTGGTGACCCCGAGCATGCCCCAATGGGCCGCTCCGGATCTCTCCCTGATCGGCGATGTCAGCCTGGTCGGTTCCTTCCAGACCCTGGGCGGAGTTGCCGCCACGCTGCTGGTCTTCGTGATCCTGCTCAGCATCTTCTTCGACGCAATGGGCACCATGGTGGGCCTCGCCACCGAGGCCGGCAGCATCGACAAGGACGGGAACATCCCCCGCGTGGAGCGCGTCCTCCTGGTGGATGCCGCGGGTGCGGTGGCCGGCGGCGGTGCCGGTGTTTCCTCCAACCAGATTTTTGTGGAGTCCGGCGCCGGCATCGGCGAAGGTGCGCGCACCGGGCTCGCCTCCGTGGTGACCGGCCTGCTGTTCATCGTGGCCATGTTCCTGACACCGCTGATCTATCTGGTGCCGTTCGAGGCCGTGGCCCCTGCCCTGGTGGTCGTGGGCTACCTGATGGTCTCCCAGGTGGGCAAGATCGACTGGAGCGACATCGGGCTGGCTCTGCCGTCCTTCCTCACCTTCACGCTGATGCCGTTCACCTACTCGATCGCTGACGGCCTGGGGGCCGGGTTCATCTCCTTCACCATCATCCGCCTCTTCCAGGGCCGGGGCCGTGAGGTCCACCCCCTGATGTACGTGGTGGCAGCGGCATTCGCCCTGTTCTTCGGCATAGGTCCCATCCGGGAGATTGCGGGAATCTAGACGGGAGCGATTCCGCGCTGTACTGCTAAACAAGAAGGGATCCGCGGCTGCGGATCCCTTCTTGTTTTATCCGGTTTCGGCACCGGCAACCGCGTCAGCTAGGCAGTGGGAAAACGCTCCCATACCCGGTGGTTGGCGAGCAGTCCGGTAATACCGGACGCAACCTCGGCAGCACCGCCCACAACAACGCCGGGCGTCTCGGCGGGAATGCCGGCCGCCGCCAGGACAGAAGCTCCGTCACCCCAGGCGCCAATGGCCTTGACGTGGCGGAAGGCCTCGGCCAGGAGGATGGTGACCCGCGGGTCCAGGGACGGATGTCCGCCGGGATTACCCGCCTTGGCGTCCAGGCTGTCCGCCGCGTCCGGTGCCGCAGCACCCGAGGCCGCTACAAGCACGGCGTCGAATTCGGTGGAGCGGGCCGTCAGGTAGGTCCGCTGGACCGTGACCTGTCCGCCCAGCTTGCCGCCGTGCGGGGCGACCACGAGCGGGACCATGCCCTCCGCATTCAGGGACGTGAGCACATCGGACAGTGCTCCCAGATCGGTGGAGTCATCGGCAACCACGCCCACCACGCGCCCTGCCACGGGCCACGAAGAACCGATCTGGCTCAGCGCGGGGCTGGGTGCCGTGTCTTCGACCGCGGTGTCGGGGGCAGGCGCTTCTAGTCCCAGTCCGGTTGCCACTTCGGCAGCCAGCCGTTCGTCGATGTTCGCCAGGGACTGCAGCTGGCGCAGGCGGATGTTCTCCTCGTAGCACTTGCCCAGTTCAAACGTATACGCCTGGACCACGTGGTCCTGCTCCACCGGCGTCAGGGAGCGGAAGAACATCCGCGCCTGGCTGTAGTGGTCGTCGAAGGTTGCCGGGTTCTCGCGGACCTTGCGGGAGGCGGCCACCGGAGCGGGAACGTCAATGAGCGCCCCCATGTCTGCTCCGGCCATGAAGGGGCACCCGCCGTCCAGCGAATTGGGCTGGTACGGGGCCACTCCGGAGTGGTCGGCGTCCTGGTGGAAGCCGTCCCGGAGCATGTCGTTGACCGGTGCATGCGGGCGGTTGATGGGGATCTGGCTGAAGTTCGGCCCGCCCAGCCGGGTGAGCTGGGTGTCGATGTAGGAGAACAGCCGGCCCTGCAGCAGCGGGTCGTTGGTGACGTCGATGCCGGGCACCAGGTGTCCGGGATGGAACGCCACCTGTTCGGTTTCGGCGAAATAGTTGGTGGTGTTCCTGTTGAGCGTCATGGTGCCGATGATCTGCACCGGAGCCAGTTCCTCGGGTACCAGCTTGGTCGGATCCAGCAGGTCGATGCCCTCGAACATTTCGTCCTCGGTGTCCGGGAAAACCTGGATGCCCAGGTCCCACTGCGGGAACGCGCCGGCCTCAATGGTGTCGGCAAGGTCGCGGCGGTGGAAGTCCGGATCCATGCCGTTGATGATCTGAGCCTCTTCCCAGACGAGGGAGTGCACGCCCTGGCGGGGCTTCCAGTGGAACTTCACCAGCGTGGTTTCACCGGCGGCGTTAATCAGCCGGAAGGTGTGAACGCCGAAGCCTTCCATGGTGCGGTAGGAGCGGGGGATGCCCCGGTCCGACATGTTCCACATGGTGTGATGCTGGGCTTCGGTGTGGAGGGAGACGAAGTCCCAGAAGGTGTCATGGGCGCTCTGGGCCTGCGGGATTTCCCGGTCCGGGTGCGGCTTGCCCGCATGGATAACGTCGGGGAATTTGATGGCGTCCTGGATGAAGAACACCGGGATGTTGTTGGCGACCAGGTCGTAGTTTCCTTCGGCCGTGTAGAACTTGGTGCTGAAACCGCGGGTGTCCCGGACGGTGTCCGCGGAGCCGCGGGAGCCAAGCACGGTGGAAAACCGAACAAAGACGGGGGTCTCCACACCCTTGGCGAGGAAGCCGGCCTGCGTGACACCTTCAGCGGCGCCGTTGGCGGTAAACACGCCGTGCGCGGCAGCGCCGCGGGCGTGGACCACACGCTCGGGGATGCGCTCATGGTCGAAGTGGGTGATCTTTTCCCGCAGGTGGTGGTCCTGCAGCAGCACCGGGCCGCGGGGGCCGGCCTTGAGGGAGTGGTCTGTGTCCCGAAGCCGGGCGCCCTGCGCGGTGGTGAGGAACTTTCCGCTCTGGGAGGTGGAGGACTTCGGTGCCCCGGTGGCCACGCCCGTGGCGGTAACGGTCTCCGGTCCATCCTGATCCGGCTTGGGCGGCAGCGGATCGCGGGGTTCCGTCGGTTCGGCCAGTTCCGGGGCCTGCGGAGCCGGGGCGCCGGGGACGAGCGGGTCGGGATCGGATGTGCTCTTACTGAACATGTAGCCTCCATCGTCGTAGGTCCGGACGCCGCCCGAAAGCGGCATCCCTCCCCTCACCCTACTAACATAAGCATGCTGACTGTTAGTAGGGAGCCGCCGGAAGATCTCTGTGTCGCCCTCAGGTATTACAGCCGACGCGTGGAAAGCTCCTGCCGGGCCGGCGGCTCCTCGCCGGAACCATCATGCAGCGGGCGGGAACCCGCAGCGAAGCTGCGGACTTTTGCGTCATCCCAAAGATGGGCCGGCACCGCTCCCTTCAACAGGGTGCGGGGCAGGGCCGGATCCTGCGCGAACGGGGTATCGCTGCCGGCCAGGATGATGTTGCCGTAGCGGCGACCCTTAAGCATTGCGGGGTCTGCAATGGCGGCGGTGTATGCAAAGGACGCACAGATCGTGGCAGCCTCGGCGCGTGCCCCGCGCAGGTCCGGAGTGTCGCCGCAGTTGACCACGTACATCCCGCCCGGCGCCAGCACACGGGCTGCGTGAGCGGTGAATTCCGCCGTCGTCAGGGGAACGGGCGTCTTGGCTCCGGCGAAAACATCCCGGATCACCAGGTCGCGGCTGTCCTCGTGCAGGGTTTCGGTGACAGCACGTGCCTCCCCCACCCGCAGCCGCAGGAGGGGTGCCCGGGGCAGGTCAAACCAGCCGCGGACCAACTCGGCGAGCCGGCCGTCCAGTTCCACGGCCACCTGCCGGGCACCGGGATAAACGGCGGCAAGGTACCGCGCCAGCGAACACGCGGCAGCACCCAGGTGCAGGGCACGCAGCGATGCATCCGGACGCCAGCGCGACTCCACCAGGGCGGCGATCCAGCGCATGTATTCAAAATCCAGATGGCGCGGGTCCGCCAGATCGATATGCGAGCTGTGCACCCCGTTGATCATCAGGATCCAGCCGTCCGGGTTAAAGGAATCCGGGACCAGTTCGCAGGTCCCCGTATCAATGGGATAGGTGCCGGCCACCGGACCCGTGCCGCCGGTCGCTTGTTCGGGGTCCTTGCCCGGACGCTTGCGCCCCATCAGCGCCTCACCATCCGGATTTCCGCCATCCCGGTGCCTGCCCAGACGGCCGGCAGGTTCTTGGACGTGCCGTCCGCCGCAAAGCCGTTGCGCCGGTAAAAAGCCTGGGCGCGGGCGTTGTCCTCAAGCACCCACACGTATGCCGGATCGGTGTCCACAGCATGTTCCAGGAGCGCTTGGCCAACTCCCGTTCCGTACGCTTCGGCCAGGACGTAGATGGACCACAGCTCCAGCGGCACGTCGACGTCGGCGTCCCTTGCCGGACCGGCGGACGCGAAGCCGAGGAGCCTTCCGTCTTCCGCATGGGCGAGCCAGTTTCGGATCGCCGGGTCCGCTGCCTGTTCCGCCAGGGCGGCCCGCCGGTGCTCGACGGCGGCGGTGCGGTCTGCTTCGCGGCGCCGGAACACCTCCTCCCCCAACACGTGGGCGTAACTCTCCCGCCAGGACTGCAGGTGGACGGACACGAAGTCCTCGGCGTCGCCGGATACGGCACGCCGGATGCTAAAGCTCATACCTCCAGCTTAAGTCGGCACCGGACCTGCCCTGCACTCCGGGCAGGTCCAGCACCAGCGCCAGGGCGAACCCGTCCCACCCCTTGCGCCCCACAGTCTGGAGGGCAGTGCCCTCCAGGCGCGGATGCGAGCCCAGGATATCCAGGGCGGCCCGGGTGCCCTGGACTGCTTCATCACCCTCCGGGTCCACAACGCTGCCGCCGCGGACCACGTTGTCCACCACAATCACGCTGCCCGGCCGGGACAGCCTGAGCGCCCAATCCACATAGGCGGGATTGTTCACCTTGTCCGCGTCGATGAAGAACAGGTCGAAAGGATCCTCGTCCACGAGGTCCGGCAGGGTATCCAGTGCTGCACCGATCCGGATGGTGACACGGTCCAGCAGCCCCGCCGCTGCCAGGTTTGCCCGGGCCACCTCCGCGTGGCGGGGTTCATATTCACAGGTGACCAGCTCGCCGCCGTCCGGCAGTGCGCGGGCGAGCCAGGCCGTGCTGAAACCGCCCAGCGTGCCGATCTCGAGAATCCGCCGCGCCCCGCTGATCCGTGCCAGAAGCATCAGGAGTTTTCCCTGGGCTGCGGACACCTCGATGGGCGGAAGGCCGGCGGCGCCGGTCGAGGCGACAATCGCCTTTGCCGCAGCGTCCGGCTGCACCACCCGGCTGTCCAGATACTCCTCGACCAGCTCCCACTGCGCAGCCGGGTCCGTCTGCCCCATCCCCTGCTCCCGTCCGCCGGGGAACGCCCGGCTGCCGAACTCTCCTATGTTCCGCTACCCGTCCAGATCCCCCAGCGCCTTTTCCAGCCGTTCCACCTTGCCGGTCAGCTCGCCGGCATGCCCCGGCCGGATGTCCGCCTTGAGCACCAGCGACACCCGGCTGCCGTACCGCCCGGCTGCTTCCGTGGCACGGCGGACAACGTCCATCACTTCGTCCCACTCACCTTCAAGCGTGGTGAACATGGCATCAGTGGAATTCGGGAGGCCCGATTCGCGGACGATCCGAACAGCGGCTGCCACGGCGTCGTGCACCGAGGCCTCGGCGGACGGGCCGCCAGCAGGCCCGGTTCCGGAGGGGGCAACAGAGAAGGCTGCAAGCATCTGCCCAGTGTGCCACCGCCGGCGCCAAAAGGCCCGCGAAGGGTGCCTTGGATCTGCCGGAGCTTCAAGGGCCGGCACCAGCGGACGCCCTGTGCTGGCTAGCCCTCGGTGCCCCGTGGGGCTCCTGCGGCAGCAACACCCGCGAACTTCTGGTTCAGGCGGGAATGGCGCTGGCCATAGGCGAAGTACAGCAGGAAGCCGATAACCAGCCAGCCGGCGAAGTAGATCCAGGTTTCCACGGCCAGGTTGGTCATCAGGTACAGGCACAGCACGGCGGACAGGACCGGAATCACCGGACCGAACGGCACCCGGAAGGCGGGCCGGAGGTCCGGACGCTTCTTCCGCAGGACGAGGATGCCCAGGCTGACCACCACGAAGGCGGACAGTGTGCCGATGTTGATCATTTCCTCCAGCACATCCACCTGCGTGAAACCGGCCACCAGGGCCACCAGGACCCCCAGGATGATCTGCAGCCGTGCGGGTGTGGAGTGCTTATCGCTGGTCCGGGACAGCGAGCGCGGCAGCAGTCCGTCCCGGGACATGGCCAGCACTACCCGTGCCAGCCCCATCAGCAGCACCATGATGACCGTGGTCAGGCCGATCAGGGATCCGACGGCGATGAGGGAGGCCGCACCGGTGTTGCCGACCAGGGTAAAGGCCGTGGCAAGGTTGGGGTCTTCAGCCGCAGCAAGGTCGGTGTAGGGGACCATGCCCGTCAGCGCCAGCGAGACGCCGATGTAGAGCACGGTGACCACGGCCAATCCGGCGAAGATGCCCCGGGGAAGTGTCTTGCCCGGGTCCTTGACTTCCTCGGCGGAGGTGGCGACCACGTCGAACCCGATGAAGGCGAAGAAGACAATCGCCGCTCCGGAGAACACGCCGAACAGACCGTACTGGGCCGGGGCTGCGCCGGTGAGGAAGGAGAACAGGGACTGCTGGAGCACTCCTGAGGTCTCGGCGGTGGCGGTGGAGACCGCGTCCGGAATGAACGGCGTGTAATTCTCCGCCTTGACGTAGAAGAATCCGGCAACAATAACGAAGAGCACCACGCCCACCTTGATGATGGTGAAGACGTTGCCGACCCGGGCGGAAAGTTTGGTGCCCATGACGAGGAGGAACGTGAAGATGGCGACGATCAGGAACGGACCCCAGGTCAGTGTCAGCACGCCCAGCTCCACCGTGGCGGGTATGTCCCAGCCAATGAGCCCGAAGACCTCACTGAGGTAGATGCCCCAGTACTTGGCGATCACGGCGGCCGCCGTAAAGAGTTCCAGGATCAGGTTCCAGCCGATGATCCAGGCCACGATCTCGCCCATTGTGGCGTAGGTGAACACATAGGCCGAGCCGGCCACCGGAATGGCCGTGGCGAATTCGGCATAACACATGATGGCCAGGGCGCAGGTGATCGCCGCCAGCACGAAGGAGAGGGTCACGGCGGGACCGGAGAACTGCCCTGCCGCCCGGGCGCCCACCGAGAAAATACCGGCGCCGACGGCCACCGCGACACCCATGATCATCAGGTCCCATGTGGTAAGCGAACGCTTTAGCCTGCGGCCGGACTCATCGGCGTCCGCCAAGGAACTCTCGATGGACTTAGTGCGGAAGAGACTCACGGGATCCTCGCCTTATCTGAATGAAATTGAACCAATTAATCGTAGGCTGGCTGCTGCTCCTGACTTATTTCAGTCTCACATGGTGAGACGGAGGTGTCCACGACGTGCCCGCGGAGGGCAGTCATCGGCCGGCCGCTGGCAAGTCCCGTCCGCTTTTGCGAGGATGGATATGACCTAGGCCACTTTGCATGTTCCGGAAGTGGTGGACCTGGTCCTTCCCGGCAAAGAACGGATCACAGCTATGGCCCGTGGAATCTATGTAAGCGCCATGACGCCCGGATCCGGCAAATCCCTGATCAGCCTGGGACTTGCGGACATGCTGGGCAGGCATGCAGACCGGGTGGGCTTCTTCCGGCCCATCGTGGAGGGCGACGACCCGGCCCGGGACCCCATGCTTGAACTGATGCAGAGGCGCTTCAATCTGGATTCGTCCACCTGCCGCGGCGGCCTGACCCGCACCCAGCTGCGTGCCCTGCTTGTCGCCGGCGAGCGCGGGGAGGTTGATGCCCGCTGCCTCGCCGTCTACAGCGAGATCGCCGCGAACTGCGACGTTGTCATTGTCGAAGGCACCGACCTGTCCGGACACGACGTCGCCCTGGAGTTCGATCTCAACGCCCGCTTGGCCAACGACCTCGGCACCATGGTGCTGGCGGTCGTCAACGCCCAGGAAAGCACTACCGCGGAAACGGCTGACGCCGTGGACGTGGCCCGCCGCCAGCTCGCCGACGCCAAGTGCGATCTGCTGGCGGTAATGGTCAACCGTGCCGCACCGTCCGACGTCGAGTCCCTCACCGCGGCCATCCGGCCCGGACAGAGCGGCAGGCCGGTCTACGTCATCCCCGAGCAGAGCGAGATTTCCCAGCCGTCCATCGCCGAGGTGCGTGACGCCCTGCAGGCCCGCCAGGTTGCCGGCAGTTCCTCCATGGAGCGCGATGTCGCTGCGGTCAAGGTTGCCGCCATGACCGTCGCCAACTTCATCCCGCAGCTTTCGGACGGAACCCTGGTGATTGTCCCGGCCGACCGCGCCGATGTCATGGTGGCCACCCTTGCCTCCTCGTTCTCCTCCGACTTCCCCGTCGCCAGCGGCATGATCCTCACAGGCGGCATCGAGGTGGAACCGGCCATCCTGGGACTGCTGGCTTCGGCACCCTTTCCCGTCTTCGAAGTCACCGGCGATACATATACCACCGCACGGCGGGTCAGCCGGGTCCGCGGCGAGATTTCCAGCGGCAACCGGCGCAAGGTGGCAGCGGCCCTGGGATCCTGGTCCCGGCACGTGGATGAATCCGAACTGCTGGAGCGCCTGGCACTGCCCCGTCCGGCCACCACCACTCCGCTGCGGTTCCTCAACGAGCTGATTGTCCGGGCCCGTGCCAGCCGGCAGCGGATTGTTCTGCCGGAGGGACTGGACGTGCGCGTCCTGCAGGCGGCGGAGATCCTCAACCGGCGTGATGTCTGTGCCCTCACGGTGCTGGGACCGGAGATGCAGATCCGTGAACTGGCGGCCAGCGAGGGCATTGATCTGGGCAACATCAACCTCATCAACCCGGCCACCAGCGGACTGCGGGAGGAATTCGCCCGGGAATACGCCACCCTCCGCAAACACAAGGGTGTGACCCTGGAAGACGCCCACGAACGCATGCTTCAAGGGGCATATTTCGGCGCCATGATGGTCCAGCTCGGACGGGTGGACGGGATGGTCTCGGGCGCGGCCCACACGACGGCGAACACCATCCGTCCGGCACTGGAGTTCATCCGGACCAGGGAAGGCGTGAAAATTGTTTCGTCGGTGTTCCTCATGCTGCTTGAAGACCGCGTCCTGGTCTACGGCGACTGTGCGGTAAACCCGGACCCGGATGCCGAACAGCTCGCCGACATTGCCCTGGCGTCCGCCGCCACCGCTGAGCAGTTCGGCGTCACGCCGCGGGTCGCCATGCTCTCCTACTCCACCGGGTCCTCCGGGAAGGGAGGATCGGTGGAACGCGTGCGGAGCGCCACCGATCTGGTCCGCCGTGCCCGCCCGGATCTGCCGGTGGAAGGGCCCATCCAATACGACGCTGCGGTTGATGCCTCGGTGGCTGCGTCCAAGGCGCCGGGCTCCTCCGTGGCGGGCCAGGCCACGGTGTTCGTCTTCCCGGACCTGAATACCGGCAACAATACCTACAAGGCCGTGCAGCAGTCCGCGGGAGCCGTGGCCGTCGGCCCCATCCTGCAGGGCCTGCGCAAACCCGTCAACGACCTTAGCCGCGGCTGCACCGTGGAAGACATCGTGAACACCGTCGCCATCACCGCGGTGCAGGCACAGGAGGATTAAATGCTGGTTCTGGTCATCAATTCCGGTTCCTCGTCGCTGAAGTACCAGGTCCGCGAAACGGATAGCCAGGACCTGCTGGCGAAGGGCATTATCGACCGGATCGGGGAGGTGGTCCCTGACCACGCTGCGGCGCTGGAGGAACTCAGCGGCAGGCTTCGCGAGGAACTGGACGGGCGGACGATTGACGCCGTGGGGCACCGGGTGGTTCACGGCGGTGAACGGTTCAGCGAACCCGTGCTGATCAACAACGAGATAGTCCGCTCGATTGAACGGCTCAGTCCGCTGGCTCCCCTGCACAACCCTGCGAGCGCCATGGGCATTCGTGCGGTGCATGCCAAATGGCCGAAGATCCCGCAGGTGGCCGTCTTCGACACCGCCTTTCACCGCACCCTGCCCGAACATGCCTGGCGTTACGCCCTGCCGGACAGCCTGTACCGGCGTCACGGCATCCGCCGCTACGGTTTCCACGGCACCAGCTACGCCTACGTCGCTCCCGTGGCGGCCCGCTTCCTGGGCATCGACCCCGAAGAGTTCAACGCGGTCATCGCACACCTGGGGAACGGCGCCTCCGTGGCAGCCATCCAAGGCGGCAAAAGCATCGACACCTCGATGGGCTTCACACCACTGGAGGGGCTGGTGATGGGCACCCGCAGCGGCGATGTTGATCCGTCGATCCTCATTTTCCTGGCTCGGCAGGGGTACGACGCCGACACCCTGGATGACCTGCTCAACCGGGAATCGGGGCTGCGCGCGCTGGCCGGGGAGTCGGACATGCGCGCCATCGAAGAAGCCGCAGTCAACGGCAGCGAGCAGGCCAGGCTCGCCCTGGCGGTGGCTGCCTACCGGCTGGCCAAGTACATCGGGGCCTACCATGTGGCCGTGGGCGGCGCACAGGCAGTGGTCTTCACTGCAGGCATCGGCGAAAACTCCTGGGAGTTCCGCCGGCAGGTGGTGGACCAGCTGGGTCCGCTCGGCATCCGGCTCGATGCCGATGCCAATGCGGTCCGCGGCAAACAGGTCCGCAGGATCAGTTCCGCGGATTCCGCCATTGACGTGCTGGTGGCGCCCACGGACGAGGAGGAAGCCATCGCGGAGGCAACGGCCGCCGTCGTCGCACGCGCAGCGGACTCCGCCGCGTCCTTCTGAAGGACGGTTCCGGAGCCCACGCCCCCTAAAGAGCATCCAACCCGAGACAGCAGGACACCGGCGTTGGTACGGTGGCATACCCGGTCAAGCAGCGGCCGGAACAGCTTGTCGGTGTGGAGAAGTCATGGAAAATCCGCTGCGTGTTCTGGTCCGGATAGATACGCGGAATGCCGCCGCCTCAATCGAAGTCCGCGGTTCACTCACGGGCAACAGCTGCGGTTCGCTGCTGAATATCCTCCACCATACGGCCACCCTCGGGGCCGACATCTGCGTCAACCTCACGCGCACTGCACGGATCGAGGCCGCGGCATTGGAAGTCCTGGCCGACGCTGCGGGCAGCATTGAACGCTCCGCACCCGCCGATGAACCGCTGCAGGTGCACATTGAGCTTCCCGCCGGGGAAGGTTCCCTGACTGGGATTTCCGCCGGGCGCCGCCGGACGCTCCGCCAGGAACGGATGGACGGCAACGGTGCGCTGAATAACGAGGCTGCCCTGGACATGATTCTGCGCCGGGACCCGCGGGTCCTGGCCCGGCTCCAAAATACTGCCCCCAGGGACAAGGACGTCCCGGCGGCCCGCGGTGCCGTACCGCTGTAGCCCGTCCTGCCGCGCCGGACGCCCTAACGGGCCTGTCCGCCCCTGGCGTCCGCCCCTGGCGTCCGCTTCTGACGCTGCCGCGCGGTGCGCCTGAAGATTGCCGCAGGTTTTGTCAGTACGCTTATGAATTGACACTATGGGTAATAGTTCTTTCAACGCACTCAGCATGCAACCAGCAGGAGGATCGCACGTGAAAGCAGTTACATGGCAGGGAAAAAACTCCGTAAGCGTGGAGCAAGTACCTGATCCCACCATCCAGGAACCCACCGACGCCATCATCCGCGTCACTTCCACGGCCGTCTGCGGCTCGGACCTTCACCTTTACGGCGTCCTGATGCCGTACATGAAGGAAGGCGACATCCTCGGCCACGAGACCATGGGCATCGTCGAAGAGGTCGGCTCGGCCGTCACCAGCCTGAAGAAGGGTGACCGCGTGGTCATTCCCTTCCAGATCGCCTGCGGCGAGTGCTTTATGTGCCGCCAGGGCCTGCAGACCCAGTGCGAGGTCACCCAGGTCCGCGAGAAGGGCTCCGGCGCCGCGCTTTTCGGCTTCTCCGAGCTGTACGGCTCCGTTCCCGGCGGCCAGGCCGAGTACCTGCGCGTTCCGCTGGCCGACTACAACCCCATCAAGGTTGGCACCGAGCTTCCGGACCACCGCTACCTGTTCCTCTCCGACATCCTGCCCACCGCCTGGCAGGGCGTGCAGTACGCCAATGTGCCCGACGGCGGCACCCTGGCCGTCTACGGCCTGGGACCGGTGGGCCAGTTCGCTGCCCGCATCGGCACCCACCTCGGTTACCGCGTGATCGGCGTGGAGCCGGTTCCGGAGCGCCGGGCACTTGCTGCGCAGTACGGCGTCGAGGTGCTGGACCTGCATAAGGACGTCGCGGACGAGCTGCGTGAAATGACCGACGGCCGCGGCCCGGACTCGGTCGTGGACGCCGTCGGTATGGAAGCCCATGGCTCCCCCGCCGGCAAGGCCGCCCAGACCGTCGTCGGCCTGCTGCCGGACAAGCTGGCCCAAAAGGCCATGGAAACCGTCGGAACGGACCGCCTTTCCGCCTTGCACGGAGCACTCGACGCCGTCCGCCGCGGCGGCACCGTGTCCCTGAGCGGCGTTTACGGCGGCACGGCTGACCCGATGAACCTGATGGCCATGTTCGACAAGCAGCTGAACCTGCGCATGGG
This sequence comes from Arthrobacter yangruifuii, assembly GCF_009192775.1. Classification (GTDB taxonomy): domain Bacteria; phylum Actinomycetota; class Actinomycetes; order Actinomycetales; family Micrococcaceae; genus Arthrobacter_B; species Arthrobacter_B yangruifuii. The sequence goes on from NZ_VTFX01000001.1 coordinate 65,379, forward strand.
CCAGTGCAACGTCAAGCGTTGGACTGATGACCTGATGCCGCTGGTCGAGGATTCCGCCGATCCGCTGGGCGTGACCAACCTGGTGACCCACCAGGCCGGCCTTGAGGACGCCCCGGAGCTGTACGAAAAGTTCCAGAAGAAGGAAGACGGCTGCATCAAGGTGGTCTTCCAGCCCGGTCTCCAGAACTAACCGGCACAAGCATTACACCGAAGGCCGGAACCTGCCGCAAGGCGGGTTCCGGCCTTCGGTCGTACCCACCACCCTCCGTGCCATCCGGAGGCAGGAGCAGTGTAATTAGCCGCACACGGGTATGTGACCCTAGACTCGTTTAAGTTCTTTTATAGAACATCCGTTCGCACAGCGAACGAAACAAGAACAGCAAGAGTTAGGTACACCCCCGTGGATATCAAGGAACGCCTCGAAGCGGCCCCCATGAAGCGGCTGCAGATCGGCATCGTCGCCATCTGCATCGCCTTGAATATGATCGACGGCTTTGATGTCCTCGTCATGGCCTTCAGCGCCGATTCGATCAGCACGCACTGGGACCTCTCGGGTTCCCAGCTGGGGATCCTGCTCTCGGCCGCCCTGTTCGGCATGGCCGTGGGGTCCATCCTCGTGGCCCAGCTTGCGGATGTGATCGGCCGCCGGAAAATCATCCTGATCTGCGCCGCGGTGATTTCCGCGGGCATGTTCGCGTCCGCTTTCGCTCCCAGCTACATAGTGCTTTTTGTCCTGCGCTTCATCACCGGTGTGGCTATCGGAACCATGCAGGCCAGCCTGAACGTCTTTGTCTCCGAGTACTCTTCGGCCCGGCGCCGCTCCACGACCATCAGCTTCTACAGCGCCGGGCTTCCCATCGGCGGAGTGCTCGGCGGCATCATTGCCGGCATGCTGATTTCCGCCTACAGCTGGCATGCTGCCTTCCTGTTCGGCGGCGCGGTGACGCTGGCCATGATTCCCTTCATCCTGAAGTTCCTGCCCGAATCCCTGGATTACCTCATGACCCGCCGCCCGGCCGGTGCCCTGGAGCGGACCAATAAGATCCTGGCGCGCCTGGACCAGCCGCAGATCAGCGAACTGCCCCTAGTGCCCCGGGACACTGCCCTGACCGCCGGTGCGCGCTGGAAGGCCCTGTTCTCCTCCCGCTACGGAATCACCACACTGTTCCTTTCCATTGCCTTCATGATGCTGATGGGCGGCTTCTACTTCGCGAACTCCTGGACTCCGAAGCTGGTCAAGGCCAGCGGGTTCTCGGCGCAGGACGGCATAGACGCCGGCGTGCTGTTCAGCCTCGGCGCCGTCGCAGGCGCGGTGGCATTCGGCCTGATTGCCGCCCGGTTCGCCGTCAAATGGGTCCTGGTGGCCGCCTTTGTGCTCTCGGCCGCCGGGTTCGCCCTCTACGCGGTCTCCACGGGGACCCTGTCCACCGCCCTCGCGGCCGCTGCGCTGCTGGGCTTCCTGCTCAACGCCGGCATCGCCGGGATGTTCTCCATCGGCCCCGTCTACTATTCCTCGGACGTGCGGGCCACTGCGGTCGGGTTCATTACCGGAATGGGCCGGGTGGGTGCCATCATCTCGCCGATCGTGGCCGGTTCGCTGATCGACGGCGGCTGGGCTCCCGGCAGCCTCTACTTCCTCTTCATCATTCCGCTCCTGGTGGGCGCCGGCGCCATCGCAAGCCTGCGCAGCAGCAGCCGCCGGAAGGCGGCCGGCACGGTTCTGCGCAAGGAGACCGTCCCCGCGTAGGCCGGGACGGATTAGGCCCGGGGACGCCCGGTCTCCCGCGGTGGAAGCCGCCGGAGATCGGGCGTTATTGTTTTCCCGTCGATCTCCAGGCGCATGTAGGTGCAGAACGGCTGGCGGCGCCGGTCGGTCGGGGAACCGGGGTTCAGCAGCCGCATTCCGGCCGGCGTGCGTGAATCCCAGGGGATGTGGCTGTGCCCGAACACCAGCAGGTCGGTATCCGGGAATTCCATATCCATTCGTACTTCGCGTTTGAGTGCGGGACCGGTCTCATGCACGACGGCGAGCCGCACCTCCTCCACCACCGCCCGGGCGACCAGCGGCAGCCGGGACCGCAGGGCGGCGCCGTCGTTGTTGCCGTAGCAGGCAACCAACCGCCGGGACCGGTCCTCAAGCTGGTCGAGCAGGTCTGCGTCCACCCAGTCCCCGGCATGCACCACAAGGTCCGCGGCCTCGATGTCCGCCCACAGAACCTCGGGAAGCATCTTCGCCCGCTTGGGCAGATGGGTGTCGGAAAGCAGCAGGACCCTGGTGGCCATCCGTTATTTCCGCAGGTTCCAGGCCCAGAGGATCAGGGGCAGCTGAAGCGGAAGCCGCAGGCTGTGGATCATTTTTTCCTTGTCCCCGCCGCGGGGTCCGAAGGCACGCTGCAGGGCGGAAATATGCCCCGCGATGAAGGCAACATACATGGCCGCGGTACCCGTTGCCGCCAACCGCCGGGTAGCCGGCAGCAGCAGTCCGGCCGCGGCCGCGAACTCAATGGCTCCGCTGACGTGCGTCCACTGCCGCCGGGTCATCACACCGTATTTGCCCTCGGTATCGGTGCTGATGCTGCGCGGAACCACCGCGTTGTAAAAGCGGGGGTTGCGGAAGTGGTTGACGGCACTGGTGGTCAGCAGGGCCGCCATGGCGGCCGCCGAAAGCGTCTGTCGGTTCATCGGGTTCCTTCGGTTGGAGGTACTGCTGCCTGCCGGGGCGGCACGGTCGGTTGTTCTGCAGCGATGGCAACGGTAATCGCATCTGCTGCACGGACCAGGGCCAGGTGGGAAAACGCCTGCGGAAAATTTCCGGCCATTGCGGCGTTGTCTGCATCATATTCCTCGCTGAGCAGGCCAAGTTCATTGGCGTACCCCACCAACTGGTCCATCAGCTTCCGCGCCTGGGGCAGCCGGCCGGTGTGGGCGTACTGTTCCACCAGCCAGAAGCTGCAGGCCAGGAAGGGGTTCTCTCCCGGTGCCAGGCCGTCCACTCCCGTATCGGTGGCGTAGCGCAGCAGCAGTCCGGATCCGTTGAGCAGCTCCGATTCCAGCCGGGAAACGGTGGCCTCCATCAACGCGTCGTCGTAGGCAAGGAAACCCACCTGCGGCAGCTGGAGCAGGGAAGCGTCAACGGTGCCGCTGCCGTAGAACTGGGTGAAGGATTTCAGCTCCGGATCCCAGCCGCGTTCCATCACCTCCTCGCGAAGGCCGTCGCGCAGCCCTTCCCAGACTTCAACCGGGCCGTCCAGTCCGTGAATCCGGGCTGCCTTGGCAGCCCGGTCGAAAGCGGCCCACATCATGACCCGTGAGTGTGTGAAGTGCTGCGGCGTCCCGCGCATCTCCCAGATACCCCGGTCCGGTTCCTCCAGGTGCTTTTCCAGGAAGGTCAGCAGGGACCGCTGCAGCGGCCAGGAAAAATGGTCCTCGGGCACGCCGCGGTCCCGCAGCCGGTCCAGGGCCACCATCACTTCCCCCACCACATCCGCCTGGTACTGCCGCACCGCACCGTTGCCGATGCGGACGGGCGCTGCTCCGGCATAGCCGGGGAACTGCGGGAGGACCTGCTCGGGAAGTTCCCGCCCGCCGTCCACCGCGTACATGATCTGCAGGTCCTCCGGATCTCCGGCCACCGCACGCAGGAGCCAGCTGCGCCAGTGCAGGGCCTCATCCTCATAACCGTGGGTCAGCATGGCTTCGAGCGTCAGGGCTGCGTCCCGCAGCCAGCAGTACCGGTAATCCCAGTTCCGGTCCCCTCCTGCCGTCTCGGGCAGTGACGTGGTGGGTGCGGCGACAATCCCGCCGGTGTCCTCGTGGGTCAGGGCACGCAGGACCAGCAGGGAACGCCGCACCTCCTGTTCATAGGGAACGTTGGGAAGGCAGCGCCTGCCCCAGTCCTGCCAGTAGGTGATGGTCCTGGTCAGTGCGGCATCTACATCGATCCGGGGCGGCACGGGCCGGTGGGAGGGATACCAGGTGAGGTCCAGGTCCACACACTCCCCGGTCCGGACGGTAAACCGCCCAACATGCCGGTGGTTGTCCGCTTCAGGCAGGCTGGGTCCGCGAAGGACCAGGGCGCCGGGACCCGCTATGGCCGAAAGGTGCTCGCCGTCGTCGTCCCACCCCCGGAAAACCCAGGGGATGACCGTGCCGTAACCGAACCGGATTTCCAGTTCCTGGCGCATGTCCACGCTGCCGCTGAGCCCTTCGATCCGCCGGATAATTGACGCCCTCCGGTCCTTCACCGGCATGAAATCCGTAACCCGCACCGCACCGGAGGGTGTATGCCAATCCGTGCGCAGCACAAAGGTGGATTCCAGGTAGCTCCGGTGCGTGACCGCAGCGGCAGCATCATCCGGTGCCAGCAGCCATCGGCCGTGATCGCTGTTCCCGAGCAGCGCACCGAACACCGAGGGAGAATCGAACCGCGGCAGGCAGAGCCAGTCCATGCTGCCGTTCCGCGAGATCAGGGCTCCTGTGTGCAGATCGGAAACCAGCGCATAATCCTCAATGGGGGATGCCATGGCACTACTCAACCACACGGCCGCACAAGGGATGCGGGGGTCGTAGCGCGGCCGCGGCAATCACTGATTAGATTGGGGTGGTTCCGCGCGGAAGTCCAGGCAGCGGGACCGGCACCGGATTAGGGAGCGGTATTGAAACACGCGTCAACCTCGAAGATGTCCATGTCCGCGAAGGAGGTGCACGCGTGAGCGGTGTTGTCCCGCCTACTGACGAACAGCGCGCCTATGCGCTGCGCCGGATGAAGATGCTGGCCACCGGCCTGCTGATCCTGCTGGCGGTCATTTTCCTCTTCGCCTTCGCCCTGCAGGACAGATATCCCTGGCTGGAGTACGTCCGCGCCGCCGCAGAGGGCGGCATGGTCGGAGCCCTGGCGGACTGGTTTGCCGTCACTGCCCTGTTCAAGCATCCGATGGGCATCAAGATTCCGCACACGGCTATCATCCCGGAGAAAAAAGACCAGATCGGTGCGTCCCTGGGCCAGTTCGTGGAGGAGAACTTCCTGGCGGAGGAGATTATCCGGACCAAGCTCGACTCCATGCAGATCGCCGCCAAGGCAGGCGCGTGGCTGTCCCGCCCCGAGGGCGCCGACCGCGTGGCCACCGAAGGCGCGGCGGCAATCCGCGGAGCGCTGCGGGTGCTGGATGACGACGCCGTCCGGGATGTCCTGGAATCCATGTTCCGCCGGCATGTGGTGGATCCGCAGTGGGGGCCGCCGGCCGGAAGAATGGCCCAGCGGATCTTCGAGGAAGGCCATCACCACCAGCTGGTGAACCTGATTGTGGACAGCTTGACGGACTGGGTGCTGGCCAACCCGGAAGTGATCGCCCGCCTGGTCACCGAGCGTTCGCCGTCGTGGGTTCCCGCTTTCCTGGATGACCTGGTGGGCGACCGCGTGCAGGTCCAGGCGGAGCGGTTCCTGATCGATGTGCAGGAGAACCCCAACCACCAGCTGCGGGTGGCGTTGGACAACTACCTCACCGGGGTGGCCCGGGACCTCCAGGAGGATCCCAAGACCATGGCCAAGGCCGACGCAGTGAAGGAGCAGGTTCTGGATGACCCGCGCGTGCGCGAACTCATGACCTCCACCTGGACCACTATCAAGAACGCACTGATGACGGCCGCCGATGATCCGGACAGCGAACTCACCCGCAACTTCAAGTCCGCACTGCAGGACTTCGGGAACCGCCTGATCAACGAGCCGGACCTGGCGGCCAAGGTGAACGGCTATGTGGCGGATGCCGCGGGGTACCTGGTCCGCACGTACAGCAGGGATATTGCCGGGGTCATCACGGAGACCGTGGAGCGCTGGGACGCGCAGGAGACGTCCGAGAAGATTGAACTGCAGGTCGGAAAGGACCTGCAGTTCATCCGGATCAACGGCACCGTGGTCGGCTCGCTGGCCGGGCTGGCGATCTTCAGCGTCGCCACGCTGGTCTTCGGGTAGGAGCCCGACACAGGCAAAGGCCCGCCGGCTTCACTGCCGGCGGGCCTTTTCCGTTTGAGTCCCCGGGTCCTAGGCGGATTTCCCGATCTGGTCCAGCTCTCCGGCCAGCTCTCCGGGGATCGACGTCGGAGGTTCACCGAAGGCCGCCCGCGTTGCCTTGATGACCCCCTTGCCCATGGCATGGTTCCCGATCCCGCCGACGACGGCGCCCACGCCCAGCGGCAGGGCACGTCCCAGCATGGCGGTACCCTGGCGGGCCACAAAACGCTTCAGGAACTGCCTGCGTATGGAGCCCATCAGTCCCGAGGGCAGGTTGCCCAGACTGCTGCCCCAGGATTTCGCGGCGCCGCGCCCGGCGAGCTGCTGCATCATCGAGGTACCCTCCTCGCCCAGCATGACGGCCATGACCATGGTCCGGGACTTCTCCGGATCAGCCAGCCGCACTCCGTGCAGCTCCGCCACCGACTGTGCGTAGAGGGCCGTGGCCTCAAGGAAGCCGACCGTAGCTGCCGCCGACAGGCCCAGGGACGCGACAGTGCCGACGCCCGGAACCACGGCAGTGGCGCCGATGGCCGCTCCGCCTCCCGTTACTGCATTGAGATAGTGCCGGTCCAGGACCCGAATCAGTTCGGCCGCGTTGGCGGACGGGTTTTTGCGCTGCATCCTGCGGATATTGGCCAGGACCAGCGGCCGCTGGACTTCCACGGCGCGCTCAATAGCTTTCACCACCTGCGGCTTGGGCTGGCCGTCCGGGCCGAAGGTGGCCCGTCCAGCCAGTTTTGCTGCGGGATTGAACTTACGTCGCTTCACAGGAACTCTCCTTGGGGAAATCCGATGCCCGCTTCAACTCTACGGGGGCTTGTTAAAGCAAAGGGCGGGGTCCGGCGGAAAATTCCGTCGGGCCCCGCCCTCCAAATCACGACGCCGCATCAGCGGCGCCCATGCGCACTAGGCGCGGTTGCTGCTCTTGCGGGTTACGAAGCCGTAGATCACCAGAACGATGATCGAGCCAACGATGGCCACGAGCCAGGTCTGGATGGACCAGAAGTTCTCGAGGGGAACATCGAACAGAAGACCGCCGAGCCAGCCGCCCAGGAAGGCGCCGATAACACCAAGAACGAGAGTGGCGATCCAGCCGCCGCCCTGACGACCCGGAAGGATCATCTTGGCAATTGCACCTGCGATGAGACCAAGAATAAGGAACGCAATGAAACCCATTTGATTCTCCTTGCTGTGTGAGTGACAGTGAAACGCAGCTTTGTGGGCCGCGCTTTCTTCCAGACTACTTGATAAGCATGCTTAGGCAGTAGTTTCCCCGACAGTTTTCATCCGGCGCCGGGTGTGTTAGTTAGCGCGGGCGCGCGTTGGGACTCCCCGCGCTACGGCGTGTCGGTGGCAAGGTACCGGCGGAGGAACACCTCCACATCGGAGATTTCCCGGGCACCGATCGCATGCCCCATATCAGAGTACGTCCGCGCGGTGAGTGCGGTGTTTTCCTCCAGCCATTCCTGCGTGTGGGCCACCGCGTCGGCGTTGATGACCAGGTCCCTGCGGTCCCGGCCCCAGAAGAACGGCACCCTGACCGGCAGCGGTTCCGCGGCGGCCAGGAGATCATTGCGCGGAATCCAACCGGAGAGTCCCACAACAGCCCGGAAGTCCTGGGGCCGCAGCCGCAGGACAGTGGCGGCCATGGCCATTCCCTGGGAGAACCCTGCCAGCGAGACCCCGGTGAAACCGTATTCGGCCCGCATCCGGTCCAGCCGGGACAGCAGCAGCAGGGCGGATTCCAGCACCTCGCCGGTGTTGGAGTTCAGCAACGGGTCCAGCAGGAACCACCCGCTGGACCCGCCCACATCCAGGGGTCCCCGCATTGCAGCCCCCACGGCGGTGGCCGGCAGTGCGGCGAAGAGCCGCTCCATTGCCCGTTCCCCGGAGCCGTAACCGTGCAGCAGGACCACCAGTTCACGTCCCCGCCGCCGGTCTGCGGGCTCGGACCACGTCACGTTTTCCATCGGTTCAGCGTAGCGGTGCCTGCCGTTTGCTGGCTCCCGGGGCCGGGCCGCCCGGCGCCCATTGCCACGGGCACGGCACCAAAAGTAAAGTCGCATCAGCGCATAAACAGTGGCTTCCGCCACAGAACGCGGGTGTGCATGTATCCGAGCAGAAGCCACCAAGAGGACCGGGAACCGCACCGTCAAGCTGTTCCAACCCCAAGACCGGCCGGTCCCGACGGGCCCGGCCTGGACGGATCCCTTTTATGATTCTCACTCTCACTGCTAATCCCAGCCTTGACCGCACCGTTTCGCTTCCCGGCAGGCTCGAGCGCGGTGCCGTGCAACGGGCCGTGGCCGCCGGGGAAGAACCCGGCGGCAAGGGCGTGAACGTATCCCGGGCACTCACTGTCTCCGGCGTCCGGTCGATGGCCGTCCTTCCAGGCGCTGACTCGGATCCGGTCATGGCCGGACTGCGGCTTGCCGGAGTCCAGTATCTGAACCTTCCCATTGAGGCACCGCTGCGCAGCAACATCACGCTCACCGAGCCGGACGGCACCACCACCAAGGTCAATGCGCCCGGTCCGGCGCTGAAGCCGGTGGAGCAGGAAGCCCTGATCACTCTGTTGGTGGGAGCCTGCACCGCGGCCGGTGCAGGCTCCGTGTCCTGGCTGGTGCTGGCCGGATCCCTGCCTCCCGAGGTGCCGCCGGACTTTTATGCTTCCGTGGCGCATGCCGTGAGGGATCGGCTCGGGGATCAAGCTCCGCGCATAGCCATCGATTCCTCCGGCCCGCCCCTGATGGGGGCCCTGCTGCACGGAGCGGCGCCGGACCTGCTCAAGCCCAACGCCGAGGAACTCTCCGAGGCCGCGGGGTTCTCCTCCGAAGAGGCACTCGAAGCGGATCCGCTCCTGGCGGCACGCGCTGCGGGGATGCTGATTGAGCGTGGCGTAGGGGCGGTCCTGGCCACACTGGGCGCCAAGGGAGCACTCCTGGTCAGCGCCCGGGGAAGCTGGTTGGCCACCCGCCCGCCGGTGCAGGCCCGGTCGACGGTGGGCGCCGGGGATTCAGCCCTGGCCGGATATCTCCTGGCCGAGGTTGCCGGGGGAGCGCCGCCGGATTGCCTGCGTCAGGCAGTGGCCCACGGGGCCGCTGCGGCCTCCCTGCCGGGGACCACTGTTCCCGCCGTGGCGGCAACCGATCCCGGAGCGGTAACCATCACTCCGCTTGGCGGACCAGGCGGCACAGACAGCACCACGCCCGGCACTGCGGCGGCCGGAAGTGCCGCCCCTGCGCCGTCCCTGTCATCGAAGGAGGAAAGCTGATGTCGGACCTCATCACGCCGGATCTTGTCACGCTGGACAAGGATCTCGGTACGGACAAAAGCGCGGTTATCGGCCATTTGGCCCGGAGAGTGGTGGGCGCCGGCCGGGCAACCAGCTACGAGGACCTCTACGCAGACGCCATGGCGCGCGAGTCGAAGACCGCCACCGGAGTGCCGGGCGGCATTGCGATTCCGCACTGCCGGTCCGCGGCCGTCACCCGGCCCACGCTGGCCATGGCCCGGATCCGGCCGGGCGTGGACTGGGGCGCCAAGGACGGGCCGGCGGATATTGTCTTCTTCATTGCCGCTCCGGAGGGTGCGGACCAGGAGCATCTCCAGCTGCTTGCCAAGCTGGCCCGGTCCCTCATCCGCAAGGACTTCACCGCGTCCCTGCGCTCAGCGGATACCCCCGAGCAGATCGTGGAACTCGTTGATGGCGCCCTCGGGCTCGGCCCGGCACCGGCAGGTGCGGGGACGGGAAGCTCCGGGGCAGCAGGGCCGGCCACCGGCGCCACAGCGGCTGGTGCTACTGCGGCTGGTGCTACCGCCGCCGGATCCGCGGCCGGTTTCGAAGGCGGCCGCGGGCCGGAGGGTACGGACGACGGCGGACACGGAGCCAATGCTCCCGCCTCCGCGGGAGGCACCGGGGCCACCGAGACAGACACATCCAGGTCCCGCCACATTGTTGCCGTCACCGCCTGCCCCACCGGCATTGCGCACACCTACATGGCGGCGGATTCCCTGGCCGCAGCTGCAGCCGAACGCGGTGTTGACCTGCAGGTGGAAACGCAGGGATCAGCCAAATCCACCCCGCTGGACCCCTCGGTGATCCAAAATGCGGAGGCGGTGATTTTCGCCGTCGACGTCGATGTCCGGGACAAGGGCCGCTTCGCGGGGAAACCCCTGATCAGCGGGCCGGTGAAACGCGGGATCGACGAGCCTGGCGTCATGATCGACGAGGCCCTCCGGGCGGCCAAGGACCCCAACGCCCGCCGCGTGTCCGGCGGCTCAGGCGGTGGAGAGAATGAAGGTGGCGGCTCCGCCTCCGGCGGGGAAGGCTTCGGCGGACAGCTCAAACGCGCGCTGCTGACCGGTGTCAGCTACATGATTCCATTTGTGGCCGGCGGAGGCCTGCTGATTGCCCTCGGGTTCCTGCTGGGCGGTTATGAGCTCTCGCTGTCGGTTGACGACGTGGCTAACGGCGACCGGATGCTGGACGGAACATCGGTCCTGAATCCGCCGCCCGAGGGATTCGTCGCTTATCTGGGTGCCGTGTTCTGGAAGATCGGCAACCTTTCCCTGGCTTTCCTGGTGCCGGCCCTCGCCGGGTACATTGCGTATGCCCTGGCGGACCGCCCGGGCATCGCACCGGGCTTTACCGCGGGTTCCGTGGCGGTGTTCATGGACGCCGGCTTCATCGGCGGCATCATTGGCGGCCTGCTGGCCGGTTACGCTGCCCGGTGGATCGGTTCCTGGAACGTACCGTCGTGGATGCGCGGGCTGATGCCGGTGGTCATCATCCCCCTCCTGGCCTCCATCATCGCCTCCGGGCTGATGATACTGGTGGCGGGCGGGCCCATTGCCGCCCTGACCCTGGCACTGAACAACTGGCTCACCGGCCTCACCGGAGTGGCAGCCATCGGATTGGGAGTCATCCTCGGCCTGATGATGGGCGCGGATCTGGGCGGCCCCATCAACAAGGTGGCGTACGCGTTTGCCGTCGCGGGCCTCGGCGAAGGCACCTTCGAAAACCAGGTGCCGTGGGAGATCATGGCAGCCGTCATGGCCGCCGGTATGGTCCCGCCGCTTGGCATGGCCTTTGCGTCCACGGTGCTGGCAAAGAACCAGTTCAGCATGGCCCTGCGCGAGAACGGAAAGGCGGCGTGGCTGCTGGGTGCCGCCTTCATCTCGGAGGGCGCCATCCCGTTTGCCGCCGCCGACTTCTTCCGGGTGATTCCCTCCACCATGCTGGGCGGCGCCGTTGCCGGTGCCATCTGCCTGGGAACCGGGGTAACCTCGCAGGCACCGCACGGAGGAATCTTCGTCTTCTTCGCCATCGGAAACCTCCTGATGTTCATTGTGGCCATCCTGGCGGGGGCAGCAGTTACCGGCTTCGTCTACGTGGCCCTGAAACGCTATGTGAAGCCGCGGAAAAAAGTGGAGGAACCAGCTATTGCGTGAGCCCACGTTGACGAAGAGGAAGGCTTAGATGATGCGGACCATCCAGGGAATCGGAGTCAGTGCCGGCCGGGTACTAGGCCCCTCGCGCCGGATGCCTCCCCCCGTGCCCGAGCCCGACCCCGAGGCGAAACCGGCCCCGGGCAGCACCGTGGACGGGGAGAAGGCCCGGCTCAAGGATGCCGCTGAGGCAGTGCGGGAGGATTTGAAGCACCGGGCGGAAACTGCTTCGGGAGACGCGAAAGCGGTGCTGGATGCGACGGCCATGATGGCATCCGATCCGATGTTGCTCAAAGCGGCGGGCAAACACATCAACGCAGGCATGTCCACGGACCGCGCCATCTGGGAGGCGGGCATGGAGGTTGCGGCCATGCTCCAAAGCCTGGGCGGTTACATGGCGGAACGGACCCAGGACGTACTTGATGTCCGTGCCCGGATTGTGGCAGAGCTCAACGGACTGCCGGCACCGGGAATTCCGGCGTCCGATGTTCCTTTCATCCTCACCGCCGTGGAGCTGGCACCCGCAGACACCGCAACACTGGACCCGGCCATGGTGATCGGGCTGGTCACCAGCGAGGGCGGCCCGCAGTCCCACACCGCCATCCTCGCCCGTTCCCTGGGCCTGCCCGCGGTGGTGGGGGCGCCCGGTGCGGACGAGGTGCCCGACGGGGCCGAAATCTATCTGGACGGCGCTTCCGGCACCGTGGTGGTGGAACCCGGCAGCGGGGAACGCGACGCGGCGAACAAGTATGCCGCCCGCTCCTCCCTCCCGGCGTTCAACGGATCCGGGGCAACCTCCGACGGACACCATGTCCCGCTGCTGGCCAATGTTGGCTCCGGAAAGGATGCCCGGGCCGCGGCGGAAGCCGGGGCGGAGGGAATCGGCCTGCTCCGCACGGAGTTCTGTTTCCTCGGCCGGGACACGGAACCCACCATTGAGGAACAGGTAGCCGCCTACGGTGCCGTCTTCGAAGCATTTCCGGGCCGGAAAGTGGTGATCCGGACCCTCGACGCCGGCGCGGACAAGCCGTTGCCGTTCCTGACGGATGCCACGGAGCCCAATCCGGCACTGGGCGTCCGCGGGTTCCGGACGGACCGTACCTCCCCCGGTGTCCTCGCCCGCCAGCTGGAGGCCATCGCCGCGGCGGCCGGCGCCCACACCGCCGACGTCTGGGTGATGGCACCCATGATTTCCACGGCCGAGGAAGCGGCTGATTTTGCCGTCATGTGCGCCGGGGCCGGGCTTGGCATGCCCGGAGTAATGGTGGAGGTGCCGGCCGCGGCGATCATGTCCGAAGCCGTCCTGTCCCGGGTGCGGTTCGCCAGCCTGGGGACAAATGACCTCACGCAGTACACCATGGCTTCGGACCGGCAGCTGGGTTCGCTGGCGTCCCTGAACGACCCGTGGCAACCGGCGGTGCTGCAGCTGATTTCCGCCACCGTTGCCGGCGCTGCACGCGCCACGGCTCTGGAGCCGGCCTCCGGCGCCCGGACGGTGGGGGTCTGCGGTGAGGCCGCTGCGGACCCCGCACTCGCCGTCGTTCTCGCCGGGATGGGCGTCAATACGCTGTCCATGACTCCCCGGGCGCTCTCCGGCGTCGGCGCCGTCCTGGAATCCGTGACCCTGGAACAGGCGAAGGAGCTGGCCTCAAGGGCACTGGCGGCGCACACTGCCGCTGAAGCACGGACCATTGTCCGCAGCCGCCTTCCCATCCTTGAACAACTCGGCCTGTGACCGAAGGCGGCCGGGACGAATCCAGCAGAGCTACCCATGGAAGGAAACGAAAATGGCAGAACGCAAAGCCACAGTGGCCAGTCGGGTTGGACTCCATGCCCGGCCGGCATCGATCTTCGCTGAAGCGGCGGCGGCCCAGCCGGTTGAGGTGACCATAGCGAAGGAAGGGGAACCGGCAGAGGAAGCGATGGATGCCTCCAGCATGCTTTCCCTCATGAGTCTCGGCGCGTCACACGGAGATGTAGTGGTTCTGCGTTCGGACGACGAGGGTGCCGACACTGCGTTGGAAGAACTGGCGAAGATCCTCGAAACGGACCTTGACGCCACCTAGCCACGGCCAGCGGAGCCGGGCATTCATCCGTCCGCTGAATGCCCCGGCTACGGGCTGGAATGACAAATGGAAATGACGAAGCCAACGGCAATGCCGTTGGCTTCGTTGTAGCATCACGCTGACCCCCCACAGGCAGCGGATGCTACATATTCATTATTCTGGCACACGCGCATGAAAATGTGAACAAATTTACCGAATCGTCATCTGGCGAATGTGTGCGTCAGCGGCGCGTTCTTTGTTTTTCTTTTCGACGTCGTCCGCTGGGCACCCAGCAGGACCAGCCCCACCGTCACGGCCGTGAGCGCCGAATAGGGAACAAAGTGATCCCAGGGATCCACATCCAGCGGCGTCAGGTCCTGAATGGCGTAGAGCACCGAGCCGACGAGGCCGATACCCAGCAGCCCCGAACCCAGGCGGATCAACAGGGGCCGGCGTCGGTGTGCTGCACTGGCAAAGGCGGGGGCGATGAGACAGGCGGCGATGTATGCCGGATAGGCCCGGGCGAGAATCCCGTAAAGACCAACCGGCAGTTGCTCGCCGTAATCGCGCAGTCCCGGAGAAGAAACCGGCATGTCCGCTAAACAGAAGAAGACAACCGTTAGCACCGCTACCGATGCCAGGACGCAGATACCGATGGGCCCGCGGATAAGCGCGGCCGCCCCGGCAGCGCGGAATGCCGCCGCGGATTTGATCCCGATAATAAGCACGAAACCGTACAGGGCGAACCGGATCACCAGATTGGCAAGGTTCATTCCGCCCAAAACGCTGTCCACCGCGAGATACACCGAAGATATCCCCAGGGCGATCGCCGTGGTAAGCAGGACCAAGGCCCAGAAAATCAGCGGGTTGCGTCCCTTAATTGCCAGCGGCAGCCGGACCGCGGCTGAGATGCCCGCCACCGACAGCGCGACGACTTGAAAAGCCAAAGCAGCATTCATCCCAGGTTCTCCAAGAGCAATAGTTCGTTTTCCTGATCATGTTCGAACTTTCGTATCTGCTTCCCCACCCCGTCGAGGCGGTCCCTGGCCAGGAATACGAGCTCGGAATCCGACAGCGCCCGCAGAGCCGCCAGCTGACCGTCCTGGGGCCACCCCGCCTCGTCGGAAGTTATCAGGCCGGTGGCGACGAGGCCTCCGGTCAGTGACACACCGGCCAGCCGCGCTGCCTCCACCGCCAGCTCGGGTGCGAGGCGTCCGGCGAGGAGCTGGGCCGAGATATTCTGCGGCGCCACACCCGTCGCCGCGCTGAGCCGCTGGCGCAGGTCACCCGGGTCTACGGCTTCAAACCAGGAGCGGATGGCATTGGCGTGGGGGAAACGCACCAGGTCCGGGTAGTCCTGCCTGTCCGTCGGCTGGGACCGGTGGAGAATCATCTGCAGGATGCAGATATAGGAAACCTGGCTCAGCAGTTCCGCAGCGCTTGGCCGCCACGGTCCGCCCAGCAGATCGGAGTACTCCTCGAAATCGGAAAGGGCCTCCACCGGGTTCTTCCCGTAGGCGCGTGCAACCCGGACCACGGTATCCTCGGAGACTTTGCCACGGACAATCTGCTGGCCCAGCGTGGAGCGCTTGATGCCCGTCCGGCGGCAAAGATCGGCATTGGATTCCCCGGGAGCCGCCGCAGTGCGCCAATTCTGGAAAGACCTGGCAGAAACCGCCAACTTTTGGCCCCCCCCTCGATTGGATTTAGCCGGACACATGGAATTATACTGATGGAACTGGCTTCCCCTTCTGCGTTCCCCCCATATGCAGAGCGGGAAGCCAGCTTCAATTAAGGCGCGTTTCCCGGCCGCCCTGCCCGTGAGGACGCTGCGGGCCCGCCGTCAGTCCTGCGGCCATGACACGTGATGGCTGTATTCCGGGTGTTTTTTCAGGTACGCAGCCATGTAGGAGCAGTACGGCTTGATCCGCCCTCCGCCGCTGACAATGTCCTCCACTGCGTATTTTGCCAGGCGGGAAGAGTAGCCCTGATGCCGGTAATCCGATTCCATCTCGGTATGGGTCAGCGCCACGGAATCCGAGTCCTCCTCGTATTCGGCAATCCCCACAAGTGCGCCGTCCAGCCGCAGCTCGTACCTGCCCAGTCCCTCGTTGCGTGAGATGCGGATGTCTTTGCTAGTCATGGGCAGAGACTGCCACGCATTTCCCCGGCGGTCCAGCGGTACGCGGCGCTTATGCAGCGCGGCCGCCGCCGGCTGCTTCTTCCGCACTGCGGAGCGAATCCTCCAACGCCGCGACTGCATCCGCATAGGCCGCCGCCTCCGCTGCGGTGGCTGCTTCCGGCCTCAGTTGTTCAGCGGCCTTTAAGGCCCGGATGAAATTCCGTGTTTCCGGCGCGCCCACGTCGAGCAGCTGCGGGTGCTCCGCCGCCAGCCAGGGGTCCAGCTCATAAGCGCTCCAGCGGGCCATGACATCACGGTGACGGGTTGCTGCGGCAGTGACAGCGGCCTCCAGTTGCCGGCGCTCACGGTTCCGGCGTCGGCGGCGGTCGCGTCCCACGGTCCAGAACGACGCCGCCAGGGCGCCTGCCACCACCACCAGACCGACAGCCGCCGATCCGGCGGGCGTGGCGCTCACGGCCCAGGCAGCGGTCAGGAGAACAGCCAGGAACCCGGTCAAACCGGCCCAGAACAGGCCTTCACCGTCCCGGGTCCGCAGGGCCCGGTCTATCCCGGCAGCAGCGGCAGCCAGCACCGTCACCAACAGCAACAGCGGAAGAACCACTGAAAAAACCATGCCTGTTCCTCCCCCGATGACTTGCCCGCCTGCTGCATCGCTGACTCCATTGCACCGAACCGCGCCGCAAAGGTCAATGCCGTCGCCGTCCGCTCCGCACGGCCGGGCAGGGCCATAGCAAGTATGCTGACCTCTGGATTTATTCCATCTGCCCGCCGAAAAAGCGCCCTGTAAGGAAAGCAATGAAGATTCCCGCCCCGAGAGGGCATGTCAGCGCCACCCTGATCGACCTTCTGCTGACCCGCGGCCCCGGCCGCGAGCACTCCTACGAGACCCTGAACCTGCTGGTGGACGAGGCTCTGGCCGCCACCCCGGATCTGCTGCGGGACGAAGACCTCCAGCTGACCCTGTTCTGCCTGTATGAACTGCACTACAGCGGGCTGGACGGGGTGGAGGACGCCGCCGAGTGGGATCCCGAACTGATCCGGGTGCGGGCACGGCTGGAGGCTGCCTTCGAGGGTGTGCTGCGCCGTACCGTGCCCGTCCCCGAGCTGCCGTCACCGGAAAGCGAAGCCGTCGCCAAGACGCTCTTCGATCTGGCCGCCGACGACGACGGCCCCAGCGTCTCCCGTTTCATTGCCGGCAAGGCCAGCGTGGAACAGCTGCGCGAATTCCTGATCCTGCGCTCGGTCTACCAACTGAAGGAAGCGGATCCGCACAGCTGGGCCATTCCGCGCCTGCCGGTGGGCCGCGCAAAGGCAGCATTGATCGAAATCCAGGCGGATGAATACGGCGGCGGGCGGGTCGAACGGATGCACTCAAAGCTGTTCGGCACCACCATGGAAGGCCTTGGCCTCGATTCCGGCTACGGGTATTACATTGACCTGGTGCCGGCCCTGACCCTGGCCTCCTCCAACGCGATGTCGCTCTTCGGGCTGAACCGCCGGCTGCGCGGTGCCATTGCCGGGCACCTGGCGGCGTTCGAGATGACGTCCTCCATTCCCAACTCGTTCTACGCCCGCGGCTTCCGCCGGCACGGATTCAGCGACGACGTCACCTACTACTTCGATGAACACGTGGAAGCAGATGCCGTGCACGAACAAATTGCCGCACGGGATCTGGCCGGCGGCCTGGCCGCGGCTGAGCCTGAGCTGCTGGCAGACATCATTTTCGGTGCCGCCACGGTCCTGGCCCTTGATGCGCTGCTGGGCGAAGACCAGCTTCGGGCCTGGAAGGCCGGCGAATCCGCGCTCCTGGCACCCCTGGCGCATGGCGCGCCGGCTGAACCGGCAGTATCCGCCGCTGCCGCCGGGGCAACGGCGTGAGCGCCCCTGAAACCGGGTCTCCTGCCGACGACGGCTCCGTACCGGCTGCCGCAGCAACAGGGACCGACGACGCCGCTCCCTGGCAGAAGCGGGAAGGCACCCCTCCCGCCTCCGTTGTGGCCTGCCCCAACGGTCCCCTGCTGATCCGCGGAGACTTTGAGATTGTCACGCCGGACGGGGTTCCCGTGCCCCGGGACCGGGAAACCGTGGCCTTGTGCCGCTGCGGCGGCTCGGCCATCAAGCCCTACTGCGACGGCACCCACAAGCTGATGAAGTTCGATACCAGCCGCCGTCGTCCGGTGCCGGAACCTGCGCGCAGGGCCGCGGAAGACGCCGCCGGATAACCGGAGCAGGACACGGAATCCCCACAGCAAACACGCTGGGACAAAAGAAACGGCTTGCCTTCAATGAAGGCAAGCCGTTTCAGTATGGTGCGCCCAGCAGGGCTCGAACCTGCGACCCACGACTTAAAAGGACGTTGCTCTACCAACTGAGCTATAGGCGCTCCACCGACCCGCGGCTTTCAACAGCATGCGGACCGACTGTCCCACTTTATCGCACACCACACAGATCGTGGAAAACCAGGTCCCCGGGCGCTTCACGGCGCCGCGGAGACCACCTCGATTCGATGCAGATCCCGGAGTATTCTTCGAATATGAGTGAGTCCAATTCAGCGCCGCGTCATCACAAGCCAAAGCCTCTAGCACCAGTGGACTTCGCCAACTTCCCCGGCGGTGCCGATCCGGCACGCGTTTCGGAGGCGGCCCACCTGGCTGCCCAGGCACTCGTCCACCACGGCCGCGCCAGTACCGATCCGGAGGTCACCCGCCGCCTGGTGGAACTGGCGGACCAGCAGGGGCTGGAAGCCGTGGCCGAGATGTGGGCCGAAAGCCCCGCCCGGTCCCTGCCCGGGGCGCTCTGGCGTCTCTATGCGCTCCGCGCGTCCATCCAGCAGAATCCGGAACGGATCGCTTCCTTCTATTCGGCGGGCAAGGACGTCGCCCAGGTCTCCAAGGTGGTGGCCGGGGTAGCCGAACCCCTGGGCGCCGACGAGGTCCGGATCATGGCCGACACCATCCTCTCCGGTGCCTTTGAGGGGGATTTCGACGTCGCACTGGAGCGTTTCGCCGCGTTCTGCCGGGTAGTGGCGCTCGGCCAGGCCAACCACGCCGATTCCTCCGAGGCCTCCAACGGCGAGCGCGCCACTCTCCTGACCCGCAATGCACGCCAGCTGGTCCGTACGGCCGAGGATCTGGAGCATTCGGCAGCAGCCTGGCGGCGCGGAGAACTCGACTAAAGGCCGGACGGCAGTGGCGGCACCCGCCGTGGCGCGGGCCACAGTCCCGCCACTGCCCGCCGGACCGTGTTGACATCAACGGCCGAGAGTAGAAAACTGAAATTGGTGTCGGACTGCGGAACCCCCGGGCTTCAACTCTGAGCCGCTTCGAGCGGCCTTCCGCCGAGAGGCGCTCCCGGTCCGGCACCGTTACTCTTTCCCCCGACTGATCTGCAGCGGGAGTGAATCGCGGACCTGATCGTCCCGCCAGAGTACCCATCGGATACGCTTGGCGCTGTGAGAATTGATGCCGCTCCCCCAGCCCACGTGCTGCCGTCCGCATGAAACTCCAGCTGTTTCCCCAGGAAAACGCCGGCCTCGAGCTGCTTTCGCGCATGGCGTCGCAGCTTTTGCGCGGCACGGCGGTGCTGGCCGAGATTCTCGGTGCCGATCCGGAGGAATTCGACCGGCTCACCGAGCAGCTGCACCAGATTGATGCCGAGACCATCGATCTGCACTTCGCCCTGATGACGCAGATGCGGACCAGCTTCATCAACCCGCTGCCCCGCGAGGACCTGTATGAGCTGTCTCTGGTCCTGATGTCCGCCATGGAGTGCCTAGACGCCTCCGCGGAAACCATCTCCCTCTATAAACTCAGCGGCGTGTCCCGGCGTGCTTCGGAGCAGCTGGAAGTCATCGGCCGGCAGGCCGAACTCACCGCCTCCGCCGTGCGCCGGCTCGCCTCGCTGGAGGATCTGGAAGAGTACTGGATCGAGATGCTCCGGCTGGCCAGGCGGGCCGAGCGGTCCCGGCGGATCTGGGTGGCGGAGCTGATGCGCGAGTACAAACCGCTGGCCTATGCCAGGCACCGGGACCTGGCCGACCAGTTGTCCGGAACCTCCGCCGAGCTCCGCCGTGCAGCCACTTTTGTGGGCGGCATCCTCGTTCGGGAATCCTAGGGTGGCCACCGTCCTTCTGGCGGGTGTTGTCCTGCTTGCCGGGGGCTACGCCTTCCTCAACGGCTTCCATGACGCCTCCAACTCGGTGGCCACCTCTGTCCGCACCAGGGCGCTGACGCCCAGCGTGGCCATCGTCCTGGCTTCTTTCTTCAACCTTCTCGGAGCCCTGGTCAGCACTGCCCTGGCCGTTGTCCTGACCGTGCGGTTTGTGGATCTCCCGGCGGGTCCCGAGGGCCTGGGCATCCTGATGGCCGGGCTGCTGGCAGCCTGCGGCTGGGGCGTGTGGACCTGGTGGCGGCGGATGCCGTCTTCTTCCACCCACGCCCTCGTAGGCGGGCTGGTGGGCTCCGGTGCGGCCTCAACCCTGGTGGGCGGCCGGAATATCGCTGAGTCCTACCGGCTGATCTGGGAGCAGATAGCACTGCCGCTGCTGCTCTCGCCGGTCATAGCCTTTGCACTGGCGTACCTGCTGGTTTTCCCGGCCACCTGGCTGATGCGTTACAGCTCGCCCCGGCGCGGCGACGCGGGAAACCGGATAGCGCAGTCCGTGTTCACTTCCGCCTTCTCCCTGGGGCACGGCATCCAGGACGGGCAGCGGACCATGGCCGTGGTGGTGCTCGCACTGCTGGCGGCGGGGCAGACCGGTGACACCGGCATTCCCCTCTGGGTACAGCTTTTCGCGGCACTGGCCCTGGCCGGCGGCACCCTCTTCGGCGGCTGGCGGATCACCCATACGCTGGGTTACCGGCTGGTGCGGATGGACCCGCTGCGCGGCATGAGCGCCCAGGCGGTCAGTTCCGCCATGCTTTTCCTGGGAGCACTGTGGCTGCACATCCCGCTCTCCAGCACCCAGACCATGACATCGGCCATCGTGGGTGCCGGCACCAACCAGCGCTTTTCCACCGTGCGCCTGATCCCGCTGCGGGAAATCCTCGTCACCTGGCTGGTCACGGCACCCGTGACCGCAGTGCTCGGCGGGATTTTCCTGCTGGCCCTCAGCCCGCTCCTGTAGCGCCTACCCGAAACGGCCGGATACGTAGTCTTCCGTGGCCTGTTCGGCCGGATTGCTGAAAATCACCGGGGTATCCGCGTATTCGATGAGGCGGCCGGGTTTGCCGGTGCCGGCGATGTTGAAGAAAGCGGTCTTATCCGAAACCCGGGCGGCCTGCTGCATATTGTGCGTCACGATCACCACCGTGTATTCGCTCTTGAGTTCCTCGATGAGGTCCTCAATGGCCAGCGTGGAGATCGGGTCGAGGGCGGAGCAGGGTTCGTCCATCAGGATCACCTCCGGGGAGACCGCAATGGCACGGGCTATGCACAGGCGCTGCTGCTGGCCGCCGGAAAGCCCGGAGCCGGGCTTGTCCAGGCGGTCCCGGACCTCCTTCCAGAGGTTGGCTCCGGTGAGGGATTTTTCCACGAGGGCATCGGCGTCGGACTTCGAAATCCGCTTGTTGTTCAGTTTCACGCCCGCCAGCACGTTGTCCCGGATGGACATGGTGGGAAACGGGTTGGGCCGCTGGAAGACCATGCCCACATGGCTGCGGACGGTCACCGGATCAACTCCGGGACCGTAGAGGTTCTCGCCGTCCAGCAGCACTTCCCCTTCCACGCGGGCGCCGGGAAGGACCTCGTGCATCCGGTTCAGGGTCCGCAGGAAGGTGGACTTGCCGCAGCCGGAGGGGCCGATGAAGGCGGTCACGGAGCGGGGTTCGATATTGATGTTGACATCCTGGACGGCAAGGAAGTTTCCGTAATAGACGTTCAGGTCTTTGACGTCGATGCGCTTGGACATGGATTCCTTCAATCGAAGCTGAGGTTAGCGGGAGGTCCGGGGGGCGAAAATCCGGGCAATCAGGCGGGCGCCGAGGTTCAGCAGCATCACCATGATGATCAGGATCAGGGCTGCCGCCCAGGCCCGCTGGGTACTGGGGTCAGTGTTGGTCGGAGAGGTGGGACTCATCAGCTGCCGGTAGATGAAGGTTGGCAGCGTACTCATCCAGCCCGAAAAGACGTTGAAGTTGATGGTGTTCACGAAGCCCGCGGTGACCAGCAGCGGTGCGGTTTCACCGATCACGCGGGCGATGGCCAGGGTCACGCCGGAGGCAATACCGGAAATTGCCGTGGGGACAACCACCTTCAGGATGGTCCGCCATTTACGCACGCCCAGGGCGTAGGAGGCCTCCCGGAGCTCGTTGGGCACAATTTTGAGCATCTCCTCGGTGGAGCGGACCACCACCGGGATCATCAGCACGGACAGGGCCACGGCGGCAACGAAGCCGGTGCGGGTGCCGGGCCCGAAAACCAGGCCGAAGAACGCGGCGGCAAACAGGCCGGCCACGATCGACGGAATGCCGGTCATCACGTCAACGAAGAACGTGATGGCCCGCGAAAGCGTTCCGCCGCGGCTGTATTCCACCAGGTACACGGCGGCCAGCAGGCCCACCGGCACCGAGATGACAGTGGCCCAGAAGGTGATCAGCAAGGTGCCGACAATGCCGTGGTAGGCGCCGCCGAGCACCGCCGTCCCGTTCTCCGCCGTGGCGTTGTCCACGGCACCGGTCATGCCGCCCATGGAGGTCAGCAGGAAATCCGGGCTGAGGCCGGGCAGGCCGCGGACCAGGACGGTAAAGATCACCGATACCAGGGGAAGCAGTGCCAGCAGGAACGCCCCGCAGACCAGGTTCGTGGCCAGACGGTCCACGGCGTGCCGCCGGCCCTCGACAATCCAGGTGGCCACCGTGCCGCCGATGACGAAGAGCACGGCGGTGAAGATGGCGAAGGCCGCCACGGAGAAACCGATAAGGGCGGACAGCGCCGCACCCAGGACCAGCGCCGCAGCCAGGATGATCCACGGCGTATAGCGGGGCAGCCTGTTCTTGGTCAGCAGGGATCCGGGACGGGTAAGGGCGGAGGTGGTATCGAGCATCAGTTGGCTCCCGAGAATTCTTTGTGGCGGCTGATGATCCAGCGGGCAATCACGTTGACCGCCAGCGTGATCAGGAACAGCACGAGTCCTGCGGCAATCAGTTCCGAAAGCCGGAGTCCGAACGCTTCAGGGAAGTTCAGGGCGATCTCGGCGGCGATGGTCTGGTTGCCCGGCCGGATCAGGCTGGCGATCAGGCCGCCCGAGGAAAGCACCAGCGCGACCGCCATGGTTTCGCCCAGTGCGCGGCCGAGCCCCAGCATGACGGCGCTGACGACGCCGGGCCGGGCGAACGGGAAAACCGCCATCCGGATCATTTCCCAGCGGGTGGCGCCCATGGCCAGTGCTGCTTCCTCGTGCAGTTTGGGTGTCTGCAGGAAGATCTCCCGGGTGAGGGAGGTGATGATCGGCAGCACCATCACGGAGAGCACAATGCCCGCGGTCAGCATGGTCTTGCCGGTCTGGCTGGCAGGGCCGGCAAAAATCGGGATCCAGCCGGCGTGGTCGGCCAGCCAGTTGTAAGGGCCCACCAGTGCCGGGGCCAGCACCGTCATACCCCAGGCACCGTAGACCACCGACGGAATAGCCGCCAGCAGGTCCACCAGGTATCCCAGCCCCTGCGCCAGCCGGCGCGGGGCATAGTGCGAGATAAACAGGGCGACGCCGATGCCCACCGGTGTGGCGATCACCAGCGCGATGACGGCGGCAATCACCGTTCCAATGACCAGGGGCAGGATGTACTGCCCGAACCCGCCGCCGGAGATGTCCGCAGGGTCTGCCAGAAACGTCGGCAGCGCCTGCCACATGAGGAAAACCGCCACACAGAACAGGACGAAGAGAATCAGGCACCCGGCAGTCACCGCAACGCCGGAGAAGATCTTGTCTCCGGCGCGGCCGGTGCCGCTTTCTCCCGTTATGGACTTGCTGGACACTGCTCAACCCTTCGAAATGCGTTGGTGCAGACTCTTTATCAGTGTAGGTACTCCGCCTTGGAGCGGCCCCTGCCCTCCCCCGCTTCGAAGGCGGGAGAGGGCAGGATGGGCACGTTACGAACGCACCTTGATCGATTCCAGCGCTGTTTCCGCCTTGGAGCGCAGGGCATCCGAGAGCGGCGCGCTGCCCGCGGCGTCCGACGCGGCCGCCTGGCCTTCTTCGCTGACCACGTAGTTGCCGAACGCGCGGACCAGGTCCACTGTCTGCTGGTCCTCGTAGCTGGTGCAGAAGACGTGGTAGCTCACCAGCACCACGGGATAGGCACCGGATTCCGCCGTGTCGCGGTCCAGGTCCATGGCCATGTCCCCTTCGGGACGGCCTTCCCCGCCCGCCGGCGTGGAGGATTCGACGGCGAGTGCGGCGGCGTCGGCGCTGAACGGTACGTAGGCATCGCCCACCTTCACGCTGACCTTGCCCAGGGAGCCGACTGCCGACGCGTCGGCATAGGTGATGCCGCCCACGGTGGAGGTCACCGTGGAAATAACGCCGCCGGTACCGGAGGCACTCTCCCCGTTCGGCAGCTCGGCCGGCCATTCACCTGATGCCTTATCCGTCCACTTTTCGGGTGCTGCTTCGGCCAGGTATTCGGTGAAGTTCTTGGTGGTGCCCGATTCGTCTCCCCGGTGTACCGCCGTGATGGCGGTGTCCGGCAACTCCGCTGCTTCGTTCTGCGCGGCGATGGCCGGGTCATTCCACGTGCTGACCTCGCCGCGGAAAATCGCTGCGATGGTCTCTGCATCGAGGTTCAGGTCCGTTATGCCGGGCAGATTGAAGGCCACGGCGATCGGTGAGATGTAGACGGGAACGTGGATGGCGCCGTCGGGTCCGCAGACCTCCGCGGCCGCAGCGGTTTCCTCTTCATCAAGGTAGGCGTCGGACCCGGCGAACTGGACGCCGCCGGCCAGCAGCGCTTCCCGGCCTGCGCCCGAACCGTCCGGTGAATACTGCACCGATGCTTCCGGATTGGCGGTACCGAAGCCCGCGATCCAGGCCTGCATGGCCGCATCCTGGGAGGAGGCGCCGGCACCGGAAAGCGTGCCCGTGACGGAGCTTTCCGAACTCCCCGCAGCCGGGGCCGCGGAGGGTGCAGCGCTGTCCGTGCCGCAGGCGGCCAGGCCGAGGGCGGCAGCAAGTGAAACTGAAAGTACGGATACAGCGCGGTTCAAAACCTTCACTATCGTGTCCCTTTCGAAGGGTTCATTCGGCGCGGGTGCGCCGGGAAGCTGATTGCGGAAAAGCAGTCGAGCACGCGGAACCTCCAACACGTTCCTCTCCAAGGGTGGCGAAGCAAGGTGAACGGAAAGTTAACGCCCGCCGGGCAGGCGAAGAACATCCGTTGCCACCGAATGTAATGCCGGATACATGTTGCCCTCGGCTCCCCCTAGACTGGTTCCATGCCCCAACGCAGCTCCTTCGCCAAAAGCCGGGGTTTCCTGCAGAACCGGGCCCGCGTAGGGCTGCAGCGCAGCCGCAATTCCGTGGTGCCGGCACTGCAAATGACCATCTGCGCCGTCGGAGCGTACGCCTTTGCCGAGTACGTGCTCGGGCACGAGGGCCCGCTGTTCGCCGCGACGGCCGCCCTGATTTCCCTGGGGTTCTCCCGGGAACCACGGACCCGCCGGGTGCTGGAAGTGGGAATCGGCTGCACGCTGGGCATCACCATTGGCGAAATCCTGCTCACCCTGCTGGGTAACGGTCTTGCCCAGGCCGCCGTCGTCCTTTTTATCTCGGTGATGCTGGCCCGCTTTTTGGACCGCGGTGTCATTTTTACGACCCAGCTGGGGCTGCAGTCCCTGCTGGTGGTCCTTCTTCCCGCCCCGGACGGGGGTGCCTTCACCCGCAGCCTGGATGCCATTGTCGGCGGCGTCTTTGCCCTGGTGGTGACCATGCTGGCGCCGCGGGATCCGCGCCGGGAGCCGAAGTCCAATGTCCGCGAGCTCCTGTACGAACTTTCCGCCGTGCTGCGCCAGTGTTCCGATGCCATCGCCAAAAGTGATTCCACCATCGCCTGGCATGCCCTGGTCCGGGCGCGCAACACGCAGCCCCAGCTGGACACCCTGGCCCGCAGCGTCCGGGACGCACGGGAGGTGGCCCGGATCTCCCCCGCGTACCGCCGGTACCTTGCGGAACTGGGGGATCTGCGCGGTTCCATCGGCTACCTGGATCTTGCGGTGCGCAACAGCCGGGTCCTGGCCCGCCGCACGACGTCGGTCATCAACCATGCCTCGCTGGGCGACGAGGCCATCGAGAGTGTGTCGGAAGTCCTCACCGAGACGGCCGACGCCGTGGACATCCTTGCCCGCGCACTCGGCGGCGGTGAAGGGCCGGACACCCGGCTGCGGCACCTGCGCCAGGCGCGCAACGAGCTGGCGGCGGTCGGGTCCCGCCTGCATCCCACGTCGCTGGGCATCACGAACCTGCAGGGTGACGCGCTGATCATGCTCTTCCGCCCCCTGGTGGTGGACCTGCTCGAATCGACCGGCCTCACCCATGAAGAAGCAGTGACCTACCTGTCGGAGATCTGAGCCCGGCCGCAGACGCAGTGTCAGTGCCCCGGGATAGCCTGATTCCATGGCAACAAAGACTGCACGGCCCAAGACCGCCAACTACCGCTGCTCGGAATGCGGCTGGACCACGGCCAAATGGGTGGGACGCTGCGGCGAGTGCCAGGCGTGGGGCACGGTGGAGGAATCCGGTGAAGTCCTGGCCCGCACCACTGCCGCCACGGTGGTGGCCCGCCCCGCGCTGCGGATCGGCGAGGTTGATGCCACCACCGCCGCCTACCAGGCCACCGGAGTAGGTGAACTGGACCGTGTCCTGGGCGGCGGACTGGTGCCGGGCGCGGTGATCCTGCTGGCCGGTGAGCCCGGCGTCGGCAAGTCCACCCTGCTCCTGGACGTGGCCGCGCGCGTGGCGGGGGCAGGGCGCGACGTTCTCTACGTCACCGGGGAGGAATCCACGGCCCAGGTGAAGCTGCGCGCCGAGCGCATCGGTGCTGTCTCGGAGAACCTCTACCTCAGCGCGGAAACGGATCTGGGCCAGGCGCTGGGACAGGTGGAGCAGGTCTCCCCCGGGCTGCTGATAGTGGATTCGGTCCAGACCCTGAGCAGCACCGCGGTGGACGGCAGCGCCGGCGGCGTCAGCCAGGTCCGCGAGGTGGCCGCCTCCCTGATCAACGCCGCCAAGACCCGGAACATGACCACCCTGCTGGTTGGCCACGTCACCAAGGACGGTTCCATTGCCGGCCCCCGGCTGCTGGAACACCTGGTGGATGTGGTGTGCCAGTTCGACGGTGACAGGCACTCGAGGCTGCGCCTGCTGCGTGCGGTCAAGAACCGCTACGGACCGACGGACGAGGTGGGCTGTTTCGACCTGACCGAAGACGGCATCGAAGGCCTTGCCGATCCGAGCGGACTTTTCGTCTCGCGCACCAAGGACCCCGTCTCAGGTACGTGCATCACCGTCACCCTCGAAGGCAAGCGTCCGCTGGTGGCCGAGGTGCAGTCCCTGGTGGCGGAAACAGGTAATGCCCAGGCCAGGCGTGCCACCAGCGGAGTGGACGCTTCCCGGGTGGCCATGCTGCTGGCAGTCCTGCAGCAGCGCGCCTCCATGAGCCTGGCCAAGGATGACAGCTATGTCTCCACGGTGGGCGGCGTGAAACTGAGCGAGCCTGCCACGGACCTGGCGGTGGCGCTGGCGGTGGCCTCCGCGAAAATGAACAAACCGCTGCCGGCCCAGCTCATTGCCTTCGGCGAGGTTGGACTGGCGGGGGAGGTTCGTCCGGTGCCCGGCATCGGACGAAGAATCACTGAGGCTGAGCGCCTGGGCTTTACCCACGCGGTGGTTCCGGCGTCTCCCAACGGGCCGGGAAATGTCCCGCCCGGCTTCAAGGTCCGCGAAGTCTCCACCCTTGCCGAGGCCCTGGAGCTGCTCTTCTGACACTGCCGGCCGGCAGCCAGGGACCTTCGGCTGAGGAGTGCCGCGGGCGGAACCGCAGCCCCCTGCATGCCGCGCCGGGGCGCGGACGTGCCGTGCTTCACGCGTGCGGGAGTGTACCTGTTTCTCGCACTAGTATTAGGACGGGCTAGCTCTAGCCCGGATCATCCAGGCCCCTGGCCGGAAGGAAGTGACCATGGCCCGCAGTCCCGAAGACGCGCTGAAAGCAACGTTGGCGCGCGTAGCACCCGGGACCGAGCTCCGTGATGGACTCGAGCGCATCCTGCGGGGCCGCACCGGCGCCCTGATCGTCCTGGGCTTTGACCGTGCGGTGGACGCCATCTGTTCCGGCGGCTTCGACATCGGCATCGATTTCTCCCCGACCCGGCTCCGCGAGCTGGCGAAAATGGACGGCGCAATAGTCTGTGACCGCGATGCCAGCAACATCCTGCGGGCAGCCGTCCAGCTGGTCCCTGACCACACCATCGAAACGCACGAATCGGGCACCCGGCACCGGACGGCCGAGCGGGTCGCCATCCAGACCGGCTTCCCTGTTATTTCCGTCAGCCAGTCCATGCGGATTATCCAGCTTTACGTGGGCGGACTGCGCCACGTCCTGGAAGGATCCGAGCCGGTGATGGCGCGTGCCAACCAGGCCTTGGCAACCTTGGAGCGCTACCGTGCGCGGCTGGACCAGGTCACGAATTCCCTGTCCGCACTCGAAATCGAAGCCATGGTGACGGTCCGCGACGTAGCGATAACCCTGCAACGCCAGGAGATGGTCCGCCGGATTGCCGAGGAAATCTCCCAGTACGTCCTCGAGCTCGGAGTGGACGGCCGCCTGCTCTCCCTTCAGCTGGAAGAACTGACCACCGGCCTTGGACCGGGCAGCGAGATGATTCTGCGCGACTATGCCGATGTGCATGACGGCAAGCTCAATGTCGAGGAGCAGGTTGCCACGCTGCAGAACATGAGTTCGTCGGAAATGGTGGACCCGAGCAAGATCGCGGCCGTGATGGGGATCCAGCCCGGCCAGGATTCCCTCGAAGCCGTGGTGCAGCCTCGCGGCTACCGGCTCCTCAGCAATATCAAATCCGTTCCCCCGGCTGTCTCGAACCGCCTGGTGGACCACTTCGGCGGCCTGCAGAACCTCATGGCCGCAAACATTGATGACCTGATGACCGTCGACGGCATCGGGGAGCAGCGCGCCCGTACCGTCCGTGAAGGCTTGTCACGGATCGCTGAAACAAGCCTTCTCGACCGGTTTATGTAGGACTATTCCAGTTCGAAGACGGCTGCTTCACTCCGGGTTTCGCCGAGCCTGGCAGTGAACACGTAATAGCCGGGGTTCGGGGTGGAAGCCACGGCAGCGCAGCCCGGTGCCGACCGGTGCCGCTCCCAGGTGAAGTTGGCCGTCTCCGACGCCCCCGGCTCCACCGTCTTGAGGTAATCATTGCCGGCTTCCTGGCAGTCCGCCGAGGAGAAGATCCGGTCCGATCCGCTGGCCACCAGGAATTCCATCTGGGATGTGCCCACGTTGATTTCGCAGGCGGATTTGCCGGTGTTGGTGACGGTGAGGATCAGCACGGGTGCCGTTCCGGCCGGGTAGGTCCCGGCGTCGGTTGCCGCAGTCACCGACACTGCGTCCGGACGGCAGGCCGTTCCGGTGGATTTTTCCGCGGGTTTCGGCGCGGGTGCAGGAGTTTTCGCCTCGGGGGCAGGGGTGGCCGCCGCCGAGGTGAGGGTGGGAGCCGGAACGGTGGCTTCGGCCACGGCCCGCTCCTCGGGTGCGAGGGCGCGGACCACGCCGAAGACAGCGAAGCCGAGTCCCGCGAGCAGCAGCAGGGCAAGGAGTGCGGCAACGATCCTCCGCCGCCGGTACACGGCGGGGCTTGGGCGCCGCGGACCGGGCGGGCCTCCGGCCGGCTGCTGTTTTCCCATCCCGTTCATGGTTCAAGGCTAGGGAACGCGGCCTCGATTACGGAGCGCACCACGCCGGTTAGTAGAGTATTGCTGGTCAAGGGAGTGGGAGATGGATTCACAGGCGGAGGAACTGCACCGTCGCATCACCGGGTGGTTCGCCGGCAATGCCCGCGACCTCCCGTGGCGGGATGCAGACCGCACACCCTGGGGTGTGCTGGTCAGTGAGATCATGCTCCAGCAGACGCCCGTAGTGCGCGTCCTGCCCGTCTGGGCCGCCTGGCTGCAGCGGTGGCCGACGCCGGCCGGGCTGGCGTTGGAACCCAGCGGTGAGGCCGTCCGGGCCTGGGGCAGGCTTGGTTATCCCCGGCGGGCACTGCGCCTGCACGCCGCAGCGAAGGCCATTGTGGACGAGTTCGGCGGCGAGGTTCCCTCCACCTACCCGGAACTGCTGCGGCTGCCGGGCGTCGGTGACTATACCGCCGCAGCCGTGGCCGCGTTTGCCTTCGGCCGGCGGGAAACGGTGGTGGACACCAACATCCGGCGCGTCCATGCCCGCGCCGTGACCGGCAATGCCCTGCCCTCGCCCTCCCTGACGGCTGCGGAAATGCGGCTCGCTGCGTCCTTGCTGCCGGCGGATACGACGGATTCCGTGGCCTGGAACGCGTCGGTCATGGAGCTGGGCGCCGTGGTGTGCACGGCACGGAGCCCCAAGTGCGGGCAGTGTCCGATACTGGACCGCTGCGCCTGGGTGGCCGCAGGCAGGCCGGAACCGCACTACACCGCCAAGGGGCAGGCCTGGGCCGGAACGGACCGTCAGGTCCGCGGGGCCATGATGGCGGTGCTGCGCTCCGCTGACGGACCGGTCCGCCGGGACCTGCTGCTGCACGCGCCGGTGGATCTGGGCTCCCCGCAGCTGGCCGCCGAGGTGGACCCCGTGACCGCCCTGCACCGGCTGCAGGCGCCGCAGGAACAGATGGAACGCGCCCTGGCCGGCCTCATTGCGGACCGGCTGGCCGCGGAAGACGCCAACGGAGTCTCGCTGCCGCTGTGACCGCCGGCGAGGCTAGATTTCCCCGAATCCGTTGCGCACCTGCTCGCCCAGAAGTTCCACTGCCCTGGCCGCATCCGGTCCGGTGGCGGTGGCGCTGAGGGTTTCTCCGGGCCGCAGGCCCAATGTCATGAGCATCATCACGGATTTGCCGTCCACGCCGTTGATGATGATTTCCGCGTCCAGGTCCGCCAGGAGCTGGGCCACCGCCGCCGCCGGACGGGCATGCAGGCCCATCGGGTTCACCAGCGTCCACGCACCGCTGGCGGTGTCCCCGGCCGCAGGCTCCGGCCCGTCGGCGGAAGGTGCGGAGTCGGCGGTGCCGCCGGAAACGGGCCCGGCAGCATCGCCGTCCGGGGCATAAGAGGCTCCGGCAGACTCCGCCGCAGCAGTCACCTCGGCAACGTTCCTGCCGGTCTGCGCGGCCACGGCGGCGGCCACCGTACCTTCCACCAGCGGCGCATCCGCCATCCGGACCCGCGGCTGCTGTTCGGGATCGAGGAACTCCAGGGCTGATTCCGCGGTCATGACCGCGGAGCCCAGATCCGTCAGCAGCACCGTGCCCTCACCGGAGTCCGTGGCGGCGATACCAGCCATGATTTTTTCCAGACTGGTGCCGATGCCGTCGTCGTCGGTCCCTCCTGCCGCAGCGATGGAAACATCGGCGGCCATCTGCGCTGCGAGCTCGCAGACGCCTTCCGCCAGCTTCCGGCTGTGGGAAACAACCACCAGACCGACGCTCACGCCGCCTCCTCCGCCGCCGAAACCGCCGCCTGCAGGATCAGTGCGGTGGACGCGGCGCCGGGATCCAGATGGCCGGCGCTGCGCTCCCCCAGGTAGCTGGCCCGGCCCTTGCGGGCAACGAGCGGCTCGGTCCCGGCCAGGCCGGCCTCGGCGGCGTTCGCAGCTGCCGTGAGGATCTCCAGCGGAGCGGCTCCGGCTGCCTCTGCCGTCACTGCGGCATCGACGGCCGGGGTCCAGGCATCAATCATGGTTTTGTCACCGGGCTCCGCCTTGCCTCGGGCAACTATTCCGTCCCGCGCGGCGGTCAGGACCGCCACCAGTTCCGCCGGGCCCAGGGCCGGAGCGGCGCCCGCCGCAGTGGAGGCGCGCAGGAACGCCGTCCCGTACAGCGGACCGGCTGCGCCTCCCACCTTCGACATCAGGGTCATGGCAGTGGTCTTGAAGACGGCCCCTGGAGTTTCCGGAACGCCGTCGGCGTCCAGCTTCTCCACCACCGCGCCGAATCCGCGGTCCATGTTCTCCCCGTGGTCGGCGTCGCCGATTTCACGGTCGAGGGTGGTCAGCCGCTGCCGGTTCTCGCTGAGGGCAGCTGCGCTGAGGCGCATCCACTGATCCGCCCACGCTGCATTCAGTTCCATTCCTATACTCCCCACCGCAGGGCCGGGGTGTTCACCGGCGAGTCCCACAGGTCCGTAAGCTCATCATCCAGTCGCAGGACCGTCACTGACGCTCCCTGCATTTCCAGCGCGGTGATGTAATTGCCCACCAGGGAACGTTCCACCCTGGCGCCGCGCTCTTCCAGGATCCGGGCTGCCCGGCGGTACACAATGTACAGCTCGCTCAACGGGGTTCCGCCCATCCCGTTCACGAACAGCAGCACCCGGTCCCCCGAGGCAATTCCGAGATCGCTCAGCACCGGTTCCATCAGCTGGTCCGTAATGGAATCGGCGTTGGTCATCTCCAGCCGGTGCCGGCCCGGCTCGCCGTGGATCCCCACGCCCATCTCAATCTCGTTTTCGGCCAGGGTGAAGCTGGGCTCACCGGCGTGGGGGACGGTGCAGGGCGCGAGGGCCACGCCCATGGACCGCACGTTGGCGTTCACCCGTTCGGCGATCTCCGCCACCTTGCCGAGATCATCCCCCCGGTCCGCGGCACCGCCGGCAATCCGTTCCAGCAGCACGGTCCCGGCCA
Source organism: Arthrobacter yangruifuii (assembly GCF_009192775.1). GTDB lineage: Bacteria > Actinomycetota > Actinomycetes > Actinomycetales > Micrococcaceae > Arthrobacter_B > Arthrobacter_B yangruifuii. The sequence continues at coordinate 97,902 of NZ_VTFX01000001.1, forward strand.
CACCGCGTCGGCCAGCCGTATAGGTGGAGTCCTCCACGGCGACGTCGTCATTGACCACCACGGTGCGGACGTCGATGCCTTCGACGCCGGCAAGTTCGGCTGCGGTCTCGAAGTTCAGGACGTCACCGGTGTAGTTCTTCACGATCAGCAGGACCCCGGCACCGGAATCGCTCTTGACGATGGCCGGCAGGATCTGGTCCGGGGTGGGCGAGGTGAACACCGCCCCGGGGACAGCGGCGGTAAGCATTCCGCGGCCAACGTAGCCGCTGTGCAGGGGCTCGTGTCCGCTGCCGCCACCGGAAACCAGGCCTACCTTGCCCTCCACCGGAAGGCCTCGCCGGAGGACATAGTCCGGGTCCAGGTGGATTTCGACCAGGTCGTGGTGGGCCTGCCCGAAACCTTCAAGCGATTCGGCCACCACCGAGCGGGGATTGTTGATGAGTTTCTTCATGACGCCGGCTCCTTAGCGAACGGACTGAAGAGCCTGCGGGTCCCGCCGAGGCTCCCTGTCACCACTGACCCTACCTGCGCACGAAGTAGTGCAACAGGGTCTCCGTGCGCCGGAGGCACCGGTACCGCCCTGACGCGCAAAACGGCGTCGGGCATGAAAAAGCGGGAGGGGCGAAGCCCTCCCGCTTTCCCGATAAACCTTTACTTACCCTTGAAAGCGTCCTTGACGTTTTCGCCGGCATCCTTCAGCTTCGACTTGGCCTGATCGCCGTGGCCTTCGGCCTCCATGCTCTCATTGCCGGTGGCCTTGCCCAGGCCTTCCTTGACCTTGCCGCCGAGGTTTTCAGCCTTGTTCTGCATCTTGTCATCTGCGCCCATTACTGAACCCGCTTTCTGATCGTGGCCCGCCTTCACCCGGAACCGCTGCCAATTCACAGCCGGTTTTCTCCGCGCTTCAACAGAACCGTTATTGATGCTAAGTACCCTGAGCTTATCCACCATTGAACTCAAAAGGCCAGCACGGCCCCTCCGGTTCCTCTCTCTGCGAACACGTGCCAGGACAGTTGCGGGGTTTTAGAACGAGCGGATCATCCTCGTGTTTCCGAGGGTATTGGGTTTGACTCTGGCGAGATCCAGGAATTCCGCGACGCCCTCGTCGGAGGAGCGCAGCAGTTCGGAATAGACCTGGGGGTCGACGGCGGATTGGTTGGCCATCACGGCAAATCCGTGCCGACGGAAAAAGTCCACTTCAAAGGTCAGGCAGAAAACGCGCGTCACGCCGATATCCTGCGCATCGGTAAGCAGCTGCTCCAGCAACCGGTGCCCTATTCCGCTGCCGCGCAGCGCCGGATGGGCGGCCAGCGTGCGCACTTCGGCGAGGTCCTCCCACATCACGTGCAGGGCGCCGCAGCCCACAATCCGGCCGTCGGCGTCCTCGGCAACCCTGAATTCCTGCAGCGCCTCGTAGTAGGCCACCGCCTCCTTGGCCACCAGGATCCGCTCCTGGGCCAGGGGTGCTACGAGCGCACGGATGCCGGGAACGTCGGAGGTGCGGGCACGGCGGATGGTGATGGCGGATACGGAAGTCACCGGCCCAGTCTAGGACCGTCGGCGCGCGTCCACCGAAATACCGCCACCCGCGGACGGGAACGGCGTAACACGAAAGGACCCGGCGGGCTGCTGCCCGCCGGGTCCTTTTCCGTGCGTATGGTGCCGCTAAGCGGTTCTTAGTCGCTGACGCCGGCTTCGATGGCCGGGTTGGCTTCCTCGATGGCCTTCGGGACACCGCTGCCTGCGAAGGTGAACTTCGCTTCGTCGCCTTCGCCCTCGACATCCACCGAGATGACTTCGCCGGCCTTGATCTCTCCGAAGAGGATCTTCTCCGACAGCTGGTCCTCGATTTCGCGCTGGATGGTCCGGCGCAGCGGCCGGGCCCCCATGGCGGGATCGTAGCCGCGGGTTGCCAGCAGCACCTTGGCGGCGGGGGTGAGCTCGAGGCTCATACCCTTTTCGGCCAGGCGCTTGCCCAGGCGCTCCAGGAAGAGGTCCACAATCTGGACGATCTCTTCCTGGGTCAGCTGCGGGAAGACCACTGTGTCATCAACACGGTTCAGGAACTCGGGGCGGAAGTGCTGGCGCAGCTCCTCCGTCACCCGGGCACGCATCCGGTCGTAGCCGGTCTTGGTGTCCGTGCCGGACTGGAAGCCGGTCATGACGCCCTTGGAAATGTCCTTGGTGCCAAGGTTGGTCGTCATGATGATGATGGTGTTCTTGAAGTCCACCATCCGGCCCTGGGCGTCCGTCAGGCGGCCGTCTTCGAGGATCTGCAGCAGCGAGTTGAAGAGGTCCGAGTGGGCCTTTTCAACTTCGTCGAACAGCACCACGGAGAACGGCTTGCGGCGGACCTTCTCGGTCAGCTGTCCGCCCTCTTCGTAGCCCACGTAGCCGGGAGGAGCACCGAACAGGCGCGAAACCGTGTGCTTCTCGGCGTACTCGGACATGTCCAGGGTGATGAGGGCATCCTCGTCACCGAACAGGAACTCCGCAAGGGCCTTGGCCAGCTCGGTCTTACCGACGCCGGTGGGGCCGGCGAAGATGAACGAGCCGCCCGGACGCTTGGGATCCTTCAGTCCGGCCCGCGTACGGCGCATGGCCTGCGAGATGGACTTGATGGCCTGGTCCTGGCCGATGACGCGCTTGTGCAGTTCGTCTTCCATCCGCAGCAGACGGGTGGACTCTTCCTCGTTCAGCTTGACCACGGGGATGCCGGTGGAGTTGGCCAGCACCTCGGCGATGAGTTCCTCATCAACCTCGGCAATGTCATCCAGGCCGCCGGACTTCCACTGGCGTTCCTTCTCCGCGCGCTGATCCTGGAGCTTCTGCTCCTTGTCACGCAGGGAGGCGGCACCTTCGAAGTCCTGGGAGTCGATTGCGGACTCCTTCTCCATCTTCAGCGCCGAGATCCGCTCGTCGATTTCCTTCAGCTCCGGCGGGGCCGTCATCCGGCGGATGCGCAACCGGGCACCGGCCTCGTCAATCAGGTCGATGGCCTTGTCCGGCAGGAACCGGTCACTGATGTACCGCTCGGCCAGCGTTGCGGCGGAAGCGAGTGCGGCATCGGTGATGGAGACCCGGTGGTGCGCTTCGTAGCGGTCACGCAGGCCCTTGAGGATCTCGATGGCATGCGCCACCGAGGGCTCGGCAACCTGGATCGGCTGGAAGCGGCGTTCGAGCGCGGCATCCTTTTCGATGTGCTTGCGGTACTCGTCCAGCGTGGTGGCACCGATGGTCTGCAGCTCGCCCCGGGCCAGCATCGGCTTCAGGATCGATGCGGCATCGATGGCGCCTTCGGCGGCACCCGCACCCACAAGGGTGTGGATCTCGTCGATGAACAGGATGATGTCGCCGCGGGTGCGGATTTCCTTGAGCACCTTCTTCAGGCGTTCCTCAAAGTCGCCGCGGTACCGCGAACCGGCAACCAGCGACCCCAGGTCCAGGGTGTAGAGCTGCTTGTCCTTCAGGGTCTCGGGCACGTCACCGCGCACGATTGCCTGGGCGAGGCCTTCAACGACGGCGGTCTTGCCGACGCCGGGCTCACCGATCAGCACAGGGTTGTTCTTGGTCCTGCGCGACAGGACCTGCATCACGCGTTCCATCTCATGCTCGCGCCCGATCACCGGGTCGAGCTTGGACTCACGCGCAGCCTGTGTCAGGTTGCGTCCGAACTGGTCCAGCACCACGGATCCGGCGGGCTGGCCCTCCTGCTGCTGGCCACCGGTGGAGACGGGCTCCTTGCCCTGGTAGCCGGACAGCAGCTGGATGACCTGCTGGCGGACACGGTTCAGGTCAGCACCGAGCTTGACCAGTACCTGCGCGGCAACGCCTTCACCCTCACGGATCAGGCCGAGCAGGATGTGTTCGGTGCCGATGTAGTTATGGCCGAGCTGCAGGGCTTCACGGAGCGAGAGCTCCAGCACCTTCTTGGCCCGCGGGGTGAAGGGGATGTGACCGGTCGGGGCCTGCTGGCCCTGACCGATAATCTCCTGCACCTGCTCGCGGACAGCACCAAGCGAGATGCCCAGGGACTCAAGGGCCTTAGCAGCGACACCTTCACCCTCATGAATGAGCCCAAGCAAAATATGCTCGGTGCCGATGTAGTTGTGGTTGAGCATGCGGGCCTCTTCTTGGGCAAGCACGACAACGCGACGGGCACGGTCGGTAAATCTTTCAAACATGAGGCACACTCCTAGCTAACGCGTAATTCGATGCTACGTGCCCCAGGGGTGCAATAGGAGCTTGTTCGCCATGGGCGTGAGACCCGGGAGCTACTCCTAGGCCTGTGCCGCCCGGTAGGCCTCGATGATCTCGCTGTTGACGCGGCCGCGCTCGGAAACCGTGTAGCCGTTCTTGCGGGCCCATTCGCGGATCTGGGCTGCCTCGTTGCTGCGGGCAGAACCGGTGCCGCGCGGACGGCCGGTACGGCCGCCTACCTTGCGGCCGGCATCGAGATAGGGCTTCAATGCATCGCGGAGAGTTTTCGCATTGTCCTTTGACAGATCAATCTCGTACTGTGACCCGTCCAAGGCAAACCGCACGGTCTCATCCGCACTTCCACCGTCGACATCATCCACGAGAATGATTTTTACCTTTTGCGCCATGACAGGCTCCTAAGCAGCTAAAAATGGGGGGAACTAATTATGAGACCACTTAGAGTATGGCGCAATTAGTTAAGCCGCGTCAAAGTACTTGGCTATTTCTGCTCTTCTTCACTCGGTTTTTTCAAAGCTGGATGGTCTACACTCTGGCCAGCTTCCTGTTCAGCTTCCCGTTCAGCTTCCGCCAGTGCCTGCCGCTCCGAACGATCCGAGTTAAGCAGGGCCCTCATCACGAAATAAAAGAGAGCTGCAACACAAATCGACGGCAGGAGGACTTCTACGTATTCCATGACTAACCCATTTCCGGCTTTAGGAGGGGAAACAGAATTGTTTCCCTGATTCCCGTATTCGTGAAAAGCATCACAAGGCGGTCTATTCCCAGGCCAATGCCGCCCATGGGAGGAGCACCGTATTCCAGTGCCCGCAGGAAGTCCTCGTCCAGGGCCATGGCCTCGTCATCGCCGCCTGCGGCGAGAAGGGACTGCTCCGTGAGGCGTTCACGCTGGATCACCGGGTCAATCAGCTCCGAGAAAGCCGTACCGCGTTCCATGCCCCCGATAATAAGGTCCCAGGCTTCAATGAGGCGGGGATCGTCGCGGTTTGGACGGGCCAGGGGCTGGGCCGAGGGCGGATAGTCGTAGACAAAGGTCGGCTGCAGCAGCGTCGGCTCCACAATTTCGCCGAACAGTTCAATCACGAGCTTTTCCGCGTCCCACTTTGGATCCACCTTCACGCCGTGCTTTTCTGCAATGCCGCGGAGCACCGCAGCGTCGGTGTCGGGGGTGATCTCCGTACCCACGGCCTCGGACAGGCCGGGGTACACGCTCAGCCAGCGCCATTCGCCGTCCAGGTCAATGGTTCCGGCCGCGGTTTCAATCTGCCGGCTGCCCAACAGGTCTGCGCAGTGCAGGATGATTTCCTTCATGCGCTCCGCCATGACGAACTGGTCGGCGTAGGCCTCATAGCATTCCAGTGTGGTGAATTCCGGGGAATGCGTGGAATCCACGCCCTCGTTGCGGAAAATACGCCCGATTTCAAAGACGCGCTCAATCCCGCCCACTACCGCTCGCTTGAGGTACAGCTCGGTGGCGATGCGCAGGGTCATCTTCTGGTCGAAGGCATTCAGGTGCGTTTCGAACGGACGGGCAGCGGCACCGCCGTGCACCAGCTGCAGCATGGGGGTTTCCACCTCCACATAGCCGAGGCCGTGCAGGGTATCGCGGACCCCTCGGATGACCGCGGCACGCTTGTAGACCATCTCGCGGGCTTCGTCGCGCACCATCAGGTCCACGTAGCGCTGGCGGACACGGGTTTCCTCGCTCAGGCCGGCATGCAGCACCGGCAGCGGCCGCAGTGCCTTGGACGCCATGGACCAGGACTGGGCCATCACTGAGAGTTCGCCGCGGCGCGAAGAGATCACTTCGCCGCGGATGAAGACGATGTCACCCAGGTCCACGAGCGATTTCCAGTCCGCAAGTGATTCCTCACCGACGACGGCCAGGCTGAGCATTGCCTGCAGCCGGGTTCCGTTGCCTTCCTGCAGCGTCGCGAAGCAGAGCTTTCCAGTGTTACGGATGAACACCACGCGGCCGGTCACGCCCACAGTCTCGCCGCTGGCTTCGTCGGCCTGCAGGTGGCCGAATTTTTCGCGGATTTCCTTCAGCGAGGAGGTGCGTTCCACCCCTACCGGGTAGGCCTCGTCCCCGCGGTCAATCAGCCGGGCACGCTTCTCGGCACGGATGCGCATCTGTTCGGAGGTGTCTGCAGCTTCGGGAACGGAATTTGATGTGGTCACGGTTGTTAAGTTTACAGAGCAAAGGGCCGCTGCCGTTTCCTGCGCTCCATGCCCCGGCGGGGTACGCACGGAGCGCAGGTACTTCTGCTAGGGCAGCAGGGCGTTGTCGATCAGGCGGACCGGCCCCACCCGTGCCGCAAGCAGGGCCAGCGCCGGCCCGGCCAGGGGTTGACCGGCATCCCCGGGAAGCGGTTCGAGGGTCTGCGGGTCCACCACTTCGAAATAATCCAGTTCCACACCGGGCTGGGCGGAAACGAGTTCGACGGCGGCAGGCAGGTCCAGCGGTTCGCCCGCTGCCGCACGGTCCTTCAGCAGCTGCAGTGCCCGGGACAGCACGAGTGCCGCCTGCCGCTGGCCGGCATCTAGGAAACGGTTCCGGCTGGATTCAGCGAGACCGTCCGCAGCCCGGACAATAGGCACGCCGACCACCTCTACGTTGAAGGACAGGTCCGCGACCATGCGCCGGATGAGGGCTACCTGCTGGGCATCCTTCTGGCCGAAATAGGCCCGGAACCGCGCCGGAACCGCCGGGGCCGCGAGGTGGAAGAGTTTGGCAACCACGGTGAGTACGCCGTCGAAGTGTCCCGGCCGGACGGCACCCTCCCATCGGGTTCCCATGGCGCCGGCGCTCACCCGCACCAGCGGAGCTCCGCCGGGGTACATTTCCTCCTCAGACGGGGCGAAGACCAGATCAACGCCGGCCCGGCCCAGGAGCTCCAGGTCCGCGTCCAGGGTTCGGGGGTACCGCTCCAGGTCAGCCGGATCGTCGAACTGGAGGGGGTTGACGAAGACCGAGGCGGTGACGACGTCGTTGTCCGCCCGGGCCGCTCCCATCAGGGAGGCATGGCCTTCGTGCAGGGCGCCCATGGTGGGAACCAGTGCGAGGGTGGGGACGCGGGAGGGATTGCCGGCTGCCGCTTTGTTCAGCAGTTCCGTGGTGGCGGCGCGCAGTTCGGCGGCTGTGGTGACGAGGCGGGGGGTATTCAACGCTGTCCTTCTGCTATCTGTTTCTTTTCGGGGATTTCCGGTTTGCGGAGATGTCAGGGGTTCTTGGGGGCCTGCCGCAGGGCAGCCAGGATGGCTTCGCCCTGCTGCGGGGTCAGCAGTCCGCGGTCCACGGCGCGGGCGGCCGTAGCCGCGGAAAGCGCGGCATAGGCGGCCCGGATGTCTTCCGTCCCGGCGTCCGCGAGGGCACGGGCATGGGCGGAAACGGTGCCGACGTCGCCGCGGGCCACCGGCCCGGTAAGTGCGCCCTCCCCGGAGGCGAGGGCGTTTTCGAGCGACGCCCGCATCAGCGGCCCCAGCAGCCGGTCCGGATGTTCGACACCGAGTCCGGCCAGCAGCTGCGTGGACTGGGAGGCAAGCGTGACCAGATGGTTGGAGGCATGGGCGAGGGCTGCGTGGTAGAGCACGCGGTCCGCTTCATCAATGACCACCGGCTCGGCACCCATTTCCACCACGAGTGCCTGCGCGATCGGCAGGACGGCAGCGGGGGCGCTGATGCCGAAAGAGCAGTCCGCCAGCCGGGTCAGGTCAAGGCTCATCCCGGTGAAGGTCATGGCCGGATGCAGTGCCAGGGGAATGGCGCCCGCTGCCCGGGCCGGGGCGAGGACTTCGGTGCCGAACCGTCCGGACGTGTGGGCCACGAGCTGGCCGGCCTGCCACGCGCCGGTTTTGGCCAGGCCGGCGACCAGCGGTTCCAGGGCGTCATCGGGCACGGCGAGCAGGACCAGTTCGGACCGTTCCACAATGTCGGGGATTTCCAGGACGGGTACGCCGGGGAGGAGGTTTTCGGCGCGTTCGCGGCTGGCATCGGACACCGCGGACACCCCGACGACGGCGTGCTCAGCCGCGCGCAGGGCAGCTCCCAGGACGGCACCGACCCTGCCCGCTCCGATGACGCCTACGCCTAGGCGGCCGCGCCGCCGGCGTTCTTCGGCGCCGGGGTTCTCAGCGGTGGTCATGGGGTAGTTCCTCCTGGGAGACGGGGGCAGCCGAGGCGGACTCGGCAGGTTCGGATACGGTGTGGCTGGGTACGGTGTGGCTGGGTACGGCGGGTGCGGGTTCATCGGGGGCGGGTTGCGGCCCGCCGGCCGGGCGCAGCCATTGCTCGGGCAGGTCACGGCGCCGGGCGGTCCGGGCGCGCAGTGCCTGTTCATCCAGCAGCGCCCGGGCGGTGTCGGCGTCCATTTCCACCACTCGCGGAGAAACGGGTCCGGGCGTGGAATGCAGGACCAGGTCCGCCAGCCGCTGCCACCGCTGGAGCGGACCCTGCTCCAGGGCGAGGGACTGGGTCCGGCTATGCGGAATTACTTCGAGCGACCGGCGGAAATAGCCGCGCCGGGCCAGCAGCGCGGTGTCGGTGACCAGGAAGCCGCTCCGGCGCCAGGCCAGCGGTGAGCGCCACAGCGCGCGCCGGGGTGACACAGTGAACCCCGCATCGGTGCCCGTGCCACTCATGCCTGCAGTGAAGGTGGTGACCGGATCGGACGTGCCCGGATCGGGCAGGACCAGGGCCAGCATCCGCAGGACCTCCTCGGGCGTGCCCGCAGGCAGCAGCCGGGTACGGGCGGAGGATTCGCTGCTGGAACCGGCGCCGTACCCGGCCACGTTCACCGAGATGGAGTACCAGCCGGTGATCCGCCACAGCGGGGACTGCCGGATCGCCAGCGCCTGGATCCGTCCCGGAGGTACGGTCTGCGCGCGGGTATCGAGCAGCCCGGACCGGATCCGGATGCCCTCCCTCGACACGGAGGCGCGGAAGTTGAAGCCGGAACTGAACAGGCCCCAGTAGGCGCTGCCGAACCCGAAGATAATGGGCACCATGGCGGCGATGGAGGCTGCCTCGCCGGTAACGGCCGTGAGGACCGCAACGCCCGCGACGGCCAGCAGTAGGAGGAGCGTGGTCCCGGACAGCAGCACCGAGGCAATCACCCGCCCCGCTGACAGTGCCAGCACCTCCCGTTCACCCGGCACGGCGTCTCCGCCGGAATCGCCGGAATGCCCGGGGCTACGGGCAGCGTCATCCGGTGCCGCTTCTGCTCCGGAGGCATCCTCGAGGATCCGGGCCCGCAGCCGGTGGGCCTCCGGAAGCCTCAGGAATGCCAGATGGACCGCCGATTCGCCGGCGTCGGCTACCTCGAACCGCAGTTCCGCCAGCCCGAAGATCCGTGCGAGAAGGGGCTGGACAATGTCGATGGCCTGCACACGGTCCAGCCGGGCCTGCCGCTGGCGGCGCACCACCACGCCCGAATGGACCCGGATGGAGTCAGAGCTGAGCTGGTAGCGGGTGAACCACCAGGACAGGAAAAAGGCGCCGGCCACCACCAGCAGGGCAATTCCCAGCGCCAGCACCGACCAGAACAATGCCGAGCCGGTAGGCAGGTCCATGCCGTCCCCGGCGAACCAGGACTCGGCCTGGTTCCGGCCCGCAACGTAGGCCAGGGCCGCCAGTGCCAACCAGCCGCGGACCAGCGGGGAGACGGGGTGCACCCGCTTCCACTCCGGTTCCTTCTGCTCCACCGGGTCCAGGCCGCCGGTGCCGGGTTCTTCGCCCTGTTCCCGGGCGGCGCCGGCGGTCACAGGCCTGCCAGCTGCGCTTCGCCGCGGGCAGACAGATGCTCCCGCAGCCGGGCGCCCTCTTCGGCGGGCAGTCCGGCGAGGCCGGCGTTTGTTCCGGGGGCGGCCGTATGGAGTTTCAGGGTGCACAGACCGAAGGCGCGTTCCAGGGGCCCCACGGCCACATCCACGTACTGCATCCGGCCGTAGGGGACCACCAGGGTGCGCTGGAAAAAGATGCCCCGGCGAAGCAGCAGGTCCTCATGGCGTTCGGCATAGCCGATGGCCCGGACCTGGCGGGGTAGCAGGAGCCCGCGCCAAAGCAGGGTCACGGCAAAGAACACCGGCAGTCCCCAGGCCAGCCAGGCCGGATATCCGGGCCAGATTCCGGTGAGGCGAAGCACCAGCGGAAGCCCGGTGACCAGCAGCGTGATCACGGTTTCAATGCCCCAGCTCAGCTGCCGCAGCCGCAGGTACTTCGGGGAGACGCGCTGCCATTGCACCGCGGTGGGGTCAATTGCCTCGCTAGGCATACTCTCCTCCGTTTCCGGGCCCGGTGCCGTCCTTGTCCTCGGGCGGCAGTTTACAGAACCGCTCCACGGTAAGTCCCGCGGCGATCATCAGGATTCCGCCGGCGCTCAACGCCAGGGAGGACCAGGTGGCGGGGTGGCCGGGGCGCAGCGACCACAGCGGCACCTGGGTGAGGAAGACGGCGGCGTGCCAGCCCAGCAGCAGGGCGCCGGCGTAGGCCAGGGCCTGCGCCAGGACAACCGTGCGGGCGGCGGCAATCGGATTCAGTTCCCGGTCCCGCCGGCCGTTGCGCCAGCGGCGCACCCGCAGTCCGAGGACAAGGGTGGCTCCGGTCACGAGGATGATGGCAGCCAGCGCCACCGGGCTCAGCACGGGTGCGGGGTAGCCGTTGTCCGTCAGGATCGAGTTTGCGGCCCAGCCCACCAGACCGGCGGCAAGGCCGATGACGGCCAGCCACCGGTAGCGGATGGTGCTCACGGGCTCACTCTCCTTCGAAGATTTCGAGTCCGGGAAGGTCATCGGCACGGGCAGCCAGCTCGGCCACGGGGTCCGGTCCCAGGCGTGCTTCCGGTTCCATCCAGGCCCAGGGCTGCAGGACGAAGGCCCGGGTTGCTGCCCGGGGGTGCGGGATGGTGAGGTCCTCATCCTCCAGGCGCAGATCCCCGTAGGTGATGATGTCGACGTCGAGGGTCCTCGGACCCCATCGGACAATGCGTTCGCGGTGGTGGCGGGCCTCAACTGCCTGGCAGTGCGCCAGCAGGGCGTACGGTTCCAGCTCGGTTTCGATCGCTACCACCAGGTTGAGGTAGTCGGGCTGTTCCGGCCCGCCGACCGGGCGGGTGCGGACAACGGGGGAAACCGCACTGAGCCGCACCTGCGGGTGGTCGGCCAGATCGGCCACCGCAGTGGAGAGGGTGTCCCGGCTCTCGCCCAGGTTGCTGCCAAGGGCGAGGATGCAGTGCGCGGCGCTCATGCGCGCTCCCGGTGGAGGGTGACCGCAACGTCGCCGAATGCCACCGTGATGGGTGCCTTCGGCTTGTGCACCGTGACCTGGACGGCAGTCAGGACGGAAAAGCCGGCCAGGACGGCGTCGGCGATCCGGCCTGCCAGCGCTTCGATCAGGTTCAGCGGTTCGCCCGTGATGGCCTGCACCACCTGTTCGGCAACCTCGCCGTAATGCGCGGTCAGCGTCAGGTCATCGGTGGCCGCGGCCGGTCCCAGGTCAGTGAACAGGACCAAATCCACGATGAAGGGTTGTCCGTCGCGGCGCTCCTCGGGGAACACGCCGTGGTAGCCCGTAGCGGTGATGCCGGTCAGGGTGATCCGATCCCTGACGGCTGTCCCGCCGGTGACGGTGCCGGAAACTGCGGTGCTCGGCATCTGCCTACCCTTTCCAGGCTGCGGTGACTTTGACGGCGTCGAGGCTGGCCGGGACGTTGTGCACCCGCACCGCCCAGACGCCGGCGGAGGCCGCCAGCGCCGATACGGCGACCGTCGCGTTGTCGCGTTCCAGCGGCTGGGCGGCCTTCCCGTAGCTGGTGAGCAGGGAACCGAGGAAGCGCTTGCGGGATGCCCCGATGAGCACGCGGTGGCCCAGGGCGGCAATCCGGTCAATGCCGCGCAGCAGCTGCCAGTTCTGCTCGGCATTCTTGGAGAAACCCAGCCCCGGATCAAGGATGATCTGTTCCGGTGCGGCGCCGGCGGCGTAGAACCGGTCGCGGATCTTCACCAGTTCCTCGGCCACCTCTTCGACGACGTCGGTGTAGCTGGCGTTGGGGTCATTGCTGCGGACGTTGCCGCGGCTGTGCATGAGGATGTAGGAAACGCCCGTACGGGCAACGAGCCCCGGCATGTCCGGATCCGTTTCCGTACCCGACACGTCATTGATGACCGCGGCGCCGGCGGCAACGGCCTTTTCCGCCGTGGCAGCGTTCATGGTGTCGATGCTGACGAGGGCGCCTGCGCGGACGAGCGCCTCGACCACGGGAAGGACCCGGGCCTGCTCCTCCTCCGGGGAGACACGGACGGCGTCGGGCCGCGTGGACTCGCCCCCGACGTCGATGATGTCCGCGCCTTCGTAGTGCATCTTCAGCCCCGCCCGGATCGCCGCGTCAGTGTCGGCGAACCGGCCGCCGTCGCTGAAGGAATCCGGGGTGACATTGAGGACGCCCATGACCAGGGTGCGGTCGGCGGGAAGGTCGGCGAAGGTGCGTGCTTTGCGGGCCGGCCGGACCACCGGAAGCGGTGACGTTGCGGGTCCGGTGCCGGGTGCGGCAGCGAGTGAATCCATGGTGGTCCTATCGTCCGAGTATCAGGCTCATTGCTTCTGCACGGGTCGCGGTCTCGCGTAGCTGGCCGCGAACCGCCGAGGTCACGGTCTTGGCTCCCGGCTTGCGCACCCCGCGCATCGACATGCACAGGTGCTCGCATTCAATAACAACTATGGCACCGCGGGGGGAAAGATTAGTCATCAGTGCGTCCACGATCTGGGTGGTCAGCCGTTCCTGGACCTGGGGGCGGCGGGCGTAGACGTCCACCAGCCGGGCGAGCTTCGACAGCCCGGTCACCTTCCCCTCGTGTGAGGGGATATAGCCAATGTGCGCGCTGCCGTGGAACGGCACCAGATGGTGTTCGCAGGTGGAGTAGAAGGGAATGTCCTTCACCAGGACCATTTCCTCATGATCCAGGTCAAAGGTCGTCGCCAGCAGATCCGAGGGGCTCTGGTGCAGCCCGGCAAAGATTTCCGTGTAGGACTTCGCCACCCGACTGGGGGTTTCCCTTAAACCGTCACGGTCCGGGTCCTCCCCGATAGCGAGGAGGATTTCCCGGACCGCACGTTCAATCCTTGGCTGATCCACCGGCGAATCCGCTGCGGCGCGGGTCAATAGGTCGTCATCGAAATCCGTCACTGGTCGATCCTACCGCGCCGGGACTTTGTTCCCGGGCCGCAGCGGGCGGCCGGCCGGGCCGCCCGCAGCCTACTACTCTGCTGCCGGGGTGCCGCTGCCGGAAGCATCGTCCCGGCCGGAGTGCGTGCCGTTGCCGCTGCTGCGGGGCAGCCCGTTCCCGGAGACGTCGAAGTCCTGCGGAAGATCGGCGTCGGCAATCTGGTCCTGGGGGGCAACCGAGGCCGGATCCGGGGCACCGAGTTCCTTGGCTTCGCGCCGTTCCTTCGGGGACACCACGGGCGGGATGCTGTGCACGGGGCGGGTGGGCTTGGACAGCCAGACCTCCCGCACGTCGCGCTTGCGGACGTCGGAAAAGACCTCCGCGATCTCCGCCTGGTTCAGCGTCTCGCGTTCGAGCAGCTCCAGGGCCAGGCGGTCCAGGACGTCACGGTTCTCCGTGAGGATCTGGTAGGCCTCGTCATGGGCGTTGTCCAGCAGGCGCCGGACTTCCTCGTCCACCACGTAGGCCACCTGGTCGGAGTAGTTCCGTTCCTGGCTCATGTCCCTGCCCAGGAACGGTTCCCCGCCGCCGGAGCCCAGCTTCACGGAGCCGATCCGTTCGCTCATGCCGTACTGGGTGACCATCTTGCGGGCGGTGGAGGTGGCCTTCTCGATGTCATTCGAGGCACCGGTGGAGGGATCGTGGAACACGATTTCCTCAGCCACCCGGCCGCCCATGGCGTAGGCCAGCTGGTCCAGAAGTTCGTTGCGGGTGATCGAGTACTTGTCATCCTGCGGCAGGACCATGGTGTAGCCCAGGGCACGGCCGCGCGGCAGGATGGTCACCTTCGTGACGGGATCCGTGTTCCGCAGCGCCGCGGCCACCAACGCGTGGCCGCCTTCATGGTAGGCAGTGATCTTGCGTTCGAGTTCCTTCATGACACGGCTGCGCTTCTGCGGCCCGGCGACCACGCGGTCGATGGCCTCGTCCAGGGCGCGGTCGTCAATCAGGTCGGCATTGGACCGTGCGGTCAGCAGTGCCGCCTCGTTGAGCACGTTGGCCAGGTCCGCACCGGTGAAGCCCGGAGTCTTCCGGGCAACGGTTTCGAGGTCGACGCCGGGGGCCATCGGCTTGCCCTTGGCATGGACCTGGAGGATGTGCAGGCGGCCCTGCATATCCGGGGCTTCCACACCGATCTGGCGGTCGAAGCGGCCGGGACGCAGCAGTGCCGGGTCAAGGACGTCGGGCCGGTTGGTGGCGGCGATCAGGATGACGTTGGTGTTGCCGTCAAAGCCGTCCATTTCCACCAGCAGCTGGTTCAGCGTCTGCTCGCGTTCGTCGTTGCCGCCGCCCACGCCCGCTCCGCGGTGGCGGCCGACGGCGTCGATCTCGTCCACGAAGATGATGGCCGGTGCGTTGGACTTGGCCTGCTCGAAGAGGTCGCGGACACGGGAGGCGCCCACGCCGACGAACATTTCCACGAAGTCCGAGCCGGAGATGGAGTAGAAGGGCACGCCTGCCTCGCCGGCAACCGCGCGCGCCAGCAGGGTCTTACCGGTGCCGGGAGGGCCGTACAGCAGCACGCCCTTGGGGATCTTGGCGCCCACGGCCTGGAACTTGCCCGGATCCTGCAGGAACTCCTTGATCTCGTGGAGCTCTTCAACGGCCTCGTCGGCGCCGGCGACGTCGTCGAAGGTAACCTGCGGCATGTCCTTGTTGGTCAGCTTCGCCTTGGACTTGCCGAACTTCATGACCTGCGAGCCGCCGCCCTGCATGCGCGACATCAGGAACCAGAAAATCAGGCCGATGATGATGAACGGCAGGAACAGGCCCAGGAAGCTGGTGAACCAGTTGGTCTGCACCGGCTGGTCAGTGTAGTTCGCACCGGAATCGTTGACGGCCTGGACTATTTCCTCGCCGCGCGCAGTGCTGAAGTAGAACTGGACGTCACTGGTGCCCTGGTCCTTGGCTGCGTCGTCCTTGAGGGTCAGATCGACCCGCTGCTCGCCGTCGAAAATCTTGGCTTGCGTCACGTCCGGGCCGTTGAGCAGCTCCAGGCCTTCCTTGGTGTCCACCTGCTTGGCGGCGCCGCCGGAAAGGCTCGGGATGATGATCAAGAGAGCCGCCAACGCCAGCGCGATCCAAATGAGCGGGCCTTTGAAGAAGTTCTTGGATTTCATTCGTCGTCAGGGCTAATGCCCCGTCCCTCCTGGTCAACCACTGGTGTGCGCGGAATTTACCTACTAGCTATACACGGTCCCCCAGAAGAACACGGTCCGGGGAAGGGATAAGTTCCCTCAGGGCGTAGAGCGTGGTGTCCGTAACAGTTCCCCCGGAAAGGGGACGGGGAGGAACGGGGCGGCAGCCGTTATTCGTAAACGTGCGGCGCCAGGGTGCCGATGAAGTCCAGGTTGCGGTAGCGCTCGGCAAAGTCGAGGCCGAAACCGACCACAAACTCGTTGGGGATTTCATAACCGACGTACTTAACGTCGATTTCCACCTTGGCGGCATCCGGCTTGCGCAGCAGGGTGCAGATTTCCACACTGGCCGGGCCGCGGGATTCCAGGTTGGTGCGCAGCCAGGACAGCGTCAGGCCGGAGTCGATGATGTCCTCGACAATCAGCACGTGCTTGCCGAGCAGGTCCGTCTCGAGGTCCTTGAGGATGCGCACGACGCCGGAGGACTGGGTTCCGGAGCCGTAGGAGGACACCGCCATCCAGTCCATGGTGACGTGGCTGTGCAGTGCGCGGGAGAGGTCTGCCATCACCATGACGGCGCCCTTAAGCACGCCGACAAGGAGGACGTCGCGGCCGGCGTAGTCGCGGTCAATTTCCGCCGCCAGTTCGTTGATCCGGGTTTGGATCTGTTCCTTGGTGTAGAGAACGTGCTTGAGATCTGACTGGACGTCGTGTGAATCCACGAATGACTCCCGGGTGCGAAGTGTTGCAGCTTGGATGTTAGGTGCTGCTCTTTTTCCTAAAAACAAGATTGCCATAGCTTGAGGCACCGTGGTGAACGGATTTGGCGCGCGGCTGACGGTACACACTGACTTTGCCCACCAGCTGGACCGGTCCTGCGGACCCCGTACGCCGCAGCAGCGACT
Source organism: Arthrobacter yangruifuii (assembly GCF_009192775.1). Classification (GTDB taxonomy): domain Bacteria; phylum Actinomycetota; class Actinomycetes; order Actinomycetales; family Micrococcaceae; genus Arthrobacter_B; species Arthrobacter_B yangruifuii. Next base: position 114,382 of record NZ_VTFX01000001.1, read on the forward strand.
GGACCGCAGCGAGGCGTTCGTAGCTCGGCTGGGACCCGCCCAGCGAGAGCGCAGCGAGGGCCAGGACACGCTGGCGGACGGCGGGGGCAAGGTTCCGCAGCTGCGCTTCAGGCAGCAGCAGCTCCTCGGAATCCGTGCCGCTGCCGGCCGGGGCCGCGGCCCGCAGTTCCTCGAAAGACTGCGCTGCCACAGTGTCCAGATAATCGGCGTCGGCAGAGAGGATACGTGAGGAACGGAACAGTGCCTCGGCGATGCCGGGGCCCAGTTTGTCCTCCAGGAACGGCAGCACCTCGGTGCGGACCCGGGACCGGGCGTAGGCGGGATCCCGGTTGCTGGGATCATGCCACGGGTCCAGGCCGGCATGCCGGCAGATCTCCAGTGTCTGCTCCCGGCGCAGCCCCAGGAACGGCCGGAGATATTTTCCGCGGACGGCGGGCATCCCGGCGAGGGAGCGCGTTCCCGAACCGCGCATCAGTCCCAGCAGGACCTGCTCGGCCTGGTCATCGAGGGTGTGGCCCAGGAGAACCGCATCGGCTCCCAGTTCCTCCACGACGGCGTCGAGGGCTGCGTACCGGACCGTCCGTGCCGCCGCTTCCGGGCCCATGCCGGACTCGGGTACGGATACCTGCCGGACGAGGACGGGAGCCAGCCCCATCTGTTCGAGCTTGCCCCGGGCCGAGTCGGCCACCGCGGCGCTGTCCGGCTGCAGGCGGTGGTCAACCACCACGGCGCCCACGCGGTAGTCCCCGCGCCGGGCGAAGAACGAGGCCGCCAACGCCAGGGCCAGGGAATCGGGACCGCCGCTGCAGGCCACCAGAATCAGGGGCGGGAGCTCGCCGCCCGGGGCCAGGCCGGCGTCGCGCAGGGTGTCGCGGATGCTGTTGCGGGCATCTCCCAGCGTTGGAAGGAGCCGTTTGCGGACCCTCGGGGCGGGGCGGGAGGTGCGGCCGGAAGCAGTGTTCTCTGCGGAGCCGTCCTCGGGGGAGCCGTCAGCAGTCAGGTGTTTCTCGGGCACGTTCGGTTACAGTCCCATCCTGGAAATCCATAGGTCGGCGGAGTGGATCTCCGCCTCGGTCGGGAGGTTTTCGGGGCGTTCCCAGACCCGGTTGAATCCTTCCATGCCCACCCGGGAGGTGACCGCGCGGACAAAGCGGGCGCCGTCGCTGTATTGGCGCATTTTGGCGTCCAGGCCCAGAATCTGGCGGAAGAAGCGGTCCATCCAGTTCCGCTTGGCGCCGCGGTTGTTGAACCGCTGCCGGATGGTCTTGACGCTGGGCACAATGCCCGCGTCCACGGCGTCCATCACCACGTTCGCGTGGCCTTCAAGAAGTGACATGACCGCCGTGAGGTGGGAGAGGCGTTCTTTGTCCCGGGGATCCTGCAGCAGGGACAACAGGTCCACGGACTTGTGCGGCACGCCGTCCGCGTCCAGCCCGTCCTTGGGAGCGGTCAGCGCCTTGACGGCGGACCCCAGCCGTTCGGAAAGGGTTGAGGCCGTGTCCATCATGCCGTTGGAGAGCTCGCTGATCTGCTCCAGCAGATGCCCGCGCAGCCACGGTGCGGCGGCAAACTGCACCCGGTGCGTCTGCTCGTGCAGGCAGACCCAAAGCCGGAAGTCCGCGGGTTCCACGTTCAGTTCGCGTTCCAGCGTGACGATATTCGGCGCCACGAGCAGCAGCCGCCCGCCGGGCTTGCCGACGCCGCCCAGGGCAGCAAAGGGATCATACTGACCCAGCACCTTGCTGGAGAGGAAGGCGAGGATAGCGCCCAGCTGCGCGCCGGTCACGGCTCCGCCCACCGCCGTATTGGCGGCGTCCAGCTGGTCCGGCCGGGTTTCGGCCAGGTGCTGCAGTGCCGGTCCCATCAGTACGGAGAAACTCTGGGAATTCGCGCGGGCCCAGGACGCGCGGTCCACGATCAGCACATCCGAATCCCGCAGGTCGCGGGCGGCTTCCAGCCCGGTGATGCGGTGGACGTGCGCCACGGAGGCGTCGGCGGCGGCACGCAGGTCAGCCACCGCAGCGCGGATCTCACGGGCGGTCATCTTCGGTCCGGGCGCCACCATGGCGGCGGCGGTCGAAGCTGCCAGGTCCCAGTTCACCAGCGCCGGCGCTGCGCCCGCGGGCGCACTGTTCCGTCCTGCCGCAGGCGCGGGGACAGGGGCGGGGCGGTTTCGCTCGTTGCTCTCCATGGGTCCATTCGACCACATCGGCTTCCGGCGCCACACCATCCGGGGCGAACAGGGCTGCTGCCGGCCGGGTCCGCTCGGTGTCAACAGGTCCGCACGGGTGTCAGCGGCAGCCGCATCCGGCCAGCACGGCGGCGGCGGCATCCACGGCATCCCGTGCCTGCCGGGTATTGCCGTCCAGCCCGCCGGCAAGGAAGGTGAAGGCAAGCACCCGGCCGTCGGCGTCGGTGGCGTATCCGCTCAGGGCGGTGACGGCCAGCAGGGTGCCGGTTTTGGCCCGCACAATTCCCGCCGCCGCGGAGTCGGCGCTTTCGTCGTAGCGTCCGGCCAGCGTGCCGCTCAGTCCCGCAACGGGCAGGCTGCCCGCCACCGAGCGCAGATCCGGGTCCGCGCCGGTCAGCAGGACCCGCATCAGCGAGGTCAGCTGCGCGGCGGAGACCGAGGTTTCCCCCGACAGTCCGCTGGCATCCCCCAGCACCATCGAGGAGGTGTCCACGCCAAGGGCGGACACCTGCGCCTTGACCGTTTCGATTCCCCCGGCGAAGGACGCCTCCCGGCCTACGGCTGCCGCACTGAGCCGCGCCAGCGCCTCGGCCAGGTAGTTGTCTGAGTTCAGCAGCATGTACCCGACCTGCTCGGTCAGCGGCGCCGAACGGACCTCGGCCAGGGGTACGGCTCCGGCGTCGGCGGTGCCGCGCTCCGCCTGCGGGTCCACGTCAATGCCGTGTGCGGCCAGGGCCGCGGCGAGCGCGGCGCGGTAGGACTCTCCGGCGGACAGGGCGGGATCGTCCACCCGCTGCCCCGGGCCGGTCCCCTCCTGCTCCCAGGCCGAGCTCACGGCAAGGGCATGAACGGGCGCAATTTCGCCGGCGTCTATGTCAGCCTGCCCCCAGGCGTCGGAGAGCGCCGGGCCGGTGAACAGCGAATCGTCCACCAGGACCTTCACCGGACCCTGCGTCCCGCCTGCGGCCAGGGCCGCGGCCGTCTGCTCCGCCAGAGTGGCCAGTCCGGCGCGGCCGGCCACCGACTCCGGGTCCGAATCCCCCTTGGTCAGCAGCACGTCTCCCCCGCCGCGCAGGACCACCGTTCCGGGGTCCTTCCCCGGCAGAGCCGTGGTGGGGAAGGACGTGTTCCCGTCCATCGCGGACAGTGCCGCGGCGGCGGTGAGGACCTTGAGGGTGGAGGCCGGGGCAAGCCCGGTGGAACCGCCGCGCTCATAAAGCACGGTGCCGGTCAGCGCATCCTGCACGACGGCGAAAAAAGTGCCGCTGCCTTCCACGGTCAGCCGGGCATCCAGCAGGCGTGCCAACTCCGCCGTACCGGGCAGCGGGTCTCCCGCCTGCGGCGCGGACACCGCTGAACCGCCGGTGAGTTCCGCTGGCGGTTCCTGGTAATCCGGGACCACTTCGGCACGGGGCAGCCGCTCGCCTCCTTCCCAGGAGGCTGCGACCGGCGGGAGGGCATAGCAGGCCAGCGGAACCAGCAGCGCTGCAAAGGCCAGCGCCAGCACCATGCCGGAGAACATCCGGGACATGTTCCACCGACTCTTTCACTCTCGCCGGCAAATCCGGCCAACGGGTCCTGTGCGTCGAACACGGCGCGGGACATATATCTTTAAGACTAGACCGACGCCGACGCCCGCCCTGACCTTTGCGGATCGCGGGCATGCCGGTGCATGATCGCCGTCAGTATCTTTCCAGTGGTTCCTCAGCGGGCCACGCCAGTGAGGAGTCGCAATGCCAGAAACCATGAAGCTTGACGTCACCATCGAGATCCCCAAGGGATCCCGGGTCAAGTACGAAATTGACCACGAAACCCACCGCCTGCGCCTGGACCGGGTCCTGTTCACCGCCATGGCCTACCCCACCCACTACGGCTACTTCGAAAACACCCTGGGCGAGGACGGCGATCCGCTGGACGCGCTGGTGATGCTGCAGGACTTCGACCTGATGCCCGGCGTGCTGGTGGAATCCCGCCCCATCGGCGTGTTCAACATGGTGGATGACGGCGGCGGAGACGCCAAGGTCCTGTGCGTTCCCGTGGACCCCCGCTTTGACCACATCCAGGACCTCTCCGATGTGTCCAGCTTCCTCCTGGATGAAATCAAGCACTTCTTCACCAAGTACAAGGACCTGGAGCCGGGCAAGTGGGTTGAAGCCGCTGACTGGGCAGGCCGCGAGGCCGCCGAGGCCGAGGTCAAGGCTTCCCTGGCCCGTTTCGCCGCCCACGGCGAAGGCCACGAAGACGACGAAGCCCAGGGCCGCGACGTCGACGCCAACCCGGTGAACAACTAACTTCCGCGCAAACGACGGCGGCCGGTCCCCTCAGGGGCCGGCCGCCGTCGTCGGTTAACGCCGTGTTAGGGCCGTTGACTCATCCGTGTGTCCGCCGCCGGGCCCAGGTACGCACGTCAGAGGCATAGGTGCGTGAGGGGAAAAGTGCCACGGCCACCGCAACCAGAAGGACCACCCAGCTGGAGGTCAGCCAGGCCACCCAGAGCCCCAGCAGGATAACCCCGCAGGCGAACAGCAGGGAAGCAGCGGTCGGCGGTTCGGGCGCGGCGGGTGCTCGGTGCTGGTCATGCGGCCGACTCTACCCCGCGGGTGGAAAACGCGGCCCGCCACCCACCGGGACGCGCCGCAACCGCAATCGGTTGTTTTCAACGCGCGTCTGACATGCTGGTGCCATGCATTTTGTGCTGACCATCAACCAGCGGGATTCCCGCGACGTCGGGGACCTGGTTCCGGAACTGATCCGGTCCCTGCGTCATCTGCCGGCCGCGGTTCCTTTCCAGCGGACCGTCGGAGATGAGGCCCAGGGGGTGCCTGCAGATGCAGCCGCGGCGGTGGATGCAGCCCTCATCGCAGTCCGGCAGCGCCGCTGGCATGTGGGCGTGGGCGTCGGGGAGCTGTTCCCTGCCGAGAATTCCCCGCTTGATCTGAAGGATGCACGCGGACACGGCCTGGTCTATTCCCGGCGTGCCGTGGAACGTGCCCAGCGAACAGGCGACCGCGTTCCGCTGGCCGTGGACGGGCCGGACGGGGAGCTGGCAGCGGAGGCGGAAGCCGTACTGCGGCTGCTCGGCCTGATTGTGGCAGCGCGGACCGAGGCCGAGTGGAAAGTGCTGGATCTGATGACTCCCGGAGCGCGCGGGCAGCAGAAATTCGTTGCCCAGGAACTGGGCATCACCGCGCAGGCCGTGAGCAAGGCAGTGGTCCGGTCCCACTGGACCGAGGAGTGGGCCACCCGCCCCGCGGCCGCCCGGCTGCTCGGGCTGGCGTACGGTCCGGCCGTGCTTCCACCGGCCGCACTGCCCTACCGGGCGTGAACTACGCCGCGCCGTCCAACACGCTGGCCAGGACGTTGACCGCGCCGTCCTCGTAAACCGTGCCGGTGACCTCGGAGGCCACGGCCAGCACCTCGTCCGGAGCCTGCCCCATGGCCACGCCCCGGGCCGCCCAGTCCAGCATTTCAATATCGTTGCGCCCGTCGCCCAGGGCAACGGTCAGCGTGGGGTCGACCTCCAGCCGACGCCGGACCTGCTCCAGTGCGCTGGCCTTGGTGACGCCCGCCGCGGCAATGTCCAGCCAGGCGGTCCATCCGACGGAATACGTCACCCCGTGCAGGCCGATTGCCTGTACGGCCGAGCCGAATTCCTCCGCGGTGCTGTCGGTGCTGAAGACCACCACGCGGACTGCCTGCACGTCCAGCAGGGTTTCGAAGTCCACGGCGAGGGCCTCGGCGCCGAAGCTGGCGTCCTGGAATCGTTCCGTGGACAGGAACCGCCCTTCAGCGTCCTCCAGCGCGAATTTGGCGGCCGGCAGTTTGGCCCGGAGCGCAGCCAGCGCCGGCTTCGGGTCAAAGACCACCCGGTCCAGCACTTCGTAGCCGTCCTCCAGTGACGGGTCCAGGCGCAGGGTCACGGCGCCGTTGGAGCAGACGCAGTATCCCGTGGTCAGGCCAAGGAGTTCGAGGATGGGCAGCGCCGCCCCGTAGGACCTTCCTGTGGCAATCACCAGATGGTGGCCCGCCTCGATGGCGTCGCGCGCGGCGACGCGCACGCCCGGGGACATGTGGCCGTCGTGGTCCACGAGGGTGCCGTCCACGTCCAGCGCTACGAGGTGCCGCTTGTCAGGTGCCTGCTGGTCTTCGATGCCAGCTGTACTCAGTGTTGTCATCGTTTTATCTAAACATCCCTCACCGGGATGGCGGTAGGAGACAGGCCATAGGAGTGCGGCGGCGGGGACGCAAACGGCGGGACCTGTGGCAGGTCCCGCCGTTTTGGTGCGGACGCGGTCTTTCCCGGACCTTAGAGGACCGGAAGGACTTCCAGTCCGCCCAGGTATGGCTGGAGGGCGGCCGGCACGTTCACCGAGCCGTCCGGGTTCTGGTGGTGTTCCAGGATGGCGACAATCCAGCGGGTAGTGGCCAGGGTGCCGTTCAGGGTGGCGACGGCGCGGGTGCCCTTGCCTTCGCCCTGGCGTTCGCGGATGTTCAGCCTGCGGGCCTGGAAGGTGGTGCAGTTGGAGGTGGAGGTCAGCTCGCGGTAGGCGTTCTGGGTGGGGACCCAGGCCTCGCAGTCGAACTTCCGTGCCGCGGACATGCCCAGGTCACCGGCGGCCGTGTCGATGACCCGGTAGGGCAGTTCGACCTTGGCCAGCATTTCCTCTTCCCAGGCCAGCAGGCGCCGGTGCTCTTCAGCAGCGTCTTCCGGCCGGGTGTAGACGAACATTTCCACTTTGTTGAACTGGTGCACGCGGATGATGCCGCGGGTGTCCTTGCCGTGGGATCCGGCTTCACGGCGGTAGCAGGAGGACCAGCCGGCGTAGCGGACGGGTCCGCCGTCGAGCTCAAGGATCTCATCCGCGTGGTAACCGGCCAGCGGCACCTCCGAAGTGCCCACCAGGTACAGGTCATCTTCAGCCAGCCGGTAGATCTCGGCGTCGTGGGCCACGTCGAAACCGGTGCCCTGCATCGTCTCCGGACGGACCAGGGTGGGGGTAATCATCGGGACAAACCCGGCCTTCACGGCCTGGTCCATGGCCATGTTCAGCAGGGCCAGTTCCAGGCGGGCGCCCACGCCGCGCAGGAAGTAGAAGCGGGAACCGGAGACCTTGGCGCCGCGTTCCATGTCGATGGCGCCCAGCAGCTCACCGATCTCCAGGTGGTCGCGCGGAGCAAAGCCCTCGGCCTCGAAGTCGCGGGGCGTGCCGACGGTCTTGACGACCTCGAAGTCGTCCTCGCCGCCAACGGGGACACCGTCGGACACCAGGTTCGGGATCCGGCGCAGCAGTGCATCGGATTCCGCCTGGATGGCGTCAGCTTCGGCGCCGGCGGCCTTGACCGCGCCGGCCAGTTCCTTCACCTCGGCCAGAAGTGCCTGCTTCTCTTCGCCCTTGGCGGCGGCAACGCGCTTGCCGAAGGCATTCTGTTCGGCACGCAGGGTCTCATAGCGGGTCCGGGCATCACGGCGGGCGGCGTCCGCGGAAATGATCGCGTCCACAATGCTCTCGTCGGCCAGCCGGGCACGCTGCGAGGCTCGGAATTTTTCAGGATTTTCGCGGAGCTCATTTACATCGATCACGTCTCAAGAGTACCGAAAACCCGCCCGGCCTTGGCGGCGCCCCGCGGCGGCTATTCTGGGAGGCATCATGCCCGTTGAAATCACGCTCTTCCTGGTCCTCTGCGCCGCCCTGCTAGCCTCCGCGGCGACGTGGGTCATCATCGGCAACCGAAGCCGGAAGCGGGCGGCGGCGGATGCGGCGGTCTTCGCCCCGCGGGGAGCCGCGCACCAGCGGGTCGCCATGGTCATCAATCCGATCAAGGCACTGGCGCCCGACGCTGCAGCGCTGCTGCGGGCATCCTGCGACCTTGCGGGCTGGGATCCGCCGCTGATCCTGGAAACCACTGTGGACAGCCCCGGTTACCTGCAGGCGCTGCAGGCGCTGGAGTCCGGGGCCGACGTCGTCCTCGCAGCGGGCGGCGACGGCACCATCCGCGAGGTCTCCCGGGCCGTGGCCCATTCGGGAGCCGCCCTGGGACTGATTCCGCTGGGTACCGGCAACCTGCTGGCCCGGAACCTGGACATCTCGGTGGCGGACCTGACCGGCAATATCCGCAACGCCCTGCACGGGGACGTGCGGCAGATCGATATGGCATCGATCCTGCTGGAGAATGAGGCAACCGGCCACAGCTCCCACAACGCGTTCCTGGTGATGGGCGGAATCGGCCTGGATGCGCAGGTCATTGCAGCCACCCGGGATGAGCTGAAAAAGCGGGTGGGCTGGCTGGCCTACAGCGAGGCCGGCGTCCGCCTGCTGCCGGGGCGCCGCACCCGCATGACCGTCAGCATTGACGACGGCCCGCCGCAGTCGCAGAAGGTCCACAGCGTGCTGGTGGCCAACACCGGCCGCCTGCCGGCAGGAATCGACTTCATTCCGGACGCGGTGGTGGATGACGGGCTGCTGGACGCCATCATCATGAGCCCGCGCAGCGTCCTGGGCTGGGCCTGGGTGGCAGGAAAAGTGATGACGCGCTATCCCAAGGACCTCCCGGTGATCCACCACCACCGGGTGAAGAAAATCAGGGTAACCGTCGCGGAACCCACCCAGACCCAGCTCGACGGAGACCTCACCGGTTCCGCCACCGCCATTACCGTCGAGGTGGACGCGGGCGCCCTGCTGGTCCGTGTTCCGCCCTCCCCCGTCCTGGCGCCCGGAACGTAAAACGGCACCGCACCCCCGGGGTGCGGTGCCGCTAAGACAGAAGGACGTTACTTGCCGTCCTGCGTCCCCTCGGAGTCGGTGTAGCCGCCTTCGCGGTCCCTGTCCGTCCGGGCGCCGTCGGCGTCGGTGTACTTGCCCTCATCGTCGGAGAGCGAGGACTTGGACGCCTGGTCACGGATCAGGGCTTCCTCCTCGGCGAACCGGATGTCGTTGCCCTGGTCTCCAACGTCACCGCGGTAATTGTCGTCATTGGTGGAAACACCGCTGGGCTTCGGGTCCTTGAGCTGTTCTTCTTCATTGGGGTACTCGCTCATGCCGGCACCTTCCTTCGTTGGGGTGGTTGTCCAGTGCGCCAATACTGCGCGCGCCTTCCATCAGCATACTTATTGCCGCCTCCGGCGGAAACCCCGGCTACTCCTGGAGCATCAGGCGTACGGCCGTCTCCGAGGCTGAAAACCCGGTGACCGGAATGACTTCGCCGTCATAGAAACGGTCCACCACCCGCGGATCAATGTATGACTTCCGGGCAATGGCGGGCGTGTTGCCGAGATGCTCCGCTACGTCCCGCGCCGTGGCGGCTACGGCCATCTGCCGGGCGCGCTTAGTCGCGGCTTCGGACCCCTGCCGGGCCAGCGACATTGCGGCCACGACGGTGGCCTGCCAGGTGCGGAAATCCTTGGCGCTGAAATCCCCTCCGGTGACCTCCTTCAGGAAGGCATTCAGCTGCGCCGCATCGACGCTGTGCCAGGCGCCGTCTGCACCGAGGTAGGCAAGTGCGGTGTCAGCGTCCGGGCGCCGGAGCATCGGCTCGAGGGCACGCGCGAGATCGGCGTCCGTCATCGAGGTATGCCATTCCTGGCCGCTTTTGCCGGGAAAGTCGAAGCGGACCGCAGCACCCTCCAGATGAACGTGCTCAATCCTCAGGGTGGTGGTGCCGTAGGAGCCGTTGGCTTCGGCGTATCTGGCGCCGCCGACCCGCAGCGCGCCGGCGTCGACGATCCGCAGCGCTGCCGCCAGGGCACGTTCCGAGGTGCTGCCTTCCATCCGCAGGTACTTGGTGATCAGGCGGCGTGCCGCAGGCAGGGACTGGGCGAAGGCCAGGGCGCGGTCGAACTTCTCCCGGTCCTTCATTTCCCGCCAGTGCGGATGGTAAATGTACTGCCTGCGCCCGGCACCATCCGTTCCGGTGGCCTGGATATGGCCGTTGGCGTAGGGGCTGATCCAGACGTCCGTCCAGGCCGGCGGGATGGCAAGCGAACGGACCCGGGCCAGCACCGCACGGTCGGCGATGACGTTGCCGCGGAGGTCACGGTAGCTGAAGCCCTTGCCCCAGCGCCGCCGGGAGTACCCGGGATGTTCACAGTTGCTTCGCCGAAGCCGAGCCATGGTCCGCACCTTTCGCCCGCTGCGGACCGGTTCCGCCGCAGCGTATGGCCCTAGTATCCGTTCAGCAGGGATTCAAGCCAAATGTCGGCGGCGCGGAACGCCTCGTCGCTGGTGTGCCGGGAGATTTCGGTTTCCCGGTGGTCCGCCCGCGGGTATGACCCCAGGAACCGCAGATCCGGGCTGATCCGGTGCAGGCCCTTCAGGGTGTCGGCCATCCGGGCATCGGCCACATGGCCGTCGGCGTCGATGCTGAAGAAGTAGTCGCCGAGGAACATCCCCGTGGGGCGGGACTCGATCCGGCTCAGGTTCACCCCCCGCGAGGAGAACTGCTCGAGTATTTCCATCAGCGCGCCCGGGTGGTCCTCCGGCAGGGGAATCACCAGGGTGGTTTTGTCGGAACCGGTGGGTTCGGGCAGCAGCCCCGGCAGGCTGATCATCACGAAGCGGGTGACGGCGTCCCGGACATCGCCGATGTCCTCGGCCAGGACTTCCAGCCCGAGCCGCTGCGCCACCAGCGGGGCGCAGATCGCAGCGTCAAAGGACGGGTCCGCTTCGCTGAGTTCCACGGCCGCCGCCGCCGTGGAGGCCGAAGGAAGATATTCCGCCTCGGGAATATTCACTGCGGCCCAGTCCCGGCACTGCGCCCAGGCGTGCGTATGGGTGGAGACCGTGCGGATATCGGCCAGTGCCACACCCGGGCGCACGGCCAGCACAAAGGTGATGGGCACCAGGACCTCGCGCAGGATCCGCAGCGGAGTTCCGGCGGACAGCGCATCGAGGGTGGCGCTGACGCCGCCTTCCACGGAGTTCTCGATCGGCACCACTGCAGCGGAGGCCCGCCCGGAGCGGACCATTTCCAGCGCGGAGTTCACGCTGGGCGCCGGAAGACGGATGGCGTCCTGCGCGCCCGGAATACTCAGCAGGGCCGCCTCCGTGAATGTGCCCTCCGGGCCGAGGTAGGCATAAACCACGGTTTCCCCCAGCGGGCCGGGGTGGTGCGGGGCCTGGGTGTCGGCGGCGGAGGTCATTTAACGGTCGGTTCCTGCCCGTTGTCGGAAACCATGGGCTTGCCCGCTTCGAGCCAGGCACCCATGCCGCCGTTGACGTTGACGGCGGAGTACCCGTTGGACTCCAGCCACTGCGTGGCGCGGGCGCTGCGGCCACCGGTGCGGCAGATGACGGCGAGGTCCTGGTCCGGGTCGAGCTCATCGAGGGCATCGGGCAGCCGGTCGAGCGGAATGTGGAGGGCGCCGTCGACGTGGCCGGCTTCCCATTCGTAGTCTTCCCGGACGTCGAGGATTTTCGCTCCCTCGGGAATGGTGTCTACGGTTACGCTCTGCATCTCGGTCATGGCTGCCCTCACTGTCATACGGGGTGTCGCCCCGCACCGCAGTCCGGGCACGCCCGGGCCGCCGCAGGGGGCCGTTTTCTCCAGCCTATAGTGGGACGCGGTCCGAGAGAACAAACCCCCGGCACCCGCACGCACCGAAAGGCAGGCAATGCCCGCTCCCCACGAACTGACCGCCGTCGAACTGCGGGATGCCCTGGCCTCCGGCGAACTTGGTGCCGAAGAAGTCACCGTCCATTATCTGGAACGCATCAACGAGCTCAACCCGGCGCTGGGTGCCTTCCTGACACCGACGCCGGAACTCGCCGTGGCTGAAGCAAGGTCCGCGGATGCGCACCGTGCCCGCGGAAAACAGCTGGGCCTGCTGCATGGGATGCCCCTGGCACACAAGGACCTGACCGATGTTGCAGGTGTCCGGACCACCCTGGGCAGTGCCACCCTGGTTCCGTGGACGGCACAGGAGGACGCGCCTCTTCCGGCCGTCCTGCGCCGCGCAGGGGCCATCAGCCTGGGTAAGACCCAGGTGCCGGAATTCGGCCTCAGCAGTTACAGCGAAAACTTTGTAGGGCCGCCCGCCCGGAACCCGCGCGATACGCGCCTCAGCCCGGGCGGCTCGTCCGGCGGCAGCGCAGCCGCAGTCGCGGCCGGGCTGATTCCCTTTGCACCCGGCACCGACGGAGGAGGCTCCGTCCGCATCCCCGCGGCGGCAACCGGCCTGGTGGGCCTGAAACCCAACCGCGGGCGGATTCCCTCCGGCTCCGGCCAGCAGGATCTGGGCCAGTTTGTGGTGGCCGGGCCGCTGGCCCGGAACGCTGCGGACGCCGCTTTGCTGCTGGATGCCATGGTCGATGAACCCCACTACCGCGCCACCGGCGCATCCCCGGCCGGGGGAACGTTCCTGGCAGCCGCCCTGCGCGCCGAGGGGCAGTTCCGAATCGGGGTCAGCACCCGGTCTCCGTTCGAGTCCCGGCTGGACATCCGGCTGGACCCGGAGGCGCTGCAGGCGCTCGACGCCGCCGCCGCCGCCCTCACCGGCGCCGGCCACGAACTGGTGGACACCGACCTGGTTTATGACGAGGGGTATCCGGAAGCCTTCCAGGTGGTCTGGACCGCGTCATTGGCCGCCCTCTCCCTGCCGGAAGGCGGTGCAGAGCGGCTGAGCGACCTGGCGGCCGTCATGCGGCAGCGGGCGCTCCGGCGCACTGCCGCGGAACTGGTCACCGCCGTCGACGTCCTGCGGACCTTCGAAACGGAGACCATCCGGCAGTACAGCGCCTACGACATGATCCTGACACCCACCCTGGGCATGACGCCTCGGCCGGTCGGCTGGTATGGCAGTGACAGCGGCGGGGCGGAAGACCGGGCGGATGAGGATTACGCACGGCAGTGCCTGTACTCCCCCTTCACCTCCATGGTTAATGTCTGCGGGCTTCCCGCCATTACCCTGCCGGTTTGGGATACTGCTGCGGGGCTGCCGATGGGCGTCCAGCTGATCGGCCGCCCCGGTGCGGAAGCGGATCTCCTGGCCGTGGCAGTCCAGCTGGGCTACTGACCGGAGCTAGAAGAGGCCGGCCAGCAGACGGTCCGACTCCCGCTGGCCCTCAATGTCGAAGGCCCCGCCGGTCACCAGCAGCTCGTCCGCCCATGCGGAAGCCGCCAGTTCCTCCAGCCGGGCCTGCACCTGTCCCGGAGTTCCGTAGACAGAGGTCTCGAGGGTGGCACGGACCAGATCCTGCCACCGGGCGGACGAGGAGGTTCGGTTTCCGGCGCCGGACAGGGCAGGGAAAACACCTTTGGTCCGGGAATCGGCCAGGGCCTGGGCCTCGGGGAGCAGCAGTTCCCGTGCGGCAGTCTCGCTGCCGGCCACCGCAACGTTGACTGCCGCCAGCACGTAGGGGCGGGGAAAGCGGTCCGAGGGACGGAATGCCCTCCGGTACCGCTCCAGTGCACCCGTCTGCCCCGCGCTGTTCCGGCGGAACAGTGCGGGGCCGCCCAGGACGACACCGAGCCCCGCCCGTGCAGCTATTTCAACGCCGGTTCCGGTGGCCAGCACAAACACCGGCGTCCGTCCGCGGTCCCGGGGACGGGCAGTGATTGGCCCGCTGCCGTCGAGGTAAGCGAGCAGCTGCGCCAGATGCTCCTCGAACTGCTCCGCGTCCTCCGGGCCTGCGCGCAGCGCGGTCCGCACCGCCGGGGTGAAACCGAGGGAGCGCCCCAGCCCGAGGTCAATCCGGCCGGGATACAGGGCCTGCAGCGTCGCCGCCTGCTCGGCCACGACCAGCGGCTGGTGGTTCGGCAGCATCACGCCGCCGGAGCCGATCCGGATGCTGTTGGTGCGTGCCGCCAATGCCGCCATCAGGACGGCGGGTGCCGAGCCGGCAATTCCGGCCACCGCGTGGTGCTCCGCCACCCAAAACCGCCGGTACCCTGTTTCTTCGGCCGCTTCCGCCCGCTCAAGTACAGCCGAGAGGGCATCGGTTTCCGAAAAGCCTTCACGGATGTGGGCTCGGTCGAGGATGGAGACGGGAACACTGAGGCTGGCCATACCACTGCCAACCGGGCGTCCGGCTAGGGAATTCCGGCCCCTCCGCGCAAATCCTTCCGTCATGCAGGCCCACTCGCATGTAACGAGGGCGGATTCACCCGTTTTGCCTGTGAGCTTCGGCACGCGGCGAACCGCAAGCTTCCTTGTCTCCTGCGGATTCTTTTGGTTGGGGCTGCAAGACCGTGCCCGGCAGGTGGGAATATTAGTGCGTGAGCCATACCCCCAGTACCCCAGGCGTAAGAGAAGCGCGTAAAACCTTCTTCGGCCATCCCCGGATGTTGGCCAACCTCTTCAGTGTTGAGCTGTGGGAGCGATTCTCCTTCTACGGCATGCAGGGCATCCTGCTGTACTACATGTACTACAGCACCACCGACGGCGGCCTCGGCATCGACGAAGCCATTGCCGTCTCCCTGGTCGGCGCCTATGGCGGTGGCGTGTACCTTTCCACCATCGTCGGCGCGTGGCTTGCCGACCGCGTGCTCGGATCGGAGCGGGTGCTCTTCTACTCCGCCGCGATCGTTGTACTCGGCCACATCTCCCTCGCGGTCCTCCCGGGCTCGGTGGGGCTCGCGGCCGGTTTGATCCTGATCGCCCTCGGTTCCGGCGGCGTCAAGGCCAACGCCACGTCGCTGGTGGGCACCCTGTACGAGGAGAAGGACGAACGGCGCGACGCCGGTTTCTCCCTCTTCTACATGGGCATCAACCTCGGCGCCCTGGTCGGCCCCCTGCTGACCGGCCTTCTGCAGGTCCGCCTCGGATTCCACTACGGCTTCGGCCTGGCCGCCATCGGCATGGCCATCGGCCTGGTCCAGTACGGCCTGACCCGCAAGTACCTGCCCGAAACCGCACACCAGGTCACCAACCCCCTGCCGCGGCGCAAGTACGGCGTGATGGGCGGCATTGTTGCTGCAGTCATCGTCATCATAGCCCTGGCCGTTGTGTTCGGCCTGCTCAAGGCGGAGAACCTGGCCGTGGTCATGGCCACGGTGGCCATCGTGGCATCCATCGCGTACTTCGTGATCATTCTGCGCAGCCCGAAGGTCGGCCGGCTTGAACGCCGGCGCGTGTACTCCTTCATGCCGCTGTTTATTGCCAGTGCCGCTTTCTGGGCCCTGTTCCAGCAGCAGTTCACCGTGGTGGCCCTGTACGCCGACACCTCCCTGAACCGGCGCATCTTCGGGTGGGAAATGCCGCCGAGCTGGGTGCAGTCGATCAATCCGATCTTCATCATCATCTTCGCTGCGGTATTTGCCGCGGTCTGGACCAAGCTGGGCAATCGGCAGCCTTCCTCACCGCTGAAGTTCGCGTTGGGCCTGGCCGTCATGGGCCTGGCGTTCCTGGCCTTCATCCCGTTCTCCGGCGGCGGCCCCAACAGCACGCCGCTGCTGGCTATTGTCGGCATCCTGCTCCTGTTCACGTTCGCGGAACTGTTCATTTCCCCGATCGGCCTGTCCGTCGCCACCAAGCTTGCACCGGAAATCTTCCGGACCCAGATGGTGGCGCTGTTCTTCCTGTCGGTTTCCCTGGGCACCACCCTTGCCGGCTGGCTGGCACAGTTCTACGACCCCGAGACCGAGGTCAGCTACTTCCTGTTCAGCGGCGGAACGGCCATTGTTCTGGGCATCGCCCTGGCAGTGGCCACTCCGGCCATCAAGAAGCAGATGGGCGGCGTGCGCTAGCAGCACGGCAATACCAGCGCCTTCCCAAGGACGGCGGTACCGGAAATCCTCCGGCACCGCCGTCCTTTTTGCTTCCGTCACATGCTTGGTCCACGACCCGGGGCGTGGTTAGGATGGGCACCAGCTTCAGGAGACACGGCCGCCAAGCTCCGACTTGGCCGTGCACCAACCCCATGCTTCGCGGGTGGTTCGGATGACGAAGCGGCCTGCACCGCCTTTTCAGGCGTCCGGTGCGGGCAAGAGCACCAGTTCCCAAGGATCGCCATGCGCAAAAGCACCGACCGAATTTTGACCACCCACGCCGGATCCCTTCCCCGGACTCCCGAACTCCTCGCCGCAAATGCGGCCCGTGAAACCTCCCCGGAAGACACGGACGGATACGCGGAGCTGCTGCAGGAAGCCGTCACCGATCTGGTGCGCCGCCAGCAGCAGGCCGGCATCGACATCCCGAACGACGGCGAGTATGGGCACGCGATGTCAGCCGAGGTGGACTACGGGGCCTGGTGGTCCTATTCCTTTGCCCGGCTCAGCGGCCTGAGTGTTGCCGAGACCGGGATCTGGGAGATGGAGCCGCGGCGCTCGGAGCCGGGCAAGGTTGTCCTCACCAGTTTCGGCGACCGCCGCGACCGCCGGCGTTTCTCCGCGGCCTATACCGATCCCTCCTCCGGCATCACCACCGGCAAGCAGAAGGTTTTCCCCAAGGTGACGGGTCCGGTGAACTACACCGGGCACGACGCCGTGGCCGGGGACATCGCCCACCTCAAGACCGGGCTGGCCTCCGCCGGTTTGTCGGAAGGATTCCTGGCGTCGCTGTCCCCCGGATCCTGTTCGCGGATCGCCAACGATTACTACGCCACCGAGGAAGAGTTCATCTACGCCTGCGCGGATGCGATGCGCGAGGAGTACAAGGCGATTGTCGACGCCGGCCTGATTGTGCAGATCGATGACCCCTCCATTGCCGAGAACTGGGACCAGATCAATCCGGAACCGTCTGTGGAGGATTACCTGCGGTTCACCGAAATCCGGGTGGAGGCGCTGAACTACGCCCTGCGCGGCCTGCCTGAGGAGCAGATCCGCTTCCACCTCTGCTGGGGATCCTGGCACGGCCCGCACACCACCGACATCGAGTTCCGCCATCTGGTGGACACCCTGCTGAAGATCAACGCCGGCGGCTACAGCTTCGAAGCCGGCAATGTGCGGCACGAGCACGAATGGCGGGTCTGGGAAGACACCAAACTGCCGGACGGCAAGGTAATCATCCCCGGCGTCGTCTCCCATGCCACCAACGTGGTGGAACATCCTGAGCTCGTCGCGGACCGGATTGAGCGGTTCGCCCGGCTGGTGGGACGGGAAAACGTCATCGCTTCCACGGACTGCGGCCTGGGCGGACGGGTGCATCCGCAGATTGCGGCAGCGAAGCTGGCCACTTTGGGAGAGGGCGCCCGGATAGCCAGCAGCCGTCTCTGGTAGGCCCGCGCGGCCGGGCGGCAGGCTACGTACAGGCCCGTGTCTGCCGCCGGCGCCGTTTGTTTGGCATGCTTAGGGGTATGTCTAATCGTGCCGGCCAGCGTGCCGAACCTTCCGACCTTGTAGATCTCACCGCGCTTTTGGACGCCTATTACGACGTCGTCCCGGATCCGGCCAACGTTGCCCAGCGCGTTGTCTTCGGTACCTCAGGGCACCGCGGATCCTCCCTCAACGGAGCTTTCAACGAGCGGCACATCGCCGCGATCACCCAGGCCATCGTGGAATACCGCACCTCTGCGGGCATCACGGGACCGCTGTTCATGGGCAAGGACACCCATGCCCTGTCCGAACCGGCGCAGAACACTGCGCTGGAGGTCCTGGCCGCCAACGGGGTGAATGTGCTCATTGATGCGCGCAACGGGTTCACCCCCACGCCGGCGGTGAGCCATGCGATCCTGGTGCACAATTCCACCCGCACGGAGCAGGCGGACGGCATTGTGGTCACCCCTTCGCACAATCCGCCGGCGGACGGCGGCTTCAAGTACAACCCGCCCACGGGCGGACCCGCAGGTTCGGACATCACCAACTGGATTGCCGACCGCGCCAACCAGCTGCTGGAAAACGGCCTGGACGGGGTAAAACGCATTCCCGTGGGCGAAGCACGCCTGGCCGATTCGGTGGGCACCTACGACTTCCTCCAGCGCTACGTTGAGGACCTTCCCGCGGTGCTGAACCTGGATGCGATCCGCAGCGCCGGGCTGCACATCGGCGCCGATCCCCTGGGCGGAGCCTCCGTGGATTACTGGGGCGCCATCGCGGAACAGCACCACTTGAACCTCACGGTGGTCAACCCCAATGTGGACCCGCAGTGGGCCTTCATGACGCTGGACTGGGACGAGAAGATCCGCATGGACTGCTCCTCGCCCTATGCCATGGCCTCCTTGATTGCCCGCGCCGACCAGTACGACATTGCCACCGGCAACGACGCCGACTCCGACCGCCACGGCATTGTCACCCCGGACGCGGGACTCATGAACCCGAACCACTACCTGGCCACCGCCATCGACTACCTGTACCGCAACCGGTCCGGATGGAGCGCGGATGCCGTGGTGGGCAAGACCCTCGTCTCCTCCTCCATGATCGACCGGGTCACCGCTGATCTGGGGCGGGTCCTCATGGAGGTCCCGGTGGGCTTCAAGTGGTTCGTGCCGGGCCTGCTCTCCGGTGAGGCCGCGTTCGGCGGCGAGGAATCCGCGGGCGCCTCCTTCCTCCGGCTCGACGGCCGGCCCTGGAGCACCGACAAGGACGGCCTCCTGCTGGCGCTGCTGGCCTCCGAAATGACCGCCGTGACCGGCAAAACGCCGTCCCAGCGGTACCGCGAGCTGACCAGCCGGTTCGGCGATCCGGAATATGCACGCGTGGACGCACCCGCCACCCGGGAGCAGAAGGCAGCGCTGGCCAAGCTCTCGCCGTCGGACGTCACCGCCACCACTCTGGCAGGCGAGGAAATCACCGCCCGCCTGACCGAGGCGCCGGGCAACGGTGCGCCCATCGGCGGGCTGAAGGTGACCACGGAGAACGCCTGGTTTGCCGCCCGCCCGTCGGGTACCGAGGACGTCTATAAGATCTACGCCGAGTCCTTCAAGGGCGAGGAGCACCTGCACCAGGTCCAGGCCGAAGCCAAGGCCATTGTGGACGGCGTCATTTCCTAGGCGCCGCCGATAGACGGAAGGGGTGCACCGGACGGTGCACCCCTTCCGTTTATCCGCAGCAGCAGGTCACAGCAGCCGGCGCAGGACCCGTTTCTTCAGCCCCGTGTAGGGCGGATACGCGAACCGGAGCGTGTCCACCAGGGTGCCCTTGGTGAAGACGGGCCGCAGCTGGCTGAACGTGTCGAACGTGTACTTCCCGTGGTAGGCCCCGGTGCCGCTGGCACCCGCCCCGCCGAACGGCAGGCCCGGCACGGCAAGCTGCACGGTGCTGGCGTTGTGGCTGATGCTGCCGGCCCGCACCCCCTCCTCGAAGGCCTTCCGGTGCGCGGCGGAGTTGCTGTACAGATAGGCGGCCAGCGGTACGGGACGGGAGCCGATGAACTTCATGGCCTCGTCCAGGTCTTCCACTTCGATGATGGGCAGGACAGGTCCGAAGATTTCTTCCTGCATCACGGGCGAATCCGGGGCGACGTCGGTGAGGATGGTCGGCTCCAGATACAGGCTGCCGCGGTCGCTGTGCCCGCCGGAGAGGATGGTTCCGCTCTCCAGCAGACCCACCAGCCGTTCCCAGTGCTGCTCGTTCACGATCCGGCCCAGGTCCTTGCTGCGGGACGGGTCCTTGCCGAACTGCTCCGCGACGGCCCGCACCAGGTGCTTCTTCAGTGCCGGTGCGGCCTCCTTCGTCACCAAAACGTAGTCCGGGGCGACGCAGGTCTGCCCGGCGTTGAGCAGTTTTCCGAAGACCAGGCGGCGGGCAACAACTGCCCAGTTCCCGTCCAGCACCACTGCGGGCGATTTCCCGCCCAGCTCCAGGGTGACCGGAGTGAGGTGTTCCGCGGCGGCCTGCAGGACAATCCGGCCCACGCGTTCCCCGCCGGTGAAGAAAATCGAGTCGAACTGTTCCTTCAAAAGCGCTGTGCTGGTTTCCTGTCCGCCCTGGACCACGGCCACCGCGTCCGCGTCCACATAGCGCGGCAGCAGGTCCGCCAGCGCTGCCGACGTCGCCGGGGCCAGTTCGCTGGGTTTGAGCACGGCCGCGTTGCCGGCGGCCAGGGCACCGACCAGCGGCGCCAGGACCAGCTGCACCGGATAGTTCCAGGGGCCGATGATCAGCACCACGCCCAGCGGCTGCGGTTCGGTCCGGGCCGACGCCGGCAGCAGGCCGGGCGGGACCGGAACGCGGCGGCTGCGGGTCCACTTGTCCAGGTGCTTCAGCGCATGTTCCGCTTCGGCCCGCACCAGCGAAAGTTCGGTGACGTAGCTTTCGAGCGGGTTCTTGCCCAGGTCCGCTGCCAGGGCGTCCGCCAGTTCCTGTTCCCGCTCGTCAAACAACCGGATGAGTCCCTGGAGCTGCTCCCGCCGCCAGGCGACCGGACGGGTACGCCCGGACCCATAGGTTTCCCGCAGCTTCACCAGCAGCGCCGGAATGTCCGCCGGAAAGGTATCCGGGAACGCCGAAACCGTTTTGCTCATGAGCGGGCGCCTTCACCGGCGGCGGAGGTTTCCGGTTTACGCCCCGTGAAATGGTCCATGGACTGGTAGACCTTGAACACGCGTCCGGCCACCACGTCCCAGGCGGGCTGGGGCAGGACGTTGCGCAGGGCACTGCCCAGGGCCACGGTCCACGGCAGCTGGAGGCGCGGCTTCCCTGCCAGCAAGGCCTCCCAGGCCTTGTCCACCACATACTCAGGTTCCATCAGGGGCGTCAGCAGCGGCCCGCGGGCGCCTTCGAACATGCCGGTCTTGATGTAGCTGGGAATGAGGGTGGTTACGGCCACGTGGCCGTTTCCGGATTCATCCAGTTCCAGCCGCATGGAGTCGCTCCAGCCGATCACTGCCCACTTCGAGGCCGTGTAGACGCTCATTTTGGGCACGGAGAGCGTGCCGGACGCCGAGGCGACGTTGAGGATGCGCGCCGGAGTGCGCCGTTCAATCATGCCGGGAAGGAAGGCCCGGGTCACCTGCATGGGGGCCAGGGTATTGACCTGCATCACGGCGTCGATGTCCGCTTCCGGGTCATGTTCCCAGAAGTACTTTCCGCGGACGATCCCGGCATTGTTGATCAGGATGTCGGGAATGCCGACCTCCCGGCCCACCCGCTCGGCGGCAGCGGTGATGTCCGCCAGGGAAGCGACGTCGACCGCGTAGGGGTGGATCGCCGACGACCCCCTTTCCCGCAGCTGCCCTGCGGTTTCCTCCAGGGCCTCGGCATTGAGGTCCCACAGCACCACCGCTGCCGCCCCGCCGCGCACGGCGCGCTCGGCGTACAGCCGCCCCATGCCCATGGCTGCACCGGTGATGAGAACTACACGTCCTGCCGCTGAAATGCTCATGCTGCTCCGTTGTCGGTAGGTGGCCAGGGTTCTTTGCTGTAACCCTGGATACTTCCTATGCAACGTAGCATCCCGGTCATCGGCGGACAGCTAGAATTTTGCTTAAACACCATATTGTCCGGAAGGCACCATAATGAGCAGATTCGGTATGGACTGGACCCTTCACGGAGACGGCAAGACCATCCGGCCGGGCGCCTATGTTGCCCCGGAGGAACGGTTGAGCTGGCCGCGGACCATCAGTATCGGTTCCCAGCATGTGGTGGCCATGTTCGGGGCAACGTTCCTCGTGCCGCTCCTGACCGGGTTCCCCCCGGCCACCACCCTGCTGTTCTCCGGTATCGGAACCATCCTGTTCCTGATCATCACCGCCGGGCGGGTCCCCAGCTACCTGGGTTCAAGCTTTGCGTTCATCGCCCCGATCGGTGCGGCCACCAACCAGCACGGTCCGGGCGGTGCCCTGGGCGGGATCATCATGGCCGGTTTTGCGCTGTTCCTGGTCGGGCTGGCGGCACAACTGGCCGGCACCCGCTGGATCCAGGTCCTGATGCCCCCGGTGGTCACCGGCACCATCGTGGCCCTCATCGGACTCAACCTTGCCGGGTCCGCGAGGGACAACTTTGAACAGGGGCCCCTGACGGCCACCGTCACCGTGGTCGTCATCCTGCTCACCACGGTCCTGTTCAAGGGGTTCCTGGGCCGGCTCTCCATCCTGGTGGGCGTCGTCGCCGGCTACATCGCAGCCATGCTGCAGGGCGAGGTGGATTTCCAGGCCATCGGTGACGCCGCGTGGATCGGGCTGCCGGAGTTCATGTCCCCCACCTTCCATGTTTCCGTGATTGGCCTTTTCGTGCCGGTCGTCCTGGTGCTGGTGGCGGAAAATGTGGGGCATGTGAAGTCCGTGGCCGCGATGACGGGCCGGGACCTGGACCCGTACGCCGGGCGGGCGCTGATGGCCGACGGCCTGGCCACCATGCTGGCCGGCTCCGGCGGCGGGTCGGCCACCACCACGTACGCGGAGAACATCGGCGTGATGGCCGCCTCCCGGGTGTACTCCACGGCGGCATACTGGGTGGCCGGCATCGTGGCCATCCTGCTCAGTCTCTTTCCGAAGTTCGGCGCAATGATCGCCACCGTACCCGGCGGAGTGCTGGGCGGGGCCGGCGTCGTCCTTTACGGGATGATCGGCATCCTGGGCGTACGCATCTGGGTGGACAACCGGGTGAACTTCTCCAACCCGATCAACCTCTCGACCGCAGGCCTGGGACTGATCGTTGCCATTGCGAACTTCACCTGGATCGTGGGCGGGCTGGAGTTCGGCGGCATTGCCCTCGGCACCGGTGCCACGTTGATTGCCTATCACGGCATGCAGGCAATCGCCCGCTGGCGCGGAACCGATCCGGACGAACCGCAGGAGGATGCCGGGTCCGTGCCGGGCCGGCTCGTCTAGCGTCCGCTCACGCCCCTTCCAGGACGCGGCGGGTGGCCCAGGAGACGTACTTTGCGGCCTGGTCCATGGCGTCCTGCGGCCGGGGTGCCACATCCAGCAGGCTGACAGCCGCAACGATTCCGTATTCCTCCAGCTGATCCGGGGTCAGGGTGATCCGGCCGGCCACGGCAACCACGGGGATTCCGGCGTCCCGTGCCCGGACCGCCACCTCCAGGGGGGCCTTGCCGTAGCGGGACTGCTCGTCCAGGGAACCTTCCCCGGTGAGCACCAGGTCGCAGCGGGTGAGGGCCGTGTCCAGGCCGGTGAACGCACTGAGCAGTTCAAACCCGGGGTTCACCGAGGCCTGGGTAAGGGCCAGGAACCCGGAAGGGAAGCCGCCGGCTGCGCCGGCGCCGGGAATGTCGACGTCGACGCCGGTAGCGGATTCCAGCAGCCGGGCCCAGTTGCGCATTGCCTCTTCCAGGACGGCCTGCGCCGCGGCGTCGGCGCCTTTCTGGCTGCTGAACACGGACACGGTGCCTTCCGGCCCCAGCAGCGGGTTGGTGACGTCCGCGGCTATCCGCAGATCCGCCCCGGCCAGCCTCGGGTCCAGCCCTGCAGCGTCCAGGGACGCCGCCCGCAGCAGGCCGGCGCCGCCGGGAGGCACGGGCGTCCCGGCGTCGTCGAGGATTTTCAGGCCCAGCGCAGTCAGGGCGCCGGAACCGCCGTCCGTCATTGCCGAGCCGCCGATTCCCAGGATGATGGTGCGCGCACCATTGTCCAGTGCCGCCCTGATGAGCTCCCCGCAGCCGTAGCTGGTGGCGGACAACGCCGTCTCGGGGGTGGGCTCCAGCAGGGCCAGTCCGCTGGCCCGCGCGGTTTCGATCAGGGCCGAATCTCCGGTGAGCGCCCAGACGGCCGTCACTTCGCGGCCGAGCGGTCCGCGGACCCTGGTGCTCCGCGGCTCGGCCCCGGCCAGCAGGGCGGCGTCGAGGGTGCCTTCGCCTCCGTCCGCCACCGGAACCGCAGTGACTTCGGCGTCGGGATAGACGGCCAGCACGCCTTCGCCCATCGCTGCGGCAGCCTCCGCCGCGCTGAGGGATCCCTTGAATTTGTCCGGAGCAATAACTACACGCATGAGCCCATCCTGCCAGCCGGCACCCACATGGCGGCGCAAGTAGTTCCTACCGCCATTGACCGCGTTCCGTGAGCACCTCTACGAGGAGGTCCGAACGGTCGGTGACAATGCCGTCCACGCCCAGGTCCAGCAGCCGGTGCATGGTGGGCCGGTCATTGATGGTCCAGACATGCACCTGGATTCCGGCCCGGTGGCAGCTGCGGACAAAACCGGGTGTCACCACGGACACGGGGCCAAAGGACAACGGAACCTGAACGCACTGGAACCGGCCCGCCCGGGCGAGGATGCCGGCCGCCCCCAGCGGGGCCAGCACGCGCAGCAGGGCGGTGAGCGCACTTCCCGCGGAGCTTGCGGCCGGGCGGCCCAGCAGGCGCAGCGTGCGAAGCCGGCGGACGTCCGAAAAGGAAGCCACGAGGACCCGGTCATGTGCAGCATGCTTTTCGATCAGGGCGGCCAGCAGCCGGGCTCCGGCGGCATCCTTGACGTCCACGTTCAGCCGCATTCGGGGCCATTCGGTCAGGAGTTCCTCGAAGGTGGGGATCCGTTCCGTTCCGCCTATCAGTACCTCGTTGAGTTCCTTGCGGGTCAGCTGGCTGATCCTGCCCGTCACGCCGCCGGAAAGCCGGTCAACAGTTTCATCGTGGAAAGCCATCAGGATGCCGTCCCGGCTGGTGCGCACATCGGTTTCCAGATAGCTGATTCCCAGCTCGGCGGCGTTTCGGAAGGCCGGCAGGGTGTTTTCGAGGCCGTCCGGGGAGAAACCCCGGTGTGCCAGGGCGATGGGTGCCGGCGGACGGACGGCGACGGTCTGGGGCCCGTCGCCCGGTGCACGGAAATACGGATAGGTAGCTAACACATTCGAACCCTACCAAGTGCCGGACCGGACGAAGGCAGTCCCCCTGCGCATCCACGCGCATACACTGGCAGGACCGCGACCGGCACGGTTTTACCCTCAGCCGGCTTAGCCCGTGGAGGTCAGTACCGTGTCTGACACGTTTGCCAGCCGTCCCCGCTTCGCGGCTGTTGATTGGAGGCGCCGGCTGAAGCGGCTGCGGGGCAGCGCCCGTGCAGCTCCCGCTACGCTCTCCTTCCTGGCGCTGTTCTGGATTCTGGGAGTGGTGACGTCATCGCTCGGAACCGGGCCGGAAGGGGCGTTGGAGGACTGGGTTACCGTGTCCGTGGGCACCGCCGCCTCGAATCCAGCTGCCCTGGTTCTGTGTTGCTTCTGGGCGGGCGGTCCGGGGGGATATCTGGGTGGAACCCTCCTGGCGCTGGTGGCCGGCGTTCCCTCCGAACGCCGGCTCGGGACCGGGCGCTTCCTGCTGGTCGGGTTGGGTGGACAGATTGTGGGCCTGGTGCTGGCCACGGGTTTTGCCCGTCTCACAAGCGCCTCCATTGGTGACTGGTCCCGGGCGCTTGTCTCCGAATCCTTTGTGGGCCCCCTCGCGTTCCTGGCGGCAGCGGTGGCCGCTGCGAGCGCGCAGGTGGGGACTCTGTGGCGCCGCCGGCTCCGGGTTACTTTGTTTGTCCTGCTGGTTCTGCTGGCCCTTTACGGTGGGAACTTCTCCAGCCTGACGGTCCTGGGCGCGGCTGCCGCCGGTGCGCTGTCCGGGCCTTATCTTGCCGGCCGCCGCCCCTCCCTCCCGCGCCGGCTGGTCACCAGCCGGCATGAGGCCCGGGTGCTGGTGGCACTGATAGTCCTGGCTTCCGCCGCCGGGCCCGTCATCAGTGCGCTGAGCAGCCATGCCGTTGGCCCGCTTTCGGTGCTGCGTTATCTCGTTACGGATGTGGAAGTGAGGACGCCGGCTGAGCTGGCACAGTTGTGTGCGGAGGAAAGCCATGCCCGGTGTGTCGCTGCGGGCATCCAGCTGCGCGCCGGTCCGGCAGCGTTTTTCCTGGCCACCCTGCCTCTGGTGCTGCTGGCGGTGTTTTCCGAGGGCCTGCGGAGGGGCCGCCGGTTCGCATGGCTGGCCGCGTTGGTGCTTCAGGGAGCCATGACGGTGCTGGCGGCGGTACGGGTTGTCCGGCTGCTGTCCGGAGACGATCCCCCTGCCCTGGCCCCGGGAACCGGCCGCTACATAGCCTTCCTGCTTCCCATGGCGGTTCCGCTGGCGGTGCTGCTGCTGCTTGCCTTTACGCGGCGGTTCTTTCCCGTGTCCGCGCCGGCGGGCACCTACCGGCGGCTTGCGGGTGCCGTCACGCTGGCCGCCGTTGTGCTGGCAGCGGTTTACCTCGGGGCGGGCCTGCTGAACCGCAACGGTTTCTCCCCCGCGGCAACGTCCGGCCTGCTGGCTGCGGATCTGCCCGGACGTTTCCTTCCCGTCCTGGAAGTCAGTTACACGGCCCCCGGGCTGGTGCCGGAGAACCTCCCCGCCGTGCTGCTGTATGAGGGCGTGGGGGTGGTTTTCTGGATCTTTGTCTGTGTGCTGCTGCTGCGTTCCTTCCTGGTTCCGCCGTACGGCCCGGGGACCGCGGATGCGGACCGCGCTGCAATGCTGCTTCGAACCCAGGGCGGCAGCACCATGGCGTGGATGACACTGTGGCAGGGCAACAACTACTGGTTCTCCCCCAGCGGCAATTCCTACGTGGCCTACCGGATGGATCTGGGTGTGGCGCTGACTGTCGGCGAACCGGTGGGTCCCCGGGAGGAGCTGGACCGGACGGTGGAGGGCTTTGCCGCATTCTGCACCGCCAACGGCATGACCCCGTGTTTCTACTCGGTGGGCCAGGAGGTGCGCGAATCCAGCGAACGGCTCGGTTTCTCCTCGCTCCAGGTGGCGGAGGAGACCATGCTGTCGCTGGATTCCCTGGCTTTCAAGGGCAAGAAATTCCAGGATGTGCGCACCGCGTTGAACCAGGCCCGCAAACACGGCATCACCGCGCAGTGGATCAGGTATCCCTCCGCTCCGCTGGCCGTCAAAGACCAGCTCTATGCCATTTCGGAGGAGTGGGTGGCGGATAAGGACATGCCGGAAATGGGTTTCACGCTGGGCGGTCTGGAGGAACTGGATGATCCGGAGGTGCGCTGCCTGCTGGCCCTCGACAAAGACGGGACTGTGCATGCCGTCACGTCCTGGCTTCCGGTGTACCGGGACGGAGCGGTGGCCGGCTGGACCCTGGACTTCATGCGCCGCCGCAGCAGCGGATTCCGGCTGGGAATGGATTTCCTTATCGCGTCCGCGGCGCTGTCGCTGAGGGATGAGGGCTACAGCTTCCTCAGCCTTTCCGGAGCGCCGCTTGCGCGGGCCCAGGGAACCTCCGGCCACTCCGGCCCCCGGGAAGAAACCGCCATGGACCGGTTCCTGGACCGTCTCGGTGCAACTCTGGAACCCGTGTATGGCTTCCGCTCCCTGCTGGCGTATAAGGCCAAGTTTGCTCCGGAGTATGTTCCGTTGTTCATGACCTACCTGGACCCGGCGTCCCTGCCGGGAATTGCCAACGCGTTGGCCCGGGCCTACGTCCCGGATCTGTCCCTGGGCCAGGGCCTCCTGTTGGCCCGGCGGCTTGTGGACCGTCAGGTCTGAGGACATGACGGACCTGATGTCCCTGTCGCTGATTGACGGGCTCCTGCCCGTTGCCATCCTGACGCTGGGTGCGGCTGCCCTGATCCTGCTCGGGATCGCGGGGAGGAAGCTGGGCGTGCGCCGGGTCCTGATCTTCGTCCTGGTCGCCGCCGGCAGCACGGGGCTGCTGTTTCTACTGGCCGAGGTTATATTCCTCTGGTGGAATTCTTCTTTTCCCCGGCTCCTTTACCTTTACTGGGCGTTGGGGATCCTGGGTATCCAGCTGGCTTTCGCACTGGCGGTAAGGCGGCGGACTCCCCTGGCCGGCCGGGTGGCCGGCATTGCGGCAGCATTGATCGTGCTGCTGGCCGTAGCCTGCACCGTGAACCTCGCCTATGCCCAGTACCCCACGGTCCGGTCCCTCGTGAATCCGCCGTCCGCCACCGATGATCCGCTGCCCCGGCCCGCCGCCGTGGATGCCACACTGCCCGCGGCCTCGGAAAGAACCTGGGTTCCGCCCTCGGATATGCCGGGGGAGGGAAGGGTGTACCGTGCGGAAATTCCGGCGGCCGCCTCCAAGTACAAGTCCGCCACCGCCCTGATCTATCTTCCGCCGGCCTATCTGGCTGACCCCGGAGCGGTAAACCTGCCGGTGCTGGTGCTGATCCACGGGCAGCCGGGGTCACCCAATGACTGGCTGATCAGTGGGCGGATAGCCGAAATGATGGACGACTTTGCCTCACGCCACGCCGGCCTGGCACCGGTGGTGGTGATGCCGGACGCCAGCAATGACTCCAATCCGAACTGGCCGTTGTGTATGGACACTTCCGTCAGCGCCTCCGCCACCTATCTGGCCCGGGACCTTCCCGCCTGGATACAGCAGCAGCTGGGTGTCGGAACGGCCGGACCGCAGCAGTGGGCGGTGGCAGGCTATTCCTACGGCGGTACCTGCGCAGTGCAGCTGGCCGCCAATTTCCCCGACGCCTACCCCACCTTTGTAGACATTTCCGGGGAAAATGAACCTACCGATTCCGAGGGGCACCAGGCCCTGCTGGACACGTATTTCGGCGGGGACGGAAAAGCCTTCGCGGAACAGAATGCCGTGGACCGGTTCGGCCGGATGCCCTTTCCCGGCCTGGCCGGAAAAATCGTCGTCGGCCGTGAGGACACGGTGTACGGTCCGGAAGGGCGGCAGGTATATGAGGCAGCCCGGGCCGCCGGCGTCGACGTGCAGCTCCAGGAACTCCCCGGCGGGCACTCCTGGCTGGTCTGGCGGGCCGGGCTGGAAAACAACCTGGATTGGCTGGGCGCACGCCTTGGCATACTGGACCCATGACGCCCGATCGCCCGCAGCACCCCGCCCCAGTGGAAAACCGGCTCATGCGGCTGCTGCACGCCGTCAGCCAAGCAGCCTCTCCCCGTGCGGCCCTGCTGCTGATCCTGGCCGTCGGCCTTCTTCCGGCCCTGGCCCTGACACTGGTGTCCGCAGAGGTCTACGAGTCCGTCACCGACGCGGACGGCGTTGCCGGACTGGACCGGCCGGCATTGGACTATGCCCTGACCCTTCGCACTCCGGGCGCAGATGCGGCCGTGACAGGATTTACCAACCTGGCCGGCACCATCGGCATGCCGGTCATCGCGGGGGTGATTGTCCTGGTGATGTGTCTGCGCTGGCGTTCCTGGACACCGCTGATCCTCACGGCCGCCGCAGCCGCGGGGTCACTGCTGATGACCGTTTCCGGAAAGGCCCTGATTGGACGGACCCGCCCGGACCTGGCCGATGCCGTCCCGCCGTATGAGTCCTCCGCGTCATTTCCGAGCGGACACACCCTCAATTCGCTCGTGATCGCCGGGATCATCGCCTACCTGGTCATCCTGCACGTGCAGACCCGCCGCGCGAAGGGCGCTGCGGTGCTGGTGGCTGCCGCCTTCACCCTGGCCGTGGGCCTAAGCCGGGTCTACCTGGGCCACCACTGGCTCACCGATGTGCTGGTTGCGTGGACCCTGGGGGCGGCCTGGCTGGCAGTGGTGATTACCGCGCACCAGCTTCTGCGACGGCTGCCCGGCCGCCAAGAAGCCGCTCCAGGATCACCGCCACGCCGTCGTCATTGAAACCGGGTGCCGTGAACTCCGC
Organism: Arthrobacter yangruifuii; assembly: GCF_009192775.1. Lineage (GTDB taxonomy): Bacteria > Actinomycetota > Actinomycetes > Actinomycetales > Micrococcaceae > Arthrobacter_B > Arthrobacter_B yangruifuii. The sequence goes on from NZ_VTFX01000001.1 coordinate 143,966, forward strand.
CGCCGCCCGCGCCGCCGGATGCCCGGAGGCCATCGCGTAGCCCTGGCCGGCCCAGCCCAGCATCTGGACGTCATTGGGCATGTCCCCGAAAGCCACCGTTTCTGCGGCGGCAATGCCCTTCCGCGCGGCATAGTCAGCGAGCGTGACCGCCTTGTTCAGCCCGGGCAGCGACATTTCCAGCAACGGCATGCTCGGGGCCGAATGGGTGGTGGCGACCAGTTCCGCGACTTCCGGTGCCACCCGGCGGAGGAAATCGTCCGGCGAAATACCGGAGGCACGGGCCAGGAACTTAGCCACTCCGGGCTGTCCGGCGAGGGATTCCTGCAGGGGTTGCGGGATGATCCCGCCGAGGATCTCCGCGGACCCGGTGTCGGCAAAGCCGGCTTCCAGATGGATACCGTCCACGGTTTCAGCGGCGAAGGTCACCGCCGGAAAGAGTCCGCGGATCACTTCGGCGGCAGCAAACATCTGGTCCAGCGGCAGCAGGTTGCTGGCCAGGACCTCGTCTGCGGCAAGGTCATAGGTGATGGCCCCGTTGGAGCAGATCACGGTGCCCTCATGGCCTATCCGTTCGCGCAGCGGGTCCAGCCAGCGGGGCGGGCGCCCGGTCACGAAGACGACGTCGATTCCTGCCGCCCGGCAGGCCTGGAATGCCCGCACCGTGCGGTCACTGATGCTGTTGCCGGCACCAACTATGGTGCCGTCCATGTCACTTGCTACCAGCCTTACCGGGCTACGCTGCTCCTGCATGCTTTCCAGCTTACTTCCGGCGGCAGCGGCAGCCGGACCGGGTCCCGGTCCGGCTGCTCCCGCGCCGGAAACCTACTCAATCTCGGCAGTGCCGATCATCACGGCGCGGGCCAGGGTGTGGGTGAACAGCGCGAAGCCCAGGGCTGCCGGAGTGGCATCGGCCGGGACGTCCAGTTCCTCGGTGTCCACCGCGTGCACCACCACGAAGTAGCGGTGCCGCCCGTGCCCCGCGGGCGGCGCCGCACCGATAAACCCGGTAAACCCGGCATCATTGGCCAGCTGCAGCGTGCCTTCGGGCATCCGCCCGGTGTTGGCGGCATCCGCGGCGAGGCCGGTGACCGAGGCCGGAATGTTGAAGGCCGCCCAGTGCCAGAAGCCGCTCGCAGTGGGGGCATCCGGATCGTACATGGTTACGGCGAAGCTGCGGGTCTGCTCCGGGAATCCGGACCAGGAAAGCTGGGGCGAGGCGTCGCCTCCGCCCGGCACGCCCATCTTGGCGCTGTACTGGGCCGGAGCGAATGTGCCTCCGTCCACGAACTCCTCGCTGCTGACGGCAAAATCGGGCACCTGCGGCAGCGCCTGATACGGGTCGTAGCTCTCCACTGCATTTCCTTTCGGGAACGGATAGTTGGCATTGGACCGCCGGGGACAGCGGCAGGACTAGGGGACTTCGCGCCGGTAGGGCGGATTTGCGCCTGCGCGGGACACGGTGACGGCGGCAGCACGGGCAGCGAAGGAGAGGATGGCCTCAAGCTCCGCCACGCCGATCCGGGCCAGCTCGCTCCGGCGGGCACCGCCGTCGAGTTCCCGGTCCATCAGTCCCACCAGCAGGGCGGACATAAAGGAGTCCCCTGCGCCCACGGTGTCCACCACGCTGACGGTGGGAGCGGCCACTTCACATTCACCTGCTGCGGCCACGGCCCACGGGCCCTTGGAACCGCGGGTGACAACCACCAGCGAGGGTCCCGCGGCGAGCCAGCGCCGGGCTGAGTCCTCAACCGGGTCATCCGGGTAGAGCCACAGCAGGTCTTCATCGGAGGCTTTGACGACGTCGGCCAGGGCCACGAATTTTTCGGCCTGCTCCCGGGCATAGGCGACATCCGTGATGATAGTGGGCCGGCAGTTCGGGTCATAGGTAATGGTGCAGCCGGGACGTGCCTGTTCCACGGCGCGGAGCACATGGCCGGCGCCGGGCGGAAGCATGGCGGCAATGGAGCCGGTATGGAGCATGGTGCTGCCGTCCAGCAGGGCCGGAAGGTCCGCGGCAAGTTTCGGGAGCTGCCACTCCAGGTCAAAGGTGTATCTCGCACCGCCGGCAGGATCCAGGACGGCCGTGGCCACGCTGGTGGGCAGCTCATCGGCTTCAAAGGCGGTCAGCACGGAGTTGGTTCGGAGGTGCTCGGCGATCATCGCGCCGTAGGTGTCTGAACCGAAGCGGCCCACAAACTGCACCGGCCGCCCCAGCCGGGCCACGCCCACGGCAACGTTCAGCGGGCTGCCGCCGGGATGTGAACGCCGCGGGGCCGTGTCGCTGACCACTTCATCAACAAGGGCTTCGCCAATAACTGTAAGCACACTGCCAACCTAACAGAGCAGTCTCCCGGTTTCCTTAAACTGCGGGTATTCCGGCGGCCTCGCAGACCACCTCGACAACGCGGTCCCAGGCCCGGGTGCCGGGCGTGATCATGGCGAAGTGGTCGCCGGGGATCAGGCGCAGCCGTGCCTGTGTTCCGCTGGCCCGGGCGGCCTCCACCCAGCTGCTGGAGGAGCTCAGCGGCACCGTCGTGTCGTCCTCCCCGTGCAGCGCCCACACCGGAACCGGCAGCGGGAGGGCATGCATGGGATCGGCGTCCCGGTAACGCTGGGGATCCTGCTCCGGGGAACAACCGAGAAAGTTCTCCACCGCCCCGTTACTCAGCCCCAGTTCGTAGGCCTCGGCCAGGTTCAGCACTCCGGACTCACTCACGACGCCGGCAGGAACTACGCGTGCGTTGGTCCGCGCCGCCGCGAGCACAGCCAGGTGACCACCGGCAGAGTGGCCCAGGAAGACCACCCGGGAGGGGTCGACGTCGTGCTCCCGCGCCGCCTGCGCAAACGCGTCAATCCCGGCACTGACGTCCTCGAACGTCCCGGGCCAGCCGCCGCCGCTGCCGGCCCGCCGGTACTCCAGGTTCCAGGCGGCAAAACCCCGCGCGGCAAGATCAACGGCCAGCGGCCGGCCCAGGTCCGCCGTGTAGGCCGGGCGCCAGTATCCGCCGTGGATGATGACCACCGCGGCACGGGGTCCGGAAGAATCCGCGGGGAGGGTGAGTTCGGCGTACTGATCCGGGCCCGGCCCGTAAGAAAAGCGCAGGGGCGCAGCTGGCATGACAATCCTTCGGCTCGCGGGGCTTAATCTGATAGGGAGCTTATCGGCACGTTGCACCGACGCCGTGCCCTGAGCTGCCGGCGGGGAAAGGGATAGTTTTGAGCGCGTGGGACACACTGGATGAGCGGCTGAGGCCCGTGGTCCAGGCCAGCACGGACGAGTACGCCAGAGTCCGGCCGGCGCTGGAGGCGGTCACGGCGGAGATGGAAACAAACCTGCGTGCGGTCTTTGACGACAGCCCGGTGAAACCGCTGTTTGTCACCTCGCGCACCAAAACGGTGGAGTCCTTCCGGGACAAGGCCTCCCGGATGCTGCCGCCGGAACATCCCGGGGAACTGCCGTCCCTGCTGTTCCCGGACCCGCTGCGCAACCTGACCGATCTGGTGGGGCTGCGCATCATCATGACCCTGCCGCACGAAGTGGATCAGGCGGCCAACCTCATCAAGCGCCAGCGGGCGGAGTTCGACTGCCGCGGGGACCGCGAGAAGGACATTGGCTCCATCGAATCCGGTACCTACGGCTACTCCAGCCGGCACCTGATCCTGCGGACCATCCAGAATGACACCGTCCGCAGATTCCACGCGTTGCTCGAGCCGGACCAGCGCCCCAACGGCAGCTACCTGTTTGAAGTGCAGATCCGCACCGTGCTTGCCCACGCCTGGTCCGAAATTGAGCACGACATCCGTTTCAAGGCCGGCGATCCGCGGGCCTGGAACCCCTACTTCGACCGGCAGTTCACCGCCACGGCGGCCATGCTGGAAACCGTGGAAACGGCTTTTGCCGAGCTGCATGAACGGTACGAGACGGTGACCGGCTTCTGGGATGAGGACGGCCAGGGCAGCGCTCCGCTGACTCCGAACCGGATCCGGCACGTCTGGATGACCCTGCTGCCGCACGTGAACCGCAAATCAGGAGATGACTGGGGCTGGGCGGCCGAGCTGCTCGCCGCGCACGGCATGAAGACCACCATGGACCTGGCCGGCCTGCTGCAGGCCGATGCGATCACCAAGGTCCGGGCAGCCCTGGACCACCGGTATTCCCCGGGTCCGGACCGGCTGCTCGATGACCTGCTGCTGTGGCGGTTCGGCAAGAAGCACATTGACCTCACGGCGGAACCCGAGGATGCCCCGGCCAAACCCCGCCGGGAGTCCCTGGGCCGCCGCTACCGGCTGATGCAGCTGTACCGGGCACGGGAAGCGGAGTAGATACCCGTTACCCCAGGGCGTTGATGCGGATCAGGTTTCCGGCCGGGTCCCGGAAGGCACAGTCGCGGATCCCGTAGGGCTGGTCCACAGGTTCCTGAACCACTTCCGCACCGCGGGCGGCCAGCTGGCCGAAGTCGGTGTCCAGGTCCGGGCTGGCGAAGGTGATCAGGCCGTAGGTGCCTTTGGCCATCATGTCGTAGATGGTTTGGCGTTCGTCCTCCGTGATGCCGGGGGAAGCCGAGGGCGGGTAAAGGACTATGGAGGTTTCCTGGCCCGGTGCGCCCACCGTGATCCAGCGCATCTCGTCGCCGTTGCCGACGTCGTTGCGCACCTCGAAACCGAGCATGTCGCGGTAGAAGCCCAGGGCCGCCTCCGCTCCGGTGTGCGGCAGGAACGTGGTGCTGACGGTGATGTCCATTGTCGTGCCTCTCGTAGCGGGTATGACGCTTTTAGGGTAGGAGTGCGCGGAGTGCCGGCGCTTCTTGATTCCGAACCGGTTTGCCCACCTGCTTTTCCAGACACGGGAGGCCGGTGGACCCGGCGGCGGAGGCCAGTTCCCGGTAGGTGCTGGGCGGCATACCCGCCAGTTCGGAAAACCGCATGCTGAACGTGCCCAGCGAGGAGCACCCGACGGCGAAACAGACGTCCGTCACGGAGAGCCGGCCGGTCCGCAGCAGGGCCATGGCCCGTTCAATGCGGCGGGTCATGAGATACGAGTAGGGGCTTTCACCGTAGGCACTGCGGAAGGAACGGCTGAGGTGGCCGGCGGACATGCCCGCCGCACCGGCTAGAGACTCGACGTTCAACGGCTGGGCGTAGTCCCGGTCGATCCGGTCACGCACCCGCCGCAGCGGCACCAGGTCCTCCCGCCGTGCCCGGCGGGCCGCGGCGGTGGTTCTTCCGGATTCCACGCGGTCAGGCTACCGCAGGCACCACCGGGCACCAAGGGATTGGCGCCGGTCCTTGCCCCAAGCGGCAGCGTCCGCAAGGCTGGGCTCCGTGGCCCTTGAACTTACGGATACGCAGGCGAGGCGTCTCCGCCTGCGTAGCCACCTGCTGCAGGGTTCCGATCTGGCCCCGGCCGACGTCGTGCGCCGCGCGGTGGCACTGCAGGGACAGGACCTGCCTGCCGTGCTGCGCGCCGTTGCCGTGCGCTCACGCCCCGGCACCACCGTGCAGGACGTCCGGGATGCCTTCGACAGCGGTGAGCTGGTGCGGGGGTGGCCCATGCGCGGGACACTGTTCGCGACCACCCCGGCGCATCTGGCGGCCCTGTTGCGCTTCACGGCGGAACGACCCGCGCCGCGGCGGCGCGGAGAAGGACGGAACTCGGCCTGGATGACGCTGTGCTGCGCCGCAGCCGAGCGTCCCTGCGGGAGGCATTGGGCGAACGGCCGCTGCGGCGGGCAGAGATTCTGGAGCTGTGGTCCCGGGCGAGGATTGAGACGGCTGACGGCCGCGGCTACCACCTGCTGATGCACCTGGCGGTCGAGGGCCTTTTCCACTGGGGCAGGTTTGCTCCGGCGGGCACGGAACAGCTCGCCACCCTCACGGAAGACCGTGGCACGGCCGACACCGGAGGGGCCGGCGATGACCTCAGCCCTATCGTCCGCGGATTCGTGCAGGCGCGCGGCCCGGTCACGGACGCGGACCTGGCGTGGTGGACCAAGCTGCCCAAAACCGTGGTGCGGCGTGCGGCCGCGGAGGCCGGGGATCTTCTGGAGGTGTCGGTGCAGGGCAGGCCCGCCTGGCTAATCGGGGACGCAGCAGCTCCGGAACCTTCCGGTGTCATCCTGGTGCCCGGCTTCGATGAATGGATCCTGGGATACGCGGACCGTTCACTGGTGGCCGGGATCGCCGCGCTGCAGTCGGTGGTGCCGGGGAACAACGGTATTTTCCGTCCGGCAATCCTGGTGGACGGCGTCGTGGTGGGTACCTGGCGTCCGCCGCGGGGCAAACGCACGGCAGAACCGGTGATTCGCCTGGTGGAGCCGGTAACGCCTGCCACCCGGCGGGCGGTGGAGGAGGCCGTGGCGGCGTGGCCGCACGGCTAGCGCCGAGGTGGAATTCCGCTGCCGGGTCAGGCCGAGGCCCGCAGGACCAGGCTGACCGCAGGCGGGCGGGCCACCGCCGGCGCTGCACCGTCCGCGGCTGCTCCGGAGGCGGAAGCCAGTGCGGCCTGCCCAAAGTGCTCCCCCAGCCGGCGCGCATCCACGCTCACCGTGGTCAGCGGCGGCACGGCCAGCCCGGCCAGCGGAATGTCTTCGGCACCGATCACAGCCAAATCCCGGGGGGCCTGCAGCCCGCGGACCGCCAGTCCGGACAGCACTGCGAAGGCATGGTCGTCATCGAACGCGCAGACCGCGCTGACCGGGTCCTCCGTGTCCAGCCAGCGGCCGACGGCGGATGCCGCCTCGTCGGCGTCCAGCCCCAGGCGCTCCACGGCGGGAGCAGGCAACCCGTACCGGGCACAGGCGTCCGCGATGGCGGCCACCCGGACCCGGACACGCCAGGCGTACCCGGACTCCGGCGGCACGGCCACGCCTATCCTGCTATGCCCGGACTCCACCAGGTGCTTTACCTGCAGCGCACCGATACCCAGGTCCGGAGCCAACGGATCCCCTGCTGCCTGTGGCAGGGAAACAACCGTGATGCCGGCCGCCTGAACCGCTGCCAGCTCCGTTTCCTCCAGCGGGGCGATAAGAATCAACGCGGCCGGCGCCAATGACTGCACAAGGGATACGGCTCCGCCCCGGGACGGCAGCCGATGTGCCACCAGACGCAGTCCGTGGTGTTCCACCTGTTCGGAGGCCGCGTCGATGATCATGGCCAGCGCCCGGCCCAGGGGCTCGGGCGGCAGCAGCATCAGCACCAGGTCGCTGCGTCCGCGGCGCAGTGTGCGGGCAGCAGTGGAGGGCGTGTAGCCGAGGACCCGCGCGGCCGCAAGCACCCGGTCCCGGGTGGCAGCGGAGATGCTCTGCCCGGTCCGGCCGTTCAGCACGTAGCTGACCGTGGCCCGGGAAACTCCCGCAGCCTTGGCAACGTCGCTGGAGGTGGCCCTGCGTTCCACGGCCTTCCTTTCGGTCTTATGCCTTTCGGATTTCTCCGGTACTCTGACGGTACAGGCAACTTACACGTGTAAGTATCATACGGACACAGCAGTGAGGCTGCCCTGTCACCCGCGGCCGCGGAAAACACGGCCGCCCTCGATTGGAAAGGACCGGTCCATGGCCAATTCGCCCATCACCGCCCAGAACACCGTCCAGCAGTGGCTCGACCACCCCACCGGCGGCCCCGCCCTCCGCGGCATGCTTGCGCAGGCCGGCAGCGACGAGTCCACACTGGGCCCGGCACTGACCCTGAAGCTGCAGCAGCTGGTGGACCTGAGCCAGGGACAGTTCCCGCAGGCCGCCGTCGATGAACTCGTCAAGGCTGCGAACGGCGGCGTGATGCCGGAGACCGAAGCCACCGTGCTGCCGACTGTGGCCGGCCGCTTCGAAGGCCGCACCATCATCGTCACCGGTGCCGGATCCGGCATTGGACGGGCCACCGCCGCCCGGATCTCCCGCGAAGGCGGCCGCGTGATCGCCGTCGACATCGCCGAAACGAAAATCCAGGAGCTCGCCGGCGAGCTCGGTGAGTCCATCGTCCCGGTGGCGGCAGACCTCACCGACCTTTCCGCCGTCGAGCGCATCATCGCCGCCGCCGGATCCAGCATCGACGGCCTGGCCAACGTGGCGGGCATCAATGATGACTTCTCGCCGCTGCACGAGGTCTCCGACGCCATGTGGCAAAAGATCTTCGCCGTCAACGTGGACGGTCTGGTCCGCCTGACCCGCGCCGTGCTGCCCACCATGCTCGAGGCCGGCAAGGGCTCGATCGTGAACATCACCTCCGAGGCCGGCCTGCGCGGCTCCGCCTCCGGCGTGGCCTACACCGCCTCCAAGCACGCCGTGGTGGGCATTACCCGCAGCACCGCGTTTATGTATGCCCGTGAAGGCATACGCGTCAACGCCGTGGCTCCCGGCGGCGTCGCCACCGGCATTCCGATGGGCGGCAAGACCAGCGAGTACGGCGAGGCGCGCCTGGCCCCGGCACGCGTCAACATCCCGGGCCTGGCCTCGGCCGAGGACCTGGCGGCGTCCATCACCTTCCTGCTCAGCGATGACGGCGTGAACATCAACGGCGCCATCCTGCCCTCCGACGGCGGCTGGTCCGCGGTCTAATACCAGGCCAAACGTACGACGGCGGCCGGCGCCCTCCCGAAGGAAGGCACCGGCCGCCGTCGTACGTCTATGTACCTCTTACGCGCCGGAAACCGCTGCGGCGAGCTTATTCAGCGATTCCTCAAGGTCGTCCTTGGACACCATCGGGAAGGAGACCTGCTTCAGGGTTTCCTTGTCGGTGACGTGGGACCAGTCGTAGGTCAGGGTGACCTCGGTGGAGTCGGCACCCTCGGCCTGCAGTTCCCAGACCCACTGCCAGCCCTTGGGTTCGGTGCCGGCCGGAGCCGTCTGCCAGGCCAGCAGCTTGTTGGCGTCGTACCCGGTGACGTGGTTTTCCGTCTGGTAGTCGCCCATTTTTTCGTTGTGCATGTTCATCTTGAAGACCTGGCCGGAAGCCGTAATGCGGTCGGTCTTCTCATCCGAGACCACCATGCCGGAACCGTCCAGCTCGTGGTGGCGCTCGGGGTTGGACAGCAGGTTGAAAATGTCTGCTGCCGAGGCATCGATGACCCGGGAAACTACAACACTCGTCTGATCAGTGGTCAATGAACTCTCCTTCGATGGATGGATCGTACTTTTTCCACGGCGGCCGGCCGGTGAGCCGGCGCCGAAGCCTGTGCGTATCCGCCCGGACCGATGAAACTAGCCGGGCGTGTCCTGCTCTGCTTCCTGCAGGTTCCAGCCGGTGATGTACGGCGGATCCTGCCCCTCGTCGCGGGTGTACTGCCGGGCACGTGCCCGTTCGTCCTGCAGATACTGCCGGAAGGACGCCTGCGTCGATCTCAGCGACGCTACCCGGTCCAGCACGTCGATGGCCAATTGGAACCGGTCAATCTGGTTCAGCATGGCCATGTCGAACGGCGTGGTGGTGGTGCCTTCCTCCTTGTAGCCGCGCACGTGCAGGTTGTCGTGGTTGGTGCGCCGGTAGGTCAGGCGGTGAATCAGCCACGGATAGCCGTGATAGGCGAAAATCACCGGCTTACCGGTGGTGAACAGGGTATCGAAATCCCGGTCCGGCAGCCCGTTCGGATGCTCCTTCGGATCCTGCAGCGCCATCAGGTCCACCACGTTGACCACCCGGATCTTCAACTCGGGCAGCTGTTCCTTCAGCAGCGCGGCGGCAGCGACCGTTTCCAGGGTGGGGACGTCACCGGCGCAGGCCATCACAACGTCAGGTTCGGTCCGGGCGCCCGGGCCGGCACCTTCGCTGCCGGCGAAGTCCCAGATGCCGACGCCGCGCTCAACGTGCAGTAGAGCCTGTTCCGGGTCCAGCCAGACCGGGGCCGGCTGCTTGCCGGAGACCACCACGTTGACCCGGTCCCGGCTGTCCAGGATGTGCCCGGCCACCGCCAGCAGGGTGTTGGCGTCCGGCGGCAGGTAGACCCGGATGACCTCTGCCTTTTTGTTCACCACGTGGTCGATAAAACCCGGATCCTGGTGCGAGAACCCGTTGTGGTCCTGCTGCCAGACGTGGCTGGAGAGCAGGTAGTTCAGCGACGCGACCGGCTGCCGCCAGCTAAGGCCCCGGCTGACCTTCAGCCACTTGGCGTGCTGGTTGAACATGGAATCCACAATGTGCACAAAGGCTTCGTAGCAGTTGAACACCCCGTGCCGGCCGGTCAGCAGGTAGCCTTCCAGCCACCCCTCGCAAAGGTGCTCGCTGAGCACCTCGGCCACGCGTCCGCTGCGCGCCAGGTGTTCGTCGAGTTCGTCGATCCGCTGCTGCCAGGCCTTGTCGGTGACGTCATAGACGGCCTGCAGCCGGTTGGACGCTGTCTCATCCGGGCCGAAGATCCGGAAGTTGGACGGGTTCTTCCGGATCACCTCGCGCAGGTAGCCGCCCAGGTTAAACATCGGGCTGACCCGTTCGGAGCCCGGATGGTCGATCTTCACCGCATGGTCCGCGTAGTCCGGCAGGTGCAGGTCCTGGAGCAGGCGCCCGCCGTTGGCGTACGGCGTCGCGCTCATCCGCAGGTCCCCTTCCGGGGCCAGCCGGGCAACCTCCTCCACCAGCCGGCCGTCCGCGCCAAACAGGTCCTCGGGGCGGTAGGACTGCAGCCATTCCTGCAGCTGGGCCAGATGCTCCGGGTTGTCATGGATCTCGGACAGCGGCACCTGGTGCGCCCGCCAGGTGCCTTCGACCTGCAGCCCGTCGACGACGGCGGGACCGGTCCAACCCTTGGGGGAGCGGAACACGATCATCGGCCAGCGCGGCGCATGCTGCTCCACCGCGTCGGCGCCGGGGACGTCCGGGGCCATCGCGGTCTTTTCGCCGGTGCGGTACGGCTCCTGGATCGCGGTGATTTCCGCCAGACAGGTCTCCAGCACAGCCGCGAAGTCCTCATGCGCCTGCCGGACGGCGGCCGGGTCCTCCACTGTCACCACGTAGGGGCGGTAGCCGTAGCCTTCGAGCAGTTTCAGCAGCTGTTCCTCGGGCATCCGGGACAGGATGGTGGGGTTGGCGATCTTGTAGCCGTTCAGGTGCAGGATGGGCAGCACCGCTCCGTCCACGGCCGGGTCAAGGAAGCTGTTGGAGTGCCAGCTGGCGGCCAGCGGGCCGGTTTCGGCCTCGCCGTCGCCGATCACCGTGGCAGCCACCAGGTCCGGGTTGTCGAAGACCGCCCCGTAGGCGTGGGCCAGGGAATAGCCCAGTTCACCGCCCTCGTGGATGGAGCCGGGGGTCTCGGGAGCCGCGTGGCTGGGGATGCCGCCCGGGTAGGAGAACTGCCTGAACAGGGTGCGCAGGCCCTCTTCGTCGCGGCCCACATGGCTGTAAATCTCGGAGTAGGTGCCCTCCAGCCAGGCATTCGCAACATTGGCAGGGCCGCCGTGCCCGGGTCCGGTAATGAACAGGACGTTGCGTTTCTGCTCGCAGATCAGCCGGTTCAGGTGGGCGTAGATGAAGTTCAGCCCGGGTGTGGTCCCCCAATGGCCCAGCAGCCGCGCCTTGACGTCGGATTTTTCCAGCGGCCGGCGCAGCAGCGGGTTGTCCCGCAGGTAAATCTGCCCGGCAGAGAGGTAGTTCGCGGCCCGCCACCAGGCGTCCACGCCGTCCAGGGCGCTGTCTGGATGCGGTTCGGTGCCGGGAATGCGGGCCGGCGGGGCGGCACTGGTCTCGGTCATCTGAGGGTCCTTTCCGGTCGGTGTCGGCGTGGTTCGCCTAGGCGGTCTCCACCACGACGTCGGACGGTTTCTTATCCGGGCGCAGGCCGCGCCAGACGGGATGGCGGAGTTTTCCGGTGCCGGTGCGCTCGGAGAAGGTCACTTCGCCCACCAGCGCGGGCCGTACCCACTGGGCATCGGAGGCATCTGCCGAGGGCACGTCGTCCAGCGGTGCCGTCTTGCGGGACATCTTCTTCAAGCGCGGACCGATGGTTGCGAGGTCCTTCTCGCTCAGGCCGGACCCCACCCGTCCGATGTATTTCAGGTCCACCCCGTCCGGAATGGCAACCAGGAGGGACCCGACCTTGTTCTGCCGGTTGCCCTGCCCCGGCCGCCAGCCCACCACCACTACCTCCTGCGTGAGCTGGTTCTTCAGCTTCACCCAGTTCTTGGAACGCCGGCCGGGAGCATAGGTGCTGCTGCGGCGCTTGGCCACCACCCCTTCCAGGCCGAGTTCCTTGCTGGCTGCCACCGCCTGGTCCATGGACATGTCCAGGGCGGGCGGAACCTGGAGGTGCCCGTCGGGAACGGGCTCGACGGCCTGCTCGAGAATTTCCCGGCGCTGTTCGTAGGTGAGGTCCGCCAGCGAGTTTCCGTCCAGCCAGAGCAGGTCGAAAACCATCAGGTGCACCGGCGTCCGTGCGGCGGCGGCCGCGATTTCCCGCAGCTTGGTCAGGTGCATGCGCGGCTGCAGCAGCCCGAAGTCCGGCCGGCCGGCCTTGTTCAGCGCAACAATTTCAGCATCCAGTACGGCCCGCTCGCCATTCAGGTGGGCACGGAGATCCTGCAGTTCCGGATACGCGGCGGTCATGTCGTTGCCGTTGCGGGAGAGAAGCCGGGCTCCCTCCGGTGTCACGGTGACGACGGCGCGTACACCGTCCCATTTCATTTCGAAGGCCCACTCGTCGTCGTCGTTGATTTCGGCGCGGCTGCCGGCTGTTGCCATCATCGGTTCGACGCGGGGCATGGAGGCGTCTGCGGCGTCACGGGACACCTTCTTGATATCGACGGTCACGGTTTCCGCCGGGGCCGCAGCCGTAGCCGTCTGGGCCCGGACGGCTGCCGCAACACTGCCCGCGGGTGATTCCGGCGCTCCGGCAGGGGCGCCGCCGGGCGCGTCCTCCGCCGGCACCTCACCTTTTTCGCCCGGCCGGGGCTGGTTTTTCATCAGGTGGATCAGCCAGTTGTTGTTGGCCTTGCCCTCGCCGGAGCCGGTGTGGATCAGCGCGTAGCGGCGGTCCGCCGCTCCCTCCCGGGCCAGGCCGCCGTCGGGCTGGCCATGCAGTACGGCGATGACTTCCTTGCCATCCCGCCACTTTTCGCGCTCGTAGGTGCCGTGATCCCAGATGGTGACGTCCCCGCCTCCATATTCCCCTTTGGGAATATGTCCTTCAAATGTCCCGTAATCCAGGGGATGGTCCTCGGTCTGCACGGCCAGGTTGTTCTTTCCGGACGTCGACGGCGGTCCCTTGGGCAGTGCCCAGGACACCAGCACGCCGTCATGCTCCAGCCGGAAATCCCAGTGCAGCCGGCGGGCATGGTGCTCCTGGATCACGAAGGTGTTGCCCTCCGAGGGGGTGGACGGCTCATCCGGGACCGGCTCCGGTGTCTTCGCGGCGTCGCGCATGCTCCGGTACTTGGTCAGCCGGTCCGTGCCGCCGCCCGCGGACCGGACCTCCCCGGGCGCCTCCCCGGAGTCCGCCGTGGCCTCCTCCAGCGACTCCTCCTCGAAGATGCCGCTCTCCATTCCCGCGAGCGGGGCGGCGCCGTCGCGGACCCTCTCCAAAACCTGTTCATAGTCCAGCTGCGCCAGGTCCGGATCATCCAGTTCCTCCCAGGTCCGCGGTGCGGCAACCGTCGGACTGAACCGGCCGCGCAGGGAGTAGGGGCAGATGGTGGTTTTGTTGCCGTTGTTCTGGCTCCAGTCCACCAGCACCTTGCCCTTGCGGAGCGTCTTTTTCATATCGCTGACCACCAGGTCCGGATGGTCTGCCTCCAAGGCGCGGGCCAGTTCATGGGCGACGGCATTGATGTCATCGGAGCTTTGGCTGCCGTCCAGCGCAGCGTAGAGGTGGATGCCCTTGGATCCGCTGGTCACGGGCCGGGCATCCAGGCCCATGTCGACCAGGATGGTCCGCGCCAGGCGGGCCACTTCGGCGCATTCGGCCAGTCCCGCGCCGTCCCCGGGGTCCAGGTCCAGCACCATCCGGTCCGCGTTGCCGATCCGGCCGCGCGGCCCGAACTGCCACTGCGGAACATGGATTTCCAGGGCGGCGGACTGGGCCAGCCAGGTCAATGTGGCCAGGTCATTGACCAGGGGATAGATGTTGGTACCGCTCTTGTGCTCGATCGGGAACCGCTTCACCCAGGACGGTGCGGAGTCCTCAATGTTCTTCTGGAAGAACACCTGCCCGGGATGGTCCGGCGTGCCGACGCCGTGCACCCAGCGTTTACGGGTGGCCGCCCGGTTGCGCGAGTGCGGCAGCATAACCTCGGCCACCGCAGCGTAGTAGGAAATCACGTCCGCCTTCGTGGTCCCCGTTTCCGGATACAGCACCTTGTCCAGATTGGTGAGGCGGAGCCGGTGTCCTTCCACGCTGACGGTTTCCTGCGTCTTCCCTCCGCCTGTCGCCATGCCCCTAGTCTTACCGGGATAACGAACAAATACCAGTATTTCATCAGGGGGCTTATCAATAGTTCGGGAATGCGCGGTTCCGGCGGGCAGAACTCAGGTTGGACACCCATTTCGCCCAGAGCGTTCCGCCGCCCTGACCACCGGGGGCAGCGCGTGTGTATGTTGGGGAAATGACAGATCGCCAGCATGTCCTGGTCACCGGCGCCACGGGCTACATCGGTGGGCGGCTGGTTCCGCTGCTGCTCGAAGACGGCCATCAGGTCCGGGTCCTGGCCCGCTCCCCCGAAAAGCTCTCCGACGTGCCGTGGGCGTCCGACGTCGAAATCGTCCAGGGCGACCTTTCGGACCGGGACTCCACCAGGGAAGCGTTCACCGGCATCGATACCCTGTATTTCCTGGTGCATTCCATGGCTTCCGGCAAGGGGTTCAGCGACCAGGAGTCGGCGATTGCCCGGCTGGTGGCCGAGACGGCAGCGGAAGCAGGGGTCAAACGGATTGTCTACCTCGGCGGCCTGCATCCCGAAGGCGAACTGTCGCCGCACATGAAATCCCGGACCGAGGTGGGACGCATCCTGCTCGACGGCGAGGTTCCGGCGGTGGTGTTCCAGGCCGGCGTCGTGATCGGCTCCGGGTCCGCGTCCTTCGAGATGATCCGGCACCTCACGGAAACGCTGCCCGTCATGCCGGCGCCCAGCTGGGTGCGGCGCCAGATCGAGCCGATTGCCGTCCGGGATGTGCTGCATTACCTGGTGCGGGCCGTGGACATCCCCGCCGAGGTGAACCGGACCTTCGACATTGGCTCGCGTGATGTCCTGACTTATGCGGAGATCATGAACGGATACGCGGAGGAGGCCGGGCTGCCCCGCCGGCGGATCTACGCACTGCCGCTGCCGGCCCCCCGGCTGGCCGGACACTGGGTGGCCCTGGTGACGCCGATTCCGCGTTCCATGGCGCTGCCGCTCGTCGAGTCCCTGCAGCACGACGCCGTCGCCAAGGAACACGACATTGACCGGTATCTGCCGCTGCCCGACGGCGGGCTGACCGACTACCACGACGCCGTGAAGCGGGCACTGGGCAGGGAAAAACGCGGCGAGGTGGAAACCACGTGGGCCAATGCCACGGCCTCTGCCGATCTGGCCTCCGATCCGCTGCCCAGCGACCCGGACTGGGCGGGGCAGACGGTCTATGTGGACTCGCGTCAGCGCCGGGCGGACGTTGATCCGGCAGCGGTCTGGCAGGTTATCGAGGGAGTGGGCGGCCGCAACGGCTGGTATTCGCTGCCGATGGCGTGGGCCATCCGCGGAGTCCTGGACAAGACCGTGGGCGGTGCCGGCCTGACCCGCGGCCGGCGCAATCCCACCACGCTGTATACCGGGGACGTGGTGGACTGGTGGCGGGTGGAACGGCTCGAGCGCGGCACCCTGCTGCGGCTGCGCGCGGAGATGCGGGTACCGGGCAAGGCCTGGCTGGAGATGCGCGTGGATCCGGACGGCAACGGCGGCAGCATGTACCGGCAGCG
Organism: Arthrobacter yangruifuii; assembly: GCF_009192775.1. Taxonomy (GTDB): domain Bacteria; phylum Actinomycetota; class Actinomycetes; order Actinomycetales; family Micrococcaceae; genus Arthrobacter_B; species Arthrobacter_B yangruifuii. The sequence continues at coordinate 159,831 of NZ_VTFX01000001.1, forward strand.
GGCCATTTACTTCCCGAAGGGTCTGGGCGGGAAGCTGTACTGGTGGCTCATCGCCCCCTTCCACGGCCTGATTTTTCCCTCCATGGCGAAGAACATCACCCGGCAGGCCGCCCGGCTGACCCCTCCCGCCAGTCCGCAGGCTGCCGGGTAGGCGACGATTCCATAACGGTGCTCCGGATATCCGGACAAGCTAATATCATCGGTAGGATAATAGGCGCCGGACCAGCCGGCTCAGCTGTAATAGTGTCGGTTCCGTCTGTTTGACGGTGCCGGCGGATACTTTGAGGGGACCTGGCTGTGCAGGACAAAAAGAGCCGAAAGTGGCCGATGGCCGTGGCGGTAGCCGCTGTCCTGGTCGTGGGCGGAACCGCCTGCTCCCCGGACAACTCCGGGGAGTCATCCCCCGGCGCCGGTGCGTCCTCTGACGCCGGTGCATCGTCGTCGGCTGCGCCGTCCAAGCAGGCCGACCCGGTATCCATCACCACTACGCCGGCGGACGGGGCTGTAGGCGTCAACCCGGCCGAGACGCCCTCGGTCACCGCCGTCAATGCTGAAATCACAAAAGTGACCCTGAAGCCGGCGTCCGGCGGCGAGCCCGTTCCCGGCGTGCTGTCCGCCGACGGCGCCGCCTGGACCGCCGACGCACCGCTGGCGTTCAACACCAAGTACGGCATGGAAGTGGTGCTCAAGGACTCCAACGGCAAGGAGACCACCCGCAGCCAGGGCTTCGAAACCGTGCTTCCCGCCAATGAAGCCAATGCCTTCATGTATCCGCAGAACGCGGCGGACGTCGGTGTCGGCCAGCCCATCGAGATCACCTTCAGCGAACCCGTCACCAACAAGGACGCGGTGGAGCAGGCCATCAAGATCACCAGCACGTCGGGCCAGACCGGCGCCTTTTACTGGATTACGGACAACCGCGTCCGCTACCGGCCGGAGGCCTTCTGGGCTCCGAACAGTGCCATCACCGTGGACATGCAGCTGTTCGGTGTGGATTTCGGCAACGGCATGATCGGCAACTTCAACGAAACCCGCACCTTCACCACGCACAACACCCGCCTGGCCGTGGTGGATAACAACACCAAGACCATGCAGGTGTTCCTCGACGGAGCACTGGTCCGGACCTTCCCGGTGACCCTGGGCGAACCTACCTGGCCCTCACCCTCGGGCTATCAAGTGGTGGTGAGCCAGCATGAGAAGCTGCCCTTCCGCGCCGAGAGCATCGGCCTGTCACCCGGAGACCCCGACTACTACGAGCCGTTCGACGCATCCTGGGCCAGCCGCCTGACCAACAGCGGCGTCTTTGTCCACCAGGCCCTCAACGGCGCCGTGGGTGCCCTGGGAAGGATCAATGTGTCCCACGGCTGTGTGGGGATGTCGGAAGAGGGTGCCAAGTACTTCTATGACACGTTCGACGCCGGGGACTTGGTGCAGGTACTGAACACCGAAGCCGGTCCGGTGTCCATCGATGACGGCTACGGGGACTGGAACATCCCCTGGGACCAGTACGCGGGCCAGCCCTAGGCTTCCACCCGCAGGCCCAGCTGGGCCGCGAGCAGCGGAGCCAGCAGCACCAGCTGCTCTTCGTCCACCGTGAATCCCTTGAGCCCGGCCAGGCCCGTGATGCTCCGGAACGCCGATCCGCGCAGGTCCGCGTCCACGGCCATGCCGCCGCTGCCCAGCAGCAGCGAGTCGATCCGACAGTCGCGGAACGCCACCCGGTTCAGCCGCGCGCCGTCCAGGTCCAGTTCACCGATGATGCAGTTGGAGAACAGGACGTTGGTCAGCGAACAGCCGCGCAGGTTCAGGAAATCGATCTTTCCGCCCTCCACCCGGACGGAGTTCCAGGTTCCGCCGTAGAGCTCCGCCGACCCCAGCCGCGGGTTGTCGATCTCCACGTCCCGGAAGGTGGTCCGGGCAGCCCGGAGCACCGGCGCGTACAGGTTTTCCAGAATGGATTCCAGGAACCGGGCGGCCGTGAGATCGGCGTTATCGAGGGAGACTCCGGTGAGGCTGCATTCGGAGAACACTGCTCCGCGCAGCTCTTTGCCGGCGAAGGATTCCCCGGTGTAGGCCACGGCTTCCTGGTGGCTGCCCACGGGAACATCGACGCCGGCCGCCAGCTCCTGCAGGCGGACGGGATCCAGGACGGGTGCTTTGGTTCCAGTGCTGCCGGAGGCGGTTCGGGACCGGGACATGCCTAGGCGGAGCGCCGGCCGAACAAGAAGTAGGCGAGGGGGCCGGCGAAGTTAATACCGCACGCAGCCATCCACCAGCCGCGGCTGCCCCGGATGAGGTCCTTCGGACGCCGCCGCAGATCGCGCAGCGCGGCTCCCGCAAGCAGGAACTGAAGCCCGGCCAGGACACCGACGCCCTTCTTCTGTCCGCTGCTGAGGTCCTTGAACTTCTTTTTGGCCATGGCTGTGCCTTCCGGAGGATTCCCTGCCGGCAGCCGCCGGCAGGTGTTATACCCGATTATTCCCTATGCGCTGCAGGGCCGCCGGATGCAACCTGGCCGGCCTGGCCCAGTACGGAGTGTCCGCCCAGCCGGTGATAGGTCCGGTTGTGGTAGACGAGCGGTTCCTGATCCGTGCCGCCCGGCAGGACCTCCAGGACGGTGGCAGCGATCAGGATGGAACCCCCGACGGGGATCCTGCCGTCGATCCGGCACCGCAGCGCCACGGGGGCTTCCTCCAGGAGCGGTTCGCCGCCGGGCAGGGTGCGGCTTGGCGTGGAGCCGAACCTGTCTGCGCCCTGGCGTGCGAAAAGCGCTGCCAGGCCGGCATTGTCTGCACCGAGCAGATGGACGACGACGGTCTCGGCGCGGGCAATCACCCCGGCCGTGCCGTGGGTTGAGGCCAGGGAGAAGGACAGGATCGGCGGTTCGGCTGACACGGAGGACACCGAGGAGGCGGTCAGCCCCACCGGGCCGCTGCCGTCGTCGGTCGTAATGATGGCCACTCCCGCCGGATGCGCCCGAAAGGCGTCCTTGAAGTCATCCGTTATCTTCCGCTCGCACAGAGCCGTATTCCGCGTCATTTTGAGTCCTTCCCCAGACCAACCCATCGAGGGCATTCCTCAACGCTAAAACCTCAACCTTAGTTGAGGTCAAATCGCTTGAGTCAGAGGTCGAACGCCCGGGCGCCGGTTCCGGTGCCGGAATCCCCCGGATTGACAAACCGGCACTGGGCCAAGGAGAGACAGCCGCAGCCGATACACCCGTCCAGCCGGTCACGCAGTGCCTGCAGGTGCCGGATACGGGTGTTGAGTTCCTGCTGCCACGCGGCCGAAAGGCGTTGCCAGTCGGCCTGGTCCGGCACCCCGTCCGGAGGCAGCTCCGCGAAGGCACGGTTGATGACGGCGAGGGGAATGCCTGCCTGCTGGGCGGCACGGATCACGGCCACCCGCCGCAGTACCGAACGGTCATAGCGCCGCTGGTTGCCCTGGGTACGGCGGCTGGAGAGCAGCCCCTGCCGTTCGTAAAAGTGCAGCGCAGAGACACTGACCCCGCTGCGCTCGGCAACCTGTCCCACGGACAGTTCAACGCGTGCCGGGGCGGTTTTGGGGATATTCGATTCCACGGCACAGCCTTTCCTTGACTGCATCCATTATCCGCCGCGCGCCTCTGTCTCCGCTCCCTGCCGCCGCCCGGTGGAAGGGGCCTGCGGGATTCCGGGACAATCCACTCATATTCCCTGCGTGGAATATCTCCCCGCAGCTCCTGCTGGGGAACACTCCGAGCGCGTGCGCCCCGGTTTTCCGGGGCACTTCCCGTAGGATTCGGGACAATCCGAGGTTCAGGCCCTACTCCCGATGCTTATGAGGTAATTGTGAAAGTTGAAATCCGCCATAGCCCCGCCTACGCGGTAGCCCGCTGCTTCCTTGCTCCGCACGAAGCCATGAAAGTGCAGCCGGGAGCAATGATGGCCCACTCGTTCGGGGTGACCCTTGCTGCGAAAGCCGATGGCGGGTTCATGAAAGGCCTGGGCAAAATGATGGGCGGGGAAAGCTTCCTCACCACTGTTTTCACTGCCCCTGCCCAGGGCGGGTGGGTCGATGTCATCTCCAACACCGTCGGTGACGTGGTGTCCGTGGAGGTGGACGACACCACGGGGTTCCGCTTGACGAAGGGCGCCTGGCTGGCCAATGACGGCAACCTCGAGGTAGGCCCGGATGCGTCCCTGAACGGCATGTTCTCCGGGTCGGGTCTGATTGTGCTGAGGGTCAGCGGCCAGGGCAACCTCCTAGTGTCCTCCTACGGCGCCCTGGACGTCGTTTCCCTGAAGGCGGGCGAGGGGTTCACGCTGGACACCGGCCATCTTGTCGGCTGGGAGTCGAGTGTCCAGATGCGGACCCGTAAGTCTGCGGGCATCCTCAACTCGCTGAAGAGCGGAGAAGGCCTGGTGGTTGATCTGCAGGGACCGGGTGACGTCATTATGCAGACCCGCGTCTTCAGCCCCGTCTGATCCGCTGGCGGCCGGGAATCGACCGTGTGAAAGTGTCTCTGTCAGCCCCTGGATTCCCGGTTTCCCGGATCCGGGAGGGTGTAGCCGCAGCAAAGGAGGCAGCGTGGAGCCCATACCCGTCGGCCCGCCCGAGAAACCCGGAACCCTGGTCTTCCTGCCGGGTACCGGACGGCCCAACCCCGGATTCACGGACCAGATCCGGGAGCAGGCAGCGCTGGTTCCGGGGCTGTCGGATTACGGCGTGCTGGCCGTTGACTGGGCAGCAGCCGCGCCGGACGAGGTAAGTTTCGTCCCGGCGCTTCCCCCGCGGTATCTCGCCGACGATCCGCCGGGGGTCTCCGACGCATCCATGGCACTGGCCCTTTTCGGTATGGATCTGGGGGCGGCGGATCCGCTGCAGCGGGCCGCGTCCGCCGATGCGCCGCCCGGAAGGCCCGACACGGCCTTCCTCGGGGAGACACTGCAGGATCTGGTCCTGGGGGCGGTCACGAACGCGGGAATCCGGCACCGGATCCGCCTGACCGACGCAGCCGGGAGCTTCTTCAGCAAGATTGCCTTCTATCTGCGGCATGGTCCTGCAGCCCGCGCCGGCATCGCCGAGACGCTCCGCAGCCTTGACCAGGACGCCCCGGTGGTGCTGTTCGGCCACAGCCTGGGATCGGTGGCGGCCGTGGACCTGCTCAGTTCCCCCGAAGTCCGGGAGCTGCGGGTGGACCTGCTGGTGACCGTCGGCTCCCCCGCTCCGTGGTTCTACCTCCTCGACGCTCTTGCCTACCTGGGACCGACCCGCAGCGGCCCGGGTCCGGCTGTCCCCTGGCTGAACTTCTGGGACGAGCGTGACCTGCTTTCCTTCTGTGCCGAAAGGGTTTTTGCCGGCCGGGAGGTGAACGTGACAGACAGTGAGGTGGAGTCCGGCAAACCGTTTCCGGAGTCCCACACCGCGTACTTCACCGATCCGAGGGTGTATCGGCTGCTGTGGGAGAACCTTCAGGAGGCACGTGGCACCGCCTCTGGCAACGGAACCGGGAGGTAGTGTTCACTGGTCTTCATGAGAGCGATTTGGAAAGGCGCCATTGCGTTTGGACTGGTCAACGTCCCGGTCAAGGTCTATTCGGCCACCGAGGACCACGACGTCAGCCTCCATCAGGTGCACGGCACGGACGGCGGACGCATCCGCTACCAGCGGCGCTGCGAGATCTGCGGCGAGGTGGTGGAATACAAGGATATTGCCAAGGCGTACGACGACGGCGAGCAGACGGTGATCCTCACCGACGAGGATCTGGCCTCCCTGCCTGTGGAGAAAAGCCGGGAAATCGACGTCGTGGAATTCGTGCCCAGCGATCAGGTTGACCCCATCCTGTTTGACCGCACGTACTATCTCGAACCGGACTCCACGTCGACGAAATCCTATGTCCTCCTGCGCCGCACTCTGGAGGACACGGACCGTACGGCCATCGTGACGTTCTCCCTCCGGCAGAAGAGCAGGCTCGGCGCCCTGCGGGTGCGCGGCAACGTCCTGACCCTGCAGACCCTGCTGTGGGAAGACGAGGTCCGCGACGCCAGTTTCCCCTCCTTGGATGAAAAGGTCCGCATTTCGGCCAAGGAACTGGAAATGTCGTCGGCGCTGGTGGATTCCTTCAGCGGGGACTTCGACTCTTCCGAATTCACGGACGAGTACCAGGAACAACTCAAAACCCTCATCGACGCGAAGCTGGAACAAGGTGATTCGCTCGACACGGAGGCCACTTTCGGCGGAGAATCCGAGGAGGACGAGGGCGGCAAGGTCCTGGACCTCATGGAGGCCCTGCGCCGCAGCGTGGAGAAGAACCGCGGGGCCAAGGGCGGATCCGGCACCAGCAACGCCAAGGACGCCAAGGACGCCAAGGACGACGACGGCGGCAAGAAGACCCCGGCGAAGTCCAGGGCTGCAACCTCCAAAAGCACCGCTAAGACACGGAAAGGCGCCTAGACACCATGGCATCTCGCAATTTCTTCACGGATGATTTCGGCCGGCAGACCATTTTCAAGCTGCCCAACGGGCCGCTCATCGGCTGGGGTGTGTTGGGCGTGGCATCCATGATGGCGCTGACGCCCCGCAACGCCGGATTGCTGAAGAGCCTGAGCAAAGGCTGCCTGATCCTCTGGGCACTCGGAGAGACCTTCCGCGGCGATAGCGGTTTCCGGCGAAGCATTGGTGCCGCCACGCTGCTGCGGGAGGTCCGCGGCAGGGAGGAATCGGCGCCGGCTAAGGGGAAGGCCATCCCCGCATCAGACTCCACCCGGGCCTAGTCCGGATCCAGCCGGAGCTCACCGGCCTCGTCCAGCCAGGCGCGAGCCGGTCCTTACTGGCGGTAGCCCTCAACTTCACCCACGGGCCGCTCCCGGGCATCGTCCGGGTCCTGCCCGGCGTCGGCCTTGGCACGTTTCTGTCGGAGCAGATCCCAGTACTGGTCAATCTGTTCCTCAATCCGGCGCAGCTCGGCGGCATGTTTTTCCGGCTCATCAGCAGGATCCACCCCGCGGAGGGCTTGTTCCTCCTCGACGAGTTCCTGGATCCGGTGCTGAATTTCCTGTACGTCCATGCGTCAACGCTAACCGGCGCTGACCGCGGATTCCAGATCCGGCACCGGGCTTCCCGCCCCTGCGGAGGCCCTAGTTGGGGATTGACCCTTCACCGGGATTCGGGTTCCCGCGGTAGGAACGCGATTCGCCCTGCTGCCGGCCGAGGAAAATGCCCAGCAGGATCATCACTATGGCCAGGACCGCGTGCAGCCAGTTGTCCGCCGTGTTGAACGGGACGAAGTTGGCATCCGAGTCCAGCGGGATGAGCAGGCCGTAAATAAGGAGCAGCGCGTAGAGAACACCGGCCCCCAGTAGATAGAGCCTGGCGGAGGAGTGCCTTCGTGCCATGGCAAGCCCCGCGAACCCCAGCAGCATATGGACTACGTTGTGCAGAACGGAGACCTGGAAGATCCCAAGCAGCGCGGCCTCCGAGGCGTAACCCGAGAAGTACAGCTGGCCGTAATTGATGGTGGCCCCGGGGATGAATCCCAGCGCGCCGATCAGCAGGAAAACCACCCCGAAGACCATCGCCGCTTTCTGCGCGTTGGTCCTCCGGGAGGTAAGGCCGCCTGAACTGTAACTGGAGTATGCCATGATGACTCCTCAGCCCCGCAGCACCGGACACCCGGACCTGCAGGATTAGATGATCAGGACTTTAAACTCTTGCACGATTGGGGCAAGGTGGGAAGCATGCTGACTTTCGAGGAGGGGGTGCCACTGGTGTTTTCACCGATCGGCATAGTCAGCGCATCGGCCGCAGGGCGGCTCCCCCATCACTTCGCCAGTCCGGCGGGAAGGACACCGTGAAATCTTTATGGCTCGACACTGCTCCCGTTATATCCACTGATCCCTTTGACCCCGGGGAATCCTTCGACACCGTGGTGGTCGGTGCCGGCCTCACCGGCCTGACCACGGCGGCCCTGCTGGCCCGCAGCGGACAGCGCGTGGCCGTCCTGGAAGCCCGCACGGTAGGCGCCGTATCCACCGGTAACACCACCGCCAAAGTCTCCCTTCTTCAGGGAACGCAGCTGTCCAGCATCACGTCGCACCATAACGCGGACATCGCCCGCCAGTATGTGGAAGCCAACCACCAGGGGAAAAGCTGGCTGCTGCGCTTCTGCGACGAAAACGGTATTGGCTACGAAATCCGGGACGCGTACACCTACGCCACCACCGAGCAGGGCCTCAAGAGCCTCCGGAAGGAACACGAGGCGGCCCGGGCGGCCGGTCTCGACGTCGAGTTCACCACGGACACGGAGCTTCCGTTTGAAACCACCGGCGCCCTGCGGCTTCGGGACCAGGCGCAGATCCACCCGCTGGCCCTGCTCGGCGGACTGGCCCAGGACTTCCGTGCCCACGGCGGCAGTCTGGTGGAAGGTGTGCGGGTGACCGGTGCCCGCCACCAGGACGGCAGCGGCATCAAGGTCCTCACCAACCACGGCGAGGTAAGTGCACGTCATCTGGTGCTGGCCACCGGCACCCCGATCCTCGACCGCGGCGGCTATTTCGCCGTTCTGAAGCCGCAGCGCTCCTACGCTGTCGCCCTGCCGGTGACAGGTACGGTGCCGCAGGGGATGTACCTTTCCGTCGACTCACCCACCCGGTCGCTGCGGACCGCGGAGTCCAACGGCATCTCCTACCTGCTGGCCGGCGGCAACGGGCACACCGTGGGACGCAAGAAGCACACCCAGGAACTTGTGGATGACCTGGTGGGCTGGACCGTGGAGAACTTCGCCGTGGGAAGTGCCGCAAGTTACGCCTGGTCCGCCCAGGACTACTCGCCGGCAGGCAGCCTGCCCTATGTCGGACAGCTGCCGCTGATGGGCACCAACATCTACGCCGCGACCGGCTACAACAAGTGGGGCATGACCAATGCGGTGGCGGCGTCGCTGGCCCTGAGCGCGGAGATTCTCGGCGGTGAAAATCCGTGGGCACGGGAGCTGTATAAACCCCGGGTGGCTCCTCTGGATGCCGCGTCCACTCTGCGGGACAACGCCGAGGTGGGCCTGGAAATGCTCACGGGGTGGACCGCGGGACTGGTCAACAGCACGGACACGGCGCCGCCTGAGGGACAGGGCACAGTCTCCCGCGAACACGGCAAACCGGTGGGCACCTGCACTGTCGCCGGAACAACCAGCCGCGTGTCGGCAGTGTGCCCCCATCTCAAGGGCATCCTGAACTGGAACGACGCCGAGCAGTCCTGGGACTGCCCGCTGCACGGCTCCCGTTTCACCGCCACGGGAACCCTGCTTGAAGGCCCGGCGGTGAAGGACCTCGATCCCGCCTGAGCCCGAGCCTTAACACGCCAACTGCGGATGCCGCCGTGGCATCCGCAGTTGGAAGTGGCAAACGGCGAGGCTAGAGGCCGGCCCGGGGTCCGCCGGACTCCGGGTCATCCATCGCCGGATCCGCTTCGGGTGCGGCAGCCAGCCGCTCCGTGGCTGTTGAAGTGGGCCCTGTGGCAGCCGGAGCCGGCCCGCCGGTTGCAGCATTGCCCGGGGCCTGCACGTTTCCGCGCCAGGATCCCGTCTCGGCCGCGCGGCTCTCAATAAATTCCTTGAAGCGGGTCAGATCCGACTTCACCTGCCGGTCATCGGCGCCGACAACGGATCCCAGCTTCTCGATGAAGTTTTCGGGGTCCCAGTCCAGTTGGACGCTCACCCGGGTCTCCGAATCGCCCAGTCGGTGGAACGTCACCACGCCTGCATGGGACTTTCCATCCGTGCTTTTCCAGGCAACCCGTTCGTCCGGATGCTGTTCGGTGATCTCGGTGTCGAACTCCCGTTCAACGCCGGCCACCTTGGTCACCCAGTGGGTGGTGGTGTCCGAAAGCTGCGTGATCGAGATGACGCCGCCCATGAACTGCGGAAAGGACTCGAACTGGGTCCACTGGTTGTAGGCCGTGGTTACCGGTACCGATACGTTGATTGACTCTTCGACGGTGGTCATGCTGTCCCTCCGATAGTGCGAATCCTGCGTAGAACCGGGCCTTTTCCCATTGGCCCCGTTGTCCTCACGGTACACAGGAGGACAAGGCACTTCAACTAGAAGTAAGGTTGCTTATATTAGCTTCCCCGGGAGCCCCGGTCCATCTGGCAGGGACCGCACTCCGGGGTTAGGCTGGGGAACAATCCATCCACCGAAGATCCGGGTCCGGGCCGCCGCGTCCGGGGCAGTGCCGGAACTTCCGGAGGATGCATGCAGTACTCATTTTTCGTCACCAACGGAGGAAAACATGAAGGCATCTGAAGAGCTAACCACCAACCTGCAGGCCGTCCTGGTCGACATGATCGAACTGCACCTCCAGGGCAAGCAGGCACACTGGAACGTGGTGGGGAAGAACTTCCGGGACCTGCACCTGCAGCTTGACGAGATCATTGAGGACGCACGCCTCTTCGCCGATGAACTGGCCGAACGCATGCGGGCGCTACAGGCGGTCCCGGACGGCCGCAGCCTCGCAGTGGCCAACGGCACCAGCCTGCCCCCGTTCCCCGCCGGCCTGGTCGACACCCGCGACACCGTCACGCACGTCGTCGCCATGCTGGACGCCGTCGTGAAGACGATGCGCGACGTCCATGATCAGGTCGACGAGGAAGATCCGACCAGCGCTGACATCCTGCACGGCTTCATTGCCAAGCTGGAGCAGTACTCGTGGATGGTCAATGCCGAGAACATCTCCGCCACGGCCTCAGTGGTCACCCCCGAAAACAGCAACCAGGAAGCCACGCGCTAAACCTGCGGCCATCCTGCGCCGGCGTATCCCTTCCGGGGGTGCGCCGGCGTTTTTCATGCACGGCACTGCGCCGCGGCAGCAGCCCTGTCTGCCGGATGGCCTAGCCGACGACGGCCTGGCGGACCTCTTCCAGCAGCTCGGTCATGTGCGCCAGTGCGGCGGCGCCGTCACCCGCGGCGATGGCTGCGGCTACGAGCCCGTGGCTCCGCAGACCCTCCTCGGTCGGATGCGGCGGCATAAGGCCCTGCCGGGTGCGGCCGGTCAGCACCTCGGCGACCGCCTCCTGCAGGGAGGCGAACATGTCGTTGCCGCTGGCACGCAGCAGCAGCGTATGGAATTCGATGTCTGCCTGCAGGAACCCGTCCAGTTCCCCTGCCTCCCCCAGCAGCCGAAGTTCACCGGCCAGCTCCACCAGCCGGGTTCGTTCCTCCTGCGCGGCATTCCGGGCCGCCGCGGCGGCGGCCACCGGCTCCACTCCCACTCTCAGCTCCGTGAGCGTCCTGAACTGCTCGGACCGGCCCGGTCCGGCGAGGCGCCACTGGATAACCCGCGGATCAAACACATTCCACAGTTCGGGTTTCTGGACCACTATGCCAATCCGGCGCTTGGAGTACACAAGGTTCATGGACTCAAGAATCCGCATGCAGTCCCGGACCACGGTGCGGGAAACACCAAACTCCTGCTGGAGCCCCTCAAGCGTGAGGCGGTCTCCGGGCGCGAGGACGCCCGAGATGATGTCCAGGCCCAGCGTCTCCGTAATCCGGGCGTGCAGGACGGCGGCCGGAGCACCGGCGTGTTCACTCATATTCGCGTCTTTCCGCTGGATTAGCGTTATATTCTCTGAAATGCATATTGGAATCCCGGCGCTGGACTCCGGGTCCGTTGACCTCTGCAGTCGATGGAGGAACCTGCTCCAGACTAACGCCCGCCCCTGGCTGCCTGCACTTCGGATTTCCTCCTGAACAGAGGCTAGGTTTGGTGCTACCTTTGGACCACCGGACCGGCTGGCCGGTCACCGGCCCGACAATGGCGTCCTCAGGAGATTGAAATGCCCTCTACTGCACAGCATCTGGTCATCATGGGCGTCGCCGGCTCGGGAAAGACCACCATTGCCAATCTGCTTTCCAAACGGCTCGGCTGGATCGCCGCCGAGGCGGACGAGTTCCATCCGGCAGTCAACATCGCGAAAATGTCCGCCGGTGTTCCCCTGGACGACGACGACCGCTGGCCGTGGCTCTTCGCCATCCGCGATTGGATGGGTGCCCAGGCAAAAAACGGCCGCTGCACCATAGTCACCTGTTCGGCCCTGAAACGCACTTACCGCAACGTCCTCGCCCAGGCCCCGGGGGAGGTGGCCTTCGTCCACCTGGATGGAAGCGGTGAGCTGCTCGCCCAGCGCATGAAGACGAGAACCGGGCACTTCATGCCGCCGTCCCTGCTGCCTTCACAGCTGAACACCCTGGAACCCCTTTCGCCGGAGGAAGCCGGTCTCCGCATTGAGATCTCGAATTCGCCGGAGGAAATCGTGGACGCCATCCTGCAGCATTTGGGGTGGGCAGTCGCCTGACCGGCCACGGCGCCGCCGGTGAACGAGGGTCCGCGGAAACCGTGGAAAAATAGGTAGCTTCGATACATCGTTTTTCGGCGCCTGCACCGCCCTCTGGAAGGACTCTTCAGCCATGATGGGTGGTCACCATGCCGCTAGCGGCGCCGCAGCATGGGTTGCCGTCGCTTCCACTGCCCCGCATGCGCTCGGCTGGTATCCGGTAACTCCTCTCGGTGTAGTGACCGGTGCCCTGCTGACCGCCGGTGCGGCACTGCTGCCGGACCTCGATCACCACAGCGGCACCATTGCCCATTCGCTTCCGCCCGTTACCAAGATCCTTGCAAGACTTACTGAGGCGGTCAGCGGTGGGCACCGCCGCGGCACGCATTCACTTCTCGGTCTGGCCGTTTTCGTGGCATTGTCGACGGCGCTGGGCAGGGTGAGCACCGAAGTGCCGGTGTTCGGGTCCGTCGCGGTGGGAGCCGGCATCCTCTCCGTCCTGCTGATGGGATTCGCATTCAAGGCCCTGAAGATTGCCGGAGGACCGGCCCGCAGCTGGTTCCTGGCCCTGGCCTTCTCCGTATTCATTGCGCTGTACGCGCCGGAAAACAATGACTGGTTGCCCGTTGCGGTTGGGCTTGGTGTTGCCGTGCATATTGTCGGCGACCTCCTGACCCATCAGGGCGTGATGATCCTCTGGCCGCTGCGGATCAAGCGCCCCCGTTCCCTGGCCAAATTCCCGGTGGTCAACAAGCTGTGGCGGAGCAGCGGAGCGTTCTCCCTGCCGTTGATCGGGGCGGCCGGTTCCTGGCGGGAATGGGCCCTGATGGTGCCGGTTACCGTGTACGCGATTTACGGCGTGACCGTCGACGGCCTCACGGCCCTTACGGGATGGTCCCCGTACGCCTAGACCCTCCGCCCGAGGGGTGCAACAGGCACGGGGTTAAGGTTTAAGGGTGGAATTGGGACTCGTTGCCGTACTAGGCGTTGCCGTTATCGTGACGGTTGCAGCCTTCTCCAAGCGCCTGGGAATAGCTGCACCTCTCATCCTGGTGGTGGTCGGGCTCGGCCTGTCCTATACGCCGGGGGTGCCGGACGTCAGCATTCCGCACGAATGGATCCTGATGGGGGTGCTGCCTCCGCTGCTCTACGCGGCAGCGGTCAATGTTCCGGTGGTGGATTTCCGCCGCAATATCGGAGCCATCTCCTCCCTGTCCGTCCTCCTCGTTCTTTTTTCGGCATTCGGCACCGGCGTGCTCCTGTACCTGCTGCTGCCTGACCTGAGTTTCGCCGCTGCGGTGGCCCTGGGAGCCGTCGTGAGTCCGCCCGACGCCGTGGCCGCCACCTCCATCGGCAAGCGGCTCGGCCTGCCGCCGCGGCTGGTCGCCGTGCTCGAAGGTGAGGGCCTGGTCAACGATGCCACCGCACTGGTATTGCTCCGCTCCGCCGTGGCTGCCTCAGCAGGCGGCCTGGCCAGCATCTGGGCCGGCATCGGGGACTTCGGATATGCCGTCGTCGTCGCCGTGCTGGTGGGACTGCTGGTGGGAGCAGCCACCGTCTATCTCCGGGCCAAGCTGCAGGATCCCGTGCTGGACACGGCAATCTCCTTTGTAGTTCCGTTCCTTGCCTTCATACCGGCAGAGGAAGCCGGAGCATCCGGTGTCCTTGCCGTCGTCGTTGCGGGGCTGTACACCGGCCACCGCAGCGCCTCCGAATTTACTGCGCAGGTCCGGATCAATGACGGCATCAACTGGCGCACTATCCAGTTCCTGCTGGAAAACGGTGTGTTCCTCCTCATGGGTCTGGAACTGCGCCACCTCGTGGAGAATATCGACGCCGACCTCCTCTCCGTGGGCGATGCTGTACTGATCGGCCTGGCCACAACGGTGCTGCTGATCCTGCTGCGTTTTGTCTGGGTCACTCCCCTCATTTACGTGCTGCGGGCCAAGATCAGGTACCAGGACCGCAGGACCAAACGGTTCCGGCTGGGCCTGGACCGGATCAAGGCACGGGGGCTGAAGGATGCCCGGCAGCTTCGGCGGCACCGGCGGGCGGAGCTGCTGTACCGGCGGCGCCGCGCCGACGTCGAACAGCTCAACCGCGAGGGTCTGGGGTGGCGGGGCGGCATGGTGATCTCCTGGTCCGGCATGCGTGGCGTGGTGACGCTGGCGGCCGCCCAGTCCCTGCCGGAGCAGACTCCCTACCACCAGCAGCTGGTGCTGATTGCCTTCACCGTTGCCGTCACCACCCTGTTGCTGCAGGGCGGGACGCTGCCCTGGCTGATCCGTATCCTGGGTGTCCGGGGGCGGGATGCAACTTCGGACCAGCGGGAGCTGGCCAAGCTGCTCGATGAGCTCAGCGGCGCCGGCCTGAGCGTTCTGGAGGCGCCGGAGGAATGCCTGGGCGCCGGCGGCGAAGTGGACCCGGATGTCGTGGAAAGGGTGCGGCAGAGCACCTTCCTCCGCAGCGAACTCGCCTGGGAACGGGTACGTGCTCTGGGGGCAAGCGAGGACCCGACGCCGCAGCTCCAGTACCGGGCGCTGCGCCGCGCCGTCGTCGAGGCCGAACGGGACCAGCTGCTGCTGGCACGCCGCGAGGGACGGTATCCCTCACGGACCCTATCGGAGGCACAGCGGCTGCTGGATCTCGAGGAATCCCGGCTGCGGCCGCGGCTGGGCGAACGCTGACCTCCTCGCTGCGGTTTACCTGCTGCGGCGCGGCTTACCGCTCTTGCCTGTGCCTTTCCCGGGGCCCTTTCCGGTGCCCTTGGCCTTGCCCCCGGAGGGGCCGGCGGACTTCGGTGCCGGCTTGGATCCGCTCCGGGTCTGGCGTTCCTTGGTCCGCTTCTTCGCCGACAATTGCTGTTCGGCCTGGATCGAGGGTTGGCGGGAGCTGTTCGCGGTCCGCCCCCGCACCACACCAATGAACTCTTCAATCTCGGCCTCGTCCCGCTCCTGCAGCCAGGCAATGCCGATCCGGGTCGGTGCCACCCCGTTCACCGGCCGGGCTTCAACATCCTTCCGGGAGTGCAGACGCGCCACGGACATGGGCAAAATCACAATGCCGGTGCCGGCGGCCGCCACCTCCAGGGCGACGGCTGCTCCTCCCATCTCATCGATGTCCAGGATCGTTTCGCCGTCGAGGTCGGCAAGCTCAACGGCATCGAAGGCTGCCAGCGGATGTTCCTTGGAAGCAGCTGCCACCGGCTGTTCTTCATACAGCGGAATCAGGTTAACGCCCTCCGGCCGGGTGAAACCCTCGGCGGGAATGCGGATGAACGCCAGATCCGCGCGGCCGGAGGCAAGTTCCTCCAGTGCTGCGGATTCCTCGCACTGGAACGTGCGCAGTTCCTGTTGCTGCCGTTCCTGCCAGCGGGTGATCCATTTGCCCGGCGTCACGCCCGGCACGTAGGCCACGGTCAGCGGCCGCGACGTCGATCCAGGCAGAGGCGCTGATGTGTCTGTGGGCATCAAAACACCTTAGCCCACGGGGCGGGAGCCGGCAGGCGGATACCCTTGGAATATGACCACCGAGAAATCTCCCCAATCCATGAAGCCTGCCACGGCAGCCAAGAAACTGGGCATCTACCTGCCCGCCGCGCCGCAGGACTTCCAGGACGGGCCTATTTCGCGGGCCCGGTTCGACGAGCTGCAGTCCAATCCGCCCGAGTGGCTTACCGAGCTGCGCCGCAACGGGCCGCATCCGCGCCCCGTAGTAGCCCAGAAACTCAATGTCTCGATCGGCGGACTGACCCGTGCCGGTGTGACCGAGGCACTGACCACCGAGGAAATCAAGGCACTGCTGGCTGAGCCGCCGGCCTGGCTGGTGGAAGAACGCGCCAGCTTTGCTGCCGTGCGTGCCGAAGCCCAGCGGGTTAAGGAAGCGGAAGCCAAGAAGGCGGCAGGCGCCTAAGCAGCCACCGGGATCCGAACGAAGAGAGGGACCGTGCAGCCACTGCACGGTCCCTCTTGTTTGGCCCTTGCTTTGTTTGGCCCTTGTTGGGTCCGGCCCGGTGTGACTGGCCTGTTCGGCGCGGGCTCCGGAGACAATAACGCGGGGCTTCGAAGACAAGAAAAGGAAGAACCCCGGCCGCTTGGCCGGGGTTCTTCCTTTTATCTATGTGCGCGAGGGGGGATTTGAACCCCCACGCCCTTTCGGACACTGGCACCTGAAGCCAGCGCGTCTGCCGTTCCGCCACTCGCGCATAAATTGTTTCCCGGGGAAACTGATCGGATAACCACAGGCGGTCCTGATTGACCATGTACTGCGGTGATCCGTTGGGATTCCTCGGGAACAGCAGAATCAAGCATACCGGCATTTTGGCCAAACACCTAAACGGCTTCCCGCACGGCCCGGAAACCCCGGATCTACGCGGAAAACCGGACTCCTTCCATGCGGCTTCCATGCGGCGGCGGAGGCGGTGGCTCCCCCTCGGACACCAGGCGGCTGCCCCTCCGCGGCGCGGGGCCGGCCTTTTGCGGCACGCGGGGCCCGATGACCGCGGTAAGACATTTGTCTACGCTCACCAGTACTATCGAAGTGGACGCATGTATCTGTGCCTTGCCGGAACCAGTCCCGAACCAGTCCCGGCGGACATTCCACCCCGCATCCCGCCCCGCGGCGGTGCCGGGACCAGATGCTGCTTACGCGGTATTTCATCGGACAGGACACGGAAGGAGACGGACATGGGCTTACTCGACAATGTGGAACGCGGAATCGAAAAGATTGTCCGCGGCGCTTTTTCGTCCGGTTCGTCCGGCCGTGTTGAACCCCTGGAGCTTGCCATCGCACTCCGCCGGGAACTCGACCAGCGCTCCATGGTCCTGGGCCAGGGGCGGACCCTGGCGCCGAATGTCTTTACGGTCCGGCTGTCCAGTTCTGACTTCACCCAGGCGCAGAAGTGGGGCGCACCGCTGGCTGAAGAACTCTGCGATGTAGTCATCAAGCACGCACGCAGCCAGTCCTACACCCTCCAGGGGCCGGTCCGGGTCTCCTTCACCCGGGATTCCTCGCTTAAGCCGGGAGTGCTCGAAGTTGATTCGTCCACCGAGAAGGCTTCTTCCGCGCAGTCCCGGGTCTCTTCGCCCCCCGCCCCGCGGCAAGGACCCACAGCCCGGCTGCAGCCCGTCCTGGATGTCGACGGCCAGCGATACACCCTCAACGCCCCCTCGGTGGTTCTGGGCCGCTCTTCTGAAGCAGACATCCTTGTGGACGACACGGGAGTTTCCCGCCGCCATCTGGAAATCCGCACCGAGAACGGGGCCAGCCGTGCCATCGATCTGGGCTCCACCAACGGCAGCTTCGTCAACGGCCAGAAAGTTCAAGGTGAAGCAGTGCTTACCGACGGATCCACCATTGCCATGGGGCGCACCCGAATCGTGTTTCGTCTGCTGCCCGTCCGGACCGGGGGACGTTAGTGCTGAGTGAATTAACCGAAACGCTCCTGCGCTACGGCTTCCTGATCCTGCTGTGGATCATGGTCATCAGCGTGGTGGGTGCCATTCGCCGGGACCTGGTCGTGGGCAGCCGCAACCGGACCGGCACCCCAACAGCCCGCCAGATCCGCAAAGACCCTTCCCTTCAGAAGCGTGTCCCGGCTCCTGCAAAGGTCACGCCGCGCGAACTCGTGGTTACGGAAGGCCCGCTGCGAGGCACCACGCTGGAACTTTCCGCCAGTCCCATCCTGCTTGGCCGGGCACAGGAAGCAACGCTGGTCCTGGAGGATGATTACGCGTCCGGACGCCATGCCCGTCTCTTCCCGCAGGGAAGCCGCTGGTTCATTGAGGACCTCGGCTCCACCAACGGAACCTATCTTGGCGGAAGCCAACTCACCCGGGCGCTGCCCGTCGAACCCGGTGTACCCATCCGCATCGGTAAGACGGTCATT
Organism: Arthrobacter yangruifuii; assembly: GCF_009192775.1. Classification (GTDB taxonomy): domain Bacteria; phylum Actinomycetota; class Actinomycetes; order Actinomycetales; family Micrococcaceae; genus Arthrobacter_B; species Arthrobacter_B yangruifuii. Next base: position 178,025 of record NZ_VTFX01000001.1, read on the forward strand.
GAATTGAGGCCCTGACGGTGGCCCTGGTTCTTCGATATGCAGCACGGTCCGACGTCGGCATGGTTCGTTTCAAGAATGACGATTCCGCGTACGTTGGCCGTTACCTCGCCGTGGTTGCTGACGGCATGGGCGGACACGCCGGAGGCAATGTCGCCTCAGCCTCCACCGTGCTCGATCTGGTCCATTTGGACAGTGCTGTCTACGAAGATGACCCCCTGACCGTCCTTGCCGACGAAATCCAGGCGGCAAATTCGCTTCTGTCCGAACTGGTGACCACCAGCCCCCAGCTCTCCGGAATGGGAACCACGGTCACCGCACTGCTGCTGCATGAGCAGCGCCTGGCACTGGCCCACATTGGTGATTCCCGTGCCTACCGGCTCAAGGACGGCCGTTTCGAGCAGATCAGTGTTGACCACACCTTCGTCCAGCGGCTGATCGACGAAGGCAGGCTGCGGCCCGAAGAGGCCGAAGTACACCCGCACAAGAACGTCCTCATGCGCGTGCTCGGAGACGTTGATGCCAGCCCGGAACTCGATCTGGCCAGCTTCGACGTGGAGCCGGGAGAACGCTGGCTGCTGTGTTCGGACGGGCTGACGGCCGTTTTGCGGGACTCCGACATTGAAGGAGTCCTCCGCTCCACCCAGGATCTGCAGGAGTGCGTAGACACCCTGGTTGAACTGACCCTTGCCGGCGGCTCTCCCGACAATGTCACCGTGGCCGTCATCGAAATTGCGGAGGACCCCGACGCCGGGTCCGCCCCCGTGACGGCGCGGTTCTCCGAAGTGCCCTCCCGCGATCACGGATCCCGCGCCGCGGCAGCGACTGCGGCGGCGCCGCCGGCCGTGAAAGACGCACCGGAAGAACAGGCTGCCGATGCCCTGGACGACGATGAGAGTGAACGTGCACGCGCCGAGCTGATCCGCCAGGACCTCTCCTCCCGCCCGCATGTCCTGGTCGGTGCTGCCTCACTCGCCACCGAAACCGGCGAGATTCCCATCGTCACCAAGCGTTCGGCGGAGCGGCGCGCCGCCCGTATGCTCACGCACAAGGCGGATACCGAGCAGCCGCAGCAGAGCCCGGAGACCCCCCGTACCGGCTGGAAGCGCTGGCTGCTGCCCGTCTTCCTGACCGTGGTGGCCCTCCTGCTGGCCGTGGTGGTGTGGCTCGGGTACACCTGGACGCAGACCCGATACTACGTAGGGTCCTACGACAACCGCGTGGCGATCTACAACGGTGTTTCCCAGACGGTGGGGCCCATCCACCTGTCCCACGTCACGGATATTTCCGATATTCCGGTTTCAAGCCTCTCCGAGTACCACCGCAACCGGGTGGAAGACACCCTTCCCGCCCGGGACCTTGAGCATGCCGGAGAGATTGTCAACGAGCTACGCGACACCGCCAAGGCGGTGCTGTGCCCGCCTGCGGACACCACCTCCCCGAGCCCGGCACCCACGCCCGGCGCGACGCCGGCGCAGGGAACCGAACAGAACAATGCCTGCGGAGGTGAGCGCTAATGTCGGACCTCGTCACGGTAGCCAAGCCGCGCCGCAATATTGAAGCACTCCTGCTCCTCGTTGCCCTGCTCGTCGGGGTCGGTGCGAATATGATCGTCGGCCTCGACGAAGACCGGGCCTTCGATTCGGATTTCTGGGTACAGGGCGGCACCCTGATGGCGCTGGTCATCGTCTTCCACCTGGTGCTCCGCTTCCGTGCGAAGTATGCCGATCCGGTAATACTTCCCATCGTGACTGCCCTCAACGGTATTGGTCTGGCGATGATCCACCGGCTGGACATCGCCAACGGAGACGATGCCGCGGACCGGCAGCTGCTGTGGAGCGCCGTGGCGGTCGCGGCAGGAATTGCCGTGCTCTTCATCATCAAGGACCACCGCATCCTGCGCCGCTATACGTATATCTCCTTGATCGTCAGCGCCGTTCTGCTGCTGCTTCCGCTGATGCCGGCTCCCCTGGGCCGGGAGATCAACGGTGCCCGGATCTGGATCAACGTCGGCATCGGAACCTTCCAGCCCGGCGAAATCGCCAAGATCACCCTGGCCATTTTCTTCGCCGGGTATCTCTCCACCAACCGGGACCTCATTCTGCTCGCGGGCAGGAAGGTGGGACCGCTGCAGTTCCCCCGCATGCAGGACATGGGCCCCATGCTCGTGGCCTGGATCGTCAGCATCGGCGTCCTGGTCTTCCAGCGGGACCTGGGCTCGTCCATTCTGTTCTTCGGCCTGTTCATGGCCATGATCTACGTAGCCACCAGCCGCGTGAGCTGGGTGCTGATCGGCGTCGGCCTGCTCGCAGCGGGCGGTTTCGCCGCCCTGCAGCTGTTCAACCACCTTCAGCTGCGCATCCACGGCTGGCTCAACGCCTTTGACCCCGAGGTCTACAACGGAATCGGGGGCAGCTACCAGGTGGTTCAGGGCCTCTTCGGCCTGGCCAGCGGCGGCCTGGCCGGCACCGGTCTCGGACAGGGCAGGCCGGATCTGGTGACCTTTGCGAACAGCGATATGATTATTGCCGCCCTCGGCGAGGAACTGGGCCTGATCGGCATTTTTGCGATTGTCCTGATGTACGTCCTGCTGGTGTCCCGCGGATTCCGTGCCGCCCTGGGCACCAAGGATGGTTTCGGCAAGCTCCTGGCCTGCGGATTGTCCTTCATCATCGCGCTGCAGTGCTTCGTGGTGATCGGAGGCGTTACGCGCCTGATCCCGTTGACCGGCCTGACCACCCCCTTCATGTCGGCGGGCGGATCCTCGCTGCTGGCCAACTGGATCATCGTGGCGCTCCTGCTTCTGATCTCCAATGCCGCACGCAGGCCCACGCCCACCGGCCCGCTGGCCACTGACATGGTCCCGGCCATGTCCGAATCCCCCGGTGCTTCCGCACGCACCCGGCGTTCCCCTAAGGAAGGAGACGAATGAACCAGGCTATCCGTAACAGCTGGGTAGTGGCCCTGGCCATGTTCGTGCTCATTCTCGGTTCGCTGACGTATGTGCAGTTCTTTGCCGCCGAGAAACTAAATACCAATCCGAATAACAACCGGGGCATCTACCGGGACTTCGGGCAACCCCGCGGATCCATCCTGGTGGACGGCAAGGCCATCGCGGAGTCCGTCCCCTCGGACGACCAGTTCAATTACCAGCGGGTCTACAACAGCCCCGAGCTGTATTCGCACCTCACGGGGTTCTTCAACCTGAACGGAACCACCCAGCTGGAAATGACGATGAATGCCGAGCTGACCGGCAACAGCTCCCAGCAGTTCTACGACAAGCTGGTCTCCCTCTTTTCCGGTGCCCAAAGCCAGGGTGCTTCAGTGGAACTGACGATCGACCCGGAACTGCAGCAGCTGGCCTATGACCTCATTCCGGACGGACAGCGCGGATCCATCGTGATGATGGATCCCAAAACCGGGGACATCCTCGCCATGGTGTCCAAGCCCAGCTATGACACCAATCTCCTGGCCGGACACGACACCGCAGTGCTCGGAACCAACATGGAGGCGCTGACTTCCACGCCGGGGCTCTCTCCCTACCTGAATCCGGCCACGCAGTCCCTGTTGGCTCCCGGGTCCGTCTTCAAACTCGTGGACACCGCTGCCGCCCTGGAATCAGGCAAGTATGACGCCGACTCCATCATCCCGAACCCGCCCGAGCTCCCGCTGCCCGGAACCAACATCTCGCTCCCGAACTTCACCACCGGTGCCTGCTCCGCCCGGTCGGAGGCGGATTTCGCCTTTGCCCTCGCCTGGTCCTGCAATACCGTCTTCGCCCAGGTGGCACTGGACCTGGGGCAGGACAATATCGCCGCGCAGGCCAAAAAGTTCGGATTCGACACCCCGCTGGCCATCCCCAACGAGGTTGTGGCCAGCCACTTCCCCGATAACGAGGACGAGGCCCAGCTGGCCCTGGCCTCCATTGGCCAGGGCAGCGTGACCGCCACTCCGCTGGAGGTCGCCATGATTTCCGCGGCGATCGCCAACAACGGTGTGCAGATGACCCCCAATCTGATCCGCAGCGTCCGCGCTCCTGATCTGTCCGTGATCGACGAACCGAAACCCACTGAACTGAACACTTCCATCAGCCCCGACACGGCCCGCCAGCTCACCGAATGGATGGTTGGCGTTGTAGACAACGGCTCGGCCTCATCCGCCCAGGTCCCCGGCTTCAAGGTGGCCGGCAAAACCGGCACAGCCCAGGTTGACGGCCGGGGAGACAATGCCTGGTTCACCGGCTTCGCTCCGGCCGACGATCCCCAGGTCGCCATTTCCGTCGTCATGGAAGACGTGGACCTGGCTACCGGTGCCCAATTGACCACTCCAAGCGCGCAGAAACTCCTAGAGGCGGTGTTGAATAAGTGAGGCCTACATCGGGTATCACCTTAGGCGGCAGATTCCAGCTGACCGACCGTATTGCCATTGGCGGTATGGGCGAGGTCTGGAAGGCACGGGACCTGGTCCTGGGCCGTATTGTTGCCATCAAGATCCTCAAGGAGGAGTACACCGGGGATCCGGGCTTCCTTAACCGATTCCGTGCGGAGGCCCGGCACACTGCGCTGCTGAACCATCCCGGGATCGCCAATGTCTTTGACTACGGTGAAGAGGACGGTTCCGCCTATCTGGTGATGGAACTCGTGCCGGGACAGCCGCTGTCCGCGATCATTGAGCGGGACAAGGTCCTCACACCGGACCGGACCCTGTCCATCATCGGCCAGGTCGCCACGGCCCTTGCCGTAGCCCACAACCAGGGCCTGGTGCACCGGGACGTGAAGCCGGGCAACCTGCTCATCATGCCCGACGGCAGGGTCAAGATCACCGACTTCGGCATTGCCCGGCTCGCCGACCAGGTGCCGCTGACCGCCACCGGACAGGTCATGGGCACCGCCCAGTACCTGGCTCCGGAACAGGCAACAGGGCAGCAGGCTACGGGATCCAGTGACATCTACGCGCTTGGTGTCATTGGATACGAGCTCCTTGCCGGCCGCCGTCCGTTCTCCGGGGAATCGCAGATCGCGATTGCCCTGGCACAGGTCAATGACACGCCTCCGCCGCTGCCTGAGACCATTCCGGAACCGGTCCGCGCCCTGATCATGTCCATGCTGGCCAAGGATCCGGCGGACCGTCCCGCGGACGCCGAATCGCTGGCCCTGGCCGTCGGGGCCATCCGCCGCGGCGACATCAACGCCGCGCAGGAAGCCGTCCCCGGCATGCTGCTCTTCGGTTCCTCCGCGGATGCGGTTACTGCGCCGGTCCCCACCACCGGCACAGCCGCAACCCGCGTGGTGGACACCTCCCCGTCGACGTCGGCCCTGCCCACGGTCGCCGGCGCGGCGGTGGCTGCAGACGCTGCCCGCACGGGCGAGCTCGCTGCGTCCCGGGATTGGACTGACGAAGACGAAGCCGATTACGACGACGGCGCCCCAACGGATGCCGTAGAGGAAAAACGCCGCAGCCCGTGGACCATTCCGCTGATTGCCCTGCTGGTGCTGATCCTGGCCGCCGTCGTGGCTTTCTTTGTGCTTGCCGGTTCCGAATCCGACGATGACGATCCTGCTCCGGCTGCGTCGTCCTCCGCGGCAAGCCCGACGCGCAGCGCATCGCCGTCGAAAACCCCGTCCCAGACGCCGACCCCCGAGGACGAGGAAATCAATGTCGTTTCGGCCTCGTATGCCGGCCGCCCCGTCAATGACGTTGCAACCGAACTCAGCAACCTGGGCCTGCAGGTCAACCGCCTTCCGGTGTCCGACGCGGACGTTGCCGAAGGAATGGTTATCGAGGTCAACCCCTCCGGCCTGCTCAAGCGCGGGGATGCGGTAACGGTCATGTACTCCTCCGGGCCGGAAATGGTCTCGGTTCCCTCCCTGCAGGGTCGGGCAGAGGCGGATGCCCGCCAGCGGATCGTTGATGCGGGCCTAGTCCCGGTCAACGGCGGCACCCGGCAGTCCAATGCAGCTCCGGGCACCATCGTGAGCGCCGATCCCGGCGAGGGAACCACCGTGCCGCGCGGATCTTCCGTCACGTACTACGTTGCCGAGGCCGCTGCCCCGGCGCCGGCTCCCGTCCCGACCCAGACCCCGACCACCCCTCCTCCGTCCGCAACAACCAACTCCGGCAACTCCGGCAACCCCGGCAACTCCGGCAACCCCGGAAACGGAAACAGCGGAAACAACGGCGCCGGGTCCGGAAACGGTGCAGTTCCGGACCAGCCCGGCGCCGCCGGCATGGCCGGTCCGACAGACAGTAATTAACACACTATGAGCGCAGAATTCCTTCGAGGGCAGCCCACCCTCAACACCGACAACGTCCTGAACGGGCGATACGAGGTAGGTGAACTCATTGGACGCGGCGGAATGGCCGACGTCTATCTCGGGCGTGACATCCGGCTGGGGCGGACCGTGGCCATCAAGGTATTGCGCCCCGATCTGGCCCGGGATCCGCTGTTCCAGTCCCGTTTCCGGCGCGAGGCGCGTGCCGTCGCCGGTTTGAACCACCCTTCCGTCGTGTCCGTGTACGACACCGGGGACCAGGAATCCGTCTCCTCCCGCGACGATGTGCGGCTGCCCTACATCGTGATGGAGTATGTCCCGGGCCGGACGCTGCGCGATCTCATCAAGGCTGATGAGATCACCATCGAAAAAGCCATTGACTACTCCCTGGGTGTCCTCGCCGCCCTGGATTACAGCCACCGTTCCGGGATAGTCCACCGGGATATCAAACCTGCCAACGTGATGGTCACGGCCGACGGCGGAGTGAAGGTCATGGACTTCGGCATCGCGCGTGCCATGGCGGATTCGGCCGCCACCATGACCCAGACCCAGGCCGTGGTCGGGACCGCCCAGTACCTCTCCCCGGAGCAGGCCAGGGGCGAAACCGTAGACGCCCGCAGCGACCTTTACTCCGCAGCCTGTTTGCTCTTCGAACTGCTCACCGGCCGGCCTCCGTTCATTGGTGACAGCCCCGTCTCCGTGGCCTACCAGCACGTGCGTGAGCAGCCGGTCACAGCCGGCAGCCTGAATCCGGAAGTTCCGGCGGCCCTGGACGAGGTCTTGAAACGTGCACTGGTCAAAGACCGCGACCACCGTTACCAGACGGCCCGGGACTTCCGCGACGCCCTGCTGTCAGCGCGGGACGGCGGTCCCGTCACTGCTGCCACGCAGGCGATCCCCGTGCCTGGCAAGGCTGCCCCCGCCACAGCCGCCATGGCTGCGCTGCCCCCTTCCGCTGACGAGGAACTGCAGACCCGTGCCATGGCCAAGGTCCTCCCCTCGGGCTCACGGCGGCCGGAACAGGACCATTCCCGGGTGGAAGAAGCTGACACGGCCTTCGCCGTCGGATCCACAGGCGACCGCGATCCCCGGCAGAAGGCGCGCCGGCGCGCCTGGATGACCGTCTTCGCCGTCCTCGTCGTCCTGGGGCTGGCCGTCGGCGGATTTGTTGGGTGGAATATGCTCAACGCCGAACCCGCCGCCCCCGTGACCGCTACTGTGCCCGAGGTCGAGGGAAAGTCGCAGACGGACGCCATGAACGAGATCATCGGAGCCGGTTTCCAGCCGCCACGGATCACCGACGAATACAGCAACAGCATTGCGGAGGATCTGGCTATCCGGACCAGTCCTGCGGCCGGTGCCAACGTCGCCAAGGACGAAAGCATCACGCTCTACATCTCGCAGGGACCGTCGAGCGTAGTCATTCCCCGGGACCTGCTGGGAATGACAGAGTCCGGTGCCCGGGACGCGCTCCGCGGGCTGGGGCTCTCCGGCGGCGCCACCACCAAGGCCAACAGCTCCACCATGGAAGAAGGCCGTGTCCTCGGAACCGATCCCGCGGTCGGGGAAACGGTTCCGGTGCGGGAAAAAGTCGACATCATCGTCTCCAGCGGGCTGGTGACGGTTCCGGATCTGCTGGGGACGCCCGCTGCCCAGGCCCAATCCACCCTGCTCGATCCGTCCTTGCTGCTGACACCCAAACTGGTGGAAGTGGAGTTCGCGGACGCGGCGCCGGGTACGGTCTTCATGCAGAGCGTCCCGGGTGGCACCAACGTGGTCCCGGGAACTTCCGTGGTCCTGTCGATTGCCAAGGCTCCGGCTCCGGAGCCGGCTCCCACGCCGACTCCATCGCCGTCGCCGTCGCCGTCCAGTACACCGTCCGCTACTCCTACCGCCCCCCAGGGACGGCGCTGACAGGACGGCGGCCTGGCGGACCTACCTGCTGATGAGCGGGCTGAGTGTGGCGGCATGGGCCGCGGCTCCCACCAGCCCGGCCGACTCGAGCCAGTTTCCCAGCATCTGGTAGCCGCCCTCGGTGAGGACTGATTCCGGGTGGAACTGTACCCCGGACAGCGGCACCGCTGCGTGGCGCAGGCCCATGATAATGCCGCTTGCCGTCCTCGCGGTGACCCGTAGCTCGGCAGGAATGCTGTCGGCAACGGCTGCGAGGGAATGGTACCGGGTGGCTGTCAGGGGACTGGGCAGTCCCGCAAAGACATCCTCGCCGCCGTGTTCCACGAGCGAGGTCTTCCCGTGCATCAGCTCGGGTGCGTGCGTGACCGTACCGCCGTAAGCCTCTGCCAGCGCCTGGTGGCCCAGGCAGATGCCCAGCATGGGAGTGGCGGAGGATCCGCACCAGCGGATCAGGTCCACCGATACCCCCGCCTCCTCCGGCGTTCCCGGCCCCGGAGACACCAGCACACCGTCATGGCGGGCAGCCAGTTCCACGGCATCCGCCACGCTCAGGTCATCATTGCGGATGACGGTGGTCTGCGCGCCGAGTTCCTGAAGGTAGCCCACCAGTGTGTAGACAAAACTGTCGTAGTTATCGACCACCAGGATCCGGGTGCTCATGGTGCTAGGAACCGCCAATCGTTGAATCCGTGAAAGAAGGAAGGAAGCTGCTCTCGGCAATCCAGGGGAAAACATACTCCATCAGGGCCAGCACTGCCGCGGCGATCAACACCGCGGAGAGAAGGACCCGGACCCACAACGGACCGGGAAGGTGCCGGAACAACCATCCGTACATTTTAGCGACCTCCGGAGGCATTGGCGGCAACGGCGGCGGCGATTGCCGGCGGCGGTCCTGCGTTCAAGGGCTGCCATGAATCCATCACGGCATAGGCAATAATGCGTTCCGCAGAGCCGAAGCGCGGGTTGCAGCTGGTGAGGGTGAGGAACCGTTCGCTCGGAACAGCTGCGGGTTCAGTGGGGACGGCTGCGAGTACGTCCACCCGGTCCGGCATCACTATCTGGGTGTTGCGGTAAACGTAGTCGTAGTAGCCGTCCGCAGTCTGCACATAGATATGGTCTCCCGGAACCAGGGTGTGGATGGGATCCAGTGCCTTGCCGTGGGTCTGCCGGTGACCCGCGACGGCGAAGTTCCCCACAGCTCCGGGCATTGCCGTGGCGGGGTAGTGCCCGAGGCCAAGCCTGTCCAGCACGGCGGTGCCCACACCGGTGGTCACGGGAGCCGAATAATCCGCGCCGAACCGGGGAATGTAAACAACGCCGAAGGTCTCCCCCTCCCGGTCTGAGGGCGGCAGCACCACCGGGTCCCCGTAATCCTGCGGTGCGGACGCCGGCTCCGGCGGATCCGTGGGGAGGTCAAAGTCATCGAACAGCGTATGAATGGCTTCCTGCTGTGCCTGGTTCGACTCGAGGTTGGTCCACCAGAGCTGCCAGGCAACGAACAGGGCCAGGACAAGCCCCAGCGTAATCAGAAGCTCACCTGCCACCTGGATAGCCATCCGGCCTTTTCCACCTGAGCGGCGGGAAGGGGCACGGCGTCCGGGGCGGTGCTGCGCGGTGGTCTCGACTGGTTCAGGCAACGCTCTCCTTGTGACAGGCACCGTTTTTTAACGGCCTAGGCGACCGGCGACAGCTCGGCCGGGGAATTCGCTAGGATAATCAGAACAGGGATGACCCTAACAGGTCTGCGGGGTGAAGGAGACTTCTCTCGCGGGCTGTCGTTGTCCCAGACCATGACTACCACCCGCCGGCGCCCGCAGAGCCGGTTCCGCTAGGAGGATCCGTGCCTGAGTCCAAATCCCGCAAGAAGGCGTCCCGCCCTGCCACCCCGTCCAGGAAGGCGTCGGCACCCACAGAGAACCCCGTCTGGTACAAGCCGGTCATGTTCGGGTTGATGATTATTGGCCTGCTGTGGATTATCACGTACTACATCACCCAGGGCCTGTACCCGGTGCCGGCTTTCGGTGCCAGCAACATCCTGGTGGGCTTCGGCATCGCGATTGTGGGATTCCTGATGACCACGCGCTGGCGCTGACCGCCGGCGTTCCCAGCTTGGCTTCCCCGTACCGTTCGGCATGGGGAAGCCTTTTTTGTGTCCGGGCGGCCGCTGTCCCCGGTTTTTCCTGTTGTTCACAGGTTGTGCACGGAGTTATCCACAGGTGTGGGTAACTCTGTGGGTTACTGAGAGAACTTCCTTGCAAATAAAGGGATGCAGGTTATCCACACCTGTGGAATTACATGTGTGTAACTCTTCCCAGCCTCTGGATAACCCTGTGGATCGGGCCTCGGATCCGTAAATTACATCGATGTAGGTTATTAACACTGTGGGTATCCCTGTGGATAACTTTGTGGGGCTGGAGACGGTGTTAACGTACTGTGCCCGCCGTCGGGAAACGGCGGGCACAGTACGCGGTGGGGGCCGGCTACCCCGGGATGATCCGTACGGGGGCCTGCCACAGCACAGCCGCCGCGATCAGCAGCAGCGCTATTCCCGCCAGCCCGGCGAACTGGATGGCAGTGCGGTGCTTCCCCCTCGGGGTATACGCAAGAATGGCGGCACACGCCGCGCCGGCCAGCAAACCGCCCACATGGGCCTGCCAGGCGATCCCCGGCACGACAAATCCGAGCACCAGGTTCGCCGCCACCAGGATAAGGAGTGACCGCAGCTCTCCACGCCGCTGCCGGATCACCACGAACAGGGCACCGAAGAGGCCGAAGACAGCACCTGAGGCACCCACCACGGCGGTGACGGGATCTGCGAGGTACAGAACGCCCACGGAGCCGCCCAGTGCGGAGATCAGATAGAGCAGCGCAAAGCGGGTGCGGCCGAACAGCGGTTCCAGGCTGCTGCCCAGGAACCACAGGGCATAGAGGTTGAAGGCAATGTGAAGGGGACTGCCCTGGGAATGCAGGAAGGCAGCGGTGAGCATCCGCCAGGGTTGGGAGTCCGTCAGCACGGGGGCGTAGAAGAAGGTGCGCGTGAATTCCGGCACCAGCAGCTGAAGAATGTAGGCCACAGCGCAGACGGCCATGATGGTGATGGTTACCACCGGCTTGCCACCGGGATCTACGCGGCCTCCGAACGAGGTGCGGTAGGCGGGCTGGGCCTTTCGCTGCTGGTTGAAGCAATCCACACACTGCACACCTACGGCGGCGTTCTGCTGGCACTCAGGGCAGGCCGGGCGCCCGCAGCGCTGGCAGCGGATATAGCTGACCCGGTCCGGATGGCGCGGACACACGGGCACCTGCGACGCCGGCTCCTGGGCCGGCACACCATATGACATTGCTGGAACTCCCGGATTGAAGAAAGGCCCCGGCCGGAGAGTCCGGCCGGGGCACCTTCGAACAGATTAAAGCTGTTCGACGGTAATGCTGTTGATGACCACGTCTTCGGTCGGCTTGTCGCGTCCGTCGGTGGAAACAGCGTTGAGCTGATCTACCAGTGCACGCGATTCCTCGTCGGCAACCTCACCGAAGATGGTGTGCTTGCCCTGCAGCCACGTGGTGGGTACGGAGGTGATGAAGAACTGCGAGCCGTTCGTGCCCCGGCCCATCTGCACGCCCGCATTGGCCATGGCCAGCTTGTACGGAGCGGAGAAATCAAGATCAGGGTTGATCTCGTCGTCGAACTGGTAGCCCGGTCCACCGGTGCCGCGGCCCAGGGGATCGCCGCCCTGAATCATGAAGTCCTTGATGATGCGGTGGAAGATCGTTCCGTCGTAGAGCGGGCGGCTGGTCTTTTCGCCCGTCGCCGGATCGGTCCACTCGATCTCGCCGGTCGCCAGGCCCACGAAGTTCTTTACCGTCTTGGGGGCGTGATTTCCGAAGAGGTTGACACGGATGTCGCCCAGGGAAGTGTGGATGGTTGCTTTTGCTGTAGGAATAGCAGTCATAAGGACATTGTTCCACGGCACTCCAGCCTGCGGGCGGAAACGGCATTGTTCAGCGCACAGTGAAAACCGCGCCCGGCCAGGGCCCCTAATAGCAGAGACCAGCCGGAACACGTAGGCTAAGGCTGAAACGACAACTATCCCGGGAGGTAGTTTTGAAGAAGGACCGCATCACCCATGATCTCGAAGCCAACGTCGCAGCAGGCATCGTAACTGCCCGCGACTGGGCATCACCCAAGGTCGAAGCAGCCAGGGACTGGGCCGTTCCGCGCATCGAAAAGGGGATCGAGACCGCATCTCCGAAGATCCAGGACGGCATCAAGCGTGCAGCCGACGAAATTGCCCAGGGCGTAGCGACCGTGACGCCCCGCATCCAGGGCGGCCTCGAGAAGGTTGGGCCACGCATCAGCCACGCTGTGGATGAAGCCGCTCCCCGGATCCAGGGCACCCTGGACCGTGCAACCCCGGCGCTGAACACTGCCAAGGACCGGGTTGTGGACGACTACATTCCCGCACTCTCCACCCGCATCGGCGTCGCAGCAGACAACGTTTCGCGCAGCCTGACGGCGGCCAACGTGCCCGTGCAGACGGCTGTAGCCAAGGTCACCGGCAACAAGAAGGCGCTGAAGCGTGCACAGAAGGCTGCTGCACAGGCTGCCAAGGAAGCACGCAAGAGCCAGAAGCGCGGCAGCAAGGGTTGGCTGGTCTTCGGCATCATCGCTGCTGCACTCACGGCCGGGGTAGCGGCCTGGCGCGCTTCCCGTCCTGTCGAGGATCCGTGGAAGACTCCGGCACCGGCTCCCAAGCCCGCCTCCGCCACCACGTCGGCTCCGAAGCCCGCCGCGGCCACGACCCCTGCTGCCAAGCCGGCAGCCGCAGAGACCCCGGCCTCCAAGGCCGCGGCTACGGCCCCGGCCAGCGCGGGTACGTCCGCAGCGGCTAAGCCCGCCGAGGCGGCCAAGCCGAAGGTCGAGACCAAGACGGCGGCAAAGCCTGCTGCAAAGGCCACGGAGGCTTCCACGCCTGCTGCAGCCGACACTGCGGAGACCGTTGCCAGCATCAAGGAGGCCGCTGAGCGCGCTGCCGCCCGTTCCGGCGAGAAGGATTCCGACGCCGGGAAGCACAGCAAGGGAACCGCCGGCAATGCCAAGGGAGCTGCAAAGCCCTCCGGCGCCCACTCCGAGAACAACACCGGCAAGTAGCAACACCGGGAACCAGCATTCCCCGTTCCGTCATCGGCTCCTAGGCCGGTGCAGGAGCGAGTTGCAAAGCAAAGAAGGGCCCCGCCACCGGCGGGGCCCTTCTTTGCTGCCTGGGCGGCTGCTACAGGCCGTCTCCGCCCAGTGCAGGAGGAGCAGGCGGCACCGGCACCTCCGGCTCCTCATCGGACTGCCGGCGTACCTGACCCGCAATGACCACGGCGAGTCCCGCCAGAATCAGTGCCAGGCCGGCATAGGTCCCGGCCGGAAGCTGCTCGTGGAGGAAGACGGCCGCCAAAATGGCCGCACCCGGGATCTCCAGCAGAATGATCATGGAGACCAGCAGCGGACTCATCACTGCCAGTAGATGGTTGAACACCGTGTGGCCCAGGATCTGCGCCACGATGGTCACCGCAAGGATTCCCAGCCATGCCGCCGGCGGAAAACCCGTAATCGGCTGCCGGAAGGCGGCACAGAGGCCAAGGAGCAGGACGGCGCAGGCGCCGTAGCAGAGGGACGTGTAGGCGCCGGTGGACATGGATTCGCGCGCCTTCCCTCCCGCGATGGTGTAAACGCCGGCCAGGGCGCCGCCGGCCACTGCCAGCACGTCGCCAAGAAGGGCTTCCCTGGACAGGCCGAGATCGAACCCGGAGATGACCACGACGCCGGCAAACGCGGCTGCAAGGCCGGCCAGGACCACTGGAGGGACCCGGATGCCCCGCAGCACGTTGAACAGGGCTATCCAGCCCGCCTGGAGACATACCAGTGCCGTGGCCGCGGCAACCGAAGTCAGCTGCAGGGCCGTGATGAAGCAGGCAAAATGCAGGGCCAGCGCCACCGCGGCGACAGCAGTCCACTGATAGTCCCGTGCGCGCAGCTGACCGAAGTCCCTGCGGCGCCGCAGCACGGCCGGACCGCCCATCAGGACGGCGCCCAGGGCGTTGCGCCAGAAGGCTATGGCGAGGGCCGGAGCGGCAGTAGCCGCCATGATGGGACCGGAGGCGGAGACGCCCAGCACGCCTACCGCGGCGAGGAAAAGATTCACAGGCCAACACTAGTGCAGGGCCGGCGAGTCATCGGGCCGCTGTCACGGGAGGCAACGGGGCGGCGTCGGGCACAAAAGCAGAAGGTCCCCGCTCCGAAGAGCGGGGACCTTCTGTATTTCCGGTGGAGGCACGGGGACTCGAACCCCGAACCCCCTGCTTGCAAAGCAGGTGCGCTACCAATTGCGCCATGCCCCCGAAAGGAGAACTTGTCCAGTATAACCTACCGTTGCCGGGGTTATCGCCAGAACCACCTTTTGGCTGTCAGTCGACCTTATCGGTCGAATCCTTCCAAACGGTTTTCTCAGCGGCAGCTTCCTGCCACTTTTTGTAAGCAAAAATCCCCGCAGCGGCTGCTGCCGTAGCTGCCAGCAACTTTTTCACGGAAATTCTCCTTGCCGTTGTGGTCCACCTTTATCCAAGGTGTTCCGTGGGCGTACCAGGACTTGAACCTGGGACCTCTTCGTTATCAGCGAAGCGCTCTAACCGCCTGAGCTATACGCCCCGAACCTTTTCGGGCCGAGATAAAACTTTACCGCACCTTGGGCCCGGCGCCAAATCGAGCCCTTTTGCGGTTCCGCAGCCTCTCTGCGAGGTGCTGCGGAACCGCCAAAAACTAGTCGTCCGTGAGTGTCACACCGATGCCGCCCACCAGGGTGGAGGCGATGTTGTACAACACGGCCGCAAGCATCGACAGGGCTGTCAGCAGCAGCACGTTCACTACGGCAATGATGGTGGCGAAGGAAACCACCTGTCCCAGCGACGCGAAGTCACGGAGGTCGAATCCGCCGGACTCACTGCCGGCAATCTCGCCGAGCAGCGTGTTAACCCGGTCGAAGATGCCCGTCAGGTCCAGCACGGTCCACAGCACGATGGCGGCCACCACGGTGACGACGCCGAGCGCCACGGACAGCAGGAACGCCATCTTCAGGACGGACCACGGGTCGATCTTGCTGACCAGCAGCCGGGCCTTGCGGGGCTTGGCCCTGGGTGCAGGCTTCACGAGTGACGGATTGTTTCCCGAGGTGCCCTGGCCCCCTGCAGGACGCTGGGCAGGCCGGGCGGGGGCTTTCACCCGCGGCCCGCCGCCCGAGGACGGCCTGGGGCCTGGGTTGGTCGAGCTCACTCGCTACCTCCATCTTGTACTGACGGTGCGTCCGGCGCAGCCGTTTCGTCTGTAGACAACGGTACTTCATCGCCTGCAGGCTCCACAGGTTCCGCTCCCGGCTCTGTCGGCACCGTTTCGGTGCCGGCTTCCGCGTCATCGTCTATGCCCAGGTCCCGTTCGGAGTTCCGGGCAACGGCAATGATCCTGTCATTCTTATCCGGCTTGGCAAAGATCACGCCCATCGTGTCGCGTCCCTTGGCCGGCACACCGGTGACGGAGGAACGCACAACCTTGCCGCCCTGCATCACCACGAGGACCTCGTCCTCTTCCTGCACCACCATGGCACCGACCAGATGGCCGCGTTCCTCGGCAAGCTTTCCAACCTTGATGCCAAGACCGCCGCGGCCCTGGACCCGGTATTCATCGGAGCTCGTGCGCTTGGCGTAGCCGCCTTCCGTCACCGTGAAGACAAAGGAGTCCTCCGTGACGACGTCGGCCGCCAGCAGTTCATCATCCTCGCGGAACTTCATCCCCGTGACGCCGGAGGTGGCCCGTCCCATCGGACGCAGGGCGTCGTCGGTGGCGGTGAAGCGCAGGGACTGGCCCATGCGGGACACCAGCATGAGGTCATCGGTTTCCGACACCAGCTGTGCGGACACCAGTTCGTCGCCGTCGCGCAGGTTGATGGCAATGACGCCGGCGGACCGGTTGGTGTCGTAGTCCTCCAGGCGGGTCTTCTTGACCAGTCCGCGTTTGGTGGCCAGCACCAGGTAGGGAGCGGCGTCGTAGTCCGGCAGCGCCAGTACCTGGGCGATGTGTTCCTCCGGCTGGAAGGCTAGAAGGTTGGCCACGTGCTGGCCCTTGGCATCCCGGCCTGCCTCGGCCAGTTCATAGGCCTTGGCCCGGTAGACCCGGCCCAGGTTGGTGAAGAACAGCAGCCAGTGGTGTGTGGTGGTGACGAAGAAGTGCTCCACCACGTCATCCCCGCGGAGCTGGGCTCCCTTGATGCCCTTGCCGCCGCGGGCCTGCTGGCGGTAGTTGTCGCTGCGGGTGCGCTTCACGTAGCCGCCGCGGGTAATGGTGACCACCATTTCCTCTTCGGGAATGAGGTCTTCCATGCTCATGTCGCCGTCGTAGCCCATCAGGATGTGGGTGCGGCGGTCGTCGCCGTACTTGTCGGCGATTTCCTGCAGTTCCTCGCTGACGATGGACCGCTGGCGCTCCTCGGAGGCCAGGATGACGTTGTATTCGGCGATTTCAGCTTCGAGCTTGGCGTGCTGGTCCTGGATCTTCTGGCGTTCCAGGGCAGCGAGGCGGCGCAGCTGCATGTCCAGGATGGCCTGGGACTGGATCTCGTCGATGTCCAGCAGGCCCATCAGGCCGTTCCGGGCATCCTCCACGGTGGAGGAGCGGCGGATCAGGGCAATAACCTCGTCCAGGGCGTCCAGGGCCTTGAGCAGGCCGCGCAGGATGTGCGCGGCTTCCTCGGCCTTGCGCAGCCGGTACCGGGTGCGGCGGACAATAACTTCGAGCTGGTGGGTGACCCAGTGCCGGATGAAGGCGTCCAGGCTCAGGGTGCGGGGCACGCCGTCCACGATGGCCAGCATGTTGGCACCGAAATTGTCCTGCAGCTGGGTGTGCTTATAGAGGTTGTTCAGGACCACCTTGGCGACGGCGTCGCGCTTGAGCACAATCACCAGTCGCTGTCCGGTGCGGCCCGAGGTTTCATCGCGCATATCGGCGATGCCGGTGATCTTGCCGTCCTTGACCAGTTCGGCGATCTTCACGGCCAGGTTGTCCGGGTTGGCCTGGTAGGGCAGTTCGGTGACCACCAGGCAGGTGCGGCCCTGGAGTTCCTCCACGTTGACTACGGCGCGCATGGTGATGGAGCCGCGGCCTGTGCGGTAGGCATCTTCGATGCCCTTGTGCCCCAGGATGGTGGCACCGGTGGGGAAGTCCGGTCCCTTAACCCGGCGGATCAGTTCCTCGAGCAGCACGTCGTTCGGTGCATCGGGGTTCTGCAGGTACCACTGCACGCCGTCGACAACCTCGCGCAGGTTGTGCGGCGGAATGTTGGTGGCCATCCCCACGGCGATGCCGGAGGAGCCGTTGACCAAAAGGTTCGGGAACCTGGAGGGCAGGATGGTCGGTTCCTGGTTGCGGCCGTCGTAGTTGTCCTGGAAGTCGACGGTCTCCTCGTCGATGTCCCGGACCATTTCCATGGCCAGCGGAGCCATCTTGGTTTCCGTGTACCGGGGCGCTGCGGCGCCGTCGTTGCCCGGGGAACCGAAGTTGCCCTGGCCCAGGGCCAGCGGGTAGCGCATGGTCCAGTCCTGGATGAGCCGGACCAGGGCGTCGTAAATCGCCGAGTCACCGTGCGGGTGGTACTGGCCCATGACCTCGCCCACCACGCGGGCACACTTGTTGAAGGAGCGGTCCGGGCGGTAGCCGCCGTCGAACATCGCGTACAGCACACGGCGGTGCACGGGCTTCAGACCGTCCCGCACGTCCGGCAGGGCGCGTCCCACGATGACCGCCATGGCGTAGTCAAGGTAGGAGCGCTGCATCTCCGTCTGCAGGTCAATCTGTTCAACCCGGTCAGTCAGTGCGGTCCCGGCCAGGGGAGTCTCGTCCCCGGTTACCTCGGGAGTCTCATCACTCATAGTTCTGCTTCCGTTTCTAAATCGCTAAAGTCCATATGCGTTGCTCGCCGGCTGCAGGCGCCGGCACCGGGATCGCCTAGATGTCCAGGAAGCGCACGTCCTTGGCGTTCTGCTGGATGAAGCTGCGGCGGGATTCGACGTCTTCGCCCATCAGCACCGAGAAGACCGAGTCCACGGCGGCGGCGTCATCCATGGTGACCTGCAGCAGCGTGCGGTGGTCGGGGTCCATGGTGGTGTCCCAGAGTTCGGTGTAGTCCATCTCGCCCAGGCCCTTGTACCGCTGGATGCCGTTGTCCTTGGGCAGGCGCTGGTTGTTGGCGAGGCCTCGGGTGATGACCTCGTCCCGTTCCCGGTCGCTGTAGACGTAGTCGTGGGCATGATTGGACCACTTGATGCGGTACAGCGGCGGCTGGGCCAGGTACACGTAGCCGTTTTCGATCAGCGGACGCATGTAGCGGAAGAGCAGGGTCAGCAGCAGGGTGGTGATGTGCTGGCCGTCGACATCGGCATCGGCCATCAGCACGATCTTGTGGTACCGGGCCTTCTCAACGTCGAAGTCCTCGCCGATTCCGGCACCGAAGGCGGTGATCATGGCCTGGACTTCGGCGTTGCTGAGGGCACGGTCGAGGCGGGCGCGTTCCACGTTCAGGATCTTGCCGCGCAGCGGCAGGATGGCCTGCGTTTCGGGGTTGCGGCCGCGGACGGCGGAGCCGCCTGCGGAGTCACCCTCCACAATGTAGATTTCCGACTTCGACGGGTCCTTGGAGGAGCAGTCCTTGAGCTTGCCCGGCATGCCGCCGGATTCCAGCAGCCCCTTGCGGCGGGTGGATTCGCGCGCCTTGCGGGCGGCCAGGCGGGCCTGGGAGGCCTGGATGGACTTGCGGATGACGTCGCGGGCCGGGCCGGGGTTGCGCTCCAGCCAGTCACCGAGCTGATCGGTGACCACCCGCTGGACAAAGCCCTTGACCTCGGAGTTGCCGAGCTTGGTTTTGGTCTGGCCCTCGAACTGGGGCTCGGCGAGCTTGACCGAGATGACGGCCGTCAGGCCTTCGCGGATGTCGTCGCCGGTGAGGTTGTCATCCTTTTCCTTGATGATGTTCTTCTCACGGGCGTACCGGTTGATCAGCGAGGTCATGGCGGCGCGGAAGCCTTCTTCGTGCGTGCCGCCCTCATGGGTGTTGATGGTGTTCGCGTAGGTGTGGACGCTTTCCGAGTACGCGGTGGTCCACTGCATGGCCATTTCCACGGCCATTTTCTTGTCTGAATCCTCGGTTTCGAAGGCGATCACGTCGTCATGGACAACTTCGACCTTCTTGGAGGAGTTCAGGTGCTTGACGTAGTCGAGCAGCCCGTCGGCGTAGAGGTAGTCCACCGTGCGGTGCTTCGGAACCGCGCCTTCTTCCGTCGGCTCGGCGATTTCCTCGGTTTCCTCTTCCAGCGTCCGCTCATCGGTGAGCCTGATGCGCAGTCCCTTGTTCAGGAACGCCATCTGCTGGAAGCGTGCGCGGAGGGTTTCGAAGTCGAACTCGGTGGTCTCGAAGATTTCCGGGTCCGGGTAGAACGTCTGGACGGTGCCGGTTTCGGTGGTTTCTTCGCCCTGGCGCAGATCCCCGACGGGGTGTCCGCCGTTCGCGAAGCTCTGGCGCCAGACGAAGCCCTGGCGGCGCACCTCGGTCTCCACCCGTTCGGAGAGCGCGTTGACCACGGAGATACCGACGCCGTGGAGACCGCCGGACACGGCGTAGCCGCCGCCTCCGAACTTGCCGCCGGCATGCAGGATGGTCATGACAACCTGGACGGTGGGAATGCCTTCGGTGGGGTGAAGGTCCACGGGGATGCCGCGGCCGTTATCGGTGACGCGGACGCCGCCGTCGGCCTGCAGGACCACTTCGATATGGTCGCAGTAGCCCGCCAGCGCCTCATCAACGGAGTTGTCCACCACTTCGTACACCAGGTGGTGAAGGCCGCGGGGGCCGGTGGAACCGATGTACATGCCCGGGCGCTTGCGAACAGCCTCAAGGCCTTCCAGAACCGTAATTTCGTTCGCGCCGTACTCCACGGGGGTGGCCTTTTCCGGTGCGGCGTGGTCCTCTGGTGTTACCTCTGAGTTGTCCATCTCATTGTCGTTAGCCACAGGTGCTGTCGACTCCTCTTGTGTTCGTCAGAAATTGAAGCCTCCCCAGCGGACAGGCATCTCCACTCTCAATTCTACCGCGCCGCGGGCGGCAAACCTGCCCAAAACACCCCGTGGCAGGCCATCAATGAGGGTTTGGAGCGAATCGGAGCGCCCCGGATAGGGACGGATACGCGCCCGGGGGTTTTCCGGCCCCTAACCGGCTCCTGTACGGGCGCCGGTTTCCGGCGGATCACCGTTGGAGGGCAGTCGGCCGGAAGCTCCCGTCCTACCCGTAGGTGTCGCGCGGTCCCCGTCCCTTGACGCTTCGCAGCCCCTTGCGCCAGTTGGGTGCCGCCGGCCCGATGACCTCGATCTTGGTGACGACGCCGGAGCCCAGTTCCGCGTCGAAGCGGGCGATGAGCGTGTCCCGGAGCAGCCGAAGCTGGGTAGCCCATGCAGTCGAGTCGCACCGGACCTGCACCGTGGTGTCGGAGAATGATTCCGGCTTGCAGTGGGCGCTGACCTCGCTTCCGACCAGTTCCTCCCACCGGGAAATCACCGAGCCGACAGCCACCGGCGAATTCCAGCCGCGCTCATTGACGAAGCGGGTGAAGACCTTGCCCAGGCCCTGCGGGTCCCGGCCGACGTATTCCCCCGGGATGAAGGGGGCCTGCCGGCCGCGGGCGGCTTTGCGGCGGGTGGCGGGAGTGCGCTGGTTTCCTCGCGCCTGGGCGGCCTGGCGCATGCGGTTGAGCTGCTCCCGGGCTGCGTCGGGCCGGTCCTCGGGCTCCTCGCCGGGGAGCACACGCTCAGGAGACGGGCACACTGATGCCCCCGGGAACCACGGTAATGACCCGCCCCGTCAAGGCCTGCGGGATGTCGTCACCGACTGCCGCGGTCACCAGCACCTGCTCGGCGCCGGCAACGATGCCGGCCAGCCGTTCGCGGCGCTGGACGTCCAGCTCGGCAAACACATCGTCCAGGATCAGGATCGGCTCCGCCCCGGGAGTGGGGTCGTCACTGGCCAGCAGGTAGTAGGAGGCCAGGCGAAGCGCCAGCGCGAAGGACCAGGTTTCCCCGTGGGAGGCGTACCCCTTGGCCGGGGCCTGTCCCAGGATCAGTTCCAGTTCGTCCCGGTGGGGTCCCACCAGGGAAATTCCACGTTCCAGTTCGCGGCGCCGGTTGGCGGCAAACGCCTGCAGGAACCGCTCGGTCAGGCCCGGTATGTCGAGCCCGTACAACTCGTCCGGATCCTGCGCGGCTTCCACTGCGCCGTCGTCGTTCACCGCGCCCTGCAGAGTGGAGCGGTAAACCGCCCGGGCCGTCTTGGAGCCGTCGGTCAGGTCCCGGTACGCGGACTGCAGGTGTGGCTGCAGCTGTTGCAGCGCTTCAAGCCGTGCAGCCACCAGCTGGGCGCCGGCCACTGCCATGTGCTGGTCCCAGACATCCAGCGTCGCTTCGTGGGCCGAGGTAAAACGGCCGGCCGCACGGGCGGACTTCAGCAGTGCATTGCGCTGCTTCAGCACACGCTCATAGTCCGACCGCGTCGCGGCATGGCGCGGCACGAGGGACACAATCAGCTCGTCCAGGAAACGACGGCGGCTGCCGGGATCGCCTTTGACCAGGGCCAGGTCCTCCGGCGCGAAGAGCACCGTCCGGCACAGGCCGAGGATGTCGCGGGCACGGACCGGGTTGGCACGGTTGATCCGCGCCCGGTTGCCGCGGCCGGGGTTGAGCTCCAACTCCACCCCGGTGGCCTGCGGGCCGCGCACCAGCCGCGCGCGGATCAGCGCCTGGCCGGCATCGAAGTTCACGAGCGGAGCATCCGTGCTCACACGGTGGGAGGAGAGCGTGGCCAGGTAGCCGATGGCCTCGACAATGTTGGTTTTCCCGGTGCCGTTGGGGCCGACAAACACCGTCACGCCCGGTTCCAGCCGGACGTCCAGCTGGCTGTAACTGCGGAACCCGGTCAGGGACAGGTGGTCAACGTACATCGTTCCTGTTCCTCTCCTGTCCGTTCAACCCGTCCAGCTGCCTTCCGGCTGATGAAGCGCCAGTCACAACGGACAAAGTCAAATTGTGTTACATCGGCATTGTTACGCCTTTTGTGAATGCGCCCGCCCGCTTTCTCCGCCGGCGAACGGCAGCCGGAAAAAGCGGACGGACGGCCGGAGACTACTGGTTCGGGAGCCGCACCGGCATCAGCAGGTAGCGGTAATCGGCCTGGTCGTCACCGGTGAGCTCTTCCTGAGCGGAAATCACGGCCGGCTTGGGCGGCGTCGTGAAGGAGAAGCGAACATATTTGCTGGGGAACGCGCTCAGGCCTTCGCTCAGGTAATGCGGGTTGAAGGCAACGGTGATGTCGTCGCCGACCAGTGCTGCTTCCAGCGCTTCGGATGCCTGGGCATCTTCGCCGGTGCCCGCGTCAAGGGTGAGCTGGCCATCGGTGAAGGCCAGGCGAACGGGGGTGTTGCGCTCGGCGACGAGGGAAACGCGGCGTACTGCCTCCACCAGAGCGTGGGTTTCCACCGTGGCGTGAATCGGCGTGTTTTCGGGGAAAAGCGACCGGATCTTGGGGTAGTCGCCGTCCACCAGCAGCGAGGTGGTGCGCCGTCCGCCGCTTTCAAAACCAATAAGTTCGCTGTCATCGGAGAGGGCGATGTTGAGGTCGCCGGCTCCGCCGAGGGTCTTGGCAACTTCGTTGAGGGTTTTGGCCTTGACGAGTGCGCTGGTGGAGATTCCCGGAGTTGCCGGCTTCCAGGACAGTTCCCGCAGGGCCAAACGGTACCGGTCCGTGGCAAGGAAGGTGATGAGGTCATCCTCGATCTCCATGCGGACACCGGTGAGGATGGGAAGGGTGTCATCGCGGCTGGCCGCAATGATGACCTGGGAGACGGCCTGGGCAAAAGCATCGCCGTCGACGACGCCGCTCACTTCGGGAAGTGCGGGAAGTTCCGGATATTCCGCTTCAGGCATGGTGGCCAGGTTGAACCGGCTGTTGCGGCAGGTGAGCGTGACCTTCGCACCGTCGGTTTCCACTTCCACCGGGGCGGAAGGCAGGCTGCGGCAGATCTCGGCGAGCAGGCGGCCGGAGACCAGGATGGTGCCTTCTTCGCTGACATCGGCAGGGATCTGCAGACGGGCGGAAATCTCGTAATCGAAGCTGGCGATGCTTAGCGAACCGTTTTCAGCTTTGATAAGCAGTCCCGAAAGGACCGGAACCGGAGGGCGCGGGGACAGGGAACGTGCTGTCCACGTGACGGCCTCGGCCAGGACATCCCGCTCAACTCGAAACTTCACTGAAGGGTGCCGCCTTTCGCAACGTACTTCTCAGTACAACTGATTTTGTGGGGAGCTCGGTATGAGCCCTGTGTGGTGGAACGGGTTGGTGCATCCGCTGACAAGTCCGGTCCGGGGGCGGGTACCGGGGCTTTATGCCCTGTCAGCCGGACCGTTCGGGTGTGCATGCGAATGACAACCATACTCTGTGACAGCTTAGCCCCGTCTGCCGGTGGACTGCACCGGGAGAGGTTCAGAGCCCACAAGGGTCCGGGACCGGATCCCTCGTCCAAGGATTTTTGGTCTGGACGTGTCGGTCGGTTCGAGGGTGTCGAAAGCATAGTTGTTATTTGGTGGAACCGAATTTCTTAAGATCCGTAGTGTTAATAACTCCTGTGGATACTGTGGATAACTGCCTGCATCGCGGGGCCCCGGCTGTTTAAGCCTGTTGATAACCTGTGGACCCGCCGCAGCGGCTGCGGCCGAGGCTGTTGGAAACTTTTGAAGGATTCCGCGTATCCACAGGGAAGTGTGCGTAACCACGGGTTGTCCACCGGGTTATCCACACCCTTGTCCACAAATGTTAATTCGAGCCCCTTCGGGGCCCGTTTCCCCCGCAGTCTCAGGCCTCGCGCTGCTGCTGCTTGATCCTGTTGGTCAGTTCAGTGACCTGGTTGTAGATGGCCCGCCGCTCGGCCATCAGTTCGCGGATTTTGCGGTCGGCGTGAATGACGGTGGTGTGATCCCGTCCGCCAAGTTCCTGTCCGATCTTGGGAAGCGACATATCCGTCAGCTCCCGGCACAGGTACATGGCGATCTGCCGGGCGGTAACCAGGGTGCGGGTCCGGGACTTGCTGCACAGCTCCTCCAGGCTGATCTGGAAGTACGCGGCCGTCTGCCCAAGGATGGATGCTGCAGTGATTTCCTGCGCGCCGTCGTCGGTAATCAGGTCCTTCAGCACAATTTCGGCCAGCCCCACATCCACCTGCTGCCGGTTCAGGCTGGCGAACGCGGTGACGCGGATCAGCGCGCCTTCCAGTTCACGGATGTTGGTGGAGATTTTGGAAGCGATGTATTCCAGGACATCGTCCGGTGCGCTCAGGCTGTCGCCGATGGCCTTTTTCCGCAGAATCGCGATACGCGTCTCAAGTTCCGGCGGCTGCACGTCGGTCAGCAGGCCCCACTCAAAGCGCGAACGCATGCGTTCCTCGAACCCGGAAAGCTGCTTGGGCGGCAGGTCCGAGGTGATGACCACCTGCTTGTTGTGGTTGTGCAGTGCGTTGAACGTATGGAAGAACTCTTCCTGCGTTGCATCCTTGTTGGCCAGGAACTGGATGTCATCAATGAGCAGGATGTCGACGTTGCGGTACAGCTGCTTGAAGCTGGCACCCTCGTCATAGCGGATGGAGTTGATGAAGTCGTTGGTGAACTCCTCGGAATTCACGTAACGGACGCGGATCCCGGTGTACAGGTGGCGGGCGTAGTGCCCGATGGCATGAAGCAGGTGGGTCTTGCCCAGTCCCGAGTCACCGTAGATGAACAACGGGTTGTAGGCCTTGGCCGGCGCTTCGGCCACCGCCACGGCCGCAGCATGGGCAAACCGGTTGGAGGAACCGATCACGAAGGTTTCAAAGACGTATTTGGGGTTGAGCCGGCCGAATTCCTGGCTGGTGCTCGGCGGCGTCGGAGAGGGAGCACCGCTTTCCCCGGAAGGAACCGGGCTGGGGGCCGCCGGCTGTTCCTCGGGCTCGGGTTCTGCCTCCGCCACAGGTGTGAGATCGGAATCGATGACGAATGCACACTGGATATCAGCCTGGAATACGCCCCGGAGAACCTCGTCAAGGATGTTCTTCAGCTGGGTCTGCAGCACCTCGCGGGTGAGTTCGTTGGGAACCGCCACCAGGAGGGTGGTGCCGATCAGACCCTGGGCTTGGGCCAGCACCACGAATCCACGCTGTCGGGGAGTGACCCGGTCATCGGTCTCCAGTGTCCGAATGACCTTGCGCCAGGAGCTGCCAACATCGTTGATTTCGTCCGTACCCACAAAAACCTCTCATGACGCCCTGCGGCTGTCTAAGAAAACCAGGGACCCCGGCGGGGATCCCGGTACTTCATCCACAGAGTTATACACAGATAGTGGATAAAGTACCCGTCGCCAAGCCTAGAGGATGATTTCCCGTGGTGGTAGCTGGAAATCCGCCGGAACGCAGGCCTGTCGGCCGTCTCACAGCGCCGCAGGACGCAGGATACCCACAGTAGTTGTCCACAGCTGTTGAAAAACGGAGGTGCACAGCCGGGGAGCGGGTATCCACAATCTGTCCACAGGCTGTCCACAGCTTCCCCGGCGGCGGCGGAATCCCGCCGGCCGTATCCCGGTTTGACTGGTGTCCCCGTCTCACCTAACGTGGAGTAGTCCTTTGTGTCTGCTATCTGTACTCACACATGCCCTGCAGGGGTTCTGGAAATCAGGGTCCAGGTCCGGGCGAGTACAGACAGACACATGAAAAAAGCGCCGCTTGTTCTTCCCCCTTGTCGCAACAAGTGCCGGCGCGACTCAAGATTGTCTTGGAGTAACTACCGTGAGCAAGCGGACTTTTCAGCCGAATAACCGCCGTCGTGCCAAGAAGCACGGCTTCCGCCTTCGCATGCGTACCCGTGCCGGCCGTGCCATCCTTTCTGCACGCCGTGGCAAGGGCCGTACCGAACTGTCGGCCTAAATAACCTCAAAGTTTGTCGATGCTGCCTCTAAGCAGCTCTAGCCCGGATTCCAGGTGGTCTTAGTGTTGGCCGTACGGAACCGGGTCAGGGTATCGGCAGATTTTTCTCGTACTGTACGTTCCGGTGCCCGAAGTGGGCGCCGGAACGTAGTGCTATACGCTGTGGAAACCGGCGAGCAGCCGAGCCGCTTTGGCTTCATTGTGGCCAAAACTGTTGGGAACGCGGTGACACGCAACCTCGTTAAGAGAAGACTGAGGGAAGCGGCAGCGCAGAGCCTTGCTCTGAACCCGACGGGACTGGACATAGTGGTGCGGGCTTTGCCTGCGTCCGCTTCGGCGTCGTGGGCCGAGCTCAGCGCCGACTACCGCAACGCCTTCAGTACCTGTACAGCCAAACTTTCGCAGAGACATGCCAGGCAGGGAGGATGAGCCAGCGATGAGGGACTCCGGATCTCATCCGTTGAGGGCCTTGATCGCCGTTGCCCATTTCCTGTGGAATCTTCCACGGACGGTCCTTATTGGACTCCTCATCGCGTACCGCAAGGTCGTGTCGCCGCTCTACGGCCAGGTCTGCCGATTTTTCCCCTCATGTTCCGCCTATGCCCTCGAAGCAGTCACCGTGCATGGAGCCGTCAAAGGCTCCTGGCTGGCTTTCCGACGGCTGATCCG
Source organism: Arthrobacter yangruifuii (assembly GCF_009192775.1). Taxonomy (GTDB): domain Bacteria; phylum Actinomycetota; class Actinomycetes; order Actinomycetales; family Micrococcaceae; genus Arthrobacter_B; species Arthrobacter_B yangruifuii. The sequence continues at coordinate 204,949 of NZ_VTFX01000001.1, forward strand.
CTGCCACCCGTGGAACGGCGGAGGCGTGGACCACGTTCCTGAGGGACACCGGATTTGGGACACAAAGAAGGTCCCGAGAATCATTGTGCTGAATCACCCCGTGATTCCAGCCGACGAAGACAGCCGCTCGGCGGCCTGAGGAGAGTAAATGGGTTTCTTCGAGACGATACTGTTTCCCTTTAAGTGGGTAGTGTCATGGATCATGTGGATCTTCCACGAGGGGTTCGTTTTCCTCGGGATGGATGCAGCATCCGGCTGGACCTGGACCTTGTCCATCATCGGCCTGGTGATTGTGATCCGTGCAGCGCTGATCCCTGTTTTCGTCAAGCAGATCAAGGCGCAGCGCGGCATGCAGTCCCTGCAGCCGGACCTGAAGAAGCTGCAGCAGAAGTACAAGGGCAAGACCGATCAGCTCTCCCGTCAGGCAATGACGCAGGAGCAGATGGCCCTGTACAAGAAGCACGGCACCAACCCGTTCGCGGCCTGCCTGCCGATGCTGATCCAGATGCCGTTCTTCTTCGCCCTGTTCCAGGTGCTGAACGGCGTATCCAAGGCCAGCGCCAACGGCCAGGACATCGGCGCCCTGTCTTCCAAGGCCATTCAGCAGTTCGATGAAGCCACCATCCTCGGCGCTCCCCTGTCCTCCTCGCTGCTCCACGGCGGCGGCGGCGACGGCCAGGTTGCCGTTGTCATCCTGTCGATCGTGATGATCCTGGCCATGACCGCTTCGCAGTTCATCACGCAGAAGCAGATCATGTCCAAGAACATGTCTGAAGAGGCTCTTGCCAGCCCCTTCATGAAGCAGCAGAAGATGATGCTTTACGTCCTTCCGCTCGTCTTCGGCGTCGGTGGTATCAACTTCCCCATCGGTGTCCTGATCTACTGGACCACCACTAACCTGTGGACCATGGGTCAGCAGTTCTTTGTCATCCGCCGTATGCCGACGCCGGGATCCCCCGCTGCGAAGGCCATGGCGGAGCGCCGTGCACGCAAGGGCCTTCCGATGGTTCCCCTGCTCGGGGAACCGAAGGGTGAAACCCCTGTGGAAGTTGCGGCAGCACCGAAGGGTCAGCGGCCCCAGCCACAGCGGAAGAACAGGAAGAGAAAATGAGCCCTGAGCACATTGATGATCCGGTAGCCCCCGTAGAGGAAGCTTCGGAACCTGTTCAGGGCCGCACCGGCCGGCTGGAGGAAGAAGGCGACGTAGCCGCCGATTACCTGGAAGAGCTGCTGGACATCGCCGACATCGACGGCGATATCGACATCGAGGTCCGCAGCGGCCGCACTTATATCTCCATCGTCTCCGAGGAAGGAGACGACTCCGCCCTCCAGGCACTGGTGGGAGGCGACGGAGAGGTGCTGGAGGCTCTTCAGGAGCTCACGCGGTTGTCCGTGCTGACCGCCACCGAGAACCGCTCCCGGCTCGTCCTGGACATCACCGGGTACCGTGAAGAGCGCGGCGAGCAGCTGCAGTCCATTGCCGAAGATGCAGCCAAGCGCGCCAGGGACACGGGACAGGACATAGCGCTCGTTCCCATGAGCGCCTATGAGCGCAAAATCGTTCACGACGCCGTCGCTGAACTGGGTCTGGTCAGTGAATCCGAGGGTGAAGGCGCAGACCGCCACATCGTCGTATCCCTGCCTGCATCCTAGTTATCCGGCTTCGGCAGTGCAGACAAGGAATATCAAGTAAGTGGTTGAAACAACTCCCGCAGAACTGGATGCTGCCCGGGCGGTGTTCGGCGACCGGCTGAACCTCGCGCAGCGGTACGTTGAGCACCTCGCGACGTCGGGCATGGAACGCGGACTCCTGGGCCCGCGCGAAGTTCCCAGGCTGTGGAGCAGGCACGTGCTCAACTGCGCCGTGGTTGCCGAACTCATTCCAGCGAATGCCACTGTTGCCGACGTCGGCAGCGGCGCCGGGCTGCCCGGCCTATGCCTGGCTATTGCGCGCCCGGACCTTTCCATGACGCTCATTGAGCCGCTCGAACGGCGGGTGATCTGGCTCAACGAAGTCGTTGCGGACCTCGGTCTCGACAACGTGAAGGTGCTCCGCGGCCGGGCTGAGCAGGTGGTCGACGAGGTCAATGTTGACGTCGCAACGGCGCGCGCTGTTTCGGCACTGGGCGGATTGGCGGGCCTCACCGTACCGCTGCTGCACGGCAAGGGGCAGGTGCTCGCCATCAAGGGGCGCAGTGCCGAAGAAGAAGTTCAGAAGGCCGCGAAAGCGATTCGTAAACTGGGCGGCCGCGAGACGGCAGTACTCACCGTAGGTGCAGACGTGCTCGAGGAACCGACCACAGTGGTGCGTATCTCCGTAGGTTGAGCCCTCACTTCCATGCACACACCGACGCCGGTCCCGGGGAATGGCGGAGAAGCGGATAGTCTAGATGGACTAATGCCGTAACGCTTTATGTTGGAAAGTGAGCATGACCAGGTGAGTGCGCGTGATTCTGCCGCAAAACGAATTCCCCCTTTTGCCGCACTCGGTTCTGCCCTGTCTGCATCATTTGGCCGAAAGCAACCGGAACTGACTGCGGTTCAAGATTCACCCGCGATTGTTTCACGTGAAACAGCTGCAATTGCGTCGCCGCAGCCTGCACAGCCCGCGCAGCCTGAAACCAGCGTTGCGCCCGTGAAGCCTCAAAGCAGTGCTGCGACCGTGCCAGCCCCCCCAGCTATCGAAGGTGGTGTATCCGATGAAGCCGCTTCCGCGCCGGCATCGGTAGACGTTATGGATTTGATGGATGAGAGCACCCCTTTGGCCCGGGAACTGGTGAGCGAAACCCGCCGCCGTGAAAAGCTGCGCGGCCGCGTTCTGCCCCGCCCGCCCCAGACCCGGATTATGACGGTGAGTAACCAGAAGGGCGGGGTCGGGAAAACCACCACCACGGTCAATCTGGCTGCTGCTCTGGCAACCGCAGGGCAGAATGTCCTGGTCATCGACATGGATCCGCAGGGAAACGCTTCAACCGCCCTCGGGATCGACCACCGTGCCGAGGTGGAGAGTATTTACGATGTGCTGATCGACGATCTGCCCTTGGCCGACGTAGTGGCACCGTGCCCCGACATCAGCAACCTTGTCTGCGCGCCCGCCACCATTCATTTGGCCGGTGCCGAGATTGAACTGGTGTCCCTCGTGGCCCGGGAGCAGCGGCTGAGCCGTGCACTTAGCGCTTACGCTGCTGAGCGCGAAAGGCGGGGCCTGGAACGGCTCGATTACATCTTTATCGACTGCCCGCCCAGTCTAGGACTGCTGACCGTCAATGCCTTTGTGGCGGCCAGGGAAGTGCTCATCCCCATCCAGTGCGAGTACTACGCGCTCGAGGGACTGAGCCAGCTGCTGAAGAACATCGAGATGATCCAGAAGCACCTGAATGCGGATCTGGTTGTCTCTACCATTCTGCTGACCATGTATGACGGACGGACCAACCTTGCCGCACAGGTTGCAGCGGAGGTCCGTGAGCACTTCCCGGAGCAGGTGCTGAATGCTGTCGTTCCGCGCTCGGTACGGGTCTCCGAGGCACCCAGTTATCAGCAGACGGTCATCACTTATGACCGGTCTTCCACCGGTGCCCTGTCTTACCTGGAAGCTGCAGCCGAAATAGCCCAGCGCGCCTAGAGACACCCCGGCCGGGTTCAGCTGTCAGGCCGGTGCCGCGCCATAGAATACTCTCACTATCAATCCGTGCCGCTTGATTGGCGTGCATAAGGGAAGGACTTACCCATGGCCGAGAAGCGTCGTGGTTTGGGCCGCGGTCTGGGAGCATTGATTCCCAGCAGTGCCGAGCCTGCGGAGACTGAAAGTCCGAATCAGGTAAACGTTGCTTCCGGCCGCCCGGTTGATTTGTTTTTTGCCGCAGCCGACGAGTCGCGTTCGACTTCCGGCACCGCCGGCCCCAGGCGGGGAGCGGGGATCAACAAAGACGCCCTCCGCGGCCCGGCAAAGAAGTCGACTACACGCAGTTCCAACGCGCGGCAGGCGGCAAAGACTGCTTCCTCCGAATCCGCGTCAGCCGAGGATGGCTCTAAGGTTGTCCCCAGTGCCACACCGGAGGCCGGGGCCGCAGTGCCCGGCGTCGAAGGTGGCTCTTCCGTATCGCTCGGTGATAAGGCTCGCAAACGGGGAGGGAAGTCCTCCCCTGCTCCCGTGGAAGGGACCTCCGCCGGAGCCGCTGTAGCGCGGCAGGACGCCCCTGTAGCGCCGCAGGACGGCGCGGGAGCGCAGGGCGGGCCGAAGACTGGGGACGTACCTGAAGCGGGCCCCAGGACGCCTGTGGACGCCTCTCCCAATACCTCCGCACCGCAGGACGAGAACAACGTGTCTGAAGTGGGTAGCCATGTGCAGCCCGGGGATGTTTCACGGGAAACGTCCACAGGGGATGCCGGCGGTACCGGGCTGGTCCAGGTTCCGGGTGCGACCTTTGCGGAACTGCCGATCGATTCCATTCATCCGAACCGGAAGCAGCCGCGTTCAGTCTTCGATGAAGACGACATGGCCGAGTTGGTGCACTCCATCCGCGAGATCGGGGTACTGCAGCCGATTGTGGTGCGGCCTTCCCCCGAGGATGATGCCGAACACCCTTATGAGCTGGTTATGGGCGAGCGGCGGTGGCGGGCATCCCGTGAAGCCGGGCTGGATGCCGTTCCGGCGATTATCCGATCCACGCAGGACGTCGACCTCCTTCGTGACGCCCTGTTGGAGAACCTGCACCGCAGCCAGCTGAACCCGCTTGAAGAGGCAGCTGCCTATCAGCAGCTTCTGGACGACTTCGAGTGCTCACATGAGGAGCTGGCCGAACGTATCGGCAGGTCACGGCCGCAGGTAACCAATACATTGCGGTTGCTGAAGCTTCCCCCACTGGTACAGCGGCGCTTGGCTGCTGGGATCCTATCCGCGGGGCACGCCCGTGCCCTGTTGGGGCTCGGTGATTCCGCGGAAATGGAGAAACTGGCGCAGAAGATCGTGGCTGAGGGACTCTCGGTGCGGGCGACCGAAGAGATTGTCTCGCTCTCTGACGGTCTGCGGAAGCCGGCCAAGACGTCTAAGCCGAAGATCGGTGCGCGTCACGAACGACTTGACTACCTGGCGACGTCGCTCTCTGACCGGCTGGATACCAACGTGAAAATTACTCTCGGTGCCCGCAAGGGCAAAGTTAGCATCGAATTCGCGAGCGTCGATGACCTGAACCGGATCATGGGAGTTCTTGCTGCTCCCAGCGAGTAGCCGCTTTGCGGTATGCCTAAGAAAAGGCCGGTGTTTCACGTGAAACACCGGCCTTAGCATTTAACAGTCTGGTGCTTTAGCCGGCGTATTCAGGTCCGCGGCAGAGGCTGCCGGTTCAATGAGTCCTCTGCCGGTGGCGGGCTGGCGGTCGCCGTTGCAGCCAGAGTTCCGCGGCGTGGGCGTCCTGCTTCTAGTAGATGGCCCAGGTCCTAGAATGGGAGATGTTTCCGAGACATCGCATGAAACGAGATGTTCTTCGGTTGTGTATGCGTCCCCGCCATGCCCGACATCTACGCTTTGCTGTGGCGGCTAGGGGTCTTGTGATTGTAAGAACAGAGGATGGAGTTAGCCGGGTGCTCCGCGGCAGTCCGTGACTGCTCTACTGAATGGACGTGCACGACTGCCGTGTTTCACGTGAAACACCCCGATTGCCGACTCGACATTCCCGGGCCGTGCAGTGCTGGAGTAGGTCAGGCAACTGGCCCGTTCGGGAGAGAAATCTACACTGGCGGCAAAGCGTCCGCAGTTCGTGCCTACCCCACGAGGCGCGCCCACCGGATCTATGAAATCCGCGGCCCGATGTGACTGGCTGTGTGGCTCCGGGACTACCCAGCCAGCCAGACGGCAGGCCCGACTCCGTGCTTTCGGCCCTGACTCTTCAGTGGCCTCGCATAGCGGGCATCGCAAACGCCGGTAGTGCGCCGGCGTTCTTGGAAAGGGCGTCGCGTTGGATGATGAACGAGCCTTTCTTCTCGCGCCAGCAAGCAGCATCGTTTCACGTGAAACAGGCTGCTATGAGCAGTAATGACGAAGGCAGTAGAGAAAACAGCACAGAATAATCGACACGTCGACGGACAAACAGCAGCGTTGACCTGCCCCGCTGCACCGGCATGGTGTTGCGTCGCGATATGACTCCGGCGATCGCAGCGCAGCCATATCTGGCGGACACTGCATCTAGGGTTTCTGACATAGGGAGTGAGCATCGTATTCATGAGAATAGGACCCCCAGCGCCTTTCGAGCGCGGTTAGTGGCTTCTTTCAACGGTCTGGGTAGGGCTCAACCTAGGGAACCAGGGACAAATCTCCACTTGGTGCGCGGGGAAAGACCGCTACCGCCGCAGTGTTTCACGTGAAACGGCTCCGCATCTCCGGCACCACGCGTCTGCTTGCCGTCAATAGTCCCGACTTACCGATGCCAGCTGTCTCGCCGCAATAATCCGGAAGTCGCTAGTCCATCTCCGTGCAGCCGCCAGGCCCTGAGAGTTTACGGGCGCAAATAGCCGGCCGGCTGGTTGTCTATCTGGACCGGCCTTCCGGAAGAACAGGTCGTTATGTGGGGCGCACATGAACCGCGTCCGATCTCTATCCGCCCCAACCAGGTTCTGGGGTGAGTGCGTTTCACTAGCCCGTGGCCACTCCTGTACGGGCGTGTGGATGACATGGTACCCCTGCGCACGGTAGTTCCGCATGGGTACATGATCGGTGGCGACCTGTTCTGAACTCCCGTGGGCTGCTCCCGTGCGAGCCGGATCGGTGCCCGTCATGAGGCGACTCGTACGAAGCGGTCTGGTTTGAGGGCTCCGATCGGTCCTAGAGAGTTGGTCCCGGGGCGTGTGTTTCACGTGAAACGCCCTGGACTCGTGCGGGGCCCTTCGCCGACAGGCCAGGCAAATTATGAATACGAGCACGCGAGGTAGCCAACCCATCCGCTCCAGTGAGTGAAGGCGGGCACTCACGACACGACCTCGGTGAATTGGCTTCAGTTTATTAGGGTCCCTTCGCTGTTAGCAAGGCGACTATCGCCGCACTCCGCCGTGGTACCTGATTGGCCCGTGTACCGGGCGCGGGCCGCAGGGTAATGCGCAGAGAGCCAACTCTGGCGGCACCCCGTTCAATACCCATCGGCAGTCCGGCTCGGACGGACGACCTGAGACGTACTGTTTCACGTGAAACGCAGCCATGCCCAGGACTGGCGCAGCACTGGACAAGGAGCGACAAGCTTTAGCGTGGCTTAGCTGAATCGCAGGATTCAACCGTTGTGGTCCCTGACGGACATTGCTGATCCTGCAGAAGACGGGCCGCGGAGGATCTTCCGGCGTCGGACCTGGCATCTGGCAACCCAAATTTCACCACCTGCCAAGGCAGCCTGGACGTGGTCGGACAACGCTCACCGTAGGTGGCGGAGGTGGGCGCCGTGGGATCACAGCAAGCGGGCTTCCAGCGTTCCCACGTTCGTCATTCGAAGGGCACATACGATTTTGTCAGGGGGACCCATCTTTTTCAGGGTGTCCCATCACAGTCCTGGAGGAATGCACGCGGGCAAGCCCCTGCGGGCAAGCCCCTGCGGGTGGCACTTGTCGTTATCGTGGTTTGTTGTTGAGGAATGCATCCTTGCGTAGTTGACTCGCCGAAGGCACCTCGCCGCCGGGCGGGTGGATCAGTCTCTGTATGCAAGGAAGGGGCACAGCTGCGCTACGGTTGCGGCAGTCCAGAATCAGAGGAATGTTTAGGGATTAGCTGGCCCGCCCGCATCAGGGACCGAGTGTTTCTTGAGCTGCACTCTCAGCGTCCAACGGCGCAGCTGTATTGGCCACGCTGGCCAGGAAATTTCAGAGGTGCCACTCGGGCGCATCGCCACCGCACCCGATGGTGTGCGTATTCCTGCCCTGCCCTGGTGAGGCCTGCCTTGCCCCGCCTTGGTGAGGCCTGCCCTGCCCCGCCTGGCCAGGGCAGGGCAGGGCAGGGCGGGGGACGAGGCACACCTCGCTGTGAACAATGGGGGCTGGGTTCCGCATTTGTCCGCCTCCCACATCACGCCCGCTGCGCGCCTCCCGCCGAAGGCTCGGGGCAGGTACGGCGGCAGCGCCTCGTCCCAGTTGTAGCTGCACATCGATGCACCTATTCCCGGCCACCTGCGGCTGCCCCGCGGACAAGGACACATCAAGGCCGCCCCACAGGAACGACGCTGCCGGCGGCACCCCTTTACCAGCCGTCCGTACGTGCTCCCGGTGCATTCTTCGGATTTTTGCCTGCGTGGGCGGGGCCGGCGGCACAACAGGGAACGACGGAGTTAGGACTCCTGCTTCCGGAACAACGCCGCAACCGGCCGACGGCTTCCCGTGTCTCAAATGAGTATCAGTGCCGACAGTGCGCCGGCATGGGGCCAGGGGCAGGGTGGAAGCGGCTGCAGATACTCGTGTGACGGTATGCGAATGAAGGAGCACAGGCGAAGTGTCCGGCAACGCCGCCTATGCGCCCTGACGCCGGAAGCAGACCGGAACGGGCTACTGGAGGGGCACCAGACCCTCTATAACAATTGCAGTGGGTTGGATTTAGACACCTAGGTCAGACATTTTCGCTCGCCGACCGTTCTTTCCGAGTCAACTGTTTCACGTGAAACGCTGAGGGAAGACGCCTGCAGGTGCTCGTAGGCATCGCTGAACGACTGTAGCCGAGGGGCGAAAACGGTGGGCCCGGTAGGCCGCCGGTGGGCACGGTTGCGTCGAGGTGCAACGGTGGCACGAGTCGGTGAAGGGTAGTGGACGCGTCGTCCAACTCGTAGGGAATCCCTCGCCCACCCAGTGCTGGTATCCGCAAGGTTGGATGCTCGGCCCACGCGACATCGAAGAGGGCGCCGTCAGGTCTACCCTCTCAAAGAGGGGCATCGTCAGTTCTACCAGCTCTGCGGGAGTACCGACGGAGACGGGCCTCAGCGAAGGGGCTGGGCCGCGGCGGTTCCGCCCAGCCCGAGTGCTTCCCCAATGAGGCTTTCGCCTCCGCTGTACCCCAGGGCGTAGGAGCTTCAGGGTGCCGGAAAGCTTTGTGGGAAACCCGGAGACGGGCGGCCGCAGTGCACGGAACCATTGCCCGGAAACGCCGGAAACGCCGAACACCAAACTCCTTCTCGTGCATCCTGCACGTCGCCATGGCTGCCGCGAAAGTGGTTGCGGATGCGGCGGAGGGGATTGCCGGCCGCTCAATCGTCATGGCCATCTGCAGTGTGGAGGTAGGCCGGCAATGCTGCGGCGTACCTGTTCATCCTGCAGGTTGCCGTTCTGCAGGTCTGCCCGGCAACCGGTCCTTCACCACAAGAGCCGCCATTGAAGCGGTGCAGACCCCGGTGAGCGACCCACGCTGCAGCACTCGTGACGGGAGCCCAGCCGGATAGCGCCGGAACGGAGCAAGGTATCGGCGTCAGCTTCAAAGGAGGTCCGACCTTCAGATAATGCTGCGCCAACAACCGCTAAGGGTTGGAATCCGGTGTAATCCTGCCAGCCGATTGGTTCCCCGAGACGGGAATCGTGTCTTTGCCCATGCCCATGCCCGGAACGGCGGCCGGAGCACGGCAGGCGCAGGGATTCATCAGCGCCCTCAATTCGTCCTGACGAAACGGGGCATGAGGGCATCCACGATGCAGGAAACCTACAGTCCGGAAACCCGCCGGGCAGCCGGCTCTTCCCTCGGGTTGAACTTCAGCACGTCATCGAGGGCCAGGGTCCCCGTGGGCTGGTCTTCCTCTTCCAGCAGATACAGCCGCTGGATTCCGATCACGATGGAATCGGCAACCGTCTGGCGGAAGACCGGATCGGCAAGGCGCTCGGCGTCGTGCGCGTTGCTGAGATAGCCCAGGTCGAGCCCCACGGAGGGTACGCCGGGGACCTTCAAGGTGTCCCAGGTCCGGGCATGGACGCCCAGATTGTCCAGGTCGGTACGGGCACCGAGTTCCTTCAGCAACAGGACAGCGGCACGGTGGCCGATGGGGGACCGCGCCTCGCCGGTGCCCGGAAGGCCCCAGTAGTAGGCGGCCATGCCGGAGGCTGCCTGCTGGTCCAGCCAGTCACAGTGGATGTCCAGATTCAGGCTGGGAGTGTTCCGGCGTGACCCCGGCTCGCGCAGCAAATCGGGCTGCTGGGGAACCAGACGGGCACCGAACTCCCGCAGGATGCGTTCAACGCGCCCCGCAATGTCCGTGGTGACCAGCTGCTCGGTCAGCGGTTCCCCGCTGAGGCGCTCCACGGCGTGCGGGGACTGCAGCCGGGACCGGCCGATGTTAACGGAAATGACTCGCCCGCGCAGGGCTGCCGTGGAACGGTCCAGCCGCTCGTAGTCACGCAGGGCGAAGGCCTGGCTGGGTGTAATGGCGCGGTTCACCCGGGACATCGCCTGCATGGTGTCACCGTCGCAGACACCGCTGCCGGGCAGGCCGAGGTTCTGCTGCAGCTCGGCCACGGCGTAACGGGTACGCACGCCGAAACTGCCGTCAATATGACCGTAATAGAAGCCCAGGTGGGATAGGTGCCGCTGCAGTTCGGCGACGTCGTCGCCCCGCAGCTGCCCGCCCTCGACGAAGCTAAGGGTACGGTCTCCGAACCGGAATTGCGCCTCGGACAGCGCACGCTGGGTGTCCGGACCGGCAACGCCGTCAACAATCAGGCCGCGGCTCTGCTGGAACGCACGGACCGCGGCGTCCACATGGTCATCAAAGATCGTCGGATCATTTACGGCGTCGGGTGCCAGGTAGGACAGGGTGACGCCAGCGCGCAGCAACGCTTCACGAAGCGTCACTACGCGCCGGCTGGCATCCAGCCTTCGCAGGCTCTCACCATGCACAGTCATTGATATTTACTTCAGGAAAGCCGCGAATTCCTGCTCCAGGACCTGCTTCGGCTTGGCGCCGATGGACGTCGCCGCAACCTTACCGTCCTGGAACACGTAGACGGCCGGAATGGAAGTGATGCCGTACTGGGCTGCGATCGCGGGGTTTTCGTCCACGTTCACCTTCACCACATCGACCTTGTCGCTGTACTGAGCCGCAATGTCGTCGAGGATGGGGGACAGCATGCGGCACGGACCGCACCATTCGGCCCAGAAATCCACGATGACCGGCTTGTTGGCGGTCAGGACGTCGGTGCCGAAGGAAGCATCGGTTACTGCTTTTGCACTGCTCATTTTTTGCACTCCTTATGAAGAACGGGACTAGAGGGCTGCGTGTTCGGAAACAGCCTCGGCCGGCGGGGTGGGGACCTCCGCCGCGGTGGAGACGGAATCGCCGAGATCGGCGAGGTAATGCTCGACGTCGACGGCGGCCACGCAGCCGGAACCGGAGGCCGTGATGGCCTGGCGGTAGGTCGGGTCGATGACGTCGCCGGCCGCGAATACGCCCGGCAGGGAGGTCTTGGAGGTGCGGCCGAGGACGGCGATGGTGCCTTCCTCGGTGAGTTCCAGCTGGCCGCGTACCAGGTCCGTGCGGGGGTCATTGCCGATGGCAACGAACACGCCTGTGACATTCAGCTCGGACTCGGAGCCGTCCTTGGTGTTGCGCAGGACGAGGCCCGTGACCTTGTCCTCGCCGCGGATGGCAGCTACTTCCGAATCCCAGGCGAAGCGGATCTTTTCGTGGGCGAGGGCCCGCTCCTGCATGATCTTGGAGGCACGCAGGCTGTCCCGGCGGTGGACGACCGTCACGGACGAAGCGAACTTGGTGAGGAAGAGGGCCTCTTCCAGGGCTGAATCGCCGCCGCCGACGACGGCAATGTCCTGACCCTTGAAGAAGAACCCGTCGCAGGTGGCACACCAGCTGACACCGCGGCCGGAGAGGCGCTTCTCATCGGGCAGGCCGAGTTCCCGGTAGGCGGAACCGGTGGAGATGATGATGGCCCGGGCACGGAAGGTCTCGCCGGTACCGATGGTGACGGTCTTGATGTCGCCGTCGAGCGTTACCTCGGTGACGTCCTCGAAAAGGATTTCCGTGCCGAAACGCGCGGCCTGCTTTTCGAAGTTCGCCATCAGGTCCGGACCCATGATTCCTTCGGGGAACCCGGGGAAGTTTTCCACGTCCGTGGTGTTCATCAGCTCGCCGCCGGCGGTGACGGAGCCGGCGATCAGCAGCGGCTTCAGGTTGGCGCGTGCTGCGTAGACGGCGGCGGTGTATCCGGAGGGTCCGGAGCCGACAATGATGACCTCGCGGACGTCGCCGGCTGCGGCGCCGTCGGTGGCTACGGGGTTTGCGGTGCTCACGGGGTGTTCCTCTTCCTTGTTGAACTACAGTCTCGAACTACATCTGCGGACCGGGAGACCCGGTACCTTGGTGGTTACCCTGCACAACCACTATTGTTGCCAGCTTATTCCGGCGGTGCCGCGCGGGTCATGCCCGTTGCGGCTACACGGCCGGATCGGTGCACAGGAGTCAGGAAACGCCGATTTCGGCGATCCTCAGGCCCCACGGGTACTGGGCCTGGACCCCGTTGAGACGGGGCAGCTGGGTGAAGTTAACGATGACGTAGCGGGCAGAGGCAACCTGGCCGTCCGTCTTGGGCACCGGGATGCTGCTGGTCGGGCCGGTGAACCCGCTCTGGGCCACCGGTGTTGCCCCCTCCAGGTCCGGAGTGTCGTTGAGCATCACGGTGAAGCTGCCGCCCGTGCCGTTGACCTGGGTGATGTTGACCTCGTTCACGGCCGATTCCTCACCCAGGTCCACCACCAGGGCCAGGCTCGGGGCGAGTCCGCCGAAGGTGTCGCTGGCGTAGACAAAACTGGACCAGTACGAGGAAGGGTTGCCGTCGATGATCTGCGGCAGGGTTCCGTCATTGTCCGCGTCCAAGAGCGTGTTTTCCGGAACGAAGCGGGTGATGCCGGCGATTTCCGGCGCGGGCGCGGGCGCCGGAGCGGCTTCGCCGGCGTCCGTAGCTTCCGCTGAAGGCTCCTGCGCGGGCTCCGTTGACGTTCCCGCTTCCGAAGTGGACCCGAACATTTCCCCCATTTTGCCCAGCTGGGAGACTGCGAGGACCACGGCCAGGACGAGCACAAGGCTCAGGATCGCACCGATAAGGACGCGGCCGGATTTGCGGTTCGGCTTGTCGCCGGTGTCGTTTGCGTCAGCATCGTAGTCGTCGTCGAAGCCGAACGGGTCATACCCGTCCTCCTCGTAGGACCCGTCCGCCACGGCGGATTTGGGGAAGGTCGAGGCGGAACGGGCGTTGCGTTCGGGCACCGGAACCGCGCGGGGTTCATCCTCTTCCCATTTGGTGACCTTGGCAGTCGCTGAGGACCCGGACTGCCCGGGCCGGCCAACGGGGGCCGGGGGAACATTGGCACCGCCGGTTGCGGCTTCCGCCGGGGCGTCGGCGGCGTCGCCGAATTCGAGGTCCCGTTCCGCGCCGGCGGACCCGACGGCGGCTGCGGTTCCTGCGGCTCCGGTCCTGCCGAGCCGGGACTTCCTGGGCTTGGTGCCGCCGGAGAGCAGCGGCCTGCGGGGCTCACGCTCCGCGTAGTCCTCTTCGTCGTCATTTTCCGGTTCCCGGGAGCGGGGCATGCCGAAGATTTCCGAGCCCAAAGTGTCAGTGAAGAACGGCTCTACGTAGGGAGCGTCCCGCTCAATCACCAGATCCAGGAGATCTGCGGCGTTGGCATTGTTCGTGATCAAGTAGGTACGGCCGTCGCTGACGCCCAGATCCAGCACCTGGACGTTGCTGTTGCGTTCACCGGTGGCGATTTCACGGGCACTGGCCGAGACCTGGCTGGCGTTGACGGGGGCAGCGACGAGGATGCTCACAGATCGGTTGAGGACCTGGTCCACGCCGTCGAGAACCTGATCCTGCTCCGCTGAGGCAAGCACCCGGGCAGTTACCTTGTAACGGCCGCCCAGTACTGAACCGACGTCTAGCGACTGTGGCACGTGTTCCTCCCATGAAACGGCAATAAGACTGCGGCGCGTTTTGTTGCGACCATTGCGTATTTGACCATGCGTACTTTATTCACGGACATGGAACACGGCCGGCTGCCGCAGTCCTGACCTGCCTGCTTTGCTCCCATGCTACCTGTGACGCGGAAGAATGCCGGAAGCGCGCTTTAGGGAGTCCGGCGGAGTTTGGCAAGGAGCGGTGCCAGGAAAGCGTCCAACTCGGTGACTTTCAGGACGCGCAGCAGCAGGTAGTACGCCACTGCCATCAACGCGCCGCAGACCACCAGCACCACTGTGGCCGAGGGGACGGAATGCCAGGCAAACCCGTCCGTTGAGTAGCCGCCCATCAGGGCCAGCATGGCCGAGCCGACGACGCCCGCACCCAGGGCAGCAACCACGAGGCGCACATGGACGTCGAAGATCCGGGCTCCGCCGTAGTCGCCCAGACTGCGCCGCAGGAAGATATGGCTGACCACGACGGCGGCGATGTTGCCAAGGGAATAGGCCACGGCCAGGCCGAAGATGATTTTGTCAGCGGGCAGGGCGGCCGCGCCCACGGCCAGGGCAACGCCGAAAGCCGAGAGGATCACCTGCATGATCATCGGGGTCTTGGCATCTTCGTTGGCGTAGAACGCCCGGTTCATCAGGAAGGTGGCGCTAAGGAAGGGGGCCGTGACCGCCAGCAGCACCAGGACCTGGGCCTGCAGGGTGGCCGAGACGGGCGAACCGCCGCTGAACCAGACGCTGATGGGACCGGCCAGGACAATCAGCACCGCCGAGCAGAAGACCGTGGCCACGCCGATGGCCCGCAGCCCCTGGGAAAGGGTTTCCCGCACGCCGTCGTAGTTCTTCTCGGCGTAGGCATGGGACATGTTGTTGAACAGCACCGTGGCCAGGGACAGGGTGATGACCGAGTGCGGGATGATGTACAGCATCGACGCCGTTTCCAGGTTCAACTGCCCGGCGATCTCCTGGCCCCTGGCCAGATACGCGGGCCGGGCGTCCGAGGCGATCGTGGCCACGTGGGTGTAGACCAGATAGGCGCCGTTGCCAATCAGCATGGTGATGATGGTCCACTTGGCCACATGGCCGGTCTCCCGCAGCCCCACGCCGCGCAGTCCGAAGGAGGGCCGCAGCCCCAGGCCCAGCCGGCGCAGCGGGAACACCAGGACCAGTGCCTGCAGCGCAATGCCGAGGGTGGTGCTTCCGGCCAGGATCACCGTGGCCTGCGTGGTCCAGGTCTCCGGGGAGAACGACGACGCCTCCTCGCGGCCAACGAACGAAATGAAGACGAGGAGTCCGGCAATGGCCACGATGTTGTTCACCACGGGCGCCCACATATAGGCGCCGAACCTGCCGTTGGCGTTGAGGATCTGCCCAATCACCGCGTACGCACCGTAGAAGAAAATCTGCGGGAAGAGCCAATAGGCAAAGGTCGTCGCCAGGGTCAGCCGATCGCCGCTCAGCGACAGGACGGCAGACAGGATCACGGGCGCCGCCAGCGTGGCCACCAGGGCAATGCCGCCCAGCAGCACGAGGCTCAGCGTGAGCACCCTGGAGACGTAGTCCGTACCCCGGTCCGGCCGCTTGCTGGCCTTAATGATCTGCGGCACCAGCACTGCGTTGAACACGCCGCCGGCCACCATCAGGTAGATGAAGTTCGGCAGCACGTTGGCGGAGCTGAAAACATCGCTGACCAGCCCGGTGTTGCCGATGGCAACAGCCAGCAGGGCGGTGCGGACGAGTCCAAGGAGGCGGGAAACCAGCGTTCCGGCTGCCATTACGGCACTCGAGCGCGCGGTACTGGGGGCTATAGTCTTTTCGGCCATCGTGACCCTATGTTCTCACCTCGGGCAGGGATTCCCTCAACCGACGGCCCGGCCGGGCCGGAAGTATCAGAGGTAACGCGGGAGGATTTCGCGGGCCAGGTCCGCGATGCGGCGTTCGTTGGGGAAGGACAGCTTCCGGCCGAGTTCCGCCAGCGGAATCCAGGCAACGTCGACGGCCTCGTGGTCCGGATCATTTTCTATGGTCAGGTGCCCGCCGCAGGCCTCGAGCAGGAAATGATGGACGGTTTTATGCACGCGGTGACCGCTGACCGTGAACCAGTAGTCGATGCTGCCCAGAGCCGTCAGGATGCGGCCGTCGATCCCCGTTTCCTCGGCAATTTCCCGGATGGCGGCACTCTGGTTGTCTTCGTCGTTCTCGGGATGGCCTTTCGGGAGGCACCATTCCAGCCGCCCGCCGCGGTTCAGCCGGGCGATAATGGCGACCTGCAGCAGCTCGGTTGAGGTATCCACCACAATCCCGCCGGCGGAGACTTCTTCGACCGTGGGCAGCGGTGCATGTACCGAATGCGCACCGGCGCCGCCCATTGACGCTGTCAACGGGGTCCGCTTGGGGGCGCTCGGTACGGGATGGGCCATACTCCCACTGTAACGATCTTTGCCCGGCGATGATGACTGTTATCCGGGCAGCCGGGAGGGAAGCGGGAACCCTCGGCGTGTCCGCGCACGGGTGAGCCCCGGTTGTCGGTCTTCGCTGTTTTATCTGGCAGGCTTAAAGCACTATGGTGCACCTTTTTGATAGCTCGGCTTTGAACTCCCCCTTACCCGACGTGATTCCGGAACTCGGTGCGCGCTTCGAGGCTGCCGGGTATGAGCTCTCACTGGTGGGAGGTCCCGTCCGCGACCTGTTCCTGGGCCGGGTGTCGCCGGACCTGGATTTCACCACCAATGCACGCCCGGATGACATCATCAGGGTCATCAAGGGCTGGGCCGATACCTTCTGGGAGATCGGCCGGGAGTTCGGCACCATCGGAATGCGCAAGGACGGCTACCAGGTGGAGGTCACCACCTACCGGGCCGATGCCTATGATCCCGACTCCCGCAAGCCCGCCGTGGCTTTCGGCGACAAGCTTGAAGACGACCTGTTCCGCCGTGACTTTACGATGAACGCGATGGCACTGCGGCTGCCGTCCATGGAACTGGTGGATCCCTTCGGCGGAGCCCGCGACCTGCACGCCGGCATGGTGCGCACTCCCGGTGCGCCGTCGACGTCGTTCTCCGACGATCCGCTGCGCATGATGCGGGCCGCCCGCTTCGCCTCCCAGCTGGGAGTGCAGGTAGCACCGGATGTCTTTGAAGCGATGCGGGAGATGGCCGGGCGGATCGGGATCATCTCCGCGGAACGGGTCCGGGATGAACTGACCAAGCTGATCTGCGGCAAGGCTCCGTGGACCGGCGTGGACCTGCTGGTGGAGAGCGGGCTGGCCGACCATGTGCTGCCCGAGGTCTCGGCGCTTCGGCTGGAGATCGACGAGCACCACCGGCACAAGGACGTGTACCAGCACTCGCTGACGGTGCTCCGCCAGGCCTGCGAGCTGGAAACCGGAAGCGATGGTCCGGTGCCGGCGCCGGACTTCGTGCTGCGTTTCGCCGCCCTGATGCACGACGTCGGCAAGCCGGCTACGCGGCGTTTTGAACCGAACGGATCCGTGAGCTTCCTCCACCACGACGGTGTGGGGGCCAAACTCACCGCCAAGCGCATGAAGGCCCTGCGGTTCGACAACGACACTACGAAGGCCGTTGCACGGCTCGTGGAACTGCACATGCGCTTCTATGGTTACGGGGACGCAGGCTGGACCGATTCAGCGGTGCGGCGGTATGTAAATGACGCCGGACCGCTGCTGCAGCGGCTGCACCGCCTCACCCGGTCCGACGTCACCACCCGAAACCGGCGCAAGGCCGAGCGGCTGGCCTTCGCCTATGACGACCTGGAGCAGCGGATTGCCGCGCTGGCAGAGCAGGAAGAGCTGGCCGCCATTCGTCCGGACCTGGACGGTGAGCAGATCATGGCCCTGCTGCAGATCCGGCCCGGTCCGGTGGTGGGCCGGGCCTACCGGTTCCTGCTGGAGGAACGGATGGAAAACGGACCGCGCAGCGAGGCTGAAACCGCGGAGCTGCTGCACGCGTGGTGGGCCGACCAACCGGAGAACCCGATTGCCGGCACTGGCACAATCCCTGATACAACGGAAAGGGAATCCCGGGAGCAACCGGAAGCAGCAGGACCGAACGAGAAGGACAGCAAAAAATGAGCAACGGAGAAAACTTCGGACCGGCAGTTCCGGACCTGACTCCGTCCGGAACGCGGCTGCCCCGGCTCTGGCTGCTGCGTCACGGAGAAACTGAATGGTCCCGCGAAGGCAACTACACCGGCCTGACGGACATCCCCCTCACCGCAGAGGGTGAAGGCCAGGCCCGGGCAGCGGAAAAGAAGATCGGCCCGGTGACCTTCGACCGGGTGCTCACCTCCCCGCTGATCCGTGCCCGCCGTACCGCTGAGCTGGTGGGCTACCCCGACGCCGAAGTGGTTCCCCACGCACACGAATGGGACTACGGCGACAACGAGGGCCGCAACAGCCGTCAGGTGCGGGCCGAAAACCCCGGCTACCTGATCTGGAAGGACGGCGTGCCCAACGGCGAGACGCTGGCCCAGGTTGCTGAACGTGCTGACCGCATCATCTCCTCGGTGCAGGCCGGCTGCGGCACCGCAATGGACCGCGATCCCGGGGCGACGCCGGTGGAGAAAGTCCTCTTGGTGGCACATGGCCACTTCCTGCGCATCCTGGCAGCGCGGTGGCTTGGTCTTGCCCCCGAGATGGGCAGGCATTTCGCGTTGAGCACCGCCGCCGTCTGCGTCCTCGGCTGGGACAAGCACACCCCGGCCGTTGTCGGATGGAATCTCTAACCCCGCATTAAGGCCGGTTCCTCCTGGCCCGGCATAAACTTTTTCAGGAATTTTATTGAAAGTACTAGGCAGGACCCTGATGCCTGTTGTACCTTTCTTTTGCAGGCACTTTTACGGCCTGCAGACCTAAATGGATTTCCGGCTTATGGCGCTGCTAGGCGTCCCCGTGCCGGGTCCAGGACCCCGGGTACCGCTAACAGGAGGTGGAGATTGATGAATATTCATGGCATGCACGGTGCAGTCACCGGCGGCAATCTCCGGCCATCCTTCCGGGCTCCCCGGGTCCCGACTTCGGTCCCCGCGGGCCGGCTGTCTCCGCGGTTTACCGCGGCCACGGGCCTGCCGGGCGTTTCAGCGTAACAGCTGCCGCCCGGGCAACCGCCCACGCCGGCAACCGCCCGTCACGGTCACTTTGCCCCGCGCCACCGGCGCCGATGTCAGCACAGCTTCTTCGCCTGGACACCCCGGCGCCGCTTCCTTAAGGCGTCCGCGGTTTTTACGCATCTGCTGATCCGCAGCCGGTTTTCCCCTTTGAATGGCATTTTTACGTCATAGTCGGGCATTTCCCGAAAATCGCCTTGATGTGATTAGTTGCGCCGTTCCATAGGGTCTTCGCATCAATTGGATGCCTTTTACCCCGTTATTTCCCGTGCCCTATTCGGGCTTTTCCCGTCGGAGATTCCAGTGCCTAAATATCCCCTGCCCAATACGAGCCTGCCCAATACGAGCCTGCCCAAAACCACCCTCCTCGAAAATGATCTCCCCACCCGGACCGGGCCGGGCAGCGACACCACCGGCAATGCCGTGCAGCTGCTTCCCCCCGCCAGGCCTCCGGAACAACCCGCTCCGCTCCTTCGACGTGTAGGGAAGGGGGTGTATCAGATGCTCAAGCGCCTGCGAAGCTCCTACCTCCGCTCCGAGGCCGTCCGTGAATCGCGCATGGACGCTGCGCTGAACGGCAGGGACGGCTATCTGCTCCTGCACTACTTCAATTCCGTCAAGTAATCCCGCTCCGGCACAGCCCGGTCCTGCACGGCACAGCCCGGTCCTGCACGGCACTGCCCGGTCCCTCCGCGGGGGACCGGGCAGTGCCGTGCCGGGCCTGCGGCGGGCCGGGGAAACGTGTTCCGCATGACAGGAAACAAAGCTGCACCCCGCGGCGTTATAAAGTCGATAGAGAAGAAGTCTGTCAGGAAGGGAGCAAGGTGCCCCAGGTCAATCGCGTGGCCATGCTCTCCCTCCATACCTCCCCGCTTGAACAGCCAGGCTCCGGCGACGCCGGGGGCATGAACGTCTACGTGCGCTCCGTGGCACTTGAACTTGCCCGCGCCGGGACCGAGGTTGAGATCTTCACCCGGGCCACGAACCCGCGGCTGACAGGGAACGTGGAACTGGCACCCGGAGTCACCGTCCGCCATGTCACGGCGGGTCCGGTCCGGAAAGTACCCAAGGAACAACTGCCTTATCTGGATCTGGCCCATGCGGTGGCTGACGCGCAGCCGTTCCTGCTGGACGGTGGGTTTGACGTGGTGCACTCGCACTACTGGGTATCCGGTACCGCAGGGCTGTCCGTCGCGCAGCAGTGGGACCTTCCTCTGGTCCACACCATGCACACCATGGCCCGCGTCAAGAACCTCCAGGTCCAGCCCGGCGAAGCCGCGGAGCCGCAGGTCCGGATCGACGGAGAACAGCAGGTGGTCCGCGGGGCCACCCGCCTGATTGCCAATACCAGCACCGAAGCAGCCGAACTGGAAACGCTTTACGGCGCCGATCCTGCCGCCGTGGACGTGGTGGCGCCGGGCGTGGACCTGAATGTGTTTTCCCCCCGGGGCAGGACCGCGGTGCAGGCCGGGACGGGTTTCCCCCGCGGCGTTTTCCACGTGGTCTTCGCCGGGCGGATCCAGCGGCTGAAAGGCCCCCAGGTGCTGGTCGAGGCGGCCGCGGAACTGCGCAGGCGCCGTCCGGACATTCCCCTGCGGGTGAGCATCCTCGGCGCCGGCAGCGGCTCTTCCGTCCTGGACCTTGCCCCGCTGATCCGCAGGCTGGGCCTGCAGGACACTGTGTTCCTGCGCCCGCCCGTGGGGTCCCACCAGCTGGCCGACTGGTTCCGCGCAGCAGACGTTGTTGCCGTGCCGTCCTTCAGCGAATCGTTTGGCCTGGTTGCCCTCGAGGCCCAGGCCTGCGGTACCCCCGTCCTAGCCGCGAATGTGGGCGGGCTGCCCAAGGCCGTGCATCACGGCCGAAGCGGCGTCCTGGTGGACGGACACGCTCCCGGCCGGTGGGCCGCGGAACTGGAGGCACTCTACGAAGGCCCCGAACGCCGTCGGGCGCTGGGGGAAGGTGCGGCTGCGCACGCCCAGGCGTTCGGCTGGCGCCGGACGGCCATGCTGACGGCGGAAAGCTACCGGGAGGCCGCGGACCAGTTCGCCAGCCGCTCCGTCCGCAAATAGGCCAAACCGGCCCCGGCGTCCCGGCACTGCTGATAGCTTGGCTTCCATCCAAAGACCAGCAGCCGTCGAGTGACATCCGTTGACGGCACAGCGGAAGGAACGCAGACCCATGCGTATCAGTGCCGAGATGCCCTCCGACCTGGAAATCTCCCGGGCGGCCCGCCTGCTGCCCATCACCGAGGTTGCCCGAGCCGCGTCGATTCCCGACGCCGCACTGGAATCCTACGGACGGTACAAGGCGAAGATCGACCCGGCCCTCCTCCGGGAGGATTCGGCCCGCGGCCGGGTGGTTCTGGTCACTGCCATGAGTCCCACGCCTGCCGGCGAAGGCAAATCAACTGTCACGGTGGGACTGGCGGACTCCCTGCACCGGGCAGGCCAAAACGTGATGATCGCCCTTCGCGAGCCGTCCATGGGGCCGGTTCTCGGCATGAAGGGCGGCGCCACGGGCGGCGGTTATTCACAGGTGGTGCCCATGGAAGACATCAACCTGCATTTCACCGGCGATTTCCACGCCATTACCTCAGCCAACAACGCGCTTGCCGCGCTGCTGGACAATCACATCTACCAGGGCAACCAACTGGGCCTGGATCCGCGCCGCATCACTATTAAACGTGTCCTGGACATGAATGACCGCGCACTGCGCGACGTCGTCATCGGCCTGGGCGGCCCGGCCCAGGGCGTGCCGCGCCAGGACGGCTTCGACATCACCGTGGCCTCGGAAGTGATGGCGGTTTTCTGCCTGGCCCGGAACCTTACGGACCTCACGGACCGCCTGTCCCGTATCACCGTGGGCTACACCTACGACCGCCGGCCCGTCACCGTAGCCGATCTCGGAGCCCAGGGCGCCATGACGCTGCTGCTGCGTGACGCACTGAAACCGAACCTGGTGCAGACCCTGGCCGGCACCCCGGCGCTGGTCCACGGGGGACCGTTCGCCAATATTGCGCACGGCTGCAATTCGGTGATTGCCACTTCCGCGGCGCTGCGCCTGGCTGATGTGGTGGTGACCGAAGCCGGGTTCGGGGCTGACCTCGGGGCGGAGAAGTATCTGGACATCAAGTCCCGGGTGGCGGATGTTGCCCCGGACGCCGTGGTGGTCGTGGCGACCGTCCGTGCGTTGAAAATGCACGGAGGCGTGTCCAGGAACAGCCTGGCGGCGGAAAACCTTCCGGCGCTGCAGGCCGGCGTCGTCAACCTGCACCGGCATCTGGACAATGTCCGCCGGTTCGGGATCAACCCCGTGGTGGCGGTCAACCGCTTCACCACGGATACGGACGCCGAACTGGGCTGGCTCATGAACTGGTGCGCCGAACAGGGCGTCAGTGCCGCGGTGGCCGAAGTATGGGAGAACGGCGGCGGCGGGCCGGGCGGTGACGACCTGGCGGCGGCCGTGCTCCGGGCCCTGGAACGGCCGGCGGACTTCCGGTTCCTCTACCCGGACGAGATGCCGGTGGCAGAGAAGATCCGTACCGTGGCCCGGCAGATCTACGGTGCCGCAGACGTCGAATTTGCTCCGCCCGCACTGCGCCGCCTGGAGGAGATCGCCGCGCGCGGACTGGAGCACCTGCCGGTCTGCATGGCCAAGACGCCCTATTCCTTCTCCGACGATCCGGCCGTGCCGGGCGCACCGTCGGGCTTCACCCTGCATGTGCGGGATCTGTCCATCAAGACCGGGGCAGGTTTCGTGGTGGCATTGACCGGCGCGGTCATGACCATGCCGGGACTGCCCAAGGAACCGGCGGCGCTGCGCATGGGCGTGGCCGCGGACGGAACGCCGAGCGGCCTCATCTAGGGTTCCATCCGCTGACACGGCAAGGCCCCCGGCTCCGGAACGTTCCGGAGCCGGGGGCCTGATGCTGCCGGGGGTTTAGCGTTCAACCTCGCCGCGGATGAACTGCTCCACTTTTTCCTTGGCGATGTCGTCGTTGTACTGCTCCGGCGGAGACTTCATGAAGTAGCTCGAAGCCGAAAGGATCGGTCCGCCGATGCCCCGGTCCAGGGCAATCTTGGCGGCGCGCACGGCGTCGATGATGACGCCGGCGGAGTTGGGGGAGTCCCAGACCTCCAGCTTGTATTCCAGGGACACCGGAGCGTCGCCGAAGTTGCGGCCCTCGAGGCGCACGAAGGCCCACTTGCGGTCATCCAGCCAGGCAACGTAGTCCGACGGGCCAATGTGGACGTCGTCGGCCTTCAGGTCGGCGGACGTGTTGGAGGTGACGGCCTGGGTCTTGGAGATCTTCTTGGACTCCAGGCGCTCACGCTCAAGCATGTTCTTGAAGTCCATGTTGCCGCCGACGTTCAGCTGGTACGTGCGGTCCAGGACCACGCCGCGGTCCTCGAACAGTTTGGCCATCACGCGGTGGGTAATGGTGGCGCCGATCTGGCTCTTGATGTCATCGCCGATAATCGGGACGCCGGCAGCGGTGAACTTGTCCGCCCACTCCTTGGTGCCGGCAATGAAAACGGGCAGTGCATTCACGAAGGCAACGCCGGCGTCGATGGCGCACTGCGCGTAGAACTTTGCAGCCTGCTCGGAGCCCACGGGCAGGTAGCAGACCATGACGTCCACGGCGTTGTCCCGCAGGGCAGCGACAATGTCCACCGGCGAGGCATCGGATTCGGTGATGGTTTCCCGGTAGTACTTGCCCAGCCCGTCCAGCGTGTGCCCGCGCTGCACCGTGATGCCGGTCTGCGGAACGTCGGCAATCTTGATGGTGTTGTTTTCGCTTGCACCGATTGCGTCAGCCAGGTCGAGGCCGACCTTCTTGCTGTCGACGTCGAAGGCTGCGACGAACTGGACGTCATTGACGTGGTAGTCGCCGAACTTGACGTGCATCAGGCCAGGGACGGTTTCGTTGGGGTCGGCACTGCGGTAGTACTGGACACCCTGCACCAGCGAAGCTGCACAGTTTCCAACACCGACAATTGCCACCCGAATGGGGTTCTCGGACACAGTTCTCCTTTGAAGAAAATGTTGAACGCCCGCCGCGGGCGCAGACAACCCCCACAGTCTACGTGCAACGGATCACATCCGAGGTTTAGCCAGGCCCGGCCGGGTCCCGCAGCCCGCGGCACCCGGCGTCGAAGCCGCGCCGGAGGCCGCGGCCGTCTGATGGATACTTGACCCATGCAGCCCAACTCCCGGCGCGGTCCGCAGCGCATTGCGGCGCCGTCCCGCAATGACCCGTTCCTGCGGAAGTTCTCGGAGGGCATCGGCGGCCCGCTCGGCCGGCATGCCGCCCCGGGCATCGTGTCGCCGGGATTCTTCACCGTGGAACGGGTGCTGATCCTGTTCACCACTGCAGCCGCGCTGCTGGCCGTCCTGGTCAAAACCCCCTGCCGGGCCGGCGGGTGGGGCACCTCCGAGCAGTTTTATGCCGCCTGCTATTCGGACTGGCCGGAGCTCTTCCGCACCCGGGGGCTGGGGGACGGAGTTTTTCCCTTCTTCACGGAGGGCGCGTTTTTTGAGTACCCGGTCCTCCTGGGGCTCCTGGCCGGTGCCGCCGCCCTGTTGGTGCCCGGTGACGGCGCAACGGCGCTGAGGTCCCTGCAGTTCTTCGACGTGAACGCGGTGCTGGCCACGGGCGCGTGGATCGCCACGGTCATCGCCACCATGCGCCTGGCCGGGCGCCGGCCCTGGGATGCCGCCATGGTGGCCGTGGCCCCGGCGGCGGTCCTGTCCATGTTCATCAACTGGGACATCTTTGCCGTGATGCTTGCCACGCTGGGCATGCTGGCGTTCGCCCGGAACCGGCCGGTGGCGGCGGGGGTGCTGATAGGGCTGGGGACCGCGTTGAAGCTCTACCCGGTGTTGATCCTCGGCGCCGTGCTTGTGCTCGCACTGCGGACCCCGCGCCCGCGCCCGGCGGTCCTGGCCTTTGCCGCCGCGGCGGTCACCTGGCTGGCGGTGAACCTTCCCTTCCTGCTCCGGGACTACGAGTCCTGGCGCTTCTTCCTGACCTTCACCGCGGACCGACCGGCCGGCTACTCCTCCGTCTGGTTCGCCTGGAACCTGACGGTGGAACAGGCCGGCGGAACCGGCGTCGGCGCGGAGTTCATCAATGTCTGGGCCTACCTGCTTTTCGCGCTTGCATGCGGAGGAATCGCCGTGCTGGCGCTTCGGGCCCGGCGCCGGCCGCGTATGGCGCAGCTGGTTTTCCTGATCGTGGCGGCGTTCATCCTGACCAACAAGGTGTACTCCCCGCAGTTTGTCCTCTGGCTCCTTCCGCTGGCCGCCCTCGCCCGGCCCAGATGGCTCGACTTCCTGATCTGGCAGTTCTTCGAAGTGATGCACTGGTGGGCCATCTGGCTGTACCTCGCCAAGGAAACGTCCGGCGGCGCGGCGCAGAACAACCTCGATTCGCCCTATTACGTGCTGGCCGTCATGGGCCATGTGCTGGCCACCGGCTACCTGATGGTCCGCGTGGTTTCCGACATCCTGGAGCCCGACGGCGACCCGGTGCGCCGCTCCGGCGTCGATGATCCCCAGGGCGGGCCCTTTGACGGTGCCCCGGACCGCTGGGTGCTGCGCAGGCGAAGGCCGGTATCCTTGGAAACGCATGCGGCCCCGGCGAAAGAAGCACAGTGACCCCCGTTCCATACCGTTCCGAGCAGCTCAGCAACGAGGAGTTCGAGGCGCTCGCCGCCGCGCACCCCGATGTGGTGATTCCGCTGGAGCAGACCCCGTACTGGGCGGATTTTGAGCGGAAACTCGGCCGCAGCCCGTACGGCATCTGGGCCTATTACGACGGCGGCACGCTGGTTGCCACCGCGAGCTACCTCCGCTCCGAACGGCGGCTGCGTCCGTCGCTGGTAGTGGTCAACGGTCCCGTCTGGTTCGCCAAGCGCACGCACAACGCCGAAGCGCGGCTGGTCTCCACGGTGCAGGAACAGTTCCGGGCAGATCCCGCCGTGGACCCCCTGTATATCCGCATGCAGATTGAGCATCCGCAGCCTCCGGTCACCGGGCCGCTGGAACACGGCTGGTACGAACGCGAAATCGTGGTTGACCTCACCCCGGACACGGATCAGATCTTCGCGTCCTTCCGTTCCAATGCGCGGAACCTGATCCGCAAGGCCGAGAAGCTGGGCGTTAAGGTCCAGACCATTGAGCAAAGCCGGTGGGCCGAGGTGTTCCGCACGGAGCTCTTCCCGATCATGCAGGAAACCGCTTCGCGGGACGGCTTCTCCAGCTTCGAATCCACCTTCTACGAAACCCTGCTCACCGAACTCGGCGACCATCTGCGCCTCATGGTGGCGTACATGGACGGGCAGGCCGTGTCCTGGCTGATCACCACCGAGTACCGCGGGTACTCCGTCTACTATTTCGCGGCCAGCTCGCACAGTGCCCGGAAGACCAACGCGCCCTACCTGCTGCTCTGGGAGGCCTTCAAGGTGCTCAAGGAGGCGGGAAACACGGCGTGCGGCCTGACCGGCATTGTCAGTGACAACTATCCGAGCCTGATCAACGTCACCACGTTCAAACGGAACTTCTCCAAGACCGTGGTCAGCATTCCCACCACCTATGACATTCCCCTGCATCCGCTGCGGTACGCTCTGGTGGCAAACGCCCTGAAGGTGCGGCGCGAGGCGCCCGCGAAGCTGCGCAGCCTCCCGGCATCCGCCAAGGGGCTCGCGGGCCGGATCACCGGACGGAAGGGCGGCGGGGAAGCCTAAATGAGTGATGTCAGTGTAGTCGGGGCCGGTCCCAACGGACTCGCGGCCGCGGTCATCATGGCCCGCGCCGGCCTCACTGTCCGGGTGTTCGAAACAGGGTCCACGGTGGGCGGCGGCAGCCGTACCAAGGAACTTCTGGAACCCGGCCACCTGCACGACATCTGCTCCGCGGTACACCCCATGGCCCTGGCCTCCCCGTTCTTTCGGAGCTTTGAACTCCAGAAGCGGATAGACCTGGTTGTTCCGGAGATTTCCTATGCCTCACCGCTCGACGGCGGACGGGCGGCACTGGCGTATCGGGACCTGGACCGGACCGTGGCCGGGCTGGGACGCGACGGTGCTGCCTACCGGCGCCTGATGGAGCCGCTGGTGAAGCGCAGCGAAGCCGTCACCGAACTGCTGATGGGCTCGCTGCTGAGCGTTCCCCGGGATCCGATTGCACTGGCGGGCTTCGGCCTGGCTGCCCTGGACCAGGGCACCCCCCTGTGGAACCGGCGGTTCGTGGAGGACGCCGCTCCGGCCCTGCTCTCCGGAGTCGCGGCACACCCCGTGGGCAGAATGCCCTCGCTGCCTTCCGCGGGCGGCGGCCTGATGCTGGGCACCCTGGCCCACTCGGTCGGCTGGCCCCTCCCGGTGGGCGGTTCGCAGGCGATCGCCGAGGCAATGGCCGATGACCTGCGGGCCCACGGCGGCACGATTTCCACCGGCCACCGGATCACCTCCCTGGACGAGGTGGCGGATTCCCGCGCGGTCATCCTGGACGTCTCCCCGTCGGTACTGCTGGAGCTGGGCGGGGACCGGCTGCCGCCGCGCTACGCCAGGGCCCTGGAACGGTTCCGCTACGGGAACGCTGCATGCAAGGTGGACTTCATCCTCTCCGGCCCGGTGCCGTGGACCAATCCGGAGATGGCGCACACGGGAACCGCCCATCTGGCCGGCACCCGGGCGGAACTGGCGGCGGCCGAGGATGACGTCGCCTCCGGACGGCATCCGCGCCGCCCTTACGTGCTGCTCTCCCAGCCCAGCGGCTTCGACCCCACCCGCGCCCCCGCAGGCCGCCACATCCTCTGGTCCTACTGCCATGTGCCGGCCGGTTCCACGGTGGACATGACCGAAGCGGTCACGGCCCAGATTGAGCGTTTCGCCCCCGGTTTCCGTGACGTGATTGTCCGGTCGCAGGTCACGACGGCGGCGGATCTGGCGCAGTACAACGCCAACTACGTGGGCGGCGACTTCGGCGGCGGAGCCGTAACGCTGGCCCAGATGCTGATCCGGCCGGTCCTGTCGCCGAAACCGTGGCGTACCCGGGTTCCCGGCGTTTACCTCAGTTCCGCCTCCACCCCGCCGGGACCCGGAGTGCACGGGATGGGCGGCCTGCACTCAGCCCGGCTGGCGCTCAAGGATGTGTTCGGCCTGCCGGTGCCCTCACTGGCCCCCTAGGGCGGCGTCCACGCACGCCGGACCCGGTGTGGACGGCCCGGCGGAACCCCTGATCCGCATGGTCGGGGGAGATTGTGGGCCATGCCGCAAAACCTTGTAAGTTATCGGGTACCGGCGCCGCAGCGGTACCGAAACAGGGAAAACGTCATGGGGGACAGACAGATGGACAGGAACGGACCGACAGCTGACGCACAGGGATACCAGGGGACACCGCCGCCCGGCGCCGGTGCCCATGGACCAGCCCGGGAACAGTCGCCCTATGCGGTTCCGCCGGGCTACGGGCAGCACGGCGCTCCGGCGCCGGCGCCGAAAAAGGCAAATCCGAAGCTGCGCAAACGCCTGATCATTGCGGGCAGCATTGTCGCCGGGCTGTTGGTGCTTCTGGTGGTGGGAGGTTTCTTCGGCTACAAGCAGCTGAGCGAGAAATACAACCCCAAGCTGCAGGTGGAGGACTATCTCCAGGCAGTTGTCGACGGAGACATCGAAGGGGCCATGGACATGGTCACGGCCTATGACGAGATGGGCTATTACCAGGCGCAGGACTATTCCCTGATGACCAATGAGATCTATTCGAAGGCCGCCAACCGGATCAGCGGATTCGAGATAACCGATGTGGAGGCCTCCGGGATCTTCGCTGAAGTGACCGCGGACGTCAAACAGGGCGACAAGACCACATCCGTGACCTTTGACCTGACCTCCGCAGGGGATGCGGCGCTGTTCTTCGAGAAATGGGAACTCACCTCGCCGTTGAACGAAACGGAGATTGCGTACCGGGTGGATGCGGGCGCCTCGGAGCTGGCGGTGAACGGTGTCGGCATCGACACGTTCGAGGAATCCAAGTACTTCGCGGTCTTTCCCGGTGACTACACGTTCAATACGCCTACCGGTTCCGACTACATCGGTTACAGCGGCGAAGAGAAGGTGAGCGTGGAGGTGCGCACCGGTGACGAGATCGGGGAGCCGGTGGATGTCACCTACCGGGCAGAACTCACCGATGCGGCCCGCGAGGAGATCAAGGCCCAGACGAAGGCCCACCTTGCCGCGTGCGTGAAGGCAACGGAACTGCAGCCTCAGGGCTGCCCCAATAAGGCGGACGGTGAGGACCCCAAGAACTTCCGCAACATCAAGTGGAGCATGACCAAGGAGCCTACGTACGAGTCGATCGAAGGCAGCCCGGCCTCTCCGTTCCCGCTCACCGCGAAGAACGGACAATTCACCCTGGAAGCAGAGGAGAAGCAGGGCGACTCCTGGGGGCCGATCAAGGGAACGGTTGAGCTCTACTCGATGCCGGCCATGGTGGATGTCCAGCCGGACAAGATCAACATCGCGTTCGGGGACTAGCCGCAGGCCGAACGCCGGGGTCTCACGAACAGGCGCCGGTCATGGGGAACCGGATATCAGCAGGTTTCCCATGACCGGGCACCGGAACATAGTCCTACTCGACGGTGAGTTCACCCATCCGGGACCACTCTTCGCCGTCAATGACGGTATTGATGATCTTCGGGGTTTCCACCAGTGCCTGGACCATGTCCTTCATGGCCTGCTGGAAGTGCTCGCTCTGGACGTGGGCCGCCGCGGCGTCGTCCTTGAAGGCTTCGACGAGCACAAACTCGTTCGGGTTTTCCAGGCTGCGGGACCAGTCGAACCAGAGGTTGCCCGGCTCCGCCCGGGTGGCTGCGGTGAAATCGGCGGTCAGCTCCGGGAAGCGTTCGGTCCATTCGGGCTTGACGAGGAATTTGACGGTAATAAAAATCATGGATTCATCGTATGCCCCGGACGGGCGCCCCTGAACGGCGGAGGGCGCGCCGGGGCGGGTTCGGTGGAGATGCGAGTATGGATACGTGGCGCATCTCGACGTATCCAACATTGACTATTTCCTCTCCGACGGCCGGCAGCTGCTCAACGGTGTCAGCTTCAAGGTCGGCGACGGGCATAAAACCGCCCTGATCGGCCCCAACGGCACCGGGAAAACCACACTCCTGCGCATTATTGCCGGTGACCTGCAGCCGGACGAGGGCACGGTTTCACGGTCCGGCAACATGGGCATCATGCGCCAGTTCGTCGGCCAGGTCCGCGATGACAGCACCGTCCGTGACCTGCTGGTCTCCGCCGCCCCGCCGGCCCTCGCCGCTGCGGCCCGGGAAGTGGACGCCGCCGAGCTGGCCATGATGGAGCACGACGACGAACCCACCCAGATGCGGTACGCCATCGCCATCACCGACTGGGGCGACGTCGGCGGCTACGAGCAGGAGACCGTCTGGGACGAGGTGACCATGGCCGCGCTGGGCCTGCCCTTTGACCGGGCCCAGTACCGCAGGGCCGCTTCCCTCTCCGGCGGTGAACAGAAGCGCCTGGTCCTGGAGGCGCTCTTCGCCGGGCCGGATGAGCTGCTGCTGCTGGACGAACCGGACAACTACCTGGACGTTCCGGGCAAGCGCTGGCTGGAGGACAAGCTGGCGCAGTCCAAAAAGTCCGTGCTGTTCGTCAGCCACGACCGGGAGCTGCTGGACAACGCCGCCACCCGCATCGTGACCCTGGAGCCGGGGATCAACGGTGCCTCCGCCTGGATCCACGGCGGCGCCTTCAGCAGCTACGTCAAGGCACGCGAAGACCGCAATGCCCGGTTCGAGGAACTGCGCCGGCGCTGGGACGAGGAGCACCTCAAGCTCAAGGAACTCGTCAACATGTACAAGAACAAGGCGGCGTTCCGTTCCGATATGGCCAACCGCTACCAGGCGGCGCAGACGCGGCTGGCGAAGTTCCTCGAGGCCGGACCGCCCGAAGCGCTGCCGATCGAGCAGAACGTCAAGATGCGGCTGCGCGGCGGGCGTACCGCCAAGCGTGCCGTGGTGGCGCAGAAGCTGGAGCTGACGGGGCTGATGAAGCCCTTCAGCACCGAGATCTGGTTCGGGGACCGGGTGGGGGTGCTGGGCTCCAACGGCTCCGGAAAGTCCCACTTCCTGCGCCTGCTGGCCCTGGGCGGCAGCGACCCGGACCGGGAACACCAGCCCGTTTCGGAAGTGGAGATCGC
The DNA here is from genome assembly GCF_009192775.1 of Arthrobacter yangruifuii. Lineage (GTDB taxonomy): Bacteria > Actinomycetota > Actinomycetes > Actinomycetales > Micrococcaceae > Arthrobacter_B > Arthrobacter_B yangruifuii. The sequence continues at coordinate 236,205 of NZ_VTFX01000001.1, forward strand.
GGCGGTGCCGCACGAGGGTTCCGTGAAGCTCGGTGCGCGCATCCGGCCGGGGTTTTTTGCACAGACCATGATGCGCCCCGACCTGGCGGACCGGACGCTGCTGGACATCCTGCACCGCGGTGACGAGCACCGGTCCGGGCTCGGCCGCGAAGCCGCGGCCGGCGCGCTGGACCGCTACGGTCTGGCGTCCTCCTCGGAGCAGAAGTTCGAGTCCCTGTCCGGCGGCCAGCAGGCGCGGATGCAGATCCTGCTCCTGGAGCTCTCCGGCGCCACCCTGCTGCTGCTGGACGAGCCCACCGACAACCTGGACCTGCACTCGGCCGAAGCCCTGGAGAAAGCCATCGATGCCTTCGAAGGGACGGTCCTGGCGGTCACCCACGACCGCTGGTTTGCCCGCAGCTTCGACCGGTTCCTCGTCTTCGGCTCCGACGGCCGGGTCTATGAGTCCGAGGCGCCGGTCTGGGACGAGAAACGGGTGGACCGCGTCCGGTAGGGGAGAATACTTGCGTGAACTCCGTCAGTGATACCGCCCTGAACAAAGCCCTCATCGCCGTCTTCACGGTTTTTGGCCTCAACGGCCTGGTTTTCGCCAGCTGGGCGGCGCGCATTCCCGCCGCCGCTGAGGACCTTGGAGTGGGCGCGGCCGGCGTGGGTCTGCTGCTGCTGTTCTCGGCAATCGGCTCCGTGGCGGCGCTGCCGCTGGCCGGTTCCGTGGCGCAGCGCATCGGAACCGCCGGCACGGTAAGGGCCGGCGGCATCACGACGTCGGCCGCCTCCCTGGTTATTGCCGCCGGACTGCATCTGGGTTCGATTCCGCTGGCCGGTGCCGGCCTGCTGGTGTTCGGGGTGGGCATTGCCGGCTGGGACGTGGCCATGAACCTCGAGGGCGCCGACGTCGAACGCCGGCTGGGGCGGAACATCATGCCGCGGTTCCATGCCGCGTTCAGCGCCGGATCGTTCATCGGCGCCCTCATCGGCGCGGCGCTCTCCTTCGCGGGAGTCCCGCTGTCCCTGCATTTGTTGGGGATCCTGACCGTGGTCTGCGTTGTGGTGCTGATCGTGCCGCGGAATTTCCTGCAGCTGCCGCACCCCGCCCAGGCACCGGCGGAAGGGGACGCTCCTGCCGCAGTGTCCAGGTTCGGGGCCTGGCGCGAGGGACGCACGCTGCTGATCGGCGTCGTCGTCCTGGGCGCTGCCCTGACCGAAGGGGCGGCCAATGACTGGGTCGCCAAAGCCACCGTGGACGGCCTGGGCACCAGCGAGTCCGCGGGCGCCATGATGTTCGCTGTGTTTGTAGCGGCCATGACCCTGACCCGATGGTTCGGTGCCAAGCTGATCGACCGGATGGGACGGGTGCCCGCCCTGCGGATATGCATGTCTGCCTCCCTGGCCGGACTGCTGCTCTTTGTGTTCGCCCCGAACGTCGGACTCGCCGCCGCGGGTGCCGTGCTCTGGGGGATCGGCGCGGCCCTGGGGTTCCCGATGGGCATGTCCGCCGCCGGAGAGGACCCGGTGCATGCAGCCGGACGGGTATCGGTGGTCTCCACCATCGGGTACATGGCCTTCTTTGTCGGTCCGCCGGTCCTGGGATTCCTCGGCGAGCACTGGGGTGTGCGTAATGCCCTGCTGGTGGTGGGTGCGGCCATGCTGGTCTCGGTGGTGTTCGCCCCCGCAGCCGCTGAACAGAAAGCCGTACCGAAACCGGCCTGAGTCTGCGGACCGATCCTGTCCGCATTACCCGGGCGCGCCGGGGCCGTCCGGCCCTACCCTCGACGCATGTCCTTTTCCCCAGAGTCCGCGCCGTTGATCTCGGCCGAGGGGCTGACCAAGGTCTATTCCTCCAAATCCGGCCCGGTCCATGCCCTGGACGGCCTGGATATCGCAGTTCCCGAAGGGACGGTCACCGCCCTGCTGGGCCCTAACGGGGCCGGGAAAACCACCGCCGTCAAGGTGCTCACCACCCTGATCAGGCCGGACGCCGGCACCGCCGTCATTGACGGCATCGACGTGGCCGGCGATCCCAAGGCCGTGCGCCGCGTCATCGGTGTGTCCGGCCAGTATTCGGCCGTGGATGAGAACCTCACCGGGCTGGAGAACCTGGTGATGGTGGGACGCCTGTACCACCTGTCCGGCCCGCGGGCGAAGGAACGGGCGGCCGAGCTGATCGACATGTTTGAACTTACCGACGCGGGAAACCGGCCGGTGAAGGGTTACTCCGGCGGCATGCGCCGCCGGCTGGACCTCGCGGGGGCACTGGTCAACCAGCCCCGGGTGCTGTTCCTCGACGAACCCACCACGGGCCTGGATCCGCGGTCCAGGATTGCGCTCTGGGGCGTCATCACCGATCTTGTGTCCCGGGGCACCACCCTGCTGCTGACCACCCAGTACCTGGAGGAAGCAGACCAGCTGGCAGACAAGGTGGCGGTCATCGACGAGGGGAAAATCATTGCCGAGGGCACCTCGGATGAGCTGAAGGCGCAGATCGGGGGACACCGGGTGGCCGTGGCGCTGCTTCGCCCGTCCGATGCCGAGGCGTCCATGTCCATCCTCGGCCGGCACGGCTCCGGCGAGCCGCACGTGTCCGGCGACGGCCGGACGCTGGAGGTCGCCGTCGTCGACGGGCCCGCAGCCCTGCAGCGCATCCTGTCCGAACTGGAGGCCGGCGGCATCGAACTGCACGACGCCGGCATCCGCCGCCCCACCCTGGATGACGTGTTCCTGCAGCTCACGGGCAAACCGGCCGAAGAGGAAGAGGAACTGAAAGAGGAGGCACGCCGATGAGCGCGGCAGTGCCGGCAACCGGGGTCCGGACCGGCGCCTCCAGTCTTCCGGCCCGCTGGGCCGGTGACGGCTGGACCGTGACCAAGCGGAACCTGATCAAAATCAAGCGCTCGCCGGACATGATTATTTTCGCCGTCCTGCAGCCGATCATGTTCGTCCTGCTGTTCAGCCAGGTCTACGGAGGGTCCATCGCCGTGGCCGGCACCGACTACACCCAGTTCCTCATGGCCGGCATCTTCGCCCAGACGGTGGTGTTCGGGTCCACGTTCTCCGGCTCCGCCATGGCGCAGGACCTGAAGGAGGGCATCATTGACCGGTTCCGGACCCTGCCCATGAGTCCGTCCGCGGTGCTGATCGGCAGGACCAACGCAGACCTGGTGCTCAATGCCATTTCCATGCTCATCATGATGGGGACGGGCCTGCTGGTCGGCTGGCGGGTAAACACCACACCTAGCCGGTTCCTGGCCGCCATCGCCCTGCTGCTGCTGTTCTCCTACGCGTTCAGCTGGGTCATGGCCCTGCTCGGAATGTCCGTACGCTCGCCGGAGACAATCAACAACGCGTCCTTCATGATCCTCTTTCCCATCACCTTCATTTCCAATGCGTTTGTCCAGAGTTCCAACCTCCCCGGACCGCTGCAGACGTTCGCGGACTGGAATCCGGTCTCGGCGCTGGTGCAGGCTGTTCGGGAGCTGTTCGGAAACCTCGGCAGCACTCCCGTACCGGACACCTGGCCGATGCAGAACGCGGTGGTCACCGTGCTGATCGGCGCGGCCGTGATGCTCGTGGTCTTTGTTCCGCTGGCCGTGCGCAAGTTCGAATCAATCAGCTCCCGGTAAAGGGCTCCGAAGAGGGAACGAGGTACCAGCGTGATTGAAGCCCGGGGCTTAGCGAAGCGCTACGGCGCCAAAACCGCCGTCGACGGCATCACCTTCGATGTGCAGCCGGGCAAGGTCACCGGCTTCCTCGGACCCAACGGCGCCGGCAAATCCACGACCATGCGGATGATCCTGGGACTGGACCGCCCCACCGCGGGGTCCGTGACAGTCAACGGTGCTCCGTATGCCAACCACAAGGCGCCGCTGCGCGAAGTGGGCGCCCTGCTGGAGGCCAAGGCCTTCCATCCCCGCCGGACTGCCTACAACCACCTGCGGGCGCTCGCCGCCACGCACAGCATCCCCAAGGCGCGCATCAACGAAGTCATCGAGCTGACGGGACTCGGACCCGTAGCCCGGAAACGCGTGGGCGGCTTCTCCATGGGCATGGGCCAGCGGTTCGGGATTGCCGCGGCCTTGTTGGGAAATCCGCAGACCCTGATCCTGGATGAACCGGTCAACGGCCTGGACCCCGAAGGCGTGCAGTGGGTCCGGCATCTGGCCAGGGGACTCGCCGCGGAGGGGCGCACGGTGTTCATCTCCTCGCATCTGATGAGCGAGATGGCGCTGACCGCCGACCACCTGATCGTGATCGGCAGGGGCAGGATCCTGGCGGACGCGCCGATGGATGAGGTCCTTGCCGGCAGCAGCCGGGAACGCACCCTGGTGCGCACCGATGATGCTGAGGCCCTGGCAGCTGCACTGGGCTCCGGCTCCGGTCCGGTGGAGGTGCGCCGGCCGGCTCCGGGCCGGCTGGAAGTCCTCGGAGTGTCTGCGCGGGGCATAGCCGAGGCCGCGCTTTCGCGGCGGATCCTGATCACTGAACTGACACCGCAGCAGGCATCCCTGGAGGACGCCTATATGGACCTGACCCGGGGTGAGGCCGAATATCAGTCCCTGACCACGGACCACCGGGAAACCCCTGGTCATCCCTAAGGGGGACCCCTGAATCATCCCTTGGACCGGTCCCGTTGCGGTGCTGGACGCCTATGGTGGAGGTAGACCCCCCAGCTTTAGCTTCCCAACGTGAGGATCACCCATGATCGAGGCATCCGGCCTCTCTAAGCGTTACGGCGACAAAACCGCCGTCAACAACATTTCCTTTACTGTCCAGCCCGGCAAGGTCACCGGTTTCCTAGGTCCCAACGGGGCCGGTAAATCGACCACCATGCGCATGATTGTGGGTCTGGACCGTCCGACCTCGGGGCGGGTGCTGGTCAACGGCAAACCCTATGCCCGGCACAAGGCACCGCTGCGCGAGGTCGGTGCCCTGCTCGACGCGAAAGCCGTCCACACCAAGCGCAGCGCATACAACCACCTGCGGGCCATGGCGGCTACCCACGGCATTTCCGCCAAGCGGGTCAACGAAGTCATTGAGCTCACCGGCCTGGGCCCGGTGGCCAAGAAGCGGGTAGGCGGCTTCTCCCTGGGTATGGGGCAGCGGCTTGGTATCGCCTCCGCACTGCTGGGAGACCCGCACACGGTCATCCTGGACGAGCCGGTCAACGGACTCGATCCGGAAGGCGTCCTCTGGGTCCGCCACCTGGCCCGGGGGCTGGCCGCGGAAGGCCGCACCGTGTTCCTCTCCTCCCACCTGATGAGCGAAATGGCGCAGACGGCGGACCACTTGATTGTGATTGGCCGCGGCCAGATCATTGCCGACGCGCCCATCGCCGAGATCATTGCCGGCCAGAACAAGGTACGCGTCCTCGTCCGTACGGACAGCCCGCGCGAACTGCTGGAAGCGCTGACCGGACCGGGGGTCTCCGGCGTGGAGAAGGAATCCGGGCTGCTGGAGGTCACGGGGGCGGAACCGCGTACCATCGCCGAGGCCGCACTGGACCGCCGGATCCTGGTGTACGAACTGACGCCCCTGCAGGTTTCCCTTGAGGACGCCTACATGGAGCTGACCCGAGATGACGTTGAATACCGGTCCCAGGACCTGCCGCCGGAGCTAACCGCCGCGGGAACTGCCTCCGGGAAGGGGAAATAGAACCGTGAGTACCGCTACAACATCCAAGAATCCCGCGTCATCGCCGGCGTCCTCCTCCGGTTCCGGGCTGAGCTTCCTCCGGGTCCTGAAATCCGAGTGGATCAAGATCACCACGGTCCCTTCCACGGTGATCCTCCTGGCCATCACCGTGGTGGTGATGGTCGGCCTGGCAGCTCTCGCTGCCTGGGGCACAGCCCAGATTGTCACTGAATTCGGCGGCGGTGCCGGCAGCCCGGAAGCAGCGCAGGCCGGGCCGCCTGCGGCCGACAGCCTGGTTCCGGAGATCCCCGCCAGCGGACTCTTCTTCGGCCAGTTGCTCATCGCTTCCCTCGCGGTGGTGCTCATCGCCTCGGAATGGGGCACCGGAATGATCCGCTCCACCTTCAGCGCTGTTCCGAAGCGCATTCCGGCGCTGCTGGCAAAGAACCTGCTTATCGCCCTGATTTCCTTCGTGGTCGGTGCCGGTGCCGCCTTCATTTCCTTCCTGGTGGCCCAGCCGATCCTGGGCAGCGCGGACCTCACCCTGTCCCTGGACGATGACGGCGTGCTTGCCAGCATCCTCAACACCGGAACGTGCCTGGCGCTGATCGCCGTGTTTGCCATGGCCATCGGAACCCTGCTTCGGAACACCGCCGGAGGCGTGGTGACCGCCATCGGCATCATCTTCGTCCTGCCCCTGGTAGTGGCCATCGTGGAGAACCTGGCGGACTGGATTCCGGACGCCGCACGGTTCCTGCCGAGCAACGCGGGAACCCAGCTGGTGACGGCCGGCCCGATTGCGGACGGAGCCCTCACCCAGCTGCAGGGCGGCCTGGTCCTCGCAGCCTGGGCAGCCGTACTGCTGATCGCTTCCCTGATCGTCACCAAGAAACGGGACGTCTAGGGCTTCCATGCTTCGGTGGGGCCGGCGGCGGAAGAACGGCCGCTTCCGGCTCCACCGGATACCCATCTGCTTCACAGCTCCTCCACAACCCCCGGCGTCGGCGACGCCGGGGGTTCTTTACGCCCGGAACGGCCCGCGGTTACGCCGGGACCGGGCGCTCTGGTTGAATCAGAGCATGTCTGACGCATTGGCCCACGTAAATGACCTCGGCGCGTTTGTCAGCGCCTCCCCCTCCAGCTTCCACGCAGCCCGCGAAGGTGCACGCCGCCTCACGGAGGCAGGATTCACCGAAGTGCTGGAGACCGGGGATTTCCCCCGCTCGGCCGGAAAATTCTTTGTGGTGCGTGACGGTGCCTTCATCGCTTGGGTCACCCCGGACGCCGCCGGTCCCGCCACCGGTTTCTCGATCCTGGGCACCCACACGGACTCCCCGTCCTTCAAGCTCAAGCCGCGGCCCACCACGGGACGGTTGGGCTGGCTGCAGGCCGGCGTCGAGGTGTACGGCGGCCCGCTGCTGAACTCCTGGCTGGACCGGGAGCTGCAGCTTGCCGGGCGCATGGTCACCCTGGACGGCGAGGAGCGGCTCGTGGAGACCGGCCCGCTGATGCGCTTCCCGCAGCTGGCCATCCACCTGGACCGGGCCGTGAACGAGGGCCTCAAACTGGACAAGCAGCAGCACATGAACCCGGTCTGGGGGCTGGGGGACCCCTCCACCTCGGACCTCATGGAGCTGCTGGCCGCGAAGGCCGGCCTGGCGCCGGAGCAGATCGGCGGATACGACATTGTTGCCGCCGACACCCAGGCGCCGCAGGTCTTCGGCGCCCAGGGCGAGTTCTTCGCCTCGGGGCGGCTGGATAACCTCTCCTCCGTCCACGCCGGTGTGGTCGCACTTATTGCCGCCGACGTCGCACCCACCGCACCGGTAGCCGTGCTCGCGGCCTTCGACCATGAAGAGGTGGGCAGCGGCAGCCGGTCCGGAGCCGCCGGGCCGTTCCTCGAAGACGTGCTGATGCGGATCAGTGACGGATTGGGTGCCACGACGTCGGAGCGCGCCCGGGCGCTGGCGGCATCCTTCTGCATTTCCGCCGACGTAGGCCATGCGGTCCACCCCAACTACGCGGAACGCCACGATCCCGCCAACCACCCGGTGCTCAACGGCGGGCCCCTGCTGAAGATCAACGCAAACCAGCGCTACACCACCGATGCGCCCGGCACGGCCCGCTGGGCGGCACTCTGCGCCGCCGCGGGGGTGCCGTACCAGGAATTCGTGTCCCACAACTCCGTTCCCTGCGGTTCCACCATCGGCCCCCTGACCGCCACGCGGCTGGGGATCCGCACGGTTGACGTGGGGATTCCCGTGCTGTCCATGCACTCGGCCCGGGAAATGGCCGGGGTGGAGGATCCCCTGCGCCTGGCGGCCGTCGCTGAGCTGTTCTTCGCCAACGGTGCCGCCTGAACCCTGCTGCGGAGTCCTTCACAGCCGGCACGGATGCCGGCGTGTCAATCCGGGCTTCGGAAATCGGATAGGATAAGAAAGTCTGTGCTGTCGGCTTAGGTCGGCAGATTCCCCCCGCTGCGGATCAGCTGCATGCCGAGGGGAGACAACGCAAAAGAACCTCCTGTTACGGAAATACCGTGACCGTACAGCCCAAAGGAGGTGGGTTCACAAATGCGTGCTTATGAACTGATGGTAATCATCGACCCCGAGGTCGAAGAGCGTACCGTCGAGCCTTCGCTCGACAAGTTCCTCAATGTTGTCCGCAACGATGGTGGAACCATCGACAAGGTAGACATCTGGGGCCGTCGTCGACTGGCCTACGAAATCCAGAAAAAGACTGAAGGCATCTACGCGGTGGTTAACTTCACCGGTACGCCTGCAGCAGCAGCTGAGCTTGATCGCCAGCTGAGCCTCAATGAGACCATCATGCGCACCAAGATCATCCGCCCTGAAGAGCAGAAGATCTCGAAGAAGGATGCCAAGAAGGCCGCCAAGAAGGACGCCGCTGCAAAGGTTTCCGCAGAGTAATTTCGGACAACCCGTACTGATATCAGGAGGCTTTCATGGCAGGCGAGACAACAATCACCGTCGTCGGTAACCTAACCAACGACCCGGAACTGCGGTTCACTCCGTCCGGTTCGGCAGTGGCGAACTTCACCATTGCTTCAACCCCCCGGACCTTCGACCGTCAGTCCAACGAGTGGAAGGACGGCGAAACGCTGTTCCTCCGCGCGTCTGTCTGGCGTGAAGCTGCTGAAAACGTCGCCGAGTCCCTCACCAAGGGAACCCGCGTAGTTTGCCAGGGCCGCCTGAAGTCGCGTTCGTACGAAACCAAAGAGGGCGAAAAGCGCACCGTCATGGAGCTTGAGGTCGACGAAATCGGCCCCTCGCTCCGTTATGCCTCTGCCAAGGTCACCCGCACCCAGCGCTCCGGCGGTGGCGGCGGCGGCTTCGGCGGTAACAACGGCGGCGGTGGCGGCGGCTTCGGCGGCAATTCCAACTCCGGTTGGGGCGGCGGCCAGCAGCAGCAGACGCAGTCCGCACCGGCTGACGATCCCTGGGGCGCCCCTGCGGGCGGCAACTCCGGTGGATGGGGCAGCGGCCCGGATTCCAACGATCCGCCCTTCTAAACCTCTTCATTCGAGGAGCGGCTACCTCCTTTACGGAGCAGCGGCCCTTCACCCGGCGTCTTCGGACGCCATCCTCAGACGGCAACCGCCGTCGAGCCCATCCCGTGGAAAATGTATCCACGGGCTCCACTAGACATAAGGAGCTCCACGATGGCTAAGGCTGAACTTCGCAAGCCCAAACCAAAGTCCAATCCCTTGAAGGCCGCTGACATCACTGTCATCGACTACAAGGACGTAGCATTGCTGCGCAAGTTCATTTCCGACCGCGGAAAGATCCGCGCCCGTCGCGTAACTGGCGTATCCGTGCAGGAACAGCGCAAGATCGCCCAGGCAATCAAGAATGCCCGCGAAGTTGCTCTCCTGCCGTACTCCGGCGCTGGCCGCGGCTAAAGGAAAGGAACCTAATTCATGGCAAAGCTCATTCTGACCCACGAAGTAACCGGTCTCGGCGCTGCCGGCGACGTCATCGAGGTTAAGGACGGTTACGCACGTAACTACCTCCTGCCCCGCGGCTTCGCTCTGACCTGGACCAAGGGTGGCGAGAAGCAGGTTGAGTCCATCAAGGCTGCCCGCGCTGCCCGCGAGCACGCTTCCTTGGAAGATGCTCAGAAGCAGGCTGCTGCTCTCTCCGCCAAGCCGGTCAAGCTGACCGTCAAGGCCGGCGAGTCCGGACGCCTCTTCGGTACCGTCAAGCCCGGCGACGTTGCCGCTGCTGTCGAAGCCGCCGGTCTCGGCGCCATCGACAAGCGCAAGGTTGAACTGCCGACACACATCAAGTCGGTTGGTTCCTTCCAGGCCAACGTCCGCCTGCACAACGACGTTGCAGCCGTCATCGACCTCGAGGTCGTTGCAGGCTAACGTCTGACGCAGACACGCAACAGCACCTTCCGGCCTTCGGTCCGGGGGGTGCTTTTGTGTGTCCCGTGCATGTTCCGGCGGCTGCAGCGTCGGCCCCGGACACGCAATCCACAGACTCGGGACCGGGATTGTGGATATCCGGAGGGCCAGGTGTGGATTTCGCCACCCTTAGGCGTGTTTTTGCCGCCTGTCAACACGGCGCCAAGGGCCGGGCGTGGCGGAAAAATACTTTGTTTGCACAGGTGTGGACAAGCATTTGCCCTAGTCAGAGCCGTATTTGTGGAAAAACCCAAGATTTATCCACATGCTTATACCCAGCCTGTGCACAAGACACGCCGCGTTATCCACATACTGTCCACAGGAGCTGTGGATAACGCGTTTGTCGGCAGGGCGCGGGGGGCATACGGTTGCGGTGAATCCCTTCTTCAGACGCATGCCAGCCGGTAGAGGATCCGTCAGCACCGCCGCCGCCGATCCGGCCGAAAGTCAGTGCGGGCTGATAGAGATAGACCAGCCCTCCGGCAGGGCAGGGATCGAAACGTCTTAGCCTTTATGGAAAGGGTCACAGTGTCGCTCACGCATACGGACTCCCCGGCATCAACATCAGGTCCGGACTTCGCGAGGACACCGCCCCAGGACCTGGTGGCCGAACAATCGGTATTGGGCGGCATGATGCTGTCCAAGGATGCCATCGCGGACTGCGTGGAGGTCCTGCGCGGCATCGACTTCTACCGTCCGGCCCATGAGGCCATCTACGAGGCGATCATTGACCTCTACGGCCGCGGTGAACCGGCCGACGCCGTCACCGTGTCGGATGAGCTCACCAAGCGCGGCGAGATCGGCCGCATCGGCGGCCCGGCGTACCTGCACACCCTGATCCAGTCGGTACCCACCGCGGCCAATGCCGGATTCTATGCCGAGATTGTGCGCGAACGGGCCGTCCTGCGCCGCCTGGTCGGTGCCGGAACGAAGATCGTCCAGCTGGGCTACTCCAATGAAGGCATGGAGGTGGATGACATTGTCAACGCCGCCCAGGCCGAGATCTATGCGGTGGCCGAGCGCCGGACGGCGGAAGACTACGTTCCGCTGAAGGACATCATCGAGGGCACCGTGGATGAGATCGAATCCGCAGGCCACCGCGGGGAAGGAATGACCGGCGTTCCCACCGGCTTCTACGAACTCGACGAGCTCACCCAGGGCCTGCACCCCGGCCAGATGATTGTTATCGCCGCCCGTCCCGCCGTCGGTAAGTCCACCTTTGCCCTGGACTTCGCCCGCTCGGCCGCCATCAAGAACAACATGACCACCGTCTTCTTCTCGCTGGAAATGGGCCGCAACGAAATTGCGATGCGCCTGCTCTCCGCGGAGGCGACCATCGGCCTCCAGGACCTGCGCAAGGGCACCATCAAGGATGAACAGTGGGGCAAGATCGCCACCACCATGGGCCGGATGAACGACGCACCGCTGTTTATCGATGACAGCCCCAATATGTCCCTGATGGAAATCCGCGCCAAGTGCCGGCGTCTGAAGCAGCGTCATGACCTCAAGCTCGTGGTGCTGGACTACCTGCAGCTGATGTCCTCGGGCAAGCGCGTGGAATCCCGCCAGCAGGAAGTGTCCGAGTTCTCGCGTGCCCTGAAGCTGCTGGCGAAGGAACTCGAAGTGCCCGTCATCGCGTTGTCTCAGCTGAACCGTGGCTCCGAGCAGCGTACGGACAAGAAGCCGATGGTTTCGGATCTGCGTGAATCCGGCTCGATCGAGCAGGACGCGGACATGGTGATCCTGCTGCACCGCGAGGACATCTATGACAAGGAGTCCCCGCGCGCCGGCGAGGCCGACGTGATTGTGGCCAAGCACCGTAACGGTCCCACCAAGACCATCGTGGTGGGTTTCCAGGGCCATTACTCGCGCTTCTCGAACATGGCTGTCGAAGGCGGCAGCGGCTTCTAGCCGTCTCCCGCTGCGCCGCCTACCCTTTTCAGTTCCACCACCACAGCAGGAGATCCGCCGTGCCCAAGTCCAAGCCCCGCAAGAAGGCCGTTTCCAAGAAAAAGCAGGCCCGCCGGGCCGAGCATGAGATCAACGCCATGCTGAGCGGAGAGACCGCCTATTTCAGTGATGAGGCCGAGGCGCTGCTGACTTCGCGCGGCTGGATCAGCGAGCGGGACCAGCCCGGCGGACCTGACCAGGGCGACGCCTGGTACTGGATGCCCTCCCAGCTGCCTGCCTACCTGGAGGAAGGCGAGCCGGTTCCCACGTCCATCTATCCGTCCTCCGACAGCACCTTCGTCAGCCAGCTGGCGACGCCGGACGGTTCCGTTCCCCCGGAGGCGCAGACGGAGTACGACTCCCTGGACGGACTCGAGGCGGATCTCGACCGGCTGGAGGCCTACCGGGTCCCCGATGGCGCCTGGACGGTCCTCAACGGCGGGCCGTCGGACGAGGAAACGCCGGAGGACCTCATCAACTCCGTGGCGGAGGAGTGGGAGCTCATTGCCGAGCTCATCCACTTCCCGTACAGCGATGAGGGTCCGCGCTCCTTTGCCGCCGTGGAACAGGCCGTGCAGGACGGCCGGCTCACCGAGTATGCCTACCGTTCGGTCCTGGCCGGCCGCAGCGGCCGGTAACGGCGCGGCGCTAGGAAACTACGGCGCATCCGGAGCGGGATACCCCGTTCCGGATGCGCCGAGCTGTATCTAGCCCCGGGTGTTCGCGCCGGGGCCGCCTGCGGGCTCCCCGTTGGCGTCATGGCTGGAGACAAGCTGCCACGGCACGCTGGCAACCATGGTTGCCGGCTCGAAGTGCAGCCGGGCCTTGATCCGCAGGGCTGTCTGGTTGTGCAGCAGCTGCTCCCACCATCGCCCCACCACATACTCGGGGATGTACACCACGAACAGCTCGCGCGGGGCGTTGCGGCGGGCCTCGCGCAGGTATGCCAGCACCGGGGAGATGGTTTCGCGGTAGGGCGAGGACAGGACCGTCAGGGGCACCGGGATCTCCAGGCGGTCCCATTCGGCCAGCGTGCGCCGGGTCTCCTCCGGGTCGATGTCCACGGTGATGGCATTGAGGCTGGACGGACGGGAAGCGCGGGCGTAGGCGATGGCCCGCAGCGCCGGCTTGTGGATCTGGGAAATCAGGATCACGGCGTTGACCCGGGAGGGCAGGGCCAGGCCGTGCTCGTCCGCCTTGAGCGCCAGCTCCCGCGCGACGGTGTCATAGTGGACGCGGATGCTGTACATGATCACGTAGAGGACGGCCATGGCAAGCAGGGCAATCCAGGCGCCGTGCAGGAACTTGGTGATGATCACGATCAACAGCACCAGGGCCGTCATTCCGAACCCGAGGGCGTTGATGGCCCGTGAGCGCTGCATCCGGCGTCGTGCGTCCTTGTCCCGCTCGATGCGCAGCTTGCCCGTCCAGTGCCGGATCATGCCCAGCTGGCTGGCAGTGAAGGAGACGAACACTCCCACGATGTAGAGCTGGATCAGCCGGGTGACGTCCGCATCGAAGGCCGCAATCAACACCAGGGCGCCCAGGCCCAGGGAGATAATGCCGTTGCTGAAGGCCAGCCGGTCCCCGCGGGTGCGCATCTGGCGCGGCAGGTATCCGTCCTTGGCCAGGATGGAGCCGAGCACCGGGAAGCCGTTGAATGCGGTGTTGGAGGCGAAGACCAGGATGAGTCCGGTGGAAGCCACCACAATGTAGAAGAAAATGCTGCCGCCGCCGAAGATGGTCTCGGCCAGCTGGCTGATGACCGGGTGCTGGATATAGTCCTCGCCCAACGGGGTGCCGTTGAGGGTGAGCTGGGTGGCCGGGTCCTGCGCCACATGCACCTTGGTGAGGTTGGCCATAGCGAGGATGCCGCCGATCATGGCGGTGGCGATGACGCCCAGCAGCAGCAGCGTGGTGGCGGCATTGGCGCTCTTGGGCTTGCGGAAGGTGGGCACGCCGTTGCTGATGGCCTCGACGCCGGTGAGTGCCGCTGCACCGGAGGAGAAGGCCCGCAGCAGCAGGAATGCTCCGGCCAGCCCCACCAGACCGCCGTCCAGTCCCGCTTCAGGTACCAGCCCGAAGTCGGCGGAGGGTGCCTGCCGGAGGTTGCCGGTGAGGAACTGGATCAGCCCGGTCAGGCACATGCCGACCACGGAGGCCATAAATATATAGGCGGGCACGGCGAACACTGCACCGGCCTCGCGGATGCCGCGCAGGTTCACGAGGACCAGCACGGCCACGCCGACGACGGCGATGGTGGCCTGGGCGCCGTGCAGTGCCGGAACGGCGGTTACCAGATAGGTCGCTGCCGAGGACATGGACACCGCTACCGTGAGCACATAGTCCACCAGCAGGGCCGCGGCCACGGTCAGGCCGGCGGGTTTGCCGAGGTTGGTACTGGCAATCTCGTAGTCGCCGCCGCCGGAGGGGTAGGCATGCACGTTCTGCCGGTAGGAGGCCACCACCGTGAGCAGCACAACAATCACCGCGAGGCCCACCCAGGGTGAAACGGTTACGGCGGCGACGCCGGCCAGCGCCAGCGTCAGCAGAATCTCGTCCGGCGCATAGGCGGCCGAGGAGAGGGCATCCGAGGCGAAAACGGGAAGCGCGATGCGCTTTGGAAGGAGGGTGTGCGCGAGGCGTTCGTTGCCGTACGGACGCCCGACCAGAATGCGCTTGAGCGCATTGAAGAATGTGAGCACGAGGACCAACGTTAGACCGGCCCGCATCCACTGTCCAGAAGCCCCAAGTCCGCCGGCGCAGTGCCCTCCGCCGGCGCACGGCGGGGGCACCGTGGTGGAGTACCGTTCTGATTATGAGCAATGAGGGCATGACGAGCCCCGCATCCCGTCGGCGCGCCCCTAATATCCGCGACGTTGCCGCCGCAGCCGGAGTTTCCCACCAGACGGTGTCCCGGGTGATTAACGGGCACTCGAACCTGCGCGAGACCACCCGCCAGCGCGTGCTTGATGCCATGGAGGAGCTGCAGTTCCGCCCCAACCGTGCCGCCCGGGCACTGGTCACCAGGGAATCCCGGATCATCGGCGCCCTGGTCGCCTCGGGTGCGGAGTACGGACTGACGGCAAGCCTGCAGGCGGTGCAGACGGCGGCCAGCGAGGCGGGCTACGTCGTGGACGCAGCCCACATTGACAGTGCCGACCGCGGGTCCATCGAAGCGGCGCTGGACCGGCTGATGAGCCACGCAGTGGAGGGCCTGGTGCTGCTGGCTCCGCAGTCCCGGACCCTCGAAGTAATCGAAGAACTGTCCATCCGCATCCCCTTTGTGACGGTGCACTCCCTGCACAGCGAGGACCACCGCATGTCCGTGGACCAGGTGGCCGGGGCGCGGCTGGCCACCCGGCACCTCCTGGAGCTTGGACACCGGCGCGTGGTGCACGTGCCCGGCCCGGCGGAATGGGTGGAAACCGAAGGCCGCCGGCAGGGTTACCTGGAGGAAATGGCTGCCTGGGACCTGGCGCCGGCGATCCTGCCGGCCGGGGAATGGACAGCGGACTCCGGCTACCGGGTGGGGCTTGAACTGCGGCGCCTGGACCGGTTCACCGCTGTGGTGTGCGGCAATGACCACATTGCCCTGGGCCTGGTGCATGCCTACGCGGACGCCGGCCTAAAGGTGCCCGGGGACCTCAGCGTAGTGGGGTTCGACGATGTTCCCGAATCCGCGCATTTCCTGCCTCCGCTGACCACCATCCGGCAGGATTTCCCCGAGCTCGGCCGCCGCTGTGTTGCCGTGCTGCTGGCGGAACTGCGCGGAGAGGATCCGGTGAGCGTGGGCAACGTGGTGCCGCGCCTGATCCTGCGGGCTTCCACGGCGGCCGAACGGGTGCCCGCAGTTTCCTAAGCCCGCGGTGTCCCCTGCGGTGTCCCCTGCGGTGTCCCCTGCGGTGTCCCCCCGTGGTGCGCGGCTCCGGATCCCCGGTTCCCGCCGAGGCCCTTAAAAAACGTTACCCAGAGGTGTTGCCTGCGCGGACGCTGTGCGGTACGTTAGCCCGAACAAAATGTGACCGTTCACATTCGGGTGAACCGCCCGGTCGACGGTCCAGATGACAACGAGGTCACCGTGAGCCAGACCAGCTCTGCACCCGCCTACGTGGTGGGTATTGACTACGGCACTCTCTCCGGGCGCGCCGTCGTGATCCGGGTGGAGGACGGCGAGGAAATGGGATCCGCCGTCTGTACCTACCGGCACGGCGTCATGGACACGGTGCTGGCCGCTACATCGGAACCGCTGCCGCCGGACTGGGCGCTGCAGGTGCCTGCCGACTACATCGAGGTCCTGCGGCAGGCCGTTCCGGCAGCCGTGCAGGCCGCCGGCGTTGCTCCGGAATCCATCATCGGGGTCGGGACCGACTTCACGGCCTGCACCATGGTCCCGGTGACTGCCGACGGAACGCCGCTGAATGAACTGCCCGGGCTCCGGGACCGTCCCCACGCCTACGTCAAACTCTGGCGCCACCATGCCGCCCAGGCCCAGGCGGACCGCATCAACCGGCTGGCCGAAGAACGCAGGGAAACCTGGCTGCCCCGCTACGGCGGCCTGATCTCCAGTGAATGGGAATTCGCCAAGGCGCTGCAGGTGCTGGAGGAGGATCCCGCCCTCTACGGACTCATGGACCACTGGGTGGAGGCCGCGGACTGGATTGTCTGGCAGCTGACCGGCAGCTACGTGCGCAACGCGTGCTCGGCCGGTTATAAGGGCATCCTGCAGGACGGTGCCTATCCGGACCGCAGCTTCCTGGCCGCGCTGAACCCCGGCTTCGCTGGCTTCGTCGAAGAGAAGCTGGAACACCGGATCGGTGCCCTGGGCTCCGCCGCAGGAACACTCAGCGCCGAAGCCGCCGCCTGGACCGGTCTGCCGGCCAGCATCCCCGTGGCCGTGGGCAATGTGGACGCCCATGTCACGGCTCCCGCCGCCGGCGCTGCGTCGCCCGGCCAGATGGTGGCCATCATGGGCACCTCCACCTGCCATGTGATGAGCTCCGGTGAGCTGCGGGAGGTGCCGGGCATGTGCGGAGTGGTCGACGGCGGAATTGTGGACGGGCTATACGGCTACGAAGCCGGGCAGTCGGGCGTCGGAGACATTTTTGCCTGGTTCACCGCCCACTTTGTTCCCCCGGACCTGGTGGATGAGGCCGCCGGACGCGGATTCAGCGTGCATGAGCTGCTGACCGAGCAGGCGAGCCTCGAAGACGTGGGGGCGCACGGGCTTTTGGCCCTGGACTGGCAGTCCGGGAACCGGTCGGTGCTCGTGGACCACGAACTGTCCGGGCTGCTGGTGGGACTGACGCTCGCCACCGCACCGCATGAGGTTTACCGGGCACTGCTGGAAGCAACGGCGTTCGGCACCCGCACCATTGTGGAAACCTTCGCGGCCGCCGGCATCCCCGTCGAGCAGTTCATTGCCGCCGGCGGGCTGGTGAAGAACCGGTTCCTGATGCAGATTTACGCCGATGTGCTGAACCTGCCGATCTCCGTCATCCGCAGCGGCCAGGGCCCGGCCCTCGGCTCGGCGATCCACGCGGCTGTAGCGGCCGGCGCGTATCCGCACGTACGTGCGGCCGCGGCAGCGATGGGAGGAGTCCAGCAGGAGGCATATCTTCCGGACCCGGACCGCGCGGAGAGCTACTCCCGGCTGTATGCAGAGTATGTGGCACTGCATGACTACTTCGGCCGCGGCGGAAACGACGTCATGCGGCGGTTGAAGGAGCTGCGCCGCTCGGCGCGCAGGATCCCGAAGGTCCTGGCATGACCGGCGCGGCATATGGGGAACAGGTGGCCCGGGTCCGGTCCGAGGTAGCTGCCCTGCACCACGAACTGGTCCGGTACGGGCTGGTGGCCTGGACCGCAGGCAACATTTCCGAACGCGTGCCGGGTACGGATTTCTTCATCATCAAGCCCAGCGGTGTGGGCTACGGGGAGCTCACCCCGGCCAGCCTGATCCTGTGTGACCTCGCCGGCCGGCCGGTACCGGGCACGTCCGGAACGGGCCTCGCACCCTCCAGCGACACCGCCGCGCATGCATACGTCTACCGGCATATGTCCGGCGTCGGGGGAGTGGTCCACACGCATTCGCCGTATGCGACGGCGTGGGCGGCCCGCGGGGAACCCGTGCCGTGCGTCCTCACGGCCATGGCCGATGAATTCGGCGGGGACATCCCCGTGGGGCCCTTTGCCGTCATCGGGGATGACTCCATTGGGCGCGGCATTGTTTCCACCCTCGCCGGCCACCGCTCCCGTGCCGTGCTGATGCGCAACCACGGCCCGTTTACGATCGGCCGGAATGCCCGCGACGCCGTCAAGGCCGCGGTGATGCTCGAAGACGTTGCCCGCACCGTCCACCTCTCCCGCCAGCTCGGGGAACCGGCGCCAATCGATCCCGGAGCCATCGACACCTTGTTCCACCGGTACCAGAACGTCTACGGCCAGCCGGGGGCTCCTGCTGCATCCCCCGCCGCTGCATCCCCGGCCCCTTCACCGCTAACTCCCGCCACCGGGACACCTTCGACTCCAGGAGTGCAATAACGTGAGCCCATTGACCACCACCCTGGACGAATACGAGGTCTGGTTCCTGACCGGCAGCCAGGATCTGTACGGCGAGGAGACGCTCCGCCAGGTTGCCGAGCAGTCCCGGGCCATCGTCGACCTGCTGGAAGCCGCCGGCCTGCCGGTGCGGATCCTCTGGCAACCGGCCCTGACCGATGCCGATTCCATCCGCGCCGCGGCCCTGGCGGCCAACGCTGAGGACTCCGTGATCGGAGTCATTGCCTGGATGCACACATTCAGCCCGGCCAAAATGTGGATCAGCGGGCTGGACGCCCTGCGCAAGCCCCTGCTCCACCTGCACACCCAGATCAACGTTGAACTGCCCTGGGCAGAGATCGACTTCGACTTCATGAACCTGAACCAGGCGGCACACGGAGACCGGGAATTCGGCTACATCACCAGCCGGCTGGAGCTCCCCCGCAAAATTGTGGTCGGGCATGCCTCCTCTCCGGAGGTCACCGGGCAGATTACGTCCTGGCAGCGGGCCTGCGCGGGGCGTGCGGCGGTTGCGGACCTGCGGATTGCCCGCTTCGGGGACAACATGCGCAATGTCGCGGTGACCGAAGGGGATAAGACCGAGGCCCAGATCCGGTTCGGCGTCTCGGTCAACACGTGGGGGGTGAATGACCTCGTGGACGCCGTTCAGGACCAGTCCGAGGATGCCGTGGACAAACTCTCCGCGGAGTATGAGGAGCTGTACGACGTCGCGCCCGAACTGCGGTCCGGAGGGGCACGGCATGAATCGCTGCGCTACGGTGCCCGCCAGGAACTGGGCCTGCTGCAGTTCCTCGAAAGCGGCGGATTCGGGGCCTTCACCACGAACTTCGAAGACCTGGGCGGGCTGCGGCAGCTGCCCGGGCTGGCCGTGCAGCGGCTGATGGGGCACGGTTACGGTTTCGGCGCCGAAGGGGACTGGAAAACCGCCATGCTGGTCCGCGCCGCGAAGGTCATGGGGGCGGGCCTGCCCGGCGGGGCGTCCCTGATGGAGGATTACACGTACCACCTGGTTCCGGGGGAGGAGAAGATCCTCGGCGCGCACATGCTGGAAATCTGCCCGAGCCTCACCTCGCATAAACCCTCCCTCGAGATCCATCCTCTGGGCATCGGCGGACGGGAGGACCCGGTTCGGCTCGTTTTCGACACGGACCCGGGCCCCGGCGTCGTCGTCGCCATGTCCGACATGCGGGACCGGTTCCGGCTTACCGCCAACACCGTGGACGTGGTGCCCCCGGACGCCCCGCTTCCGCACCTGCCGGTGGCGCGGGCGGTATGGCGCCCGCACCCGGACCTCGCGACGTCGGCCGCGGCCTGGCTCACTGCCGGTGCTGCGCACCACACGGTCCTCAGCACGGCGATCGGCGCGGACGTGGTGACGGACTTTGCCGCGATGACCGGCGTTGAACTGCTGCTGATCGACTCCTCCACCACCCTGCGCAGCTTCCAGCACGAAGTCCGCTGGAACAGCGCCTACTACCGGCTCGCATCGAAGCTCTGACCTGCATTTTCCCCCACCCAGGCACGGCCCACGAAAGGCAGACAGATGGCACTGACACTGAAACAAGCCCTCATCGGAGGTGCGTCGCTGACCCTGGCGCTGAGCATGACCGCGTGCTCCGGCAGCCGCGGCGGCGGCGACGGGGCCGGGGACTCCAACGAAGGGGCCAAAATCGGGGTGGCAATGCCCACCCAGCAGTCCGAACGCTGGATTGCCGACGGCGAGAACGTCAAGTCGCAGCTGGAGGATCTCGGGTACGAAGTGGACCTGCAGTACGCCAACGACGACATCCCCACCCAGGTTTCGCAGATCGAGAACATGATCAACGGCGGAGCAAAGGCGCTGGTCATCGCCTCGATCGACGGCACCACGCTGACCAGCGTGCTCGATACGGCGGAGTCCCAGGACATTCCCGTCATCGCCTACGACCGGCTCATCAACGAGTCGGACACCGTGGATTACTACACCACCTTCGATAACTACGAAGTGGGCGTCCAGCAGGGGACTTCCCTGCTGACCGGCCTGGGCGTCCTGGACGCCGAGGGAAAGGAGACCGGGGAGAAGGGCCCGTTCAACGTGGAGCTGTTTGCGGGCAGTCCGGATGACAACAACGCCACATTCTTCTGGAACGGCGCCATGGACACCCTGAAGCCCTACCTGGACAGCGGCACCCTGAAGGTGCCCAGCGGACAGACCGATTTCCAGCAGGCGGCCATCCTGCGCTGGCTTCCGGACACGGCCCAGGACCGCATGGAAGACCTCCTGACGGTGGGCGGCGGCCAGCAGATCGACGGCGTGCTGTCCCCTTACGACGGACTGTCCATCGGCATCATCTCCGCCCTGCGTTCCGGCGGCTACTCAGGAGACACGCTCCCGGTGATCACCGGACAGGACGCGGAAGTGGGGTCGGTGCAGTCCATCATGAGCGACGAGCAGTACTCGACGATTTTCAAGGACGTGCGCGAATTGGGGAAGCGCGCCGTGCTGATGGTTGATGACCTGATGACTGGTGAGGATCCGGAAACCAATGACACCGAAACGTATGACAACGGGGTGAAGGTGGTTCCGTCCTATCTGCTCGAATCGCAGATCGTCACCAAGGACAACTACGAGGAGGTTCTGGTGGACAGCGGCTACTACGAGGCTTCGGACCTCGACTAGGTGAAGGGCGGGGGGGGCATGGGCCGCCCGCCCTTCGTTCCGGCCTATCAGGCACTTCGGCACAGGGAGGTCCGCGTGAGCGATCACATTCTGGAAATGACGGGTATCACCAAGACGTTCCCCGGGGTCAAGGCCCTGCAGGATGTGACCCTTGCCGTGTCCCGCGGCGAGGTCCGCGCCGTATGCGGGGAGAACGGGGCAGGCAAGTCCACACTGATGAAAGTCCTGTCCGGCGTATACCCGCACGGCAGCTACGAGGGGGACATCCGGCTGGACGGAGCCGACGTGACCTTCCGCGACATCAAGGACAGCGAACGCAGCGGCATCGTGATCATCCACCAGGAGCTGGCCCTCTCGCCCTACCTGTCCGTGGCGGAAAACATTTTCCTGGGGAACGAACGGTCCGCACGGGGGTTCATCAACTGGAACGAGACCAACGTGCGTGCTGCCGAGCTGCTCCGGCGGGTGGGACTGGACATTAATCCGGTGACCCCCGCCGGCGACATCGGAGTCGGCAAGCAGCAGCTGGTGGAGATTGCCAAGGCGCTGTCCAAGGACGTCAAGCTGCTGATCCTCGACGAACCGACGGCCGCCCTGAATGACGAGGACTCCGCGCACCTGCTGGGCCTCGTCCGGGGACTGCGCGCGGACGGCATCACCTGCATCCTCATCAGCCACAAGCTCAACGAGATTCGGGCGATCGCGGACTCCGTGACCATCCTGCGGGACGGGCGGACCATTGAAACCCTCAGCCTGCATGAGGACACGGTGACCGAGGAACGCATCATCAAGGGCATGGTGGGCCGGGAGCTGACAAACCGCTATCCGAACCGGACCCCGGAGATCGGGGCGGAGGTGCTGCGCGTGGAGGACTGGACGGTCCACCATCCCCGGGAGCATGCGCGCAAAGTAATCCACGGTGCGCACCTGTCCGTACACGCCGGGGAAATTGTCGGGATTGCCGGCCTTATGGGGGCGGGCCGCACCGAGCTGGCCATGAGTATCTTCGGACGCAGCTACGGATCCAATATCAGCGGAAAGCTGTACAAGAACGGCAGGGAAATCACGGTCCGGACGGTTCAGGAGGCCATCCGGCACGGCATCGCCTACACCACTGAGGACCGCAAACGGTTCGGACTGAACCTCATTGAAGACATCAAGCGGAACATCTCGGCATCGGCGCTGGACCGGCTGGCCGTTCGGGGCTGGGTCGACGGCGGCCGGGAAACCGTGGTGGCACAGGAGTACCGGAGCAGCATGAACATCAAGGCCCCGTCCGTCGCGGCCATCGCCGGCAAGCTCTCCGGCGGCAACCAGCAGAAAGTGGTCCTGTCCAAGTGGATGTTCGCTGATCCGGACGTGCTGATCCTTGACGAACCCACCCGCGGTATCGACGTCGGCGCGAAGTACGAGATCTACACGATCATCAACCGGCTCGCCGCGCAGGGTAAGGCAGTGGTGGTCATCTCCTCCGAACTGCCGGAGCTCCTCGGAATCTGTGACCGTATCTACACACTGGCCCAGGGCCGGATCACCGCTGAGGTTCCCATCGCCGAGGCCACCCCGGAACGACTCATGCAGTACATGACCCAGGAGAAGGAATAACCATGGTTTCCACACTTGCCGGCGGGGATCCGGCTCTCGGCACCACGAGCCCGAAAACCTCCCGTCTGTCGGATGCGGGGCGGTTCCTGACCAGCAGGCTGCGCCAGATCGGCATTTTCGTGGCCCTCCTGGTCATCGTGACCCTCTTCCAGGTGCTGACGGGCGGCGCGCTGCTCCAGCCGGACAACGTGGCCAACATCATTGTGCAGAACAGCTACATCCTGATCCTCGCCATCGGGATGGTCATGATTATCGTGGCCGGGCACATCGACCTATCGGTCGGCTCGGTGGCTGCCTTCGTCGGCGCCATGTCCGGGATCATGATCCGCGACTGGGGCATGCCCTGGTGGGCCGCGCTCGCCGCATCCCTGGTGGTGGGTGCCGTGGTGGGGGCCTGGCAGGGGTACTGGGTGGCTTATGTCGGCATTCCTGCCTTCATCGTGACCCTGGCGGGCATGCTGGTCTTCCGCGGACTGACCCAGATCCTGCTGGGCAACCAGCGGATTACCGGTTTTCCGGAGGAGTACCGCCAGCTGGGCGGCGGTTCCCTGTTTCCGGGGCTTTTCCCGCCTGAAAGCAATCTGCTGGACTGGACCACGGTGGGTCTGGGAGTGCTGGCCACTGCGATGCTGGTGATCAGCCAGCTGCGCGGGCGGGCCGCCAGGATGAAGCTGAACCTGGAGGATGAACCCCGGGCCTGGTTCATCACCCGACTGGTTTTCAGCGCCGTCATCATGCTCGGACTGACCTATCTGCTGGCCAGCTCCCGCGGCGGCACACCGATCGTGTTGATCGTGCTGGGCATCCTGGTGGTGGCCTACAGCGCCGTGATGAACCGTTCCGTGTTCGGCCGGCATGTCTACGCCCGGGGAGGAAATCTCCAGGCCGCCCATCTCTCGGGCGTGAACACCAAACGGGTGGATTTCCTGCTGTTCGTCAATATGGGCGTTCTGGCGGCACTGGCCGGACTCATTTTCACCGGACGGCTGAATTCCGCCGGTCCCGGGGCCGGAAACCTCTTCGAACTCGATGCCATAGCCGCGGCCTTCATTGGCGGGGCGGCCGTGACCGGCGGTGTCGGAACAATTGTGGGAGCCATCACCGGCGGCCTGATTATGGGCGTGCTAAACAACGGCATGTCGCTTTTGGGTGTGGGTATTGATTACCAGCAGTTCATTAAGGGTCTGGTTCTGCTGCTGGCGGTGGGCTTTGACGTCTTCAACAAGCGGAAAGCATCCAACGCACTGAAGTAGCCTCCTGAGACCCCTGCCACCGACCCGCGGCCGGCTTCCGCCGCCGCTGTGGCGTGATGTGCCGCACAAAAGCGGTGTAACGGGCTGAACATTCACCGGTGGCCGACGCCACCTTATCCGGTGTGTGATCGATTCTACAAATCGGGGTGTCGATTGTACTGCTTCCGCTTGAATTAGCGGATCTGCGACTCGTAACGATTTGTGCAGACTTGATATCGATTTGATATCGACGCAAAGCTCCCCTAGGTTGTTATTAGCCCCGATCGAGGGCGGGACCGCAGACATAATCGAAGTCCGCGGCGGCCGGCACGAATAATGTGCGGCCTTAAACCAGAAAGCCGGATGTCACGCGACCACTGTACGTCGCCGCTGCGTGCCATCAATAAAGACCTCCATCTTTTATGGGGAAGGCGACGGCGTGAAGAAGCCCGGGGACGGGACGAGCGCAGGTGGGCCCCTTGGGAGCAAAAGACTTATGAAGAACCAGAAAATCCGTCGTATTGTCCGTCGTGGCCTGGCTACTGTCGCCATCACCGGTGCTGGTGCTGCCGGCCTCGCAGGCATGGCCGCCCCGGCCAACGCTGCCTCCATGGATTGGGACGCGCTGGCACAGTGCGAAAGCGGTGGAAACTGGGCTATCAACACCGGCAACGGTTTCTCGGGCGGGCTGCAGTTCACGCCCAGCACCTGGGCTGCCTTCGGCGGCGTGGGTGACCCCTCCAACGCCAGCCGGGAACAGCAGATTGCCGTAGCCGAGCGTGTTCTGGCTGAGCAGGGCCCCGGCGCCTGGCCGGCCTGCACCGCCAAGCTGGGACTGACCGGCGCTACTGCGAACCCGCAGGCTGCCCAGGCGGCTCCGGCTCCGGCCGCTGAGCCCGCTCCGGTTCAGACCTACACTGCGCCTGCTCCGGTTGAGACCTACGTCGAGCCTGCTCCGGTAGCTGAGCCGGCACCCGTGGTGGAGTCCGCCCCGGTTGCTGAGCCCGCTCCGGTTCAGACCTACGTCGAGCCTGCTCCGGTAGCCGAGCCGGCACCGACCAACATCCAGGTCGAGGCCGTCGCTCCGGTTCAGACCCCGGCCCCGGCCCTGTCCGGCGAAACCTACGTGATCCAGGCCGGTGACACCCTCTCCGAGATCGCCGAGAAGCTTGGCATCGAAGGTGGCTGGCAGGCACTGCACAACGCGAACCTGGACACCGTTATCGACGAGGATCTGATCTTCGCCGGCCAGACCCTCCAGCTGCCTGCCTAAGCTAAGGCAGAGCAAGCCCACAGTCACCGACCCGCCATGAGCGGGAGGTACTGAAAGCAAACGGGTGCTTTACGCAGATGCGTAAAGCACCCGTTTTGCGTTTAACGCGGGCGTCCTAGCCCCCGGCGATCGACTGCAGTACCAGCAGCTCCGCACCGCCGGGCAGGATTGTGGAGGCACCGGCCAGATCCCGGATGTCCCGGCCGTTCACATACAGGTTCACATGGCGGCGGACATCCCCCGTCTCGTCGCAGAGCCGCCGGTACACCCCCGGGAAATCCATCTGCAGGAGGGCCAGGACGTCTGCAACCGCGGG
This sequence comes from Arthrobacter yangruifuii, assembly GCF_009192775.1. Lineage (GTDB taxonomy): Bacteria > Actinomycetota > Actinomycetes > Actinomycetales > Micrococcaceae > Arthrobacter_B > Arthrobacter_B yangruifuii. Next base: position 261,858 of record NZ_VTFX01000001.1, read on the forward strand.
TCCGGGCTCCGCGTCATGTCCGGGACGGGGCTCCTTGCCGGGACGCAGGAGCAGCAGGTGCCGGCCGCCCGCGGCGTCGGTCAGTGCAGCGGGCAGCACCAGGACGACGTCGGTGGGTTCGGGTGCCTCAGACCGAGACAGCGCGGACACAGAGCACATCCGGGAGATTGGCCGCCACGAGGCGGAAGGACTCGCCCTCATCGGAACTGGCATAAACCTCGCCCCCGCGGGTGCCGAAGTACACGCCCGCGGGCTCGGCAGCGTCCACGCAGGCGGCATCACGCAGGACGGCATTGAAATCGTAGGCCGGCAGGCCGGCGTCGAACCGCTCCCAGGTTCCGCCGGCGTCGGTGCTGCGGAATACCGCGGGACGGCCCTGCGGCGGATTGCGTTCACCGGCAGAGCCTAGGGGAATGGTCCAGATGGTGCCGGGCCGGGTGAAATGGGCAAGCATCACAAAACCGAAATCCGCAGGCAGGCCGTCCGCAATGGAGGTCCACTGCCCGCCGCCGTCGTCACTGCGGTACACCCCGCCATGGTTCTGCGCATAGAGCCGCTGCGGATTGCCCGCATCCCGGGCAACCTTGTGTACGCACTGGCCGAATTCGGGATACTTCTCCGGCATAAAATCCGCTCTGATGCCGGAGTTGAACGCGTCCCAGCTGTCCCCCCGGTTATCGGAGCGGTACACGCCGCCGCTGCTGATCGCCACGTGGACGGAATCGTCGCTCGGGCTCGGGAGGACGGTATGCGCCGCCGGGCCCCCGTATCCGGCGCCCCACTGGGTGCGGTGCGGGTGGTCCCACAGGCCCCGCACCAGCTCGAAGTGCTTCCCGCCGTCCTCGGACCGGAACACGGAGATGGGCTCGCAGCCGGCCCACACCACTCCCGGCCTGTCCGCAGTGTCCGGTGCCAGCTGCCAGATACGTTCCAGCGAGGCGCCGGTGTCCTCCGGAAAGGCAATGGCCGCCTGATCGGGTTCCTGCCAGGTCTGTCCCAGATCATCGGACAGGGCAACGTTGCTGCCCCACCATTCGGAGCGCACCCCGGCCAGCAGGCGGGGCGGTCCGGTCCGGGAATCGAAGGCCAGCGCCGGTATTTCGGTCATGGCGAATTCGGGTCCGCGCAGGTCCCAGCTCCTGCGGTCCGAACTGGTTGCCAGCCACAGCCCCTTGCGGGTTCCGATGGCCAGAACAGTCGAACCGGCCGGGGCCGCGGCGGGCCCGGCTTCCGTAACGGCATCAGGCACGGCATCCATGCGGTCATTGGAGCATCTGGGATCGGCCGGGACAAGGGGGGCCCGAAAGACCGCAGGGACGGCCCGCGCAGGGACGGCGCCGCTGCGTGGAAATCGCAGCCCCGGGTGCGGTAGACATACAGCATGCAGTTGTTGTCGCGGCCGGAGCCCCGGAATCCATGATTTACATTGATCCGCCCATGTGGCCGGCGCACAACACCCTTTTCTCCCACCTGATTTCCGATACCGGGCTGGAGGAACTGCATGCGTTCACCCGGGCCGCCGGCATTTCGGACCGGGCGTTCGACGGCGACCATTACGACGTGCCCCGGGAACGCTACGACATCCTGGTTTCCCTGGGCGCCGCGCCGGTGAGCTGCGGGGATCTGGTGCGCATCCTGATTTCCAGCGGGCTCCGGATTCCGGCGCGTGAACGTCCGTCCGCCCTCGCCGGGCCGCTGCTGGACCGCTGGAACCGGCTGCTGCCGGGAGCGCCGGAGCTCGGCGAACGCCTCCTGCTGCGCTGGAACGAACCGCACCGCCGCTATCACGACCGCCGGCATCTGCTGCAGGTCCTGGAAGCCCTGGACCTGCTCACCGGCAGCGACGTGCCCCGCCCTGTGGCCCTCGCCGCATGGTTCCATGACGCCGTCTACACAGGCCGGCCCGGCATGGATGAGGAAGCCTCCGCACGGCTGGCCGGGCAGTTGCTGCCTGCGGCGGGGGTGGCCGCCGCCGTGACCCGGGAGTGTGCCCGGTTGATCGGCCTGACGGTCCACCACAATCCCGCGGCCGCGGACCGCAACGGCGCGCTGATGACGGACGCGGACCTGGCGGTGCTGGCCCGCCCGCCTGCCGGCTATGCCGCCTATGTGCGGGCGGTCCGCGCCGAGTATGCGCACCTTTCCGCTGAGGATTTTGCTGCGGGGCGGCGGCGCGTGGTGGGCCGGCTTGCCGCTGCCGACCCGCTGTACCGCACCCCGGCCGGACGGCAGCTCTGGGAGGACCGGGCCCGCCGCAACCTGGCAGGGGAGCTGGCAGGGGAACGGTTCCGCGGCGAGGAAGCGGACCGGCTGTGACAGTGCCTGACGGCGTCCCGGGCGTCCCCGGCGTCGGCGGCCGGTTCTCCGGCCACCCGCGCGGCAGCCGCGGTTACCGCGGAGTCCTGGTGGGACTGGCGGCTGCCGGGGTGGCGACCTTTGCCCAGCTGTATTCGCTGCAGGGGGTGCTTCCGGAACTCTCCGCAGACCTGGGGATCTCCGCATCCTCAGCGGCCCTCACCGTTTCCGCGGCCACCCTGGGCCTTGCGGTCACCGTGATTCCATGGTCCGCCGCTGCGGACCGTTTCGGCCGGCTGCCGGTCATGCGGACGGCGATCCTGGCCGCGGTGATCCTGGGCCTTGCCGTGCCCTTCAGCCCGGGCCTGCCGGTGCTGCTGGGGCTCCGGTTCCTGGAGGGAGCGGCCCTGGGCGGCATTCCGGCCGTCGCACTGGCCTACCTCAGCGAGGAAGTCAGCCGCCTGCATGCCGCTGTTGCCGCCGGAACCTATGTCTCGGGCACCACCGTCGGCGGTCTCCTGGGCCGGATCCTGGCGGCCCCGCTGGCCGAACTGGTGAACTGGCGCGTGGGCGTGGCTTCCGTCAGCCTCCTGGCTGCGGGAGCCGCAGCCGTGTTCATGCTCACCGCACCGCGTCAGCGCGGGTTCGTCCCCGCACGGGGGATCCCCGGGGACCGTCTGGCCGCACGGCTGGCGGCGAACCTGCGCAGCCGGCGCCTGCTGGCCCTGTATCTGCAGGGTTTCCTGCTCATGGGCGGCTTCGTCGCGGTCTACAACTATCTGGGATTCCGGCTGGGGGAGGCTCCGTTCGGGCTGCCCCAGAGCCTGGCCAGTTCGCTGTTCCTGGCCTATCTGGCCGGTACCTGGTCCTCCCGGGCAGCGGGAACCCTGGCGGCCAGGGCCCGAGGCGGAAGAAAGCCGGTGCTGCTGCTGTCCATTGCCGCTATGGGTGCCGGTCTGGCCCTCACCCTGGCCGAGAACCTGCCGGCCGTCATTGCCGGCCTGCTGGTGTTCACCGCAGGATTCTTCGCCGCGCATTCCATCGCCTCCGGCTGGACACCGCTGCTGGCCGCAAAGGGCCGGGCCCAGGCGTCCTCGCTCTACAACCTCTTTTACTACACCGGCTCCAGCCTGCTCGGCTGGGCCGGCGGGCACTACTTCCAACAGGGCGGCTGGACATCACTGGTGCTGTTTGTAGGCGTGCTGCTGCTCGCATCGGCGCTGATTGCGGCCCTCGTCCTGCGCAGCAACGACGACGGCGGCAGGTAGCCGGGGGTAGGGGGAGCCGGTGCCGCGCGGGAATCCGTTGCCGGGCAGGGCGGGAGGGGCGCACCCGGCGTCGTACTCAAAACGTAGGCTGGAAGGTGTGAAGACCGAAGCCGACCTTTCCTCCCGGCGGCTCAGCCGCCGGATCCTGGCCCTGGCCGTGCCGGCGCTGGGCGCGCTGATCGCCGAACCGCTGTTCCTGCTGGCCGATTCCGCCATTGTGGGCCATCTCGGAGTGCCCCAGCTGGCCGGCGTCGGCCTGGCGTCCACGGTGCTGCAGACCGCCGTCGGCCTGATGGTCTTCCTGGCCTACTCCACCACCGGCACCGTTGCACGCTTCCTCGGCGGCAACCGGCAGGGTGACGCCCTGGCCGCCGGACGGGACGGGATTGCCCTGGCCATCCTCCTGGGCGTGCTGCTTTCCGCCGCCGGGTACCTGTTTGCCCCGCAGCTGTGCACCGCCATGGGCGCCACCGGGGACGTGCACCGGTACGCCGTCGACTATCTGCGCTTTTCCATGCCAGGCCTCACCGCGATGCTGGTGGTCCTGGCCGCCACCGGCGTGCTGCGCGGACTCCAGGACACCCGCACCCCGCTGGTGGTGGCCACGGCAGGCTTCGCCGTGAACATCGGCCTGAACTACCTGCTGGTCTACGGTTTTTCCCTGTCCGTCGCGGGCTCCGCACTGGGCACCAGCATTGCCCAGTGGGGCATGGCGGTTTTCTACCTGATTGCGGTGGCGCGGATGGCACGGGCACAGGGGGTCTCCCTGCGCCCGGCTATCTCCGGCATCCGCGCAACCGCACACGTGGGATCCTGGCTGATGCTGCGCACCCTCAGCCTGCGGGCCGCGGTGCTGGCAACCGTCCTGGTCGCCACCGCGCAGGGGCCCGAATCCCTCGCCGCGCATCAGTTGGTCATGACGGTTTTCACCTTCCTGGCGTTCGCCCTGGATGCCCTGGCGATCGCTGCCCAGGCCATGATCGGCAAGGAACTGGGGGCTGGAGACACCCTGCTGGCCCGGGCCCTGACCCGCCGGATGATCCTGTGGGGCGTCGGCTTCGGCGTGGTCACCGGGGCGCTGCTGGCCCTCGTGGCACCGGTGGCCGGCGTGCTCTTCACGTCCGACGCCGGGGTGCAGCAGGCCATGACCGCCGGACTCTGGGTTCTGGCGCTCTCACAGCCGATCTGCGGCCTGGTGTTTGTGCTGGACGGTGTGCTGATCGGCGCCGGAGATGCCCGGTACCTTGCCCTCACCGGCATGCTGAACCTGGCGGCCTACCTTCCGCTGCTGATCTGGGTGCACGCCGCCGGCCTGTCCGGCCGCGGCGGGATCGCCTGGCTGTGGGCTGCCTTCGCCCTGGGGTACATGAGCGCACGGGCAATCACCCTGTCCTGGCGGACCCGGCGGGATGCCTGGATGGTTACCGGTGCCGCGGCGGGAAGCGGAAGCGACTAAGCTTGACGGTGGCCAACCGGCCACCGATATGACGGCAAAGTGAAAGCGGAGGCCTGCAGTGGGCGCATCCAATCCCGGAGCACCTTGGGGACCCATGCTGGTCCGTTCAGCGGTGGCGGCAGTCTACGGGGTGCTGACCATCTTCTGGCAGGAGCCCACCGAGCCGGTCCTGGTGGTTGCCGGCGGCACGTATCTGCTGCTCACCGGCGTCGCACTCTGGCCCATGCTGGCGGCCGCCCGGGACCACGGCAGGGTCCGCGCGGTGCTGCTGGTGGAAGCGGCTGCCTACGTCCTCGCCGGTGCAGCCACCCTGATCTTCGCCTCGGCCGAGGCTTTCCGCGTGGCTGCAGCCGCCGCCCTCATCCTCGGCGGGGTCCTGGAGATCCTCCTGTGGGTCCGGAACCGCGCGAGCTTCCTGCCGGCCCGGGACTGGCTCATCACCGGCGCCGCCGCATTGACGGCGGGAATCCTGGTGCCGGTTGTCTATGAGCTGGGCGTCCGAGCGCTGCTCGGCGTCACCGGCGGCGCGGCCATCATCACCGCCGTCATTGTGGTCATTTCCGCGCTGGGTGCCAGGCATGATTCGCGTGCGGCCACGGCAGGGCGGGCGTAGGCCGTAAACTAGGAAGCGCGCGTCGTGCATTTACGCACCGATCCGCGCCACCCCAACGCAGCAGGAGGCAAAGATAGTGGCGAACAGCTCAACCGGCGGGCCGCAGAAGCGGAACTCCGTAAAGGCACCGCTGATCTTCTCTGCCGTGCTGGCGCTGATTGCCGGCGTTGCCACCATGATCTTCGCCACTGGCGGAGCGGAGAAGGAACTGCGCTTCGACCTCGGGCTCATCGCCGTCGGCATTGCGTTCATTGCGTCACTGCTGGTCTCCTCGCTGCTGCTGATGACGGAGAAGGCCAACCCGGAGCACCTGAGCCAGGGTTCGGGCGTTCACCGCAGCTCGGCGAAGATTCCGGGCGGAGCCGGAAACGTGGGCAAGCCGACGCCGCCCGCTGCGGATCCTGAGGCCGAGTCTCCCCGCCCGACGGATCCCACCGCCTGAACAGGCCTGTTCCAACGCCCTTCGACGCCGGATAGCCTCCGCCGTTGGGGAGGGTGAACGCAACCTCCTGAAGCCGGCGTGGCCGTCCACCCGGACCGCATGCACGGCGCTCATCTCCAGCATCCCCATGGTTCCGGCGATGACAGCGCCGGAACAGTGGAAACGGTTGAGTGCCGGGCGGTGCGGCGTCAGACTGTTGCCGTCGGGCGTATCCGCCCGCGTGCGCCGCGCCGGCAGACCGGGCGGCCCTGAGGAGACAGGACGGACACCATGGAGCTTGTGCCCAACAACTCGCTGATCTGCGCCACCCCCGAGGAAGGGCGCCAGCTGGCCGTCCACCTGGCCATGCAGACCGCCTTCGCCATCCAGCCGGACGGACAGGTGGAGCACATCATCCGGGACGCCTACGCCAACAATCCGGACAGCATCATCTCCGCCTCGCAGGTGGTGGCCACGGAGTTCGCCACGGTTGCAGCGGCGAACAACTACTGGCGCTAAACCGGGCCGGGCCGGGCCGACTCCGGGCCCGCCCCGGCCGGATCCGGCGGGCTAGGCGTACAGCCGGCTGAGGAACCGGGCAACAACGGCCGGGCGCTCGGAGCCCTCAATTTCGATGGTCAGGTCCGCGACCACGTGCAGGCCGTTGCCCTTGACCTCCTGGACATCGGCAATGGTGGCGGTCATCCGGATCCGGGAGCCGACCTTCACCGGCGAGGTGAAGCGGACCTTGTCCAGGCCGTAGTTGACCTTCGTCTTGACGCCCGTCACGTCGAGCAGCTCGCCCCACATGGGAATCAGCAGCGAGAGGGTCAGGAAGCCGTGGGCAATCGGAGTGCCGAAGGGGCCGTCCTTGGCCCGCTCGGGATCCACGTGAATCCACTGGTGGTCATCGGTGGCGTCGGCGAACGTGTCCACCTGGCCCTGCGTAATCTCGCGGTACGCCGAGGTGCCGAGGTTTTTGCCGATGAGGTCCTTGACCTCTTCGAAGGCGACGACGGTCTGGGCGGCGGCGGGTGCTTCAGTCATGGAAAACTCCTAGATAGTGGGGAGGATACGGCGGAATACGTCAGGCGAAAGCGCTTTTGCCGGTGACTGCGCGGCCTACGACCAGCGCATTGATTTCGTGGGTTCCCTCGTAGGAATACACGGCCTCGGCGTCGGCGTGGAAACGGGCGACGTCGGTGGCCAGGGTGATCCCGTTGCCGCCGACCACTTCGCGGGCCAGGGCAACGGTTTCCCGCATATGCAGGCTGATCCACATCTTGGCCAGGGCGGAATCCTCGTCCCGGAAAATCCCTTCCTGCTGGCGCTCCGCCAACCCGGCCACCAGGTTCAGGGACGCGGTGACGTTGCCCAGCATGCGGGCGAGTTTTTCCTGGACCAGCTGGAAGCTGCCCAGCGACCGGCCGAACTGTTCGCGGCTGCGCACGTACCGCAGGGCAGCTTCGTATGCTCCGGCCTGGATCCCGGTGGCGATCCAGGCCACGTCGGACCGCATGGCCCGCAGCATCGCCGCAACATCCTTGAAGGAGTTCACGTTGCCGAGCCGTTGGGCTTCCGGAACGCGGACACCGTCGAGGTAAATGTCGGCGTTCTGCATCATCCGCAGCGACGTTTTGCCGCGGATCTTTTCGAGCCGCACCCCGGGGGCCTCGCGGTCCACGAGGAACCCCTTGACCTGGCCGTCGGCGACGTCCCGGGCGAAGACCGCCAGGTAGTCGGCGGTGAACGCCCCGCCGATCCACCGCTTGGCACCGTCCAGGATCCATTCGTCGCCGTCCCGGCGTGCCGACGTCGAGAGCCCGCCGGCAATGTCCGAACCGTGCTCGGGCTCGGTCAGGCAGAACACGCCGGTCATGTCGAAGGTGGTGATCAACGGATCCCACTGCGCGAACTGCTCCGGTGTGCCGCCCACCCGGCAGGCGGTGCGGAACAGTCCTGCCTGCGCGGTGTAGTAGGTGGCCACCGAGGCGTCGGTGCGGGCCAGTTCGAAGATCCGGAAGCCGTGGTAGAGCGCCCGCGGTTCGGCGCCGTCGGCAGTCAGCTCCGGCGGAACCATCAGGTTCAGCTCCCGCAGCGGGCCGTCCAGCTGGTACGGGAACTCCCCGGCCTCCCAGTAGTCCGCCAGCAGCGGCCGGGCGGTGTCGTCCAGGACCCGGCGCAGGCGCCGAAGCGGTGCCTTTTCTGCGTCGGTCAGCCGCCCCTCGACGTTGAATGGATCGCAGTCGGGGTACAGGCGCGGCTCGGTCAGCACCCCGGTCATGCGCTTTCTCCTGCGCGGGCGGCGCCGGCAGCAGCACCGGCAGCGGTATCCAGTCCGAGCAGGCGCACCGCGTTGTCCTTGAGGATTTTCGGGCGTACTTCATCCTTGAAGCTCTGCTGTTCAAAGGCGCCCAGCCACTTCCGCGGGGAGATCAGCGGATAGTCGGTGCCGAACAGCACCTTGTCCGCCAGCATGGTGTTCGACGCCCGCACCAGGGACTCCGGGAAGTACTTCGGCGACCAGCCGGACAAGTCAATCCAGACATTGGACTTGTGCGTGGCAATGGAGTTGGCCTCGTCCTGCCACGGCACGGACGGGTGGGCCATGATGACCTGCAGTTCCGGGAAATCCGCGGCGACGGCGTCCAGCAGCATCGGGTTGGAGTACGCAAGCTTGATGCCGTACCCCCCGGGCAGCCCGGCCCCCATGCCGTTCTGCCCGGTGTGGAACAGTGCCGGGACGCCCAGGGCGGAGATGGCCTCGTAGATCGGATAAAACTGCTGGTCCGACGGGTCGAAACCCTGCAGGGAAGGATGGAACTTGAAGCCCTTGACCCCGTAGTCCTCCACCAGCATCCGCGCCCGGTCGACCGCCCGGCTGCCCTGCAGCGGATCCACGGAGCCGAAGGGGATCAGCACGTCATTGTTGCGTGCCGCGCCTTCGGCGATCTCCTCGATGGAGTTCGGTTCGTGGCCCAGTGCGGTGGTGGCATCCACGGTGAAGACGACGGCGGCCATCCGCCACTCGCGGTAGCGTTCGGCGATGGTGTCCAGGGAGGGGCTGCGGTCCTCGGATTTGAAGTACTTGGCGGAGGCCTCGGTGAGGGCCGGCGGCAGCGAGGCATGGCCGTGGTCCGAGCACTCGATGTGCACGTGCATGTCGATGGCGTCCAGGGACGCCAGGTCCAGGCCGTATTCGTATCGCATCTCGATTCCCCTTACGATGCCTGCGGTGCGAGTTCCTCAGGCAGCGGCGGCATTTTCTCGCCGACCGGCTGCAGGTTGCCCTCCAGGAGCGCGGGGAACTGCTCGCGCAGCGCCTCAAACGTCCAGCCGCCCGCGCGGTATTCGGTGACCACGGGTACGGGGTGGGAGAAGATCTGCAGCCGGTCACCGCCGGCACCGATTACCTGCCCGGTGATCCCCGCGGCGTCGTCGGAGGCCAGATAGGCGACCAGCCCGGCGACGTCGGCGGAGGTTCCGAACCCCAGGTCCTTGCGGAAGAAGTCCGGCATCGGCTCGCCGCGGCGTTCGGCCTCGACGGCGGCGCGGAAGTAGGGGACGGTCTCGGTCATGGCGGTGGCGGCCACGGGAATGACGGCGTTGGCGGTGACGCCGGCCTTGCGCATTTCCAGCGCCCAGGTGCGGACCATGCCGACAATGCCGGCCTTGGCGGCGGCGTAGTTGGTCTGGCCGAAGTTGCCGTACTGGCCGGTGGGGGAGCCGATGGTGATGATCCGGCCAGCTACGTTGTTTTCCTTGAAGTACCGGTAGGCCTCGCGGGCGCAGGTGAACGTGCCGCGCAGATGCACCTGGATGACAAGGTCAAAATCCTCGTCCGTCATCTTCAGCAGCGACTTGTCCCGCAGCACACCCGCGTTGGTGACCAGGATGTCCAGGCGGCCGAAGGCGGCCACGGCACCCTCCACCAGGGCTACGGCGGCTTCGGTGGTGCCCACCGGGGCGACGACGGCGACGGCCCGGCCTCCGGCGGAAGTAATCATTTCGACGGCCCGGTCCGCGGTTTCCTGGACCACGTCGTTGATGACGACGGCGGCACCCTGGCGGGCGAGTTCGGAGGCGTAGGCCAACCCGAGGCCCTGGCCGGAGCCGGTGACGACGGCGACCTTCCCGGCGAGTGCACCAGTGGATTCAGCGGTCATTCGAAGCTCCTTTGCTCAGGCCGGCCGCATGTGACTGCGGCCACGTTGCGGCATTGGAACCATTCCACGGCATACCGTTGAAAATGTCAACAGTTATGATCCTCATTGATTAGGAGCTGCATCCGTCTTCTAGGATGGGGTCCTACCGTGTCCCTGCCGAAGGATCCAACACCCCATGAGCACCTCCCCTGACGGCGTTGCCGACGCAGAGCGCTTCGCCGCTACCAATCTCGGTGCCGAACCCATGTTCCTGATGGCGCGCGCCGCATCCATCGGATCGGCGGAGGCCAACCGCCGGCTGGCCGATTTCGGGCTGAAGGTACGCCACTACTCCGTACTGTCCCTGGCCTGCAGTGGAAGCGCGCCTACTCAGCGGGAGCTGAGCCAGTTCCTGGTGCTGGACCCCAGCCAGATCGTGGCCATCGTGGACGAGCTGGAGCGCCGCGGCGCCGTCGAGCGCCGGACCGATCCACGGGACCGCCGGTCCAAGGTCATCGTGCCCACCCGCGAGGGCGGCACCCTGTATGCGCAGGCCCGCAAAGTAGTGGACGGGGCCACCGAAACCTCCATGGCACAGCTCAATGCCGCCGAGCAGCGCGAGCTTCTCCGGCTGCTGCAGCAGGTGGCGTTCTAGCCTTCCGTTCAGCACCGTACGGCGTGTTGTCTACGTAAACGGTCATGCCACCGCCGCCCCGCTGCCCAAAAGTGCGGGACCAGTGACTCCGGGAGGGATGCCGCCCGCGTCTCCGAACCGCCACCTGCGCAGGCTAGCTGGCCCTGACGCCGTAGGTAAGCAGGGAACGCATAACGAAGAATCCCACATCGTAATGTCCGTTGGAAAAGTCCCCGTTGGGAAGCTTTGTAAAACCGGCGTCCAAGAGCAATTGCGCCGCCAGTTCCTTGTTCAGTTCTTCATCAGTCTCCGTGGACCGCATGCTGACGATCCACTGTGTCTCCGAGTACTTGTGAGTTAGATCGGTCCCTATGGATTCCGGAGCCACCTGCCCAAGAAGCGGGACCTCAGAGGGAAAGTCGGGGGGAAGGTTCTCCAGGGCCAGCTCGGCTGCGGCCGTGGCCTCCACGGAGGCGTCAGTGTGACTAGGACTCGGAACCGGAGCAGAGGTGCCTGCATTTTCGGACGGTGTCGACGCGGGAGTTTTCGGCGAAGGGACCGGAGGCGCTGATGCCTCGCTTCGCTGGGCGGGTGAGGCATCCGCGCTTGAAGTGCCCGCACTCCCGCACCCCGTCAGAACCAGCCCTGATGCGACGATCAGGGTGCAGACTGATGCCCGCATGTAATTCCCCTTCCTCAGAGCCGGATGAATGAAACCTGGCGGCTACGTTAACCCCTGCGGTGCCGAAAACCCTACGGGTGGCCGTGACCGCCGAGCAGGTAAATTCCGCATCGGGCCTGGGTACGCCCCCTAAACCCGGGCGGCGCGGCCCGAATATACACCGAAACGTATATATCCCGGAGCCGCCGGTTCAGGTGCGGAACCCTCACCCCGCGGCTGTGCTCGGTCCTATACTTTCCGGATGGAGGACCAACCGCGGATCCTTGTGGTGGAGGATGACCGCCGGCTGGCCGGCATGCTGGCGGAAATCCTGGAATCCGAGGGGTATGCGGTGACGCTGGCCTATGACGGACAAAGGGCACTGCATGAAGGTCTCACCCGCAGCTTTGACGTCCTGCTGCTGGACCGCGGCCTGCCCGGGCTGGAAGGGCTGGATGTCCTGGCCCGGCTCCGCAGCCGCGGCGTGCTGACCCCGGTGCTGGTGCTCTCCGCGCTGGGCAATCCCTCGGACCGGGTCGAGGGCCTGGATCGGGGGGCGGAGGATTACCTGGCGAAGCCTTTCGACATGTCCGAACTGCTGGCCCGGCTGCGGGCACTCCGGCGCCGGAGCATTGAACAGGTTCCGCTGCTTGCGGTGCCCGGAGGCTCCTTTGACCCGGCCGGCCGGACCGTAACGGCACCGTCCGGAGCGGTGGTGGAGCTGTCCGACCGGGAGGCGGCTCTGCTCGAGGTTCTGGCGCGCCGGCCGGGCCAGGTGTTCCCCCGCGCCGAACTCGTGGATCTGGTGTTTCCGGAGGCCGACGAAGGTGTGGTGGACACCTATGTCCATTACCTGCGGCGCAAGCTAGGGCGCAACGCGGTGCTGACTGTCCGCGGGATCGGCTACCGGTTGGGACGCCCGGCATGAGCCGCCGGCCCCGCGTCGATCAGTGGGACAGCACCGAACTGCGCCGGGCCACCACCAGGCTTTCCCTCCAGTTCACCGGGCTGATGGTGGTGCTGCTTTCCGTGGTGGGAGTGCTGGTGTTCGGCTTTGCTGCCGCAGGCAGTGCCACGGCAGCGCGGCAAACGCTAGATGAGGCCGTGGATCTCGGCAATGCGCGGGACGCTCCGCTGGATGTATTCCTTGCGGTGTATGACCGCGGGCGGGTGGCGGTGTCGCGGGACATGCCCAGCGGCCTGCCCGTGGAGGAAGCCCTGGCGGAAGTTGCTGCGGACGGGGGACGCCGGGAGGAAACGGTCACAGTGGGCAAAACAAGCTACCGGGTCCTTACCGTGAGCCGCGGCGACGCGGTGGTGCAGGCCGCCCTGGATACACGGGATTCCCGCCAGGAGCTGCAGCGGCTGGCCCTGGTGCTGCTGGCGACCATCGTCGGAGCAGCCCTCATTGCGGCGGTGTTCTCGGTGATGGCGGCCCGTGCCGCCATGCAGCCGCTGGTCCGGGCGCTGGCGCTGCAGCGCAGGTTTGTCTCCGATGCGGGCCACGAATTGCGCACTCCGCTCACGTTGCTCAGTACCCGCGCCCAGATCCTTCACCGGCGCCTGGCCGCGCGGGAGGAACGCGCCGCCGCGGAGGGCGGCGAAGCCCCGGAAGGATGGCTGAGCGACGGGCTGACCGAAATTGTGTCCGATGCGTCCGTGCTCACCGGAATCCTGGAGGACCTTTTGGTCACGGCGGATCCCCGCCGGAACGAAGCCACGGAGGACGTGGACCTGGCTGCCGTCGCCGCCGAGACAGCGGCGGCGTTCCGGGCCAAAGCTGAAGAGAGCGGCCTGGACCTGCGGGTGCAGGCCCCCGGCGACGCCGTGTACGTGCGCGGGGTCCGGGCTGCCTTTTCTCGGCTATTGACCGCCCTGCTGTCCAACGCCGTCGACTATGCCCGCACCTGCGTGGTGCTGAGCGTGGCCGGCAGCGGCCGGGAGGCAGTTCTCACGGTGTCCGACGACGGTCCGGGCCTCCCGCCGGAACTGGAAGGCCGGCTGTTTGAACGGTTTTCCTCGGTCCGTTCAGCCGGCGCCGGGGCCGGGGAAGCACCGGGACGCCAGCGCCACTACGGTCTGGGGCTGGCGTTGGCGGCGGAAGTTGCGGCCCGTTTCGGCGGCTCCATCCGGGCTGATTCGCAGCCCGGCGCCGGCACCTCCCTGGTGGTCCGCCTCCCGCTGGCCGGCCGCGGCTTCTAAGAATCCTCAAAGAATCCGGCTCGAAGATGGAACTGTAAGCGAACCACTTTATCTGGAAGGTGAAACACCACTATGGCTATGGGGAGCGGAGCCAGGAAGGCCATCGTCTGGGGCGGCGGCGCCCTCGCCGGTGTTGGCCTGCTGGTTGCCAGTTTCTTCGCAGGCACCGCTGTGGCGGAGAATGACGTTTTTGAGCAGGCCGGCGCCACCACCCAGGAACAGGACGCCGGGACCGGCGAGGGCCGCGACTCGTTCGATGAGCAGGACAGCCACGACGAGCAGGACCAGCAGGACGAGCAGGACTCCGGGGATGCCCAGGACCAGCAGGATAGGCAGGACAAGCAGGACCGGAAGGGTGACGGTGACGGCCCGGATCGGAAGGACGGCGGCCGTGACGCTGAAGACCGGGAGGTGAACGGTCAGGACGCCCAGGGCCAGGAGGCCGAGGGCCAGGACGCCGCGCGGCCGGGGGAAGGCCAGGGCCGTCATGACCGCGGACCCGACGGCCACCGCGGCCACCACGGGCACGACGGCGACGGCGGCCCGGAGGAGGCTCCTGAGGAAACTCCGGACGCCGGCAGCGGAAACCAGGGCGGATCGGATCAGGCGTAACTGTTTAAGCGGGCTGCAGCGGGAGGGCCGGGCGCAAGGCGCCCGGCCCTTCACGCTTTACTCCCGGCGCGGCTCGGGAACGAGGTCCAGCAGGTGGGTTTCCACGTAGTCCAGGGCCAGGCGCACCGCGCCGGTGGGCACCAGCATTGTGCCCAGGGCTGAGACGGCGACGCGGGGTGGTTTGACTACATACCGGTCCAGTTCCCGCGTCATGGCTGGCAGGAGGGCGGTGGCCGATGCTGCCACCGCGCCGCCGATCACGATTAACCGGGGATCAAAGAAGGAGGAGACCAGGGCAAGCACCCGGGCCATGCGCCGGGCAATCCGGTCCAGGATCTCCGCGGCCACCGGGTCCCCGGCGTCGGCCGCCTCGAACACCAGCCGCGCGGAGGCCCGGTTGGTTCCCGGACCCACAAGTTCACGGATCCGGCCGTTGTGCCCTTCCTTCAGGGCGGCGCTGCCCCAGAGGCGGGCCAGCTTGGCAATGCCGTCTTCATTGCCCACGCCTTCCACCAGGTCCAGCGCACCCATGGCGCCGGTGCCGCCGGAAGCGCCGTGCAGCAGGTGCCCGGACTCGATGATGCCGCTGCCCAGGCGCTCGCCGGCCAGAATGACCGCAAGGTTGTCCTCGCCCGCACCGACCCCGCGCCAGCGTTCGGCCAGTGCCGCCAGCTTGGCATCGTTTTCCACCAGCAGCGGCCAGCCCCGGGAGTCGCTGAAGATGGAGCTCAATCCCAGATCGAACATCGGCGCCACATCCTGCCCCGGGGCAACTTCGCCGGCCCCGGTGACCTGGGCGGCAATGCCCATGCCGGCGCACAGCACCGCCGCGGAGGAAATCCCGGCATCCTCCAGCGCAGCGTCCACGGCTTGGGTGACTACCCGGCGTCGTTGCTCCGGCTCCCCGCCGTGGCGCGGGAACCGGGCCTCCGATTCACCGACGACGGCGCCCGCGAGATCGGCAACCAGGACGCGGACGGTGGCAATGCCGACGTCGAGCCCCAGGACGTAGCCGGCGCTTTCGTTGAATTCGAACCGCCGGGCGGGCCGGCCTTTCTGCCGGTCGATGCGCGGGGAGTCCGTTTCCCGGGCCCAGCCCCGGGCGATCAGGTCATCGCAGACCGCAATCACGGTGGCCCGGGTCAGGCCGGTGGCATTGATCAGGTCGGTGCCCGTGACGGACGGGGCAGCACGGAGCACCTCCAGCACGGCGCGCAGGTTGGTGCGGCGCAGCAGCTGCGGGGTGTTTGCGGAGGCGTCCATGGAAGTGGCCTTTGACGTGTGGCGGTAATAACAGCATAATTATAGGAGACAATAAATTTAGTTCCTAAATTTAGGTTCGGCATCAAGGAGGCCCTCATGACGGTACGCGTCGGAATCAACGGTTTTGGTCGGATTGGCCGCAATTACCTGCGGGCAGCACTGCAGCACGGCGAAGGGTTCGAGGTTGTCGCAGTCAACGACCTCGGCGATCCCGCGCAGCTGGCCCACCTGCTCAAGTACGACTCGGTAGCCGGACGCCTGGCCGAGAAGGTCACCGTCGAAGACGGCAACCTCGTGGTCGGCGGCCACACCATCAAGGTCTTCGCTGAGCGGGACCCGGCAAACCTGCCCTGGGCTGACCTCAACGTGGACATCGTCATTGAATCCACCGGTTTCTTCACCAACGCCGAGGACGCCCGCAAGCACATCACCGCCGGCGCCAAGAAGGTCCTGGTTTCCGCACCGGCCAAGGGCGACGCGTTCACCGTGGTCATGGGCGTGAACGACGGCGACTACGACGCCGAGAACCACGACATCATCTCGAACGCCTCCTGCACCACCAACTGCCTCGGCCCGCTGGCCAAGGTCCTCAATGACGCCTTCGGCATCGAAAAGGGCCTGATGACCACGGTCCACGCCTACACCGCAGATCAGAACCTGCAGGACGGCCCGCACAAGGACCTGCGCCGCGCCCGCGCCGCAGCCCTGAACATGGTGCCCACCTCCACCGGTGCCGCCAAGGCCATCGGCCTGGTCCTGCCGGAGCTGAAGGGCAAGCTGGACGGCTTCGCCGTCCGCGTCCCCGTCCCCACCGGCTCCCTCACGGACCTGACGGTCACGCTGGAAAAGGAAGCCACGGTCGAGGAGATCAACGCCGCCTACGCCAAGGCTGCACAGGACCCGCGCTGGGCCGGCATCCTCACCTACACGGAGGATCCGATCGTGTCCTCCGACATTGTGGGCGATCCGTCCTCGAGCATCTTCGACTCCGGCCTGACCCGCGTCATGGGCAACGAGGTCAAGGTTGTTGCCTGGTACGACAACGAGTGGGGCTACTCCAACCGCCTGGTTGACCTGACCGGCCTGGTTGCCTCCAAGCTGTAGTCAGCACCTTTAACGTCCGACGGCGCTGCCCCGGTCCGCTTTCGGCGGTCCGGGGCGGCGCCGTCGGTGTTTTAACGGACATAACGCCGGCCGGCGAGCCGTGACCCGATCGTCTGCGGGTCCGGTACCGACGGCGGCCGCGGGCGCTGTGCCTCAGTTGCTCCGGCTCCGGAGTTCCCACGCTCTGATGCCTCAGTGGCTCCGGCTCCGGAGTTCCCACGCTCTGATGCCCCTGTTGCCTGTGGGGCCCCATCCGTCACAGCAGACCCACAGCGTGGGAATTCCTGCGCGGTCTTTCCGTGGCCCCTTGTGGGATCTATCGAATGTCGATAACTATGGGCTGTTAATCGATCATTGCTGGGATCCGTAGGGAGGGCGTGATGGGAAAACCAACGATTCTTGCGTTGCGTATGGTGCTGGTCCTGGTCCTGCTGGGCACCGTGTTTGTGCAGGCGGTGATGGTGCCGCTGTTCGGCGCGGACCTGGCCGAAGCCGGCGCGGAGGCCGTCCGCGTGCCGGTGCTCCTCATCGCGGTGTTCGGCATCCTGTCGTTCCAGGTCTGTCTTGTCTGCGTCTGGCGGCTGCTGACCATGGTCCGCCGGGGAACGGTTTTCAGTTCTGCCGCCTTCCGCTATGTGGATGTGGTTATCGGCGCCATATCCGCCGCGGCCCTGCTGCTGTTTGCCCTGGGTGCGGTACTGGCCCCCGGCGAGGGAGTGGCGCCGGGCATCGTCCTGCTGATCGGGGGACTTGGCGTCACCGTGGCAGCCGGAGCACTCCTCGTTCTCGTGATGCGGGCACTGCTCGCCTCAGCCGTGGCGACGGCTGCCGAGGCCGCGCATCTGCGCACCGAACTTGGCGAGGTCATCTGATGCCGATCATTGTGGACATCGACGTGATGCTGGCCCGGCGGAAAATGGCCGTCGGAACCCTGGCGGAACGCGTGGGGATCACTCCGGCCAATCTCGCGGTCTTGAAGAACGGGCGGGCCAAGGCGGTCCGTTTCACCACTCTGTCTGCGCTGTGCGAGGTCCTGGAGTGCCAGCCGGGGGACCTGCTGCACTGGGAGCCCGGGGAGGGAGGCGCTGATGCCGCGCCGGACGGAACAGGTGCCGGCACGTGGCAGGACCCGGGTTCCCGGGATTCCGCGGCGGCGGACACCCGCACCGGGCAATAGCGGCCCGGGTGTGCGGCCCGTCCCGCTGGACGTTAGCGCCTCTTGAACTGTCGTTGGAGCAGGAGGTGCAAGCGCTCCGAGCCGTGCGGCTCCTCCGGAGCATCAGCGCCGGCGGAACCGGAATCCTGTAACTCGCCGCGGCGGTGGTCCGCCCGGTGCAGAACGAGGGCGCCGACGGCGGCCGCCGCTACAGGTGTGCTGCCCAGGGCGACCATGATGCTGAGATACATCCACAGGAACATGAGGGCGGGCGGAGTACCCAGGGGTGCCTCCAGGAATCCGGCGGCCAGGACCAGCCAGAACACCGCGCAGACGGCGAGCAGAATCCACGCGGTGCGGCGGCTAAGGAGGGCGAGCAGCTTTTGCTCCATGGCATAGTCCCAAGCTTGAGAGAAGAGGCGCCGGCTGCTTGACCCATCAACCCTAGGCCCCTCAGTCCCTTCACCGCCGGTTCCGCCGGGCTTGTCCCTACTTTGTGGGCAGCGGTCTTGCCATTCCTGCCGATTCCTCCACAATGACGGGTATTTTTCCTGCGGGCGACTGCTCGTCTGCTGCGGCCTGAAGGGCGGGCACCTGTTCCGGGGGTACCGTAACCGTCACCGCACCGGCCCGGCCGCTGGCGCTGATCGAGTGGAACTCCACCCCTGGAACAGGCTTCCCGGCCAGCCAGGTCTGGACCTGGGTGCGGGCCTGGCCCAGCTCCCCGGCGTTGAACGGCACGGTCACCGGCACAGCACCGGCGTCGCGCACCGTGGCCTCGGCAGACGCGTCGGTGACGCCTATATGGAGGACGCCGCCCTCAATCCAGGCATCCGCGTACCGATCTCCCAGGTCAGTCCGGAGTTGATCATGCAGCTGCAGGAGTTCAGTGGTGAATTCGTCCGGGGCCATGATGGGAACCGATCCAGGTGTGGCTTCCACCGGAGTGGAGGCAGTGGACGGGACCGCGGGCGGTGCAGCGGCGGTACCGGTGGAAACAGCGGGGGAGGGGGCGGCAGCCCCGTCGTCGGCGGATTGTGCTCCGCAGCCGCTGACGGCGGCGGCGATGACGGCAGCCAGGGCAACTCCCGCCAAGGGCCGGGGAGAAGGCTGGTGGAGCGTGTGCAGTGTCCGGTTCCGGATCATCATTCCTCCTGGTGCGTGACTGTAGCTTAAGCCAGAGCGGGTCCCGGCCGTCGGCAGGGACCCGCTTTTACCGCTTGTACTGTCAGTCGGTTAGGCGTCGACAGCAACCCGGCGGCGCTTGTTGTACATCAGTGCTGCGGCACCCGCGGCAAGCAGGCCCGCCCCGCCGCCGGCCAGCAGGCCGAGGTTGGCGGCGCCGGTCTGCGGCAGTCCGCCCGTGCCCGTGCCCGTGCCCGTGCCCGTGCCCGTGCCGGGGCCGGGATTAGCCACCGGTGCGGGATTCACTACCACCGGAGCCGGGGTAACGGTGATGCTGGCAAAGGCGTCTGCGGAGGCGGCTTCGTTGATCACCTGGAAGGCCTGAACGCGGTGGTCGCCCGCGGCCAGATCGCCCATCGGAACGGACCACTTGCCGTCTTCGTTCACGGTGACGGCCGTCAGCGCTTGGTCATTGACTGCCACGGTCACCTTGGAGCCGGCGGTGCCGGTGCCCGTGATGTCCTTGGGAAGGGAGCCTTCCACGAATTCCTGGCCGTCAGTGGGGGAGGTGATGGCCGGTGCATCGGGTGCGACGGTCAGGGACAGCTGTGCTGCTGCGGATTCGCGCTTTCCCTCCACGCCGTCCTGAGTGGCGGACAGTGCATAAACACCGTAGGTCAGCGGCTCGTCGAGGGTGACGGACCAGTTGCCGTTATCGTTGACTTCAGCTTCGGTGGCAGCCATCGTCGAGGTTTCCTTGCCGGTGGTATCACCCGGCAGGGTCAGCGTTACGGTGGCACCGGCTGCGCCCGTGCCTTCGATAACCCCAACGGAGCGCAGCACAGTGGCGGGCGTGGTGAAGGCCGGAGCCGCCAGCGGAGCTTCCGTGACCGTCAGCTCGAACTTGCTGACCGTGGACTTATTGAACCCGTTGACCGCCTGCGCGGTCACGGTGATCTTGTCGTCTGCAGGAACCAGGCTCGGTGCCTTGACTGACCAGGTGCCGTCCGCGCCAACCGGAACATCCTCGGGGTCTCCGCCGTCGGTGGTCACCTTGACGGTACTGCCGGCGGGAGCGGTGCCGGTGATGGCGGCATCGGTTTCCACCGTGCCCTTGTCTTCCGGGCTGGTCAGCGCCGGGGCAGCCAGGTGGATCGCCACGGAGTAGCCGGGAATGGCAGCCATGGAGCGGGCCAGGTCCACGCCGTACACCTCGCCGGATCCGGGGACGCCTGCGCTGATGAGGCCGACGGCGAGGCTGCCGGAGATCATGCTGCCGCCGGAGTCGCCGGGAGCAGCGTCCAGCTGTGCCTCGAAACCTTCGGTCCAGGTGCCTTCTGCGTTGAAGAGGGCATCCGCGCTGAGGACGGTTCCGCAGGTCCAGAAGGAGGTGCGGCCGGACTTGCAGATCGGTGCACCGGCAACGGGAGCGGTGGAACCGGTGATCTGCACGGTAGTGGCTTCAAGGTCCTCGGCATTCGCCCACTGCAGGGTTTCCGGCAGCAGGGTCAGCTCGGGGTTGATGCTGTCGATCACGGAAATGTCGGTGCCTGGGTCGATTTCGGTCCCGCTGAAGGAGTAAGTACCGAACATCCCCAGCTCGTAGTCGGCGTGCTCGAGGATGGTGAGCGGACCGGCAGCACCTTCCGCGCAGTGCCCGGCACTGATGACGGCGTCCTGGCCGGTGCCGTTGAAGCCGTTGAAGCCGATGGAGCAGGCGGACGCCAGGCCGTCGCTACTCTCGAAGAGGTAACCAGATCCGTTCGGGATATCGGTCTCGGCAAGCTTCTTCGGCATACCCGCCGGGTCATAGGTGACGCTGACGTTTTCATAAGCCGCGTCAAATTCTGCTGCCGTCATGGGCGCTGCCGCGGCACGTGCCTGGGCCCCGCCGAGTTCCGTCGCCGGCTCGCCGACGGTCAGCACGAAGCCGGCACCGACGTTCCCGGTCACGGACTGCAGCTTATCCGCGGCGCCGGTGGCTGCAGCGTAATCCTTCAGGAGGCTGCGCAGATCTGAGGCACGCTTCAGGGGTGCAGCGGCTTCCTCTGTGGGGACTTCAGCGGCGTCGTCAGCAGGTGCCGGCGCTTCGGTCTGTTCCGGTGCCGGCGCGTCCTCAACCGGGGCTTCCTCTGCTGGCGCTTCGGCCGGTGCTTCTTCGGCCGGGGCGGCGGGCTCCACCACGGTGGCTTCCAGGTCGGTGGCCAGCGCCTGCAGGTCCTCGCCGGTGCCGGTGATAACCAGAGCGCCGTCGACTACCTCGATGCTGATGAAGCCTTCGGTGGCCTTGAGCTGTTCGAGGGCATCGGATGCCTTCTTGCCGAGTTCGCCTGCCGCGAGGAACTCCTCGACGGTCATGCCAAGGTCCCGCTGCAGTGCCTCCTTAAGGCCCGGGGCGAGTTCAGCTGCTGCCGGCACCTCGGTGCCCTGCAGCGCAGCAGGGGTTTCGGTTGGTGCCGGCTGCGGACTATCGACTGTGTCAGCCATGGCAGGACCGGCGATGAATGCGCCGCTCACCGCCAAAAGGGCTGCTGCGCTAAGTGCGCCTACCCGTGCGTAGAGCGGGCGTGGACTTTCCTGCATGGAATTTTTCCCCCATTAAGACATCGGCCCCCGGTGCTTCCATGCAGGCGCAAGTGTGGCGCCCGGAATGCGGAGGTAAGGCTGAAACTGAACAAGTACTTCCGGTTGATCAATCCGAAGAAAGACCTATGCCCGGTTCCTCATTAACTGTATCTGCGTCTGGTAATCAGCATCACAGATATGCCACACGGTAACGGTCTGATCAAGAAAGGGCAAGGGTTATGTGAAATTGAAATATGCCGTCAGCAATTGATGTAATGAGACAGTTTTAAAGCAGGACGGGTCCCGGACAACGTCCGGGACCCGTCCTTATTCACCGCCAGAGCGTCCTGGCCGGTTTAGGACCCTGAGACCGCGCTGCGGCGGCGGTTGAACAACAGGGCTGCACCGCCGGCGGCGAGCAACACCGCTCCGCCGCCGGCCAACAGACCCAGATTCGCGGCACCGGTATCCGGCAGCCCGCCGGTTCCCACGGTTCCCACGGTTACGCCGGTTCCGACGGTTACGCCGGTGCCCACGGTCCCGCCGATTTCCACGGTCCCACCCGTTCCCGGGTCTCCGACGGGCACGGGGTTGACGGTGACGGGCGGTTCAGCAACGGCTGCCGTGACGGTGAACGTAGTCTCGGAGTAGTCGGATACATGTGCTCCGACGCCCTGGATGGCCACAATGTTGTGGGTGCCCTCGGAAAGCGCAGCCAGGGGAATGGACCAGTTGCCGGCGGCGTCGGCGAAGGTTTCCCGAACCATCATTTGGAGTTCGTTCTCCGTGTAATCCCTGCCGAAGTCGTAGTCCACGACCAGTTCAACGTCGGCATTGGGTGCAGAGGTGCCGGTGATCGCCGCCGGCAGCTTATTGACCGGCATCTCGGCACCATCGGCCGGTGAGGTGACCACCGGAGCAGGGGGGATAACTTCAACCGATCCGGTGGTCTCCGGAGAGCTCTGCTTGCCATTCAACATCTGCACAGCGGTCAGCCTGTAGGTGTCGTAGCCGAGGGACGCTGTGGGGGTCACCTTCCAGACGCCGAAGTTGTCCACGGTGGCGGTGCCGGTCATCGGCTCCCCCTCGGTGCCTGCGATCGTGAGGGTGACCGTCGCCTCGGGCACGCCGGTCCCGGTGAATACGGTCAGCGGCTCCGTCACGCGACCCTGCGTACGGATGCCCGGCGCCGGCAACGGAGCGTTTTCGAGGGTGACTTCAACGTTGACCGCCGTGGACCTGGTCTCACCGTTGACGGCGACGAGCGAGAGGCTCAGCTTGCCTCCGTCAGGCGCAAACGTAGGCGCGAAGATGCTCCACGTGCCGTCTTCCGCCACTGAAAGAGTCTGCATCTCGCCGTTGGCGGTCAGTTCCAAGGACGTTGCGCCGGGGGCTTTTCCTTCAAAGAGGAAATTCGTCGGGATGGTCTGGCCGTCAGTCACATTGACCGTAGGGGGAGCCAGAGTGGTTTCGGGAGGTGCGGTTTCCGTCGGTGACGGGGTGGGTGACGGCGTGGGTGCCGGTGCGGTGGGCGCCGTCTCCGTAGGGGAGGGCGTGGGTGTGGGGGCCGGAGTGGTGGGCTCCGGTGTCTGCGTCGGTGCCGGCGTAGGCTGCGGTGCCGGCGCGGTGGGCTCCGGTGTGGCAGTGGGTTCCGGAGTGGAATCCGCGGGTGACGGTGAAACGGTGGGTGCGGGCGTCGGAGTGGAATCCTCCGGTGCAGCCATAGCAGGGCTGGCGATGAATGCGCCGCCGGCTGCCAAAAGGGCCACGGCGCTGAGCGCCCCGACCCGTGCCGAAAGTGGACGTGAATTTCCCTGCATGAAGTTTTTCCCCCATATATAGCGTTGTCTTCCGGCGTTTCCCTGCGGTATGCGCGCATCTGGATAGGACGGACCGAATGAAACTGAAACCGTAAAGTGTGTCAATGGAATGCCCGGTATCCGGCACCATCAGTACGGGATATCTGCATCATAAGGCAGATATCCCGACAATGGTGAGAATAGTGCTGACCTGCGGCAACGGCAAGCATGAACTATTCGTACCGCCGGGATATTGAAACGGCATCGCGCCCCGGGTAGCGTCGCCGTCGTACCGCAGGATCGGGCCTTCCGGCATCCGCAAATCCGCAAACCCAGGGAGACATATGGCACGGGAGCGGATAAACGATAGCCGCACGCCGCTGCGGCCGGGAGCTGCCGGCATTTTCGTGGCGTTGGCATCGTCAGCGGTGTTCGGCCTGTCCGGGTCTTTTGCCAAGGCGCTGCTGGAGACCGGCTGGAGCAGCACGGGGGCGGTGGCTGCCCGGATGCTCGGAGCGGCACTGGTCTTGGCGGTTCCGGCCGCCGTCACCCTGCATGGACGCTGGAGCCAGGTCCGGGGGAACTGGCGCACCATAGTGCTGTTCGGGTTCGTGGGGGTGGCCGGGTGCCAGTTCTTTTACTTCAACGCGGTGGAGCGCCTTTCCGTGGGCGTGGCCCTGCTGCTGGAATTCCTTGCGCCGGTGCTGATGGTGCTCTGGATCTGGCTGGCCACGCGCCGCAGGCCCGGTCTCCGCACGGTACTGGGCACGGCGGCGGCAGTCGCGGGGCTGATATTGGTCCTGGACCTCACCGGCAGCACGCGCGTGGACCCGGTGGGAGTGCTGTGGGGACTCGCTGCGGCGGTGTGCCTGGCGAGCTACTTCTTCATCACCGCCAAGCAAAACGATTCCCTTCCGCCACTGGTGCTCGCCACTGGAGGGATGTTCGTGGGCGGAGCCACCATGGCCGTCCTGGGGCTCACCGGCATCCTGCCCCTGGCCTTCAGTACCGCAGACGTGGAGCTGGGCGGCTGGCAGACGGCATGGTGGGTTCCGCTGACCGGCCTGGTGCTGTTTTCCACGGTGCTGGCCTACGTCACCGGCATCATCGCCGCACGGTCCCTGGGTTCGCGCGTGGCGTCGTTCGTCTCCCTGACCGAGGTGCTGTTCGCGGTCCTGTGGGCGTGGCTGCTGCTATCGGAGCTGCCCCGCCCGGTCCAGCTGGCGGGCGGGGCTTTGATCGTCGCCGGCGTGGTGCTGGTCCGCTCCGACGAGCCGGCCGGGCTGCCGGGGGAGGCAGCGGCCGACGTCGAGCCGTACGCCTAGCTGCCGCGTACGCGGCCCTGCGGAGCCTGGACCGGACACCTGCGTGCCGTTCCAGGCCCCGCAGGGGCCATCTCGCCGCCTACGCGCCCGGAGCTTCGGCCGCCAAGGGTGCCGATACCTTGATTTCCCGCTTCAGGATTTTCCCTGTGGGCCCCTTGGGCAGGGCATCGGTCAGTTCGATTCGGCGCGGATACTTGTACGCGGCCAACCGGTCCTTGGTGAACTGCTGAATGTCCGCAATCAGCTGTTCGCGGGCAGCGTCGTCGGCGGGCTCGGCCCCTTCGCGGAGCCCCACCACCGCTACAATTTCCTCGCCGTGCAGCGGGTCGGGAATGCCGACGACGGCCGCTTCCGCAACGGCCGGATGCTCGTAGAGCACCTCTTCGATCTCGCGGGGGTAGACGTTGTAGCCGCCGCGCAGAATGATGTCCTTCTTCCGGTCCACGATGAAGATGTTGCCGTCCTCGTCAAACCGGGCCAGATCCCCGGTCCGGAACCAGCCGTCCGGAATGGCGGCAGCAGTGGCGTCGTCGTTCCTCCAATAGCCCTTCATCACGCCGTCGCCGCGGACGGAGAGCTCCCCGACCTCGCCCGACGGAACGTCATTGCCGTCCGGATCCAGCATCCGCACCTCGGTGCCGGCCACGGGCTTGCCGATCGACCCTGCCCTCCGGTCCCCGCCGGGAACGTTGAAGGAAACAATCGGGGCGGTTTCCGAAAGGCCGTAACCCTCCAGGAGCTCAATGCCGAAAACCTCCTCGAATTCGTGCAGGATTTCCAGCGGCATGGCCGAACCGCCGGTGATCGCGCCGCGCAAGGAAGACAGGTCGGTGGTCCGCACCGACGGATGGCGCAGCATGCCGACGTACATGGTGGGGACACCCTCGAAAATGGTCACGCCGTCCCGCTCGATGATCTCCAGTGCCTTGCCCGCATCGAACCGCGGCAGCAGGCTGATGGAGGCGCCGGACAGCACGGACGAATTCAGGGCCGCGGTCTGGCCGAAGACATGGAAGAACGGGAGCCCGCCGAAGTGGACGTCCGTCTCCACGGTGTTCAGCAGGGACTGGGCCACATAGGCATTGGTGAGCAGATTCCGGTGGGTGAGCGCGGCGCCCTTGGGGCGGCCCGTGGTTCCGGAGGTGTAGAGGATGACTGCAGTGTCCTGGTCATCCACCTCGGCGACGTCGGGGCGGGCGTCCGCACCGGCGAGCAGCTGCAGGAAGGCACCCGAGTCCACGGAGACCACATCCACGCCGCCGGCTTCCTCCGCTCCGGCGGCGACCTCGGCGGCCACGCCCTCCCAGGCGAAAACAATCCGGGCACCCGAGTCCTCCAAGTGGTAGGCCACCTCGCGGGCCTTCAGCAGCGGGTTCATGGGGACGACGACGGCGCCCTGGCGCAGGGTTCCGTAGTAGAGGAACGCCATCTGCGGGATATTCGGCATCACCAGTGCAACGCGGTCGCCGGGCTGCACGCCCCGGCTGGCGAGGAAGCCGGCCACCTTGGCGCTCATGGCATCCAGGGCGGCGTAGGAGATAACCGTGTCATCTAGTTTGAGGGCCGTCCGCTCGGGAAAGCGTGCCACCGTGTCGGTCAGGATGCCGGCGAGGTTGTGCATTGGTGATCTCCTTTGATCTGTGCGACGTAGAGGGAAGTCTAGCCACCGCCGTCGAACGGAAGAAACTTTCCCGATGCCGCGGCTCACAAACTGCGGACGGAAAACGTCTACCGTATGTGGAAGTGAAACCCTTTGAGCAGATTGTCCGCGAGCACGGTCCGGCCGTGCTTCGGGTCTGCCGTGCCGTCCTGGGGCCGGACGAAGCCGAGGACGCCTGGTCGGAAACGTTCCTGGCCGCGCTTGGCGCCTATCCGGATCTGCCTGAGGGCGCCAATGTACAGGCCTGGCTGGTGACCATCGCCAAGCGGAAGGCCGTGGACCAGCACCGCTCCGCCGCCCGGAACCCGCTGCCGGTGGACCATGTGCCGGAACCTGCGCCGCGGTCCGTTCCGGCGGATACGGACGGGTTGTGGACAGCCCTGAAGACCCTCTCCGTGCGCCAGCGGGAGGCCCTGGCCTACCACCACCTGGCCGGGCTTCCGTATGCCGAGGTGGCGCGGCTGCTCGGCGGAAGCGAAGCCTCCTGCCGCCGGTCCGCAGCCGACGGCCTCAAGAAACTACGCACCCTGTACGAGGAGGACCGCAATGGCATCCTTTGATTCCATCGAAACGGACGCCGGCACCGGCACGGACGCCTCCGGAACCGGCCTCCTGGCTCCCGGGCACGGCGAGGCCGCCGCCCTGGCCGCGCTGCACACCCGGCTCGCCGCCGAAGCGGAGCAGGCCGGGCTGTTGGACGTTGCCTACACCCTCGTCGACAGTCCCGTGGGGAGGCTCATCCTCGCGGCAACCGCCGCCGGACTCGTCCGGGTGGCCTTCGAGGGTGAAGGCGTCGACGCCGTGCTTGAAGACCTCAGCACCCGGATCAGTCCGCGGATCCTCGAGGCTCCGGGGCGGCTGGCCCGTCCCGCGGCCCAGCTCCGCGAGTACTTCGACGGCACTCGGCACAGCTTCGACCTGGACTTGGACCTGAGGCTCATCTCCGGCTACCGGCGAACCGTAGTCCAGACGCTGCAGACCATCGGCTACGGACATACCTCCACGTACGCCGGCATTGCCGCGCTCACCGGAAATCCCGGGGCGGTCCGTGCCGTGGGCACCGCGTGCGGACGCAATCCGCTGCCTGTGGTCATTCCCTGCCACCGGGTGCTGCGCTCCGACGGAACCACCGGGGGCTACCGCGGGGGCCCGGCGGCCAAGAAAATCCTCCTCGACCTGGAAGCTGCCGCATGAGTAACTCCCTCTTTCCGCGCGAACGTTCCGAACCCGCCG
The DNA here is from genome assembly GCF_009192775.1 of Arthrobacter yangruifuii. GTDB lineage: Bacteria > Actinomycetota > Actinomycetes > Actinomycetales > Micrococcaceae > Arthrobacter_B > Arthrobacter_B yangruifuii. The sequence goes on from NZ_VTFX01000001.1 coordinate 289,395, forward strand.
TCGGCGCCGTCCACGTCCCTGGCTGGCTGCCGGCGGAGAAGCAGCAGCGCATTGTCCAGGCTTGCCGGCAGTGGGCCATAGGACCGGTGCCCATGCGCGCCGCGGTCCTGCCCGGCGGGCACACCATGTCCGTGCAGACCGTCTGCCTGGGCTGGCACTGGCAGCCGTACAAATACACGCGGACGGCCGACGACGTCGGCGGGGGACGCGTTGCCGAGCTGCCGGACTGGCTGATCGAACTCGGCCGTGACGCCCTCCGCGAGGCCTACCGCCAACCGGACGGCAGTTACGCCCGGGAGGACTTCCGGCCGGAGAACTACACCCCGGACACGGCGCTGATCAATTACTACGCCGAGGGCGCGCATATGGGCATGCACCAGGACAAGGACGAAAAATCCAGCGCTCCGGTAGTGTCCATCAGCATTGGGGACACCTGCGTCTTCCGGTTTGGCAACACCGAGACGAGGACCCGCCCGTACACGGACCTGGAACTGGAGTCAGGGGACCTGTTCGTGTTCGGCGGCCCTTCCCGCTTCGCCTATCACGGCGTTCCGCGGACCCTGGCGGGCACGGCCGATCCGGCGTCGGGCCTGGCCTCGGGCCGAATCAACATCACGCTGCGCATGACCGGCCTGTCGTGACCGCTGCCCCGCCGGGCCGGCGGATCGTGCTGCAGCACCGCGGACCCTTTGCCTGGGAACCGCTGGCCAGTGCGCTGCAGGCACACGCCGTGCCGGGCCTGGAACGGGTCACCCGGGCCCACGACGGGGCGGCCGTGGAGCGGCTGCTCGCGGGGGCTGCGGGTCCGGTGCGAGTGACGGTGCACCTCGGCGCCGGCGGGGTGGTCCTTGACCTGCCCGCCCTGCCGGACGTGCAGGAACGCCCGCTCATTGCCGTGGTCCGGGCGTGGCTTGATCTGGATGCCGACCCGGCAGTGGTGGACCCGTTCCTCACCGGATCCGCCCTCTTGGCACCCTTGGTGAAGCGGCATCCGGGCCTGCGGGTGCCCGGTTCCACGGACGGCTTTGAAACCGGTGTCCAGACCGTCCTCGGCCAGCAGGTATCCCTTGCGGCCGCGCGGACCTTCGGCTCCAGGCTGGTTTCTGCCTTCGGGCAACCGGGCCCCGCGGGATTGTCCGCGTTTCCGACGGCGGAGCGGCTTGCGGCGGTGCCTGCCGCCGATATCCAGTCCGCCGTCCGCATCACCCATGCCCGCGCCCGAACCCTGTCCGCGCTGGCCGAGGCGGTGGCAGGCGGCCTGCCGCTGCGGTTCGGAGCGGACCCCGAAACCGTGCGTTCCGGCCTGCTGGCGCTGCCGGGAATCGGCCCCTGGACGGCGGACTACCTAGCCGTACGGGTGCTGGGGGACCGTGATGCCTATCCGGCCGATGACCTGGTGCTGAAACGGGCGCTGGGCGTGGCAACCGGGCGGGAAGCCGTCAAGCTCTCCCAGCCGTGGCGTCCGTGGCGTGCCTATGCCCTGTTCCATCTCTGGACGCGCGCTGCCTACGAGGGGCCTGCCGCCGTCGGGGCATCACTCCGAACTGCCGCCGCTCCTTAGGTTCCGAGCAGCGAAAGGACAAGGGACAGGGCGGCAGGACCGCCCTGCACCAGGGACAGCCGGCCCAATTTCCGGTCGCTGAGGACCAGAACCACTGATGCGAGCAGCATGCAGGCTGTGGCGAACGTCATCAGCGTCAGCCCGGCTACGGCATTCCCGGCCACGAGCAGGACCACCCCCAGCACGGCCCCCACCGCCAGAAACAGGTTGTAGAACCCCAAGTTGTAGGCCAGCTGGGCGGAGGCGGCGGCGTTGGAACGCGGCAGCTGGAACACCTCGGCGGTCTCGGGATCGGCCCAGTGCAGGGATTCAAGCATAAAAAAATAGAACGCCACGGCAGCGGCGACGACGGCAAAGATGGCTGCGGCAATCAGCACGGGGGCTCCTCGGCTCTGCGCACGCGGAGCCGCCCGGCTCACGCAGCCGTAACGGTAACCTCCGCAGTGTCGCAAATGCTGTCAGCCCGTACCGCCGCCCCTCAAGGGGGAAGGCGGCTTTCAGTTGGCCCGGGGGGCCGAAAGCCAGCTAGCCTTGAAAGAGCTGCCTTTGTGCAGACTTTCTCCCGGCATGGACGCCGAAGCCGCTTCTTGGAAGGACACCCTGTGCGCCCAATCCGCCCCGCCCGTTCCCTGGCAACGGTGGTGCTGGCAACTCTCGCCCTGACCGCCTGCGGATCCGACTATCCCCTTGGCGACGCTCAGCGCGAGGCTGCCGAGAACAGCACCTCCACCCTCAGCGGAGTGCTCTCCGGCGCCGGATCCAGTGCCCAGGGACCGGCGATGGATTCCTGGATTGCCGGTTTCGGAGCGCTGCATCCCAAAGTCCAGGTGCAGTATTCCCCGGACGGTTCCGGTGCCGGGCGCAGCGCCCTGCTGGCCGGCGCGGTGAACTTCGCCGGCTCCGATGCCTATTTGCAGGAAGAGGAAATGGCGGATGCCAAGGCGGTCTGCGGTCCGGACGGTGCGCTCGATATTCCCGCCTACATTTCCCCGATTGCCGTCGCCTTCAACCTGCCCGGCATCGACTCGTTGAACCTCGACGCCGAGACTATTGCGCGAATGTTCCGCGGCGAGATCCAGACCTGGAATGATCCGGTCATCGCAGCGCTCAACCCGGACGCACAGCTGCCCGCGACCCGGATCACCCCGGTCAGCCGTGCCGATGATTCCGGTACCACGGAGAACTTCACCGAATACCTGCACGAGGTGGCGCCCGCGGCCTGGCCGGACAGCCCTTCGGGAACGTGGCCGGGCGGGCTGCAGGGTGAGAACGCGCAGGGGAGCTCCGGCGTGGTCAGCACGGTGACACGCACCGTCGGGGCGCTCACGTACGCCGACGACTCCGTGATTGACGCTTCCATGGGCACGGCGAATCTGCTGGTCGGAACCGAATTCGTGCCCATCAGCGCTGAAGCGGCCAGCATCGCCGTCGAACAGGCCACCCGGGTCCCGGGCCGCGGGGAACATGACATTGCGCTGCAGCTGAACCGGCGGACCACGGCCCCGGGCGCCTATCCGCTGGTGCTTGTGTCCTACCAGATCTACTGCAGCTCCTACGACGACGCAGACCTCGTGGAGCGCGTACAGGCCTTCGGCGAATACGTCATCAGCGGGGAAGGCCAGCAGACTTCCGCGGACGCAGCGAAGAGCGCCCCCATTCCCGGCTCCCTTGCCGAGGAAGCGCACGCGGCCATGGAATCAATCACCGTCCGAAAGTAGTTTGCCGCCTCCCGGCGTGCAGCCCCCGGCTTCCGGCCACTCCTCTTGCCGTGACCTCTTGCGCCCCCTCACGGCCGGTGTCACCGTGGGTTTACGCAACGCTGAAGGGGGCTGCTGTGGAACCTATCCGAATAGAACGCTGGTGGCCGTACCTGGATGGTTCGGCGAAGAACTGGTTGAGGCAAAACCTCCGCCAGGAGGGCCTGCCGCCGAAGGTCCAGGACCGGATTGCCGAGGCCGGCGGCCCCGTCATGGACCCCATCCTGGCCGAACCGGACTGGGCCTTTATTGAACTGGATGCCGAAACCGTCGAATGACGGATGCCTGGCACGCCGCAGGTCCGTTATACCCGGGTGCGCAGGAATGGCTCTGGTAGATTGAGCCGAATCCTGTGGCTCTAAGGCGGCGTTATGAAACTCAGTGAAGAGTCCCTTCCCCACCTCCGGACGTCCCTGTCCCGGCCGCTTTACGACCGCTCCCGGCTAACCACCGGGATTGTCCATTTCGGTGTGGGCGGATTTCACCGGGCCCATCAGGCTATGTATCTGGACCGGCTGATGAACGAAGGCAAGGCCCTGGACTGGGCCATCTGCGGAGTGGGCGTGCTTCCGCAGGATGCGGTGATGAAAACGGTAATGGACAGCCAGGACTGTCTGTACACCCTGGTGCTGAAGCACCCGGACGGCGTCCGGGAAGCCCGGGTGATCGGTTCCATCGCCGAGTATTTGTTCGCCCTCGATGATCCCGAAGCGGTGATTGAGAAGATGGCGGACCCGGCCACCAGGATTGTCTCGCTGACCATCACCGAGGGTGGCTACAACATCAGCGACACCACGGGCGAGTTCGATCCAGCCTCCGCCGACGTTGCTGCGGACCTGCAGGACGGGGCGGTCCCCTCAAGCGTCTTCGGCCTCGTCACCGAAGCCCTCAGCCGCCGCCGGAACCGGGGCCTGGCCCCGTTTGCGGTGATGTCCTGCGACAACGTGCCGGGCAATGGCGAGGTGGCACGCAAGGCGTTCGGGGAGTTCTCGCGGCTGCTGGATCCCGAGCTGGGGCAGTGGGTGCAGGAGTCCGTCTCTTTCCCTTCCTCCATGGTGGACCGGATCACTCCGGGAACCACCGACGCCGACCGCGCCCAGCTGCTGGAGGAATTCGGCGTGGAGGATGCGTGGCCGGTGGTGGCCGAAGACTTCGCACAGTGGGCCCTGGAGGACGTGTTTCCGCTGGGACGGCCCGCCTGGGAAGATGCCGGCGTGAGTATGACGGCCGACGTCGAACCGTTCGAACGGATGAAACTGCGCCTGCTGAACTGCGGCCATCAGGGCCTGGCCTATCTGGGCTACCTCGCCGGTTACCGGTACGCGCATGAGGCCGTGCAGGACCCGGAGCTGGCACAGTTCCTGCTGGACTACATGGACCGGGAAGCAACCCCCACCCTGCTGCCCGTCCCGGGCGTGGATCTGGGCGCCTATAAGTTGAGGCTGCTGCAGCGCTTCGGTAATGAGTATGTCCGGGACACCCTCGCCCGGCTATGTGCGGAAAGCTCGGACCGGATCCCGAAATGGCTGGTTCCGGTGGTCCGCGAAAACGTGGCCGCCGGCGGCGAAACCTCAAGATCCGCAGCAATCATTGCCGCCTGGGCGCGCTATGCCGAGGGCGTGGATGAAGCAGGCGAACCCATCCGTGTGGTCGACAACCGGCGCGATGAGGTGATGGCGGCGGCTGCGCGGAACCGGGAGGACCCGGTGGCCTTCATTTCCCAGCAGCACTTCTTCGTCGACCTGGCGGAGGACGAGGGGTTTGTACGGGAGTATCTGTCCGCCCTCGGAACCCTGCATCACTCCGGTGCCCGGGCAACCGTGGCCGGACTGGTGGACGGAGCCTGACCCGGCGCGGCTCAGGGGTCTACTCGACGAAGTGGGTTTTCACGGCCTGCGAGGTCACGGACTGCACCACGCGTTCGGCCAGATCCCTCAGTTTCACGTTCCGGTTGCTGGAGGCGCCGCGCAGGATCCCGAAGGCTTCCTCCTGGCTGCATTGGTTCTGGGCCATGACAATGCCTACGGCAAGGTCGATGGTGGTTCGGGTCTCCATGGCTGCGCGAAGGTGATCCACCGTGCTTCGGTGCCGGGCAATCTGGACGGCCACCTGCAAGGTAGTGGCCGCCTCGGCGGCGAACGTTTCGGCTGCCTGGACCAGGTGCGGCGTGAAGTGTCCCGGGTCCCGGGCATAGAGGTTCAGGCCGGCGCCGCCGTCGTTGCCGAGGATCAGCGGGACGCCCAGGATCGAGTAGTAGCCGAGGTCCCGGATGACTTCCGCATAATCCGGCCACCGCGGGTCGGTACGGACATCTTCGACCCGGATGGTCCGGCCCGTACGGGCTGCCCGCATGCACGGGCCGTCTCCGAAGCCGTACTGGACCTCATCCAGCGCCCGCGCCGCTTCACTGCTGCTGGCCACCGTGGTGCCCTGCTTGTTGTGCAGCAGGGTCACCCCGGCCAGGACTTCCGCCTCGGTGCTGAAAAGCTCGGCGGCATGTACGGCGAAACCCTCAAGGAAGATCTCCACCGACTCGGTCCGCAGCATGAGCTGCTGCAGTTCGGCGGCAACGGAGTTCTGCTCCGGGGTTAGGCTCATATGGTGAGTCTATCGCCCGCACATCCACCGGCTTAAAGTCGCCTAGGTGGTCTCAGCCAGCTCCGTTTCCTTCTCCCGGCTCCATGTGCGCGCATAAACCCCGATCAATGCCTCCTGGCGAAGGGTGAACCCCAGCCGGTTCAACAGGCCGTGTGCCTGGTAAACGGTGAGGTGCTGGGCGCTGCGGCTCGCTCCTGCCTTGTCCGCCCGGTACAGGTAGGTGTCTATGGTCCGCAGCCAACGCCGCCGCCAGTTCGTAACCGCCGATTCGGACGCCGTGGCCATCATCAGACGATGGACCGGCATCAGCTGGGCCTGGGCCTGCGCTCCGGTGGCTTTCTGCACCCCGGCCGCCCGCGGGTCCGACGCCGTGCAGCTGTGGAGATGGCTGTCCCAGTAGTACTCCCAGGAAACGCGGCGCCGGTCCGGCCAGGTGGACGCGCGCGGCCCCTTCATCATGGCGTAGGCGGAATCAAAAAGCAGAAGTGAGGCGAGGGCGGACCGGTTCTGCGCCTTCGCGAACCGTGCCGTTGCCCACAGGCAGAGATCGGAGGAAAGCTCGAAGACTTCTTCTGCGAGGGCGAGCCCGTCAACCCCGCCGTAACGTGCCACATCGGCTTCGACCGTCGGCGGCAGCGCATCCGTACCCACTGTCCGGTCCAGCACGGGCTCGCTGAGGCCATGCTCCACGGCGAGGCTGCGCACCGGGTCTCCGGACTGCTCCTGCAGGGCGCCCAGCAGGGACTTGAGCCGGTCCAGGGTCTCCGGCGGGGCGAGCACCCGAAGCCGGACCTGCGCATTCGACGGCTGCATGCGGCGCGTGTAGAACCACCGCTGGCCTCCCCACAGCCTCGCCTGGGCAATAAGGGGTGTCACTAGTTCACCGATAATCCGGTCGGCAAGTTCGAAACCGCCGGCATCAACGGTCAGATTCCACCATGCGAGGTGGGGAGAGGTACGGGAGGGGATTCGGAGTGCGGCCGGCTGGGTCATGGCCATCCTTTCGGTGCAGTTTCTGCTGAGCCACCCCACCCGGAACGCCTCGTGCAGCGCGTCCCGGGATGGAAGTCTTTCCCACTTGAACGGCCCGTGTCCACCACCGGAAGTTCCTCTCCGCGAAGACGCTTGGAACCTACCCCGAAGTGCCCGTCTGGTAGTAACATCTCCGGGCAGCGCAGCCCCGGTGATGCTTCCGCGGCGTGCCCGGCACAGGGTTGCAAAGTTACTAAGTTTGCTTATGGTTAAGGTGCCGGATCCCACCCAGACGAGGAGACCGCCCAGTGCGAGCGATGGTGTACCGAGGACCCTACAAAGTTCGGGTCGAAGAAAAGGACATGCCGCCGATTGAGCATCCCAACGATGCCATCGTTCGAGTCACCCGGGCGGCCATCTGCGGATCCGACCTGCACCTTTACCACGGACTGATGCCGGACACCCGGGTCGGGCATACCTTCGGCCACGAGTTCATTGGTGTGGTTGAAGAGGTGGGACCCTCGGTCCGGAACCTCGCGGTGGGGGACCGGGTCATGGTCCCGGCCAACATCTACTGCGGGTCCTGCTACTTCTGTGCGCGGGGGCTCTACTCGAACTGCCACAACGTCAACCCCAATGCAACGGCGGTGGGCAGCCTCTACGGGTATTCGCATACCACCGGCGGGTACGACGGCGGTCAGGCCGAGTTTGTGCGGGTTCCGTTCGCCGACGTCGGACCGTCCCTGATCCCCGAATGGATGGACGAGGAAGACGCGCTGATGTGCACCGATGCACTGGCCACGGGATACTTCGGTGCCCAGCTGGGGGACATCGTGGAGGGCGACACCGTGATTGTCTTCGGCGCCGGCCCGGTAGGGCTGTATGCCGCCAAATCCGCTTGGCTGATGGGCGCCGGCCGGGTGATCGTCATCGACCACCTCGACTATCGGCTGGAAAAGGCGCGGACCTTTGCCCACGCCGAGACCTACAACTTCACCGAGTATGACGACATTGTGGTGCAGATGAAGAAGGCCACCGATTTCCTGGGTGCCGATGTCGCAATTGATGCGGTGGGGGCGGAGGCGGACGGCAGTTTCCTGCAGCACGTCACCGCCACCAAGCTCAAGCTGCAGGGCGGCTCACCCGTGGCGCTCAACTGGGCCATCGACTCGGTGCGCAAAGCCGGGACCATTTCCGTGATGGGCGCCTACGGGCCCGTCTTCAGTGCCGTGAAATTCGGCGACGCCATGAACAAGGGCCTGACACTGAACATGAACCAGACTCCGATGAAGCGGCAGTGGCCGCGCCTGTTCGAGCACATCAAGGCCGGTTACCTCAAACCCAACGAGATCATCACGCACCGGATTCCGCTGGAACACATCGCCGAGGGCTATCACATGTTCTCCGCAAAGCTGGATAACTGCATCAAGCCGGTCATCATCCCCGGATCCTGAAAGGAAGGACCCCGCAATGGCCTATATGCCTCAAAAGCCGGCCCGAACTCCCACGAGCGAGGAACTTCGTGCGCGGATCCCGGGCTGGGGTGCCGACCTTGATCCCCGGGACCGTCCCGCGGTGCCCAGGCTACAGTTTGACCCGACCCTCAGCGGTGCCCACTGGGAATTCCCGGAGCGCCAGGAGGAAAAGTATCCGCGGGAGCGGTCCATCGAGCACAAGTTCCTCACGCCCGTGTTTGGCACCTCCTGCCCGCCCAAGGGACTGTCCGGGGTGATGCGCCGGTACGCCTACCGCCGGTTCAGCGAGGCAAGCGCCGCGCACTGGCTGATCCTGCTCGCCGCTGACCGGGTGGACGCCGCGGAGAGCCATTTGGCCTCCTTCGCGACCCTGCACCCGGACAACCCGATCACGGAAACCGGTGTGCTGAGCGAGTTCTCCCGCCACGGGTACTCCTCCCGGGTGGGCCGGAAGCGGGCGGACGTGAATCACCAGTGGATCGATCCGATCCTCGTCGGCGGCCCCTGGCTGCTGGCCGGTACCGGGGCGGCCACCGCCTTCGGTGCGGTGGTGCGGCGGCTGCGGAAGTAGTCCATCCTAGGAATACCGGCGGGGTCCGGGCCTGTTGGAATCCATAACGGGACAGGTTAGGCGGTAGGAGACCATGGACGGCAGAGGCGTGGAGCAGTACCGGCGCAGGATGGAACGGGCAGCCCGGCTAAGGGCGGCAGCCTCCGGGGGAGACCTGGACGAGGAAGACCTGGAACAGGCCGCGGCGGAGGACAAGCTGCAGCACAAGCGGCGGAAGGTCGACGACGCCGCCAAGGCCGACTACCTGATCCGCGATGCCATGGCCCGGGGCGACTTCGACAACCTGAAATACGCCGGAAAACCTCTTCCGAACCTGGGCGACGGCCATGATCCGGACTGGTGGATCAAGGGGCTGATGCAGCGCGAGAACCTCACCGGCCTGGGTCCCAAAGCCATCCTGCTCCGCACCGAAGATGCCGAACTCGACGCGCGGCTGGACACGCGGTGGACCGAAAAGCAGGTCCGGGAAATCGTTGAGGACTTCAATGCGCGGATCATCGATGCCCGCCGCCAACTCGAGGGAGGTCCGCCCGTTGTCACCCCGACCCGCGACGTCGGGCGGGAAGTGCAGCGCTGGCGGGAACGGAAGGCTGCGGCAGCTGAAACAGAAGCCGCCGCCGCTCCGGAACCGGAGCCGCGGCGGCCGTGGTGGAAGCGCTTCTAGGCGTCAGACGGTGGTGGCGTCGTGGACTTCGCCTACCAGCTCCTCAATGATGTCTTCGAGGAACAGCACACCCGTGGTGTCGCCCTTGGCGTCGAAGACCCTGGCCACGTGGGCGCCGGTGCGGCGCATGGTGGCCAGTGCGTCCTCCAGGTCGCTGCCCCGGTAGGCCGAGGCCAGTCGGCGGATCCGCTTGGCCGGGACCGGCGCGGCGAACTCGTCCGGCGTGGTCAGGTCCATGACGTCCTTCAGGTGAAGGTAGCCGTCCGGATCGCCGTCGTCGTTGGTAAGGATGTACCGGGAGTAGCCGTGGGCGTCCACCGCCTGCTGCAGGTCCGCCGGAGCTGCCGTGTCCGGCAGCAGCACCATCTGGCTGATCGGAACCTCGACGTCGGCCACGGTCTTCTCCGTGAACTCGAACGCGGCCGTCAGGGTGCCGCTGCGGTCCGAAAGGACACCGTCACGCGTGGACTGCTCCACGATGTTCGCCACTTCGTCCAGGGTGTAGGCGCTCGTCGCCTCATCCTTGGGTTCCACCCCGAACAGGCGCAGGACGCCGTTCGCAATCCCGTTGAGAGTCCAGATAACCGGACGGACAATGCGGGACACCATCACCAGGGGAGGCGCGAGCAGCAGGGCCGCGCGGGTGGGCACGGAGAACGAAATGTTCTTCGGCACCATTTCCCCCACTACTACGTGAAGGAAGGTCACCAGCAGCAGTGCCACCACAAAGGCAATGATGCCAATGGCGTCTGCTGACAGCTCAGTCAGGCCCAGCGGTATCTCCAGCAGGTGGTGGATGGCCGGTTCCGAGACGTTCAGGATGACCAGGGAGCAGACCGTGATGCCGAGCTGGCTGGTGGCCAGCATCAGCGTGGCATGTTCCATGGCCCATAACGTGGTTTTCGCGGCCTTGCTTCCGGCCTCGGCCTTGGGCTCAATCTGGGAGCGGCGGGCGGAGATGACGGCGAATTCCGCGCCGACGAAGAAGGCATTGACCACCAGCAGTACTACGAGCCAGATGATGCCGGGCAGGTATTCACTCATGGGTCAGGTCCTTGGTCAGCGAGTCAACAATGCGGTCATGGGCGCTTACCGGGGTCTCCAGGGAGCCCGAGGGAGTGAAACGCAGGCGTTCGATATGGTTTCGGACTACCCGCTCCACCCGGAGGGTGCCGCCGTCAATGTCCACTTCATCTCCCAGTTCCGGCAGGCGGTCCAGCGCGTCAGTGACGAAGCCGGCGATGGTGTCATATTCCCCGCCGTCGGGAACCTCGACGCCGGTGCGGTCCAGGAGCTCGTCGGGCCGCAGCGAGGCATCGAAAGTGATGGCCCGGCCCGTGCGGACCACACCCACCCGCGCGCGGTCGTGCTCATCCTCCAGCTCACCCACGATTTCCTCCACCAGGTCTTCGAGCGTGACGATGCCTGCGGTGCCGCCGTGCTCGTCGGAAACGATCGCGACCTGCAGGCCCTGGGCACGCAGCAGTCCCAGCAGGGTGTCTGCTCCCATGGACTCGGGTACGTGGAGCGGTTCCACCATCAGCTCTGCGGCAGTCACGGAGCCCCGGGCGGCCAGCGGAACGGCGAACGCCTGCTTGAGGTGCAATACGCCTCGGATATCGTCGGAATCGCGTCCGATCACGGGGAAACGCGAATAGCCGGTTGCCGTAGCGACGGCGACCACCTGCTCTGCGGTGTCGGACTCGTGGACCGTTCGCATGCGGACGCGGGGCGTCATGACGTCATCCGCGGAGTGCTCGGCAAAGCGGAGAGTCCGGTTCAGCAGCACGGCGTGGTCCAGGTCCAGTACGCCTTCCAGTGCCGACCGGCGGACCAGGGAACTGAGCTCCTCGGCGCTGCGGGCACCGGACAGTTCCTCCTTGGGCTCAATGCCGAAGGACCGGATGATCGCGTTGGCGGTGTTGTTGAACAGCAGGATCACCGGTTTGAATACGGCGGTGAACACGGTCTGGAAGGGCACCACCAGCTTGGCGGTGGCCAGCGGCAGCGCCAGGGCAAAATTCTTGGGGACCAGTTCGCCGATGATCATGGAGAAGATGGTGGCCAGGAAAATGCCGGCCACGGCGCCGATGCCCGGCACCAGTGACTCGGGGAGTCCGAGTGCCGTAAGCGGCGAACGGAGCATGGCGCTGATCGCGGGCTCGAACGTGTACCCGGTCAAAAGGGTGGTCAGCGTAATGCCGAGCTGGGCGCTGGAAAGATGCGTCGAGGTGATCTTCAGCGCGTTGATCGTCGGGGTTAGCCGCTTCTCGCCCTTGTCCCGGCGGGCCTCAAGCTCTCCGCGGTCCAGGTTGACGAGCGCAAACTCGGAAGCGACGAACAGTCCGGTGCCGACGGTGAGGAGTAGTCCGACGCCGACCATGATCCATTCATACATGGGGCTGCCCCTCTCTCGTGATAGCCGGTGCAGCCGGGGTAAACACGGGCTGCATTGCGGTCAGGACGGGGAGGGGCAAGGGTTTATCTGAGGGAGGGTCATCCATAGTCCAAGAAATAATACAGGACTGCCCTTGACGCGGTTCCAAGCTTTCGCTCAGGAAGCTGCCCGCACGCGCACGGAGCCTGTCTACCAGCTTTCCTGGCCGTGTCTATACGTCGGCTCGTGATTGGTGGACGCCGCCACCCGGTGCTGGCGCACCAGGCAGAACGGGTCATATATCTCGATCCCCAGCCGGCCGGTGCCGGGCACGGGCTGGCAAAAACAGGTACAGGGAAGGTTCACGGGCGCCTTTCCGGGCCCGAGGCGTTCAGGCCCTCGAAGTTCTCTCAATCCGCAGCGGCGGTGTCCGCGGGAAGCGGAAACCATCCTGCTTTCCTTGATACAACGAGGTCCCGGTTCAATCAAAACGGGCCCTTGCCTCCCCGCCCCCGCGGCGGTGCCGCCGGGGCGGGGTGCGGGGAGGCGACGGGCTAGCTGGAGGCCAGTTCCGGCTCGCCGGCCGTTTCCATGAGGACGGAATCGAGCAGGTCGCCGGCCTCCTCCAGGGAGGAGGAACGGGCCAGGGCCAGTTCGGAAACCAGCAGCTGACGCGCCTTCAGCAGCATCCGCTTCTCTCCGGTGGACAGCGGGTGGGTGCGCTCACGGCACCACAGGTCACGGACAACCTCGGCGATGAGGTGCAGCTCCCCGGTGGACATCTTGCCTTCGTTGGCCTTGAACCGGCGGGACCAGTTATCCGGTTCCATTCCCGCCGGACCGCGCAGCACCGTGAAGACAGCCTGGACGCCGTCCTCGTTGATAACGGCGCGCACTCCCACGTCCTCGGCATTGCCAGCCGGGAGCTTGATCGTCAATTCAGTGGCGTGCACACGGAAGGTCAGGGTTTCCCGCTCCACGCCCTTGACGGTCATGGGTGAAATATCGGTCACGGTAACGGCGCCGTGGTGCGGGTACACCAAGGTCTGTCCGACGGTGAAATTCAAAATGACGTCCCTCTGTTCTTTGGTTCCGAGCATGCTTCGGAAGCGGGCTCCCGAGACCGCTTGGACCTGTCCGTGCCGGTCCCGAATGAACGGTGGCGGCTGGGCGGGCGGGCAATAGAGAAGGAGTCAATTTCCAGGCGCGGGAGGCGGATTTTGCCTGGGAGGGTTGCGGATTCGGAAAGTACGGTCCGGCCCTTAGATTCCCGCGCTGTCCCGCCAGCTTATCCTCCCTGCGCAAGTACCCCCTGTTGCGCCGCGGCACGGCGCACGGATTCCCCCGGTTGTGGGGCTTTAGGCCTGACGATGTGCGGCATCAGGGTCCTCGGGCGCGTCCCGCCGGCGCTCTGCCAGCAGTTCCTTGGTCCGCAGCAGGCGAAGGGCCGTCACCAGTACCAGTCCGCCGAGAATGTTGAACAGCAGCGTGTAGCCGAACCAGCCCAGCCATTGGAGGTAGGTGATCCCTGCGCCGGAGTGGATGGCCCCGAAGATCAGCAGGGAGTCCAGAATGGAGTGGAACAGCTGCAGGCCGGCCAAGAGGAAGCCGCCGATGACGGTGGCCACGATCTTGGCGGGGTCCGATGAAGTTCCTTGCTGCATGCGGCTCATCAGGGTGATCGTGCTGCCGCCCAGCACCGCCAGGGCGACGGTCTGGAGCGAGAAGGGGGCCTCCGTGAAGTGCCGTGCCGATTCCTCCACGGTTGACGCCCACTGGGGAAAGGCCTGCATGACGATCCACATAAAGATCCAGCCGCCGGCCAGGTTGGCCACCAGCGTGCCGCCCCAGAGCTTGCCCAGCTGCTTGACGCTGCCTTCCTTCGCTGCCACCGCGGCAATCGGCATCAGGAAGTTTTCGGTGAACAGCTCGCTGTGTGCCAGGAACAATGCGATGAGCCCCACGCTGAAGGCGATGCCGGCCACGAGGTGGTTACCGGTTTCATGCATCACCGCGAGATAGGCCATGACCCCCAGGCCCACTTCCATACCGCCGAAAACGCCGGTCACCACAATGGTGCGGAACGTACGGTGCAGCCGTTCGGCGCCCTCCGCCACCGTGTTTTCGAAGGATTCATGCAGCTCATCCTCTACGGGAGCCTCGGTTTCTCCGACTTCCCTGCGGCGTTCCTCGCTCATGGTGTCCTTCCGGTGTGTGCGTACCCTGAGACCATAAGCGTACTGACTAATAGTTGTGCCTGCCGCACAGGTAAGGCACAGTTTCGAACAGGTCCGGTCCATGCCGGACATGTTCACCTGTGGTTTAGGCTCGAGGTCCGAGCCGGTTGAAGGGCCCAGAGTCAAAGGAAAGCACCCATGGCAGACGCGCCGTCCCCGTCCCCAGCGGGCAGCCTCCCGCGGCTGGCCCACCCTGACGGCAGTTCCATCCGGGCCCTCGTGGTGGATGACGAGGCAAACCTGGCGGAACTGGTCAGCATGGGCCTGCGCATGATGGGGTGGAACGTTCACACGGCTGCGGACGGGCAGCAAGCCATAGCCGACGCCCGCGAGTTCCGCCCGGATGTCCTGGTGCTGGATGTCATGATGCCTGGGGTGGACGGGCTGGAGGCACTGAATAAGATCCGTGCCTTTTCTCCCCGGGTTCCTGCCCTGTTCCTGACCGCTAGGGATGCCGTGGAGGACCGGATTTCCGGCCTGGCCGCGGGCGGGGATGACTATGTCACCAAGCCGTTCAGCATGGAGGAACTCATGCTCCGCCTGCATCGTCTGGTGCAGCGCTCGGGGGCGGCGGCGTCGGCCTCCGCTGAACTGGTGGTCGGAGACCTGGTGATGAACAGGGAAACCCGGGAAGTCTCCAGGAACGGTGAGGACATTTCCTTGACCAACACGCAGTGGGAGCTGCTGCGCTACCTCATGGAGAACCCGAAGCGGGTCCTGAGCAAGGCGCAGATCCTGGCCAACGTCTGGAACTATGATTTCGGCGGCCAGGCGAACATCGTGGAACTGTACATCTCGTATCTGCGCAAGAAGATCGACGCCGGCCGCCCGCCCATGATCCACACCGTCCGCGGCGTGGGATACGTTCTCAAACCGGCGGCCGCGTGAGCACGTCCGGGCTCCCGGCAGCCCGACAGCGCCCCGGCTTCCGCAGCCACCCCTTGCGCACGAAGCTGATTGTGGCCACCCTCGCCCTCCTGACGGCTATCTGTGCCGCGATCGGGGTGTTCGGCCATGTGGCCATGAACCAGTACCTCACCGGCGTGCTCGACGCCAGCCTGGAACGTTCTGCGGACCGGGCCGGGTTCCGCGGGGGAGCGGCCCCGCGGGATAGTTCCGTACCGGCGCAGGACGGCGGATCAGGGAACCCCGGAACCTCGCTTCCCCGGGAGGGCCAGAACCTGGTGGGCCTGCGTCCCGGTTCCCTGAATGCCGTTTTCATCGACGGCGAGCCCAGCCGGTCCACCCTTGTGCTCGACGACGGTGTGGCCCGGCAGCTGGAAGAGAATGACCTGACGCTGCTGGCGGGTGTGGACCCGGATCGCGGTCCGCAGGACCTGGCCCTGTCCATTGGCAGTTACCGGGTGGATGCGTTCCCCGCGCCGCCGGGAACCGAGGATGGTAATGCGGTGCGGGTGGGCGGGCTTGCTACGGACCAGCGCGACAGTACCCTGGCCTCGCTGGATCTCACCATGGCGGTGCTGTCCCTGGCAGGACTCCTGGTCACCGGCGTTGCCGGCACCGTGATCATCCGCCGCTCGCTGCGCCCGCTGGACCAGCTTGCCGCGGTGGCCACCTCGGTATCGAAGCTTCCCCTGGCTTCCGGAGAGGTGCAGGTTCCGGACCGGGTACCGCCTGCGGCTGCGCAGCCGGGGTCCGAGGTGGGCACTGTGGGCCTGGCCCTGAACGGCATGATCGACCACATCACCAATGCCCTGCGAGCCCGCCAGGCCAGCGAGACGAAGGTGCGGCAGTTCGTGGCGGATGCCAGTCATGAACTGCGCACTCCGCTGACCTCCATCCGCGGGTACACCGAGCTGGTCCTGCTCAGCGAGCGCGTCAGCCCTTCGGGGCGGTCCGCCCTCGAACGGGTGGACAACGAGGCCAAACGGTTGTCGGCACTGGTGGAAAACCTGCTGCTGCTGGCCAGGCTGGACGAGGGCCGGCGCGGGAAACTCTCCGATGTGGACCTCACCGAGCTGGTGGTGGAAGCCACCAGGGACGCGCAGGTGTCGGCACCGGAGGACCACTGGATCCTGACCCTTCCGGACGAGCCCGTGGTGGTTGCCGCGGTTGAGTCCGAGCTGCGGCAGGTGCTGACCAACCTGCTCTCCAACGCACACAAGCACACGGCTCCCGGGGCGCGCGTGGAAGTCGGCCTGAGGACTGCCGGCGGAGAAGCCGTAGTCACCGTCACAGACAACGGTCAAGGCATCGCCCCGGAGTTCATGAACGCGCTGTTTGCCCGTTTCAGCAAGGCGGATTCCGCCCGCTCCGGAACCACCAGCGGGTCACCCAGCAGCGGCCTCGGCCTGGCCATAGTGCAGGCCCTGGTTGCCGCCAACGGGGGCACCATCGACGTCCGGAGCGAGCCCGGATGGACGCGGTTTACCGTCGCCTTTCCACTTCCCGGCATGGACACCTCCGGGTAGCCTGCGGCTAGCTCGGGGTGATCCAGTACCGGCGTGTGCCGTCCCGGGTGTCCTCGTAGACGCCGCCGTTTTTCTCGATAACGGCCCGGGACCCGGTGTTGGTTTCGGCGCAGGTGATCAGCAGTGCACTGATGCCCAGGTCGTAGGCGGCCGGGAGGGCATCATGCAGGGCGCGGGATGCATGTCCCTGCCGCCGAGCCGAGGGCCGCACGCTGTAGCCGATGTGGCCTCCCTGCTCGAAAAGGAAGTCATTCAAGGTGTGCCGGATGGCCAGGGACCCGAGGAATTCATCATTCTCCACCAACCAGAGGTAGGTGCAGGGGACATAACCCTCCGGTCGGGGTGTTTCCGCCAGCCGTTCCGCAAGCAGCCCCTCCACGAATGCGGAAAAATCATCGGAAATTTCGGTGCGGACGCGCTCGAGCGGGTTTTCTCCGTACACGCCGGACCCGTCCATGGACTCTCCATTGAACTCTTCCGCGGCAGCAAGCCAGCTTTCGCGGAAACGGGCATCGGGGCTCATCAGGGTTGCCATCGGGATATCGTATGCCCGCTGAACTGCAGGGCCGTTTATTTAGCGGCGATGGGCGGCGTTTGCCGGTGGGCACCGCTTATGGCCGGAAGGGCTCCCACAGGGGAACGGGCGTCCGTATCCTGACAAGAATGGACCCGGTTCGCATCAGCTTCTGGATATTTGTTGCCACGTCCGCCGGCACCTGGCTGCTTTCCCTCGCCACACGGGAGTACTCCTGGACGGACCGCATCTGGTCCCTCGCCCCGCTGGCCTACCTGTGGGTGTTCGCCGCGGCCTCCGGCGGGGATCCACGCGTAGTCCTGATGGCCGTACTGGTGACCCTCTGGGGCGCCCGGCTCACCTTCAACTTCGCCCGCAAGGGTGGATACGCGCCCGGGGGAGAGGATTACCGGTGGGGCATCCTGCAGTCCCGGCTGCGGCCCTGGCAGTTCCAGGTATTCAACCTGGCTTTCATCAGCATCTACCAGAACGCCATCATCTGGTTCATGACCCTTCCCGTGGTCACCGTGTTCCGCAATCCCGGCCCGCTGACCTTCTGGGACTGGGTATTGGCGGCGGCATTCCTCGCCGCACTGGCGGGGGAGACCCTCGCCGACCAGCAGCAGTGGAACTTCCAGCAGTGGAAAAAGTCCCAGCGTGCCGCCGGGCACACCCCGGATCCGGGGTTCCTCCAGACCGGCCTGTTCCGCTTTTCACGCCACCCCAACTTCTTCTTTGAACAGGCCCAGTGGTGGGTGTTCTATGGTTTCGCCATTGCGGCCACGGGTTCCTGGCTGCATTGGACGGTTCTGGGGGCAGTGCTGCTGACTCTCCTTTTTGCCGGTTCCACGGCCTTCACCGAAAGTATTTCCCGCAGCCGGTATCCGGCATATGCCGGCTACCAGAAGCGGACCTCGGCGGTAATCCCCCTGCCGCCGCGGTTCCGGGCGGAGGTGCAGTGACCTGCCGGCCGCCGAATCTCGTCCATCACATTTACGTCATCCGGCCGCTGACGATTTCTTCTACACCTGTTGAATAGGGCAGGATAAAGGAACCGCCCGTTTAGCGCTACGTGAACAGCGATAGCCAGCTATCGGGCCATGAATATCAAAAAAGCCTGCGGCGTCCCCCAGCGCCGCGGCATCTGAGGGCTCTGCTTTGGCAGGGCCCTTAGGTGTATCTGCGAAGATTAATCCCATGCCTGCACCGGAAGATTCCAAGCCCCTCCGGCGTCCCTCACCGGATGAACCCCGGATAGCCCGTACCCGGGAAGCACTTGAGGCTGGCCTGTGGGAGTTGCTTCGTGAGCTGGAGCTGGCAGACATCAGCGTGTCGGCGCTCTGCCGGAAGGCCGGGGTGCACCGCACCACGTTCTACGGTCATTACCGGAACATTTTCGATTTTGCCGCGTTCGTTTACGCGGGCCTGGTGGACCGGCTGGGGACCATAGACCTGGACCAGCGGGGTACCGGGCGGACCATTGCGGAAATCGGCGAGCTCTACGTCCAATCCATTCGTGACATCCTGCAGCACACCAAGAGGGAGCAGCGGGTATACCGGGCCCTGTTCCACACCGGGACATTCCACAGTGTCCTCGCCGAGGACCTGCGCGCACGCATCCTTCTGGCACTGCACGTGTGGGCTGCGCACGGTGTACTGCCCGCACTCAACCTGGAGGTCACCGCAGGGTATTTGGGCGGCGCCTACTCCTCCTGGTTCGAGCAGTGGGTGGCCGGCGACGACGACGACGCCGAGGCCTGGCTGGGATCGCTGCGGAACCTGCTGCCCGCCTGGTGGCCGCGCGACGGCTTCCCTCCGGCGCCGTAGCCCGGCCGGGGTTCCTAGAGCCGGTGCAGGCTGCCGCGCAGGGAGTCCAGGTCCGGATAACCGTTGACGGCCATGGTCAGGTCCGCTTCGGCAAGCAGACTGCGCATGACATGGGTGATTCCGGCCTGCCCGCCGGCGGCCAGGCCGTAGACGTAGGGCCGGCCGATGCCCACCGCCGTCGCGCCCAGTGCCAGCGCCCGCAGCGCATCCACGCCGGACCGCACACCGGAATCGAAAAGCACCGGGGCGCCGTCGGCCGCCTCGACGACACCGGGCAGGCAGTCGATCGCCGGAATGCCGCCGTTCGCCTGCCGGCCGCCGTGGTTGGAGCAGTAGATGCCGTCCATGCCGCCGTCGAGGGCCCGCCGGGTGTCCTCCGGCGAGCAGATGCCCTTGAGGATGATCGGCAGCGAGGTCAGGGACCGGAACCAGGCCAGGTCCTCCCACGTCATAGTGGGGTTGCCGAACAGTGAGGCCCAGAGCATCACCGCAGCAGCAGGATCGTCGGAACCCTGTTCCGCCAGCAGCTTCCGGAACCGGTCATCGGTTCCGTAGTTGGCCAGGCACTGCCCGGAGAGCATCGGCAGGTACGCGGCGCTCAGGTCCCGCGGCCGCCAGCCGTTGACCCAGGTGTCCAGGGTAATGACGATGCCGGAGTAGCCGGCGGCCTCGGCGCGGTGGACCAGGCTTTCCGCGAGTTCACGGTCAGCCGGCGGGTACAGCTGGAAGAACCCCGGGGTGTCCCCGGCGGCGGCGCGGACCTGTTCCAGCGGAGCCTGCGACAGGGTTGAGGCCACCATGGGTATGCCCAGTTCCGCCGACGACGCCGCGGTGGCCAGATCGCCGTCCTCCGCCACCGCGCCCAGCACCCCCACGGGCGCAAAGAACAGCGGCGTCGGCAGCTTATGCCCCAGGAACTCGATGCCCAGGCTGCGCTGCGCCGCCCCGACCAGCATCCGCGGCATGATGCCCAGCCGCTCGAAGGCGGCCACGTTGGCGCGCTGGGTGTGCTCGTTCCCGGCCCCGCCGGCGACATAGCCGAGGATCCGGGGATCCATCCGGCCTGCGGCAACTTCCTCCATGGCTGCATAGCCCATGGGCAGATCCGGCAGCACTCCCCGTGCGCCGTTCATGTAGATGCCGAGCTGATAGTCGCCGAAGTTGCCGCTCACGATTGTCCCCGTTTCCGTTCCGGCGCCGTCGCCGGAATGCCTGTGCGAAAGGCTACTCCAGGGTGCCCTGTTCCTCGGTGCGACCCGCTGAGCCGGCAAACCGGTCCAGCCGCTGTTCGAGCCCGGACCGGACCTGCGGCCATTCCTCCGCAAGGACGGAGTACACCGCCGTGTCCCGCCAGCTGCCGTCCGCGCGGCGCCTGTCCCGGCGGCGGATGCCCTCGAAAACCCCGCCCATTCCACTGATCGCGGCGCGGGAACGCTCGTTGCGGGAGTCCGCCTGGATGGTGATACGGCCGCAGCCGGCGGCGAAGGCGTGCCCCAGCAGCAGCAGCTTCGTTTCTACGTTTACGGCCGTGCCCCAGACGGAAGGGGCATAGGCCGTCCATCCCAGCTGGGCGGACTCGGTGCGCAGGTCCAGGTCAGCGAGGCTGCTGGTCCCCACCACGAAACCGGCCCCGGAGCCTGTGAGCAGCCGGACCGCAAAGGGCAGCTCGTTCCACCGGTAGAACGTGCGCGCCCACTCGGTGAACCCGCGCAGGTCCTCGCGGAGCCCTGCCGGGCCGCCGCCGTAGCCGCCGGCAAATACCTCGGGCACCGCGATGGCCCGGTGCAGGGCCGGCAGCAGGTCCGCTGTGAGCGGTTCCAGCCGGACAAACCGTCCGGTCAGGACGGCGGGAAGGGGCCGTACGGCAGTCATGGCGCCAGTGTTGCAGATCGCGGGCCGTCCATCCCGCCTGCGGCACTTCGTTACGCCAAGAACTTGTCCGGCGTCAGCGGCAGGTCCCGCACCCGGATGCCCGAGGCGTTGTAGGCGGCATTGGCAATGGCCGCCGCGCTGCCCACAATCCCGATCTCCCCGATCCCGCGGGCGCCCAGCGGCCCGGCGTGTTCATCCACGTCCTCAATCCACACGGCGTCCATGTCCAGCACATCCGCGCTGGTTGGGATGTGGTACTCGGCGAGGTCGTGATTGACGAAGATGCCGAACCGCGGATCCAGGATGCTCTGCTCATGCAGTGCCATGCCCAGGCCCATGGTCATTCCACCCAGGAACTGGGACCGGGCAGTACGCGGATTGATGATCCGTCCGGGGGAGAAAACGCCCAGCATCCTCGGCACCCGGATTTCTCCGGTGTCTGCGGAGATCCGCACCTCGGCGAAATGCGCGCCGAAGGAGTAGAGGGCGAAGTCCTGTGCTTCGGGATCCTCGGGGGCATCCGCTTCGGTGGCGGCGCCGGGCGAGGGGTGTTCGCCGTGGTCGGCACGGAACGCGTGTGCTGCGGCGATGATCGTGCCGCCCCAGCTCGCTGTGCCGGAGGATCCGCCGGCCACGCTGGCGGCCGGGAACCGGGTGTCGCCGATGCCGAGCCGGACGCGGTCGATCGGCACCCGCAGGGCATCCGCGGCAATCTGCGTGAGGGCCGTCCAGGCGCCGGTGCCGATATCCGCGGCGCCGATCTGCACCGAATAGATCCCGTCCTGTTCATAGCTGATCCGGGCAGTGTTGGAGGGCTGGCGCATGAAGGGATAGACGGCACTGGCCGTGCCCATCCCCACCAGCCAGCCGTCCTCCTGCACCGAACGCGGCCGGGTGACCCGGCGGTCCCAGCCGAAGCGTTCCGCGCCCAGGTCGAAGCATTCCATCAGATGCCTGCTGGACCAGGGTTTGCCGGTTTCCGGGTCGGTCTCCGGCTCGTTCCGGCGGCGCAGTTCAATCGGGTCCAGTCCCGCCGCAGCGGCGAGTTCATCCATGGCCACCTCGGGCCCGAACATACCCGGGCATTCACCCGGTGCCCGCATCCAGGACGGCACCGGAATGTCCAGCGGCGCCAGCCGGGTGGTGGTCCGCCGGTTGGGGGAGGCGTACATCATCCGGAACGGCGCCGGTGTCTGTTCCGCGAATTCCTTAATCCTGGAGGTGTGCTCCACAATGTCCAGGGACATGGCGGTCAGCCTACCGTCGTCGGCCGCGCCCAGCCGGATCCGCTGGATGGTGGGCGTGCGGTGGCTGGTCAGCGAATACATGTGCTGGCGGCTGACCGGGAACTTCACCGGCCGGCCCTCGGTGCACTGCGCAGCCAGGGCCGCCATCACCACGTGCACGTGCGGCATGCCCTTGGAGCCGAAGCCGCCGCCCACGTGCGGGGCGATGACCCGGACCTGCTCCTCTTCCAGGCCCAGGACCTGCGCCAGCGTGCCCTTGACCGCATGGACCCCCTGGGTGGAGTCCCAGAGGGTCAACAGGGTCCCGTCCCACTGCGCCACGGTGGCGTGGGGTTCCAGGGGATTGTTGTGTTCGGCGGGTGTGGAGTAGGTCTGCTCGATCGTCAGGGCCGCCGTCTCGAAGGCGGCTTCCACATCGCCCTGGCTGCTGTCCGTCGGGGTGCCGGCATTGAGTTCCTCGGGGGCGTAAAGTGCCGGGTCGTCCGCGCGCAGATGGGCGCTGAACGGTTCGGCGGCGTACCGGACCCTGACCAGGTCTGCTGCCTGCCGGGCGGTTTCCGGGGTTTCGGCCAGTACGGCGGCCACAATCTGCCCGCGGTATCCCACTGTGCTGTCCTGCAGGACGGCCAGCTCCCGGTCCGAGGTATCCGCCAGGCGCGGCGCGGTTTCGGGTGTCAGGACGGTCAGCACGCCCGGGACGGCTTCGGCCTCGGCGGTGTCCACTCGTTCCACGGTGCCCCGCGCAATGGTGGACAGGACCGGATACAGGTGCAGGGGGCGTTCGACCGGCTGTTCATACGCGTAGGGCGCGGTGCCGGTGACCTTGAGTTCGCCGTCGAGCCGTTCATACGCCGTGCCGATGGCGGAGGCGGGGATGAGGTTGGTCATGGGGTGGTGTCCTCCCAGCCGGTGCCGCGGGGCCCGTCCGGACCCTCGGGATGATCGGTTCCAGCGGCGCCCGCGTCCGGAGCCGGGACGCCGGTGAGATCACGCAGGACGGCCGCCAGGGTGTTGCGGACCATCGGCAGCTTGAACCCGTTGTCACCCAGCGGCCTGGCCTGCCGCAGCTCGGCGTCCGCCGCGGCCCGGAAGTTGGCATCGGTGGCCTCAGCCCCGCGCAGCACTGCCTCCGCCTGCAGGGCACGCCAGGGTTTGTGGGCCACTCCGCCGAGAGCGATGCGCACGTCGCGGATCACCGGTACGGCGGCGTCGTCGTCTTCCAGCTCCAGCGCGGCAGCGACGGAAACCAGGGCGAAGGCATACGAGGCACGGTCCCGGACCTTACGGTAGGCGGACCGGGGCGGTGCCGGCGGCAGTTCGACGGCGGTAACCAGCTCCCCGTGCGCGAGCACGGTGTCCAGCTGCGGCTCGGTGCCGGGGAGCCGGTGGAAGTCGCTGACCGGGATCACCCGTTCGCCGCCGGGACCCAATACCACCACGGCGGCGTCGAGGGCGGCCAGAGCCACGGCCATGTCCGAGGGGTGGGTGGCTACGCAGTCCTCGGAGGCGCCCAGGATGGCGTGATAGCGGGTGTAGCCGTCCACGGCGGAACAGCCTGTACCCGGTTCACGCTTGTTGCACGGGGTGGAAGGGTTCTGGAAGTACACGCAGCGGGTCCGCTGGAGCAGGTTGCCGCCGGTGGTGGCGAGGTTCCGGAGCTGCCCGGACGCGCCGGCGAGCAGCGCCTGGGACAGGGCCGGATAACGGAGCCGGATATGGGTGTTGGCGGCCAGATCCGCATTGCGGACGTTGGTGCCGATCCGCACCCGGCCGTCAGCCTGCACATCCACTGTGTCCAGCGGCAGCCGGCTGATGTCCACCAGCATCGCCGGTTCAGCCACACCCAGCTTCATCCGGTCCACCAGATTGGTGCCGCCGGCCAGGAAGGCTGCTTCCGGGTGGCCGGTGACGAGCGCGACGGCGGACGCGGCATCCTCGGCGCGCCGGTAGTCGAAGGGAATCATGGCCGCTCCTCGGGGTGTGCGGGCATGGACGCGGCGGTCGGCGAGTCCACCACTGCCGGCTGCCCGGGGTCGGCCGCCCCGCCCCGCCGTTCTTCGGCGGCTTCGGCGGCCTGCCGGACGGCGGCCACGATGTTGGCATACGCCCCGCAGCGGCAGAGGTTTCCGCTCATGCGCTCGCGGATCTCGGCGTCGGTGAGTTCAATGCCGCCTTCGGTCTGCAGGTTGCCGGTGGCCCCCGAGGGGTGGCCGGCGGCTGCTTCTTCGATGATGCCGGCGGCGGAGCAGACCTGGCCGGGGGTGCAGTAGCCGCACTGGAATCCGTCGTGTTCCAGGAACGCGCGCTGTACCGGATGCAGGCCCCCGTCCGGGGTGCGGCCGGCCAGGCCTTCAGCCGTAGTGATGTCCGCGCCGTCGTGGGCCACGGCCAGGGTGAGGCAGGAATTGGCGCGCCGGCCGTCCAGCAGGACCGTACAGGCGCCGCACTGGCCGTGATCGCAGCCTTTCTTGGGGCTCGTCACGCCGAGCCTGTCGCGCAGTGCGTCCAGCACAGTGGTCCTGGTATCCAGCGTCAGGGTGCGCGGGATACCGTCCACCTGCAACGTAATTTCGGCTTCCATCAGTGCTTTGGCCACCTCTCCACAACGGATCTTCCCCGCAACCTATCCGAGGAAGTGGAATGGAGACAAGCATGGCCGCCGAGGGAGGGCCGGCGGCCGCGGAACCGGACGCGGGCACAAAAAATCCCGATCCGGTGTTCCGGATCGGGATTCTCACGTGGTTGCGGGGGCAAGATTTGAACTTGCGACCTCTGGGTTATGAGCCCAGCGAGCTACCGAACTGCTCCACCCCGCGGCGTGGTCTCAACTTTACCGTAGATTTGCCGCACAGTGTAATCCAGTGGCCGCAGTCACAGTCGACGCGGCAGGATTCGCTAGGCTGGGGCCCGTGAGCCTGCCGAAAATTGATACAACCGTCACTTATCCCGCCGGAGCGTTGACGGGCACCGGAACCGTCCTGCACGTCGAAGCCCTGCCGGACGGGAGGTCGGCGGTGCTTCTGGACACCACCCCGGTACATCCCGTGGATGCGGCCTGGCCGGACCAGGGCGCTGACCTTGCGACACTGACGACGCCGGATGGCCGCGAGGTACCGGTGCTGGAGTGCGTAGTGGGGGCCACGGACCAGTCCGCACTGTTCCTGGGCGGGCAGGTTCCCGTCCGCAAGGGCACCGAGGGCTGGGTGTTCCTGGTGGTCCATGTGGTGCCCGGAGAGGCCGGACTTGCGGAAGGGCAGCGGGTGGACATCCAGGTGGACGGTCACCGCCGGACTGCACTCTCCGCGGGGCACACCGCCTGCCACCTGGCCTCGCTGGCCCTGAACCGGCAGCTGGCCACAGCCTGGAAAAAGGACGTGCAGGCCGACGCCGCCGGCAACCCGAACTTCGACGCCCTGGCAATCGAGACCTCCACCATCGATGCCTACGGGTCCGTCGACGTCTACCGGCTGGGGAAATCCCTGCGCCGGAAGGGATTCCTGCCGGAGGCATTGCTGGCGGATACGGCTGCCGTGGAAGCGGGGGTGAACGCCACCCTGGCCGAGTGGGTGGCCTCCGGCGCCGAGGTGCGCATCGAGCGGGAATCGGAACTCCTGACCGGCATGCGCCGCTGGGTCTGCGCATTGCCCGGCGGGGAGGTTCGCATTCCCTGCGGCGGAACGCACCTTTCCTCCTTGAAAGAGGTATCGGAGATGACAATCCGGCTGATCCTCAATGCCGGGGAGGGAAGCGCGGCGGAAGTGATCATGGAAACCCGCTGCGTTCCCGCCAAATTACCTGCGTAGACGCCCGCGCTTTATCCTTCGTGCAGATTTTGAGGGGTTTGTTCCTGTCCGGGTCCGGCAGGGGTAGAACTTTCGCGCCCTGTGCGCGTAAAAGTAGTTCCACGCCCGAGCGGGCGGTATCCAAAATCTCAAATGAGCCGAGGAAACCAGATGGGATTACGAATAAATCGGCAAATTCGCCGCCGGAAGCGTCCCAGGATCCGCGCCGGTGCGGCGGGAGCAGCCGTCGCGGCGCTTGTGCTGACCGGCTGCGGAGGCAGTGAAGCCGACGGCAACCAGGAAATAGTCGTGGCGATCGTTTCCAATCCGCAGATGCAGGACGCCATCACGCTTCAGGATGAATTCGAGGCCCAGTACCCGGACATTGACGCCCGGTTCGTTTCGCTTCCCGAAAACGAGGCCCGCGCGAAGATCACTGCGTCCGTCGCGACCCAGGGCGGGGAATTCGACGTCGTGATGATTTCCAATTACGAAACTTCCATGTGGGCGGAAAACGGCTGGATTACCAATCTTCAGGAGTACGCGGACTCCACCGAGGGTTACGACCCTGATGATTTTGTGCCGACCATCCGCGAGGCACTCAGCTACGAAGGGGACCTCTACTCCGTGCCCTTCTACGGAGAATCCTCGTTTGTGGCTTACCGTACGGACCTGTTCGAGGAAGCGGGCCTCACCATGCCGGCGAAACCGACCTGGGATGACATCCGGAACTTCGCGGAAAAGCTGGATGACCCGGACAAGGACATGGACGGGGTGTGCCTGCGCGGGCTGGCGGGCTGGGGTGAAGTCATGGCCCCGCTGGACACCATGATCAACACCTACGGCGGACGCTGGTTCGACGAGAATTGGAACGCCACCCTGGATTCCCCGGAGGTGGAGGCCGCGGTCACCGATTACGTCAATCTGGTCCAGGCCCATGGGCAGGCCGGCGCCGCCACCAGCGGATACGGGGACTGCATCACCCGGTACAGCCAGGGCAACGCCGCCATGTGGTACGACGCCACGGCCATGGTGTCCTCCGTGGAGGATCCCGCCTCCTCCCTGGTGGTCGGCAAGAACGGGTACGCACCCGCCCCGGTGCAGGAAACGGATTCCTCGGGATGGCTCTACAGCTGGTCCCTGGCCATACCGGCGACGAGCGACTCTAAAGACGAGGCGTGGGACTTTGTGTCCTGGATGACGGACAAGGAGTACATCCGGTTGGTCGGCGAAAAGATCGGCTGGGAGCGGGTGCCGCCCGGCAGCCGGCTCTCCACCTACGAGATCCCAGAGTACGCGGAGGTCGCCAAGGCGTACGCGGAACCGACGCTGACAGCCATGGCGGGAGCCTCGCAGGAGGACAGCATGGTCAAGCCCGTGCCGTACACCGGGCTCCAGTTTGTGGGTATTCCCGAATTCCAGGACCTGGGCACCCGCGTAGCGCAGCAGATATCGGCTGCAATTGCCGGCCAGCAGACAGTGCAGGAAGCCCTGGAGCAATCCCAGAGCTATGCCGAAACGGTGGCTGAAAGCTACCAGGACGGAGGCAGTTGATGTCTACCTTGGTTGCCCGCCAGCAGATCCGTGCCCGCAAGTCCGCTACGGAGCGGAAGGCCGGGGGCCTGTCATCGGCGGAAGGATGGCGGCGGCGGCTGCCGCTGCTGCCCGCGCTGATCTTCACGCTGATTGTCACGCAGGTCCCGTTCCTGTTTACGCTCTGGTACTCGCTGCAGAACTGGAACCTGCTTCGCCCCGAAGGAGACCGCTTCGTGGGGCTGTCCAACTATGTGGACATCTTCGCGGATTCCACCTTCCGCCGTGCCGCACTCAACAGCGTCCTCTTCACCGTGGGCTGCGTCTTCTTTGCCATGCTTCTGGGCATCGTTTTCGCGCTGCTGCTCGACCGGTCCTTTGCCGGCCGCGGAATTGTACGGACGCTGCTCATTACGCCCTTTTTGATCATGCCCGTGGCCAGTGCACTGCTGTGGTCCATGTCCATCCTCAACCCCACGTACGGACTGTTGAACTGGGTGATCGGCCTGGTGGGAATCCCGCCGGTGGACTGGACCTCGCAGCATCCGATCGCCTCCATTTTGATGGCCCTGGTGTGGCAGTGGACGCCGTTCATGATGCTGCTTGTCCTGTCCGGGCTGCAGTCGCAGTCCAAGGACGTGCTGGAGGCCGCGCAGGTGGACGGTGCCGGCTGGTGGCGGACCTTTATCTCCGTCACCCTTCCGCAGCTGCGCCGCTACATTGAACTGGGCGTCCTGCTGGGGGCCATTTACGTGGTCAACACCTTCGACCAGATCTACCTGATGACCGCCGGCGGCCCCGGTACGGCAAGCGCCAACCTGCCGTTCTACATCTACCAGCGCGCCTTCCTCGGCTTTGACGTGGGCCAGGCCGCAGCCATGGGCGTTGTGGTGGTCATTGCCACCATGATCGTTGCAACCCTTGCCCTCCGCCTGATCTTCCGAAGCTTCGACGTAAAGGACTGACGACGTGGCTACTGAAACAGCTGCCCCTACCCCGCCCGCCCCCAAGGCGGCCGATCCGGCGCGCCGGACCGTGCGGAAGCCGGCCCGCCGGTTCAACAGCGGGCCGATCCTGACCACGGTGACCTGGGTGCTCGCCCTGGTTTTCTTCTCACCCGTGCTGTGGATGGTGCTGACGTCCTTCAAGCAGGAGTCCGCCGCAGCGTCCGATCCGCCGATCTTTTTCTTCGCCCCCACCCTGGACCAATACCGTGCCGTGCTGGGCAGCGGGGCCGGAAGCTATTTCGCCAATTCAGCCATCGCCACGGGTGTCTCCACCATCCTGGTGGTGGCGCTCGCCGTGCCCGCCGCTTACGCAGTGAGCATCCGGCCGGTGAAAAAAACCTCCGATGTGCTGTTCTTCTTCATCTCCACCCGCATGCTGCCGGTCGTGGCAGTGATTATGCCCATCTACGTCATCGCCGGCCAGCTGAAGGTCCTGGACAACGTCTGGACCCTGGTGGTGCTGTACACGTCGATGAACCTTCCGATTGCCGTCTGGATGATGCGTTCCTTCTTCCTGGAGGTGCCCGGAGAAGTTCTGGAAGCGGCCCAGATGGACGGTGCGGGCCTGCTGAAAACGCTGTGGCGGGTGCTGATGCCGATGGTGGCACCGGGACTGGCCGCCACCGCCCTGATCTGCGTGATTTTCGCGTGGAACGAGTTTTTCTTCGCGCTCATCCTCACGGCGGGCAAATCCGCCACGGTGCCGGTCTTCCTGGTGTCGCAGATGACCAGTGAAGGCCTGTTCCTGGCACAGCTGTCTGCGGCGTCGGTCCTGGCCTCGTTGCCCGTGGTGATCGCGGGATGGGTGGCGCAGAAGCAGCTGGTGCGCGGTCTGTCCATGGGCGCAGTCAAATAGGAAACGCTGCCACAGGGGAAGAAGGAACCGGGGAGCGGGGCGGCCCCGCTCCCGGCCGCCTAGAGCGCGGAGTCCTGCTCCTGCACGGTGGCATTCGAGGAAACCTCGAAGGTCCTTTCGGGCGGTTCGGCGTTGGCCGGGTCCATCCACAGGAACTCCCAGACATGCCCGTCCGGATCCGTGGCGGAGCCGCTGTACATGCCCGGCATCCGTTCCTCGGCCGGGAGATAAACCGCGCCGCCGCCCGTGGTGCAGGCGGCCAGGATGCGGTCCACTTCCTCGCGGCTGTCACAGCTGATGCAGTTCAGCACTTCCTTGCCGGCGGAGGCGAGGTGCGGGGTGTCGCCCTCGGGGAGGAACCCCTGATAGAAGTCCTGCTGCAGCAGCATCACCACAATGCTGTCGGAAATCACGACGGCGGTGCCCCGGTCATTGCTGAACTGCGGGTCCTTGGCAAAGCCGAGTCCCAAATAGAACCGCTCGGCCGCCTGCAGGTCCGCAACGGGGAGATTGGGGAAGATCATGCGTTCCATGACGGGTCCTTTCAAGGGTGGATAGCAACACGTTCCCACCGCCGCGGGCCGGTGACAACGGATGGCCGGAAGCACGGTCCCCGCCCGCCCGCACCAAAAAGCCTTTGTCAGTTCGTGACGGACCCGTCTTCGCTGCGCTGGCCGAAAACTGCTAATCTCACACCTGCGAAGGCGGGCCGGATTCTCCGGCCATCTACCTGGCACATCTGCATCAGCGGTGCATCAGGACCAAGGAAGAAGCCAATGAACACCACTTCGGACAGCATGTATCTGGCCCGGGCCATCCAGCTCGCCACCGAGAACGTGGCGGACGACGGCGGCCCGTTCGGCGCCGTCGTCGTCACCGCGGAAGGTGCCGCCTTCGAGGGCGTGAACCGGGTGACGGCGAACAACGATCCCACCGCCCACGCAGAGGTCACTGCCATCCGCAATGCCTGCGCCACCCTGGGCACCTTCGACCTCACGGGCGCGGTGCTCTACACCAGCTGTGAGCCGTGCCCCATGTGCCTGGCATCCTCGCTGTGGGCCCGCGTGGAGCGGGTGGTGTACGCAGCAGACCGGCATGACGCTGCGGGCGCGGGGTTTGACGACGCCGCCTTCTACGAATACTTCGAGACCCCTTTGGAGCAGCGTTCCATGCAGGTGACGCAGCTTGCCGTGGAGGACAGCCCGGCCATGGCCCCTTTCGATGCCTGGACCGCGGCTGCGGCCCGCATCGACTACTGAGCCGCCCGCAGCGGACAACCCCGGCCGGCTACAGGGGCAGGACGGGTCCAATGGTCTTGGCGAAGCAGGTGGACCCGTCGGACATGATGTACGCACCGAAATTCGGCACCACCCGGTAGCCGCCGTTCTCATAAAAGCGGTGCCCGTCCGGCTGCGCCGAGCCGGCCTCCGCGGTCAGCACCGCGAATCCCATCTGTTTCGCCCGGTCCTCCAGCGCCACGAGGACCGCCGTCGCAACCCCCGCCCCGCGCGCATAGGGCAGGACATACACCCGCTTGATTTCCGCCGTCGTGCTGTCCGTCCGGTGGAGCCCGCCGCAGCCGAGCGGCTGTCCGGTGCTGCGCTCGTAGGCGACCAGGAAAACCGCGGAATCCGCCGCGCAGGGAGGGTTCGGGTCGCGATGGCCGGTGCCGTGGCGGGCATCGAGTTCGGCCTGCTGGGCTTCGCGCAGGTCCGCGCCCACCGGGTTGCTCCACGGCACTTCCCGGATCCGCAGGTGCGGGGTCGAGTAGGAACGGAACCCGGATAAGGGTCGTAAATCCGACATGCTGCCTCCAGCCGGCCAAAAGGGGTATGGCACCACGCTAGGAGCGGAGGGTTTCGCCGGTGTTTCCGTGATGTGGCCGACGGGCAAAAGGAATGTTCCGGACGTGCGAACCGTGCGAGAATGGTGCCGATGTCAAGCCTCGAAATCACCCCCGCAAAAAAGCAGCGCACTGCCCGCGCGCTTCCCACCGCTACCGGACCGCAGGTCCGCCCTGCCACGGAGGGTTGGGAACAGGCCAAGGAACCGGACGGCCGCCCGCTGCTTCAGTTCAAGTCCCCGCGCGTCTCCCAGCCGCCGGCCCACCTGGCTGACATGACGCTGGCCGAGCGCCAGGAGAAGCTGAAGTCCCTGGGCCTGCCGGCGTTCCGCGCCAAGCAGCTGTCGGTGCATTACTTCCAGCACTACACCACCGATCCGGAAGCCATGAGCGACCTCCCCAAGGACCGCCGTGACGAGCTGGTGGGTGAGATGTTCCCCACGCTGCTCACCGAGATCAAGCGCCTGACCACTGACAACGGGGACACGATCAAGTTCCTCTGGCGCCTCTTCGACGGCTCCCTCGTGGAGTCCGTGCTGATGCGCTACCCCGGCCGGATCACCCTGTGCGTGTCCAGCCAGTGCGGCTGCGGCATGAACTGCCCGTTCTGCGCCACCGGCCAGGCCGGCCTGACCCGCAACATGTCCACCGCGGAAATCCTGGACCAGATTGTCCAGGCCAACCGGGTGATCAAGGAAGGCGGCCTCGGCGGCAAGCGGCGCGACGGCGGCCACGACGCCGAGCGAGTCACCAACATTGTTTTCATGGGCATGGGTGAGCCGCTGGCCAACTACAAGCGGGTCATGAACGCCGTGCACCGGATGGCCGCCGAAGTTCCCGAAGGCCTGGGCATGAGCGCCCGGAACATCACCGTCTCCACCGTGGGCCTGGTGCCCGCCATCAAGAAGCTCGCCGAGGAGAACATCCCGGTGACCTTCGCGCTGAGCCTGCACGCTCCGGACGACGAGCTGCGCGACGAGCTGATCCCGGTCAACAGCCGCTGGAAGGTGGACGAGGCGCTGGACGCCGCGTACAACTACTACCGCGTCACCGGCCGCCGCGTCTCCATCGAGTACGCCCTGATCAAGGACATGAATGACCACGCCTGGCGCGCGGACCTGCTGGCCAAGAAGCTCAATGCCCGCGGCCGCGGCTGGGTGCATGTAAACCCCATTCCGCTGAACCCCACGCCCGGGTCCATCTGGACGTCCCCGGAGCCCGAGGTCATCTCCGAATTCATCAACCACCTGATCGATGCCGGTATCCCGACCACCATCCGCGACACCCGCGGCAAGGAAATCGACGGCGCCTGCGGCCAGCTGGCTGCGGCGGACTAACCGGCGCCGGGCGCGGCCGACGTTCCGGGTCCGCGGACAAAGATGCAGAACGGATGTCCCGCCGGATCGGCGTAGACGTATAAGGGCTCCTCGGGGTCGTCCGTGCGGTCAAAAAGCAGCTCGGCCCCGAGCGCCAATGCCCTGCCATGTTGGTCCGTGAGGGACTTCCGATCGGGGACCGTGAGGTCGAGGTGCAGCTGCATGGGCACCTCCGGCCGGGGCCATGTTGTCCGCTTGAGCTGATCGACATGCTGGAAGGCCAGCCGGGGGCTGCCGTGTGCGTCCGTCAGCGTTAGCCAATCGGCGTCGTCGGCCGTTCCATCCGGCGCCGTCTCATCCCCCGGCCGGTAGCGGAGGCCCAGGAGCCGACGGTAAAACTCCGCCAGCCCCCGCACATCGGGAGCGTCCAAAACCGTATGAAGCAGCTGAGGGTATTCGGCCATGGGGTAACCGTAATAGCCAGCCACCTGCTCCGCATCCCCGGCCCGGCGCCCGCCCCATCCGCAACTACTGCAGGCCGTCGCCCGGATTACTTGGTGACGTGATCCACCAGGGAATCGGCAATGCCGATGTACTTGGCGGGGGTGAGATCCAGCAGGCGCGCTTCCGCCTCGGCGGGCAGACCCAGGCCGGAAACAAACTCCCGCATCCGTTCCGCGTCCACGCGGTGGCCCCGGGTCAGTTCCTTCAGCCGCTCGTAGGGGTTGTCCATGCCGGGCGTGCCGGCGACGGCCTCGGCGCGCATCACCATCTGGATGGCTTCACCGAGCACCTCCCAGTTGCTGTCCAGATCGGCGGCGAGGACATCGTCCGCCACATCGAGGCGTTCCAAGCCCTTCACCACATTGGAGATGGCGAGGACGGAGTGGCCGAAGGCCACCCCGATGTTGCGCTGCGAGGATGAATCGGTAAGGTCGCGCTGCCAGCGGGACGTCACCAGGGTGGAGGCCAGGGTGTCCAGCAGGCCGTTGGAAATCTCCAGGTTGGCCTCGGCGTTTTCGAAGCGGATCGGGTTGACCTTATGCGGCATGGTTGAGGACCCGGTGGCGCCGGCGACCGGAATCTGCTTGAAGTAGCCGATGGAGATGTAGCTCCACACGTCCGTGCAGAAGTTGTGCAGGATCCGGTTGAAGCGGGCCATGTCTGCGTAGAGCTCGGCCTGCCAGTCATGGGACTCAATCTGCGTGGTGAGCGGATTCCAGGTCAGGCCCAGGCCCTCCACGAAGCTGCGGGCCACCTGCTGCCAGTCGGCGCCGGGCACGGAGGCGTAATGCGCGGCGTAGGTGCCGGTGGCGCCGTTGATCTTGCCCAGGTACTCGGTCTTCGCGATCCGGCGCAGCTGGCGGGTGAGGCGGTGCGCCGTGACGGCCAGTTCCTTGCCCAGGGTAGTGGGTGTGGCCGGCTGGCCGTGGGTGCGCGAGAGCATCGGCACGGAGCGGGTTTCTTCGGCCATGACGGTGATCCGGTCCACCAGGTCATGTGCTGCGGGAAGCCACACGTTTTCCACCGCGCCCTTCACACCCAGGGCATAGGAGAGATTGTTGACGTCCTCGGAGGTGCAGCCGAAGTGCACCAGCGCGGTCAGGTTCTCAATACCGATGGCTGTCAGGCGGCGTCCGATGTAGTACTCCACTGCCTTCACATCATGGACGGTGACCTGTTCGATCTCGGCGAGTTCCGCAATGGAGGTGCCGTCGAAGCCGGTGACGATTTCGCGCAGCTGTGCCTGCTGCTCTTCGCTGAGCGGGGAGGCGCCCGGGAGTACCGCGTTGGATGTCAAGTGGATCAGCCACTCGACTTCCACGTGTGTCCGGTCGCGGTTCAGCGCGGCTTCGGACAGGTAGTCCACGAGCGGTGCCGTGACGCCGCGGTAGCGGCCGTCCAGCGGGCCCAGCGCAATCGCGGGTGTGACGGAGGCAAGGGAGACACGGGGTGCAGCTGCGGATTCGGCCATGCGGTAATTCTTTCATGCCGCGCGGGCGCTGCCGGTGCGTGACTTTCCGGCCGGTGCCCTGCCCGCGTTCCACCGTCCGTCCGGTCGTTGCCGAAGACGGCTTTCCCTCCACAGGAAGGCTTTGGGCGGTACCGGTGCGGGGTGTGTCCCCTGCCAGGCCGGTGGCGCCGGCTACCCGGCCGGGTGTGCGGGAATCTAAGCGGACCGGCATCGATCCTGGGAAGCCGGAAAGTGCGTCTACCGCGTAGACGTTCAATCACTGCCGGGAGGTAATAGTGGACGAAATGGCAGCTTACGCGGTTGCTGCGGAGACGGAGCAGTTGCTTTTGGGATTCGCAGCGGATACCGATGAGCTGGAACGGGAGCTTGCAGAGGCGGCCTTGGTTCAGTGGGACTCTCCTGCCGCTAATGCTTTCCGGCGGGAGCTGCTCGCCGCCGCCCGGTGGATTCCGGAGGCCTCCTCGCAACTGCTTGCAGCAGCCGGCGAGCTACGGCAGGATCCGTTTCTGCTCGCCACGGGGCACTGACGATGACGGCGCCAGCAGCCGGCGGCAGTGACGGGGGGACATATGTCGTCAGGGGAGGGGTGGCAGGGCTCCTTGTCCAGTATGAGGATCTGGTCCGGGTCGCCGGCAGGCTGGATTCCGCAACCGGTCGCCTGCGGCAAGTCGAAGAGAGGGTGACGGATCTTTGGCTGAGATTCAGTGCGCTAGGCGTCGGTTCCGCGTCGGCTCACCGGGTCACGGTACGGATGCTGGAAGCACGCCACGCGCTCAGGGCTTCTGCTGCCGCCGTTGATGAACTCGCGGACGGGGTGCGCGGGAGTGCCCGCGCCTATGCCGAAGCCGAAGGGAGGGTCCGGGGCCGCATTCTTCACGGTGTCAATCCGTGGTTTGCGCCCGGTGTTTACCCCCGGGCTGGAGGATTTCCCACTCTCCAGCAGGCGGAAACCGGCCTGGCTTCTCCGGTCTCCGAGACCGCAATGCACGCCGGCCTGGGCCTGATAACCGCAACCGGCCTGGGGAAGCTGCGCCCGGTCGACGTGACGACCCTTCCCGGGAAAACGGAAACCGTCAGGGCAGAGGGAACCGCCGCGTGGATCCTGGGACGCTCGGACGTGTTGAAGCGTGAAAATGACCCGGGTGTGATTGAAGTGATCCAGACAGTGGGGGCCGACGGCGAGCCGACGTTCGTGGTTACCCTCCCGGGTACGCAGGGCATCGGCATTTCGGAAGACAGCGAAAACCCGTTTGATGTCCTGGGGGTTCTGGAACCCACCGTCGAAGACAGCCGGTATGTAACGGCGGGAGTGGCGGAGGCGCTGCGGCGTGCCGGAGCGGAGGCGGGGGACGCGGTCATTCTGTCCGGTTACAGCCAGGGCGGGGGCCATGCCGCCCACGTCGCCGTAAACCTCACGGAGGAAAGCAACTACGAGGTGGTGTTCCTGCTGACGGCCGGCAGTCCGACCGGCGGCACGGATCTACCGCCCGGTCTGGCGGCACTGCATTTGGAGCATGTCCAGGACTGGGTGCCCGGAATTGACGGCAAGCAGAATCCCGATACACGGGACCGGGTCACCATGACCCTGACCGATCCCGTGGCCATTCCCGAGGGTGAGGATGCCGGTTTGGGTCCTGCGCACCGGCTGGACAACTACCGTGAGGGTGCCGCACGAGCCGATGCCAGCGATGACGCTTCCCTGAAAGCAGCCCTGGGCTCGCTGGGCACAGCCATTGCGGCCGGAAGTATCGCCACCCGGCATCTCTACCGCTTCACGCGGGAGAAGCTCCCGCGCCGGCCGGTGCGGGTTGTGCCGCCCGGGCCGACTCCATCACCTTCGCCGGGTCCTGTGCCGCCGCCGGGGACTGCACCGCCGCCGGGGACGCGGGGCCGTGTCAGGGGAACGGGGGAGGATTATCATCCGCCCGTGGGGCCCTGGGGAAAATAGGCCGCCTTCGGGCCGGGCATGGGTGCCGCCGCGGTTAGTTCCGGCTCCGGCTCCGGCTCCGCCGCCGGCTCCCGGTCACCATATCCAGCACCAGCGAAACAAGGCTGATGACAATAGCCCCGAGTATGGCGGTCCAGAAGAAGGAATCAACCTCGAACCGGATGGGGGTGTAGCTGCTTAGCCAGGCGGTGAGCTCCAGCATGGCGGCATTAACGACCACGCGGAACAAACCCAGCGTCAGGATGGCCAGCGGCAATGTCAGTCCCTGGGCAATGGGGCGAACCAGGGCGTTAACCGCACCGAAGATGAGGCCGACGAACAAATACGCAAGCGCCCTATCGACGGCCGGATCGCCGCTCAGGCTCCCCGTAGGCGCGCTGACCGTAAGGCCGGGCAAAAGCCACCCCGCAACCCACAGGGCAACGGCATTCAGGACTACCCGCAGCAACAGAGAAAGCATGCGTCCATGCTGGCAGAAAAGGGGCCACTACTGTTAACGCCATGACCACCACCGAGAATGACACCAACGCAGCTGAAATTCCCGCACCCGGCATCGCCCCCGCACCCGGCATCGCCCCCGCACCCGGCATCGCCCCCAGGCCCGTCATCGGGAAGTTGCCCCAGTACAAAGCGGGTAAGCCGCCGACGGTAGTGGAAGGCCTGCAGAGCTACAAGGTGTCCTCCAACGAAAACCCCTTCCCGCCGCTGCCCGCGGTGCTGGAAGCCATCATGGCCTCCGCTGCCGTGAACCGCTATCCGGATCCGCTCTCCACCGCACTGCGCAACGAGCTCTCCACGTTCCTGGACGTTCCCGCCGAAGACATCGTGACGGGCGGTGGCAGCCTCGGAGCGCTGAACCAGCTGCTCGCCGCCTTTGCCGGACAGACGCCGGACGGAAAAGCGGATGAAGTCATCTACGCCTGGCGCTCCTTTGAGGCCTACCCCATTAGCGTTGGCCTGGCCGGTGCTGAAAGTGTCCAGGTGCCCCTGAACGCCGACGGCACCCACAATCTGGACGCCATGGCCGACGCCGTCACGGAGCGGACCAGGGTGATTCTGCTGTGCACCCCGAACAACCCGACCGGCCCGGTGCTCACCACCGCCCAGGTGGAGGATTTCCTCCGCCGGGTTCCGTCCAACGTCATCGTGGTGATCGACGAGGCCTACGAGGACTTCGTGCGGGACGATGACGCGGTCAACGGCATCGATATGTACCGCAGCCACCCCAATGTGGTGGTGCTGAGGACGTTCTCCAAGGGTGCAGGACTGGCCGGACTGCGTGTGGGGTATTCCGTCTCCCACGCTCCGGTGACCCAGCATCTTCGGGTGGCGGCGGTTCCGTTCGCAGTGTCGACAATCGCCGAACAGGCGGCAGTGGCGTCTCTGCGCCACCACGGAGAACTTGTGGAAAGAATACAAGGACTCGTTGCGGAGCGGACCCGCGTGGTGGACGGCTTGAAAGCGCTGGGCTGGTCCATTCCGGCGGCCCAGGGCAACTTCGTCTGGCTCGGTTTGGGGGAGAATACCCCCGAGTTTGCAGCTCTCGCGGAACAGCAGGCCCTGGCGGTCCGGGCGTTCGGAAATGAGGGCGTGAGGGTGACCATCGGTGAAGAGGACGCAAATACAAGGTTCCTCGCGTTATGTGCAACCTATACAAAAGGCCCCGGCGTTTCCTAGCGTGTCTTAGGTAGGGGCTGAAGCCGCGCCGTCGTTAGGCTTTGGAAGGTAACTTCCACTTGTATGCAACACCGGGAATATATTCCCGGGACGGTATATTTCTAGCGCGGTGCGGCTTTTGGCTGTCCAGGCGAGGAGTAGGCATGGACGTAGGACACTTGCCGGCCAGTGAGTTCGACTCGGCCGGACTCGAGCAATCCCTGATGGGTGCTCCGGAGCTGAACCCTGTCCCGGACATGGTTCAGCTCCTCACCATCGACGGGGAGCTGCGCCAGGACGGGACCTACAGCAGCTACGTCCAGGATTTGACCCCCGAGGAACTCCGCGGGTTCTACCGGGACATGTTCCTGGTCCGCCGGTTCGATGAAGAGGCCACTGCGCTCCAGCGGCAGGGTGAACTCGTCATGTGGGTTCCGCTCACCGGCCAGGAAGGCGCACAGATCGGTTCCGGCCGGGCACTGCTGCCGCAGGACTATGTTTTCCCCACTTACCGCGAGCACGGTGTCGCCTACACGCGCGGGCTGGAACTTGCCCAGCTGCTTCGGCGCTTCCGCGGCATTTCCCATGGTGGGTGGGATCCCCGGGAGGTGAATTTCCATCTCTACACGCTCGTGCTGGCTGCCCAGGTGCCGCACGCCGTCGGCTACGCCATGGGGATGGCACGTGACCGGCTGGTGGATCCCAAACTGCCCGAAGCCGCCACGGTGGCCTACTTCGGCGACGGCGCCAGCTCCGAAGGCGACGTGCACGAGGGTATGGTTTTTGCCGCGTCCTACAACGCTCCGGTGGTCTTCTTCTGCCAGAACAACCACTGGGCCATCTCCGTTCCTACCGAAGTCCAGTCGCGGATTCCCCTGGCCAACAGGGCCCAGGGCTACGGCTTCCCCGGTGTGCGGGTGGATGGCAACGACGTTCTGGCCGTCCATGCGGTGACGCGCTGGGCCCTGGAACGGGCGCGTTCCGGCGCCGGTCCCGTGCTGATCGAGGCTTTCACCTACCGGATGAGTGCCCATACGACGGCGGACGATCCCACTAAGTACCGTCTCAGCGCGGACGAGGAAGCGTGGCTGGACCGGGACCCGATGCTTCGGATGGAAAAGTACCTGCGCCGCCAGGGCCTGGCCGATGACGCGTTCTTCGAGGAACTCCGCGAGGAAGGCCGCAGCATGGCGGTCCGGCTGCGGGAAAACGTCCAGCAGATGGAGGCGCCGGGTTTTGCGGATGCTTTCACCGATGTGTACGCCGAAGCGCACCCGCTGATCCGTGAGGAACTGGATGCCCACCGCCGGTACGAGGCAGGCTTCGCCGACGCCGAACCTGCCGCCGGCACCGCCACACCCACCTCCCGGGAGCACAACGCATGAGCACCACCATGACCATGGCCAAGGCCATCAACGCCGGTCTGCGCGCCGCCCTGGAATCACACCCGAATTCGCTGCTGATGGGCGAGGACATCGGTTCCCTCGGCGGCGTCTACCGGGTCACCGAAGGCCTGAAGGCGGACTTCGGTGCCGACCGCGTGATGGACACTCCGCTGGCGGAATCCGGAATCATCGGCACCGCCATCGGCCTGGCCCTGCGCGGCTACCTGCCCGTGTGCGAAATCCAGTTCGACGGGTTTGTCTTCCCGGGCTTCAACCAAATCACCACGCAGCTGGCCAAAATGCACTCCCGCAGCGAGGGTGCGCTCAGCGCACCCGTGGTCATCAGGATTCCCTACGGCGGCGGAATCGGCTCTATTGAGCATCATTCGGAATCCCCGGAAGCGCTCTTTGCCCACACCGCCGGATTGCGCATCATCACGCCGTCGAACCCCCAGGACGCGTACTGGATGATCCAGCAGGCCGTTGACTGCAAGGACCCGGTCATCGTCTTCGAGCCCAAGCGCCGCTACTGGCTCAAGGGCGACGTCGACACCACCGCGCCCACGTCGGATCCGTTCTCCGCACACATTGTCCGCGAAGGAACCGATGCCACCATCGTGGCGTACGGGCCGCTGGTACCCGTCGCCCTGGCCGCTGCCGCGGCAGCGGAGGAAGACGGACGGTCCGTGGAAGTGGTGGACCTGCGCTCCATTTCCCCCATCGACTTCGACACCGTGACCGAGTCCGTCCGCAAAACCGGACGGCTGATCGTCACCCACGAAGCACCGACCTTCGGCGGGATCGGCGGGGAAATCGCCGCGCGCGTCGCAGAGCGGGCCTTCCTGTCCCTCGAAGCACCGGTGCTGCGCGTGGGCGGGTTCCACATGCCGTACCCCGTGGCGAAGGTCGAGGAGCACTACCTGCCGGACATCGACCGCCTGCTCGAAGCGCTGGACCGCTCCTTCGCCTACTGACGAGCCTGCCTGCCCGCCAACCAACCGCCGAAAACCAAGAACGAGTAACCATGACTGAAAAGACATTCCGCCTGCCGGACGTGGGCGAAGGCCTGACCGAAGCAGACATCGTGCAGTGGAAGGTCGCGCCCGGAGACACGGTGGCGGTCAATGACGTGATCGTGGAAATCGAGACCGCCAAGTCCCTCGTGGAGCTGCCCTCACCGTACGCCGGCACGGTGTCCTCCCTCATGGTCGCGGAAGGTGACACGGTCGACGTCGGCACGCCCATCATTAGCGTGACGGTCGGCAGCGCTGCCGGATCAACGACGCCGGAGGAAACCCCCGCACCAGCCTCCCCGGCGGCGGCACCTGTTTCGGCACCGTCCGCGGCTGCGGGGGACGCTCCCCGGGCCTCGCTCACGGGCACCGGGCCCAAGCCCGACGCCGTCCACCGCCGTCCCCGCCGTTCCGCCCCGTCCGGGACGCCGGCGTCGTCTGCAGCCCAGGCCCCGGAAGCCTCTGTCCCGGCGCCGTCCGGCAAGCCGGCACCGTCAGGAACCGCCGCAGTGCAGGACCGGGCCACCCGGCTGATCCAGCGCGTGTTGGCCAAGCCGCCCGTACGCAAGGCGGCAAAGGACCTGGGCATCAACCTGGAGGATGTCACCGCCACGGGCGCCAGCGGCGAGGTCACCAAACAGGACCTGATGAGCTACCAGGCTCAGCGTGAGTCAGAGCGCGGGTCGGCCGGCGGATTCCGGTTCCCCGGCTCCGCAGCGGACGACTCCCGCATTGAACGCATCCCCGTCAAGGGAGTTCGGCGCGCCACGGCAAACGCCATGGTTGAAAGCGCCTTCAGTGCACCCCACGTCAGCATCTTCGTGGATGTGGATGCCTCCCGCACCATGGAGTTCGTCAAGCGGCTCAAGGCATCGAAGGATTACGAGGGCATCCGGGTCTCTCCGCTGCTGATCCTCGCGAAGGCGGTCATCTGGGCCGCCGCCCGCAACCCGTCCGTGAACGCCACCTGGGCCGGCGACGAGATCCTGGTCAAGCACTTCATGAACCTCGGTATCGCAGCAGCTACCCCGCGTGGGCTGATGGTGCCCAACATCAAGGAGGCGCAGGATCTTTCGCTGAAGGAACTCGCTGTCGCCCTCAACACCCTGGCGGCCACTGCACGGGAAGGCAGGACGCAGCCTGCCGATATGCGCGGCGGCACCCTGACCGTCACCAACATCGGATCGCTGGGCATCGACACCGGCACCCCGATCATCAACCCCGGTGAAGTCGCCATTGTGGCGTTCGGAACCATCAAGCAGAAGCCCTGGGTGGTGGACGGCGAGGTGGTGCCGCGCTGGATCACGACCCTTGGCGGCTCCTTCGACCACCGCGTGGTCGACGGCGATCTGTCGGCCCGCTTCATGGCCGACGTTGCCGCGATTCTGGAGGAACCGGCGCTGCTGCTGGGCTGAGGAACGTTCAGCCCACCTTGACGGCGTCGACGGCGGCTCTCAGGATCGGTGCGAGGCGGCGGACACCTTCGGCAATGTCCTCGGCGGAGACAGCACTGAAGGCCAGCCGCAGCTTGTTGGAGGATCCCTCGCCCGGCCTGAAGGCCGCGCCGGGGATGAAGACCGTTCCGGCCTCGATGGCCTTGTACAGCAGCGGGTAGGTGTCCACGCCCTCGGGCAGCGTCACCCAGATGAAGAACCCGCCCTCCGGACGGGTCCACGTGACACCCTCGGGCATCTGGTCCGCCAGGGCAGCCAGCATCGCGGAGCACCGTCCGGCGTAGAGGGTGCGTGAACTGCGTACGTGGCCCATCCAGTCGTAGTCCCTCAGGTACGCCGAAACCAGCATCTGGGTCAGGGGCGAGGGGCAGAGGACAACCGCCTCGCAGGCAAGGTAAAAACGCCGGTAGAGGTGGCGGGGGATCAGCGCCCAGCCGAGCCGGACCCCGGGGGCGAAAATCTTGGAGAACGAGCCCAGATACAGCACGTCCTGGGGGTTTCCGGCGCGCATGGGAGCCAGCGGTTCGCCGTCGAACCGGAGGAGGCCGTAGGGGTTGTCCTCGAGGACCAGGATGTTGTTCCGCCGGCAAATTTCCACGACTGCCCGTCTGCGGTCCGCGGTGAGGGTGACCCCGCTGGGGTTGTTGAAACTGGGGATGGTGTAGAGCAACTTGATGGTTTTGCCCTCGGCACGCAGCTGGCGGATCCGCTCCTCCAGAGCCTCCGGAATGAGGCCGTCCCCATCCATGGGCACGGTGCGCACATCAACCTCATAGGCTTCAAAGGCATTCAGCGCGCCCACATAGGTGGGATCCTCGCAGAGGATGACGTCCCCGGGGTTGCAGAAAACCTTGGCTGCCACGTCCTGCGCCGACTGCGAGCCCGTGGTAATGACAATGTCCGCGGGATCGGCGTCGAGGATTCCCTCCGCCGCCATCACCTCGCAGGCCTGCCGGCGCAGCTCATCCATGCCCTGTCCGCCGCCGTACTGCAGGGCTTCCAACCCATGCTCGGCGAGGATCCGCTGCGCCGTCCGGCCAAGCTCTTCCAGGGGAAGGGAACGGAGGTAGGGGCTGCCGCCCGCAAGGGAAATCAGGCCGGGTTGGACAGAAATGTCAAAGACGTCCCGCACCGCCGACTGCTTGATGTGGAAGGCGCGGTTGGAGAACAGCACCTCATGCCGGTGTGAACCGGCGGCACGCTCCAGGGCGGCCATGGTGTCAACGGGCAGTTCTACGGCATCGGAGAATTCCTCGCGGGTCATGCCACCCATGCTAACCCCGTAAGTTGACCGTCAGGCAACGGCTGTTTCGTACACGCGGCGCGGAAGGGCCGGCTGCTAAATCCAGCCCGCCTTATGGGCCTTGATTCCGGCCTGGAACCGGCTGTCCGCACCCAGCTCCTCCAGCATCCAGGCGATGTGTCGCCGGCACGTGCGCACACTGATGCCCAGTCGGCGGGCAATGGCCTCGTCGGAATGCCCGGCTGCCAGCGCCGTCAGCACCGCCCGCTGCGTGCTGGTGAGGTCTTCCCTGCCCGGATTGTCGGTCAGGAACGGCTCCGCCAGGCCCCATGCAAACTCGAAGAGCAGGCCGAAAATCCGGATCAGGTTGGGATCCCGTACTACCAGCCCGGCAACATCGCCGGGATGCAGGTCACGGGCCACCACCGCCACTTTCTCATCGAAAATGAGGGTCCGCAGGGGCACGTACGGAAGGGTGCGGAACTGTCCTCCGGCAGCGGTAATGGTCTCCACCGCCTTGCGCGTGGGTACGTGGTCCCGCGTGCTCGCGTGGTAGAGCGTCTGCCGGCGTACACCGCTGCGCAGGAGGTCCAGGTCCTTCTCCACGCTTTCCTCATGGATGTCGGCATTGGCGCCCGGCCCCGGGCGGGCAATCAGTACGCGGTCGGTGGCGCTGCGGCCGTACTCGATCAGCACCCGCTGCACTTTTTCCTTATCTTCGACCACTTCCACGGTCGGATCGGCGGCGAGCCGTTTGCGTGCTTCAACGTAGGCCGGCGTCAAGGCGCTCATCTCCCGGCGGCGGGCATTGATCCTGCCGCGCAGTTCCAGCAGCGTCCGTTCATCCGGGTCAACCAGCTCCGCGAGGGCCACTTCCGGGGAAACAGCAATGTAGCTGGGGCAATCGGAGGCCTGCTGCAGCAGGAGGCAGCGGGCCGTCAGTTCGCTGATGGCGGTGTCGACCATCCGGCTGGTGTACCCCAGTGCTTCGGAGGCCTCCGCTGCCGTCCATCCCGGTCGGGTGACGGCAAAGCGGTAGACGTCGAGCGAAACCTGAGACAGCACGGCGAATCCTTTCTTCAAAGCATTGGCTGGAGCCCCCCCAGCTACCCTACCCAGCGCCGACGGATAACGGGCTGGGTGTGACGAAAGTGTTTTATGACGGCAACACACTTTGAAATGCCGGACATGGCCGGTTAATGACATGGGTGCCCCCGTCATCCACTCGTCCCCAAAAGCCTGCCCCAAGGCCTGAGCCTACGCGCTGCGGCCCGGGAGCGGGGACTCTCCGGGTCCACATCCGGACATGTCAGGAACCGGGCAGCGGAGGGTCTTTACAGCCCTTGCAACGGCGGGGG
Organism: Arthrobacter yangruifuii; assembly: GCF_009192775.1. Classification (GTDB taxonomy): domain Bacteria; phylum Actinomycetota; class Actinomycetes; order Actinomycetales; family Micrococcaceae; genus Arthrobacter_B; species Arthrobacter_B yangruifuii. The sequence continues at coordinate 333,868 of NZ_VTFX01000001.1, forward strand.
AAGCTTTCGGAGTCAATCAAGGCGCCGGCTGAGCAACAGCCTGAGACCCAAGGGGGATAGCGATTATGAAGAGCTGGGACTGGTTCTAACCTAAGGCCCGCACAGGGCAATCACCCGAAAAACAAGAACAAGACAGGCCGCCAGCGGCGGTAACCGCACCCCGAGGGGAAGACACATATGAGCCAGCTAGCTGCTGTTCGACCAGCCTCACGGACGCAACCCGGCACTCACTGGTGGTCGCTCTCCATCCATACCGGGGGCTTTGATGTAGCGGACGGCGTCATCGGAGAACTGGTTACCCCGCTGGCAGCCCAGGCCCAGCTTCTGGGGGCGCAGCGGTGGTACTTCACCCGGTGCGCGGAACCGGCCCACGCACACGTCAAACTCCGGGTACTCGCGGGCATGAGCACGCTGGACCGGCTGCAGTCATTGTTCGTCGCGTTGCAGGAACAGTCCAGCGGCGTCATCGGGCACCTTGAAACGAGCCAGCAGTTCAGCGAGCCGGCCACGGACCGGCTCAGCCCCGGGGGCAGCGAGCCGCAGGACCCCCGTATTGAAGCGGACCTCGCCAAATACGGCGGCGTGGAGGGCCTCTCCCTCGCCGAAGAGGTCTTTGAACTCTCCTCTGACCTGGCCAGCTGGGCCACTGCGCGCTTTCCCAAGGTCCAGAACCGCTGGGCGCTCGGTTCGCTGCTGCTCTTTGATGCGGCCCGGAGCATGATGAAGGGTCCCCGGGCATCAGCCTGGCCGGACCGCCGCCGTCTGTCCTGGGACTATTACTGGGACAGCCACCTGCGCAGCTGCACCGCCGGGTTCGGCCCGCGGGCAGCCGGGGTGCGCCAGGCCATGACGGTCCAGATCGGGGCAAAGGTCATGCCTACCCACCGGCTTATGGCGGCGACGGCGGCCGAATCCGCCGTCGAAAACTGGCGCCGCCGCTGGTTCCGCGGCATCGACACGTATCTTTACCGGGCGGATAAGGCACGGCTGAGTCGAAGCGCCCAGCACCTCACGGTGTACCAGGCGCATATGCTTTTGAACCGCCTTGGCCTAAGTCTGCGGGAAGAAGCCGCCATGGGACTGTACGCACGGACCTGGAGTCCGGAGCGCGAGTCGGTTCTGCTTGATAAGCGCTGACGGCGCAGAAATGGGAAGGGGGTCCATCCGGTGGCCGAGCATGAAGAAGTAGTGGTGGGGGACTCCCAGGAACTCGGGACGGTCCTTGGATGTTCTGACGACGTCCTTGATGACCTGAAGAACAGCGGGGTTCTCGCATCCCACGGAGAAGCTTGGAATGTGGGTCCGGCGCGCGAATACCTGAGGGACGCGGCCTGGGCGGACGAGGTGTGGTTCTAGGCGGTTTCCCGCGCAGAACTCGCCGAGCCAGCCCGCACAGAGTTACCAGCGCAGAAGAGGGACGGACCGATGACGGTCCGTCCCTCTTCTGTGTGTCTGCGGCAGCCTAGACTGCGGAGACGGATGCGTCCGCAAGAATGCGCACTGCCTCACCGAGCTGTTCCACGGTGTCCGGATCATCCTGCGGGTGGATTCCGGCGTAGCGGGTGACCGAACCGCCGATGGCCAGGCGCACTTCCTCAACCACGCGTGCACCCGCAATGCCAACCGACTTGCGCGCGTCGTCCTGCGCCCATACGCCGCCGTACTGGCCGAAAGCAGCACCGATCACGGCGGTCGGCATACCGGAAATGGCTCCGGCGCCGAACGGGCGGGACAGCCAGTCGATGGCGTTCTTCAGCACAGCCGGCATGGTGCCGTTGTATTCGGGGCTGATCAGCAGCAGGCCGTCGGACGCTGCGGCAGCGTCCCGCAGGGCCTGGGCGGCTGCAGGAACGAGCCCTTCCACATCAATGTCCTCGTTATAGAACGGAATCTCGCCCAGCCCGTCGAAGAGCTTCACCTCGACGCCTTCCGGAGCGCCGGCGGCGGCGGCCTCTGCGAGCTGCCGGTTGATGGAACCGGCGCGGAGGCTGCCGACGAGGGTCAGGATGGTGGTGCTCAAAATTGGAACTCCTGTCTTGGCCGTGCCGGATGGCAGGCACGGGCACGGATTCTTCTTCATGGCTTAAGCGGACTACAGTCCGATTTTATTCCCGACGGGAGTTACACTGGCCCGCATGGGCGGGAGAGGACCATCACAGGCAGGTATCCGGGTGGATGCCGCACGGAACCGCAGCCTCCTGCTCCAAGCGGCCCTGGAACTCGTCGCGGCGGGCGGAGCAGACGCCCTGACAATGGACGATCTCGCTGCCCGTGCGCGCGTGGGCAAGGGGACCGTATTTCGCCGCTTCGGTTCGCGGGCCGGCCTTATGCAGGCGTTGCTGGACCATGCCGAGCAGGGTTTCCGGACCGCGTACGTACTTGGTCCGCCGCCCCTGGGGCCGGGGGCTTCGGCCAGGGACCGCCTCCATGCCTTCGGCCTGGCCCGGCTGGCTTCACTGAAAGTCACCGGTGAACTGGCGCGGGCAGCCGACGTCGACCCCCGGACGCGGTACCGGCATCCATCCCGGAGCCTTGCCCGGGCGCACCTCGCCGGGCTGCTCCGGATGGCCGGACCGGTTCCGGATCCGGAACTGGTTGCCTATCAGCTGGCTGCGTTTCTGGACGCCGGCCTGCTGCTGCACCTGAACGGAGAAGAACGGATGAGCCTGCACCGGCTGGAGAAAGGCTGGAGAAAGGCTGGGAAGAGCTGGTGGACGCGGTGATCCGGACCGGAAACTCCCCGGCCTAGGAGGGAATCTGGCCGTTCGGCTGTCCGCGCCGCAGCGATGCGATGAGGCAACGGAGCGCCTCCCGCAGTTCACGGCTGTCTTCCGCGACCAGGTCCGCTTCCGACTCGGCCAGCTGTGCGCACTCGAGGGCCCTCGCGCCGGCGTCCGTCACCACCCAGGTCCCCGAACCGTCCGGGACCGCATATCCGGCGGACCGGAACTCCATCAGGTGTTTTTCAACGGCAGGCAGGAGCCGGCCGGTCGCAGCGGCCAGCGCGTGCGCCGCGGCGGGCTCCGCGGCAAGGTGCTCCAGCAGCCTGTAGCTGCTCCTATTCAGTCCGAACCGTTCCAATACCCTGTCGCAGGCAGCCTGTGACACATACGCCGCGGCGGAGAGCAGCCGCGGAAGGTATCCAGGCGCAGCGCCGGCTTCGGATGCGGCATCGGTTGCGTGGGTTGCTTCTTCCTCGGGGCCGGCGGGTTTCACGAGTCCTCCCCGGCGGTGCGGGCGTGGAGCAGGACCGGGATTCGCGGGGCGCTGGCCAGCGGTATGGCATCGCTGAAGCAGACGTGGCAAGACGGCACAGGGTTTCCTCGAGAAGTTGGAAAGGTACAGCTGGGGAAGCAGGCCTCGTCTTGACCAGTAAATATCCTAATGCGGCATTTCCCCGCGGGACAAACGGGATCGGAGGGGGCAAACGCGGCGCCCTCCCGCTGTAATGATGCCGCCTCCGGATGACTCCGAATGTCCCGGGACGTATTTCTCGGTTAGCTTGGTCTGGTGCAAATCAAGGACCGGATAGAGAAGTCACCGATGAGCCGGCGGCAGGTGGCGATCATCGCCATTTGTACTGCCCTTTATATGATTGACGGCTTTGACGTCCTGGTCATGGCCTTCAGTGCCAGCCACGTCGAAGATGAATGGGGTTTATCGGGAGCACAGCTGGGTTACCTGCTCAGCGCCGCACTGGTGGGAATGGCAGTGGGATCCATTTTCGTTTCCACGGTTTCGGACATCATCGGGCGCCGGAAAACACTACTGATCGGTGTCTGCATTGTCGCGGCAGGCATGCTGGCCTCGTTCTTTGCCCCCGGCTACGGAGTCCTGGTGATCCTGCGCTTCCTGACGGGCGTGGCCATCGGAACGCTGCAGTCCACCATCAGCGTGTTTGCATCCGAGTTCTCCAATGCCAAGCGCCGCTCCACCGCCTTATCCATCGTCAGCATCGGCCAGCCTATCGGCGGAGTTCTGGGCGGACTGATCAGCGGCATCCTCATCAGTCACTACGGCTGGCGGTCGGCGTTCCTGTTCGGCGCCGTCGTCACTTTCCTGATGATCCCGCTGGTGATGAAGGCCTTCCCGGAATCGGTGGATTACCTGCTGGTGCGGCGGCCGTCCGGCGCGCTGACCCGCGTTAATCAGAGCCTGCGTGCCATCGGCCAGCCCACGGTGGACGTCCTGCCCGAAGACGTAGCCTCCTTTGAGGCCAAGTCCCGTTTTGCAGACATTCTGACGGGCTACAACGCCCGCCGGACCATCCTGCTCTCCCTGGCCTACTTCGTCCTGATGGGAAGCTTCTACTTTGCGAATTCCTGGACTCCGCGCCTGATTACCGCCAGCGGATTCACTGCGCAGGACGGGATCAATGCCGGAGTGTTGTTCAGTGTCGGGGCGATTACCGGCGGCGTCCTGCTGGGTCTGCTCGGTGCGCGCTTCCCCATGCGCAAGGTCCTGGCCGTGTTCTTTGTCATCGGCGCCGCCACCTTCGTGGTGTTTGCCAACTCGACCACGGGCTCGCTCGGCTGGGCCCTGTTTGCGGCGGCGCTGGTGGGCTTCGGCTCGAACGCACCGATCGCCGGCATGCTGGCGATCAGCCCCACTTATTATTCCAGCGAGGTCCGCGGCACTGCTCTGGGGCTGGTCATCGGTATGGGCCGCGTGGGTGCCATCATCTCGCCGATCCTGGCAGGAGCGCTGATCGACGGCGGCTGGACGGCCGGGGATCTGTACTTCCTGTTCGTGATTCCGATGGCCTTGGGTGCCGTCATCATCTCGCTGCTGGGCCAACCGGTCCTGCGCGGCGCCACCCCCAAGGCTTCGGCCCCGGCCCCGTAGCTCCTTCCCGGTCCGACGCCCGAAGGTGCCGGACCGGGAAGGAGCAGCCGAAAAGGCTAGGAATTCACCACCTCCGGCCAGTCCGAGGCCAGCTCCAGTCCGTGGGCGGCAGAGACCGAGGAATGGGTGACGCGGCCGCCGGCGATGTTGAGTCCGTGGGCGAGGTCCGTGTACTTCTCAAAGGCACCCGCCACGCCGAGGTCGGCCAGCGCCACCGCGTAGGGCAGCGTTACGTTGGTCAACGCATAGGTGGATGTGTTGGGCACCGCGCCGGGCATGTTGGCCACGCAGTAGAACAGGGAACCGTGCACGCGGAACGTGGGATCCTCGTGCGTGGTGGGATGGCTGTCCTCAAAGCAGCCGCCCTGGTCCACGGCAATGTCCACCAGGACGCTGCCCGGCTTCATCCGCGACACCATGTCATTGGTGACCAGTTTGGGGGCCCGGGCGCCGGGAATCAGGACGGATCCGATGACGAGGTCCGCGTCCATGACGGCCCGTTGGATTTCGAAGGAGTTGGACGCCACCGTCTTGATGCGGCCGGCGTACAGCGCATCCAGTTCACGCAGGCGGTCAATATTGATGTCCAGGACCGTGACGTCGGCATGGGTGCCGACGGCGGCTGCAGCCGCGTTGGTTCCGGCCACGCCTGCCCCAAGAACCACCACCTTCGCGGGGCGGACTCCCGGAACGCCTCCGAGCAGCAGTCCGGGGCCGCCGGCGGGAGCCATGAGGGACTGCGCACCCACCTGGACCGAGAGCCGCCCGGCCACTTCGGACATGGGTGCCAGCAGGGGGAGGGCACGGCCGCGCTGCACGGTTTCGTACGCGATAGCGGTGACGCCGCTGTCCAGCAGTGCGGCAGTCAGTTCCGGTTCCGCGGCAAGATGCAGGTACGTGAAGAGAATCAGACCCGGCCGGAAATGGCGGTATTCAGAAGCGATGGGCTCCTTGACCTTGAGGATCATTGCGGCCTGGGACCAGACGTCGTCGGCTGAATCCAGGATCTGCGCTCCTGCAGCGCTATATTCCGCGTCAGTAATATTCGAACCGGTGCCGGCACCGCTCTGTACCAGCACCTGATGGCCGTGGGAGCGCAGTTCATGCACGCCCGAAGCGGTTATGGCTACACGGAATTCATTGTTCTTGATTTCCTTGGGGATACCGATGATCACAGTATGGCTCCGTCAGTAGGGTCAGCCGGCGGGGTGTCCGCCGTCACAGCCCCAGCATAAAGCCCCGGCCGAAAGGAGCAGCCCGTCGGAGTCAGCCGTCGGTGGCTCGCCCGGTGTCTCCGGCGGCTTCACCCGCAGCTTTGGCCGTTTTCGCGGCCTGCTGCGATTCAAGCCAGGAGGAGATGTCTTCCATCCGGATGCGGCGATGCGACCCCCGGTACTGCACCGGGATGATCCCGGCATCCGTCAGGTTCCGCAGGTACGTGTGGGAGATGCCGGCCGCCGCGGCTGCCTGGGAAGTCGTCAACAGCGGTACCGGGCCGGCGGGAAACGGCGGATCCGCCGGGGCGGACAGTTTGGATGACACCGTCACCGGGTTCCCCTCCGCGAGGCGGGACAGCAGGTCCAGTACCGCATCGCGGGCGGTCTCGGGCAGGCGCAGGGCGGTGCCGTCCACGAAGACGGTGACATCACCCGCGGCCAGCGCCCGTTTCAGCGCAAGGGTGTCTTTGTCCGGCAGTGCAGGTACGGTCCTGGAACTCTCACTCATGGTCCTCATCTTGCCAAAGGAATGGCGGGCGGGAGGCCACCGGCGCGGTGGGAGCGGGGCGGAATGGAGGACGGTGCGGAACGGTCGTGGTGGAATAGGGCTGTCACGGCGAAAACGGGGACCCGTTTCCGGTCCGGCAGATACTCGAGGGAGAGCTCATGGGCACCGACAGCAGCAGGTCCATCCGGGGTGCAGTCCTGCAGACCATCGGCGCTCCGCGTCCCTATGCCCGCTCCCGGCCGGTGGTGGTCCGGGACCTGGAGCTTCAGCCGCCGGGGCCCGGGGAGATCCTGGTCCGCATTGAGGCTGCGGGGCTGTGCCACTCGGATCTGTCAGTGGTCAACGGGAGCCGGATGAGGCCGCTGCCCATGCTGCTGGGACATGAGGCCGCCGGCAAGGTGGAGGAACTGGGCGAGGGCGTTGAGGACCTAGCCGTCGGGCAGCGGGTGGTGATGGCCTTCCTCCCGCGCTGCGGCGAATGTGCGGGCTGCCGGACCGAGGGCAAAATGCCGTGCATCCCCGGGTCCGCAGCCAATAATGCCGGCACCCTGCTTGGCGGCGGCATGAGGCTGCGGGGCGCTGACGGCGAAGAAGTGAGGCACCACCTGGGCGTTTCCGGATTTGCCACCCATGCCGTGGTCAACCGGAAGTCGGTGGTGCCGGTGGATGACGACATTCCGCCGGAGGTGGCGGCGCTGCTGGGCTGTGCGGTGCTGACCGGAGGGGGCGCGGTGCTGAACCCGGCCCGGCCGGGCAAGGACGACGACGTCGCCATCGTCGGGCTCGGCGGCGTCGGCATGGCAGCGCTGCTCACGGCGCTCTCCCTCGACGTGCACAGCGTCATCGGCATCGACGCACTGCCGGGGAAGCTGGCCCGTGCCCGGGAGCTCGGAGCGGACGCGGTCTACACCCCGCAGGAAGCGCTCGACGCCGGCATCCGCCCCGCCCTGGTCATCGAAGCCGCGGGGCATCCCCGTGCGTTCGAAACGGCCGTGCGGATCACCGCCCCCGGCGGCACCACCGTCACGGTGGGGCTTCCCGCCCCGGACCAGACGGCTGAAATTGCCCCGCTGACACTCACGGCGGAGGCACGGACCATCGTGGGCAGCTACCTCGGCTCCGCCGTTCCCGCCCGCGATATCCCCGTCTATGCGCAGCTGTGGCGGGAGGGGAGGCTGCCGGTGGAAAAACTGGTCTCCTCCACCGTTGCCCTGGAGGATATCAACGCGGCCATGGATACCCTGGCGGACGGCCAGGCCATCCGCCAGGTCATCCGCTTCGATCCGGACGGCGCTTCCGTATGAGTGCAGCAGAGTCCGGGCGCCGGTGGCAGCCTGACATCTTGGGCGAGGGGTTCGAGCAGCTGACCCTGGATCTGCCCGACGGTGCCGTCGCCACCCTGGTCCGCTACACGCCGCCGGCGCCGGAGGCACCATCAGGTGCCCTGCGGGGCCATACGCCGGATGTCCTTTATGTGCACGGCTGGTCCGACTATTTTTTCCAGACCGAGCTGGCACGCTACTGGGCCGGGCAGGGTGCCCGGTTCTTCGCCGTTGACCTGCATAACTACGGGCGGAGCCTGCGTCCGGGGCAGGAACCCGGCTACGTCCGGGACCTCAGCGAGTACGACGAGGATCTGGCCGCTGCGCTGGACGCCATGGGGCAAAACGCCCCGGATGCCGGGCCGCTGATCCTGCTTGGGCACTCCACCGGCGGCTTAACGCTGGCCGTCTGGGCGCACCGCCACCCCGGCAGGGCGGCAGCCCTGATCCTGAACAGCCCCTGGCTGGAATTCCAGGCCACGGAATGGGCCCGCCGGGTCATTTCCCCGCTGGTCAGCCTGCAGGCCCAGCATCATCCGCGCAGGCCGTTGCCGCCGATAGATCCCGGGATCTACACCCGGACGGTTTCCGCTGCGTTCGGCGGGGAATGGCACTACAACGTCCAGTGGCGTCCCGTCCGGGGATTTCCGGTCACTCTCGCGTTCCTGCACGCCGTGTTCTCCGCCCAGGCCATGGTGGCCGCCGGCCTGCAGCTGCAGCTTCCGGTCCTGGTGCTGCTCTCGGACAACAGCTACCTGCATCCGCGCTGGTCGGAGGATGCGGAACGTTCCGACGTCGTCCTGGATGTGAACACAGTGGCCCAACGCGCCCTCTCCCTCGGATCCTCCGTGACCGTGGGCCGGATCCCGCATGCGATGCACGATGTGTTCCTGTCCGCACCCGAGGTCCGGCGCCGGGCCTACGAGGCGATGACCCGCTGGGGCCGGGGCTATCTGCAGCCCGGGCCCCAGCGCGGCCCGGCGCCCGCCCCTTAGTCGATCAGCTCGTAGGCCGGAAGGGTCAGGAAGTCCGTGTATTCCCGGGACAGGCTGATCTCCCCGATCAGGCGGCTGGCCGGCTCAAAGTAGCCGGTGAACATGTCCGCGGAGACCTCCTGGCGCAGGCGTTCCGTCTCCTCGGCCAGGAGCCGGCTGACGAGTTCCTCGGTGACGGTTTCGCCGGTGTCTTCCAGGACGACGTTGTTGCGCACCTGCTGCCAGACCTGGGAGCGTGAAATCTCTGCAGTCGCTGCGTCCTCCATGAGGTTGCGGATGGCTACGGCCCCGTTGCCGGAGAGCCAGACGGCCACATAGTTGACCGCAACATAGAGGTTGGACCGCAGTCCGGCCTCGGTAATGGAGCCTTCGGCGGTGCTGACATCCAGCAGGTCCGCAGCCGTCACGGACACGTCTTCGCGCTGCCGGTCCACCTGGTTGGGCCGGCTGCCCAGGACGGCGTCGAAGACATCGCGGCAGACCGGAACCAGATCCGGGTGGGCCACCCATGAACCGTCAAAACCGTCGCCGGCCTCGCGGGTCTTATCCGCCTTGACCTTCTCCAGTGCGCTCGCGGTGATCTCCGGTTCACGCCGGTTGGGGATGAAGGCGGCCATGCCGCCCATGGCGAAGGCGCCGCGGCGGTGGCAGGTCTTCACCAACAGCTCGGTGTACGCACGCATGAACGGCGCCGTCATCGAAACGTCGGCGCGGTCCGGCAGCAGGTAGTTCTTCCCGGCGTCGCGGAAGACCTTGATCATGCTGAACAGGTAGTCCCAGCGTCCTGCGTTCAGCCCGGAGGCGTGGTCCCGCAGCTCGTAGAGGATCTCTTCCATTTCGAACGCGGCCGGAATGGTCTCGATCAGGACTGTCGCCCGGACGGAGCCCTGCGGCACGCCCACATACTCTTCGGAGAAGGAGAAGACGTCATTCCACAGGCGGGCCTCGAGGTGGCTCTCCATCTTGGGCAGGTAGTAGTAGGGGCCCTGTCCGTTGTCCAGGAGATGTTTGGCATTGGCGAAGAAGTGCAGGCCGAAATCCACCAGCGCACCGACGGCGGGTTCCCCGTCGATCAGTACGTGTTTTTCGGGAAGGTGCCAGCCGCGCGGACGCATCACGACGACGGCGAGCGGCGCATCGGTGCGCAGCGTGTATTCCTTGCCCTCGGGCGAGGTGAAGGAAAGGTCGTTGCGCGCCGCGCGGTAGAGGTTCACCTGGGAATCCACAACATTGTGCCAGGTGGGCGTGCAGGCGTCTTCAAGGTCCGCCAGCCAGACCTTGGCACCCGAATTCAGGGCATTGATAGCCATTTTGGCCGGGGACGCCGGGCCGGTCATTTCCACGCGGCGATCCTGCAGCGCGGCCGGCGCCTCGGCGACCTTCCACTCCCCGCTGCGGATGTCCGCGGTTTCGGGCAGGAAATCCAGCCTGCCGGTGGAGGCCGCTTCCTGCCGGCGCACGGAGCGGGCGGCAAGGCGCTCGTCCCGGGTGCTTCGGAAACGCCGGTGGAGTTCTTCGATGAATTCCAGCGCCCCGGGCGTCAGGATCAGGTCTGCACCCTCGGCGGGTGCGGGATCGGTTATTTCAATGGCCATAATGGATCTCCCTCAGGCAATGCCGGTGGACAGCCGGAACGTGACGCCGGCTACTTCTTCCGTATCGTGGATATTATTGTCTAGCCAGTGGAATTACAAGGGATTACCGCCACTGCACCATGGCTGTGGAGAGGTGTTCGCGGGCCCTGGCCAGCCGGCCGCGCACTGCCGACGGGGTGATCCGCAGCGCGGCACCGATCTCCGCATAGCTCTGCCCATGGATCTCGCGGAGCAGCCAGCAGGCACGCTGATCGGCCGGAAGCAGGGCAAGCGCCCGGCGCAGGGCCTGCAGTTCCGCCGCCACCTCGGCCGTATGATGCGGATCCGACTCCCGGTCCGGATCCCGGGCGGTGACGGCCGCAATCGCATCCGCCAGCGGATCGGCCCCGGGCAGGACCTGGGGGTGGGAGGTGCGGTGCCGAAGCACATCCAGGCAGCGGTTGGTGGCCGTCCGGTAGACCCAGCCGCCGAATGCTTCTTCCCGGTTCAGGGTGGGAAGGACCCTCCAGCCGGCCGTCAGGGTGTCCTGGACAACGTCTTCGGCGTCCCCGCGGTCCCGGAGCATCCGGTAGGCAAGCCGGAAGAGCCTGCGCCGGTAGATGGCCACCAGGTATTCGAAGGCGGGGAGGTCCCCGTCCCGTGCCTGGGCAACTAGGGCGGCCTCGTCCACATGCCCATTCCCCGGCTGCGTGGGCCGGAGGGAATTCCTGCCGTTGTGCGCCGCCTGCGGCAGCTCGGATCCTGCCATGGTGTCCCTGTTCCGTCCGGCAGCGGCCGGACCTGCAGCGATCTTCCCAGAACCGGGGAAGAAGCGGAACAACAGCGGGCCGGACCGGAGGAATGTCAGCGGAACTTTCCGTTGTGGCGTGACGATCGCTGATCCGCACCGTCACTACCTGTGTAAGGGACGTACGCGCACCATCCGCAATGAACGCAGGAGATGATTTCCATGGTCGATCCATCAAAATCAGCGGGGGCAACGTCCGCTACGACCGATCCGCACGGAGCCCAGGGAATACAGGCCGGGCCGGGCGCCCAGGGGCAGGGCTCAAGCAAGGGGCAGGGCATGCCGCAGGGACAGGGTTCAGCCCAGGGGCAGGGCATGCCGCAGGGATCGCCGTCGGTTGACGCCGACCGCCGGGAGGGGCCGCTGCAGACGCCCCGGGGCGACACCACCATCGAAGAAAGCGTGGTGCAGAAGCTGGCCGGGATGGCGACCCGGGAGGTTCCGGGCGTCTACGCCATGGGCAATGCGGCCCGCCGTGCTTTCAGCTCCATGACGGAGCGCATTCCGGGCTCGCAGACCAACGTCAGCAACGGCGTCACCGTGGAAAAGGGCGAACGTCAGGCCGCGATCGACGTCAGCATCGTGGTGGAGTACGGCTTCTCCGTGGTGGAGGTGAGCCAGGGTATCCGGCGCAACGTCATCCGGTCCGTCGAAAACGCCACGGGCCTGGAGGTGCTCGAGGTGAACGTCAACGTCACCGACGTGCACCTGCCGGAGGAGAACGAAGACCAGGGCGGCGACCAGCCGGCGCCCAGCCCGGCAAAGAACCTGCAGTAAAGGCAGTACAACAACCAAGAGGAGGGTTCCATGTCTGGAACACAGTGGTGTCTGGCAGTAGGACTGGTCCTGGGAATCGTGCTGGCCTTCGGCGGCTGGCTGGCTTTCCTGATAACGGTCCTGTTTGGCCTGGTCGGGCTTCTGGTGGGGCTGGTGGCTGACGGAAAGGTGGAGGTCCCCGGAGTCTTCGGCAAAGCGACAAGCCGATGACCGCCCTTGTCCCGGCCCTGGGGCAGATCTGGGACGTCGAGGACCGGGGGGAGACCGTCCTGGCCCGGCGGGTATTGGAAAAGACAGCCAGCCAGGTGGCGCGGGATGAAACCTTTGCAGGCGGAACCTCCGGCGGGTTCATGGGTATCGGGAGCCGGGCTGACCTTTCGGCGCGTCCGGATGCCAGCGTGGAACTGGCGGGAAACATCGCCAGCCTGAAGGTCACGGTGGGGCTTCCGTATCCCATGCCGCTGCGGCAGGCCACCGAACAGCTGCGCCGCCGGATCAGCGAACGGGTGACCGAGTTGACCGGAGTCCAGGTGCGGCAGGTGGACATTACGGTGTCCTGGTTGAAACCGCCCCAGCCCGAGCTGCGCCGGCGAAGGAAACTGCAGTGAGTACGAACATCCGCCCGCCGGTGTCCATGCGGCGCCGGCCCAGTCGGTCCGTTCCCGCCACCATCACCGCGCTCCTGCTGCTGGCGCTGGGCGTGGCACTGGTCTGGGGCGGCGTCGTCCGCCTGGCGCAGGGCGGGTGGCCGGTGTTCGTGACGGAACCGGTACGCGTACTGGGCGAGACCGGATGGGACAGCGCCTGGGGCTGGACCGGGGCGGTTGTGCTGCTGCTTATCGGGGTGATTCTGCTGTTGTGCGGGATGATCCCCGGTGACTTCTCCGCGCTGCCGCTGCGGGCCAAGCCGGGAAAGCTGACGGGGACCTCCGGGTCGGCGGAAGCGGGGGATCTTTCAGCGGTCCGGGGCGGGGAGAACGTGGTGATGAGCCGGCGGGCAGTTGCCCGGCTGGCGGCATCCACCTGCGACCACATTGACGGAGTGGCGTCTGCCTCCGCGTCTGCTTCGTCCCGCAAGGTTCATCTGGACGTGACGACGGCGCTTCACGACGCCTCGGATGTGCAGCATTGGGTGGAGGACGGGGTGCGCTCACGTCTTGCCGCGACCGGACTTGATCCGGTGCCGGAGGTTACGGCATCGGTCCGGGTGCGGAATTGAACGCGCGGACCAGTAGGGAAGGCAGCCGGACATGAGACATCATTCGGGTAAAGCCAATCGAACGTGGCTGATCATTCTGGGGATCCTCTTCCTGGCTGCCGGAGCGCTGGCCGCGCTCATCGCCAGCGGGACGCTGGCCCGCATGGCAAGCGGCAGCCCGGGGCAATCGGACCAGGTCCTCATCGGCGGCCCGGGATTCCTGGCCTGGGAGTACGCGTCCTGGTGCATGCTGGTGGCTGGACTGATCCTGGGCATCCTGGGACTGTGGTGGCTTCTGGCCCAGGTTCCGCGTGCCCGGGCGGCCGGAATGTTCCGGCTTCAGGGGGACCCGGCCCACGGAGCCACCGTGTGCGATCCGCAGGTGCTGGCCGCCGCCGTCGCCCATGAGACCGACCAGCTGCCCGGCGTGGTGGGTTCCAGCGTCCGCCTGCGCGGTACGGCGGACGAACCGGACCTGGCGATGAAGGTGACGGTCAATTCCGACACTGACGTGCAGGGAGTGATTGCCCGGATCCAGCAGGAAGTGGTGCCGCACCTGGCCTCCAGCCTGGAGGTTCCGCTCAACACGTTTGGCCTGGAGATCGATGCCAGCAGCAAGGCCGGGGCCCCCGGGGGAGGCTCGGCGGTCAGTTCCCGGGGGACGGTGGTCTACTAGGAGTGGCTACGGCTGGGCTGCATTGAGCGCCGCGCGCTCGCGGGCGACGTCGTCGTGGTGGGCGGCCACCCGGGCCTGGTGCACGGGCGTGCGCCGCAGGACGGAGTAGATGATGCCCAGCAGGAGGAACCAGACGGGGGTCACGAGCAGCGCCTGCAGGGTGTCGGTCTGGGTGGTGAGCGTCCACAGGATGAACAGGAAGAATGCCAACACCACGTAAACCATGACGACGCCGCCCGGCAGCGGGAATTTCGATGCCCTGTGCAGCTGCGGCCGGCGCTTGCGGTACACGAGGTAGCTGATCAGGATGATGGACCAGACGAACATGAAGCACAGGGCCGAAATGGTGCTCACCAACGTGAAGGCCGCACTGACGGATTCGCCCGCGTAGAGCAGGGCCACGCCCCCGAGCAGGAACGTGCAGGAGAAGAACAGTGCGTTTTGCGGAACCTTCCGGCGGGAGAGGCGGCCGAAGGGCCGGGGGGCATCGCCGTCGTGCGCCAGGCCGAACACCATGCGCGAAGTGGAATATATCCCTGAGTTCGCAGACGACGCAGCGGAGGTCAGCACCACAAAGTTCACGATGGCGGCAGCGGTGCCGAGCCCTGCCAGGGTGAACATGCCCACGAACGGACTCTCATCGGCGGAAAATTCGTCCCAGGGGATCACTGCCATCAGGACTACGAGTGCGCCTACGTAGAAGAGCAGGATGCGGATGGGAATGGAGTTCACGGCCCGGGGCAGGTTCTTTTCCGGATCCTTGGTCTCCGCCGCAGTGGTGCCCACCAGTTCGATGCCGACGAAGGCGAACACGGCAATCTGGAAGCCGGCAACAAACCCCATGGGGCCGGTGGGGAAGAAGCCGCCGTGGTCCCAGAGGTTGCTGAAACCGGCGGTTACGCCGTCACCGTGCGTGAAGCCGGTGAAGATCATCACCAGTCCCACCACAATGAGCGTCAGGATGGCGACGATCTTGATCAGCGCGAACCAGAATTCGGTCTCACCGAAGGCCTTGACCGTCGGCAGGTTCAACGCGAGCAGAACCAGGATGCAGGCGAGGGCGGGTATCCACAGGGGAGCATTGCCCCACCAGAAGGTGACGTAGTGCGCAATCGCCACCACGTCCGCGATGCCGGTGACCACCCAGCAGAACCAGTAGGTCCAGCCGGTGAAAAACCCCGCCCAGGGACCCAGCAGGTCCGCGGAAAAGTCGGTGAAGGATTTGTAGTTGAGGTTGGAGAGCAGCAGTTCTCCCATGGCCCGCATCACGAAGAACAGCATGAAACCGATGATCGCGTAGACGAAGATCACCGACGGTCCCGCGGCGGAAATGGTTTTGCCGGAGCCCATGAACAGCCCGGTGCCGATAGCTCCGCCGATGGCGAGCAGCTGGATGTGGCGGCTGGACAGCGAGCGGGCAAGGGCGGGTTCTTCGGCGCTGCTCTTCGCTGGGGAATCAGTGCTGCCGCTGGGTGGGCGGGTCATGCGCTCAGACATTGGAATCTTTCTTATAGGCACCCGCCGGCAGCTCATCCGCCGTCCATCACCTATGCCGCCCCAAGAGGCAGCCCCGGGATGTTGGCGCTGCCGCCGACATTTCAGTTTGGAAGCCCCTGAGAGCCCCCGTCAAATCAGCCGGTGTGTGACGTTTCGGGTCACACGGTCCGTTCCGGCGCGGCACCGGCGTCCGCGCCCGGGCGTGTCAGGAGGTTGAGGCGGTACCGGGGGCAGGCTAAAGTTGGCTGTGTCACAACTGCATATATGCCTATATCAGCCGTGGCGGGAGAGTCCCGCCGGATGCGCATCAGCATCGGCGGGCGCCGTAGGAGCAAACCCTCCCCGGGAATCTCTCAGGCCCCCGTACCGCCACAGTGAGGCAACTCTGGAAAGCAGTTCCGGGCACGGCCCGGAACTCACCGACGGTGCAAGCGGAAGTACACCCGCGGAATCTCTCAGGTCCAATACAGAGCGGGGAGGAGCCGACGTTAGTTTGGCGTACCCCCCGTCTGCCTTTCCTGGAGCCTCACATGCCTGCAGAACCGTCTTCCCCTACTCTTGCCGCAGCTTTCGCTGACAGGCACATCGGTGCCCGCGGCGATGCCGTCGACGCCATGCTCAAGGCCGTTGGTTACGACTCCCTTGACGGGCTGGTGGACATGGCCGTTCCCGCCGCCATCCGGCAGGGCTTCCCCCTGGTCCTGGATCCCGCGAAGTCCGAAGAGGAAACCCTCGTTGCCCTGCGCCGGATAGCCGGCAAGAACAAAACCGCAGTGCAGATGATCGGCCAGGGCTATTACGGCACCCACACCCCGCCGGTGATCCTGCGCAACGTGGTGGAGGATCCGGCCTGGTACACGGCCTACACCCCGTATCAGCCCGAAATCTCCCAGGGGCGTCTCGAAGCACTCCTGAACTTCCAGACCATGGTCCAGGACCTCACGGCCCTGCCCATCGCCAACGCCTCCCTGCTGGATGAAGCCACCGCCGTGGCCGAAGCCGTACTGCTGATGCGCCGCTCCAACAAGGCCCACAGCAACGGCGCCGTGGTGCTGGACTCGGAAGCCTTCCCGCAGACCATAGCGGTAGTCCGCGGCCGGGCGAAGGCGCTCGGCTTCGAGGTCATCGTCGCCGATCTGGCCAACGGCCTGCCCGAGGGTGAGCTGGCCGGCGTCGTGCTGCAGCAGCCCGGCGCCTCCGGCGTCGTCCGCAACCAGGCGGAGCTGATTGCCGAGGCCAAGGAACGCGGGGCGCTGGTCACCGTGGCCGCGGACCTGCTGGCCCTGACCCTGATCACCCCTCCCGGGGAGCAGGGCGCCGACATTGCCGTCGGCTCGGTGCAGCGCTTCGGTGTTCCCCTGTTCTTCGGCGGCCCCCACGCCGCCTACATGGCCGTCCGCAAGGGCCTGGAACGGTCCCTTCCCGGCCGGCTTGTCGGCGTCTCCAAGGACTCCGCCGGCACCCCCGCCTACCGGCTGGCCCTGCAGACCCGCGAGCAGCACATCCGCCGGGAGAAGGCCACCTCCAACATCTGCACCGCGCAGGCACTGCTGGCGATTGTGGCCTCCATGTACGCCGTCTACCACGGCCCCGAAGGCCTGACGGCGATTGCCCGCCGCGCCCACGAGTCCGCCCGGTCCCTGGCCGCCGCCCTGCAGGCCGCCGGCGTCGAGCTCCTGCACCGGAGCTTCTTCGACACCGTCACCGCCCGGGTCCCCGGCCGCGCTGCAGAGATTATTGCCGCCGCCGAAGCGAAGGGCATCAACCTGCGCTCCATTGACGCGGACACCGTGGGGATCTCCGCTGATGAGACGACGACGCCGGACGTCATCGCCGAGGTGGCCGCCGCCTTCGGTGCGTCCCCGGTGGATTCGGTGGAAGGCTTCGACCTGCCCGCGGAACTGCTGCGTACCTCGGAATTCATGACGCACCCGGTGTTCTCCTCCTACCGCTCCGAAACCCAGATGCTGCGCTACCTGCGCCGCCTCTCGGACCGGGACCTGGCCCTGGACCGCACCATGATCCCGCTGGGCTCCTGCACCATGAAGCTCAACGCCACCGCCGAAATGCAGGCCATGACCTGGCCGGAGTTCGCCTCCATCCACCCGTTCGCTCCGGATTCCCAGACCGAGGGCTGGCGCGAACTGATCGCGGACCTGGAAGAAAAGCTCGCGGTCATCACCGGGTATGACACGGTCTCCATCCAGCCCAACGCCGGTTCGCAGGGCGAACTGGCCGGGCTGCTGGCCATCCGCGGCTACCACCACTCCCGCGGCGAGGACCAGCGCACCGTCTGCCTCATCCCGGCGTCCGCCCACGGCACCAACGCCGCCTCCGCCGTCCTGGCCGGCATGAAGGTAGTGGTGGTGGCTACCGCCGACGACGGCGCCATTGACCATGCGGACCTGCGCGCCAAGATCGACGCGCACCGCGAAAACCTCGCCGCCATCATGATCACCTACCCCTCCACCCACGGCGTGTTCGACGACGACGTCCGCGACGTCTGCGAAGCCGTCCACGAGGCCGGCGGCCAGGTCTACATTGACGGCGCCAACCTCAACGCCCTGGTGGGCCTGGCCCAGCCGGGCGAATTCGGCGGCGACGTGTCCCACCTGAACCTGCACAAGACCTTCTGCATCCCGCACGGCGGCGGCGGCCCCGGCGTCGGACCCGTGGCAGCCAAAGCGCACCTGGCACCGTTTATGCCCGGCGATGCCGCCACCTGGACCGACGGCGAGGACATCCCCGTCTCCGCGTCCCGGTTCGGCTCCGCCGGCGTGCTGCCCATTTCCTGGGCCTATGTCAGCCTCATGGGCGGCGAGGGCCTGACCAGCGCCACTAAGCACGCCCTGCTCGCCGCGAACTACGTGGCCGCCCGGCTGAACGAGTACTACCCGGTGCTCTACACCGGCAAGGGTGGACTCGTGGCGCACGAGTGCATCCTGGACCTGCGCGAACTGACCGCGAAGACCGGCGTCACCGCCGAAGACGTGGCCAAACGGCTGGTGGACTACGGCTTCCACGCCCCCACCCTCTCCTTCCCGGTGGCGGGCACCCTGATGGTGGAACCCACCGAGTCCGAGGACCTGGGCGAAATGGACCGGTTCATCGACGCGATGATCGCGATCCGTGCGGAAATCGACCAGGTAGCCGCCGGGGACTTCACCCTGGAGCAGAGCCCGCTGCGCAACGCCCCGCACACCGCCGTCGCGGTGGCCGGCAACGAGTGGGACCGCGCCTACCCGCGCGAACAGGCAGCATTCCCGCTGCGCAGCCTGCGGATGGACAAGTACTTCCCGCCGGTGGGCCGCATTGACGGCGCCGCCGGGGACCGGAACCTGATCTGCTCCTGCCCGCCCATCGAAGAGTTCGAAAACTAGGGGATACTCCAGTGACTGAGAAATACACCGCGCTCTACGAGGCGCACAAACAGCTGGGCGCTTCCTTCACGGACTTCGGCGGCTGGCAGATGCCGCTCAAATACAGCTCCGAGCTGGCCGAACATCGGGCCGTACGCAGCGCCGCCGGGTTGTTCGACCTCTCCCACATGGGCGAAGTGGAGGTCACCGGGCCCGACGCCGGCGCCTTCCTGGACTACGCCCTCGTAGGCAAGCTCTCCGCCGTGAAGCCGGGACGCGCCAAATACTCGCTGATCACCAACAACGACGGCGGGATCATTGATGACCTGATCAGCTACCGCCTCGCGGAGGACTCCTACCTGGTGGTCCCCAACGCCGGCAACGCGGACACCGTCGCCGCCGAGCTGGCCGCTCGGGCGGATGGCTTCGACGTCACCGTGAACAACGTATCCGCGGACACCTCGCTGGTGGCCGTCCAGGGACCGGCCGCGGAGGCCATCCTGCTGACCCTGGTCTCTGCGCAACAGCACGACGCCGTCACCGGCATGAAGTACTACGCGGCGGACACCGTGGAGATTACCGCCGGGGAGAAAACACTTCGCCTGCTGGTGGCCCGCACCGGCTACACCGGCGAGGACGGCTTCGAGATCTACGTCCCCAACGACGACGCCGCTGCCCTCTGGGACGCGCTGCTCGCCGCCGGCGCGGACTCGGGTCTGGTTCCGGCGGGCCTGGCCTGCCGCGACTCGCTCCGCCTGGAGGCCGGCATGCCGCTGTACGGCAACGAGCTCACCCTGGACACCGACCCCTACGCCGCGGGCCTCGGCCCGGTTGTTGCCCTGTCCAAGGAAGGCGACTTCGTGGGCCGTGCCGCCCTCGAAGCCCGCAAGGAATCCGGCCCGGCGCGCCGCCTGGTGGGCCTGAAAGGCTCCGGCCGCCGTTCGGCCCGCAGCCATTACCCGGTCCTGGACGGTGACACGGTTATCGGCGAAGTCACCTCGGGTGCTCCCAGCCCCACCCTCGGCTTCCCGATCGCCCTGGCCTACGTCGACGCCGCCTTCACCGAGCCCGGCACGACGCTCTCTGTCGACCTTCGCGGCAAGCCGGAGCAGTTCACCGTCGTCGCCCTGCCGTTCTACAAGCGCAGCAAGCAGTAACGCCAAAAACAAAAGGCGCTTTTGACGGCGGCGCGAGCTGTGGCAAGCGGTATTGTCTCGAGCGCGGCTCCCGCAAGTAGGTGGATGCTATGGGGCTGGAACGTGCGCGCGGTGCGGCATTCGTGTAGCCCCGCATCGCCGAGCGAGGAACGAGCGAGGTGTCTAAGGGGCGGCGAATGCCGCCCCGCCAGCGCCCGGAACCTAGACTTTGAACTAATGAACGACCCGACAGAGACTTTCGAAAGGCTATCCAAGATGAGCAAAGTAAACGCAGGACTCCGTTATTCCGCCGAACACGAGTGGGTCGACTCCTCCAGCCCCGTCAAGGTCGGCATTTCAGCAGTCGCAGCGGATGCCCTCGGCGACGTCGTCTACGTTGACCTGCCCGCCGTCGGCGACACGGTCACGGCCGGCGAAACCTGCGGCGAGGTGGAGTCCACCAAGTCCGTCTCGGACCTCTACGCCCCGGTTTCCGGCGAGATCGTGGAGATCAACCAGGAGGCCATCGACAACCCGGCGCTGTTGAACGAGGACCCGTACGGTGCCGGCTGGCTGTTTACCGTCAATGCCACGAGCGAGGGTGCACTGCTCAGCGCCGAGGAATACGCGGAAAAGAACGGCGGCGAGCTGTGAGCGATTACCTGAACGATTCCCTGGCGGAAATTGACCCCGAGGTCGCGGAGCAGATCGATAACGAGTTGCGGCGGCAGCAGCGGGGCCTGGAAATGATCGCCTCGGAGAACCACACCGCGGTTTCCGTGATGGAGGCCCAGGGCTCGGTACTGACCAATAAGTATGCCGAGGGCTACCCGGGGCGGCGCTACTACGGCGGCTGCGAATTCGTGGATGTCATTGAGCAGCTGGCCATCGACCGCGCCAAGTCCCTCTTCGGAGCGAACTTCGCCAACGTGCAGCCGCACTCCGGCGCGCAGGCCAACGCCTCCGTGATGCACGCGCTGATCCGGCCCGGCGACACCATCCTGGGCCTGTCCCTGGCCCACGGCGGACACCTGACGCACGGCATGAAGATCAACTTCTCCGGCCGGCTCTACAACGTGGTGCCCTACAACGTCTCCGAGACGGACCACCGCGTGGACATGGCCGAGGTCGAGGCCCTTGCCAAGGAACACCAGCCCAAACTGATCGTGGCCGGCTGGTCCGCCTACGCCCGCCAGCTCGACTTCGCCGAGTTCCGCCGCATCGCGGACGAGGTAGGCGCCTACCTCATGGTGGACATGGCCCACTTTGCCGGTCTCGTGGCCGCAGGCCTGCACCCCAGCCCCGTGCCGCACGCCCACGTGGTCACCACCACCACGCACAAGACCCTTGCCGGTCCGCGCGGCGGCATTATCCTCTCCAACGACGCCGACATTGCCAAGAAGATCAACTCCGCGGTGTTCCCCGGCCAGCAGGGCGGACCGCTGGAACACGTCATTGCCGGCAAGGCCACCGCCTTTAAGATTGCCGCCACCCCTGAGTTCAAGGAACGCCAGGAGCGCACGCTGGCGGGCGCCCGGATCCTTGCCGAACGGCTGCTGGCCGACGACGTCGCCGCAGCCGGCATCTCGGTCGTCTCCGGCGGCACGGACGTCCACCTGGTGCTGGTGGACCTGCGCAACGCAGCCCTCAACGGCCAGGAGGCCGAAGACCGGCTCGCGCAGATCGACATCACCGTGAACCGCAATGCGGTACCGTTTGATCCCCGGCCGCCCATGGTGACCTCCGGACTGCGGATCGGTACCCCTGCCCTCGCCACCCGCGGCTTCGGCGAAGACGCGTTCCGCGAGGTCGCGGATATCATTGCCCAGGCCCTCATTGCAGACGGGGACTCAGACCTGGCACCGCTGCGCGAGCGCGTCACCGCCCTCGCCCAGGCCCACCCGCTGTACCCGCAGGTGGAAAATCTCTCCGCCGCCCCTGCTGCGGCAAACCGTTAGGAAGTACCCCTTGGCCGTCGGCGTTTTTGATCTGTTTACCGTGGGCATTGGCCCATCGAGCTCCCATACCGTGGGCCCGATGCGTGCCGCTGCCGTTTTCGCGGCGGAGCTGGTCGACGCCGGCAGCCTGCCCGCCGTCGCCGGCCTCCGCGTGGACCTGTACGGGTCCCTCGCGGCAACCGGCCGCGGCCACGGCACCATGACCGCCGTGCTACTCGGGCTGGAAGGGTTCGCGCCCGAACTGATCCTGCCCGAGCAGGTGGAGCAGCGGCTGGCGGATATCGAGGCCACACGGAAACTGCAGTTGTGCGCCCAGATCCCCGGAGCCGTCGCCTGCCCGCTGGAATACGGCGAGGCAGACATCGTGCTGCACCCGCTGACAGTGCTGCCGCGGCACACCAACGGCATGAAATTCGCCGCCCTGGCCGCAGACGGCTCCGTCCTGCAGGAGGCCACCTTCTTCTCCGTGGGGGGCGGCTTTATCGTCCGCGAGGGCGAGGAGCGGGCCGCCGCCCTGGAACTGGAAGCCAGCAAGTCTGACCTGCCGTATCCGTTCCGCACCGCCGTCGAACTGCTGCAGCACTGCACCGCCGGCGGACTGAGCATCAGCGAGGTCATGCTGGCTAACGAGCGGGCTTCCCGCCCCGAAGCCGAAATCCGTGCAGGACTGCTGCACATCCGCGACGTCATGGAGGAGTGCAAGAACTCCGCCATCCGCCGCACCGGCCTGCTGCCCGGCGGACTCAAGGTCCGCCGTCGTGCTCCGGCCTGGCACACCCGGCTGCGCGCCGAGGACCCGAACCGTGACCCGAAGTTCTGGCAGGAATGGGTGAACCTTGTGGCGCTGGCCGTCAACGAGGAAAACGCGTCCGGCGGGCGGGTGGTCACTGCTCCCACCAACGGCGCCGCCGGCATCATCCCGGCCGTCATGTTCTACGCCACCCATTACGGCCCCGGCATGGAGAATGCGACGCAGGAACAGAAGGACGACGTCGTGGTGCGCTTCCTGCTCGCCGCCGCCGCCGTGGGGGTGCTGTACAAGGAACAGGCCTCCATCTCGGGAGCGGAGGTGGGCTGCCAGGGCGAGGTCGGATCGGCGTCGTCCATGGCCGCTGCGGGACTCGCCGAAATCCTTGGCGGCACCCCCGAACAGGTGGAAAACGCCGCAGAAATCGCCATGGAGCACAACCTGGGCCTGACCTGTGATCCGATCGGCGGGCTGGTGCAGGTCCCCTGCATCGAGCGCAATGCCATCGGTGCGGCGAAGGCCGTGAATGCCGCCAAGATGGCGCTCTGGGGGGACGGGGAGCACCGGGTCTCGCTGGACGAAGTCATCGTGACCATGCGGGAAACCGGCAGGGACATGAGCTCCAAGTATAAGGAAACCGCGCTCGGCGGGCTGGCCGTCAACGTGGTGGAGTGCTGACGGCCCGTCTCACGTACGGCATGTGATTTGTGCAATACCACTGGGTTAAGCGAGGCTATGTTGTCGCATTCGACAGCACGCTTACAGAAAACAGGGGTTCGATCCAGTGAACGCAGCACGGGCAGTTTCCATGGCACCGGCATCGGAGGACGGTGGGTTGCTCGGGTCCATTGATGCCGCGGTCAACTCCTTTTTTGAGCCAATCACCACGGTGTTTTCGGGAATCGTGTTCTTCCCGGTCAGCATCGGAGATTTCAGCTTCCCGGTTGTCGTCGCCTGGCTGATCCTGGCCGGCATCATCTTCACCATCTATTTCGGCTTCATCCAGTTCCGCGGACTGAAGGTGGCGGTGCAGGTGATCCGCGGCAAATTCTCCTCCAAGGATGATCCGGGAGAAGTGCCGCACTTCCAGGCCCTCACCTCCGCCCTGTCCGGCACCGTCGGACTCGGGAACATCGCCGGTGTCGGCGCGGCCATGGCCCTGGGCGGTCCCGGTGCAACCTTCTGGATGATCCTGGCCGGGCTGCTGGGCATGGCGTCAAAATTCGCGGAATGCACGCTCGGCGTGAAGTACCGCGAAGTGCATGAAGACGGTTCCATCAGCGGCGGCCCGTTCAAGTACCTGCCGGTGGCCTTTCGGCGGCTCGGCAGGTGGCCGGCGAAGATCCTCACGGGTATCTTCGCCGTGGCGATCCTGATCTTCGGCATTGCCGGCGGAAACATGTTCCAGGCCAACCAGACCTTTGCGCAGATCCAGAATGTCACCGGCGGGGATGACGGCCTTCTGGGCAGCGCGGGGGCGGCCCTGATCTTCGGCCTGGTCCTGGCTGTCCTGGTGGCCGTAGTGATCCTGGGCGGCATCAAATCGATCGGTGCCACCACCTCCAAGCTGGTTCCCGCCATGGGCGGTATCTACATCCTGGCGTGCCTGTTCGTGATTATCGTGAACTTCGAGAACGTGCCGGCGGCGTTCGGCGCCATCATCGAGGGCGCCTTCCGGCCCGAAGGCTTTGCGGGCGGCGTCATCGGCGTCATGATTGTCGGTTTCCAGCGCGCGTCCTTCTCGAACGAGGCGGGCGTCGGCTCTGCGGCGATCGCCCACTCGGCGGTCAAAACCCGCCGCCCGGTCAGCGAAGGCTTCGTGGCCCTCTTCGAACCGCTCGTGGATACGGTCCTTATCTGCACCATGACCGCCCTGGCCATCATCATGGCTTCCACGCCCAGCCTGCAGGCCGGCATCGACCAGGTCCAGGCCGGCGGAGACGCGCCCGACGGCGTCATCCTCACCTCGGATGCCTTCGCCACCGTCCTGCCGTGGTTCCCGATCGTGCTGTCCATCGCCGTCGCACTCTTCGCCTACTCCACGCTGATCACCTGGTCCTACTACGGCCTGAAGTCCTGGGAGTACCTCTTCGGCCGCGGCCGTCGCCGGGAGATCACCTACAAGGTCATCTTCCTGGCCTTCACCGTGGCCGGCTGCGTCCTGTCCTTCAGCCAGGTCATCAGCTTCGCGGACGCCGCGCTCTTTGTCTGCGCGTTCGTGAACCTGCTCGGCGTGTACCTGCTGCTGCCCGTAATCAAGAAGGAAATGAAGCAGTACCTGGCAGACCGCAGGAGCGGAAAGCTGGAGATGCTGGGCATTGACGACGACGACATCGAGGCCGCCGCCGCCACTGCCTAGCAGCTGCCGCCGGCCCGCACCGACTTGCCGGCTGCGGCAAAAGCTCCTTCGCCGTTCCCGGATACTGCCGGGAGCAGCGGAGGAGTTTTTTGCTTGAGCCCGCCCGCCAAGGGTGATAAACCCGCAGGTAAGCCGAAGCACCCGAGACGGAGAGGGACGCTAATGCCCAAGACCGGAAAGAAGAACCGCGCACTGAAGAACGAACTGCCGTCCACGCTGCAGCGCTCGGAGGCAAAAGCCCAGGACACCTTTGCCAAAACCTACGATTCCGCGGAGGAGGAATACGGCGACGGCGAACGGGCGGCCCGTACGGCCTACGCGTCCCTGAAACGCACCCACGAGAAGGTGGGCGACCATTGGGAGGAAAAGGAGCAGAGGGGTCCTTCGGATGCCAAGGCGGAAGAAGGCCGCAGCTCATCCAAGGAGACGGCCGGGGGAGTGGACGCCAACGCCTCCAAGGAGCATCTCTACGCCCTGGCGGCCAGGCTGGAAATCTCCGGGCGTTCCAAGATGACGAAGGGCGAGTTGGTCCAGGCGCTTCGGAAGGCCAGCGGGAAGCAGACCCGGAAGGCTCGGGAAACCTAGGGGCGGGGACCTAGCCGCGGCCGCCGAACGGCATGCCGGCCGCGGTGAGCACCAGGGAACGCACGTTGGCCGACGCTGGCGCAGAGGCCATGAACAGCACCGCGGCTGCAGCCTCTTCCGCGGGAAATGCGGGTTCCACGGCCCGGGTGCCGTCGGCCTGCAGCGCTCCCTGTCCGCCGCCGATGCCGGCGAGCAGTTCGGTGGCGGCATTGCCGATGTCGATCTGCCCGCAGCTGATACCGAAGGGGCGCCCGTCCAGGTCTATCGCTTTGGTCAGCCCGGTCACGGCGTGCTTGGTGGCCGTATACGCAGCCGACAGCGGACGGGGCGTGTGCGCCGACACGGACCCGTTGTTGATGATCCGGCCGCCCTGCGGGGATTGGGCCTTCATGTGCCGCACCGCAGCCGCCGAGCACAGCATGGTGCCGGTGACGTTCACCGCCAGGGTACGGTTCCAGTCCTCGATGCTCAGCTCGTCAATGCTGCCGACCGGGCCGAAGGTTCCGGCATTGTTGAACAGGACATCCACGCGCCCGAACGCGCCGATGGCCGCGGCGAACAGCCGTTCGACGTCGTCGGGCACCGTGACGTCCGCCGGCAGGACCAGCGCGTCAGCGGATCCGCCGGCTGTTTCCCGCAGTTCCGTTTCGCGCCGTCCAGCCAGGACTACCCGGAAGCCGGCTGCGAGAAAGGCGCGGGCGGTGGCGCGGCCAATCCCCGAGCCGGCCCCGGTAATCACGGCCGTCCTGGGTGTTTCGGGTGCAGGGGTGCGGTTGTCCATCCTTCGATTGTGCCTTGCCCTTTGCGCCTTCGGCACCGCGGGCGGCACGCCGGCAGCGGGCCGGAGAGCAGGCGGCGGTACCGCCGGTGAGCCCGCCACCCGGATTGTCCCCCACATATTGCGCCGTGGGGTCTGGCGGGGCGTCCGCCGCCGCCCTACGATACGAAGCACAGGTCGTTCCTGGCAGGGCAGTACCCTTCGGCGGATCGGGATAGTTCCATGTCGACAGTGAAATACACCGCGGAACCGGACGGAACATACGTTGCACCCCGGGTGGTGCCGGTGTCCAAGGGACGGATAGTCGTCCAATGGATCACCTCAACGGACCATAAAACCATCGGGTTCATGTACCTGATCGCGTCCTTCATCTTTTTCTGCTTTGCCGGCGTGATGGCATTGCTGATCCGTGCCGAGCTGTTTGAGCCGGGCATGCAGATCCTGCAGACCAGGGAGCAGTACAACCAGCTGTTCACGATGCACGGCACCGCGATGCTGCTGATGTTCGCCACGCCGCTGTTCGCCGGCTTTGCCAACGTGATGATGCCGCTGCAGATCGGAGCGCCGGATGTCGCGTTCCCCCGCCTGAATGCGCTCGCGTTCTGGTTCTTCCTGTTCGGCTCGACGCTGGCATTGTCCGGGTTCATCACCCCGCAGGGCACCGCGTCCTTCGGCTGGACGGCCTATACGCCCCTGTCCAGCGTGACCTTCAGTCCCGGACTCGGTGGAGATCTATGGGTCTTCGGGCTGGCGCTCTCCGGATTCGGCACCATTCTGGGCTCCGTCAACTTTGTCACCACCATCATCTGCCTGCGGGCCCCCGGCATGACCATGTGGCGGATGCCCATCTTCACCTGGAACACCCTGGTGACCTCCATCCTGGTCCTGATGGCGTTCCCGCCCCTGGCGGCAGCGCTC
Organism: Arthrobacter yangruifuii; assembly: GCF_009192775.1. Lineage (GTDB taxonomy): Bacteria > Actinomycetota > Actinomycetes > Actinomycetales > Micrococcaceae > Arthrobacter_B > Arthrobacter_B yangruifuii. The sequence continues at coordinate 361,126 of NZ_VTFX01000001.1, forward strand.
TTCGCCCTGGGCGCGGACCGCCGCTTCGGCGCCGAGATCTACAACCCTGAACGCGGCGGCTCCATCCTGTGGCAGCACCTGTTCTGGTTCTTCGGCCACCCCGAGGTCTACATCATCGCGCTGCCGTTCTTCGGCATCGTGTCCGAAATTTTTCCGGTGTTCAGCCGCAAATCCATCTTCGGCTACAAGGGCCTGGTCTTCGCCACCATCGCCATCGCCGCCCTGTCCGTGACGGTCTGGGCACACCACATGTACGTGACCGGCGCCGTCATGCTGCCCTTCTTCGCCTTCATGACGATGCTGATTGCGGTGCCCACGGGCGTGAAGTTCTTCAACTGGATCGGCACCCTGTGGCGCGGCTCCATCACGTTCGAGACGCCCATGCTGTGGAGCCTCGGCTTCCTCATCACGTTCCTGTTCGGCGGCCTGACCGGCATCATCCTGTCTTCGCCTCCGCTGGACTTCCACGTCTCGGACACCTACTTTGTGGTGGCGCACTTCCACTACGTCATCTTCGGCACCGTGGTCTTCGCAATGTTCGCCGGCTTCTACTTCTGGTGGCCCAAGTGGACCGGAAAGATGCTCAACGAACGCCTGGGCAAGATCCACTTCTGGCTGCTTTTCCTCGGCTTCCACACCACATTCCTCATCCAGCACTGGCTGGGCGTCCTGGGCATGCCGCGCCGCTACGCGGACTATCTGGTGGAGGACAACTTCACCGGGATGAATCAGCTGTCCACCATCGGGTCCGGCATCCTGGCCTTGTCGATGATTCCGTTCTTCTGGAACGTGTACATCACCTGGCGCCACGGCAAGAAGGTTGAAGTGGATGACCCCTGGGGCTTCGGCGGCTCGCTGGAATGGGCTACGTCCTGCCCGCCCCCGCGCCACAACTTCACCTCGCTGCCCAAGATCCGCTCGGAGCGTCCCGCCTTGGATCTCCACCATCCGGAGCTGATGGCGCGGGCCAATTCAAGTACGGATTCCCCCGCGGAAAAGTTTTTCGGTGCAGCGGATATGGGCAGTGAAGAACCGCGCAATCCGGACCCGCGGCAATAGATTTACCAAGCCAACGCGCATTCCGCCCCCCGCCGCGGTTCCCGGGCCATCATGGTCCGGGAACCGCGGCGGCATTTAACCGGTTCCGCCGGGCGGCTCGGGGTTTCCCCGAGTGGATGCGAACCGTTGACCCGGACAGGGTACGGGCCTAGGGTCAAACGCAGCATCATCGTGGATGTGGCAACAAAAACAAAGGAGTTTTTGTGACGACTGCTGCCTTTCAACAGCCGCTTGACCCGATTGCCGGTTCCCTGGCCCTTTCCGCCATCCTGGCCGCACTGCCGCTGCTGATCCTCTTTGTCCTGCTCGGGGTATTTCGAATGAAGGCCTATCAGGCGGCCCTGATCAGCCTCGCGCTGTCCATCATCCTCGCAGTGATCGGCTGGCAGATGCCGGTGGGGCAGGTCCTGTCGGCCACGGGTCTGGGCGCGTTCTACGCCATCTTTCCCATCCTCTGGATCCTGATCAATGCCTTGTGGATCTACAAACTCACCGTGGCAACACCCTGGTTCGAGGTCCTGGGCCGCACCATCCGCTCCATTTCCGATGATCTGCGCATCCTGTCCATCCTGATCGCCTTCTGCTTCGGCGCGCTGCTGGAATCCCTGGCAGGTTTCGGTGCGCCGGTGGCCATCGCGGCTGCCATGCTGATGGCAGCCGGAATGAAGCCGTTGAAATCCGCCATGGTGGCGCTGCTGGCCAACACTGCGCCGGTGGCCTTCGGCGCGATGGCCGCGCCCATCATTGCGCTGAACGGCGTCACCGGCATCCCGCTGCAGGAACTTGCCTCCATGACCGGACGGCAGACGCCGTTCATTGCCCTGGTGGTTCCGTTGATCCTGGTTTTCCTGGTGGACGGCAAGCGCGGCCTGCGGCAGACGTGGCCGGTGGCGCTGGTCGCCGGGGCCGCCTTCGGCCTGGCGCAGTTTGTCGCGTCGAACTACTTCATCGTGGAACTGACCGACGTTGTTGCCGCCGTGGTGACCGTGATCGCGGTGCTGCTGATGCTCCGTGTCTGGCAGCCGGCGGAGATTATCGGCATGACCGGGGAGACCCGGGAAAGCGAAAAGGCGGGGGAAGCTGCCTCCCTTACGGAAGCAGGATCCGCCGGAGCTGACAGTCGGACCGGAACGGACACCCTCACCGGATCCGGGCGCGGTACAGGGGCGGGGTCCGGAACGGGGCGGATGTCCGGAGGAGCCACAGCAGTGGGGGGCGGCGATGCTGAAAGGCCGGCCGGAGGCGCCGCCGGACCGGGCACCCCGCAGACGGGGCGGCCGCCGCGCCATGACGTCTGGATGGCCATTGCCCCCTACCTGGTGATCATTACCGTGTTCTCCATCGCCCAGATCCCCGCGGTCAAGACCTGGCTGACCAGCATCGGGAGCACCACCTTCCTGTGGCCGGGCCTGGATGTCACCGGATCCAACGGCAAGCCGGTAGCGGCCCAGACGCTGCGCTTTGACCACATCCGCGCCACCGGAACACTGCTGCTTTTCTCCGGAATCGTGACCATGGTGCTGTACCGGATCGCACCGCGCCGCGGTGTCCGCGTCTACGGGGAAACACTTATGCAGCTGCGCTGGACTATCCTGACGGTTTGCTCCGTGCTGGCACTGTCCTTTGTGATGAACCTGTCCGGGCAGACCACCACCCTCGGCGTTGCCCTGGCCTCCGCCGGCGGTTTCTTCGCGCTGCTCTCACCGCTGCTGGGCTGGATCGGGGTGGCCCTCACGGGTTCCGATACGTCGTCGAATTCCCTCTTCGGCGCCCTGCAGGTTGCTGCCGCGAATGAAACCGGGCTTTCGCCCACCCTGATGGCAGCGGCCAATTCCTCCGCCGGAGTGATGGGCAAGATGCTCTCGCTGCAGAACCTGGCTATCGCCTCCGCTGCCGTCGGGCTCGAAGGGGCGGAAGGGACGCTGCTGCGCAAACTCATCGGGTGGAGTCTTGGCCTGCTGGCGTTCATCACGGTGCTGATCTGGCTGCAGTCCACCTCGATCCTGGGGTGGATGGTCCCGTAGCCCCGAGCCGCCCTTCGTTTACCGGCGGCGCCCACGCGTCCCGAACTGCGTTTCCGAACTACAAGGAGAAATTCCGTGAGCACGCACTCCCTCGATCCCGTTTCCGCCGACGTCGCCGCCGCTCCGGAGCGTACCGTCCTCAGCGGTTTCCCCTCCGTCTCCTTCCTGGAGGCGGACCGGCAGCGGGTGAGTACCGACCGCTCCGGTTTCGTTCCGGACTCGCTGCCGGACGGTGTGGTGTTCGCCCGGACGCCGGACGACGTCGTCACCACCCTCCGGATGGCTTCGGAACACCGCATCCCGGTGGTTCCGCGCGGCGCCGGCACCGGCCTGGCGGCGGCGTCGTCCTCCCGTGCCGGTGAGCTGGTCCTGGATGTCTCGGGCATGAACCGGATCCTGCGCATCGACCCGCAGGAACAGCTGGCCGTGGTGGAACCCGGGGTGTTGAACGCGGACCTCAACGCTGCGGCCGCTGAATACGGACTGTTCTACGCTCCGGACCCGGCGAGCACGGCCATCTGCAGCATCGGAGGCAACATCGCCACCAATGCGGGAGGCATGCGCTGCGCCAAGTACGGCGTCACCCGGGAATCCGTGCTGGCCCTTCGGGTGATCCTGGCGGACGGCCGGGAACTGCGCACCGGGCGGGAAACCATCAAGGGCGTCAGCGGGTATGACCTCAATGCCCTGATGATCGGCTCGGAGGGGACCCTCGGCGTGGTGGTTGAAGCCACCCTCCGGCTGCGCCCGATGCCGGTGCACACCGCCACGGTGGCAGCGTTCTTCCCCGATGTCACCACGGCAGCCAGGGCCGCCTCCGCCGTCGTCGCCGCCCGGATCCAGCCCTCGGTGATGGAACTGATGGACGGGCCCACGCTGGAAGCCGTGGACATGGCCATGGGCACCGGTTACCGGTCCAAGGGCGGAGCGTTCCTGCTGGTGCAGACGGACGGGTTCGGAGCGTTCCTTGAGCAGGAAGTAGTGATGGATGTCCTGGAACCCCTGGGCAGCTGCGAGAAGGCCGTGGATGACGAGCACGCCGCCGCGCTGCTGACCGCGCGCCGGGAAGCCATCCCCTCACTGGAAAAGCTGGGGCGGGTATCCATCGGCGACATCGGTGTTCCCCGGGGCAGGCTGGCGGAAGTGGTGAGCGGGCTCGAAGAAATCTCGGCGCGCACCGGGGTCCGCATCTTCACCATTGCGCATGCCTCGGACGGGAACCTGCACCCGATGATCGTGCTGGACCCGGAGGATTCAGTGACCTCCGGTCCGGCGAAAGCGGCGCTGGGGGAAATGTTCCATCTTGCGCACAAGCTGGGCGGCACCTTGACCGGCGAGCACGGGATCGGGCTGCTGAAGCGGGACTGGCTGGAGGAGGAGGTGGGCAAGGTGTCCCTGGAAGTCATGAACACCATCCGGACCGCCCTGGATCCATTGGGCATCCTCAACCCGGGCAAAGGGCTCTAGGAGCATCCAGGCCCGTTCCCTCTGCCGCGGGAGGCCGTTCCCTCTTAACCTTGGGAAGTAGGCGTCCCCGGCCTTGGGGAGCGTACCCGCAGGACCAACAGAAGAGGAGCGTGCCGTGCGCACAACTACCCTGGGAACCGGCGGACCCGAGGTCGGCGTCATCGGTCTGGGCTGTATGGGCATGAGTTATGCCTATGACATGGAGGCGAAGCGTGACGACGAGACATCGATTTCGGTGATCCGCGGCGCCATTGAACTCGGTGCCACCCTCATCGACACCGCCGATGTGTACGGCCCGTACACGAACGAGGAACTGGTGGGCCGGGCGCTGAAGGACGGCTACCGGGAGCGGGCGGTCCTGTCCACCAAAGTGGGCCTGGAAATCAGCACAGAGTCCCCGGCTGCCGGAACCATGCCGGGGCTGGCGAAGAACGGTTCTCCGGACCATATCCGCACGTCCATTGACGCCAGCCTGCGCCGGCTGGGCACGGACCACGTGGATCTCTATATTCTGCACCGGGTGGATCCGAACGTGCCGCTGGAGGAATCCTGGGCTGCCATGGCGCAGACCGTCCGCGACGGGAAGGCCCGCGCCATCGGTATTTCGGAGGCGAGCGTGGAGCAGATTGAACTGGCCCGGTCGGTGCATCCGGTGACGGCCGTCCAATCCGAGCTCTCGCTGTGGACCCGGGACCGGCTGGCCGACGTCGTGCCCTACTGCGAGGAGCACGGCATGGCGTTCCTGCCCTTCTCGCCGCTGGGCCGCGGTTTCCTCACGGGCCGGTTCACTTCCTTCGACCAGCTGCCTGCCGACGATATGCGCCGCCGGCTTCCCCGCTTCCAGCAGGAGAACCTCAAGGCGAACCTCGCCATTGTGCAGCGGGTCCGCGAGGTTGCCGAGCGGATCGGTGCCACGCCGTCGCAGGTGGCGCTGGCGTGGGTAGCGGCGCAGGGGCGGCGGGTCATTCCGATCCCGGGCACCAAAACGCCGAAGTATCTGCGGGAGAATGCGGCCGCCGGAGACCTGATGCTCAGTGATGAGGACCTGGCAATGCTCAACAATGCACCGCAGCCGGAGGGCGGCCGATACTAAGGCACCTTTCGGAACCGTTTGCACCCAGTGCAATCAGGTACGTACTGTAGAAGCGTGCAGATCACTGTTCCCTCTGAAGACCGCCGCAAGGCGCTCAAGGACCGCCACCGGCAGGCCATTGTGGCAGCCGCAGCGGCGCTCATGCATGACCGCCAGACCACGGACTTCACCGTGGATGAGCTGGCCCAGCGCGCCGAGGTTTCCCGCCGCACGGTGTTCAATCACTTCGGGTCCGTCCGGGACATCGTTTCCGAGGTGTGCAGCGACGTCCTCAGTGCCGCAGTCGAACGCCTGATTGCCGTTCCCGTGTCCGACGTCGGACGCCCGGGCATGTTCGAGGAAATCGCCGAAACCTTCAGGACTGCGGATCTGGTGGCACCCATGGCCTACCTGACCCGGCTGCTCGGCAACGGGCCTATTCCGTTGCCGGCCCAGGCCTCGGCGCACCCCATCGCCCTGCGCGCATTCACCGAACTCAGTGAACGGCTCTCAGCCGCCATGCTTACCCGCTATCCCGAAGCCGATCGGCTCAGTGTGCACCTGCTCGTGGGTGCTCTGACCAGCGGGCTGGGCGTGCTGTATCACCACTGGCACTGCGCCACCGGCGCCGTGGATACCTCCGAGTCCCGCCGGATCTGGGCAGAACTGCTGGACGCGCTCCTGGAAAAGGTGCGCTCGGGCTATGTCCCCGGCCCTGCTTCCCCTCATTCACTCCACCCGTAGTTTCCACCCAATCCCATATAAGGACAGACCCCCAAATGGCTGAATTCCTCTACCGCCTCGGAGCCGCGGCCGCCCGCCGCGCGAAAACCGTGCTCGCGGCATGGATCGGAGTGCTTGTGGTTGCCGGAGCGGCGTTTATGCTCTTCGGCGGCACGCTTGCGACCGGCTTCTCCATCCCGGACACCCCCACCACCCAGGTCACCAACCACCTGCAGGAGAAACTCCCTGCGGCTTCCGGCGGCTCCGGCTCGGTGGTGGTCCAGACTGAGGACGGCTCCGCCTTCACGGATGACCAGAAACAGGAAATTTCCGCCGTGATCGCCGAGGCATCGAACATCGACGGCGTGGAAACCGTGGTGGACCCGTTTGCCACCGAGGCGGACCGTGCCGCACAGGCCCAGCAGCTTCAGGACGGCCAGGCACAGGTTGATGCGGGCCGCACCCAGATTGAGCAGGGGCGTGCCCAGCTCGAGAGCGGCCAGGCCCAGCTCGATGCAGCCCGGCAGCAGGCCGAAGCGGGCGGTGCTCCGGCTCAAATGCTGGCCCAGCTCGATGCCCAGCAGGCCACCCTGGACGCCAGCCGCGCTGAGCTGGACGCCAAGAGTGCCGAACTGGAAGCCGGCGCCGTGCAGGCCGAACAGGGCGCTGCCCTGCTGGAGATGGCCACCGAGATCCGTACCGTCTCCGAGGACGGCAGTGCGGCAGTGGTCAACGTCGTCTTCAGCGAGACCCAGATGGAGGTCGAACAGGAAACCAAGGACGCCCTGGTCGCGGCCTTTGACAACGAGACGGTCGACGGCGTCAAGGTGGACTTCTCCTCGGAGGTATCCGCCGGCGTCCCCAGCATCCTGGGTGTCGGCGAGGTCGTAGGCCTCGCGGTTGCCGCCGTCGTTCTGGTGGTAATGCTGGGCACCTTCATCGGTGCCGGCCTGCCGCTGGTGACCGCATTGATCGGTGTGGGCATTGGTGCCGCGGGCGCCCTGGCCTTCTCCGGCGTCGTCGAAATGGCGTCCGTCACCCCCATCCTCGGCGTGATGCTCGGCCTGGCCGTGGGCATCGACTACGCCCTGTTCATCGTCAACCGGCACCGCCGCCAGCTGAAGGCCGGCTATGCAGTGGAGGAATCCATTGCCCTGGCCAACGGCACCTCCGGCAACGCAGTGGTGTTTGCCGGAGCCACGGTATTCATCGCCCTGCTGGCCCTGAACATCACCGGCATCCCCTTCCTGGGCCTGATGGGCACCGTGGGTGCGGCCTGCGTCGCCATTGCCGTCATGGTCGCCACCACACTGACTCCGGCCCTGCTCAAGCTGGCCGGCATGCGGATCCTCAGCCGCAAGGAGCGCGCGGCACATGAGAAGGACCACGGTGCCTCCGCCTCGGCCGGCAAGCCGGAATCCATTCCGGTGAAGCAGATGTCCACGCTGCGCGCCGTGCTCACCGTAGTGCTGTCCATCGCGGGGCTGCTGGTCATCGCCATTCCGGCGCTGGACCTGCGCACCAACCTGCCCGACGGGTCCTCCGAGGCCCACGACACCACCCAGTACCGGGCCTATGAAGCCGTCTCGCAGAAGTTCGGAGAGGGCCAGAACGGCTCCCTGCTGGTGGTCGCGGACCTGCCCGGCAACCCGAACGAGGAAGAAGCCCTGGTGGCGCAGGGCGAGATCGCCCGGACGCTGTTCGACCAGGACAACGTGGCGGCCGTAGCCCCCATCGGCTCCTCCGAGGACCGCACCGTCACCGCCTTCCAGGTCATCCCGTCCGAAGGTCCCACCAGCGAGTCCACCCAGGAACTGGTGCACACACTGCGGGACCTGTCACCGATCGACACCGACAACGGTGACGTGGAGCTGGGCGTGGCCGGTACGGCCAGCGGCAACATCGACATTTCCGAAAAGCTCTCCGAAGCGCTCCCCGTCTACCTGGGCGTAGTGGTGGGTCTGTCGCTGCTGATCCTGATCCTGGTCTTCCGGTCCATCTTTGTTCCGGTGATCGCGACGCTGGGCTTCATTCTGTCCTACTTCGCGGCCATCGGCGGCGTGGTGGCCATCTACCAGTGGGGCTGGCTGTCCGGCGTCTTCGGCGTGGAGACCCCGGGCCCGGTGCTGAACTTCCTGCCGACCATCCTGGTGGGCATCCTGTTCGGCCTGGCCATGGACTACATGCTCTTCCTGGGCTCCGGCATGCGCGAGGCCTTCGTGCATGGTTCCCCGGCCCGCGTGGCCGTGATGCAGGGCTTCCGGAACGGCCGCTCCGTGGTGACCGCTGCCGCGATCATCATGGTCTCCGTGTTCGGCGGGTTCATCTTCTCGCACAGCACCATGATCCGGCCCATCGGCTTCGCCCTGGCCTTCGGTGTCCTGGTGGACGCCTTTGTGGTGCGGATGCTGCTCATCCCGGCCCTGATGCACCTGGCCGGAGACAAGGCCTGGTGGCTGCCGAAGTGGCTGGACAAGATCCTGCCGGACGTCGACGTCGAGGGTGCGTCCCTGGAGCGGCGCCACCCGCACGCCGAGGATAACCACGCCGAGGTGGAGGAACCGGTCCGAAGCTAGCTTCCGGACATCCCCGCCAGTGGCAAACGGGCCGCCCTTCCTTCGCAGGAGGGCGGCCCGTTTCATTCCCGGTCGGGGCCGGAGGAATACCCGCTGTCCAATTCGGAATCTTGAGCCGGGCCAGATGCCTACGGATGCCGACGACGGACGCCGTCAGCGCGATGGCAAGGAGCGTCCACATGACGATCAGGAATTCCCCGGTGAGTCTCATGGCGGACAAGTTATCCCCGGGGGTGCCAACATACAACAGCTCCCCGGGCCGGGGAGGATGAAATCCGGCTTCCGGGGAGCAGCGTATTCCTGCCGGGCCTAGACCGACGGGGCCTGGGCTTCCGCAGAGGTGGTCCTGCGGGTCAGGAGCAGATAGGACGCAGCGGCGAGAACCAGGAAGCCGATCATGGCCACGCCCATCGGCACACCGGTCTCCTCACCCCAGAGGCCCACCAGCGGCGAGACGAGGGCGGCCAGCAGGAACTGCAGGGAACCCAGGAAGGCAGAACCCGTGCCGGCATGGTGGCCGGCTTCTTCCAGCGCCAGCACCGTGGCGTTGCCGAAGACCATGCCCATGGAGCCCTGGAACACGGCGAACAGCACCAGTGTGGGGACCATCGGGGTGCCGTTGGTGACCGAGATGAGCATGCCTGCGGCTGCCAGGAGCCCCGCCGCCAGGCCGATGGAGATCATGGTGCGGTAGGGGGCCTTGCCGGCGAGGGCTGCGGCGACGGCGCTCACGAGGGTGATGGCTACCGCGTTCATGGCGAAGATCAGCGAGAAACGGGTCTCGGACAGGCCGAGGATGTTCTGCACCACGAACGGCGAGGCGGCAATGTACGCGAAGAGGCCGGCGAAGGCGAAGCAGAAGGTCAGGAGGTAGCCGGTGTAATTGCGGTTGCGCAGGACAATGCCCGCCACCTGGAACGTGGTTTTGAGGCCGCCGCGGTTGCGGTCTTCGTCCTGCAAGGTCTCCCGAACGCCGAACAATGCGCCCAGGAACATCAGCAGCACCAGGATGGCCAGGACCCAGAACACGGTCCGCCAGCTGCCTGCGGACAGAATGGCGCCGCCGGCGAGCGGGCCGATGACCGGGGCGATGACGCTGATCATGGTCAGGACGCCCAGCAGCTTCGCGGCGGCCGGGCCGCGGGAGGTGTCGGAGACAATGGCGCGGGCCAGCACAATGCCGGCGGCACCGCCCAGGCCCTGCAGGAAGCGGGCTGCGGTGAGGATTTCCACGTTCGGCGCGACGGCGCAGATCACCGTCGCCACCAGGGCCACAAAGGAGCCGATCAGCAGGGGACGGCGGCGTCCAACGCCGTCGGAGAGCGGGCCGATCAGCAGCTGGCCCAAAGCCAGGCCCACCAGGAATGCGGTCATGGTGAGCTGGATGCCCGTGGCCGTGGTGTCCAGGTCTTCGGCCATATGCGGGAAGGCCGGCAGGTACATGTCGATGGACAGGGGGGCCACTGCGGTCAGCAGGGCCAGAATACCCGTCAGCATGGCCCCGGCGGGCCGCTTAACCGGCGGCTTGGCGGGTGGAGCGGAGAGCGAAGTGCTCGTCATGAATAAACCTTCTTCTAAGACCGTAAGAGTGCCGAGCGAGCATAGCATATGTAAACATATATATGTCAAGATATGCGTTAGGATGGTGGGCATGAGCAACGACGGCGTGCCCGCGGCACAGCGTGAACTGGCGGACCTGTTGCGGGACTTGTCGTGGAACGTCCACCGCAAGGCGCCGGACATCACCGGCATGGATCCGCTTCCGGCCACTGATCTGGCCGTGCTCAAGCACGTACTCGATGCTCCGGGCCTGACCGTGACCGAACTGGCGCGGGTGATGGGGTTGAAGCAGAGCAACGCCAGTGCCGCAGTGCGGAACCTGACCGAGCGGGGTTTGCTTACCCGTTCCAGCAGCCCCACGGACCGTCGGGTCAGCCATCTGGAGCCCACGGAGGAAGCCCGCGCACAGAACGAGAGCATCGCCGCCGCCTGGGCCGGGCCCATCCGCGCCGGTATCGCGCAGTTGGACGAAGAGCAGCGGGAGGCACTGGAAGCGGCCGGTGACGCGTTGGCCGCCCTCAGCCGCCTGCTTCAGGTCCGGGGCTGACCACACAAAACCCCCGTGACGAACGGCTGCGGTTGCCCTACTCTTCCTGCCATGGCTATTGCACGCGTTCCCAACACTGTTATCGACTGCCCGGATCCTGCAGCACTCGCGGGCTTCTACGGCGCCCTCCTCGACTGGAAGGTGAAGGTGGATGACCACGGCTGGGCCGATATCACGGACACCACCGGCCAGCGGTTCGCGTTCCAGCGAGTGGAGAATTACACACCGCCCGCGTGGCCGGACCAGAACGTTCCCCAGCAAATGCACATCGACATGGACGTGGATGACCTGGATGAGGGGGAAGCGGCGGTGCTCCTGCTTGGGGCCACCAAGCATCCGCACCAGCCGGGCACCAGCTTCCGGGTGTTCCTGGACCCTGCCGGCCATCCGTTCTGCCTCTGCCAGTCCTAGCCGCACTCCCTCGCCGTCCACGGAGTCCGAGGAGCCATTGTGTCCGGCATTAAAGCGCCCTAGGCTTCCGGCCATGGCTATCGCGCGCAATCCCACCACTGTCCTCGACTGCCCGGACCCAGTTGCCCTCGCCACCTTCTACGGTGCCCTCCTTGAGTGGAAGGTGAACCTCCACGAGGATCAGCCCTACGGCAACTGGACAGATGTCTCCGACGTCACCGGGCGGCGCTACTGCTTCCAGCACGTGGAGAATTACACTCCGCCGGTCTGGCCGGACCAGGATGTTCCCCAGCAAATGCACATCGACGTTGATGTGGATGACCTGGATGAGGCGGAAGCGGCGGTGCTGGCCCTCGGTGCAACCAAGCACGCGTACCAGCCGGGCGAAACCTTCCGGGTCTTCCTGGATCCGGCGGGCCACCCGTTCTGCCTCTGCCGGGACTAACGCACTGCTGCAGGCATGCCATCCTCTGCGGCTGCAGTGTGCGCGGCCAGGCGGGCGAAGGCCCCGCCGGCGGCTTTCAGCTCGGCAGGTGTGCCGCGCTCGATGACGCGGCCGGCGTCGAGCACCACCACCTGGTCCGCGTTTTCGACGGTGGACAGCCGGTGTGCGATGGTCAGGGTGGTCCGCCCGGCGGACAGGTGCTCAAGCGCGGCCTGAACCTGGGCCTCGGTGGTGTTGTCCAGCGCCGAGGTGGCTTCATCCAGCACCAACACAGGCGGATTGCGCAGGATGGTCCGCGCAATCGCCAGGCGCTGCTGCTCGCCGCCGGAGAAACGGTGACCGCGCGCGCCCACCATGGTGTCCAGTCCCTCGGGCAGGGAACCGACGGTGTCGGCCATCTGTGCAGCAGCGAGTGCGGACCACAGACGCCCGTCGCCCGCCTCCGGATCGGCCAGCAGCAGGTTCTCGCGGATGGTCGCGTGGATCAGGTAGGTCTCCTGCGAGACGACGCCGACAATCCGGGCCAGGTCCTCGGGTGCCAGGTCGCGTACATCCACCCCGTCAATGCTCACGCGCCCCGACCCGGTGTCATTGAGCCGCGGCAGCAGGGACGCGAGGGTGCTCTTGCCGGAGCCGGTGGGGCCGACGACGGCGGTGGCGGTGCCTGCGGGCAGCGCCAGATCGATGCCGTGGAGGACTTCGGTGCCGTCGTCGTACGCAAAGTGCACGTTCTCGAACCGCACGTCGCCGCGGACGGCAGCCGGGTCCAGGCGGACCGGATTGGCGGCCGGGCGGATTTCCGGCTCGAGGTCCAGGTATTCGAAGATCCGGCTGAAGAAGGCCAGCGCGGTCACCCACTGCACGCCAATGTTCAGCAGGCCCATGACCGGCCGGAAGATGCCGGCCTGCAGCCCGGTGAAGGCCACCAGGGTGCCGATGGTCATGCCGCCGCTGGTGGCCGGGAATCCGGCGGCCAGGTAAATGACGGCCGGGATGGCTGCAAAGACAATCTGCATGGTCGCCATCCGCCACCGGCCGGCCAACTGGCTGCGCAGCTCCAGCCCCACCAGGGTTTCGGAGCGGGCGCGGAACCGTTCCGCGTCGCGCGGGACGGTGCCCAGTGTTTTGGCCAGCCGGACGCCCGAAACTGAAAGCCCCTCCTCCACCTGGGTATGCAGGGCGGCGAGTTCACGCTGGCGTTCATCGGTGACATCGCGCCGGATGATTGCCACGCGGCGGGAGAGCCAGATGGCGGGCGGCAGGACAACCAGTGAAATGAGGGTGAGCCCGGGGGACAGTGCCACCATGGCCACGGCGGTGGCGACCGCCGTCGTGAGGTTCGATGCGACGCCCGTAGCGGTGGTGGTGACCACGGACTGCATGCCGGAGATGTCATGCGTGAGCCGCGACTGCACCTCTCCCCCGCGGGTGCGGGTGAAAAAGCCCAATGACTGGGCCTGCAGATGCGTAAACAACCGGACCCGCAGGGTGTGCATCACGCGCTGGCCCATACCGGTGGCCATCCAGGTCTGGACGACGCCGATGGCGGCGGTCAGTGCCGCCACACCCACCATCGATGCCGTGAGGAACAGCAGCAGGCGGGTGTTGCCGTGGGGCAGCGCATCATCAATCACCGCCCGGACCAGGAACGGCTGGGCCAGGCCGACCACGGATGAGGCGGTGATCAGCAGAACGACGACGGCGATGGTCCCCTTGTGCGGGGCGAACAGCGCGGCGATGCGCCGCAGCTGAACCGGATGCCGGTTCAGCTGTTTTTGGTCGGCGGGATTCAGTTTCGCGGGGCCGCGGCCGCCGCCTGGTCCTCTGCCGCTTCCGGGGCCCTGAGGGGCCGCGTCGGGAATAGCCATGGTTCCTCCTGTGCTGCCCGAGATGCGAATCGGCAGCTATTGCAGAGGTTACCTCATTATGTGGCTACCTGCGAAATGGGTACACTGTAGGCATGACGACGACCGATCCCGCAGCCCTCGGGGAACTGATGCATACCGCGTTCCGTGGACTGCGGAAACGCTGGATGCAGCAGTTGGCCCCCTATGAGCTGACCCCGCACCAGTTCCGGGCGATGGGTGCCGTGGCGCGGGCCGGGCACCAGGGCAGTGCGTCCGGCCCGGGATGCGGGACCGGGCTCCGGCTGAAGGAACTGGCTCAGCGGCTGAATATTGCGCCGAGGTCCGCCACGGAGGTGGTGGACCAGTTGGAAGCCAAGGGTTTGGTGGAGCGCCGGACCCATCCGGCGGACCGGCGTGCCATGCTGCTGACCCTGACCGAAGCGGGGGAGCGCCTGCGGGAGGCGGTGCTTTCAGACCGGTCGCGCGAGGCCGGCGAGTACTTCTCCGTCCTGCCGGACGAGGACAGGGCGGAGCTGGCGCGGATCCTCGGGGACCTGGCTGCAGAGCGGGAGTGACGCGCCGCAGCCAGCGGCTCAAACAGGAGCGGCCCTTGAGCCGATCCTGACCGGATCTTGAGGACGGCTTGAGGCTGGGCTGAGGCCGGCTTGAGGGGGTCATGCGACGATCGGGGGCCGTGGGAAGTAGAGACCTCACGGATTAGCGGTGCCGCTACGGTGTCGCGCAGGAAGGGCTCCGCCTGAGAAACGCAGCCCTTCCTGCAAAGCCCGTTTCCAGGGCCGGGGCGCTGTCTCCCCTGGTATTTCGGATGACCCGCAGCGGAATTCCCGATGCATGCAAACGGATTGATTTCTTTCCCGGTGCCATGCTCTGTTAGATTGCCCCCGGGGAATCAATGGAATTTCTTGCGCACAGCCTCTGCCGGCCCTCTCACCGGCGGTATTTAGTCTCAACCTAAGGTCTCTACATATATGCGTACCGAAACTCGCATTTCACCTACCTCAGGCAGCTTCGGAGCCGGCCTGGGCCGGCCGCCCTCCCTCGGTTCTGCAGGACTATTCGCCGCCGGAGCGGAGCAAAAGACTCAGCCCACCGCCGTTTGCCGTTGAGCTGACCGGGGACCCGCTGACACCGGCGGGCACCCATCCGCGGCCTTTGCCGCAGCACCCTTTTCCTCATGGGCGATAGCCCTTTTACGGCGCGCCGCGCAGAGACGCTGCGTCGTCTCGCCCGGCTAACGCCTCGGCTTTATGCGAATACCGAAGATCAGTGGCCGGAACATACCGAAAGCAGGTGCAGGATGAATGTGCAGACAGTAATTCAGCGCAACAACGTCCGAACGCTGGGGCCCATTGACGGACCGGTTCTGGTGTTGGTGCAGGGCTTCGGATGTGACCAGATCATTTGGAACCGGATCCTGCCGTACTTGACGGACAGTTTCCGAGTGGTGCTGTTTGACCACGTGGGCACGGGCGGAGCGGACCCGGAGGCCTACGACGCGGCCAGATATGCCTCATTGGACGGGTATATGGGAGACCTGGCCGAGATCGTGGAGGCACTGGACCTGCGCGATGCCACCGTGGTGGGGCACAGCGTCGCCGGCATGATGGCACTGGCAGCGTCCGTGAATAACCCCCGGATAGCGCGGCTGGTGCTGCTGTGCACCTCGGCCTGCTACTTGAATGACGAAGAATACGTTGGTGGATTCCGGTCCGAAGACATCGAGAGTCTCCTGAATACGGTGGCCTCCAATTATCCGCTGTGGGTAAGCCGGATTGCCCCGGCGATCGCCGGCGAGAATGGGGACGCTGCGATAACCGATGAACTTGAGGAGAATATCTGCCGGCTGAACCCCTCATATGTCCATGACTTCCTGCAAATGTCCTTCCGCACGGATATCCGGCAGCTGCTGCCCCGGGTGCAGGTGCCGACGCTGATCCTGAATGCCCAGAGCGACCCGCTGACGCCGGAATCGGCGACGGCATTCCTGCACCGGAACCTCCCGCAGAGCACCCGCGTTGATCTGCGGACCCGGGGAACCATGCCGCACCTGAGCTCGCCCGGGGAAACGGCTGAGGCCATCGTCCAGTACTTGTCGGCGGTTACCCATGCCTAACGTTTCCGCGGAAAACCAGAGCGGGGAAGGGGACACCCCGCCGTCGACTTATGAGGCGCACTTCCATGCAGCTGCCTCGGGATATCTCGTCCTCTCCATGGACGGTACGATCCTCGATGTTAACCGCACATTAGCCGGCTGGACGGGGCATTTGCGGGAAGGGCTGCTGGGCACCAACATTGTTGAGCTGATGCCGTTGGCTGACCGCGTGCTTTTCGCTTCCTACGCCGTCCCGCAGCTGGCCATAGCGGGATGCTTCACCGAAATGGCAGTGGATCTGCTTTGCGCGGACGGGAGCCGGATAGCGGTTCTCCTCTCCGGTGTCCGCTCCGCCGGTTCCGACCCCGGTTCCGGCCTGGACCGGATTTCCGTCTTCAACGCTTCGAAGCGGACGCTTCATGAGCGTGAGCTTGTGGAAGCGCTGAGGAAGGCAGAAGCCGCGGAAGCCGCCCGGGCGGCAGCGGAGGAGGAACTTCGGCAAAAGCAGAAAGCCCTGGAGGAAAAGGACCGCGTCCTGCAGGCCAGCCTCGCGCTGAGCCGGGAACGCGAAGCCTTGTTGAACACGGTGGTGAATGCCGTGGACGTGGGCCTGCTGGTGGTGGATACCGAGGGCCAGGTGGTGCTAACCAACGCCCACCTGATGTCGGCCTGGCAGAAGGTCATGGGAAATGTGGCCCTGAGCGGGGAACATCTGACGTTCGGCCCGGACCGCGTCACGCTCCTCTCTGAGGATGAGAATCCGGTCCGGCGGGCCGTGGCGGGGGAGTCCTTCTCAAACCAGCTGGTTTGGTTCGGAGCCCCCGGCGACGCAAACCAGCTGGCCCTCAACGTCTCGGCCAGGCCGATCAGGGCAGACGGGGTATTCTCCGGATCGGTGATCGCCTACACGGATGTCAGTGCGCTGGTCCATGCCCTCTCGGCGCAGGAAGAGTTCGTGGCCAACGTTTCCCATGAACTGCGCACCCCGCTGACGTCAATCATGGGCTACCTCGACCTCGCGCTGGACGAGGAGGACCTGCCCCCCGCGGTGAGCGGTGCACTCAAGGTCGCGGTCCGCAACTCGGAACGGCTGCTTTCCCTCGTCTCAGATCTGCTCTCCGTTGCGTCCGGATCCAAGAAGATGGAAGTCCGGCCGGTGAACGTGGCGGAAATCGTGCGGGCCGGCCTCACCTCGGTTGGACCGAAGGCGAAGGCCAACGCGGTGGATCTGGTGCCGGAGATTCCCTCCGAGCTGGTCGCGAAGGCCGATCCCCAGCGCCTGGCACAGGTTGTGGATAACCTGCTGTCCAACGCAGTGAAATATTCACCGGACGGGGGGATCGTGCGGGTCCGGTTGTGGCGGGAGGGCCAAGACGTCCGGCTTCAGGTCAGCGATACCGGAATGGGCATGAGCGCGGAGGAGCAGGAGAAGGTTTTCACCAAGTTCTTCCGCTCCCGCCGGGCAGTCGCTTCGGCAGTTCCCGGTGTCGGACTGGGTCTGGTGATAACCAAGAACATTGTTGAATCCCACGGAGGAACGCTGACCTTCAACAGCAGCCCCGGGCAGGGAAGCGAGTTCACGGTATCCCTGCCCGGGGCTGCGCGGGAGGCAGTCAGCCCCGCTCATTGAGTTTGTGCAGCAGGTCCGAGAGGTTCCGAAGCTCTGCCGGAGTCCAGTTTCCCAACCGCTCCCGCAGCCGGGTCCGCTTGGCTGTATGGGCTCCTTCGAAGCGGGCGCGGCCCTCGGCGGTCAAATCCAGCAACTGGACCCGACCGTCGGAGGGATCGGTCCGGCGGACCACCAGGCCCAGGGCTTCCAGCTGCGACACCGTTCGGCTGAGCAGCGCCTTATCCACCTGAAGGGCCTCGGCGACGCTGCCCTGCTGGCACTCGCCTCCCCGGTGCAGCGTCATGAGGACTGTGAACCCCAGCGGCTGCAGGGCGGGATGGACGGCTACGGCGGCGGTTTTGACGGACCGCCGGGCGGCAGCCAGCATCACGGAGAACTGGTGTTCCACCTCCCCGACCGCGGATTCGAAGGTGGTGTCCTCAAACTCCCCGGACGTCGGCGCCGGCACGCTAACCGTTGTCCTTTCCGGAGGGAACATCCCTTCCGGACGGAACCTCGGGACTCTGCCCGGCAGCTTCTTCGGATACAGCGGCCACCGTTTCCGCGCCGCCGGCAGGGGCCGCGGCGGATTCCTCCGCCTGCATCTTCTCGTGCCGCGTCATGCTGCCCAGCGGCAGGTTCGGCAGGAACAGCACAGCCAGCAGCGTCAGGAGCCCCAGCGGTGCGGCGACGAGGAAGATGTGCGCCACGGAGGAGCCGTACACGGATTCCACTATGAGGCGCACCGATTCCGGCAGCGAGTTCACATTCGGAATCGTGCCGGAGGCCAGGGAGGCAGCCGCGTCCTGGCCCTCCGCGCCGAGGGCGGTAATGGCGGCCAGCAGCTCGCCCTGTTTCTCCGCCAGCCGGTCGGTCACCTGGGTGGCCAGCACCGCGCCGAGCGCCGAAACACCGACGGTGCCGCCGATGGTGCGGAAGAAGTTGATGCTAGAGCTGGCGACGCCCAGGTCCCGGGTGGGAACGTCGTTCTGCACTACGAGCACCAGGTTCTGCATGACCATACCCACGCCGGCGCCCAACAGGAACATGTACAGGGAGACCAGCCAGAAGGCGGTGTCGTATTCAATGGTGCCCATCAGGACCAGGCCCACGGTCAGCAGCACCGATCCGATCACCACGTAGGCCTTCCACTTCCCGCTCTTGGTGATCCACCTGCCCACGAGAGTGGAGATGATCAGCAGGCCGGCCATCATCGGAATGGTCATCAGCCCGGACATAGTTGCGGACGCGCCGCGGGCCAGCTGCATGTACTGGGACAGGAACACCGTGGTGCCGAACATGGCAACGCCGACGGAGAGGGAACCGATCACCGAGAACGTGAAGGTCCGGTTGCGGAACAGGGTCAGCGGGATCAGCGGTTCGGGCGCCTTCAGCTCAACGAACACGAACGCGGCCAGGCCCAGCAGCGAACCTCCCACCATCCACGCGGTGGCGGCGCTGGCCCAGCCGAAGTCGGAACCGACCAGGGAGACCCAGATGAGCAGGCAGGACACGGAGGCCGAGAGCAGCACGATGCCGGCGTAATCGATCTGCACGGTGCGCTTCTTCAGCGGCGGCAGGTGCAGGGTCTTCTGGATCATGAACAGGGCGACGGCCGCCAGCGGCACCGCCACGTAGAAGTTCCAGCGCCAGTTGACGGTGTCCGTGATGACGCCGCCGATCAGCGGACCACCCACTGTGGACAGGGCCATGACGGCACCGAACAGGCCCATGTAGCGGCCGCGTTCACGCGGGGAAATGATGTCCGCCATCACAATCTGGGTCAGGGCGCCGAGGCCGCCGGCACCAATGCCCTGGATCACGCGCATGGCAATCAGCCAGTCGGTGTTGTGGGCGAAACCGGCCGCGGCACTGGCCACAATGAAGATGATCAGGGCCAGCTGGATCAGGACCTTGCGGTTGAGCAGATCAGCGAGCTTGCCCCAGACGGGGGTGGACACCGCTGTGGCCAGCAGGGTGGCGGTGACCACCCAGGTGAAGGCGGCCTGGTCGCCGTCGAGATCGGAAATGATCACCGGCAGCGAGGTGCTGACCACCGTGTTGGCCAGCATAGAGACGAACATTCCCAGCAACAGGCCGGTCAGGGCCTGGAGGACGGCACGGTGCTTGCGTTTGGCTTCCTCCCGCACCTCGGCTCGAGTGGTCGGGGAAACGCCCTGCCGGGCAGGGGAAACGGACATGCGGAACTCCAAATAGCTGACTTAGGTCAATGGTTGATATATATCAACGTTACGTCCGCGTTTTGCGCCGTCCCGCCGATATGGTCCCGCCCGTGATGCATCTCATGTGGATGGGTGGCAGGGTTGACGATTCACTGCCCGATTTGAGGCACAGGGTGCCAACCCGGGGACAATGAAAGCTAGCTGACCATCCGCTTTCCGAGGGGCCCCCGATGAGCAACACCGTGCGAGATCCGTCCACCTTTCCGCCTCACCCGGGCCCCGAGCCGCGGTTCCGGATGTCCAGGGATGCGCTGCGGGCCTCGCTGTGGTTCTGGCCCACCTGCGCGTCCCTGGCGGCGGTGCTCCTGACCCTGCTGCTGCTGCAGGTCCGCCCGGATGAGGACGCCGCCTGGGCGCGGTGGATCTGGCCCACCGGCGTCGAGGCTGCCAGCAGCCTGCTCCAAACTGTCGCAACAAGCGTCATGACCGCTGCTACGGTGACCTTCTCGCTGACCGTGGTGGCCCTGCAGTTGGCCTCACAGCAGTTCTCGCCGCGGCTGCTGCGCGACTTCGCCCGTGATGCCCGCACCCAGATTGTCCTGGGCGTGCTGCTGGGAACCTTCCTGGTCAGCATCACCGGACTGCACGGGATGCATCCGGACCGTCCGGTCCCGGTGCTGGTGGTGGGTCTGGTCTATGTGCTGGGAATTGCCAGCGGCGTGGTGCTGCTGTTCTTTATTGGACATATCGCCCGCTCGCTGCGGGTGGACACCATGATGCTCAACGCGCACCAGGGCTGCCTGGCCGTGCTGCGGGACACCTACCCGGAATCCGGGACCGGCGAGGTGCAGCACTTCCCGAAGCCCGACGGCGGCACTCCCGTACCGGCCGGGCGCAGCGGGATCATCCAGGCGGTGCACGCGAAACCCCTGGTCCGGATGCTGCAGCAGCTGGGGCTGACCATGCGGATTGAGGTGCAGCCGGGCGACCACGTGACCATCGGAACGCCGGTGGCCCGTGTCTGGAGTGACGACGGCGGCACGGTGCCGCTGGGCACAGTCGGTGAGGCCCTGTCCGATGCCGTGGACATCGGCTATGAACGCACGTCGGAGCAGGATGTCGCGCTGGGTCTGCGCCAGCTGACCGACATTGCGGTCAAAGCGATTTCCCCTAGCATCAACGATCCGATTACAGCGGCACATTCGCTCGGATACTGTGCTGACCTGCTGGTGGATATCTCCCGCCGGCGGCTTGGGCCGGAAGGGGAGGTTGACGACGACGGCGTGCTGCGCCTGGTCACGGTGGGCCGCGACTACCGTTACTTCATGGATCTGGTCTGCAGCCCGGTCCGCCGTTTTGCGCGGTCGGAGCCCATTGTGCTCACCGCCGTGCAGCGGCTGCTGCGCGACTGCGCCGCCAACGCCGTGAATGATGCCCAGCGTGAGGAAATCCGCCGGCAATCCTCCCTGGTGCTGGAGGACACCTCCCGGGATATGGCAGCGGCCGACGAACGCGAGGTCCGCGACATGGCCCGGCGGGTGGAGGAGGCAGTGGCGGGGGACATCGCCACGGCTTTCACGGACCGGGCCGGGGAAACCCGGTCTGTGTGAAACACCAAAAGGGCCGGCCGTACCCGGCCGGCCCTTTTATCAGACGGATCAGGGCAGCAGCTCCTGGGCCAGGACAAAGAGGCCCATGACCAGGACAAAGATGCCGAACCCGCGCCGCAGTGCAGCTTCCGGAATCCGTCCGGCGAGCCGGGCGCCGATGAGGGAGCCGAGGATGGCGGTCACGGTGACCGCTGCAATCAGCGGCCAGTCCAGGGACACGGTGGTGAGGTAGCCGCCAAGGCCCGCGAAGGACTTCATGGCGATCACCACCAGCGAGGTGCCTACGGCCACCGGCATGGACAATCCGCCCAGCAGCGCGAGTGCCGGGACCACCAGGAAGCCGCCGCCGGCGCCCACCAGGCCGGTGACCAGTCCAACCACCAGGCCCTCGATGATCACCTTGCCAACGCGGAGTTCACCGTCGCCTCCGGGCGTGACCTTTTTACGTCCGCGGATCATGGCCATCGAGGTGGCGACCATCATGAGGGCAAACGCGATCATCAGGATGGTTCCGGGAATCCGCCCGCCGAGGAGCCCGCCGCCGAACGCACCCACCATGCCGGCGGCTCCGAAGAGCAGGCCGGTCCGCCATTTCACCCGTCCCTTGCGGGCATGGCCGACGGCGCTGACGGCCGAGGTGGCGCCGACCACGAAGAGGGACGAGGCGATGGCCTCGCGGGGGCTCATCCCGGCCACGTAGGTCAGGATCGGAACGGTGAGGATGGACCCGCCGCCGCCGAGCAGGCCGAGCGAAAGCCCGATCAGCACGGAGAGCAGCAGGGTTGCCGCGAGGGACACGGTCATGGTGGGCAGTCCTTAGGTTGGTGCGGTGGCGATGGCCCGCCGGGAAACGGGCCGCCGGACGGAGGGAGGCCTAGCGGGCAGCCGGAAGCTGGCTGATGGCTGACTGGGCGGTCGGCTCAGCAGCGGTCCGGTTCCACGGCATCTTTGACAGTGCCTGGCCCATGGCGCAGGTGTTGGTGGCGGCAGAGAAGGTCAGGCCGACGCCGATGGCACCGGCGAGGAGCCGCACCTTGGGGGAGACGAACCGGCCTCCGGCCAGGCCTGTGACCATGAGGCTTCCGGCCGCCATGCGGACCTGGCGTTCCAGCGACCAGCGCTGGGCGCCGCGGACCACGTCGCCGCCGGCCGCGGCGAAGGCGGGCACGCCGCCGGTAAGGACCAGTGCGCCGTCGACGCCGGCGCCGGCCAGATGCCCTCGGGCCTGTTCGGCGCGGACGCCGGACTGGCAGACAAGCACCACCCGGCTGCCGAGGCGCTCGGCCAGCCGGCCGGTGTGCTCGGAGAGCAGGGGAAGCGGCACGTTGTAGGAGCCGCGGATGTGCAGGGATTCGAATTCGGCGGCCGAGCGGACGTCGATGATGACCAGATCTTCAGTGTTGCCGGCCATTTCCACCAGCTCGGCGGCGTCGAGTTCGGATACGGAGGGAAGTGCGGAGGCCATGGGGTCTCATTTCTTATGGTTGTGTTGCTGTTGTGGTGCTTTGGTTTTTGTGCGGTTTGGGGCGCCAGTCACCGTGTCCAATAAACCCCCGGGGGTATACTGGGCGGAGAATCTACTGAGGAGTGTCCATGCAGCTCGATAACACCGAACTTGCCCCCGTGGTTAACCGGCTCAAGCGTGCCCAGGGTCAGCTGGCCGCCGTCACCCGGATGCTCGAGGAGGGCCGGGACTGCAAGGACATCGTCACGCAGCTCGCCGCCGTCTCCAAGGCCTTGGATAAGGCCGGATTCGCGATTATCGCTGCGGGACTGGAACAGTGTCTGATGAGTGAGGACGGCTCCATGGATAAGAAGGACCTGGAAAAGCTTTTCCTCTCCCTGGCCTGACGGGCGCGGTGAAGGGGGTGCTCCGCGATGCGGGGCACCCCCTTTTTTTGTATGCCCGGACTTAGGCGGGCTGTCCGGCTTTCCACTGAGACCAGCCGGCGTAGCTGCCAACAAGTTCGACGACGTCGAAGCCGGCCCGGCGCAGTGCGCTGGCGGCCACGGAGTTGCGCACCCCGCTCTGGCAGTAGGTCACAATGGTGCCGTCGGCGGGCAGCTGGTCCTGGTTCCACAGCACCCGGCCGGCGCTGAGCTGAGCCGATCCGGGGATGTGTCCGGCGCTGTGCTCGGTCTTGTTGCGGACATCCAGCACCAGTGCGGCGTCGAAGTTCTCCAGGTCCTCAGGGTTGATCCGCTGCGGCATACTCGTCGGCAGTCCGTCCAGGCTGGTGGTGTAGCCGGCTACCTTGTCGATGCCCACGCGGACCAGATGGTCCCGCATGTCGCGGGCGGCGGCGGCGTCGTTGGCCAGCAGCACCAGCGGGCGCTCGTCCGTTTCGGGATCCACGGCCCAGGCGCCGAAGCTGGCGGTCTTCTTGCCGGCCGGGATGTTCACGGATCCGGTCACGGTACCCTCGTGCACTGCCTTGTGCGGGCGGGTGTCCACGAAGGTGATGCTGTCCTGCTCGAGACCGCGGACGACGTCGTCGGCGGACAGTTCTTCCAGCTCGGGGCGCTCGCCCATGACGGCAGGGCCCTGCCGGTTTTCACGCTTCATCCGGCCGAAGTAGGCGTGGGCGTCGGGCTGGCCGTTGAGCAGCTCGTCCACAAAGCCCTGCTCGTCGCCGGCTTCAAGGTACGGACCCCACCAGGCGTAAAGCCGTTCGTAGCCCACAGTGGTGGACGGCAACGCGCCGAGGGCCTTGCCGCAGGCGCTGCCCGAACCGTGGCCCGGGTAGACGGCAACATGGTCCGGCAGGGTAACAAACTTCTCCTGCAGGCTGCGGAAGATCTGCTTGGCGCCCTCGAAACGGGTGTCCACGCCGCCGGCAGCCTCGTCCAGCAGGTCCGGGCGGCCCAGATCGCCGGAGAAGACGAAGTCGCCTGAGAGCAGGTAGCCGGGGTCCTTGCTGAAAGCGCCGTCGGTGATCAGGAAGGACAGGTGTTCCGGCGTGTGGCCGGGGGTGTGTACGGCCTTGAGCGTGATGTTGCCGACGCTGATGGCATCACCGTCATGCAGGCGCTCCGCCGCGAAGCGGTACTGCCAGTCCTCTCCGCCTTCGCCGGAAACGTACATTTCGGCGCCGGTGGCAGCGGCCAGTTCCCGCGTGCCGGAGAGGTAGTCGGCGTGGATATGGGTTTCCGTCACCGCCACGATACGCATGCCGTTGGCAGCGGCGAATTCCAGATAGGTGCTGATGTCCCGGCGGGCGTCCACCACCACTGCCTCGCCCTTGCGCTGGCAGCCGATGAAATAGCTCGCCTGGGCCAGGTCCTCGTCATAGATGCGTTCGAGCAGCATGTTGTCTCCTTTTGGTTGCGGGTGGACACCCCCGGGGGTATCTGATCTGCCTCAACGGTAATACCCATGGGGGTATAGCTGCAACCAGCCGGACGTGTCTTTGCATACCCCGGGGGGTACCTGTCAGGATGATGGAACAAAGACTTTCCCCGATCCGAAACGGAGTTCGAACAAATGTGCAGGGCAGCTACATGCAGGAAGTGTGGAAAGACCACCTGGGCAGGATGCGGCAACCACGTGGACCAGGTGATGCGGAACGTGCCTAAGGGTGAGCGCTGCACCTGCAGTGCAAGTGCCGGCAAGCCCGCCGTCGGTGCCCAGCCTGCCGGCGCCGGCTGGCTCGGAAAGCTGTTCGGCCGCAAGTAGTGGCCGGGGCCTCCGGGACACGGAGGCCTCGTCGTGGCAGGCTGGGCCCATGGAAACCAGTTCCGGCATTTCCCCGTGGCCCGCGGCCGCGCCCGCCGGCGGAAGCATCCGGTTGCGTGCCTTCCGGGACGAAGACGCCGGGATGGCGATGGATCTGGCCCAGGACACCTACATCCCTACGGTCGGCAGCCTTCCGGCGCGGGCAACCCACGAGCAGGCGCTGGACTGGCTGGAACGCCAGCGGCATATGCACGTGCGGGGGAGCGGCTACTCGTTTGCCATTGCCGACGCCGCCACGGGCCGCGCCGTCGGGCAGATTGGCCTGTGGGGGTGGGAACTGCAGCAGGGCCGCACCCAGGCGGGCTACGCCGTGGTGCCGGGCGCCCGGGGAGCGGGTCTGGCTGCCCAGGCGCTCTCGGCGCTGCTGGAATTCACCTGGAGTATTCCGGAGGTGCACCGCGTGGAGCTGTATATCGAACCATGGAACGCCGCGTCCTTCCGCAGCGCAGAACATGCCGGATTCGAGCGTGAGGGACTGCTGCGCAGCTACATGGAAATCTCCGGGCAGCGCCGGGACATGCTGATTTACGCCGCAGTCAGGGGGCTATAACCTGCGGTGCCGGCGCAGCCGGAAGGTCCGCCAGGCCGCGTACACGCGGCCGCTCATTCTTTCTCCTCCGGCACCGGTTCATATCCGATCAGCCAATGCAGCCCGTATTGGTCAATGACCTGCCCGTCCGAGGCTCCCCACGGCTTGGGCCCGAGCGGGTCCACAATCCGGCCGCCTACGGAGAGGAGGTCAAACCACTCGTGCAGGCGTGCCGGTTCAGCGGTTCCGAGCAGCGAGAGCATCAGGCCCTGAAGCTGGATACTCTGCTCATGCAGGGCGGCGTCTGCGCCGGACAGGGTCACAACGCCGTTGAGGGCTCCGTGTGCAATGGCGTTGGGTGCACCCCCGCTGCCAAAATCCGCATTGGTGTGCAGCGACAGGTCGCCGCCGAACACCCCTGCGTAGAAGGAGAGGGCTTCGCGCGCTGTTCCCGGGAAAAGCAGATAAACCGTGGGCGCCGTCATGCCGCACAGCATACATAGCCGGGCCGTCGGCAGGACCCGTGCCCGTTGACTCCCCGTCACCGCCGGCGGAAAGTGGAGGCATGCCAGGTATCGGCGCACCGCTGTGGGACATGCTGTCCGAGACCGTTGAGTCCGGCTGGTGCCCCGGGCTGGTGGCCGGGGTCC
Source organism: Arthrobacter yangruifuii (assembly GCF_009192775.1). Taxonomy (GTDB): domain Bacteria; phylum Actinomycetota; class Actinomycetes; order Actinomycetales; family Micrococcaceae; genus Arthrobacter_B; species Arthrobacter_B yangruifuii. Next base: position 387,287 of record NZ_VTFX01000001.1, read on the forward strand.
GGATTGGCGGGCAGACGGAGTTTTTTGCCGCCGGTTCGCTGGATTTCGGGCGGTCCGAGCCGATGGCGGAGGACACGCCGTTCCGTATCTCCTCGCTGAGCAAACTCTTCGGCGGCGCCCTTGCGTTGAGCCTGGTGGCGGATGGAACGCTGGATCTGGATGAGGACGTTTCCCGCCTATTGCCGGCGCTCGGGCACCTGCGCGTGCTTGCGACGCCGGATGCGCCGCTCACCGTCTCCGTTCCCACCCGCGGTCCCATCACCCTGCGCCACCTGCTGACCTTCACTGCGGGACTCGGCATCGATTTCGCTCCTACCCCCTACGCCGCGGCCACTCGTGACCTGCTGTGGGGACCCAACCCGCCGGAGGTGACCCCGGAGGAGTATGTGGAGCGGGTGTCCCGGCTGCCGTTGGCTCATCAGCCGGGGGATCTCTGGATGTACCACTCGTGCGCGGACCTGCTCTCGGTGGTGGTGGCGAAGGCTGCGGGTGCGTCAGTAGGGGAATTGGTGGAGGAACGGATCAGTAAGCCGTTCGGGTTGGCCGGTACCGGCTTCCCCACAGGTGAGGAGTTGTTCCCCACCGTCTATGAAGCGGTGGACGGCGAACTGCGGGAAGCGGTTTCCTACCGGGATGCGCTCGCCTCCCCGCCGCTGTTTCAATCCCTGGCCGGCGGGCTGGTGTCCACCGTGCCCGACTATTTGAGCTTTCTGGCCCAACTGGCGGACGACGCCGTGCTGCCGGCCGGGCTGCGGGAGCAGATGACGGAGAACCAGCTCACGTCCCCGCAGCGGGAAGGCCTCGCCGAGATGGTCGGCCCGGATGAATCATGGGGGTTCATGACCGCCGTGCAGACCGGGCCCGGGGCCTCCTGGTCCGAACCGGGGATGTGGGGATGGGCCGGCGGTTCCGGCACCAGCGCCGCGGTGTATCCAAACGGCGATATCGGGGTCATTTTCACGCAGCGGTTCATGGCGGGTCCGCAGGATGACTTCGGCTTTTTCTGGAAGCCGTTCGGGGCCCTGCGACAAAGTCCGTAGGGGCATTTTCACCCCTAAACCATTAACCGCCCTTAAGTGCAGCCACGCTGATTCCGGGCTTCTGTAGGTTTTCGTAGGCCGGGAACCAAGGGATGGATCCGCGCATAACAACTTAACGTTGCTTAATATTTGCGGCGTACCCTCTAATAGACCCAGTGGCGCTCATCACACTGGTGACCGCAGAACCGCGAAAGGGGGAGCCGTGTCCGGTGAGACCACTGTCCCGGTGCAGTCCGCGGTTCCGAAGCGGACGGCTAAAGTCTCCGCAGCCGCCGTCGCCCGAGCCTGCGGAGTCTCTCCCGCCACGGTCAGCTACGTCATGAACGGCCGCCCCGGTGTTTCCGTCGAAACCCGCCGAGAGGTGCTGAAAACTGCGACCGAACTAGGCTTTCGTCCGACCGGAGCCGGTGACTTAGCAACGCTCACACGTGTGGTGGGACTGATCCTCCCCAATATCGTCAACCAGATGTACACGGGCTGGGCCGAGCACATCATTACCGTCACGGCAGCCGAGGGTTTCGAGGTGTTCGTCGCCACCACCCAGGACGATGCCGAATCCCTGGCCCAGGTCGCATCGACTTTCGCGGCCCGCAACGTGGACGGGGTCATCATTGCGGCCGCGCTCCGGGAAGATTCCCGCGCGCTGCGCACGCTGCGGCAAAAACGCATCCCCTACGTCTATCTTTCACGCCGCTCGGAGCATATTCCGGGTGACTTTGTGGGAATAGACGATGACGCAGCAGCCAGCCAGTTGATGGCTCATGTTCTCAGCCACGGTTACAGCGAAATTGCCACGGTTATCGGCCCCCGCTTTTCCACCGCATCCCTTGCCCGGGAACAGGCATTCGTCCGCACGGCGGCCGCGTCAGGGGTAATCATTTCCGGGGACCGGAAGATCAGCACCAGGCTCAATTCCCACGGCGGACTGGTTGCCGCCGAAAAACTGCTCGGCTCGGCTGATCCGCCTCAGGCGATCGTTTGCGGCTCGGACGAGATTGCCATCGGGGTAATGGAACACGCACTCTCCCTGGGCCTGCGCATCCCGGCCGACGTCGCCGTCGTCGGAAGCGATGGGCTGCCGCATAGCCGCTCGAGACTGATCGGCATGACAACCATTGTGCAGCCGGTCAAGAAGATGGCGGAACGCGCCTTTGAACTACTGCTGAACCAGATCACCAGCCCCCGTACAACCTACGCGCACGCGGTCTGCGCCCACCGTATCCACCTAGGCACCAGCTGCGGCTGCCCGCCGCCGGACCCGCCTGCAGCCTGACCTCCGCTCGCCAGCCAACTCCTCACTTCCCCCCTGCCAGAAGGGCCATACAGCCATGCTCCAATCACCCCGCATAGAGGTGCTGCTCGACATTAAAACCACCCTGGGCGAAGGTCCGGTCTGGGATGGGGAATCCCAGCGGCTGCATTGGATCGACAGTGCGGACGGGCGGATTTTCCGGTCCACGCATGACGGCCGGGAGCTGCGCTCGTGGGAGGTCGGCGAACCCATCGGTTCCATGGCAGTGTCCCGTGACGGCAGCTTCTTCTTGGCTGCCCTGAAGAGCGGGCTGCACCGGATCGACGTCGCCACCGGCGAGCAGGAACTCCTGGTGGACCCCGAACCGGACCTGCCGAACAACCGGCTCAATGACGGCAAGGTGGACCGCCAGGGACGGTTTGTCTTCGGCTCCATGGACACTCTGGAGGAACAGGCCAGCGGACGGCTGTACAGCTACACCCCGGAAGGGCAGCTGAACACCCTCGACGACGGCATTGTGGTCTCCAACGGCCCCTGCTTCAGCCCAGACGGACGCACGCTTTACTTCAGCGACACCTGGACCGGACTCATTTGGGCCTATGACTACGATCCGGGCACCGGTCAGGCGTCCAACCGGCGGACCTTTGCTTCCGTTGACACCAGCTCCGGCGGAGCAGCTGACGGTGCCACCGTGGATGCCGACGGCTACCTCTGGCAGGCATTGGTCTACGGCGGAAAAATCATCCGCTATGCGCCGGACGGTGCGGTTGACCGGGTCATCGATACACCGGTCCTGAAGGTCACCAGCCTCGCCTTCGGCGGACCGGACCTGGACACCCTGTTCGTCACGTCCATGGCCAAACCGCCGCTGCCCCGCTTCCCCGCCGACGGCCAGCAGCGCGGATCCCTCTTCGCCGTGTCCGGACTGGGCGTCCGCGGACTGGCCGAGCCCCGCTTCGGCGCCTGAGCAGAAAGCCCCCAAATGTCTTCTAACCCGAGCTCCCGCCTGTCCCTGAAGTCCGTCCACAAGTACTCCTGGGTGTCCCTGCTGGTGTGTTGGCTGATCTGGATCCTGAACGCCTATGACCGGGAAATCATCCTGCGTTTGGGTCCGACCATCTCCGAGACCTTCAACCTCTCCGCCGAAGCCTGGGGCGGCATCGCCTCCGTGGTGATGCTGGCGCTGGCCGTCATGGCCATTCCCGGATCCGCCATGAGCGACAAATACGGCAGCGGCTGGAAGCGCGCACGCTTCCAGGTGCCGCTCGTCATCGGCTACGCCGCGCTGTCCTTCATTTCCGGCTTCAAGTTCATCAGCCACAACATCGCCGCCTTCGTGGCGCTGCGGGTTGGCGTCAACCTCGGCGCAGGCTGGGCCGAGCCGGTAGGCGTCAGCAACACCGCTGAATGGTGGCCGAAGGAACGCCGCGGATTCGCGCTGGGTGCCCACCACACCGGCTACCCCATCGGATCCCTGCTCTCCGGGCTCCTGGCCGCCGTGGTGATCTCGGTCTTTGGCCCGGAAAACTGGTCCTACGCCCTGTTCCTGGCCCTGTTCATCGCCATTCCGCTGATGCTGTTCTGGGGCAAGTACTCCACCCCGGACAAAATCGAGACCCTCTATGCGGACATCAAAGCCAAGGGCCTCACACCGCCCGAACTAGCCGATCCCCAGGTTGCCCGCCCCAAGGGCCTGCTGAAGAAAACCCTGCGCGTGCGCAGCATCCCCCTGACGGCGGGCACCACCATGTTCACGCAGATTGTGTACATGGGCATCAACACGGTCCTGCCTGCCTACCTGTTCAACGTCGTCGGCCTTTCCCTTGCAGAGTCCGCCGGCCTGAGCGTGGTCTTTGCCGTGACCGGCATCCTGGGCCAGATCATCTGGCCGACACTGTCGGACATCATCGGCCGCAAAATCACCATTGTCATCTGCGGCGTGTGGATGGCTGCTTCCGTGGCTACCTTCTACTTCGCCACCACCTCCCTGCTGGTGGTCATCATCCAGCTCGCGTTCGGCCTGGTGGCCAACGCCGTGTGGCCCATCTACTACGCGGCAGCCTCGGACGCAGCTCCGGAAGGGGCCACCTCCACCGCCAACGGCATTGTCACCACGGCCATGTTCATCGGCGGCGGCATCGCCCCCGTTCTCATGGGACAGCTGATCGCGCTGGGCGGCGGCTGGGAAGAACGCGCCGGTTATGTCCTCTGCTTCCTGGTCATGGCCGGGCTTGCCCTGCTCGGCGTCGTCCTTCAGCTCTTCGCCCGCAGTGATTCGGGTACTTCCCACCAGAAAACGCAGGAGCCGGCAGCACCATGAGCCACGGTCCCGCACCCCATTCCTCTCAACCCTCCACCACGAAAGGCACGGCAATGAGGCCGCAAGCCGTCATCAATAAGCTCATCTTCCGGCGGGTCATGCCGCTCCTGATCGCTGCCTACGTCATGGCGTTCCTGGACCGGACCAACATCGGCATGGCCAAGGACCGGATGGAGATTGACCTCGGAATATCCGCCACGGCCTACGGCATTGGTGCCGGGCTGTTCTTCCTGACCTATGCCCTCTCGGAAATCCCGTCCAACCTGATCATGCATAAGGTCGGGGCACGCTTCTGGATCATGCGGATCATGATTACCTGGGGCATCCTGTCCGCCTGCATGGCCCTGGTCCAGGGTGAATGGTCCTTCTACATCCTGCGCATGCTCCTGGGCATAGCGGAGGCGGGGCTCTTCCCCGGTGTCATTTACTTCCTGACCCAGTGGTTTGTGGTCAAGGACCGGGCCAAGGCGAACGGCATGTTCCTGCTCGGCGTCTCCCTGGCCAATATCATCGGTGCACCCCTGGGCGGCGCTCTCCTGACCCTGGACGGTCTCGGCGGGCTGCACGGCTGGCAGTGGATGTTCATTATCGAAGGCCTGCCGGCCTGCGTATTGGCTTTCTTCGTCTGGAAATACCTGCCGGACAAGCCCACCGATGCCAAGTTCCTCACCCGTGCAGAGGCTGAAGACCTTGAGGCCCGGATCCTGGCCGAAGAACAGGCGGGCGCCGAGGCGTCCGGTAACTCCAAACTGCGCCACGTGCTCAAGGACAAACAGATCCTGCTGGTGGTCGGCATTTACTTCGCGCACCAGATTGCCGTCTACGCACTGAGCTTCTTCCTCCCTTCAATCATCGGCAGCTACGGTGAACTGGGCTCCATCCAGATTGGGCTGCTGACCTCCGTTCCGTGGATCTTCTCCGCGATCGGCGCCCTGCTGTTGCCCCGCCTGGCCACCAATGCCTCGCGCTCGCGCCTCATCGCCACCTGCACGATGGTTGGCATTGTCGCAGGCTTCACCCTCGGTGCCGTGGGCGGACCGATCCTCGGGATGATCGGTTTCTGCCTGGCTGCCTTCAACTTCTTCGCCCTGCAGCCCATCCTTTTCACCTACCCGGCCACCCGGCTTTCCGGCGCCGCATTGGCCGGCGGAATCGCCTTCGTCAACAGCGTGGGCCTGCTGGGCGGCTTCCTCGGCCCCTACATTATGGGCTTCATGGAGGACGTCACCGGTTCGAAGGTCTCCGGCCTCTGGTTCATTGTGGCCATGTGCGCCATCGGCGCGGTACTCACCCGCGCGCTCAAGCGCGGAGCGGAAGACCCGGCCAAAGCCGCAGTTGCCGCGCACTAAAAACCATCCCCACACCATCCACCACAAAGGAGCATGACCCGTGGATTCCACAGGACTCGACTACACCGGCCGCAAGGTTCTCGTCACCGCCGGGGCCGCAGGCATCGGCCTGGCCATCGCCACCCGCTTCAAGGAACTCGGCGCCGCCGTCTTCGTCACGGACATCAATCAGGCAGCCGTTGACGCCGCCCGCACAGCCGGATTCTCCGCCGCCGTAAGCGACGTCTCCGACGAAGGCCAGGTCCGCACCCTCATGGGTACCGTCGCCGCGGAACTGGGCGGACTGGATGTACTGGTCAACAACGCCGGCATTGCCGGCCCCACCGGCCCCATCGAAACCCTCGACGCCGGCGCGTGGAAAACCACGTTCGACGTCAACGTGCACGGCCAGTTCTACTGCATCAAGCATGCCCTGCCGCTGCTGCGCCAGGCTGAGCAGGCCGCCATTGTGAACCTCTCCTCGGCGGCGGGCCGCCTCGGCATGGCCGGCCGCAGCCCCTACTCGGCATCCAAATGGGCGGTCGTGGGGCTGACCAAAACCCTGGCCATCGAACTCGGCGAGGAAGGCATCCGGGTCAACGCCATCTGCCCGGGCGCCGTCGACGGACCCCGCATCGGCGCCGTCATCGACGCCAAGGCCGCCATGCTGGGCCGCCCGGTGGAGGAAGTCTCCGACCTCTACCACCGGCAGTCCTCCCTGAACCGCCTGGTCCAGGCCGAAGACATCGCCAACATGGCCGTGTTCCTGGCCGGCAATCTGGCCCGCAACGTCAACGGCCAGGCGATGGCCGTCGACGGCAACACCGAGAAGCTTTACTAACCGCTGCTCCACCAGCAAAAGGACCCCTCATGGCCACTAAGCGCAAAGTCATCATCACCTCCGCCGTCACCGGAGCCATCCACACCCCCTCCATGTCTCCGCACCTGCCGGTTACCCCGGACGAAATTGCCGAAGCGGCGATCGGTGCAGCCCGGGCCGGTGCCGCGATTGTTCACATGCACGCCCGCGACCCCAAGGACGGCCGTCCGTCCCAGGAGCCTAAACACTTCGAGCCCATCCTGACCAAGCTCAAGGCCAACACGGACGCGGTCATCAACATCACCACGGGCGGTTCCCCGCACATGACCGTGGAGGAGCGCATGCTGCCCGCCTCTACCTTCAAACCGGAACTGGCCTCCCTGAACATGGGCTCAATGAACTTCGGCCTCTACCCGATGCTCGAGAGGTTCTCCGAATTCCAGCACGAATGGGAACGCGAAGGGCTGGAAAAATCGCGGGACCTGGTCTTCAAGAACACCTTTGCCGACATTGAGAACATCCTTACGATCGGCAACGCCAACGGCACCCGGTTCGAATTCGAGTGCTACGACATTTCGCACCTGAACAATCTGGCGCACTTCCATGCCCGGGGTCTGGCACGCGGGCCGCTCTTTGTGCAGTCGGTCTTCGGGCTGCTCGGCGGAATCGGCGGCCATCCCGAGGACCTGATGCACATGCGCCGGACCGCCGACCGGCTGCTCGGCGACAACTACCAATGGTCAATCCTCGGTGCCGGCAAGAACCAGATGCCGCTTGCCACCATCGGCGCAGCCATGGGCTCCCATGTGCGGGTGGGCCTGGAGGATTCCCTGTGGATCGGACCCGGCCAGCTGGCCGCATCCAACGCGGAGCAGGTCACCCGCATCCGCACCATCCTGGAGGCGCTGAACTTTGACATTGCCACCCCTGACGAAGCCCGCGAAATGCTGCAGCTCAAGGGGCAGAACAATGTTGGCTTCTAGGACCGCCGCCGAACCGGGAGGCTTCCGGCATGGATAAGACCTACAGCTCAGCCGGTGCCGCCGTCGCCGACATCCCGGACGGCGCCTCACTGGCCGTGGGAGGTTTCGGGCTCTGCGGAATACCCGCGGTACTGATCACCGCCCTGAAAGAGCAGGGGACCGGGGATCTGGAACTTGTCTCCAACAACTGCGGCGTGGATGACTGGGGGCTCGGGCTGCTGCTTGCGGACCGCAGGGTCCGCCGCGTCGTCGCCTCCTATGTCGGCGAGAACCGGGAATTCGCCCGCCAGTACCTCGCCGGCGAACTGGAAGTGGAACTGACGCCGCAGGGCACCCTCGCCGAGCGCCTCCGTGCCGGTGGTTCGGGCATTCCCGCGTTTTACACCGCCACCGGGGTCGGCACGCAGATCGCCGACGGCGGGCTGCCGTGGAAGTACGACGCCGACGGCACCGTGGCAGTAGCCTCGCCGCCCAAACCCACGGCGGAGTTCACCGTAGACGGCAAGGCGGGACAATACGTCCTGGAAGAGGCGCTGGTCACCGACTACGCCCTGGTCCGGGCCGCAAAGGCGGACCGCCATGGAAACCTGGTTTTCCACAGTGCGGCCCGGAACTTCAACCCGCTCTGCGCCATGGCAGGCAAGATCACCATTGCCGAGGTGGAAGAACTCGTAGAACCCGGGGAACTGGATCCGGACGACATTCATTTGCCCGGCGTCTACGTTCACCGCGTGGTGGTCCTTTCCCCGGAGCAGCGGGATGCCAAGCGGATTGAAAAGCGCACTACGAGCACCGAAACGGAGCAGCAGTAATGGCAGCAGATAAGGGCTGGACCCGTAACGAAATGGCCGCCAGGGCGGCTCGGGAACTCGAGGACGGCAGCTACGTCAACCTCGGAATCGGCCTGCCGACCCTGGTACCCAATTACGTGCCCGACGACGTCGAGATCACTCTGCAGTCCGAGAACGGACTCCTTGGCCTGGGTCCCTATCCCCGGGATGCGGACGTTGATCCGGACCTGATCAACGCCGGCAAGGAAACCGTGACCCTGCGGCGGGGAGCCTCCACTTTCGACTCGGCACTGAGCTTCGGGATGATCCGCAGCGGGAAAATCGACGCCGCCATCCTCGGCGCCATGCAGGTTTCCGCCGGAGGAGACCTGGCCAACTGGGCCATTCCCGGCAAAATGATCAAGGGAATGGGCGGTGCCATGGACCTGGTCCACGGGGCCCGGAAAATCATTGTCCTGATGGAGCACAGCGCCAAGGACGGAAGCCCGAAGATCCTCCGGGAATGCACCCTGCCCTATACCGGGCGCGGGGTGGTTAACCGGATCATTACCGATCTGGCGGTTTTGGACGTTGTTCCCGGCGAGGGCCTGGTGCTGCGCGAACTTGCCCCCGGCATCACCGTGGAGGATGTCCGCGCCGCCACTGACGCCGAGTTCGCCGTCGACGTCCACCTGACCCGAACGGGCGAGTTGACCCCGTGAACATTCCGGTAGCCAGAGCAGTCCTTACCGGAAGTGGGTTGCCACCTTGGCCGCGGTCACGGATTCAACCAGCCGTTCTGCGAGCTCGCGGAGTTTGATGTTCTGGTTGCTGGACGCCCGCCGGAGGATGCCAAAGGCCTCCTCCTGGCTGCAGCGGTTCTGTCCGGCAACGATACCGACGGCAACATCGATGGCGGTGCGGGATTCCATGGCCTTGCGCAGATCATCGCTGACGTCCTTGTGGTTCGCGATCTGAACGGCAACCTGCAGTGTCACGGACGCTTCCGTTGCATAGTCCTCAACGGCACGCACGAAATCATCGGTGAAGATGTCGGTGCTCTTGCCGTAGAGGTTCAGGGCCGCGCCGCCGTCGTCGCCAATGAGCAGAGGCACGGCGAGCATGGAATAGCAGCCAAGGCCATGGATGGCCTCGAAATACTCGATCCAGCGGGAGCCGGTGCGGGTGTCCGCCACCAGTGTCAGCTCTCCGCTCTCCGCCGCGTAGAGGCACGGGCCGTCGCCGTACCCGTACTGCAGTTCATCGAGCTTATTGGCCTCAGTGCTGCTGCTGGCCACGGTCTGGGCGCGTTTGTCCCGCTTCAGGGTGATGCTGGAGAGCAGTTGGTCCGGGTCGCTGAAAAGTTCAGCGGCCTGCGCGGCGAAGGCTTCAAGAAAGAGCTCCATGCCCGGGTTGTCCAGAATGAGTTGCTGCAGCTGTGCCGCAACTGAGGTGCCACGAGTAAGGGCTGTCATTGCAACAGCTTACCCAAAAGGGCATCCGTGCCCGGGGGGGGCCTGCCGCGCGCACCGAAAACGTTCCCGTCCCCCGAGGCGGTCCCGGAGGGTCCTTCCCCGTCACCCGCAGAGGCCAAACTGTGATCTGGACAACAGCCAGATAGTTGGACATCCTACTAGTGACAGGTGGGGCGGTTGTTTCGAAGAATCGTCCTCCGGCGGGTGGCCGGGCGCCGGCTGATAAACCGACGCCGCCCTCCTGGAACGGCTTTACTGATCAGCGAGAGGAACACCGCACCATGCACACACGACCCCCGAGGTCTGACAGTTCCACCGCCGCCGGGCCCGTGCAGGGGACGCCGTCCAACACCGTCAGCGGCCTGCTGCGACGCACTATCTCCCGCAACGGACCGGCGACCGCGCTCCTGTTTGAGGACCGGCGCTGGACCTACGCGGAACTCGGCGCCGCTGTTCACCGGGTCGCGCGCCGTCTGGCAGCCGCCGGGCTTCCCTCGGGCGCCCGTGTTGCCGCCTACGGTGCGAATTCCGATGCCTATCTGATCCTCTTTTTGGCCTGCGCCGAGGCGGGGCTGGTCCATGTGCCGGTCAACTTCGCCCTGAAGGGGGACGAGCTCAGCTATCTCCTGGAGGACTCCGGGGCGAGCCTGGTGGTAGCCGACGACGCGCTGCTGCCGCTCGTTGAGGGGATTCGGGCTGCCGGCCGGGCCCCGGCGATTGAGCAGGTGTGGCCGATCTTCCCCGGCACCGGCGGCAGCGGTCTTTCGGTGTTGGAGACAGCGCTGGATCCGGAGGCCGACACTGCGCCGGTTGAGGTGGCCGTGGCGGGGGATGACCTGGTGCAGCTGCTCTACACGTCCGGCACCACCTCGGCGCCCAAGGGGGCGATGATGACGCATGCGGCCCTGGTGGCCGAGTATGTCTCCTCGATCATTGCCCTGGATCTCACGGCGGAGGACCGCCCGCTCATCGCAATGCCGCTCTACCACTCCGCCGCAATGCACGTGTTCGCCCTTCCGTACCTTTCGCTGGGGGCGGCCGTCCGGTTGATCGCGCGCCCCGACGTCGGGCAGATCCTGCGCCTGGTGGAAGAGGAGCACATCGGCTCGCTGTTCCTCGCCCCGACCGTGTGGGTGCCGCTGAGCAACCACCCGGAGCTGGAGACCCGCGATTTGTCCTCCCTGACCAAGGCGCAGTACGGAGCCTCGATCATGCCCGTCACCGTGCTGCAGCGGCTGCGCTCCCGCTACCCGAAAATCGGTTTCTACAACTGTTTTGGGCAGTCCGAACTCGGCCCGCTGTGCACGGTGCTGCGTCCCGAAGAGCACGATGCCCGCCCTGCCTCGTGCGGCCGGCCGGTGTACTTCGTGGAGGCGCGCGTGGTCACTGCGGACGGGCGGGTAGCCGAGCCCGGGGAGCCGGGCGAGATTCAGTACCGCTCGCCGCAGCTGCTGGCCGGATACTGGAACAAGCCCGAAGCCACGGACGAGGCCTTCACCGACGGCTGGTTCCGCTCCGGAGACCAGGTCACACGCGACACGCAGGGCTACATCCAGGTGGTGGACCGGATCAAGGACGTCATCAACACCGGCGGGGTGCTCGTCGCCCCGCGCGAAGTCGAGGACTGCATTTACGAGTTGCCGGAGGTGGCCGAGGTTGCCGTCGTCGGGCTGCCGGACGACCGGTGGGTGGAGGCCATCACCGCCGTGGTGGTCCTCAAGGAAGGCGCCTCGCTGACGGCGGAGACCGTGCGGGCGCACGTCCGGAAACGGATCGCTGACTACAAGGTTCCCAAGCGCGTGGACTTCGTTGCCGAACTGCCCCGCAACCAATCCGGCAAACTGCTCAAACGGGAGCTGCGTGCCGAACGCGCGGACCGGACTGAGGGGATTCAGGCATGAGTGCGCAGCCCTCCACCGGCTACGAGCTGGCCGAAGCCCTCGGCACTGACTACCTCGGCGCGCTGGCGGACGTCCCGGCTGCAGACCGTGCCCATTGGGACCGGGCGCGTCAATACGCCGCCGAGCTGCTGCCCCGCATCAACGAGCACTGGGACCGGGCGGAGTATCCGCTGGATCTGGTCCGCCGCATGGGCGAGCTCGATCTCCTCACCGACGGTCTTCAGATCCCCGGCCACGAAACCATGTCCCCGCTGGCTGCGGGACTGGTCACCATGGAAATCTCCCGCGCCGACGGGTCGATGGGCGCGGCCGCAGCAGTTCAGGGCGGCCTGGTCCTGCGCAGCCTTGCCCTGTTCGGCAGCCTGGAGCAGCAGGACCGGTATTTGGGGCCGCTGGCCTCCGGAGAGCTTCTGGGCGGATTCGCCCTGACCGAGCCGGACCACGGCTCGGATGCGGTTTCGCTGGAGACCACGGCCCGGCCGGACGGAGACGGCTGGATCCTCACCGGACACAAGAAGTGGATCGGCAACGGTGCGTCCGGCGGCATCACCATTGTGTGGGCGCGGGACGAGGCCGACGGGCAGGTCAAGGGATTCCTCGTAGAGCAGTCCGCCCCGGGCTACTCGGCCCGGGTTATCGGCGGCAAGGGCGCCCTGCGGGCGATCCACCAGGCGGAGATCGCCCTGGACGGCGTGAGAGTGGGGCCGGAAGCCATCCTCCCCTGGGCCGGCTCCTTCAAGGACGTGTCGCGGGCACTGGTCCAGACGCGGGTGAGCGTCGGGTGGTCTGCCCTGGGGCATGCGACGGCGATGTTCGAGGCCGCCCTGTCCTACGCCAAGCAGCGGATCCAGTTCGGCAAACCCCTTGCCGCCCATCAGATGGTGCAGGAACGGCTGGCACAGATGCTGGCCGAGCTGACCAACATGCAGCTGCAGTGCCGGGCCGTGACCGAGCTTCAGGCAGCGGACCGGATGCGTCCCGCGCAGGCCTCAATGCTGAAGTACCACAACACCCGTGCCGCCCGGCGGATCGCTTCCGGGGCCCGGGACATGCTGGGCGGAAACGGCATCCTGCTGGAAAACCACGTGATCCGGCACCTGACCGATGTGGAGGCGCTGCATACCTACGAGGGAACGGAATCCGTCCAGGCGCTGATCCTCGGCCGCGACCTCACCGGCATCAGCGCCTTTGCCTGACCCGCCGGAAGTCCCCGCGGCTTTCCGTCAGCCTGCCGTCCTGAGGGACAGGAGCATGGTCTTCACGGCCTGGTATTCCGGCGTCGCCATGTAGGCCGCGTAGGCTTCCTGGCTGCCCGCGAGACCGGGGTCCACGCCGGGCAGGCTCTCCGTGCCGTCGATCCACCGGGAGAAGGCCGCTCCCGTGGCCGCATCCGTATCGATGCCGCGCAGCCATCCGTGGTCGCTGCCTACCCGGAGGTTGTTGATGCTCATGACCGCTCCGGTCACCCCGGTATTGGGGTTGTAGATGAGCTGGTAGTTGAACGCGTTGACGGAGTCCGCGAAGACCAGCGGCAGCTGCTCCGCCGGCAGTTCGAGGTAGTCCAGTTCGGTGGGCTGCGAAGGGGAGAACATGGCTGCGTCATGCACACCGGGATACCCGGTGGTGAGGGTCGCCATGGTCCGGCCCGTGCCGTCAACAACACTCACCACCTCTGCAGGGCTGCCCGCCGCGGGAGCAGGCCCGTCAACCACGGTCCAGTCCGCAGGATGCTCAAACGAGAGTATGCCGTCCGCTGTTGTGTACGTCGTTGTTGTTGCGGTCGGTTCCGGCGTGGCGGTGGGTGACGGCTCTTCCGTGGGCTGCGTCGGAGAGGCAGTGGCGGCCGGGCTGGACGACGGCGACGAGGCGGACTGGCTCGACGAAGCCGACGGAGCGGACGCTGACTCAGCGGAGCCGCACCCGCTAAGCACCAGAGCTCCGGCCAGAATGGCAACGGACTGCGCGGACCTGTACCTATGCATGAATTTCCCCCATTTTTTGCGGCCTGAGCGGTGGACCGCGGACCGATACCGAGGTTGGGCATTGGTGCCTGCCCAACAGATGAAGGATGTCACAATTCTCCGGTTTTCACGGGCTTGCCGTCCGGCCGGGCCGGGCCTGACACCCTCCGGATAACAAACCCCACTGCGATACTTGACCCTGACACAGTGGCAGACGGGAGAACTGAAGCATGTTATCCATTGGAGCGTTCGCGCAGATCGGCCAGGTGACCCACCGCATGCTGCGGCATTGGGACACTGCCGGGCTGCTTGTTCCCGCCCACGTGGATGAGTTCAGCGGTTACCGCTCCTACGATCCCGCCCAGCTGGAACGGCTGCACCGGATTGTGGCCCTCCGCCAGCTGGGGTTCGGCCTGGAGGACATTGACTCCATCCTCGACGCCGGTTTGGACGCCGGCAGGATCGCGGACATGCTCCGCATCCGTCGGGCCGAGGTGGAACGCGAGCAGCGGACGGCAACCGCACGGCTTATCGACGTCGAGCGCAGGCTCCACCTCATTGAAAAGGAACATGCCATGTCAGCGATCGAAATCATCTCCAAATCCCTGCCGGCCATCCGCCTGGCCGCCCGCTCCGCCGTCGTTGCCGAACAGCCGGAAGTTGCCGGCGTCGTTGGTCCGCTTTTTGACGCCGTGGGGGAGGTCCTGGCAGCCGCGGGCGCTTCCCTGGAAACTCCTATTGCTCAGTACGAGATGGGCGAGGACGGCATGCGCATAGTTGCCGGGTACGCCATCAGTGCGACGGCGCCGGGCGGGGTGGACGCGGTGGACCTGCCCGCGGTGCCGGCCGCAATCTGCGGGGTGCACCTGGGGGCCATGGACCGGATCGGTGACAGCTGGCAGGCACTGCACGCCGAAATCATCGCCCGCGGTTTTGCGCCGTCCGGCCCGTGCCGTGAGGTGTACGTGCGCGCCGTGTCCGATGACCAGGCGGACTGGGTGACCGAGCTGCAGCAGCCGGTGGAACGGGCGTAAGGGACCGCGGACCGGTGCCTCGTCGCCGATCCGTGGAATTCCGGTCCGGCTTAAAGGGTGGATAAGCACCGGTTTTCGAACAAAAAGGGTGCAGTGCGTTGGCAGCGCTGCACCCTTTCTAATACCTGCAGAAGAATCAGAACTACTGGGAGCAGTATGGGCAAATACCCTATTGCGCTCCCTTGCTCCCGCGTAATGTCGGTCCGTCTAGCAGTAAGTCACCCGGGAATCTGTCACCACAGCCGGGCCGGCGGATCAGCGGACGGGCCAAGCCTCCCGCCATCGGCGTTGAGTCCATTCCCCGCCAGGCCTGCATTCGGGCATGCCTGCTTGGCGGGTATGCCTTCCGGAAATGCACCCTCGTCGGTAGGAGCGCCCCGCCATGAAACGAACCCGTCACTTACTAGGTTTCCTCGCTGTATTCGTGCTCGCTTTAGCGGGAATAGCTGCTCCCGCGCAGGCCGTTTATGCTCCGGCGCAAACCTCGCCCACGTTGGGGGCAGCGGTAAGGTCACTATCTGCCACCACCCGCAGGGCCAGCCGCCCGAGGTCTACAACTACCAGAACGTGAGTACTTCCTCGGTTTTCGGCGGCAATGGCCATGACAGCCACCAGGGGGACATTGTTCCGCCGTTTGACGACTACCCCGGAAGCGCCACCTGGCGGGAGGACCCGGCCCGGGCTGCACAGTTCCTGGCCAACGGATGCTCGGACACGCCTCCCACCACCTCACCCGCCCCCACCCCGTGCCCCACCACTGATACGCCGACACCGTCGCCGACCACGGACACGCCGACGCCGTCGCCCACGACGGACACGCCGACGCCGTCGCCCACGACGGACACGCCGACGCCGTCGCCCACAACGGACACCCCGACTACCGGTGCGCCGACACCGTCGCCCACCACGGGCTCGCCGACCACCGGCACTCCGACCACGGGTCCCACTACCGGCACCGCCACAGCAGGCGGCGGAGGGGGCGGTGGCGCAGGGGGCGGCGGAGGCGCCGCAAACTGCACTTGCCCCGATATCGCAGCAGCCGTATCAGCGGCCGCCGCGGCCGGTCAGCCAGTTGCTACGATCGGCCCGGACGGATCGGTGGTTGATCCGGTCAGTGGGAACACGGTCCGCCCCTGCCCCCAGACGCTGGCGGACACCGGCATCGAGTCCAGCGGGCTCCCCGCCGGGATGACAATCCTCGGCATCGGAACCTTGGTGGCCGGTGTGGCGGTCCTTGCGCTGACCCTGCTGCCGCGCGGCCGGCACGGCTAGGTTCTTCCGCTGTCCGGAGCCCGGACTCCGCACAGACCCTCCCGCCGGCGGCCTGCTGCTTGTAATCTCGAAAGGCCGACGGCGGTGCAGGGGAACACCCGCCACCACTCGGGGCAACCGCGAAGTCCCGTATGCCCCATGCCCAGGGAGATCACATGGAAGTGGAACCGCGCCATCCGAGCATCAAGGGCCCGGCCGACATGTTCACCGGCGATGTCTGGTTCGAGGTCATTGCCGCTCCGAAGCCGGTCCCTTCACGGATGCGGGTGAACGCCGTGCATTTCGCCCCCGGCGCCCGCACCGCGTGGCACTCCCACGCCGTGGGGCAGACCCTGCACATTACCGAAGGGTATGGGATGGTCCAGTCCCAGGGAGGCCTCATTGTCCATGTGCGGCCCGGCGACACTGTGTACACCCCGCCGGGGGAGTGGCACTGGCACGGGGCCGCCCCGAACAGCCTTATGACGCACCTGGCCATGTGGGAGGCGCCGCCGGTGGGCCAGGAGTCCGAGTGGGGGGACCTGGTCACCGACGCGGAGTACGGTGCCCTGTGATCCGGCGTGACACGCCTGCCCTGCAGCAAACCGCCACCGAAAGGACAACCCGATGGAAAGTGTGACCCTGAACAACGGCGTCGAAATGCCGGTCCTCGGCTTCGGCGTGTACCAGGTTCCGCCGGAGGAGACCGAAGAGGCCGTGACCAACGCCCTGGCAGCGGGATACCGCTCGCTGGATACCGCGGCGGCGTATCGGAACGAGGATGCCGTAGGGCAGGCCGTGCAGAAGAGCGGCATTGCCCGCAGCGAGCTGTTCATCACCACCAAACTCTGGATCCAGGACAACGGGGAGGCAACCACCACCCGGGCCTTCGAGACCTCGCTGCAGAACCTGGGCACGGAGTACGTGGATCTGTACCTCATCCACCAGCCCTTCGGGGACGTTTACGGCGAGTGGCGGGTCATGGAGCAGCTCCTCAGTGACGGCGCCGCGCGGTCCATCGGGGTCTCGAACTTCACCCCGGACCGGCTCGTGGATCTGATCCTGCACCATGACGTGGTTCCGGCGGTGAACCAGATCGAGACGAACCCGTTCTACCAGCGGGCGGTCGAGAACCAGCTGATGACCGAGCGCGGCGTCCGGCACGAATCGTGGGCGCCGTTCGCCGAAGGGAAGAATAACCTCTTCTCCGATCCGACGCTGTCTGCCATTGGCGGCGTGCACGGCAAATCAGTGGCCCAGGTGGTGCTGCGATGGCTGATCCAGCGCGGAATTGTGGTGATCCCAAAATCGGTCCGCCCGGACCGCATGGCGGAGAACTTCGATGTGTTCGATTTTGAACTTAGCCCGCAGGAAATGGCTTCCATTGCGGACCTCGACACGGGAACCTCGCAGTTCTTTGACCACCGCGACCCGGAGGCCGCGGCCCGGCTGAGCGGCATGAGGCTGGACTAAAGGAACCCGAAGTTCGGTTACTCTTCCTCCGGCGGTTTGTGCAGGTCCCTGACAAGGTACAGCCAGGGAAAGGCCCGGCAGCCCACCTGCCACCCGTCCGTCTCGTAGTGGGAGGAGGGGCGTGGCCACAGCACCCGGCGGTGTTCCCACTGGGTATCGGTGCGCAGCATCCGGTGCCGCAGGATATCCGCGCCCACGGTGCGCCAGCCGAGCCGGCCGGCCAGCTCCAGTTCCGCCATTTCGTTGAAGGCGGTGACCGGGCCGAGCCACCGCTCCCGGAGACCCGGCTCCTCGGGGTCCGGCCGGCTGCCGAAGCGTTGTTGTACCGCCTGCCGGGTCATGCCCAACTCCCGACCCAGGGCCGCCCAGCTGATCCCGGCGCTGCGGGCCGCCGTGACCGTTCTCCGCTGCAGCTCCTGGCTGGCCTGCTCCGCCGCGGAGGCCCTGCGGACCAGGGCGAGGTGGTCCGCCTCGGTGAGTTTGCCGGCGTCGTCATAGTCCCCGAGAATCAGGGCGCCGATCCGTTCCTGCAGGTCCACCTGCGCAGGACCGGTCACGGTCGCTCACCGCCGCGCGGCAGCCAGCCGGTGGTGCCGTTGCCGTCCCGGCTGGGCAGCCAGTCGGCGGGCTCGCCGCCCTTGCTTCCCTGCCGGGCATACCGGACGGCTACGAACACGCTTCCGACCAGCAGCGTGAACCCGGCGCCCTGGCACGTTCCCTTGAAGAATCCGTGCAAATCCAGCACAAGCCACAGGGCGATCAGGCCCGCACCCACAGCGAACATGATGGCTGAGAGAACGACGAAGGTGGTGCGGAGAGTTTTCATGTGTCAATAGAATCTTGACATCGTCTCCGTGTCAACAGTTTGTTGACATTGTTTGAAAGGCGGGACAGAGGAACATCCCGGGGCTAAGGTGAGGCCGACGGATCGCTGGCTGGCAGGCAGAAGGAGTCGACATGGAGCGCTCGGTGTTGTCCCTGTGGTCATCGGGGTCGGTTCTGTCCATTGGCTCGAAGAACTCCGTGCTGTCCGTCGGGAGTGTGGGGTCGGCCTGCTCCGTCGGGTCGATCGGGTCCTTCGGTTCCGTGCTGTCCATCGGCTCCGCCCTCTGCATCGGGGCAGTGATGTCCTGGCGGTCCGTCGGCGCGATCATGTCTTCGCGGTCCAATGCGGCAGTCATGGCCGCCGGCAGGTCCTAACTAGCTGCCGCGCCACCGGTTCCGCGGTGCCCCGCGGTGCTGTGGTCCCGCAGCGTCAGCCGGCGGGCATCAATCAGGCACACCGTAAACCGCGGGTTCGGGCGTAAGGACGGCTTCGGAAACGGGCGCCGGCTGCGGGTAGTCCGCGGCGAGCGGCAGGGCAACGAGCAGAGCTGCTGAGAACAGGACGGAGGCACCCAGCGCCCCGGTCCGCTGCCGTCCCGAGGTCGGCTGTTCGGCGGGCGACCGGCCGCCGTCGTCCGCAGATGCGCGAAGGAACACGGCCAACAGTGCAGGCAGCCAGCCCCAGCTCACGCCCCAGTACGCGCCGGTCAGGAGGGCGGGGGCAAGCATGTCGAAGGTCCACTGCACCTGGGCGAAAGGCAGCATGGCGAGGATGCCGCCCACGGCCAGTACCGCGGATCCGGCCACCGCTGCCAGGACCATGCTCATCCAGCTGGCCAGGAATAGTGTGCCGCGCGGCTGCCTGCCCGTCTTGGCGCCCGGCAGGAGGGCCAGGGCCAATGCCGCCACCGGCAGGGCCGAGAGTCCGGCCACCAGGACCAGGCCCGGACCATCCAGCATCGAACGGATGCGGACCGGCATGGTGTCGGGAGAGACCACCGCGGCCAGGCCCATCGGGATCCCGCTGTTGCCGGAGGCCAGCAGCGCCGCATACCCCCAGCCTGAAATCAGCCAGAGCAAAGCCACGGAGGCGGGTAGAAGAAGCGGTTTCAAGATTCTGTTCCCCATCGGCCGAGCCTACCGCATGCCTTTCGGGCGCCCCTGGGCCGGTGCTACGGGGCCGGGGCCGGACCCAGCCGGGAACGCAATTCCGCGCACAGTTCGGCCAGCGCCTGCGGGGCGCTGCGGAACAGGCGCGGGAAGCCCAGGTATCCGTGCGGCATTCCAACGTACGTGGTGATGCGGACCGGCACGCCGGCAGCGCGGAGGGCCCGGGCGTAGTTGAGTCCGTCATCGCGGAGCGGATCGTGTTCCGCCACCTGGATCAGGGCCGGGGGCAGCCCGCTGTGGTCCAGGGCCAGCAGCGGCGAGGCGTAGGGGTGGGCGTAATCCTCTTTGTGGGGAAGATAAAGGCTGCGGTAACGCTCCATATCGCGCTTGGTAAGCAACGGTGCATTGGCCTCTTCCTCCATCGAGGCACTGCTCAAGGTCAGGTCCGTGGAGGGATACAACAACGCCTGGAAGGCGATGGCGGGCCCGGAGCGGTCCCGGGACATCAGCGTCAGCACGGCGGCGAGGTTGCCGCCGGCACTGTCACCGACCACCGCCAGCCGGGCCCCGTCGGCGTTCCACTCGGCGGCGCGTCCGGCCACGTCCGCCAGTGCCGCATAACAGTCCTCGGCCGCGGCGGGCCACGGGTGCGTCGGCGCCAGCCGGTAGGCGAGGGACACGACGACGGCGTTCGCGTCCCGGGCAATGGTGCTGGCGATCCCGTCATAGACGTTCAGGGTTCCGAAGGTCCAGCCGCCACCGTGGATGAACACCACCAGGGGCAGGGGTCCCTCAGCCTCCTGCGGACGATAGATCCGGGCGGGAATACGTCCGTCTGCTCCGTCGGCAGTGCCTTCCCGGACGTCGACGTCGGGAGCCAGGCCGCTCATCCACCAGTCGGTCAGCGGATTATGGCTGATGGTGATTTTCTGCTCGGCGAGAATCCGCTTCCTGCTTTTATTGGCCACCGAGAAGTTCTTCAGTACTTTGCCGAGCAGACGTACCCGCAGATCGAGCTTTGCCATGTGATGCCCTTTTTCGTCGAGATTCCAGCCTAAAGGGCCGCATACGGCTGGGCCGGGGAGTTTTCCGAAAGAGGAGACCTTCGGGTACAAAAAGCTCTTTGGCCGGGTACGTTGACGGGTCCGCGGTACGCACCTATTCCGCCGCCGTCGCAAAGGCGTTGCCCGGCCCCCGCGCAGCGGGCAGAATCGAAACGACGCCGGGCGGGCCGGCGGCGGACGGAGCGACGATGGACGCGGGCACAGCAGCAGGCACCCCGGCGGCGGTGGGTTTTGAAGCTCCGGGCGCACACACCGCGGACCGCCACGATGTGATCCGGGTGCAGGGCGCCCGGGTGAACAACCTGCAGGACATCAGCCTCGAGATCCCCAAACGCCGGCTGACGGTATTCACCGGGGTATCCGGCTCCGGGAAAAGCTCGCTGGTGTTCGGCACCATCGCCGCCGAGTCCCAGCGCCTGATCAACGAAACCTACAGTGCGTTTGTGCAGGGCTTTATGCCCTCCCTGGCCCGGCCCGACGTGGACCTGCTGGAGGGGCTGACCACCGCGATCATCGTGGACCAGGAGCGGATGGGCTCCAACCCGCGCTCCACCGTGGGCACCGCCACCGATGCCAACGCCATGCTGCGGATCCTGTTCAGCCGGCTGGGACAGCCGCAGATCGGCCCGCCCAATGCCTACTCGTTCAATGTGCCCTCCGTGCGGGGCTCCGGCGCCATCACGGTGGAGCGCGGCGAGGGAAAAACCCGGGCGGAGAAGGCCGTTTACAACAGGCTGGGCGGCATGTGCCCGCGCTGCGAAGGCACCGGGGCCGTCACGGACTTTGACCTCACGGCCCTGTACGACGACGCGAAGTCCCTGTCCGAAGGCGCCATCACCATTCCCGGCTACAGCATGGACGGTTGGTTCGGCCGGATTTTCGCCGGCTCCGGGTTCTTTAAGATGGACAAGCCGATCGCCAAGTTCACAAAGCGCGAGCTGCATGACCTGCTCTACCGGGAACCCACCAAGATCAAGGTGGAGGGCATCAACCTCACCTATGAAGGCCTGATCCCCAAAATCTCCAAGTCCATGCTGTCCAAGGATCCCGAATCCATGCAGCCGCACATCCGCGCCTTCGTGGACCGGGCCATCACCTTCAGCACCTGCCCGGACTGCGACGGCACCCGGCTGGCCCCGGAAGCACGGTCCTCGAAGATCAACGGGAAAAACATTGCCGACGTCTGCGCGCTGCAGATCAGCGACCTGGCCGCCTGGGTTCGCGGCCTGCAGGATCCGTCCGTGGCGCCGCTGCTGGCCGGACTGCAGCACCTGCTCGACGCCTTCGCGGAGATCGGGCTGGGATACCTCTCCCTGGACCGGCCCTCGGGCACCCTCTCCGGCGGCGAATCGCAGCGGACCAAGATGATCCGGCACCTCGGTTCCTCCCTGACCGACGTCACCTACGTCTTCGACGAACCCACCATCGGCCTGCACCCGCATGACATTGCCCGGATGAACCGGCTGCTGCTGCAGCTGCGCGACAAGGGCAACACCGTGCTGGTGGTGGAGCACAAACCCGAGACCATCGCGATCGCGGACCATGTGGTGGACCTGGGTCCGGGCGCCGGCAGCGGGGGCGGCACCGTGACCTTCGAGGGGCCGCTGGACGGGCTGCGGGACAGCGGCACCCTGACCGGCCGGCACTTGGGGGACCGGGCGCGGCTCAAGGAGTCGGTGCGCACGCCGTCGTCGTTCTTTGAGGTCCGCGGTGCGGACACCAACAACCTGCGCGACGTCGACGTCGACATTCCGTTGGGGGTGCTGGCGGTCCTCACGGGGGTGGCCGGGTCGGGGAAGAGTTCGCTGATCTCCGGGTCCGTGTCGGGGCGGGAGGATGTCCTGACGGTGGACCAGGGCGCCATTCGCGGGTCCCGGCGGAGCAACCCAGCCACCTACACGGGTCTGCTGGAGCCCATCCGGAAGGCCTTCGCCAAGGCCAACGGGGTGAAGCCGGCCCTGTTTTCCTCCAACTCCGAGGGAGCCTGCCCGTCCTGCAACGGCGCCGGGGTGATCTACACCGAGCTGGGCGTGATGGCCACGGTGGAATCCGTGTGTGAGGACTGCGAAGGCCGCCGCTTCCAGGCCTCGGTGCTGGAATACCGGCTGGGCGGCAGGAACATTGCCGAGGTGCTCGCACTGTCCGTTGCCGAGGCCGAAGTCTTTTTTGGCGGCGAGGGGGAGGCCCGCACCCCGGCGGCGCATAAGATCCTCACCCAGCTGGCCGACGTCGGGCTGGGGTACCTGCACCTGGGGCAGCCGCTGACCACCCTGTCCGGCGGTGAACGGCAGCGGCTGAAACTGGCCACGCACATGGGCGGCAAGGGTGGGATCTACGTGCTGGACGAACCGACCACCGGCCTGCACCTGGCCGACGTCGAACAGCTGCTGGCGCTGTTGGACCGGCTGGTGGATTCCGGGAAATCGGTGATTGTGATCGAGCACCACCAAGCAGTGATGGCGCATGCGGACTGGATCATCGATCTGGGCCCGGGGGCCGGGCGCGACGGGGGCACGGTGGTGTTCGAGGGGACGCCGGCGGATCTGGTGGCGGACGGGTCCACGCTGACGGGTGAGCACCTGGCGGCGTACGTGGGCGGGTAGGTTGCTGCTGCTAGGCGGGGATTTTGCTGCCGGTTTGCGAAAGCCCTGCCACTTTAAGGAAATTCTGCCCTTTTAAACTGGTCGGTTTCTCCTGAACTGGTCGATTTTTCCTAAACTGGGCGGTTTCCCGTTCGGGCGCTCAGATGCCTGGGCTGCGCGGGGCGAACATAATCACGGCCACCCCGATCAGGCAGATCAGCGATCCGGCAAGATCCCAGCGGTCGGGCCGGAAACCGTCGAAGACCATGCCCCACGCCAGGGATCCGGCCACAAACACCCCGCCGTAGGCCGCCAGGATCCGCCCGAAGCTGGCATCCGGCTGCAGCGTGGCCACAAAACCGTAGGCGCCGAGGGCCATCACGCCCAGGCCGGCCCACCACCAGGCCCGGTCCTCGCGGACGGCCTGCCAGATCAGCCAGGCGCCGCCGATCTCGGCCGCCGCGGCCAGCACAAACAGCAGCACGGTCTTAGCAATGGTCATGGCCTTTATCCTGCCGTAAACGCTCCGCCGACGCCGATGCCGGGCCGACCGGCGCCGGGACCCCGACGCCGACGCCGACGCCGGACGCCGGACCACCGAGGTCGGGCCGCCGACGCCGGGCCGACCGGCGCGACGACTCCGACACCGGACCCCGGGTTCCCACCCAAGGGCGGCCACTGGCCCGGTCGGTGTGCAGGCAGTTCCCGGCAAATTGTCAGACCCCGGAGGCATGATCTGCTGCATGGGGGACAGAGTGCGAATTTACGGAGACATTGGGCGGGTCGGCACCCGAAGCGGGGCAGCGGGGGCGAAAGGCCGCGAAGGCCTTCCCCCGCAGTTGGGGCCGGGGCAGGTGTACGCCATGAAATCGGGCTGGGTGTTCCACACCGGGCCCTGCCAGATTGTCCGGCGGACCTGGGACTTCAACCCGGAGGGATTGCTGGTTATCGACGCCGAGGGTGCCGACGGGCGACGGCAGTGCGGCTCCTGCGCGGCCGCACCCAAGGACTGACCGCAGTCCCCGCCGCAACGGTCCTCCGCATCCGAAACCGCGGCAAGGGGAAGTGCCCCGGCCGGGTTCACAGAGACCGCACCGGCGTTCCGGTCAGGAAGGCAGCGATGTCCTCCACCACCTGCGGGAAAAACGTCCGGTAGTTCCGCTCCGTGACGTAGCCCAGGTGCGGCGTCGCCAGCACGTTGGGCAGGTCCCGGAACGCGGAAGCTGCGGGCAGCGGCTCTTCCTCGAACACGTCCAGTCCTGCCCCGGCAAGGCGTCCGCTCTGCAGGGCGTCGAGGAGGGCCGGTTGGTCAACGATCCCGGCGCGGGAGGTGTTGACCAGGTGAGCGGTGGGCTTCATCAGTGCGAGGTCGCCGGCGCCGATGAGACCCCGGGTGCGCTCGCTGAGCACCGAATGGACGGTGACGACGTCGGCCGCGGCCAGCAGCTCCTCTTTCGAGCCCGCGAGCCGGGCCCCGGCGTCGGCCGCCCGTTCCTGCGTAAGGTTGCTGCTCCAGGCGAGTACGTCCATGCCGAAGGCCGCACCCACCCGCGCCACCTGCGAGCCGATCTTCCCCAGCCCCAGTACCCCGAGGACGGCACCGTGCAGGTCCGTGCCGATGCTGGACTGCCACGGTCCCCGGTCCCGCAGCGCGTTCGCCTCCGGCACCAGGTGCCGTGCCAGCCCCAGGATCAGCGCCCAGGTCAGCTCCGCCGGCGGCTGCGGATTGCTTCCGGTTCCGCAGACGGCCACCCCGAGCTCCCTTGCCGCGGCCAGATCGATCGAGGCGTTGCGCATACCGGTGGTGACCAGCAGCTTCAGCCGCGGCAGCCGTGCCAGCAGGGTTGCGGAAAAAGGTGTGCGCTCGCGCATCAGCACAACGGCGTCGAATCCGGCCAGCCGTGCGGCAAGGGCATCCTCGCTGTCCAGATGATCCGGGAACACGGTCAGCTCCACCGCGTCCCCCAGCTGTGTCCAGTCGGCAAACCTGGTGGCTGCCTGCTGATAGTCGTCGAGCACTGCACATTTCAGGGTCATTGGCGGTGTCCTTCTCTCATCTGCTCCAGCCCGGGGATCGGCCGCAGCAGATTGTAAATGTTGTGACCCCCATCATGTCTCCCGTAGAGTAATGACACCGCGCGCGCTCGGCTGGCGAACTTCTGTTCACACTGCGAACACCCTAATTCCGGGCAGCGGCACCAATGGCAGCACAACGAAGTGAGGACACCTGTGCAGTTCCACCATCACGGCTACGTATCCGGAGACCCGCGCATTCAGCCGGCAGCAGGGGTCGGCGTCGACCGCCCGGCCGAACTGCCCGAGAAGGTGGACGTGTTGATTGTCGGCACCGGCCCGGCCGGCATGCTTACCGCCGCGCAGCTGTCCCAGTTCCCGGACATCACCACCCGGATTGTGGAGCGCCGGGACAGCCGGCTGGCCATCGGCCAGGCGGACGGCATCCAGGCCCGCAGCGTGGAGACGTTCCAGGCCTTCGGGTTTGCGGAGGAAATCACGGCGGAGGCCTACCGCATCAGCGAGATGTGTTTCTGGCGCCCGGACCCCGAGGATCCCTCACGCATTGTCCGTTCCGGCCGCGCCCTGGATGATCCGCACGGGATCAGCGAATTCCCGCACCTGATTGTCAACCAGGC
Source organism: Arthrobacter yangruifuii (assembly GCF_009192775.1). GTDB lineage: Bacteria > Actinomycetota > Actinomycetes > Actinomycetales > Micrococcaceae > Arthrobacter_B > Arthrobacter_B yangruifuii. The sequence continues at coordinate 413,127 of NZ_VTFX01000001.1, forward strand.
CCGCGTGCTGGACTACTTCGCCCGGGTCATGGCCAACGCACCCACCCGCATGGCGCCGGACTACGGCTTCGAGTTCCGCGGCCTGGAGGTCGACGACGCCGCCGAGTACCCGGTCACCGTCACGCTCCTGCACACCGCGGGCCCGAAGGAGGGGACCGAACGCACGGTGAAGGCCAAGTACGTGGTGGGCGCCGACGGCGCGCGCAGCCAGGTCCGGCAGTCCATCGGCTCCACCCTCAAGGGCGACAAGGCCAACCACGCCTGGGGCGTCATGGACATCCTCGCCAACACCGACTTCCCGGACATCCGCACCAAATGCGCCATCCAGTCCTCCAACGGCGGCAGCATCCTGCTCATCCCGCGCGAAGGCGGGCACCTGTTCCGCATGTATGTGGATCTGGGCGTGGTCCCGGAGGATGACAACGGCGCGGTCCGCAAGACCACCATCGACCAGATCATCGCCACGGCCAACGGCATCCTGGCCCCCTACACGCTGGACGTGCGCAACGTGGCCTGGCACAGCGTGTACGAGGTGGGCCACCGCCTCACTGACCGGTTCGACGACGTGCTGCCGGAGGACCTGGGCACCCGCACCCCGCGCGTCTTCATCACCGGCGATGCCTGCCACACGCACAGCGCCAAGGCCGGCCAGGGCATGAATGTGTCCATGCAGGACGGTTTCAACATCGGCTGGAAGCTCGGCCATGTGCTGGACGGCCGCAGCCCCGAGGCCCTGCTCTCCACCTATTCGGCCGAACGCCAGGTGGTGGCCAAGAACCTCATCGATTTCGATAAGGAATGGTCCACCCTCATGGCGAAGAAGCCGGAGGAGTTCGAGAACCCCTCCGATCTGGAGGACTTCTACGTCCGCACCGCCGAATTCCCGGCGGGCTTCATGACGCAGTACACGCCTTCGATGCTCATTGCAGAACAGACGCACCAGGACCTGGCCTCCGGTTTCCCGATCGGCAAACGCTTCAAATCCGCTACCGTCCAGCGGGTCTGCGACACCAACCGGGTGCACCTGGGCCATCAGGCAACGGCGGACGGCCGCTGGCGGATCTATGTGTTCGCGGACGCCCCCGCTGCCGGTGCTCCCTCGGCCGTCACGGTGCTGGCCGAATGGCTGGACAATGCCCCCGACTCGCCGCTGGCCGCCATGCCGGCCGGCTCGGACCGCGACGCCTGGTTTGATGTGAAGGTCATTTACCAGCAGGAACACGCCGATCTTGATCTGAACCGGGTTCCCGCGGTGTTCAAGCCTCAGGTCGGCCCGTTCCAGCTCAATGACCTGTCCAAGGTCTACGGCCTGGACCCGGCGTCGGACATCTTTGCTGAACGCGGCATTTCCCGCGACGGTGCGGTAGTGGTGGTCCGCCCGGACCAGTACGTGGCCAACGTGCTGCCGCTGACCGCCACGGCCGAGCTGGCGGACTTCTTTGCCCCGCTGCTGCCGGCCCGGCAGGCCCAGCACTAAGCCTCCGCGGCAGGGTACAGAACAGCAACGACGACGGCGGCACCTTGGGTGCCGCCGTCGTCGTCCTGCGTTAACCGGCGCCCGGGCCGGAACTGGCAGACTTGCCGGTATGGATACCGCCGAAAATGACTATGACGCTGCCGCGCAGCTCTGGGATGCGTACGCCGCAGCCTTCCCCGAACGGGCCGCGGCTGCCGGGGAGTACAGCGTGGAAGCGTTCGGCGATTCCCCGCAGCAGGCCGACGAACTGCTGGCCCTGGTGCTGGACGGCACCAAGCGAGCCACCAGCTCGCATGTTGCGGAGTACGTGGACGAGGGCGAGCCGCTGCCCCGGATCGGCGTCCACTGGATTGTGTGCGACGGCGCCGGAGTGCCGAAGGCGGTCCTGCGAACCACCGAACTGCGGATAGGGACCTTCGCCGACGTGGACGAGGCCTTTGCCTTCGACGAGGGTGAGGGTGACCGGACCCTGGCCTACTGGCAGCGCGAACACCGGAAGTTCTGGGAGCGGACGGCTGCGGTGCGCGGCGGCACCTGGTCCGAAGCCGACGAGCTGGTGTTTGAACGCTTCGAAGTGGTCTGGCCTGCCCGGGACAGGTCCGGGGTTCCCTGGGCGTAGACCCGGCGCTGCCCGTTACCAGGGCAGGGGGCCGTCCTCGTCGCTGAAGGTGCCAGTGGGTCCGCCGACTGGAATGGTGGCCATCCGGACGGCAGCCCGTGCTCCCTGCTCGGGGGTACGGGTACCGCGGAAGCCGTTCAAATCCGTGGCGACAAAACCGGGACAGACCGCATTGACCAGGATCCCTTCCGGCGCCAGGCCCTTGGCGTACTGCAGTGTCAGGGAAGTCAGGGCGGTCTTGGACGGGGCGTAGCCCGCGGCGATCGGATTGGTATTGGCCGGATCGGACACCGCGGCCAGGGATCCGGCCACGCTGGAGACGTTGACGATCCGCGGTGCCTCAGAGAGGCGCAGCAGCGGCAGGAAGGCCGCGGTCACGGAAATGACGCCGAAAAAGTTGGTCTCGAAGACGGCGCGGACCTCGTCCACGTCGGCCGAGCCCGGCTGCTGGGCGGCGAAACTGACTCCCGGCGTGGCCACAATTCCGGCGTTGTTGACCAAGGCGTCCAGTCGGCCGAAACGGGTTTTGACCTCATCCGCAGCGGCCGCCACCGAGGCCGGATCGGTGACGTCCAGGACCACGGCGACGGCGTGACCGCCTTCGGCGCGCAGTTCGGCCGCGGCCCGCTCACCGGCGTCGGCGTTCCGGGCGGCCACCACCACGGTGTGGCCGAGGGTGGCCAGCTGACCGGCGATCTGGCGTCCGATGCCCTTGTTGGCACCGGTCACGAGGGCAATCATGCTGTCATTCAAGGGAACTCCTAGGAAGAAACGGTCTTTCCGGATTCGGAACCACTTCCACTCTGCCCGGCGGATTTTGAACGCGGAATAACGCCAAGTCCGCTTTTCTTGTCCTAAAGTACAGGAATGGGAAATGACCGGTTGTCCGAAGTCCTCGACTTCATCAGCGTCCAGAGCATGATCTCCGGCGGTACCGCGGTGCGCGGGCCCTGGGAATCCCGGGCCCGGTTGGATGAAGACCTGAAGTTCTTTGCCGTGGTGCAGGGAAGCATGCGGTTGACCACCGACGGACTTGAGGTGCCGATGGCGCTGGCGGCCGGCGACGTCGTGCTTCTGAACGGGCGCACGGAGCTCCTGCTGGAGGGCGGCAGCGGTGACGGCCTGCCGACCCGCCTGGATCCTCCGGCCAGCGGCACCTTTGTGCGCGCCGGAGACGGCGACGCCGGCACCGAGGACGTCGTGATGGGCGGCCGGGTCACGGTCAACGCCGCCGGGCGGGAACTCCTGCTGCAGGCCCTGCCGCCGGTGGCGCACATCCGCGCCGGGACCGAAGCCGCTCCCCAGCTGCACTCCCTGATCGAGCAGTTGTTCAGGGAGCTGTCCGGGCAGCGCATGGGTTGGGAGTTCGCCGTGCGGCAATACGCGCAGTTGCTGCTGGTGGAGGTACTCCGGGCCTTTGTGGCGGATGAAGACCTGCCCCGGGGCTGGCTGAAATTGCTCGCCGATGACCGTCTGCGCCCGGCGCTGGCGCTGATCCACGCGCAGCCGTCCCGGCCCTGGAGCCTGCAGGACCTGGCGCGCGCCTGCGCGATGTCCCGCACAGCATTCACGGAACGCTTCCGGGAGGTGGCTGGAACACCCCCGCGCGCCTACCTGAACAACTGGCGGATGCTGGTGGCGCAGCGGGAACTGCGGTCCGGGGATACCCGGATCCGTTCACTCGCCGTCGACTTGGGCTACTCCTCCGAGAGTGCCTTCAGCACGGCGTTCAAGCGGAGCATTGGGGAGTCGCCGTTGCATTACCGGACGCGCATGCGGGCGGCGGAGCAGGCGATTTAGGTCGCGCTGCTGACGCAATGACGACGGCAGCAGTCCTCCGTCCCACGGCCCGGCGTTGTCACGCATATGCGCGGGCCGGACGCACACGCCGGTGCATGCGCGCGTAGATCCTGGCCCGGTCCCCGGACAGGGCCAGGATGAGCAGGATGTCGAAGGAATAGCCGAAAAGGCTGGTGCCCAGCGGAACGGCGGGTTCGGCGAAGAATGAGACAACCTGCAGGGCAATGGCGATGACGCTCAGGGACATGGCCGCGACACGGGCAGGGTTGCTGCCGCGCAGGATCAGCACGGCGAGGACCGCTTCCACGCCCGCGAAGACGGCCAGGGAAACGCTGGCCGGCGCGTAGACGCTGCCCAGATCCGCGAGCCCGCGGTTCTGTCCGCCCAACAGCTGTGTCACCCATGGTGCGTTGGCAACCCCGGCCAGGAACGGGGCCGCGACCGTCAGCGCCGCCGCGCCGCGCAGGAACACCAGCACCGCCCCAAATACCACTGGCGCCGGCCGGTGCAGGGGGAGGCGGGAGAGCGTGGAAATGCCGGTCCGGTTAATGGCCGCCAGCTCTTCCTGCTTCCCGGCGGACTCGGACAGGCGGGTCAGGTCAACCACCGGCAGGTCCCCGTCGGTGACTATCGAATCCCCGCCGCCGTTGCGTGAGTGGTAACCCGTGGAGAAGTTCTTGATTACCTCTACGGAGACATCTTGGGAGGACTCCCGCAGCGACGAGACGAGGTAGTCCCGTTCGGCGTCGATGTCCTTGCCCACCCGGTGGGTCACCTGCAGGGTGAACAGGGACAGGCCCACCGCGCGGTCGAAGGACGCGGCGGCCAGCCAGTCGGCGGAAATGCCGCCGGGCAGCATCCAGCCCTCCGGGCACCGCCAGAAGCGGACGTGGTGGCGCTGCCGCGGGTTCCCGTCCACCTCCTGCTCGTAGGCAAAGTCCTGCTGCCGGCCGAACAGCAGCAGGGGGCTGACCGGGGCATGGGCGTAGCTGCGGTGCAGCAGGGTGGAGGACACAATGCGCCAGCTGCTTGCCACGCTGACCGGATCCGCCAGCTTCCAGCCCGCCCGGTCCAGGGCGCCGCGCAGCTGTTCCTCGTTGCCCAGGAAAGCCGCGTTCACGGCATCGCCGAAGAGGCCGGCGCTTGTGCGGGTACGGCCCATAAAGTAATCCGGGATAAAAATCTGCGTCAGGATCCGGTCCACCCGGGGCAGCACCAGATACGCCAGGGCGGCCCAAAAGACCACCACGAACCAGACCTGCCCCAACTCCAGGCCTTCCGCGAACAGCAGGATGATAAGCCAGAGCGAGGCAAGACCGCCGACGGTAAAGAAAGCCCAGTCAATGGCCGTTGCCGTTGCCCCGTGGCGGACGTCGGTAGCGGCGGCCGCGGAGGAACCCGCGCCGCCGTTGCCCGCAGCGCCCGGCTGTGTCATAAATCCACGCTGACCCGTGCGGCGCCGAAGGTCAATGCACCGGGTGCCCCTTGGTTATGGCCGGGTGTTGATGAGGTACCGCCGCAGCCGCCCGCCGTCGTCGTTCCCCGCCAGCGTGCCGCCGGCGCGCTCGATGGTCCGCGCGGACGCGGAATTGTTCCGCCCGCAGATCAGCACTACCTGATTCAGCCCCTGCCGGCGGGCCTCGGCCAGCATGGCCCGCAGCGCCTCCGCCGCGTGCCCCTGCCGCCGGGCGGAGGGGCGGATGCCGTAACCGATGTGCCCCGTGCGCTGCACCGCCTCGCCGTCGCCGTGCCGCAGGGCAATGCCGCCCAGCACCTGCCCGTCGTCTACGATCCACCGGTAGGTGCAGCCGGCATCCGAGGCCAGCCGCCTTAGCCAGGCCGCGAAGCCTGCGGCGGTCTCGACGTCGTCGCCGGGGCGCAGCCCGAACCCGTCCTCGTGGACGCCCGGTCCCCACTCGGCGTGCGCCTTGCGCCAGGCGGCTTCCAAGGAGGCAGTGGGGGCGATCAGCTTCGGCATGACCCCACTGTAATTGCGGCCTGCCGCGCGGTGTCGTCCGAACGGCTGGTGTTGCCTTCTCGATTTCCCCGTCCACCGAAACGCCGAAGTTGCTCCCGAAATCCGGACGTGCGACCGTGGAGAGGAGGCCGCGACACGGTCTCCCGGACGAGGGGTGCCGTACCCGGTGTGCGACAAGACGGCCCGTGGGAGATTGCCATGTCATGGATTGTTCTGGTGCTGTCCGGCGTCCTGGAAGCGGTGTGGGCCACGGCCCTGGACAGGTCGCAGGGGTTCAGCCGGTTCTGGCCGTCGGCCATCTTCGTCACCGCGCTCATCGCGAGCATGGCCGGACTGGCGTACGCGATGCGCGAGCTGCCGCTGGGCACCTCGTATGCCGTCTGGGTGGGCATCGGCGCCACCCTGACCGTGGTGTACGGCATGGCCACGGGCGCGGAATCCGTCTCCCTCCTGAAAATCCTGTTCCTGGCCATGATCGTGGGCGGCGTGATCGGACTGAAAACACTCCACTAGGCCGCTTCCTTGACAGCACGGTAAACCGGGTGGCATGGTGGTCTGGCTCACACGCTGGAAACGTTTACAACACTCAAAGGGGAGCGTTGGTCCGGGTCACCATCACGCAGGTCGCCGCGCATGCAGGTGTGTCCGTGGCATCTGCTTCGCGGGCGCTTAACGGACGGGTGGCGAGCGCCAAGACGGTCGCGAAGGTGCAGCACGCCGCCCAGGAACTGGGCTACGTCGCTGATGCGGCCGCGCAGTCGCTGAAACGGGGCCGCACCAACCAGCTCGCCTACGCCGTCGCGGACATCGGGAATCCGGTCCACGTCGAGATGATGACCGAGATCGAACGTGTCGTCTCCGCCTCCGGCTACCGGCTGGTCATGTCCTCCATGGGCACGTCCTCCTCGTCGGTGGACGTGGTCCGCGAGCTCGGCCGTGGATACGTCGACGGCATGATCCTCTCGCCGCAGCGCGTCACGGATGAACTGCTCGAGGTACTCGCAAAAACGCCGGTGCCTGTTGTCGTGCTCGGACGTCTGCCCGCCGGCGCCGGGCTGGACACCGTCCCTGCGGACTCTTTCACGGCCATGCACCTCGTCGTCGAACATCTCGTCGCCGAAGGCCGCGCGGACATTGCCTTCGTCAACGGGCCTGCCGACACCACCCCGGGGGCCTTCGGCCACGACGGCTTCGCAGCGGCGGCGGCGGCGGCGCATCCGGCACTCACCGTCCGCAGCCTGGAGGCGGAGAACTTCACGATTACGGCGGGCTATGCCGCTGCGCGCCGTGTCCTGCATGAGGACCGCCGCCCCGACGCCATCGTTGCCGCAAATGACCTGATCGGCATTGGCGCCCTTCGGGCCGCCGAAGACCTTGGCCTGGCCATTCCCGAAGACCTCACCGTCACCGGCGTCGACAACACGGAACTCGCGGACGTCATCCGGCCGGGCCTCACCAGCGTGGACCTCGGCGCCCGCGAACGCGGCCGGTTGGCGGCGGAGCTGCTGCTCGCCCGCATCACGGAACCCGAGCGTGCGGTGCACACGGCCGCGGTCCCGCCCGCACTGGTTGTCCGCGGATCATCCCGCGCGCACACCTCGAACCCTGCCCACGCCTTCGATCACAACAACGGGAGAGCCGGATGAGTACCGCCACGAAAACCAGGCGCGAGGCAAAGGAGGATCCACGCCCCGTGAAACGGGCCGGCCACCGCGTCCGTGCCCAACGGCGGGAAGCCATTGTGCTGGTGATTCCGGCGCTCCTTCCCATCCTCATCTTCTCCGTCATCCCACTCGTGAGCGGCGTGGCCCTTGGCTTCACCGACGCCACGCTGGCCCGGAACGCCGAGATCAATTTCATTGGTCTGGGGAACTTCATCGAACTTTTCGGAGACCACCGCTTCTGGGGGTCGTTCGGCATCGGCATCGTATGGGCAGGCGCCGTCGCCCTGCTGACCCTCATCGCCGCGATGGGACTGGCGCTGCTGCTGAACAGCGATCTCCGCCTGAAGGGGCTGACCCGTGTGCTGGCACTGATTCCCTGGGCCATGCCTCCGGTGGTCATCGCCATCGTCTGGCGGATGATCTACAACCCCAATTCGGGTCCCCTCAACGGCGTGCTCGAATCCTTCGGCATCCCCGGCGTCAACTGGCTCGGTGACTTTTCGACGGCGCTGCCCGCCGTTATCGTGGTGGGCGTCTGGGCCGGCATCCCGCAGACCACCGTGCTGCTGCTGGCGGGCATGCAGTCCATCTCCGCGGAGCAGCATGAGGCTGCGGCCGTGGACGGTGCAGGAGCGTTCCGCCGGTTCTGGCACATCACCCTGCCGGGCCTTCGCCCCATCATCTTTGCCGTGACCGCCCTGGACTTCATCTGGCAGTTCAATTCCTTCGGCCTCATTTACGTCCTGACCGAAGGCGGCCCCGGCGGCCGCACCATGATCCCTCCGCTGTTCACCTACCTGGAGGCGTTCCGCAACCGGGAGATCGGTTACGCATCGGCAATGGGCGACGTCCTCGTGATTGCGATCCTGCTGATCCTGTCGCTGTACCTGGTCAACCAATTCCGCCAGACGAAGGAAGCACGGTCATGAACTTCAGGCGCCCCTGGTACGCAACAGTGCTGATGTACATCGCCCTCGCAGGGTTCCTCGTTTTCCTGGGGTTCCCGCTGTTGTGGCTGCTGTCCGCGTCCTTCAAATCCTCGGGAGAGCTGAACTCCCTGGCCGTCAACCTGGTGCCCGCCGAGTGGGATTTCAGCAACTACCGTTCAGCGCTGGAACGGCAGAACCTCCTGCCCGCGGCCCGCAACTCGCTCCTGGTCTCGCTCACAACGATGGTGATCACCGTGCTGCTGTCGATGCCGATGGCCTACGCCCTCGCCCGCCTCAAGGGCCGGCTGCGCGCCGCCGGGACCGTCTGGATCCTCACCAGCCAGGTCTTCCCTTCGATCCTCATCATCATCCCGCTTTTCCTGGTGCTTCGCTCGATCAACCTCAATGACACCCTGTTCGGGCTGATCCTCGTGTACGTCACCTTCACCCTGCCGTTCACACTGTGGATGCTGCAGGGCTACGTTGCCGCGATACCGTCCGAACTCGAGGAAGCCGGCGAGATGGACGGAGCCTCGCGCCTGACCATCCTGCGCAGGATCGTTCTTCCGCTGCTCGCACCGGGGCTCGTTGCGACGGCCATGTTCACGTTCGTTTCGGCGTGGAACGAGTTCTTCCTCGCCCTCGTCCTGCTGCAGAGCCCGGAACTGTACACGCTTCCCATCGCATTGCGCTCGTTCCTGGGAGCGGAAGGGCAGACCCAGCTCGGACCGCTGGCAGCCGGGGCGATCCTGGCGACCATTCCGTCACTCATCATCTTCACCATCCTGCAGAAAAAGCTGACCGGCGGCATGCTCGCCGGTGCGGTCAAAGGCTGACCCCGCCCACCGGAAAACCATTCAACCCAGCAGCACAGAGAAAGCGAGCATCATGAAGAGAATCCGAGGTTTTGGCGCCGTCGCAGTTGCGGGCGCGGTAGCCCTTGCCCTAACCGGTTGCCAGCAGGGCAGTTCAAGCGGCGGATCCGAGAGCGGGGAGGGCGACGCCGTCACCCTCCAGTTCCAGTCACTGTCCGACCAGCCGGCGACCCAGGAAGCCGTGAAGACGATCGTCGACAAATGGAATGCGGACAACGACGACGTCCAGGTCGAGATTGTCCAGGCCGGCTGGGACGGGACGTATGACAAGCTCATCACCCAGTTCGCCGGCGGAACCGCGCCGGACATCATCCACTATGAAGCGAGTTCCATCGCCTCCTTCGCCTCCGACGGCTACCTTGCCGATCTGACCGATTACATCGACGCCGACCTGAAGTCGGATATCTCCGAGGGCGTCTGGGACTCCGTCACGCGGGACGGGGAAATCATCGCGTACCCGTCCACGCTGCAGTCCTACATGGTCTTCGCCAACGCGGACCTGCTCGAGGCTGCGGGTGTGGAGGTACCCAGCGGTGACACCATGACCTGGGAGGAGCTGCAGGAGATTGCCAAGGCAACCACCACGGGAGGCAACTACGGTCTCGGCTGGGGCCTGGCCTCGCCGACGGCGACGATGATGAGCCTCGCGCTCGGCTATGACGGCGGGTTCTTCGACGGCGAAGGCACCGAGGCGTCGATCGAGGTGGGCGACGCCGAGCTCGCCGTGCCCGAGCTGATCCACGAGATGGCCTACACCGACAAATCGATCGAACCCACCTCCCTGACACAGTCCGGATCGGACGTGCTGGCATCCTTCTACGGCGGCAAGGTGGCAATGACCGTGCAGGGCTCCTACCAGGCCGCCAATATCGCAAAAGATGCTCCGGAAGGCTTCAATTGGGTGGCGCTGCCCCCGTTGGAGGGCTCAGCAGGCGCAATTCAGGCCGCCAATCCGCAGACTTATTCCGTGAACATCGATTCGGAGCATGTGGAGGAGTCGGCCGAGTTCCTCAACTTCTTTATGAACGGTGAGAACCTCGCGTCGATCGCCTACGCGGACGCGCTCATCCCTTCGTCCGACTCGGCCCGCGCCGAGGTGGAAACCATGGCGGCGGACGAGCCGGCCTGGACCCAGGTGCTGGCCTCCGGCAACGGACTCGAAGGACCGCCGTTCCTCAAGGTGGAGAAGTACGCGGAGTGGAAGGACACCGTCGCCACCCCCGCTTACCAGCAGTATCTGGCCGACCAGATCACCAGCGAAGAGCTGTCGGCACAGCTCTCCGACGGCTGGACGGACATCAACGGCTGATGGCCTGCGCGGGGGCGGCCATCCGGTCCGCCCCCGCCCCGTCGTCGCTCTTCGGGCCAACCAAGGAGCAGGAATGAACCTATTGCGGGATCGAGTGGCCGGGGTGCTGGCGGGTGCCGCCGTCGGAGATGCACTGGGTGGCGCGACGGAGGGCTGGTCCCCTGAACAGATAGAGGAGCGGCACGGCGGCTGGGTCGAGGGCATTGTGGGCCCCTTCCTCGCCGACTGGAAAACAGCACGGCCCATCGCGCCGTACCACAAGGGCGACGGGCACATCACGGATGACACCCTCATGACCCACGCGCTTGTGGAGGTCTACGCCAGGCGCCGGCGCCACCTGGACGCCTACGACGTCGCTGCGGACCTGGTGCCGCTCATGATCGGCGAGCGGCGGTGGGTACCGGAACTCGAAGACTCCGCACTGATCCTGCAGCGGGTCTTCCTCGCAGAGAAGTGGATCGTCGCGAAGCTGCACTACGGCCACGCCGATCCGCGCGAGGCCGGCGTGGGAAACATCGTCAACTGCGGCGCCACTATGTATATGGCCCCGGTGGGGCTCGTGCACATCGGCGATCCGCGTGGCGCCTATGCGGAGGCCATCGACCTCGCCGGAGCGCACCAGTCCTCCTACGGCCGCGAGGCAGCAGGCGTGTTCGCGGCGGCGGTGGCAGCATCCGCCGCGCCGGGCGCAACCGTCGCCGATATACGGAACGCCGTCCTGGATGTTGCCCACGACGGCACCGCCGCAGCCATCCGCGCCGTCTTCGGCGCCGTCGATGCCTTTCTCAACGACGGCGGATCGGAGGACCCGCGCGACGTTGCCCGGACCGTGCGCGCCGCCGTCGCCCCGTTCGACACCGTGGGCGAAAACTACCGGTCCCCGGCGATGGATGCCCGCCTGCCGTCACGCACCAAATCGATCGAGGAGCTGCCCGCCGCCCTCGGCTTTGTGGTCGCCCGCGGCGGGAACCTGCGAGCCTCGGTGCTCGACGCCGTCAACTACGGCCGCGACGCCGACTCCATCGCGGCGATGGCCGGTGCCGTCTGCGGGGGCCTGGGCGGCGTCGACGCCGTGCCGCCCGACTGGGTTGCGGAGGTGATGGCTGCCAGCCGGCTGGACCTCGACGCCGTCGTGGATTCGATGGCGGAGGTGGTGCGCGAAGTGGCCGGGGCGGACGCGGACCGGGCAGCGCGGCGGGCCGAGGAGCTGTCCGCATTGCTCAGCAGGGAGGCCGCACCGTGCGACTGACCTGGGCACAGCCGGAGGACCTGGTCGCCGGTGAGCTCACGGCGCTCCGCGAGCAGGGCGCCGCGGAGAGCGGCATCGCGCCGATCGAACAGCGGTGGGCGGACGCCGGCGGATCAACGCGGCCCGCGCCGTCGGGGGCAGGCGAGGCCCCCGCCCCTCCGGCACTGCGCGCACTTGCCCGCACCCTGCTGGATGAACTGCAGGCCCTGCAGGTACCAAGCGCAGCGGAACCGGACGAGTGGAACGACATTGCCGCCCTGCTCCCTCCGGCCCGGCCGACCCCGGGGACCGCTGTGGCCTTCGAACGGGTGCACGGCGCCTGGCTGGGCCGCTCCGCCGGATGCCTGCTGGGGAAACCCGTGGAGAAAATCCCCCGCGAAGGCATAGAACAAATTGCCCGGGCCACCGGGAACTGGCCCATCTCCACCTATTTCACTGCGGCGGGGCTCACCCGGGACCTCGCCGAACGCTGGCCCTGGAACCGCCGCTCCGCCCCGACCTCGCTGACCGAGAACATTGAGGGGATGCCCGAGGACGATGACCTGAACTTCGCCATCCTCGGGCTCGGGCTGCTGGAGGCCCACGGCGGGAACCTGACCACCGAACACATTGCGGGAGCCTGGCTCGCCGCCCTGCCGGCGGGCCGGATCTTCACGGCCGAACGCGCCGCCTACCGGAACCTCCTCGACGCCCGCGAAATCCCGAACACCGCACGGCACCACAACCCGTACCGCGAATGGATCGGAGCGCTCATCCGCGCCGACGTCCACGGCTGGGTGCATCCGGGAGATGCACGTGCCGCCGCCGCCTCAGCCTGGACCGATGCCCGGCTCAGCCACACCCGCAACGGTATCTACGGGGAAATGTGGGCCGCCGCCCTGTGCTCCGCCTCCCTCACCGAGACCACCGCCGACGCCGTGCTGGACGCCGGTGACACCGTCCTGCCGCCGGCCTCCCGCCTCGCCGCCGCGGTGCGCCTCGGCCGGACCACCGGCCGCTCCCTCGCCCGCGGCCGGCTGACCGAGGCCCGCTCCCTCGATCTCCTTCACCGGGAGTTCGACGGCATGCACTGGGTCCACACCCTCAACAACGCCGCCCTCATCGCCTGTGCGCTTCAGGCCTACGGTGAGGATTTTGATGCCGCCGTCGCGCTGGCCGTGGCGGGCGGATGGGACACCGATTCCGTCGGCGCAACCGTGGGGTCCGTCGTCGGCGGGCTCCTGGGCGCCGGGGCGATCGATGAGGCATGGACCGCTCCGCTGCAGGACCGCATCGCGACCTCGCTTCCCGGCGGGGCCTCCCGCTCCATCCGGGATCTAGCTGAACGGACCCTCCGATTATCCCGGGGGACCGTCCCGGGCGTCATCGAAAGGATGAAGGTATGAGTGGTGGCTTCGACCCCCTACGGCCGCGCGAATACGACCTGCCCACCCGGGTACCCCTCGAGACTGACCTGGCAGCCGGGGATGCTGCGCTCACCCTCGACGACGCGAAGATCTTCGCGGCCCCGTCCAACTCCCGTGACCTGGCCCGCTGGCGGGAGCAGCTCACCGCCTGGCGGAACGGCGCGAGGGAACGCTTCGTTGGCCCCAGCCGGTACGACGACGGCGCGTCTGCCTGGGCGAGCCGGTGCTTCGCCGTGGCGCAGGTCTGGCTGTGGGACGAACTCTTTTTCGACTTCCAGTCGCAGCGGTTTACTCCGGGGCGCTTCCTCGCCGACGCCCGCGAACGGTTCGGCGGGTTGGACGGCGTTGTGCTGTGGCACGCCTATCCGGTCATCGGCATCGATGACCGGAACCAGTGGGACTTCTACAACGTGCCGGGACTTCCCGAAGCCGCCGAGGCGCTGCACGCCTCGGGAGTGGCCGTGTTCCTGGCCTACATGCCGTGGGACACGGGAACCCGCCGCGGCGGTGATGACGCCAGCGAGCTCGCGGCGGCGGTGCGCCGCATCGGCGCGGACAGCGTTTTCCTGGACACGCTGAGGAAAGCCGACCGGGCGCTCGTCGAGGTCCTGGATGCTGCCCGTCCCGGCATCGGCCTCGAGGGCGAGTCGAAGCTCACCACCGGGCGGATCGCCGACCACACGCTGTCCTGGGCGCAGTGGTTCGCGGACTCCGAGACCCCCGGCGTTCTCCGTGCACGGTGGTTTGAGCGCCGGCACATGCAGCACCACATCCGCCGCTGGCACCGGAACCACGCCGTGGAACTGCGCTCGGCCTGGCTCAACGGTGTCGGCATTGTGGTGTGGGAGGTCGTTTTCGGTGCGTGGGTGGGCTGGAATGACCGGGATGCCGCCACCCTGCGCCGGATGCTGCCCGTCCAACGCGGTTTCCACCGCTGGCTGGTGGAGGGGGAGTGGACGCCGCTAACTGTAACGGCGGATCCGCTCGTCGGATCGACCTTTGAGCTCAACGGTGTCACGCTGCTGCTCCTGGCCAACACTTCGGACGAGGACGCCAAGTATCCCCTGGCCGGCAGCGGCTGGGCGGCGCTGCATGACGGCGACACTGCCGACGTGGTCACCGTGCCCGCGAACGGGATAGCCGCTGCCGTGCAGGTCAGTGCCGGCGCCGCCGTCCCCCCGCAGATCGACGCCGTCCGGGCCATGCTCTCCGGGAAAACGGCCGAGCATGATGCTTCCTTCCGGCACCGCCCCGCACAGCGCCTGCCCGCACCCCGCTGGAACGGTCCGGTGGCCCCGGCCTCGGCGTCCATGGTTACGGTTTCGGCCGGCACCTACACCCTGACCCTGCGGTACCGGATGCGGGAAACCGGCATGTATGACGGGGCGCCCTACGTCGACGAGTGGAAACCGCTCTCGCCCCGGCTCCACGACCAGCGCACGCTGGAGCGGACCGTGACGGTTCCGGTTCCGGTGCAGGTCGCGGCGGCCGAGGTAAGCGAGGCGGAGTACGCCCGGTTTCTCGACACTCTCGGCGAGCCCACACAGGCCCGCGACCCCGACCGTCCGGCCACCCGGGTCACCTTCGCCCGGGCCAGGGACTATGCGGCCTGGGCCGGCGGCCGCCTTCCATCCGAGGACGAGTGGCAGCTCGCCGCCGCCCTGCCCGGCTTCGTCCGCAGAACCCCGGAGGTGTGGAACTGGACCGAGTCCGAGCACTCCGACGGCCGTACCCGCTTCGTCATGCTCAAAGGCGGCAGCGCACACCGCAGCGAGGGATCCAACTGGTATTTCGACGGCGGGGTGCAGCCGCCGGAGTTCAGTGCCAAGCTGCTGCTGCCCGGACTCGGTCTGGACGCGTCCACGTCGATCGGTTTCCGGATCTGCAGGGATCAGGCCCCGGATTGGAACGCCGGCGAAGGGGTTCCCGGATGAATCCGCTCACCGGACTGCGCGTAGTGGACGCCTCCACCCTTTTCGCCGGCCCGCTGGCAGCCATGCATCTGGGTGACATGGGAGCCGACGTGGTCAAGGTGGAGCATCCGCACCGCCCGGACCCGGCACGCAGCCACGGGCCGAGCAAGGACGGGCAGAACCTCTGGTGGAAAACGCTCGGGCGCAACAAGCGCACCGTCGCGATTGACCTGCACACCGACGGCGGACGGGACGCGTTTCTGCGTCTGGCGCGGACCGCGGACGTGGTGATTGA
Source organism: Arthrobacter yangruifuii (assembly GCF_009192775.1). Classification (GTDB taxonomy): domain Bacteria; phylum Actinomycetota; class Actinomycetes; order Actinomycetales; family Micrococcaceae; genus Arthrobacter_B; species Arthrobacter_B yangruifuii. The sequence continues at coordinate 428,641 of NZ_VTFX01000001.1, forward strand.
GAACTTCCGCCCCGGCACGCTCGAACGCTGGGGGCTGGACTACGCCGCCTTGTCCGCCAGCAACCCCGGACTGATCCTTGCCCGCGTCACGGGATTCGGGCAGATCGGCCCGTATCACCGGCGGCCGGGATTCGGCACGCTGGCCGAGGCGATGAGCGGCTTCGCCTCCTCCACCGGCGAACCGGATGGCCCGCCGACACTTCCGCCGTTCGGGCTGGCCGACGGCGTTGCGTCCCTCGCCACCGCCTACGCGGTCATGGTCGCCCTGCACGCCCGGGAGAGGGACGGCAAAGGCCAGGAGGTCGACGTCGCGATCATCGAGCCGATCCTTGCAATGCTCGGTCCGCAGATCACGCGGTGGGACCAATTGGGAACCGTGCAGCCGCGCACGGGAAACCGCTCGGACAACAACGCACCGCGCAACGCCTACCGCACCGGCGACGGGTCCTGGGTGGCGGTCTCCGCGAGTGCACAGTCCATCGCCGAGCGCGTGGTCACCCTGGCCGGCCGGCCGGAACTCGCGGACGAGCCCTGGTTCGCCAGCGGCGCGGCCCGCGCCGAGCACGCCGACCTCCTGGACGACGTCGTCGGCTCCTGGATCGCCCGGCACTCCCGGGAGGAGGTCATCGCCGCCTTCGAGGCAGCGGACGCCGCCGTGGCACCCATTTACGATCCGTCCGACATTGTGGCCGACCCCCAGTTCAACGCGCTGGGAACCATCCACCGGATCAAGGACGCCGAGCTGGGCGACATGGCCATGCAGGGGCCGCTGTTCCGGATGTCCCGGGATGAGGCCCGGATCGCGTTTACCGGAAGGGCGCACGGAGCGGACACGGAGGAGGTACTCACTGAACTGGGCTACTCGGCGACCGAACTCGCGGCGCTCCGCGGGAACGGAAGCATCGGATGAGCCGGCCGGTCATCGTGGCACTCTACGCACCGGCGGACCGTCCGGAGCGGTTCGACAAGGCCCTGCGCGCGGGGGCGGACGCGGTCATCGTGGACCTTGAGGACGCCGTGGCTGCCTCGCACAAAGCATCCGCCCGGGCGGCACTGGCTGACTTTGCCGCGTGCTGGGAGGCCTGCGGTGCAGGTGCTCCCGCCGTCCAGGTGCGGCTGAACGCCGCCGGATCCGCTGAGCATCAGGCCGACCTCGCCGCGGTTGCCGGGCTGCCCTCGGTCTTCGGGGTCCGGCTGCCGAAGACCTCCTCGGCCGGGGACATTGCCGCACTCCGGGCTGCGCTGCCGGGGCGGGAGGTGCACGCCCTGCTCGAATCGGCCCTGGCGGTTGAGCGGGCCTTCGAGATCGCCTGCTCCGGGGTCTCCACCCTCGCGTCCGGCGAAGCGGACCTGCGCGCCGAACTCGGGGTTCCCGCCGGTCCGGCCGGAGAAGCGGGCCTGGCCTGGTCCCGCAGCCGCATCGTGAATGCGGCCGCTGCTGCCGGGCTGCCCGCTCCGCTGATGGCCGTCTACGCCGACGTTGCGGATCTTGGCGGACTGGAAGCCAGTTGCCGCACCGGCCGCGGCCTGGGCTTCGGCGGCCGGACTGCCGTGCATCCGCGCCAGCTGGAGGTCATCCGCCGCGTGTTTACCCCGGACGCCGCGGAGGTGGCGCGTGCACGGCGCATTATCGACGGCGTGCGAACCGCGGCGGCAGACGGAACCGGAGCCTTTGTGCTGGCGGACGGAACCTTCATTGACGTGGCGATGGTGCGGGCCGCCAAGCGGGTCATCGCCCTGGCCGGCCCGGAGCGGAGGATGGACCGCTGACGGGGGCGGGGAAGTCCTTCCCCGCAAACGGCATCCCCGCCCATTAGATTAGGGGCATGACTGCTGCGGGAGCTGTGCTGGAGATATCCCAACTGCTGGTGGGGTACGCCGGTGCGCCCGTGTGCGGCGCCATCACCGCCCGTGCCGACGCCGGGGAAATCCTCGGCGTGGTGGGTTTCAACGGGGCCGGTAAATCCACCGCCGCCCGCACCATCGCCGGAAAGCAGCAGATGCTGGACGGCGAAGTGCGCCTGCACGGCCTGCCGGTCAACGAGGACGCCATCCCGTTCCGCCGCGAGGTGGCCGCCCTCTTTGACGAGGACGCTTTCTTCCCGTCCCTGTCACTGCGCGAACACCTGCAGCTGGTGGCCCGCGGCCATTCGGTCCCGGACCCGGATGCCGCCGTCGACGCGGAACTGGACTTTTTCGGCCTGCAGGACCGCGCCGGCGCCGTTCCGGATTCCATCTCGTCCGGCCAGCGCCGCCGGCTGCTGCTCGCCTCGGCATTCATCCGCCCCTCCTCGCTGCTCATCCTCGACGAACCCGAGCAGCGCCTGGACCCGGTGATGCGCGAACGGGTGGGGTTACGCATCCGGAAGTACGCCGACGACGGCGGCACGGTACTGCTGGTGACGCACGATCCCGCCCTGCTCCTGGCGACGGCGGGACGCTGCCTGCTGATCGATGACGAGGTCCGGGAGATTGACCCGGCCCGCGCCGCCGCTGAAATTGCCGGGAAATAGCGCATGGCCAGCACCACCGCCGCACCGGCCCGGTTCAACCCCGCCCGCTACACCCATGCGGCATCGCGGAGCCACCGCCGCGGCAGCACCCGGATCCGGGACGTGTTGCTGGATGCCTACGCCACGCTGCTGGGGGTGGCGACCGTCCTGGCGCTGGCCGGGGGACTGGTCCTGGCCCTGCGGGACCAGGTGGCGCTTGCCCTGGGCACCGGTGCCGGTGCCCGGTGGTCGGTGGTTTCGGCGGAATGGGCCGGCCTGCCCGACGGCGCCGCGGTCACCGTCCTGCTGTTCGCAGCCCTGGCTGCAGTGCTGACCGGGGCGCGGAAGCTGGGCCCCGTGGCCGTGCCCTCGGCCGAGGGGTACTGGTGGCTGAGCCTGCCGGTGGACCGGCGCCCGTTCCTCGCCGGACGGCTGCTGCGCCGGATGGCCCTGGTCTGGGCGGCCGGTGCGGTGCTGTATCTGCCGGTCGGGGTGATTACCGATCTGCAGGCCACCTTCCCCGGCCAGCTCGCCGGCGCCGCCGTCTTCGGGCTGGCTGCGGTCTGTGCGCTGTTGCTGGCGGGGCTGCGCCAGTCGGCCGGAGCAGGCGGGGCATACGGGGCATACGGGGCATTCGGCTCTTCCGGAGCGGCCCGTGCACTCGGCACGGCCGGGGCGCTGCTGCTGCTGGCCCTGCTGAGTTTCCTTCCCCGGCAGGCCGCTGCCGGCGCGGTCTGGCCGGCCGCCGTGGTGCTGGCCGCCGTCGTCGGACTGGCGCTGTGGGTCTACACCCGGATGGAGGCCATCCCGGGGCGCGAACTGATCCGCGGCGGCGGGGTCTCCGGGCATGCCGGCGCAGCGCTGTACCTGATGGATACCAACGAGCTCGGGCGGGCGTTCGCCGGTACCCCGCGCACCGGAACCACATCCCGTGCCCGCCGCTGGTACGCGAGGGGAACCCGCACCCCCTTCAGTGCGCTGCTCAGGGCGGATGCCACCGCGTTCCTGCGCACCCCCGGGCTCTGGGGCCGTCCCGTGCTGCTGCTCCTGCTGTGTGTTGCCGTTCTGGTTGCCGCAGGCTCGCAGCCGGCGCTGATGCAGCTGGCCGTCATCCTGCTCACCATCTGTGCTGCCGTCCCGGCTTTGGGGGCGCTGGCCCGCCAGACCGCCATCACTCCCGGCCTGGATGCATTGCTGCCGCTGTCCCCGTCACTGGTGCGGCTGAGCCGGACGGCGCTGCCCGCCGCCGCCCTCGTCCTGTGGACCGCGCTGTTCTGCACCGTCCTCGTTCTGCTGGGGGCGGGCAGTCCGGCGCTGATCGGGCTGGGAGCGCTCGCCGGTCCGGGGTTCGGTGCGGCGGCGGTGCGCGGCGCCTACCGTCCGCTGCCGGATTGGACAGCTCCGCCTGCGGAAACCGTGTTCGGTCCGGTGCCGACGGCGCAGACCGGGTCCCTGGCCCGGGGCCTGGACACCATTTTGCTGGCCGCCGTGCCGTTGCTGCTGGGCCTGTTCCTGGGCTACGTTCCGGGAGCACTGCTGCTGGCCCAGGCGGCTTTCTCCGCCGGCTGCGTCCTGATGGTGATGTATTCGAATCCCAAGTAACGGGCATTGAAAGCCTTGCCGGAAATCCAAAGGAATGTGTCGTCGTCGTTATTCTTCTTTTGCTGGAGGGATCCGCGGTTTCCGTCGGCGAATATGTATCCGGCGTTCCGATTTCCTTCTATCGGAACTGCATGGCAGGATTCGGTCACGTAAGCAGACTTCATTCCCGAAACAAAGGCACACGACCGTTATGAGCACTGCCGCACCTACTTATATGCCTCCAGCCAAGGCCACGCAGAAGAAATTTGTCGTGACGTGGCTGCTCGCGCTCTTCCTGGGCGGGCTCGGTGTCGACAGGTTCTATTTGGGAAAGATCGGGACCGGCGTCCTGAAGCTCCTGACGGGAGGCGGGTTCGGGATCTGGTCACTGGTGGATCTGATCATCACCTTGACCGGTAACCAGAAGGACAAAGAAGGCCGTCCGCTCGAGGGTTACAAAGAGAGCAAGAAGATGGCGTGGATCGTCACGGCTGTCGTCTGGGTTCTCAGTGTGATCCTTTCGTTGATCATGATGTTCACCGTGACGGCGACAATTAAGACTGCCATTGAGGAAAGCAACGAATCCTCCGGCGCCGGTACTGTATCGACCCCGGCTCCGGACTACTCCGCGCCGACCCAGGCCGCCCCCGCTGCTCCCGCCGCGCCTGCCGCACCGAGGAATGATGACAAATTGCAGGCTTTGAACAGTGCCCAGTTCTTCAGCGACAGCCAGCACATGAGCAAGGCAGGCATCTACGAGCAGCTCAGCGGGGAATACGGCCAGTACACCCCGGAGGCGGGGCAGTACGCCATCGACAACGTCACCGCCGACTTCAAAACCAACGCACTGGAATACGCAAAGGTGCTCAACGAGGAAATGGACATGCCGAAGGAGGAGCTCCGGGAGTACCTCGCCAGCACTGACGAATACGGGGTAATGTTCACCCCCGAGGAAGCCGACTACGCGATCGAGAACCTGAAGTAGCCGCCGTAGCCGGACTCTCGCCGGCGTCCTACACGACGCCGGCGGGTGCCTGCCGGTGCCGGGTCTGCCTGCCGACTCCCCGGAACCCGCCCAAAGCCAGGTAGATGCCCAGCGACGCTTCCCAGATGATCTCTGGAAGGGTGGCCAGCGCCGAGGGAAGCGAGGATTGGCTGTACGCGCCGAACAGCACCGCAATTCCTGACAATGACATCAGCGGACCTCCGATCAGGCCGAACAGGGCCAGCGGCCGCGGCACCAGATGCGAGCGGTAGAACAGGAACCCCAGCAGCAGCCCGTTGCCGATGCCCACCACAAATCCCGGACCAAGCAGGAAGGTCCAGTCATGCACCGCGACCAGTGCCTGGGCCACGCCGACGTACTGGTCCGCGCTGCCGCCGGCTTCGACAGCCCGCCGCAGGGTCACGACTGTGAGCACGCTGAGAATTCCGACGGCAATCAGCGCGCACTCCATGATCCGGGCGGCCACGTACCCTATCGCGGCGGTCCCGCTGTGGTGTTTCAGGACCGGATACAGCACGACGGCGGTGCCGATGTTCGCGACAATCAGCACCAGTTCACAGACCACGCCCAGCAGGGCACGGGTGTCCGGGCCGGGTCCGGTGACATAGTCCGGGGCGGTCAGCAGCGGCGCGTACAGCGCAGCCCCGGCGATCGCCGAAATGAACGTGAGGAGAAAGAGGATCCCGGCGGTCCGGGCGGTCCGGTTGGAGGCTTCCATGACGTGCTCCTGTTCGGCCGGAGGTGTACTACGTACACCACATGCCCTGAAGCTAGGTGTATGCCGTACACTTTGTCAAGCATCGAATCCTCAGGGAGGTTGGTTCGTGATGAAGGAACCGGTGGATCGGCAGCAGCTGCCCTCCCCACGCCGTGCCCGGCTGCACCGGGAAGCCGTACTCCGCGCCGGCGTCGGGCTGGCCGACCGGCTTGGCCTGGACGGTTTGACCATGCGTGTCCTTTCCCAGGATCTGGGCGTGGTCCCCATGGCGCTGTATAAGCATGTGGCCAACAAGCAGGAACTGCTCGAGGGCATGGTGGACCTCGTCTGGAGCGAGGTCACGGAGCCGGACGCCGAACACGGCTGGAAGCAGGCGCTGCGGAACCGTTCCGTCTCCCTGCGGGACGCGCTCACCCGGCACCGGTGGGCCGTGGGGCGGATGGAGGCATCCGGCCGTCCGGGGCCGGAGAACCTGCGCCAGCACAACGCGATGATGGGCTGCCTGCGGGAGAGCGGCTTCTCGTTCCGCGCCACCGTGCACGTGACGAGTCTGCTGGACGCCTATGTGTACGGCTTCGTCCTGCAGCAGAAGACGCTCTCCTTCGAGACGCCGGAGGAATCGGCCGCGGCAGCTGCCGCTACCCGGAACGCGGAACCGGAGGAAACCGCGGCCCGGTATCCGTACCTGCTTGAAGTGGTGGGCGAGCTGGCGAAGGAAGGCTACGACTACGACGCCGAGTTCGCCGTCGGGCTGGATGTCCTGCTGGACGGCGTGGAGCTTCTGCGCGGCACCTGGCGCGAGGGTTAACCGCTGCGCGCAGCCCGACCCGGATCCCTGCCAGGCTCCACAACCGGCGGCGGCACGCCTCCGTTCCCGCCGGTCAGCGGATGCTCTCGTACGCCTCAAGCGCGTGCCGGCGGGACTCCTTCAAATCCACGAGCGGCTCGGGATAGCCGGGAGTCAGTGCGTCCGGCACCCAGCGGGAGACATACTCACCGTCAGGATCAAAGCGCTTGGCCTGTGTCTCTGGATTGAAGATCCGGAAAAACGGTGCTGCGTCCGCGCCGGAGCCGGCAACCCACTGCCAGTTGGCGGGATTGCTCGCGGGATCTGCGTCCACCAGGGTCTCCCAGAACCATTCCTCACCCACCCGCCAGTGGATGCCCAGGTTCTTGATCAGGAAGCTTGCGGCGACCATCCGTACCCGGTTGTGCATCCAGCCAATGCTCCAGAGCTGCCGCTGGCCGGCGTCGACCAGTGGGATCCCTGTCAGTCCGGCCTTCCACGCATCGAGGGCGCGGAGGTCATCCGGCCGGGATTCCGACGGTGCCCGCGCATCCTTCCTGCGCAGGATCGCCGGGGTCTGCGGCCCGGAGCCCGCCGGATGTTCCCAGGGGAACGCGTCGAAGGCAGGCCGCAGGTTCCTGGTGGCCAGATCCGGGTTGTGAAAGAGCTGGTGCCAGCAGAACTCACGCCAGCCGATTTCGGCGCCGAAAACGTCCGGACCCGGCCCGTTTCCGCGGACGCGGGACAATGCGTGCCAGACCTGGAACGGACTCACATGCCCCCATCGCAGGTAGGGGGAGAGCTGGCTGGTGCCGGGCTTCGCCGGGCGGTCGCGACCATCGTCGTAATGCTGCACCGGGCCGGCCAGGAAGCTGCGAAGGGTGGACAGGCCGGCTTCCTCGCCCGGGGTCCAGGTCCGCGCCAACCCTGCGGACCAGTCCGGATGCAGCGGCAGCAGGTTCCAGTCCTCCAGGTCCTCCCCGGCGGGGATGCCGTCCGGCGGTGCGGCGGCCTTGTCCGGTGCCGCAAGGGGCGCCCGGAAATCCATGGCGGAGACTGTGCGCCAGAAGGGAGTGAAGACCCGGTACGGTCCGCCGCCGCCCGTACGTACAGCCCAGGGTTCGTGCAGCAGCGACGCCTGGAAGCTCTCTGCCTGCACCTCCGCGCCCGCCGCCCACTCCTTGACCGCGGTGTCCACGTTCCGCTCCGGTCCGCCGTAGCGCCGGTTCCAGAAGATCCGCTCCGCGCCCGTTTCCTGCGCGAACGCAGGAACGACGTCGCCCGCCCGCCCCCGCAGCAGCACCAGTGGAATACCCAGGGCCTCAAGGTCTTCCCGCAGGGTCTTCAATGCGTGGTGCAGCCACCACTTCGCGGCGGCACCCAGCGCTCGGATACCCGGTGATTCCTCATCCAGAACATACAGGGCTGCCGCGTTGCCCTCGGAGGCTGCGGCCAGGAGGGCAGGATTGTCCGCTGTGCGCAGATCGTCGCGGAGCCAGGCGATGGAGACCACGGACAGGTCCTTTCCTTGGGTAACCCGACCCTACCCGTGGCCCGGGGCGGACGGCTCCTTCCGCACGGAATTGTGGTTGCGGCCGCGGTGGAAGCTGCACCCGCCGTGACCGTCAGGTTGTCCGCTTCTTCACTGCCGTCCGCTCGTCCCGGCGGCCCGAATGACAGACGGCGAGCGGGGTTAGGCCGCCGGAGGCGCTCAACTCCGGCAGCCCTTTAACTACCGGCGGAACCGGTGTTAGCTGGAGGAACGAATGGAAACGATGTGCGGCCGCCCCTGTGCGGGAAGGAGATCGTCATGACGGAGAAGCTCCACAAATTCGCGGACCTCTATCGGGGACAGGGGCCTTGGTGTGCCGCCTATGTTGATGCCGCCGCGGGCGTGGAAGGCGTGGCCGAAGTCCGCGCCGCCGATGTCCGGGCGGCGCTGGCGGAGCAGGGAGCCCCGGCGCAGGACCAACAGGCCATGGAGACTGCGGTGGATCCTGCCTACGGTCTGCCCGCCCCGATCTCACGCTTTGTCCTGGTCCGGCAGGGGGAGGTGGAGCTGAACGAACTGCTGCCCGGCCCGCTGGTGGCCCCGAAGAACATTTCCGTTGACGTGGTTCCGGATCTGCTGCCGCTGCTCAAGCACCGCCCCGAGGAGTTCCCGTACATCGTTGTGGAAGCTACGAGGGAGGACGCCGAGATCCGGCTGAGATATGTCGGCCGCCCCGGCTTAGCCGCGGAGGCGGACCTTGCGGGATCCAGTGAAGACATCAGCAAGCTCCCGGGCGGTGAGGGCTGGGCGCAGGATAAGCAACAGCGCAGGACCGAGGACACCTGGCGCCGCAACGCCGACGACGTGGCCCAACAGATTGACCGGATTGCGGCCAGCAGCGGTGCCCGGCTGATTGTGCTGGCCGGCGATGTCCGCGCCCGCGGGCTGGTGCTGGAGCAGCTGGCCGAGGCCCACAAGCCGCTGGTCAGCATGCTTGATGCCGAGTTCCGCCCCGAAGACTCCCATCAGCAGATTTTCGAGGACCAGGTGCAGGAACGCGTTGCCCTGCAGTGGGCAGCCGAACAGGACCAGATCATGGACCGTCTTGCCCTGCAGGAAGGCCAGGCCAATCCCGAATCGGTGACCGGTGTGGGCGCTGTGGTCAACGCGCTGCAACAGGCGCAGGTGGAGGTGCTGATCCTCAATGATTCGGCGCTCGCGGACCGGCAGCTGCTGGCGCTGGGCGCCGAGCCGTGGCTTGCCACCGCGGAGGAACAGGCTCTCGGTGCGGAAGTGCTGGGACATGTTTCCGTCCCGTCGGCGATGCTGCGCGCGGCGTCATTGACGGACGCCAGCCTGCTTCTGGTGCCCGACGGCGTCCTGCCCGACGGCGTCGACGTCGCTGCCCTGCTCCGCTGGCCTGTTGGCCCCGAAGCTCCCGGGGCCAACGCGACCTAGAGCCGACGCGACCTAGAGCAACGGCGTCACTTCCCGCTGAACACCGGAAACGAGCCGTACCTCCCGTAGTCGCTCACCGTGAGCCGGCGCAGCGCCTCCATATCGGCGTCGGAAATGACGAAGTCGACCTGCGCATTACTGCGCATATGCTCCGGATTCGCGGTCTTCGGCAGCGGCACCGTGCCCAGCTGCAGGGCATAGCGGATGCACAGCTGCGGAACGGTGACGCCGTAGCGCTCCGCCATTGCGGTCACGTCCGGGTTCTTCAGCATTACCCCGTGGGCGATGGGGGAGTACGCCTCGATGAGGATGCCCTGCCCGGCGCAGTACGCGAGGAGGTCGCCGGGGGTATTGCCGACGTGCAGCAGGACCTGGTTGACCTGGGGTGCCACGGTGCAGACCGCGAGGATGTTCTCCAGATCCGGCTGTTGGAAGTTGGAGACACCGATGGAACGCAGTTTGCCCGCCGTCTGCGCCTCCTCGAGGGCGCGCCAGGCTTCCCGGTTTCCCTCCGCGTAGGTGCCGCCGCGCCAGTCATTCCACGGCTGGGGACTGTGGATCAGCATCAGATCCAGATAATCCAGTCCCGTCGCGGTCAGCGAGCCGTCGATCGCTGTCACCGCAGTGGAATAGTCCTTGATCTCGGCGGCGAGCTTGCTGGACACATACAACTCTCCGCGGGGGACGCCGCTGCTCCGCACCCCTTCGCCGACGCCGCGCTCGTTGCCGTAGGCCTGCGCGGTGTCGATGTTGCGGTAGCCCAACGCAATGGCGTCCCGGACCGTCTGGGCCGCGGCGCCGTCGTCGATAAACCACGTACCCAGGCCAAGCTTCGGAATCGGCTGCCCGTTGGCCAGCGGATAGGTTTCATTCAGGATCATCGGTCCTGCTCCTTACGGATTGGCGAGCTTTTTAACGATGCATGACCCGCGCCGAACCTGTAACCGCCGCAGCCGTTACGACGACGGGTGGGAACCGCCCAGCAGGCGGTCAAAGGCCTGAGCCGGAGAAGCCAGCTCGGCTCCGTGCGCAAACAGGATGCGTGCGGCGCCGAGGGCGGCAATACGTTCCAGGGATTCCTCGGCGCGGGCGGCATCTGCGGTGAACATTTCGGGTGGACGGCACACCTCGCCGTGGTCCGAAGACGCGGTGTCCCCAAGGAACAGGGTCCCCGTCGGCTCGTGGAACAGGCATACGTGGCCCGCGGTGTGGCCGGGGGTGGAGAGGATCCCGAGGTCCTGGATGAAAGTTCCTTCTCCGATCGGGGTGATCCGGCGGGGCGCCTGAATGTCGGGCACATCGGGGCCGCCCGCATAGATTGCCGCCAGCGGAGCCCGCTCGGCGACGGCGAACAGGGATCCGACGTGGTCCTGATGCAGGTGGGTCAGGATAATATCCCGGACGTCGTCGAAGGTTCCCCCGAGCGCCTGGACCGCGGCGGCAATGCCCGCCTCGGCGTCGGGCATTCCCGTGTCAATGATGACAATGCCGGCGGGCTGGGCCACGGCGAAGCAGCGGACGTCCAGTGCCAGCGGTTCCGGACCCGCTACGCCGGCCGGAATCACCACTTCCTGGACCGCTTCTTCGACTCCGAGGGGCGCCTCTGCGCTGCCGGCTGATTCACTCATGGCCATCCTCCTTGTGCCGGGACGCGGCCCTTCCAGGGTATTCCGGCAGCACGGGCTTCGACCCCGCCGAACGCAAAGTCTCCCCCGTCACTGACAGATTTTCAGCGACACGGTGGATCCGGGCTTCCCTGCACGGTCCACGGCCGGGGACCCGCTGCCAGGGGCCGTTGCCCCTTGGCACGCCGTCAGAAACGGTACTCGATATGCGGACGCGGGCAACGGGTACCTACCCGAATCCAGTTTCATTCTTTCGCGGAGGCGACAAAAATTTCGGTTTTGTTGCCACCCTATGGGGACCGGTAAACGCAGACATGCTCACGACAATCATTTTTTGGGGATGATTCACATGACTCAGGTGCAGACCGTCCACGGAGGACCAACCGGCCGACCAAGCCAACAACCCGGCGAGACCATGCTGTGGTCCATGCTGACCATCGCCGCTGATCAGGAGTCCATGCGACAGGACGTCGGAGACAGCATAGTCCGCCATATTGTTGTCCCGTTGAGCGCGCAGGCGCGGACCTGGGGAGGGTACAGGTTCGGCTTTTCACGGAATCCGGAAGCTGACCAACCTGCCGTGCATCTGCACCTGCGTGCCACTAACCACGTCGTCGAACGCGTATGGAGGTTTGCACGCGAGCTGGCCGAGGAGAGCGCTGCCCAGCTCGGGACGCTGCAGTTCTCGGGGTCGACGGACATCGTCTATCCATCCCGGCAGGGCGATCCCGTGCCGCAGCTCATGGAAGTGACTCTCGCTCGGTTCGGCGGACCGGAAGGCCTGAAACTCGCGGCTGACATTGCCGAGTTGTCCGCGGATCTGTCCATGTGGGCGGTTAACCGCTTTCCCCGCCTCAATACGCGCTCAACTCTGGCTGCACTGCTTCTCTTCGATACTGGCCATGCGATGATGCGGGGCCCCCGGTCCGCCGGCTGGCCTGACCGCCGGGCCACCAGCTGGGATTATTACTGGAACGCCCACCTGCAGGCCTGCACAAATTCGGTCAGCCCGCGAGCGGAGCATGCCCGCAGGGCGATGATGGCGCAGATGGCGCCCCGGATTATGCCTGCACACCGGGTCATGGCCGCCCTGGCCTCCGAGCCTTCGGTGGCTCTCTGGCGCAAGCGCTGGTCACAGGCCGTGGATTTGTATCTGTACCGGGCCTACAAACAACGCGTGAGCCGCCCTGCGCAGCAACTGACTATGGCGTCCAGCGGGCTATTGATGAACCGTCTGGGCATCACACCCCGCGAGGAGGCAGCCCTGGGCTTCTTCGCACGCGCCTGGAGCAGGGATTTGGAAGCGCAGTACACCGGGGAATCGTCGCGGCCGGCATAGATGAGAGAGTTCCGCCGGTCATGGTGCTCGAGGTGATGCTAACCGGTGAAATCCCCGGCCAGATGCCGGTTCCGCGTCTCGATCAACCTTTGGAGATAGCGCGCCAACACCAGGTTTTCGACCAGCCGCCCGAGCATCCCGAACGGCGCGTCGAACTCGATCCGGTCAACCATCGTGGTGCCCTCCGCACCCCCGCTGAACTCATGAATGTGCCGGAACCGCCGGAAGGGTCCAGCGACCTGCTCGTCGACGAAATAGGACGGTGCAACCATCTCGGTGATCCGGCTCGTCATCCGCAGCGGAACGCCGAAGTGCCAGGCCCGCCAGGTGACTTCCTCTCCCAGGGTAAGAAGACCTGACGTCACTTCGCCTACCGCCTCTTCACGGGACCGGGCCATCGAGTCCTTGTGGGTATCAACGCTTCGGGCACGGTCAAACAGCTCCTGCGGGGACAGGGCCGTCCGCGTGGTGCACTCGAAGTAAACGGTCATGGACCGAGTATGGCAGTGCCTCCCTGCCCTGCCGGTGCGCTCAGGGAACGCGGCGCCTGGGCAATTTCCGGATACGCGTGCATATGGTCCACGTTTCCCACATCGCGACCGCTGATTACTCCACCCATACTTGCTATTCGAACGCCGGAAACACGTACTTGCACCAAAACGGCCGATTTCCCGCGAACAGGGGGGACAAACATTGCCGTTCCGAGGACACTCGGTTGTCAGCAGTAAAAGTACTTACGGCCGGTACACACCTTGGGGATGAAATGAGTCGCATGACGGAAGCACGCATTGTCAGCGGAGGATCGGCAGCCAGCCCTGTCCAGCACCAACCCAGCAAAACCGCTCTCTGGGCGATGCTCGCGATAGCGCCCGAACCGGACCGCGAGGATGCGGGCGATGAGATAGTCCGCCATATTGTCACCCCGCTTAGTGGCCAGGCGAAGAACTGGGGCGCGTACCGGTTCGGCTTTTCACGGGGAGCGGAATCGGAAAATTCCGCCATAAACCTGCACCTGCGGGCCACCGACGACGTCGTGCAGCGAGTATGGGCATTTGCCCATGCGCTGGGGGATGAAAACATTGCCAAACTGGGCACCTTGAAGTTCACCCACTCGCCGAACATCGTTTATCCGCCGCGGCCGGGCGAACCGGTCCCTGAGCTCGTAGAAGCTTCATTTGCGCGGTTCGGCGGCCCGGAGGGCCTGAAACTGGTGGATGAGGTTTCCGAACTGTCCGCGGATCTGGCCATGTGGGCAGTCAACCGTTTCCCCGCCGTCAATATGCGCTCAATGCTGGCCACCCTGCTTCTTTTCGACACAGGCCATGCCCTGATGCGGGGACCGAGGTCCTCCCTTTGGCATGACCGCAGAAGCACTAGCTGGGACTTTTACTGGACCACTCATCTGCACGGTTGTGCAGCGTCTTTCGGCCCAGGGGCAGAGCAGGCACGAAACACCATGGCGGACCGTTTGGCACCCCGGATTGTACCCACACACCGGGTCATGGCCGCCGTCGCCTCCGAACCTTCAGTGGATATCTGGCGCAGGCGCTGGACACATGCCATTGATCTGTATCTGTACCGGGCAGACAAACAGCGCATCAGTCGCGGTGCACGGCAGTTGGCGATGGGTGTAGGCCGGATGTTACTGAACCGGATAGGTATCTCCCTGAAGGAGGAGGCAGTCCTTGGCATCTATGCGCATGCTTGGAGTCAGGATATTGAAGCGCAGCTTACCGGCGAGGCGCACTCTCCGCAGCAGTCAAAGCCGGGCAGGAAATGACTGCTTAGACCGCAGACCCGCAACCAGATAAATCGCAGGCACCTTCCCCCAGCAATGGATCTTTCCCCAGCAAAATGATTAGGCGGCGAACATGTCACGACACGTACAGGTACACCTCATTGACGACATCACCGGCGAGGAGGCCCAGGAAACCATCACCTTTGGCCTTGACGGCAATACATACGAAATTGATCTCGCCGAGGAGAACGCCCGCCAGCTGCGTGAACACCTCAGCCCCTACCTGGATAAGGGACGCAAGGTGGGCGGCCGGGCAAGGCCACGGGCACAACAGCGGCCCTCAACCTCGAACCGGGAAGAGACCCACCGCATCCGAGAGTGGGCCGAAGCGAACGGGTATTCGACCAGCAGCCGGGGCCGGATCAGCAAGGCCGTCCTCGAGGCCTACCAGGCGGCGAACTCCTAGGCATCGGATTCAGGCGGAAGCGGGAACCGTGGCGGTTCCCGCTTCCGTTGCTTAATCAGCGGTACTGATGTTGCCGCCGGGGTGCAGGAATGAAACGGTAGGGAGCGGCATCGAAAAAAGGTGCGGCCTAAGGACGGGCTCCATGGAACTTGATGATCTGCTGGCGGCGCTGAATGCGCGAGAGACGATTCCCGCGGGTTCCTCCCTGCATAAAGCGATGCACAACGCCAGCCAGGCTGCCCTGCGGATTACCGGTGAGCTAAATTCCGGCTACCACGATCCGGCGCAGGTGCGGGAGCTGCTGTCCCGGCTGATCGGCAAACCGGTGGATGAAACCGTGGCGTTGTTCCCGCCGTTCTCCGCTGATTTCGGCAGGAACATCACGCTGGGCAAACGGGTTTTCATCAACTCCGGCTGCCGGTTCCAGGATCAGGGCGGCATCAGCATCGGCGATGGCTGCCTGATCGGCCACAACGCCGTACTGGCAACCCTGAACCATGATGTGGCGCCCGGCCGCCGGGCCGACCTGCACCCGGCGCCCATCACGATCGGCCGGAACGTGTGGCTCGGATCCAACGTCACCGTGCTTCCGGGGATCAGCATCGGTGACGATTCCGTGGTGGCGGCCGGAGCCGTGGTGACCCGGGACATTCCGCCGCGGTCCCTGGCTGTCGGAGCGCCCGCCAAGGTGATCCGTTCCCTGGAGGGATGAGCGGCACCTTATGGGGGAAATGCCAGGCACATGTCTTAGAAGGTTCCGTCATAGGTTTCGCGGATGGCCAGGGCAGTAAAGCGCCAGCCATCAACAATTTCAGGCAGGTGGAGTACTGCATGACCCATACCCTCAGCATTGGCCCGTGCGATTTCCGCTTCCATATATTCGCTCATCTGCTCCGCGTAACGGATCAGGCCCCGTATCTGATCTGCCTTGAGGCGGGGCGGCTCCGGCGGCACTGGGAATGAGGTCATACGCAGTTTTACACTGAACAACCTAGAAAAGCGCGACGCCGCCGACCGCTGACGGGTGCGCCTGAGCGGCAATACAGAAGGTGCAGGGCGGCCGACGACGGCGGTGCGGGTCCTCTTCGAATGCTCGAAACCGAACCCCGCGATCGTGAAGGACGGCCCGGTGGGTGGTGAGACCCTGAACCGGCGCACCCTTCTCCCGGGTGCACGGTCAGTGAGTGAGCCCATTCCTCCTCGCTACAGGCCCGGGCGGCAGCTTAGAAGACGCGTTCGGCCACGTTCACGCGGGTGGCCGACGCCAGTGCGGACCGGACCTTCTCCGTGGAGGTTGTGCCGGGAGCCGAGCTCATCAGCTGGTCATCGGGTGTGCTGGGATCCGCGAGGTAGAGGCGGGTGTAGCCCGCGGATTCCGGCTCGAACCGCCAGCTTTCGGCGACGGTACCGGCGTCCACGGCGTCGTACCCCAACGCATCAAGGAGTGACGCCGCCTCAGCCTTGGCCGCGCCGTCATCGGAGGCGATGGGCAGTGCGGAGCGGTCCGCGGCGCCGCCGGGGCGGGCGAGAAGCGGAAGGTGGTGGGCGAGGATGTTATTGAACGCCTTGACGTACTGCGCCCCGGGAAGCCAGCTCTGCACCAGCTCGCTGGTGGTGACGGCGCTGTTATCGAGGGCGGTGATGCGCCCGTCCCTGGACGGGTAGTAATTGCTGGTGTCCAGGACGATTTTGCCGGCCAGCAGTCCGTCCGGAAGATCGGAAACCGCCTTGAGCGGAATGGACAGCACGACGGCGTCACCGGCCTTCGCGGCGTCTTCCACCGTTCCGGCCGTGGCCAACGGCCCGAGCTCGGCAACCAGGTCCGAGAGGGTTTCCGGTCCCCGCGAGTTGGCGATAACGACGTTCATGCCCGCGGCAACCGCCAGCCGGGCGACGGCCGATCCGATGTTTCCGCTTCCGATGATTCCCAATGTTGGCATTGCATGTTCCTTAGATAGTGTTCGGCTGGAGTGACCGCGGTGTCCTGCGTCTGTCCCTAGGGGAGGAAACCTCCCCGGCTGTACAGGAATTCCCCAGGCGTCGAGGCCCCTGCGGGTGCTTCCGTCCGATGGAAGTGCTAGGCGAACCGTGCCCCGGCGGACATTGCGAGGTTTCGGGCTCCGGTGAAATGCTCGGCCGTGCCGACACGGTTCAGCAGCCGCGCCGCGCGGACCATGAGGTTTCCCCGCCGACGCCGGCCGGCGTCGTAGCGTTGTAGGCCGGCGGCAACGTCGGGAGCCGAGGTGAGTGCGTCGACCAGGGCAACCGCGTCCAAAAGTGCTTCGCAGGCGCCGCGGCCAAGGTTCGGTGCCATACCGTGCGCAGCGTCGCCCACCAGCGCCAGGTTGTCGGAGATGTAGGACGGGAGCGGCGGAATGTCGAACAATTCCCGGTAATCTATCGGACTTCCGTCCAGTTTCCCCAGGACCCGGATGACGTCCCGATGCCACCCGCGGTAGAGGCTGCGTAGCAGGTCTGCTCCCTGGACGCGGATAGCCTCCGGGGACCCCAGCGCGGGAAGGTCCGTGGAACGGAGGCAGGCAAACCAGTTAGTGCTACCGGCATCGAGCGGCGTAATGCCGAACAGGCGGCCGCGCCCCCACGACTCGCTGACTCCGCCGGCCGGACCGGATACAACGCCGCGAAAGGCGACGGTTCCAAGCGCCCGAGGCGATATTCCGTTGCAGGCGGTGCGCAGGCGGCTGAAGATTCCGTCGGCGGCCACGACAACATCGGCAGGGGGCAGGGCCGCGGGCCCTGCGACCGGCGAATCCCATCGGATAACCCCGGCAGGAAAGTCCCCGGCCAGCGCCTCGAGCAGGACGGTGCGTGAAACCAGGCGGGCGGTCCGGCTGCCGCCCATGGCTGCGATCTGGCTGCCGTCAGGCCTCAGGATCCGTGCGCCCTGCTCAACCACCGAACCGGCGCGGACTGCGTCACCGGCGCCCAATGCGTCGAGGGCCCGCATCGCCTCGGGCCACATGGCCAGCGCCGTTCCGCTGCCGGGCAGGTTTGCGCTCCGTTCGAGCACCTGGACCGACCATCCTGCGCGGAGCAGCCCCCGCGCAACGGCGGATCCCGCGATACCCGCTCCGACGACCAAGGCTGAACCGTGCATAGCCTCTCCTCTTCAAGGGTCCGGTTCCGTCCGGCTCGGGACGTCAGTAGCTGGAGTCTACGCGGTTTGCCGTCTGCGATTGGGAGCCCGCTGTGACGCCGAAATTTCCGTAGGGCTAGACGTCCTCTGGGTGGTCATTGCCGCGGGATCTTAGGCATGGCTGATAAAGGCTAGCCCCGGCTTGTCAGCCGATGGGCTCCGCCATCTGCTCGACAACGTACTGGAGGTCCAGGGCCGCTCCCGTTACCGGGTCCGCCATTTCAAACCTTCCAGCTGCGCGCGAACTGGTCCACACCGCTCGTCATCGCGACCGTTCCGGAGATCAGCACCGTTCCCGGAGTGTTTAGGCCCCGTTCGGTCAGGATATCCAGCCAGTAATCAGGGGTCAGCAGAGCGCCCAGCGAGCTGTCCTGGATGAGGGTGTCCGGCAGGTCGCCCTGGCCTACTTAGAACAGGCGGTCGGCTGCCGATCCTGCCACAGTGCGGCTCTTGCCCCGCACAGCCGGCGGGCAATGTGAGTGTGGGGAAAGCTGAGACACGGCGGCCTGAGTGACGTCTTCACCCAGCGAGATGAGGCCCGACCTACCGCCGCCGACCGCTTCTTCGCGGGAACGCGCCATCGAGTCCTATTGCAGGCCGTTTCTGCAGTCGGCGCGTGGTGACGATGCGAAGACGGTGTGGAGTCGGGGCAGTGCGCGTCGCTGGTTCGCGAAACCCATAGTCGCTCTGCGTGCGCAGGAAAAGAGCCGCTGACATAAATGGGAAATTTCTGAGAGCCGGTATGGACATTCACATTTTGGCTACACAGTGTTGGGAACACGCTGTCGAGGTCAAGAAATCGTTTTTGGGGATGAAAAGAGCCGTGGAATGCAATCGAACATTGTTAATCGAGGAACAGCTGCCCGTCCTGTGCAGCAGCATGCCAGCACCACAGCCCTGTGGTCCGTCCTGAGCATAGAGCCGGAGCGCAGGGATGCAGGTGACGACATAATCCGCCACATTGCGGGCCCGCTGTCTTCCCAATTGCGGGTCGGAGAGGGGGGCCGGTTCCGGTTTTCACGCAACCTGGAATCCGCCCATCCGGCCGTAGTCCTGCATTTGCTTGCCACCGACGACGTCGTTAAGCGCCTATGGAAGTTTGCGCACGCGCTGGCGGACGAAAGCGCTGCCACACTGGGCCCCGTGAAGATCTCCCAGGCGCCGGACATCATTTATCCACCACGGCCGGGCGAACCGGTACCTGAGGTGGTGGAAGCGGGGCTTGCCCGGTTCGGTGGGCCAAAGGGCTTGGAACTGGCTTCCGGGATTTCCGAGGTGTCCTCGGACCTGGCCTTGTGGGCCGTCAACCGCTTTCCCAGCCTCAACACGCGCTCGATGCTGGCTGCCCTGCTTCTCTACGACGCCGGCCACGCCATGATGCGCGGACCCCGGTCCGCTGTTTGGCCCGACCGCAGAACCACTAGCTGGGACTTCTACTGGAACGCTCATCTGCACGCCTGCACAGGATCTTTTGGCGCGCAGTCGGAGCATGCGCGCAGGGCAGCGATGGCGCAGATGGCACCGCGGGTTATGCCCGCGCACAGGGTGATGGCCGCCCTTGCCGCGGAGTCGGCAGTGGATGTCTGGCGGAAGCGCTGGGCAAGGACCGTCGATGAATATTTGTACCGGGCAGACAAGCAACGCATCAGTCGCAGTGCGCAGCAGCTGGCTACGGGGGCCAGCCAGCTGGCACTGAAACAGCTGGGCTTCCCGCTCCGGGAACAGGGGGCACTCGGGATCTACGCGCGTGCTTGGAGTAAGGATATTGAAGCGAAGTATTCCGGTGAGGAGAGCTCGTCGCAGCCGTCGAAGCCGGGTAGGAAATGACGGTGTAGGCGGCACACGCCAGGGGCCACCGCTTATGCTCGGGACCACAATTTCCTAGAACTGGATCCCCCGGGAGAGGGCGCCGTCCGCCAGGACGTTCGCTCCGGTCATCCGGGAGGCGCGCGGGCTGGAGACGAACACAACGACGTCGGCCACCTCCTGCGCGCTGCCCATCCGCCCGGTGGGATTCAGCGCCATGGACGAGGCGAACATCTCCGGACTGTTCCGTTCCATGCTCTGCCAGACGCCGCCGTCGTGATAGGTGTTGCCCGGCGACACCGTGTTCGCGCGGATCCCTGTCCCGGCCAACTGGAAGGCCAGCCCTGCCATATAGGCGATCAGCGCGGACTTGACCGTTGCGTACGGGCCGGACGCGAAATCCACCTCCCGGCCGGAGACGCTGGAAATGGCCACCAGCGACGGAGACTCGCTGCGCCCAACATGCGGGACCGCCGCCTGCATCAGGCGTACGGTGCCCATCAGGTCTACCCGCAGGCACGCCTCCCACGATTCGGCACTGTCGTCGATGGCCAGGGCGCTGACGTTGCTGACCACCGCGTCCAATCCGCCGAAGCGTCCGGCGACGGCATCCACCCAGGCGGCCACGGCATCGCCGTCGCCCACGTCCAGGACGGCGCCTTCCACCTTGACCCCGGTGCCGGCCAACGCCGTTTCGGTGGCGGTGATTTCCGCCGCGTCCCGGGCACAGAAGGCCACGTTGGCCCCTTCCGCGGCGAACGCTTCCACGATGGCCCTCCCGATTCCGCGGGTTCCTCCGGTGACCAGCGCCGTCTTGCCGTTCAACTGCAGATCCATGATTCCTCCGGGGTCGGGTTGTCGGGTCTTAGGGAAGTTCTTCGCTACGCCGGCGCAGGTCGGCGTGCAGCCCGTCGTAGGCTGCGGCCTGCGGGAACAGGGCCTTGCGGGCCTTGACCACCACGGAGTAATTGGCATCCACGGCGTTGGCGATCGGGGCCTGCGCTGTCTGGGTGAGCAGTTGGTAGGCGTCCATCTGGTGCAGGCCGAAGAGCTCCCCGAACCAGCGCACCATCTCCACCTGGCCGATGCGCCAGGAATCCTCCATGGGCCGGGACGAGCCGACGGCCATCCACTCGGTATCGGTTTCGAGCCTCGGCCAGGCGGGGGCGCCGCCCTTGACCAGTTCCACCAGGATCGTGGAATGCATGGCCCCTTCCACGGCGGTGCCGCAGGCTTCACCTTCGCCCTGGCGGTAGTGGCCGTCGCCGATGGAGAACAGTGCGCCCGGCTGGTTCACGCCGAGGTACACGGTGGTTCCGGCCTTCACCTCCGGGGCGTCCATGTTTCCGCCGAAGCGTTCGGGGACCAGGGAGGAGCGGACCTCCCCGCCGGGAGGAGCCACCCCGACCGTCCCCAGCATGGGTTCCAGCGGCAGGGCGACCTCAAAGTCCCCGAACCGCGCCTGGAAACCGACGGTGGAGCGGGCGGAGTCCACCTGATAGATCCAGGTGGTATCCGGCAACGGATCCTGCAGGAAAGCGGTGCGGTCGGTGCTGGTGAGCCCGCCGAAGAACGGGATGGTGGCGGAGGCGCCGTAGCTTCGCGCCGGGGTCAGCTCCACTATGTGCAGGGCGAGTGTATCGCCGGGTTCGGCACCTTCAACGTAGAACGGCCCGGTCTGCGGGTTGACGAAGTTGAGGTCGACCTTCTCACTGGACAGGTCCTCGACCGAAGTCAGCGCGTTGTTGAACGCGTCCTCCGACCAGAGCTTCAATGCGGTCCCCGGCCGGACCGTCATCACGGGTTCAGCCCCGCCGAAGGTGTACACCAGCTGGTCCGGATGCGGGCGGTACTCAAGGATTTCCATGGGGCCGGATGCTATCGAAGGTTTCCGGTTCTGGATATACGCGGTGTCGGACCTACGTCGCCGGGGACTCCTCGTCGCTCAGTCCGGAGGAGCCGTGCAGTACAGGGGGGACGCCGGCGGCGGCCGCGAGTGTCAGACGCACTTCAGCCGGCTCTGCGGCCCGGCCGGAACCTCGACACGGATCTCATCGCTGATGCTCACCATCCCGCCGCTCAGTACGATGCCCATGACGCCCGTCTTGCGCACGACTTTTCCGGCGCCGTCGCGGGGCAGTACCGCTTTGAGTAGTCCGGTTTGGAATCGGTCGATCTGCCGGCAGGGATTCCGCAGGCCGGTTACCTGAACGACGGCGTCGGGTCCGATACGCAGGAGTGTTCCCTCGGGCAGGTTCAGGAGGTCAATGCCGCGGGTGGTGATGTTTTCGCCCAGATCGGCGGGGTGCAGTTCGAAGCCGTCCTGTGCCAGTTCGTCGAACAGCTCCGCATGGATCAGGTGCACCTGCCGCAGGTTGGGCTCCGTGGGATGGGACCGCTTTCGAAACACATGCTGCACAGTGGTGCCGGAATGAGCGTCTCCCTCAACGCCCAGCCCTTCCACCAGCAGAACCGATTCCATCCGGGCCTTGCTGAAGTTGTGCTTGCTGCTCCGGCTGACCGAGACCACTGCCGGTCCTGGGGGATTCCATCTGACGGCCATGGACGGATCATTTCATATCCCGCCACGGCCTGCGGGAAGCCCCCGAAGCACGCCCACCGTGACGGGAAGTCGATTTTTCCGAACTCGACCTACACCTTGTGCCGACCGGCATTCGGTGCGCGCCGGCTCAAGAGGACACGAACAGGTAATGATTTCGGGGGCCGGTATGGACATGCACGTTCTGGGAACACAGGGTAAAGACAGTACACGTACTAATGTCAATCTTGGGGATGAAATGAGCCGCGTAATGCAATCGAACACTGTTTATCGAGGTGCAGCTACCCGACCTGTGAAGCAGCACCTCAGCACAACCCTGTGGTCCATCCTGACTATTGAGCCGGAGCGTAAGGATGCCGGCGACGACATTATCCGCCATGTTGTTGCCCCTTTGTCTTCCCAACTGCGGGTCGGGGAGGGGGGCCGGTTTCGGTTGTCACGCAGCCTGGAATCCGACCGTCGGGCCGTGCTCCTGCATTTGCTTGCCACCGACGACGTGGCTACGCGTCTATGGAAGTTTGCGCACGCGTTGGCGGACGAAAACGTTGCCACGCTGGGTGCCGTGAAGATCTCCCACTCGCCGGGACTCGTTTATCCACCACGGCCGGGCGAAGCGGTACCTGAGGTGGTGGAATCGGCTCTTGCACGGTTCGGTGGGACAAAGGGCTTGGACCTGGTAACTGAGGTTGGCGAGGTCTCCATGGATCTGACCCTGTGGGCGGTCAACCGCTTCCCCAGCCTCAACACGCGCTCGATGTTGGCCGCCCTGCTTCTCTTCGACGCCGGCCACGCGATGATGCGGGGCCCCCGGTCCGCTGTGTGGCCCGACTGCAGAACCACTAGCTGGGACTTCTTCTGGAACGCTCATCTGCACGCCTGCACAGGTTCTTTTGGCCCGCACGCTGCGCAAGCGCGCAGGGCAATGAGGACCCGGATTGCACCCCGGGTTATGCCCGCACATCGGGTGATGGCCGCTCTTGCCTCAGAGCCGGCAGTGGATGTCTGGCGGAAGCGGTGGGCGAGGGCCATGGATGAGTATTTGTACCGGGCAGACAAACACCGAGTCAGCCGCAGTGCGCAGCAGCTGGCTATGGAGGCTAGCCAGCACGCACTCTACGGGCTGGGCTTCGCGCTCAGGGAGCAGGCGACCCTTGGCCTATACGCGCGTGCCTGGAGTAAGGAAATTGAAGCGCAGTATTCCGGTGAGGAGCATTCGTTGCAGCCGTCAAAACGGTAAGAAACAACGGTGCAGGCGGCACAGTGCCGGATCGGAGCGGAGGATGGCACTCCTTGCTGGCAGCACGGGCTTCCACTCCTCGAGGGGCCAACTCTTTCCCCCCGGAACACTTCCTTCTACATGGGATCTCCCAACGATCTCGGGTGCGGGTCCGGGTTCTTCCACCCGCCCCGGTGCGTCATGGACGGCTCGACTGGTTCCGGTGCCTCCCGCACGACAATCAGGATCGTGGCAATGGGGCCCAACAGGAGGGATAACAGGAACCAGATCCAGCGGGAGCGGTTCTTCTGCTCGGCCAAGCCGGCATTGATCAGCGCCACCATGAACCAGAAGGTCCCGGAACTTATGTAATCGTCCATTGACCCACCTAACCACAAGCCGCAATACGCGCGGGCGCGGCCAGACCGGTGTCGGCTGTGCATGAATGAGCATCTCTGTCCCACGGGCGCCGCCACGAGAGGCGCGAAACTGAATCCCGTTGATACGGGTCATTCTGCAGTAGCTGCATCATTCCGTCAGAAAGCGGGCAATCACTGCGGCCGAAGCGTGAAGCTGGTCTGCGAACGAGCCTGGTGGTTCGTTTCTGAGGGTTCGCACGTACGCGGAGTGGAAGATCCCGGCGGAGAAGACTCCGATGCTGTGGGCATCTGCCGGAGGGGTGCCGCGAAGGACGAGGCCTGCAGCCAGGGCGGCGGCCATGTCGGCCAGTTTTGTCCGCTCGCGCTCCTGAAGCTCGAGACTGTCGTCGATGAGATCCTGGCGAAGCGCCTGGGCGGCCGGGTCGGCGAGGAGATAATCGCCCACCTGTGCAAGGGCTCCCATGACGGCCTCCCGTGCCGTCACATCCGGGGCATACTCCTCCACCAGCCGGGTAATCCGAGGGATGTTTCCGCGTGAGCCGGCAAAGAGCACCTCACGTTTGTCGGAGAAGTGGCGGAAAAAAGACCTCCGGGTCAGGCCGGCCTTCTCGGCAATGTCGGTGACCGTCACCGCGTCGTAGCCGTGCTGCCGGAACAACTCGACGGCGGCGGTGACAAGCCGCTCTTGCGGGTCGGGGTTCCAGCGGGGCATGGGTTCAGTCTATCCATGACGACACAGGGTGCCGTAGGGTGTTCTGACAACACACAGTGTCGTCATGGATGTGCGACGGAGGAACGCATGGACGACAAACGGAAAGATGAGATCTGGATTCTGGGGGCGACGGGCAAAGTCGGCAGGGCCCTCGCCGGGCGGCTCGCGGCAGCACGCATCCCCGGAGTGGTTCTGGTGGGTAGGTCGACGGAGCGGCTCGCCGCGATCGCCGACACCCTCAACGGCTCTGTCCGAACGCGGCAGCTTGCCGGCGTCGCCGAGATGCTCGCCGCAGTGCCACGGGAGCGTCCGCTCGTGGTCATCAACCTCCTAGGCTCCTATGCCGAGACCGCGATCCCGTTGGCGAAGGCATGTATGCCGGACGGCCACTACGTCGACCTGTCAATCGACATCAACACCCTCTCGGGCCTCGTGGATCTCCACGGCGAAGCCCGCGCCGCGAACAGCACGGTCATTGGCGGTGCCGGTTTCGGCGTGCTCGCCACGGAAGCCCTGGTCGTGCGGCTCTGCGAGGGCCAGCCCACTCCTTCGCGGGTGCAGATCGATGCACTCAGCTCCTACGCGCCCGACGACGGGGTCATGGGAGAGGCGCTCGCCATCACCTCTGTCGACGTAATGAGCATGGGCGGACGCGCCTACCGCGATGGGATCCTCACCCCGGTGCCGCTCGGCTCCAACCTCCGAAAGCACGCGCTCCCGGACGGGACAGCAGTGAAGTCCGCCGCGGTCCCCTCGGGCGAGCTGTTCGCCGCCCGCCAGGCCAGCAAGGCACCCACCATCGACTTCACCTCGGCGCTCGCACCGACGTCGCCCCTGATCCGCCCCGCCCTTCCGCTGCTGTCCCGGCTGCTGAAGTCCCCGACGATTCGGCGCACGATGATCACCTCGCTGGCGGCAAGCAAAACAAAAAGGGCGCCGCGGCCCCGCCCGCACTCGTGGGGCCACGCCGTCGTTGACTGGGCTGACGGCACCCGCCGCGAGAGCTGGCTGCGCGCCGACGACGCCATGGACTACACCGCCGACGTACTCACCGCCGTCGTCCGCGCGTTCGTCGACGGAACGGCACCCCGCGGTGCCTTCACGCCTGCCGCCGCCCTCGGCCCCGGCCTCGCCACCGACGCGGGGGCCACTTTCATTGACGGCTGAGGACGGCCACCCGCTCGATGCCCGGGAGGAATCACGGCAGGCAGTACTGGCGCCTGCGCCCCGATTCGAGGTGGCCCTGCTTTCATTAGCTATGGCCGATTCAAAGACTGCGTACCTGGTGTGTGGGACCCTGCTGGCCCTCGCGGGCCTGACAAGCTGCGTGGTCTTCGCCCTGCAGCCGTGGAGAAGCTGCCCGGAGATTGATGACAGTGCAGCCGGGTGCCCCGCCACTCCGGCCGATTCCCTTTTTCTGGTTCTCTCGTTTTTCATCCTGCTGGTTGGAGCGGTTCTTCTTGTCCGGGGGCTCATGCTGAGGCGGCTGCCGCCCGGTTGGTGATCACGGGACGGCCGACGACGGCGACGCCGGGTCCTCCGCCAACACGCTCTAGTTTCGCGCGCCTTCGTCCAGATGTCCCCGCAGGTAGCGGCCGGTGGTGCTGGCAGGATCTGCGGCAGCTTTTGAGTGTCCGCACGTATGCGGAGCCCTTCCGGTCCCGGCCCGTCCAGAAACAGCGGGAAGCCGGAATACTGCCCTAAAATCGCAGCGGAGGACCGGACGGAGGTGGGAACGTGCGCAGACTATGGGGAATGCCCCCTTTGTTCTGGTTCGGCAATATGCTTGTTGCCTTGTTTTTCGCCGCCGCCGTCTGGATATGGGGCGCCTTTTCCGGGGGCCTGGATATTGAAGAGACGTGTGCGGCCAGAGGC
Organism: Arthrobacter yangruifuii; assembly: GCF_009192775.1. Classification (GTDB taxonomy): domain Bacteria; phylum Actinomycetota; class Actinomycetes; order Actinomycetales; family Micrococcaceae; genus Arthrobacter_B; species Arthrobacter_B yangruifuii. The sequence continues at coordinate 455,049 of NZ_VTFX01000001.1, forward strand.
CAAACCTACGACCATGTATACCGCCAACTGAATTGGCAGGAGCCCGGCCGGCACTTCCCGCTGCACAACAGGTGCAACGCTGACTACGATGTGGTCCCGTTTTGGGTAAATCCCGCCGTGGTGCTCCTGGTGCTTCTGGCCGCAACCTTCGCCGCGTTCTGCCTCACCCAAGCCATCACGCTGCGGCGGGAGCGGAAGCAACTGCCACTGTAAGTGGTGAGGAGAGCGAGACCCGGGTAGTCCGTGCCGAGGGCGGCACGTGCTGACTCCGTAAATCATCCTCGGTGCCGTCCAACCGCGCCGTCGTCTCTATTGTGTGGCTGACATCTGCTGGACACTGAACATATTGGCCCCAGGACCGCGGCGCCGGATACGCACGGCAGCCCAACCGCGCGATGCCGCTGCATCAGCCCTCTGACGAGGAAGAACAGGCGAACACCGTACCCCGGAAAGGCATTTCCGATGAGACTTCCTTCTCCTACCCGGCGGGCTTTCTCCGCGCTTCTAGCCGTCTGCATTCTGGTCCTGGCGACGGGGTCGGGTGCATTTGCCGCGTCCCCGGATTCCAGCCCACAGTCCGCGCCCTTTGCCGTGGTGAACGACGGCTCCGGTCCGCAGTTCTACAGCGGAGTGAACATCGACGTCCAGGATGACGTCTCCGGTGACGTGTACGTCTCCGGGCAGAGCGTCACCATCAGCGGAAATGTAACGGGGGACGTGATCGCGGCAGCCCAAACGATTTCCATTACCGGCAACGTCGACGGAAACGTGCGGCTCGCCGGGCAGGACGTGACCATCAGCGGTGAGGTTGCGCGCAGCGGAACAATTTTCGCGGCAACCCTCACCATTACCGATGCCGGGTCATTCGGGGATGACCTGGTGGGCGCCGCGGGTGACATCTCAATCTCCGGCGCGATCGGCCGGGATGTCGAGGTCGGCGTCGGAAACCTCACCATCAGCGGGACGGTCGGGGGCAACCTCACGTACAACTCCGACCAGGAGGCCAATATCGCCGCGGATGCGGTCAGCGGCAACGTGGAGCGCATCGCCCCGGAGCCTGAGCAGGAGCCCTCGGCGGGGGAGAAGTTCGTTGGGTGGCTGCTCGGGCTGCTGTATTCACTGGTGGCGCTGAGTCTTATCACGGTGCTTGCGGGCTGGCTCTTCCCCCGTTTGCTGCACCGGGTGACGGACCGGCTCCTGCCCCGGCCATGGCAGGCGCTGCTGGTCGGTTTCGTGGCATCAATCGCCGTTCCCCTGGTGATGCTGCTCCTTCTGGCCACGGTCATCGGGGCTCCCCTGGCGCTGGCGGTCCTTTTGGTATGGATAACGCTCACGCTCGCCACCTTTGTTTTCGGCGCCTATCTCATTGGCAGGCTCATTTTCCGCGGTAACCAGCATCCGGTGATCAAGGCGCTTGTCGGGGGCCTGATTCTCATTGTCGCGCTGCATATTCCGTGGCTGAACATCGTCGTCTGGCTGGCCATGGTGTTCCTTGGACTGGGTGCGCAGCTGCTGGCAATCTACGACCGGCGTCCCTGGCGCCGAGTACCGTCAGCAGCCGGCATCGAGCCGCGGACGGACAGCGGCGGGGACCAGCCCCCAGCCGTCGACTCTAATTGACACGTTCCTGCGTCAGTGCCCGGTGAAAACGACGGCAGGCCTCCCGCATTCCGCGGAAGGCCTGCCGTCGTCGTTCTGCTTAGTTGCCTAGGAAACCGGTTCCAGCATCGGGTAGTCCGTGTAGCCTGCGGCGCCGTCGGTGTAGACGGTGGCCTGGTCGATCTCGTTCAGCGGCAGGTTTTCCTGCCAGCGGCGGGCGAGGTCCGGGTTGGCGATGACGGGGCGGCCGACGACGGCGGCGTCGGCCAGGTCCTCCTCAAGCAGCATGATGGCGTCCTCGCGGCTGGTGACCGTGCCGAAGCCGGTGTTCATCAGCACCGGGCCGCCGAAGCGGTGGCGCAGGTCCTGGATCAGCTCGTCGGCCGGGTCCTTGTGCAGGATGGACAGGTAAGCCGACTTCAGGTCGGCGATGCCGTCCACCAGGGCGGTGTAGGTGGCAGTTACGTCGGCGCGGTCGGTTTCCAGCACGCCCTGGATGTTGTGTTCCGGGGAGATGCGGATGGCGGTGTGCTCGGCACCGACCGCCTCGGCCACGGCGCGGAAGGTCTCGATGACCATGCGGGCCCGGTTCTCCGGGGAGCCGCCGTAGTTGTCGGTGCGGGTGTTGGAGACGGGGGAGAGGAATTCCTGCAGCAGGTAACCGTTGGCACCGTGCAGCTCGACGCCGTCGAACCCTGCCTTCATCGCGTTCTGTGCGGCGGAGACGAAGTCCTGCACGACGCCGGGGAGTTCGGCTTCGGTGAGGGCGTGCGGCACCGGGTAGGGCGCCTTGCCCTCGTAGGTGTGTGCCATGCCTTCGACCGCGATGGCGCTGGGGGCCTGTACTTGGCGGCCGCCGTTGATGTTCTCGTGCGCGACGCGCCCGGAGTGCATCAGCTGGGCGACGATGCGGCCGCCGGCCTCGTGCACCGCGTCGGTGACGCGCTTCCAGCCGGCGACGTGTTCCTCGGTGACCAGTCCGGGCATCAGGGCATTGCCCTGGCCGGGGAAGGAGGGGTAGATGCCGTCGGTGACGATCAGGCCCAGGGAGGCGCGCTGGCGGTAGTGCTCGACCATGATGTCGGTGGGCACGCCGTTGCGGTCGGCGCGCACGCGGGACATGGGTGCCATGACGAGGCGGTTGGGCAGTTCCATGGTGCCGACGGTGAGGGGGGTGAAGAGTTTCAAGTGGGGGTTCCTTCTGTTGCTCGCAGCGGGACTAGGGCTCTCCCGGACTGTGGTTCTTATATGCAGCAACCGTGAGGGGGGTAACGGATATTCCACCAGGTTCGCGACGTCACATCCGTCTGGCGCTTCGCTGGCGGATTATAGTGCTCCGTCACTCCCAGGTAGCAAAAGACAACACCGCTAACCATGCAAGGACGTCCCCACAGGCTGAGCCATTCCGCAAGGATCGCAGCCTTCCAGATGCCCCCATGTGATTGAGTCAGCTGGCCTCATAGACGCTTCGATAGCTCTTTCTTTTTGTGCAAAAGCTACAGGCTTAGCCTGTGGAGCCAAGCAATCATGAGTGGGCAGAGTCTTCAGGCGCACGTACACAGCGATAGGCTTCTTCGTCCTGGCAACCGGCCATTATCCACTCTTCCCAGCCGGTAGAGGACCCAGGGTTGAACCACTGCACCTTTCCCGCGAGCGGGTATCGGTCCGCCAGATCGGCTACGTAACGACGTTGCCTATCGTCCTGCGATGCGACGGGATAACTCTGGAGCATGGACAACTCCACCAGATGAGCGTCCTTCTCCATCGCAGCCCTAACACCGTCATCCTCTAGAGAAGCGAGGTGATTTCGGTAATCACTAACACGCCTATCGTCTTCAGTTCGGATCCGTCGACGGGACTCCATGCTCGCCCACCAACGTAGGAACATTGGGGACGCGTGTTTACGCCACTCGGCGTCTATTGCCGGGGTCAATGCGACACCGACCTGGCAATTCCTCTCCTGAAGAATTTGCGTAAGCCTTAGACAGGCTTCGCTGGTCGGGTGTCTTGCTGGTTCAGTGCAGGAACGTGCGATGTTTGCATCCACCACCAAATAGCGGTCCACTACACGGTTCCACGAATAGCGCTGATATATGCGAGATCGGCGTCTTGAGCAATTTCGTCGAAGTCGAGGGGCCAGTCTCCGAATCGTCCTTTACTGTCGAGATCGGCAACATCAACTTTCGAAAAACCAGTCTGTTCGTCTCGGCTAAACCAATTTAAAGAAACATCGGTCGCCGCTATCTCTCCTGACGCGATCTCGGTCTGAATGGCCCGAATCAACAAGGAACTATGTGTTTCCGCTATGACCTTCACACCCCGCTTGGAAGCGCGTACTAGCGTCTTTGCCAATTGTACTTGAGCACGAGGATGCAGATGGATTTCGGGCTGCTCCAAATACACGATTTGCCCCGGCGCAGCAGCAAGCAGGGCCACTACGACGGGTAAGGTTTGGCTCACCCCGAAGCCAACGTCAGCAACACTTACCATGTCTTGGCTTCCGCCCTGTTGGGCCTGGGGCATGCGGCCCACCAAGAGTTCGACAGCTGCATCGTTCTTTCGGCGTGCGTGCACTTTCCAGGTTAGGCCCAGTCGAGCAAGTTCACCCGCAAGAAGCTTCAGTTTGGTTTCATCCTTAACTGCCCATTCCAATACAATGCTGGCGACGTACGTATCTAAGGTTCCGGGATACGTATCGCCAACGGCAGATCGTGGATATTCACGCTCGGGGTTTCCGCGCAAACCGGGTACATGGATGATTCCTTGCAGAAGCCTTATCCATGATCGGGTGTATGTGCTCAGGAAATCGTCAGCTCCAAAGGATATCGGCCGTTTCCCTTCACGGTTGAATTGAAGGTTGACATCTAGGAAACTCCGCTGTCGCTGCACCGGAAAGGAGAGGGTGGTAGGGCCGCCCCCATCCCCAAAGAAATCTCCTTTGGCAAAGTGACTCATCATGCTTTCCCCGTAGTCGCTGAGAAAATCTTCAACGTCAGCACTTATTAGTCCTTCACCCGTTTCTGTCATTCGAATTGATTGCTCGCCTACGCCAGCAACGTCTTCTTCGATGATGTAACCACCCGCCGTGTCGGAATAGGTTACTTGACGATACACATCGCCCGCACGCATCGAAACTTGGAACTTAGAAACCTGACTAAGTTTTGACTTTCCTTTTGTTAAAGTCTGTGAGGCGTCGGTAAACTTAGCGTTTGGACCAAAAAGCAGGAGCGCGCCAGGATCAAAGCTTGAGTCAAGCGTCTGTTTCATAATCAAAAAAGGCTGCATAAAACTAGACTTGCCTGCACTGTTTGTTCCGGAAATAATGGTTAGCGGGGCGATGCGCAACGTGGTTTCAACGCCAATGGCTTTAAATCCAGAAACAGAGAAAAACAGATCTCCTGAATTGAAGTCCTCGTAGTGAGACGCTATTGGAGGGCGCCGTGTTTTCGATTTTCTGACACGTGCTCGGACCGCTTTGTTCGTTGCCATGTTCCCCCACTCCTATTCGAAGGTGGCGAAGAGTCTGGCTGCTCCTCATTCCTAAGCCTTCGTCGATTAGTGTAGGGGTGCAACTGCTCGTGCCGGTACTAAGCGACCCTTGACGTGATCCACACCACATGTAACCCTGATCATATACGATTTCGTACCTGATCCAGGAGAGACATGGGCAACGACGCCACCACGGACACGCTGAAGCAGGCCGGCAAGGTCATCGCCGTCCACATCAACTACCCCTCACGGGCAGCAGAACGCGGACGCACCCCCGAACAGCCCTCCTACTTCCTCAAGCCCGGCTCCTCCCTCGCCCTCACCGGAGGCAGCGTGGAACGCCCGGCCGGCTGCGAATTGCTCGGCTTTGAAGGCGAAATCGCCCTCGTCATCGGCAAGACTGCCCGCCACGTCAGCATCGAAGACGCCTGGAGCCACGTCGGGGGAGTGACCGCCAGCAATGACCTCGGCGTGTACGACCTGCGCTGGGCAGACAAGGGCTCCAACCTCCGCTCCAAGGGCGGCGACGGCTTCACACCCGTGGGCCCGGCCATCCTCAACGCGGCCGACGTCGACCCCGCCAACCTGCGCATCCGCACTTGGGTCAACGGCGAAATCGCGCAGCAGGACACCACAGCGGACCTGCTCTTCCCCTTCGCCCAGCTCGTGGCCGACCTCTCCCAGCTGCTCACCCTGGAACCGGGCGATCTGATCCTCACCGGCACTCCCGCCGGCGCCTCCGTGGCCGTCCCCGGCGACCGCCTCGAAGTGGAAGTCGACGTCCCCGGCACCGACAAGACCACCGGCCGCCTGGCCACCACCGTCACCGACGGCATCACCCCACTGGCATCTTTCGGCGCGCAGCCGAAGATCGACGACAAGCAACGGGAAGAAGCCTGGGGCTCCGCGGAAAAGGCCGGCCTCGCCCCGCAGCAGCAGGAAAAGCCAAAAACCCTCACCCCGGAACTGAAGGCCAAACTGGAATCGGTCGCCACCGCTACCCTGTCCTCCCAGATGCGCGCCCGCGGCCTGAACAACGTCTCCATCGACGGCCTCACCGGCACCCGCACCGGCCGCAAGGTGGTCGGCACGGCCCGCACCCTACGCTTTGTGCCCAACCGCGAGGACCTCTTCAAATCCCATGGCGGTGGCTACAACGCGCAGAAACGCGCCATCGACTCCGTAGGCGAGGGTGAAATCCTGGTCATGGAAGCCCGCGGCGAAAAGGGCACCGGCACCCTGGGCGACATCCTCGCCCTGCGCGCCAAGCACAACGGCGCCGCAGCCATCATCACCGACGGCGGCGTCCGCGACTACTCCACCGTCGCCGGTATCGACCTGCCCGTCTACTGCGCCAACCCGCACCCCGCCGTCCTCGGCCGCAAACACGTCCCCTGGGACACCGACCTCACCATCGCCTGCGGCGGCGCCACCGTGCAGCCCGGCGACATCATTGTGGCCGACGACGACGGCATCCTCGTCATCCCCCCGGCCATCGCGGAGGAGCTGGTGGAGGCCTGCATCAAGCAGGAACACCAGGAAGAGTTCATCGCCGAAATGGTGAAGGCCGGCCACGGCGTCGACGGGCTCTACCCGATGAACGCCGCCTGGAAGGAAAAGTACGAGGCCTGGGCAGCGGAACAGGCATGAGCGGCGTAAACGGGACCGCCAGCAGCACCGGGCAAGCCGCCAGCACCGCCGTAGGCACCGGCTCCAAATCCGAGCAGGCCTATTCTCTGCTCAAGGACCGCATCCTCGGCGGCGAACTAAGCCCGGGCTACCGCCTGGTGCTCAGCAGCATCGCCACGGAGATGGGCTTCAGCGTGGTCCCCGTCCGGGAAGCCATCCGCCGGCTCGAAGCCGAAGGGCTGGTGCACTTTGTCCGCAACGTCGGCGCCACGGTGGCCGGCATCGACCCGGACCTGTACCTGCACACCATGCAGACCCTCAGCATCATCGAGGGTGCCGCCACCGCGCTGGCCGCACCGAGCATCAGCGCCGGGGAACTGGCCCAGGCCCGCGAGCTCAACAACCAGATGCGCGAGGTCCTGACCAACTTCGACCCGGTCCGCTTCACGCAGCTGAACACTGAGTTCCACGCCCTGCTGTACGCCCGCTGCCCCAATCCGCACATCCTGGAGTTGGTTCACCGCGGCTGGAACCGGCTGGGCCGCATGCGCTCCTCCGTCTTCCGGTACGTCCCGGACCGGGCGCACGCGTCAGTGCAGGAACATGAGGCGCTGCTGGACCTGATCGACGCCGGCGCCGCAGCGGCCGACGTCGAGCACGCCGCCCGCGCGCACCGCACCAACACGCTGAACGCCTTCCTGGCCCAGAGCCACCAGCCGCCCTCGCCGATCTAGAACTTCCAAGAATTCAACGACGAAAGAGGAACACCCCATGACGACGCACTTCGTCCCCGAGAACCTGCCCACCCACATCCAGCACTTCATCAACGGCAAGTTCGTGGACTCCGTCAACGGCGCCACCTTCGACGTGCTGGATCCGGTCACCAACCAGACCTACGCCACCGCTGCCGCCGGGCAGAAGGAAGACATCGACGCCGCCGTCGCCGCCGCCCGCGAAGCCTTCGTCAACGGTCCCTGGCCGAAGATGAAGCCGCGCGAACGCGCCCGCATTCTCAATCGGATCGCCGACGCCGTGGAGGCCCAGGAGTCCCGCCTGGCCGAAATGGAAACCTTCGACACCGGCCTGCCCATCACCCAGGCCAAGGGCCAGGCCCTGCGCGCGGCGGAGAACTTCCGCTTTTTCGCGGACCTGATCGTCGCCCAGTTCGACGACGCCATGAAGGTCCCCGGCGCCCAGATCAACTACGTGAACCGCAAGCCCATCGGCGTGGCCGGGCTCATCACGCCGTGGAACACCCCGTTCATGCTCGAGTCCTGGAAGCTTGCCCCGGCTCTTGCCACGGGCAACACCGTGGTGCTCAAGCCCGCCGAATTCACCCCGCTCTCCGCCTCCCTCTGGGCCGACATCTTCACCGACGCCGGCGTTCCCGCCGGTGTGTTCAACCTGGTCAACGGCCTGGGCGAGGAAGCCGGCGACGCACTGGTGAAGCACCCGCAGGTCCCGCTGATCTCCTTCACCGGCGAAACCACCACCGGCAAGACGATCTTCCGCAACGCCGCGGAAAACCTGAAGGGCATGTCCATGGAGCTGGGAGGCAAGAGCCCCTGCGTGATCTTTGCCGACGCGGATCTGGACGCCGCGCTCGATTCCGCCCTGTTCGGCGTCTTCTCCCTTAACGGCGAACGCTGCACCGCCGGCTCGCGCATCCTGGTGGAACGCCCGGTCTACGACGAGTTCTGCGAACGCTTCGCCGCCCGGGCCAAGACCATCGTCGTCGGCGACCCGCACGACCCGAAGACCCAGGTGGGCGCCCTGGTGCACCCCGAACACTTCAAGAAGGTGGCCTCCTACGTGGAGATCGGCAAGACCGAAGGCCGCCTGCTCGCCGGCGGCGGACGCCCCGAAGGCCTCGAAGAAGGCAACTACATTGCCCCCACCGTCTTCGCCGACGTCGCCCCCGACGCCCGGATCTTCCAGGAGGAAATCTTCGGCCCCGTCGTCGCCATCACCCCGTTCGACACCGAAGCCGAAGCCCTGGAACTGGCCAACAACACCAAGTACGGCCTGGCCGCCTACATCTGGACGCAGGACCTGACCCGTGCGCACAACTTCGCGCAGAACACCGAGGCCGGCATGGTCTGGCTGAACAGCCACAACGTCCGCGACCTGCGCACCCCCTTCGGCGGCGTGAAGTCCTCCGGCCTGGGCCACGAGGGCGGCTACCGCTCCATCGACTTCTACACCGACCAGCAGGCCGTGCACATTTCCCTCGGCAAGGTCCACACGCCCAAGTTCGGGACCGACGACGTCGCCAAGGTCGACGGCTAAACCCTCCCCGACACTTCCCCCCGTTTTTGCAAAGGAGCAATTTCATGAGCTTTGAAGTTTCGAACCCGATCCCCACCCCCAGCATCAACCCGCCGGACATTGTCCGCTGCGCCTACACCGAACTGGTGGTCACCGACCTGGAACGGTCGCGCAAGTTCTACGTGGACGTGCTCGGCCTGCACGTCACCGAAGAGGATGAGAACGCCATCTACCTGCGCTCCCTGGAGGAGTTCATCCACCACAACCTGGTGCTGCGCAAGGGCCCGGTGGCCGCCGTCGCCGCCCTGGCCTACCGCGTCCGCACCCCCGAAGACGTGGACACCGCCGAGGCCTACTACAAGGAACTGGGCTGCCGCACCGAACGACGGAGCGACGGCTTCGTGAAGGGCATCGGCGACTCCGTACGTGTGGAGGACCCGCTGGGCTTCCCCTACGAGTTCTTCTACGAAACCGAGCACGTGGAACGCCTCACCCAGCGCTACGACCTCTACTCCGCCGGGGAACTGGTCCGCCTGGACCACTTCAACCAGGTCACCCCGGACGTGCCCCGCGGCCGCGCCTACCTGGAGGACCTGGGCTTCCGGGTCTCCGAGGACATCAAGGACTCCGACGGCGTCACCTACGCCGCCTGGATGCACCGCAAGCAGACCGTGCATGACACCGCCCTGACCGGTGGCGACGGCCCGCGCATGCACCACATGGCCTTCGCGACGCACGAAAAGCACAACATCATCCAGATCTGCGACAAGATGGGCGCCCTGCGCATCTCCGACCGGATTGAACGCGGCCCCGGCCGGCACGGGGTGTCGAATGCCTTCTACCTCTACATCCTGGATCCGGACGACCACCGCATCGAGATCTACACGCAGGACTACTACACCGGCGACCCGGACAACCCCACCATCACCTGGGACGTGCACGACAACCAGCGCCGCGACTGGTGGGGCAACCCCGTGGTCCCGTCCTGGTACACCGAGGCCTCCCTGGTCCTGGACCTGGACGGCAACCCGCAGCCGCTGACCACCCGCACCGAAACCTCCGAAATGGCGGTCACCATCGGCGCGGACGGCTTCTCCTACACCCGCGAACCGGGTGAGGAAAAGGGCTTCAAGGTCGGCTCCCAGCTCTAATTGCCCTCACCTCTACCGAACAGAAAGTAGTGCGGTGCTAGATAAACCAACCCGCCAGGCGATCGCCGATGAACTGGTCGACGCCAAGCAGACCCGGACCCCGGTGCCGCTGCTGACCGCCCGCTATCCCGAGATGACCATCGAGGATTCCTACGCGGTGCAGAACCTCTGGGCGGACCGGCTGCTGGCCTCCGGCCGCCGGGTGGCCGGACACAAGATCGGCCTCACCTCCAAGGCCATGCAGGCCGCCACCGGCATCACCGAGCCCGACTACGGCGTCATCCTTGATGACATGGTGCTGGAAAACGGCTGCACCCTGGCGTGGGACCGGTACACGCATCCGCGGATCGAGGTGGAGCTGGCGTTTGTGCTCGGCAGGCCGCTCTCCGGGCCGGACTGCACCCTGTTCGACGTCCTGGACGCCACGGACTACGTGGTGCCCGCGCTGGAAATCCTGGACTCGCGGATCGAGATGGAGGGCCGGACCATCGTGGACACCATCGCCGATAACGCGGCGATGGGCGCCATGGTGGTGGGCGGGAACCCGGTGAAGCCGGCCGACGTCGACCTGCGCTGGGTTTCGGCCCTGCTCTACCGGAACCAGGGCATCGAGGAAACCGGTGTTGCGGCCGGGGTGCTGAACCACCCTGCCGCCGGCGTGTACTGGCTGGCCAACAAGCTGGCCGCGCACAACACCTCGCTGGAAGCCGGGGAAATCATCCTCGCCGGCTCCTTCACCCGGCCCATGTGGGTTTACAAGGGTGACACTGTCTTTGCCGACTACGGACCGTTGGGAACCATCACATGCCGCTTCGAGTAGAGGAAACCTTCGCCGCACGGCTGGCCGCCCGCGGCCGACAGACCGGCATGTGGGTCTGCTCCGGCAGCCCCCTGATTGCCGAAATCTGCGCCGGCTCCGGCCTGGACTGGCTGCTGATCGACGCCGAGCACAGCCCCAACGGACTCGAATCGCTGCTGGCGCAGCTGCAGGCGGTGCACGGCTATCCGGTCACCCCGGTGGTCCGCCCGCCCATCGGGGACGCGGTGCTGCTGAAGCAGTACCTGGACCTGGGGGCGCAGAACCTGCTGATTCCCATGGTGGACACTGCGGAGCAGGCCGCGGAGCTGGTCCGAGCCGTCCGGTATCCGCCGCTGGGCATCCGCGGGGTGGGCAGCGCCCTGGCCCGGGCCTCGCGCTGGAACCGGATCGACGGGTATCTCGAGAACGCCGCCGAGTCCGTGACCCTGCTGGTGCAGATCGAAACCGCCGCCGCCGTCGAGAACGTGGCTTCGATTGCCGCCGTCGACGGGGTGGACGGGCTGTTCCTCGGGCCGGCTGACCTCGCCGCATCCATGGGCCACCTCGGCCAGCAGGAGCATCCCGAGGTGCTTGCTGCCGTCGAGCACTGCATCCGCGTGGTGAAGGCCGCCGGGAAACCGGTGGGCGTGAACGCGTTCGCCGAGGCCACCGCCCGCCGCTATATCGACGCCGGCGTGGACTTCATCCTGGTGGGCGCCGACGTCGCGATGCTGGCCCGGGGGAGTGAGGCTTTGGCGGCGAAGTTCATGTCCCCGGCCGAGAACGGGGTTCGGGAGAGTTACTGACCGGGGGTATCGGCTGGTTGCTGCGGTCGGGCCTTCACCGGTTCATAGGGCTGGATCATGGTGCCGGGTCGTTGGCCGGAGGGACGCTCCCCGGAGGGACGCCCCCTGACCCGGCCTTCCCACGCTCCGGTACTGGTGGGTCCCGTGTTTTCCCACCATGCACACCAGCCACACTCGGTGGGAGTTCCGGCGGGCCCAGAGGGGACGGATTGGGTCCGGGAACTGGCCAGACGGCTAGCCGCCCGGAGAATCGACCGGTTTGGGAAATCCCTGCCAGTTTGGGATTTTCCTGCCGGGTAAAGCCGTAGCAAAAAACGCAAACCGGCAGCAGAATCGCGAAACGGCAGGAAAAACCGTCTCCCATCCGGCGCGACACCAGTCAGGGCGCCAGGACCGTGGAACCTTCCTGCGGCAACACGTTCTCCCGCGGCAGGAACGTGCGGCCGCGGACGGGTTTCTCGCCGAAGGACCGGAAGACCAGCGGCAGTCCGCGGGCGGTCCACGGATCGGGTCCGTCCATGGCCTGCACATGCACGTGCGGCTGGGTCGAGTTCCCGGAGTTTCCGCAGTCCCCGAGGTGCTGGCCTTCCTCCACGTACTGCCCGGAGCTCACCCGGATAGAGCCCGATTTCAGGTGCATCACGCCGACCACAGCGCCGCCGTCGGGCACCTGGCCCGCGCCGCCGTCGGGCGCCTGGATGAGGACGTAGTTCCCGGCAATCGCTCCGGCGCCTTGCCGCAGCCGGGCCTGCTGGCCGAGCAGATAGGGGATGAGGGTTAGCTGCGACCGTCGGGCTTCATGGTCGGGCTCGCCGTCGCGGACGGTCACAACCTGGCCGGCAACCGGAGCCAGGATGGGACGGCCGAAGGCAAAGAAGAGCTCCGGCGGCTCGGTGCCTACCGCGGTGTGCCAGCTGACCCAGGGTGCCGTCCGCCCGGACTTGTCCACGCACACAAAGTCGATGGCGTAGGTGGTTGCGAGGAGATGGCTCCCGTGGCTGGGCACCCGGCGCAGCGGGCTGTTCTGCACCTTCCATGTTCCGGTAAACGGGAGGGCGAGCTCCAGCGGGGCGGCGGGGGTGTTCATCATGGTTCCCTTTATAGGGTTCGCGGACCCTCGTGCGCGATGACCTGTGCGGGTTTGACCCCGAGTTTGGCCCGGATGGTGCCGCAGGTTCAGGGGACGAGCCTAACCCGAAAGTGCACTGAGGGCGCGGGCGCGGCGACCAACTCCCTAACTCCCCGGCAGCGTCTCCGGCGTAGACCCACGGAACAAGCGGGGGTACACGGAACCCGCTGTCCCGTGTAGATTACTTCGCATGCGAAATAATAGTGTGGCGGCTGTCACGTCCGAACGAATCAGCATCCCCGTCCCTGCGGGCGGTGCGCTCGCCGGCACCGTGCGCCTGCCGGCCGACGACGCGCCCCGCGCTGCCGTCGTCATCCACCCGGCCACAGCCGTGGCCGAGCGCCTCTACACCGGTTTCAGCGAATACCTGGCCGAAAACGGGTACGCGGTGCTCACCTACGACTACCGCGGAACCGGTGCCTCCGGCAGTCCGAAGGCCAACCGGAAGCTGCGGATGCGGGACTGGATGAGTCAGGACGTTCCGGCCGCCGCGGAGTGGGTGTCCGCGCGGTTCCCGGAGCTGCCGCGCCTGGCCGTCGGGCACAGCATCGGCGGGCATGCGATGGCCCTGGATAACGGCACCGACGGACTGCTGGGGTTCGTGGCCGTGGCTTCGCACGCCGGTGTCACCCGAGCCATCCAGAATCCGAAGGAACGGCTGCGCGTGGGACTGGTCCTGCGGGTCCTCGGTCCGGTCACCAGTCGGCTGCTCGGCGCAGTGCCGGGCCGGAAAATGGGCCTGGGCGAGGACATGCCCGGCGGCGCCATGCTCGAGTGGAGCTCCTGGTCCCGCCGGCCCAACTACTTCTTCGACGATCCGAGCATGGACGCCGCCGAACGCGCAGCCCGGGTCAAGGCCGAGGTCCTGTCCATCGGCTTCACCGACGACCTCTGGGCCACGCCGGGACAGATCGACGCCATCTACGGCCGGCTCACCAACGCCGCGCTGGAGCGGCGCACCTACTCGCCAGACGACGCCGGGGTGCCCGCGATCGGGCATATGGGCTTCTTCCGGCGCGGCGTCAAGGACAAGCTGTGGCCTGAGATCCTCACCTGGCTGGACGGACGGATCGCGAACCGGACATGACCGCGGGCGACGGCGGCGGCGGGACGGGTGACGGCGGACGGACGGGTGACGGCGGCGGCGGGACGGGTGACGGCGGCCGGATGGACGACGGCGGCCGACAGCGGGCTCCGCGGCTGATCTTCCTGACGCTGACCGCCGAGCGGAGGCTGCGGCGGTGGATCGGACGCCGGGGTGAGGACCGCGGCCTCAGCGCGCCGGCCGCCGGCGTGCTGCTGTATCTGTCCGCCTGTCCCGGGGCGAGCACCGGCGAGGTGGCTGAAGCCGTGGACGCCTCGCCGGCCGGGCTGAGCGGGCTGCTGTCCCGGCTGGAGAGAGCCGGTCTCCTCACCCGGTCACCGGATCCGGCGGACCGCCGGATCGTCCGGGTGTACCTGACCGCCGACGGGAAGGCCGCGCTCGGCGTCGTGAAGTCCGCCCTAAGCGAGCTGAATGGAAAGGTCACCGACGGGTTCAGCGCCGAGGAGCTGGCCGTCGTCGCGCGCTGGCTGCAGCACGTGGGGAGGGTGCTGGATTAGTCCGGGTCTGCGAGGAAACCCCGCAGGGCAACGATGAAACCCGTCCGCTTCCGAGGCCTAAGTTCCATGACCTGCAGGCACGCCCAATTGCCGGACAAGCCCTGCGCGGGAACCAGGTCACCGACCACGAGCGAGGTGGTGGAAGTCGGTGAGAAAGGGAACCTCGGTGTTATTGGAGGCTCGGGCCGAGCCGGCTCAGACCGGGCCCGGGCGGAATCCCCGGTAGCCAAGTACTACGGCGAGGCTGAGCCAGATGGTGGCGGAAACGTAGTCGAACCATTCCGATGCGTTGCCGAAAGCAAGTATTGAGAACATCAACATGGCGACCGCACCACAGAAATACATGATGGCGTTACTTGAGCGGTTGTTGGATTCAGTGCCCCCGGGAATTGTCATGCTCGGAAGAATACCTTGTTCCACGCAGCATGCTGTTGAACAGAACGGGGGGGAGGCCCCGATGGTGACGGCGCATGCGCCAAGACCCCAGCGACTGGACTCCCGTAAGCACCGAGCGGCTGCTGCTGCGCCGGGGCCGGTACATCCACGTGGTTATCCGTTAAACAAATACGAGGTATCCCAATTAGTCTCTTCCTGACATAGCCAGGCTCCTTCACAGTGGTTGGAACGTGATGCACGTCACGCTTCCCTTTGACTGTCAATGGAGACCCGATGAGAAGCATGAAGCCGATGAAGGTCCGCGGCGCACTCGGCGCCTTACTGATTGCCAGCCTCGCTCTGGCATCCTGCAGTACGGCAACTGCAGAGGATGAACCCGCTGACGCACCATCCGCTTCGGCAGCAACCTCCGGGAGCACCGACGCCTTGGCTGCCGCATATGAAGGGACGGTCGGCACCCCGCCCACCGAATCGGTTCCAGTCCCCGAAGACCTCACGGCTTGGATTGTCTCCTGCGGACAGTCACAGGTGACGTGCTCGACACCTTCCCAGGCAGCGGCGGATGCGGCGGAAGCCATCGGCTGGCAAAGCAACATCTGTGACGGCCAACTCAATCCCAACGGCTGGGCAAGCTGCATTCGTCAGGGTGTGGGGGCCAACGCGGACGTCATCCTTGTGATGGGCCAGGACTGCTCCAGTTTCCAAGGCCCCCTCGAGGAAGCCCGTGCGGCAGGAATTACGACGGTGGGGGTCGGAGCCAACGACTGTGACATCGACGGCGGCGAACCGCTGTACTCCGGCATCACCAAGAAGCTGGACGGACTGGACAACGAGCAGTGGTGGAACATGGTCGGCAAACTGCAGGCAGACTGGCTGATCGGCCAGACCGACGGCGATCTGAAACTGCTGGAAGTGACGTTCGCCGACGCCAGGTTTGGACCCTGGATCAGCGCCGGCCTGAACGCCGAACTTGAGGACTGTGACACCTGCGAAGTGGTGGGAACACTGCAGCTGAGCAACCAGGACGCGGCGAGCGGCACCATGGCGCAGAAGCTCTCCACCGCCCTGCTCCAGGCGCCGGATGCCAACGCCATCTCCGTTCCGCTGGACGGCTGGTTCCTGGCAGGTCTCTCGCAGGCCATTGTGTCTTCCCAGCGTTCTGACGATCTGGCCGTCATCGGCACCTTCGGGCAACGCAGCAACCTGGACCTGATTGCGGCAGGCGAAGGCCAGGATGCATCCGTTACGTTCAGCCTGGAGTGGGACGGGTGGTCCGGTGTGGACACCGCTCTGAGGCTGCTCGCTGACCAGGAGATTGCCGCCTCCGGCGTCGGGCTCCAGGTAGTGGACGCGGAAACCAACATGCCCGCGGACGGCACCGCCTTCACGTATAACCCGGAAATCGATTTCAAGCAGGCTTATCTGGAGGCTTGGGGCGAGTAGTGGCTGCGCATAACGAACACCGCCGTTCCGTGCCCGCGGCAGCCGCGGGCACGGAACGGCCGGGTGAGCACGCGGGGACCGTTGCCTTGGCCGCGCACGGGCTGGTGAAGTCATTCGCCGGCGCCCCAGCGCTGTCGGGAGTGGACCTGACGGTCAGCGGGGGAACGATCCATGCGCTGCTCGGGGGCAACGGCTCGGGCAAATCGACGCTGATCAAGTGCCTCGCCGGCGTCTACCAGGCCGATGCAGGAACGATCAGCATCCACGGCGAAAACCTTCCGGCCCGGCAGGTGACCCCGCGCCGCGCACGTGCCGCCGGACTGAGGTTTGTTCATCAGGATCTTGGCCTGTTCGACTCCTTGAGTGTGGCGGAGAATTTTGCATTGGACGCGGGTTTCCCCACCAATCCGCTGCATGGAATCCGTTGGCGGGAATTGCAGAACCGGGTGGACGGGCTGCTTGCGCACTACGCCATAGCGGTCCGGGCAACCGACCGACTGGGTTCGCTGCGGCCCAGCCAAAAAACCATGGTGGCGGTGGCACGGGCCCTCGCCGACCAGCAGGAGAGCGAATACACGCTGCTTCTGGACGAGCCGACGGCGTCTCTGGCTGAGGACGAGTCCAGGGAACTGATGGCGGCACTGCGCTCCCGTGCCAACCACGGGCAGACCATCGTGCTGGTGACGCACCGTTTCCGTGAAATCGAGGAAGTGGCAGACCACGTCACAGTGCTCCGCGACGGCATCGTTGCCGGCGGCGGACCCGTGGCTGATACGTCCATCGCTGCCATCGTCGACATGATGTCGGGCGCCAGTCTGACCGCCGGTTCCGCCGGCGTTGAGGCTGCGCTTCGAACTCCGGCGCCGCCGGCTCAGGGGGCCGGCGCGCGGAGTCCCCTCTTTGAAGGCAGGGATCTTTCCAGATTCCCGCTGAGCGACGTAAACCTTTCGGTGGCATCCGGTGAAATTGTGGGACTGGCCGGACTGGCCGGTTCAGGCCGCTCTACCGTCCTGCGAGCGATTTTCGGAGACACCGCGCTGACCGGCGGAAGCATGAGCCTGGACGGGGCGCCCCATGAACCGTCCTCTCCCGCGGACGCGGTCCGTTCCGGCGTCGTCTTCGTACCGGAAAACCGCCACCGGGACGCAGCCTTCCTGGACCTCGGAGTCCGGGAAAATGCCTCCGCCACCGTCATCGGGCGCTACTGGCGCAGGCTCGTGATGAACCTGCGGATGGAACGCGATGAGACCCACCGGCTGCTGGCCGACCATTCTGTTCGCGCTGACGGAATAGAGATCCCGATCAGCAGGCTCTCCGGCGGCAACCAGCAGAAGGTGATCCTGGCACGCTGGTTGCGGCGAAAGCCCCGGCTGCTCCTGCTCGACGAACCAACCCAGGGGGTCGATGTGACCTCCCGCCGGGATATCTACCGGTCGCTGCGGGACATCGCAGCACAAGGGTGCGGAGTGCTGGTGGCCTCCAGCGACCTCGACGAACTCGCCGAGCTGTGCGATCGGATCCTGGTCCTGGTGGAAGGCCATATCGTCGCCGATCTTGACCCCGCAGACACCGGACGCAGTGCACTTGCCGCCGCCGTGATGGCCGCAGATCACACCCCCGTGCACCTCAGGAAGGACCAGAAGACTAATGGATAGCAGCCACGCACCGGCAGGATCCCTCGAGGCCCGTGAAGCCACAGTCGCCGGTCCGGCCGGGTCGGAAAGCTCCCGGTCCCGGCCACAACGCAGGTCGGGAGGCCGGCTTCCGGGCGCGCACCTGGAACGTTTTGCCCTGCCGCTGCTGCTGGTCCTGATCATCGCCTTCTTCGGTGTTTTCCCGGCCAGCTCCACTGTCTTTCTCAGCGGAGCCAACGTCTCGGTGGTGCTGGCAAACCAGTCCGTCGTTACCCTTGTCGCCCTCGCCCTGATATTTCCCCTTGTGGCAGGACACTTTGATTTCTCGGTTGGCGGTATCGCGGTCCTGAGCAGCGTAGTCACTGCAGCTTCCATGGCGCATTTTTCGCTGCCGCTGTGGTTGTCCTGCCTGCTCGGCGTGGCAGTAGCTGCCGTTGTGGGAGCGGTAAACGGACTGCTGGTGGCACGGTTTGGGATGAACGCCTTCGTCTCCACCCTCGGCATGGCCACACTTCTGGGCGGACTCATCCAGTGGTACACCGGCGGGCTAGCCATCATCGGCGTGGATCCGGCGTTCACTACGTTCGGCAGCAGCGCCTGGCTGGGCCTGCCGCGGGTGGTGTTCGTGGTGGCAGTGCTCGCTTTCCTGGCCTGGTATCTCCTGACACACACTCCCTTCGGCCGCGCCCTGTACGCCATTGGGTCCAATAACCGGGCCGCCGTCCTGGTGGGCCTGCCGCTGCGCCGCTACACCCAGACCGCCTTTTGCCTCTCCGGAACCCTGGCCGGGCTGGCAGGAGTCATCCTTGCGGCACGAACGGGCGGAGCCAATGCGGACAACGGAACCTACCTGCTTTTCCCTGCCTTGGCAGCTGTCTTTCTGGGAGCAACCGCCATACTGCCGGGCCGTTTCAACGTGGTCGGAACAGTGGTCGGAGTGCTGTTCGTCGCGGTCAGCGTCAGCGGCCTGACACTGAGCGGCGCCGCCAACTGGGTGGACCAGGTCTTTAACGGCGTGGCGCTTCTTATCGCCGTCGGGCTGTCCAGTTATCTCGGCCGGCGCCGTTCGGGCCAAGGGACGTAGTGGAAGGGCAGCTCTACCGCCCCGCCGGGAAGAAGCAAGTAGCCGCTCGCCTATGCTGTCCCGCATGAAGTCCATCGATCTGAACCTCCTGCCGACGCTTCAGGCCCTGCTGCGGCTGCGGAACGTGTCCCGGGCCGCGGAGCATCTGCAGCTGAGTCAGCCGGCGACAAGCGCCGCCCTCTCCCGGCTGCGCCGCTATTTCGACGACGAACTGCTCGTCCGTTCCGGCAGGCACTTCCAGCTCACCCCGCTGGCGCAGGACCTGGTCCCGCTGGTGGACGAGGCGTTGCAGGGCCTGGACCGGGTCACCGGCATCCGGAGCAGGTTCAATCCCTTCACCAGCGACCGCGAGTTCACCATCGCGGCGTCGGACTACGCAGCAACGGTGATACTGGAACCGCTGCGCCGCATCCTGCAGGTCGAGGCACCTGGTGTCAGCGTGAACGTTGTCTCGGGAGATGCGATGCCCCTGCACCAGGCCGATTTCACCCGCTGCGACCTGATGGTCGGACCCACCGGGTACTCCCTGCCCGGGGAGAAAAAAGCGGTCTTCCGGGACAGCTTCGTGGCGGTGGTCGATTCCGGGAACCCCATCCTGCAGGCGGACACCCTCACCGCGGAGGAGCTCGGCAGGCTCCCGCACGCCGTGGGCAACTTCGGCGCATCGATCAAAACCCCTGCGGACCTCTTCTGGGAAACGCTGGGGGTTAAACGCCGGGTCGCCGCGCAGGTATCCGGGTTGCTTGCCCTCCCGTTGCTCGTTGAAGGGACGGATCTGGTGGCGGTGGTTCCGAAAATGCTCGCCCTCAAATCGCAGCGGGGAGCAGGGATTTCGATCATCGAATTTCCCACGGAAACGGAACCCGTGCTGGTGGAGGCCATGTTCTGGCACCCCAGCCGGGCCCAGGACCCGGCGAACCTGTGGCTCCGTTCCGTGGTCCAGCGCGCCTGCGCGCAGCGGCACCCGGAGAGCACCGTCGTGACCCGCCTGGCGGAGGTCGGCGGAACTCTGCGCCCCTGACGGTTCAGCCCCGCGCCGCCGCGGCGCCGTCGTAACTGCGCGGCAGACGCTGCCGGGGCCGGGCACGCACCAGGGTGGATGCTTCACGCCGGGGACCCACGGTGTTGGTGATGGTGCCGATGCCCTCCACCGTCATGCTGACGCTGTCCCCGGTCTGCAGGGGAGGCGGAGCCTGATCGCCCTGGCGCCCCCACAGTTCGGCAAGGCAGCCGCTGCCGCAGGTGCCGGACCCCAGCACATCCCCCGGAAGCACCAGGGAATCCTGCGAGGCATAGGCCACCAGCTCGGCAAACGGCCAGCCCATGTTGGACAACAGGTCCTCGCCCACCCGGATGCCGTTGACGTCCACGCTCATCCGCAGGTCCAGGAAACCGTCGGCGTCCTGCCGGTGGGCGAACTCGTCGGCGGTGACAATCCAGGGTCCCAGGGTGCCGGCGAAATCCTTGCCCTTGCACGGGCCCAGGCTGACCTTCATTTCCCGGCGCTGCAGGTCCCGGGCGGACCAGTCATTGAAGATGGTGTAACCGAAGATGTGCCGCTGCGCCTGCTCCGCGCTGAGATTGCCCCCGCCGCTGCCGGGAACCCGCCCGACGACGGCGGCGACCTCCGTTTCGAAATCCAGCTGGTGGCAGCCTGCCGGAATGGGAATCTCATCCCCCGTGGCCCGGATGGTGTGCGGATTCGAGAAATAGAACGTGGGGGCCTGATACCACTCCTCCATCACTCCGGGTGCCCCGTCGATGCTGATCCGCATCCCTTCTACGTGCTCCTCGAAGGCCACAAAGTCACGCAGGGAGGCGGGGACCAACGGTGCCAGCAGCACGACGCCGGCCAGCGGGACAGGCGCGCCCGTTCCGGAGGTCGGGGCGCCCCCGAGGATCCGTTCCGCGGCGGCCAGGGACTCGTCCAGCCCGGCGTCCAGCAGGTCATTGACGGTCTGTCCGGCGGGCAGCGGGTACGCCCGGTCCCCCTGGATGAAACCGGCGCGGACCTCCCCGCCGTCGTTCCAGCGTGCGAGCTTAACCATCGTCTGCGTGTCCTTCCGTGGCCAGGGCAGGTGCGGCGCCGGAGTTTCTGAGGCCCGGCCGGATGCCGAGGGCTGCGGCATTGCCGGCGAGGATGCCGTGCTCCTCCCGGGCGGACAGATCCGCGGCGCGGACCTCCCCGGCGGGGTCGTCGGTGCCCATATCGAACGGATAGTCCGAGCCCAGCAGGATCCGGTCCGCACCCGCCGCCGCAGCCAGCGCCCGCAGCTCGGAAGGACTGTGGGTGAGCGAGTCGAACCACAGCCGGTGAAGGTAGGACGACGGCGGGGCGGCGCACCCGTGGGCATCCGGCCGGACCCGCCAGGCATGGTCCGACCGGCCCAGCGTGCCGGGCAGGTAGCCCCCGCCGTGCGCCGCGAGAATCCGCAGCTTCGGGTAGCGGTCCAGCACGCCGGAGAAGATCAGGTGGGAGAGGGCGACGGCGTTCTCCGCCGGCTGCGCCACGGTATTGGCCAGATAGAACCGGTCCAGCCGCTCATCCAGCGAGCAGCCGAACGGATGCAGGAAAACAAGCGCACCGAGTTCTTCGGCGCGGGCCCAGAACGGTTCCAGCCCAGGGTCGGACAGTTCCACGGTCCCGGCGTTCGGATCCTGCCCCGGACTGCGGTTCACCCCGGGGGCGTAGGAACCGATTTCCACGCCCAGCAGCCCGCAGTCCTGCACCGCATGCTCCAGCGCCGCGACCATGGAGCCCGGATCCTGCAGGGGAGCCAGTCCCAGTCCCGCCAGCCTGCCGGGGGCGGATTCCACCAGGTCCCGGACCGCGGTGTTGGCCCGGCGGGCGATTTCCGCTCCGAGTTCCGGCCCGGCGAAATAGTAATAGTGCGACGGCGAGGGGGAGACCAGCTGCACATCGATTCCTGCGGCATCCATGTCCGCGAGCCGCCGGGACAGGTCCACCAGCCGCGGCCAGCGGTCCCGGATCATGGCGCCGGAGATTTTCAGGGATTCGGCTCCCTGCCGCCGGGCGTCGAGCTCCTGGGCGGCCGCGAATTCCGCCGGGGCGCAGACCGCCACGTAGTCCTGCAGCGCCGGCAGGACCACGTGTGCATGGACGTCCACCACCGGGGGCACGGTGTCCGCGCCGCTCATGCGGGGATGCTCACGGCCGCGGCCACGGTGGCAATGACGCCGGGCACATCCGCGTCCCGCATCCGGCCCTCGAGCATCCACTGTCCCAGCTGGACCGATCCCCGGACCACGGTGCGGGCCCGTTCCAGCCGCCGCTGCGTGAAGGCCTCCCAGAGGGAATCGTCCAGGGTGTCCCGGCTGGTCAGCAGATCCGCCAGGACCGCCCCGTCTTCCACGGCCAGCGCTGCCCCCTGGGCGATGGTGGGCGGGCAGCTGTGGGCGGCGTCACCGATGATCACGGCCCGGCCGCGGTTCCAGGGGCCGTCCACCAGATGGGTGGTGAACCGGGTGTAGTTGATCCGTGCGCTGTGGTCGAGGCTGGCCCGGATCTCCGTCCACGGTCCGCCGTAGGCCGCCGCGAGTTCGGCCATGACTTGCGGACCGTCCTCTACCCGCCGTTCCTGGGCATCCTCCACCAGATAGGCGTACATGCTGTCCTTGCCGGTGGGGCAGTATCCGGCAATGTAGCAGGGACCGCCGTAGGTCAGGTCGGTGCGGACCACGTCGGCCGGCCGCTCCACGAACGCCCGCCAGATCCCCATGCCGGTGGGCTCCGGCTCGGCGGAAATCCCGAGGGCCGCCCGCACGGCGGAATGAAGCCCGTCGGCACCGATCAGCAGGTCATAGGCAAGGCGCTCGCCGTCGTCGGTAATCACCGTGACGGACCCGGCATCCTGTTCCACGCCCTTGACCTTCCTGCCGTAGCTGATCCGCACGCCGGCGCCGGCGGCGCGGCGCCGGAGCGCGTCGGCTAGGTCCGGCCGGTACATGCCCAGCGTGGCGGGCAGGTCCGCTCCGCCGGTCCGGACATCATCCACCACCGAGAGCACGGTGCCTGCCGGATCCGGGGCGCGGAACCCGAGCTCGCTGAACGCGAAGCCCTTGGCCTCGATTTCCTCCCAGATGCCCAGCTGCCGGAAAATCCGCAGGGCGTTGCCCTGCAGGGTGATGCCGGAGCCGAGCGGGGAGGGGCCGTCTTCCTTTTCCAGCACCTCCACGTCCACTCCTGCGTCGGCGAGGATAATCGCCGCAGTCAGTCCGGCGGCACCGGATCCGACGATGCCTACTCGCGTCACAGCTGCCATGATGCAAACTCCCTTGTTTTCATTCCGGCGGATGATGAATCGGCTATTTGACGGCGATGGGATTGACCGGCGAGCCGACGGCGCCGGTGATGGGCAGCGGCGCCGCCGTGAGCAGAAAGTCGTACTGCCCGTCCGCTGCGCAGGACGCGGCGAGCTGCTCCGGATCCCACATTTCGCCCAGATAGAGGCCGAGGTTGGGGATGGCGATCTGGTGCAGCGGCTGGAACGCGGTGTCGAATTCGTTGGGCCGCACCTCGAATCCCCACGTGTCGGTGGCGATGCCGGCAATCTCGCTGCGGTGCAACCAGGGCGCCGTGCTGAAGGACAATCCCGGTGCCGGTCCGCCGGCATAATCCCCCCAGCCCTGCCGCCGGGTCCGGGCGTACTGGCCGGTGCGCAGCACCACGATGTCGCCGCGCCGGATTTCCGAACCGGGCCCCTGTTTTTCGATGGTGGCCTCGAGATGCTCCGTGGTGATGGCGAATCCATCCGGCAGTTCACCGTCGTCGCTGCCCAGGCCGGGACCCAGCGCCCGGCCGACGTCGAGCAGCACACCGCGGGTGACGATCCGTGCCGCCGCCGTCTGGATGCCCGTGACCTGGTCACCCTCGCTGGTCACCACCTGCCCGGCCCGCCGCCCGTTCCACGCCTTGCCGCGGTCGAAAATGTGGCCGAGCCCGTCCCACTGCGTGGAACACTGCAGCGGCATCGCAATGAAGTCATCCGCACCGCCGATGCCGTGCGGAAACCCCTGGTTGCCGAACTCCGCCTCGGTGCCGGTGTCCGTCATGGTGTGCACCGGATTGATCCGGCGGCGCCAGCCCTTCTGCGGGCCGTCGGTATCGAACGGCTGGGACAGGGAAAACGTCCTGCCCGTGCGGACCAGCCCGGCCGCTTCCACCCGCTTCGCCTCGTCAATGAAGTTCAGGGTGCCCAGGACATCGTCCGGACCCCACCGGCCCCAGTTGTTGTGCGCGGCGGCCATGGCCGCGATGCTCCCCATCGCGTCGTCGCGGCGGATCATCGCCACGGCTTCGGCATCAATGTCGGTCACGGTGCCACCTCGTCCCTGCAGTGCACCAGCTGCGTTCCAAGTCCGGTGATGGTGCCTTCCATAACGTCGCCGTCGCGGAGCATCCGGCCCCAGTGCGCGCCGTTGCCGGCGGGGCTGCCGGTGAGGATCAGGTCCCCGGGCAGCAGCGGCATCTGCTGGGAGGCGGCGGACACCAGCCGGGCCGCGCTGAAGATCATGTCCGCCGTTGATTCGTCCTGCATGGTGTTGCCGTTGAGCCGCAGCGTCACCGTGAGGTCCTGCGGATTGTCCACGAACTTGGCCGGCAGCACCAGCGGTCCGGTCGGCAGGAATCCCGGCGCGTTCTTGGACCGGAACCAGTCACTGCCGATGGCCGGCATGTCCTTGCGAAAGACGAGATCCCGGGTGGTGATGTCATTGACCATCGTGTAGCCGAAGACGGAGTCCAGGGCCTCCTCGGGACCCACGCGGAAGGTGCGGGTGCCGACGACGACGGCGAGCTCCAGCTCCCAGTCATGGGCCCGGCTGTAGCCCGGAAGCACCAGGTCCTCCGTGGCGGAAGCCATCGCCGTTGGAAGGCCGATGAAGAAGTACGGTATGCCCTCGGCCCGCCGGTCCATGCTGGCGGCCGTGCGTGCCCGGACCTCCTCTTCCGTTTCGTCCGCGTCACGGTGGGACACGGCCAGGTCAATGACGTGCTGGCGGTAGTTGGCGCCGGCCTGCAGGATCTGCCGCGGCTGCAGCGGCGCCAGCACCGTGAGGTCCGCGTAGTCGAGCCAGCCTGCGCCGGCGGAGTCCTCCGCGAGCCGGTCCAGCTGGTCTTCGGCCTTGTCCCAGTGCTCGATGACGGACTCCAGGGTGACCCGGTGTCCGGGCAGGTCCAGAACGGTGTCCGTCAGCGGCAGGACCCGGCCGGCGGATTCCAGCCCGGCCCGGGGTTTCCCGGTGCCGGGGTCCTGGAAGGTGATCAGCGAGTAGGCCATGGTCTCAGCCCCGTCCGTGCTTGGCATAGGGGTTGAGCAGTGCCTGTTTCATTTCCTCCGACGCGCCTTCCTCCGTGGCGGTGAACCCGTCCGCGAGGGGGAAGGATTCCGTCAGCGAATGGGGCATGCTGCCGTTGCGGTAGAAGTTGTTGGAGCCCTGGGCGGGCGTCCAGGTGCGCGGCTCCCAGTCCGGAACGTAGTTGCGGTAGCCGCCCGAGTTCAGCTCCACCCGCAGCGCGCTGGGCTCCCTGAAATACAGGAAATTCTGTTCACCGACGCCGTGGATGGACGGGCCGTATTCCATCGGGGTGCCGTTTTCCATCAGCACGTCCGCCGCGCGCAGCAGGTCCTCGTGGGTATCCACCCAGAAGGCAATGTGGTTGACCCGCCCGGCCGTGCCGGAGGTGTCCATCACCACTCCCAGATCGTGCGACTTTTCATTGGTGGTGAGGACGGAGAAGACCGTGATCGGCGCCTCGTCCAGGTTGGTGAAGGCCATGGTCCGGAACCCCAGGATCCGGGTGTACCACTCGGCGAAACCGCGGACGTCACTGCTGGCCACGGTCACATGATCCAGAAAGCGCGGGGCGGCGGCGTGGCTGCTGCGGCGTTCGGGCCGGTCCGGGTAAATGGAGGCAAAGCCGGGCTCCGCGGTGTATTGCTCCACCTCGTAGAACAGTTTCATCCGGTGCCCGTAGGGACCGGTGAACTGATAGGCCTTGCCGTGGGCGTGTCCGCCCGGAACCCATTCGCCCTGCACTCCGGCGGCTTCCACATTGGCGGCCGCGGTCTCCAGGGCTTCGGGGGAGGCGGTGCGCCAGGCCATGTTTGCCAGGGCCGGTTCGTTTCCGGGCCGGACCACCAGGCTGTAGCGGTAGTAGTCACCCCAGCAGCGGAGGTAGGACGCGCCGTCAACGGTATCCACCAGCCGCATGCCGAACTTCTCCACATAGAACCGGGTGGAGGCCTCGACGTCGGGGCTGCTGACTTCCAGATGGGCCAGATGGGACAGGAGTCGTTCCACGGGCTGTCTCGCCTTCGTTAGTTGCTGAGCTGTTCAGAACCTAACTGTCACGCCGATCGTAGAGCCGGGGAAGCGCTCTTTTCCTATGTCAGGTATCCACGCGGTGGATGGCCGGCCGGGCTCCTCCACAAGGGCCCGGCCGGCCTCCTCTCCGCGCGGGTCCCTCGGCCTCATCGGGCGTTGAAGCCCGCGTCCACGGGGAGGGTCACGCCGGTGATATACCGGGCGTCGTCGCTCACCAGGAAAGCAATCGCGTTGGAGATATCGATGGCCTCGACCCACGGAACAGGCATCAGGTTCTTGACCGCATCGCCGCTGTCCGGGTTGTCGGCGAACAGCTTCTCGAGGACCGGATTCTGGACCATGGGGGTGGCGACTCCCGTCGGGTGGATCGAGTTGACGCGAATGTTCTGCGGGCTGAGCCAGTTGGCGAACGATCTCATGAGCCCCACGACTCCGTGTTTGGCGGCGGCATAGCCGGTTCCGGCTCCACCGTTGCCGCCGGTTCCCTTGAGGCCCTGGGTGGAACTCGTCAGGACGATGGAGCCCGCCTGCTTCGCGATGAGGCTCGGCACAGCAGCAATCACCGTGTTGTAGACGCCTGTGAGGTTGACGTCGATGACATCGAGGAAAGGCTGCTCGCGATCACCACTCAGTCCGAGAGGTGCAATGCCTGCGTTGGCCAGGATGATGTCGATGGGGCCGACGGTAACCTCGCCCTCCTTCACCGCTTTCTCAAGCGCGGCGAGGTCGCGGACATCAGCCTGCTGGGCGAAGATCCGGCGGTCGAGAGCTTCGACGAGGCGCACCGTCTCGGCAAGGTCCTCCGGGGTCGCCATGTCGTATTCGACCGACTCAATCTGACTGCAGATGTCGACGGCAATGATGTCGGCACCCTCCTCCGCCAGCTTGATAGCGTGGCTTCGCCCCTGGCCTCGTGCCGCACCGGTGATGAACGCTACTTTTCCGTCGAGCTTGCCCATGAGGGACTCCTTCATGCGTCGAGTCAGGAAACGCCGTTGATTCCCGACAGTGCCCGACAAGCTAACATGCGGTGCCATCCGGTGGGGAGCAGAATGTACTCGATTTTCACCGGTCCGCTTTTAGCCGGCCGGCCGGACGCACCGGTTCCGGGTCCGTGGCCCAGAACCCCAGCGCGGCCACCGGCAGCAGCACGCCCAGGCTGGTGAACAGCTCCAACGCCGCCGGACCCTGGCCGCTGACCGTGCCGGTGAGCATCATGGTGACGGTGATCGAGGAGAGCATGAATACCGGCACCAGCGCCACCAGCAGCGCGATGCCCGCGGCACGGACTCCGGCCCGGCGTCGTCGCACCGCCACCCACAGTGCCGGCAGCACCAGGGCGATCCAGACCCAGTGGTGGAACCAGGAAATCGGGGAGATCGCGAGCATCACGACGGCGTTCGCGCTGATCGCCGCCACGGTGTCGCCGCGCGCGTCCTCGCGGCGGATGGCGAAAAAGCCCAGCACGACGACGGCGGCCGAGGCCAGCAGCCAGAGCGGACGCTGCAGCGCGTCGGGGGTACCCAGATGTGCGAGGAAGGAATTCAGGGACACGTTGTACATGTCAGTGGTGTCCCCGACTCGGGTGGAATCAAAGAGGGAGTCGAGCCAGAACGTGCGGGACTGCTCCGGGGACGCCAGCCAGCCGACGGCAATGGTGGCGGCGAAAGTGAGGCCCATGGTCAGGATGGCCCGCCAGTCCTTCCGGACCAGGAAGATCAGCCCGAACGCCAGCGGGGTGAGCTTGATGCCCGCGGACAGGCCGATGAGGATGCCGCGCGGGAACCTGGACGACGCCGGGCGGAGCAGGTCCGCGACGATCAGGAGCATGAGCATCGGGTTGATCTGCCCGAAGCCCAGGCCCTCCCGCCACGGTCCCAGGATGCCGATCAGCAGGGTGGCAAGGACGGCGACGCCGGCGCTGCCGCCCAGTGAGGTGCGCAGCTTTGGCGGCAGCACCTCGTTCTCCCGCAGATAGCGGGCGACGAGGAACGCGGTCAGCACCAGGCAGAGGCACGACGTCGCGGTCAGCAGCACCAGCCCGACGGCCTCGGGCAGGACCGCGAACGGCGTCAGCAGCAGGGCCGCGAAGGGTGGATACGTGAACGGCAGGCCGCGGGTGTCGGTCTGGACCAGGATCGGATCGTAGAGGCGGTGCTCACCCAGGCCGAGGAACGCCCGGGCGCCCTCGCGGTACACAGTGAAATCCAGGCCGTGGATCTGCGCGCCGAGGACCACCAGAATCAGGGCGACGGGCAGCCCGACGGCGAGCCACAGGATCCGGGTGCGGGTGCTGGACGCCGGGTTCGCGGGGGAGTCCGCCGTTGATAAGGCCATGCCTGCCAGTTTAGACGGCGGCGTTCCGGCAGCTTGTCGGAGCGCTCCTCATTCTTCGCCGGGGACCGGCCGGACATCGGCGTGCCACCTCCGCGGCGGTGCGCCCACGTGGTGTGCTGGACCGGTCAGTTACCCGACGCTGAAGCGAGGTCCCGTGTTCACCGGCCTGTCCGCCTTTCCCCTGACCCCGGTCATCAATGACACCGTAGATCTGGACCTGTTCACTGCGTTGGTCCGCCGGGCGGCGGAGGTGGGAGCGGATTCCATCGGCGCCCTGGGTTCCACCGGCAGCTACGCCTACCTGTCCCGGGAAGAACGACGCCGCGTGGCGGAGGCCGCGGTCCAGGCAGCCGGAGAGGTGCCGGTGATCGTTGGCATTGGAGCCCTGCGCACCTCTGACGTGCTGCGCGGAGCGGAGGATGCACAGCACGCCGGCGCCGCCGGGCTGCTGCTCGCGCCGGTGTCCTACCAGCCGCTGACCGAGGAAGAAGTGGCCGGCCTGTTTGAAGCGGTGTCCGCGGCCAGTTCGGTGCCCATCTGCATCTATGACAATCCGACCACCACCCGGTTCACCTTCACTGATGAGCTGTATGCCCGGATAGGCGCCCTGCCGCACGTCGAGGCCGTGAAGATTCCGCCGCGTCCCGTTGCAGAGGCAGCCGAACGAATCCGGCAGGTCCGGATAGTGCTGCCCGCGGACGTTGCGCTGGGGGTAAGCGGCGACGAGTTCTCCGGCCCGGCCCTGAGTGCCGGAGCAGACGTCTGGTTCAGCGTTGTGGGCGGCATCCTGCCGGACCGGGCGCTCGCGCTTACCCGGGCCGCGCAGGCCGGGGATGCCGATACCGTCCGGCAGCTGTCGGAGCAGCTGGAACCTCTCTGGAACCTGTTTCGGGAGTTCGGCAGCCTGCGGGTGACCTCCGCGATTGCGTCACAGCTGGGTCTGGTGCCGCAGGACAACCTGCCGGCACCGCTGCGGCCGCTTGGGGAAGCAGCGCAGGTTCGGGTCGGCCGGATGCTCAGCGACCTGGAACCTGCCTAGCGGGCACCACAGCCGACGCCGGTGCCCGCCGCTCGGGCAGGCACCGGCATCCGGGGGGTTAGCGCCCCGTGAGCTCCCGGGCGGTGGCAGCGATCTCTGTCATGCGCGGGTTGAGCTTCTCCAGTTCGGCTGCGTGCTCGGCAATGGCTGCCTTCTTGGCCTCCCGGATTGACGCCGCGAACTCGTCCCGCGCTCCGGTTTCCAGGGAGCAGTTGTAGTACTTCACGGCGAGTGCGGCTTCGGCGGGAGTCGGAACGTAGGCAACCTCGGTGTCGGCGGGGATGATTTCCACGCCGCTGGACTTCTTCGGCCCGCTGCGCTCCGGGTATTCCACCGGCGTGCCCAGGTCAACGCCGGGCGTGATGCCGAAGAGCTGCCCCGGTGCCGGGGTCACCGGTTCCCCGGCGTCGACCAGGCACTGGATCACCTTTTCCTGCAACGGTGCCAGGGCGTCCATGGTCGGGTCGAAGATGCCCGACAGCTTGCTGGCCAGCCGGTTGTATTCGATCAGGGTGTCCTCGGCGCCTTCGCCCAGTGCGGCCCAGGCCTTGGTGTTGCACGCGGTGGCGACGGCGTCGAAGGAGGCATCGTGGACGTAGATCTTGGCGGGGGCGGGCGGCATCGGCTCGGACCGCAGGCCGCGTTCGGTGGCGTCCTGCACGCTGTCGAAGAAGACATCGGCGACGGTCAGCTGGTCCAGGATCTCGCTGCGGTGCTCGGTGCCGGGTTCCGTGGGGATGAACCCGTTGTACTCGGGGTAGCCGTTGTCCGCATAGCACTGGAAGCGCAGGACGTCCTGGGCGAAGAACGCCTGGTCCAGCTCCTCGGCCAGGTACGCCTCGAACGGATCGGCGGAGGAATCGGCCACCGGGGTCAGGGCCGCGCCGGCGCTGCAGCCGGCGAGCACGGGGGCGCCGAGGGCAACCACGGCGAGCCCCGCCAGGTAACGACGACGGCGGCGGGCCTGCGTGCCGGTGTCGTCGGCGGTTGCCGAGGGAGCGGTTGCCGGGGCGGCGGTTGCCGCCGGGCGAGAGGAGAAACGGTTCCGGTTCATGGGGTGCCCTTTCGAGACTGAGTCCAGGTGCGGTGCCGGACCGGCTCATCGGGAGCATGTCCGTAGAACGACTGCGGTAATCAGGTGGAGCAGGCCAAACGGGAAAGCGGCTCAGACGGTGCGGAGCCCGCGTGCCCGGGCCAGCCTCCGGGTACCGGAGGCCAGGGCTGCCACAGCAAGGGCGAGGACAAGGAACGCCCATTCCCAGTGCGCGGCGGCGGTGAGGGGAAGTCTGAGCCCGGCCAGCAGCAGCTCGGCGGTGTTGCCGGACCAGAGACGGATCAGCAGGGGAACGGCTGCCACGGCCAGGCCTGCCGTCCAGGGAAGTGCGCGGGGGCCGCTGACCAGGACCATTCCCACGGTCAGCATCAGTGCCGCCGCCGCCGTCGTCAGGGTCCGGGCATCAACGGCGATCCCGCTTGATACGTCATAGAAGAACAGGGCTGCTCCTCCGGTCAGCCGGCTCACGGCCAGCGCCAGGCCGGCCAGGGAAGCCCCCGCTGTAACGGCAGCAAGGAGCATCCGGCGGGAAGCCGTTGGAGCGGGATTCCCCACCAGTGCCAGCAGTGCCAGCGCACTCAGCGCCAGCATGGGAACCAGTGACGGAGCCAGCAGGCCGGCCACCTGCCCGGAGAGGGGAATCAGCGGAGCAGCGACCGCTGCGCTGAGGTACAGGGTGCGGCGGAGGGAGTGCCGTCCGGCCAGCGTTGCCGCGAACCCGGCGAGCAGTGCCAGATAGACCGCAGCGGCCGCCGTCGTAAACGGCCCCATGGCCATGAGTTCCTCGCTGAACCCTTCGCCGGTGGGCCGCCAGCGCAGCGTGCCCGGCCGGACCCACGGCCCCCATTCGCCCAGCAAAGTCAAGGTGACCGCTAGATATGTAGCCAGGACCGTGGCGGTGAACGCGAGTCCGTTCCGGCGCTTCCTGCCCACGCTGCCCAGGAGTTCCAGGCCGCGGGTTGCCAGTCCGTTGCCCACGAGGTTGAACAGTTCGGCCGGGGTGGCCGTGGTGCGCTGCTCGGAACGGGCGACGGAGAGCAGCACGCCGATCAATTCCTCGCCCTGCTCCCGGCGCCAGCGGCGCGGGTAGGCGCCCAGCGCCCGGGTGTAGGTGGCCTCCAGCTTGGAGGTTCCGCCGCTCATGCTCCGGCCTGCGCTGCACGCAGCCGCAGCTTGGACATTGCCTGCCGGGCGTTGGCTGCCAGGCGGTCCGCTTCCCGAGCGAGGGTGGCGGCACCGCCGTCGGTGATCCGGTAGTAGCGGCGGGCACGGCCGTCCACTACGTCCTCGCCGGAAATCTCCACCAGTCCGTCCTCCCGCAGCCGGTCCAGCACGCCGTAGAGGGTGCCGGGCTGCAGCTTTACCCGGCCGTCGGAGAGGTCCTTCGTCTCGGCGATCAGGGCGTAGCCGTGCTTGGGGCCGTCGGCCAGGGCCGAGAGGACCAGAAAGGTCGGTTCGCGCATCTCATGCTTGCTCATGCCGAGAACGATAGTCAGAAAAACTGAATATAGGGAAGAAAAGGATATAACGGTTGGGTCACGGTTGGGCCGGAGTTGAAACCGTACCGAGACAGGGCGCCGAAAAAGACACGGCCGGCACTGTTTCCATATTCATGTGACATACATATAGTGCTTCCATGAGCACCCGAGAGATGCGCGAACCCACCTTCCTGATCCTGACCGCGTTAGCCAGGGGCAGGCACCACGGATACTCCTTGCTGACCGAAACCAAGAAGCTTTCCGGCGGGAGGGTGTCGCTCAAACCCGGCAGCCTCTATACGACATTGGACCGCCTCCAGGAGGAAGGACTGGTACGGGACGACGGCGAGGAAGCAGTGGCCGGACGGCTCCGCCGCTACTACGCGCTGACTGACAGTGGGGCCGACGCCCTGAAAACAGAGGCCGATCGCATGGAAGCAGGCGCAGATGTCGCCCGACAGAGTCTGCGCATCCGGACCAAAGGGGCACTGGCATGAGCGAGGCAGCATTGGAGCGCGGGTACCGGCGGGCACTGCGGGCCTACCCTGCCAGCTGGCGCGCTCGGCACGGTGAGGAATTCCTTGGGGTAATGCTCGACGTCGCGGCGGGTGAAGGGAGAGGGAAACCGACGCGGTCCGAGCTGCTGCACCTGATGTTGCACGGGACTGCTGCGCGCGTGAACCGGGTTCTGCAGGGCCGCCGCCGGGACCGGATGGCGGCCATCGGGACCATCGGCGGTACGGCGCTCGCGCTGGTGATGATGGTGCTGGGTGAACTTGGCCGGTGGTTCCGTTGGAACAGCTACAACCTGGTGGATCACCCGTTCGGAGCGTTCACCACTCCCGCTGCAATCGCTTTTGTCCTGACCATCATGGCGTTCGCAGCCCTGGCCGCCGGCCGGCACACTACTGCAAGGGTCCTGCACGCGGCTGCTGTGGCCGCGAGCATCGCTCTGGCGGTCGTTCTCGGCGTCACGGATCCCGCCATCCCCGTGCATCCCCTCGTGTTCAGTTTCTTCGGAGCCGCGAATCTGCTGGCCCTGTTCGGCAATCCCGTCCGCACGTCGGTGTTGCGGAGGCTTGTCTTCATCGGCGCACCCCTGCTTGGCGTCTTTATCACCCTCACCAGCTATTTGCAGGGCGGCGGAGCGCAGCGGACCTTCTGGGGCGGCCCCTACCTCATCAGCGACCAGCGGTTGGCGTGGTGGTCCCTGGAGCTAGTGGTGCTTGCCGCGCTGCTTGCCGCTGCCGGGCCGAAAGCGCGCCCCTGGGCCTGCCTGGCCCTCATCCCCCTGGCTTCCCTCCCGCTTTCCGGTATGTTCCTCAGCCTCGGGGGTAACGCGGCTATTGGGCTCATCGGGATCCAGCCCGGGGTCTTCTATGTCTTCTGCTCCGTCATGGGCGTGGTCAGCGCATGGGTGGCCTGGAAGCGGCCCGTGTTGAGCTTCGGAAGCCGGGATGCTAGGCCTGCAGGCTAGTCAGATGCGGCCGGACATTGCGTTACTTTTCGCTCGTCCTAAATCACCGGAAAAACCGGCTAAGCTGGTTTTCGTATATGCTAAGCAGGCTTAGCATATACCGGCCACCAGCCGGAGATTCCAAACCCGCGGATTCGCGTCCCAGCCAAAGACCGGGAAGCGAATCCGGTGCTTTTCCGCAGCCCTTAATGCATCTGCTGCCGGGGCGGGAATCCGGTGTCATGTTCCTCCCCGGTACATGGCCCGGAGTCTGCGGACGCAGTGGTTTTGGTTAATATGACATGGACTTTGTTCGCCGATATGAGAGTGAATTATGGAAGACGCCCTTATGACGGGTGCCAGTGTGGATTCGAGTGCTGAAGGCAAACACCGGCCACCTGGCCCGGCCCGCCAGCGGCATCTCAGCGACTTCACGGCTTTGACCCGACAGGTCCAGGACGCCGGCTATATGCGCCGGAACTACGGCTATTACTGGGCCAAGCTGATTGGATTAACCCTGATTGGCGCGGTGCTGGCCGTGGCATTCATCCTGCTCGGGGATACCTGGTGGCAGATGGTGACCGCGGTGGTGCTGGCATTGCTGATGACGCAGATCGCGTTTCTCGGGCACGACGCAGCACATCGGCAGATCTTCGTATCGCCGAAGTGGAACGAGTGGGTCTCGTTGATCGTGGTTAATCTCTTTGCCGGTATGGGCCTTGGCTGGTGGAATGCAAAACACAGCAAGCATCATGCCGCCCCGAACAAGATCGGTACGGATCCGGACATCGCTCCCGGTGTCCTGGCCTTCACCCCTGAGGCAGCCGAAGCGCGCAAGAACCGTTTCACGCGCTGGCTTGCCACCAAACAGGGTTACTTTTTCTTCCCGCTGCTCCTGCTCGAGGGCGTCAACCTGCATGTGCAGGGAATCAAGCGGGTCCTGGGAAAGGGCCGGATCAAGCGGCGGTGGGTGGAACTCAGCTTCATCACCGTGCGCCTGGCCAGTTATGTGGTGCTGGTCTTCCTGGTGCTTTCACCGGGCAAGGGCGCAGCGTTCATCGGCGTCCAGCTCGCCGTTTTCGGGCTGTACATGGGCATTGCCTTCGCCCCGAATCACATCGGCATGCCCATCGCACCCCGGGAGGCGGGCATCGATTTCCTGCGCCGCCAGGTGTTGATGAGCCGAAACATCACCGGCGGCCGGTGGGTGGATACCTTTATGGGCGGACTGAACTTCCAGGTTGAGCACCACCTGTTCCCCTCCATGTCGCGCCCGAATCTGCGAAAAGTTGCCCCGCTGGTCCGCCAGCACTGCGATCAGCTGGGTGTGAAGTACACCGAAACTGCATTCGGCCAATCCCTGCGGGACGTTACCGCCTATATCAACAAGGTGGGCCGCGGCGGGGTCGATACGTGGGCCTGCCCGCTGGCGAGCACTCACCGCGTGTAAGTTCGGAAAACCTGCTTCCTTCGTTCGCGAAGATCGTACAAACCGGATCACCCCTCAGGGGGTGGTCCGGTTTCGTTTCCGGCAGCGGCCGCAGCGGCTACACCGCAGGAGCGGGCGCGTCCGTTTCCACGGGAACGCGTGCACCCCGCAGCCCCAGATACACCCGGTCCCGCGCGAACGGCGTCCGGACGAACCGGATTCCGGTGGCATCCCGCAGCGCATTGGCCAGCGCCGGAGCCACCGGATTGAACGGACTCTCGCTCATGGATTTGGCCCCCATCGGCCCCAGCGAGTCATCGGTGTCCGCAAAGAAGATCTCCGTGCGCGGCACGTCCGCGAACGTGGGGACGTGGTAGTCGCGCAGGATCCGGGTTTCCACCGAACCCTCGGCGTCGATCCGCACCTCCTCGAACAGCGCCGCTCCAAGCGCCTGGGCGATGCCGCCCTCAATCTGCCCGCGGCACTGCTGCGGATTGACGACGACGCCGGCATCCGCGGCGTGCACGCTCTGCAGGATGCGGAGCTCCCCGGTCCCGGCATGCACCGCTATCCGGAAACCCTGCACGTTGAAGGCCACCGACCGCGGGGTGCCGCCCCACCGGCCCTCCGCGGACAGGTCGATGCCTTCACCGCGGGCCCGGGCGGCGACGTCGGCCAGCGGCATCCGCTCGCCGCCGCACTCCACCGCGTCCGCCAGCAGTTGCACCTGCGCCGAGGTGTTGGAAAACAGGGACGCGGCGAAGCCCTTGAGCAGGAGGGCCAGTTCCTCCGCCGCAGCCAGCGACGCCTTGCCCGCCACCACGGTGCCGGTGGAGCCGTACGCCCCGGTGTCGTGGTCCACCAGATCGGTGTCCGACTGCCGGATCACCACCCGGTCCGCGGTGGTGCGCAGCGCCGTCGAGGCCAGCTGCGCGTGCACGGTGGTGGTGCCGTTGCCGAACTCGGCCGTGCCGACGTCGAGCCCGTACCGGCCGTCCTCGCGCAGGAAAATCCTTGCGTGGCTGATGTGCCCGCGCGGCGGCACGGTGTCGATCATGGCGACGGCGGTGCCCTCCCCGATCAGCCAGCCGCCGTCGTCGTCCGCGCCGGCCGGCTCGGGCGAAACCGCGAGCTCCGCCCCGGACGTCTCCGGCCGCTGCCGGCCCGCGGCCAGGGCGCCGGACACCAGGTCCAGGCACTGGTCCAGGCCGTAGCTGCCGTAATGCACGTCCTCGGCCGGAACGGGGGCGGTGGAGACCATGTCCTCACCCGGCAGCACCACGTTCCGGCGCCGGAACTCCAGCGGATCCATGCCTACGCCGCGGGCCAGCTCATCCATGGCGGACTCGATCGCGTAGATCATCTGGCTTAGCCCGTAGCCGCGGAACGCGCCGGCGGGCAGCGTGTTGGTGTAGACCGAGCGGGCGTCCACCAACTTGTTGGCGCACCGGTAGACGGCCACGGATTCCCCGCAGCCGTGGAACATCACGCCCGGGGCGTGGTTGCCGTACGCCCCCGTGTTGGCAGTGACCTCCAGGGCCAGCGCGGTCAGGGTGCCGTCCGCCGCGGCACCGGCGCGGACCTTCACGGCGAAGGGATGCCGGGTGGTGGTGGCGGTGAACTGTTCCTCGCGGGTCAGTTCCAGCTGCACCGGCCGGTTCAGCTTCAGCGCGGCCAGCGCGACGAGGTCCTCGGTGAGCATCTCCTGCTTGCCGCCGAACCCGCCGCCCACCCGGCCGGTGAGCACCCGCACTGAGGCGGGTTGCAGCCCGAACACCCGGCACAGTGCCCGCCGAATCAGGAACGGCACCTGGCTGGAGGTGCGCACCACCAGCCGGCCCTTCTCATCGAACCAGGCCACGGACCCATGCGTCTCCAGCGCCACATGCTGCAGCCGCTGGCTGTAATAGGTGTTTTCGTGCACGACGGCGGCTTCCGCGAGCCCCGCGTCGACGTCGCCGAGCTCGGAATGCAGTTCCGCCACGATGTTGCCGGCAGCGCCGGGGTGGACCTCGGGCGCACCGGGGGCCAGTGCGGCGTCGGGATCCAGCACCGCGGGAAGGAGTTCGTACTCAACCTTCAGGGCGCGGACGCCTTCCGCGGCGGCCCCCACAGTATCGGCGACGACGGCGGCTACCCGCTGGCCGCGGAACCGGACCACGCGATCCAGGACGCGGGTGTCATCGGGATCGTCGGTGTGCAGTTCGTGCTGGGCGGTGGAGAACAGCTGGTCCGGGGAGTCCTCGTGGGTCAGCACCGCTTCCACACCGGGTACCGCCAGGGCGGCGCTCGCATCAACGGAGAGGATTCGGGCGTGCGCGTGCGGGGAGCGGAGGATATTCAGGTGCAGCAGCCCGGGGAGCTCGTCTGCCGGGATGTCCAAGGTGTAGCGGGCACGGCCGGTGACAATGTCCGGTCCGGCCGGGGCCGGGACGCTGGTGCCCACGGTGCCGGGTCTCGGGCCGACGGCAGCGTCGGCGCCTCCGGCACCCGCGGCGGCTCTTTCCACGCCTCCTCCCGCGCTTCCTCCAACCAGCCGATGCCCGCAGACCGCATCCTCGATGGCCCGGTACCCGGTGCAGCGGCACAGATTGCCCTTGAGGTTCCGCGGCAGATCCTCCTTCTGCTCCTCGTCGAAGGTCGCGGCGGTCATCACCATGCCCGCCGTGCAGAACCCGCACTGGAAACCCTGCGCGTCCAGGAACTGCTGCTGCATCGGATGCAGCGCATCGCCGTCGGACAGTCCCTCGATGGTGGTGATCTCCCGGCCCTCCGCGCGCACCGCCGGATAGAGGCAGCTGTGCACCGGCTTCCCGTCCACGTGCACCGTGCAGGCCCCGCAGTCCCCGGCGTCGCACCCTTTCTTGACGCCAAGGGTGCCCTGCTCGCGCAGGAAGGTGCGCAGGCATTGGCCGGGAAAGGGGACGGCTTCCACCTCGGTCCTGTTGATCCGGTAGGTCATCGGCAATCCTCCTTCGGCGAGGGCTCGGGCTCGGGCGCGGGCTCGGGCCCCGGGGCAGGGTGCGGGGCAGGCGAAGGGGCCGCGGCTGCAGCTCCGGCAACAAAGCCAGGCGCCGCCAGCTCGGTCCGGATTTCCTCGGCAAGCCGGAAGGTCATGTCCTGCCGCCATTCGGGCAGTCCGTGAACGTCGTCGTGCCAGAGCCCGGGGTCCAGGTCCAGCCCGGCCCGCAGCTTGGCGGCGTCGGGCACCGCGGGAAAGCGCAGCTGGACCGGGGCTTTTGTGGCCGCCGTGACGGTGAGGACAAAGCCTCCGTCCGCATCCCGGCGGCCGATCAGCAGCACTCCGGAGCGGCCCAGACTGGTCAACGAGAGCCGGCGGAACGCCGCGCGGGAACGCAGTGCGGCGGCGGGAAGGGTAATGCTGCGCAGCAGTTCGCCCGGCGCCAGGGCGGTGCGGCCGTCACCGATCACCAGCTCGGCCACCGGCACCCGGCGCGAGGTGCCGCCGGGGGAGTGGACCTGGGCGACGCCGTCCAAAGCCGCGGTCAGCGACGTCATGGGTCCGGCGGGCAGGGCCGTGCAGATGTTGCCGCCCACGGTGGAGACATTCCAGATCTTGAAGGAGGCCACAAAGGAGTCGCAGCACGGCTGCACCAGGGACAGTGCGGGCCAGGCGGACACCAGCTCGGGCGGAGCAGCCTCCGGAAACGCGTACAGTTCGGCGATGGTGCAGGTGGCGGCGATCTCCAGGCCGACGTCGGACACCGTCAGCGGGTCCCAGCCAGCCGCCGTGACGTCCAGCAGCCGCTGCAGGGTGTCACTGCCGGAGGAGAAGAGCACCGTGCCGCCGGCCAGCCACGCATCCCCCGG
This sequence comes from Arthrobacter yangruifuii, assembly GCF_009192775.1. Taxonomy (GTDB): domain Bacteria; phylum Actinomycetota; class Actinomycetes; order Actinomycetales; family Micrococcaceae; genus Arthrobacter_B; species Arthrobacter_B yangruifuii. The sequence continues at coordinate 494,049 of NZ_VTFX01000001.1, forward strand.
GCGCCACTGCTGCGGGTCCGCGGTGCGGACCAACTCGGAAACGGTGGGCAGGTCCATGGGGGGCCTTCAGCTGGCGTGGAGACGGTTGACCGGATGGATGGGGCCTGACACTGCGCGAAGCGGCTGCCCGCTGGCTGCGGCACCGGATCGGGCGGCCACTATTTCCGCGAAAACGGACACCGCAGTCTCTTCGGGAGTGGCGGCCCCGATATCGAGACCAATGGGCGAGTGCAGCTTGGCCAGCTCGGCACCGGTCAGACCGGCCGCCCGCAGGGACGCCAGCCGCGAATCGTGGGTGCGGCGCGAGCCCATCGCCCCCACATAGGCAAAGTCCCGCCGCAGCGCTTCGGCCAGGACCGGAACATCGAACTTGGCATCATGGCTGAGCACGCACACCACGGTCCGGGCGTCCAACCGTCCGGTGTCCGCCTCCGCGCGCAGGTACGCGTCCGGCCACTGCACGTGCACCTCGTGGGCGGCGGGAAAACGGTCCGGGGTGGTGAAGGCCGGCCGGGCATCGCAGATACCCACGTGGTAGCCGAGCATTCGTCCCTGCCGGGCGAGCGCAGCGGAAAAATCGTTGGCGCCGATGAGCACGAGCCGCGGCGGGGCCAGCCTGGACTCCAGGAACAGGACGGCGCCGGCGTCGCACTCCGCACCGCCCGGCCGGATCCTCGGTCCGCCGCCGAGTTCGACGACGCCGGTGCGGCCGGCGGCCAGCAGAGGAGCGAGGCGGGCGGCGGCGCGCGCCGGGTCGGTGCCGAGCATCATGCCCAGGGCGGGGCCGTGGGCAGCGAGGAGGCGCGCTGCCGTGGCGGCCGTCCCTGCAGGATCCGCGATGAACACCGGACCGGGCTCCGCACCGTCGTCGATCCGCCGGATCAGGGCACAGGGAGCGCCGGCGGCGGGGGCGGCCGGGACAGCTCCGGGAAAGACGGGAGCAGTGAGCACATCCAGGGTGCCGCCGCAGCTGAGCCCGACGGCGAACGCATCAGTGTCGCTGTAACCGAAGGACTCGCGGCGGGGCCGGCCGTCGGCGAGGACCTCCTCGGCGACGGCGACGACGGCGGCCTCGACGCAACCGCCGGACAGGGACCCGTGGATGATCCCGGTGCCGCTGATCAGCATGCTGGTCCCGACGGGGCGGGGAACGGAGCCGGAGGCACGGACGATAGTTGCCACTGCGCAGGGTTTGCCGCCCGCCGTCACGGCGGCCAGTTCCTCCAACAGTTCCAACACTGCGGCATGCCCTCCAGCAACGTTTGCCGACGGCTACCGCCGCCGGGTTGGTCCGGCAATCAAAGCGGTGAGTTCCCCCTGCCGCCATTACCGGGCAGGGGCCTTGAATCCGCAGGAAAATGACAGATTACACAAGTGCATTACCGGAATACTGCTTTCCCGGCTGGAAAAGAATGCCATTCCAATACCTGGAAAGCAGGGTGTTTATCCGTAATGGCCCCGGTAATTGCAGGGAAGCGTACCACGGGGTTTGGGCCAAGGGGATACCCCGCGGAAGGGTGAACCGTTTCACCGCGGGGGTCTCCTGCGGGCGCCGGGTCTCTTCGTCATACGGCTGCGACGCGCCTTATTCCACCGCAGACAGATTCCTTGACAGACACCGCAGCGGCGCAGAGACTGTCTCAAATATCAGTTCCGTTCCCGAACATCGAATCAAGTCGGCCCCGCCGATGGTCAAGGGTGTCCAGCGCCGGCGGCGGAAGAGCTCTGACCGAAAGCTGACACCCGTGCCACCACAAGACACACCACCACAAGACACGCTCCCCGAAGCACCGGACTTCCTCACCGCGTTCAACGCCGCCTCCCGGAAAGATGCGGAGGCAATGCTGCGCCCCTGCGCCGACATTCCCCGCTGGTGCAATGAAGTGGCGGCTGCCCGTCCGTTCGCCACGGCCGGGGAACTGCTGAGCTTCGCCGAACTCGCCGCCCCGGACTTCACCGAAACCGAGATCGACGCCGCCCTGGCCCGGCACCCGCGCATCGGCGACAGGCCGGAAGGCTCCGGAACGGAAGCCAGCCTCTCCTGCACCGAGCAGGAATCCGTGACCGGGCTGGAACACGTCCAGGACCGGTTGCACGCCGGCAACCGGGCGTATGAAGACCGGTTCGGCCGGGTTTTTCTCATCCGTGCTGCCGGCCGCAGCGCCGAGGACATCCTCACCGTCCTCGAAGAGCGGCTGCAGCACACCGACACCGAGGAGATCCCGGTCATCGCGGCCCAGCTGCGCGACATTGCCATCCTCCGGCTCGAAGGACTGCTGAGCACATGAGCGGCAGCCATGTCACCACCCACATCCTGGACACCGCCGCCGGAAGGCCCGCCTCCGGCGTCGCCGTTTCCCTGTGGTCCCTGCACAACGGCGGGCAGACCCGGGTCGGGGAGGGAACCACGGACGGGGACGGACGGATCGGCAGCCTCGGACCGGCGCAGCTGCAGCCGGGCACCTACCGGATCGACTTCGCCACCGGGGACTACTTCGCGGCCGCCGGAACCGAGACCTTTTTCCCCAGCGTCTCCCTGACCTTTCGCCTCACCGACCCGGGCCAGCACTACCACGTGCCGCTGCTGCTGAGTCCGTTTGCCTACTCCACCTACCGAGGAAGCTGAGCCATGACAGAAGCAATGCAGGCCCCGGCGGGGGAAAGCACGGATGCTCCGAGGATCGTGCTCGGCCGCAACCAGTACGGCAAGGCCGAAATCCGGCTGGTAAAGGTCACCCGCGACACCGCCCGGCATTCCCTTGAGGACCTCAGCATCACCTCGCAGCTGCACGGGGACTTCGACGCAGCCCACACCCAGGGGGACAACGCCCATGTGGTGGCCACCGATACGCAGAAGAACACCGTCTACGCTTTCGCGCGCGACGGCGTCGGCTCGCCCGAGGCATTCCTGCTGCGCCTGGAACAGCACTTCACAGCCGGATTCGAGTGGGTCACCGGCGGGCGCTGGGCCGCGGAACAGTACTTCTGGAACCGGATCAGCGGCCACGACCACGCCTTCGCCAAGGACAAATCGGAAATCCGCACCGCCCTCCTGCTGTCCGTGGGCGGCGGGCGGCAGCTGGTCTCCGGAATCAGCGGCCTGACGGTGCTGAAAAGCACCGGCTCCGAGTTCCACGGCTTCCCGCGGGACCGGTACACCACCCTGGCCGAAACCACGGACCGGATCCTGGCCACCGATGTCACGGCCAAATGGCGCTACGCGCCGGAGACGGATCTGTCCGCCCTGGATTTCAATGCCCTCTACGCCTCCGCGCGGACCCTGCTCCTGGATGCCTTCGCCGGCACGCACTCCCTGGCACTGCAGCAGAGCATGTATGAAATGGGCAAAGCCGTGATTGCCGCCCATCCGGAGATCGTGGAGGTGCGCCTTTCCCTGCCGAACAACCATCACTTCCTGGTGGACCTGGCGCCGTTTGGCCTGGACAACCCCAACGAGGTGTTCTTCGCCGCGGACCGGCCCTACGGACTGATCGAGGCATCCGTGCTGCGGGAGGGCACGGACCCCGAGGCGCACGTCTGGAACACCGTGGGCGGATTCTGCTGATGTCCCCTCGGTCCGGTTCCCACCTGCCCCACCCCGTCCTCGGCGCCGACCATCTGGCCCGGCTGGAGGCCATCCTGACGGATACCGACCGGCTGCTCGCCGCCGCCTATCCGGGCGACGGCGGCTCCCGCCAGCCCGTCCACACCGTCTACATTCCGGCCGACCGTTGTCTGCCCGCGTTGCCCGGAACCTGGGGCGAGGACGCGCTGGCCGCCCTGGCGGCGTACGGATCCCTGGCCGAGCTGGCGGACCGGCTGGGCCTCGACCCGGACGTGGCCGGCGCCGTCGTGCCGCTGGTGGAGGCGAAGCTGCGCACCGAACCCATCGAGGACCTGCGCCTGGACTTCGAGGACGGCTACGGCATCCGGCCCGACGCCGAGGAAGACGGCCACGCCCGGCAGGCCGCCGCCGCGGTGGCCGGGGCCGTGGCCGCCGGCACCGCCCCGCCGTTTGTCGGTATCCGGTTCAAGTCCTTCGAAGCCGCCACCCGGGACCGCGGCGTCCGCACCCTGGACCTGTTCCTCGCCGGGCTGCTTGCAGCCGGGGACCTGCCGGACGGGCTGGTGCTGACCCTGCCCAAGGTGTCCACCGTGGAACAGGTCGAGGCCATGGTCTACGTCTGTGAACTGCTCGAGGACGCCCACGGCCTGCCCGAGGGGCGGCTGCGGTTCGAGGTGCAGGTGGAAACCCCGCAGCTGGTCCTGGCCGCCAACGGCACGGTGCCCGCGGCGCAGCTGATCCACCGGGCCAAGGGCCGGGTCTCGGCGCTGCACTACGGAACCTATGACTACAGCGATGCTGTGCAGGTGGCCGCCCCGTACCAGTCCATGGACCACCCCGCCGCGGACTACGCCAAAGCCGTGATGCAGGTGGCCGCCGCCGGCACCGGCGTCCGGCTTTCGGACGGTTCCACCAACATCCTGCCGCTGGGCACACCGGAGGAAATCCGCTCCGCCTGGCAGCTGCATGCCCGGCTGGTGCGCCGCTCCCTGGAACGCGGTTTCTACCAGGGCTGGGACCTGCATCCGGCGCAGCTGCCCACCCGCTTCCTGGCCACGTACGCCTTTTACCGGGAAGGGTTCGACGCCGCCGCATCGCGCCTGCGCAATTACGCGCAGCACCGTGCGGGCAGCGTGCTCGACGAACCGGCCACGGCCCGCGCGCTGGCCCGCTTTGTGCGCCGCGGCCTGCTCTGCGGTGCACTGACCGGTGCAGAGATTGAACACGGCACCGGGCTCAGCGGCGTCGAGCTTGCAGCCCTCGCCCATCCAGGAGCTCATTCCTCCGCCTCCGCCGCCGACGAAAAGGTCCAACAGTGAATAACCCCCGCTACTACGCCCCCGAGGGCGGCCTGCCTGCCCAGACCGATCTGCTCACCGGCCGGGCTGTGGTCACCGAGGCCTACACCGTGATTCCCCGCGGCGTACTGCGGGACATCGTGGTCAGCGTGCTGCCCGAATGGACCGAGACCCGCACCTGGATCCTCAACCGGCCCGTGGCCGGCGGCGCCGTCACTTTTGCGCAGTACCTGATGGAGGTGGCACCGGGCGGCGGTTCCCGGGCGCCCGAACCGGAACTTGAAGTGCAGTCCTTCATTTTCGTCCTCGAGGGCACCCTGACCGTGCGCCGGCTGGGACGGGACCATGAACTGACCCCGGGCGGCTTCGCCTACCTGCCGCCGGAAACGCTGTGGGGAGCATTCAACGAGGGGCAGGAAACGGTGAAATTCGCCTGGATCCGCAAGGCCTACCAGCCGCTCGTGGGACATACTCCGGCCCCGGTGTTCGGCAACGAGGCCGACATCACGCCGACGCCGATGCCCGGCACCGACAACAAATGGCGCACCACCCGGATGATCCCCGTGGACGACGTCGCCTATGACATGCACGTCAACGTAGTGACCTTCGAACCCGGCGCCGTGATTCCCTTCGCCGAAACCCACGTGATGGAGCACGGGCTGTATGTGCTCGAGGGCAAGGCCGTGTACCGGCTCAACCAGGACTGGGTGGAAGTGGAGGAGGGGGATTACCTGTCCCTGCGCGCCTTTTGCCCGCAGGCCTGTTACGCCGGCGGACCCTCGAACTTCCGCTACCTGCTGTACAAGGACGTGAACCGCCAGGTCCGGCTGGGAAGCCGGTGATGGTTCCCGAGGGCGGCGCCCGCGCCGGATACTCCGTGAACTGCTCCATGCTGTTCACCGAACTCCCGCTGCTGGAACGTCCCGCCGCCGCCCGGGCCGCCGGCTTCGACACGGTGGAGTTCTGGTGGCCGTTTGCCGAACCGGTGCCTCCGGCGGCAGAGGTGGCGGACTTTGAGACGGCCATCCGCGACGCCGGCGTGCGCCTGGGTGCCCTGAACTTCGCCGCTGGAACCATGCCTGAGGGCGAACGCGGCCTGCTGTCCCTACCGGACCGCGGTGCCGACTTCCGTGCCAATGTGCAGGTGGTTGCCGGCATCGGGCAGCGGCTGGGCTGCCGGCTCTTCAACGCGCTGTACGGCAACCGGTCCGCGTCCTACCGCCCGGAGGAACAGGACAAGGAAGCACAGCGGAACCTGCTGGAGGCGGCCCGTGCCGTCGCACCCTTCGGCGGGACCATCCTCCTGGAACCGCTCAGCGGTGCTCCGGATTATCCGCTGCGCACCGCTGCGGACGTGTTCGCCGTCCTGGACCGGGTGCACCGGGCCGGGGCGCCCAATGCGGCACTGCTGGCCGATTTCTACCATCTGGCGGTGAACGGCGACGACGTCGGGGCGCTGGCGGCGGCCGATGCCGGCCGGTTCGGGCACGTCCAGATTGCCGATGCTCCCGGCCGCGGAGCGCCCGGCACCGGAACCCTTCCCCTGGCGGACTGGGTCCGGGTGATCCGCAGCGGCGGATACCGCGGGGAGGTGGCGCTGGAATACTTCGCGCCCGCCGAGTCCGCTTTCGACTGGCTGGACTCGCCGGGGCCGGATTCCTCAGCAGCCCGCCCTGCGGAGCGCTACGACCTGGTGATCCGCAGCAACGCCGTCCTCACTCCCGAAGGAATCACCCCCGCTGAGGTGGGAGTGCGGGACGGGGTGATTGCCGCCGTCGTCCCGCTGGGCACCGGGCTGGCGGGGGAGCGGCTGCTGGAACTGGCCGGGGATGAAACCTTGCTGCCCGGGCTGGTGGACACCCATGTACACGTGAATGAGCCGGGCCGCACCGAGTGGGAGGGGTTCGCTTCGGCCACCCGGGCGGCGGCGGCGGGCGGCGTGACCACGCTGATCGACATGCCGCTGAACAGCATCCCGCCCACCGTGACCGTGGACGCGCTGGAAGCGAAGCAGACGTGCGCAGCCCCGCAGGCCGCCGTCGACGTCGGGTTCTGGGGCGGAGCCGTTCCCGGAAACGAAGCGGATCTGCGTCCCCTGCATGACGCCGGCGTCTTCGGCTTCAAATGCTTCCTGGTCCACTCCGGCGTCGACGAATTCCCGTACCTGGAACCGGCGGAAATGGAAACCGTCCTCGCCGAACTGAAGACCTTCGACGCCCTGCTGCTGGTCCACGCCGAGGATCCCGCCGCCATCCTGCCCGCTCCCGCCGGCCCGCAGTACGCCGGCTTCCTGGCCTCCCGGCCGCCGTCCGCGGAAAACAGCGCCGTCGGACAGGTCATCGAGGCCGGGCGGCGGACCGGGGCACGGGCGCACATCCTGCACCTGTCCTCCGCCGAAGCGCTGCCCCTGATCCGTGCGGCAAAGGACGACGGCGTCCGCCTCACCGCCGAGACCTGCCCGCACTACCTGACGCTGACGGCAGAGGAGATTCCCGACGGCGCCACCGCGTTCAAGTGCTGCCCGCCCATCCGCGGGGACGCCAACCGGGAACAGCTCTGGGCCGGTCTGGCGGACGGGACCATCGACTGCATCGTGTCTGACCATTCGCCCAGCACCCTGGACCTGAAGGACCTCGGGCGAGGGGACTTCAGTGTTGCCTGGGGCGGGGTGTCCTCGCTGCAGCTGGGCCTGCCGCTGATCTGGACCGAGGCCCGTGCCCGGGGAATTCCGCTGGAGCGGGCGCTGCACTGGATGTCCGCGGCGCCGGCGGAACTGGCCGGCCTGGACCGGAAGGGCGGCATTGTGCCGGGTAAGGATGCCGACTTCGCGGTCTTCGCGGCCGGAGACACCTTCACCGTGGATCCGGCCGCCCTGCAGCATCGCAACCCGGTCACGCCGTACGCGGGGAAGCATCTCACCGGCGTCGTGCGTCGGACGCTGCTGGCCGGAGTCGACGTCGATCCGGGGGCACCTGCAGGCCGGCTGCTGCGCCGGGGCGAGGCGTAGGGGTGACGCTGATTCGGGTGACAGCGGCCACATGAGCCCGTCGCATTTTCGGAACGGCCAGCCCTGAAAGTAATGTCGTATTCATGGCACCCTTCCGAAACAGCCGCGCCGCTGCCCTTCCCGCAAAACTCTCCCGCTCCTGGCTGCTGGCATCCGCCGCAGATGAAGCGAATTTTGCACCGGCGCTGGCGTCCGAGGCCGATTCGGTGGTCTTCGACATGGAGGACGCCGTCCCCGCCGGAGGCAAGGCCGAAGCCCGCGAACGGGTGGTTGAGGCACTGTCCACCGGCATGACCGCGTGGGTACGCGTCAACGGCATCGAAACCGATTACTGGGCTGACGATCTCGCGGCCCTCTCGAAGGCACCGGGCCTGCGCGGCGTGATGCTCGCGATGACCGAAAAGCCCGAGCAGGTCACGCACACCGCCATGCGCCTGCAGGCCGGCACCCCGGTCCTGGCCCTGGTGGAATCGGCCCTCGGCATCGAGAACGCCACCGCCATCGCCAGCGCACCGGGCACGTTCCGCCTCGCATTCGGCGTCGGCGATTTCCGCCGCGATACCGGTGCCTCGGATGATCCGATGGCCCTGGCCTACGCCCGCTCCAAGCTCGTGGTCGCCTCCCGCGTGGGCCAGCTGCCCGGCCCGATCGACGGACCCACCGTGGGTGCGCTGGGCGAGAAGCTGCTGGACGCCTGCAAGGTCACCCAGAGCATGGGCATGACCGGCAAGCTGTGCCTGATGCCCGAGGCCACGGACTTCATCAACCAGGGACTCTCACCCAGCGATTCGGAAATCACCTGGGCCCACGAGCTGCTGGAGGCGCACGCGGCCGGTGCCGTGGTGGGCGACGGATCCTACCTGCCGCGCCTGGCCCGTGCCCAGAAGATCTCCTCGCTGGCGGACTCCTACGGACTCTGGAACGCCTAGGCGGGTTTGTCTGCCCGCTCCAGCAGCTGGAGCACCAGCCGGGTGAGCGTGAACGCCGCGTCCATGTCGTAATCCGGCAGGCTGATGTCCGCGAACAGGTGCGAGGCACCCATGTAGAGGAAAAGGTCGGCGTCCGGCGTGGATGCGGCCAGGTTCTCCGCGGCGTCGAGGTCACCGCTGTCGACGAATTCCTCATCGGCGTCCATGCCGTGGATCTGCACCGGCACCCCGGCGGGCCAGGTATCCCCGAACATGCCCAGGGGTGCGCAGCCGCTGACCAGAACTGCACCCTTGGCGCCCGGACGGGTCTGGGCCAGCCGCTGGGCAGGCATCACGCCAAGCGAGAAGCCGATATAGACCATCTCCGGCGGGAAGCGCTCCGCGACTGCGACCCCTGCCTCTTCGACCGTGTCCATGCCGATGTCCTGCAGGTACTCCAGACCGTCCGCCAGTTCCGTGAAGGTATGCCCGTCATACAGGTCCGGCACGGTGACCGTGTGCCCGGCCTCGCGCAGGACCTCGGCAAAGGCATCCATGCCCGCCGTGAGGCCCTGCGCATGGTGGAAAAGCAGGACATTGGCCATGGGGATCTCCTAGGGCTCGACGAGAATGCCGTCCTCGTCCGCATACAGCACCGCGCCGGGGCGGAAGGTGACACCGCCGAACTCTACGGGCACATCCACCTCACCGACAGAGTCCTTGGCGCTCTTGCGCGGATTCGAGCCCAGCGCCTTCACGCCCAGCGGCAGCTTGGCGACGGCGGCGCGGTCACGGATGGCGCCGTTGATAACGACGCCGGCCCAGCCGTTTTCGACGGCGGCCCCGGCAATCAGGTCCCCCATCAATGCGGTGTTCAGCGACCCGGCGCCGTCGACCACCAGCACCGCGCCCTCGCCCGGGGAGTTCAGCAGGGACTTGATGATGCCGTTGTCCTCCAGGCAGCGAACAGTGCGGATGGGGCCGGTGAAGCCCACGTGCCCGCCCAGGTCCTGGAACTGCAGGGACACCGAGGCCAGCTCGTCGCCGCGTTCGTCGTACAGGTCTGCTGTGCTGATTTCCATGCCACTACTGTGACAGGCAGCACACCGGATCAGCGACCGGCCACGCCGGACGCTGCCGGGGCCGGCGGGAAAGTTACGCCCGGGTCTGCCGGGCGTGGGACTTCAGCACATCCACGATTTCCAGCAGGTCCGCCACCGAATGCGGGCTGGAATCCCCGGTGGCCTGCGGCCAGCCGCCGGGCAGTCCCTCGTTGTAATAGAGGCCGTCGGCCAGCAGGGTGATTGCGCGGGCAATCCCGGGATCCCCCACCTCGTCGCGGACCAGGTCGAACCAGCTGCGGTGGATCTCCTGCAGCAGCTCCGATGCCACGGGGTCCGAAGCCTGGGCCAGGCGGACCACGCCGATCAGGGCACGGTCCAGCTCGCTGCCCACATACACGGAACCGCGGACCAGGTACCGGGACGGCCCTTCCGGATCCTCGCGCATGGTCTGAAGGTCCGCGGCGGCCAGGTGCCGGAGCTTTTCGATCAGCGCACCGGCCATCGCTTCCTTGTTCTTGAAGTGGTACAGCAGGCCGCCCTTGGAGACCTCGGCGCGGGCGACGACGGCATCGAGGGTGGCGCCGCGTGGGCCTTCATTGATGAGCAGCTCCTCGTAGGCATCGAGGATGCGGTCCCGGGCGGGACGAGTATTCGGCATGCTTTCACGCTACGCCATCTGCCCGCGGATCAGCCTCAATTTGGCACCGTACAGTCTAGACGGTACAGTAGCTAGGCAGGTCTTCTCCTGCCTAAAACCCGAATTGATCATCCTTGAAGGAGGAAGCTGTGCTGGCGGTCCAGGAAAAACCCGCAGTTACGCGTGCAGGAACGCGCGAATGGTGGGGACTCGCAGTCCTGATGCTGCCCGTTCTGCTCATCTCCATCGACAACAACGTCCTGAGCTTCGCCATCCCGTCGCTCTCGCAGGCGCTGGCACCCACCGGCGTCGAACTGTTGTGGATCGTGGACGTCTACGCCCTGGTCCTGGCCGGCCTGCTGGTGCCCATGGGCAGCCTCGGTGACCGAATCGGCCGGCTCCGCCTGCTGATGATCGGCAGCGTGGGCTTCGGCGTCTTCTCCCTGGTGGCGGCCTTTGCGCCCTCGGCTGCCCTGCTGATTGTGGCCCGTGCACTCATGGCCGTCTTCGGCGCCATGCTGATGCCCGCTACGCTGTCGCTGATCCGCAATATCTTCACCGACCCGTCCCAGCGCCGCATCGCGGTGGCCATCTGGGCGGCGGGCTTCTCTGGCGGTGCGGCCCTCGGCCCGATCGTCGGCGGCGTGCTGCTTGAGCACTTCTGGTGGGGCTCGGTGTTCCTGCTGTCCATTCCGGTGCTGCTGCCCCTGCTCATCTTCGCCCCGATGCTGCTGCCCGAATCCAAGGACCCCAGCCCCGGCACCGTCGACATCCTGGGTGTCGTGCTGGTCATGGGAGCAATGCTCTCGGTGACCTACGGCATCAAGGGGTTCGCGCACGACGGCGCGGCGACCGGCCTGCCGTTCATCGCCGTCGGGCTGGTGCTGGGCTTCCTGTTTGTGCGCCGCCAGCTCTCGCGGGAAAAGCCGATGCTGGACGTCCGGCTGTTCCGGAACCCGGTGTTCAGCGGTTCCATCGCCGCCAACCTGCTCAGCCTGTTTGCCATGGTGGGCTTCATTTTCTTCCTCTCCCAGCACCTGCAGCTGGTGGTCGGACAGACGCCTATCGAGGCGGGCCTGACCATGCTGCCCGGCCTGGTGCTGACGATCATCACCGGGCTGGCCGTGGTGCCCCTGGTGAAGCGGCTCCGTCCCGGAATTGTGGTGGCCGGCGGGCTGCTCTTCAACGCAGCCGGGTACGCCTTGGTCTTCGCTGCAGGGGAATCGGTGACCGTCCTGCAGCTGGTCATTGCGTTCCTGCTGCTCGGGGTGGGCGTGGGCGCAGCCGAAACCATTTCCAATGACCTGATCCTGGCGAGCGTGCCGCCGTCCCGGGCCGGATCCGCCTCGGCCATTTCCGAGACGGCCTACGAGATCGGATCCGTGCTGGGCACGGCCGTGCTCGGCAGCATCCTGACCGCCGCGTACCGCAACGGCGTCGACGTCCCCGCCGGGCTCAATCCCGAGCAGGCCGCCTCCGCCGGAGAAACCCTTGGCGGAGCTGTGGAAGCGGCCCGCGGCCTGCCGGCGGAAACCGGCTCAGCGCTGCTGCACTCCGCACAGTCCGCCTTCGACTCGGGCGTCAGCGTCACCACGCTGATCGGCGTGATCACCATGGTGCTGGCCGCCGCCGCTGCCGCCGTGCTGCTGCGCAGGGTTCCCGCGCACCGCTAGTCCCGGTGTGGACGGGCAATCAGCACGGGGCAATAGGCATGGGCCGCCACCGCGGTGCTGACCGAGCCGAGCAGGAGCCCGGCAAATCCGCCGCGTCCCCGGTTGCCCACCACTAGCATTTCCGCTCCGCGGCTGGCTTCAATCAGCACCCGGGCGCTTTGTCCGGCCACCGTCGATTGGGAAAGATCCTGCGGAACGCCGTCCTCGGCGAATGCCGCTTCCACGGCTTCGGCCAGCGCCCGCTCGGCCTCCACCCGCGGCGACCACTCGGTGGTGGGAAACGGCGTGGCCAGTAAGGCCGGATATTCCCACACGGTGACGGCTTCGATCCGGCACCCCAGCAGGTCTGCCAGCCTGCGCCCCAGGCGCAGGGCCTCCAGAGACTCCTCAGAGCCGTCCACGCCCACGACAATCCGGTTTCGGGTTCCCTGCGCCATGGCGCTCCTTCCAGGGGTCTGCACGATACCCAGCAGTCTGCGCTTCTCGAAGGCGTAACGGCCAGAGCAGCGCCGGTCAAAGGTCCTCGAACGGTGCATATGCGGCGGGAGCCCCACCTGTGGTGTCGCCGTGTTCCCGAACCCCGACTTGAGTTGGAACACCGCCCGGGCATAGGGTAATAAGCATGCTTACGTTAGCGTGAGCCCCCGCCTTTTACGGCGGTCCTGGCCGGACCGCCCGAATGGACTGACCTACCGAAAGTGGGAACTTCTATGACAAACGGCAACAAGACAGATCAGTACACCTTCCAGAACCCCGTGGACCGCTACCCGTCCATCGCTCCGCCCGTCCAGGACCAGTCGGAGCCCGGTCTCGACAAGGACATGGCCCCGCACGTGGACCACGGTGAGGACACCTACCGCGGCACCGGCCGGCTCGAGGGCCGCAAGGCACTTATCACCGGCGGCGACTCCGGCATCGGCGCCGCAGTGGCCATTGCCTTCGCCCGTGAAGGCGCCGACGTCGCCATCTCCTACCTCCCCGAGGAAGAGCCGGACGCCCAGCACATCGCCGAGGTGGTCGAGAAGACCGGACGCAAGCTCGTTCGGCTTCCCGGTGACCTGAAGGACCCTGAATACTGCATTCAGCTGGTAGAAGATGCGGTCTCCGCCCTGGGCGGGCTGGACATCCTGGTCAACAACGCCGGCAAGCAGGTTGCCGTGGAGAACCTCGAGGACCTGTCCGACGAGCAGCTGGACCACACCTTCAAGACGAACATCTACTCGTTCTTCCGGGTGACGAAAGCTGCGCTGAAGCACCTGCCGGCCGGATCCAGCATCATCAACACCACCTCCATCCAGGCGTACAACCCGTCCGCGGATCTGCTGGACTACGCCAGCACCAAGGCGGCCATCAACAACTTCACCAAGGGCCTGGGCCAGCAGCTGGCCCCCAAGGGCATCCGCGTGAACGCCGTGGCCCCGGGTCCGTTCTGGACTCCGCTGCAGCCCTCGGACGGACAGCAGAAGGACGCCCTGCCGACCTTCGGCCAGGACACTCCGCTGGGCCGTGCCGGCCAGCCGACCGAACTGGCTCCGGCCTACGTCTTCCTGGCGTCGCCGGAATCCAGCTACGTGATCGGCGAAACCCTGAACGTCAACGGCGGCACCCCCGCGCCGTAACCGTTTCGCTTGGCTAAACGCCTGAGGCCCCGCAATCGCGGGGCCTCAGGCGTTTAAGCTGCCGCAGAGCAGCTTCGTTCCCACACTCTGGGGCAGGTGTGACTGCTGGGGTCCCAGGAGTCACACCAGTATCACTGGGTGGGAAGTCCGGGTAGGAAATCTGCCGTTGGGAAGTCGGCCAGGTGGAAAGTCCTGCCGGTGGGAGCCCCCCGGGTGGGAAATCTGCCGTTGGGAAGTTCGCCGGGTGGAAAATCCTGCCGCTGGGGAAGTCGTCTGGGTGGGAAGTCCGCCCGGTGGGAAGTGGGCCGGTGACGCAGCCGGCGGAGGGGAATCAAAAAGGCGGCCGCTGCACCTCCCGGAAACCGGGGATGCAGCGGCCGCCTGGACCGTGGGGTCCGCGTGTTAGCGGACGGTCGCCTCTTCCGTGCGGTAGTCCGCACGGTCAATGCGCCGGTGGTAACGCATGCCGGCCAGGCCACCCAGGACGGCGCCCAGCAGGGTGGCAACAACGCTCGCGGCGACGGCAATCCAGGTACCGGCGTCCATGCCCTCCAGATCTTCCGGCAGCGGGGCAACCGAGTTCAGCTGGCTGATGCTGCGGATGTCGCTGCCGAAGATCAGGCCCAGGATAATGACGACGACGCCGGCCACCAGTGCCCAGAGCCAGACGGCCAGGCCCTGCTTGGCGCCGTTGAACCGGGCCATGCGGCCGGCAACGTACCCGCCGGCAAAGTAGGAGAGCACCAGGACCAGGAGCATGATGATCGCTCCGATGATGCCGGCGGACTGGTTGGCGGCGGCGGATTCCAGTGCCGCGCCCAGATCGGTTTCCGCCGAGACACCTACGGCAGCGCCGATGGCTGCGGCCAGTGCCGACAGCAGTACCACCATGCCCGTAGCGGTCAGCCAGCCAAAGAATGCCGAGCCGAACTTGAAGCCGCCGAAGCGTTCCTTTTCCCGGGCGAGCAGTGCTTCGCGGTTGGGCAGCGATGCTTCGCGGACGACGTCGTCCCGGTCCTCGGTCCGTCGGTCACTGTTCCGCTTGGCGCCGCGGTCATGCCGGTCGTTGCGGTCCTGACCGTCTTCATGCCGGTTAGCGTAGCCGTCAGCGTCTACGTCGCGATGGTCGCGCACGGCGGAGACCGATGCGGCGCCCCGGTGCTCGCCGGTGCCGGCTGCGGGGGAAGCCGCGACGGGTGCAACCCGGGTGCGGGTGTCTTCGGCGTCCTGCCCGGAGTTCGAACCGTAGGCCGGCGTCGTGTAGTCAGCTGCGTCGTCGTTGGCGTAGCCCGTGACGGGTTCGGCAGCGTGGCTGCCGGCGCCTCGTCCGGAGGCGTGCAGCGGAGCAGTGGGAGCCGCGGCGTCGGTGTCCATGGCCCGGGTGGCGGTGTCCTCCCGGTGGCCGTCTGCGGCGCCACGTCCGGTGTTGGAAGCGTTTGTGTTCCCTGGTTCGGTGCTCATTTACTGCTCTCCTGGTTCCGTCCGGTGAATCGGGCTGAAGATGCCACCTTATAAGCATCCTTAGTATTTCCTCCACCTGAGGGTCGCGTGGCTGCGGAATTCCGGCCGCTGGAACGCTCCGGTGGAGGAGGAACCATCCCAAACCACCCGGAATCCCAAATGCGCCGTTAGCGGAGGACCGGTGGAACACTGGGGGCATGGATCCTGACCTTCTTGTCACCCTCGCCGCCGCCGTGGTGATCGCCGTGGGCCTGATCGGCATTGTGGTGCCCGTGCTGCCGGGCAGCATCCTGATCATCGTTGCCCTGCTGGGCTGGGCCCTCGGGGTTCAGAGCGCTCCGGGCTGGTGGGCCTTCGGCATCGGCGGGGTGCTCCTCATAGCCGGCATGCTCGCCAGTGCCCTCCTCACCGGCCGGCGGCTGAAGGAACGGGAGATCCCCAAACGCTCCATCGTGGCCGGTGTGGGCGTAGGCATTGTCGGTATGTTCACCATCCCCGCCGTCGGTCTGTTCATCGGCTTCGCCGTCGGACTGCTCCTGAGCGAGTGGCTCCGCAAACGGGACCTGCCCACCGCCTGGTCCTCCAGCGTGGCGACCCTGAAGGCGATGGGCCTCGGAATTCTTGCAGAACTGGCGCTGGCCCTGACCGCGGGCGGACTTTGGGGCGGAGCTGTCTGGCTGCATTTCGCCACGCGGTAGTTCGACGACGACGGCGGCCCGCAGCGACCTGCCGGTCAGGCACAGCGGCCAGTAGGCTCTCGACATGAATGAGCCCCGAATCAACCGCCGTCTGCGGTCCGTCGATGACCTGCTGGAGCTGATGGACGGCCTCTTTGCCCAGGACGCGGTGCGCTGGACTGAAACCGCCGGAGGAGTCTGGTGGGACGGGTTTTACTCAGACAGGAACCGTTCCGTGCCGTTCTTTGCGGACAAACCGGACGAAAACCTGGCCGCACTGGTGCGGGACACCGTGCGTCCACCCTTCCGGGCCTTGGACCTCGGTTCCGGTCCGGGCCGCAACGCCCTGTTCCTCGCTGAAAAGGGCTGCACCGTCGACGCCGTGGATCTCTCGGCAAAGGCCGTGCAGTGGGGCCGGGAGCGGGCCCGGGACCGGAACCTCGAGGTCTCGTTCACCTGCGGGGACGCGTTTACGCTTCCGCCCGAGGCCCTCCCCGGACCCTACGGCCTGATTTACGATTCCGGCTGCCTCCACCACCTTCCGCCGCACCGCCGGATCAGCTACCTGCAGCTGCTGGAGCGAACGCTCGCTCCGGGCGGATACCTGGGCCTGGCCTGTTTCGCCAGCGGCCGGATGGGATCGGAGCTTCCCGATGATCAGCTGTACCGGAACGGACGCTTCGAAGCGGGCATCGCCTTCAGCCCGGCAGACCTTCGCTGGCTTTTCGAAGGTTTCGAAGAACTGGAGATCCGGCCCATGATTCCGCAAGGGAACGAATCGCCGCTGTTCGGCGAACCGTTCCTGCTCACGGCCCTTTTCCGCAAACCCGAGGCCTAGCGGCCGCCGGGGGAGCAGCGGCCCGGTGCCCGGACCCACCCTCACGCCCCGGCGGACCCCGGCGTACCCCGGCGTACCGGGTTACTCCGCCCCGGTGACAAACTCCGCGAGGTTCCGCAGCTGGTCTGCACGGCATTCGGGCTTCACATACATCATGTGCCCGGCCTCGTAGTAGTGGTGTGTGAACCGTGCCCTGGCGTCCTCGGACAGCCGCATGTGCGCCCACACGTACTCGGCAGCAGAGTGCGGGGTGGCGCCGTCGTAATAGCCGTAGTCCACGTGCACCCGCAGGGCCGGGTTGTGCACCAGCAGCCGCTCCAGGGTGCCGGTGACATCCACGGGCACACCTTCGAAGCTCTTGTAACTCCACGGCTGGACGCGGCCGGTGAGGATCTCGTACGGCAGGTCATTCTCATAACCCAGCTCGGCACGCAGATAGTGGTTGACCGCCGCCGAATAAGGTCCGTTGATGGCCACCAGGCTGGGGTCATCCCAGTTGATCCAGTCCTGCTGGTGCTCCGGCGCGGCCGTGAACCGTCCGTCGATGCGGCCCACCGCCAGGTTGTCCTCCCGCAGCAGCTCCGCGGAGAACATGGCGTAGTCCCACCGCAGGTTCGTCCGACGGATGAAGCCCTCGCTCAGGGTGGTGATCGCGGCGAGGCGGGCCACGACGTCGTCGTATTCCTCCCCGCTCAACCGCGCACCGCGGTGCAGGGCGTAGGCATAGCCGCGTGAGGCATATTCTTCGGCTTCGCGGACGACGTCGGCCAACTCCCGGCCGGGATGGCGGCCGTGGTAGTGGGCGATGGCCGCGTAGGTCGGCAGGTGCAGCGGATACGGGGTGTCCCGGCCGGGAGCGAAATCCAGGGTGGCCATGTTCAGGACGGTGGAGATCAGGCCCAGGCCGTTGACCGCGAGGCCGTAGGCATCGAACAGGTTTCCGGCCACCGCCACGGCGCGCAGGGTGCCGTAGGATTCGCCGACCAGGTACTTGGGGCTCAGCCAGCGGTTGTTGCGCGTGGTCCAGAGCCGGATCACCTCGGCCACCAGGTCCCGGTCCTCCTCGAACCCGTGGAACTCGGCGGCGTCGTTGCCGTCCACCACGCGGGAGAAACCGGTGTTCACGGGGTCGATCAGCACCAGATCCGCGTGCTCCAGCAGGGTCTGCGGGTTGTCCACCAGACCGAACGGGGGAGGGGTCAGCGCACCGGCGTCACCCGAGTCCACCATCCGCGGTCCCAGCAGCCCCATGTGGAGCCAGACGGAGGAGGATCCCGGCCCGCCGTTGAACGCGAACACTACGGGGCGGCGGTTGGGGCCGGTCTCGGGTGCGTCCGCGGTGTAGGCGACCAGGAAGATCTCCGCCTTGGGCAGGAACCCGTCCGACTTCCCGTCTTTGACCTCCTCCTTGCGGAAGACCATCCGCCCCGTCGTGGTGGTGTAGTCCAGGCCCGAGGGCAGGGTGTGGCGGCGGACGGCAAAGTCGTCCGTCACCTGCGGGGATCCGGGCTGCGGCGGGGCGGGCGTTTCGGGGTGTTCGGGGGAGACCATGGGAAGCAGACTACCTGTGCAACCGCCGGCGGTGCGGGACTGAAACGGTCCAGTCCGCAGTTCTTGCCGGTCGCCCGGTTACCTCGTTTGTTAGCTCTTCCATGCACTCAGGCCGGGGTTTACGTTGGGAGCACCGTGACCGGCGGCGCGGCACCCGACAGTGGGAGTGGTCTCAGGCGGCCGGTCCATAAGGTGCGGAGGATTGCATGTTTTTCCATAAACAGGAACTCCAGTTCAAAGCCACTCCGGACAAGCCGGATGCCGTGTACGCCCGCAAGCTCCAGGAAGTGCTCGGCGGACAGTACGGCGAAATCACTGTGGCCATGCAGTACGAATTCCAGGCTTGGAATGCGCACATTCCCGGCAAGTACCGGGATCTGCTCTACGGCATTGCCGCTGAGGAAATGGGCCATGTGGAGATGCTGGCCATCATGATTGCGCAGCTGCTGGAAAAGGCGCCCCTGGGTATTACCGACGACGCCGTCCAGTCCGATCCCACGGTCGCAGCAGTGGTGGGCGGCATGGATGTGCAGCACGCCATCGTGGCCGGTGCCGGTGCCCGTCCGGTGGACAGCAACGGAAACCCCTGGACCGGCGGGTACGTGACTGCCAGCGGCAACCTGCTGGCCGACTTTACGTCCAACGCCAACATTGAAATGCAGGGACGCCTCGCCGTCGCCCGGCTCTACCATATGACCGATGACCACGGGGTCCGGGATCTGCTGGCCTTCCTGCTGGCCCGCGACACGATGCACCAGAACCAGTGGACCACTGCGGCCCTGGAACTTCAGGCGGAGAACATGGAACAACTGCCGGTCCCCAGCAACTTCCCGCTCAACAAGGAACACCGCGAGGTGTCCTACCAGTACCTGAACTTTTCCGACGGCGAGCATGCGAAGGAAGGTTCCTGGGCCAAGGGTCCGGCGCCGGACGGCAAGGGCGAATTCAGCTACCACGACGGGCCAACGACGTCGGCTCCGATGCCCCCGCCGACCCGCCCGGACGCGCGGTATTACGGCACCACCGACGTGCCCAATCCCGTGGAGAAGGCGGCAGGAAAGGCGCAGGACAAACTGAAGAAGGAGTAAACCGGCCGTGCCTGAACGAGGAGACGTAAACCGGGCGGGGCGGAAACCGGGCGCGGCCAGGAGGCCTGCGCCCGGTTTTGTGCCGAGTGGCTACGCCGGAGTGCGGATTTCCCGTGGCGGCTGCATTTCCTGGGATGCCGGACCGGGACCGACCGCGGCCCCGTCCGCGGGCTCGACGGCGGGCTCGTCCGCCCTGCCGAAGTAGTACGCCAGGAAGAAGGCCATGGAGACGGCTCCGGCCAGCAGGGCAGCGCGGTCGCGGGTGCCGGCCACGCCCCGCCCTAGGAGCGCGGTGCCGCCCACGGCGTTGACGGCGCTCCAGGCAGCGTTGGTTACGGGACCGGAGAGCCCGACACCGGGAGGCGAGGCAAACGGTGACGGGAATTCCCGGCCCTGTACCGCGCTGACTCCGTGCGGTACCGCGTTGGCCAGGAGGACCCCGGCGAAGAACTTCGAAACCATAGTCATGGGGTGAGCGTACCCGTAGATCAGTTTCTGCTGTCCGCCGCGCCTGCAGCGCCCCGGTCCGCTGTGTCCACGGCGTCCACGGTGCCCCGGTCCGCTGTGTCTACGGCGCCTCGGGAATCCGCGGTGTCCCCCGTGCCTGCTGCGGCCTGCGCGCCGCGGGAAGTGAGCTCGGGAGCAGGCTTGGCGTAGAACAGCGACGCCAGCAGCGCCACGATAATCACGGCCGCCGGCAGGAACAGGGACTGTCCCATGGCCTCGGAGTAGCCTGCCTTCAACGCGTCCGGGAACGCCCCGGCAGCCGGTGCGGTCCCGCCGTCGGCTGCACCCCCGCCCAGGTGGGCGGTGAGCCGGGACTGCATGATCGCCGCGATGGCGCTGCTGCCGATCACCGCACCGAACTGGCGGGTGGTGTTGTAGACGCCGGAACCTGCGCCGGCGACGTCGGCCGCCAGATTGCGGGTCGCCGTGAGCGAGACGGACGGCCAGATGCAGGCGTTTGCCAGGCCCATCAGCATCATCGGCAGGACAAGCTGCCAGTACGGCACATCCGGGCTAAGGAGTGCGCCGAGCCAGAGCAGTGACGCCGCCATGGCCGCGAAGCCGAAGACGGCAATGAACTTGGGGTTGCCGCGCTGTACGGTCTTACCTGCGATTGGGGCCAGGACGCCCGACAGGACCGCCATGGGGGCCAGCAGCAGGGCTGCCTGCGTGGGGCTCAGCCCGCGGACGTTCTGCGCGAAGAGGATCAGCGGCAGGGAGAAGGCCGTCACTGCGAACCCCATGCCGGTGATGGAGATGTTGGCCAGGGAGAAGTTACGGTCCCGGAAGAGCTTCAGCGGAAGCAGCGGCTCGGCGCGGTTCAGGTGCTGCCAGAGCACAAACAGGGCCAGCAGCACGATCCCGGCGATGATGAGGGACCAGACGGAGATGGGTCCGGCGATGGTGCCCCAGTTGTAGCTCTCGCCTTCCTGGATGCCGAAGACCAGGGCGAACATGCCCGCCGCACTGAGCAGCACACCCAGGTAGTCGAAGCGGTGCACGGCCGTGGAAAGCCTGGGCACCAGCCGGTAGGCAAGGATGAAGCCCACGATGCCAACGGGCACGTTGATGAAGAAGATCCATTCCCAACCCAGTGCGTCCACGAGGACACCGCCGAGGATCGGTCCCACCAGAGTGGCGACGCCGGCAGTGGCACCCCAGAGGCCCAGTGCGGTGCCGCGCTGGTGCGGCGGGAAGATCCGGGTGATTACGGACATGGTCTGCGGGGTCATCAGTGCGGCCCCGAAGCCCTGGAACACGCGTGCGAGGATCAGCGCATCCACGCTGCCCGCGAAGCCGCACCAGAGGCTGGACAGGGTGAAGACCACCAGACCGATCAGGTATACCCGCCGCGGACCGAACCGGTCCCCGAGCCGGCCGGTGATCAGCAGCGGCACGGCGTAGGCCAGCAGATAGGCGCTGATGACCCAGATGACCTCATCCAGGCCGGCGCCCAGGTCCTCCATGATGGCCGGGGTGGCGATGTTCACGATCGTGGAGTCGACGAGGATCATGAAGAATCCGATAACCAGGGACCAAAGTGCCGGCCACGGTTTGATAGTGGAGTTATTCAAAATGTGTTGCCGTTCGGGAGTAGTGGGGAGAAATTGCGGGGAAGCTGTCCGGGTGGGCTGCGGAGAGCCGCCGTGCCTGGCGAGGACCGGGGACCCGGACCCGACGGACCGCAGGGGCCAGACGGACCGGAAAAGCCGAGGTCTATTCTCGACCCGTCTGCCCTAGACGCAAACCCGTCACCGCGCCCCCGTATTCCGTCCCGCCGTAAACCCTGTGGCCACCTGCGTCGAAAACCGCGCCGTTGCGCGGTTTTGTGGCGAACCGCAGCGAACCCATGGCGGACCCGCGGCGCACCCGTGGCGAACCCGTGGCGAACCGGCACGGAAGGCTAGGAACCGGCGCGCGGACGCTGAAGAACCCCGATTTCCATGCCATCCCGGTCGTAGACCCGCAGGGTGTCGCCGTCCAGGTCAGCGGCGACGCCGGCGGCAAGCCAGGTGTCAATGCCCTGGCAGAACATCATGGTGGAGGCCATGTCCTGCAGGGTGACCCGCGTTCCCTCGATGCTCCAGTGGCCCATCAGCCGGTTGCAGCCGTCGGTTCCGCTGACCCGCCCGTCGGGGTCGAACTCCAGCGACGGCGCTTCGGTATTGGCCGTATCGCCCCAGACGCCGGTGACATCGGCATCCCGTGCGGCGCCGTCGTCGTTCCCCGATGCATTGCCGCACGCCGCCAGCGGGAGGAGCCCGAACAGCAGCAGCGCGGGCAGCAGGGCCGTGGCGGCGTGCCGGGGAGTCAGAGCCACTTGTTCCGCTTGAAGGTCAGATACAGGATGACGCCCATCCCGAGCATCGCCAGGATTGCCAGCGGGTATCCGAATTCCCAGCCGAGCTCCGGCATGTTTTCGAAGTTCATTCCGTATATGGTGCCCACCAGGGTGGGGGCAAAGAGGATGGCGGCCCAGGAGGAGATCCGTTTCACCTGCTCGTTCTGCTCAATGCTGGTCTCTGCCAGGCGGTTGGATGCCAGCGTGGAGGAGAGGGTGAGCGCGTTGTCCAGGATTGCCCGGTAGGCGTTGACCCGGTCGATCAGGCGGAGCACGTGGTCCATCACGTCGCCGAGATTGTCATGCAGGCCCGCGGGGATGCCGTACTGGTCCGCCTGCTGGCGCAGTGCGCCCACCACGGTTTCCAGCGGGCTGATGGCGCGGTGGAACTGGATGACCTCGCGGGAAAGCTCATAGATGCGGCGGGAAACTTCCGCGTCGCCGCCGAACAGCTGGTCCTCAATCTCGTCGATGTCGTTTTCCAGCCCGGCGGCCACGGGGGCATATTCATCCACCACCTGGTCCAGCACGGCGTAAAGCACCGCCTGCGGCCCAAGCGCCAGCAGATCCGGTTCCTGTTCCAGTCGCTTGCGGACACGGGCCAGGTCCGGGGACTCGGCATGCCGGACGGTCACCACGAAGTTCGGGCCCACAAACAGGTGCAGCTCACCGAACTCCACGCGCTCGGCGTCGTCCAGATAGCGGGCGGGACGCAGGACAAGGAACAGCTGGTCACCGTACTGTTCCAGCTTGGAGCGCTGATGGCCGGCCAGGGCGTCTTCGACAATTAGCAGGTTCAGGCCGAATTCCTCGGCCACGGCCAGCAGCTCCACTTCATCCGGGCGGTACAGCCCGATCCAGGCCATGCCGCCGGAGCTGCGGGTGAGCTCGAACGTTTCATCCATGCTGTCGGGGTCATGCCGGCGTTTACCGTCCACATACACCGCGTTGTCGATCAGCGTCATGGGCATTCCCTTAGCGTCGAAACCATGCACGGCACCCGCCGTGCAGAACAATGGGCAGCACCCCCGGCACTGAAGGCCCGGAGCACTGCCCATTATCCCCTGCTCACCGGTGTCGGCGTCGCCAGATGCCCCCGCAGGCCGGCCGCTGCCTAACCTCCGCCTATACGGGGTCCGTCGCGGGCCCCGGCGCGGCCACCGGGCGGGCCGCCGGAACCTGTTCCTTTTGCGTGCTGCCCCGCGGTCCGGTCAGGGCGCGCAGCGCGTTGAGGATGGCGGCCAGGTCCACCAGTTCCTGGATCAGTGCACCCGCCACCGCGGGGATGAACCCGAACGCGGCGGTCACCATCAGTCCCAGGCTGAGGGCGATGCCCAGCCAGATGCTGCCCAGCGCCACCCGCATAGTACGCCGGCCGATCTCGACGGCGTCGGCCACCCTGGCAATGTCATCGGCCACCAGCACGACGTCGGCCGACTCGCTGGCGGCGGTGGACCCGCGCGCCCCCATGGCGATGCCGACGTCGGCCGCCGCCAGCACCGGGGCGTCATTGACGCCGTCGCCCACCATGACCACCGGACGCGGGGACAGCGAGCGGACGGCGTTCACCTTGTCCGCGGGCAGCAGCCCCGCCCGGACATCCGTAATGCCCAAGCCTGCGGCTACGGCGCCGGCGGTGGCCGGACCGTCACCGGTGAGCATCACTGTCCGGCGGATGCCCAGGGCCGCCAGCCGGCTGAGCGTGGCCGCGGCGTCTGCCCGCACAGCGTCGCTCATGATCAACGTGCCGGCAAAGCGGCCGTCCACACCGATGTAGACCACCATCTGCCCGGGCTCCAGATGGGCGGGCACGGTATCCGGGGCAGCCTCCGCCACAAAGCGTTCCTTGCCCACCCGGACCGTGTGTCCGCCCAGCACGGCCTCGACGCCGTTGGTTGCCACTTCCTGGGCGGTGTCCGCGGATTGCAGGGCCAGGCCGTGGGCGGCTGCAGCCTGCTGCACCGAGGCAGCCAGCACATGGGAGGAATACTGCTCGGCGGAGGCGGCCAGGCCCAGCACGTCATCAGTGCTGAAACCCGGCTGCGGACGGATCGCCACCAGCTCGGGGTGCCCGTGCGTGAGGGTGCCCGTTTTGTCGAAGGCAGCGGTTCCGGCCCTGGACAGCTGCTCCAGCACGGCTCCGCCCTTGACGATGATTCCGGTCCGGGCCGCGCGGCTCATACCGCCCAGGAAGGCGACCGGGGCTGCGATCAGCAGCGGGCACGGGGTGGCCAGGACCAGCACTTCGGCAAAGCGGACCGGGTCCCCGCTGAGCGCCCAGGCCAGCCCGGCGATCAGCAGCGACACGGCGGTAAAGGGCACCGCGAACCGGTCCGCCAGGCGCACCACGGGCGCCTTCGAATCTGCGGCCTCGGCCACCAAAGCGACAATGCGCTGGTACTGGCTGTCCGCCGTCGTCGCGGTGGCCCGCAGCAGCACGGCGCGGGTGCCGTTCACGGAACCGCTCATCACCGCGTCCCCGGTTTGCCTGCTGGCCGGAAGGGACTCGCCGGTGAGGGAAGATTCGTCGAAGTCGGCGGGCCCGGAGACGAGTGTTCCGTCCACGGGGACCACTTCGGCGGGCCGGATCAGGAGCAGGTCGCCGGGGGCTACCGCGGTGGCCGGAATGTCCTCGGTACCCAGCTGGGTGTTGCCGCGGGGAAAGCGGTGGGCAATCTGCGGCGCCCGCGCCAGGAGGGCGTCGAGTTCGCTGCGCGCCCGGCCGGCGGCGTAGTCCTCCAGCGCCTGGCCGCCGGAAAGCATCAGGACGATGATCAGCGCTGCCAGGTATTCACCCACAACCACTGTGGCGACTATGGCAATGACGGCGAGGATGTCCAGTCCCCAGTGTCCCCCGAGGATGTCCCGGACCATGCCGGCGGCGGTTTTCGCGGCGACCGCGGACGCGAAGACACCGGCGGTCCAGGCTGCGGCAGTGCCGGCACCGAAGAACTGCAGGAAGAGGAACAGCACACCGACGAGCAGGGTTGCGAAAACCAGCGGGTAGCGGCGGACCGCGTTGGTGATCCGGTTCGAAGTCTCCATGCCTCTGTTTTAGGCCTGCCCGAGCTGGCTTTCCAGCAAGCGAAAGCTCTCCTAACTTTCCGGCCTCAGCTCCGTTCCTCGTCCGTCCCGGTGCTGTTACACGCCGCGCCGTCGGCTGAGCAGCCCGGACATCAGCAGGAGCAGCCCGCCGGCCAGCGGCCAGAGGACGTACATGCTCAGAAGGGCGCCGAAGGCCGCGACCACCAGGCAGATCAGCATGGCAGCGCAGACCAGGACCATTCCCAGCACGATCCGGGTCTGCCCGCGGTGCGGTGACGGGATGGGTGGAAGCCACGCGGGACGTTCATCAGTCCAGCTCATGCGGGCCAGTCTAGGACTGCCGGCCGTGGATGGAACCGCCCTGCCCCGGATTTCTCCTTTCACGGCCAAACCGCTCTTCACGGACCCCGGCCACCGTGAAAGGATGACGGCACCGTACCGCCGATGCAGAGGGAACCTGCCGCCATGAACCAGAGCGATCTCCTAGTTGACGCCTTCGGGCGGGTCCCCGGCATTGTCCGCAGGGTCGTGAACAATCTGGACGCCGCTGCGCTGAACCACCGTCCCTATCCTGAGGGAAACTCCGTTTCCTGGCTGATCTGGCACCTGAGTCGGGTGGAGGACCATCAGATTGCCGAGGTGGCCGGGCAGGAGCAGGCCTGGACCGCAGATGGCTGGGCGGAGCGTGTAGGGCTGCCGCTCGCCGTGGAAGACACCGGGTACGGGCATACCTCGGAGCAGGTGGGGCTGGTGCAGGTGCACTCCTCGGAGCTGCTGCTGGGGTATTACGACGAGGTGCACTCCCGCACCGAGGCCTTCGTCTCGGGGCTGTCCGAGGAGGAACTGGACCAGATCGTGGACCGGGCGTGGGATCCGCCGGTGACGCTCGGCGTCCGGCTGGTAAGTACCCTGGCGGACTGCCTGGAGCACGCGGGCCAGGCGGCATATGTCCGGGGCATGGTGTTGGCACAAGCAAGGGGGTAGGCGGCGTGAGGCAATCGATGATGAAGCTCTTCGGGGACCGGGAAGATCCCCGGATCCGGATCAGGGAGACCTACTGGCCCGATGCCGCGGATCCGCAGGCAGCGGCAACACATTGGGCGGTTGCCGCCATCCGGGCGAGGGGGCTGGATCCGAAAGATCCCCGGGACGGGATAGCCGCCGTCGCCGCCCTCCGTGCGGCGAAACCGGAACTGACGCTGAAGACCGCCGCGTTCCTGGCCAGGAGCGCCGGCAACAGTGCCTGACCCGGCCTGACCCTGCGGTGCCTCAGTGTGATGCCGGCCTAGCCGAGCGAGGTGAGCAGCTTTTCGCACGCGTTAATGCAGCGTTGGCAGGCTTCTGCGCAGATCCGGCAGTGCTGATGCATTGACGCGTGCTGCTGGCATTCTTCGGCACAGGCAGCGCAGGCGGCGATGCAGGCGTGCAGCAGGCTGGCCGTCGCGGGTCCGGAGGCTGCCGTCCGGGAGAGCACTGCTGCGGCGGCTGCGCAGATGTCGGCACAGTCCAGATCCGTGCGGATACAGCTGAGAAGATCCCCCACCATCGCCTCGCTCAGGCACGCATCAGCGCAGGCGTTGCAGACCTGTGCGCACTCTGCGCAGGTACGCAGGCAATCGGCGAGGAGGCGGGGATCCGAGGTACGGGGTCCGCCGGGATGGTTTTCGAACATTTCCGTGATCAGGGCCATGGCGTTCTCCTTGGATGCGGGGAGCTTCGCAGTGCCGCTTTCCCCGGCCGGACCGTGCTGGTTCCTCGACCGTAGCGAGCGGCTCCGGGCATGCCAAGGGACCTGACGGTTTGGCGGGCGCCGGAACGCGTGATTAGAATCGGTGTAGCCTAGCGGGGTGGTTGTTCAGCCCAGTGTGAACTGGGGTACGACGCCGCATGGTGCAGTTTCGGGGCTTTAGCTCAGTTGGTAGAGCGTTTCGTTCGCAATGAAAAGGTCAGGGGTTCGATTCCCCTAAGCTCCACAGTTTGTAGGGTCTGTTTTCTTGTAGATCAAGGAAGCAGGCCCTTTTTGTCTGCCCGGATTCCGGTGCCCGCCTGCCCGAAGCGCGGCGAAACCGCTGGGGTGTGTCGTCGGCCCGGAAGCGGGGGTGGTGGACACAACATGTTTTCCGGCCGCAGGGGTGCGGCACAATGCCTAGGCTGGAAGCATGAAAGTCACCGGCATCATCCGTCCTGTCGAAACCCGTGAACTGGAAGCCGAGGGAGAGGGATTCCTCGAAGCCCGCGAGGCGCTGCAGCAGCAGGTCCCCGAGGGTTGGCAGCTGATCATGGTGACCACCCACCCGTAGTTTTCCGGGGCGGACGCGAGGGCATCGGACCGGTGCCGGAACCGGCGCGCTAGACTCGCCCGCATGTCTATCACCCTCCGGAAGATGACTCCCGACGACGCCGGTGCGGTCACGGCCTTCCTGTCCTCCAATCGCTTCCCTTTCCATATGAATGCAGCCCCCACGGAAGCCGAGGCGAGCCGTCGGGTGGCGGCGGGGCACTTCTGGGGTGGGGAATCCCAGGGATTCTGGGTGCAGCACGATGATGATGACATTGGGCTGGTAGTCCTGGAGGACCTGGCCGACGACAATCCCGTGTTTGACCTGCGGCTGGCCGAAGAACACCGCGGCCGGGGCCTTGGGGTCGACGTCGTGCGTGCCCTGTGCGCATTGGCGTTTACCGAATTGCCGGAAATTGTCCGGTTCGAGGGCCAAACCCGCGAAGATAACCTTGCGATGCGCAAAACCTTCCTGCGCGCAGGATTCGTGAAGGAGGCCCACTACCGGCAGGCGTGGCCGACGGCGGACGGTTCCCGGGTCGCCTCCGTGGCCTATGCGATACTTCGGTCTGACTGGGAACAGAACACGGTGACTCCGTTGGAATTCGACGACCTGTTCCTGGACCATGAATCTTTCCAAGGCTAGGGGAACCGATTGGAAACAACGGAAGCTGCGATTGCCGTTCGAGGACTGACTAAGCGCTACGGCAGCATGACCGCTGTGGATGATCTGTCCTTTGAGGTGGAGGCAGGCAGCGTGTTTGCGTTCCTGGGGGCCAACGGTGCGGGGAAGTCCACCACCATTTCCTGCCTGACCACGGTTCTGCCGTTCGACGCCGGCACCGTCCTTGTCGCCGGACATGATGTGAGCGGCAGCGGAAACGGAGTCCGCGAAGCCATTGGAGTGGTGTTCCAGGATTCGATGCTGGATCCCATCCTCACCGGAAGGGAAAACCTCCAGACCCGGGCCCGCTTCTACTCCGCGGACAAAGCGGCCAACAACGCCCGCATTGAAGAGCTGGGCGGGATGGTTGGCCTGGAGGACTTCCTGGACCGGCGTTACGCCACCTATTCCGGCGGACAACGACGCCGGGTGGACATCGCGCGGGCACTGCTGCACTCGCCGTCGATCATCTTTCTGGACGAACCCACGGCCGGCCTGGATCCTGCCAGCCGTGCCCTGGTTTGGTCCACCATCCACGACCTGCGCGAAAACCATGGCCTTACCGTGTTCCTGACCACCCACTACATGGAGGAGACCGAGGAAGCGGACCGCGTCTGCGTAATTGAGAAGGGCAAGATCATCGCGGACGGTACCCCCACCACGCTGCGGGCCCGGTACAGCAGCAGCATCCTCTCGATCACTTCCGCCGATCCGACGGCGTTGGCATCCCTCGCGGGCGACCTTGGCGTCGATATCGCCGGTGCGGACGGCAAAGTGCTGCGGCTGCGGGTGGACCGGTCCGACACCGCCCGTCGACTTCTTGCGGCGCACGGCGACAGCGTCCTGGATTTCGAATTCCGCCACGGAACCATGGACGATGTTTTTCTGGCCTTGACCGGCCGGCAGGTGGAAGCAGCATGAACGTAGTCCTGGATATCACCGGGCGGAACCTGCGCCTGTACTTCCGTGACCGGCTCAACGTGTTCTTTTCCCTCCTCGGCGCACTGGTCCTGTTCCTGCTGTACACCCTGTTTCTGGGCAACCAGCAAACCGAAAGCCTCGCCGAGTCCTTTCCACTGGCTTCCAAGGAGGACATCAAAGGCCTGGTCGACGCGTGGATGTTTGCCGGGATTGTGGGAATCACCGCGATCACCACGGGACTCGCGGCGGTGAACGTGATCGTGGACGACACCGCAACCGGGCGCTTCCGCGATTTCCTCGTGTCACCGATCAGCCGAGGGCAATTGGTACTGGGCTATCTGCTTTCGACAGTGGTGATCGCCCTGATCATGACCACCGTGGTGTTCGCCGTGAGCCTGGCCTACCTGGCGGCGGCCGACTCCGTGGTGCTGACCGCAGGACAGGTGGCCCGCACCTACGGTTATCTGGTGCTCAGTTGTGCCGCCTTCGGCGCGCTCAGCGCTTTCATTGTCACCTTCGTCCATTCGCCCGGATCTTTCGCGGCGCTGTCCACCCTGGTAGGAACCATCCTTGGTTTCGCTGCCGGGTCCTACGTTCCGGTGGGCGCCTTCCCTGAAGGGGTGCGGAATGTTGTGAGCGCGCTGCCCTTTATGCAGGCCTCCATGGTGGTGCGCCAGGAAATGACCGCCGGGCCCCTGGACGAAGTCACGGACCAGCCCGAAGCAGTTGCCCAGGTGCAGGAGATTTTTGGCATCACCGCTCGGGTGGGCGACTGGGACGTGCCCACGGGTTATGTGGTGTTTGTGTTGGCAGCCATGGTGGTGGTTTTCATCCTGCTGGCGGCGCTGCGCATCCGGTCCCGCATCCGCTGAGCACGATCGATGTCGGCCGTAAGCACGGTCGATGTCGGCTGTACGGGAGGCGGAGCGCTGGTTCCTAAGAGGCGCCCCGGACACTGGTCCGTGCCAGGGTAACCAAACATTGGTTTTTACGAATAGGCACGAACGCTTGCTCGTAGGGCTGGACCCGGACGTCCGGAAGGGCAGTTGGAATGCTGATTCGCATGTTCCGGAAGCTCATGTTCGGAAAGTTCCTCAGAACGGTGCCGGTTCCTGCGGGCTGTCATCCTCACCCAGGGTCGATTCCGTGCCCGGCGGACCAGCGGTGTCGCGTACTACCCCCAGTTCCAGGAAGGGCTCGGTCCGGTAGACCCGTCCCGTCGGGGACGTCCATTCCATCACCCCGGGTGTGGGTTGGGTGGCTTTCCAGAACCCCAGAGTCTTGAACCGGTGGTGCCGGCGGCAGAGGTGTTCCAGGTTTCCGTGTTCGGTGTCGCCGCCTTTTGCCCAGTCGGTGGTGTGGTCGATTTCCGTGACCGCGGTGCTGACCCTGCAGCCGGGGAACCGGCAGGTCCCGTCGCGTGCCCGCAACCAGCGGGCCAGTCCGGCGGGGACTTTACGGCGTCTGCCTACCCCGAGGATCTCTCCGGTGGTTGGGTCCTGGGCCAGTCCGGTCCAGTGGACGGCGTTGCGTGCGAGTCTGCGGGCGGCGTCGGCGCTGATGGGTCCATAGCCGTGGAGTTCGGCCGGCTGTTCGTCGGCTCCGAAGAGGGTTTCGGCGTTGATCAGCACCATGATCTCTGCCCGCGGCAGAACACCTGCGGGACCCTCTTTGCCTGAATCGCTATCCGATGCGTGTCCTGGCTTCGAGGCACCGTCTCCGCGGGGTGAACCTAGGCCGCCCATGAGCAGCTGGGTCAGGATGTCGGCCCGCAGCTGGTCCGTTGTCCGCAGGTCCCCGTCAGCCTGCTCACCCCTAGCCGACGTACACAGGGCCGTGTATATCTGCTGGGCATGTTCGGCCCGTAGATGGGCGGAGAGCCAGGACATGCCGTCCTCGTCCCGTTCCAGGACCACTTTCCGTTTCTCGAACGCTGTCCGGCGCCGTTCGGGAATGGTCTCGGGATAGGTTTTCTCCCGCAGCCTGCGGGCTTTGGCGCAGAACTGTGGCCGGGTTATGCCTTCGGCTTTGGCGAGCAGTTCGGCCTCGAACTCGGGAAGTTCCGCGGAGGGTATGTTCTCGCACTGATCCAGGACCACCTGGGCGTGCGCATAGGAGAAGCGTCCTTGTTCCAGTCCGGTCAGGGTGGCGGTATGGGTGGTGCAGAGTCTGCCGGCTTCGACCATCATGCCTTGGGCGGTGGTCTGGGGAACGTTCAGGATCGCGGCGCATTCGGAGGCGGCGAGGCTGAACGCGAGCCCGGGACCTTCACTGCCGAAGTGCTTGCATACGTCCTTGCGGAACAGTTCCTCCATATGGTTGAGCGCGCGGGCCTGCTGGGCCTGCGTCCACCGGACCAAATGCGACAGACGGGCCAACACCTCACCGGTGGCGTGTTCGTCGAAGGACTCCAGATTCGCCATCGCCAGCACCCCGGTAAAACCGTCGGGAAAGCCATCAACTCCGGTGGCACCAGTGGCTGGTTCCGCAGGTTCAGCGGGTTCGGCAGATTCAGCGGGCTTTGCAGATTCAGCGGCCGCCGACCCTGTGGTGTCCCCTGGATCGTGGCGGGATTCTGCGGGTCCGGTGGTAGTCGAGGCGGACGCGGAATCCGGTGCGGGAATGGGTGCGTCAAAGAGGGTGGCAGCAGGCGCCGAAGCGGCATCGGTGGCCCTAACGCCGGAGGTGGTATCTGTGGAAGTGCCAGTGCCGGTCTGGGTACTGTCGTCGTCGGAGTCCGTACCGTCGCCACCGTCACCACTGGCATCCGGAACCGCCCGATATACCGCCAGCGTGCAGGGCGTGCGTGAAGCATCCGCTTCACCGGTCTGCCCACCCGGCAGCGGGTTGTCGGCGCCTGGTTCTTCGGTTGTCGGTTCGGTGTTCCCGAGCTGATCCATACCCTCAGGATTTCACCCGGCACTGACATTTCCGGCCCGAAAACAGGCCAAAACCGGCCCTCCGGGAAAGCCGGAAATACCTGTCTTTCGTGCGAAATTACCTGCCCTGAAATATGCCCTCCGGGTCAGGTTGTCTCGGACCCCGGGTGAAGCCAGCGGCCGGCATCGGGCAGTTTTTCTGCCGGGGAGGTAACAAGGTAAGGGGCTTATCCAGGCCACCAGGCACAGCATCTCCTTTGAAGGAAAAGACCGCCTACTCAGGAACGGTGCGGACAGCAGAGCCTGCCCCGCCGGCGTCGACCTCGTAGATGATTTCCAGGCCGTCCTCGTCATCCCATTGCTCACCCTTGGCGACAAAACCGTATTGTTCCACGAGGCGCCGGGACGCGGAATTGTCCGGGCTGATAGTGGCACGGACCGTATGGATGGACGGATCGCGGGCAGCCACCTCCAACAACGCCTGGAGTGCGGCCCGAGCGTAGCCCCTGCGCCGGTAAGCCGGATCCACCGAATATCCAACTTCCACCATTCCGCTGTCATCGGGAGGCCCATGGAATCCGGCAACGCCCACGGCCCGCCCCAGCCCGGGATCGTAGATTGCCCGCGAAATCCAGGCCGCGTCTGAGGGGTGCTCCTGCAGCTGGGCACTTCGCATCCGCCACAGCGACTGCCGGTCCTGCGAAAAATGCTCCGTGAGTTCCAACGGCGCCTGCCGGTTGGCTGCGACGAGATTACCGGCGGCGAGCGAATCAATGACGCCGCGGGAAAGCTGAAGCAGTTCGATGCGTACCGCTGCCACTGTGGCTCCTTTGCCGTGTCCGGTACCGCGAAAGCGCGCCCGGGGGTACACACCCTAACCCGCGCCGGGCCAGACTTGAAAGAACGCCGCAGGGAAGGGAAGAGCAGATGGGCACCGATTCCGTTCTCATCATCGGGTCCGGTCCGGCCGGATATACCGCCGGGATCTATGCCGCCCGTGCCGGGTTGAAACCACGGATCCTCGCCGGATCGGTTACGGCCGGCGGTGCCCTGATGAACACCACGGAGGTGGAAAACTTTCCGGGTTTTCCGGACGGCATCCTCGGCCCGGACCTGATGGACAATCTCCGACGGCAGGCGGAGAAATTCGGTGCGCTGGTGGAGTACGACGACGCCGTGTCAGTGGATCTGGCCACCCACACCAAGCGGGTGGCCACCGGCAGCGGGAAAACCTACAAGGCCCGCAGCGTCATCCTTGCCACCGGCTCCGTCTACAAGGAACTGGGACTGCCCGAGGAAAAGCAGCTCAACGGCCGAGGCATCTCCTGGTGTGCCACCTGCGACGGCTTCTTCTTCCGTAACCAGGACATCGTGGTGGTCGGGGGAGGGGATTCCGCCATGGAGGAAGCGCTGTTCCTGACCCGCTTCGCTGCCTCGGTGACCGTCGTCGTCCGCCGGGACGCGCTGCGCGCTTCGCGGATCATGGCCCAGCGGGCCAGGGACCATGCGAAGATCCGCTTTGAATTCAACAGCGAGGTCACCGCCATTTCCGGTACGGACAAGGTCACCGGACTGACGCTCACAGACACCGTCACCGGCACCACGCGGGAGGTGCCGGCGCAGGGAATCTTCGTCGCCATCGGCCATGCCCCGCGGACGGACCTGCTGGCAGGACAGGTGGATCTGGATGGTGAAGGCTATATCAGGGTCGCGGCTCCCAGCACCCAAACCAATCTGGACGGGGTTTTCGCGTGCGGAGACGCCGTGGATCACCGCTACCGGCAGGCAATCACCGCTGCCGGCACGGGTTGCTCCGCTGCGCTGGATGCTGAACGGTTCCTGGCCGCGCAGGCGGATGCGGACAGCATCGCCACCGCTCTGGTGGAAGGTTCCCTGAATCAATAACGCAGTCGGCGGCGGAACGCCCGCCGCTTGCGATGTCCGGCGTGGAACAGGAGTCAGGCGCCGGAAAAGGTCAGCACCAGCAGGGTGATGTTGAGCCCCACCAGCAGCACCGAGACCAGCACCCCCAGTCCCGTGGTCCACCAGCGGTTGCGGTGCGCGCCCATCAGATCCGGCTGTGCCGTCAGCCAGACCAGCGGAATCAGCGCAAACGGAATGCCGAAGGACAGGATGACCTGGCTGAGGATCAGCGCATAGGTGGGATCGATGCCGACGGCGAGGATCGCCAGTGCGGGAAGCAGGGTGATCAGGCGGCGCAGCAGCATGGGAATGCGGACCTTCAGCAGGCCCTGCATGATCTCGGCACCTGCGTAGGCACCCACCGACGTCGACGCCAGCCCGGACGCGAGCAGCCCGACCGCAAACAGGGTAGCCACCGCACCGCCCATTGAGACGGCGATGGCGGCATGCGCCCCTTCGAGGGTGTCGGTCCCCGCCACGCCCTGCAGGGAACCGGCGGCCAGCAGCAGGATGGCGAGATTCACTGAACCTGCCACGGTCAGGGCAATGGTCACGTCCCACTTGGTGGCCGTGATCAGCCGGCGTGTGGTGAGCGTGGCGGTCCGTGCGGGGAAGCGGTCACGCGTCAGCGCGGAGTGGGCGTAAATGGCGTGCGGCATCACGGTGGCACCCAGAATGGACGCGGCGAGCAGCACCGACTCGCTGCCCTCGAAACGGGGCACCAGGCCTTCAACCACCGCACCGCCGTCGGGCGGGGTGAGGAAGACACCGGCCGTGAAGCCGACGGCAATGACCAGCATCAGCGTCACAATGACATATTCGAAGCTCCGGTGCCGTCCGCTGTTCTGCAGTTGCAGCACCACCATGGAGATGCCGCCGGTGATGATTCCGCCCACGAACAGCGGGAGGTCGAAGAGCAGCCAAAGCGCGACGGCGCCGCCGATCACCTCTGCGACGTCGGTTGCCATGGCCACGAGCTCGGCCTGCAGCCAGTAGAGCCGCCGGGCCGGTTTGCGGCCAATGCGTTCCCCGAGCAACTCGGGCAGGCTGCGGCCGGTGACCAGGCCCAGTTTGGCGGAGAGGTACTGGATCAGCCACGCCATGATGTTGCCGGTCACCACTACCCAGACCAGCAGGTATCCGAACTTGGCTCCCGCCGTCATGTTGCTCGCGACGTTGCCCGGATCCAGGTACGCGACGCCGGCCACCAGCGCGGGGCCGAGCAGCCAGAGGATGTTGCGGGGACGGGCCGCAGGACGCGCAGCGGTGTCGGGGGACGGGACGGTACGTGCCATGACAGAAACCTAGCATCCTAAGTTCGGCATGCCTAACAATTTTTCAGGGTCCGCCGCCGGACATCGGTTTTCGCGTTCCGGATGCACGCCGGGAGGACCCCGGAGCAAAGAAGAAGGCGCGCATCCCTGCCGGGATGCGCGCCTTGGACGGATGAAAGGAGTTAGCGTCCGGCCGGCGTGTAGCTGGGCTGGGCCTGGTTGCCCGCACCGAAGGGGGCCTTGCTGGCCTGCGGACCGAGATAGCGGGCGGAGCCGTACGAGAGATAGAAGTACATGATGAAGCTGAAGAGGGCGATCAGCACGGCAATGACGGCGGTCTGGCCGAACACCTTCGCGAGGTTGATCGCCAGGAGCACCACGGCAACAATGTTCAGGAACGGCACCAGGCCAGCCAGGACCCACCAGCCGGACATGCCGGCAATGCGGTACAGAATGACCGAGGAATACACGGGAATGAAGGCTTCCCAGGTCTTCCGGCCGGCTTTCTTGAACATCCCCATCATGGCGAGGCCGCTCAGGACAAGGCTGATGACGAGGATGACGAGGAAACTCGCGATGACCATACCCGGGTCCACGTCTGGGTTAGTGGTGGTGGTGGTAGTGAATTCGGATGCGGAAATCATAAACGGAAGGCTCGAGACTGAATTGATCATGCCGAGAACGATATTTGCTTGGGCATCTATGTCAAGGCTAAAAACTGATTAAGTGGAACTGTTATTTGTTCTTATCCTCCACGGTTTCCACGGGACGCTTCCAGGGCAGGTGCCCTGTCACTTCCAACTGCAGTGAATAACTCAGAAATGTACGAATGAGCACGATAACGGCAAGTATTCCGACCGATTCGAAGGTAGGCGTCACTGCCACGGTGCGGATGATGTCCGCGGCCACCAGCAGCTCCAATCCGAGCAGGATGCTTCGGCCCAGACGCTGGCGGTATTCCTCGTAAACCGGACCTTGCCGACGCAGTGCGGCGGCGAACGCGGCGACGGTGGCGCCCGCGGCCCCGAGGACGATGGCTGCCACCCCCGCCAGGTCCATGAATTCACCCACGGCTTCAATCACATGCTTAAAGTCCACGCGCCAACGTCCTGCCGTCCGGAGCAAGTATCAACGGAACACGGTTCCGTGCGCAGCGGTTTTCGCTGTATTCCTCCATCTGCCCCCGCGCGTTGCGGTGCGTCAAGGGTGCACCGGCCGTGCCGGGACTTGTGCCGAAGTAATCCGCAGATTGGCTCAGGCGGCCAGGGCAGGCTGGTAATAGAAGCGGAAGTCGTCATAGGGGTCACGCCAGGCAGACTCATCCCGGGTAATCCTGCGCACCGTGGGAGCCGGCGTCCACCGGTTGTGGGCCTGGCCGTCGTCGTCAATCCAGTGCAGGAGGACCTCCGTGCGGGTCCAGGCCACGGCCTTCCCATCGACGCTGCCGCTGCCGGTCTGGCAGCGGACGTAGGGTTCCCGGCGGTAGCGGGCGTGGGTGACTGGAGCGGCGGGTGCGACGGGCATCCGGGTGCCGATGGAGGAACTCATGCCTCCACCTTGGCAACTGCCTCTGACATTCCGGTCCAGGACCAGGGAAAGACCGGGGAGGAGCTCAGGCGGTTGAGCGGATCAGGAAGCCAGGTCCCGCCATTTGGCGGCTGCTCGGCCGGTCAGCTCTGCTCCGCGGGCGGCGGCTCGGCCGGGAATCATCCGGATGACAGGTGCCAGCCCGTCCTCCTGCGCCGGGCGGGACTGTGGGGCGGCCGTCGATCGGGCCTGCGATGCAGTCTGTGACCCGGCCTGCGGCTTGTGGAGCACGAGGTATGCCACGCAAATGGGCAGGAAAAGCAGCGAAACAAGTGTCAGAGCGCCGAGGAGGCACACGGCCAGTGCGGCATGAATGGGCGATCCGAAAAGAGCGGCAACAAAATCCGCGGCACCGAAAAGCATCCAAAGCCAGAAAACGGCAATAAGCACTAGTCCGCTGCGTGCGCGACGGAAAAGCATAGTGGACCGCCTCCGCACAGCAGGCATGGTCTGAGACTGACTGCCCATTTGGTAATTCCCCCCGGCTAAGGGCCCAGTTATCCGGAACCCGTACCGCAGATAATAGCCGGTATTTATCGAAGGGGAAGATATGATGCCTGCCGGCATTCCGTGCCTAAGCGGTAACCGCTCAGTTTTCCGGTTGGGGATTTGCCCTCAGGGGCAGGTGCCTTGGACTGTTCGGGTTCAGCAGGGAATGTCGATATCCGTAAAATGCGTAGACCAGGATCCCGATGACCAGCCAGATGGCGAAGCGCAGCCAGGTTTCCCAGTGCAGCTGAAGCATCAGGAATCCTGACGCCAGCACCCCGAAGGCCGGCACCCACGGCATTAGGGGCAGGCGGAATTCGCGCGGGGCGTCCGGTTGGCTGCGGCGGAGCACAATCACGGCCACGCAGACCACCACAAAGGCGGCCAGGATGCCGATGTTGGTCAGATCCGCCACGGCTCGGATGGGGAAGAACCCGGCGAGCAGGGTGGATGCGCCGCCGGCAATCCACGTCACGCGCTGCGGGGTGCCGCGCTTATCGGTTCCGGCGAACCAGCCGGGCAGCAGTCCGTCGCGGCTCATGGAGAACCAGACCCGGGTGACGCCCAACAGGAAGGTGAGCATCACGGTAAGGATGGACAACACCGCGAAGGCTGAAATGACGGTGGCGATGACGGGCAGTCCAACCGATTGGAAGGCCGAGGCGAAACCGGCGGTGGGGCTGATGTCACGGTAATTCTGCATGCCGGTCAGTACCAGGGTGGCCAGAATGTACAGGACCATCGCCACCCCCAGGGACAGCAGGATGGCCTTGGGCATGTGTTTCTTCCCGTCCTTGGCTTCCTCTGCGGCGGTGCTCATGGCGTCATAGCCGAAGACGGCAAAGAATACGGTGGCGGCGCCGGTGAACACCGCCCCGAAACCGCTGGGCAGGAACGGTGTGTAATTGTCCGTATTCACGTAGAAGAATCCCAGCCCCACAATGAACAGCACCAGCAGGACTTTCAAACCCACGGCCACCAGCTCAAAACGGCCGAAGGTTTTGGTGCCGCGGCTGAGGATCCAGGTGATGAACAGGCACACGACGGCGGCGGGCAGGTTGATCAGCCCACCCTGGATAGTATCCGCGGTGCCCTGCATCCAGACCGGCATGTCGATGCCGAAACCGGCGAGGAACTCGGTGAAGTAGCCCGAGATGCCAATGGCCACCACGGCCACAATGGCCGTGTATTCCAGGAGCAGATCCCAGCCGATGAACCACCCGATCAATTCGCCCAGCGCCACGTACCCGTACGTATAGGCTGAGCCGGCACGCGGCACCATGCCCGCAAACTCGGCATAGGACATGGCCGCCGCGGCGCTGGCCAGGCCTGCAACCAGGAAAGAAATCAACACCGCCGGACCCACCGGGGAAGCATCCGCACCCCCGTTGGCCACCAGCCCGGCGAGGGTGAAAATACCGATGCCGATAATGCCACCCACACCGATAGCGGTAAGCTGCCACAGCCCGAGGCTCTTGAATAGTTTGGTGCCGGACTTTTCCTCATCGACGTCGTCAATGGGCTTCCGCCGGAGGAAGGACCTTCCCCCGCCCGAAGTGATGGCCATATCCGCTCCGATCCGTCTGCGGCTTACGCCGTCGGGACTGGGCGCCGTCCAGAGCCCGGGCGCCCGCTACGGCAGCAGTATGAACCCGCAGCGTACGGTCCGGATACCCCTCCGGCCGCTTTTCCGGACGGCCGGAGGAAGCCGGAGAAAGCCGGGCGGCAGGGTGGGGAAATGCCGGGGAAACAGGTACATTCCGTGCCGCAGCCTCAGGGTGTCAGAGCTTCACGTGTCAGAGCATAAACAGGCTCAGCACCCAGACCGCCGCGAAGCCGGCAACGCCCTGTACAGCGGTGGCCGGAGTCAGAGTGCGGTAGGCCGTAGCCGTGGGGATCCGGCTGAACTGCGAAACCACCCAGAAGTAGGAGTCGTTGGCGTGGGACACCACCATGGCGCCGGCGCCGATGGCGAGAACCGCCAGCACGGGACCGGCACCGGTGGCCAGGCCCAGCGGCTCCAGCAGCGGGAGCAGCATGGCCGACGTCGTGACCATGGCCACCGTGGACGAGCCCTGCGCGGTCTTCAACGCCGCCGAGATGACGAAGGGTACGGCGATACCCAGCCCCAGTGTCGCCAGATTGTCGGAGAGGAAAGCGGTGATCGGGCTCTTGCCCAGCACTCCGCCGAAGGCCGCACCGGCGCTGGTGATCAGCAGGATGGGGGCAGCCAGCACAATGGAGTCGGTGATCTGGGTGTTGAAGCTGGTGAGCTTGCCCTTGCCGTTGAGCAGGAACACGGCCGCCACCAGGCCAAAAGCCAGGGCGATGACCGGTGTGCCGATAAAGGTGACGGTGGCGGCCAGGCCGCCTGCACCCATCGGGGCACCGGGCAGCTTGGCTATGGAGGACAGGCAGATAAGCAGGATCGGCAGCAGAATCGGCAGGAAGGCCATAAAGCCGCTCGGCAGCTTTCCGTACTGCGTCTTGAGGTCCTCGTAGCTGACATCCGCTTCTTCGGCGGGGACGGGCAGCAACTGGATGTCCTTCTTCAGGAAGCGGTTGGCATAGAGCAGCGCGGCCCCGGCCGACACCGCAGCGACCACCAGGCCCAGGCCGATCAGCAGGCCCAGGCTGTCCACGACATTGAGGTTGGAGGCAGCAGCCAGCGGCCCGGGCGTGGGCGGAACCATCGTGTGTGTGGCGTACAGGCCGGTCATCAGCGCAATGGACATAGCCACCAGCGACACCT
Source organism: Arthrobacter yangruifuii (assembly GCF_009192775.1). GTDB lineage: Bacteria > Actinomycetota > Actinomycetes > Actinomycetales > Micrococcaceae > Arthrobacter_B > Arthrobacter_B yangruifuii. The sequence goes on from NZ_VTFX01000001.1 coordinate 534,095, forward strand.
TGGTCCGCTCCGCCATGGCTTTTTTCAGCGAATTCAAAATGATGTATCCGGAATCGCAGAACACCGGAATGGAGACAATATAGCCGATGATGCTCATGGTCAGGGTGGGGAACCGCGTCCCCAAAACCTTGATCAGTGCATCAGCCATGGCAATCGCTCCGCCGGAACGCTCCAGGATCACGCCTATCATCGTGCCGAACAGGATCACCAGGCCGATGTTGCCCATGGTGTTGCCGAACGCCGTCGTAATGGTCGGAATGATTTCCTCAACGGGCAGCCGGAAGGCAAATGCACCGATGAGCGCTGCCCCAAGCAGGGCGAGGAAAGGCGAGATTTTAAGCTTCGCCGTGACGACGACAATGCCGATCACGAGCAGCAGCAGTATCAACAGATCAATCATGGGGTTCCTTTAAAGCGAAAAACGTCGATGTTTATCAACAGGACAAATCATGGAATCACGCGCTTTCGGCGAGTCCAAAACTCCGCTCGGTGCCCGGCAGGAACGCCAGCCCGCAGCAGGCCCGAGCAGCGGCATCCTCAATGAGCAGCTCCGCATTGGCGGTGAGTTCCGCCAGGGTTGCCGGTCCGCGGGCAATGGACACCGCAACCGTGATCCCGGCCTCCATGCTCTGCGCGGCGCTGAGCTGGACGGTTCCCGCGACCACGACGAGCGGACTGGCCGACGGCGCAAGACGCCGGACCGCATCCACTACCTTGCCGCCCAGCGACTGGGTGTCCAGGCAGCCCTCGCCCGTCAGCACGACGTCGGCATGGGCCAGGGCCGCCCGCAGGCCAACCGCATCACTCACCAGTTCCGCGCCCGGGACCGTTTCCGCTCCGAGCAGCGCGACCAGGGACAGCGGCAGGCCGCCGGCGGCACCGAAACCGGGGGCCGTGAGGTAGGTTCCGGGACGGCCGTTTGACTCCACAGGAGGACGGAAATCCGTGAGGACCCGGGCCAGGTTCGCCAGGCCGGCGTCCAGCAGCTTCACATCTTCCGGGCCGGCCCCCTTTTGCGGGCCGAAGACGGCGGCGGCTCCCTGTTCCCCGCAGAGCGGGTTGGCAACGTCCACGGCGACCCGCCATTTTACGGCTGCCGCGCGCGGGTGCAGCCCGGAAACGTCAACCGTGTGGATAGCGCCCAGTCCGGCGCCGCCCGGAGCCACCGGGTTGCCGGTGGCATCAAGGAAACGCACCCCGAGGGCGGAAAGCAGCCCGGTGCCGCCATCGGTGCTGGCCGATCCGCCGATGCACAGCAGGATCTCCTCGACGCCCTCATCCAGGAGGTGCCCGGCAATGGTGCCCACTCCGTAGCTGTCCGCGCGCAGCGGCTGCAGGGGTACATCTAATACGTCGGGAAGCCCGTTCCCCTCGGCCGCTTCGATGATGCCGGTAAGTCCGTCGGCGGACACCCCGTAACGGGCCGTTTTCGGGCGGCCCAGCGCGTCGGTGGCGGCGGTGAACAACGGCGGGCAACGCCAGGCAGCCAGCAGCGCATCGAGGGTCCCCTCGCCGCCGTCAGCCATCGGAATTTCGATAATCCGGGCGGCCGCGCCGAAAGCAAAGCGTGCCCCGCGGGCCATCGCAGCGGCCGCGCCGGCGGCGGAGATACTGCCTTTAAACGAATCAGGCGCAACAACAATCAGGGGCGGGCGGGAATTTGGCACCCTTTCAACATTAGTGTGCCTGCTCTCACAGACCTATGGCTGTTTTAGCCATAATATGCGCCGTCTTCGTGCAGAGGAGCGGCCATATTGCACACCGAGATAGCCGATTACACCCGGGCCGCAATTAAGCCCAGCCGCAGTGTTAACGCGTGGTTTGCGTCCCGGGGGTTCAACTGTGTGATCTCCGCGATGCGGTCCAGCCTCTGGATGACGGTGTTCCGGTGCGCAAAGAGGACACGGGAAGCTTCGGAAATTGACCCGCCGGCGTCCAGGAAAGCGGCCAGCGTTGTCCGCTGGGTATCGGTCAGGTCCGAGATGTGTGCGGCCAGCAGCCCGGCAGCCTCGCGGGGCATGCAGGCCACCGCCAGTTCGGCGCTCAACTCCCGAAGGTGAAGAACAGACTGCGTCGACGGGAGAAGTTCCGGACGGGCGACAAGCAGGTTGAGGGTCTTCGCCGTGGACTGGAGCGTCCCCCCTGCGCTGCAGGCACCACCCAGCAGCAGCACCGAGCCGCTGGCCGACACCGCATCGGCGAGCGCACCGGTGTCGTGGGCAGCCAGCAGGACCCAGAGAGCGCCCTGGAAGGAAGCCGAGCGGTAGCGGTCCGGCCGGGCCAGCACGTCACCGACCAGGCCGGAACGTACCGGGAGCCGGTGGACTGGACGGCCCGTGGGGGTACGGTCCAGGACCGCCGCCATCCTCCAGGGTCCGGGCAGGGACGGGGAGCCGGCGGCCAGTTCCCGCTCTACGGACGCCGAGGGGGCGCCGCCGTTGATGAGGCGGGCGAGCAGTTCCCTGTTCCGCGCCTCACGCAGTGCGGTACTGTCCATTTCCCGGTCGCGCTCCAGCAGCAACCGGATGGTCAGGACCACCACGTCGGCCAGCGGCATCACCACCTCGGGTGCGCCCGTCAGGCCAACCACTCCCACCACGGCACCGTCGAGTTCAATTGGACAGTTCACGCCGGCCCGCATGCCGTCGCGTTCCCCCGCATGCCGGATGACGACGGGGGCACCCGTTGCCACAACCTCCCGGGCACCTGCATGCATCGTCCCGATTCGGGAGGCATCCCGCGAGGCGATGATGAGTCCCGCGGCATCCATGACGTTGACGTTGTGGCGGAGGGTGGGGGAGATACGGTCCACGACGCGCTGCGCCAATGCACCGCCTAACGGCGCTGACATAACCCCAGTCTAGAACGGTGCCAGGTGCCGCGCGGTGCCCCTACCGGTTCGCGCGCAGGGCGGCCGCGGCGTCGCTGGCCGTGGTGCGGATCCGGTACAGGCTGGAGGTTGCCGTCATGTAGAGCGTTCGGCCGTCCTGCCCGCCGAAGCAGACGTTGCTGACGGTTTCAGGCACCGGGATGAACTCCAGCAGCTCGCCGGCCGGGGAGAAAACCCGCACGCCGTCGCCGCCGGAGGACCAGATATTCCCGTCCGTATCCACCCGGAACCCGTCAGGCACCCCCGGAGCAACGCGGACGAACACCCGCCCGTTCTTCGCCTGACGGCCCCCGACGACGTCGTACGCACGGATGGGATTGCCCGCGGACTGCGCCGGACCGTACGGGGAAACCGCTTCCTCGGCAGTATCCGAAACGTAGAGGACGGACTCGTCCGGAGAGAATGCCAGGCCGTTGGGGGCCATGATGTCGGTGATCACCGCGGTCAGGTCCCCGCTGGCCGGGTCGAAGCGGAACACATACCGGTCCCCGTACTCCAGCTCGCCGGGATGGCCCTCGGCCGGGTTGTCGATCCCATAGGAAGGATCGGAGAACCAGATGGTGCCGTCCGACTTCACGACGACGTCGTTGGGCGAGTTGAAGCGCACGTCGCCGAAGCGGTCCACCAGGGTTTCCACGGCGCCGCTGCGGTCGCGTTCGATGGCCCGGCGTCCGTGCGAGCACTGCACCACGGAGCCGTCCGGGTCCAGGGCGCGGCCGTTGGTGAACTCGATGTCCTGCCCGTACACGCTCAGCTCACCGGTGGTTTCGCTGTATTCCAGGATCCGGTTGGACCGGACATCGCTGTACCGCACCGCATTGCGCTCCGGGACCCAGGTGGGGCCTTCGGCCCAGACCGCGCCCGTGCCCACCAGCTCCAGCGAGGCTCCGTCTTCCAGCAGTGTCGAAGGGCGTGCGTTCATGCGGATGTCTCCTTAGGTGGGCGGCGGGGTCGACGGTAGCCGGCTCCTGCGGTCTGCGTCCTGTTATACGCGAGACGGGCCGGCGGCCCAAAGCTGCACGCGTTTCCCGGCGCCGCCGCTGCTGTCGGTCAGCCCCACGGCAGGCGGATCACGACGTCGGCGCGTCCCCGCAACGACTGGATCAGGCGGGCGTTGGGTTCGTCCACGTCGCGGACCCAGGCAGCGGCCTCGTCCGGTTCCTTGCCGAACCGCACGTGTCGTTCCACCAGGCGCTGCAGGCGCAGCTCGTCATCAGGATCGCAGTACCAGACCTCCGAGCACCGGGCCCGGACCTCCTGCCATTCCGGCCGGTCCAGCAGCAAATAGTTGCCCTCCGTCAGAATCACCTTCGCCGCCGGGAACACGGGTATGTCCCCTGCCAGCGGCTGCTCCAGCGTCCGGTCAAAACCGGGTGCGTACACCACGGCGTTCCGCGGGGAGCGGAGCCGGTCCAGGAGGGCGGCATAGCCGTAGGCGTCGAAGGTTTCCGGAGCGCCCTTGCGCTCCAGCAGGCCCTGCCGGGACAACTCCCGGTCGGAAAGGTGAAAGCCGTCCATCGGCACGTGCGCAAACCGCTGCGTTTCGACGTCGTCCGAAGCGCCGTTCAGCGCACGGACCAGCGCTTCCACCAAGGTGGTTTTTCCGGCACCGGGCACCCCGGCAACGCCGACGATTACGGTTCCCGTGTGCCGCCCGGCCAGCGCGGTGAGCCGGGTTTCCAACTCAGCGAGCGTTGTCAGGGAATCCATGGTCCTCCGCTCAGACAGGGTCACGGCCCAGTCTATGATGCACGTCCAGGGGTGCCCGGGAACGGGCCCCTGCCGGAGGAGGCACTGTCAGCCGCTAAACGCGCTGGGGTGTCGCTCGCCGGCCGGGGCATAAGCTGGATCTGTTGCCTACTTTGAGGAGAAAACCTTGTCCCTGCTGACCCCCCTGATCACCAGCGCCGGCCTGATCGGCGGCTTCCAGACCGCTCGTTCCACGGGAAATCGCCCGCTGGGCGGCGCCGTGCTTGCCGCTGCCGGTGCAGCTGCCTTCTCCCTGTGGAAGCGCGACGCCGGCACGGGCACTGCTGCCGCGCTCACCACCGGCTACGTGGCTGCCTTCGGTCTGTCCCACCCGCTGGCCAAGAAAATGGGTGCCTGGCCGTCCGTTTTCACCGTCACGGGCGCCGTGGCCCTGGCCTCGCTGGTCTTCGGCCGGAAGCGCTAGTTTGTAAGTCTTAGCGAGTTTGTAAGGCTTATCGAGCTGCCGTCCCGGTCCGCGGAGCCGTTCCACCGCTGCCTCCCCGAAGGTGTACGAAGGGAAGGCTCCGGCGGGAATGATCCGCGGACCGTCGTCGTTATATTCAGTGACGGTCCGCGAGGGCCGGGCGCAGGCTCCGGAAGGTGCCTCGCTGATTGGTAACTGAATACGGGGATGATCGGTTTCGACGATGTTTGTTGAGCCAGGGGAAGCGGGCCGAGAACGCAGAGTTATCTCGTTAACGCTCTCTGCAAAACAATAAGTGCCAAACCTATGCGCACTGACTTCGCTCTCGCTGCCTAAGCAGCCGGAGTAGTCCGTCAGCCCGGAGTTGCTCTCGCTCCGGATGCTGGCGTCGTTTAGAGGGCCACTGCCGGACACTCCCGCCGTCGGGGTGTCCGGGACAATTGACGGCTGGGCCCGGATCGGCCACCTGTATGCAGGATGGCCGGGGCCGAGAAAATCCGACGCATACTGCGCCCGGAGAAGTCCTGGCAATACAACATCGGACGGGGGTTCGATTCCCCCCATCTCCACACCCTTGAAGGCCCGCCTGCCGTGGCGGGCCTTCTCTGTGTCCGGACACTGTCCGGCACCCGGATCCGTGCCGCCGCGGGCGCGGGGCTAATCTGGGATACAGACAGCAGGCAGCCACGGGAAGGAAAACACATGCAGGCACTCATCATCACCCCGGGGCAGAAGGATTCCCTCGAACTGCGGGACCTTCCGGAACCGGAGGAAGCCGAAGGCAGCGTGCTGGTTCAGACAATCGCGGTGGGCTTGTGCGCCACCGACCGCGAGGTTATTGCCGCCGAATTCGGCACCGCACCCGAGGACCGGGATTACCTGGTGATGGGGCATGAGAACCTGGGCCGCGTAGTTGAGGCACCCGAGGACTCGGACCTTGCCGCCGGGGACCTGGTGGTCGGGATTGTCCGGCGTCCCTGCACTGAAAACTGCCGTGCCTGCGCCGCAGGCGAGTGGGATATGTGCCTGACCGGCACCTACACCGAGCATGGCATCGAAGGGCTGGACGGCTTTGCCCGCGAATACTGGCGCGGAGACCCCGAGGACATGGTCAAGCTCGAACCCTCCCTGGAACGCGTAGGGGTGCTGCTGGAACCGGCCACCATCCTGGCCAAGGCGTGGGAACAGATTGACCGGATCGGGAGCCGCGCCTACTTCCGGCCGCAGGTTGCCGCTGTGACCGGTGCCGGCCCCGTCGGGCTGCTCGCTGCCCTGCTCGGCGTGCAGCGCGGACTGGAAGTGCATGTTTTCGACCTCGAAGATGACGGGCCGAAGGAGAAGCTGGCTCAGGACCTGGGTGCCGTCTTCCACACCGACACCCTGCCCGAGTCCGGTATCAAACCGGACGTCATCATCGAATGCACCGGCGTGCCGACGGTGATCAGCGACGTCCTGCACCACGGCGGCAAGAACTCGGTCACCTGCCTCACCGGCGTCTCCGAGCCCGGAGGCGGGCAACCGGTGGACCTGGGCGCGCTGAACCTGAACCTGGTGATGGACAACCGCGTGGTGTTCGGCACCGTCAACGCCAACCGGCGCCACTACCTCAAGGCCGCGGATGCCCTGGCCAAGGCGGACATCCGCTGGCTCGAGCAGCTGATCTCGCGCCGTGTGCCTCTCGCCTCTTACGCCGAGGCTTTCGAGGACCGCGACGGCGACATCAAGGTGGTTCTTGACCTGCAGGACGCCTAACCGTTCCGGTGCCGGCACGGTAAGGCACCAAACCGACGGCGGCCCAGGCTAAACGCTCAGCTGATAACCCAGCCGGGCGTTTAGCCTGGTTCGTTCCTATCCAGCAAAAGAAGATCCGATGCGCTGCAGGATCTACCCGTTGTCCCGGACAAAAACGGTTTCATAAGCCACATTGAAGTTAGTCTCGAGGCTTGCCGGATGCTCGTCGGCAAAACTTGAACCGTTGATGTCACCGGACAACCTCAGGTCCATGGATACCCGAAAATCTCCCACGCCGGCAGGGACTTCAAAAATAAGCTGTGCTGAGTCGTTGTTCCAGGTGGAAGATTCACGAAACTCGTCTATCCGTATGGCCTCTGCGCTAAACGATTCCCCTGAGATGCTTTCCACAGTCGCGGACGTGACTTCGGTTTTCGGGGTGTACAGCGATGAAAATATGCCCTGCTGCCACACGAGCTCGTGCTTCCATCCCGTATTGACAATGAGCCATGCCTTGCCCTCGGGTGCCCACCCCAGCTCCGGCTCATAAGCATCGCGGGTTGTTGTGAGCTGCGATGCCCCCACGGACGCGTTCATGCCCTCCTCGGATTCGAGTTCACCAACTACTGTTCCACTCTCGGGATCGCTGCCCTGCAATTCGAGTCCGTCGTAATAGGCTGACGCGGACGAGGTGACTGCGCCGGTACCCAACGAGACCGTCTGGGTGAGCCCATCAGTGGTGATTTCCAGTGCCACCTCCGCCTCATCCTCCGGGAGTGACATCGACACAGTGCCATCCTTTGCAGCGCCGATCGAATAGGACTCCCCGCCGCTGGCGAAGGCCAGCGTGGTGGGGACCATTTCCTGGTCTTCCTGTTCCATCCCGTACTGGCCATCAGACGCAGAGTCGCCGTTGACACCTGAAATCGAGATTGATGCGAACCGGCGGTTGTCTCCTGCCATCAGGCGATCGCTGGACGAACCGATCCGTTCGCTGATCTTCCAGTTACTGAGCTGCAGCGAGACCCCGTTGGGCAAATTGACCGCTGAGGTGCCGTCCTCGGCGGTCGTATCCGTGTAGTCCTCCGGGTCCGCCCAGATGGCCTGCTCGGGAGGAGCCGTTTCGGCGTCCGGCTCGGGAATAACGAGATCAACGGGCGGTTCCTTGCCGTCAGGGCGGTAAAGGGTGGCGTTTCCGGCCCCGGAGGCCTCCTGATGGAAATTTTCGTCCGGGTTCAGGGAAACCGCAGTCTGTTTGTCCCCGGTTTGCGTGAAGCTCAAGGTCATGGCTTCCCAGACCTGGTCGTCATCACCGAGGTAATGTATGGGCCCGCAGATCGCGTTCTCGGACATGGCAAGGTCTGCAACCTGTGCATAACACCGGGAGCTTTCGTCCACATTGGACTTTATTCCGTCTGCGCGGTTCTGTATCCACATGGCATCGAGCGATTCAATGGTCTTGTCCAGGTCTTCGACTTCCGAACCTTCATACGTGGTTGCGGGTGAGCCGCATCCGGACAGTATGGCCACAGCCAGCGCAAGGGACGTTGGAAGTGCAGCCATGCGAGTTTTTCTCAATGTGTAATTTCCTCAGGTGAACTATCGATTGGCGACGCATGTCGGCCGGGAGATAGGAGTAGCGTGTATGTCTTATTTGTGCCCAAACGGATGAATATCGGTTTCTGCACACTAAAGACCTATCGTCTGCCTCTGGCCGGGCGTTAGGGCGTCGCGAGGATGGAACGCGGCAACGGACGGTCGCACATACCGACCCAAATCAGCTGTTGACGTTGCTGGGGGAGCCTCTTCAATCCGGCTCACTTCGGTGATAGACAGAAAGGACACCCAAGCCGCCGCGGCGGCTTCCGGCAACCCGCATTGGAGGCACACACATGCGCAAGGACGCTGATCAGCCGGTGATTCCCGGCGGTTCGGAGGCGGACAGGGCGGACCAGGCCGTCTCTGCCGTTCCCGGAGCGGACGACGCCGGACCTTCCGGGGACATCCACCGTGACGGTTCCGAAGCGGACGGTATTGAACAGGACATTCCTGCAGTTCCGGGCGCCGGCGACGCGGGACCGGAGGGATCAGTCCACCCCGAAGGGTCCGAAGCGGACATCCTGGAGCAGAAAGCGGACGTTCCAGGGAACGACGACGATTATCCGCCGGGCGCCGGCGGGGCCTGACCGTAACGCCTGACCGTGTTGTGGCCGGCGGGGGAATGCCTCCGCCGGCCGGATCAGCGGCCCCTCATCGCCGTTCCGCTTAGCGCCGTGCCACGTAGACTGGACGGCGGCACAATGGCGACGGAAACAGCAGGAGCGGCGTGGAGATTTTCGACCCGGGGGCGGTATTCAACGCCGTTGACCTCGCCGGCGTACTGGCCAACGGGGTCCTCGGAGGTGCCGTGGCGCGTCAGCTGCGGATGGACCCCGTGGGGTTCCTGGTCCTGGCGCTTACCTCGGCCCTGGGCGGCGGCGTGCTCCGCGATACCCTCCTGCAGGCCGGAGCGCCCGTAGCGCTGACGAACCCCGCCTATCTCTTCACGGCCATCGCCGGGGCCTTCATCGCCTACGCCATTGAGCTCAAGGGAAAATGGGCAAACCGGTTCCTCATCGTGATCGACGCCGTGGCGCTGGGCTGCTGGGCCGCCACCGGCACCGCCAAGGCGCTGGTGCTGGGGCTGGAATGGCTCCCGGCCATCCTGCTCGGCGTCGTCACCGCCGTGGGCGGCGGTATGATCCGGGACATTGTGGTGGGCCGGGTTCCGGCCATCTTCGGCGGCAACACGCTCTACGCTACCGGTGCGCTGGTGGCCGCCGTCGAAATGGTGATCCTGTACGGGCTGGGCCTGCAGAACGTGGGTATGGGGGTGGCCATCGCCTCCTGCGCAACGCTGTGCATCCTGGCCCGGCGGCGAGGCTGGAAGCTGCCGGGTCCCGGCGATTTCACTGTCCGGCTGGGCAGGCGGTCCCGCACCGAGGACCGCCGGAACTCAACCCAGGGCTGGCCGCGGCCGAGGTTCTGGAAGCCGCGTATCCGCCGCTGATCCGGCGGGCATCCAGGAACCAGCGGGGATTTCAAAACGTCCAGCGCCGACGGCGGTTTGCCTCAGTTTGTCGCCTAAAACAAGAACTACCCCGGAAATAGTCCCGAAAACGCAGGCTTTCGCAGACTGGAATTCCGGGAGTAGCGTGGCTGCCATGAGTGCTTACAAGAGCGTAAATCCAGCCACCGGAGAAACCCTTTCGGAATTCCCTGAAGCGACCGACGTCGAAATCAGCCAGGCCGTCACTGCGGCCCACGAAGCCTTTACCGGCTGGCGGAACGAGCCCGTGGAGGCCCGGGCCAAAGTCATTACCCGCGTTGCGGAACTGTACCGTGAGCGCGCGGACGAGCTCGCCAAGCTGATCGCCCTGGAAATGGGCAAGCCGCTGCGCGAAGCCAAGGGCGAGGTTGCCCTCTCCGCCAGCATCTACGAGTACTACGCCACCCAGGGGCCCGGTTTTATGGCCGATGAGCAGCTCGACCCCAAGGGCGGCGGAACCGCCGTCGTCCGCACGCTGCCGGTCGGTGCGCTGCTGGGCATCATGCCCTGGAACTACCCGTACTACCAGGTGGCCCGCTTCGCCGGACCGAACCTGATGCTGGGTAACACCGTGCTGCTCAAGCACGCCAACAACTGCCCGCAGTCGGCCCTGGCCATGGCGCAGATCTTCGCCGACGCCGGCGTGCCTGAGGGTGCCTACACCAACCTGTTCGCCACCAATGAGCAGGCTGCGGACATCATCGCCGATCCGCGGGTCCAGGGCGTCTCCCTCACCGGCAGCGAGCGGGCGGGCGCCGCCGTTGCCGAGGTCGCCGGCCGGAACCTGAAGAAGTACGTCCTGGAACTGGGCGGCAGCGACCCGTTCATTGTCCTGGACACCGAGGACCTGGACGCCACGGTCAAGGCCGCCGTCGCCGGCCGGATGGGTAACACCGGACAGGCCTGCAATGCCGCCAAGCGTTTCATTGTGATGGAGGACCTGTACGAGGAATTCGTGGAGAAGTTCACCGCCCGGATGGCGGCCATGGAGCCCGGCGACCCGCTGGACCCCGAAACCCGCTTTGGCCCGCTCTCCTCCCAGGCGGCCGCCGACGGGCTGGTGGAACAGATCCGCAATGCCGTGGACCAGGGTGCCACCCTGCGTACCGGCGGCGGACACATTGGCGGTCCCGGCGCTTATGTCCAGCCGACCGTCCTCACCGATGTGACCGCCGATATGCGGGCCTTTTCCGAGGAACTCTTCGGGCCGGCCGCGGTCATCTACAAGGTGGCCAGCGTGGATGAAGCGGTGGAGCTGGCGAACAATTCCCCGTTTGGGCTGGGCGGAGCAGTCTTCAGCGCGGATGAGGAGAAGGCACTTGAGGTGGCGGACCGGCTCGATGCCGGCATGGTCACCATCAACGGTGCCTCCGGGACGCAGGCGGACCTGCCCTTCGGCGGCGTTAAGCGCTCCGGCGTCGGCCGCGAACTGGGCCGCTTCGGCATGGATGAATTCGTCAACAAGAAGCTGATCCGCATCCCTGCAAAGAAGTAGTCCCGGCGCACGGGTTAGGCCGTGCGGGAGTCTTCCGGTGCTTTTTCCGGATGCCCCGCACGGTCGCTCGGGCCGTTAAAGACCACGTAGCGGTACGCGAAGTAGCGGAAAATGTTGCCCAGGCCGATACCCACCACGTTGCCGGAAATGTTGTCCGCAAAGGTGCTGCGGAAATCCAGCACGTAGTGGGAGACATACAGGCATCCGGTGGAGATGAGCAGACCCACCAGATTGGTCAGGGCAAAAAGCAGTGTTTCGCTGCGGATGCTCCGGGTGCGCAGTGTCCGGAAGGTCACATACCGGCTGCCCAGCCACGAAACGGTGGTGGCCACCAGGACGGAGATGACCTTCGCCCAAAGGGGGTGGTCCGGGAGCACGGTGGCTGAGAGAACATTGAACAGGGTGACGTCAACCACAAAGGCGACGGAGCCCACCGCTGAAAACGAGCCCAGACGGCGGACGATCGCGCGTCCTTTGCTGGTTTCTGCCATTACCGATAGATCCGTTCCCACCGTTGCCGCAGCATGCGGCCTCCCGCCCTTGCCGGATGCGCACATCCGGGAGGGACTTTTACCCTTCGGATGATTGCACACCGTGCATTTGGCCGCAAAATCCGCGGCAACGCAAACCGAATCAGGGCAGCGTGGATCAGGAATCAGCGAAGCGCGGATCAGGGCAGGGTGACAGTGAAGACAGTGCCCCTGCCGGCCTCGCTCTGCAGGGCGATGGTCCCGCCGTGTTCCTCCACAATGCGCTTGGTGATCACCAGGCCCAGTCCGACGCCCGGGATCTGCGCCCGGCGGGCGGTGCCGGAGCGGAAGAACTTGGTAAACACCTCCGCTTGTTCGGCGTCCGTCATGCCGATGCCGGAGTCCTCTACCCGAAGGACGGTGGTGCCTGCCTCGGTGCGCCAGGCGCTGACCGTTACCCGGCCGCCGTCGGGCGAGTATTTCACCGCGTTGGAGAGCAGGTTGTCCAGCACCTGGGAGATGCGCTTGGGATCGACCATGGTGGGCAGGGTTTCGGGGACCTCGGCCACGATCTCCACCGCGTTCATCTCGGCGCGCGGGGCGGCCGAGGTGATGCCGGAACGGATGAGGTCGCTGAGGTCGGTGACTTCCTGCACCACGTGGGCCGATCCGGCGGCCGCGGACAGCAGGTCCGAGACCAGGTGCAGGAGCTTCTCGGAATTGCGCTGGGCCACCTTGAGGGAGGACGCCACATAGGGCGGGATGGCGTCCTCTTCATCCAGCGCCAGTTCCAGGTAGCCCATGATGGAGGTCAGCGGGGTGCGTAGTTCGTGGGACACGTTGGCCACGAAATCGTCCTTGGCCGCTACGGCGTTCACCAGCCCGGTGACGTCGCTGTAGGCGATGACGGATCCGCGGAAGGCGTCGTCGTCGCCCTTCAGGGTGCGGGCGGAAACGCTGAGTGCCTTCTGTTCCTCGCCGGTGCCGTACCAGACGAGTTGGTCCGAGAAGGAGTGGCCCCGGGCGGCACGTTTGACCGGACGCTGATCCTCCGGGACAGGGGTGGTGCGGTCCGGACCGAAGATGTACATTTCGGCTTCGGTGGGGCGGTTGGTGAAGCAGGGAGCCGCCAGGCGCTCGTGGAGCTGCTGGCGGGAATTGGTAAGGATCCGGCGTCCGTTCTCGTCGATCACCGCCACCCCCACCCGGACAGTGTTCAGGATGGTCTCAAGGATGGATTCCTTGCGCAGGCTCTCCATCAGAGAGGACTGCAGCACCACGTCCTTTTCCTGCAGCACCACTGCCTGTGCGGTCAGGCTCGCTTCGGCCTCGGCGCGGGCGGCCTCCGCGTCTTCGGCGGTGCGCAGGGCGGAGATGAGCTCCCGTTCATACAGCCGGCGCTCGTGTGCATAAAAGGCCACCACCTGGTCCAGCGGCGGGCGGCCGTCAGCAGCAGGGGAGCGGGTGGCGGAGAGCAGGACCGGGATGCGCCGGCCCTCGGGGCCGAGGAGGTCGACCGCGAGTTCTGCAAAAGCCGCGCTCAGCGCCAGTTGCGGCATGGCATGGGTGGTGTACACAATCCGGTCCCCGACCGGGAGGTACTTCAGGAGGCTGGTGCCGCGGATCTCGTCGATGGACTTGGCGACCCACTTCAGCGCGGTGCCGTTGGCGTCCACCACTGTGCCGTCCGTCAGGGTGACGAAATACCCCGCCGGCGCGGTGTGGGACAGGGCACGGTAATCGAGCTGGAAATCCAGGTCCACGAAACTACTTTGACGGCTGCAGGTAGGAGAGGATGCTGTCGGCGGTCTCCTCGGGGGCGCTGACATGGGGGAGGTGGCCGGTGGCCTTCATCTGCACCAGTGTGCTCTGCGGGATGTGCTCCTGCAGGTAGCGGCCCACATGCTCCGGGGCCAGGAGGTCCTCGGATGCCTGGAGGATGAGGGTGGGGACCGAGACCTTGGGCAGCAGGGCCCTGACGTCGCTGAGGAAGGCCACCCGGGCAAACTGGCGGGCAACCGTCGGGTTGACCCGGCAGAAACTGCCTTCGAGCTCGGCGCCCAGGGCGGGCGCGGCGGGGTTGCCCATGATCACCGGGGCCATGGTGGCCGCCCAGACGAGGTAGTTGGTGTCCAGCGACTCCAGGAGCTCATCCAGATCGGCACGGCTGAAGCCGCCTTCGTAGCCGTCCTCGGGATAATCCATGTAGCTGGGTGAGGGAGCCACCAGGATAATTCGAGCAAGGCGCTCCGCTGCGGTGGCGCCGGCCGAGATGGCCATCATGGCGCTGACACTGTGGCCGATGAAAGTGACATCGCGCAGGTCCAGGTCCTCGCATACTTCCAGGACGTCGGTGACGTAGCCGTCCAGGGTGGCGTACTTGGCCGGGGTATAGGCAGCCGGATCGGACGCGCCGGAGCCAACATGGTCGAAGAGGACCACCTTGTAGACGTCGGTAAAGCGGTGCAGAAGCCGTGACCACATGCCCTGATCACAGCCGTAACCGTGGGCGAAAAGCAGCACCGGTCCGTCTGCCTGCCCCAGCACTTGAACATTGTTCCGGGTGCGAATATCAGTTGTCATATTCCTGCTTTTCCTAAGCCGTTCCCGCAATGGCATGAGCGGAGTCACAGCAAACACTACAGGTTCCGAGGCGATTAAAATGCCACCCGAGACGCGCCGGAATGCGTTTGAGGTGCAGTTCCAGTGCGGATTCATCTGACCACCTGCAAGCATGTCCGTTTCCGCCCGAAGTCCCCCGGGACGGGAATAATGCAGCCCGCTTCGCATGCCGCGGCGGGATGCGGGAAAAATGCGGAGAAAAGGGAAAGGCAAAGGACAGCCGTGCTGCCATGGCGGTATACAGAGGGGCATATTTCGAATTACGTTAAACAGCCCAATTCTGCCGTGGACGGTGCCCGCGAATTGCGGCCCGCTCTTCAGGCGACCGCGTAGCGGAGTTCGACGGCGCCGTTGTTGAAGGAGGTGGCGGACATCAGCTGCATGGGCGGCGTGGGTCCGGACACGGGAAGCAGCCGACGTCCGCTGCCCAGGGCCACCGGCATATACGTAATCCACAGTTCATCCAGCAGTCCGGTCTGGGCGAACTGCGCCGCCACGTTGCCTCCGCCCACCACCCAGATATTCCGCTCTCCCGCAGCGTCACGGGCTTCCGTCACCACCGCCCGGACGTTCCCCGAGGCGAACCGGATGTCCGCTGCCGGCGGGGCTGGGTCCTCCCGGTGGGCGAGCACCCAGCAGGGCTGCGTATATTCCCAGCCCTCCGGCTGCTCTGCCCTGAGCCAGCGGTAGGTCCCCGCACCCATCACCACGGCGCCGACGTCGGCCATGAAGCGGTCATAGTGGTCCTGAAACGCCTCAAAACCGAAATTGAGCAGCCAGTCCAGGCGGTTGTCCTCGGTGGCGATAAAACCGTCCAGGGATGACGCAACGTAATAGATGACCTTTGGCATGCCGCGAGAATAACGGTCTACGGCTACCCGGCGAAGCCTTCTGGGATAGGTTGGTAGCGGAAATACCATAAGCAGCCTGAATGTTTCTCCGGCGGCGGTTGCAGTCGCCGGGACGGGACAACGCGGAAGGGAAAACCATGAGCGGGAAGCTCGTAGCGGATGTGATTGTTGAACGCCTGCAGGCCTGGAACGTGGACCGGGTATTCGGTTACAGCGGAGACGGCATCAATACCGTTCTGGGTGCGATGCGCCGGAGCGGAAACCCCGAGTTCATCCAGGTCCGGCACGAGGAAAACGCCGCCTTCATGGCCACGGGGCATGCCAAATACACCGGCGGGGTGGGCGTGGTGATGTCCACCCAGGGTCCCGGAGCCATCCACCTCCTCAACGGTCTCTACGACGCCCGGCTGGACGGGGCCCCCGTGGTGGCCATTGTGGGTCAGCAGTCCCGCAGCGTTCTGGGCTCCTCCTATATGCAGGAGGTGGACCTGATGAACCTCACCCGGGACGTGGCCTCAGCCTTCCGCCAGCAGATCAATTCCCCCGAGCAGGTTCCGCTGGTACTGGACCGTGCGTTCAAGAAGGCCCTGGCCACCGGCACGCCCGCCGTCGTCATCATTCCGCATGACGTGCAGCAGGCGCCCGCTCCGGAACTGGAGCAGGAGCACGGGATTCTCAACACCGTGCCGGTGTTCAGTCCCGCACGGACGCAGCCGGCCAAGGCGGACGTGCGTGCCGCGGCGGATCTCATCAATTCCGGCGAACGGGTGGCTCTGCTGGTGGGGCAGGGTGCCCGCGACGCCCGGACACAGGTTGCAGCCCTGGCGGAGAAGATCGGCGCAGGCATTACCACCAGCCTGCTCGGGAAACCGTACGTGGATGAAACCTCGCCGCTGGCTGCGGGAACCATGGGGCATCTGGGCACCAGTTCCGCCGGATACGTGATGGACAACTGCGACACCCTGCTGATCATCGGCTCCAGCGACCCGTGGACCGAGTTCTACCCGAAACCGGGGACCGCCCGCGGGGTCCAGATTGACCGGGATGCGTCCGCGGTCGGCAACCGGTATCCGGTGGAAGTGGGCATCACCGGTGACACCGTAGCCGCCTTGGAGGCCCTGATTCCGCTGCTGGACGCCAAACCGGATACACCCTGGCGGCGGCAGGTGGAGGAAAGCGTCCGCCGCTGGCACGAGCTGGCCCGGGTGCGGGCCATGACGCCTGCCAATCCGGTGAACCCGGAGCGCGTGGTGTACGAGCTGAACCGGCGCCTGCCGCACAACGCGCAGGTGGCGGTCGACGTCGGCAGCTCGGTGTACTGGTACGCCCGGCACCTGCAGCTTCCGGAGGGCGTCCCCGCCCACCTGTCCAGCACGCTGGCCAGCATGGGCTGCGCCGTCCCGTACGGCCTGGCCGCGAAGCTGGCGTACCCGGACCGTCCGGTGGTGGCGCTCTCCGGAGACGGCGCCATGCAGATGGCGGGCGTGACCGAACTGATCACCCTGAGCCGGCTTTGGCAGAAGTGGGAGGATCCGCGGTTTGTTCTCTGCGTGCTGAATAACCGGGAGCTGGCCGAGGTCACCTGGGAGCAGCGCGAGATGGAAGGGGACCCGCGGTTCGAGGCCAGCCAGTCGCTGCCGGATTTCCCGTACGCGGAGTATGCCAAGCTGCTGGGGCTGGAAAGCATCCGGGTGGAAGATCCGGAGCTGCTGGGCGAGGCCTGGGAGGTGGCGCTCGCAGCCGAACGGCCGTTCCTGATTGAGGTGGTCACCGATCCCGCGGTGCCGCTGCTGCCGCCCTTCCCCGCCGGCGCGGCCCAGGCGGAGACCATGAAGGACGGCCTGGCACAGGAAGGCGCCGCGGGTGAGCATGCGCGGCGGTTGCTGGATCTTTACTTGGAGCAGGAAGAGGGCCTGTACCGGGACCTGTGAGCAAGGGGGAGTCAGGGGAGTCAGGGGTTCCCGGGTTCCACCGGTGCCGGAGGGGCGGGCGCACCCGCTGCAGGTGCGCCCGTCCCTCCGCCCGGTTTCGGGTTTCGGATCAGGTCTCTCGGTGCACGGTGCACGGTTCTAGGTGCATGGTGCATGGTCCTAGGGGCGGGCCGGTGCACCCAGCTCCACCGGATCTTCATCATTAAGGTAGGCCGACTCGGAATGTGCCATGAGGTCGATGCCCTTGAGCTCACTCTCCTCAGGGATGCGCAGCCCGATGGTCAGCTGCAGCACCTTGGCAATCAGCCAGGTCACCACGAAGGAGTAGACCAGCACGGCGGCACAGGCGACTGCCTGGATGCCGAGCAGGGAGAAGCCGCCGCCGTAGAAGAGCCCGCTCACCCCGTTGGGTGCCGCCTCGGTGGCGAACAGGCCAATCAGCAGAGTGCCCAGCAGGCCGCCGACGGCGTGCACCGCCACAACATCCAGTGAGTCATCGAAACCGAGGCGGAACTTCAATTCGATGGCCAGCGAGCACACGAGCCCGGCGATCGCACCGATGGCGACGGCGCCCAGCGGACTGACCGCCCCGCAGGCGGGAGTGATGGCCACCAGGGCGGCAATCAGGCCCGACGCCGCGCCCAGGCTCGAGGAGCGGCCCAGCCGCAGCCGTTCCATCAGCATCCAGCCGAGGAGGCCGGCGGCCGCCGCGACAGCAGTGTTCAGGAAGACCACGGAGGCGGAATGCCCGGCGCTCAGGGCGGAGCCGGCGTTGAAGCCGTACCAGCCGATCCACAGCAGGCTTGCTCCCAGCAGGATCAGCGGCCGGCTGTGCGGCTGGCCGTGAGAGTGGGGCCAGCCTTTGCTGCGGCCCAGGACCAGGGCGAGGGCGAGGGCGGCAACACCGGCGTTCAGGTGCACCGCGGTGCCTCCGGCGAAGTCGATGGCGCCCAGCCGGTTGGCAATCCAGCCGCCGACGACGGTGCCGTCAGCGTTGTCGAAGGCAAACACCCAGTGCGCCAGCGGGAAGTAGACCAGGGTGGCCCAGAGGCCCGCGAAGACCATCCAGGCGCCGAACTTCATCCGTCCGGCGGCGGACCCGGCCACCAGGGCCGTGGTCACGCAGGCAAACATCAGCTGGAACGCCGCGAACAACGCCCCGGGAATGGAAGCGGCGGGATCTTCCGCCAGAAGTGAGGAAAGCCCGAGATATTCCAGCGGATCCCCCAACAGGCCGAGCCCGCCCAGCGAATCTCCAAAGGCCGCGGAATAGCCGTACAGCACCCAGAGGACCGCCACGAGGCTGGCCCCGCCAAAGCACATCATCATCATGTTCAGGATCCGCCGTGAACCCACCATGCCGCCGTAGAAGAAGGCGATTCCCGGGATCATCAGGCAGACCAATGCGGAGCTGGCCAGCAGCCAGGCCGTGTTTCCAGAGTCCATGGAGGTACTCCCGTTCCGGTCGTGCGCCCGTTTCTGCCTCTGCCGATGCAGCCGGGCGGAGAATAAGGACGGGCCAGCCCCCCGTGGCTGGCCGGGCACCGAAGGTACCGGCGGTGCTGCTTTAAGCCTGGGGCCGGGATGTTACGGCAGGGAGCGCGTTGAGGTTAGCGGTGCGTTAACGGCGGCTGGACGTCTGCTGGGAGTATCCCGGACAGGGCGCTGCGCCTGACGGCCGGCAGGGGAGAGGCGGGGCTTGGCTGAGGCGTGACGAAGCGGGGTACCCGGAGCCGGGGTATCCGGAACCGGGGTATCTGAAGCCGGGGTGCTTGGGAAGCGGGAACCTAGGCGTTGCGGGGCATGCCGCGCCCGAACGCGAAGGCGCGGACAATCTGCATGATGCCCAGGACGACGAGGAAGATGCCGCCGTAGATCACCAGTACGGCGAGGGAACTCAGGGGAAGGAAAAGCACCACGATTCCGGCCAGGATGCTGAGGATCCCCAGGATGATCGCGAACCAGCGGGATCCGCCGCGGTCGGACTCGGCCAGGGCCATCACGCCCTCCACAATCCAGGCGATTCCGATGACCAGCCCGAGGGCGGTGAGGGTTTCCGCCGGGTTGCGCATGGCGATGACGCCTACCGCCACAAGGGCCAGGCCGATCAGGATGTTGAGGATTTTCAATCCCACTCCCAAACCGGTGAAAACCCCAAGCAGGATACGGACGGCGCCGGCGACAATGAAGTACAGGCCAAAGAGGACGGCGAGAACGTCCAGGGTTGCCCCGGGCCAGAAGAGCACCAGCAGCCCCAGGACCACAGAGACCACCCCGGTGGTCGCCAGTCCGAGGCGGATGCCGCGAATAGCTGTCTTGGCCAGGTTCAGGGCATCTAAGGCGAACCCGCCCTCTTGCTGGAAAGCGCTGCCTGATGAGGACATTCTTAAGACCTCCAGAGAGATTTTCCCCCGGTCCGGCGGACGCCGAACGCCCCCAATTATCCGCCGGGACCGGCCGGCTTCTCTAGTGATTGGTTCCGGAACCGGCCGCCCGGCCCGGGATAAGGTTCCTACCCTGAAACCCAGCCTTGCCCCCGATACCAGTCCCTACCCCTGAAAACCCAGTAGTGCCCGGACTTCGGTGTCAGTGGTCTGGCCGAACCGGCGGTAGGCGAGCCCCACGGCTTCCAGTCCGCTGTCCGGCCAGGCCACGACAACGTTGTCGGCCGGCGGGATGAGCAGCCCGCCGATACTCCCGCACGCCACCGGCGCCGAGGCGACCAGCAGCCCCGGACCAAGCTTCCGGACCGCTCCGAGGGCTGCACGCATGGTCGCCCCGGTGGCCAGCCCGTCATCCACCGCAATGACGGTAGCGCCGGTGATACTGCGCGCCGGGGCTCCGGCCCGGAACAGTTCCTCGCGCCGCCGGACCTCGGCAAGCTGTTCTCCGGCCGCGGCCGCAAACAGGTCCTCCGCGGCGGGGTCGCGGCGGCGCCAGGAGCGCAGCACGTCCTCGTTGCGGACCACGCAGACCGTTCCCGCGATGCCGGCGACTGCACCGGCGGCCAGTTCCGGCTGCTCCGGATGGCCGATTTTGCGGACCACCACGACGTCGAGGGGCGCCGCCAGTTCACGGGCCACCTCTGCGGCCACGGGAACGCCGCCGCGGGAAAGTCCCAGGACCAGCAGCCCCGGCGCACCCGCATAGGGCAGGAGTTCGGCGGCGAGAGCCCGGCCGGCGTCGGCGCGGTCCTGCCAACGGGCCGGGGGAGGCGACGGGGCAAAGTCCATGGGGCAGACGGATTCAGTGGGGGGAACTCCGGTTCGGTGCTCCTCCCAAGCTAGGGACCGCCGCCGGCTCCGGCAAGGGGGGTGCACAACCGGCCGCGTTGCCAAAGCCGCCGCGGCATAGAACAGTGTCGGTATGACGCAGACAGCAGTGATCACAGGAGCCACATCAGGGATCGGCGCGGAGTTCGCCCGGCAGCTCGCCCAGCGCGGGTACAACCTGGTGCTTACCGGCAGGAATACCGAGCGGCTGGAATCCACCGCAGATGAGCTGGCGCGGGATTACTCCGTGAAGACGGAGTGGATTGCCGCCGATCTCGCCACCGGGGAGGGGGTGGCCGCCGTCGCGGACCGCGTGGGGCAGCCCGACGTCGGACTCCTGGTCAACAACGCGGGCTACGGGCTGAAAAACGATTTTGCCCGCAACGAGCTGCAGGCCGAAGTGGACCACCTCAACGTGCTGGTCAATGCGCCGCTGCAGCTGAGCCATACCGCACTGAATGCCATGTCCTCCCGCGGCGGCGGCCGGATCATCAATGTGGCTTCGGTGGCCGGCTTCCTCCCCCGGGGAACCTACAGTGCAGCCAAGGCGTGGGTCATCAATTTCAGCCGCTGGGCCAATATCTACTACGGGGGCCGCGGCATCACCGTGACCGCTGTGTGTCCGGGCTTTGTCCACACGGATTTCCATGCCCGGATGGAGATGGACAAGACCGTGTATCCGAAGTGGATGTGGCTTAACGCGGACCGCGTGGTGCGCGAGGCCCTGGCGGATGCCTTTGCGGGCAAGGGCATCTCCATTCCGTCCAAGCGCTACCGCGTGCTGGCGACGGTGGGCAACCGCGCCCCGCAGGCACTGGTGGCGCGGCTGGCCGGCCGGGGCCGGTAGCCGGGGGGAGCGGACGACGCCGGACGTCACGGAAGCTGGCGGCGCCCGGGCAGCGGGCCTAGGGTTGCCCTGCACCGCGGCCCTTCCCCGGGCCGGCGACGAACCGGCGAAAGCGAGTCCCATGAGTACCCCCACGGTCTATGCCCTGCATGAGAATCCGGAATGGTTTCCGCCCTTCGCGCGCGCCTTCGAAGCCGAAGGCATCCACGTGGAGGAATGGCTGCTGACCGACGGCGTCCTGGACCTGGACTCCGTGCCGCCGGAAGGCATCTTCTGGTCCCGGATCAGCGCGTCCTCGCACACCCGGGACCACGGCCTGTCCAAGGACTACGCCCGGGCGGTGCTCTCCTGGCTGGAGGCGCACGGCCGGCGCACCGTCAACGGCCGCCGGGTGCTGGAGATGGAAATGAGCAAGGTGGACCAGCTGACGGCGCTCCGGGCGGCGGGCATCGACACCCCGCGCACGGTGGCCGCCGTCGGCCGGCACCGGATCCTGGCCGCGGCCAGGGACTTCCAGGCCCCGTTCATCACCAAGCACAACCAGGGCGGCAAGGGGCTGGGAGTCCGTAAGTTCGATTCCCACGAGGAACTGGCCGACTATGTGGCGTCGGAGGACTTCGAGGAGCCGGCGGACGGCATCACCCTGATCCAGGAATACATCGTGGCCGCGGAGCCGTTCATCACCCGGGCGGAGATTGTGGGCGGGGAATTCATCTATGCCATCAAGGCGGACACGGCCCGCGGCGGGTTCCAGCTCTGCCCTGCCGACGCCTGCGCTATTGACCCGTCCACCGGCAGGCCGATCATGCCGCCGGGCGCCACCATCGCACCGGATGCGGACACCCAGCTGTTCAGCCTGCGGGAGGATTTCGACTCCCCGGTGATCGGCAAGTACCTGGAGTTTGCCCGCCGCAACCGGCTGGAGGTCTGCGGCATCGAGTTCATCGAGGCCGCGGACGGACGGCTGCTCACCTATGACGTGAACACCAACACCAACTACAACGCCGCCGTGGAAGCCGTTGCTCCGCAGTCCGCGCCGCGTGCCCTGGCCCGGTATCTCGCGTCCCTCGGCGCCGCCGCGGAATAGCGTGGCGCGGCTCAACTTTTTTATCCACAGGCCTGTGGCCTAGCTATAGTCGTGGTATTGGCCAACCCCGAAGGAGACCTCCATGTCCGCTGCCCTGGAACCGCATTGGGTCAAGAACTACCAGCCCGGCGTCCCGGCGCAGATTGAGCTGCCCACGGAATCCCTCTCGGCCATGCTGGATGACGCTGTGGAGCGGTTCGGCGGCAAGGTGGCACTGGAATTCTTCGGCGCGGAAACCACCTACAAGGAGCTGGGCGACCGGATCAACCGGGCGGCCGAGGGCCTGCGCAAACTGGGCGTGCGCAAGGGCCACCGGGTGGCCATCATCCTCCCCAACTGTCCGCAGTACCTCATCGCGTTCTACGCCGTGCTCCGGCTGGGCGCCGTCGTCGTCGGCCACAACCCGCTGTATACCGAACGCGAGCTGCGCCATCAGTTCGAAAACCACGGCGCCAAGGTGGCCATCGTCTGGGACAAGGCGGTGGAAAAGGTCCAGGACTTCCCCGACGACGTAGCCGTGGAAACCATCGTGGCAGTGAACATTACCAGGGCGATGCCCCGCATGAAGCGAATGGCGCTGGCCCTTCCGGTTCCTTCCCTGCGGCGCACCCGCGCCGGCCTGACCGTCAAGACCGAGAACACCATGTCCTGGGAGGAGCTGCTGGATTCCGCTCCGCTGGCGCCGGAGCATCCCCGCCCGGACGTCAACGACCTCGCGGCCCTGCAATACACCTCGGGCACCACCGGCGTACCCAAGGGCGTCATGCTCACCCACTACAACCTGCGCTCCAATGCCCTGCAGGGCAAGGCCTGGATGCACGGTGCACAGGAGGGCAAGGAAGTCATTTACGGCGTGCTGCCGATGTTCCATGCCTTCGGCCTCACCCTGTACCTGACCTTCTCCGTCCTGACCGGCTCACGGCTGGTGCTGTTCCCCAAGTTCGACGTGGATCTGGTGCTGACCGCAGCCAAAAAATCCAAACCCACCGTCTTCTGCGCCGTTCCGCCGATCTACGAAAAAACCGCCCACGAGTCCAAGAAGCGCGGCGTGGACCTGTCCACCATCCGTTACGCCATCTCCGGCGCCATGACCCTGCCTGCCGCGACCGTGAAACTCTGGGAAGAGGTCTCCGGCGGCCTGCTGGTGGAAGGCTACGGCCTCACCGAATCCTCGCCGGTGGCCCTGGGCAATCCGTTTGCTGACTCGCGCCGGAACGGCACCATCGGTGTACCGTTCCCAAGCACCGAGATGCGCGTGGTGGACCCGGAACACCCGGAGAACGACGTCGAACCCGGAGCCGCCGGTGAACTGCTGATCCGCGGGCCCCAGGTCTTCGCCGGGTACTGGAACAACCCGGAGGACACGGCCGAAATCCTGCTCGACGGCGGCTGGCTGCGCACCGGTGACATTGTCACGGTGGACGGGGACGGCTTCGTGAAGGTGGTGGACCGCCGCAAGGAACTCATCATCACCGGCGGGTTCAACGTGTCCCCCTCCGAGGTGGAGGACGTGCTGCGCACCGCCCAGCACATCCTCGATGCCGCCGTGGTGGGCCTGCCCAAGGCGGACGGCGGCGAGCAGGTAGTGGCCGCCGTCGTACTGCAGGAAGGCTCCGAGTTGGATGAAGCTGCGCTGCGCGCCTACTGCCGCGAACGGCTGACTCCCTACAAGGTGCCGCGCAGGATCGTGGCCATCGAGGAACTGCCCAAGTCGATGCTGGGCAAGGTGCTTCGCCGGCAGGTCCGGGACACCCTGCAGCAGGACGCGTAGTTCCTTCCTCTCAGTAAGTACCTATTGACGCTCTCCCGGCTGGCGGGTGGAATTGTAAGTGGGCTTGGTATCTGTGCCAGGTTTCCCACCACGCAACCAGCCGGCCCGGAGCCGCAGGCGGTTCAGCCATCGCCCGTGTTGTCTCCGCTCAGGCGTGTGGTGAACTGCCGTCGGTCAACCGGCTCGGCGGATTCGCAGTCGCGAGGAGAACAAGATGATCACGAATCAGCAGGTCGAAGGACTTATGAGTGGTTCAGGCAATGTGATGGGCCCGAACGGTGACCGGATCGGTTCCGTAGGCACCTTCTACCTGGATGACCAGACCGACGAACCGGCATGGGTCACCGTGAACACCGGCCTCTTCGGTACGTCGGAAACGTTCATTCCCCTCAGTGAGGCAACCGTTGAGGGTGTTGACGTTATGGTTCCCTACTCCAAGGAAGAGGTACGGAACGCGCCGCACATTGAAAGCGACGGGTCGATCAGCCCCGAGGAGGAAGTCACCCTTTACCGGTACTACGGATTCAGCTACGACGACGGCTCGTCCGAGTCGATTTCCGAAACCGACACGATAACGGGCACGCGGGACAGTGACCTGCGCAGCGGCACGGTTTCGGACAGCCAAACGGCCGGAACCTCCAGCAGCACGGGGACGTCCGACTTTTCGGATTCCATGCACACGGATTCGGATTCGTCGCGCACGGATTCCTCGCATTCGGGAATCAGCGGAGACGACGCCATGACCCGTTCGGAGGAACGCCTCAACGTCGGCACCGAAAACCGGGCTGTGGGCAAGGCGCGGCTGCGCAAGTACATCGTGACGGAGACCGTCACCAAGCAGGTGCCGGTCAGCCACGAGGAAGTGCGGATCGAGCGTGAACCCATCACGGATGCCAACGCCGGTGATGCCCTCTCAGGTGCTGAACTCACCGAGGACGAGCACGAAGTGACGCTCCACGCCGAAGAGGCAGTGGTATCCAAGCACACGGAGCCGGTGGAGCGCGTACGCCTGGAGACCGAGACGGTGACCGGCACGGAGAGCGTGTCCGAAGAGGTCCGCAAGGAGCAGATCGACACGGACATCGACGATTCCTCCAGCCACGGAAAGTCCAGCGGATCGGGGTCCGGCGGTTCGGGTTCGGGGTCCTCCGGCTCCGGCTCCGGTTCGGGGTCCGGTAGCGGCCGCTAGGTTCCACACCTCCTGAGCGCACGACTTCTAAGCGCACGACGGCGGGTCCCGGGTTTCGGGGTCCGCCGTTTTGGTGTGCGGGGCCGGGGTAGCTGTTGTGTTGCCCGCTGGATCAGGACTGCTGAGCAGATAACGGGCTTATCGCGCGGTCATAGCCCCATTAGCTGCTCAGTAGGCGTGCCGGGAAGGCAGCGGCGCCAAAAGCCCCGCCGGTCCGGTGCAGGTGCTAGGTTGGGGCAACTGTCCACGATTTCCAGGGGAGACCATGAGGAAAGCCGCCGCCGCCATTCCGATCCTGGCTCTGCTGCTCATCACCGGCTGCGGCGCGGAGCCAACGGAGCCGGGAGCTGCCTCCGCCCCGGCTTCCGGCCCTGCTTCCGCCCCTGCTTCCGCCGCGGCAGGTGCCGGGTCGACCGCCGAGGCAGTGGCACTGGACTCAGCAGGGGAAACGTGCCGCAGGCTCCTCGGGGCCGACGGTAACGGCCCGCTCCAACAGGTCACCTCCCTCGTGAAAATCGGTGGCGGGACCAGCAGGTTCGAAGGAAGCGTGGAAACCGCCCGCGCCCTTCACCAGGAGATCCAGGGTTTGGCCAAGGATGCCCCTGAACAGATGCTGCCGCAGTTGAAGGAGCTGTCCTCCCCGGTGGAGAACACGCTAATGATTGCTGACAGCCCGGGTTCCGCCTGGACCTTCAACCCCGAGACCTGGTCTCGTGCCGCTGCGGAGCTCGAGACCGGTTGTGCGCCGTATCGGGCCCGCTAGAACCCGGGGCGGGATGATGGGAACAAGGGCCGCCCTTCCGGCGTAGGCCGGGGCCGCTCTTCAGTCCCACCCCGGAACCACAGGCACGGCCGGCTACGCCACCAGCCGGGCGGTCCGTTCCAGCACCTCGCGGCAGGCAAGGATGGCTGGACGCCGGCTGCCGGCCTCGCGCACCGAAGTGAAGATGGTCCGCCGGGGCTTGCCCGGCAGTTCCAGCAGCCGGACGGTCGGCGTGCGGCCGGTCCACACCAGCTCCGGCATAAGACCGACGGCGTTGCCGGACTCGATCAGCCGGATCTGCGCCTGCAGGTCAGCGGTCTCGTACCGGACATCCGGCTCGAACCCCGCCTGCCGGCACGCCTGCTCGGCCCAGTGCCGTGACGCCGCCCCGCGGGGCTCCATCACCCAGGCGAGGGATGCAGTGTCGGCGAGGGAACGGATCCCGCCGTCGTCCAGGCCGCCCGACGGCACCGCCAGGTGGATGGCGTCGGTGGTCAGCTCCATCCGGTCCAGCCCGGGGTGCCGGGGCGCCGCATGCCCGGGATACTGCTCGGCAATCACCAGGTCGAAATCCCGTGCCCACGTCTCATACAGCGCCGTTTCCGGTTCGCGCTGCGTCATTTCAATCCGCACCTCGGGGTAGTCCCGGCCCAGGATCGTCAGGGCATCCGGCATCAGGGCCAGCGCGGCGGATTGGAAAACCGCCAGCCGGACCGTGCCCGCAACCGTGGTCAGGGACTCCGCCAGATCCGCCTCCGCCCGTTCCATGGAGTCCAGGATCTGCGCGGCATGGTCCACCAGAATCTCGGCCTGCGGAGTCAGGGTGACCCGCCGTCCGGTTTTGCGCAGCAGCTCCACCCCCACTTCCTTTTCCAGCAGGGCCAGCTGCTGCGAAACCGAGGAAGGGCTGAAGTTCAGGGCAGTGGCCACGGATGCCAAAGTACCCCGCACCTTCAGCTCGCGCAGCAGCCGCAGACGGCGGATATCCAGCACTCGGAACTCCTCCTCGATTGTTCAGGAAAGCTGACCAGTACCAGTCAGAAAAGATCGCTTTATCTAATTGAACTACAAGCGGATGATGGGTCAGTACCCCGGGGGATAACCACTTGTTAGACGAAAAGAGCACCAGGACAATGACCGATACCTTTGAGGACCGCGCCGTCGCGGATGCTGTCCCCAACGCCGAGCTGGCAGAGCAGTCCGTAGCCCTGGTCCGCCGCTGGCTCACCGAGGCCGCTGCCGTCCCCGTGGACGCCTCGGCCGCCCAGCTGGCCGGCGTCCTGAAGGACCCCGACGGCCTGGGCTTCACCGTCGGCTTCGTGGACGGCGTTGTACGCCCCGAAGATATCCGCGTCGCCGCCCGCAACCTCGCAGCACTGGCGCCCCGCGTGCCCGGCTTCCTGCCCTGGTACATGCGCGCTGCCGTGCGCGCCGGCGGCATCCTCGGCCCGGTAGTTCCGCAGGTGGTCATTCCCGCCGCCCGCAAGGTGCTGCGCGAAATGGTGGGCCACCTGATTGTGGATGCCACGGACGCCAAGCTGGGCAAGGCCATCGCCGGTATCCGCAAGGACAACATCAGGCTGAACATGAACCTCCTCGGCGAGGCCGTCCTCGGCCAGCACGAGGCAGCGCGCCGGCTCGAAGGCACCCACGCCCTGCTGGCCCGCGACGACGTCGACTACGTCTCCATCAAGGTCTCCGCCACCGTGGCCCCGCACTCCCCATGGGCCTTCAACGAAGCCGTTGAACACGTTATCGAGTCACTGACCCCGCTCTTCCGCCGGGCAGCCCAGTCTCCGGTGAAGAAGTTCATCAACCTGGACATGGAGGAGTACAAGGACCTGGAGATGACCATGGCGGTCTTCACCGGCATCCTCTCCAACCCCGAATTTCGGGACCTGGAAGCCGGCATCGTGCTCCAGGCCTATCTGCCGGATGCCCTCTCGGCCATGATGCGGCTGCAGGACTTCGCGGCCGCACGCCGGGCCGACGGCGGCGCCGCCATCAAGGTGCGCGTGGTCAAGGGGGCCAACCTGCCGATGGAACAGGTCGAAGCCTCCCTGCACGGCTGGCCGCTGGCCACCTGGCACACCAAGGCGGACAGCGACACCAACTACAAGCGCGTGATCAACTACGCCCTGCACCCGGACCGCATTGGGAACGTACGCATCGGCGTCGCCGGGCACAACCTGTTCGACGTCGCCTTCGCCTGGCTGCTGGCCGGGGAACGCGGGGTCCGGGACGGCATTGAATTCGAAATGCTGCTGGGCATGGCCGCGGGCCAGGCCGAAGTGGTGCGCCGCGACGTCGGCAGCCTGCTGCTCTACACCCCGGTGGTGCACCCGGCGGAGTTCGACGTCGCCATCGCCTACCTGATCCGCCGCCTCGAAGAAGGCGCCAGCTCGGAGAACTTCATGTCCGCCGTGTTCGAACTGGCCGAGAACGAGGCACTGTTCGAACGCGAGAAACTGCGCTTCCTGGCGTCGCTGGAAAACCTGGATACCACCGTGCCTGCCCCGCACCGCGTCCAGGACCGGAACCTGCCCGCCGCCGCTGCCGCCACGGACAGCTTCGACAACACCCCGGACAGCGACCCGTCGCTGCCCGCCAACCAGGCCTGGGGACGGGACATCCTCTCCCGCGTCCCCGGCTCGGACCTGGGCAAGGCCGCCGTCGCCGCCGCCGCGGTCAACACCGAAGCGGAGCTCGACGCCGTCATCACCACCGCGGTCACCACTGCCAAGGCCTGGGGAGCGCTCAGCGGTGCCGAACGCGCCGAGGTGCTGCACCGTGCCGGCCAGGTCCTCGAAGCCCGCCGTGCGGAACTGATGGAGGTCATGGCCGCGGAAACCGGCAAGACCCTGGACCAGTCGGACCCCGAGGTTTCCGAAGCCATCGACTTCGCCCACTACTACGCCGAGCTCGCCCGCGAACTCGACACCGTAGAGGGTGCCCGCTTTGTCCCGTCCCGTCTGACCGTGGTCACCCCGCCGTGGAACTTCCCGGTGGCCATCCCCGCCGGGTCCACCCTGGCCGCGCTGGCCGCCGGCTCCGCCGTCGTCATCAAGCCCGCCCGCCAGTCCGCGCGCTGCGGCGCGGTCATGGTCGAAGCGCTCTGGGAAGCCGGCGTCCCCCGCGATGTCCTGCAGCTGGTGCAGCTGGGCGAGCAGGAACTGGGCCGGCAGCTGATCTCGAACCCGGCCGTGGACCGCGTGATCCTCACCGGCGGCTACGAGACGGCCGAACTGTTCCGTTCCTTCCGCCCGGACCTGCCGCTGCTGGCGGAAACCTCGGGTAAGAACACCGTGATCGTCACTCCGAGCGCGGACTTCGACCTCGCGGCCCGCGATGTTGCCGCGTCCGCCTTCGGGCACGCCGGGCAGAAGTGCTCCGCCGCGTCCCTGGTCATCCTGGTCGGGTCCGTGGCGAAGTCCCCGCGCTTCCGGAACCAGCTCGTGGACGCCGTCCAGTCCCTGAAGGTCGGTTACCCTGAGGATCCCACCACGCAGATGGGCCCGGTCATCGAACCGGCCGCCGGCAAGCTGCTGCGGGGCCTCACCGAGCTCGGGGAAGGGGAAACCTGGCTGCTGCAGCCCGAGCAGCTGGATGAGAGCGGCCGGCTGTGGAGCCCGGGCATCCGCACCGGCGTCCGCCGCGGCTCCGAATACCACCTCACCGAATACTTCGGGCCGATCCTCGGCGTGATGACGGCCGAGACGCTGGAAGAGGCCATCGACATGGCCAATGACATCGACTACGGCCTCACCGCCGGCCTGCACTCGCTCGAACCGGCGGAAATGGATGTGTGGCTGAACCGGATCGAGGCCGGCAACCTGTATGTGAACCGCGGCATCACCGGTGCCATCGTCCGCCGCCAGCCCTTCGGCGGCTGGAAGAAATCCGCCGTGGGTGCCGGTACGAAGGCCGGCGGCCCGAACTACCTGATAGGCCTCGGCAACTGGGAAGCCGTTGCCGGCACCTCCGAAGCGGCCGTCGAACTGCCCGCTGCAGCACCGTCAGCACGCCTGGTGGCTGCCGCGGAATCCGCCGGGTCGGTCTTCACCGCCGACGACGCCGCCTTCCTCCGCCGCGCGGCGAACAGCGACGCACGGGCGTGGAACAACGAGTTCGGCACCGCCAAGGACGTCTCCGTCCTGTCCGCCGAGCGCAACGTCTTCCGGTACGTCCCCGTTCCGGTCACCGTGCGCCTGTCCGAGGGCCAGCCGGCAGCCCGGCTCGTCCGGGTCCTGGCCGCAGCGCTGACGGCAGGGTCAACAGTGACCGTGTCCACCGCCGTCGACCTTCCCGCCGGCGTGCGGGCCGTCCTCGCCGAACTCGAACTGGAGTTCCGGGTGGAGGACGACGCCGCCTGGCTGGCCGGCGCTGCCGCGCTGGCTTCCGGCCGGGTCCGGCTGATCGGCGGCTCCGTGTCGGCGCTGGCCGAGGCCACCGGCGGCACCCCGGATATTGCCGTGTACGCCCAGCCCGTCACCGAATCCGGCCGCCTGGAGCTGCTGCCGTTCCTGCACGAGCAGGCCGTCAGCATCACCGCGCACCGCTTCGGAACGCCGAACTTCCTTTCGGACGCGCTGATCTAGGCGTTTACGGGCGGTTCCGACTCCGACGCCGAGCGGGAAGCACGCAGCAGGAAACGCTGCAGCTTCCCGCTCGGCGTTTTCGGAAGCTCGTCCACAAAGTGCACGGCCCGCGGGTAGGCGTGCGCGGCGTACTGCGTTTTCACCAACTGCTGCAGCTCCGCCGCCAGCTCGGGGGACCCGGTGCCGGAACGGAGCACCACGTAGGCCTCAAGCCGTTCTCCGCGCAGTTCGTCCGGCACCCCGATCACGGCGCTTTCGGCCACCTCGGGATGCGTGGCCAGCACGGATTCGACCTCGAACGGGCCAATCCGGTAGCCGGCCATGATGATCACGTCGTCATCCCGGGCGGAGAAGTAGGTATAGCCGTCGGCATCGCGGGCACCGGTATCCCCGGTGAAGTACCAGCGCCCGTCACTGCTGTAGCGTTCGGCGGTTTTCTCCGGATTGTCCGTGTACCCGCGGAACCACATCAGCGGGCTGGCCGGAACATCAATGGCGACCCGTCCCTTCTCACCCGGTGCGGCCGCGGTGTCCTCTTCCAGCGCCAGCACTTCGGTGCGGTAGCCGGGCAGGGCGTGGCCCATCGACCCCGGGCGGATCTCCCGGGACACCGTCTCCTCCCAGCCGTTCACAATGCACATGCCCATTTCCGTCTGCCCGTAGTGGTCCCGCACGGCGGTGCCCAGGCAGCGGGTGGCCCATTCGATGGTTTCCGCATCCAGCGGTTCGCCCGCACTGGAGGCGCGCTGCAGCGCCAGGGGGCCGACGCCGTCGGGCGCCTCCGCACGCAGCGAGCGGAAAATGGTGGGCGCGGCGGCGAAGTTCGTGACGCCGAACCGCTCCAGAACCTGCCAGCACAGCTTGGCGCTGAAGCCGCCGCGCAGCAGCAGGTTCCGCCGGCCTGCAGCCAGCGGCGCCAGGATTCCGTAATACAGGCCGTAGGCCCAGCCCGGATCGGCAGCGTTCCAGAACACGTCCTGCTCCTGGACATCCAGGCCATGGTGGAAGTAGGCGGAAAACGCTTCGAGTGCCTGCATCGGCACGGGCACCCCCTTGGGCGCCCCGGTGGTGCCTGACGTGAAGATTTCCACGAGCAGGTCCTCCGGGTTCAGGACCACCGCCGGCATGCCGGCCTGTTCGGCTGAAAGCAGCTGCTCCCAGTCCGGAATCTCCGGGGCGGAATCCGGGGCCGGTCCGGAGGCAAGGACCGTCAGGCCCAGCTCGGAAACCAGAGGAACAACCTTGTCCAGCTGGTTTCCGTCGGCCACCACCACCCGGGCGCCGCTGGTGGACAGCCGCACGGAAATGGCGGGCGTGGCAAACGCGGTGAAGAGCGGCACATGGACCGCCCCGAGCCGCCAGAGGCCCAGGAGCACGGTCACCAGGTTTCCGCTCTTGCCCATCAGGGTTGCCACCCGGTCCCCGCGGCGCACCCCCAGCCGGGCAAGCGCCGCCGCTGCCCGCTCAGAGCTCTCCTGCAGTTCCCCGTACGTCAGGTCCGTGGCAGACAGGTCCTGTTCAATGACGGTAAAGGCCACCGAGTCGGCTGGATGCCGGTCGCACAGCAGTACCGCAGGTGCCAGTGGTTCCCGGACAGTGAGGGCATCGAACATTGGATACGGCTCCGTTCTCTTGCAAATGTGCCGCAGGTCACTCCGCGGCCGTTGTCTCCATGCTAGGTCTCCGCCGCCGGCCGGCGGACATTGTGTCCGAAAGGGGCAGCGGCCCAAGATGGGGACCGGGGGATCAGCGGGGCGGCTCGGACCGGCAGGCAACCGGAAGGCGGAACCATGGAACCGATGCTCAACGGCAGGAATGCCGTCATCTACGGCGGAGGCGGCAGTATCGGCGGAGCGGTGGCATCCGCCTTTGCCCGGGAGGGGGCGCGGGTGTTCCTCGCGGGACGCACACCCGGCCCGCTCGAAGCCGTGGCGGAGAGGATCCGGCATCACGGCGGGACGGTGGAAACCGCCCTGGTGGATGCCACGAACGAGAGGGCGGTGAACGAGCATGCCGATGACGTGGTGGCAGCCGCCGGCAGCCTGGACATCTCCATGAACGTGATCCAGCACGGAGATGTGCAGGGGATGCCGATGGCTGAAATGTCCGTGGCAGACTACCTGCGGCCGGTCGCCACCGCCGTCGAGACTTTTTTCCTGACCTCCCAGGCCGCCGCCCGGCATATGATGCGGCAGCGGTCCGGGGTGATCCTGGTGTTCGGCGGATCCGGGAATCCGGTGCCCGGCCTGTTCCTGGGCGGGCTGCAGACGGCCTTCGAAGCGATGGAATCCATGCGCCGCCAGCTGTCCAGTGAGCTGGGATCCTACGGGATCCGGGTGCTGACCCTGCGCAGCGGCGGGATTCCGGAAACACTGCCGCAGAACATGGAAGGCGCCGGCGAAATCGCCGACGCCATGACCCGCTCCACGATGCTGGGCCGCGCCGCCACCCTGGACGACGTCGGCAACGTGGCCGCCTTCGCAGCCTCGGACCGGGCTGCGAGCATGACGGCCGCCACCCTGAACCTCAGTGCAGGCGCCCTGGTTGACCGCTGAGCCCGCCCGGAAGCGGAGTGGCTACACTTTCCAGAACGTGAAGTCGTCCATGCTGGCCGCCGTCCGCAGGCCCGTGGACTCATCGCGGATCCAGACAGTGGACAGACCGGGGGCGGTGTCCTGGACCTCCCCGCGGAAATAGGTGGTGCCGCCGCTGCGGGCTTCTACGGTGTCTCCGCGGCGGAGGGAACGGATACTGCGCACACGCTTGGCGCGCGCCGTCGTACGGGGGGAGTGGACGTTGGCTACCGGCAAAAGGCGTCTCCTGTTTAGTTGATACTTACAGCAACCACGGCTTGGGTCTTAAATATTCCCGTTCGTGCATGGACTCCTGACCGGCAGGCACCGGGGCAGGTACGATTCGGCCATGGATATCGTCGATTTCCTGGTCACACGTTTCCAGGAAGACATCTCCGAAGCCCGCAAACTACTCGCATCCTCCGACGTTTCACTCTCAGACCGCTGGTACGAGGAGCGGCTGCTGAAGGAATGCGAAACGAAGCTGATGGTCATCGAGATCATCGGTGGCGCCCGCCGCCATGCCCTGTCGCGCATGGTGGTGGATCCCGACGACGATCCGCAGTTCCGCGAGGAACTGGAATGGACGCAGCTGGCGCTCTCCGCCCTCGCTGCCGTGCATGAGGACCATCCGGATTACCAGGACAACTGGCGGCTGACGCAGGAACACCCCTAGCGGGCAGGGCCCGTGCCCCGGTGACGGAAGTGCGTTCAGCGGGGCCGGGGCCATAGATTGGGTTCATGAGTGAAAAGCCCAATGCCCTGTCCGCACCGGATCTGCTTCACCAGCTCGCCGATTTCCACAAGGTGGCCACCACCTTCACCGGATGGGACGGCTCAGAGCAGCCGGTCTCGGATTCCACACTGCGCAGCGTCCTGTCCGCGATGGGCCTGGCCACCGGCTCGGAACAGGACCTGGAGCGGTCCCTGGCCGAGTCGAAGACGGCCGCCTGGAAGCGGGTGCTGCCGCCCACCGTCGTCGTCCGCCGGGGCAAGCCCGGCACCGTGCCGGTCCACCTGCCGCCGGGCAGCTCCGCGCAGCTGACGCTCCATCTGGAAGAAGGCTCCGCGCAGGAACTCGACTGGCCGTCCGCCCCGGTTGAGGAACGCGACGTGGACGGCGCAGCCGTGGCACGCACCATGGTTCCCCTGCCCGCGGGCCTGGACCTGGGCTGGCACCGCCTGGAGGTGCACTGCGGCGACATTTCCGGCAGCGCCGTGCTGGTGGTGACCCCTGACCGGCTCGACACTGCGGACGCGCTCCAGGGCCACCGCGCCTGGGGTGTGCAGGCCCAGCTGTACTCCGTCCGTTCCTCCCGGTCCTGGGGGATTGGGGACCTCACCGATCTGGCGGACCTCGCCGCCGTTGCGGGCACGGATTACGACGCCGGGTTTGTCCTGATCAACCCGCTGCACGCTGCGGAGCCAGTGCCCCCCATCGAGCCGTCCCCGTATCTGCCCACCACCCGGCGGTTCTTCAATCCGCTGTACATCCGGGTGGAAGCCGTACCGGAGTACGCCTACCTTCCGGACAGCCAGCGGCAGGCCGCCGAGGAAGCGGCCCGCTCGCTGTACCCGGCCAACACCTCCTCGGCGGAACTGGACCGCAATGCCAGCTATGCCGCCAAACTGGAGGTGCTCCAGGACGTCTACCGGGTCAAGCGCAGCCCCAGCCGGCGAAAGCAGTTCCACGCCTTCACGGCTGACGCCGGGCAGGGCCTGGAGAACTTTGCCCGCTGGTGTGCCCTGGCCGAGGAACTGGCCCCCGGCGCTCCGGAATGGGCCGAGGCCACCGGCCCGGAGAGCGACTACGTGGTCAGCCGGCTGCCCAGGCTGCAGGACCGGATCGATTTCTTCAAATGGCTCCAGTGGATCTGCGATGAGCAGCTCGAAGCCGTCCAGCGGGCCGCAAAGAAGGCCGGCATGGGCATCGGCGTGATCCACGACCTGGCCGTGGGAGTGCACCCGAGCGGCGCCGATGCCTGGATGCTCCGTGATGTGCTGACCGCCGGAATCTCCGTGGGCGCACCGCCGGACATGTTCAACCAGCGCGGCCAGGACTGGAGCCAGCCGCCGTGGCACCCGGGACGCCTGGCCGAGTCCGGCTACGCCGCCTACCGCGACATGATCCGCACCATCCTCCGGCATGCCGGAGGTATCCGGGTGGACCACATCCTGGGCCTGATCCGGCTCTGGTGGATCCCGCAGGGCGCCGAGTCCCCGGGCGAGGGCGCGTACGTGTACTACGACCACGAGGCCATGATCGGCATCCTGGCGCTGGAGGCGCAGCGGGCCGGCGCCGTCGTTATCGGTGAAGATCTGGGCGTCTTCGAGCCGTGGGTCCAGGAATACCTCGCGGAGCGCGGAGTGCTGGGCACCTCCATCCTGTGGTTCGAGCAGACCGACGACGGCCCGCGTGCCCCGGAGGACTACCGGACGGGTGCGCTGACCAGCGTCAACACCCATGACCTCCCGCCGACGGCGGGGTACCTGGCCGGGGAACACGTAAACCTGCGCGAATCCCTGGGCCTGCTTAACCGGCCGGTGGAAGAAGAACGCAAGGCCGACAGCGAGGCGCAGGAGGCCGTCCTGGACGCGCTCCGGCAGCGCGGACTGCTGCCCGAATCCGCCGCCGGGCAGGTGGCCGGACAGATGCACGGCGAGGAAGTGCAGCAGACCGTGGAGGCGCTGCACGAATTCATCCTGCAGACCCCCTCGGTGCTTCTGGGTGTGGCCCTCGCCGATCTGGTGGGCGAGAAGAAAACCCAGAACCAGCCGGGGACCGCAGATGAGTATCCGAACTGGCGGATTCCCCTCTGCGGTCCCGACGGCGAGCCCGTGTTGCTGGACGATTTGGAGCGCAATGACAGGTTCCGCTCCCTGGCCGCCCTGATGCAAAAGGGGATCTAGGGTCACCCACGCGCCCGTCGTCGGGCGTCGCCGCGGGCGCGGCTTGGCACCGGTGCGGCGGTCTGCTTTGGCGGACCGCCGCACCGGCTTTTAAGCGAACCCGGGGTCCGGTGCCCGCCGGTGCGCGGGAAAAATTCTGTTGACATTTTCAACGATTCGGGGTGACATGGATCACACACCGCCACGGGGCGCGGCAGGTCTCGGATCCGCCGCCGGAGTGACGGCCAGGGCACCGCTCAACCACCACAATGAAGAGGTAGGTCATGAGGAACACGATCACCGGGAAACTGTCCACTGCTGCGGCAGGCGGAGTTCTGCTGGCACTGGCCCTGACCGGCTGCTCCGGGGGCTCCACTGCGGGATCCGACGCCGAATCCTCGCCGTCGGGCAGCGCCGGTTCCGGCAGCGGGGAAATGCAGGAGATAGTGGTGGGGGTCCTGTCCATCGCCCCGTCCTCGGCCATGCAGTACGGCATCGATGAGGGCATCTTTGAAAAGCACGGGCTGGATATCGAGCTCCAGCCGGGCACGGGCGGCGCAGCCATGCTGCCGGCAGTCTCCACGGGAGACATCCAGTTTGCCGTGGGCAATCCGCTGTCAGTCATGGTGGCGAAGGACAAGGGCCTGGACATGAAGATCGTGTCCGGATATTCCAACTCGCTGGCCGAAGGCAATGACATCAACGGCGTGGTGACCCGGGCCGATTCAGGAATCACTTCCTTCGGGGACCTGGAAGGAAAAACCACTACCGTCAACGCGATCAACACCCAGGGCGATCTGACCATCATGGAAGCCGCTGCCCTGGACGGTGCGGATCCGGAGAAGATCAAGTTCAATGAACTGCCGTTCCCGGACATGGAAGCCCAGCTGGAAATGGGCAACACGGACGCCATCTGGCTGCCCGAACCTTTCCTGAGCCGCGCCCTGGCCAATCCGGACTACGCGCTGGTTGGCTATCCGAACCAGGAAGCGGTCCCCGGGATGCCCACCATGGTCACCTTCACCTCCGGCCGGTACGCGGACGAGAATCCTGACACGGTCAAGGCCTTCAAGGAAGCCGTCACCGAAACGCTGACGCAGGCACAGGCCAACGTCGACGACGTCCGTGCCACGCTGCCGGCCTTCATGGGAATGGACGCCGCAGTGGCCGAGAAACTCAACATGGAGGAGTTTGACGGCGAACTCCGCAGCGATCAGCTGGACGATATGGGTGCCCTGATGCTGAAGTACGAGTTCGTTGCAAAGGAACCGGACGTCGATGCCATGACGGTGCAGTAGCGCCATGGAAAACCAAGGGCTGGGATCTTGGATACACCGCCGGCGCCGTAAATCCGCCGGCCGGACGGCGCTGGTCTTCCAGGGCCGCAGCATCAGCTACTCGGAGCTGGACGAGCGGATCAACCGGCTGGCACAGGCGCTGCGTGCCTCCGGCGTGGACCGCGGCACGCGGGTAGCGTTCCTCGGGGACAATCATCCGGCCTTTCTGGAGACGTTCTTCGCCGCGGGAACGCTGGGCGCCGTTTTTGTTCCGCTGAACACCCGCCTGGCGCCGCCGGAGATCCGGTTTGCGCTGCAGGATTCGGGCAGCCTCGTGCTGGTGCACACGGGTGCGCTTGCCGGGCTGGCGCAGCTGGGGTCCGCCGACACGTCGGTGACCGTGCGGCTGGAAGTGGCCGACGGCGCCGCATCCGCCGGTCGGCCGGCGGCGGGCGGGGCGGCGGGCGGCGTTCCGGGGGCGGACGCAGCAGTGCCGGACTTCGACGCCGTGATTGCCGGGGCCTCCCCGGACCGGCTGGACCTGCCGGTTGGCCTGGATGACGCGGCGATGATCCTCTACACCTCCGGCACCACGGGACAGCCCAAGGGTGCCCTGCTGTCCCACGCCAACCTGGCCTGGAACTGCTACAACGTGCTGGTGGACTATGACGTGTCCGGGACCGAAGTAGCCCTGATGATCTCCCCGATGTTCCACGTTGCGTCGCTGGACATGGGTGTGCTGCCGGTGCTCCTCAAAGGGGGAACGGTGGTGCTGGAAACACGGTTCGAACCCGGCCGCACGCTGGCCGCCATTGAGCAGTACGCGGCCACCTATATCAGCGGCGTGCCCACCACGTTCCAGATGCTGTGTGAGCATCCGGACTGGGATAAGCGGGACATCAGTTCGCTGACCACCATCACCTGCGGCGGATCGGCGGTGCCCCTGCGCGTCCTGGAGGCCTATGAGGCCCGCGGGCTGTCCTTCTCCAACGGTTATGGAATGACGGAAACGGCTCCGGGTGCCACCGCACTGCCAGCGGCCCGGTCCCGGGAAAAGGCCGGTTCCGCCGGGCTGCCGCACTTTTTCACCGACGTGCGGGTTGCGGGTCCGGACGGCGCGGTGCTTCCGGCGGGGGAAGTGGGGGAGATCCAGATTTCCGGACCCAACGTCATCCGCTCCTATTGGAACCGGCCCGCTGCCACCACGGATGCCTACGCCGAAGGCGCCTGGTTCCGGTCCGGGGACATGGGCTATTTCGACGACGACGGGTACCTGTTCATCTCCGACCGGCTGAAGGACATGATCATTTCCGGCGGGGAGAACATTTATCCGGCCGAGGTGGAGCAGGCCGTCGCCGAGCTGGAGGCCGTGGCCGCCGTGGCCGTGATCGGGGTGCCGGACAGCAAATGGGGCGAAGTCCCGCACGCGTTGATCAGTCTGCGGGAGGGATATGCGCTGACTTCCGAAGAAGTGCAGGAACACCTCTTCGGCCGCCTGGCCCGGTACAAGGTGCCCCGCACCGTCACGATGGTGGAGGACTTTCCCCGGACGGCGAGCGGAAAAATCCGCAAGGCCGAGCTGCGCCGGCAATACCCCGGCTAAGCCGTCACGGCTCGGCGTGGGGCGGGGAGCAGGGCTCCCCGCCCCACAGGCTACTGCTCCAGCTTCATGGCCTTGCGCAGGGTCAGCGAGCCGCCGCTCTGCATAACGGCGCGGCGGTAGATCCGCTCGCCGAAGCGCAGCAGGCCGTAGGCGGCCACCAGGGCGATGGCCAGGGAGGCCAGGGTCTGCCAGAGCGGCACCTCGCCGTTGAGCATCCGTACCGGCATGGCCACGGAGGAGACCACCGGCACGAAGGAAGCAGTAACCAGCAGCTGCCCCTTGGCGAACATGCCGGCGAACAGGGCGACGATGATCACGGTGAGCACCGGCGCGGAGCTGTTGTTCAGATCCTCGCTGCGGCTGGCCATGGAGCCGATCATGGCCCAGGCGGAGGCGAGGATCAGGAACCCGGCCAGGAAGAAGACCAGGAACCAGCCCGACGCCGGGATGATGGTTCCCACGGTTTCAGCGGTTCCGGTGAGGTTCAGTGCCAGCAGGGCGGCACCGGCATAGAGGGCGAGCTGGACCATGGCGAGGATGGTGTTGCCGGCCACCTTGCCGTAGAGCAGCTGCCGGATGGGGATGGCGGTGGCCAGGATTTCCACCACCCGGTTCTGCTTTTCCTCCAGCACCGAGGTGGCGATGGCCATGCCGAAGACAATCGCGGCCATGTAGAACAGGAAGGCGAAGACAAAGCCGACAATGGTGGCCAGAAGCTGGTTCTCCGCGCTTCCCTCCAGCAGCTCCGCTTCGAGCTCGGAGCCGGCCAGCAGTGCCTCGGCGGTGGTGCCGGCATCGGCCGCATTGGCCTCCAGGGCGTAGCCGCGCAGTGCCTCCGACAGGTCCGCCTGCAGGCCGTTGTCGATTTCGCTGAGGCCGGTGAGGGTCCAGGTGCTGCCGTCGCTCACCAGGGCGGCGTCGGCCTCGTCGTCGCGGACCAGCTGCAGGGCGGACTCGGGGGAGTCGGCGGTGACGCTGCTGAAGACCGTGTTGCCGCCGTCGGCCTGTCCGGCCTCGTCCGCGAGGGCGACGACCGCCTGGCCCTCGCTGCCGGTGACGGCCACCGTGTACTCTGCGCCGCGGGAACTCATAAACGCGTTGAACAGGACGGTGCCCACGATGATCAGCAGGGTGACCAGAGTAGAGATGAGGTAGCTGCGGTCACGGGCCTTCACCATCACCTCGCGGAGGGTGACGATGGCCCAGGGTGCGGTGCCGGCGGTGCTGCGTTCGGTGCTCATGCTGTGACCTCACGGTAGATCTCGCTCAGGGACGGGCGGATGGGGGAGAACTGCTCCACGGTGCCGCGGCTCAGGGCTGCGGCGAGCAGGCGCTGACCGGCGGCGTCGTCCTCGAATTCGACGACGGCGTCCGGCCCGGCGACGTCAATCACACGCACGCCGGTCTCTTCCCGGATCCAGCCGGCGTCGGGATGAACAATGATCCGGTGCCGGGTGGCGGCCCGGGCACGCAGGTCCTCGCCGGTGCCGGAGGCGATCATCCGGCCCTGCTGCAGAACCACCAGGTTGTCGCAGAGCCGGTCCACGAGGTCCAGCTGGTGGCTGGAGAAGAGCACCGGAACCCCCTGCGCGGTGTAGTCGCGCAGCAGTTCCACCATGGAATCCACGGCCACCGGATCCAGGCCGGAGAACGGCTCGTCCAGGATCAGGGCAGTGGGCCGGTGCATCAGGGAAGCGATGATCTGTACGCGCTGCTGGTTGCCCAGGGACAGGGATTCGAGTTTGTCCTTGGTCCGGTCCGCCAGCGCGAACCGTTCCAGCATGTCCCTGGCGGAGCTGCGCGCATCATTCTGGCTCATGCCGTGCAGCTGGCCGAGATAAACCAGCTGGTCCAGGATCGGCTGCTTGGGATAGAGGCCGCGCTCTTCGGGCATGTACCCGAAGCGGGAGCGCATCTTCGCCGTCAGGGGTACATCATCCATCAGGACTTCCCCGGCGCTGGGCGTGAGCACCCCCATGATCATCCGCATGGTGGTGGTCTTGCCAGCGCCGTTGGCGCCGACGAAGCCGGTCATCTTGCCGGACGGGACGTCGAAGGTGACGTCATCCACGGCGGTTTTATCTCCGAAACGACGGGTGAGGCTGCGGACCTGCAGCATGGGCTGCTCCTTTTCCCGGAACCCGGGGCTGGTGGCGATCTTTGTTTCGAGCTTAGGCAGAAGAGCACCGGAGCGGATCGCCCGCAGGGGGGAAGCTGCACGCCTCAGCCGGCGGCCGGCTTGTCCCCCGGGAGGATGAGGCCCGACTCATAGGCGAACACCACGGCCTGTACCCGGTCCCGGACCTGGATCTTGCCCAGCAGGTTGGACACATGCGTTTTCACGGTTGCTTCGGCCACGAACATGCCCGCCGCGATCTCGGCATTGCTCCGGCCTGCGGCAACGTTCACCAGTACCTCGCGCTCGCGGACGGTCAGCGACGCCAGCAGTTTCCGCTGCTCCGCGGTGCCCGACGGCGGCGCGGGCGGTCCGGGGATTGTCCCGCCCAGCGTTCCGGCCAGCGTCCCGGCCGACGGGACGACAGTGGGGGCCGAAGGGTTTCCGGCGGGATTATCTGCCCTCGGGGTGCCGGCGGGCATGCCCGGGGAACCGGCGGCCTCGGCATGCAGCTGCCGGGCGAAGCGTTCAATGACCCGGACCGTCATTTCCGGCGCCAGCAGGGCGTTGCCGCCCGCGACGGCATGCACCGCCGCGACCAGGTCATCCGGGTCGGAGTTCTTGAGCAGGAAGCCGCTGGCTCCGGCACGCAGGGCGTCAAAAAGGTAGTCATCCCGTTCGAAGGTGGTGAGGATAATGACCTTCGCGGTGCCTGCCTGCACCACCTGTTCGGTGGCCCGGATGCCGTCCAGCACCGGCATCTGCACGTCCATCAGGATGATGTCCACGGGGTGTGCCGCGGCGAACTCCACGGCTTCAAGGCCGTTGGCGGCCTGGCCCACTACTTCGATTTCGTCCTCGACGGAGAGCATCATGGCAAAGCCTGCCCGCAGCAGAGCCTGGTCATCGGCCAGCAGGACCCGGATCGGTTCCATCGGGTATGTCTCTCCTTCTTCAGACGGCATGCCTCCGGGACGCCGGCAAGGAGCCGCCCCCGGCTTCCACGGTAGCGGTCAGCGCACGGGAAAACGGACCCGGACGCGCCAACCCCCACCGGCCCGGGGTCCTATGTCCGCGGTGCCCCCGTGCAGATCGGCCCGTTCACGGATGCCCCGGATGCCGAAGCCCGAGCCGGCGGTGCTGCCGGTGCGGGGCCTGCCGTTGTCCACGGTTTCCACCTCCACCCAGCCGGTGCCGGCCGCCGAGGTGCCCGTGCGCAGGGCGACGACGGCGGAGCCCGCGGTGGAGTGCCGGCGGACGTTGGCGAGGGACTCCTGGACGGTGCGGTAAATGGACAGGCCGAGCGGCGCGGGCACCCGGTCCAGTACCTCTGAGACATCCCGGTGGAAGGACACGGACAGGCCCGGCTGCTTCTGCACCAGATCGGCGAGGTCCGCCAGGCCGGGCTCGGGAGTGCGCTGCACGCCGCCGTCGGCCTCCGGATCCGTGGCCTCCCCGGCGCGGAGCACGCCCAGCAGGGACCGCATTTGTTCAACGGCCTCCCGGGAAGATGCCTCGATGGACTGCAGGGCCTCCGCCGCGGCCTGCGGTTTTTTCTCCAGCACGCGCCGGGCCGCGCCGGCCTGGACGCCGATAACCGAGATGTGGTGGGCGACGACGTCGTGCAGCTCCCGGGCGATGCGCAGGCGCTCGTCCAGCACCGCCTGCCGGGCCAGCTCCGTGGCCTGGCTTTCCAGCTGCGCGGACTGCCGGACCAGCAGTTCACGCTGGTGCGCGCTGCGCCAGGCATTCATGCCGAACATGATGGCCCCGCCGAAGTAGGCGGCGTTGATCGCCAGGTTGTACAGGGCCAGGGAAACCAGGGGCGGCAGGAACCCGCGGTGGGTGTCGTCGCCTTCCATGATCCGTTCCAGCATGGAGTCATAGGAGGAGGAGACGGTGAAGGAGAAGATGACCCACAAAGCCATGACGGCAATGACCACGGTGGTGCCGAGCCAGAGCATCCTCCGGTCCTTTGCCCAGGCTACGGCAGTGTAGAGGGAGGCGAAATAGGCGGCCTGGAAGGTTGTCTGGACGGCGACCGAGGGCACCAGCAGGCTGAGGCCCAGAAACGCGGCGCTGCATACCAGCATGACGGCCACCGGATAGCGGCGGCGCACCACCAGCGGCAGGATGATTCCGGCCAGGGCCAGATGCTGGAACCAGATGGGACGGGTTTCCCCGGCCAGCGCGCCGATTCCGCGGCTGACCTCGAGGAGTAACGCCGAGACGAGCAGCAGGACCAGGGCCCCGACGACGTCGTGGCGCTGCTGCGCGCGGGTAGGTGCCGGACGCTCCCAGTCCTCCCCGGTCCGCCAGGGGAGCCGGGTGCGCCACCTCAGCCGGGCCTGGCCGCGGTCTTCGCTGCCGGTCTCGGCGCCAACCCTGTCGAAGGCCATGGTCTCGATCATGGTGCCCAGTCTAGGAGCTGCACGGTCGGAGGGGCTCCGCCGCGGGGATGAGGGTCCCGGGGATGAGGGCCGTCCGGACGGTACCTGTCCCCTCCTCGGCCCGGATACGGCCCCGGAAGGCCCCCGGCCGCTGTGCTGGAGCGAAAGGAATGATTTACTGCGTAGGTAGTAAACGGCTGACCGGGACGGCAGCCGGCCATCAGCGTCGATGACAGGACCTCAAGCATGTTTGTACAGGAAGCACAGGCGATCCTGCCTGAACTGGTGGCCCTGCGGCGCGAGCTGCACCGGGACCCGGAGACCGGAATCAACCTGCCCCGGACGCAGGAAAAGGTTCTCGCTGCCCTGGCGGGGCTGGACCTGGAAATCATCCTGGGCATCAAGACCACGTCCGTGGTCGCCGTGCTGCGCGGAGCCGAACCCGGACCCACGGTCCTTTTGCGCGGCGACATGGACGCCCTGCCGGTGAGCGAACTGACCGATCTGGACTATGCCTCCACCAACGGTGCCATGCACGCCTGCGGACACGACCTGCACGTTGCCGGCCTCGTGGGCGCCGCCCGCCTGCTCTGCGCCCAGCAGCAGGACCTCTCCGGCAACGTGATCTTCATGTTCC
This sequence comes from Arthrobacter yangruifuii, assembly GCF_009192775.1. GTDB lineage: Bacteria > Actinomycetota > Actinomycetes > Actinomycetales > Micrococcaceae > Arthrobacter_B > Arthrobacter_B yangruifuii. The sequence continues at coordinate 578,358 of NZ_VTFX01000001.1, forward strand.
AGCCGGGGGAGGAGGGCCACGACGGGGCAAGCCTGATGCTGGACGAGGGCGTGCTCGACGCCGCCGGGGAACGTCCCGTTGCCGCCTACGGCATCCATGTGCGTCCCGGGCCGCTGGGGGTCTTCAGGACCAAGCCCGGTACCTTGATGGCGGGGGCGAACGAACTGCGCATCACCGTGAAGGGTTCCGGCGGCCACAGTTCACAGCCGCAGACGGCCATAGATCCGGTGCCCGCGCTGACCGAAATCGCCACCGCGCTGCAGATTATGGCCACCCGCCGGTTCTCCGCCTTCGATCCGATTGTGCTCACGGTGACGCAGCTTTCGGCCGGGGAAGCGATCAACGTCATTCCGGATACCGCCAGCCTCGGCGCCTCGGTGCGCACCCTGTCGGAGGAATCCCTGGACCGGGTGATTGTGGAGTCCAAGGCGCTCGCCGAGGGCATTGCCGCCGCGCACGGGTGCAGCGCGGAGGTGGATTTCACCATCAGGTACCCGGTCACGTGCAACGACGCGGACCGGACGCGGGAGGCCGTCACCGGGCTGCGCGAGATCTTCGGCGAGGACCGGGTGCTGGAATCCCGGGATCCGCTGATGGGATCGGAGGACTTCTCGCTGGTGCTCAACGAAGTTCCCGGGACCTTCATCTTCCTGGGCGCGACGCCGCCGTCGCTCAACCCGGTCACTGCGGCGTGGAACCATTCCCCGCGGGTGGTTTTCGATGACTCGGTGCTGGGGGACCAGGCTGCCGCCCTGGCCCAACTGGCCTACAACCGGCTGACCTAGGGGTCTTCCTGCCGGGCGGGGGTGCTAGCGTCGGGGCATGTCCGCTTTGTCGAAGGTCCTTGCCCTTGCCGCCCGTCCGGCACCGCCGACGTCGAAACCCCGCCGCATCGGTGCGATTGTGCTCGGGTCATTTCTGGCGTTCGCCGGCACCTCGCACCTGAGCTTCGCCCGGCAGGAGTTCCAGGCGCAGGTGCCGGAGTGGGTGCCGCTGAATGAGGATGCGGTGGTGCTGCTGTCCGGCGTGGTGGAGATCAGCCTGGGTGCGGCGCTGATCCTGCTGCCGAAACGCCGCGTCCCCGTGGGACTGGCTGCCGCGGCGTTCTTCATCGCGATCTTCCCGGGCAACATTTCCCAGTACGTCACGCACACGGACGCGTTCGGCCTGAGCTCCGACCGGGCCAGGCTGGCCCGGCTGTTCTTCCAGCCGCCGCTGGTGCTGTGGGCGCTGTGGTCCACCGGTGCGTGGAAGGCGCTGCGGGCGGAGCTCTCAAGCGCCGGCCGCACCCGGCGCTGAGCCCACCCGTCGCTGGGGGCCTCCGGTGCTGGGGAATGGTCGAAGAACAGGTAGCAGAGGCGGGCCGCGTTCCATCGCTTCAGGAATGAAGGAAGTGGGCGCGCCTGAGCGCCCGGGCCGCACGGCACATTCACCTCCGGACCACGTCCTGAGAGGGTATTGCAGATTGGGCTACTGGTCGGTACAGTGCAGAAACCGATAACGTCCGGTCGGGTGTCTATCGTCAGCAATGCTGCCATCTCAGTGCACAAGGAGTTTCAATGAAGAACACTCGCGCCCTCACCATCGCAGGGACTGCTCTCGCGGTCGGCCTGTTGACCCTGTCAGGATGTTCCGCATCCGAGGAAGCAGTTGCCGATCCCGCCGGTTCCGGCGGTTCCGCCGGTACGGAGTCGAAGGGAGAGATTGCCTTCTTCACGCCGTCCTCCCAGATCGACGTCGTCGCGGCACTGGCCGACGGCGTGGTCGAGTACTTCGAGGGTGAGGGGTACACCGTCTCCATCCAGGACGCGAACTTCGACGCGGTGAAGCAGGCCCAGCAGATCCAGCAGGCCATCGACACGCACAGCATCGTGGGCGCGTGGATCATGCCCGTGGCGCCTGAAACCGCCGCTCAGAGCCTTGCGGCACTGCAGGCGGCGAAGATCCCCGCAGTCGTGGAGGGTCCACCCATGTCGGTCAATCTGGAGGGTCCTCAGCCGGGGATCGCATTCGACGAGCCGGACTTCTTGAAGTACGGGACCATGATCGGTGACACTGCAGCGAAATGCGCCGTTGACGGTGAAGGACGCGAGGCGCTGTTCCTGATGCCGCCTGATGCCGCGGGCGGCACGGAGCAGGTCATCGGTGCCATCGAGGATTCCTTTGCAGCCGGAGCCCCGGATGTCCCCATCGCCGCGACCGGCGAGGCCGCGGACATTGCGAGTGCACAGACCACCGTCTCGCAGCTGCTCATCGCCAACCCTGATGCGAACGTCATTATTGCCGCAAGCGATGAGACCGCGCTCGGCGCGGCGGGTGCCTTCAAGGCAGCCAACAAGACTCCGGCCTGCATCGTGGCCGGCGGCGGCGGAGACGCGGCCGTGGCCGCACTCGAGGCCGGAGACATTACCTCTGTGGTCAGCTGGGACTACTCCAGTGCCGTTGGCGAGGCCGGAGCAGACCTTATCCGCCTGATCTCCGACCCCACCTCCCTGGGCGGGATCATCGAGACTCCGGTGAAGGCTACGGGCGGTAACTAATATGGCGCTGATTACCCGGGCTGAAACGGTGGGTCAGATCTCACCGAACAACGCCCTGCCGTGGAAGATCCGCGGGCTGCTCCTGATCCGTGACCAGGGCCTGCTGGCCCTCTTCATCGCGATCATCGCCGTCTTCGCCTTCTGGGGGGCTCCGTACTTCCTTACCCTCCCCACTGCCATCTCGGTATTGAACGCGGCAGCAATCGCGAGCATCTTCGCCGCGGGTGTTGCTGTGGGAATCATGACGGGAGTGCTGGACCTCTCGGTGCCCGGCACAGCCGCCCTGGCGGGGGTCGTCACCGGACGCCTCCTTCAGGAGGGGTTGCCGGCGGGACTGGCGATCATGTGCGGCTTGCTGATGGGGCTCCTGGTGGGTGTCGTCAACGCCGTCGTCGTACTCCGGGGGTTCAACCCCCTCATCGTCACCATCGCCATGCTTAGTGTGCTCAGCGGAGCGTCGCTCCTGATCGCCGGCAGCTACAACATCTCAGGGCTCACCCAGCTGGTGTTCATGGGGACACGGACGTACTTCGGCATTCCCGCACCGGTGTACATAGCGGTGGTCCTCTTCATCATTCTCACGGTGTTCCTCAAGTTCACCCGCGGGGGAACGCGGCTGCTGGCCGTCGGCGGCAGCGCCGAGGCCGCCCGCCGCGTCGGCATCGCGGTGAACTGGTACCGCATCCTTGGCTTCGCGATCTCCGGTCTGTGCGCAGCCCTCGGGGGAATCGTGACCGCGGCCTACATCACGACCGCTGTCCCGAGCGCCAGCGTGGGCACCGTCTTCACCGCGATGACGGCTGTTGCCCTTGCCGGGGTGCCGTTCGTCGGCGGGCGGGGGAGTCTCCCCCGAGTCGGGCTCGGCGTGATCGTGGTATCGACGATCTCTGCCGGACTGCTGCTGGCGAAGGTGCCGGCGGACTGGTCGTCGGTGGTGACGGGTGTGCTGCTGGTCGGCGGTCTCGGCCTGAACATGTGGACGACAAACACAACGTCAAAGCTCCTTCTCGCCAGCGGCGACGACGGCGCGAAAAGAGGGACACGATGAGCGACGCCGCACTGGAACTGAAGGACATCTCTGTCCACTACGGATATGCCCGCGCTCTGGAGCGGGTGTCCCTGGCCGTCAGTCCAGGCGAGGTGGTTGCGCTGCTCGGCGACAACGGTGCCGGCAAATCGACGCTGCTGAAGGTCATGTCGGGCGCGCACAGCCCCAGTTCGGGGCAGATCCTCGTGCACGGGCGTCCGGTGGATTTCAAGTCGCCGAGGGATGCTTCCGGCGCCGGTGTCCAGATGGTGTATCAGGATCTCGCCCTGGTGGAGGCGATGGATATTGCCGGGAACCTCACCCTGGGGCGGGAGCAGATCATGCGCGGGCCTCTCGGGTGGTTCGGTTTTCTCGACCACAAGGCGATGCGGCGTGAATCGGAGCGCGAACTCGACGAGTTGGGCATCCGGACGGCGCCGGTGACCCGCCCCGTGGAGATGCTGTCCGGCGGGCAGCGCCAGGTAATCGCCATCGCCCGGGCCAGCGCGCGGTTGCCTGAGCAGGGCATCCTGCTCATGGATGAGCCGACGGCTGCCCTCGGTCATGAGCAGACCGAACTCGTCGAGGAGCTCATCAAGGCACTCGCTGCACGCGGCACCTCGATCGTCGTCGTCACCCATAACCTTCCCCTCGCCTTTGCCGTGTCCGACCGCACCATCGTCCTCAACCGGGGACGCAAGGTGGCCGACACCGCAACGGGGTCAGTGGACAAGGAAAGCGTCATCGGGTGGATCACGGGAGCCTCCGTCCAGGAGGGCGTCCTCGAGTCCTGAGCTGCACACAGGGGGAAGGCCGGGCGGGACTTGCCCCTTCCCTCCACAGCAGCCCCGAAAAAACGATCCCGGGTGGAACCAAAATTCCACCCGGGATCGTTTTAGCGTCTGCCGTGCCGGCTACTTCTGTGCACCCTTGTCCTGCAGCCCACCGGCGAACATCTTGAACGGCGGCTGTCCGAGGAGTCGGCGGCCGCTGATCTCCGCCAGCGATTCGAGACGCATTGCGCCGTGGGAAAGTATGACGGCTGCGTCGCGCGAGTAACGCTGGAGGGGGTTGGACAGTGACATGCCCGACGACCCCAGGATGCGCAGGAGGAGGTCGATCGCGTCTTTCGCAAGCTGACCGGCGAAGGCCAGATCGGTGCATCCCTGCGCTTCCTCGTCGCCGGTGTAATCTTCGCCGAGAACCGCGAGATGGTCGATCTCGTCCGCATACTGGAGCACCGTCGCGCCCGCAACGCCGAGAAGCGCCTTGGCCTTGCCGGCTGCAACCTGGCTCGAGGCCATTTCGGCAATCGTGTCATAGGGCGGGCTGAACGGCTTCCGTTTCTGCGCGAGCTCCTGGAACACTTCCAGGGCACCCTCGGCCATGCCGACCAGTGCCGCCATGTTCAACACCGTGGCGGTCATCATGGATGCCCGGGTCTTCGCCTGGTAGGCAAGACCCGCGAACCGGTCCGCCGCAGTGTCCAGGTACATCGGAAGCTCTGCCATATCAATAAAGCGATGATCGGGCACGAACATCGGCTTGGTGGTGGTGATGGAATTTGAGTCGGATGCCATCATGCCGGCCACATGCCAGTCATCAAGCGGTTCGACGTCGGCCGGATCCATCATGAGCAGGGCATGGCCGCTGCGGTCTCCGTCGGTCCAGGCGGCACCGCCGAAAAGCCAGGCGGCGTCGTGGTTTCCCGATACATAGGTCCACTTCCCCTCGACCTTCCAGCCCCCTTCCGCTCTGACCGCCTTGCCTGTCACGGCGGCGAACGTTGAGCCCCCGGCGGACAGCGGGCCGACATGGCCCTGCTGTCGGCTGTAGAGCTCATCCACCAGGGGCTTGGGGAAGGCGCTGACCATGCGGAGGCTGGTGCCGACGAAGAAGGTCCAACTTGCCGCGGCGTCGCCCTGTCCAAGGGCCCGCGCAATCTCAGCGATATCGCGGGCGCCCAGGGCGGAGCCGCCGTACTCGATGGGCGCGCAGGCGCGGTAGAGGCCAAGCTCGGTGAAGGCCTCGACAATCTCCGGGCTGAGCCGGCCACGGCGTTCGGCCTCGGGTGCGAGCTCCCGAATGCGGTGCTGGAGGGCACGCGCCCCGGTTGCGAGCCGCTTCCCCTCCGCGCTGAGGTACCTGGCGGCCGGGGCATCCAGAGAGCTGGACCGCTCAGGGGGAGGCCCCGGGGGGAGGCCCGGGCTCAGTTCGTCAGGTGGCTGGGGAAGGGTGTCAGTCATATCATCTCCATCTCTACGGCTGGCCTGTACTGTACGGATCAGTTCGCTTATTGTCCATGCTTTCCGTACTGCTCCGTCCAGCACATAGGATGGCGATGAGCGGCGATTCGCAACTGCGGGTCGCGTCAGAGCGCAAACAGAGGAGTGCCGAATGCCACGGGCAAAACGAAGCGGCGGACGCAGCAAGCGCGACGCAGTGCTCGATGCTGCTGTTGAACTGCTGTTGCTCAACGGGTATGACGGCACGTCCATGGATGCGGTGGCGGCCCGGGCCGGAGTGTCCAAGACAACGGTCTACGCGCACTTCTCGGACAAGCTCGAGCTGTTTAAGGCTGTCCTGCAGCATGGAAGCATGGAGCTCGGAGAACGGTTGCGCGAGCTTCGGCAGCGCGACGCTTCGGTGGAGGGATCCGCTGAGGACCGGCTGGTCGGCGCACTGGTTGCAGCAACCAAGGCCGGCACGGGCGTGCAGGCCATAGCGTACTTCCGCGTGATGATCGCTGAGCACAACCGGCGGCGCGAGATCCAGGCTGCCTTCAACACCATCCCGATGCCCGATGTCTCGGACATCATCAGCATCATCGCCCAGCTGCTGGTTGACTATGGCTCCGAGCACGGCTTTGACGTTGATCGGCCGGAGGCGCATGCCTCAATGCTCCTGCGGATGACGGTGTCCGGCATCGAGTTCGATGCACTGATCTCAGACTTCGATGTCTCCGACGAGCTGCTGGAAGCCCATGTCGAGTACATTGTGCGTGTCTTCCTGCGCGGACTGCGGCCGATCGCGGGGGAGCGGGACCTGGTGCTCAAGCCCGGTTACGACTATCCGTGGGGCCCGGCGCTGGGCTAGGCATGACTGGAGAGAGGTTGTGACGGTGAGTGATCCAACGGAACGGCCCCGGCACAGCCGGCTCTCGCCGCACCGTGAGGCAGAGATCCTTGCCGAGACCCTTGGCCTGCTCGAGGAAGTCGGTTATGAAGGTCTGGCCATGCCCGCCGTGGCGAAACGCGCCAAATGCAGCACGGCGACGATCTATCGTCAGTGGCAGGGCAAGCCGGGCCTGGTGATGGCTGCCCTCAGGTCGCACTCCCAGCTGGGGGAGCCTGTCGATGTGGATACCGGCACCCTGCGCGGCGACCTGCTTGCCGTCATGGAGCAGATCGCCCACGTGGCGGAATCCGAGATGACGCTTCTCGCGGCCCTCGCCCACGCGTCGATGCGCGATGAAGCACTCGCGGAGACGATGCGTGAGCAGCTCTCCGCTCCTGCCGGTTCCCCGTTGGACCGGGTTATCGACCGCGCCGTCGAGCGCCGGGAAATCTCCGTTGATGCGACCGTTCGGCGGTACTGCCATCATGTGTTCCTGTCGATGCCGCTCGCCAAACACCTGGCGGAGGGGACGTTTCCTGACCGCGAGTATTTGACCGGCTTCGTCGACACGATTCTGATTCCGGCGCTCTCGCACCGCTGACACCTCACGCTCCTCCCCCCCCCGGATCGTGGGTGACCGGGGGCTAACAGTCATGCCCAAAAACCGTGCCGGAACGCACCAGCCTCCACGGCCATCTCCTGCCGCAGGAACGGATTGCGACAGTGTCGGGGGTTGCGCTCCCTGCGGCGTGGCAGTAGCGTGACCCTCGAGTTGATCGAAACGATGACGTTTCGATTCGCCGCCGCCCCGTAGCGCGGCGCGCCGACAGTCGCAGAGAGGATCCACAGCATGGCTGGATTTACCATCACCAATGGCATCGCAGAGATCAGTGATCCCGCGATCTATCAGAACTGGCTCGACAACGAGGAGTTCAAGGCGGCAGTCGCGGCAGATTCCTCGCCGGAGCGCACCGCGGTCAAGCGCCTGCTCGTCGACTTCGAAGCAGATCTGGCCCGCATCGTCCGTGATGACAAGGTGCAGGAACAGGTCGCCGAGGTGATGACCCGATATGCCGCCGAAGACTATGTCCAGCACGACCCGAACGCGGCCGGCAACGGACTCGGGAACCTCATCGAGCACTTCCGGCACGTCCCGGCCGTCGGGATCGTTCCGCCGCCGGTGGTGAGTGTCATTCTCGACGGCGAGGTCGCCTGCCTCATGATGCGCGAGGTCGTGCCGGATCCCGTTGTTCCGGGAGGGACGTACGAATGGAACATCCTCACTGTGTTCCGCGTGCACAACGGCAAACTGGCGGAGCACTGGAGCACTTTCCGCAAGGCGGTCCCCGGCCGGAATCCGCTGGGGGACTGACCGATGCCCAAACTGCAGATCATTGTCGGCAGCACTCGCCCCGGCCGCCTCGCCGGACCCATAGCAAAGTGGGCCTTCGAGCGAGCGGCGGCGGATGGGAGATTCGAGGTAGAGCTCGTCGACATCGCGGAGTATGAACTGCCCGTCCTCGACGAACGCCACCACCCTGTCCTGGGACGCTACGAGCATGAGCACACGCAGCGGTGGGCCGCGAAAATCAGGGAAGCGGACGCGTTCATCTTCGTTTCACCGGAGTACAACTACGGGCCGTCGGTCGCCCTGCTGAATGCTTTCGACTACCTCGGGCGCGAGTGGATGTATGCTCCCGTCGCCTTCGTCAGCTACGGCGGCATCGCGGGAGGTCTCCGTGCAGTGCAAGTCATGAAACAGATCGTCACGACTGTTCGCATGATGCCGCTGCCGGACGGCGTTGTGCTGCCGCTTGTTATGCAGAACTTTGAGGCCGGCGACTTCGTGCCGCCGCCTTCCGCCCAGGGTGCCGTCACACCGATGCTGACGGAACTGCTGCGGTGGACGCATGCGCTGGCGCCGCTCCGTGCCGAAGGCCCGCCGCCCCCGACGCTGCCGTCGGGTCCGCCCGCACCCCGCCCCTGATCACGGAAGCCTCAAAGAAGAGATTGGATCCCTCGATGAAGACACCACTCACCATGCCGGCGGCGTATGTTCCCGGCGGGAACCCGCCCCCGCCGGACGGGCTTCCGGCCGCCAGGGCGAAGTTCCCCGAATCGCCGTATCTGAGTGATGCCGGCCGCCGGATGTGCCACGAGATTGTCCGGCTCCTTCCGCTGCTGCGCGAACAGGCCGCTGAGGGGGAATCGCTCGGCGCACTCACCCCTGCCACCCTGGAGGCGGTGGACCGCGTCGGCGCCTTCAAAATAGCGATCCCCACCGAGCTGGGCGGCTACGCACTCGGGGCCCGCGATACTGCGGAGATCGTGAGGACACTCGGCCGGGGCGATGCGGCAGCCGCCTGGCTGGTCATCGTCTCGAGCGCGACCCGGAACATCCTCGGCTTCGACACGAAAGTCCGCGACGAGGTATTTGCGGGAATCGACGAATGGGTCGGTCCGCTCGTGTTCGGTGCAACCGTCTTCGCTCCGAAAGTCGGCGACGGCCGCAAGGTCGACGGCGGTTATCAGGTGAAGGGCAAGTGGTCATTTGGCAGCGGCAGCAAGCACGCTGCCTGGGGCTCGGTCGGATTCGAGTATGACGACCCGGCAAGCGGCGAGCGGCGGCGTGCAATGGGGGTCCTGTCCAGGGACCAGTACACGATCGTGGACGACTGGCACGTCATGGGGCTTCAGGCGACCAACTCGAACAGTGTCCGGGCGGACGAGGAGGTCTTCGTCCCCGACTACCGCGTTGTCCACACGGCTGACCTTCCACGTCTGAGCGATGCCCTTCGCGGAGCGTATTCGGGGTTGGGCTTCAAACACGGCGCGTTCGGGATGATGATCGGCAGCAGCGGCGCGTTCGCCGCGCTGGCCATCGGGATTGCAGAGGGGGCGCTTGATTCGTTCCTGGCGCAGGCCGCAAAGCGTCCGCCGTTCAATCTGCCCTACCCGACTATGTCGGAGATGGCATCAATCCAGGTTGTCGCCGGCAAAGCGCGTGCGGTCATCAACGCGGCGGACGCGGTCCTCGCCCGGCACATGGACGAAGCCGACCGGCGGGCGCTCGCGGGAGAAGACTACCTCCCGTCCGAAGAACCCGAAATCACCATGGATCTGGTCCACCTGATCCACCAGTGCCTTCACATGGTGGACGGACTCCTCCTCGCCCTCGGCTCGTCTGCGGTTGCGCTCTCGAACCCGCTGCAGCGTGCGGTGCGGGAGATTCATGTCCTGGCCACGCACGGTGCCTTCCGGATCGATCCGATGGCCGAGATCAACGGGCGGGACCTGTTCGGGCTCCCGCCGTTCCCAATGATGGCGGCCCTCAGCTCTCCGGCGGCCCCGCCTCAAGGGACGCCCCCGCCGCGGCCGTAGCCCTCTCCTCCTGAAGCACCCCTCACCTCTTCTCACCTCACCTTCGCCATATCCCGCCACCAAGAAAAGGTTCCCCGTCATGTCCCCTCTGCTCACCGCCCCACTCCCTTCCGAACTCCTGTCGAATGCCGAAGCACTGGTTCCCCTGCTGCGGGAGCGCGCGGCCGAGACCGAGGAGCTTCGCCACCTCCCGGCCGCAACGATTTCCGACTTCGAGAAGGCCGGCCTGTTCAGCGCGATGCTCCCGGCCACACTGGGCGGCTCCCAGATTGACCTCGTGGAGTTCGTCGACATCGTCCGCACCCTGTCCCGGGGCGACGCCTCGGCCGGGTGGGTCGGTGCGTTCCTCATGTCCCACAATCTCCTGCTCGCCCGTTACGGGGCGGAGGCGCAGGCCGACTTCTTCCAGGGCGGTAAGTACGCGCTGGCAGCGGCGGCGGCCACCCCTCCCGGAACAGCGGTGGAGACTGAGGGCGGTTACCTGATCAGCGGTCGCTGGCGCTTCGCCTCCGCCGTGATGCACGCGCAATGGGTGATGGTCAGCGTGGTCACTCCTGCGGGACCGCTCTCGGTGGCAGTACCCATCGAGGACGTGACGATCATCGACACCTGGCAGGTCCCCGGCATGAAGGGCACCGGCAGCAACGATGTCATGGCGCAGGACCTCTTCGTTCCCGAGCACAGGACGATCGAGTTTGGCCTGTTCTCCGCCGACTCGGAGCGGGCCGCTGCCCTGCACCCCGGCTACCCGCTCGCGGCGTACCCCGTCAACCGCATCCTGCCCGTCATCCAGGCCGCCGTTGCGCTCGGCACCGCGGACGCGGCCCTGGAGCTGTTCCGCACCAACGCGGGCAAGCGTGTCCGCATGCAGACGGGGCAGCGAATCGTGGATGACCCGCTGGTGCGATCGGCCTACGCCCACGCCTGGGACCTGCTGCACGTCGCAGAGCTGCAGATGAGGGACGCACTCGACATGACGGCCGCCATCTACGGACCTGAACACTCGCGGGAGGCCAGCCTGGAGAACCGCGCCGTGATCAATCTGGGCCTCACCGGCGCAGGGACCAAGGCCTTCGCTGCCGTGGACCTTGTGGTGCGCTCGTCGGGGGCCTCCATTTTCCGCACGGGGGACCCGCTGGAACGCATCTGCAGGGATGTGCAGGTCATTCGCAATCACGCATCGGCCGACTTCATGACCATGAGTGCCGTTGCCGGCGGTGTCCTCCTCGGACAGGGGCTCGGCGATTTTGTGGAACCCCTGTTCTGATCCATATCGCCACTCCATCCCTCCGTCACGAAAGGGCATGATGTCCGAACCTGCAGAGATCGCTCACCGTCTGGAACGCCTCGAAGCCGTTCACGAAATCGAAAACCTCATGGGGCGTTATGCGTTCTACCACTCGGCTTATCGGGACGACCTGATTCCACCGCTGTTCGCGGACCGGGAGGATCTGGTCGTGGAGATGCCGTTCGGTACGTTCACCGGACCGGACGCCGCCCGCAGGGCGTGGGCACCACCACCCGCGAAGGCTCCTGCGCGCGATCTGGCCGGCGAGTACGCCGAGCACCTGCTCACGACGCCGGTGGTGGAAGTCGCCCGCGACGGGCGCACTGCCCGGGCGGCGTGGATCTCACCCGGCGCCGAGGCACATCACCTCGGGTGGATTGAAGGCAACCCGCTGCGCGGGCTCTGGTACTGGGGGCGTTACTCGGCGGACTTCATCCGTGAAGGCGATGCCTGGAAACTCTGGCATTTCAGGCTCTCGGCCACCTTCATTACGGACTACAGTGCCAGTTTCACCGATACAGCCGCGCAGCTGAGCCCTCCGCCGCTGCCGCCGGTCGGCGTCGACGGGCCGGATGCCCCGCCACGCGGGCAGGTACCCTACTCGCCGGTCTGGGACCCCCGTGAACTCGCGCTCGCCCCGGAGCCGTACAGCACCTTTCCCGGCACACCGCAATAAACCCATTGCACTTATCTGCACTACACCGTACAGTACGACTATGAATCTCAATGAGGAGGTACCGGTGGATACACAGACAGAAGTTTCCGTAGATCCGCAGGCATTCCGCGCAGCTATGGGAGCCGTCGCCACGCCCGTCTCCATCGTGACGACCACTCTCGGTGTCCCGCACGGGACAACCGTCAGTGCGTTCGCATCCCTGTCGCTCGATCCGCCGATGGTCCTCGTGTCGCTTCAGCACGACTCGGACCTGCTCGAGCTGATCGCACGGTCAGGGCGGTTTGGTCTCAACGTCCTGGCCTTCGACCAGGCGGGGATCGCCTCGACCTTCGCCAGGCGTGGGCTGGACCGTTTCGCCGGTGTGAACTGGGTGATGGATCAGGGATTGCCGCGCATTGACGGCATCGCCTCATGGGCGGCGTGCCAGGTCGTGGACCTGGTGCGGGCGGGCGATCACACGATCGTGACGGGCCTTGTCGGCGCTGCGGACAGCTTCGACGTTGCCGGCCTCGTTTACCAGCACCGCCGGTTCGGTCACTTCACCCCGGTGGAGCCGGCGGCCTAAGGGCCCTCCTTACAACCGAGCCGTAAGTACAGCAATGAATCGGCTGCAGCGCAGCCGCCGAGTAAAGGAACAATGATGTCCCAGTCCATCTATGCCACCACGCCGAAACCGCGGCCCATCCGCGCACCAAAGCTCCACCACGCGACCTTCATGACCATGGAAATCGACCCCATGGTGAAATTCTACGAAGCTGTCTGCGGCCTGCAGCCGATCTTCTACTCGGAGAACGCCGCATGGATGGTCAACGATGAGGCGAACCACCGCATTGCACTTCTCCGGATCCCCGGAACGGTCCCGCCGGTGGACAAACCCCACTCGGCCGGAATCCACCACACGGCGTTCGAATACCCCGACTTCGACTCGTGGCTGGACAACTACGTCCGCCTGCGGGACCAGGACATTCTGCCCGCCTTCAACATGGACCACGGCATGACGATGTCCATGTACTACACCGACCCGGACGGGAACGGCATCGAGATCCAGGTGGACAACTTCCATGACTGGGGCAAATCGAGCGAGTGGATGTGGGCCTCGCGCGAGTTCGCGGAGGACCAGCTCGGACCGCAGTTCGACCCGGACAAGCTGGTTGCCGCCCGCGAGGCGGGGATGGACCACGACGAAATCCACCGCCGCGCGTATGCCGGCGAGTTCCGTCCCGCCGTCGAGGTTCCCAACCCGTCCTTCCCTGACCGCTGGGCCGAGAAGATCGCGGCGAATCCCGAGCTGCTGCGCGGAGTTCCCTTCCCGCTCGCTGCGGAGGCCTGACACATGCGTATTGCCAACCTGAACGGCCGTGCCTCCCTCGTGACCGAGGGGGGAGCAGTCGACATTGCCAAAGCCTCCGACGGCGCTTTCGGCCCTGACCCGATGGATGTCTACGAGCGCTGGAGTGACTTCTCCGCCTGGGCGGCCGAGGCCGCCCTGCCTGCTGGTGTGCCCTTCGAGCCGGCCGATCTCGGCATCCCGGTCCCGCGGCCGCCGCAGGTGCTTGCCATCGGCGTGAACTACAAGGACCACGCCGCGGAGGCCAACATCCCGGCACCCGAGGAACTGATCGTCTTCACGAAGTTCCGCTCCAGCCTCGCAGCGCCCAACGTGCAGGTCGAACTGCCGAGCGACGACGTCGATTACGAAACCGAGATTGTCGTGGTTATCGGTAAGGAAGGCCACCGGATCGGGAAGGCCGATGCGTGGCAGCACGTGGCCGGCATCGCCGTCGGCCAGGACTACTCGGAGCGCACGGTACAGCGCCGTCCCCCCGTGCCGCAGTTCTCGATGGGCAAATCGTTCCCGAATTTCGGACCGTTTGGACCGTACGTGGTCACACCGGACGAATTCCCGAACCGTGACTCCATCTCGTTCCACGCGGTGCTCGAGCGCCCGGGGGAAGAGGCGATCACCGTTCAGGACGGCGACACGGATCAGCTGTTCTTTCCGATTGACGAGAGCATCCACCGGCTCTCACAGATTGTGACGCTGCTGCCCGGGGACATTATCTTCACGGGCACGCCGGCGGGCGTGGGACTTTCGCGCGGGATCCTGATGCGGCCGGGCTATCGCCTCACCAGCACCCTCGACGGCTTCGGCTCGTTCACGAACGAGTTCACCGCGGCATCGTGACTCAGACGTCCGAGGCGCCCGAAGTCACCTGGGCGCCCACCGAGGAAAGCATCCGGAACACCCAGCTGTGGGCGCTCCGTGAGCTCGCCCTCGAACGCCACGGCGTGCTCCTCGATGACTACCCTGCCTTCTGGCGGTGGTCGGTCGAGGAGCCCGGGGCCTTCTGGGATCTCGTCCGTGAGCATGCGGGCCTGATAGGTGACGGGCTGGTGGGACCTGCCCTGTCGGAGCGCCGCATGCCCGGCGCGGTCTGGTACCCGGAGGCCCGGCTGAACTATGCCGAGAACGTCCTGCGGCATGCGGACGCACGGCCGGATGAGGTGGCAATCGTCGGACTGTCCGAGGACGGGCGCAGCGAGTGGACCTGGGCCGGGCTCCGGGATCGCGTCGCCGCCCTCGCCGCCCGCCTGCGCGGCCTCGGCGTCGGGCAGGGCGACGTCGTCGCGGGGGTCTTTCCGAACATCCCCGAGGCGATCGCTGCGATGCTCGCGGCCGCATCCCTCGGCGCCATCTGGTCCGTGTGCTCCCCCGACTTCGCCAAACCCGCCATCGTCGACAGGCTCGCACCGCTGGAGCCCCGCGTGCTGCTGGGTTTCTCCGGCTACACGTTCAAGGGCCGTGCGGTCGACTCCCGGCCGCTGGTGGACTCGGTTGGTTCCGCGCTGCCCACGGTGACCGACGTCGTGTACCTCGACGACCTCGATGCCTTGCCGCCCGCACCTGCGGACTACCGGCGCCTCCCGTTCGACCACCCCTTGTGGGTTCTCTTCTCCTCCGGAACCACCGGCGTCCCGAAGGGAATCGTGCACGGACACGGCGGAATGCTGCTCGAATCCGCCAAGGGAATCGGGCTGCAGTTCGACCTTGGTCCGGGCGATCGCTACTTCACCGCAGCGAACACCTCCTGGATGGTGTGGAACACCCTGCCGAACACGCTCAGCGTCGGGGCGTCCGTGGTTACCTTCCCCGGTGCGTCCATGTGGCCGGATGCCGACCGCCAGTTTGCCCTCGTCGCGGAGACGCAGGCGACGATGCTCGCGACCGGCGCGGCATATCTTGCCCTGGTGGAGAAGTCCGGTCTGCGTCCGGGGGACCGCTACGACCTCTCCGGCCTGGGCACGATCATGTCAACGGGCTCGGTTCTCGCCCCCTCGACCTGGCGCTGGGTTCACGCGGCAGTCAAGGCCGACGTCCATCTCTCCAGTGATTCCGGCGGTACCGATATCTGCAGCGGTTTCATCGGGGGCAACCCCTGGCAGCGCGTGCACCTCGGCGAACTGCAGGGCCCGACGCTCGGAACTCCCGTCCAGGTCCGCGCCGAGGACGGCCGGGAGGCGGCCGACGACGAAGTGGGCGAGCTCGTGCTGACCGGGCCGATGCCGTCGATGCCGGTCCGCTTCTGGGGCGATGAGGATGGCGCCAAGTACCGCGCAGCGTACTTCGAGGCCGATCCCGCCGTCTGGACGCACGGCGACTGGATCAGCCGCACCCCGCGCGGAGGCGTGGTGGTGCATGGAAGATCCGACGCGACGCTTAACCGCGACGGCGTGCGGCTGGGCAGCGCGGAGATCTACGCCGCGCTGCAGACCCTGGACGAGGTGCGTAACGGCGTCGTTCTGGGGATCGAAATGCCGGGCGGGCGGTACTGGATGCCGCTGTTCGTCGAACTGGCCGACGGCGTCGAACTCAGCGACGACCTGGTGGCGCGGATCCGGACCGCCATCCGTTCCCGGGCGACGGCGCGGCACGTTCCCGACGCCATCGAGGCCGCGCCGGGCATCCCCGTCACGTACTCCGGTAAGCGGATCGAGGTGCCCCTGAAAAAGGTGTTCCTGGGGCATGACCAGGCCAAGGCGGTCAACCGCGGATCGCTGCAGAACCCGGAGACGGTCGACTGGTTCGTCCAGCGGGCCCGGGTGTTCAACGAAGAGAATGGAATCAAAGCCAAATGAGCGACAACGATGTCGATGTGCTTGTAGTGGGGCAGGGTGTGGTTGGGCAACTGACCTCGCTCTACCTTGCACAGCGCGGGTACCGGGTGCTGGCCGTTGAGCAGCACCGCGAGCCGTATTCTCTGCCCCGGGCCGTCCACTACGATCCGGACGTCAACCGCTTCCTGGCCGGAGTGGGCCTGGACGCCGAGGAGCAGGCCACGTTCAGCGAGCCTGCCCTGAGCTATGACTGGCTGACTGCCGATCGGCAGCTGCTGCTGACCTTCCCCGCACCCCTGGACGGGCCGCAGGGCTGGCCGGAGTCCACGATGTTCGCCCAGCCGGACCTCGAAGCCGCGCTGCGCAGGCACCAGGAAGCGGCCGAAGGGCTCGAGATTCGCTGGGGGACCGCGCTGACCGGGTTTGACCAGGACGCCGAGGGGGTGTCGGCGTTCATTGACGGACCCGCCGGCAAGACCACCGTCCGGGCCGCATTCCTGGTGGGATGCGACGGCGCCAACTCAGCCGTGCGGGAACTCGCCGGGCTGGCAATGACGGATCTGGACTTCAGCTCGGACTGGCTGGTGATGGATCTCCAGATGGCCGAGCGTGCATGGACACCCGAGAACGGCCAGATCTGCGACCCGCTGCGTCCCACATCTGTTGTCTCCGGCGGTCCTGGCCGCCGCCGCTTCGAATTCATGCTGATGCCGGGGGAGGACGCCGCGGCATTCACGAGCACCGGAAACGCCTGGGAACTCGTCGCACCCTGGGGGGTGGACCCTGGGAACGCGGACCTTGAGCGTCTGGCGATGTACACGTTCCACGCGCGGTGCGTCACCGAATGGAGCCGCGGACGCGTGTTCGTCGCCGGCGATGCCGCGCACCAGATGCCGCCCTTCTTCGGCCGCGGCATGGTCTCGGGCGTCCGTGATGTTGCGAACCTTGTGTGGAAGATTGACCACGTGCTGAGCGGAGTCGCGCCGCTTGGCCTGCTCGACACCTACGGGAGCGAGCGGGGTGCACACGTCCAGCATGCGCTGATGATGTCGCTGGAACTTGGGCGGATGATCTGCGAGACCGCCCCCGCCAAGGTTGAGGCGCGGGACGCGCACTTCCTCAGCACCGGGCCCTTCCCGTGGAATGCCCTTCCTCCCATGCCCCCGGAAATCCTCGGTCCGGGCTTCTTCCCCGGCGGTGCGCCCGGGTCCGATCCGGTCGCCGGCCGAATCGGCGTGCAGGGACGGCTGCGCGGCCTCGACGGCAGCGAGACGGCCGCAGACCGGATTACCTGGGGTGAGTTCGTGGCCTTCGTCGACGGGCGCGTGGTGAGCGAGGACGATGCGGAGCGTATCCGCGCGGCCAGGCCCGCCGGATTCCCGTGCAAGGTCATCGAGGTCATGCCCGCCGATACCGCGGCCCGCAACCGCCACAGCGGCAGCGACGTCGACGGCCGGTACGGGGAGGTCTTCGACTCGGCCGTGGCCGTCGTCTACCGTCCGGACTTCCATGGGTTCGCCTCCGCAAAGACCGTTGACGACGCCATAAACCTCATGGCCGCCCTTGAAACAACCCAGCTGGGGGAATCCGCATGACCATGCTCACCGACAACGACGCCGTCATTGTCTCCATTGCCCGTACAGCCATCGGACGTGCCCGCAAGGGCGGCCTCGCAGATGTGCGCGGCGATGAACTGGCCCGCCAGGTCTTCGCCGGCGTCATCGACCGTGTACCAGGATTGTCCATCGACGACGTCGACGACCTGATGCTCGGCACGGCGGCCCCCGACGGCGAGCAGGGTTTCAACATGGCCCGCGTCGTGGCGACGCTGCTCAATTACGACACGCTGCCGGGCACCACTGTGAACCGCTTCTGTGCCTCCTCGATCCAAACCACCCGGATGGCCTTCCATGCCATCAAAGCCGGGGAGGGAGACGCGTTCCTCGTCGGAGGCACCGAGTCGACATCACACGCCGCCCCGCCTGCCGGGGCCGGCAACGCCGCGTTCGACGCCGCCGCCGAACGCACCGCGCAGGCGATGCTGTCGGGGGAGCCGTGGCATGACCCACGTGCCGAGGGGGAAATGCCCGACGCCTATATCCAAATGGGCCACACGGCGGAGTACGTGGCGCGGCTGACCGGCGTCAGCCGCGCGGAGCAGGACGCCTTCGCCGCACGCTCGCAGCATCTGGCGGCCGAAGCGCAGGCCAGCGGCTACCTGGCGCGTGAAATCGTGCCCGTGGTACGGCCGGACGGATCGGTCTTCGACCAGGACGACTCGCTCCGCCCGGGGACCACGGCTGAGGCGCTGGCCGAACTCAAGCCCGTGTTCTCGCCCGTCGGAACGGTCACGGCAGGCAACGCCTGTCCGCTGAATGACGGTGCATCCGCCGCAGTGGTCGTCTCCGGACGGTACGCGAAGGCGCACGGTCTGCAGCCCCTGGCGCGCATCGTCTCGACCGCCGTCTCGGGTCTGTCGCCGGAGATCATGGGGCTCGGGCCCGTGGAATCGTCGCGGCGGGCGCTGCGTCGGGCCGGCCTGACCATCCCTGACCTCGACCTCATCGAAATCAACGAGGCATTCGCCGTCCAGGTTGTGGCTTCTGCGCGGGAGCTCGGGATTGACGTGGACCGTCAGCTCAACACGCACGGCGGGGCAATTGCCATCGGGCATCCGTTCGGTGCGACAGGCACCCGCCTCATCGGCACGCTGATCAACGGGCTGTCGGCCGGGGACAAGACGCTTGGCATGGCCACGCTGTGCGTGGGCGGCGGGCAGGGAATGGCGATCGTGCTGGAGCGCCTCAGCTGATCGGCAGAACGGAAAGCGGCCGGGTGATTCGATCACCCGGCCGCTTTTCCGTTGTTCCTGGCGCTTTGTTCCTGCGTGCTTAGAACTCGTCCTCATCGACGAACGTGGCATAGGGCTCGGGCGCGTGCACGAGTTCCTTGGGATCCCACGACGGGGTGTACTCAACCTGGAACCGCGGAGCGCTGTCCGGTCCGCCGTTTCCAATCGGGGCGGGCGGCCGGGGGAGGCTGCCGTCCGTGAAGCTCTTGTAGTAGTCGGCAACAAATGTGAGGGAGTTCCGGTACTTCCAGATCTTCCAGGCGCCCTCCTCCTTGCGGAAGACCAGGTGGTAACGGCCCCAGTACCAGAACCCGTGGAGAGGATTGCCCTCGACCCATCCGAGGTGGTGCGCCTCGGCGCCCGGCGTGATCCAGGCGGCCTTCGCCGTTTCGAGGTCGTCAGCAACCTCGATGACGGGTGTGGACAGGAGGTGCTCAACGTACTCACCGCTGAGGTCGCGGGGCGGCAGGCCTTCGTCGAGAGCGCCGACGAAGCAGCGCTGCGCGGCGTCGGAACCGGTGTAGCGGCCGAACGGGAGTTCGATTACGGTGTCGGGCCGGGTGCTGAAGTACGGCACAATCGGTTCGTTCGCATAGGCGGAGTGGAGGAACTCAATCCTTCCCATGATGTTCGAGATCTCGATGTAGGCCTCGGTGCGGGAAATCCGGCGTTCAAGTGCAGCAATGTCGGTCATGCGGTCTTCCTTTTCAGTAAATGGTGGGCAGTCGGAGCGACTTAGAACATGGGCTCGGCGTAGTCGCCGATACCAACGCCGAGCAGCGCGCCGCCCGCGACCGATGCCATGGTCTCGAAGTCGACGGCGGCGTGATTGCGCATGACCTGCGTGTCCCGGACGATCCGTTCCAGGGGGTCCCCGGTGCGGAAGATGGAGGCACCGGCTGC
The DNA here is from genome assembly GCF_009192775.1 of Arthrobacter yangruifuii. GTDB lineage: Bacteria > Actinomycetota > Actinomycetes > Actinomycetales > Micrococcaceae > Arthrobacter_B > Arthrobacter_B yangruifuii. The sequence goes on from NZ_VTFX01000001.1 coordinate 598,257, forward strand.
CCGCACCACGAGGTCGACGGCCTGGAACGCTTTCTGCCCGGATCCAGTCAGCCCCAGATTGATGCGGGCACGATCCGCGAGCGTCGCGGGACCGGCCGAGTCCCTGCCGTAAACCCGGTCGGTGTGCGCAAGCGCGTCATGCAGCTGGAGACCCGCGACCTGGACGAGGTCCCATGCCTTGCCGTAGGTCTGGCGGGTGATCGGCTCGTCGATCTGCTTCTGCCGGGTCTGCATCCGGACCCGCTTGCCGACGCCGGCCGCGAAGAGCTCAAGGGCGGCGTCGGCGGTGCCGATGGCGACGGCGGAATGGATGAGGTTGAGCGTGCGGTTCATGGGGTAGCCGATGAGCGGGTATTCAGTCAGGGCCGCACCCTCGTTGTGCTCGGACGAGTACACGGGGAAGGAAACCGTGCGGTGGCGCGGAACAAAGAGTCCCTCCACCTTGATGTCGTTGGAGCCCGTTGCCTTCATTCCGGGCACGTGCCAGGTGTCGACGATCTCGGTCTCACTGACGGGCACCACAACGCTGAGAGGACCATCGGGGGACATTGCACTGAGCGCGGCCCACTCGGCGTGGAGAACACCGGAGCCGAAGCGCCAGGTGCCGGAGACGGTATAGCCGCCCTCCACCGGGGCTGCGGCTCCGGGCGGGCCCGCAGCTGCGACAGTGAGTCCGTACGGCTTGTCCGCGAAGAACTCACCCTGTGCCTGCGCGCCGTAGCGGTAGAGGAGGGTTGAGTGCGAGATGAGGAATGCGGCAATCCAGCCGGCGGAGGCATCGCCCCGCGAAAGGACACGGACGAGGTCTGCGAACTCGCTAAGGCCGAGTGCGGAGCCTCCGTGTTCAGCGGGCACCATCGCTGTGAAGAATCCGGCCGAGCTGAAATCCTCGATGGTCTCCTCGGGCTGCCGCCGGAGGTTCTCGGCCGCGGATGCACGCTCCCGCAACAGCGGGACCAGCTTTTCCGCGCGGGCGATGAGCTCGCTTGCTGTGGGGGCGGTCGTTGTCGTCGTCGACATCGGTATACCTCTCGTGGGTGACGTAATAACCGAACTATACTGTACGTACCAGTTCAGTGTTGCACAATCGTCTTCCGCCGCTGAGCTTCGCGCATTAATGTCGCCGTCTTCCGGCAAACCAAACGGGGATGCGGGGCGTGCCCAGCTGTTCTTCCCGTCTCCGCCGGTGCTGTGGGCGCTCTGGTCCACCGGTGCCTGGAAGGCGCTGGGGGCGGAGCTGAAAAACCTCCGGAAACTGTCCCGTACTGAAAAGTGGAGGGAACGCTTTAGTGGGGCCTTCCTGTCATCGCGCTCGTTGATCGGTTCCTCCAAGTGCCCAGCGCCGCTGAGGCAGCAGGAGGGGCCGGAGGGCGGGAGGGGGAAGGTCATGCGGGTTCCCCGGTTCCGTGACCTGACCATGGTCATGTTGATGCACGGCACCGGCGGCGAGGGACTCCAGCCCCCGTCGGCGGAGGGCGAAGAGGCTTGGCCCTGAACACTCATCTACTGAGCAGGTAACGGGCTTATCCCCGCGGAATAACCCCGCTATCTGCTCACCGGATTCTGCTGAGCACCGTTATCTGCTCAGTAGATGCCGCACCGCAGGTTCATGGTGCAGTAGGCGCTGCCTGCCGGCCGGTTAGAGGGTATCTGCTGCGCTCTGAAGGGACAGGAGTCCCTGTTTCCCGCAGAACATCCCAGCCGCGCAGAAGTCGAGTCGCCCCGGAATATGAGCCCCACACGGTCCGAGCCTCGAAGCCTTCCTCAGCCGCGAACCCTCGGAAGCAGCCCCGAATCCCATCCCCGCACGCCCTTCGGTGCCCCGGAAAACCCCGGCCCGGAACCGTTGCGAAAGCGTCACGTTGTTCCGGTTGGGGCCTTTTCGGCGCTTAATGTGAAGTAGGTAACGGTAAGGTTGCTTGGTAGTTTTCGCCCGGAAGCCCAGTGAGGCCGGGCATCGACCGGACATACGTAACCAAAGTGAAGAGGTCTTGATGTGTGGGAATTCGTGGCGGACCGGTATCAGCAGATCCTGTTCGCCGGATGGCAGCACTTCAGCCTAGTTGTTCAGTGCCTGATCCTGGCCACGGTCATTGCCGTGGTCATCGCAGCCCTGGTGTACCGCAGCAAAACCCTCAGCGGACTGGCCAACGGCGTTTCCGCGGTGGGCCTGACGCTGCCGTCCTTCGCCCTGATCGGCCTGCTGATCGCGCCCTTCGGCTTCGGTGCAGTGCCGGCCGTCATCGTTGTGGCGTTTTATGCCACCCTGCCCATCCTGCGTAACGCAGTAGTGGGCCTGTCCGGGATTTCCCCGACCGTGGTCGAGTCTGCCCGTGGCATCGGGATGAGCCGGCTGCGCACGCTGCTGCGCATCGAACTGCCGCTGGCCTGGCCTGTCATCCTCGCCGGAGTCCGCGTGTCCGCGCAGATGGTGATGGGCATCGCCGCCATTGCGGCCTATGCCCTCGGCCCGGGACTGGGCGGCTTCATTTTCACCGGCCTGTCCCGCCTGGGCGGCGCCAACTCCCTCGAATCCGTAGTGGTCGGCGTCGTCGGCGTCATTCTGCTGGCTCTGCTCCTTGACCTTCTCCTGGTCGGCCTCGGCCGGCTCACAACCCCGCGAGGTATCCGTGTCTGAGACTGAATCCATAACCAACGGCGCCAAGACCACCACCGCCACCGGCATCATGCTCGACGACGTCACCAAGCGTTTCCCGGGACAGACGAGGCCCGCGGTCGGCGGACTAACCATGGAAATCCCGCGGGGCAGCATCGTGATGCTGGTGGGCCCGTCGGGCTGCGGCAAAACCACCACGCTGAAGATGATCAACCGGCTCATCGAACCCACCAGCGGGCGGATCATCCTTGACGGCGATGATGTCACCGGGATCGACGGCGACCAGCTGCGCCGCGGGATCGGCTACGTCATCCAGGCCGGCGGGCTGTTTCCGCACATGACCGTCGCGGCGAACATCGCCGTCGTGCCCAAGATGCTCAACTGGGACAAGGCCCGCATCCAGGCACGCGTGGACGAGCTGCTTGAACTGGTTTCCCTCAACCCGGCCCTGTACCGGGACCGCTACCCGAAGGAGCTGTCCGGCGGTCAGCAGCAGCGCGTGGGGGTCGCCCGCGCCCTGGCTGCCGATCCGCCGGTGCTGCTTATGGATGAACCGTTCGGCGCCGTGGATCCGATCACCCGCCAGCGGCTGCAGGACGAGCTGCTGCACATCCAGTCCGAACTGCACAAGACCATCGTCTGCGTGACCCACGACTTTGACGAGGCAGTGAAGCTCGGAGACTGGATCGCCATCTTCGATGAAGGTGCCCAGCTGGTGCAGTATGACTCGCCGGAACGGATCCTCGCCAACCCCGCCAACGAGTTCGTGGAGAACTTCATCGGCTCCGGCGCGGGCCTGAAACAGCTCACCCTGACCCGCGTCAACGAGGTGGACCTGGTGATGCCGGTTACCGCCAACGCCGGCGACCTTGCGAGCGACACCCTCTCCCGGCTGCAGGGCGAGGGCGGGCAGAACGCCGTGGTGCTGGACGAACGCGGCCGGCCCATCCAGTGGCTCTCCCGCCGCCAGCTGGCACGCCTGGACCGGCACACGGACGCCGTTGACCCGAAGCTGCCGGTGATCGGCAACCAGGCCACCCTGAATGACGCCCTGGACACCATGCTGGTCTCCAGCACCGGCGCGGCACTGGTCACCGGCCCCCGGGACCGGTTCCTCGGGATGGTCACCGTCCAGACCGTGATGGAAGCGATCACGGCCGCGAACGACGCCGCGCAGCAGGGCTCCTCGAGTGCTCCCGTCGGCATCAACAGCGGCGTGATTGAACGCAGCGACGGAGCCTCCGCCCCGGTGGAGGGCGACGCCGCGCCCGCCGGACAGGGGACGCGATGAGCACGGTCCAGTCCGCCGCGCAGGCGAGGGTCGAAGCCGAGAGCGGCGCCGGTCCGACGTCATGGCGGCCGCTGCTGCTGCAGCTGGCAGGCATCGCGGTGGCCTTCGGGCTCCTGGTGCTCTGGCTGAACACCGCCGAGCTCAGCGCCACCGAACGCACCACCCTCGCCCCCGCCGCGCTCTGGGACTACACAGTGCAGCACCTGCTGCTCACCGGTGTGGCCGCGGTGATAGTGCTGGTGATCGCCATTCCGCTCGGCGTGCTGCTGACCCGCGGACCGATGCGCCGGTACACGGGCACGATCATGGCAGTGGCCAACATCGGCCAGGCCGCGCCGGCCATCGGCCTGCTGGTGCTGCTGGCCTTCTGGCTCGGCTTCGGCTTCCGGGCAGCCATCACCGCCCTGGTGGTCTACGCCCTGCTGCCGGTCATGCGGAACACGATGGTGGGGCTGCAGCAGGTGGACCCGCGCATTGTCGAGGCCGGCCGCGGCGTCGGCATGAGTTCCACCGGCGTGCTGTTCCGGCTGGAACTGCCCCTCGCGGTGCCCGTGATGCTCTCCGGTGTGCGGACCGCCCTGGTGCTCCTGGTGGGCACCGCCACACTGGCCACGTTCGTCAACGGCGGCGGCCTCGGCATCCTCATCACCACCGGCGTGAACCTGAACCTGACCACCGTGCTGGTTGCCGGCGCCCTGCTGGTGGCGTTGCTGGCCCTGGTGGTCGACTGGATCGGCCGTGTCGTCGAGCACGTTGCCCGGCCGAAGGGACTCTGATGAACAAGCCGGCAAATGCACGGGTCCGTCTGGCTGCCGCAGCCGCCGCCGCCGGCGCCCTGCTGTTTTCGGGCTGCGGGCTCCAGCCTGCCGATTCCTATGTGCCCGAGGCCGAGCCCGGCCTGATCCGGCCGGTTGAGGACCTGCCGGAGGACGCCAAACTCACCGTGACGAGCAAGAACTTCACCGAGCAGCTCGTCCTGGGCAAGATCGCGGTGCTGACCACGAAGGTCGCCGGCTTCGACGTCACCGACCTGACCAACGTTCCCGGCAGCCAGCCGGCCCGTGAGCTGCTCCTCTCCGGACAGGCCGGAATGACGTGGGAGTACACCGGCACCGGATGGATTGCCTATCTGGGCCAGAGCGAAGGCATCCCCGACAAGCAGGAACAATGGCAGGCCGTGCATGATGCGGATCTGGCCAACGGGGTGACGTGGGGCGACCCGGCACCGCTGAACAACACCTACGCGATGGCAATCCGGAGCGAAGCGGCGGAGGAACTGGGCGTGAAGAGCATTTCCGACATTGCCCGCCTGCCGGTGGAGGAACGGACCTTCTGCCTGGAAGCCGAATTCAATTCCCGGCCGGATGGCATGAATCCCATGCTGGAGAAGTACGGCATGCCGCGCGGCACCCCTGACGGGGTGCCGGACGCCAACATCGGGATCTACGACACCGGTGCCGTGTATTCGGCCACGGACGCCGGAGAGTGCAACTTCGGTGAGGTCTTCGCCACCGACGGACGGATTGATTCGCTCGGGTTGACCGTGCTGGAGGATGACCGGTCCTACTTCCCGGCGTACAACGCCGCACCGGTCTTCAACACGGAGGTGCTGTTGGAGTATCCGGTGCTGGCGGACATCTTCGCGCAGGTGTCCCCGTTGCTTACGGATGAGGAACTGCGGAAGATGAACCTTGCCGTGGATGTCAACGGCCAGGAGCCTGCCGACGTGGCCTTCGACTGGATGGTCGGGAAGGGCCTGATTACCGTACCCGAGTGAGGTGGAACCCGTGGACCTGCCAGCCATCCTTGACCCTGGGCGCGAACAGCAGGCCGCCGGGCTCCTGCGGAGCTACTACACGCGGAAACTGACCTCGGGGCGCGTCCGCACCGGAGCGTACTTCGACACCTGGGCCGGCGGAGGAGCTACCCCCGACGCCGTGAACCGGCTGACCGCCGACGACCTGGTGGCGATCACGCTCCTCGGTGAGGACCTCAAGGGCCCGGCGGCCCTCGGGCTGCTGGGCACCCATGCTGCCGCCATCGCCGCTCTGCTTGAATCCATCCCCGCGGATCTGGACATGGCGGACGTGACTCCCCGGGACTTCGCGCAGCTGTACGGCAAGGACAGTGCTGCCTGGCAGCTGTGGGACGTGGTCCGCGGATATGCGGGCGGGCAGTGGAGAATGGGGGCCGCAAAAACCAGCAAGCTGCTGGCCCGCAAACGTCCCCGGCTGATTCCCATCTGGGACCCCGCGCTGACCCGGGCAGCGGACCTGACCAGCTCGCTGACCTACTGGGCGGAATGGCACCGGCTCCTCACTGCCGACGGCGGCGCCCTGGCGCGCCGCCTGGATGCCGTTCAGGCGGCTGCGGGCCTGCCGTCCCCGGTCTCCGCCCTGCGGGCCATGGATGTTGTCCTGTGGATGGACGCTAAGCAGCGCAGCTACCGGAGCGGCGGGGAGTGAGCCGGAGCTGCGGGGAGTAACCCGGAGCTGCGGCGCCGGTTAGCGCCGGTAGGTGAACACCGTCACCCCGCCGGAGGCAAAGTGGGGGATGTCCGCGTTGGCCAGCTGGCCCTCGGCGGTGGTCATGGCCTCCCGCATAGCCCGTTCGTCGTCGAAATCCGCCTCAAACAGTGCGAAGTACGGCGCCGTGCCTTCGGTTCCGGTGAGCTGGTGGGAATGCCGATAATTGCGTATGCCGGGAATGTTGCGTGCCAGCGGCAAATGGACGGTAGTGAAATGATGCCGAAATGCGTCATGGTCCAGCGGGTGTCCGTAAAGGACAACAAGGGTCTGCATGCGGGGCAGGGTAGCGCGGCCAACGACGCCGGGACAGGGTGGCGCGCGGAGGGAGACAGTCCGGGCGTGCCGGGCTAGGGTCCTGTTATGGTCCTTTCCAGCTCTGCAGCCCCGGCGTCCGCCCCGGCCCTGCCCCCTGTCATGCGCGTGTCCGTCCTCCGTGTTCCCGAATCCGGGGCCGCACCCGGAGAAGCAGGGCACGGGGCTCCCAACGGGCTTTCCGTCGAGGAACGTCCGCTCCCGCTGCCGGGGCCGCACGAGGTGCTGGTGCGGGTGGCCGCCGTCGGTGTGTGCGGCAGCGACGTGCACTATTACCGGCACGGCCGGATCGGAGCGTTCGTGGTGGAGCAGCCGCTGGTGCTCGGCCACGAAGCGTCCGGGACCATTGCCGCCGTCGGAGCCGCCGTGGATCCGGCACGGATAGGCCAGCGTGTCTCGATTGAGCCGCAGAAGCCCTGCCGCCGCTGCGACCAGTGCAGGCAGGGCCGCTACAATCTCTGCCCCGACATGGCCTTCTACGCCACGCCTCCGGTCGACGGAGCGTTCGCTGAATATGTCACCATCGAGGCCGATTTCGCCCACCCCGTACCGGACACCGTTTCGGACGAGGCCGCGGCCCTGTTGGAACCGCTGTCGGTGGGCATCTGGGCCTGCCGGAAGGCCGGCGTCGGTCCCGGGCAGCGGGTGCTGGTGGCCGGCGCCGGACCGATCGGGGTGATTGTTGCCCAGGTGGCCCGCGCCTTTGGAGCCAGCGCCGTTTACATAAGCGACATTGCACAGGACCGGCTGGACTTCGCCGCCCTGCACGGGGCCACGCACACCCTGCATGCCTCCCAGCCGGTGGACGGACTGGAAGTGGACGCATTCATTGACGCTTCCGGTGCGCCCAGTGCCGTCCGCGCCGGCATCCGGGCCGTGGCCCCGGGCGGACGGGCCGTGCTGGTGGGCATGGGCGCCGAGGACGTGGAGCTGCCGGTCGGCGTGATCCAGAACCGCGAAATCTGGCTCACCGGCGTTTTCCGCTATGCCAACACCTGGCCGACGGCCATCTCGCTCGTGGCCGAGGGCAAAGTGGACCTGGATGTGCTGGTCACCCACGAATTCGGGCTCGGCGAGGTGCGGGAAGCGCTCGACGCCGGGCGCGAACCGGGTGCACTGAAGGCCATGGTCCAGCCGTGGCGCTGACGGCCCGCGGTCCGGCCGTGTCGCCTCGACACCAAGTTACTGAGCGGTAATATAGCGGCCATGCACCTGATACTGCGCACCATCCTCATCCTGTTCCGTGCCCGCCGCCGCGCCAAGCTCGGTTTCTTCGACACCTCCTCGGTGCCCATGACGGTGCTGGTGACCGACATCGACTTTGCGAAGCACCTGAACAACGGGATGTACCTCTCGCTGATGGACCTGGGCCGTTTCGACCTGCTGGTCCGCAGCGGCATGTGGGACCTGATGAAAAAGCGCGGCTGGGGACCGGTGGTCAACAACGAGACGATCAGCTTCCGCAAGTCCCTGCAGCTGCACCAGAAGTACAGTATCGAAACCAAAATCATCGGCTTTGACGACAAAGCCGTGTACCTGGAGCAGCGGATGGTGGCCGACGGCGAGATCTATGCGAGCGCCGTCATCGGCACCCGCTTCGTTTCCAAGCAGGGGCCGGTCAGCAACGCGGAGATTTTCGAAGCCGTGAACGCCGTCCCCCCGGCAGACATGGAACTGCCGGAATGGATCACGGAGTGGCGAGCTGCCGTGGCGCTGCCGAGCACCCGCCGTCCCGCCCCGCACACCTGGGCCTAGGCAGCGTCACCGCACTGCGCCGTCACACCGCCCGGGGGCTCGGAACCGTTGACACCCCCGGGCGCCGGGCCGAACCTTGAATGAGCAAGGGTGGCCTAGGGACAGGGATGCTCGTGAAGCTGACGGTCAATACTTTCCTGACCCTGAACGGCGTGATGCAGGCGCCGGGCAGCGTGGAGGAGGACCCCTCCGGCGGTTTCACCGGGGGCGGCTGGCTGACCCCGCATGCCGATCCGGACCTGGAGCAGATTGTGTCGGAATGGTACGGCATGGCGGATGCCCTGCTGCTGGGACGGCATACGTACGACATGATGCAGCCGTATTGGGAGGAAGCCAACGACCCCGGGGACTTCATTGCCCGGGCCCTCAACGGACTGCCGAAGTACCTGGTCTCCACGACGATGCCCCCCGTGCCCTGGCACAATACCCATTTGCTCCACGGGGAGCTGGTGTCCAGCGTGGAACGGGTGAAGTCGCTGCCCGGCGGCGAAGTGCAGGTGCACGGCAGTTACCAGCTGGTTCAGGCGCTGGCTGCGGCGGGGCTTGTGGATGCGTACCGGCTGCTGATTTTTCCGGTGGTGGTGGGCCGGGGCAAGCGCCTCTTCGAAGACATCCGGGAGGCTGCCTCGTACAGCATCTCCCGGCCGCAGACCACCCGGGCCGGAGCTATCTCGGTGACGCTGCATCCGAAGGTGCTGCCGGCCGGGCCGGTTTCCGACGCCGGATCTGAATTCTCTCTCTGAAGGCGTCTCAGCCACCTCCGCCGGGAAAAAAGTTTCCGCCCTGCGATAAAGTGTGGGCAAAGCGTCGGGGAGGGGCAAGGATGGCTGAGCGGGCCGCGGGATCCGGCGTGCAGTCGGTGGAACGGGTTTTTGAACTGCTGGAACGGATTGCCGACGCAGGCGGTGCGGTCACGCTAAGTGAACTGGCTGCCTCAGCCGAGCTTCCCCTGCCGACCATCCACCGGCTGCTCCGCACGCTGGTTGGCCTGGGATATGCGCGGCAGCTGCCCAACCGGCGCTATGCCCTTGGCCCGAAGCTCATCCGCCTCGGAGAAGGCGCCAATCAGCAGTTGGGTGCGTTGGCGATGCCCCAGCTCAAAAGCCTCGCGGACGAGCTGGGCGAGACCTCCAACATGGCGGTGCTCGACGCCGACATGGTGGTTTACATAGCCCAGGTACCGTCCCGGCACTCCATGCGGATGTTTACCGAAGTGGGGCGCCGGGTGCATACCCATGACACCGGCGTCGGCAAGGCCATCCTGGCGCAGCTGCCGGATGAGCAGGTCCGCGGCATTGTGGGCCGGGCCGGGATGCCCACCCCCACCGGGCGGAGCCTGGGCAGCACCGAGGCCCTCCTGGCGGATCTGGGCGGGATCCGGGAACGCGGGTACTCCGTGGACGAGCAGGAACAGGAACTCGGGGTGCGCTGCTTCGCCATGGCCGTCCCGAACGCACCCACGCCTGCCGCCGTCTCCGTCTCCGGACCTATCTCACGCGTGGATGAGGCGTTTGCGGAGCGTGCGGTGCCTCTGCTGCGTGCGGCCGTGGAGGAGATCTCCGCCGAGTTGAACCGCTAGGGCCGTCCTGCGGGGTTGGTTCCCGGGCACGGAAAAGGGCAGGTACCGCGGCTGCGGTACCTGCCCTTTCAGCAGTGATGCGATGTGATGTAGTAGTGCGGTGGTGCCTTAGCGCTGGGTTCCGCGGCGGGTGCCGGCAATCAGCATGCCGATCGGTACCAGCAGCAGGAGCAGCGGGATCAGTACGGCCAGGATCTTCGGGGACGTCATGATCTCCCCCGGAGTCAGGGCCGTGGTGCTGGCCCGCATGGTGTCGGCACCTTCGGAGATCTTGCCGTTGCCGTCAGCCAGGGTCTTGCTGCCTTCGGCCAGCTCGCCGTTGCCGTCGGCCAGTTCAGTAGCGCCTTCCTTCAGGTCCTTGGTTCCGGTGGTGAGGGTCTTGCCGCCGTCGTTGAGCTTGACCATGCCCTCGTCCAGGGACTTGGTGCCCGTGACCAGGCGGCCGGTGCCTTCGGAGAGGCTGATGGTGCCGTCGTAGATCTTGTAGTTGCCGTCGGCCAGCGTGTATGCGCCGGTCTCCAGGGTGGTCAGGCCGGTGGCCAGGCTGCCGGCACCGGCAGCAAGCTTGCCGTTACCTTCGGCCAGCGTGTATGCGCCGCCCTCCAGGGTGCCGAGGCCGGTGGTGAGGCTGCCCGCACCAACGGCGAGCTTGCCGTTGCCCTCGGCGAGAGTGGACGCCCCGGTGTTCAGCGTGTTCAGCCCGGTGGCGAGACTGCCTGCGCCGACGGCGAGCTTGCCGTTGCCGGCCGCGAGATCCTTGGACCCGGCTTCGAGTTCACCCAGTCCCGAGGCGAGTGCCCCTGCCCCGTCGGCGAGTGCGGCGTTGCCTTCGGACAGGGCCGCTGAGCCCTGCTTCAAGGTCTCCAGGCCCTTGTCGAGCTTCGTGGCGCCGGCAGAAAGCGTGCCGGCCCCGGCGTAGAGCTGTTCGATGCCATCGGCGGCGGAGGCGGCACCGGCGGCCAGGGCCGGTGCCGCAGCCTCGTTATTGAGCTGGGCGAGACCGTTGGACACGGCGCCGGCACCGTAAATAAGTCCGGGTGCTTCTGCGGTTCCGTTGCCCTGCAGGCCAATGTCGATCCCGGCAACCAGGCGTTCCAGACCCTCGAGCTTGGCAGCAGCCAAGCGCAGACGGTCGGCCTTTTCCTGGCCAATCAGCAGTTGAAGCTGATCAGCAGCGGCTTCGAGCTCAGCAGCGCCTGCGGACTCACCGGTCGGGCCGTAGGGGACGAGGTCCGCCTTGATCTGGCTGGCCACTGATTCGCTCTGGCCCTCCTGCACGCCGTTGATGCCCGCGTTGATCTGCAGCACCCCGCCGTTGACGGCCGCTGCGCCCGGAGCGGCCTGGGCGATGCCGCCCGCAACCTGCTGTGCGCCGCCGGCCAGGCCGGGCGCACCGTCGGCGAGGGGCTTCATTTTCGTGTAAAGGTCATTGGCTCCGGCCGCAAGGGCGGCTGAACCGTCCTTGGCGTCCGCGGCGCCGGCGGCCACTTGCTTGGCTCCATCGGATGCACTCTTGGCGCCGGTGGAGAGTTGCTTGGCGCCCGCGTTGGCGTCCTTATTCCCGGCGGCAACCTTGTTCGCGCCCTCCGCCGCGCTCTTGGCGCCGGTGGAGAGTTCCGTGGCACCGTTGTTGGCGGTGGTGGCTCCGGCGGCGAGCTTGCCTGCGCCGTCGGCCGCGCTCTTGGCACCGGCCGTGAGTTCCTTCGCGCCGTTGTTGGCGGTGGTGGCTCCGGCGGCCAGCTTGCCTGCACCCTCGGAGGCGCTGTTGGCGCCGGTGAGCAGCTGGACTGCGCCGCTGTTGGCGGTGGAGGCGCCGGCAGCCAGCTTATTGGCACCCTCGTTGGCGGCCTCGGCACCGGTGAGGAGCTTGAGGGCTCCTTCATCCAGGGTGGTGGCCCCGTCCTTCAGGGTGGTGACGCCGGTCTTGGCGGTGGAGATGCCCTTGGTCAGCGTGTTGGCGCCGTCGTCAACCTTCTTGGTTCCGGCAGCGACCTTGTCGGCGCCTGCCTTGGCCTTATCGGCGCCTGCCTGCAGGTCGCCTGCGCCCGTGGACGCGCGCTCGGCGCCGTCGCTGAGCTCCGTTGCTCCGCTGGCAACCTTGCCCGTGAAGAGCACGAAGAAGGCAAGCAAGAGGATGAGGAACAACGCCAAAAGTACGGTTAAAAGTGTATGCGGGCGGCTAGTGGTGCGCCCGGACGTGGAACTCGTCATTGAATATCCTTTTTCTGCTTCTTACTGGGTTGAGACTGACTGCGCGGCAATTCCTACGCCTGAGGGCGTAACCTGCGCCGGGTGCTGTTTGGCCGAATGCGTCACCACATAGAGACGCTGCCCGGCCAATGGGAAGTGTGATGTCTGTTACATCTAAGCTACCCGCGGGTAACAAAGCAATAGTTTTTGGAAATTAGTTACCGGCGAGTAGGTTTGCGCCGGTATTCGCGCGAATGCGTGTCGGCAGGGGGAACACGGCGCACATGGGGCATCGTTATTAGCTGACAGAAATACGTGAGATAAGGGAGTTTGTATGAGCTGGCTGGACCGCGACCGAACCATCGCGCCGCCTGGATTCAATAGGTGGCTGATCCCGCCTGCAGCCCTGGCGGTGCATTTGTGCATCGGGCAGGTGTACGCCACGAGCGTTTACAAGACGGCTCTGGTGGAGTACTTCGATGCAAGCCTCACGCAGATCGGCGTGATTTTCTCGATTGCCATTGTGATGCTCGGGCTCTCCGCAGCAGTCATGGGCACCTGGGTGGACCGCAACGGCCCCCGCAAGGCCATGTTTGTCTCCGCCGTTTTCTGGGCGGGCGGTTTCCTCATCGGTGCCCTGGGCATCTTTACCGGACAGCTTTGGCTGCTGTACCTGGGCTACGGCGTCATCGGCGGCATCGGCCTGGGCATCGGCTACATTTCCCCGGTCTCCACCCTGATGAAGTGGTTCCCGGACCGTCCCGGACTCGCAACCGGAATGGCCATCATGGGCTTCGGCGGCGGCGCGCTGGTCGCCAGCCCGCTGTCCTCAGCCCTTCTGGGCTTCTTCGATCCGGACTCCGGAACCGAAGGCTGGGTAGCCAGCGGCGACGCCGTGGGCAAACTGTTCCTCACCCTGGCACTGGTGTACCTGGTGTACATGCTTTACGGCGCATGGAGCATCCGGGTACCGGCGGCCGATTGGAAGCCCGAAGGGTTTGACCCCACCAAGGTCAAGGCCAAGGCCATGGTCTCCACCAACCATGTTTCGGCGGCCAACGCCATCAAGACCAAGCAGTTCTGGCTGGTCTGGATTGTGCTCTTCTGCAATGTCACCGCGGGAATCGGCATCCTCGAGCAGGCCGCCCCCATGATTCAGGACTTCTTCCGCCAGCCCGACGGCGCCTCCCTGGTCACAGCCGCCGTCGCCGGCGGGTTCGTGGGACTGCTCTCCATCGGCAACATGGGCGGGCGTTTCGTCTGGTCTGCAACGTCGGACCTGGTGGGCCGCAAGCGCATCTACATGATCTACCTCGGCCTCGGTGCCGCCCTGTACATCCTGCTGTCCCTGTTCGGCGGCGGGTCCACGTTCCTGTACGTGGCTTTGGCGTTCATCATCATCTCCTTCTACGGAGGCGGATTCGCTACGGCTCCGGCCTACCTGCGGGACCTCTTCGGCACCTACCAGGTTGGCGCGATCCACGGCCGCCTGCTCACCGCATGGTCGGCCGCCGGCATCGCCGGTCCGCTGATCGTCAACTCGTTCCTGGATTCCAAGGGAACCCCCGGTGAACTCACCGCCGCGGCCTACCAGCCCGCACTGTTGACCATGGTGGGCCTGCTGGTGGTGGGCTTCATCGCCAACCTGCTGGTGACTCCGGTGGCATCCCGCTACCACGAGCCGCAGTCCGCACCGGCTGCCCCCGAGCCGGCCGCTACCCTGAATGGAGAACGCGCATGAGCAAGGCACAGTTGACGGTGGGTTGGGCGCTGGTGGGAGTTCCACTGGCCTACGGGATCTTCCAGACCCTGAGCAAGGCTTCGGCGCTCTTCGGCTAGGCCCGGCTACGGAACACGGGGAGGGACGGGTGATGGTGAGCTGGAGTGATTTTCCTGTCCTCACGAAGGAAGACGACAGCTACACCCACCTGCCCTTCTCCGGCTGGTTCCTGATGACGGGGTGGGCGGCGGGGCCCGAGCATACCCGCCGCCGCCCCGGCACCCTGAATGACATCCTGCCCTCCCGCGAGATCCTCTCCGGCGAGGACGAGGAATGGCTGTATGAAATGGCCAATGACTATCTGGCACTGGCCGGCATTCCGCCGGCCCCGCGCGGATACGTCTGGTTTCTGGCCCGGCCCGCAGGGATTACCTCGGATGAATCCCTGTGGCGGCGGCTGAACGACGCTATTGACGAGCTCGGGGGCCTGCCCCGCCTCGACGGCCCGGCATACGTTACGGGCGCCTATCCGGTCATTGCGGAAGCGGTCCGCCGGCTTTACTGACCGGCTGCCGAATCCCTGCGCCCCCGAGAATCCTTCGCGTCCATGGCCTGGTCCAGAAGCAGGGAACTGAGCGCCGACGCCGCGGCCATCACCCGCCGCGGCCGGGCCACCCCGCGCCGGACCAGCCAGGCTTCGACACGTTCGTCCAGCACCAGTGTGAGTGCCAGGACTCCGCTGGCGGTTGCGCCCACCATGGCAGCGACAACAGCCGGACCGGCGAGCCTCATCCGCGGGCCGGTCCCGCTGCCTGCCGTTTCCCTCCCTCTTTGGGCACCGGCCCGGACGGCCAGGGCGCCGAGGATGCCGAGGGCTGCTCCCGGGACCAGCACAAAGCTACGGCGTGTCCGCGGAGACCAGTCCGCCGGACGCTGCAGGGTGAACAGCCCCGAGGAAGCAGCAAGGGCAAGCGAAAGCGGAAGATTCTTCATGGCCCACACGCTACCCGCCGCCCGGAGGGCTGTGGAACTTAGGTGGCGGGTGCAACGCTTAGGGGGCAATGTCCGTCCACCCGTGCCGTGGATCCCCCGCCGGTGCGGAGAGCAGGAGCATGCCATGAAGGCCCTTCAATACCGCGCAATCGGCCAGCCGCCCGAAGTGGTGGAAATCGATACCCCGGAACCCGGCCCCGGACAGGTCCGGCTCAAGGTCACCGCCGCCGGCGTCTGCCACTCGGATGAATACATCATGAGCCTGCCGCAGAGTGAATACATTTACGGCCTTCCCCTGACCTTGGGGCACGAAGGTGCCGGCGTGGTGGACCGGATCGGCGACGGGGTGCAGAACATCGAACTCGGTACCTCCATGGCGGTCTACGGACCCTGGGGCTGCGGCATGTGTTACGAGTGCGCCAGCGGCAAGGAAAACTACTGCCGGAACGCCGCGAAGCTCGGCATCGCCCCGCCGGGCCTGGGTGCCCCCGGCGCCATGGCGGAATACCTGATTGTGGACAGCCCGCGGCATCTGATCCCCCTGGGGGACCTGGATCCGGTGCAGAACGTATCCCTGACGGACGCCGGCCTCACCCCGTACCACGCGATCAAGGGTTCCCTGGAGAAACTGCCTTCCGGTGCCACGGCGGTAGTGATCGGTGTGGGCGGCCTCGGCCACGTGGCGGTGCAGATCCTGCGGGCCATGACGGCGGCCACCGTGGTGGCGCTGGACATTGACGAAGCCAAGCTGAACCTGGCCACCGACGTCGGAGCGCACTATACCTTCCCCTCCGAGCCCGGAGCGGTGGATATGGTCCGGGATTTGACCGGCGGCCGGGGCGTGGACGCGGTCTTCGATTTCGTCACCAACCAGGCCACCCTGGACCTGGGCCAGGCAATGGTGGCGGCGCAGGGAGACCAGGTCCTGGTGGGCGTCGGATCCGGCACCTTGCCGGTGGGCATGGCTGCAACCACGGCTTGGGAAGCGTCCATCCGGGCGCCGTACTGGGGATCCCGGTCGGAATTGTTCGAGGTGCTGGACCTCGCCCGCAGCGAGGGTATCAATGTCCATACCGAGACCTTCACCTTGGATGA
The DNA here is from genome assembly GCF_009192775.1 of Arthrobacter yangruifuii. Classification (GTDB taxonomy): domain Bacteria; phylum Actinomycetota; class Actinomycetes; order Actinomycetales; family Micrococcaceae; genus Arthrobacter_B; species Arthrobacter_B yangruifuii. The sequence goes on from NZ_VTFX01000001.1 coordinate 614,337, forward strand.
TGCGCCGGCGGCCTACGAGAAGCTGAAAAACAACCAGCTGATCGGCCGCGCCGTCGTTGTGCCGTAACCCCGGGGAAGGCCCTACAAGGGTGCCGGAGCCAGCCCGGCGAACCCGGCGGCGGCACGCAGCAGCTGTGGCACCCCGGCCTCCAACGACGGGCCGAAGACCAGGTCATGGGGCCGTTCACCCTTGAGCCAGCGGGTGTAGATGGCCTCGCAGAAGATGGACGCCTTCCACAGCGCCAGCGCCTGGTACCAGGGCAGCGCATCCAGGTTCAGGTCCATCCGCTGCCGGTACGCCTCGATGACGTCGGCCCGGGTGTAATACCCGGGGTGCCGGGTCACGCCGGTTAGCTCCAGGGGCGTGGAGGCACTGCCGGGTTCCGAATAGGTGGCGGTGAGATAGCCCAGGTCCGCCAGAGGATCGCCGACGGCGGACATTTCCCAGTCCAGGACGGCAATGACACGCGCGGGGGACTGGGGGGCGAACATCAGGTTTCCCGGCCGGTAATCACCGTGCAGCACCGCCGCGGCAGAGCTCTCGGGCACGTTGTCCGCGAGCCAGCTGCCGATCCGGGCCACCTCGGGCAGGCTGCGCGTGGTGTTGACGTCCCACAGTCCGGAGAACCGGGCCACCTGGCGCTGCAGGTAGCCCTCCGGTCTGCCGAAGGAGGCGAGGTCCCCGCTGCTCACGTCCACGGAATGGATGCGCACCAGGGCGTCCACGACGGCGGCACTGGTGGCCCTGCGCTCCTCCATGGAGGACAGGTTGGGCGGAATGGTGTTGGTGATGACCAGGCCGTCCAGGTAAGCCATCACGTAGAACGGCACTCCCAGCACGGACTCGTCCTCGCAGATGGCCAGGATTTCCGGCACCGGCACCCCCTGTCCGCGCAGCAGCTGCTGGATCCGTGCCTCGCGGACCATGTCATGCGTGGAGCGCGGCAGCGGCGGGCGCGGGCCGCGGCGCAGCACAAAGTCCTCGGCCCCGCGCCGGATCCGGTAGGTGATGTTGGACTGCCCGTCCCCGATGGAGGTCCAGGACAGCGGCCCTGAGCCGAGTCCGTGCTTGTCGAAAAACGCCGTGACCTCGTCCAGGATCAGCAGCGGGGGAGAGGCCAGTGCTTCGGCATCGGACCGGGTGGCTACAACTTCGGTGCCGTCAGGGCTGGTGTGCATGGGGTTCAGGCTTTCGCGTCGGCTGGGAAGGCGGCGGCATCGATCGGAGCGGAAACGTCGGCAAGGTCCGGAGCGCCGTGCTCCGCCTCGCGGCGGCGCCGGGCGGAGGCGCGGCGGGCAATGGCCCATTTGTGCGTCTCGTTGGAACCGTCATAGATGCGGAAGGCGCGGACCTCGTTGAGGTAGGCGGCCAGCGGCAGCCGGTCGGTCACGCCGTCGCCGCCGCACAGCTGCAGGCTGCGGTCGATCACCCGGTACACGGCTTCGGAGGTGTGGGTTTTGGCTACCGAGGACAGGGCCGAGCCGGCCTTCGCGTCGGTTTCCAGCAGGGCCGCGGTTTTGGTGATGATGGCGTCCGAGGTTTCAATGTCGATCACGGACTGGGCAATCATTTCCTGCGCCAGGCCGAGCTCGTTCATTACGGAACCGAAGATCTCCCGCCGGTTGGTGCGGTCCAGGGCAATGTCCAGGGACCGCCGCGCCAGGCCCAGCCAGCGCATGCAGTGGGTCAGCCGGGCCGGGCCCAGCCGCACCTGCGCGTAGCGGAACCCTTCGCCCGGTGTGCCCAGCACGGCGTCGTCGGGCACAAATACGTCCTCGAAGTGCACGTGCGGATGTCCGCCGCCGATGGCGCGGTCCATGGTGTGCAGCTGCTCGCCGATCCGCACGCCGGGGGTATCCATGTCCACCAGCAGCATGGTGGCTCCGGCGGGCGCGCCGTCCACGGCGTCGGTGCGCACCATGGCGATGCAGAACGCCGCGTTGTTGGCTCCGCTGGTGAAGCGTTTATGCCCGTTGATCCGCCAGCCGCCGTCCACCTTCTCCGCACGCGAGGCCAGTGCGGCCGGATCGGAGCCGGCACCGGGATGCGGTTCGGTCATGCCGAAGCAGGAACGCGCCTCCCCGGCAACCAGCGGAACCAGGTAGCGGCGTTTCTGCTCTTCGCTGCCGATCAGGTGCAGCATATGCATGTTCCCCTCGTCCGGCGCCATGCAGTTCAGCGCCGAGGGGCCGATCAGCGAGTATCCAGCCTCCTGGAAGATGGGGGACCAGTACTGCAGGGGCACGCCCTGCCCGCCGTATTCCTTCGGCGCGTGCGGAGCGTAGACTCCGGCCGCCTTGGCGGCGGAGCGCAGCTCCGCCAGCAGCTCCTCGGGAACGACGGCGCCCGGCCGCGGTTCCGCGGGCATCACCGTACCCCGGATGAATTCACGGGTGCGCAGGCGCAGGTCTTCGATGTCCGGTGGGAGTGCGGTGCTCATGGGCAGTCCTTAGGGGAGGCGGTGGAGACGGTCAGGCCGCGCCGCCGGCCACGAGCAGGCCGCCGTCGAGGTTGAGGATCTGCCCGGTGACCCAGGCGGCGTCGTCGGAGGCAAGGAAGGCTGCTGCCCCGGCAATATCCTCCGGAGTACCGAGCCGCTTCAGCGGGTAGGCGGAGCTCACCTTCTCCTCGCGGCCCTCGTACAGGGCGCGGGCAAACTGCGTCTTGACGACGGCGGGCGCCAGCGCGTTCACGCGGACGGAGGGAGCAAGTTCAACGGCGAGGGTCCGGGTGAGCTGTTCAACCGCTGCCTTGCTGATGCCGTAGAAGCCGATGCCGTGGGCCGGAGTCTGGGCCGAGACCGACGAGAGGTTCAGCACCGAGCCGCCGCGCCCCCGGAAATCCAGTGCCTCATGGGCGCAGACGGCGGAAACCCAGGCGAGCGTGCCGAGCACATTGACGTCCAGGATCCGGCGGGCGGCCTCCGGATCCAGATCGCTCAGCGGACCGTAGACGGGGTTGATGCCGGCATTGTTCACGAGGATGTCCAAGCGGCCCCAGGTTTCAGCCACCGTGTCCAGCACCTCGGCGCGGTGGTCCGGATCATCCGATTTGCCGGCCAGGAACAGCACGGAGCCTTCCGGGAACTCGGCGGCGGCTTCCTTCAGCGGACCGATGTTGCGGGCCGTGATGCAGACCTTCGCCCCTTCGGCGGCCAGGCGGCGGGCAATGGCCAGTCCGATGCCGCGGCTGGCGCCGGTAACGACGGCGGTTTTACCGTCAAGCCGCGGTCTGCCGGCAAACTGCCGGGGCGTCTGTTCCGTCATGTGCTCCGCCAACTTCCACTTGCAGGGGCTACCGAGCGACCGCTCGGTACGGTTAGTCTGGTGCAGGTCCCGGAAAGTGTCAAGGATCACATCCGGGTATTCGACCGTTGAGGGGACGTCCATGACCGCATCCCGTACGCAGTTCGACTGGCGGGACTTCTCCGTTCCCGCCCTCCCGCCGCTGCTGCGTGCCGCGATGGACTGCTTTGTGGAGCACGGATACCACGGCACGGCCATCCGGACCGTGGCCGGCCGCGCGGGTCTGTCGGTGCCCGGCCTCTATCACCACTACCCCTCCAAACAGGCGCTGCTGGTGGGGATAGCGGAATCCGCGATGGCCGATCTCCATGCGCGAAGCACCGCAGCCCTGGCCGAGGCCGGCGACGACGTCGAGGATCGGTTCGCCCTGCTGGTCGAATGCCTCGTCCTGGTCCACGCCTACCGGTGGGAGCACGCCTTCATTGCGGCCAGCGAGATCCGGAGCCTGGATGCTCCCGCCCGGGCCGGACACATTGCCGCCCGCGACCGGCAGCAGAAACTGCTCGACGACGTCGTGGCCGAAGGGGCGCGGCTGGGCCGCTTCGGCACCGCCCATCCCAAGGACGCGAGCCGGGCGGTGACCACCATGTGCACCGGCGTAGCCCAGTGGTACCGCACCGGTGGACCGCTCAGCCCCGAGGAGCTGGCGGTCCGCTACGTGCAGATCTGCCGGGGCGCGGTGGGTGCGCCTTAACCGCTACCGGTACCGGCGGTGCAGGTTCTCCTTCGGAACAGACCCGGGAGCGGTTTCGGAAATCCACGGTCCGGTCCCCTCGGACGCATCCAGCACCCCGTTTTCCTGCCAGGTGTAGCGTCCGTCCAGGATGCCCTTGGAAAGCTTCCGGTCGGAGTCATCCGAGTTACGCCACAGGCCCTCGAACAGCGACTCGATTCGGACCCGGGACTCCCGGCTGAAGGCGTCCGCGAGCTCAAACGCCCCGGCACCCTCCGCGGGATCCTCCCGCCGGATGTTCGCTGCCCGCAGGCATGAGGCCGAGATCGCGAAGATCTCCGCACCGATGTCCACAATCCGGCCCAGGAAGACCTGGTGGTGTTCCAGCCCTGCCTGCCAGCGGGCCATCCCGAGAAAGGTGGAGCGGGCCAGCCGGCGGGAGGCCCGCTCGGCGTAGCGCAGATGCCGGGCGAGGACGCCGAACTCGGCATAGGACGTAGGCATGTTTCCCTTGCCGGCGGCGAGCGTGGGCAGCCATTTGCCGTAAAAACCGCTGGCCTTCAGTGCGGCACGGGCTTTGGCCCCCGCCGGGGCGTCCGCAACCGCCAGGTCTCCGGCCGCAGACAAATGTGCGTCCACTGCCTCGCGGGCAATGAACAGGTGCATGATCTCGGTGGATCCCTCGAAGACCCGGTTGATGCGCAGGTCCCGCAGCTGCTGCTCGGCCGGGACGGCGCGTTCGCCGCGGGCCGCGAGGGAATCCGCCGTTTCGAAGCCCCGTCCGCCGCGCACCTGCACCAGTTCGTCGGCAACGTTGTAGGCCATCTCGCTGGCCCAGAGCTTGGCCAGGGCGGCCTCGATGCGGATGTCCTTGGTGCCGGCGTCGGCCAGTTGGGCCGAGAGCTCGAAGACCGCCTCGAGCGCGAAGCTCGTGGCCCCGATGTAGGCGAGCTTCTTCGCCACTGCCTCATGCCTGCCGATCGGCCGGCCCCACTGTTCGCGGGCGCCCGCCCAGCCGCGGGCGATCTTCAGCGACCATTTGCCGGCCGCCGCGCACATGGCCGGGATGGACAGGCGGCCGGTGTTCAGTGTGGTGAGGGCGATCTTCAGGCCCTGGCCCTCCCGGCCCAGCCGGTTGGCTGCGGGCACGCGGACGCTGGTGAACCGGGTGACACCGTTCTCTATGCCGCGCAGGCCCATGAAGTTGTTCCGGTTCTCCACCGAGATGCCGGGGGAATCCATTTCCACCACAAACGCGCTGATGCCGCCCTTGGAGTCGCCGTGCGGCGGCACGGCGGCCATCACCACCACGAGTTCGGCAATCACTCCGTTGGTGGTCCAGAGTTTCACGCCGTCAATCACATATTCGCTGCCGTCCTCGGAGGGAATGGCCGTGGTGCGCAGCCGTGCCGGGTCGGATCCGACGTCGGGCTCGGTGAGCAGGAAGGCGGTCACCGCCCCGGCGGCGCAGCGCGGCAGGTACTCCTCTTTCTGTGCGTCGTTGCCGAAGACCTTCACCGGCTCCGGGACGCCGATGGACTGGTGGGCGGAGACCAGTGCGCCGAGGCTGGGGTGGACGGAGCCCAGGATCATCAGGGCGCGGCCGTAGCTCAGCAGGGACAGCCCGAGGCCGCCGTACTGCCGGGGAATCTTGATGCCGAAGACACCCAGGTCCGCGAGCCCGCGCAGGTTCTCATCCGGAATCACGCCGGTGCGTTCGATTCCCCGGCCGTCGATGGTCCGGCAGTAATCCGTCAGTACCTCCAGGAACAGCCGGGCACGGGCATCTTCGTCAGGATCCGCCGGAGGCAGGGAGCCCACCAGGTCCAGGTTGTAGTTGCCCAAGTAGATGCCCTTGGCGAAACTCGGACGGGATTCCGCGGTGTCTCGGGCGGCTTCGGTGGCGTTGCGTGCGTCCTGCTCAGTGACCACGCGTTCCTTGATTCTGCGGGCGCTTCTGTTCCGGCTGGCGTCCGAAATGTCAGTGGTGCTCATGGGATTTCTCCTCCGTCACGGCCGGGCTGCCCGGTGCCGGTGCCGGCATCGGCGCAGCAGCCCCGGCTCACTGTGGGGACCATGCTACGCGTCAGTAGGTAGGGGTAAAGGGGGTTCGGTGGCTAATGTTGGCGGCAGGCTGCAATGTCGGAGGGAACCGCCTGGAACGGGCGGGAAACGGCAGCGGCACAACCTGAGGGAGAACAACATGGCATGGGTGGAGACGGAACGCGCTGAACTGGTCCGGACGCTGCGGGAGGCGGATCCGCTGGCACCGACGCTGTGTGAAGGCTGGGATGTGCGCCGGCTGCTGGCCCACCTGGTGCTCCGTGAACACGCGCCCTGGAAGATTGCGGCCGATGCTGTGCGCCGGCCGAAACCAGGGCAGGAAGTGCACCTGGGTGCCGAGGCTGCCGCCGCGGGCACGCCGGAGGGGTATGCGGCCCTGGTGGACCGGTTCGCCGCCGGGCCCGGCCGGTTCTCGCCCTACCGGCTGGATGCGGCAAACCTGGTGGAATACGTCATCCATCATGAGGACATCCGCCGCGGGGACGGCATGGCTGCACCCCGGGAACTCCCCGCCGGACAGCAGCAGGCCCTGTGGAAGCAGCTGGGCCTGATGGCGCGGATGGGATACCGCACCAGCCCCGTGGGAGTGGAACTGGCGCTGCCCGGTTCCGGCCGGCGCCGCGTGAAGAACGGTGCGTCCTCGGTGCTGGTTTCCGGAGACGTGGTGGACCTTGCCCTGCACTCCATGGGCCGGCGTGCGGCGGCCAATGTGAGCATCGAAGGCGGGGGCGAGGCGGTCCGGATGTTCAGGCAGTGGGCAGCCCGCTAATATTGCCCGGCTTGACAAGCACCCCCTCTATGCGGCTGAAATAGTAAGCACACTGATTGTTTCAGCGGAGCAGAACCGCCTACCAATGACGTATCAGGGAAGCAGGAAGATGCAGAACGAGGGGGACTGGGAACCCGTGCGGCTGCTCTCAACGGCTGCACGACTGGTAAGACGGGAAGTAGATAACTCACTGCGGGCCGTGGGGTTGACCCAGGAGCGCGTGACGGTGCTGAGGGTGCTTCTGGCAGACGGACCCATGCGGCGTGCGGAACTGGCGAGACGCCTGCGCGTCACCGCGCAGACCCTGGGCACGGCCTTGGCGAGCATGGCGGGGCAGGGCCTTGTGGAGGAGGTGCCGGCCGGCACAGTGGGGCGGTCCGGACGATGGATGGCGATCTCCGAGCGCGGGCAGAAGCTGCTCGCTGATGCCGAGAACCTCGAGCAGGACCAGTCCACGGCCGGAATCGGTCCGGAGCTGCGCCTTGAGCTGATGACACTCATCCGCGGACTCGAACACGGCAGGCCGCCGTCCCCCGGAATGCCCTCTGGAACCGGTATGGCTGACGGATCCCGGCTGGCGGCGCCGGCCGACCCGCCGGGGTAACGTGTTGACCAGGAGTAATTCGTACCTGGCCACGGGCCGGAGGAAGGAAGGGCATGAGCGAGGGTATCCGCGTTGCCGGTGTCGACGAGATAGAGGAGGGCGAAGCCCTCACGGTGGACGCCGAAGCGGCTGGTACCGCGGATGATATTGCCGTGTTCCACAGCGACAACGGACGCTTTTATGCACTGAATGACACCTGCACCCATGAGGATGCCTCCCTGGCCGACGGATGGATCGAGGGCGACGAAGTGGAGTGCCCCGTCCATTCCGCACGGTTCTGCCTGCGTACCGGTGCTGCCCTGTGCCTGCCGGCCCTCACCAATACGAAGGCCCACCGGGTCGAGGTGCGCGACGGAGCCGTTTGGCTGTACCCCAACGTGAGTCCGCTCGACGCCTGATGGGTGCTGCCCCCGCGTCAATCGCCGTGGCGGGCGGCGGAATCTCCGGGTTCAGTGCCGTCCGCGAACTCCGCCGGCAGGGTTATACCGGAACCCTGCACCTTGTGGATGCTGCAGGCCTGCCCTACGACCGGCCTCCGCTGAGTAAGGCGTTCCTTGCCGGCACCCTGGACCGTCCCGCCCTGCAGCTCGCCCCCGCCCGGTGGTACGAGGACAACGGCACCTCGGTTATCGCCGACACCGTGGACACCCTTGAGCCCGGCAACGGGATGGGCCCACCCGTCCTTACCCTCGGCTCGGGCAGGGAACTTGCCGCCGACGTCGTCCTGCTCGCGACCGGCGCCCGTGCCCGCCGGCTGCCGCTGCCCGGAATGGACCTGCCCCGCGTCTTTACGCTGCGCAGCGCCGGCGACGCCGAACTGCTGCGGGAACAGCTGGCACCCGGTGCGCACCTGGTGATCCTGGGCGCAGGGTTGATCGGCGCCGAAGTGGCTGGAACGGCACGTGCCCTGGGCGCGGCCGTCACGCTGGTGGATCCCGCCGAGCTGCCGTCCGCGCAGGCCGTAGGCCCGGAAATGGCCCACTACCTGCAGGGGCTCCACGCCGCGCACGGGACAACCTGCGTGCGCGGCACCGCTGCGGCGATCACCCCGGACGGGGCGGGTGTGACTGTGGAGCTGGCGGACGGCGGCAGGCTGCGGGCCACGGCCGTGCTGGTTGCGGCGGGCAGCGAACCCGAGACGGCACTTGCCGAAGCGGCAGGACTCGCCGTGGACGGCGGCGTGCTGGTGGACGGATCAGGGCAGACCTCCCATCCGCGCATTTTCGCCGCCGGTGATTCCTCCAGGCACCGGAATCCCGACGGCAGGCCGGGGCGCCGCTTCGAACATTGGGATGCCGCCCGCCGGACGGGCGAGGCGGCCGCCGCCGGGATGCTCGGCATCGATCCTCCGGCCGGGGCGGTGGACTGGTTCTGGTCCGACCGCTACGGCGTGCACCTGGAGGTGGCCGGCAGTATGGCGGCCCCGGGACAGAGCGTCCTCCGGGGCGGACCCGGTCCCGGGTTCACCGCCTTCCGGCTCGGTCCGGACGGGACGCTGGCGGGCGTGGCCGCCGTCGACGGCGGAACGGCCGTGCGTGCGGGGCGGAAGCTGATTGAAACCGGTCGTCTCCTCGACCCGGCGCAGCTGGCCGATCCCGCCGTTGACCTGCGCCGGCTGGCCCGCGGAAAGGCCTGAAGGACCGGTCCGGACCGATTAGGCAAGGTTAATGTTGCGTAATTGGCCGGGTCGTGGGTTAACCTAGCTTCTGGGGGGTCCGTTTCGTTCGTTATTTATATCCAAGGAGCCCACTATGGCCCTGTCCCGGATGCGCCGCGCTGCCGCGGCGGCCGCCGTCGCCGTCCTGTCCCTCTCCGCCTGCTCCACCGGCGCAACGGGTGAAAACCAGGCCTCCGGCACCGCCGCGGAAGACCAGTTCCCCGTCACCATTGAACACGCCTTCGGCGAGACCACCATCGAAGAGGCTCCCGAGCGGGTTGCCGCCGTGGCCTGGGCCAACGCCGAAACGGCGCTGGCGCTGGACGTGGTTCCGGTGGGCATGCCGCTGATCGAGTTCGGCGGCAATGACCACGGCACCACCCCCTGGATTGACGAAGCGCTGGATGGCCTGGACGCGTCCATCGGCACGGAAAACGCACCGGTGCAGTATTCCGAAGCCGACGGCATTGCCTTTGACGACGTCGCCGCCACCGATCCCGACGTCATCATTGCCGCATACTCCGGCCTGTCCCAGGAGGATTACGACAAGCTGAGCAGGATCGCCCCCGTGGTCGCCTACCCCGAGACGGCGTACGGCACCCCCTGGCAGGAGACCACGAGCATGATCGGCAAAGCCCTGGGCAGGAGCGCCGAGGCCGAACAGCTGATCGCCGACACCGAGCACGCCATTGCGGACAAGGCCGCTGAATACCCGCAGCTGGAAGGCAAGTCCTTCATCTACGCCAACCTCGTTCCGGGCGGGGATACCTCGATCTACACCGATCTGGACAGCCGCCCCAGGTTCCTCCAGGCCCTGGGCCTCACCATGGCCCCGGTGGTGGAGGAGAACATCAAGGGCGAGGAGTTCTACATCACGTGGTCGAATGAAAACCTCGACCAGCTGGATTCGGACATCTTCCTCAGCTGGGTGGCCAGCCAAGAGGTTGCGGACAGCCTTGCCTCCGATCCGCTGCTGGGCCAGATTCCCGCCGTGAAGAACGGCAGTTTCGTGGCCGACGCCGATCCGACGCGCACCGTCTCCATCTCAGCCATCAACGCCCTGAGCATTCCCTACGCCCTGGACAATGTGGTGCCGCTGATCGCCGACGCCGCCACGGCTGCCGACAACGCAAAGTAGGATCCGGCTCCTCCGGGTTGCGGGTCGGCCGATTGGACACTACGCCCCGTCGGTTTGCAATCATTTCAACCATGGATGACCTGCTTTCCCTGACCAGTAGTTTCACGCCGCTCTTTGCCGTCCTGGCGGCGGTGGGTGTGGCGCTGATCCTGGCCCGGGTCCTGCGGGAGGTGGTCCACCGGGCCTTCAGGAAGACGCCCGGCATCCGGGAAATCACCGTGAAGGCCCGGAATCCGCTGCGGCTGGGGCTCTCGCTGATCGGGGCGCGGATCGCCCTGGGCGCCACCGCCCACGGCGCCGTCTGGTTGAAGCCGGTGGACTACGTGTTGGTGCTGGGCCTGATCGGAGCCGTGGCCTGGCTGGCCGCGGTGCTGCTGCTCGTCATTGAGGCACTGCTTCTCACGAAGTACAGCACGGATACCCGGGACAACCGCAGGCTCCGGCGGCTCAAGACCCAGGTCATCCTGGGGCGGCGGGTCGGCATTGCCGTGGTGATCAGCCTGGCCGTGGCCTGCGTGCTGCTGACCATACCCGAGGTCCGTGCACTGGGCGCCGGTATCCTCGCTTCCGCAGGTGTCCTGTCCATTGTTGCCGGCCTCGCCGTGCAGGGCACCCTGACCAACGTCTTTGCCGGCATGCAGCTGGCCTTCACCGACGCGATCCGGGTGGACGACGTCGTTGTGGTGGAAGGCGAATGGGGCACCATCGAGGAAATCACCATGACTTATGTGGTGCTGCACATCTGGGATGACCGGCGGCTGATTCTGCCGTCCACCTACTTCACCACCACTCCGTTCCAGAACTGGACCCGGCGGCGGTCGGACATCCTGGGCACGGTGGAACTGGACCTGGACTGGCGCGTGCCGGTGGGGGAGCTGCGCACCCTGCTGAAGCAGACCCTCGCCGACACCGATCTGTGGGACCGGCGGACCAGCGTCCTGCAAGTGACGGACGCGGTGAAGGGAGTGGTCCGGATCCGCATTCTCGTGAGCGCAGCGGACAGCGGAACACTCTTCGATCTGCGCTGCCTCATCCGCGAAACCATGGTGACCCGGCTGCAGGAACGGCACCCGGAAGCGCTGCCGCGCCAGCGCTGGGAGGAAGTCCGGCCGCCCGTCCGCGATGCGCACGCCGCACCGCACCCGGCGCCGCGGCCCCGTCACGGGGACACCAGCGACTCCCAGTTGTTCACCGGCACCTTTGAAGCCGTGGAACGGCGGGCGAATTTCTCCGGCCCCGGCGAGGGCGTCATTGGTGAACGCGAGGAAAACGCCGACGGCACCGGGCGGCACTGACCCGCCGTTCTCCGGCAAAGGCGGCACGGAAGTGTTGACAGGAGGCGCTGCGCCGGGCGGAATAGGAACCCCGGCAGTTCCGCCGGGCCGCCGAGCGAGGGGACGAGAAGATGACCGATGCCTTTATGCTCCACGAAATCCAGGGCTCCAGCGTCTGGGCCAACGACGGCGAGCGGCTGGGCCTGGTGGGGGAGGTGCACCTCGACCGGAACACCGGTGATCCTGTCTGGATCACCGTTGACCTTGGCCTGTTCGAGAGCGAGGAACACTATGTTCCCCTGGTCAGTTCCCGCCGTGACGGGCAGGACATCTTTGTGAACTACTCGCGGCACCAGGTAGCCCATTCACCCGGAGCCCACCCGGAGAACCCGCTCAGCCCCGGCGAGGAGAACATTCTGATGGAGTATTACGGCCTGCGCTAAAGAGCCGGCCCCGGTGCGTCAGCCGAATCCCTTTGGTGCTAAGGACGCTTACTAATAGCATGGGGGTCAGAACACCCATCCCAGCAGGAGGCTCCAGTGTCGCAGGAAACGAACAGCAAAGCCGAGACAGCACCCAGTCCGGACGATGCCAGTAAACCGGATAAACCCACCGAAGTCTCCAAGCCGAGCTGGAAATACATCCTCAAGAAGACGGTCCGGGAATTTTCCAAGGACCAGTGCACCGACCTCGCCGCGGCGCTGACCTACTACACGGTCCTGGCGATCTTCCCGGCGTTGCTGGCCATGGTCTCCATTCTGGGTCTGGTGGGACAGGCCGAAAGCACTACCAATGCGCTGCTGGACTTCGTGAAGCAGTTCGCCCCCGAAGACGCCGCAAAGCTGATTGAAGGACCCATTGAGCAGCTGACCTCGTCCAGCGGTGCCGGGCTTGCACTGATCGTCGGTATCGCAGGCGCCCTGTGGTCCGCCTCCGGCTTCGTGAAGGCATTTGGCCGTTCCATGAACCGGATCTATGAAATTGAGGAAGGCCGGCCCGCCTGGAAGCTGCTTCCCACGCAGCTGCTGGTGACCCTGCTCCTGGTCCTCATGGCGGCCGCACTGCTGCTCATGCTGGTGATCTCCGGTCCGATCGCCGAAGCGATCGGCAACGTCATCGGCCTCGGCAGCGAAGCGGTGACCGTCTGGAACATCGCCAAGTGGCCGGTCATGGTCATCTTCGCCGTGCTGATCATTGCGGTCCTCTACTACGCCACCCCGAACGTGAAGCAGCCCAAGTTCCGTTGGATGAGCATGGGATCGCTCATCGCTCTGGTCATCCTGGCGATCGTCACCGCGGGCTTCAGTTTCTACGTCGCGAACTTCGGCAACTACAACGCCACCTACGGCGCCATCGGCGGCGTCATTGTGCTGCTGCTGTGGATCTGGCTGGCCAATGTGTCCCTGCTCTTCGGTGCGGAATTCGACGCCGAGGTGGAGCGCGGCCGCGAACTGCAGGCCGGCATCCAGGCGGAGGAGTCGGTACAGCTTCCCCCGCGTGACACCCGGCAGACGGAAAAGCGCCAGGAACAGGAAGAGAAGGACATTGCCGAGGGCCGGAAACTGCGCCAGCAGCACGCCGGCAAGGATTACGACGACGACCTGCACGAGTAGTCCCGCGCAGCATTAGCCGCGCAGACTGAAACCGCCCCGGACCGAACGGTCCGGGGCGGTTCTGTTTGCAGGTTCGGCTTCCGCGTCTAGCGCTCGTGCGGCTTTCCCGGAGTGTCACCCGCCGGATCCTTCGGGGCGCGGGGCTTGGAGCCCAGCGTCCTGCCCTTGGCCAGCCGCCGTGCTGCGAAGAGCACCAGGCCCACGACCATCAGGGCGCCGGCCCGCAGCCACGTGGAGCCGTCCTGCTGGCTGAGCAGCAGGATGCAGGACGCGATGGCCAGATAGGGGACCACGAGGGGGGTCTTGAAGTGCTTTTCCTCCACCGTGTCCCTGCGCAGCACAATCACCGCCACGTTGGTGCTCATGAACACGAAAAGCAGCAGCAGGACCACAGTCTCCGCCAGCTCGCCCAGCCCGCCGGTGGTAGTGAGGATCATGGCCACCAGGGTGGTGGCGACGATGGCCACCCACGGCGTCTTCCGCCGGGGGAGCACCTTCCCGAAGACGGCCGGCAGCAGGCCCTGTTCCGCCATGCCGTAGGTCAGGCGGGAGGACATGATCATGGTCAGCAGGGCGCCGTTGGCCACGGCGACCAGGGCGATCAGGCTGAACAGCCATGCGGGCACGCCGAAGCCGGTGGCGCTGACCACGTCGAGCAGGGGTCCGGTGGATCCGGCCAGTTCCTCGGTGGGCAGGGCGATGGCTGCTGCGAGTCCAATCAGGACGTACACCAGACCGGCGGTGAGCAGGGCGCCGAAAAGGGCCTTGGGGTACACCCGGCGAACATCCCGGACTTCCTCGGCAACGTTGGCGGAGACCTCGAAGCCCACAAAGGAGTAGTACGCGAGGATGGAGGCGGACAGGACCGCCGTGCCGGGGTTCACTCCGGCGGGGAATTGGGTGATCTGCTCGGGGGACCCCTCGCCCTTGCCCAGCATCAGGCCCACCAGCACGATGACCAGGACCAGTCCGGACACCTCGATCACGGTCATGACCACGTTGCTGCGCACCGATTCGGAGATTCCGCGGGCGTTCAGCAGGGCCACCAGCAGCAGGAAAACGAGGGCGGCCGGGACCGGAGGGACATCCAGGAACGGTTTAAGGTAGTCGCCGGTGAAGGCCAGCGCCAGGCCCGCGGCACTGGTCACGCCGGCGGCGAGCATCGCGAAACCGACAAGGAACGAAATTGCCGGGACCTTGAAGGCGCGTTCGGCGAACACCGCGGCGCCGCCGGCCTTCGGATACTTGGTCACCAGCTCCGCGTAGGACGCTGCGGTCAGCAGCGCGAGCACCAGGGCAACCAGCAGCGGCACCCAGATGGCACCGCCGACCTTGCCCGAGACCTCACCCACCAGCGCATAGATGCCTGCACCGAGCACGTCACCAAGAATGAACAAATACAGCATGGGCCCTGTGATGCCCTGCTTGAGTTTGGAGGCAGGCTTCTCCTGCACGGGTTTTTCCATAGGAGACAGTTTAGACAAGATACTAAGAATGCTGATGATTCCTGGCGATCCTGTAAAAATTAGCTATGACCAGTTCTGAATCTGCACCAACAGTTCCCGAGTACGACGTAGTTATTGTGGGCGGCGGCATGGCCGGCCTCACTGCCGCACTGGTACTGGGCCGGGCCCGCCGCCGGGTCATGGTGCTCGACGCCGGAGCCCCGCGGAACTCGCCCGCCGGCCACGTCCACGGCTTCCCCACCCGTGACGGCATGCCCCCGGCCGAGCTGCTGAAACTTGCCCGTGATGAGGTCCGCGGCTACGGCGTCGAAGTGACGGAGGCGACGGTTGCCGCCGTCGAACCCAACGGCACCGTTCGAACAGGCGACGGCCGCGAGTTCCGGGGACGCCAGCTGATCCTCGCCACCGGGATACGGGACGTCCTGCCGGACATCGAGGGCCTGCGTTCCCGCTGGGGCCGCGACGTGCTGCAGTGCCCCTACTGCCACGGCTACGAAACGGCGGACAAGATCCTCGCCGTGCTGGGCACGGAGGAAACCTCCATCCAGCAGGCGCAGCTGGTCCGCACCTTCTCCGCGGACGTGGTGCTGGTCCTGCACGCAGACATCTCCCTGAGGGACGAGGATGCCCACGGCCTGGCCGCGATGGGCATCCGTGTCCTGGCCGGCAAAGTGGCGGAACTAAGTATTGAAAACGACGCCCTGGCCGGCCTGGTGCTGGCTGGCGGACGGACGGTGCCCTGTGAGGCGTTGTTCCTGGAGCCGGCCGCCGAAATGGACAAGGGCCTGACCGAGCATCTGGAAGTGGACGACGACGGCTGCATTGTCACCGACGAACTGGGGCGCACCAGCCGGGAACGGATCTGGGCCGTGGGCAACGCCACCGATCCCTCCGCCCAGGTGGTTGCCGTGGCCGGAGATGCCTACCGCCTGGCGGTGGTGGTCAACGCCAAGCTGCTCGAAGAAGACCTAGGCCGGGCCGTGGAATCCGCCGGGGCCAACCCCCTGGAGGGCATGGTGGAAGCGGCGGCGCTTCGCGAAGCGGTCTAGGGGTCCGCACCGGTGCGGCCGGGCGGATCCCGCGGTTCCGCTAGGCGCGCTGCCGGTTCCGGGGCGCCAGCAGCGGGGAGCCGGCCACGCCGTCGCCGGCGCTCATCCCGTCCAGCACATACTTCAAAGATTCCAGCGAGGTGCGGCGCGGCTGCCAGCCGAGGACCTCACGCGCCCGGGTGGTGTCCATGACGGGTGCCCCGGCCGCCATGTCGATCCAGCCGGGATCGGTGGCCTGCAGATGGGCTGCCCAGGTCAGGCCGACGACGGCGCGCACCAGTTTCACCGGCACGTTCAGTACGCGTTTGGCGCCCAATACGCCGGCCAGCAGTTCCGGGGTAATGATCGGATCGGCGGCAATGTTGAAGGCCCCCTCCGCACGCTGGTCCACCACGCGCCAGTACGCGTCGGCGATATCGTCTGCGTGGACGGCCTGGAAAACGAACTCGGCGGGCAGCGGAACCAGCGGCAGGGAAAGCCGGTTGAGGAAGAACTTGGGAATCAGCCGGCCCACAAAGTAGCTGCCGATCTCGCTTCCGGCGTCGGAGGAGAAGATCAGTCCCGGGCGCAGGCGGGCCACCGCGATCTCCGGGTATTCCAGTTCGAACCGGTCCAGCAGCGCTTCCTGTTCGCCCTTGTGCCGGCTGTAGTGCGAGCTGGCGATGCCGCGGGCGGGCCAGGACTCGTCCGTCAGGCGGTCCTTCGGGGCCGGGCTGTACGCGCCCACCGAGGAGGCGCAGACAAACTGGCGCACCCCTGCTGCGGCAGCGGCGGCGAGGGCGTTTTCCGTGCCCTGGACATTGACCCGGTGCAGCTCCGCTTCATCCCGGTTGGGCTGGATCAGCCAGGTCAGGTGGATCACCGCGTCCGTCCCGCGCAGGGCTTCGGTTAACCTGCCGACGTTCCCGGTGTCCCCGATATCGACGCTGTGCCACTCGACGTCGTCATACGGAGGCATCGAGGTGTCCGGAATCCGGCGCGCAATCCCCACTACCTCAAGGTCGCCGCGCCCGCTTCGGGCGGCGGCCAGCCGGCGCAGAATGGCTGTCCCCACGTTTCCGGTTGCTCCGATGACGGCTACTCGCATGGTCCAGGCCCTTCCGTTTGCCCAACTGCCGGCGTTTCCTGTCGACTCTACCGCCGCGCCCTTCTTCCGGCAGCCTTTCCGCCCGCCGGAAGGCAGACCGCCGGCGGGGCGGATAGAGGCTAACCTGTTGGACATGACCACTGAGGGAACAGCGCAGGCGAACGGCTCCGGAGACCACAGCACCAAAGGCTCCTATGTGACCGGCGGGACCGAATACACCCGGGACACGAACTACATCGAAACCCGGATCACCCGTGACGGCCGTGACGGCTACCCCGTGGAGGCCGGCCGCTACCGGCTGGTGGCCGCCCGCGCCTGCCCCTGGGCCAACCGGACCATCATTGTCCGCCGGCTGCTCGGGCTGGAGGACGCCATTTCGCTGGGGCTGCCCGGCCCCACCCACGACGCGCGCAGCTGGACCTTCGACCTGGACCCCGACGGCAGGGACCCGGTGCTGGGGATCGAGCGGCTGCAGGAAGCGTTCTTTAAGCGGGTCCCCGGCTACCAGCGCGGGATTACCGTCCCGGCGATCGTCGACATTCCCACCGGTGCCGTGGTGACCAACAACTTCCCGCAGATCACCCTGGATTTCTCCACCGAGTGGAAGGATTTCCACCGCGAGGGCGCGCCGGACCTGCTGCCCGCGGAACACCTGGAGGAAATGGAGCAGGTCAACAAGCGGATCTTCACCGAGGTGAACAACGGGGTCTACCGGTGCGGGTTCGCCGGCTCGCAGGAGGCCTACAACGCGGCCTATGACCGCCTCTGGACTGCGATGGACTGGCTGGAGGACCGGCTCTCGAAGCAGCGCTACCTCATCGGGGACACCATCACCGAAGCCGATGTCCGGCTGTTCACCACCCTGGTGCGCTTCGACCCGGTGTACCACGGACACTTCAAGTGCAACCGGAACAAGCTCACCGAGATGCCCGCATTGTGGGGCTACGCACGCGACCTGTTCCAGACCCCCGGGTTCGGTGACACCGTGGACTTTGAACAGATCAAGGCGCACTACTACATAGTCCACGAGGACATTAATCCCACCGGAATCGTGCCTCAGGGACCGGACACCTCCAACTGGCTGAGCGGGCACGGCCGAGAGGCCCTGGGCGGGCGGCCCTTCGGTAATGGAACCCCTCCCGGACCGGTCCGGGAATCGGAGCGGGTAGCACCGGGGCACGGCGCCGGAAACTAAGCGAAAGCCGCTGACCTAATACGCAACATAAACGTTTCTTAAAGGCCCTCACCATAGGCTAGCCTTACTTAAGAAAATTGCCTGTTGCCCTAGGGAGGTGCCGACGTGAGTGTTGCCGCACGCCCGTCGGCTCTTTCTCACCGGCCCGCCGCCCCGGCCGGCCCCCAAACTCCCGGCAGCAGGCGGCGTGCGGGCCTTCTTCTCCTCACCCTGCTGGTGCTGGGCCTCGCCTGCGCGGCCTCCGTGGCCATCGGGGCCCGTCCGATAGCGCCCGGCACGGTCTGGGACGCCGTGACCGCATTCGATCCTTCCAACGGCGACCATGCGGTGGTTCTTTCCCGCATTCCCCGCACCGTTTTGGGTGTACTCGCCGGTGCGGCCCTTGGCCTTGCCGGAGCGGCCATGCAGGGAGTGGCCCGCAATCCGCTGGCGGATCCGGGCATCCTGGGCGTCAATGCCGGTGCCGCCTTTGCCGTGGTGCTGGGCATTTATGTTTTCGGCGTTACCCGCCTCACCGGCTACGTCTGGTTCGCCCTGGCCGGCGCCGCCGCAGCCGCCGTCGTGGTTTACCTGGTGGCAAGCCTGGGCAGGGAAGGTGCCACGCCCGTGAAGCTGGCCCTGGCCGGCGCCGCCCTGAGCGCCGGACTGATGTCCCTGCTCAGCGCCGTTTTGGTCTCCAGCCAGCAGACACTGGACACGTTCCGGTTCTGGCAGGTTGGCAGCGTGTCCGGCCGTGACTGGGACACCATCCTCGCCGTGCTGCCGTTCCTGGCCGCCGGTGCCCTGATTGCGGTCAGCACCGGACGCATGCTGAACGGCCTGAGCCTGGGTGACGATGTGGCCCGCGGGCTCGGCCAGCGCGTAGGACTCAGCCGGGGGATCACTGCGCTGGGCGTGGTGCTGCTGTGCGGAGCGGCCACCGCCGCCGCCGGTCCCATAGCGTTCATCGGTCTGGTCATCCCGCACGTGGTGCGAAGCTTTACCGGTCCGGATTACCGCTGGATCCTGCCTTTCTCGATGCTCCTCGCTCCGGCGCTGCTGGTCAGCGCGGACGTGGCGGGACGGGTGCTGCTGCCGCCGGGGGAAATTCCCGTTGGCGTCACCACGGCCGTGATTGGTGCCCCGGTGTTCATCTGGCTTGTGCGCCGGCGGAAGCTGGCCGAACTGTGAATGCCCTCGCCCGGACTCCCCGCATCGCCCCGGACGGTGCGGCGCAGGCCCTCCGCACCGTCCGGAAAACCGCCGGGCGCCGCCGGACGCTGGTGCCCGCGGTGCTGGCCGGTGCAGTGCTGGCACTGTTTGCGGTGTACGTGCTGCTGGGAACCTATTCCTTCACGATTCCGGATTTCTTCCGGATCCTGTTTGGCGAACAGATACCCGGGGCCACCTACATCCTGATGGAAAGCAAGCTCCCGCGCGCCGTCGTCGGCACCCTGATTGGGCTGGGATTCGGGATCGCCGGAGCCGTCTTCCAGACGCTGCTGCGCAACCCCCTGGCCAGCCCGGACATCATCGGCATCAGCTACGGTGCCAGCGCCAGCGCGGTGTGCGCCATCGTGCTGTTCGGCGCGGCCGGAACCACCGTGTCCGCCGCCGCCCTGACCGGGGCACTGCTGGTGGCCCTGGCAATCTATCTTCTGTCCCGCCGCGGCGGAGTGGCCGGATACCGGCTGGTGCTCGTGGGCATCGGTTTTGCCGCCGTCCTGCAGGCACTGGTCAACTTCCTGCTGACCCGGACGGATATCCGGACCGCGTCCGAGGCGCTGGTGTGGCTCAACGGCTCCCTGAACAACAGCAGCTGGGACCGGGCCGCCGTCCTGGCCGGTTTCCTGCTGGTGCTGCTTCCCGCTGCGGCTGTGCTCGCCCGCACCCTGCGCGGCCTGGAATTGGGCGACGACGCCGCCGCCGGCCTGGGCATCCGGGTGGAACGTGCCCGCCTGGGCCTGATCGTCGTGGCCGTAGGCCTGGCCGCCGCAGCGACCGCGGCTGCCGGACCGGTGGCTTTTATCGCGTTCCTCTCCGGTCCCATCGCCCGGCGGCTGATGCACGGGCAGGCCAGCCTGCTTGCCGCCGGCCTGGTGGGTTCGTGCATAGTCCTGGCGGCGGACTTCGTCGGCGCCAACCTCGTCCCCGGAGTCACCCTGCCCGTAGGCGTTGTGACCGGTGCCCTCGGGGCCCCTTTCCTTCTGTGGCTGCTGGTCACGTCAAACCGCGTAGGCCAAGGAGGCTGACATGGAAAACCTGCTTTCCGCTGAAAAGCTGGAGCTCGGATATGACGAGCGCAAAGTGGTGGATTCGCTCTCGCTCACCCTGCCCGCGGGCAGGATCACGATCATTGTCGGCGCCAATGCGTGCGGAAAGTCCACCCTGCTGCGGGGCCTGGCCCGGCTGTTGAAGCCCGCCGGAGGAACCGTCTACCTCAACGGCAAGGACATCCACGCCCAGCCCAGCCGGCAGGTGGCCCGCACCCTGGGGCTGCTGCCGCAGACGCCGACGGCACCCGAGGGGATCACGGTGGCGGACCTGGTCGGACGAGGCCGCTACCCCCACCAGGGCTGGTTCCGGCAGTGGACGGCCGCCGACGACGACGCCGTTGCCGCGGCGCTGGCAGCCACCGATACCGCGGACCTGGCCGGACGGAATGTGGACGAGCTTTCCGGAGGCCAGCGCCAGCGGGTCTGGATTGCCATGGCCCTGGCGCAGGAGACAGACATCCTGCTGCTGGACGAGCCCACCACCTTCCTGGACGTCACCCACCAGATCGAGGTCCTGGACCTGATTACGGACCTGAACCGGCGCGCCGGCACCACCGTGGCCATCGTGCTCCATGACCTGAACCTCGCCGCCCGCTATGCGGACCACCTGGTGGCCATGAAGGACGGACGGATTGCCGCAGAAGGCGCCCCGGCCGACGTCGTCACTGAAGAACTGGTCGAAACGGTCTTCGGACTGGCGTCCCGCGTCATCCCGGATCCGGTCTCCGGCACCCCCATGGTGGTGCCCATGGGACGGCACCACAGCGCGGCGCCGGACCCGGAAGAGGAACCGGAACCGGCCGCATCCACGACCCGGGGCTACCTGCCCAACCCCGGGGACCGCCGGCACGAGTCCGGCATCAACGAGCCCATGGAGGCCGCATCATGACCCACGTCCGCTCCGCAGATGCAGCCGCCGCCGCAGCCCCCGCCGGGACCGCCGGTGCTGCGCCCGCGCGTCATGGCCGCCGGGTACGCAGCAATGCTGCCGTGATGTCCTTCGACGTCGAGGTCAAACGGGTGCTCCGGCTGGGCGCCAACTTCCAGCGCATCACCTTCACGGGGGCCTGCCTGGCGGATTTCGGCGTGCAGGGCCAGACCCATGACCTGCGGATCAAGGTGATTGTGCCCTGTGTGGATGCCGAGGGAACGTCGCTGCCGCTGCCGGACCTGTCCACCCTCGACTCCGGGTGGTACCAGGACTGGTTGAAACTGGATCCGTCCACCCGCGGCTGCATGCGCACCTATACCGTCCGCGGCGCCCGGTGTTCCGGAGCGGAACCGGAGATTGACGTCGATTTTGTGCTGCACTTCGATGAGGACGGCAAAGGCGGTCCCGCCTCCAGCTGGGCCGCTGCCGCGAAGCCGGGGGACAGGGTCTGCATTATCGGGCCCAATGCCGCACAGTGCGTGACCGCCGAATCCTACGGCGGCATCGAATGGCGTCCCGGAATGGCCCGCCACGTGCTGCTCGCCGGGGATGAAACAGCCGTTCCGGCCATCACCGCGATCCTGGAAGCCCTGCCGGAAGACGTGACCGGCCACGCCCTCATGGAGATCCCCACCAGCGGGGACCGGCAGGAAATCAGCACCGGTTCCGGCGTGCAGATGATCTGGCTGGCCCGGGGATCGCGGCCGCACGGGGAACTGCTCGACGCCGCAGTGCGCCAGGTCGTGGCGCTGCCGGGCTGGGCATCGGTGGAAACCGCCGACGGCATCCCCTTCCGCCCCAGTCCCACCCTGCGGGAACCCGAGGAAGTCAACGTGGACGAGGCCATCCTCTGGGAGACACCGCAGCGGCTGGATCCGGCTGTGGTGGAAGCCTCACGGAACCCGCATGCGCCCTCGGGCGCCCTTCCCTTCTACGCCTGGATTGCCGGTGAAGCGGCCGTGGTGCGGGGCCTGCGCCGCTATCTGGTCCGCGACGTCGGCATCGACCGGAAGCAGGTGGCCTTTATGGGCTACTGGCGCAAAGGCCGTGCCGAGCTGTCCTGACGGTTCCGACCTCCCCCGTTTTTGTTATGACCTGCCCGCCGTCCGGCGGGCAGGTCCCTCTGAAAGGAAAACCATGAAAAGAACTCCGCTCGCCCTGCTGGCGGTCCCGGCAGTCCTGCTGGCCCTGAGCGGCTGCGGCGCCGATGCCGCAGAGAGTCCGGCATCCGACTCCTCCGATTCATCCGCGTCGGAGCAGTTCCCGGTCACCATCGAGTCTGCGCTGGGAGAGGCCGTCATCGAGCAGAAGCCCGAGCGCGTGGTCACCATCGGCTGGGGGTCCGCGGACACCGCCGTCGCGCTGGGCACCACGCCCGTGGGCGTGGAAGAGGTCACCTGGGGCAATGACGAGCACGGCAACTATCCGTGGGTCACCGAAGCCATCGAGGAACGCGGCGACGATCTGCCGGCCACCTTCACCGGCGGACAGGACATCGACATCGATGCCATTGTGGCGCTGGAACCGGACCTGATCCTGGCCCCGAACTCCGGGATCACCCAGGAGGACTTCGACATCCTCAATGACCTTGCCCCCACCGTGGCCTACCCCGAAAAGGCGTGGAACATTGACTGGGATGAGCACATTTCGCTGATCGGCAAGGCCCTGGGCGAGCCGGAGGCCGCGGAGGACGCAGTAGCCGGCATCAAGCAGGACCTCGCCGACAGCGCCGCCGAGCACCCCGAGTTCCAAGACAAGACCTTTGCCTACGTCTGGGGCGGCGGGGCTCCCGGTTCCCTGGTGCTGTACAACGAGGGCGATGCACGGGTGGACATCCTCACCGCGCTGGGCATGACCGTGGCTCCGGAAGTTGCGGACATTCCCTCGGCAGAAGGCAGCTTCACCTCGGAACTGGGCCTCGAAAACGCGGCCAAGCTCGACAACGTGGACGTCCTGTTCACTTGGTATAACGACGAAGCAGAGCAGAAGGCCACCGAGGACCAGCGCCTGTTCGCCCAGATCCCCGCCGTCGAGCGCGGCTCCGTGGTGCGTAACCTGGACCGCCAGGTGGGCATGGCTTCCAGCTTCCTGACCCCGCTGAGCGTCCCGTGGGTCCTGGACCGCTTTGAGCCGATGATCGAAGAAGCAGTTGCCAAGGTCGACTAATCCGGCACCTGTTGTGGTTCCGGCGGAAGCCGGACACCAGGGAGCGGCCGGTGCGGGTGCACCGGCCGCTCCTCGGCGTTCCCTGCTCAGCGCAGGGAAGGGGACGGCGCTGCTGGCGGCCGGCCTCGGGTTACTGCTGCTGGCCGTCCTCACCAGCCTGGCCGTCGGCGCCCATCAACTGACCCCGGCGGAAGTAGCAGCGTCCTTGTGGACTGAAATCACCGGCACGGGCAGCACCTACGCCGACGACGTGGTGGCCAGCCGAGTGCCGCGGACCGTCCTGGGCCTGATCGCCGGGGCGGCCCTGGCCGTAGCCGGAGTCATCATGCAGGGCCTGACCCGGAACCCGCTGGCGGATCCGGGCATCCTCGGCGTGAACGCCGGTGCCGCCGCCGCGATGGTCACCGGGATGGCGTTTTTCGGCTTGGGCGCCACCAGCGCGAATGTCTGGATTGCCCTGCCCGGCGCCCTGCTGACCGTTCTGGTGGTGTACGGCCTCGCCTCCGGCCGCCGCGGTTCCACACCGGTCCGGCTGGTCCTGGCCGGCACGGTGATTTCCGCGGTGCTGATGTCTTTCATCCAGGCCATTGCCCTGACCCGGCCCGAAGTGTTCACCATGTACCGGTTCTGGGCCGTCGGCTCCCTGAGCGGACGGACGATGGAACAGGCCTATGACGTCCTGCCGTTCTTCCTGGTGGGGCTGGCCGCAGCCCTCACCACCGGGCGCTCCCTGAACGCCCTGGCGCTGGGGGAAGAGGCCGCAGCCTCGCTGGGCCTTCGCCCGCAGGCCACCAAAATCACCGGCGCCCTCGCCGCCGCCGTGCTCTGCGCGTCGGCCACCGCCGCCGTCGGACCCATCGGCTTTGTAGGCCTCGCCGTACCGCACATCGTGCGCAGCTTCACCGGCCCGGACCACCGCTGGCTGCTGGTCCTCAGCGCCGTCGCCGGCCCGGCACTGCTGCTTTTCGCCGACGTTGCCGGCCGCCTGGTGGCCCGGCCCGGTGAAGTGCTCACCGGCGTCATCACCGCCCTGCTGGGTGCACCCCTGCTGATCCTGGCCGTCCGCCGGATGCGGGCCGTGGCATGAGCGGCGCCCGCACCCGCGCCGGGACCCGTCCCGCATCCCGGACGCTTACCTTCCGGGTGGGCCGGAAGGCCAGCTTCAGGTACCGCCGGCGCAGCCTCCTGACCTGCCTCCTCCTTACCGCCGCCGTGATCCTGGTGGGAGCATTCACGCTGACCGCCGGGGACCTTGGACTGGGCTGGGGGGAGTTGTTCTCGCTCGTGGTTTCCCCGCCGGAGGGAAGCGCCTCCTTTGTGCTTGAACGGCTGCGCGGACCCCGGTTCCTGACCGCCGTGGGCGCCGGAATGGCCCTCGGCGTGGCCGGATCCCTGTTCCAGACCGTGACGCGCAACCCGCTGGGGAGTCCGGAGGTGGTTGGGCTGACCAGCGGAGCGGCTGCCGGAGCCGCCGCGACCACGCTTTGGCCCGGCTACCTTCCGGTGCCGGTTGCCGCCGTCCTCGGCGGAGGTATCGCGGTGGGACTGGTCTGGCTCAGCACCGGCCGCGGATTTGCGCGGCCCGGGAAACTGATTGTGGCAGGCATCGGCATTTCCGCCGTAGCGACCGCCCTGACCTCGCTGGCCATGACCACCGTGGGGGAGCAGCAGGCGCAGACGCTCGCCTTCTACCTGAATGGATCCCTGGCCTCCCGGTCCTGGTCCCATGTGGCAACCATCGCCGTCACCCTGGTGCTGGTGCTCCCCGCCGCCGCAGCCCTGCAGCGGCAGCTGAACCTGGTGTCTCTGGGAGACGAAATGGCTGAAGCCTTGGGCGTCCGGGTGGTCCGTACCCGCACGATCGCCATCCTTTTGGCCGTGGTGCTGGCCGCCTGTGCCGTCAGCGTCTGCGGACCGGTGGCTTTCGTTGCGCTGGTCGCCCCGCAGATTGCCCTGCGCCTGCTGGGCGTCTCCTCTCCGGGAGTGGTGGCCCCGGCGCTGGTGGGAGCGCTGGTGCTGAGCCTGTCCGACTTCACGGTGCAGCAGATCGACGTCGGCGCGGCCCTGCCCGTCGGGATCTTCACGGCGGCGCTAGGCAGCCTCTACCTGGGGTATTTATTGTTCGGGGAAGCGCGGAAGGGCGTGCTCTAGCCGGCTGCCCCGAGGTGCAGGACACGGGGGAAGATGGGGTTGGCCACAAAAAGCGGACAGCGGCGCCCGCCCGTTTTTAGAATTGAAGACAGGCCGGCGCGCTGATCGGCGGACCTGGACGGTCCGGCCGGCGGCGTGGGATTCATCCGGCTGCACAGCCTCCGCGGCCCGGTGAACACTGCCCGGGCGCGGCACGGCCTTTCATCGCCATAGAGTCCTTGACCAACGCACACTGAGGTGATTGTTGACCGAGCACTTCTTCAACTCTTCCCGTTGCAAGACCGCCGAATCAAAGACCACCGAATCAAAGACCGCCGAATCCCCGGTTCGGCTCCGCACGCTCCGTGATGTCCGCACCCGGGCCGCCGATCTGGGCAGCCGGGCCGGTACGGAGATCGGAACCTCGGCACGGAAGCTGGGGGACCGCAGCCGGGAACTGGGTGCCTCCGTCAGGAACTGGTTCGAGGGGCTCGACGCCCCCAGCCGCCGCACCGGCGCGCTGTCCATCGCCGCAGCCGTCGCGCTCGGCGGTCTGGTCACCGGCACGGCCGGTGCCGCGGAACCGGACCTGCAGATCGAACGTCACGTGGTGGTCACTGAGCTGTCTGCCGACTGGACCGGGAACGGAGCCACCGGGAACGGCGCGGCCGGGACCGGAACGGCCGGAAACGAAGCGGCCGGGAACGAAGCGGCCGGCAACGGCCCGGACAGCCCCTCGCAGGCAGACCCCGCAGCGCCCGCAGCGGCGGAAGCCGCGCCCGCCCCGGAGGCCGCCCCGGAGCCCGCTCCCGAACCCGCTCCCGAACCGGTCCAGGGACCGGTGCCGCCCGTGGATGACATGGTGGTCACCTCGCCCTTCGGCAACAGGAACAACCCGCTGGCCCCCGGCTCCCTGGAATTCCATACCGGCACGGACTTCGGTGCCGTCACCGGAACGCCCGTGAAGGCCATGCTTGGCGGAACCGTGACCGAAGCCGGCTGGCATACCACCGGCGGCGGCGGACTGCGCGTGGTCATTGACCACGGCGACGGCGTGCAGACCACCTACAACCACCTCAGCAGCATCGACGTCAGCGTGGGGCAGACGGTGGACGCTGCAACGGTGGTCGGCGGCGTCGGCAGTACCGGCAACTCCACCGGACCGCACCTGCACTTCGAGGTGCTGCGGCACGGAGACTACGAAGACCCGATGGGCTGGCTGTAGCCGGCCCGCCGGGGCGGCCGGCGGGGGCTACGGCACCGGGTTGGTGAGAACAGCCGGATCCTTCTTGCCGTGGGGCATCCGGATGCGCAGCGCGCCGGCTTCCATCTCGAAGAGGATGTGGGTGGCGCTGCCCAGATGGTCCCCGTCCATTTCGAAGTCCAGCGGGGACTCTGCCCACACCTCGGCACGCTTGCCCTGGTAATACTCCACCGCGGTGCTGCTGCCCCTGCCCCGGCGCAGCAGTCCGGTGACCACGCCCACCCAGCCCAGCCTGCCCTTCGGGGCCAGGGTCAGGATGTCCAGCAGGCCGTCATCCAGTTTGGCGCCCGGGAAAATCTCCAGGCCGCCGGTGATCTTGCCGCAGTTTCCACCCATCACACTGCGCAGCCGGCGGTGGACCGGCTTGCCGCCGTCAATCGAAATGGTGGTCTTCACGGGCTTTCCGGGAAGGTTCCGGATGCCCGCATCCACGTAGGCCAGCCAGCCGATCTTGTCCTTCAGGGCGTCCCTCGTGTCCGCCATCATGCCGGCGTCGTAACCGAGTCCCGCCATGACCAGGAAAGTATCGCTGTCCACTGCCTCGTCAACGGTCACGTGGACGACGTCGATGCGCCTCTCGGTTCCGTTCAGGGCGGCACGGACCGCCTGCTCCGGATCGTCGACGCCGATGTCCAGGTTGCGTGCCAGCAGGTTCCCGGTGCCCAGCGGCAGCAGGCCCATGGGGAAGGAAGTGCCGGCCAGCTCGGCGGCCACACACCGGACGGTACCGTCTCCGCCGGCCGCTATGACCAGGTCGACGCCGGCCTCCATGGCCTTGCGTGTCATTGAATGTCCCGGATCCTCCTCCTCGGTCTCGAAGAACAGGGGCTCATCCCAGCCTTCATCCGCGCAGATCTCGGCCACACGCACGCGAACGTCGAAGTCCGTCTTCTTGATCGGGTTCACAATGACAGCGGCGCGTTGGCGTACCGGGGTCTCTGGGCTGGTCATGGCGTCCTTATCGTAAGCATGCGTACTTTTTAGGTTCGGGTCTGAGTCTAGCCCGACCATCAGCCTGCAGACGGCTGCCGCGGTAGACGGGGCGTGAACGCAGGAACTCCCGGATGCTTGTAGCCTGTTGGGGTGACTTTTGAGCAGCGGTACGTGGCCCTTGGAGATTCGTTTACGGAAGGCGTGGGGGATGACGACGAGTCGCGCCCCAACGGGGTGCGCGGCTGGGCGGACCGCGTGGCCGAACAGCTGGTGCTGGCTGACAGTTCCTGGGGCTATGCCAACCTCGCCATCCGGGGTAAGAAGCTGCACCAGGTCCTGAACGAACAGGTGGACGCCGCCTTGGCAATGTCACCCACCCTGGTCACCATCTATGCCGGCGGCAATGACATCCTCCGGCCCAAGGTGGACATTGACGGCATCGTTGCCGCCTATGACGCCGGGATTGCCAAGCTGTGTGCCAGCGGAGCCGCCGTGCTGGTTTTCACCGGGTTCGACTCCGGCAGCTCCCCGGTATTCGGCCGTACCCGCGGACGCACGGCACTCTACAACGAACTGGTGCGCGAGGCAGTGGAGAACAACGGCGCCGTGCTGGTGGACTACTGGCGGATGAAGAATCTGCAGGACGAGCGGTACTGGGCGGTGGACCGCCTCCACATGTCCCCGGCCGGTCACATGCTCACCGCGAAGAAGGTGCTGGAGGTGCTCCGCGGCACCGATGCCATCGACACTCCGGAGCTGGAGGAGCAGCCGGCCCGCAACCGCGTGGAGCAGCTCCGCCGGGACGCCCAGTGGGCCCGCGAATACCTTGGTCCGTGGGTCAGCCGGCGGCTCCGCGGAGTCTCTTCCGGAGACAACCTCAGCCCCCGCTATCCGGTGCTGACGCACCCGCCCCTGCCCGTTTCCTAGGGGATTGTGCGGCAATTCACACTATCCGCGATAAGTACTTTGTTTGCTGACCAGTTCCGGTCCCGGGCGTGCCGCTGACGGGCGCATTGACGCTTCCCGATTCGTTGCCTTCGGTGCAATTTCCTAAACTTGTAGGTCTGCCCGGCACCGTGTGGTGCTCGGGCGGCTGCTTTTGTCTCAGCAGCCGACTTCGATCGAGGGAAGGCCCACATGTCGAAAGATGCACCGCCCCACATTTCCGGAACCCCGGATGCACCGTCCACATCGACGGCCCGCAGGACCCGCAGGTCCCCCCTGCGGCGCCGCCGCCTTGAGGTGGGCGACGTAAATGTCGTCGACAAGTCCATGATGAAAAAGGCTGTCGGCGGCACCGTCGTCGGCAACACCATGGAATGGTTCGACGTCGGTGTCTACGGCTATCTGGCCGTCACCATGGGTGCCGTCTTCCTCTCTGAAGCCGACAAGGACGCACAGCTGCTCTTCAGCCTCGGCGTCTTCGCGGCAACCTTCATTGCCCGCCCGCTGGGCGGTGTTGTCTTTGGCCGCCTCGGTGACCGCATCGGCCGGCAGAAGACCTTGGCCATCACGCTGCTCATGATGGCCGCTTCCACTTTTGCCATCGGCCTGCTGCCCGGCTACGACACCATCGGCATCTGGGCTCCGATCCTGCTGGTGCTTATGAAGCTGCTGCAGGGCTTCTCCACCGGCGGCGAGTATGCCGGTGCCACCACCTTCGTCTCGGAATACGCCTCCGACAAGCGTCGGGGTTTCCTGGCCAGCATCCTGGACCTGGGCAGTTACATGGGCTTTGCCCTGGGTGCCGCCGTCGTTTCGGTGATGCAGCTGCTGCTTTCCGAGTCCGACATGGTGGGCTGGGGGTGGCGCATTCCCTTCCTCGTTGCGGGACCGCTGGGTGCCATCGCGATCTACTTCCGGCTGAAAATCGAAGAATCCCCGGCCTTCCAGGCCACGCTGGACGCCCAGGAAGCCAGTGCCAAGGCCGGTGACGAAACCGATTCCCTGGGCACCGTGGGAATTTTCCGTGCCTACTGGCGCCCGATCGTTCTGGCCATGGTCCTCGTGGCCGCCGTCAACTCGGTGGGCTACGCGCTGACGTCCTACATGCCGTCCTACCTGACCGATTCCAAGGGCTACGACCCGATCCACGGCACCCTGCTGACCATCCCCGTCCTGGTGTTGATGGCCCTGTGCATTCCGCTCGCCGGCAAGCTCTCGGACCGGATCGGCCGCCGCCCCGTGCTGTGGATCGGTGCCGGATCCACCATCGTGCTGGCTGTTCCTGCCTTTGTGCTGATTGGCCAGGGACCGGTTGTCACTACGCTGCTGGGCCTGCTGCTGCTCGCCGTCCCGGTGACCTTCTACGTGGGCAACCTGGCCGCCACGCTGCCCTCCCTGTTCCAGACCTCCAGCCGCTACGGTGCCATGGGCATCTCCTACAACATTGCCACCGCCGTCTTCGGCGGCACCGCTCCGCTGATCATGCAGGGCCTGATTACCCTCACGGACAATGACATGGCCCCGGCGTACTGGCTGATGTTCACCTCCGTGGCCGGTGCCATCGCAGTTGTCTTCATGAAGGAATCCGCCAACCGGCCGATGCCCGGTTCCATGCCGAGTGTGGACACCCACGCCGAGGCACGCGAACTGGTCGCCGGCCAGGATGAAAACCCGCTGCTCGACGTCGACGCGTTGCCGTTCGACACGCTGGGCAGCCAGCAGGCACCTGCTGCCTCCGGCGGGACTGCAGGCTCCGCCGAGGCCGCGGATGCCGGCACCGGCCGTTAGCCGGACCGCCTGAGCCATCCGCCTGCCGGACCGGCCGGACGCCCCCGGGTGTCCGGCCGGCCTGTTTCCGGGGGCCGGTTGGCCCGCTGCGCCCTGCCTGCGATGATTGAACCCTAAAGTTTCCACGAGAGGACGGCCGGCATGACCGAAAACGCCCCGCGCTGGCTCAGCCCGGGCGAGCGCCAGGCCTGGCTGGCACTGTTCGCCGTGTCGAGCCTGCTGCCCGCCACGCTCGACGCCGATCTGTTCCGCCGCGCCCGGATTACGCTCTTTGATTACCACGTCCTCGCCATGCTGTCCGAGGCCGAGAACAGGTCCCTGCCCATGAGCGAGCTGGCGGCGCGGTCCAATGCCTCCCTTTCGCGCCTGTCCCACGTAGTCAAGAAACTCGAACAGCGCGGCTGGATGTCCCGGACCCCCTCGCCGTCGGACGCGCGGGTTACGACGGCGGCCCTGACGGACGAGGGGATGGCCGCCCTGGCGCAGCTGGCGCCGGACCATGTCGAGAGCGTGCGGCAGGCCGTCTTTGACGGGCTCTCGGACAAGGACGTTGCCGATCTGGAGCGGGTGGGGAAGAAAATCCTCGCCCGGCTCGACCCCTGCAACGGTATCCTCGGCCCGGACCAGGCGCCCTAGCCCGCCGAAGTCAACTTGTTGCCCGGGGGCCTGCTCTTGTTAGCGTGGACAGTACCGAATCACCGAACGATACGAACGCTATCCACGGCACGATGAGAGGCACCACAGCATGCGCGTACCCCGAATCCTGACCGTCATTCTCGCCGGCGGCGCCGGCGGCCGGTTGGGAAGCTTGACGGACCACCGGGCGAAACCGGCCATCCCTGTCGCCGGGTCCTACAACCTGATCGATATTTCCCTCTCCAACCTCCACAACAGCGGCTTCGGCGATGTATGGATCGTGGAGCAGTACAAGCCCCAGTCCCTCAATGACCAGCTGGTCAGCGGTAGGCCCTGGGACCTGGACCGCACCCAGGGCGGACTGCGGGTGCTCCCACCCTTCCAGGGCGGCGGCGGTGAAGGCTTCGCCCAGGGCAACGCCGACGCCCTGTACCGCCAGGCGGACTACATCCGCGAGTTTGATCCGGACCTCGTCCTTGTCCTGAGTGCCGATCATCTGTACCGGCTGGATTACCGCGACGTCGTCGAGGCCCATCAGGAAAGCGGCGCCGCCCTGACCATGGTGACCACCCGCATCAACAACAACCCGGGTGACCACGGGGTGGTGGAGGTTTCCGGAGGATTGGTCACCGGATTCGACTACAAGCCCAAGAACCCGAAAACGGACCTGGTGGCTGCGGAGATCTTCCTTTATGAGACAGATGTCCTGTTGAAGGCGCTGGACACCCTGGTGCAGCGGGACGGGCAGCTCGAGGACTACGGCGACCAGCTCATTCCCTATCTGGTGGAGACGGAAAAGGTGGTGGAATACCGGCTGCCCGGCTACTGGCGGGACATGGGCACCCCGCGCAGCTACCACCAGGCACATCAGGACCTGATTGACGGCCGGGGCCTGGACTTTGACGATCCCGGCTGGCCGATCCTTTCCGCCAGTCCGCGCCGTCTGCCCGCGTATGTGGGGCCCGACGGCGTTGCGGTCCGCAGCCTGCTGTCTCCCGGGGCGCGGGTTGAAGGCACCGTCCGCCGCAGCGTTCTCAGCGCCGGAACGGTGGTGGAAGCCGGCGCCGAGGTGGATAACTGCGTGCTGCTGGACGGTGTGGTGGTCCGGTCCGGTGCCCGCATCGCCAACCTGATTGTGGACTCCACTACGGTGATCGGCGCGGGCCGGGAACTGGACGGGGCGGAGCTGGACCCGGAAAACGGCGTGGCGGTGGTGGGGCGCGATTCCAAGGTGGACCCGCCGTCGTCGTGATACCCGGCACGCAGGTACCTGCGAGTTTGAACGAAACGCCCGATGCCCCTAGGATAGAGAGGCGTTAAGTCGTGTGTGTGTTAACCTGTTCCGCTTCGCGCGGGCAGGAGAACATTTGCACGGCCACCCGTATAAACCTAGAATTGAAGGCTGTCGAGCCGGGTTCTCCCGTTCGGCCGCCTGAACTTCACCGTCTTCCCCGCGGCGAGGCACTTCGGCTGGATCTCACCCCGCCAGGTCAACCTCCGGAAAGTCGCAGTAATAACGGTGTCAAAACTGGTGGCGGGACGCTCTTTATGGCAGGTGCTTAGGCGCTTTGGCCTTGTGTCTGTTTTTTGAGGACCGTCATATTTACTACAACTGGAGGAGAGATCATGGCAGCTTACTGCCAGGTAACCGGAGCCATCCCCGGCTTTGGTCACAGCATTTCGCACTCGCACCGCCGCAACAAGCGTCGGTTCGACCCGAATATTCAGAAGAAGCGCTACTGGGTTCCGTCCCTGCGCCGCAACGTGACGCTGCAGGTTTCTGCACGCGGCATCAAGACGATTGACATCCGCGGCATCGACGCTGTTGTTACCGACCTGATCGCGAAGGGTGTGAAGCTGTAGTGGCTAAGGATAAGGACGTACGTCCGATCATCAAGCTGAAGTCCACTGCGGGCACCGGCTACACCTACGTAACTCGCAAGAACCGTCGCAACGATCCGGATCGTATGGTTCTGAAGAAGTACGATCCCAAGATCCGCCAGCACGTCGAATTCCGTGAGGAGCGCTAAGAATGGCAAAGAAGTCCAAGATTGCCCGCAACGAGCAGCGCAAGGTTGTTGTTGAGCGTTACGCTGCCAAGCGCCTCGAACTGAAGAAGACCCTGGTAGACGCGAACGCTACCGACGAAGCCCGCGAAGCTGCACGCCTCGGCCTGCAGAAGCTCCCGCGCAACGCTTCCCCGGTCCGCCTCCGCAACCGCGACCAGATTGACGGCCGCCCCCGCGGTACCCTCCAGAAGTTCGGTATCTCGCGTGTGCGTTTCCGCAACATGGCCCATGCAGGCGAACTGCCGGGTATCAAGAAGTCCAGCTGGTAAGCACTGCCTACCGCTGTAAAAAGGACGGTCCCCTGACGGGGGCCGTCCTTTTTTGCTGTTAGGGCAGGGTCGGGGCGGCGCTGGTTGCCCCGTCGGCGCCGGCGGGCAGTGCGCGGCAGCCTGTTGGGCGAGTTGATCCTTCGGGGGGAGCAAAAGCCGCTTTTCGACCCGAAAATCCGGAAAAATCCGCTGAATACAGCGGATTTTGCGGGAGTTGGGGGTCCAAGCTGGTAAGTTTTCGAACAGAGGTGGTTTCGCATCCGCGATCCGCTCGAATTATCCAGAGTCCAGGAGGACATAAATTGGCTATGAACCGCAGTGAACTTGTTGCCGCAGTTGCAGAGAAGTCCGGCAACAGCCAGACCGCAGTGAACGGCGTGCTGGATGCCGTCTTCGACATCTTCGTCGATTCCGTTTCCAAGGGCGAGAAGATCACCATCCCGGGCTACCTGGCAGTTGAGCGCACCGACCGCGCTGCACGTACGGGCCGCAACCCGCAGACCGGCGAAACCATTCAGATCCCGGCAGGCCACAGCGTTAAGCTGACCGCCGGCTCCAAGCTGAAGGCCGCTGTCTCCACCAAGAAGTAGCATCACGCCGCGGCCGTGTGCCGCAGCTTGAGGAGGACCGGCACCCTGGGGGTGCCGGTCCTCCTGCGTCTGCGGGCGGCACGAATCCCCGGATCCGCCCGGGGACTTAGCGGAGGCCACGGGGCGCTCAGGTTCCGCGCCGGGATTGGCCCTATTTTTACAGCGGGTAGAGAATGGATACTGTGCCCAAATCCGTAAAAAACCAGTCCGCCCGCTCCGCCGGGACTGATCTGCTTGCGCAGCCCGGCAAGGGCGGCGCTCCACGCGCGGCAGGCGAGGCCGGGAAAGCCGTTCCCGCCGTGCGCAGCGGCTGGCTTGCTGCCTCCTTTGCGCTCGTGTTCCTGGTTCTGGCCGCTGCCCTGCTGTTTTCCGGGGCGGCCGGCGCCGCTCAGCTGGGGGACGCCGGGTCACTGACCCGCTGGGGACTTCCGGCAGCCAAGGCCCTGCAGAATATCTCCATGGCCGCGGTGATCGGCTCCCTGGTCTTTGCGGTGGGGATCCTTCCCAAGAACCTCAACTTCCGGCGGGTCCGCAAGTCGGCGTCCGGCCGGCAGGCGCCCGCCGAGCCGGAGCATCCCGCGTTTACCCGTGCCCTGGCCCTGACCTCCGCGGCGTCCGTGGTGTGGACGCTTTCCGCCCTGGCCGTGATGGTCTTGACGTATTCGGACGTTTCCGGCCTGCCGCTGGGCTTTGACGCGGGGTACACAGCGGGGCTGGGATCCTTCCTGACGGACTTCTCCACGGGCCGGGCCTGGCTTGCCGTGAGCATTATTGCCGCCGTGGTCACGGCCCTGACCTTCGGCGTGCGGTCCGTCGGCATGCTGGCGTTTACCCTGGTCCTTTCCGTCGGTGCCCTGCTGCCCCAGGCGCTTATCGGCCATTCGGCCGGCGGAGACGACCATTCTGCGGCCGTGAATTCCATCGGGCTGCACCTGCTGGGCGTGTGCCTGTGGATCGGCGGAATCATTGTCCTGGCCGTCATCTCCCGGCAGCTCGGTTCCATTACCGGAGTGGTACTCACCCGGTTCTCGGCCCTCGCAGGCTTCGCCTTTGCGCTGGTGTTCCTCTCCGGCGTCGTGAACGCGTCCCTGCGGATCACCTCGCTGGACCAGCTCGGTACGCCGTGGGGAGCGCTCGTGCTCTTCAAGGCAGCACTGACGCTCCTGCTGGGGATCCTGGGGCTGATGCACCGCCGCTGGGTTATCCCCCGGCTTGCCGGTGCCAACCCGTCCCGGACCCCTGCGCGGGAAGGCAGCACCGGCGGTGTCCAGCAGGGCGGCCTCTCCGCCCAGCGCGTGCTCTGGCAGCTCATTACCGTGGAACTGGCCATCATGGGAGCCGTGTCCGGTGTGGCCGTTGCACTGGGCCGCACCGCGCCGCCGCGCTCGGAGGAGCTTCCCACGAATGCCTCGCCAGCCCGCATCCTCACCGGCTACGACCTTCCCCCGGAGCTGACCGGCGAACGCTACCTGACCGAATGGCGGCCGGACTGGCTGTGGGTGGCAATCATCCTGACCCTGGCCACCGCCTACCTCATCGGCCTGGTCAAGGTCCGGCGCCGCGGAGACAAGTGGCCGCTCCTGCGTGCAGCCTGCTGGCTGACCGGCCTGCTGGCGCTGGGATACATCACCTCCGGCGCACCGGCGGTCTACGGCATGGTCCTGTTCAGCACCCACATGCTGGGGCACATGGCCCTGACCATGGTGGTTCCGCTGTTCCTGGTCCTCGGCGCACCGGTCACCCTGGCGCTCAAGGCCCTGACACCGCGGACGGACGGCACCCGGGGCATCCGCGAATGGATCCTCATAGGAGTGCACTCGCGCTTCTCGAAGATCGTCACCAACCCGGTCTTCGCCGCAGTGAACTTCGCCGGCTCCATTGTGGTCTTTTACTATTCAGACCTCTTCGGCTTCGCCCTGCGTGAGCATGTGGGGCACGAGCTGATGGTGGTGCACTTCCTGCTCACCGGCTACATCTTCATCCTGACGATGATCGGCATCGACCCCCTGCCCAACCGTGCACCGTATCCGCTCCGGCTGGTGATCCTGCTCGCCACCATGGCCTTCCATGCCTTCTTCGGGGTGGCGGTGATGGGCGGCACCGCGCTCATCCAGGCGTCCTACTTCGGGAACATGGGTCGGGAATGGGGGCTGTCCGCCCTGGCGGACCAGCAGCTGGGCGGCTCGCTGATGTGGGGCATCGGCGAAATCCCGACGCTCTTCGTGGCCATCGGGGTGGCATATCAGTGGTCCAGGAGCGACGCACGGGAGACCCGGCGCTCCGATCGTGCAGCCGAGCGGAATAACGACGCCGATCTCACCGCTTACAACAACATGTTTGCAAACCTGGCCCAGCGTGACGCCGGGACCCCGGATCAAGGAGATCGTTAATGACTGAAACCGTGCGCGCCGGATACCGGGTGCGGGCCTCGGAGCTCGAGGGCCGCAACTGGCTGAACACCGGCGGCCGGCAGCTGAACCTGGAGGATCTCCGCGGCAAGATCGTGTTGCTGGATTTCTGGACCTTCTGCTGCATCAACTGCCTGCACGTGCTGGACGAGCTCCGGCCCCTGGAAGAGAAATACTCGGATGTGCTGGTCACCGTGGGGGTGCATTCCCCCAAGTTCGAGCATGAAGCGGATCCGGTGGCTCTCGCAGCCGCCGTCGAACGCTATGAAATCCACCATCCCGTACTGGATGACCCGGAGCTGCTGACCTGGCAGGCCTACACCGCCCGCGCCTGGCCCACCCTGGTGGTCCTGGACCCGGAGGGGTACATCGTGGCGCACCTGTCCGGTGAAGGGCACGCAGCGGGCCTGGAATCGCTGGTGGCCGAGCTGGTCGAGGAGCACGAGGCAAAGGGGACGCTGCACCGCGGCGACGGCCCCTACGTCCCCGCGGAGCCCAGTGCCGGGGACCTTCGCTTCCCGGGAAAGGTGACCGCGCTGCCCGGGGGTACCTTCCTGGTCGCCGATACCGGCCATCACCGCCTCGTGGAACTGGATGCCGACCTGACGGCTGTCCGCCGCACCATCGGCGACGGCACCAAGGGCTGGCAGGACGGCAGTGCGGAAACGGCACGCTTCAACGAACCCCAGGGCGTGGCCCTGCTCCCGGCCGACGTGGCGGAAAAGACCGGGTACGACGTCGTCGTGGCGGACACGGTCAACCACCGCCTGCGCTCCGTGAACCTTGCTACCGGGGCCGTGCGGACCATCGCCGGCAACGGCGTCCAGCGGCTCCTGGATGCCGGGAACCAGACCAAGGCGGGCGCGTCATCCGCCGGGTCCGGGGAAGCAGCGGACAACAGCGCTCCGGCTGACTCCTCGGATCTGGCTGACGCCCGTCCCCTGGACGTTTCGCTGTCCTCCCCGTGGGACCTCGTCTGGTCCTCGAAGCTGCAGCGGCTCGTCATTGCCATGGCCGGCACCCACCAGATTTTCAGCTTCGATCCGGTCTCCGGCGCCGTGGCGGTCCTTGCCGGCACTGGCCTGGAGGGCCTGCTCGACGGCGCGGCATCGGCTGCGTGGTTCGCCCAGTCCTCCGGACTGGCCGAGGACGGCGACGGCAACCTCTGGGTCGCCGACTCCGAAACGTCGGCGCTGCGCCGCCTCACGGTGGACGAAGCAGGAGTCACGGTGGGCACCGCCGTCGGCACCGGCCTGTTCGATTTCGGGTTCCGCGACGGCGATTCCTCCGTGGCCCGGCTGCAGCACCCGCTGGGCGTAGCGGTGCTGCCGGACGGGTCCGTGGCCATTGCGGACACGTACAACGGTGCGGTCCGGCGCTACGATCCCGCGACCGGCACCGTCTCCACCTTGGCGCGCGGACTCTCTGAGCCCTCGGACGTCCTGGTGGACACCAGCTCCGCCGAACCGCTGCTCATTGTGGTCGAGTCCAACCGGCACCATCTGGTCCGCCTGCCGATTCCGAAGGAAGCCCAGTCCGTGGACGAGGGAGCCCGGCAGACGCAGCGCCCCAAGACTGCCGTCGAATCCGGACCCCTGTCCCTCACCGTGCGTTTCGCCGCACCCAGGGGACAGAAGCTCGATGACCGGTGGGGAGATCCCACCCAGCTGAAGATCTCCGCTTCGCCGGAGGAACTGCTGGTCTCCGGCGGCGGCACGGCCACGGGCCTCACCCGTGAGCTCGTCCTTTCCGACACCGTGACGGAGGGCGTCCTGCACATCACGGCCCGCGCAGCGGCCTGCGACGGCGAGCCCGGCGGCGAGATCCCGGACCACGCGGCGTGCCACATGTACCAGCAGGACTGGGGTATCCCGGTGGTGCTGCAGGCCGGAGGGGACTCCGAGCTGGTCCTGGACCTGCGCGGACTGGACTAAGCGCGCGCTGGACTGAGCGCCGGCCATAACAACGTCAGGCGGCGGCACGGAAGGATCCGTGCCGCCGCCTGACGCGTCTGCGCGAAAGGTTACTCCACCTGCGGGCTGAGCATGACGTTGTCTCCGTCCACCCGCAGCGAGGCCGTAAATGTGAAGGGCTCCTCGGCCACCAACGGGCTCTTGTCCCCGGTGAACAGGTCCACCTGGGTCGCGGTGACGCGGGCGGTTCCCCGCAGGGGACTGAGTACCCAGCGGCCCTCCGCCTGCGTCAGTTCGACCTCCGGATAATCCGCGATGCTCCAGCGGATCGGCTGTTCCACCCGGTTGTTGGTGAGGTGGTAGAACGGGCAGCCGGGCGGTGCCAGCCGGTCGGCTGCCGTGCAGCTGTCGAGGAATTCACGGATACCGGCATCGATCTTGGCGACCAGTTCCTTAGTGGCCTCCGGCTCCAGGGCGAGCCGCGGATTCCCCTCCGCCGTCACCAGCGTCACCTGCTCCGGGGCGGCCAGATACTGGCTCTGATAGGAGGCCGCAACCCGCGAGAGGGGGAAGGCCGCGAAAGTGTTGGCGCCCTCCGGAAGCGTCACCCGCACGCCATTGAGGGCTGCTTCGCGCAGGGACGGGGCACTCACCTGCACGGTGGGCAGCGCGGATGGCACGAAGTCCCAGGTATCAAAAAAGAACCAGCGTTTGCCGGTGTTTTCCAGCACGAAACGCGCGGTCTCTTCAGCGGAGCCGTAGGCATAGTCCACCGCGACTTCAACCCTGCCCCCGCCGACGTCCTCGGCAGCACCGATGCTGCGCACCTGCAGTCCCTTGACCGAGGCCCGGAGCGCATCCCCGTCCAGCAGCGCGGCGTTGGCATCGGGAACCTGCGCGTTGAGCAGTCCCAGTGCCTGTCCGCCCTCCCCGTCCGCGAGCTTCTGCAGATAGCTTTCGACGTGCCGGTCAGGGCCGTACGCTTTCGCGTTCACGAAATAGATCACGACGACGGCGGCCGCGACCGTAAGCATGAGGGCAAGCAGCCAGGCGGCCACTGCCTTGATTACCGATGATGTTCCCTGCACTGGTATTACGTTACCCGCCCGGAACAACGAAGGCCGGATCGGTTCCCCGCTCCGGCCTTCGTGTCAGGAGCCCCGGCGGCGGCCGGGCGCCCCGGGGCGCGGGGGCCCTAGGAAGCCGCCGGCATTGTCTCGTGGGCAGCGGCGATTTCCTCGGCACGGGCGGCGTTGGCTTCTTCCGTCAGCTCGGCACCGGCATCGGCATCACGGGTCAGGTTCTCACCGGTCTCCGGGTCGAACAGGTGCACCTTCCGGGTGTCCAGCCATAGCTCGGCGTCGCGGCCGCCGCGGATCCGGCTGGCGGCGTCGAGGGTGACCACCACCTGCGGGCGCAGCTCGTCAGCGTCCATGTCACGGGCCAGG
This sequence comes from Arthrobacter yangruifuii, assembly GCF_009192775.1. GTDB lineage: Bacteria > Actinomycetota > Actinomycetes > Actinomycetales > Micrococcaceae > Arthrobacter_B > Arthrobacter_B yangruifuii. The sequence continues at coordinate 653,977 of NZ_VTFX01000001.1, forward strand.
TTGTCCAGAAGTTCCCGCACCTCGGGGGTGGGGTCGAAGTGGATGTACCCGTACTGCTCGTTGCCCAGCCACTCCGTATGGGTGATGGGTGCCGTAAAGGTGGAACCGTGGTGGCGCTTGCTTTCCTCCACCAGGGACGCGTCCTCGAAGAACTCGGGACGGATGCCGACCAGGACCACCTTTTTGCCGGCAGCCTTCGCCGCCTTGTCCTCGGGAATGTGGATGTCGCCGACGGAGGTCTTCAGGACGCCGTTCTCCAGTGTTGCGGGCAGGAAGTTCATCGACGGGGATCCGATGAAACCGGCCACGAACAGGTTGATGGGCTGTTCATAGAGCTCGCGCGGGGAGGCGACCTGCTGCAGCACGCCCTTCTTCAGCACGGCCACCCGGTCACCCAGGGTCATGGCCTCGGTCTGGTCGTGGGTCACGTAGACACTGGTGGTGGCGAGGCGGCGCTGCATCTGCGCAATCTCCGCACGCATCTGGCCGCGCAGCTTGGCGTCCAGGTTGGAAAGCGGCTCATCGAAGAGGAACGCGTCCGCCTGACGGACAATGGCCCGGCCCATGGCCACCCGCTGGCGCTGGCCGCCGGAAAGGTTGGCCGGCTTGCGGTCGAGGTGATCCGTCAGTTCCAGTGTGGCGGCTGCGTCGGTAACCAGCTTGCGGACCTCCTCTTCCTTGTACTTGCCCTTGTTCAGGCGCAGCGGGAAGGCAATGTTTTCATACACGGTCAGGTGCGGGTAGAGCGCGTAGTTCTGGAACACCATGGCCAGGTTGCGGTCACGGGGTGCCTTGTCATTTACGCGCACACCGTTGATCAAAAGGTCGCCGGAGGTGATGTCCTCCAGGCCTACGATCATGCGCAGCAGCGTCGACTTGCCGCAGCCCGAGGGGCCCACCAGGATGATGAACTCTCCGTCAGCGATGTCCAGGCTGACATCATTGACGGCCGGGAAACCGTCGCCGTACTTCTTGACGAGGTTCTTGAGGGTAATAGATGCCATGGTTAGGGATCCTTTTCTTTCGTCCGGGTGCCGAAGGGACTAGCCCTTGACGGCGCCCTGGGTTAGGCCGGAGACGATTTGGCGCTGGAACGCCAGCACCAGGACAACTACGGGGATGGTGACAATGATCGCCGCGGCGGAGATGGCTCCGGTGGGTTCCTCGAACTGGGATGCGCCGGTGAAGAACGCCAGCGCCGCCGGTACCGGGCGCGCAGCCTCCGTGGAGGTCAGCGAAATGCCGTACACGAAGTCGTTCCAGGCGATGAAGAACGCGATGATCGCGGTGGTGAAGACGCCGGGGGCCGCCAGCGGAACTATGGCCTTGCGGAACGCCTGCCATGTGGTGGCTCCGTCAACCTGCGCGGCCTGCTCGAGTTCCCACGGGATCTGCCGGAAGAAGGCTGCCAGGGTCCAGATGGAGATCGGCAGTGTCAGGGACAGGTAGGGGATGATCAGGCCGGGCCAGGTGTCATAGAGACCGATGTTGCGCCACAGGTTGAACAGCGGGGTCACGATGGAGATCACCGGGAAAATCGAAACGCCCAGCGCCGTGGTCAGCACCAGCTTCTTGCCCGGGAAGTCCAGCCGGGCAATGGCGTAGGCGCACAGGGTAGCCAGAATGACCGCGATAAAGGTGGAGATCAGGCAGATGCCGATGGAGTTGCGCAGGCTGCTCAGGAACAGCCCCTGCGCATCGCCGACCAGGATCTGCTCGTAGTTGCTGAAGGACCACTTGGTCGGGAGGAAGGTCCCGGAGGTGAGGTCGCTGGGCAGCTTGAACGAGGTCGCGAGGATCGACGCCACCGGGAACAATGCGTACAGGACAACCAAAACCGAAATAATGGTCCAAATCGTCCGCCGTTTGGCAGGTGAGGACTTCACTTAATTACCCCCTCGGGCGCCGGAAAGGTCCACTTTGAACAGTTTGATGGCGATGAAGCAGATGATGATCACGCAGATGAACAGCAGGACCGATACGGCCGAGCCCATGCCGATTTCCAGGCGGGTAATCGACGTGCGGTAGGCCAGCAGGGAGAGCACCTCGGTCCCGTACGCACCGTTGGTCATGATGTACACGTTGTCGAAGATGCGGAAGGCGTCCAGTGCGCGGAACAGGACGGCAACCATGATGGCTGCCTTCATGTTCGGGATGATCACCTTGGACATCCGCTGCCACCAGGAGGCGCCGTCGACCTCCGCCGCTTCGGTCAGTTCGCCGGGGACCTGGGCCAGGCCGGCGAGCAGCAGCAGCGAGATGAACGGGGTGGTCTTCCAGATTTCCGACGCCATGATGACTGACAGTGCCGTCCAGGTATCCGCGAACCAGTTCAGGTCGGCGTCGACGCCCGGCACCCAGCTGAACCAGTTGTTGACGTAGCCGGAGTTGATGTCGAAGGCGTAGAACCAGGCGAAGGCCGAAACCACGGTGATGATGCCGTACGGCACGAGGATGGCGGTGCGCAGCCAGCCGCGGACGGCCTTCAGGGCACTGTTCATGATCAGGGCCAGGGCAAAGCCGAGGATCAGTTCAACCACGACAGTGATGACGGTGATCAGCACGGTGACGCCGAGGTCACGCCAGAACAAGGTGTCCGAAAGGATGGTGGCGTAGTTGCCCAGGCCGATGAACTCCCGGTCCGACGGAGCCGTGAGGCGGTACTTGAACAGGGACTCCCAGAGTGCCAGGAGGATCGGATAGGCGGTGACCGCCAGCATGATGATGAAAGCGGGTCCGGCGAGCCAGAAACCCAGCCGCCGCTCCGCCTTGGCACGGTCGCTGAGTGGCTGTTTGGGCTGGGTGGACCGGGCCGGGGCATCCCGGACCGCTTCGACGGAAGTGCTCACAGCAGTTTCTCCCCTCTAAGGACTTCGAGGATGAATTCCTGGCTCTCGGCCGGGGTGGTGTCCGGATTGACGTCGCTCGGCGGAGTCCAGGTCTGCTGGATGCCGGTGGAAATTTCGTTGTAGTACGGGGTCTGCGGGCGCGGTACGGCCAGCTCCAGCGAATCCCGGATGGTCGGTGCCATCGGGAAGGTTTCCTCGAGCCCCGGCGAGTCGTAGGCCGCTTCATTGGAGGGCGGGTTGCCGTTGGTCTCGAAGTACTGGGCCTGGTTCTCGGGGGAGACAATGCACTCGATGGCCTGGTACGCCAGATCCGGGTGCTGGCTATTCGAACCCACGCCGAGGTTGATGCCGCCCAGCGGGGGAGCAGTCTCTTCACCCTCGTTCATGGCCGGATACAGGGCCCAGCCGATGTCGTCAATGAGGGACGCCGGCAAGGCGCCTTCCTCGACCGACGCGTTGGTGGCCGGCCAGACGAACGGGTAGTTGACCATGAACGAGCCCTGGTCGCCCTGGAACTGGATCATGGAGGTGTTTTCCGTCTGGGTCGGCAGCCCGGGACCGCCCAGGCCTTCCTTGCCGATTGTGGAAACCACTTCGGCGGCCTGCTTGCCTGCGTCCGTGTCCAGCCCCAGCTTGATTTCATCCGCCGCGGCATCCGGATTCTCCACGATCTTGCCGCCGGCCGATGCCACCAGGGCGTTGACCCACACGGTCATGGATTCGGCCCGCGCGCCCTGCACGCCGATGTACTTGTCCTGGCTGCTGGCCGCTTCGATGATCTGGTCCCAGGTCACGGGCTGGGTCATGTCCAGTCCTGCCGCCGAGGCCACGGATTTGCGGTACCAGAGGATCTGGGTGTTGGCCCAGAACGGGACCGCGACGACTTTGTCCTTCCACTTCGCTCCGGCGAGGGCGCCTTCGAGGACACCCTCGGTGGTGCGCTCGGCAACATCGTCGGGAACCGGTGCCAGATATCCCGGTTCGGCATATTCGGGAACGTTGGGCGGGTCAAGGCTCATGATGTCCATGCTCTTGTCCCCGGCTGCCAGCCGTCGGGCCAGCTGTTCGCGCTGGGCGGCGGCGTCATTGGGGAGCAGGGACGTTTCGATGGTGTAGGCGCCCCCGGAAGCGTCACTGCACTGCTTCGCGAGTTCTGCCTGTCCGCCGGCATCGGGGTTGATGTACCAGGTCAATGTCGGGGCTGCGCCCTCGTCGGTTCCGCAGCCGGATAGGAGTGTCGCGCCCAGGGCCAGGGCAACGCCGGCCGCTGCCCGTGCCCCTTTCCGGGTATGCCCCCAGTATCTTGCGTCCTTTGGCATCGGTACTGTGCCTCCACCTCGTCGTAAGCGTCCCCTGCAGCCGTGCATGAGACGGACTGCACACTAAGCAGCCTTCGGCTCGACCCTATGCCTTGAACGTAATTTACGCCACATCGGAAGCCCCAAACCCGATAGCGGGTCAGGCCAGCAGCGCTGCCACCAGGACAAGGACCGGAAGCGAGGCAATGGTGGTGAGCAGGACGGTGTCCTTGGCCACCAGCACGCCTTCCTCGTAGCGGGCCGCGGCAACGAACACATTCTGGGCGGTGGGCAGCGATGCGGTCACGACGACGGCGAACAGCAGGTGTCCCTCCATGCCCAGGAGGAAGCGGGCCAGCAGGAAGGCAAGCAGCGGCTGGACAATGAGCTTGAAGGCGGAGGCCAGGACGACGTCGACCCGGCGGCCGCCGTCGGCAGTGAGCGGCCGGGAACCGACCAGGGAAATGCCGAAGGCAAGCAGCATCGCCGGAACCGCGGCCCCGCCGATCAGGGAGACGGGCTCATGGATGATTTCCGGCAGCGCGGTGCCGGTGGCACCCAGCACCAGGCCGATCAGCGAACCCACAATGATGGGGTTGCGCACCACCTGCCCGGCAAAAACCCGGAGTGAGGTCCGCCGGCCGCTGGTGGCCGAATCCATCAGCATCAGGAAGAACGGCGTGTAGAAGGCGAGCTGGAAAATCAGCACGGGCGCGATGTAGGCGGCGTCCCCGAGGACATACACGCAGATGGGCAGGCCGAGGTTGGCGGCATTCACCAGTGACGAGGACATGCCGGAGATGAGGAGCTCGGGCAGCGGACGGTGAAGCCACCAGCGGGTGGCCAGCACATACAGGCCGGCCGTGACCAGTGCGCTCAGGGCGGCCACCAGCAGCGGAAACGAGAAAACCGTGTCCAGGTCCGCATCGCTGAGGGTAATGAGCAGCAGTGCGGGGGACGCGACGAAGAACGCCAGACGGCTCAGGACGGTCTGGGCGTTTTCCCCCAGCACGCCGAGCCGGCCGATGCCGTACCCCGTGAGGATGATGATCCAGACAACTGCGAATCCGGTGAGTACCCCCAGCACCGGATGCTGCTATCCGGCGTGGGTGGGTACGTCCGGGTTCGCCATGACCTGGGTGTTGTCCAGGGCCAGCGGAGGACGCTGTGTGCCTTCGGTGACGGCTTCGGCCGGGTCTGTGCCCAGCTCCAGGATGCGGTTGGCGGAATCGACATGGACAACCGTGGGCACGAAGCTGAGGGCCTCTTCGGTGGTCATATCGGCGTAGGTGATCAGGATGACCGTGTCACCGACCTGCACCAGGTGGGCGGCGGCACCGTTGATGCCGAGCACGCCTGTTCCACGCTCGCCGGCGATGGTGTAGGTCTCCAGCCGGGCGCCGTTGGTGACGTCCACAATGGAGACAAGCTCGCCGGGCAGGATATCCGCGGCCTCGAGGAGGTCAAGATCGACCGTTACGGACCCTACGTAGTGCAGGTCGGCATGGGTCACCGTGGCGCGGTGGATTTTGGACTTAAACATTTTCCGGTTCATCGCGGACCAGTCTACGCCGATTGTGCGGAGTTTCGATCCGGGGGTTGACACCGGATGGATGAGCTGGAGCGGGCGACGGGAATCGAACCCGCGTATCAAGCTTGGGAAGCTAGCGCTCTACCATTGAGCTACGCCCGCAGTGTCCGGAGGAGATCCGGCACAATCCCTAACTTTACATGGAACCGGCGGGTTGCCTAATTCGCGTACGGACGCGCGGACGTACGGCTCAGGACAGGAGCAGCGGGCGTTATTCGCCGGCAGGCCCCGGCCCGGCATCCGAATCGGCACCGGACCGGGCGCGTTCCACAAGTTCCCGCCACCGGCCCTTCACCTGTCGTTCCGGGATGGTGACGGCCGCCGGTCCCACGGAAATCTCGTAGGTGAACCGGTCCGGTTCGTTGTCCGGGGCCTCGGGCGGATCGCTGAGGAGCGGCAGCCACCGCTCGTGTGCCTCTTCGGAGCTGACCTGCGTGCTCCAGGTGCGCTGCATACCCGAAAAGCCGCCGCTGCGCACTACCACCAGTCTCATACCATGACGTTAACCTCTGTCCACGCGGCCTGAACAGCAGTACTTTCCTCCGTGCCCGCTCCGTAGCGTTTTTCCGCGGCCGTGAGCGTGGCGGCGGCGAAGACGGCAAAGGTCGCATCCGCGGGGAAATTGGGTTCAGTGATGGTGTCGTACCAGATCCGGCCGGCGCGCTCCCAGGCATAGCCGCCCAGGGCCTTTGCCGTCAGGTAAAAGGCCCGGTTGGGGATACCCGAATTGATGTGCACGCCGCCGTTGTCCGCGGAGGTCTTCACGAAGTCCTCCATGGACGCAGGCTGCGGGTCCTTGCCGAGTACGTCGTCGTCGTAGGCGGTGCCGGGTGCCTTCAGCGACCGCAGCGCGTGCCCCTGCACCTGCGCGGTGAACAGTCCTTCGCCGACCAGCCAGCCGGCCTGGTCTGCGGTCTGCCCCAGCAGTTTCTGCTCCACCAGGACGCCGAAGACGTCCGCCACCGATTCGTTGAGTGCCCCGGCCTGGTCACGGTAGTTGAGCTGCGCCGTGTACTGGATGATGCCGTGGGTCAGCTCGTGGGCAATGACCGTGAGGGATTTGCTGAAGCGTTCGAACACTTCGCCGTCGCCGTCGCCGAGCACCATCCGGGTGCCGTCCCAGAAGGCGTTGTCGTAGTCCCGTCCGTAGTGCACCGTGGCCTCGAGCGCCCGTCCTGCGCCGTCCAGCGAGGACCGGCCGTAGGCGTCGCTGAAGAGGGCGTAGGTGGCGCCCAGACCGTCGTAGGTTTCATCTACGGCCGGGTCGCCGGTGGCCGGAGCTCCCTCGGACCGCACCACCGTGCCGGGCAGTTCCTCCATGCCGAGGGCATCGGAGATGGTGCGGCGCAGCGACGGAGTGAGCGCCGTACCGGATCCGCGGGACGGGGCGGCGTGCGGCCCTGAACGCGCCGATTCAACTTTCCTGAAGCCGGTCAGTGCCCGGCGTGCCGCCTTGGCCGCTGTTGCCTTGGCGGGGTCTTCGGCCGCGGCAAGCCGGGCCAGCAGATACGGCGGAACGATGGAGCAGATCGAAGAAGCCACGCTCGAATTGGTCACTGTACAGCCCTCCTCTGTGGTGAGGTTCCCCAGCGTAGGCTCCGGCACTGACACGGCAAGGGGCAGGACTGCAAAAACGGCATCAAATGGCCATAACGCAACCTAATCGGCTGTTTTCGGCCTTCGGCCGCCGGATCAGTCCTGTTCGGGCCGTACGGAGTCTTTCGCCTGCTCGGCGGTCTGTTCGTAGGCTGCGACCAGGGAGGCCACCACATCGGGCCCGATCTCCAGGCCGACGTCGTGTCCCGGGTTCACGGACATGCCGTACCCCGGAGCGATGCTGCGGATGGTTGCTTCACCGCTGGCTTTGACGACCACCGGTGCAGCCTCGCGCAGCTGGGCGGGGATGCGGTCCGGGGAGCTGAAGGTGGCGGCTACGGAGTACTCCGCATCGGGGGCCTTCAGGACCACGGCCTGGAAGGTGGACGGATCATCGTCCTTCGCGAGGCGCCCCACGCTGAGCAGTTCCGAGGTCCAGATGACGGACATGACCTCGCGGTTGCTGAGCCGTCCCTCCCGGCCGGCGGTGATGGCCTCTTCCAGCGCCGCGCCCGGGGCCGGGGCGTCATCATGGGCCAGCGGCATTGCCGGGATATCGGGGGTGTTGTCCGGTTCCATGGGGGACTCCTTGGGAAGGTCGGGTACCAAAACTCCAAGTCTGGCATATCCGGAGGTTACCGTGGTGGGCATGAGTCCGAACGAGAATACCCGCAGCCTGGAGGCAGGCATTGAGCGGGACTTCAGCGACAAGATGAGCTACGGGTCCTACCTGGCCCTGGATGACCTGCTCTCCGCGCAGCATCCGGTGAGCCGTCCCGAGCACCATGACGAGATGCTGTTCATCATTCAGCACCAGACCTCGGAACTGTGGCTGAAGCTGGTCCTGCATGAGCTGCGGGCCGTGCGCACCCGGCTGGCGGCGGATGACCTGCGGTCGGCGATGAAGGGCATTGCCCGGATCAAGCACATCCAGCGCTCGCTGACCGAACAGTGGTCCGTGCTGGCGACCCTGACCCCCTCCGAATACTCCGAGTTCCGCGACGACCTCGGGGCGTCCAGCGGCTTCCAGTCCTACCAGTACCGGGCGGTCGAGTTCCTGCTCGGCAACAAGAACGCGGCCATGATTTCCGTCTTTGCAGCGGACCCGGCCGCCTCCTCGCTGCTGTCCGGGCTGCTGGAGCAGACCAGCATCTATGACGAGTTCATCCGTTACCTCTCCCGCCGCGGCTACGCCGTGGCGCCGGAGCTCCTGACCCGGGACGTGACGCAGGCGCACGTGTATGACGAGTCACTGCTGGCTGTCTACAAGCACGTCTACGAGAACCCGGCCGGAAACTGGGACGTGTACGAGGCCTGCGAAGAGCTGGTGGATCTGGAAGACAACTTCCAGCTGTGGCGTTTCCGACACCTGAAGACGGTGGAACGGACCATCGGGATGAAGCGCGGAACCGGCGGATCCAGCGGTGCCGGCTTCCTCCGCCGGGCCCTCGAACTCACCTTTTTCCCCGAGCTCTACGCGGTGCGGACGGAAATCGGCCGCTAGGGAGATGCGCTATTTTTGAAGAGTGCTGATTTCTGACCGCGACATCCGAGCCGAGATTGCCGACAACCGGATTGCCCTGGACCCCTATGACCCCGCCATGGTCCAGCCCTCCAGTATCGATGTCCGCATCGACCGCTTTTTCCGGCTCTTCGACAACCATAAATACGCCCACATTGACCCCTCGCAGGATCAGTCCGAACTGACCCGCCTGGTGGAAGTGGATCCGGATGAGCCTTTCATCCTCCACCCCGGCGAGTTTGTCCTGGGTTCCACCTATGAGCAGGTCACCCTGCCCGACGACATTGCGGCGCGGCTTGAGGGCAAATCCTCGCTGGGCCGGCTCGGTCTGCTCACGCACTCGACCGCCGGTTTCATTGACCCGGGCTTTTCCGGCCACGTCACGCTGGAGCTGTCCAACATGGCAACGCTGCCCATCAAGCTGTGGCCCGGTTCCAAGATCGGCCAGCTGTGCTTCTTCCGGCTCAGCTCCCCGGCCGAGCACGCCTACGGCTCCGGCCGGTACGGCAACCGGTACCAGGGCCAGCGGGGCCCGACGGCGTCGCGCAGCCACCTGAACTTCCACCGCACGGACGTCAGTGCCGCCGGCGCCGCTAATGACGAAGATGCGGTCAACGCCTCCTAGCGGCGAGACCGTCAGGCCCATAAGCCGAACCGGAGTCAGTGCGCCGTGTCGGCGGCCGCGGGCTTCCGGGCGGCGGGGGAACGGACCGGAAGCAGGACCAGCAGGCCCGCCAGGAGCACCGCCACAATGCCGATAATGCCGTAGCGCTGCGCACCGAAAATCACGATGCACGCCGAGAACAGTGTGGGTGCCAGGAAACTGACGGCCCGCCCGGTGGTGGCATACAGGCCGAACAGTTCGCCTTCCTTGCCCTCCGGGGCGAGCCGGGCCAGGAACGCACGGGATGCGGACTGTGCCGGGCCCACAAACAGGCACAGTGCCAGGCCGAAGATCCAGAAGGTGGTGTCACCGGTCCACTGCAGGCCCAGCATGTCCTGGTCATCGGGGCCCAGCACCACAACTGCAGTACCGGCGAGGATCAGCCCGATCAGTGAACCGATGATGACGGCTTTGGGGCCGGACCGGTCGTCCAGGAAGCCGCCGATTACGGATCCGACGGCGGCCACCACATTGCCGAAGATCGCGAACATGATCACCTCGGGGAGTTCCCATCCGAAGGTTCCGGACGCGATGACGCCGCCGAAGGTGAAGACCGCTGCCAGTCCGTCCCGGAAGACGGCGCTGGCGAGCAGGAAGTAAATGGTGTGCGGGTCGGTCCGGAAAAGGGCCTTGATCCGCTGGAACAGCAGCCGGTAGGACGCCACGATCCCCAGCCGCGCCACCGCGTCCTGCCGGGGAACTTCGGGCACGGCAAACATCAGCGGCAACGCGAAGAGCAGGAACCAGACTGCGGAGAACAGGGCCACGAAACGGATATTCATACCGTCTTCGGAGGTGACCCCGAACCAGCCGACCTCCGGCTGCACAAAGCCGACGAGCACGAGCCCCAGGGCCGCAATCCCGCCAACATAGCCCATGGCCCAGCCCAGGCCGCTGATCTTGCCCACCGAGGCGGGCGTTGAAATCTGGCTGAGCATGGCGTTGTAGTTGACGCCGGCGAATTCGAAGAACAGGTTGGCTGCGGCGATCAGGGCCACACCCAGAATCAGGTAGTCGGGGGAGGGGAGGACAAACCAGCACCCCGCGACCAGGGCGCAGGTCAGCAGCGTATTGACGGTCAGCCACCTGCGGCGGTGTCCCCCGGCGTCGGAGCGCTGCCCGGTGACGGGAGCCAGGACAGCCACGGCGACGCCGGCAACGGCAAGGCCTGCGCCGAGGACGGCGGAATTGTGGTCTTTGTCGCCGAAGGAGGCGGACGTCAGGTAGACCGTGAAAACGAAGGTGGTCATCACAGCATTGAAGGAAGCGGACCCCCAGTCCCAGGCAGCCCATGCGGCCACCTGCTTCCGGCGTGTAGGTGCTGGGGCGCCCGCCGAGGGGCCTCCCGGGGGCGTGTTTTTTGTGCTGAGACTCATGCCGCAGAGCCTAGCGGCTGCGTCGCGCAGAGGCGGTATTCAGCCTCCAAAACGCCGTTTCCCGCCCCGGCCGCCGAACTGGCCGAATAGGAGAGGGCCGGTGCGGCATGGGTAGAATGGATACACCGACCTTGACCGCCCCCTTGATAACTCCAGCCGTTTGAGGCTGCACATCAATAAAAAGCCCGGGAGATCATAGTGCTGTTTGTGCTCACCGTTTTATTTGCGGTGGCATTGGCCGCGCCCTTGTTGTTCCGGCGGGTTGGCCGGTCTGCGTTCTACATTCTGGCGGCTTTCCCCGCTGCCGCCTTCGTGTGGCTGATGGCCACTTTCCCCCGTTACACGGGTGCGGACCAGACCCTGGCCTCCGGAGCGCCGAACGCGCCCCCGTCCGTCACCATCGCCTGGATTCCGGACCTCCGGGTGGAGCTTGCCTTCCGCCTGGACACGCTCTCAGCGGTGCTGTCCATCCTGATCCTCGGCGTGGGCGCCCTGGTCCTCTTCTACTGCGCACGGTACTTCCGGCCGAATGACCCCAAGATGGGCAGCTTCGGTGCACAGCTGCTCGCGTTCGCCGCCGCAATGTTCGGCCTGGTGACGGCTGATGACCTGATTCTGCTGTTCATCTTCTGGGAACTGACCACCATCCTGTCCTACCTGCTGATCGGGTACTCCGCGCATCGGCTGTCCGCCCGCCGGGCAGCGCTCCAGGCCCTGATCGTCACCACCTTCGGCGGGCTGGCGATGCTGGTCGGCATGATTGTGCTCGGCACCGTCGCCGGGACCTACCGGATCTCCGAAATCATGGCGATGGCACCCGAGCTGGCGGCCTCCGGAACGCTGGTCAATGTTGCCATTGCGCTTCTGCTGGTCGGTGCCGTCTCCAAATCAGCCCTGTTCCCGTTCCACTTCTGGCTTCCCGCGGCCATGGCGGCCCCCACTCCGGTCAGCGCCTACCTGCACGCCGCGGCCATGGTGAAAGCCGGCATCTACCTGATCGCCCGGCTGGCGCCCGGTTTCTCCGAGACGCTGCTGTGGCATCCCATCGTGCTGGTCCTGGGACTGGCCACCATGCTGCTGGGCGGCTGGCGTGCCCTGCGCCAGTTCGACGTCAAACTGATCCTCGCCTACGGCACCGTCAGCCAGCTCGGTTTCCTCACGCTGGTGGTCGGGCTGGGCAGCCGGGAAGCCGCCGTCGCCGGCCTGGGGCTGCTGCTGGCCCACGGGTTCTTCAAGGCGACGCTGTTCCTTGTGGTCGGCATCATTGACCACCAGGCCGGAACCCGGGACATCCGCAAACTCTCGGGCATCTACCGCACGGCACCGAAACTCGCCGTCGTTGCCGTGATCGGTGCGGCGTCCATGGCCGGCGTGCCGCCCCTGCTGGGCTATGTCGCCAAGGAATCCGTCTATGAGACGTTCGTGCATTACGGGGAACAGCAGGGCTCCTTCGCTGCCTGGCTCCTGCTGGCAGGCGTAGTCACCGGTTCCATCCTTACCTTCGCCTACAGTGCCCGCTTCGTCTGGGGCGCGTTCGCGGTGAAGGAAGGCTGCACGGCCACTCCCTTCAAATCTGTTTCCTGGTCCTTCCTCGCGGCCCCGGCCGTTCTCGCCGCAGCCACCGTCGTCTTCGGCCTGTGGCCCTCGCCGCTGGATTCGGTCATCGCCTCCTACGCGGATCTTTTCCCTGCGGAGGGCAAACCCACCCACCTGGCACTATGGCACGGGCTGACGCCGGCCCTCGGCCTGACCGTGCTCACCCTGGGCATCGGCGCCGTCCTGTTCCTGATGCGCCGCCGGGTGGAGTCCTTCCAAAGCTCCGTCGCGTCTCCGATTGACGCGGAGCGGACCTACCGCGGGTCCATCGGCGTGCTCGACGACGTCGCGGTGTGGGTGACGGGCCGGACGCAGCGTGGTTCGCTGACGTTCTACCTGTTTGTCATCCTGAGCATGGCGATCGTGACTCCGCTGACGGCGCTGATCCTGCGGTCCGCGCCCATGCCGCAGGACTTCCGCTGGTTCGATAACCCGCTGCAGGCCGTGATCGGCGCCGGGGTGGTCCTGGGCGCGGTAGCCGCGGCCCGCGCCACGAAGCGCTTCCTGGCCGTGCTCATGGTGTCGGTCAGCGGCTACGGCATAGCCCTGATTTTCGCCCTGCAGGGTGCCCCGGACCTGGCCCTGACACAGATGCTGGTGGAGACGATCGTCCTGGTGGCGTTTGTACTCGCCCTGCGCTCCCTGCCCGCCCGGCTCTGGAAGCGTGAACCCAAGCGGCACCGGACACTGCGGGCGCTGCTCGGCATCGCCTTCGGCGCCAGCATGGTTGTCTTCGCCATGACCGCCATGGCCTCCCGCGTGGCTGCCCCTGTTTCCCTCGACTTCCCGCCTCTGGCCTACGAGGGCGGCGGCGGCTCGAACATCGTCAACGTCACCCTGGTGGATATCCGCGCCTGGGATACCTTCGGCGAAATTACCGTGCTGGCCATCGCCGCCACCGGTCTTGCCTCGCTGATCTTCGTCCGCGGACGCGTCGACAAGCGGCGCCGGGCGGAGGGGGTGGCCACCGGTTCGGTGGACCGGGGCCGGGAGCAGTTCGCCCCCACCGGCCGCCGCCAGGCCACCCTGGCCCTGGCCCGGAAGTTCTCCAGCGTGGGCCGCGACGCCTGGCTGGTGGCCGGCCGGACCCTGGCACCCGAGCGCCGGTCCATCATCTTCGAGGTCATTACCCGGCTGCTGTTCCACTCCGTCATGCTGTTCTCGGTCTACCTGTTGATCGCCGGCCACAATGCGCCCGGCGGCGGGTTCGCCGGCGGGCTGATGGCCGGGCTCGCGCTGACCATCCGCTACCTGGCCGGAGGCCGCTTCGAGCTTGCCGAAGCGAGCCCGGTCAGCGCCGGCACCCTGCTGGGCGGCGGATTGGGTGTCATTGCCCTGTCCGCAGCTGCGCCGCTGTTCTTCGGCGGGCAGATCCTGCAGAGCGCGATCCTCAAGTTCACCTGGCCGGTCTTCGGGGAGGTCAAATTCGTCACCTCCACGATTTTCGACATCGGTGTCTACCTGGTGGTCGTGGGGCTGGTGCTGGACGTCCTGCGCACCCTCGGATCGGAAATCGACGAGCGCAGCGAGGGCGACGCCGACGACGAGGACGGCACTGACAACGACAGCATTGTGGAGGAACCCCAGATCCCGGATATTGCCACCAGCCCCGCGCCCGGCTCCCGTCCCGAAGAGGAAGAGGTGGCACGGTGACTGTGAACCTCACCCTTCTCCTGGTCATGGGGTGCCTCTACGCAGCCGGCATCTACCTGCTGCTGGAGCGGAGCCTGACCCGGGTGGTGCTGGGCCTGACCATGCTCACCAACGCCACGAACATCCTGCTCCTGGCCACGGGCGGACCCGCCGGGCTCGCGCCGATCTTCAACAAGGACCTCGCGGCGGACGCCTACAACGATCCGCTGCCGCAGGCCTTCATCCTGACCTCGATCGTGATTTCCTTCTCGGTCACCGCCTTCATGCTCGGCATCATCTACCGGTCCTGGATTCTGAGCCGGCAGGACGAGGTCCAGGACGACATTGAGGACCGCCGCGTGGCCAGCCAGAGCAGCTTCGATGCTGAAGACGACGCCGACGTCCCGGAGGACACCACGGAATTCACTCCGCCGGAGGAAGCCGAAGAGGCGCCCGGCTCCCAGCGCGGCAACACAGCAAACGAACCGGAGGCAACCCGATGAACACAGCCAGCCTTGCACCGCTGGCCGTGGTGCTTCCTGTCCTCGGAGCCGCCCTCGCCTTCATCCTGATCCGCCACCAGCGTTCCCAGCGGGTGGTGAGCATCGGCGTCCTCAGCGTCACCCTGCTGCTTGAGGTGGTGCTGCTGTCCTCCGTCTGGAACTCCGGTGCGCAGGCGGTAAACCTGGGCGCCTGGCTTCCGCCGTTCGGCATCACCATGGTCGTGGACCAGTTCTCCGCCCTGATGCTGGTGGTCTCTTCGGCCATCAGCCTCTCCGTGCTGATCTTCGCCGCCGGCCAGGGCATGGCCGACGGTGATGAAGACGGACCGATTTCCATCTTCCACCCCACCTACCTGATCCTCGTGGCCGGCGTGTCCAACGCCTTCCTGGCCGGGGACCTGTTCAACCTGTACGTCGGCTTCGAAATCCTGCTGACCGCCAGTTACGTGCTGATGACCCTGGGCGGCACCACACCGCGCATCCGGGCAGGCGTGACCTACGTGGTGGTCAGCGTGGTGTCCTCGCTGCTGTTCCTGATTTCCATTGCCATGATTTACGCCGCCACCGGCACGGTGAATATGGCGGACCTGGCGCTGAAGCTCGGTGACCTGGACCCGGCGGTGCAGCTGATGCTGCACCTGATGCTGCTGGTGGCGTTCGGCATCAAGGCCGCCGTCTTTCCGCTCTCCTTCTGGCTGCCCGACTCCTATCCCACCGCGCCGGCACCGGTCACGGCCGTTTTCGCCGGCCTGCTGACCAAGGTGGGTGTCTACGCCATGGTCCGGACGGAAACCCTGCTCTTCCCGGGCGACCGGATCAACACGCTGCTCATGGTGGTGGCGGGACTGACCATGCTGGTGGGCATTCTGGGTGCCCTGGCCCAGACCGACATCAAACGAATGCTTTCCTTCACCCTCGTGAGCCACATCGGCTACATGGTGTTCGGCCTGGCGGTGGCCACCGTGCTGGGCATCGGCTCCGCAGTGTTTTACGTGGTGCACCACATTACGGTGCAGACTTCCCTGTTCATGGTGACCGGCCTGATTGAACGCCGCGGCGGCACCGCGAACATGGACCGCCTCGGCGGGCTGGCGAAGCTTTCCCCGCTGCTGGCGGTGCTCTACTTCATTCCGGCCATCAACCTGGCCGGCATCCCGCCGTTCTCCGGGTTCCTGGGCAAGCTGGGACTGATGCAGGCAGGCGTGGAGCTGGGCACCCCGCTGGCCTACATTCTGGTGGCCGCGGGTGCAGCCACCAGCCTGCTGACCCTGCTGGTCATGGCGCGGGTCTGGAACCGGGCCTTCTGGCGGACCCCCGAGGACGCCGTCCACCCGGACCCGATCCTGCTGGCGACCAGCGGCGACGGTTCCCGCCTGCGCAATTCGGAGAATGTCAGTGAGCACTCCACCGGCCGGTTCTCCGGCCGGGATACCGTGGACCTGCTGCCCAGGACCATGGTGTACCCCACCGTGGGCCTGGTGGCCCTCGGCGTTGCCCTGACCCTGGCGGCCGGGCCGCTGTTCTCCCTCAGTGACGGAGCTGCCCGGGACCTGCTGGACCGCACCCCGTACATTGAGGCCGTCCTGGGCGAGGGGGCAGCGGAATGACCAAGCAAGCACGCATGCGAAACCGCGCCCGCGTTCCCCTGCTGCAGGAGCTGCCCCTGCTGGTCTGGCTGGTGTTCCTCTGGGGAGCGCTCTGGCAGGACTTCAGTGCCGGCAACCTGGTGTTCGGAGCGGTGATCGCCTTCTTCGTGGCGAACATCTTCTACCTCCCGCCCGTGGAGCTCAGCGGCAGGTTCAACCCGTTCTACGCAGTGCTCTTCGCCGGACGCTTTCTCTACCAGCTGGTGCAGGCCAGCTTCCACGTGTTCGGGCTGGCCCTGTTCCGCGGCCCGCAGATCCGCAACGGAGTGATCGGGGTGAAGCTGCGCAGCAGGTCGGACCTGCTGGTCACGGCCACCGGGCACGTGCTGTCACTGATTCCCGGCTCGCTGGTAGTCGACGTCGACCGTTCCACCTCAACCCTGTACCTGCACGCACTGAATGTGTCCACGGCGGAGCAGGCGGAAAAGGTGCGCGAAGAAGCATTGAACGCGGAGGCGTGGCTGATCCGCACCATGGGAACCAAAGAGGAGCTGGCCGCCCTGCGCGCCGAAACCGCTGAGACACGTAAACGAAAGATCGGAGGCCGGGCATGATGAGCGTAGCCGTGGTGGCGGTATCCATCATGCTGGCCGTGGCCGGTGCCGGTGCCATTTACCGGATTGCCCGCGGCCCCTCCATCCTGGACCGGGTGCTGGCCTCGGACGTCCTGCTGGCCATCGTCGGCGCGGCCCTGGTCACGGACATGATCGTTTACCGAAACCTCGATTACCTGGCCCTGCTGGTGGCCATTTCCCTGATCGGCTTCATCGGGTCCGTGACGGTTGCCCGCTTCGTGACGGACAGGCGGTAGGACCATGGAAGAGACCGTTTATGACGCCATAACGGCCGTGCTGATGCTCGGCGGCGCGTTGATGTCCCTGGCCGCGGCCATCGGCCTGATGAGGTTCCCGGACCTGCTGAGCCGCATGCATGCAGCCACTAAACCCCAGGTGCTCGGGCTGCTGCTGTTCCTGCTGGCGCTGGCCGTGGAATTCCGCAGCTGGAAGCTGCTGCCGGTCCTGGCCGTGGTGTGGATCTTCATGCTCCTGACCGCGCCCGTCTCCGCGCACATGGTGGGCCGCGCCGGGTACCGGACCAAGCACCTGCGGCCCGAACTGCTGGTCATCGATGAGCTGGACGACGTCGTCGAGCGTGCCCAGCGCCTGCTGCGGGAAGCCGAAGAGGAAGTCCTGGAAGACGACGAGGACGATCCGCAGGTGGACGACGATCCGGGGCACACCTACACGGGGGAGCTCGACGACGATGAGATGCTGCGCAGCCGCGGAACCGCAGCCGGCGGGTTAAACAGCAACGCCCAGCGCCCGGGACAAAATCCCGAGGGCTGAGCGCAGCTTCTCCGCCCGGGGCGGAAGATGCGGTCTAGACGATTTCCGGCGTCTTCTGGTAACGCTGGATGGCCCGCTGCGTGCCGCGGTTCGTGAGGACGCGGATCACCGAACTGACAGCGCCGGAGACCACGGCGAAAACCACTGCGGAGCGCAGGCTGTTTTCCAGGCTGCCCTCGGCATCCTTGGGCGGCTCGTTGCCGGTGGCCTTGGTCCAGATGAAGTCAATCACCTTGGCGGCGACGATACCGGAGAGGATGCTCGCTCCGGTTCCAAGCAGTTTGAGGATCAGGTTCATGAATACTCCTAGCTTCGGGCGTTTTTCCTAACCCTACGGTACCCGTCTGCCCGTGACCGGATCGGGGCGCGTGTGTAGAGTGGAACCGCAAACATACGACAGGGGAGCGCCGTCCCGCATCAGGTCCTTCGGACCGCGGAGATGAGGCGCTGAGAGTGCGGATCTCCGCAGACCCTCGAACCTGATCCGGTTAGTACCGGCGAAGGGAGTCGAGATCTCAGGGAAGTGCACCCGCGGGCCGGCAGCTGCCGGGCCCAGGGGAAACCACCGGTTCGCCGGGGGCTGCATTGCCCTCCCCTCCTGATATCAGGAGGACATCATGAAAGATCTTTCCGCAGCACCCCGCCGATCCCGGCCCGCAGCCTCCGGGCGCACCTGGCGGGTGGTGGATATTGTGGTTGCTTCCGTTCTGGCGGTGGCCGTTGGCGTCATCTTCTGGGCCTGGGGCCTGGGCTACGCCGGAATCAGTGCGCTGACCTCGGCCTTTCCGCCGCTGGCGGGTCTGTATGCGGGCGGCTGGCTGATTGCCGGAGTGCTGGGCGGGCTCATCATCCGCAGGCCGGGAGCCGCCCTCTACTGCGAAATGCTTGCCGCTGCCGTCTCGGGAGTGCTGGGCACCCAGTTTGGCCTGACCGTCCTGCTTTCCGGATTCCTGCAGGGTCTCGGTGCCGAGCTGGTGTTCCTGCTGTTCCTGTACCGCAGGTTCTCCCTTCCCGTGGCACTGCTGGCCGGGATGCTGTCCGGAGTGTTCCTCGGACTGAGCGAGAACGTGCTGTACAACGTGGAATGGGCGGCACAGTGGAAGCTGCTGTACGTCCTGCTCACCGCGGTCTCGGGTGCGCTGCTCGCCGGCGGGCTGTCCTGGCTGGCGGCCCGCGCCCTGGCCCGGACGGGCGCCCTGGCGCCGTTCGCCTCGGGCCGGACAGGAACGGCGTAACGGTGCTGTTCGGCAGGAAGCGCCAAGGGCACACGTCCGGCCACACACCCGCGGCCGTTTCGGTGCGGCCCGGCGGCGCCGTTGAACCGGAAGCCGGCTCCCGGGTCCGGTCCCGCCCGGCGGCAGTGACTGCCCGCGGCTGGGGCTGGCGGCACGGAGGCAGGTCCGCGCAGGCGGTGTCCGGAGTGGACCTGACGGTTTCCCCCGGGGAGCGTGTGCTGCTGCTGGGCGCCTCAGGCGCCGGAAAGTCCACGTTCCTGCATGCCCTGGCCGGCGTGCTGGGTCCTGACACCGGAGGGGAGGAGCAGGGCAGCCTGACCCTGGACGGCAACCATCCCTCGGATCCGGCCGCCCGGGGCAGGACCGGGCTGGTTCTGCAGGATCCGGAGTCCCAGACGGTCCTGTCCCGGGTAGGGGACGAAGTGGCGTTCGGCGCGGAGAACCTCGCCGTCCCGGCCGCGGAAATCTGGCCCCGCGTGCACGCAGCCCTGGCCGACGTCGGGCTCCGGGTTCCGCTGGACCGCTCCACCTCCGCACTCTCCGGGGGACAGAAGCAGCGCCTGGCCCTGGCCTCCGTGATGGCCATGGAACCGGGCCTGCTGCTGCTTGATGAACCGACGGCCAACCTGGACCCGGACGGGGTGGGCGATGTCCGGGACGCCGTCACCCGGGTGCTCAACCGCACCGGGGCAACCCTCATTGTGGTTGAACACCGCGTGGACGTCTGGGCAGGCATTGTGGACCGGGTGGTGGTGCTTGCCTCCGAAGGCGGGGTGCTTGCCGACGGCACGCCGGAACAGGTGCT
Organism: Arthrobacter yangruifuii; assembly: GCF_009192775.1. Taxonomy (GTDB): domain Bacteria; phylum Actinomycetota; class Actinomycetes; order Actinomycetales; family Micrococcaceae; genus Arthrobacter_B; species Arthrobacter_B yangruifuii. The sequence continues at coordinate 673,636 of NZ_VTFX01000001.1, forward strand.
GGGCAGTCCGGAGCACCGGCACACCCTGGCCGACGCCGGCGTCTGGCTTCCCGGCACCACCCCGGCCATCCCGGGCGGTGCCTGGACCCCGCCCGCCGCAGGACCCTGCCTGCTTCAGGCCCGCGGGCTCGCCGTGGCCCGTTCGGTCCGCGGCCCCGCCGTGCTGTCCGGCGCGGACCTGACCCTGGACGCCGGAACCGCCGTCGGCATCACGGGACCCAACGGTGCCGGCAAATCCACCCTGGCCCTGACCCTGGGCGGACTGCTCCGGCCGCGGAACGGCACCCTGGCCGCGGCCCCTGCGCTGGCCGGAACCGCCCGCCCGGAACCCGGCCGCTGGACCTCGGCGCAGCTCGTGGGGCGCATCGGTACCGTCTTCCAGGAACCCGAACACCAATTCCTGACCAATACCGTACGGGACGAACTCGCGTTCGGCCCCCGGCGGCTGGGGCGGCACACCGAGGGGCAGGTGCTGGCCCGGGTGCAGCTCCTGGCTGAGCGGCTCCGGCTGGACGGCCTGCTCGAGGCCAACCCCTTCACCCTCTCCGGCGGGGAGAAACGGCGGCTGTCCGTGGCCACCATGCTCGCCACGGAACCGGCCATCCTGCTGCTGGATGAACCGACCTTCGGGCAGGACGCCCGGACCTGGGCGGAACTTGTGGCACTGCTGCGGGAGCAGCTGGACGAGGGACGCTGCATGGTGTCCGTAACGCACGATGCGGAGTTTATTGAAGCGCTCGGCTCCCGGAACCTCAGGGCGGCGGATGGAGTGCTGGCTGCCGGTGTTCCCTCCGGGGTCCTGGATACGGGTACAGATGAAGCCCGGAGGCAGCAGTGAGCGCCGCCGATGCCGGGGCGCCGGCCCGTCCCGCCGGAACCTTCCTCGCCCGTGCCAACCCGCTGTCCAAACTCACATCGGCGGTGCTCCTGACCCTGGCGGTGCTGATCACCGTGGACTGGGTGAGCGCCGTCGTCGTCCTCACCGCCGAACTGGCCCTGCTGCCGCTGCTGCACATCAAGGTGTCCACACTGGTGCGCCGGATCTGGCCGCTGCTGGCCGCGGCGCTGATTGGCGCGTGGGGCACCGCGCTGCTGGCCGAGAAGACGGGGACGGTGCTGTGGGAAGCCGGTCCGCTGCTGTTTACCTCCGGGTCCGTGGCCGCCGGCATCGCCATCGGGCTGCGCGGCCTGGCGATCGCGCTGCCCGGAATCTACCTGTTGACCAGCACCGACCCCACGGACCTGGCGGATGCCCTGGCGCAGAAGCTGCGGCTGCCGCACCGGTTTGTCCTGGGGGCGCTGGCGGGCATGCGGCTGGTGGGCCTGCTGGTGGAGGAATGGCGCACCATCGGGTTGGCGCGGCATGCCCGCGGTGCAGGTCCCGACGCCGGGGGAGCGGCCCGCCTGAAGGGTTTCGCCGGGCAGTCCCTGGCGCTGCTGGTGCAGGCCATCCGCCGGGCCACCCGCCTCGCAACGGCTATGGAAGCACGCGGCTTCGGGGCGGCGGACCGGACCTGGGCCCGAACCTCGACGTTCAGCAGCGTTGACGGCTTCGTGTTCGCCGCGGGGGTGGCCGTGTCCGCGGCGGCCGTCACGGCAGCCGTGGCGGCCGGAACGTTCAACTTCATCCTGGCCTAGGAATCCTGGCCTAGGGTCCCTGCCCGGCGGGTCCGGCCGGGCCGGGACGGTCAGAGGGCCGTGTCCGCCAGCCCGGCCAGTTCGGCGTTCAGGTCAGCCGAGAATGCCAGCTCCCGGCCGTCGATGGAGCGCACCGGCACCAGCAGCCGGATACTGGAGGCCAGCCAGACGCCGTCGGCAGCGAACAGGTCCTCGGGCACCAGCGGCCCGTATCCCAGCTCCCAGCCGGCGGCCTCGGCGGCCCGGAACAGGGCATCCTGCGTGGTTCCGGCGAGGATGCCGCTTTTGCGTTCCGGGGTGACCAGGGTGCGGACGCCGCCGCGTTCGCGGGCGAGCACCACGGTCGACGTGGGTCCCTCCAGCACCTTGCCGTCCGATGAGGTGAAAATCGCGTCGTCTGCCCCGTTCTGCCGCGCATAACGCAGGGCCGCCATGTTCACGGCGTAGGACAGCGTCTTGGCGCCCAGCAGCAGCCAGGGCGCGCGGGCGGCAGCCAGGCTGTCATAACCGCGGTCCAGGAGCAGGACCTTGATGCCCTTGGTGCGCTGATCTGCGGCATCGGCGGCCGCGGTCACCTGCACCCACGCGGTGGGTGCTGCGGCCCCCTCGACGCCGCGGGTCACCACGAGTTTTACTGCGGCCCGGCCGCCGGGGACGGCGCCGTGGTCCCCGGCGTCCGCGTGCAGGCGGAGCGCGGTGGCGATGGCGCGTTCCCAGGAGGCACGCGGGGGAATGTCCAGTTCAAGCTGCTGCGCCGAGGACGCCAGCCGGTCCAGATGGGCATGGGGCTTGCGCGGCACCGAGTCCACGGCCAGCAGGGATTCGAAGATGCCGTCTCCGCGGGTCACGCCCAGGTCATTGATCATCAGCTGGGGCACACCGGCGTCGGCCGGCCGCCCGTCGGGAAAGGCGGTATCCAGGAAAACCAGAACAGTCATGGCTTCAGACTAGCCTCGACGGGCACGGCATCGGCGGCGGGACAGATAGGCTGTCTGAAGGGCGGCGCGATGAGGAGTGCGGGTGTGTGGTGGTCTCTGACCGGTTTTGACTTTACCGGGTGGGTAGCGGCGGTGCTGACCGTCGTGGACTACGCGATCCGGATCATCGCCCTGGGCGTGGTGCCCGGCAACCGCCGTCCCACGACGGCCATGGCCTGGCTGTTGTGTATTTTCTTCCTGCCGATTCCGGGGATCATCCTCTTTTCACTCTTCGGCAACCACCGGTTGTCCGAGCACCGGGTGAGCCGGCAGGCGGAAATCAGCCGTCTTGTCCGCGAAAACACCAATGAGCTGGAAGCCGAAGACACCAACTACGGCGGTCCGGAGTGGGTGCTTAACGCGGCGGAACTCAACCGGCGGCTTGGGTCCTTCCCCACACTGGACGGCAACAAGGTGGAGCTGCAGCGGGACTACGCCGAGTCCATTGCCGAAATGACCGAGGCGGTGAGAACCGCCAAGCGTTATGTGCACGTGGAGTTCTACATCATCGGATATGACGCCGTCACCCGGGATTTCTTCCGCGCCCTGACCAACGCCGCCGAGCGCGGCGTCACCGTCCGGCTGCTGTTTGACCACATCGGCACCATCCGGATTCCCGGTTACCGCAAGCTCCTGCGGGAACTGCGCGGCAGCCATATCCAGTGGCGGCGGATGCTGCCCGTTGAGCCGTTCCGCGGGCACTGGCGCCGTCCGGACCTGCGCAATCACCGCAAAATCCTGGTAGTGGACGGCGCAGTGGCTTTCACCGGCTCCCAGAACCTCGTGGAACCGGCCTACAACAAGCGCCGCAACCACCGCTCCGGCCGCAAATGGGTCGAGCTGATGGCCCGGGTGGAGGGCCCGGTGGTGGATGAACTCAGCGTGGTATTTGCCACCGACTGGAACGCCGAGACGGACGAGAACCTGGAACGGGAACTGAGCCTGTATGACTGGTCCTATGATCCCGGCAACGTCACCTGCCAAGTGGTGCCCAGCGGACCCGGATTCAGCACCGAAAACAACCTGCGGCTCTTCGCCTCCCTCATCTACTCCGCCAGTGACCGCATCTCCATCACCAGCCCGTACTTCGTTCCCGATGACACGCTGCTGTACGCGGTGACGACGGCGGCGCAGCGCGGCGTGGCAGTGGAACTGTTCGTCTCGGAAAAGGGAGACCAGTTCCTCGTGGACCATGCGCAGCGCTCCTACTATGAGGCGCTGCTGCGAGCCGGGGTCCGGATCTACCAATACCCCAAACCGCTGGTGCTGCATGCCAAACACTTCACCATCGACAACGAGGTGGCGGTGCTGGGTTCGAGCAACATGGATATGCGTTCCTTCTCGCTGAACCTGGAGGTGTCGGTGATGATGTTCGACGGCACCATCGTGGAGCAGATGCGCCGCGTCGAGGACACCTACCGTTCCCTGTCGAAGGAACTGATCCTGGACAACTGGGTGGGCCGGCCGGTCTGGCAGCGGTACATCGACAATGTGGCCCGGCTGACGGCCACGCTGCAGTAGGCTCTGTACCCGGTTCCGGACGCCCCGCCGCCGCTATTGCCGCTGCTGCGTTTCCCGCCGCAGCCGGGCCAGGACCGCGTCCAGCGCCGCCTGGGCGTCGCCCCCCGGGCCCACGAGCCGGACGGTGAGGTCCGCCGCGGCAGCGGCGTCGTCGTCGGCCGCCCACCGGCGTTCCTGCGCCGCCCACCGCTCCCAGTGCGGCGCGTAGGTGCCGCCGTCGCGGTCCAGTGCGCAGCGGCGCCGGACGTTTTCCTCGCCCGCCACCCATACCGTGGCGTCCAGCAGCGGCCGCGCGGCCCGGTGGGTGGCACCGACGCCTTCGAAGACCACGACGTCGGCGGGGTCGGTGGTGTGCAGGGAACCGCTGCGGCCGGCGGTCCAGTCCCAGGCCCGCCACCGCGCCGGGCGTCCTGCGGCCAGGGGGCGCAGGACCCGCTCGCGGTAGCAGGTCATTCCGGATTCCAGCCCGTCCCAGCCGGGATAGACGTCCTCCAAGTGGAACAGCCGCACAGTGCCATAGCGGGACATTGCCGCGGCAATTCCTGAAGCCAGGGTGGTTTTCCCTGCACCGGAGAAGCCGTCCACTGCAATCAGCAGGGGCGCCCCGGGCTCAGCAGCCATCGCCGCGGTTGCCTGGGCGCAGGGTGCTGGAGCGGAACATTCTTCCACCCTAGCGAAGATTCTCAGACCCTCAGGAGCAGCTCCGCACAGGGGATCAGGAACCAGCCGTCCGGGGCTGCGGACCACTCCTGCCATCCCGCGGCAAGCCGCTCCAGCTCCTGCCGGTCCGCCAGCCCGCGGTCCAGCGACTGTTCGGCGAAGGCGGAATGCAGGATGCGCTCGGACCAGGACCCGGCGAACGCTCTCCGCTCTTCCGGTGTGGCGTAGAGCCAGTTGGAGGAGGAGGGCACGACGTCGGTGAATCCGGCCTCGAGCGCCCAGCCGAGCAGGTGCCTGCCGGCATCCGGCTCGGCGGAGTTGCCGCGGGCAATCTCCTGGTAGATCCGCATCCATTGAGCCAGCTCCGGGGTGGGCGGATGCCAGATCATGCCGGAGAAATCCGCGTCACGCACCGCCACCAGTCCGCCCGGCCTGGCAACGCGGCGCATTTCCCGCAGCGCCGCCACCGGATCCATCAGGTGCTGGAGCACCTGGTGGGCGTGCACCACGTCGAAGGTTTCGTCCGGAAAGTCGAGGTCATAGACGTTGCCGGCAACAAAGGAGGCATTGTCCAGTCCCCGCGCGGCAGCCCCGGACCGGGCGGAGACAAGGACATCTTCGGAGGAGTCCAGGCCCGTCACGGAACCCGGGGCAACGAGCGCCGCGAAACCCGCGGTAATGCTGCCGGGGCCGCAGCCGACGTCGAGCACGCTGGTTCCCGGCGTCAATTCCGGCAGCAGGTATGCGGCACAGTCCTGCGCGGTGCGCACGGCATGGGCGTCCACCACGCTGCGGTGATGGCCGTGGGAATAGGTTTCGGAAGCCATGGCAGGACCCTACCTTCCGCCGGCGCGGGGGAGAACGGGAGACGGATGCGGCGTGTTGGCAAGTGGTTCGGCCAAAGTTGAGCCATGGACGCTCAAGTTTGTTGACAAAGAAATGACGGCGGGTAAAGTTGAGTGCAGAACGCTCAATTGCTCCGCGTGGTCATCCGCAAAGGGCCGGCCCAGGGCCGGCTCCGGCGGGGAATCCACGGGATGCGGGTTTTTCCAAGGAAAGAGGAAGCAAATATGTCACGTGCAGTAGGTATTGACCTCGGTACCACCAACTCGGTCGTCTCGGTCCTGGAAGGCGGCGAGCCCACGGTTATCGCCAACGCTGAAGGCGGCCGCACCACTCCTTCGGTCGTGGCTTTCGCCAAGTCCGGCGAAGTCCTGGTTGGCGAAATCGCCAAGCGCCAGGCCGTCAACAACATTGACCGGACCATCTCCTCCGTCAAGCGCCACATGGGCACCGACTGGAATGTCGACATTGACGGCAAGAAGTACACCGCGCAGGAGATTTCCGCCCGCATCCTGATGAAGCTGAAGAACGACGCCGAGGCCTACCTCGGTGAGAAGGTCACGGACGCCGTGGTCACCGTTCCGGCCTACTTCAACGACGCCGAGCGCCAGGCCACGAAGGAAGCCGGCGAAATCGCCGGCCTGAACGTGCTGCGCATCGTCAACGAGCCCACCGCGGCCGCCCTCGCCTACGGTCTGGACAAGGGCAAGGAAGACGAGCTCATCCTGGTCTTCGACCTCGGCGGCGGCACGTTCGACGTTTCCCTGCTCGAAGTCGGCAAGGATGAAGACGAGTTCTCCACCATCCAGGTCCGCGCCACGGCCGGTGACAACCGCCTCGGCGGCGACGACTGGGATCAGCGCATCGTTGATTACCTGCTGAGCCAGGCCAAGGCCAAGGGTGCGGATCTGTCCAAGGACAAGATCGCCCTGCAGCGCCTGAAGGAAGCAGCGGAGCAGGCCAAGAAGGAACTCTCCTCGGCCACCTCCACGAACATCTCCCTGCAGTACCTCTCGGTCACCCCCGAAGGCCCGGTCCACCTGGATGAGCACCTCTCCCGTGCCAAGTTCCAGGACCTGACCAAGGACCTGCTGGACCGCACCAAGAAGCCGTTCAACGACGTCATCGCCGAAGCCGGCATCAAGGTTTCGGACATCGACCACATCATCCTCGTTGGCGGTTCCACCCGTATGCCCGCCGTTTCCGAACTGGTGAAGGAACTGGCCGGCGGCCAGGAACCGAACAAGGGCGTGAACCCGGACGAGGTTGTCGCCGTGGGCGCAGCTCTGCAGGCCGGTGTGCTGAAGGGCGAGCGCAAGGACGTCCTGCTCATCGACGTCACCCCGCTGTCCCTCGGCATCGAAACCAAGGGCGGTGTGATGACCAAGCTGATCGAGCGCAACACGGCCATCCCCACCAAGCGCAGCGAGACCTTCACCACCGCGGATGACAACCAGCCGTCCGTGGCCATCCAGGTCTTCCAGGGCGAGCGCGAGTTCACCCGTGACAACAAGCCGCTGGGCACGTTCGAGCTGACCGGTATTGCTCCGGCTCCGCGCGGCGTCCCGCAGATCGAGGTCACCTTCGACATCGACGCCAACGGCATTGTGCACGTGTCCGCCAAGGACAAGGGCACCGGCGCCGAGCAGTCCATGACCATCACCGGCGGTTCCTCCCTTAACAAGGAAGACATCGACCGGATGGTGCGCGAAGCCGAAGAGCACGCTGCCGAGGACAAGAAGCGCCGCGAGGCCGCGGACATCCGCAACTCGGCCGAGCAGCTCGCCTACTCCGTGGACAAGCTTCTCGCGGACAACGACGACAAGCTGCCCGAAGACGTCAAGACCGAGGTCAAGGGCGACGTCGACGCGCTGAAGAAGGCGCTCGAAGGCACGGACAACGACGACGAGGTCAAGACGGCGTTTGAGAAGCTGCAGGCTTCCCAGACCAAGCTCGGCGAAGCGATCTACGCGCAGGCCTCAGCGGCCGGTGCCGAAGGCGCCCCGGGTGCAGCCGGCGGTGCGTCGGCTGACGGAACTGCAGCAGGCAGCGCCGCCGGTGACGAAGACATCGTTGACGCCGAAGTTGTCGACGACGAAGAAAAGAAGTAATCGTGGCGGCGGAAAACGAGCACGGGAACACTCCCGAAGGTGAAGAGCCCGTCACCGGCCAGGGCACGCCCGGCCAGGGGGACGCAGCGGATTCCGCCAACGGCGCCGCGGCAGGGGAGGAAGCTTCGGCTTCCGCCCCGGCCGCCGGAGCCGACGGAGATGCGCTTTCCCAGGCGGAGCAGATCCTGAACAACGCCGACGTACCGGCCGCCCCTGCCGCCTCCGCTTCGCAGGAGGCAGCGGAACTGCGCAACGACCTGCTGCGCCTGCAGGCCGAATACGTGAACTACCGCAAGCGGGTGGAGCGCGACCGCGACGTTGCACGGGAAATGGCAGTCATCGGTGTGCTGAACACGCTGATGCCTGTCCTGGACGACATCGACGCCGCGCGCCAGCACGGCGACCTTGCGGAGGGACCCTTCGCAGCGATCGCCACCAAGCTGGAGAACTCGCTGAAGACGTACGGGCTCAGCCGCATCGATGAGACCGGCGTGGAGTTCGATCCGAACATCCACGAGGCACTCATCCAGCAGCAGAGTGCGGACGTGACGTTTGATACCGTCACGCAGATCCTGAGGGCCGGCTACAAGTCCGGTGACCGGGTCCTGCGTGCCGCGCAGGTGATTGTTTCGGTTCCGGAACAGTAGCTGTACCGTGTCCGGGGCCGCTCAGGCGGCCCCGGACATTTTTCCATCGGCAGGTCCCGCAGCAGGGGCAGCAGGCCCGGCAGCCGTGAAGTCACGGCCAATGCAGCGGGATCGGCAAGTGAGGAAGGAACACCAATTGGCTAGTCAGGATTGGGTCGATAAGGACTTCTACAAGATTCTGGGTGTTCCCAAGGATGCGTCCGAAGCCGACATCAAGAAGGCGTACCGCAAACTGGCGCGGAAGTACCATCCCGACCAGAACCAGGGCGACGCCAACTCCGAGCGGATGTTCAAGGACCTTTCCGAGGCGTATTCGGTGCTCTCCGATCCCGAGGAGCGCCAGCAGTATGACGCCATCCGTGCCATGGGAAGCGGTGCCCGGTTCTCGGCCGGCGGCGCCCCGGGCGGCGGCGGGGGAACCGGCGGAGCGGGCTTCGAGGACATCTTCGGGGACCTGTTCGGCCAGACCGCCCGCGGCGGCAGCCGGCGGACCACCTTCAACGCCGGAGGCAGCAACATTCCGCCCGAATTCGCGGACCTCTTCGGGGGCGGCAGCGGATTCGGAGGCGGCGGTTTCGGCGCACCCCCGCCCACCAAGGGCGCGGACCGTACCGCCAGCACCACCATTTCCTTTGCCGGGTCCATCAACGGAACCGTCATCGGCCTGCGTGAACCCAACGGCGAAGTGGTGGAGGTGCGCGTACCGGCAGGCGTCAAGGACGGCCAGAAGATCCGTGTGCGCGGAAAGGGACAGCCCGGTGCGGCCGGAGCAGGGGACCTGATGGTCACCGTCCATGTCACACCGCATGACTTCTTCGCCCGCGAGGGCAACAACATCCGGATCCACGTTCCGGTGTCCTTCCCGGAGGCCGCCCTGGGTGCCACGATCGAGGTGCCGACACTGACCTCGGACACCGTCCGGCTCAAGGTGCCCGCCGGAACGCCGTCCGGCCGCACCCTGCGGGTCAAGGGCCGGGGCGTGCACACCTCCAAGGGCAACGGGGACCTGCTGGTGACCGTCGACGTCGCCGTTCCCTCGCGTCTGGACAAGGAGGCCCGGGAAGCGGTGGAAGCGTTTGCCGAGGCCACCAAGGGCGAGGACCCCCGGGCAGGATTGGCGGCCAAGGCGCGGTTGTAACCGCCGCGCGTTCCGCCGCCGGAGAGCGGGCGTCCCGCGTTAGCATTTCACCCGCGTTACCATGTCAACAGCAGTGAAGGAGGAACAGTGGGCATAGACGTCAATGCGCCTATTTTCGTGATCTCCGTTGCCGCTGAGCTCGCGGAAATGCATCCGCAGACCCTGAGGCAATATGACCGGCTCGGTATTGTCCGTCCCAGCCGGGCTCCGGGCCGCTCCCGCCGCTACTCCCAGCGGGATATTGAACTGCTGCGCGAGGTCCAGAAGCTCTCCCAGGAGGGCGTCTCCCTTGAAGGCATCAAGCGGATCATGGAGCTGCAGAACCAGGTGACCGGCCTGCGTCAGCGGGTTGTGGAGCTCTCCACTGAACTGGACGAGGCGCGGCGGCGTTCCTCCGACCGCAGCCGTGTCTTCGCGGCCGGGCTGGCCGGCGACGTTGTCACCCTCAGCCGCGGGCAGCGCCCGCCGGCCGCGGCCACCGCCGTGCAGCAGCTGGGCCTGGTCTCGCTGATGGAACGCCGGAGCCGGCTGCGTGCACTTCCGGCGGGCAAGCCTTCCGAGCGGAACTACGCCGACGGCGGATACATACAATCCCTTTGAGCCCGGTCCGCGCGCAGCTCCTGTGACACAATGCCGGGATGGCGCAGAAAGTAACTCCGCTCGGGGAAGTCCGGGCCCTGTACCGTTACCCGGTCAAGTCAACCGCCGGGCAGGCGCTGCCCGCCTCCGCCGTCACCGGCAGGGGACTGCAGCATGACCGCGGGTGGGCCGTCTACACGGACGACGGCGGCATCGCCAGCGGCAAACGGACGCGCCGCTTCCGGCCCGTGCCCGGCCTGATGCAATGGTCCTCCAGAATGGAGGATGACGTCATGGCGGCCGGCAGCTCAGACCCCGGATCCGGCGCCGGCAGCGCCCCGCTGCTGACGAGCCCGGAGGGCTTCAGCTACCGCGCGGATGATCCGGAGGCTGACCGGGCATTGAGTGCCGCCTTCGGCCGGGAGCTGCGCCTGCGCCCCGAAGCCGCCGTCCTGCACCATGACGAGACACCCCTGCACCTGATAACAACCTCTTCTCTGGCTGGCCTTCGGCAACTATCCGGTGGTGCGGTGGATGAGCGGCGCTTCCGCGCCAACATCGTGATCGATACCGGCTCCCTGCCCGCCTTCTGCGAGGACGACTGGGCGGGCGGGGAGCTGTTCCTCGGGGAGAAGGTTGTCCTCAGGCTGGGGGCGGGAATGCCCCGCTGCGTGATGATCGACCAGGCGCAGGCCGGCGTCGAGGCGCAACCCCAGGCCCTGAAGCTTCTGGGCGGGCACCATTCCACCGAATTCGGCCTGCAGGCCCACGTTCTGCGGACAGGAACGCTTCGGGTCGGCGACGCGGTGGCCTTCCGCCGCGGAGGAACGCACTAGCAGGAGCTGCGGAAGGGGCACCCGGGTGGGCGACGTCGGTGCGGGTCAGGCCGGGCGGGTCAGCGCGGGCGGTCAGCGCAGGCGCCGTGCCCGAAGCACCACATCCTCGGTGTGGTGCGCACCGGCACCGTTGGCGACATTCCGCGGGCGGGTTTCATTCACCTCGATCCGCCAATCCTCATCCAGAACGGCCGCGATATCTGCGGGAAGCACGTAGTCATCCGCATCGTGTCCCTGCCAGCCGCCGGCGGGCTCCGCATGATGCACCACCAGGAGCAGGCCCCCGGGGGAAACCGCCCGCATCAGGGCATGTTCCGCGGCATGATCCCCGGTACGGAGCAAAACCGGATATTGTGCCGACACCAGGTCAAAGGAGGCATCAGTGAGCTGCGCCTCGACCAGGCCGCTGTGCACCCACGCCACCTTCAGCCGCTGCACGTCCGCCTGCCGGGCAGCCCGTTCCAAGGCCACCCCCGAGACGTCAAGTGCGGTCACGTCCCAGCCACGGGCCGCCAGCCACAGCGCATCCGCGCCTTCGCCGCAGCCGACGTCGAGGACGCGCCCCGGAACCAGATCCCTCGCTTCGGAAACCAAGGCTCCGTTCGGCTGCCCGCTCCAAAGGGACTCCCGGGCGGCGTAACGCTCGTCCCACTCCTGCTCATCCACGGCGGCCGCGCCTAGCTCCGGACGTCGGCGTCCGGGCGGAGCCGGATCAGGCGCTGCGGACCTTCATCGTTCAGCTCCACCAGCTCGCTGCGGGAGGACAGGAAATCCGTGAAGGACCGGAATCCGAGCGGTTTTTCGTTGAAGGAAGGATCCATCCGGCGCATCTGGTTCTTCACCGTGCCCGTATTGAGCCACTCATCGTCGCCCTTGGCATGGCCGATCTTCAATGCCCGCACGAGGAGTTCGGTGGCCAGGGTCCGCGGATCGATGTCTTCGGCAACGTCCGGTTCCTCGAACCGGGCATCCTCGGTGTGCGAGAACATCGGCACGACCGTCAGCTTGCGGGCCTTGCTGGGGGTCTGATCCATTGACGCTGCGGGCGCCTTGGCGGATCCCGGTACCGCATCCGACGCGACGGCAGCGACGATGCCGGGCAGGGAGTCATAGTCCTCGAACTCATCACAGGCCGCGGCGAGGGACGTGCTCGTGGATCCGGCCACGCCGATGCCCACCACGAAGCGGCCGAGCCGCTTGGCTTTCTGTGCGAGGGCGATGTAGTCGCTGTCTCCCGCGACAATGATGATGTGCGTGAGGTCGGGGAGCCGGAAGAGGTCTTCCACCACGTCCACGGCAAGACGGATATCGGCGCCGTTCTTGGTGCCCCGGGTGGTAGTGGTGAACAGCTGGGTCAGGTCCACGGCACGGGACATCAGCTGGCGCTGGTAGCTGGCATTGACGGGTACAGACCAGTCGGCGTACGCCCGGTTCACCACCAGGGTGCCGAAGGACGCAGCGAAGTCGATGATGGCGTTGAAATCCACGGTTGCCGCAGTGAGTTTCGCGGCTACCTCGGGGTCTGCATCCCGGCTCGACTTATCGAAATTACGGATCCCGTCACGCTGGAACGCGTTCCGGCCGTGCAGCTGCTGGTAGCGGGAAATGACAATGTTATCGAAGTCGATATAGAGGCCGACGCGGGGGTCGCTCGGTTCGGACATGGTGGAAAATCCTTCGGGGCCGGCGGAAGGCACCCTGCCATCCGTACTTACAGTTTCCTTCCGCCGGTGCTGCAAGGGCAAACCGGGAGCGAATGGAGGGTTGTCCTGACCTGCCGGGACGTTGACGCCGGCGGTCCGATTATCCCGCCGGCGCGAACCGCTGCTGGCCGATCACGGCCAGCAGGCCAAGCTTCCGGGCAGCTTCGGAACGCGGAGCCGCGGTGAGGACCAGCAGGGCCTGACTCTGGTCTTCGCTGTACAGCGTCTGGCAGTCGACCTCAATGGCGCCCGGTTCTGCCGGCCTAGGCGCGCCGGTAGGCCAGATCGAAAATCAGCCGTCCGGCCTCATGGGCCTTGTTCTCGAAGCTGGTCAGGGTGCGTCCCTCGAAGCGCGGAGCCCAGCCGCCGCGGGCGTCGAGAACATCCTCCGGTTCCTTGTTTTCCAGGCCTTCGCGGTGCACGCGGGTCAGCGGGCTGGCCTCGCCGGCGCGTTCGCCGTCATGCAGGTTCCGGAACTGCGCGGATGCGTCCAGGACCTCGCGCATCTGCACGGCATAGTCGGACCAGTCGGTGGCCAGCCGCCAGGTACCGCCAGGCACCAGCACCCGGGCCACCAGATCAGCGAAGGACTCCTTGACCAGCCGTCGCTTGTGGTGGCGCGTCTTATGCCAGGGGTCCGGGAAGAACACCCAGACTTCCTCCACGGAGCCGGCCGGCAGCATGGTGCTCAGCACTTCCGGCGCGTTGGCCTGGACCACCCGGATATTCGTCAGGCCCTTCTGGCCGATCCGCTGCAGGGTCTGCGCCAGGCCGGGCAGGTACACCTCCACGGCCAGGAAATCCTTGTCCGGATTCTGCTCTGCGGCGTGCGCAACGGCCTCACCGAGGCCCGACCCGATTTCGACAATAAGGGGAGCGCTGCGCCCGAACTCGGCAGCGGCGTCGAACACGTAGCCCGGATGCACGGACGTGTCGGCTTCGTCGCGGGGCACATCCACCACAAAGCGGTCCGAGAGCTCGTCCCAGGCCTGCTGGCGGCGGCCCTGCAGACGTGAGCCGCGGCGGACAAAGGACACCGGGGAGCGGAAATGCTGCTCGTCGACGGTCTCGGTGCCGGTGGTCATGTCTGGATCCGCGGGCCCGGTGGCTGCGGCGTCGGGCAGGGCTGGTTCAGTAGTCATTACCATCAATATTATCGGTTCGAGGGTGCCAGGCTTTCCCGCCGGAGCTGCCCCCGATTAGGAAAGTTTCCGTATTACGGTAAACTGGAGGCAGATGTTGGTCCTGCCACTGTTCAACTACGGTCAAACTCATCCTTTGGCCGACGGCGAAGACAGTGTGTGTAAGCAGTCCAGCCTGCGTCGATGAACGCTTTCTTTTGTCCCGCTTCAGTGCGGTAGACACTGTCTGACTTTTCTTCGGCGAACCCCCGGCCCAAACGGCGTTGGGGGCCTCTTACCGAAAGTTGCCTGTCTTTAATGACCACTTTTGCTGCCCTTGGTGTGCCCAAGGCACTTGTTTCCTCCCTCGCCGCCGGCGGAATTGACGAAGCGTTCCCCATCCAGGTGGAGACCCTTCCGGATACGCTCAAGGGCCGCGACGTCCTGGGCCGCGGCCGCACCGGTTCCGGCAAGACGCTGGCCTTCTCCCTTCCCCTCGTTGCCCGCCTGGCCGAGAACGAGGCAGCCTACCGCCGCCGTCCGAACCGCCCGCTGGGCCTGGTCCTGGCGCCGACCCGCGAACTGGCCACGCAGATCAACAACGTGATTGAGCCGCTGGCCAAGGAACTGGGCCTGACCACCACCGTGATTTACGGCGGCGTCTCCCAGCAGCGCCAGGAAAAGGCACTCAAGGCCGGCGTCGACATTGTCATCGCCTGCCCCGGCCGCCTCGAAGACCTGATGAAGCAGAAGGTCATCAGCCTCGAGTCCGTCGAGATCACCGTGCTGGACGAGGCCGACCACATGGCGGACCTCGGCTTCCTGCCGGTTGTCCAGCGACTGCTGGACCGCACCCCGGAAAAGGGCCAGCGGATGCTGTTCTCCGCCACCCTGGACAACGGCGTGGACAAGCTGGTCCGCCGTTACCTGTCCAACCCGCTGACGCACTCGGTGGATGAGCCGCAGGCAGCGGTGTCCACCATGGAGCACCACGTGCTGCTGGTCCAGGACCAGACGGCCAAGAAGCTGCTGGTCAAGGAACTGGCCGGTGGCCAGGGCCGCCGCATCATGTTCATGCGCACCAAGCACCATGCACGCAAGATGGCCCAGTTCCTCACGGACAACGGCATCCCCACCGTGGATCTGCACGGCAACCTGTCCCAGAACGCCCGCGACCGGAACCTGGCGGAGTTCGCTTCCGGCGATGTCCGCGTCCTGGTCGCCACCGACGTCGCCGCCCGCGGCGTCCACGTGGACGACGTCGAACTCGTGGTCCACATTGATCCGCCCACGGAGCACAAGGCCTACCTGCACCGTTCAGGCCGTACGGCCCGTGCCGGATCCAGCGGAACCGTGGTGACGCTGACCCTTCCGGAGCAGAAGAGCGAAGTGTCGAAGCTGATGAAGGCTGCCGGCGTCGACGTTTCCATCGAGAAGGTCAGCCACAACTCCCCGTCGATCGCCAAGCTCGTCGGCGAGCGTGCCGCCGTCGTGGAACCCCACGTCCGCGCCGCGCAGCTTGCCGCAAAGTCGCCGCAGCAGGGTGGCGGCCGCTCCACCGGCGCCAATGCCCAGCGCAAGCGTGCAGCCCGCTCCACCGGTGCTCCCCGCGCCGGCGGACGCGGCGGCACAGGCGGACGCGGCCGCGTTTCGGCGGAACGTCCGGACCGCAGCGAACGCAATGACCGTGCAGCCGCCGGTGAGGACCAGCGTACGCAGCGTCCGGCCCGTTCGGCCGACGGCCGCCGCAACAGTGCCTCGGCTGCCACCGCAGCCGGGCGCAACCGCCGTCCGGCCACCGGACAGCGCGCAGAGGGTGCCGGCGCCGGCCAGCGTGCCGGCGGAGCCTCCCGCGGTGCCGGTGCAGCCTCAGGCCGTCCGGCGCGCTCCGCCGGGGCCCGCCGTGCCACCGCTCCGGCGTCGAACGAACGCCGTTCCCGCTAACGCCTGACCGGCTTCAGCAAGCAAAGAGGCACCGCATCCACGCCGGATGCGGTGCCTCTTTGCTTGCCGGGACGGGCGTTTATTCGGTGTACAGACCCATTCCCCGCAGGACATTCCGCCGTGCCGCGTTGGAGATCAGGAACCGCCTGCCGGCCGTCACCTCCGGCTCGATGCGGACAAACGCGTTCTTGGCGCCGGTCTGCCAGGGAAACAGCGCCAGATCCTCGGAATCCATGATCTCGTCGTAGTCCTCCAGCAGGGCGGCGCCGCCCTTGAGCACCACGCTCCACGCGGAGGAAAGAGTGTCATCGTAACCATCGATTTCGAAGGCGACCGGGTTCCCCGAGAGGGCGCCGGCCAGCTTGGTGCCCGCAGCCGTACGGAACACCACTGTGCCGTGGTCCACGGCAAAGTTGACGGGAAAAATCTCGGGCTGCCCCTCAACCACCACGGCGAGCCGGGCGAACCGCGCCTGCCGTATGTAATCCCAGCACTGGCTCGAGGTCAGGTGGTCTGCGGTGTTCTCTTCGCTGATAGGCATAGCGCCAGTCTAGGGGCAGGAGCGGACGGGCGGGTCTTCCGGGCCGCGAAGCCGTGGCGTATCGCTGCCCGGAGGGGAACAATGGGGCCATGAAAGCGATCCTGAACGTTATCTGGCTCCTGTTCGGCGGCATCTGGCTGGCCCTGGGATACGCGCTGGCCGGAGTGGTGTGCTGCCTGCTCATTGTCACCATTCCCTTCGGCATTGCCTCCTTCCGCATTGCCAACTACGCCCTCTGGCCGTTCGGACGGACGGTGGTGGACAGGGGAGGATTTACCGGGCCGCTCTCCCTGCTGGGCAACATTATCTGGCTGCTGGTGGCCGGCATCTGGATCGCCGTCGGGCATGTCGTCACTGCCATCCCGATGTTCGCGAGCATCGTCGGCATCCCGCTGGGCATTGCCAATCTGAAGATGGTGCCGATTTCGCTGATGCCGCTGGGCAAGGTCATTGTCCCGACGGACACCTGGCAGATCACCCCGTACGCCGGCAATGCGTACCGGCAGCCCGGTTACCAGGGCCGGGTGGCTCCGCAGCAGCAGCGGCCGTACTGACCGGAGCCCGTTCCCGCTAGCCCCGGGCGCCCTCGAGGAAGGCCTTCATCAGCGGACCGCCCGAGGTGGAACCCCGCTCGCCCTGTTCCACGAACACGGCCACGGCCAGATCACCCTGGATGGCCAGGACCCAGGCGTGGGTTTCCGGCGGAGTCTGGCTGCCGAACTCCGCGGTCCCCGTCTTGGCGAGCACGGGTTCCCCTGGAACGTCCTGCAGCATCTGCACTCCGCCCTCGGTGACGACGGCGCGCATCATCTCCCGCAGTGCTGCCGCCTCCTCCATGGTGAGGTTGCCGGGGGAAGGTGTCTTCGTTTCCGACGCTGAGGGGGTGGGCGAGGCTGCGGCTCCGGCCGCCGTTCCCGGCGCGGGCAGCCGGATCAGTGTGGGCGAGATACGTTCGCCCTTGCTGATCGAGGCGCCGGCGACGGCCATGGCCAGAGGGGACACCAAGACCTCGCCCTGTCCGATCAGCGAGGCGGCGTGGGCGGTGCCTTCCGCCCCGGCGGGGACGGACCCGAGGAATGCGTCCGTGCCGATGGAAGCATCGACGCCGATGCCCAGGTCGCCAGCGGCTTCCGCCAGGCGTTGCTGCGGCACGGTGTCCCGGGCATTGAGGAAAGCAGTGTTGCAGGAATTCGCGAAGGCGGTGCGCAGCGGGATGCTGCCCGTGGCTTCGACCGGGTACCCGGGCACGTTGCTGAACTTACGGCCGTCGACGTTGAGCTCGGAGGGGCACTCGACCGTACTGCCCGGCGTGCTGCCCGTGCGGAGCATGGCCAGTGCGGTGGCTGTCTTGAACGTGGACCCCGGCGGGTACTGCCCGAGGAGGGCGGTCTGCTGACCCTCGCTTCCGGGACCGTTGGCCACGGTGAGGATTTCTCCGGTGGAGGGCTGGATGGCCACGATTGCGGAGGCGGAGGGCTCCTGTTCCAGAATGTCCTCCGCAAGCAGCTGTAGTTTCGGATCCAGCGTTGTCTGCAGGGCCGCGCCGGACTGCGGATCGATGCTGAAGACGGTGTCGCTGGTTCCGGCTGCATCCTCGATGGTGACTGTGACGCCGGGGCTTCCCTGCAGCTGCGAGTCATACTGCTTCTGGAGTCCGGACAGTCCCGTCTGGTCGCCCGCTGACAGCCGCCCCTCGGATTCCTCGATGAGTTCCGCCGTCGCCTCTCCCACTGTGCCGAGGAGGGCGCGGGCAAATCCGCGGGTGGGGGCGAGGATCCGCTGGGTGGGGAGGACCAGCCCTCCCGGGATGGCTTCGACCGCAGCGGCGGTTGCCGGCCCCTCCGCCTCCTCGCGTTGGACTATCGCCTCGACAAAGGCCTCGGGGCCGGCAGCCTGGACCTGGGCGGTGTAGGCAGCGGGATCCAGCCCGGTCAGACCGGCCATGGCCGCCGCCGACGAGGCCAGCTGTTCTTCGGGCAGATCCGGCTTGTTGATGCCGATGCGCAGCACCGGCCGGGCGCTCATCAACGGCACCCCGTTACGGTCGAGGACATCCGCGCGGCTGCCGGAGGCCGTGGTGCGCACCAGCCGGTCGCCGTCGGCCAGGGGGCTGAAGACGACGGACGGCGCCCATTCGACGAGCCACTGGTTGTCCTCGCCGCGGCGCAGCTGGGCCGTGCTCTCGTAGGTCCAGTCCGGCTGCGAATCACTGTTCACGTCCCAGGCGTAGGCCAGGCGTGCGGTGGCAGCGCCGTCATCCTCGGAGTCCTCATCAATGCCCGCCACCGTGACGGCGGGGCGGAGAGGTCCCATTTCCGCGGTCAGCTCCGCCAGCTCGGTGTTCACCTGGTCGGGGGAGCCCGCCGTGAACGCCGAGGCTGAAACATCCAGCTGGCTCAAACCCTTGGCGAGGGAAGAAGCAGCACCATCCGGAGCCGGTTTGTCCGGTGAACAGGACACGAGGGCCAGGGCCAGGGCCGCAGCGGCCAGGATGGAAACAGACGTACGGTTTTTCCCCATTCGCACAGGGTACCTCCTGGCGCCGCCCTGGGCGGGTCCGAACCGCCCGTCAAGGGGTGCGGAGGCGTAGGCGGGTGACCGGCTTCGCGACCCTGTGCAGGGCCTTCTTTCCCTGCTACGGTTTGGAAAACGGCCAGGAATGGCGCTCGACTACAACTCGCTTCCCCCGGCATCCTGCCGACGGCCGGATCGGTCACCATGACCGCTGGAGGACCGGATCGGTTGCCGGTTGTTCTACGGCAGGAGTGGGCAAATGTCCGATCTGGACATGATTCTCGGGAAAACGGCGCGGTCTTACGGGCGCCGGCAGATCCAGGCAGGCCATGCACTGATGATCGTCATGGTCCGGGATATTCCCTTTCCCATTGGAGAGGTATGGTCCGCCGTCGCGGACCCGGAACGACTGGGCCAATGGGTGGCGCTGCCGGAGGGGGACCTGCGGCGGGGAGGAAATTACAGCCTTCCCGATGGATCCCACGGCTCTATTCTGCGCTGTGACGGACCCCGGCTCCTGACGGTGTCCTGGGCCAGGGAGGGCTCCTCCGCGGGCGAGGTGGAGTTTCACCTGACCGGGGAGGACGGATCCACCCGGTTTGAGCTGCGCTACGCGTCGGTCCGCAAGGGGTTTGCCGTCACCGCTGCGCCGGGCGCCGGTCTCTGGACCGGCGGCGCCGGGTGGGAGTATTTCCTCGATGTCATGGAGGAATATCTGGCCGGCCGCGTCCCCGACCAGCCGTCCGGGATCCTGTTTGAAATCGAAGACGAGGGGGAGCTGGCGCAGCTCTTCGAAGCCCGCAACGAACGCTGGCGCAGGACTGCCGATGATTTTGACCAGGAGCATACGGCGTAGGAGCGCTCCGCGTGCGCCCAACGGCTTTACTTCGAAAGTTGAGCTGACTAGACTCAACTTTGCTTAGCAACGCTGAAGCATTCTTAGCTAAGGTCTTTGAGGAGTCACCGTGGACACTAAATTCACGAACAAAAGCCAGGAAGCGCTTTCGGCTGCGGCCATGAACGCGAACACGGCAGGTAATCCGCAGATCGAACCCGCGCACCTGTTGAAGGCGCTGATGGACCAGCGTCAGGGAGTGGCCGTCGCCGTTCTCAAGGCGGCCGGCGTCAATGTGGATACTGTCAGCGCAGCTGCCAGCACTGCCATCCACCAGCTGCCCTCTTCCTCGGGTTCCTCCGTGGCCCAGCCGCAGTTCTCGCGTCCGTTGCTTCAGGTGATCAATGCTGCGCAGCAGGAGGCGGAGAAGCTGGGGGATGCCTTTGTATCCACGGAGCACCTCCTGCTCGGGCTGTCCCTGGATAACGGCCCGGCCGGAAAGGCCCTGCGGGACAACAACGCCGGCCATGACGCCCTTAGCGCTGTGCTTCCATCTGTACGAGGAGACCGAAAAGTGACCAATGCTGATCCGGAGAACACCTTCCAGGCCCTGGAGAAATTCAGTACGGACCTGACGGAAATGGCCCGCTCGGGCAAGCTGGACCCGGTGATCGGCCGGGACGCGGAGATCCGCCGCGTCATCCAGGTGCTCAGCCGCCGCACCAAGAACAACCCCGTGCTTATCGGCGAACCGGGCGTGGGCAAGACCGCCGTCGTCGAAGGACTTGCCCAGCGCATCGTGGCGGGGGACGTGCCGGAAAGCCTCAACGGGAAGACCCTGCTGTCCCTGGACCTGGGGTCCATGGTTGCGGGGGCCAAGTACCGCGGCGAGTTCGAGGAACGCTTCAAGGCAGTGCTGGAGGAAATCTCCGCCGCCGAAGGGCAGATTGTCACCTTCATCGATGAGCTGCACACCGTGGTGGGCGCCGGCGCGGCCGAGGGATCCATGGATGCCGGCAACATGCTCAAACCGATGTTGGCACGCGGGGAACTGCGGCTGATTGGTGCCACCACCTTGGACGAATACCGCGAAAACATCGAAAAGGACGCCGCGCTGGAGCGGCGGTTCCAGCAGGTGTACGTGGGCGAGCCCAGCGTCCCGGACACCATCGGCATCCTGCGCGGCCTGAAGGAACGCTACGAGGCCCACCACAAGGTGGCTATCGCCGACTCGGCGCTGGTTGCCGCCGCGACGCTGTCCAACCGCTATATCACCGGGCGCCAGCTTCCGGACAAGGCCATCGACCTGGTGGATGAGGCCGCTTCCAGGCTGCGGATGGAGATTGACTCCGCACCCGAAGAGATCGACGAACTCCGGCGGGCTGTGGACCGGCTCACCATGGAGGAACTGGCGCTGGCCAACGAAACCGACGAGGCATCCGTCGAGCGGCTCGCTGTGCTGCGCGAGGACATGGCCAACCGCAAGGAACAGCTGGCAGCCCTCAACGCCCGGTGGGAAGCCGAAAAGGCCGGCCTGAACCGGGTCGGCGATCTGAAAGCCAAGGTTGACGAGCTGCGCAGCCTGGCGGAAAAGGCCCAGCGGGACGGTGACCTGACCGAGGCGTCACGGATCCTCTACGGTGAGATCCCTGCCCTGCAAAAGGAACTCGACGCCGCCCAGCAGGCCGAAGCCAGCAAGTCCGGCGAGGAAGCCCAGGAGCTGATGGTCTCCGAGGAAGTCACGGCGGACGACATTGCCGAAGTGGTCTCCGCCTGGACCGGGATTCCCGCCGGCCGCATGCTGCAGGGCGAATCGCAGAAGCTCCTGGACATGGAAGCAGCCATCGGCTCCCGGCTCATCGGGCAGTCCAAGGCCGTGGCCGCTGTTTCCGATGCGGTGCGCCGTTCCCGTGCCGGAGTCAGTGATCCGGACCGGCCCACCGGTTCCTTCCTTTTCCTCGGCCCCACCGGCGTCGGTAAGACCGAGCTGGCCAAAGCCCTGGCGGACTTCCTCTTTGATGACGAGCGCGCCATGGTCCGCATCGACATGAGCGAGTACTCCGAGAAGCATGCCGTGTCCCGGCTCGTGGGTGCCCCTCCCGGATATGTGGGTTATGAGGAGGGAGGCCAGCTGACCGAAGCAGTGCGCCGCCGCCCGTACTCCGTCATCCTGCTGGATGAGGTGGAGAAGGCGCACCCGGACGTCTTCGACATCCTGCTCCAGGTGCTCGACGACGGCCGGCTGACCGACGGCCAGGGCCGGACGGTGGACTTCCGCAACGTCATCCTGATCCTGACGTCCAACCTCGGTTCCCAGTTCCTGGTGGACCCGGGCCTGAACGAGGAACAGAAGCGCGACTCGGTGATGTCCATGGTCAATGCCAACTTCAAGCCGGAGTTCCTCAACCGGCTCGATGACGTGATTCTGTTTGATCCGCTGAGCCTGGAGGACCTGACCCGGATCGTGGACATCCAGGTGCGGGCCCTCGCCAACCGGCTGCACGAACGCCGGCTGGTGCTGGACGTGACCGATGCGGCGCGGGAATGGCTGGGACTGACCGGCTACGATCCGGCGTACGGCGCCAGGCCGCTGCGGCGCCTGGTGCAGCGGGAAATCGGCGACCAGCTGGCCCGCGGCATTTTGGCCGGAAAAATCAGCGACGGTGACACCGTGCTGGTGGACCGGTCCGCGGACGGGCTGGACGGTGACGGACTGGTGGCAGAGCCCGGCCTGACGGTGGCAGCGGTCAGCTGACTCCGGATCCGGAGGGGTGTCCGGCGCGGCAGGGGGAACCTGCCGCGCCGGGACAGCCTACGGGGAGACCAGGGACTCGGTGAGCTCCTGGTCATTGGGGGAGAACACGAAGCAGTCCACGCGGCGGTCACCCGCGGCCCAGGTCTGTTCCGTGGGGATGGACTTGGTGAGCAGCAGGTCCGGGAACTCTGCGGCGGCGTCGGTGTAATCCACTCCGGCGCAGACCTCGTTAACCCGCTTCTCAAGGGCATCCGTGCCCGGGAATCCGGCGTCTTCGGGCAGGCTTTCCGTGGCGACCAGCTGCGCGCTGTGCGGGGTGTCGCAGGTGACGACCGTAGCCTCGGAGTTCACGTCCTCCCAGTCCTGCAGGCACGCCCCGGAGGCCAGTTCCACCGGGCTGACGTCCTCCGAGATGACACCCTCCGCCTTGTCGTTGAAGACAAAAACGAACAGCAGGATGGCGATGAGCGCGGCCAGCACCACCCCGCCCAGCACCAGCAGGAGCCGGGTCTTGCGGTTGCTTTTGCCCCGGCCCGCAGCGGTGGCAGGTTTCACGGGGGCCCCGGACGCGGCGTCCGTGCGGTTCCCTGCGGCGCCGGAGCTGCTGCCCGTGCCCGTGACGGTGCCCTTGACGGGGCCGGAGCCCGCGCCCCTGCCGGAGCCGGTGGCGGAGGCTGTCCCGGGCTGTGGAGCGCCTGATGATCCCGAGGCCTGCCCGGTTTCCCCCAGCCGGCGGGAGCGGCGCGTATCGCCGGGGCGGACGGCAGCAGCGGTGGCGCCGGACTCCCCTGAAGCTGTGCCGGTATCAGCCTCAGCCGCAGCGTCCCGGGGGGATTCGGTCACAGGGGCAGCTGCATTGATGCCGTCCAGGGGATGCGCCGGTGCGTCCCGAACCGGCGGTTCGGACCCCGCCTCGGGTGCGGATTCGGCGCTGACGGGCGCTCCGGGCTCTCCTGGCGCCGCCGGCTCCCCGGCCGCTGGTGTCTCCCCGGGGGCTGCTTCGGCCTTTTCGGGGGCGGGCAGGGTCCGTCCGGCGTCCGGCTCCACTGCCTCTTTGGGCACGTGGATTTCGGCACCCGACGGGGCGGGCTCGAGTCCGGAAAGACGCCCGGCTTCGGCAGCGTCGGCCTCCGCCGCAGCGGTTTCCGAGGCGACCTGCTCCAGGGCCGCTGCCTCCACGGCGTCTGCACTCAGCGCCGGCTCGGCCAGGGAGGGCTCGACCAGCGTCAGGTCCTGGGGAGCAACTACTACCGGCTCCGGGGGAAGGCCGGAAGCTTCGGCGTCGCCGGTTTCGGCACCTGCATCCACGGGGGAGCCCGCAGGGGACTCGGAATGGGCGTTCAGATCGGAGGAGGCACCGGGTGTGCCGTCCTGTTCCGGCGGCGGGGTATCCGCTCCCGGTGTGTTTTTCTGATCGCTCATGGTGAACGCGTGTCCTCCCTGTAGGCGGTGCCGTAAGGCACTCCGCGACTGTCTCTACCCCTGACTTTAGCCAATATTGCGGGTCGGGAGTGAGTGGTGCCATGCCTCGGGCGGTGCAGATCTGGAACTGCAATGCCCTCTGCTGCGCCGGAGGGGGCACAAGGCAGCGGGAAAACATGTAACCTGTACTTACGACAAATTGACCAAATATTCCGGGGGCCTCGTTCACCTGCCCGAACGACTAACCACCGGATCGACGCAAAAAGGGGGTCACGCCATGGGGCGCGGCCGTCAAAAGGCAAAAGCAACCAAGCAGGCCCGGGAAATGAAGTACTTCACCCCGGCCACGGACTACTCGGCGCTCCAGCGTGAGCTTTCAGGACCGACGAGTCGTCCATCCAGTCGATATCCCGAGGAGCCGGCTGAGCCGGACTACTCGGCGTACGAAGATAAGTACGCGGATCAATTTGGCGACGATGACGATGATGAGGGGAACCGCCGCGTAGGGTAGCGGCTCGTTTCCTCAAAGACGTTGGCCAATTGCCATCCTTTCAGCGGATCACCCCCAGGGTGGATCCGCTGAACGGCGTTAAGGCAGGAAACCCCAGCCCCTGACGGTAAAGGCCCGGCCCGGGGTTCCGGGCCGGGCCTTTACCGTATACGGGGCAGGACTACGCGTAATTTCCAACCAGCCGGACGGCGCCGCCGTCGACGCCCTTCGCGCCCTGCACGAAATCGGCATCGCTTCCGGACGGCGTCTCGGCCTCGCCGACGGTTCCCATCACCCAGGCAGGAACGCCGCGGGCAGCGAGCCGCTCGAGGGCGGCGTCGGCGCTCCCGGCGTCGACAATTGCGACCATTCCGACACCGAGGTTCAGGGTGCGTTCCAGGTCCGGCTGCGGCACGTTGCCCAGCTCCGCAACCAGCTTGAACACGGGAGGGAGCTCCCAGGTAGAGCGGTCCACCGTGGCCTGCAGCCCCTTGGGCAGCACCCGCGCCAGGTTTGCCGCCAGCCCGCCGCCCGTCACATGGCTGAAGCCGTGCACCCCGGCCGGTTCATACCGGGCCAGGTCCAGGCAGTCCGCGGCGTAGACGCGGGTGGGTTCGAGCAGTTCCTCGCCCAGGGTGCGTCCCAGCTCGGAAACCTGGCGTTCGAGCTGCCAGCCGGCATGGTTGATCACCCGGCGCACCAGGGAGTAGCCGTTGGAGTGGATACCGGAGGAGGCCATGCCGATCACCACGTCGCCGCGGCGGACACGCTCCGGGCCGAGGAGGCGGTCCGCCTCCACCACGCCGGTGGCGGCGCCGGCGACGTCGTACTCATGCTCGCCAAGCAGGCCGGGATGCTCCGCGGTTTCCCCGCCCACCAGTGCCGTGCCGGCCACCTCGCAGGCCGCCGCGATGCCGCGCACGATCGCGGCGATGCGTTCCGGCACCACCTTGCCGCAGGCAATGTAGTCGGTCATGAACAGCGGTTCCGCACCCACCACCACAATGTCATCGACCACCATGCCCACCAGGTCAAACCCGATGGTGTCATGGATGTCCATGGCCTGGGCAATGGCCACCTTGGTCCCCACTCCGTCCGTGGACGTTGCCAGCAGCGGCTTCCGGTAGCTGAGCAGCCGGGAGGCATCGTAGAGTCCCGCGAAACCGCCCACCCCGCCCAGAACCGATGAATTGTGGGTGGCCTTCACGGCCGCCTTCATGAGTTCGACGGCCCTGTCTCCGGCTTCGACGTCCACCCCTGCGGAGGCATAGGTGATGGAAGTGTCGGGCGCGTTCATACGGCCTCTTTCTTTTCGGAATCGGTAAGCAGGTTCTCGTATTCGCTGTCCGGGCCCGGATCGCATCCGGTGGCCCCGGGATCCTCCGCGGGATTGGCCGGCTCCAGCAGGTTCTTGCCCAGGCGGTCCGCGGAGGGCAGCTCGATGGGATAGGCACCGGTGAAGCACGCGGTGCACAGCCGTTCCCGGGGCTGCCCGGTGGCATCGATCATCCCGTCTTCGGAAATGTAGGCCAAGCTGTCCGCGCCGATCGATGCCCGGATTTCCTCCACCGCGGCGCCGTTGGCGATGAGCTCCGCGCGGGAGGCGAAATCGATGCCGTAGAAGCAGGGCCACTTCACCGGGGGAGAGGAGATCTTGACGTGGACCTCCACGGCGCCGGCCTCGTGCAGCATCCGCACGATGGCCCGCTGGGTGTTGCCGCGCACGATCGAGTCGTCCACCACCACCACCCGCTTGCCCCGGATCACCGTGTCCAGGGCGTTGAGCTTGAGCTTGATGCCCAGCTGCCGCAGGGTCTGGCTGGGCTGGATAAAGGTACGGCCCACATAGGAGTTCTTAACAAAGCCGTGGGCAAAGGGAATGCCCGATTCCTCGGCGTACCCCACCGCGGCAGGCGTGCCGGATTCCGGCACCGGGATCACAATGTCGGCTTCCACCGCGTTTTCCCGTGCCAGCTGGCGGCCCATCTCGACGCGGGACTCGTACACGGAACGCCCGGCGATCGTGGCATCCGGACGGGCGAGGTACACGTACTCGAAGACACAGCCTGCCGGCGTCGGCTCCCCGAAGGTCCGGCTGCGGACGCCGTTTTCATCAATGGCAATGAACTCTCCGGGCTTGATCTCCCGGATGAAGCTGGCACCCACCGTGGCCAGGGCCGAGCCCTCGGAGGCCACCACCCAGCCGCGTTCCAGGCGGCCAAGCACCAGGGGGCGGACACCGTAGGTGTCCCGGGCCGCGTAGAGGGTGCCCTCGTCCATAAAGACAAAGGAGAACGCACCACGGAGCTTGGGGAGCAGCTCCATGGCCGTGTCCTCCAGGGAGCGTCCGTCGGTGCCGTTGAGCAGTGCGGTGACCAGCGCGGTGTCGGAAGTGTTGCCCTGGGCGATTTCGCCGGCGCGGGGGCGGCCCTCGCGTTCGAGGATCAGCTCATAGAGCTCGGCGGAGTTGGTCAGGTTGCCGTTGTGGGCCAGGGCGACCGTGCCGCTGGCGGTGGCCCCGAGGGTGGGCTGGGCGTTGGCCCAGTGCGAGGCTCCGGTGGTGGAATACCGGCAGTGCCCGACGGCGATGTGCCCCACCAGGGTATTCAGCGTGGTCTCATCGAACACCTGGGACACCAGTCCCATGTCCTTGTACACGCTGATACGCCCGCCGTCGCTGGTGGCGATGCCCGCAGACTCCTGCCCCCGATGCTGCAGGGCATACAACCCGTAATAGGTAAGCTTCGCTACCTCTTCGCCGGGGGCCCAGACGCCAAAGACTCCACAGGCATCCTGTGGACCTTTTTCGCCGGGCAATAGATCATGGGAAAGCTGTCCGTCTCCGCGTGCCATGAGAGCATTCTCTCACGTGCGGCGGGTCAGGCAGCCTGTGTGCGCAACCGTTACGCGAGCGGTTTTTCCCGGCTCTCCGGTTCCGCGGAATCAACGCTTTCCACCATGGTCCGGCGGGCTTTGCGGACGCTGATCCAATCCAGGACCAGGGCCGCCAGGGCGCCGAGCAGCAGGCCCGGCAGCGCGAACATCATGGTGAAGAAGCCGAGGGTTGCCTCGCGGGTGAAGCTGGCGTTTTCGTCGCCGCCGTAGGCAACGAAGAGGGCAGCAATGAACCCGGCGACCACGCCCAGTGCCAGGAAGGGGACGAAGCGGGGGGCGCGGCGGACCGTAATCTCGCGGCGTTCGGGGCTGTGCTGCTCGGAAACCATGCTTCGATTCTACCGGTCGGGCAGTCTCCGCTGCGCGGCCCCGGACCGGAGGCTCCGGATCCGGGCCCCGGCCTCAGGAAGCGGAACGGAAGAGCGGAAGCACCTCCGACAGGTCGGCGCGCAGTCCGGAGGCTGCCACCTTCCCGGCGGCGACGGCGTCGGCCCAGGACTGCCGGCCCGTCACCAGGGCCAGCCAGGTGGCGCCGTCGGTTTCGATGACATTCGGGGGAGTGCCGCGGGTGTGCCGCGGGCCGGCCACGCACTGCGTGACCCCGAACGGCGGAACCCGGACCTCCACGCTGTTGCCGGGCGCACGTTCAGCGAGTTCTTCCAGGGAGTAGCGCACCGCCATGGCCGTAGTGCCGCGGTCGGCTGCGCCGGCCGCGGCTGCCTGCAGGGCTGTCCGGCCGTCCTCGCCGGAGATCCGCCGCCGTGCCACGGCCCTAGCCCAGCAGCGCCGTGACGGGCGCGCCCAGCCGCAGGCTTCCCACCGGCTGCCCGCCGCCGAGGACGGGCTGCATGATCTTGTCCAGCACCTTTTCCACGGCCAGCGGGTCCACGGCACCGCTGGCTGCCAGCAGGGTCAGTCCCACCAGCGAAGCGGCGCGTGTGTTTCCGTCGAGCATCTTCAGCGCCACCGATACGCCCGTGTCGGTGCCCAGCACCAGGACACCCTCGGCGCCGTTTTTGGCGATGATCCCGAGGTCTTCCATCACGATGGTGTTCTCACGCCCGTGGCCGTGGACGGCCCAGGGGTAATCCAGCATGGCAGTAGCCACCGTGGCTGCCCGGGCATTGCCGTGTTTGCCGGACGGGGCCTTGGCCAGCCGTCCGATGCCCCGGGCCAGTCCGGTCAGGGAGAGCGCGGCCAGCGGGGCGCCGCAGCCGTCCACTGCCCAGTGCTGCACGGTTTCACCGGTGAACTCTTCGATGACCTCGGCGATGCGGCGCTGCAGCGGATGCTCGGGATCGAGGTAGGTCGCGTGGTCCCAGTTGTTCTCGGTGCAGGCCCAGAGGAAGGCGGCGTGCTTGCCGGAACAGTTGAACGCAATCCGCTGCGGTCCCTTGCCCTCGCGGATCAGCTCGTTGCGTGCCTCGGTGTCCTGCGGCCAGTCCTCGGGGCACTGCAGGTGGCCCTCGGTGACGCCGGCGGCGGCGAGCATGCCGCGGACGACGTCGGTGTGCTCGCGGGAACCCACGTGGCTGGCAGCCGCCAGGGCCACCTGCGGCCCGCGGAGCGGCACCCCGGACTGCATGGCCGCAATGGCCTGGAACGGCTTGAGTGTGGAGCGCGGGAAAATGGGTGTGGTGATGTCGCCGAGTTCCGTAACCACGGTGCCGTCGGCGGCCATCACGACGGCGGAGCCGATGTGGCGGGATTCAATGAAACCGTTGCGCTCGAGCACGGCCAGTTCAACGGCGTCGGACGCGGTGAAAGTTGCGTTCATGTTCTTCAGTCTAAGGGGGCGCGGGGGGCGAACCGGCGATGACGGCCCCGGCACCGCCGTCGATCTCGCTGCCCCCCGCTGCTCCGCGGCGTGCGCTGCGTGCTGCAGCGTGCGCAGTTCCACTATCGGGGTCCGCTTCGGCTACCTGCAATGGGGTGTGCGGATACCCGTAACGGATGGGGTGCAATTCGGTAACAGCGGAACGGAACACCCGCACCGGTCCCGGCACGGGCCCCCGGCGTCATGTTGGGCAGATGCTTTCAGCCGGTCCGCCCCAGCAAGTACCCTGAACTACTGTGAAGGTTCTAGTAGTTGGCCCCGGCGGCCGCGAGCATGCCCTTGTCCAAGCGCTTCTGGCCGACCCTTACGTCCGCGAGGTGCACGCAGCCCCCGGGAACGCGGGCATCGCCCGGATGGTCCCGGTCCACCCCGTGGAGGCCACCGACCCGGCCGCGGTCACTAACCTGGCCCGCTCCCTCGGCTCCGATCTGGTGGTTATCGGTCCCGAGGCGCCCCTGGCGGCCGGGGTGGCCGACGCACTGCGGGAAGCCGGGTTTGCCGTCTTCGGTCCGTCGCAGGCTGCCGCCCGGCTCGAAGCCTCCAAGGCTTTTGCCAAGCAGGTCATGGCTGCCGCCAACGTTCCCACGGCCATGGCACGCATGGCGGCCACCGTCGAGGAAGCCTCCGACGCCCTGGATACCTTCGGCGCCCCGTACGTCGTCAAGGACGACGGCCTGGCCGCGGGGAAGGGCGTGGTGGTGACTTCCGACCGGGCTGAGGCCCTGGAACACGCCCGGTCCTGCTTCGCGGCGGGCGGCAGCGTGGTGATTGAGGAATTCCTGGACGGGCCGGAAATCTCGCTTTTCGTGCTTTCCGACGGTCGGCACGTGCTGCCGTTGGCCCCGGCCCAGGACTTCAAACGGATTTTCAACGACGACGCCGGCCCCAACACCGGCGGCATGGGTGCCTACTCACCCGTGGACTGGGCGCCCGCAGGCCTGGTCGAGGACGTGGTGAACCGGGTCGCTCAGCCCACGATTGATGAAATGGCTTCCCGCGGGACGCCCTTCGTGGGCGTGCTCTACTGCGGGCTTGCCCTGACCACGCGCGGGGTGCGGGTCATCGAATTCAACGCCCGCTTCGGTGATCCGGAGACCCAGGCGGTGCTGGCCCGGCTGAAGACCCCGCTCGGCGGCCTCCTGATGGCCGCGGCCAAGGGAGAGCTGGATGCCATGGAACAGCTCAAGTGGGACCCGCGCTCCGCCGTCGCGGTGGTGGTTGCCGCCGCCGGCTATCCGGGCAAGCCCCGGACCGGGGACCGGGTGCGGGGACTGAAGAAGGCAGGACGGCTGGAGGGCGTGTCCGTGCTGCACGCCGGCACGCGGCTCAAGAAGGACAAGGTGCGCAGCGCCGGCGGGCGGGTGCTCTCTGTGGTGGCGCTTGGCTCGGACCTGGACGAGGCACGGGACCGTGCCTACGCCGGCGTCGACCTCATCCGGTTGGAAGGCTCACAGCACCGAACGGATATTGCGCTGAAGGCAGCCCGCGGCGAGGTGCGGGTTCCGGAAGGCAGCAACACCGTCCCGGACACCGATACGGTCCGCGAAGGGAAGCCGGTATGAGCGCGGTGGGCGGCGCAGACCGCGCTCCGGAACTGCCGGGCTGGCAGCATCTGTATTCCGGCAAGGTCCGGGACCTGTACGTGCCGGCGGGGGAGGGGAACGACGGCGACCGCGTGCTCGTGGTGGCCAGCGATCGGATCAGCGCATATGACCATGTGCTGGCCAGCACCATCCCGGACAAGGGCCGGATCCTCACCCAGCTCAGCCTCTGGTGGTTCAGCCAACTGCCGGAGATTCCGAACCACGTGATTTCCGCGGCCGACGGCGTTCCCGAGGCCGTGGCCGGCCGGGCGATGATCTGCCGGAAGCTGGACATGTTTCCCGTAGAGTGCATTGCCCGCGGCTACCTCACCGGGTCCGGGCTGGCGGAGTACGAGGTTTCCCGGACGGTCTGTGGACTGCCGCTGCCGGCCGGGCTGGTGGACGGGTCACGGATTGAACCGGCCGTGTTTACCCCCTCGGCCAAGGCGGAGCAGGGCGAACATGACGAGAACATCACCTACGAAGCGGTCGAGAGGACGGTGGGGGCGGAAACTGCCGGGCAGCTGCGCTCGCTGACACTGCAGATCTACACCCGGGCCGAGGCCATCGCCCGGGACCGCGGCATCATCCTGGCCGATACCAAGGTGGAGTTCGGCGCAGATCCGGCCACCGGCGCAGTCACGCTGGGGGACGAGGTGCTGACACCGGATTCCTCCCGGTTCTGGGACGCGGCCCTGTACGCGCCGGGGAAGGCCCAGCCGTCCTTCGACAAGCAGTATGTGCGTGACTGGCTCACATCGCCTGCTTCGGGCTGGGACAGGCACTCCGACGCTGCACCGCCCGCACTGCCGGCCGACGTCGTCGAACGGACCCGGGAACGGTATGTGGAGGCCTATGAGCGGATCACCGGGGAGAAGTTCGCCTAACCCGCCGCAGGGGAGTGCTTAACGCAAAAAGGACCCGGTCAGATTTCTCTGACCGGGTCCTTTGCTGGTCGGGGTGACAGGATTTGAACCTGCGACCTCGTCGTCCCGAACGACGCGCGCTACCAAGCTGCGCCACACCCCGTAACCACTGCCCCGCCGAAGTGTTTGACGACCTCGCGAAGCAACTTTACAAGGATACTAGACAAATGCCGATTCCGCGAAACGGACTCCCTGGACCGTGTCGCCGCTGCTTCCCGAAGGCCGGTTCAGCAGGGGGTTTCCGTCCTCAGGTGCGTGCCGTCAGCGTCAGCAGGACCGCCTCGGGACGGCAGGCGAAACGCACCGGAGCGAAGCGCGAGGTGCCGATGCCGGCAGACACGTTCAGCGGCACCCGCCGCCCGCCGTGTGCCCAGGAGGACAGCCCGCGCGCCTGCCGCGTCGGCAGGTCGCAGTTGCTGACCAGCGCCCCGTAGCCGGGGATGCAGACCTGCCCGCCGTGGGTGTGTCCGGCGAGGATAATTTCGGCGCCGCCCCCCGTGAACTGGTTGAGCACCCGCTGATAGGGGGCATGGGCCACACCGATCTTCACCTCAGGGAAGGCGCCGCCCCCGGGGGTGGCCGCCGGCGTCTCGGCGAAGCCCTGATATTGGTCCCGCCGCAGATGCGGATCATCCACGCCGGAGAAGTTTAGGCGCAGACCCGAAAGCTGCATCACACTGTTGGTGTTCGTCAGGTCCTGCCAGCCGGCATCCGTGAAGGCACCGAAAAGCTCACCCGACGGCAGCTTTTCCGGTTCATGCCGGTGCTTGGACGGGCCGGTGAAATACGTGAACGGATTCTTCAGCACCGGCGCGTAGTAATCATTGGAGCCGGGAACAAAGACGCCGGGAAAACGCATCACTGGCTTCAGGGCCTCCAGCACCGCAGGCACGGCCAGCGGATGGCTGAGGTTGTCACCGGTATTCACTACGAGGTCCGGTTCCAGCTCCGCGAGTTCCTGCAGCCAGCGGACCTTGCGGTCCTGGCCGGGCACGAAGTGGATGTCCGAGAGGTGCAGGACCCGCAGGGGGGCGCTTCCGGCGGGAAGCACGGGAACCGTCTCCTCCCGGACGCCGAACAGGTTCCGTTCGATCAGGCAGCCGTAGGCCAGCGCGGCGGCACCGGTTCCGGCAATGCCGCCGGCCAGCCAGGCAGCCTTTCGCGCTGCGGAGGCCAAGGGGGAATCAGTCATTAGTTGTCCCCGTCCCCGCCGCCGTCTTCGCCTTCTTTGTCGCCGCCGTTGCCGTTGCCGTCACCGCCGTTGCCGTCACCGTCGCCGTTGTTGTCGCCGGCGGGGGGTTTCTGTTCCGCGGCCGGTGAAGCCGGCGGGGACGGCGGGGGAACGGGGGTGTTGGCGCGCGGCGGCGGTGTGCTGGCGCGCGGGGGAGTGGTGCCGCCGACCATGCTGGCCGGCGGGTTGGCGAAGGCCTTGGCCTCGTACTGGCCGGCAATGCGCTGGATGTAGTTCTTCCAGGACGGGCCGGCAATCAGCGAGCCGTCGATCTCGGGGTAAATCCGTCCGCCGATCAGCTTGTCCGACATGGTGCTGGCGTTGGCCTTCCAATTGCCGATCCAGGAGGCCGTGACCATTCCGGTGCTGTAACCCATGAACCAGGTCTGCGACCGCGTGTCATTGGTGCCGGTCTTACCGGCGGTGGGAACCCCGACCTGCAGGTTGATGCCGGAGCCGTTGGTCATGACCCGCTGGGTGGCCATATTGACGCCCTGGGCAACTTCCTTACGCATAACCTGCTCACAGGACTGCGGCGGAACCCGGTACTCGGTGCCGTCTGCGCCGGTGACGGACTCCAGGGCGATGGGTTCGCATTTGAGTCCCTCGGCCGCGAAGGTGGCGAAGCCGGTGGCCATGGACATCGGGGAAGCGTCGCCGCCGCCGCCGAAGGTGGACGGCGGATTGATCTCAAGCATCTCCGTTTCGCCGCTGGAGCCCTTGCCGTTGTGCACACCGGCGGCGAAGGCCATCTCCTGGAACTTGCACAGGTCCAGCTCCCTGGTCTCGGCGAGGGTGATCGTGTTGAGCGAGTTGGCCAGCCCGTCCAGGACGGTGGTGGTCTTGTAGTTTGTGTCGCCGTAGTTGATCGGGGTCCACTCGGTGGTGCTCACATAGGCGCCGCCGAAGCAACTGGCGTTCCAGCGGGTGCCCACGGGATAGGTCCGTTTGGAACCGTTCAGGGTGGTGTTCAGGGTCTTCCCCGAGTCCAGCCAGGCGGCAACGGTGAACGGCTTGTAGGTGGAACCGGGCTGGAAGCCGCCCAGGCCGTTCAGGGGCTTGTTCGGATCGCCGTTCTGATACGAATCCACGTTGAAGTTCTGAACCGAGTTGCCGTCAGCCAGCTCCGGTGTGTACCGGGTGTTCTGGGCCATGGTGAGGATCTTGCCGGTGCCGGGCTCCAGGCTGATCATGGAGTGCCCGATTTCGGCATCGGTGGTGTCCGGGTTGGCGGTCTCGTTGACCGCCGTCTGGGCCGCCGCCTGGAACGCGGGGTCCAGAGTGGTCTTGATGGTCAGGCCCCCGCGCCGAAGCAGCTTGTTCCGGTCTTCCTCGGTGGCGCCGAAACTGTCGTCATTGAGCACCAGGCGCGTGACGTAATCACAGAAATAGGGTGCCTGTGCGGCACCGACGCAGTTGCTGGACACCGGCGTGAGCTGCAGGTCCAGCCCGGTGGCCACCGCGGCGTCGTGCTCTTCCTGCGTGATGCGTCCGGTGTCGAGCATCCGCTGAAGCACCAGGTTCCGGCGCTCCAGCGAGCGGTCCGGGTTCAGTTCGGGACTGAAATACGTAGTGCCGTTGACCACGCCCGCGAGCAGCGCCGACTGGGCGATGTTTAGGTCCTTGGCATCGACGTTGTAGAAATAGCGTGCGGCGGCCTGCACGCCGTAGGTGGTGCCGCTGAAGGGGACGATATTGAAGTAGCCCTCAAGGATTTCGTCCTTGCTCAGCTCCTTCTCAACGGCAATGGCGAGCTTCATTTCCCGCAGCTTGTCACCGTAATCCTTGTCACCGCTGAAAACGACTTCTTTATCGTTCTGGCGGTTGGTGTCAATGATGACGTTGTTCACGTACTGCTGTGTGATGGTGGACGCGCCGCGCTGGTTGTCGCTGGTCGCATTGGACACCAGGGCACTGACAATGCCCTGCAGGTCCACGCCGCCGTGCTCGTAGTAACGGTCATCCTCGATGGCGAGGATGGCGTCCACCATATGGGGTGACACCTGGTCCAGGGCCACCGGCTGGCGGTTCTCTTCGTAGACCGTTGCGATCAGGGAACCGTCATTGGCCAGGATCTTGGAGGGCGTAGCCAACGATCCGCGTTCCAGTTCCGAGGGCAGTTCGTCGAAGAACTCGATGGAGCCGGAGGCAGCGGTGCCGGCCGCTGCAGCCACCGGAACCAGGAGGCCGGCTGCCAGGACTCCGCAAAGAGCACTGATACCGAAGAACGCGACGAGCTTGCCGAGGGTGGTCGCCGTGTCAAAGAACGGTGAGTTGCGTGCTGCCATGCGAGACAGTCTACAAGCACGTTAGGCTTTCCCTTATGACCAAATGGGAATACTTCATAACGCCACTTCCACTGCACACACCCGGGCAAGTCCTTAATATGCACGGGGAAGAAGGGTGGGAACTGGTGCAGATCGCGACGGCGCCGAACGGAACCGGTTCCGTGGCCTACATGAAACGTGAAAAAAGCTCATGACCGGTGCTGCCGGTGCGGTATCCGCCGTTGAAATCCGGCTGCGGGAACTGGGCCTGAGCCTTCCCGCAGTTGCCTCTCCGGTAGCTGTGTATGTCCCGGCCGTTATCACCGGGAACCTCGTCCACACCTCCGGCCAGCTGCCGTTCGTGGACGGGGCCCTGCCGGGTACGGGCAAGGTGGGTGCCGAAGTAGGCGCCGAGGATGCGGCGTCGTACGCGGCTATCTGCGCCATTAACGCACTCGCTGCGGTGAAGGCGCAGATAGGTGACCTTGACCGCATCAGCCGGATCGTTAAGGTGGTGGGCTATGTTGCCTCCGACCCTTCCTTTACCGGCCAGCCCGGCGTTGTTAACGGTGCGTCGGAACTCCTGGGCAAGATTTTCGGCAAGGCGGGAAGCCACGCGCGTTCCGCCGTCGGCGTCGCCGTCCTGCCGTTGGATGCACCCGTGGAAATAGAAATGATCGTTGAATTTGCCTAACTCGACTGTCCGGCTGTTCCCGGTAGCTCCCTCCCAGCGGGTCGCAGCCCAGAGCTGGTTTGAACGTCCCGACCGGACGCCCCGCAAACCGCGGCTGGCGTCCTCCGTGGTCCTGCTGCGGGACTCTCCGCGCGGCACGGAAACCTACCTTTCCTACCGGCGGGGCGAATCCCCCCTGGGCAAGGTGGCTTTCCCGGGCGGCAGCATCGAGGAGAACGACGACGCCGCGGTCACCTGGTTCGGCCCGGCCCCGTCGGTATGGGCGAAGTCCCTTGGCACCGGTGACGCCCGGCTGGCGCGCCGGCACGTCGTCGCTGCGATCCGTGAGCTGTTCGAAGAGTCGGGCATCCTGCTGGCGGGGCCGGATGAGTCAACGCTGCTCGAAGGCAACCGGGGGCCGGACTGGATGGCTGCGCGGACGGCAATTGCCACCCAGGAAGCCTCCTTCCTGGAGATACTGAGGCGGCGCGGCCTCGGTCTGCGGACAGATCTGCTGCGGCCGTTGTTCAACTGGCACAGTGCAGATTTTGCGCTGCGGCGCTTCGATACCCAGTACTTCGCTGCAGTGCAGCCGGTGGGCCAGGAACCCAGCCTGCTGACCGGCAAGGGCGTGTGGGCTTCCTGGAAACCCGCTGCGGACGTCATTGCCGCACGGGAGGGGACGGCGCTGGGCGACGAGATCGGCCAGCCGGACACCGTGGGGCTGACCCTGGGAGAGATTGCGGTTCCCGCCGTCGAATTGACGCTGGAGAAACTGGCCACGGCCCGCGGCTGCATCGCGTATCTGTCCAGCCGCAGACCCGCGGTTGTTTATCGGCCCGAATTGGTGGAAGTCGACGGCGAACCCCGTGTTGCGGTGCGCGCCGGCAGCGCCGCGGAAGGGTCTTCGCAGCACGGACGATAGTGCACGCCGATTATGGCCCGCTGCACGTTTGTGCACGGCGGTGAGCAACTAAAGGCGGCGCCGGTCCTGCAGGACCGGCGCCGCCTTTAGAGGTTCTTCGGGTGTTAGCGCGAACGCTGGCGCAGCCGCTGGACGTCAAGAATGACAACCGCGCGGGCTTCCAGGCGCAACCAGCCGCGCTGGACGAACTCAGCCAGGGCCTTGTTCACGGTCTCGCGGGAGGCGCCGACCAACTGGGCCAGTTCCTCCTGCGTCAGCTCGTGTGCAACAAGGATCCCGTCCGTTGCCGGACGGCCGAAGCGGTCGGCCAGATCAAGCAGCGCCTTGGCTACGCGGCCGGGAACGTCGGAGAACACGAGGTCCGCCAGGGACTCGTTGGTGCGGCGAAGCCGGCGGGCAAGGGCCTGCAGCAGCTGGACGGAAACCTCGGGGCGGGTTTCAATCAGGGCGCGCAGGTTCTCGTGGCGCAGCCCGGCAAGCCGGGTCTCCGAGACGGCGGTGGCGGTGGCGTTGCGGGGAGACGGATCAAAAAGGGCCATCTCGCCGAACAGTTCCCCGGGGCCGAGGATCGCCAGCAGGTTTTCCCGGCCGTCCGGGGCGGAGCGGCCCAGCTTGATCTTGCCGGACACAATGAAATAGAGCTGGTCGCCCTGATCACCCTCGCGGAAAACAGAGGCGCCACGTGAGAGGTCGACCTCAGTGAGCTCTTCGGTCAGGGCGGCGAAAACGTCGTCCCCCAGAGAGGCGAACAACGGCGCGCGGCGCAGTACCTCGATATCCATGAAATCTCCTGTAAATAGTGGTCTCTCCTTAATATCTTGCCGCACGTCACTCCCTAGTGACACCTAAAGCACATTTGTTCACCGGTCGATCCGAAAAAGAGGGCAGAACCACAGCCGGGAAGGACCTCCCGGTGACGGCTTCCACAGGTTGTCCGGATAAACTCGCACTGCAGCGGTCTCCCGCCGCCGCGCCACCCGGTTTACACGCTTGGAGCTCTTTGTGCTCGGATTTACACTTCTGGACATCATCCTGCTCCTTGTCCTGCTCTTCTACCTTTTCGCCGGCCTGCGCAACGGCCTGGTGGTCACGCTCGGCGGGATTGTCGGCTTCGTTGCCGGCGCCGTTGCCGCCTTTTTCGCCATTCCGCTGGTTGCCGGCTGGGTGCCGGACAACGGGTGGCGCCTGACCGTGGTGATTGCGACGGCTGTCATCCTGGTGCTGGTGGGCCACGCCGCCGGTGCCGCCCTGGGCGGAATGATCCGGCGATGGTTGAACTTCCCGCCGCTGCGTTTCCTGGACCGCCTCCTCGGCGGAGCCGCCAACCTGGTGGTGGCTGCCCTGGTCATGGCCATGCTGGCCTTCAGCGTCACCACGCTCGGCGTACCGTTCCTGTCCCAGCAGATCGCCGCCTCCAAGGTGCTCGGCACCATTGATGAAGCCACTCCCGTGCAGGTGAAGACCTGGAGCGCGCAGATCCGTTCCTTTACGGTGTCCGAAGGCCTGCCGACCATCCTGGACAGTGCCGCACCGCAGACGGCTGTCCCGCCCAGCGCCGAGGTGGATTCCGCGGCGCTTCGGACCGCCTCGGCGTCGGTACTCAAAATCACCGGTACGGCCTATCAGTGCGGGCAGAACCAGACCGGCTCGGGCGTGGTCGTGGCGGACGACCGCGTGGTCACCAATGCGCACGTGGTGGCCGGTGTGAATGAGCCCGTGGTGGAGGTGCCGGACGGCAGTGTGCTGCCCGGCCGGGTGGTCTACTTTGATCCGTCACGGGACCTCGCCGTCCTCGCCGTCGAGGGCCTCTCCGCCGATCCCGTTCCGCTGGGGGAGCCGCTGGCTGACGGCACCACCGCGGCCTTCGCCGGTTATCCGGCCGGCGGCCCGTTCCGGCTGCAGGCCGCCAACATCGAGGGTCTGTCCAGTGTGGCTGTCCGGGATATCTACGGCACCTCACCTGAGGTGCTGGAGGTCTACACCCTCGCCGCGAACGTGCAGCAGGGCAACTCCGGCGGACCGCTGCTGGACGTTGACGGCCGTCTGGCCGGAATCATCTTCGCCAAGACCACCAGCGACCAGCCCATCGGCTACGCACTGTCCCTGGCCGAGGTGGCCCCGGTGGTGGACGGCGCGCCGGGCTACAGCACCCCCGTTTCCGCCGGCAGGTGCACCAGTAAATAGGGGTTCCGGTAAATAGGTCCCCGCAAGCGGGATGCCGGTGGGCAGGACGCCCGCCCCGAGCCTGCTGCCGTTCAGGCCGGACTAGTCCGCGGCGGGGGCGGCGGATTCGATCAGGTACTCCACGGCCAACCGGTAGCCGCTGATGCCGGCCCCGCAGATCACCGCCTGCGCCACCGCGGAGACGAAGGAATGGTGGCGGAATTCCTCGCGCCGGTGGATGTTGCTCAGGTGCACCTCGACCACGGGAAGTTCCACGCCGGACAATGCATCCGGGATGGCCACCGAGGTGTGGCTGTAGGCTGCGGGGTTGATAACGATGCCGTCCGCCGTGCCGCGCGCCGCGTGGATGGCATCGATCAGGTCGCCCTCATGGTTGGACTGGACGCAGTCCACCGTCCAGCCGTGGGCCGAGGCCGCGGCAATTGCCGCAGCCTCAACGTCCGCGAGGGTGGAGCTTCCGTAGATCGCCGGTTCCCGGGTCCCCAGCAGGTTGAGGTTGGGTCCGTTGAGAACCAGGAGGTTGCGGGTGCTGGCAGTAGTCATGGCGTTAACTATGCCGGAGCTCAGGCCTGAACCTTCAGTGCCGCATCCGTGTTTTGCCCGGACATCCTGCGGGCGGCCAGCGCACCGGCAATGGTGATCAGGGACATCAAGGCCAGTACGACGCCGGGATGCCACCACGCACCGCCGGTGGCGTTGGAGAATCCCTGCGTAATGGAGGGGGTGAAGCCGGACAGGATCCCGGCGATGCTGTAGGCCAGGGACATCGCAGTGAACCCGGTGCGGGCCGGGAACAGATCAGCCATCAGTCCGCCCAGCGCCGCCCATGCCGCCGTCGGCGCGATGCCGCCGATCAGAATGGTCAGGATGTACACGGGCGTGGTGGCGTTGCTGATGATGAAATACAGCGGGAAGGAAATCAGCAGGGTGGCGACGGCGCCGGCCAGCACCATCCGCGCGGAACCGATCCGGGTGGCCAGGAGCCCGAAAGCGGGGATGGTGGCCAGCTGCAGCACCGAACCGACCAGCGCGGCATTCAATACCGTGGACTCGGACAGTCCCAGCTGCGAGACACCGTAGGCCTGGGTGTACGTGGTCATCAGGAAGTAGGAACCGATACCCAGCAGCGCTGCCGCTGCCGCCACCAGGACGGCCCGCCACTGATGGCGCAGCACCTCCGCCAGCGGGATCCGGGTCACCTGGTGCGCCTTCGCCACGTCCTTGAAGACGGGAGTTTCATCGATGGCCAGGCGCAGGTACAGGGCAATGCCCATGAAGGGGAAGGCAAGCAGGAACGGAATGCGCCAGACGCCGGCGGCCATCGCCTCGTCGGAAACGGACGCCAGGAGCAGGAAAATGCCGGTCACCATGATGGTGCCGACCGGGGAACCGATCTGCGGGATGGCGGCGTACAGGGCGCGCCTGCGGGCAGGGGCGTGTTCGGTGGCGATCAGGATGGAGCCGCCCCATTCGCCGCCGACGGCAAGGCCCTGGAGCAGGCGCAGCAGCACCAGCAGCAGCGGGGCCCAGATTCCGATCGTGTTGTAGTCCGGCAGCAGGCCCACGGCTCCGGTGGCCGTACCCATCAGGACAATGGTGCCGATGAGAGAGGTTTTGCGTCCCGCCCGGTCCCCGATGTGGCCGAAGAGGATGGCGCCCAGCGGGCGGGCAACGAAGCCCATGCCGAGGGTGAGGAAGGACAGCAGGATGCCTGTCGCCGCGTCCACGTCGGGAAAGAAGATCCGGTTCAGGACCAATGCGGCGGCGGTGCCGAAAACGTAGAAGTCGTAGGACTCCAGGGCGGTGCCGATGAAGGACGCGCCGGCGACCTTGCGGGCCATCCTGGCTGACTGCGGAGAAGGCGGTGTGGCGGCTGTGGCGGCTGTGGGTGAAGTAGACACGAGATGGAATTGTCCTATCCTCCGTGCGTTTCACCAAACGTGCCGCGTCCGCGCGTCATCCGGACGGTTGCGGGAGCTGTCCCGGCTAGGCCAGGCGGGGAAGAACCAGTGCCTTTCCGGCAGCCGTGAGTGCCGGCCCGACGGCGGTGCCGTCGCCTACGTAGCCGTGCACCATGGCTCCGTCCCGCAGCATCAGCAGCTGGTCGGCGAGGGCTCCGGCGTCCCGGGCTCCGAGCTGCTCGAGCCGTTCGGCGACGAGGGAATGCAGCCAGGCGCGGTGTTCGGACACCACGGCCCGGACGGGATGGCCGGGCTCGGTGTATTCCGCCGCCGCGTTGATGAAGGGGCAGCCGCGGAACCCGGCAGTGCACGCCTGCTCGCCCATGGCGTCGGCAAACTGCAGCAGTCCGGTGCAGGGATCCGGATCCAGGTCCTCTGCCCGGGCCCGCATAGCGGCGGACTGCTCCTGCAGGTAGGCCACCACCAGGTCATCCTTGGAACGGAAGTGGCGGTAGAAAGTCACTTTCGTGGTGCCGGCAGCGGCGATGATCCGGTCCGCACTCACGGCCCGGATGCCCTCCAGGTAAAACAGGCTCGAGGCCTGCGCCAGAATCCGTTCCCGGACGCCGGATGATTTCGCTGCCATCTCGGTTCCTTTTCTTCCCCGTCGGGTTCTTCCCCGCCCGGGGCACTTGCAGTAGACGTACTAGTTAGTCTACCTTGAAGGCTACGTTTCCCCACTAAGAGGAGTTCCCATGAGTGCCTTGTACACCGCAGCTGCCACCGCCACCGGAGATGGACGCAACGGCGAAGCCCGTACCAGTGACGGAAAACTCGAAGTGAACCTCTCCACCCCGGTGGAAATGGGCGGTTCCGGGGAGGGCACCAATCCCGAACAGCTCTTCGCCACCGGTTACGCGGCCTGCTTCCTCTCCGCACTGAAGATGATTGCCCGTGCCGAAAAGGCGCCCATCTCCGACGCGGCCGTGACCGCCGACGTCAGCATCTTCAAGAACGGCGACGCCGGCTTCAAGCTGGGCGTCGAGCTGCACGTGGAGATGTCAGGGGTGGACGAAGCCACAGCGGACAAGCTCACCCAGGCCGCCCACCAGGTCTGCCCGTACTCCAACGCCACCCGCGGCAACATAGACGTGAACCTGGACGTCGTCGTCGGCTAGCTCCGGCAGGCTTCGAACAAAGCAGCAGGCACCCTCCCCGGGAACCGGGAAGGGTGCCTGCTGCTTTGCTGATCCGGCTAGTTCTTCAGGGACTCCGCGATCTGCTGCATCACGGTGTTGTCCGCGAGCGTGCTTGAATCGCCGGCCTCGCGTCCCTCGGCCACGTCCTTGAGCAGACGGCGCATGATCTTTCCGCTGCGGGTCTTGGGCAGTTCCGGAACCACCAGGATGTGCCTCGGCTTGGCGATCGGGCCGATTTCCTTGCCGACGTGGTTGCGCAGGGTGGTGACAATGTCGTCGTCGTCCTTCGCGCTGCCGCGCAGGATCACGAACGCGACCACGGCCTCGCCGGTCGTCTCGTCCGCAGCGCCGACGACGGCGGCTTCGGCCACCGACGGATGGCTCACCAGGGCTGACTCGATTTCCGTGGTGGACAGCCGGTGGCCGGATACGTTCATCACGTCATCCACCCGGCCAAGCAGCCAGATGTCGCCGTCCTCGTCCTTCTTCGCGCCGTCCCCGGCGAAGTACATGGTGTCGAACCGGTTCCAGTAGGTCTCCTTGAAGCGTTCCGGATCTCCCCAGATGCCGCGCAGCATGGCGGGCCAGGGTTCCTTGATGACCAGGAAGCCGCCGGATCCATTGGGGACCGGTTCGCCCATCTCATCCACCACGTCCACGGAAATACCCGGAACCGCCACCTGGGCGGAGCCCGGCTTGGTGGCCGTGACGCCCGGCATCGGGGCAATCATGTGACCGCCGGTTTCCGTCTGCCACCAGGTGTCGACAATGGGGGCCGGGTGGTCCTTCTTGCCGCCGTTTCCGCCGATCACCTGGCGGTACCACATCCAGGCTTCCGGGTTGATGGGTTCGCCCACGGAACCCAGCACGCGGATGGAGTCGAGGTTGAACTTCTGCGGAATGTCCCGGCCCCACTTCATGCAGGTACGGATGGCGGTCGGGGCGGTGTAGAGGATGGATACCTTGTATTTCTCCACCAGTTCCCACCACCGGCCCTGGTGCGGAGTGTCGGGGGTGCCTTCATAGATCAGCTGGGTGGCTCCGTTGACCAGGGGCGCGTAGGTCACGTAGCTGTGGCCCGTGACCCAGCCGATGTCCGCGGTGCACCAGTAGACATCCGTTTCGGGGTGCAGGTCGAAGGTGTTGCGGTGCGTGAACGCCGTCTGGGTGAGGAACCCGCCGGTGGTGTGGAGGATGCCCTTGGGTTTTCCCGTGGTGCCGGAGGTGTAGAGGATGAACAGCGGGTGTTCAGAGTCATGGGCCACGGCCGTATGCTCGGCGCTCGCCGTGTCCACGACGTCGTGCCACCAGTTGTCCAGGCCCTCGTTCCATTCCACCGGCTCCCCGTTGCGGCGGACCACCAGGACGTTGTCCACGGTGTGGCCCGGCTTCGCGAGGGCTTCATCCACGGCGGGTTTAAGTGCGCTGGGCTTGCCTCGGCGGTAGGAGCCGTCCGCCGTGACCACGAGTTTGGCCTCGGCATCGTCGATCCGGCTGCGCAGGGCGTCGGCGGAGAACCCGCCGAAGACCACCGAGTGCACGGCGCCGATCCGGGCGCAGGCAAGCATGGTGATGACGGCTTCGGGAATCATCGGGAGGTACACCGCAACGCGGTCGCCCTTGGCCACTCCCAGGGATTCGAAGGCGTTGGCGGCTTTCTTGACCTCCTCGGTCAGCTGAGCATAGGTATAGCTACGCGTGTCCCCGGGCTCGCCCTCGAAATAGATGGCCACGCGGTCTCCGCGGCCCTCTTCGACATGCCGGTCCAGGGCGTTGTACGCGGCGTTCAGGGTGCCCCCGACAAACCACTTGGCGAAGGGTGCATCGCTCCAGTCCAGCGCCTGGGTGAAGTCCCGGTCCCAGGTCAGGATGTCCCGGGCCTGGCGTGCCCAGAACTCGGGGCCGTCGGCTGCCGCTTCTTCGTACAGTGAGGACGTGGCCACTGCTGATGCTGCGAATTCGGCACTCGGCGGGAAGCTTCGGCTTTCATGCAGCAGGTTCTCGAAGGCGTCTCCGTGCTTCTTTGCAGGGGACTGATCAGACATGGTTGAACCCTTTCGCTTCGCTTTCCAGTCCATCACTTGGTGATGGTGCATGGCTGGCCACCAGCCTATCGCTGGAACGAGGACTCTGTGGCGGCGGTCACAGAGAGCGTGGCAAAGCGGCGTGATTATGCGGTGAGCGGTAGGTCACGGCTCCGGGGCGCGCCGCCGCTCGGCTAGTGTGCCCCGCCGTCGTTGATTAGGCTGTCAGGAGGAAGCAACCGCCTACGTACCGTAGATGCGGCCCTGCCGGTCCTTCCGCGCACCAGCTGCGTGTGGGAACGGCGGTCGCGAATGGAGATCAGTATGAACAACCCCCCTGTTGAAAACGAGGCCCGCAGCATGGCCGGATCTCCGGAGACGGCTGGACATCCCTCCGTGCCGGAGACGGCTGCGCACCCCTCCGCTCCGGATAACGGAGTGCAGGTATCCCCGGCGGCCGGGGAACAGCAGACCCTGGTTGGCCCCTTCGGGCTGCGTGACACCGTGGTGCTGGGTTCCGTGCTCGTGATGCTGGTGGGCAGCATTCTGCCGTTCTTCACTGTGACCCGGCTCGGGTTTGAAGAGAACCTCAATCTTTGGAACGCATTCCCGCTGTTCTTCGTGGGAATCGGCATCCTTCTGCCGCTGCTGGTTGCCGGGCTGTTTGCCGGCCGCCGCCTCGCCCCGGGAATGAAGCCCCGTGTCGGCTCGCTTTCCCTGGACCAGTTCGCGTCCGTGACCGCGGTCCTGGCTGTCATCTTCTTCTTCCTGCAGACCGTCACCAACTTCAGTGTGGGTGCGATGGTTGCCCTCATTGGTTCCCTGGGCCTGTTCGTGTCCACCACACTGGCTCCCCACCTGCCGTTCTTTGCCCGTGAATTCAAGAACCGCCCCGAGGCTGCC
Organism: Arthrobacter yangruifuii; assembly: GCF_009192775.1. Classification (GTDB taxonomy): domain Bacteria; phylum Actinomycetota; class Actinomycetes; order Actinomycetales; family Micrococcaceae; genus Arthrobacter_B; species Arthrobacter_B yangruifuii. The sequence goes on from NZ_VTFX01000001.1 coordinate 718,459, forward strand.
GCCGCACTGACGGCCCGCGACGCCCTGCCGCTGCGCCCGCGGCCGTCCCGCCCGAAGCCGGAACCGAAGCCGGAGGCGGGGAACGCCGCGGAAAACGCCGGCGGCGCCCGCCGTTTCACCAACCCGCTTCGCCGCGGTGACGAGGCCCGCACCACCGTGCACGAGGCCCCCGTCCAGCAGGGTACCGAAGCGTCCGCGCCGGGCGGCACCGCCGTCGTCGGGACCCCTGCAACCGACGCCTCCGCGTCGGCTCCGGCCACTTCCGCCCCGTCGACGCCGGCTCCGGCCACCTCCGTGTCCGCCGCGGTCCCGGCACCCCAGGCCGCTTCCGCCCAGCCGGCGCCGGCCCCGGCAGCTTCGGTCCAGCCCGCCGCTGCGCCTGCCGTAGACGGTCTGCAGACTGAAGAACCGCTGGCCGCCACCACGGTCAACCCGGTTGTCCGCGACGCCGACACCCGCGCAGTTTCCGTGACCGGCGCCTCCGAGGCCGAGTCCGGTACCCCGATTACCGCCACCCGCGACGAAACCGTGGTGGAAGCCTTCTGGTTTGCCGTGGGCACCCCCCGCCAGATTTTCGACGAGCGCACCGGCCTGCCGCTGTTCATGTTCCACCCGGGTGACTGGGAGCTGGGGCTGGAGGACCGCGGCGACGAGTTCCTCGTCCAGGACAAGCGCACGGGACGCATCGGCGTCCTGCGCGACCTCAGCAACATCGAACGCGTCGACGCCGACCAGTAGGTCCCGCCGGCGGGTAGGTCCCGTACGACCAGCACCACAGCACAGCAGCGGCCATCAGCAGCACCCAACCGTCAATAGAAGGACTTCCAGCAGTGGCAAAGGCAACCGGCAGCGATCCGTCCCTCCTCGCCTTGAAGCGGCGGGCACGGCGGATCAACCGGATGCTTGGGGACGCGTATCCCTATGCCGTTGCGGAGCTGGACTTCACGAACGCGTTTGAGCTGCTGGTGGCCACTGTGCTTTCGGCGCAGACCACCGACATCCGGGTCAACGCCGTGACGCCCGCACTCTTTGCCCGGTATCCCGATGCCCGGTCGATGGCCGAGGCCGACGAGGAGACGCTGCAGGACATCGTCCGTCCCACCGGATTCTTCCGGGCCAAAGCGGCCAGCATCAAGGCCCTCTCCACCCGGTTGGTGGACGAGTTCGACGGCGAGGTGCCGAACCGGCTCGAGGACCTGGTCACCCTCCCGGGCGTCGGGCGGAAGACCGCCAACGTGGTCTTGGGCAACGCGTTCGGCATTCCCGGCATCACGGTGGACACCCACTTCGGCCGGCTGGCCCGCCGGTTCGGCTGGACCACGGAGAAGGACCCGGTGAAGGTGGAGGCGGACGTCGCGGCCCTGTTTGAACCGAAGGACTGGACCCCGCTGTCCAACCGGGTGGTCTTCCACGGCCGCCGGGTCTGCCATGCCCGGACGCCGGCGTGCGGAGCCTGTCCCGTCGCCCAGCTCTGCCCCTCCTACGGCGAGGGAGAGACGGACCCCGCGAAAGCCCGCAAGCTGCTCAAGTACGAACTCGCCCCCGGACGCGAGGAACTGCACGCCCGGATGATGGCTGCCGAAACCCGGGCACAGCTGCGGGCTGCCGGGTTCGGGCTCGAAGCATGAGCGCACGGGCGGACCTCGACGCGCTCGCCGCAGCCGTCACCGCCGGAACCACCGGCTTCAACGCAAACATTGACATGCTTCGCCGCAGCGTGGACCCGGCCACTGCCCGGCCGGCGGCGGTCCTGATCCTCTTCGGCGTCCTGGATGACCGGCCTGCGGACTTCTCCGCGGACGCCGTGCCGGATGACCTGGACGTGCTGCTGATCGAACGGGCAGCGACCCTCAATGACCATCCGGGCCAGGTCGCGTTCCCCGGCGGCTCCGTGGACGCCGCCGATGCCACCGTGGTGGATGCTGCGCTGCGCGAGGCCCGGGAAGAGACCGGGCTGGATCCGGCCGGTGTCCGCGTGCTCGGAGCCCTGCCGCCGGTCGGCCTGCCGGTGAGCAACTTCCTGGTCACCCCGGTGCTGGGCTGGTGGGACAAGCCCACGCCGGTGGACGTGGTGGACTACGGGGAATCCGCCTCGGTGTTCCGGGTGCCCGTCGCGGACCTGCTTAACCCCCAGAACCGGCGCACCGCGGTCTTTCCCCGCCGGAAGGGGGCACACCGCACTCCGGCCTTCCTGGTCAACGGCGTGCTCGTCTGGGGCTTCACGGGGATCCTGCTTGCGGGCATCCTCGATGAGCTGGGCTGGACCCAGCCGTGGGACGAGAGCCGGGAGATTGTCCCCGACCTCTGATCCGGCCTACTTGGCGTCCGCGTAGGAGTCCACAGCGGTGACCAATACCGGGAACTCCAGCGGAATCGGCCCAAAGAGCAGGCGCGTGGCCGTGGCCGCCGCCTCGGAAACCAGTGTGCCGACCTCCTCGACTCGTCCGGCCGGAACATGGAGCATGACCTCGTCATGCAGGAAAAACACCAGTTCCCCGGCAGGGGAGGATGTTGAAGCCGCGCGCAGCCGCCGCCGTATCTCCGCCAGCCAGCACAGTGCCCATTCCGCGGCCGTCGCCTGGACCACGAAGTTACGGGTGAACCTGCCCTGGGACCGGGCGAGGGCATCCGCGCGGCGCTGTTCCTCGGCACTGGTGCTCTGCTGGGCACGACGAAAGCGCTCCGACACCGGCGGACTGCTGCGGCCCAGATGGCTGCTGACGGACAGGCCGGCTTCACCCGCCCGGGCACCGCGCTCCACCACGCCGATGGCCTGCGGATAGGCGCGGGTCAGCACCGGCATCAGCCGGCCGGATTCCCCGCTCGTGGCGCCATACATGGCGCCCAGCATCGCCATCTTCGCCTTGGCGCGGTCTCCGTCGAAACTGCGGTCGGCGATGCCCTGGTACAGGTCCTTCCCGCGGGCCGCGGCGGCCAGCGCGTTGTCCTGGCCGAGGGCGGCGAGGACCCGGGGCTCCAGCTGCGCGGCGTCGGCGACCACCAGCCGGTAGCCGGGATCCGGGCGGACCGCATCGCGGACGGTCTTGGGAATCTGCAGGGCCCCGCCGCCGCGCGACGCCCAGCGGCCGGAGACCACGCCTCCCACCACATATTCGGGACGGAAACGGCCGCCGTCCACCCAGGCGTCCAGCCACGCCCAGCCGTTGGCAGTCAGGAGCCGGGACTGCTTCTTGTATTCCAGCAGCGGCTCGATCACCGGGTGTTGGTGCTGCTGCAGCTCCCACGAGCGGGTGCTGGTGACCTCGATGCCGGCGCGGTGCAGCGCCCGCAGCAGTTCCTGCGGGGAATCCGGATTGAAGCCGGGATTGCCGAGCAGCAGCCGCATCCGGGAGACGAGCTCTTCCAGCTTGTCCGGGCGCCGGCCTTCCGGCGGCCGCGGGCCGAGGGCGTTGTGCAGCAGTTCCTCGTGGATGTCCCGGCGCCAAGGGATGCCGGCTCTTTCCATTTCCACGGCGATCATCCCGCCGGTGGATTCGGCCACGGCCAGCAGGTTCAGTTTCGCCGGGGACTGCGAGCCGGCGATGGCGGCCAGCTGGTCCGCCAGCTCGGCGGCGAGCTCCTCGGCGGACGGCGGCCGCGGCCCGGCGGCCTGTCCGTCGGGGGCGGCGAGCGTGTCGAAGATCGAGGTTTGGTCCGGAGAATGCCGGACGGGAAGCAACTGGCGGGGTGCCGGGTCTTCCCCCGGGTCCTCCGTGCGCAGCTTGTCGATGTAGGGCGTCGGGGGTACGGATTCGGCGAAGCGGAGGATGCCCCGGACCAGGGCGAGGTCGTGGCAGCGCTCCACGGTGAGCCCTGCGGCCAGCATGCGGGAATAGACGCCGCGCGCGGATTCCCAGACCCAGCGGACGGGCTGCGATTCGTAGTGCCGGACGGCGGCGGCGAGCCGGTCCCGGGGAACGACGACGGCGGGTGCCGACGGTGTGCCGGTACCGTCGGTTTCCAGCAGGGTCCAGGTATCGTCCTCTTCCCGGGCTGCGGGGCGGGGAGCGAGGACGATGTACATGCTTCTATTCTCACCCGGAGCGGTGACATCTCCGGCGCGGGCCGCCGTCGTTCCGTCCGGTTGGGCCGCCGCCGTGCCGCCGAACCGCACGGGATAAGGAAGACTGGAGGTTTCCCATGACTAAAGGCGGACCCCCTTGATCACTCTTACGCAGGACACCGACGGCTTCATTCGCATGGACCGGCACCTCCCCGGCTCCCTTCCCGTCACCGTCGCGTTTGCGGACGGCACCAGCGAAGTGCTCACCGGCGCCGTGCTGAATAAGGCCTATGACGACGCGGTGGCAGTGTTCCGGGCGAAGAACCACCTCGATGCCAAGGGCTTCTCCCGTGTGAGGAAGATGCCGGCCAACGCAAAGATCAGTGACGTACCGGTGTCGCCGGGGATGGGTCGGTAGGACGTGGCCGGGCCGGCGCGGCGGTGTGCGCAGCGGCCAGATGCCCGGTGATGAGCCGCACCAGTTCCGGCACGGCAGCGGCGTGGAAGTAATGCCCCATTCCGGGAATCGTCACCAGGCGGGAGCCCGGAATGGCTGCAGCCGTTGCCGTTCCTCCGCTCGGATGCACAATGGGATCCCGGTCGCCGTGGATGACCAGGGTGGGGACGCGGATCCCGGCGAGGTCCCGTGTGCGGTCCTGCGAAGCGTTGATTGCCCCCAATTGCCGGGCACGGGCCCTGCCGCCGTCCGGATAGGCGCCGCGGTCCCAGGCTAATCCTGCCAACTCGGCCTCGACCGCCGGATCTGCGGGATTCGCCCGGCCGGACAGATGCCGCATCATGCCCACCCGCGCCCGGATGAATGCCTCGCGGGTCCGCGGCGGACGGGCCGCAAACCGGACCTTAGTGGACAGGGCGGCAGCCCCGACCTCCCGCGCCCCCGTAGTGGAGATCAGCGAGGTGAGGGTAAGGACCCGGTCCGGACGGCGGGCCGCGACGGACTGGGCAATCATGCCGCCGAGGGACATCCCGGCCACGTGGGCACGGTCCACCTGCAGATGGTCCAGCAGCCCGACGACGTCGTCCGCCATGTCCTCGATCCGGTAGGCGCCGGTCATGGGGCGGGCGAACGCCTGATGGAGCAGCGAGGGGACGGGAGTCTCCATCCGGCCCGAACGTCCGGCGTCGCGGTTATCGAGGCGGATCACCCGGTATCCGGCGTCCGTCAGCCCGGCCACCATCGCGGCCGGCCAGGCGGTCAGGTCCAGGCCGAGACCGGAGACCAGGACAACCGGTTCACCGTCCACGGGCCCGTCCAGGCGGTAACACAGCCGGAGCCCGGAGGGGAGGGTGAGGAAACGGTCTGCGCCGGGACCGGCGTCGTCGTCCGTCGGTGCGGCCTGCTGCCGCCCGTCCTCCGGGCCGGAGAACCGGAGGTGGCTGTCCACCAGTGCGCCCTTCTGCAGGTCCCTGCGGTCCGCCAAAAAGTTCATGGTCATCAGCCACGGTGCCCGGGTTCCCTGGCGGGGCAGCGAATCCAGGCTGCGCTGCACGTACCCGGCACCGAAGTCCAGCAGCGGGCGGGTCTCCATTCCTTCGGGCGCCACCGGCACCGCGGCGGTGTAGCCGCGCCGGTCCATGGAGGTGAGCAGCCGGGAAAACCACCGGGTGAGCAGCCCCACCTTCAACGTCCAGGACGCATTGGTGTACCCGATGGCGAAGGCCATATTGGGGATGCCGCTGAGCATGACACCGCGGTAGGCCACATGTTCGGCCAGCGTGACCGGAACGCCGTCGAGCCGCAGTTCCATTCCGCCCAGGATCTGGATGGTGAAGCCCGTGGCGGTCACGACGACGTCGGCGGCCACCTCTTTCCCGGATTCCAGGCGCAGGCCGTGCTCTGTGAATCCGGCGGTCCGGGCGGTGACCATGGTGGCTTTGCCGCTGCGCAGGGCGCTGAAGAAATCCCCGTCCGGCACCGCGCAGAGCCGCTGGTCCCAGGGACCGTAGGGGGGATTCAGATGGGTGTCCAGATCGAAGCCCTCAGGCACGGCCCGGGACTGGATTCCCCGGATGGCCTTCCGGGCGAGGTTCGGCCAGCGCTGGCAGAAGGCCCAGATGGCCCGCTGCCGCCGTGCGCTGATCTCTGCCATGATCCGTCCGGTGCGTTCGGGCCCGACGACGCCGCGCAGGCGGCGGGCGACGGGGTCCTCTGCCGGTATCGGCAGGATGTACGTGGGAGTGCGCTGGACCATGGTGACCTCTGCCCCCTGCTGCACCAATGCCGGCACCAGTGTGACGGCCGTGGCGCCGCTGCCGATGACGGCGATCCGTTTTCCGGCCGGAGCAAGATCCCGGGGCCAGTGCTGCGGATGCACTATCCGGCCAGGGAACTGTTCCCGGCCGGGGAGGTGAGGGGCGTATCCCTCGTCGTAGCGGTAATACCCGGCGGCATTGAAGATCCAGCCGGCGCTCAGGCGGAGGAATTCTCCGGTGCCCGCCGGTTCCGGGGAGGTCCCGTCAGGACCGGGTTCCGGCGTCTCCATCACCTCCACCGTGAGGTTCCAGCGTGCATCGGCGCTGGACCAATCTGCCGACACCACGCGCCGGTGATAACGGATCAGGGTGTCGACGCCGTATTCGGCCGCCGTTTCCTTGAGGTAGTGGAGGATGCTCGGCCCGTCGGCGATGGCTTTCCCGCCGCGCCAGGGGCGGAAGTCATAGCCGAAGGTATACAGGTCCGAGTCGGACCGGATGCCCGGGTAGCGGAACAGGTCCCAGGTGCCGCCGGCCCGGCTTCGCGCTTCCAGCAGGGCCACCGATCGGCCCGGGTGGTCCTGCCGCAGGCGGCAGGCCGCACCGATGCCGCTGAGCCCCGCACCGATGATCAGCACGTCCAGATGTTCCACGGTGTCTTGGGTGCCTTGGGCGTCCTGGGTGTCTTTGGATATCACGGTGTCCTCAATTGGTCTGGATTCCCGTTTCCTGGCGCACGCCGTTGAGCCGGGTTACCGCAGACACTACCGCCCGGGGCGGACGGCTGTCCCTTCCTCCACACCCCGCTGCCGCCACCGCTGCCTCCCCCTGTTTTCCCGGCCTGCCCAACGGCGTATGGAGGATCCGGGCCAGCGGAGGCGAGGGTTGTCCCATGGACAAGGAACGCGGTGCCCGGGCAGGAGGTTCCGGGCGAAGGGGAGGATCGCCGGAGCCGGACGGCGGGCGGGGCAGGCGGCTGCGTGGGACAGCTGCGGAGGCAGGTGCCGGGGTGGTACTGGTGGCCGGCGACCAGGGGCTTCAGGATGAGGTGGCGCGTCTTGCTGCGGCTGCCGGGATAGAAATTGCCGTGGCGGCGGGAATTCCCGACGCTCTGGCACAGGTGCCGGAGGTGCTGCTGCTGGGCAGCGGGGAGCTTCGGTCCCTGGGCAACCATCACGGGGCGGTTCCCGGTGTCGCCGGTATTCCGCCCGCGGGGAGGACCGAGGTCATCGTGGTGGGAACGGCCGCGGATACCGGAATCTGGGATCTGGCCGCCGGCAGTGCAGCAGCCCGGGTGGCGGTCCTGCCCGCCGCGTCGGAGTGGCTGGCCGGATATCTGGGGCGGCGGCGGGACATCACCGGCGGCACGGTCCTAGGCGTCCTGGGCGGCTGCGGCGGGGCCGGCGCCACCGCTGTCTCCTGCTGGCTGAGCGCGGGCGCTGCGGAGCGGGGGTCCTCGGTGCTGCTGGTCGAAGGTGATCCGTGGGGTGCCGGCCTCGAATGGGTGCTCGGAGCTGCGGAACTGGACGGCATCCGCTGGCCGGATCTGGCGGGGCTGAGCGGCAGCCTGAATCCGGTCCAGCTGGCGGCCGGTCTGCCCGCGCTGGCCGGGTTTTCGCTGTTGGGCCGCGGCGGCGGGGAGCCTCCCGCGGACGCCTCCGTGATCGGGACAGTGATGGACGCTGCCCGGAGCGGGTATGGGCTGACCGTCGTGGATCTGGGCCGTTCGCTGGGGACCGAGTCCATGCTCCCGTTCTGCGACCAGGTGCTGCTGGTGGTTCCCGGCCGGACCGGCGGCATCCTGGCGGCACGCACCGTCCTGCCGTACGCGGGGCCGGCACCGGTCCGGGCCGTGGTGCGTGGTCCTCTCGGCGAGGGACTCGATGAGCTGCGGACCGCCGAGGCAATCGGTCTCCCGTTGGCTGGATACGTCCCCTTTTATAAGGGCACGGAGCGTGCCATGGACGCCGGACAGGTGCTCGCCTGTCTGGGGAGGGCGGGAATCCGGGGTGGTATGCGCCGGATTCTTGCGGACATCCTCCCCGCCTCCGCAGGGGCCGTGTCATGACGGTTCCGGGCGGCGGTGCCCCGGGTTCGCGCGGCCGGCATGCGCCCGCCCTTGGCCCCGACCCTTTGCTGGCCCGGGTGCGTGACCGGATGCTGGCCTACCCCGAGCCGGTGACCGCAGCACGTCTGGCGGCCGCCGTGCAGGCCAGCGGCTCCCTGCTCGGATCCGAAGGAACCCTGCGCGCCGTGGACCGGGTCCGCGCGGAAATCCAGGGTCTGGGCGTGCTGCAGCCGCTGGCATTACTGCCGGGAGTCAGCGACATTCTGGTGAACGGGCCGGACCAGGTCTGGGTGGATGCCGGGCGCGGACTGGAACGGACCGCGGTGCGCTTTGCCGCCGAGTCCGACGTGCAGGCACTCGCCGTCCGGCTGGTGGCCGCCGCCGGACGGAGGCTGGACGATTCCAGTCCCTGCGTTGACGTGCAGCTGCAGGGCTACCGCGTGCATGCCGTCCTGGCTCCGGTGTCCACGGGTTCCACGCTCCTGTCCATTCGGATTCACCGGAACCGGACCTTCAGCCTCGCGGAGCTGGCGGGCAGCGGAATGATGGACCCGCAGTGTGAAGCGGTGCTGCGGAGGATCCTCCGCCGCCGCCTGAACTTTCTGGTCAGCGGGGCAACCGGCACCGGGAAGACGACACTGCTGTCGGCCCTGCTGTCCCTGAGTGGAAAGCAGGAACGTCTGGTGCTGGTGGAAGACGCAGCCGAGCTGAACCCGGTGCACCCGCACGTGGTCGGGCTGCAGAGCAGGCATGGAAACGTGGAGGGTTCAGGGATCCTGGACCAGGCGGAACTGGTCCGGCAGGCATTGCGTATGCGGCCGGACAGGCTGGTGGTGGGGGAGTGCCGCGGGGCAGAGGTGCGGGAGCTGCTGGCCGCGCTGAATACCGGGCACGACGGTGCCGGCGGGACCATCCATGCCAACTCCGCCGCAGGAGTGCCGGCACGGCTGACGGCATTGGGTGCGCTCGCCGGTATGACGCCGGACGCCGTGGAACTGCAGGCCGCTGCCGCTTTGGACGTGGTGATCCACCTGCACCGGGCCGCCGCTGGGCGAACTGTTTCCGAAATCGCCGTGCTGGGGAGGAGCGGCGGCAGGCTGGCGGCCATCCCCGCCCTCGTAAGGACCGGTACCGGGTACCGGCACGGTGAGGGATGGACGGAACTGGAACGCCGGCTGGAGGAGCGCGGTTCTGCAAGGGACGGGGCAGCATGAGGTCCGTCCTGTGCTCCGGCTGAGGGTAGCTGGGGCGGCGGTGCGGGCATGGACGGCCTAAGGGCAGCAGCGCTGCTCGCGGTGGCGGCGATGCTTTTACTGATGCCGGTCCGCCGGTTCGAGCCCGGCCGCAGGACGGCCCGGCGGTTTCGGCCGGTCCGGTGGTTTCGGGGCCGGCACCGTGACCCGCTGCACGGGGACGCTCCCGCCTTGCTGGTCCGCGAACTGGCCGGTCTTCTCGCGGCGGGCCGCAGCGGGCACAGGATCTGGGCGGATGCTGCCGAGCTCTACGATGCCCGGGCGGTGCCGGGCGCGCCCGTGCATCCTTTCACCCCGGTGCTGCAGGCAGCCGCGGCCGCAGCCGCACTGGGATTCAGCCCGCTACCGGTCCTGTCCGCAGCGGGCCGGAGCGGACCTCCCCTGCCCGGACCTCGCCTGCCCGGACCGGCAGCGGTGCCCGGATCCCGTGCGTCCGCAGCAGAGGAGGCCCTCCGGGACCTGTGGGCGGGGCTGGCCGTCTGCGTCCGAGTGTCCGAGCGCAGCGGAGCTCCGCTGGCTGCCGTCCTGACCCGCTATGCCGGGCAGTTGGAAGCCGCCCGGGACGCGGCGTCTGACCGTGACGCCGCCCTCGGCGGCCCCCGGGCCACTGTCCGGCTGCTGACGTGGCTTCCTGCCGGCGGGATGCTGCTTGGCTATCTGCTGGGCGGCAACCCGCTGTACGTCCTGACAGCCACGCCGCTGGGATGGGCTGCGGCGGCCCTGGGCGGCGGATTCTGGCTAACGGGACGGTTGTGGTCTGCGAAATTGGTGCGCACGGCAGAAGGCACTATTCCGCCGGGGCCCGGATGAGCGGCCTCGTGGTCTTTGCCTGCCTGGCAGCGGCAGCGGTCTTCCTGCTGGCGGCGGACCGGCAGCCGATGCCGGCGGACGGCGGCGCCGCTTCAGCGTCCGCCGGACACGCTTCGGTCAGCGATCCCGCCCTGATGCTGGATTTGACCGCGGCCATGCTGGAGGCCGGACAATCCCTGCCCTCCGCCCTGGCAATCCTGGCCGAAGGTGCGGATCCGGCAACCGCGCGGGAGCTCCTTCGTCTTGTCAGCGCACTGGATCTGGGCCTTCCCTGGGATACCGCCTGGCAGCTCGCAGCGGGCATGCCGGAAGGACAGGCTCCGTACCCGACAGTCCGGGCCACGGGGGACGCGTTTCCGGCAGCCCTTCCCGGGTCAGCGCTCGCAGACCTGGGTCCGGCCCTGCGCTTCACCGCGAGGACCGGGGCCCCCTCCGCAGCGGTGCTCTATTCCCACGCAGATTCCCTGCGGCGGCGGCGCCAGACGGAGGCGAGGCGTCGCGCCGCAGCCCTCGGCGTCCGTCTGGTGATGCCGCTGGGGCTGTGTTCGCTGCCTGCCTTTGTGGCACTGACGGTGGTGCCGCTGCTGATGTCCCTGCTGCCGGGCCGGGCCTGACCGGCAGTTGCCGGGAGGGTGCTACGGCTGTAGTACCTCTCCTTCGGCGGTGCGCTCTTGTCGGTGCAGCCTCCCGGTATTGCTTCCCGGTATCTCTTCCCTCGGCGGTGCCGGGACCCTTCCGATGTCCGTCCCCGGTCATGCAGCCTCCCATCCTGGCTGAAAGCTGTCCTCCTCCACAGACGACTGGCAACCTCCGGTTGTCCGCATCAGCGTCGGGGAGGACCTGGCCGGGGACGCGCGGCGGCAGGATCGAGTTCCGCAGAACTTTCCATCAGGAGGAAACCATGGCACTGATCCCCGCGTCCGTTGAACGTCTTTCCGCGACGGCCAAGCAGCATGTCCCGGGTGCCGCCCGGCTTGTCCCGGATGCCGAAGTTGTTCCGGGTACCGCCCGGCCCGCCGGCACTGCCAAACCGGGCGCAGGAAGCTCCGCGGACCGCATGCCATGTCCCGATCCACGGACTGACGGAAGCCACGGTGTCTTTAGCCTGTCGGGGCGGGCAGCACCTGTGGTCCGGAGGCTTACGCTGGCGAAACCGGTCTCCGGGGCTGACGGCTCCCGGTCTTCCGGCCCCGGCGGAGTCCGGATCGAAGCGCCCTCAGCCCCCGTACCCGTCGAGGCACCGGTTGACCGGCCAATCCCTGCAGCTCCGGCCGGGCACGCGGCTCGCGCGGCCTGGGCGGGCCGGACGCCGGCGGATCCGGCATGGTCGGACCGGGAAGCAGGGATGGCAACGGCTGAATATGCCATTGCCACCCTGGCAGCCGTGGCCTTTGCCGGGCTGCTGGCAGTAGTGCTGGGCAGCGACGAAGTCCGGTCGATGCTGGTATCCCTGATCCGGTCCGCCCTGACCCTCGGTAAGGGCGGACAGTGACATCAGGAATCTGCGCTCGAACGCCGGCGGCGGAGGGGAATCGGCAGGGCACACGGGACCGGGGCGCAGTCACGGCGGAGTTTGCCGTAGCGCTGCCGGCCATCGTGCTTGTGCTGGTGGGCGGACTCACCGGCATCTCGGCCGGCGTCACGCAGCTGCGTCTGGAGGAGGCTGCCCGCGCCGCCGCACGCGAACTGATGCGGGCGGATCCGGCCGCAGCCGAGGCAGCCGTGGAACGGCTGGCGGGCACATCGGCACATTTGATTCTCTCGGAAGAGGGGCAGTGGACAGCTGTCGAAGTCCGCAGTTCCTTGTCCCTTCCCGTGCTGAGTCTGCTGCCCCTGGAACTGTCCGCCGGGGCCGTAGCCTTTCCCGGGGACGGAGGCCGGCCGGATGGTGTCCAACCTGCCCGATAGGGCCCGTTGCAGGCCGGCGGAAGAACGCCGGACTGCAACGGGCCCGGGCGTCCGTACCGCGAATCTTCCGGCCCGGAACCGTCGGACCGTGAACGGTTGCGGCCGGGTCCCGAGCGTCTGGAGCATGAACAGCCGGGCGCGGAACAGCCGGCCGCGGAACAGCCCGGTCCGGAGCAGCCGGGCCCGGAGCAGCCGGGCCCGGAACCTGCGGAGTCCGAACCGCCGGGAGCCGAACGACAGAGGCGCAGGGACGGTCGCCGCGCTCGGGATTTGTCTGGTGTTGCTGGGTTCTTCCATGGTTGCCCTGGTGCTGGTCCAGGCGTCCGTCGCCGCGGTCCGGGCCGCAACCGCCGCGGACCTGGCCGCGCTCGCCGGTGCGGACGCTTTACGGGGCCTGCAGCACCCGGCGGCAGGCGGTCCTCCCGCGGGCGGGATCCCCGGCACCGGCTCGGGCGGGACTCCAGATGCCGCCCCACGTGCCGCCCCAGGAGCCGCCCCCGGTGTCAGCGCCGGAGACGACGCCTGCCGGGTGGCCACCGAAGTGGCAGCGCGCAACAACGCTTCACTGCGCGCCTGCACGGTGGACCCCGGGAGCGGCACCCTCACCGTGGAAACGGAGGTGGGGGTGCCGGCGCTGCCGATCCCGGCAGTGGCCCGGGCCCGCGCCGGACCACCGGGTTAGGACGTCAGGGCCAAAGCCTCGTCCGGGGCATGGTCCAGCAGCACATCCAGCAGCGTCACAGCTCCCTTCTTGTCCAGCGGATTATTCTTGTTTCCGCATTTCGGGGACTGCACGCAGGACGGGCAGCCGCCGTCGCACTCGCAGGCACGGATGGCGTCACGGGTGGCAGCAAGCCAGATCCGGGCAGCCTCGTACCCGCGCTCGGCGAAACCGGCACCGCCGGGATGCCCGTCATAGACGAAAATGGTCGGCTTTTCCGTATCCGCGTGCAGAGCCGTGGAAACGCCGCCGATGTCCCACCGGTCGCTGGTGGCCACCAGCGGCAGCATGCCGATGGACGCATGCTCCGCGGCGTGCAGGGAACCGGGGAAATCGGCCGGAGCCAACCCGGCCGAGATCAGGAACTTTTCATCGATGACAAACCAGACGGCCTTGGTGAACAGCTCCTTGGCCTCCAGCTCCAGCGGCTCCTCGCCGAGGATTTCGTTCGAGATCAGGGCCTTGCGCTGATAGGAGACCACCTGGGTGGTGACCTTCACCGTGCCGAAGCAGACCTGGATGCCGTTCCACTCCGAGGTCCGGTCCGTCTCCAGCACTTCCACTTGGGTGATGTCCCGGGCCTGGGTGTAGAACTCCGGGTTGGTGCGGGTGACCATGGCACGGTGGTCCGCCTCGTTGAGTTCATCCACCAGGAAGGTCTGCCCCTGATGAACGTAGATGGCCCCCGTATGGGCCTGATACTGGGCCTGCGGGGAGTCCATGGTGCCCAGCAGCGTGCCGGTTTCCGTCTCCACAATGTTGATCGGACCGCCGCCGGCGGCCCGCAGGTTGACCATGGAGGCGGCGCTTTCCGGATGCGTCCAGAACCATCCGGAAGGGCGCCGCCGCAGGTAGCCCTGCTCCACCAGCTGTCCCAGCAGTCCGCCGGCGGTGGGACCGAACAGTTCCCGCTCATCCGGGGTCAGCGGCAGCTCCGCTGCGGCGGCACAGAGATGCGGGCCCAGCACATAGGGGTTGGAGGGGTCAAAGACCGTCGCCTCCACGGACAGGTCGAAGATGGCTTCAGGATGGTGCACGAGGTAGGTGTCCAGCGGATCATCACTGGCCACAAAAGCAGCCAGGGCATCCTGCCCCGACCTTCCCGCCCGGCCGATCTGCTGGAACAGGGAGGCCCGGGTGCCCGGCCAGCCGGCCACCAGCACTGCGTCCAGTCCGGAGATGTCGATGCCCAGTTCCAGCGCCGACGTGCTGGCAATGCCCAGCAGCTCACCGCTGCGCAGCCGCCGCTCCAGCTCCCGCCGTTCCTCCGGCAGGTAGCCGGAGCGGTACGCGGCCACCCGGTCCGGCAGCGAGGGATGGACCTCGTCCAGCAGCCGCCGGGTGATGGTGGCGATGGTTTCGGCCCCGCGCCGGGACTTGATGAAGGCGATGGTGCGCACCTGCGCTGCCACGAGGTTGGCCAGCAGATCGGCGGTCTCGGCCACGACCGTGCGCCGCGACCGGGCACCGTTTTCGCCCTTCAGCTCGGTCAGCTGCGGCTCCCACAGGGCCACTGTGGTGGAGCCGTGCGGGGACCGGTCCTGGGTCACGGCGGTGACCGGAGCGCCGATCAGCCGGCTAAAGGAGTCAGCCGGCTCGGCGGAAGTGGCGGAGGCGCCGATGAACACGGGATTGGCCCCGTAATACCGGCAGATCCGCCGCAGCCGGCGCATCAGGTTGGCGACATTCGAGCCGAAAACTCCGCGGTAGCTGTGCGCTTCGTCGATGATGACGTATTTCAGTCGCCGGAAGAACCGCGCCCACCAGGCGTGGTTCGGCAGCACACCGAAGTGCAGCATGTCCGGGTTGGCGAGCACAAGATTGGCGTGGTCCCGGATCCAGCGCCGCGCGCCGGGGTCCGTGTCGCCGTCGTACGTCTCGGCGCGGACGGTCGGCAGCTGCAGTGATTTCACGGCGGCAAGCTGATCGGCGGCCAGCGCTTTGGTGGGCGCCAGATACAGGGCCACGGCGCCGGACGGCTCCAGCGTTGCCCGGTCATCGAGGGAGGTGCGGTGGATCGCGTCGAGGACGGGCAGCTGGTAGGCCAGCGATTTTCCCGAAGCCGTGCCGGTGGCAATGATCGTGTGCTGCCCGGCATGGGCGGTTTCGGCAGCTTCCATCTGGTGCGCCCACGGTTCGTGGATGCCGCGGCGCTGGTAGGCGGCAACGACGTCGGGATGCGCCCACTCGGGCCAGGGGGCGGTGACTGCACGGCGCGCAGGAATGTGATGCACATGCATCAGCTGCTCGGGCTCGGCACCGCCGCCCAGCAGCGGAATCAGGGAATCATGAAGAGCCACGTGCTCATTCTCCCACCCGGAAATCCGCGGCGGCCCATGTTCACTCCCGGGGAAACCCTCTGCCGGATGTCAGAACCGTGGTTCGAACATGACGACTGATGCCAGGGACTCCCAGCCCAGGTACCGGTAGAGTTCCTGCCCGGCCACCGAAGCGATGAGCAGCCCGCCGTCGGCGTCATCCTCCAGCGCGAGGGCGGTCAGCGCACGCATGACATAACTGCCCAGGCCGCGGCGGCGGTAGGCGGGCTCGGTCATGATCCGGTCAAACACGGCGTAGCCGTCAATTACGGCCACCCGCCCGGAGGCCACCAGCTGCCCCGCATCAAACACCGTGACTGCACCGACCTGGTTCTCATGCGTGCTTTCCACCTCGAAGGTGTCCCACGGCAGGACCGGGGCCTCGATGTCCTGGCCCGCCATATCCACCGCCATCAGGACCTCGTCGGTGGAGCGGATCTGCAGCCCGTACACCGAGGCCGCCCCGTGGATTGCGTCAGCCCGGGTCGTCACGATGGTGAACAGCCGGGTGGGGCTGTGCCGGGCGGAGGATGCCAGGGCGGCGAACTCGTCGGGGGAGGGCTCGAGGGCGAAATACTCCCAGTCGTTCGTGCGGTCATGCAGCAGGGCCGCCGGGAACCGTCCCTCATGGCGGGTCCGGTACCCTCTGGCCTGGGCCCACCCGGAGACCCACGTCTCAAGCAAATCGTCATCCAGCGCTCTCATAGATGCACACTAGCGGCCGCCCGTGGTGAACGGTACGCACGGAAGGGGAAAAGCGGCTCCCCGCCTCGGTCTACCCTTGTCTTGTGGCACTGAACCGAATTGCACTGTATTACGCTTTCACCCCCCTCTCCGATCCCGACGCCGTCAGGCTCTGGCAGCGCACCCTGTGCGAAAAGCTGGGCCTGCGCGGGCGGATCCTGATCTCCAAGGACGGTATTAACGGCACGGTGGGCGGTGAGCTCGACGCCGTCAAGGCCTACGTCAAGGCGACCCGGGAATATCCCGCGTTCAAGAAGATGGACGTCAAGTACTCCGAAGGCTCGGCGGAGGATTTCCCGCGCCTGAGCGTGAAGGTCCGCAACGAAATCGTGAGCTTCGGCGCACCGGGCGAGCTCAAGGTGGATGAAAACGGGGTGGTCGGCGGAGGCACGCATCTGCGCCCGGAGGAACTCCACCAGCTGGTTGAAGAAAAGGAAAAGGCCGGCGAGGAAGTGGTCTTTTTTGACGGACGCAACGCCTTCGAGGCCCAGATCGGTAAGTTCAAGGGCGCCGTGGTGCCGGACGTCTCCACCACCCATGACTTCATCGCCGAGCTGGAATCGGGCAAGTATGACGACCTCAAGGACAAGCCCGTAGTCACCTACTGCACCGGCGGCATCCGCTGCGAGGTGCTCTCCAGCCTGATGGTGAACCGCGGGTTCTCCGAGGTCTACCAGATGAAGGGCGGCATTGTCCGCTACGGGGAAACCTACGGGGACAAGGGCCTGTGGGAGGGATCGCTGTATGTCTTCGACAAGCGGATGCACACCGAGTTCACCGACGACGCCGTCACCATCGGCCAGTGCGTGCGCTGCCAGGCGCCCACGAGCAAGTTTGAGAACTGCTCCAACCCGTCCTGCCGGAAGCTGACCCTGTACTGCGCCGACTGCGCCTCGGACCCGGCCACGCTGCGCTGCCCGGACGGCTGCGACGCATAAGCGGGCAAAACCCGGCAGCCCAACTACTTAGATACTTCCCACCCTGCCGTTGTTAGCATCCCGGCACGGGCTGCAGGCCCGGACAAGCCCGACGACGATCCCGGCAGCCGCCGGGCCTACCGCGATCGGGCACGGCGCGAAGGCGGGGGAGCATGGAAACTGGCGAAACGGTGGCGGGAGCCGCAGCGGCAGGTGGGCCGGCCACTGAGTGGGACCGGATTGTCGATGTCCTGGTGGTGGGAACCGGCGCAGCGGCGCTGACCGCCGCCATTACGGCGGCGGACGAGGGGCTCGACGTCCTGGTGGTGGAGAGCACCGGACTCTGGGGCGGAACCACCTCCATTTCCGGCGGAGGGCTCTGGATGCCCAACAACCCGCTGAAGAAAAAGGACGGGGTGCCGGACAGCCGCGAGAAGGCGCTCACCTACATGGAAGAGGTGATTGCCGACGTCGGGCCCGTTTCCTCCCGTGAACGGAAGCTGGCGTTCCTGGAGACGGTGCCGGAGGTGGTGACGTTCCTCGGTGACCTGGGCGTGCAGTGGATGCGGTCCAAGGATTATCCGGATTACTACCCGGACCGGCCCGGCGGCATGGTGGGACGTTCCCTGGAAGTGAAGGCCTTCGACACCAAACTGCTGGGCCCCTGGTTTAAGCAGTCCCGGCCCGCAGCATCGGGCATTCCGGCACCGCTCGCCACCGACGACGTCTGGGAGCTTTCCCGGGCCTGGTCCACACCCAGCGGTTTCATCCGCGGCGCCCGCTTTGTCTTCCGCACGCTCGGCGGACTGGCCCGCGGCAAACGCCTGTACGGGCTCGGCGGGGCGCTCGCCTCCTCGCTGATGTACATCGTGCGCAACCAGCAGACCCCTGTCTGGCTGTCCGCGCCGCTTACGGACCTGATCCAGGACGACGACGGCGCGGTGCTGGGCGCGGTGGTCAGCCGGGACGGCAGGGACGTCCGTATCCGTGCCCGCAGGGGCGTGGTGCTGGGCGCGGGCGGCTTCGCCCGGAACGCCGAATGGCGGGAACAGTACCAGGGGCTGGAGAAGGAGTATTCCTCGGCCCCCGAGGGGGATCTGGGCCAGGCCATCGACATTGTGGCTTCCCGGGGTGGAGCGCTGGCACTGATGGATGACGCGTGGTGGGGACCATCGGCCGTCGGCCCTAAAGGCAACGTCACGTTTACCCTCGCGGAGCGGTCCATGCCCTTTTCCCTGGTGGTGGATGCCGCCGGCAACCGGTTCCTCAACGAGTCCGAGTCCTATGTGGACTTCGGCCACCACATGCTGGAAAACAACAAGCTGGTTCCCGGCACGCCCGCCTGGCTGGTCTTCGACGCCCGGCATGCGCGCCGGTACCTCTTTAATGCCCTGCTGCAGGGGCGTGCGGAATGGAAGAAGCAGGGCCTGCTGCTCCAGGACGAGTCGATCACCGGGCTCGCCGAAAAGATGGGCGTCCCGCCGGCGGCGCTGCAGGCCACCGTGGAACGGTTCAACGGCTTCGCCAAAACCGGCGTCGATGAGGACTTCCACCGCGGCGACACCGTCTATGACACCTATTACAGCGATCCCCGGGTGAAGCCGAACCCGAACCTGGGACCGCTGGAGAAGGGTCCGTTCTCCGCCGTCCGCCTGTATCCGGGGGACCTGGGCACCAAGGGCGGGCTGGTTACGGACGCTGATGCCCGGGTGCTCCGGGAGGACGGCAGCGTGATTCCCGGCCTCTATGCCGCGGGAAACACCACCGCGTCCGTCATGGGGCGTACCTATCCCGGAGCCGGAGCCACCATCGCTCCGGCGGTCGTGTTCGGATACCGGGCGGCCCGGCATGCGGCGGCTTACGGACCGGAGGCCGGCTCCGTGCCGGCAGCGGGATCCGCAGCGGCACCGGCGGTTGAACCGGCCGCTGCTCCTGCAGCCCCCGCTGCACCCCCTGCCGTGCCCGCGGCGGGCTGACGCTCCCGCACAGCAACTCCTCCGGAGGAACCCGGCCCGGCAGCCGGGCGACGGAACGGGAGGCGAAGCGGGCGGGTACCCGGACGGGTGCCCGCCCGGGTACCGGTGGCGCGGCCATAGACTGGGAAAGTGAGTGATTTTTCTTTCGTCCCCGACGCACCCCGAAGCCGCGATATCCGGCTCCTCCAAGCGCTTGCCGCCGATCTGGAGGACGCCGGATACACCGTGGACGGTGTGGCCGCGTTCCTCGGTGAGGATGCGTCCGCAGCCCTCCAGCGGGACCAGCTCGTCCCTGCCCTGCTGGTGTGCCGGGCGGAGGCGGAAGCGGCCGCGCCGCGCCGGGTAGCCGTTCCCGTCCAGCTCTGGCTGCTGGGTGAAACCATGGAGCGGTCCCACCTGGACGAAGCACTTCCCCGCACCGGCACCGACGGCCTTCTGGAACTGGGACTGATTGAACGCGGACCTGTTTTCGGCACCTTCCAGGCTGCGGTGGACCTGCGTCCCTACGGCACTGACGACGGCGGCACCGGTTCCGAGAAGAACCCCGCCGGGGACCTCTGGGTGGCCAGCGACCTGGGCAGCCATCAGCGTCCCGGCGTGCTGCGCCGCGACCATGTCCTGGGCATCGGCCAGGCGTCCCTGAGCCTCGCCCAGCTCACCGTCCGCACCCCGGTGGGCCGGGCCCTGGACCTGGGCACCGGCTGCGGCATCCAGACCTTCCATCTGCTCCGGCACACGGACCACGTCACGGCAACGGACATCTCCGCGCGTGCCCTCGGGTTCGCCCGGTTCAACCTGATGCTCAACGCACCCCAGCTGGACATCGACCCGGAACAGCCCCAGGAACGGTTCACGCTCCGGCTGGGAAGCCTGCTGGAGCCGGTGGCAGGGGAGGAATTTGACCTGGTGGTTTCCAACCCGCCGTTTGTCATCACCCCCCGCACCGGAACCGACGCGGAAGCCGAGCGGTTCACCTACCGCGACGGCGGGCTGGCCGGAGACGGTATCGTTGCCGCACTCGCCGCCGGACTGGAAGGGGTCCTGCGGCCGGGCGGCACCGCCCAGATGCTGGGCAACTGGGAGATCCCCGCCGGCCGGGAGGAGGACTGGTCCGAGCGTCTGGAGCAGTGGCTTCCGGACGGCACCGACGCCTGGGTCATCCAGCGGGAAACCCTCACGCCGCCCGAGTACGCCGAAATGTGGCTCCGCGATGCGGCCCAGGGCCGTGAACGGACCGAGTACGCGGAAGCCTATGCCGGTTATCTGGCGGATTTCGCGTCCCGGAACGTCGGATCGGTGGGCTTCGGGTCCATGTGGCTGCGCCGGCGCCCGACGCCCGCTGCGCGCCCGCTGCGCAGGTTCGAGGAGATCACCCACCCCGTCGAACAGCCCCTCGGCCCGCATCTGGAGGCCGCCGTCCGCCGGTTCGACTGGGTCAGCTCCCGCACCCACCTGGCGGATGAGCACCTGCGCGTCGCCGACGACGTCACGGAGGAACGCCATCAGCGTCCCGGAGCCGAGCATCCGGGGGTGATCCTGCTCCGCCAGGGCGCCGGGCTGCGGCGGACCAACCTGATGAGCACCGAACTCACCGGTTTTGTCTCGGCATGTGACGGGGAGCTCTCCGTGGGCCAGATTGTGTCCGCCCTGGCCGCACTGCTGGACCGGCCGGATTCAGGGTTTGGCGAAAACCTGATCTCGGAAGTGCGTAATCTGGTGTTGGACGGGTTCCTCATTCCGGACCGCTGGTAAGGCACCGGGCCTAACCCGGCGCGGGTCGGGGGCTGCGGTGCTTTCCAGTTACCCTAGTGCTGGGGCATCGCGCATACTGTCTGTGGATGTACCGGACCGCGGATGCTCCGCAAGCGCCCGGAACGAAGCGCCCTAATTCATTTGAACCACCCGTTACGTAGGAGAACAGTGCCAGTTAAGGCAACGGACAAGAAGACCGGCAAGAAGCTTGTAATTGTCGAGTCTCCGGCCAAGGGCAAGACCATTGCCGGGTACTTGGGCGAGGGCTTCGAGGTGACGGCGTCGATGGGTCACATCCGCGACCTTCCGCAGCCCTCCGATCTGCCCGCCGAGCTGAAGAAGACCGGCGTCGGCAAGTTCGCCGTGGACCTCGACAACGACTTTGAGCCGTATTACGTGGTCTCCGCCGACAAGAAGAAGAAGGTGGCCGAGCTCAAGGCCGCGCTGAAGGACGCCGACGAGCTCTACCTCGCAACTGACGGTGACCGCGAAGGCGAGGCCATCGCGTGGCACCTGCTGCAGGTACTCAAGCCCAAGGTTCCCGTGCACCGGCTGACCTTCCCCGAAATCACCCGCGAGGCCATCCAGCGTGCCCTGCTGGAAATGCGCGACGTCGACGTGGCCATGGTGGATGCCCAGGAAACCCGCCGCATCCTTGACCGGCTGTACGGCTACGAGATTTCCCCGGTGCTTTGGCGCAAGGTGGCCCGCGGCCTGTCCGCCGGGCGCGTGCAGTCCGTCGCCACCCGCCTGGTGGTGGAACGCGAGCGTGAGCGCATGGCGTTCCGTCCGGCGTCGTACTGGGACCTCGCCGGCACCTTCGCCACTGAGGCAGCCGAAAAGTTCAAGGCCCGCCTGGTCTCCGTCGACGGCGCGCGCGTTGCCACCGGTAAGGACTTCACCGACCGTGGCGAACTGAAGTCCAAGACTGCCGTGCATCTGGACGAAGCGTCCGCCGTATCGCTGGCGGCCGGCCTGGAATCGGCTGCGTTCACCGTCCGCTCCGTGGACACCAAGCCGTACACCCGCCGTCCGGCCGCACCGTTCACCACCTCCACCCTGCAGCAGGAAGCCGGCCGCAAGCTGCGCTTCTCCTCCCGGGTGACCATGCAGGTGGCCCAGCGGCTGTATGAGAACGGTTACATCACCTATATGCGTACGGATTCCCCGGCGCTGTCGGACCAGGCCATCAACGCGGCCCGCCGGCAGGCTTCGGAGTTGTACGGTCCCGAATACGTGCCCGAAGCCCGGCGCGTCTACAAGGGCAAGTCCAAGAACGCCCAGGAAGCGCACGAAGCCATCCGCCCCGCGGGTGACTCCTTCCGCACCCCGGCCCAGGTCGCGTCCTCGCTGCGCGGTGACGAATTCAAGCTCTACGAGCTGATCTGGAAGCGCACGGTCGCGTCCCAGATGGCCGATGCCAAGGGTTCCACCGCGTCCGTGCGCCTCGGTGCGGTCTCCGCCGACGGGCGCGACGCTGAGTTCTCGGCCTCCGGTACGGTCATCACCTTCCGCGGGTTCATGGCCGCCTACGAGGAAGGCCGCGACGCCGTCCGCGAGGACGACGACGCCGAGGGCACCGATGGTGCGCGTCTGCCCGTGCTGAAGGCCGAGGACCGGCTCAGTGCCGCCGACATCGCTGCCAACGGCCACGAGACCTCCCCGCCGCCGCGGTTCACTGAAGCGTCGCTGGTGAAGATGCTCGAAGAGCTCGGCATCGGCCGTCCCTCCACCTACGCCGCCACCATCTCCACCATCATGGACCGCGGCTACGTCACCAACCGCGGCCAGGCGCTGGTGCCGAGCTGGATCGCGTTCTCCGTGGTCCGCCTGCTGGAGGAGCACTTCACGGATTACGTGGACTATGACTTCACGGCGGAACTCGAAGAGGACCTGGACCGCATTTCCCGCGGCGAGGCCGGACGCGTGGAATGGCTGAACCAGTTCTATTACGGGGACCGGGTGGAAACCGGCCTCCACACCATCGTCAACGACCTCGGTGAAATCGACGCCAAGGCCATCAACTCCATCGAGATTGCCGACGGCATTGTGCTGCGCGTAGGCAAGTTCGGCCCCTACCTGGAACGTCCGCTGCCCGCCGACGCCCCCGAAGGGACCGAACCCGAGCGGGCAAACGTTCCCGAGGATCTGGCTCCGGATGAACTCACGGCCGAGAAGGCCGTGGAACTCATGGAGACCGCAGCCCCCGAGGAACGCGTCCTCGGCACCGATCCGGAGACGGGCCGGACCATCGTGGCCCGCAACGGCCGCTACGGCCCGTACGTGATCGAGCTGATCCCGGAACCCACCGAAGAGGACCTCGCCAACCAGCCGGTTGAGTATTACAAGAACGGCAAGCCCAAGCCCCCGAAGAAGCCGGTGAAGGTCAAGCCGCGCACCGGTTCGCTGTTCAAGTCCATGAGCGTGGAAACGGTCACCCTTGAGGAAGCGCTGAAGCTGATGAAGCTGCCGCGCGTCCTGGGCACCGACGCCGAGGGCAACGAGATCACCGTGCAGAACGGCCGGTTCGGCCCGTACCTGAAGAAGGGATCGGACTCGCGCTCCATCGGCACCGAGGAGGAAATCTTCACGATCACGCTGGAACAGGCCCTGGAGATCTACTCCCAGCCGAAGCAGCGCGGCGGCCGGCAGGCTGCGGCCCCGCTGGCGGAGTTCGGCACGGATCCTGTGTCCGAGAAGCCGATTGTGGTCAAGGACGGCCGGTTCGGCCCGTACATCACCGACGGCATCACGAACATCACGGTGCCCCGTTCCACGGCCATCGAGGAGCTGACCCGCGAGCAGGCCATCGAACTCCTCGCGGAGAAGCGCGAAAAGGGTCCCGCGAAGAAGCCCGTGAAGAAGCGTGCCGCTCCGCGGAAAGCTCCAGCGAAGAAGTAGGGGCGGTAGAGCGATAATGGAATCATGCGCCTAGGCGTCCTCGACATCGGGTCCAATACCGTCCACCTGCTGCTGGTGGACGCGCATCCCGGTGCCCGTCCCGTCCCCTTCGCCTCGCACAAGCGGCCGCTGCAGCTGGTGTCCTATTTGGACGCCGACGGCGCGATCAGCGGTGCCGGGCAGGACGAGCTCATTGGGTTCGTCAACGAGGCCTGGGACTTTGCCCGCCGGCACGGTGCCCAGGACCTGCTGGCCTTTTCCACCTCGGCTATCCGGGAGGCGGCCAACGGCACCGAGGTCCTGGCCCGGGTGCAGCGCGAAACCCCGGTGCGGCTGGAGGAACTCTCCGGCGGAGACGAAGCAGCCATGACTTTCCTGGCCGTGCGCCGCTGGTACGGCTGGGGTGCCGGTTCCATCCTGGACCTGGACATCGGCGGAGGATCCTTCGAGATGGCCCTGGGCCAGGACGAACTGCCGGAGATTGCCCGTTCGCTGCCGCTCGGCGCCGGACGGCTGACCCGGGACTGGCTTCCCGAGGATCCGCCCACGCCCAAGAGCATCAAGAAGCTCCGCAAGTACATCCGCGGCTTGGTAGGCGAGGCGGCTGAGGAGTTCGCTGCCTTCGGCCGCCCGGACCTGGTGGCAGGCACGTCCAAGACGTTCCGGTCGCTGGCCCGCATTGCCGGGGCCGCGCCGTCGGCCGCCGGACCGTTTGCGCCCCGGGTGCTCACCCTGGAGGACCTGTCCCTCTGGACCAAACGGCTGGGCGCACTGAGCGCCCGGGAACGTTCCGGACTGGACGGTGTCTCGGCGCTGCGCGCGCCGCAGATGCTGGCCGGTGCCCTCGTGGCGCAGGCCGCTATGGAAGCCTTTGACGTGCCCGTGCTGAAGATCTGCCCGTGGGCGCTGCGCGAGGGCCTGATCCTGCGCCGGTTCGACACCCTGCGTTTTGAAACCACCGGTGACCTGCCGCGCGGGCCTGTTGAGGGCGAGGAATTCCTCGTGGCCGCCGGAGCAGGACCGTCCGCCAATGGAGAGCCGAGCTGACATGCAGACACCCCTGCCGTCATCCGGACGGGCCGCCATCCCGGTGGCACTGTCCAGCGCATCCGTGTACCCGCTGTCCGTGCATGACACTTTTGCCATGGCCCACGACCTGGGCTATGACGGCGTCGAAATCATGGTCACCAACAGCCAGGTCAGCCAGGACCCGGATTCGCTGAAGGACCTGAGCGAACGGTATCAGCAGCCGATCCTTGCCATCCATGCCCCCACCCTGCTCCTGACGCAGCAGGTATGGGGTGCTGCCTGGACCAAGATCGAGTTGTCCGCCGCGATGGCTGCGGAAGTGGGGGCCTCGACAGTGGTTACGCACCCGCCGTTCCGCTGGCAGACGGGATATGCCGAAAACTTCGCCGAGGGCGTGCGGGACATCGCCGAACAGTACGGGGTCACCATTGCGGTGGAGAACATGTATCCCTGGCGGGTCCGCGGCCGGGAGGCGAAGGCCTACCTGCCGCACTGGAATCCTGTTCCGGAGCCGTACGACAACGTGACCTGGGACTTTTCACATGCGGCCATCGCCGGCATGGACTCGTTCGAGCAGATCCGCCGGCTCGGCAAGCGGCTCCGGCACGTGCACCTGACCGACGGCACGCCCAACGGCAGGGATGAGCACCTGCTTCCCGGTGAAGGCACGCAGCGGTGCGCCGAGGCGCTGTCCTACCTGGCGGATGCCGGGTTCACCGGCGTCGTGGCCGTGGAAGTCAGCACCCGGAAGGCGCGGGGTGCGGGGGAACGCGAGGACCAGTTGAAGCAGACCCTGGACTTCGCCCGCGAGCACCTGCATCAGAAGGCA
The DNA here is from genome assembly GCF_009192775.1 of Arthrobacter yangruifuii. Classification (GTDB taxonomy): domain Bacteria; phylum Actinomycetota; class Actinomycetes; order Actinomycetales; family Micrococcaceae; genus Arthrobacter_B; species Arthrobacter_B yangruifuii. The sequence goes on from NZ_VTFX01000001.1 coordinate 743,902, forward strand.
CTTCTGGCCCGCGGCGACGCCCAGTAGGACCGAAGCATGTGCCGGCCCGCCCGTCGGCACGCCTGCCCGGCGGTAGCCCGGCCTTCGTCCGGAGCTGCCCGTGATGCGGAGCATGAAAGAATCGACGTCATGGAAAGCGCATTGAATCCCCGACTGACATTCCTGGGCTGCGGCTCGATGAACGAGGCAATCCTGGGCGGCATCCTCGCCGGCGGCCTGGCCGCCGGGCAGGTCACCGCCACCGTCCGCAGTGCAGGGCGGGCCGAGGAGCTTCGCACCACCCACGGCATCACGGTCCTCGCCGGCAGCGAGGACCCGGACGCGAACCGGAAAGCCGTGGCCGGCGCGGACCTGGTCATCGTGGGCGTCAAGCCCGTGCAGGTCGCGGACGTCCTGCGCGAAGTTGCGGCCGACCTTCCCCGCGGCGCCGTGGTGCTCAGCGTGGCGGCTGCCGTGCCCCTGGCCCTGATGGAGTCGCTGCTGCCCCAGGACCAGCCCGTGATCCGCGCGATGCCCAACACCCCGTCCCGCCTCGGCCGCGGTGTCACCTCCATTTCCGCCGGCCGTTCCGCCGGACCGGAGGCCATGGACCTGGCCCGCCGCGTACTGTCCGCCACGGGCACGGTGGTGGAGGTTCCCGAGGAGCAGGTGGACGCAGTGTCCGCCGTCAGCGGTTCCGGCCCTGCCTACGCGTTCTACCTGGCCGAGGCCATGGCCCGTGCCGGCGCGGAGCTGGGTCTGGATCCGGACCTGTCCGCACTGCTTGCCCGTGAAACGGTGGCCGGGGCCGGTTACATGCTGGCCGAGCCCGACGCCGATGCCTCCAGCCTGCGCCGGGGCGTCACCAGCCCGAACGGCACCACCGAGGCAGCCATCCGGACCTTCGACGAGCTGAACCTTCCCGGCATCATCGAGACCGGGGCCCGTGCCGCAGCGGCCCGCGCCCAGGAAATCACCAACCAGCTCACGGCCTAGCCGGCCGACCGGCAGGACCGTGGCCGGACCGTGAAACCTTACGGCCGGGCGGCGAACCGTTCCAGCAGATCCACGTGGCCGGACACAATCAGGGTGTCCCGGCTGGAGACCTTGGTGTCAGGCTGCGCGTAGGTGAAATCCTCGCCGGGGGATTTCACGCCCACCACGGTGACGCCGTACTTGGCCCGCACATTGGACTCGCCGAGGGTGAAACCCTGCGTCTCCTTCGGCGGGTACATCTTCACGATCGCAAAACCGTCGTCGAACTCGATGAAGTCCAGCATCCGCCCGCCCACCAGGTGCGCGGCCCGGCGGCCGGCGTCGGCCTCCGGATAGATCACGTGGTTCGCGCCGATGCGGGTGAGGATCTTGCCGTGCGCAGGCGTGATGGCTTTGACCCACAGGTGCTCGATGCCCAGGTCCACCAGGTTCACGGTGATCAGCACGCTGGACTCGATCGAGGTGCCCACGCCGACGACGGCGGCGGAGAAGTCCTCCGCGCCCAGCTGCTTGAGTGCCTCGATGTTCGTCGCGTCGGCCTGGACGACGTGCGTCAGCAGGCCGGAGGCCTTCTGCACGAGTTCCGGATCGCGTTCCACGGCCAGGACTTCGCGGCCCTGCCGGACCAGCTGCTCGGCAGTGGCGGCTCCGAAGCGGCCAAGACCGATAACCAGGACCGGTGCGTTGTGGGGAGGTCTGTCAGCCAATGATCGGCCTTTCTTCGGGGTAGTGGTAAAGGGTGTTGCGGTGGCGCACGGCAAGGGCCGCGGCAAGGGTAATGGTTCCGACGCGTCCGGCGAACATCAGCATCGACAGGACGTACTTGCCCGCGGGCGGCAGCGCCTCGCTGATGCCCGTACTCAGCCCCACCGTGGCGAACGCGGAAATGACTTCGAAGACCACCGGCTCCAGGGATTCATCGGTGATGACCAGGAGTGCCGAGGTGGCCACCGCCACCAGTGTGGCACCCAGGATGGTCACCGAGATGGCCACCCGCATGGCGCCCTGGGGGATGGTGCGGCCGAAGGCTCGGACATCGGCGTCGCCGCGGGCTTCGGCCACCACGGCGAGGAACAGTACGGCGATGGTGGTGACCTTGATACCGCCGGCAGTGGAGGCCGAGCCGCCGCCCGCGAACATCAGCATGTCGGTGACGAGCAGGGTGCTGGAATCCAGATCCGTCATGGAAACCAGGTTGAAGCCGCCCGAACGGGTCATCACCGAGGCGAAGATCGAGTGGATGATTTTGTCACCCAGGGACAGATCCCCGATGGTGCGGGTGTTGAACCACTCGAACGCACCCCAGAGCACGGCACCGGAAACCAGGAGGATGGAGGACACCAGCATGGTCAGCTTGGTGTGCAGGTTCCACTTGCTGATGTGGCTGCGGGTCTGCAGCAGGACCATGATCACGGGAAAGCCGAGCGAGCCGATAAAGACGCCGACCATCAGCGGCACCAGGATCCACAGGTCCTCTTCATAGGGCACCAGGCCGTCGGAGTGGGGCGTGAAGCCGGCGTTGTTGAAGGCGGAAATGGAATAGAACACCGCGTGCCAGATGGCCTGGCCGGGGGATTCGCCCAGGATCATGAAGCGCGGTGCCATCACTACGGCAAGCGCCAGTTCAATAACGACGGCGGTGCTGAAGACAATGCGCAGCAGGTGGCCCACCTCGCCGAGCCGGCCCGTGTTCATGCCTTCCTGTGCCATCAGTTTGCCGCGGACCCCGAGCCGTTTGTTTACGGCCAGGGCCAGCAGCGAGGCCAGGGTGAGGATGCCCAGTCCGCCCACCTGGATGGCGATCAGGATCAGCACCTGCCCGAACGTGGACCAGTAGGTGGCGGTGGAGACCACTGTCAGACCGGTGACGCAGACCGCCGAAACGGCAGTGAAGAAGGCATCATGCAGCGGTGCTGCTTCTCCGCTGCTGGCGGCCGCCGGCAGGCTCAGCAGGGCGGTGAACAACAGGATGACCAGGCTGAAGACGATAAGCGCCAGCCGGGCAGGACGGCCGGTGACCATCCCGCCCACGAACCGCCGGATCCCGGCGACGATGGCAGGACCGTTGTGCTGCCCCTTTTCCAGCAGGGATTGCCGTGGGAATGCCATGGTCGTCAGTTCTTTTCCGCGGTGGTTCCGCACAGTAGTGGTACTTGTCCGGCAGATGGGTGCGGACGCCAATATCAGAGTAGCGCCCGTATCACGTAGCCTGTCTGCATGATCAGTTCCGGGCTAAGCCTTCCCATTATGCCGACGTGCATTGTCTGGGATGAATCCATGCTGGCTTACAACTTCGGTGCAGGCCACCCCATGAGTCCGGTGCGTCTGGACCTCACCGCACGGCTGGCCCGCGAACTGGGGCTTTTCGACCTCGAAGGCGTCCGGACGGCCGAACCCTATGTCGCCTCCGCTGCCGACCTGCTGACGGTCCACGGGTATGACTACATCAGCGCCGTGCAGGCGGCCGGAGCCGACCCGGCGAACAGCAATACGCTGCTGGGACTGGGGACCGAGGACACCCCGGCTTTTGCCGGCATGCACGAGGCCAGCGCCCGGCTGGTCGGCGGTTCCCTGGTCGCAGCCGACGCGATTCTGTCCGGCGAGGCGACGCACGCCGTGAACTTCGCCGGCGGCATGCATCATGCCGGCTATGCAAAAGCGTCCGGTTTCTGCGTCTACAACGACGCCGCCGCCGCCGTCGCGCGCCTTCTCGCCAACGGCGTGAACCGGGTGGTGTACATCGACGTCGACGCCCACCACGGCGACGGAACCCAGAACATTTTCTGGGACGATCCGCGCGTCATGACCATCTCGCTGCATGAAAGCGGCCTGACGCTGTTTCCGGGGACGGGATTCGCGAATGAAACCGGCGGCAAGGCAGCCGAGGGAACCGCGGTCAACATTGCCGTACCGGCGCGCACCACCGACGCCGGCTGGCTGCGTGCGTTCCACGCCGTGGTTCCCCAGCTGACGGAAGCGTTCGCTCCGGAAGTGATCGTCAGCCAGCACGGCTGCGACAGCCACAAGGATGATCCCATGACGGGCCTGCGGATCAGCGTGGAAGCCCAGCGGCAGGTCGCCCTGACCATCAGCGATCTGGCGGGCCGGTTGTGCGAGGGCCGTTGGATCGCCACCGGCGGGGGCGGCTACAACGTGGCCTCCGTGGTTCCGCGGTCCTGGGCGCTGCTGATGTCCGTGGCTACAAACGGCCGGGTCCGTCCCTCCACTCCGCTGCCCGCGGCCTGGCGCGACTATGTGCTGGAAAAGCACGGCGTCCAGTGCGGGGAAACGCTAGGCGACGGAGCCGATCTCTGGTGGCGGTCCTGGGAAGTAGGGTATGACCCCAATGACGAGATCGACCGGACCGTCATGGCCACCCGCAAGGAACTGTTTCCGATGCACGGGCTTGACCCGTGGTTCGACTAGCCGTAATGCGGGATGCTCCGGGTTCCATATCCCGCTAGGGTAAATGGCATGGTGTTTGACGATGTGTTTGCAGTAATCGCCGAAGGTACGCGGCGCGAAATCCTGGGTGCCCTGCGTACCGGCGATAAATCCGTGGGAACACTGGTGGATGAGCTCGAGGTCAGCCAGCCGACGGCCTCCAAACACCTCAAGGTGCTGCGCGAAGCGGGCCTGGTCTCCATGCGTGCCGAAGGCCAGCGCCGGTACTACTCCCTGGAGACGGCTCCGCTGGAGGAACTGGTCCTGTGGCTGCGGGCTTTTGACCTGCCGTCCCTGGCGGAAACGACGCCGCTCCTTACCTCCGTTGCAGCCGCCCCTCCGCGCGCCACGGCTGCCGCCGCTGCCGCCGGCGCACTGGTGCCCGGGGCCGCGGAGACCCGGACGCCGCTGCCCGCGGACGCCGGCGTGCCGAACCTCGGCCGTACCGTCGGCCGCGCCGCGGAACGGGCGGCAGACCTGTTCGGCCAGTTCCCCAGATTCCGCCGCCGCCGGTCCTAGGGACACGGCTTGCCGGGCCGTTGGGCCTGCCTGATATCGCTTCGCCACTGCCCGCGGGGCTAGCGTAGTCCTAAGCGGGAAGCCCTACCTCTAAGGAGCAGCTCATGGAACGTGTACTGACACGCGTGCGCGACGACGTTTTCCGCCGCAATCCCGGAGAAACGGAATTCCACCAGGCGGTGGTGGAAGTGTTCGACTCCCTCGCACCGGTGCTGCGCAAGCATCCCGAGTTCGCCGAAGCCGCGATCCTGCAGAGGATCTGTGAACCTGAGCGGCAGATCATCTTCCGGGTGCCCTGGGTGGATGACCGGGGCCAGGTGCAGATCAACCGGGGCTTCCGGGTGGAGTTCAACTCGGCCCTGGGCCCGTATAAGGGCGGACTGCGGTTCCACCCCTCGGTGTACCTCGGGATCATTAAATTCCTGGGTTTCGAGCAGATTTTCAAGAACGCGCTCACCGGCATGCCCATCGGCGGCGGCAAGGGCGGCTCCGACTTTGATCCCCGGGGCAGGTCCGATGCCGAGGTGATGCGCTTCTGCCAGTCCTTCATGACCGAGCTGTACCGGCACATCGGTGAGTACACGGACGTTCCGGCCGGCGACATCGGCGTCGGCGGCCGTGAAATCGGTTATCTTTTCGGGCAGTACAAACGCATCACGAACCGCTATGAATCCGGTGTGCTGACCGGCAAGGGCGTGAGCTGGGGCGGATCCCTGGTCCGCCCCGAGGCCACCGGCTACGGCGTGGTGATGTTTGTCGAGGAAATGCTCAAGGCCAAGGGCATGAGCCTGGACGGGCAGCGCGTCATTGTCTCCGGCTCGGGAAACGTAGCCATCAACGCCATAGATAAGGCCCAGATGCTCGGCGCCACCGTGGTGGCATGTTCGGATTCCTCGGGCTACGTCGTTGATGAGAAGGGCATCGATGTTCCGCTGCTGCGGCAGATCAAGGAAGTGGAACGGGGCAGGATCGCGGAGTATGCCGAGCGTCGCGGACCTTCCGTGAACTTCGTGCCGGACGGATCCATCTGGGACGCAGGGGCCGGCGTTGCCCTGCCCTGCGCCACCCAGAATGAACTGGACGAATCGGATGCCGCGGCACTGATCAAGTCCGGGGTCCGGGCAGTGGCCGAGGGCGCGAACATGCCGTGCACCCCGGCAGCCATTGCCGCTTTCCAAAGCGCCGGGGTGCTGTTCGGCCCCGGCAAGGCAGCCAACGCCGGCGGTGTCGCCACCTCGGCCTTGGAGATGCAGCAGAATGCGAGCCGGGACGCATGGTCCTTTGAGCATACGGAGCGCCGGCTCAGCGAAATCATGGTCAATATCCACGAGCGGTGTGCCCGGACGGCCGAGGACTACGGTGCGCCCGGCGATTACGTGGTGGGCGCCAACATCAGCGGCTTCGTGAAAGTTGCCGATGCAATGCTGGCCCAGGGCGTGATCTAGGCTTCGCTTGCGGCGGCCGGGCCCGCCGCAGCCGAAGGAACTTCCACTATGGTTACTCCTGCCACTACAGTAGGGACATACGGGGCCATCTGTGACGCACGTCGCAACCGGCCGGTGGCGCGATGTCCCTCATCCCCAGGAGCTCCCATCGGGTTGCTGCGGGAGCGGCAGCAATGAGCAAAGGAACGGGACTAAATGGCAGACGAGGGAAATTTCTCGGATGTGCGGTTTCTGACGGTATCGGAAGTTGCCGAGGTCATGCGCGTCTCCAAAATGACGGTGTACCGCCTGGTGCATTCCGGCGAACTGCCGGCGGTTCGTTTCGGCCGGTCGTACCGGGTGCCGGAATCGGCTGTCCAGCAGGTGCTTCGGGACGCCGTCGTTGACCGTCGTTCCGACTCGGCGTAGCGCTGCTGCCGGTAAATGCGCGCCGGGGAACAGCGGATGAAAGACTGTTCCCGGCGGCGGCTGCAGGCTGGCAAATTCCACAGCGTTGAAGCTGTACCCTGTTAAGGAACGTTTTAATCGTCGCCAGTAACTACCGGCAAACAGCCTCTGCAGCCACGGCAGCAGGGGATGGAGGCCGGTGACTCCTAATAAGTTTGTGAGGACTCTGTGGGTTCAGTAATCAAGAAGCGCCGCAAGCGTATGGCCAAGAAGAAGCACCGCAAGCTGCTTCGCAAGACCCGTCACCAGCGTCGCAATAAGAAGTAGATAGACCCTTCGCCGCGACGGCTGTCAGTGGTTCCGCTGCTGCTTAGGCAGCCTCGGATCCGCTGCGGCAGAGCCCGCCAGTCCTCACGGACAGGCGGGCTCCGGTTTTTAAGGAATGGCGCTGACGGTCAGCTGTTCCGGAGGATCAGCGGTCCCGGACCCAGGAGAAGCCCCGCCAGAGACCGTAACCGGCCCCTGCCACGGTGGCTGATTTCAGCCCCAGCGTCGCGGCCCTCCGGCCGGACCGGAAATCATAGACGGGCCAGTTGCGCTCACGGGCATGACGGCGAAGGCGTGTGTCGGGATTGATCGCCACCGGGTGCCCTACCAGGGTCAGCAGCGGTACGTCGTTGTAGGAATCGCTGTACGCCCAGCAGTTCTGCAGGTCCAGTCCTTCCTTTTCCGCCAGGGCCTGGACGCCCGCGGCCTTGGCCGGTCCGTGGAGGAATTCGCCGACCAGGCGTCCGGTGTACCTGCCGTCGGCGACTTCGCTGACGGTGCCGAGGGCTCCGGTGAGCCCGAGCCGGCTGGCAATGACGGACGCAACTTCAATCGGTGTTCCGGTCACCAGCCAGACGGGCCGGCCGGACTCCATATGCTGCCGGGTCAGTGCCCGGGTGCCGGGCCAGATCTTGGACTCGATCATCTCGTCGTAGACTTCTTCGCCGAGTGTGCGTACATCTTCCGAGGAGAGCCCCGTGGCGAAGGCCAGCGCAGCGTCCCGGACAGCATGCACGTCTTTGAGGTTTTCCCCCTGAAACGTGAATCGCAGCTGCTTGGCCGCGAACCCGGCTACTTCACGAATGGTGAAGACTTTCCGCTGGTACATTTTCCGGCCCACGTGAAACAGGCTCGCGCCGCGCATCAGCGTATTGTCGACGTCGAAAAAGGCGGCTTCGCCGGGTTTGCCCGCAGCATGCGTAGTTCCGGAGGCTCGGACTGCAGTGGCTCGGGGCATAGTCCGAGTCTACGCAAAACCCGGCCCGGGCGCGGAAATGGGACGTGATGGGGCTACTTTGGACATATGAGCGAATCCACGGTCCCCCATGTAGTCCTCCTGACCAGACCGGGCTGCCACCTGTGCGAAGATGCCCGGCTCGTGCTTCAGCGCGTGGGGAAGGATCTTGGTGTGCAGTGGCAGGAGCGCAATGCCGATGAAGACCCGGAACTGGCCGCACGCTTCGGGGAAGAGATCCCGGTGCTGTTCATCGACGGAGTCCAGCGGGACTTCTGGAAAATCGACGAAGTACGGCTGCGGCGTCTGCTGGGGGCGTAATGGCATCCGAGGATGCCCGGTCGAGGCGCACGGCGCTGGAACGGGATACAGGGAACGGCAGCAAGTCCGCCGGAGCACCTCCGGCAGGTGCGGCTGCCCAGCGGCACATACCCCCGGCCTCGCTGGACCGCCTGCCGGTGTACCTGCGGGTGCTGACTGCCATGCTGGGCGACGGGATTGAGCGCGTGTCCTCGGATGAGCTGGCCGAAGCCGCCGGGGTGAATTCTCCCAAGCTGCGCAAGGACCTGTCCTACCTCGGGTCATACGGGACCAGGGGCGTGGGATATGACGTCGCGTACCTCAGTGGACAGATTTCCGCTGCGCTGGGGCTCACGCTGACTTGGCGGGTGGCCATAGTCGGCGCGGGCAACCTGGGCCGGGCGCTGGCCGGCTACCCCGGTTTCGGATCCCGGGGCTTCGAAGTAGTGGCACTCCTGGATGCCGACCCGATGGTGATCGGCCAGGAGGTGGGCTGGCTGAGGATCAGTCCGGTGGACTCACTCGAGGCTGTTCTGGCGAAGACCCGGGCAAACATGGCGGTGCTCGCGGTGCCTGCCGAGGTGGCCCAGGATCTCTGCGACCGCCTCGTGGAATCGGGGATAACCAGTATCCTCAATTTCGCTCCCGTGGTGCTTCAGGCACCGGATGACGTCCAGATCCGCAAGGTGGACATGGCAACTGAACTGCAGATCCTGGCCTACCATGCACAGCGGTCCCAGGCCTTGCGGATAGCCGAGCGTGCCCGGCTGGCGCGCTAAGGCCGATCCATCCGGAGCAACTCCGCCTGGATCTGTTCCGCGGGGATCCGCTCTGTGTCCAGTGACTCGTCCGGGACCGGCTCGGGCTCCAGGGTCCGCCGCCGGAACCAGGGAGCTGCCCCCTTTGTGAACGTGAGGCCAGATCCGACAGCGGCAAGGCCAGCTGCCGCCGCCTGGACACCCAGCCCGGCATTGACCGCGAAGAAGAGCGCCGTGACCGCCAGCATCGCCGAGACAATCCGCGCCCAGCGGCGCTTGTCCCGGAGTGCCACCGCCATGAGGCACGCAATCCCGAAGATGACCAGGGCGTAGGCGATATCCACGGCGGCAAGGGTCCTGGTGTAGAGAGTGCCGGTGATCCCGAAGCGTTCGAAGAAGGTCAGCACAGGCGGCAGCGATTCGGGAACGGCCATGCGGGAAACGGTTGAGATGGTGTTCCCCAGATTGAGCAGGCCGGCTCCTGCAACAAGGGAACACGCGGCAGCGATGATGGGGGCGGGATTGCCGGTATGCGAGGGCAGCCGGGATTGCACCGCCCGGGCACCCGACGCGGTGATGCGAAGCCCAGCGCGGGTTGTCATGGCAACGATGTGCGCAATTTTGCGCACCGCGGCCCCCACGAAGTGCGCCGTGCTGCGGGCCGCTTTGGAGAGCGCACGCGAGACCGTGCGCGCCGCCGTGGACACCGCGCCTGCTACGGCGCGGGTGCCGACGGCGGTGGCATGCGTGGTGGCTACTGCCGAAACCGAAACGGCGTGGGCCGTGCTTCGGGCGCCCACGGCGGTGGCGTGCGTGGTGACTCGGGCCGAGGTCTTTGCCGCATGGGTTACGGCGCGGGCGGCTACGGTGGCGGCGTGTGCGACGGCGTGGGCCGTTACGGTGGCGGCGTGTGCGACGGCGCGGGCCGTGCTTCGGGCACCCACGGCGGTGGCGTGTGCGACGGCGCGGGCAGCAACGGAGACTGTGTGCGCGACAGCCAGGACAAAGACCGAAACAGCACGTGCCCCGGCCCTGATCCAGTTCCCGACCGTGCGGGACACGGCGTGTGCCCCGTTGCGTACCTGTGTGGCTCCGGTGCGGGCTGCGGTTGAGGTGGTGCGGGCTCCGGCCTGGACTCCGAGGGAGACGGCGTGTGCCCCGTTGCGTACTTGTGTGGCTCCGGTGCGGGCGGCGGTTGAGGTGGTGCGGGCTCCGGCCTGGACTCCTAGGGAGACGGCGTGTGCCCCGTTGCGTACTTGTGTGGCTCCGGTGCGGGCGGCGGTCGAGGTGGTGCGGGCTCCGGCTTGGACTCCCAGGGAGACGGCGTGTGCCCCGGACCGGGCATGTTGGGACGTGCGGTGTGCAAGAGCCTTTATCCAGGCGGCGGTTCCCAGCACCCCGGCACGGACCCAGCCGAAGGTGCCGCGTGCCCCGGCGCCGAGCCAGCCGAAGGCACCGCGCACTCCGGCACTCAGCCAGCCGATGGCACCAAGCAACCCTGCCCTAAGCCAGAGGTAAGCGGCATGGCGGCCGTCGGATCCGGCACCGGATGGGGGTGCGAGGGGTCCGGCACCGGCCTCGGGCGCGCCGTCTCCTGCAATGCTCCCGGATATTGCCGGGGGATAGTCGGGCGGTTCCGGAATCACCATGCCGCCGGGCACGGCATGCCCCGAATAATGCTGCTGGTAACGCAGCGGAAGATGTGGTTTTTGGTGTGGCGGGTTTGGAAGCAGTGCGGCCATGGTCCTCCCCTTCACGGCGGAACGGCATCCTACGGCGCGGGCTGCGGAAGCAATCCATCGCCGGAAGAAAACACAACGCTACGCGGGGGCAACCAGCCTGTGACCCCTTCCCTGCAGAACCCGCCCCGAGAGGGCCGAACTCCCGGCCGAAACCTGCCGGAGGCCCTGGAAAGGGAGTCAGTACGGGTACAGCGGAGCCCTGCGGAAGTACGGGGCCGACGGCTTCAGGTACAGCATCACGATGCCCGCAATTCCCAACAGACTGGACACCAGTGAGATTAGGGTTACCGGGGAAGTGAAGTAGGAGCCGAGCATGGTGAAGATGCCAACCAGTGCGAAGGCCGCAAACACGGTGCCAAGGATGCGTGCCCAGTTCTTTCCACGCCGGACGAAGAGGGCGATCAGGAGGTAGATTCCAAAGCCGATCAGGGCTATGACAATGCCGAAGGAAACGAGGAAGGTGGTCACGTTTCCGTCATCCAGCCCGGCATCGCTGAACGCCTGTTTTTCCTGGGGAGTCAGCACGGAGGGAAGGGCGAACGAGGTGATGATGTTGTAGATAAAGCTCAAGACGCCTGCTGCGATGATCAACCAGGAACCGGTGATGACCTCGCGCGGTGGAGATGCTTTGGCAGGGACTGCCGGGGGCGCCGGATACCCGTAGCCGGAGGGCTGGCCGGCTCCCGGAGGCTGGTCGGAGGCCTGTCCATAGCCGTAGGGGCGTGGAGCGTATTGGCCGTACTGCGGCTCCGGCCTGGTATCCGGACCAACACCTCCGCCCGGAGCGCCGGCGCCGCCTGGTGCCGGGGGACCGCCGGGGTACGGGGGATTATTCGGGTAGTTGGGGTCGCGGCCCGGCTCGGGAGTGTTCTCTGGAGTGCTCATGTCCGCCTGCCTGCTGGAGGGTGTCTTGAAGCAGCTGGACGGGTGTGCCGGCGGCGGGAAAGAGCCGGGGCGCCCCCGCAGCCAAGTACCCAGCGTAGCCCTGCGGGCCCTGCATGGTCAGGGGCTCCGGAAAAGCCGGGCGCAAAAAAACGGCCCCGGACCGATGGGTCCGGGGCCGCCCTGTGGGGGGGAATGGGGAAGTTGCTAGGCCGCTACGAAGGCAGCATCAACGGAGATGGTGACCTTGTCGCCCACCAGGACGCCGCCGGTCTCCAGTGCAGCGTTCCACGTCAGCCCGAAGTCCTTGCGGCTGATCACGGTGCTGGCGGAGAAACCGGAGCGGGTGGCGCCGAACGGGTCCACGGCCACGCCGTTGAACTCGGTGTCCATGACTACCGGGCGGGTGATGCCCTTGATGGTCAGGTCGCCCGTGACCGTGTACGTGGAGCCCGAGGCTTCAATACCGGTGGCCGTGAAGGTCAGCTCCGGGAACTGCTCGGCGTCGAAGAAATCCGGACCCTTGACGTGGGCGTCACGGTTGGCATCGTTGGAGTTGAAGGAATCGGCGGCGATGACGACGGCGACGGCGGTTTCCTCCAGCGTCTCGCCGACAGTCAGCGTCGCTTCGACCTTGTCGAAGTTGCCGCGCACCTTGCTGATGCCGGCGTGACGGACGGTGAAGCCAACTTCGCTGTGTGAGGCATCGAAATTCCAGGTTCCGGTGGTGAGGCCGCTGGGGATCATGGAGAGCTCCTTCTGGTAACTGTGCCGGCAGGAGGTCCCCTGCGGCATTTTCATGCATTTGCATTTAGTGTTGCACGGTTTGGTTAAAGGTTCAAGTGAAATTCACGGGGAATGCCCGAAAATTTAGCAGCTGGCTCCAACTCTGCGAAACTGGGACACATGTCCCGCTCATCCATACACCTCGTGCGCCACGGTGAAGTCTTTAATCCTGACAAGGTTCTGTACGGCCGCCTCCCGGAGTTCCACCTCTCGGATCTGGGACGCCAAATGGCGGACCGGGTTGCGGAATATTTCACCGAGCAGCGCAGCCAGGGCGCCAATCTGGTCCACCTGGTCGCGTCCCCGCTGACCCGTGCCCAGGAAACGGCGGCTCCGCTGGCAGCCGCTCTCAACCTCGACATCGTCACGGATGAGCGGATCCTTGAAGCGGAGAACCGATTCGAAGGTATGTCCCGCATCCAGAGCAAGCTGCGCAATCCGCGTTACTGGCCGCTCCTGCGCAATCCCATGCGCCCGTCCTGGGGGGAGCCGTACGCCAAGCAGGTGGCCCGCATGATGTCCGCCGTCGATGACGCACGGCTGCGCGCCGTGGAACTTGGCGGAGACAACGCGGAAGCCGTTCTGGTCAGCCATCAGCTGCCCATCTGGGTCACCCGGCTGGCAGCGGAGGGCAGGAAGCTTTGGCATGACCCCCGCCAGCGCGAGTGTACGCTGACCTCGGTCACCACCCTGCAGTTCGACGGCGCCGTGCTGACCGGCGTTCGCTACGCCGAGCCGAGCGCGGACCTTCTTCCCGGTGCAGCGAATGTCCCGGGAGCATAATAGAATTACTACGCGTTGTAGAAGTGGCTTCTCCGTGCCGCGATGAAAGCTGGAAATCCTTGAAGAACCGCCCACGCCCTGCTGAACCGGATGCCTTAGGCCGCCGCTCCTTCCTTCGGCTCGGTGCCGGACTGGCCCTGGCCGTCCCCTTTGCCGCAACCGCTGCCGGATGCTCCACCGATGATCCCCTGGCCGAACAGGCGAACGCGGGGGACAACAAGAACTACATCGCCGGAGACGGCTCGGTGACGGAATACGATCCCGCAGAGCGCGGCGAGGCCGTCCAGTTCACGGCAACCCTGTTCGACGGTACCGAGGTGAGCTCGGCCGACTGGGCCGGCGACGTCGTCGTGCTGAACTTCTGGTACGCGGCGTGTGCGCCGTGCCGGAAGGAAGCACCGGACCTGGTGGAGCTGCATGACAACTTTGCCGGTGAGGGCGCACGCTTCTACGGCGTCAACATCCGCGACGAGAAGGCGACCGCCGAAGCGTTTGAGCGGAACTTCAACATTCCGTACCCCAGCTTCCAGGACAAGGACGGCGGTGTGCTGCTGGCCATGACCAGTTTCGTGCCGCCGCAGGCAGTGCCCACCACCCTGGTGCTGGACCGGAACGGCCGCGTGGCCGCCCGGATCCTCGGACTGGCTGACAAGGGCACCCTGAAGGCGCTCATCACCGACGCGCTGGCAGCGTAGGAACGGTGTCCTTCCTCCCCGCCCTGGCACCGGTGGCCGAGTCCACTGCCAATAGCTTTGCCGACACGGTATTGAACGGATCCGTGCTGCTGGCCATCCCGGTGGCGGCCCTCGCCGGACTGGTCTCCTTCCTTTCCCCCTGTGTGCTGCCCCTGGTTCCGGGATACCTCGGCTATGTCACCGGACTGACCGGTGTTGACCTGCAGAAACAACGGCGCGGCAGGATGTTCGCGGGTATCGGTCTGTTCGTCCTCGGATTCTCCGTGGTCTTTGTTGCCCTGGGTGCCGGCATCGGACAGCTCGGCGCCTGGCTGAAAGGCTCCGAACAGGCGTGGATTTCGCAGGCACTGGGTCTGGTGGTCATCCTGCTCGGCATTGTGTTCATGGGCGGAATGAGCTGGTTCCAGCGTGACCGCAAGATTGAAGCCAAACCACCGGCCGGTCTCTGGGGCGCCCCGGTGCTGGGCATCACCTTCGGCCTTGGCTGGGCGCCGTGCATCGGCCCGACGCTGTCCGCTGTGCAGTTGCTCTCCTTTTCCGGCAGCGACGCAAGCGCAGCAAAAGGCGCCCTCCTGACCTTCGTGTACTGCCTCGGGCTGGGGCTGCCGTTCCTGCTTATCGCCATCGGCTTCCGCCGGGGAATGGGCGCACTGGGCATTTTCCGCCGCCACCGGCTGGCGCTGCAGCGCTTCGGAGGCGGCATGCTGATCGCCCTCGGCCTGCTGATGGTCAGCGGCGTGTGGAACCTGTGGATCAACCAGCTCCAAGGTTGGTTGGGTAACGTGTCCCTGCCGATCTGATGAAAAACCCAACGAACCAGGAACAGACGAACCATGAGAACACCGTGACCCCGGGACAGGATGACGTGACAGACAAGGCAACAACGCCACGCCCCTCGAAGCCCCGCCCCTCCAAGGGACGCCGGGACGACGCTGCGCTGCCCGCTCTGGGGCTGCTGGGTACGCTGCGCTGGGCCTGGACCCAGCTGACCAGCATGAAGACGGCACTGTTCCTGCTCCTGCTGCTGGCCGTTGCCGCGGTGCCGGGTTCACTGTTCCCGCAGCGGCCGGCCGATCCCTCGGTGGTGACGCAGTACCTCAAGGACAATCCCGAAACCGGGCCCTGGCTGGACCGCTTCCAGCTCTTCGACGTGTATTCCTCCGTCTGGTTCTCGGCCATCTACCTGCTGCTGTTTATTTCCCTGATCGGCTGCGTCATCCCGCGGGCCAAGGCACACTTCAAAGCCATGCGCTCCAAGCCTCCGCGCACACCGAGCCGGCTTTCCCGGATGCCCGAATACGGCACACTGGCGGTTCCTGCGGAGGCATCGCTGAGCCCGGCGGACGCCGTGCGGGATGCCGCGAAGATCCTGCGCCGCCGCGGTTACCGCGTGGATGTCAGGGACGTGGACGGCGACCGGCCGTCCGTCGGCGCCGAACGGGGGTTTGCCAAGGAACTCGGCAACCTGGTCTTCCACACCAGCCTTATCGGCGTCCTGGCCTGCGTGGCACTGGGCGGGTTGTTCGGTTACAGCGGGCAGAAGATCGTGGTGGAGGGCGAGTCCTTCGTCAACACCCTGGTCAGCTACGACACCTTCACCCCCGGCTCCAACTTCAGCGAAAGCCAGCTCTCCCCGTACTCCCTCACGCTGGACGAGTTCGAGATCGAATTCGACCGCGAATCCGAGACCCACTACGGCCAGCCCCTGGACTTCACCGCCAATATGACGGTGAAGGAAGGTCCGGACGCCGAGGCCGAGAAACAGGTCCTGAAGGTCAACTCGCCCCTGACCCTGGGCGGCACCCGCGTCTATCTGGTCGGCAACGGCTACGCCCCGGTAGTGACCGTGCGCGACGGCGACGGCAACGTGGCCCTGGAAGGGCCGGTCGTGGCGGTGCCCACCGACGCCATGTACACCTCCCTCGCCGTGATCAAGGCGCCGGATGCCAAGCCCGATCAGTTGGGCTTTGTTGGATTCTTCCTGCCGACCGCCATGATCGACGACGCCGGGGTCAGCTACTCCGGTGATCCCGATCCCTTCAACCCCCAGTTGAACCTCAACTCCTTCTACGGCGACCTGGGGCTGGACGAAGGCGTGCCCTCCAACGTTTACGTGCTGGAGACCGAGGACCTGACGCCGCTGAACAGCCGCGACCTCGACGCCGGGGGCATTGTCCTGGGCGCCAACCAGACCTATGAACTGCCCGACGGCAAGGGATCCATCACCTTTGACGGCCTGAAGCGGTATGCCGCCCTGGACATCCACTACGACCCGGCGAAAACCGGTGTCCTCGTGTTCGCGGTGCTCGCCCTCTCCGGCCTCGCGGCGTCGCTGTTCCTGGCACGCCGGAGGGTCTGGGTCCGGGCGGGCCAGCACCCGGACGGCCGGGTCATGATTGAAT
The DNA here is from genome assembly GCF_009192775.1 of Arthrobacter yangruifuii. Classification (GTDB taxonomy): domain Bacteria; phylum Actinomycetota; class Actinomycetes; order Actinomycetales; family Micrococcaceae; genus Arthrobacter_B; species Arthrobacter_B yangruifuii. The sequence continues at coordinate 760,302 of NZ_VTFX01000001.1, forward strand.
ATGGGCTCCTGGCCCGGGGCGAAGACCCCCGGCTCACTACTGAAGCCGCAGCACTGCGCGGGCTGTTTGCCGCGAAGTGGTTGGCACCCCAGGACCCGCAGCGACACAATGTTGGGCGGGTCACCGTACCTGCAAACGCATCGGCGGACAGCAGCGCCGCAGTAGAACCACCTAAGGACCGGTAATGCCTTCCATCGATTACACCCTCGCCAGTTACAGCGAGCTCTTTATGCTGCTGGCGGCATTTGCCTACACGATTGCCTTCCTGGCCTTTGCGTGGGACCTCGCCAAGAGCAGCAAGACCATCCAAGCGGTGGAAAACCGGCTGGAGCAAAAGACCGCCGTGCGTGAAACCGTCCCGGCCGGGGCCGCCAACGGCTCGGCCCGGGACTGGGACGCCGACGGGAGCCGGGAAGCGCAGACCGCGGACGGAGCCATGGGTTACACCGGTCCCCGCCGCAACGCCGCCCGGGTGGGCGTGGCGCTGACGGTGCTGGCCGCTGCCATCCACGCCGCCGGCGTCATCACCCGCGGCATGGCCGCGCACCGGGTGCCGTGGGGCAACATGTATGAGTTCTGCACCACCGGAGCCCTCGTGGTTGCCGTGGTGTTCCTGCTGGTGCTGACCCGCAGGGACCTGCGCTTCCTCGGCACCGTGGTGCTGGGCCTGGTGCTGGTGATGATGATGGCAGCGACCATCGGATTCCCGACGCCGGTGGCCCACCTCGTTCCCGCCCTCCAGAGCTACTGGCTGATCATCCACGTCTCCGTCGCAGTGATTGCCTCGGCGCTGTTCACACTGACGTTCGCCATGTCGGTCCTGCAGCTGCTCCAGGCGGACCGGGAAAGCCGGATCCGCTCGGGCCGCGGGGAACGGCTGCCGTTCATGCGCATTGTTCCTTCTGCGCAGAGCCTGGAAAACCTGTCCTACCGCATCAATGCGGTGGCCTTCGTGCTGTGGACCTTCACCCTCATGGCAGGTTCCATTTGGGCCGAACAGGCATGGGGCCGGTACTGGGGCTGGGACACCAAGGAAGTCTGGACCTTCGTCATCTGGGTGGTCTACGCCGGTTACCTGCACGCCCGCGCCACCCGCGGCTGGACCGGAACGCGTTCCGCCTGGCTTTCGATCGTCGGCTTCCTCTGCGTGGTCTTCAACTTCACGATCGTGAACATGTTCTTCTCCGGCCTGCACAGCTACGCGGGCGTCTAGCCGGCTGGGAGCCCGCCCGCCCGCGGTCAGCGGAAACCGAAAAGACCCGTTCCGGAATCTCCGGAACGGGTCTTTTCATGTGCTGGCCAGGTCATGCGCTGGTGGGGCTGCGGAACGCGGGTTCGGCGGGAGCGGAGACGCCGCCGGGGATCAGGTTCCCGGCCCGGCAGTGCTAAGCGCCGGGCTTGTCGTCGTCGTTCTGGGTGCCGCGGCTTTCCTTCGCCCGCAGCTCGGCCTCACGTGCCCGCAGTTCGGCTTCCTTCTGTTCCTGGCGGCGCCGGATCTCCAGGTTGCGCAGGAACTCGGGATCGTCGTCCGGTGCGGAGGGCCGCCGCGGCTCACGCGGGCCGGAACCTCCGGAGGACCCACCGGAAGGCCTGCCGAACAGGAACCAGAGGAGCGCGCCCAGGACCGGAATCAGGATGATGGTGAACAGCCAGGACACCTTGGAGATGCTGCGCACCTCGTTGGCTCGGGACATGATGCAGTCAATGACGGCGTAAATGATCACGGCAGCGACGATGATGACGCCGAACAAGACAAGACGGGGCATACGGACATTGTAGTGGAGGCCGTCGTCGGCGGCGCCCAGGGAAGCGAAGGAACGGTCAGGGCGCCGAGCGCCTAGAATGAAGGCGTGGCTTTCTGGAAATTTACTGCACTCCGCCTGGGTTTGGTGGCCGTCTTCTTCGTGCTCTGCATGCTGCTGCAGCTGGGAGTCCTGCTCTCGGCGCTGGCCGCCGCAGTTCTGGCGTGGTGCGTGACCTATCTCTTTGCCCGGGATATGCGGGACGAAGCCGCCCGCACCGTCCAGCGCCGCTTCACCGAGGAACGCGCGCCGAAGCGCGGCCGCGGCGAACTGGATGACTCCAGGGCCGAGGACACCCTGGTGGCCGAAAACCCGGACGTCCGGATCGACAATGACCGCCGCCGCGAGGCTTAGCCTGCCCGTGGAACCTAGGCCAGCAGGCGCGTCAGCACCAATCCGGCGGCGTACAGCACGCTGAAACCGAGGTTGATCAGGCCGGTGTGTTTCAGGACCGGGATCAGTGCGGGGCCGTTCTTGCCGGTGAGCATCAGGCCGCAGGGCAGGATGCACGCCGGAATCAGCAGCAGCACCAGCAGGATCCACGGGTAGCTGCCCGCAATGAAGAGCGGCAGCAGCACCGCCAGCGCCAGCATCATCACGTAGCTGATCCGCGCGGGGCCATCGCCCAGGCGTACCGCCAGCGTGCGCTTGCCGGACTCGCGGTCCGTGGGGATGTCCCGGACATTGTTGGCCATGAGCAGGGCCATGGCGATCAGCCCGGTACCCACCGCGCCCAGCACAGATGCCGTGTTGATTTCCAGCGCCTGCGTGTAGGTGGTGCCCAGGGTGGCGACCAGGCCGAAGAAGATGAACACGAACACCTCGCCGAGGCCGCGGTAACCGTAGGGGTTCTTGCCGCCGGTGTACCCCCACGCGGCTGCAACGCAGCCCACGCCCACCAGGATCAGGAACGGTGTGCCGGCCAGGACAACGAGGGCCACGCCGGCGAGCATGGCCGCACCGAAGCAGCCGAATGCCGCGTACTTGACCTGTTTCGGGGAGGCCAGGCGGGCACCGGTGAGCCGCAGCGGACCCACCCGGTTGTCGTCCGTGCCGCGGATACCGTCCGAGTAGTCATTGGCGTAGTTCACGCCTATCTGCAGCAGCACGGCAATCAGGGCGGCAAGGACGGCCCGGACGGGGCGGAAGTCCCCGAGGTCGTAGGCGGCGGCGGATCCGATGATCACCGGCGCGATTGCCGCGGGCAGCGTCCTGGGGCGGGCGCCTTGTAACCATTGGGCGGCTGTAGCCACGGTGTTGTTCCTTAGTTTTTGAGGTGAGGCGGGTGGGGTGAGGCGGGTCAGTGCCGCGCGGCGGCAAGCAGCCGCAGCAGGGTCATCCGGTCCGCCTTGCCGTTGGGCAGCAGGGGCAGGGCTTCAAGCAGCAGGACCACTTTCGGAACCGCGGCGGCTCCAAGGCGGGAGCGGACGGCGTCGCGGACCAGTTCCGGATCCACGCTGCCCACGACGGCGGCGCCCACGCGGGAGCCCCACTCGGCGTCGTCCAGGCCCAGGACAAACGCCTGCTCTACGCCGCCGACCGTCTCCACGGCCTCGGCGACGGCCTGCGCGGAGATCTTGATCCCGCCGCTGACAATGACGTCGTCCAGCCGGCCCGATACGGTGACCCGGCCGGCGTCGTCCACTGTGCCGGTGTCATCCGTGCGGAACCAGCGGCGTCCGGAGTTGAACCGGAAACGGTCCTCGGTCAGGTCCGGCCGGCCCATGTACCCGTCCGATAGGACGTCACCGGCAATCCAGAGGCGCCCCTCCCACCGGATGACGTCGACGCCGGGCAGCGGTACGCCGTCGTAAACGCACCCTCCGCATGTTTCGCTCATTCCGTAGGTGGTCACAATGTTCAGCCCGTAGCCTCGGGCCTTTTCCAGCAGGGGAGCACCGGCCGGTGCTCCGCCGAGCAGGATGGCGTTGAACCGGCGCAGCACGCGCAGGGTTTCCGGCGCCGGATCCTGCAGCAGGCGGTGGAGCTGCGTGGGTACCAGCGAAGTGAAGCGGTTGCGGTCCGTCATATCCTCCGCGGCGCGGGTGAATCCCTCGGCGCTGAACGGCACGGACAGGTCCATGAAGACCGGCTGCGTCCCGGCATACAGGGAGCGGACCAGGACCTGGATGCCGGCAATGTAATTGACCGGCAGGGCGGCCAGCCACTGGCCGTCCGCCTTCAGGGCCATGGCGGTGGCCATCGAGGATGCGGCCAGCGCGTCCGTGCTGAGCATGGTCTGCTTCGGGGTGCCGGTTGAACCGGAGGTGCTGACGACCAGGGCAATGTCGTCATTGGGCAGTTCACCGGTGAAGGTCTGGGCCGGATCAGTGTGCGGTGCCACCGCGGGGCCTTCCCCGGCCAGCGCGTCGGCCAGCGGGGAGAGCAGCATGCCGGCGTCGAAGCCGGGGGTAATCAGGACTGGGAGCAGTTCCACAGCGGGTCCTAGAAGTAGTAGGGGAACGAGGACCAGTCCGGATCGCGTTTGGCAAGGAACGCTTCCTTGCCCTCCACCGCCTCGTCCGTCATATAGGCCAGCCGCGTCGCTTCGCCGGCGAAGACCTGCTGCCCGGCCAGGCCGTCGTCGGGCAGGTTGAAGGCGAACTTGAGCATCCGGATGGCCTGCGGCGACTGCCGGGCAATGTCCGCTGCGTATTCCAGGGCGACCTTTTCCAGGTCTTCATGGTCCACGGCTTCGTTGACCGCGCCCATGGCAACCATGTCCTCGGCGGAGTACTCCCGGGCCAGGAAGAAGATTTCGCGGGCCTTTTTCTGGCCGATCTGCCGGGCCAGCAGCGCCGAACCGTAGCCGGCGTCGAAGCTGCCCACGGTGGCGTCGGTCTGCTTGAATTTACCGTGCTGGCGCGAGGCGATGGTCAGGTCGGAAACCACGTGCAGGCTGTGCCCGCCGCCGGCGGCCCAGCCGTTGACGACGGCGATGACCACCTTGGGCATGGTGCGCATCAGCCGCTGGACTTCCAGGATGTGCAGCCGGCCGGCGCGTGCCGGATCAATGGTTTCCTTCGTTTCTCCCTCGGCGTACCGGTAGCCGTCGCGTCCGCGGATCCGCTGGTCGCCGCCGGAGCAGAAGGAATGGCCGCCGTCCTTGGGGGAGGGGCCGTTGCCGGTGAGCAGAACGGTGGCGACGTCGGGAGACATCCGGGCATGGTCCATGGCGCGGTAGAGCTCGTCCACGGTGCCCGGCCGGAAGGCATTGCGCACCTCGGGCCGGTTGAAGGCGATCCGCACCGTGGGCAGATCGCGCAGGACGGCACCGCCGGCGTCGCGCTCCACCTGCCGGTGGTAGGTCATGTCCTGCAGGTCCTCGAACCCGGAGACAAGACGCCACTGCTGCGGGTCGAAGATATCGGACACCTGTGCTGGAAGTTCTGTGCTCACAAACCGAGTTTATCGCCCGGCGCGGTTCCTGCCGGACAGCAGCTCCCCCCGGACGCCAATCCGAACGGACCGGAACCTTTCGGCGCGGAAAACGGGCCGCCCCCTGTCTCTGCTCGATGCTGCGTCGCACGCTTGTATCTATGGCAGACTCCGTCGCAGGGATTGACGGTCCCGCATCAGTTGCAATGCTCAAGCTTGGCCGGTTCTTCACCCGATGGGATGAGACCGATGACGGCCGGGCGGTTTTCCGCGAAGGGGGACGGGAAGGCGATGCCTTCTACCGGAACCGCTGGAGCCACGACAAGGTGGTGCGGTCCACCCACGGGGTGAACTGCACCGGCTCCTGCTCGTGGAAGGTGTACGTCAAGGACGGCATCATCACGTGGGAAGCGCAGGAGACCGACTATCCCAGCGTGGGCCCGGACCGGCCCGAATACGAGCCCCGCGGCTGTCCGCGCGGCGCGGCCTTCTCCTGGTACACCTATTCGCCCACCCGGGTCCGGTTCCCGTACATCCGCGGAGTGCTGCTGGAAATGTACCGGGAGGCGAGGCTCCGCACCGGGGATCCGGTGCTGGCCTGGGAAGAGATAGTGAATGACCCGCAGCGGCGCCGCACCTACCAGCAGGCCCGCGGCAAGGGCGGGCTGGTGCGGTCCAGCTGGTCCGAGGCCCTGGAGATGACCGCCGCTGCGCACATCGCCACCGTCAAGAACTACGGCCCCGACCGCTGCACCGGGTTCTCACCCATCCCCGCGATGTCCATGGTGTCCCACGCTGCCGGTGCCCGGTTCATCAACCTCATCGGCGGGGTAATGAACAGTTTCTACGACTGGTACGCGGACCTCCCGGTGGCCAGCCCCCAGGTCTTCGGCGACCAGACCGATGTTCCCGAATCCGGCGACTGGTGGGACGCGACCTATCTGATGATGTGGGGATCGAATATCCCGGTCACCCGCACCCCGGATGCGCACTGGATGGTGGAGGGACGCTACCGCGGCACCAAGGTGGTTTCCGTCAGCCCCGATTATGCGGACAACACCAAGTTCGCCGATGAGTGGCTGCCCGCCGCCGCGGGGTCCGACGCCGCGCTGGCCATGGCCATGGGGCACGTGATCCTGAAGGAGAACTTCGTGGACCGGCGGGTGCCGTTCTTCGAAAACTACGTGCTGCAGTACACGGATCTGCCGTTTCTGGTCACGTTGGAACAACGCGGCGACGGAGCGGTGGTGCCGGGCAAGTTCCTCACTGCCGCGGATCTGGGCCGCCGCGAAGCCCGCGCCTCCGACGCGAACTTCAAGACGGTGCTGCTGGACCGCGACGCCGGCACCCCGGTGGTGCCCAACGGTTCCGTGGGCTTCCGCTACAACGAGGAAGACGCCGGCAAATGGAACCTGGATCTCCAGGGCGTGGTGCCGGCACTGTCCATCGCCGACGCAGCCTCCGTAACGCAGGGCACCAGCCGGGTGGACCTGCCCGCGTTTACGGATGCCTCCGGCGTCGGATCGGTGGTGACCCGGGGGGTTCCGGTGACCACGGTTGCCGGCCGGATGGTCACTACGGTGTTCGACCTGATGCTCGCCCAGTACGGGGTGGGCCGTGCCGGACTCCCGGGGGAGTGGGCGGCCGGGTTTGACGACGCCGAGACTCCGTACACTCCGGCCTGGCAGGCGTCCATCACCAACGTGGGTGCGGAAGCCGTGATCCGCACCGCCCGGGATTTTGCCGCCAACGCGGAGAAGTCCAACGGCCGGTCCATGATCATCCTGGGCGCCGGCATCTGCCAGTGGTACCACGGCGATGTGACGTACCGGGCGATCCTGGCGATGCTGATGCTCTGCGGCTGCCAGGGCCGCAACGGCGGCGGCTGGGCGCACTATGTGGGGCAGGAGAAGTGCCGGCCCATCACCGGGTGGGCCGCCATGGCTTCCGCGGGGGACTGGAACCGGCCGCCCCGGTTCATGATCGGCACGGCGTTCTGGTACATGCATACGGACCAGTTCCGTTCGGACGGCTATTCCTCGGATGCCATGCAGTCCCCGCTGGCCACCGGGCACCTGCGCGGCATGCACACCGCCGACGTCATTGCCAAGTCCACCCGGATGGGCTGGATGCCGTTCTTTCCGCAGTTCGACGCCCGCAACTCGCTGGACGTAGCCGACGACGCCGCTGCCGCCGTCGCGCGCGGCGAAGCGGACACCGAGGCGGCCTGGGTCGCGAGTCAGCTGAAGGAGGAGAAACTGCGCTTTGCCGTGGAGGATGTGGACGCCCCGGAAAACTGGCCGCGGACCCTGATCCTGTGGCGCTCGAACCTCCTGGGCTCCTCGGCCAAGGGGGAGGAGTACTTCCAGAAGCACCTGCTCGGCACCCTGAACAACGTGATGGGCAAGGACCATGCCGAAGCCCGGCCCAAGGACGTGGTGTGGCGCCAGGACGCACCGCAGGGAAAGCTGGACCTGCTGGTCTCCGCGGACTTCCGGATGACCAGTTCCACACTGCTGTCCGACGTCGTGTTCCCTGCGGCCACCTGGTATGAGAAGTACGACCTGTCCTCCACCGATATGCACCCGTATGTCCACGCCTTTACACCGGCCATCGCCCCGCCGTGGGAAGCGAAAACGGACTATGACCTGTTCCGGCTGCTGTCCGAGGAGTTTTCCCGGCAGGCGGTGAAGCATCTGGGCGTGCGGAAGGACATGGTGGCCACCGCGCTGACACACGACACTCCCGGTGAGATCGCCCAGCCGGGCGGACATGCACCGGATTGGAAGGGCACGGATATCCCTGCAGTGCCGGGCAAGAACCTGCCCTCACTCGCGGTGGTGGAACGGGACTACACCGCCATCGGGGAGAAATTCACCGCCGTCGGGCCGCTCGCGGACAAACTCGGCTTCACCACCAAGAACGTCAAATACGATGTTTCCCGGCCGCTGGCCCAACTGGCCCGCAAGCACGGAGTCTTCGACAGCGGAGCGGCGGCGGGCCGTCCCGCGGTGGACACGGACGCCCGGATGGCCGAAGCCATCCTGCTGCTCTCCGGCACCACTAACGGGGAACTGGCCGTCCAGGGCTTCAAGACCCTGGAGAAACGGACGGGGATCCCGCTGGCCGACCTGGCGGAAGGGGCGGAGGACCGGCAGATCACCTTCCGCGACACCCAGGACCGGCCAACGCCGGTCATCACATCGCCGGAATGGTCCGGGTCTGAAACCGGCGGCCGGCGGTATGCGCCGTTCACCATCAATATTGAACGGCTCAAACCCTTCCACACCCTCACCGGACGGATGCACTTCTTCCTGGACCACGACTGGATCCTGGACATGGGCGAGGCCCTGCCCATCTACCGGCCGCCGCTGGACATGCGCCGCCTGTTCGGCGAACCGCAGCTGGGTACCCGCGGCGAGCTCTCCGTCGCCGTGCGGTACCTGACCCCGCACAACAAGTGGTCCATCCACTCCGAGTACCAGGACAACCTGCTGATGCTCTCGCTTTCCCGCGGCGGCACCTCGGTGTGGATGAGCGAGCAGGACGCTTCCCTCATCGAGGTCTCCGACAATGACTGGGTGGAATGCGTGAACACCAACGGTGTCCTGGTGGGCCGGGCCATCGTGAGCAGCCGGATGCCGGCCGGTGTCCTGTACGTCTACCACGCACAGGAACGCATCATCGACGTCCCCAAGTCTGAGGCCACCGGCCGGCGCGGCGGCATCCACAACTCGGTGACCCGGATCCTGGTCAAACCCACCCACATGATCGGCGGCTACGCGCAGCTGTCCTGGGCCTTCAACTATCTGGGCCCCACGGGCAACCAGCGCGACATTGTTTCCACAGTCCGAAAGCGTTCCCAGGAGGTGGCGTACTGATGCGAATCATGGCGCAGACGGCAATGGTGATGGCACTGGATAAGTGCATCGGCTGCCATACCTGTTCAGTGACCTGCAAACAGGCCTGGACCAACCGGGCCGGCACGGAATACGTGTGGTTCAACAACGTGGAAACCCGGCCCGGCCAGGGCTATCCGCGCCGGTACGAGGACCAGGAGAAGTGGAAGGGCGGCTGGGAGCTGAACGGCCGCGGGAAGCTGAAGCTCAAAGCCGGCGGCAGGCTTGCCAAACTGTTCGGCATTTTCGCCAGCCCGGTGCAGCCGGAACTGAACGACTACTACGAACCGTGGACCTATGACTACGAGAACCTGATCAACGCCCCGGCCGGCAAGGATTTTCCCGTGGCCCGGCCCAAATCCCTGATCACCGGGGAAAACATGAACATCACCTGGTCAGCCAACTGGGATGACGACCTGGGCGGCTCCAGGCGCACCGACCAGCAGGACCCGGTGCTTCAGAAGCTGCGCAGCGAAGCGGAGGTGAAGGTCAAGGCGGACTTCGACAACACCTTTATGTTCTACCTCCCGCGGATCTGCGAGCACTGCCTCAACCCCTCCTGCATGGCCTCCTGCCCAAGCGGTGCCATCTACAAGCGCGAAGAGGACGGCATTGTGCTCGTGGACCAGGACCGCTGCCGCGGCTGGCGGCAGTGCGTCACCGGCTGCCCGTACAAAAAGATGTACTTCAACCACCGCTCCGGCAAGGCCGAAAAGTGCACCTTCTGCTATCCGCGCATCGAGGTCGGCATCCCCACCGTCTGCGCGGAAACCTGTGTGGGCCGGCTGCGGTATATCGGGATCTTCCTGTACGACGCCGATCGGGTCACCGAAGCTGCCTCCACCCCCAACGTGCAGGACCTCTACGAGGCACAGCTGGACCTCATGATGGACCCCAATGATCCGGACGTCATTGCCGGGGCACGGGCCGAAGGGATCCCGGAGGACTGGCTGGACGCAGCCCGGCGCTCGCCGGTCTACGCCATGGCCAAGGTCTTCCGTGTGGCGCTGCCGCTGCATCCGGAATACCGGACCATGCCCATGGTCTGGTACGTGCCGCCGCTGTCCCCGATTGTGGACGTGCTCAATGAACAGGGGCACGACGGCGAGAGCGCGGACAACCTCTTCGGCGCCATCGAGGCGCTGCGGATTCCGGTGGAATACCTGGCCGAACTGTTTACAGCCGGGGACACGGACCTGGTCACCGGGGTGCTGCGCAAGCTCGCCGCCATGCGTGCCTACATGCGGGACATCACCCTCGGCGACGCGCCGGATGAGAAGATCGCCGCCGACGTCGGCATGACCGGCGAGCAGATTGTGGCCATGTACCGGCTGATGGCCGTGGCGAAATACGAGGAACGGTACGTGATCCCCAGCGCCCATCTGGAGGACGCCCACAACCTGGAGGAGATCGGCTGCTCCCTGGATGTGGAAGGCGGCCCGGGCATGGGCCAGACCGGCGTCTTTGGTGAAGCCTCCGGCCGGCCCACCCCTGTGGCGGTGGAGAACTTCGAGGCGCTGCAGGCCCGTCAGCGCGGCGAGGACCCCACCGGCAACGGCAACCTGGGCGGGCGGGTGAACCTGCTCAACTGGGACGGGCGCGGTTCACCCCGGGGCCTGTTCCCTGCGAACAACAACCGCGGGGCGGCGGACGCGGACGCCTCCGCGGGCAAGGGCGCGGTGTACGACCAGGCCGAAGGGAACGGGCCGGCGTCGGACGCGGGCGGGCAGGAGGGCCACGAGCCGCCCTCCTCCGGGCCGGGGGTCCGCTCGTGAGCCTGCTGGAGAAGCTACTGGGCAAACCGGGGAAAGGCACGCTGGCTCCCGAACCCTACGCCGACGCCCGTCCGGCGCGCAGCCGCGTCATCCGGCAGGCCGCTGCGCTGCTGCTGGAGTATCCGAACCAGCAGCTGCTCGATGCCCTGCCGGCGCTGCGGGCCGCGCTGGCCGAGGCCGGTGCCGACGGCGCCGAACTGGACCCGCTGTTCACCTGGCTCACGGCCGTACCCCTGAGCGAGGTGCAGGCCAGCTACGTGCAGGAATTCGACCTCTCCAAGCGGCACAGCCTGCACCTGACCTACTGGACGGACGGCGATACCCGCCGCCGCGGCGAGGCGCTTGCCGCTTTCAAGGAGGTCTACCGCTCGCATCGGGTGCTTCCTGAAGGGACCGAACTGCCGGACTACCTGCCGCTGGTGCTCGAGTTCGCGGCCAAGGTCTCCCCGGAAGACGGCTACGAGCTGCTGCAGCGCTACCGGCCCTCGGTGGAGCTGCTGCGCCTGGCCCTGCGCGATGACGGCCTGCCCTACGAAGGCGTGCTGACCCTGCTTTGCACCACCTTGCCCGGCGTCTCCCCGGAGGACGCGGCTGCGGTAATGCGCACGGCGGGCTACGGGCCGCCCACCGAGACCGTGGGCCTGGAACCCTACAGTTCACGGCTGCTGCCGGTAAGTGAAAGGAACGGCCCATGAGTGGTGTGCCGACGCGGACGGATGTAGCCGGGGAGCCGGCGGTGCCGCTGGACGTCCCGCCGCCGGGAAACGTCCAGGTGGGTGTGGATGACGTGATGCTCTGGGCCGTGGTGCCCTATCTGGTGCTCGCCATCCTCATTCTCGGCTCCATCTGGCGCTACCGGTATGACAAGTTCGGCTGGACCACCCGGTCCTCCCAGCTGTACGAATCCCGGCTGCTGCGCATTGCCTCGCCGCTGTTCCACTTCGGCATCCTCGCGGTGATTGTGGGGCACTTCGTGGGACTGGTTATTCCCAAAGCCTGGATGGATGCCATCGGACTGAACGAGGACACCTATCATTTCTTCGCCCTGAGCGTCGGGATCCTGGCCGGCCTGGCCACCCTCGTGGGAATCGTGCTGCTGATCTACCGGCGCCGCACCACGGGTCCGGTGTTTATGGCCACCACCCGCAATGACAAACTCATGTACGTCTTCCTGCTGGCCGCGATCCTCACCGGGCTGGCCACCACCGTCTTCTCCGTCTTCGACACCAACATCGTGAATTACCGGGACACGGTGGCACCGTGGTTCCGCTCCATCTTCATTTTCTCCCCGGACATCCTGGGCATGACTGCTGCCTCCATGTCCTTCAAGATCCACACCCTGTTCGGTCTGGCGCTGTTTGCCCTCTGGCCCTTCACCCGGCTCGTGCACGCCTTCACTGCCCCGCTGCAGTACCTGTTCCGGCCCTACATTGTTTACCGCTCGAGGGGCAAGCATCCGGCTCCGGGAACGCCGCGGCGGGGCTGGGACCCGGTGGGAACCCCCGACCGGGGCCGGCCCGGCGTGCCGCGGAAATGATTCCCTGACGGTACTTTCTAAGAAGCGAGGACACCATGCCGGCAAACCCGGTTACCCCGGCACCAACACCTGACCTGTTGTCAGGCCAGCTGCGGAACCTGATCGTGGCCACCATCGCCTCCACAGTCGGCTTTTGGGCCTGGACCGTCATCGGCCCGCTGTCCAGCCGGTATGCGGCAGACATGGACCTGGGGGCCGGGCAGACCTCGGTTCTGGTGGCCATGCCCATCCTCGTGGGCTCGGTGGCCCGTATCCCGGTGGGTGCCCTGACCGACCGGTACGGCGGCAGGATCATGTTTACCGTGATCCTGGGCGTCACCGCGCCGCTGGTCCTGCTCACCGGAATTGTGGGCCGGCTGGGCAACTTCCCGTTCCTGGTGGTTATCGCCTTCTTTCTGGGCATCGCCGGTACGGTGTTCGCCATCGGTATCCCGTTCTGTTCGGCCTGGTATGACCGCAGCCGCAAGGGATTCGCCACGGGCGTCTTCGGGGCAGGGATGGTTGGTACCGCCGTCTCGGCCTTTTTCACTCCGCGCCTGGTGAACGCCGTCGGCTACATGGGGGCACACATCACCATCGCCGTCGTCGTTGCTGCCATGGCTGTGGTGAGCTGGCTGGTGCTGCGCGAATCGCCTGCCTGGTCCAGGCCCACCGAACCGGTGCTGCCCAAGATCACCCACGCCTTTACCCTGCGCGTCACCTGGCAGCTGTGTTTCCTGTACGGCGTGGTGTTCGGTGCGTTTGTGGCGTTCTCCAACTACCTGCCCACCTATCTGGGCAACGTGTACGACTACGATGCCACCGCCGCCGGAACCCGGACAGCCGGGTTTGCGGTGGCTGCGGTCATTGCCCGCCCCATCGGAGGCACCCTGGCGGACAAAGTGGGCCCCAAGCTGGTCACCCTGCTCTCCTTCGCCGGGACGGTGGTGCTGGCCGTGATCGTGGCGCTGCGGCCTGAGGAGGAACGGGTCTACGGCACGGCATTCATCCTGATGGCGTTGTTCCTGGGGTTGGGTACCGGCGGCGTTTTCGCCTGGGTGGGACGCGCGGCACCGGCACAGGATGTCGGCACGATCGGCGGGATCATCGCCGCAGCCGGCGGCCTGGGAGGGTATTTTCCGCCCCTAGTCATGGGGGCAACCTATGATCCGGCCAACCGCAGCTACTTTGTGGGCCTGATGCTGCTTGCCGTGTTCGCCGCCATTGCCCTGCTCCTGACGTTCACCGTGCGCAACGGCGGGCGCGTCGATTCCCGAACAGGCGCTGCCTGAACCGGCGTTACTGCTGCGCATCCTCCTGGAGGGTGACTAGGAGCCAGTACGGACTGTTGCCGGTGGTGCTGACCCGGATGGCGGAATCTACGGTGGAGTCCCCGGCCGGCGGGCTGAGGTAGGTCGAGGTAGCCGGATTGCCGCAGATCAGGTCCGTCCACAGCAGACCGGCGTCGCTTTCGATGATGACGCGCTCACCTGCCGGACACGACGCAGTGACCAAGACCCGCTGTCCCGGCGCGAGGGCAGTTCCCAGCGGATAACTTTTGGTGCCGGATCCCTGTTCGGAAAGAAGCACCGTTTCGGTACCCGCCGGACTGCGGTGGTTGGTCAGCGGATCCAGCAGGGCATGTGGATCCGCTGTGCCGGCCTGCCCGCTTCCCTGCCCGCCGGACGTCGCTTCGGATCCGCCGGCGGAGGACGGCGACGCAGCTGGGGAGCCGGAAGCGCTGTCGGAAGCCGCACTGCCCGATGCCTGCGGATCGGGATCCGGGGCGGGCTGCGCGCAGGACGCAACGGCCAGACCGCAGGCCACGGTGGCCAGGCCTGCGGCGGAAATCGGGCCCCGGGCTTTCGGGCCGCCCGGGAAAGGCCGTGCGGTACGGTGCGGATAGGACGGCTTTTCCTTAGTAATCCTCATAAGGCACCCTAGGCACAGTTGTCCCATGGGTTTCAAGGCCTGCGGAGAACTTGTGGGGACACCGGGCCTCCCTTGGCGTCCAGCCAGCGACGAGTAGAGTCGGGGCATGGGTGCAACTGAACTGATTCTGGTCCGCCATGGCGAATCCGCCGGCAATGTGGCAGCTACCCGCGCCGGCCGTGAAGGCGCTGAACGGATTGAGCTTCCGTGGCGGGATCCGGATGTTCCGCTGAGCGAAGACGGTGAGGCACAGGCCGCAGCCCTGGGCCGCTGGTTAGCGGGGCTTCCCGCCGAGGAACTTCCCGACTCCGTCTGGTGCTCGCCCTACCTGCGGGCCCGGCAGACTGCGGAACTGGCGGGGCTGGCCGATATCGCCGGCGGCATGCGGACCGACGAGCGGCTGCGGGACCGGGAACTGGGCATCCTGGACCTGCTGACCTCCGCCGGCGTTGCGGCACGCTATCCCGAGGAAGCCGAACGCCGGTCCTGGCTGGGTAAGTTCGCGTACCGGCCTCCCGGCGGCGAGTCATGGGCCGACGTCGCACTGCGGCTGCGCTCCGTGTTCCGGGACCTCGACGACGAAGAAGACGGCAAGCGGGTAGCCGTGGTCTGCCACGATGCCGTGATTCTGCTGATCCGCTACGTCTGCGAACGGATGACCGAGCAGGAACTGCTGGACACCGCAGCCGCCAACAGCGTGCGCAACGGCTCCGTGACCCGACTGGTCCGTCCGGACGGCACCGGACCCTGGAAACTCCACACCTTTAACAGCGTGCTCCACCTGCAGGACGGCGGAGCACCCGTGACCGAACATGCAGGAGAAACTGATGACATCCACCCCCGCTGAGCTCGTGACCCCCGCATTGCTGCGCGGCTGGCGGCTTTCCACCGAAGCCTCCGGCAAGAAGGACCGCGGTACGGTCATGGTCATCGGCGGAGCCCGCCGCACACCGGGTGCCGTGATGCTGACCGGGCTTGCCGGGCTGCGCGTCGGCGCAGGCCGCCTGACCATGGCCGTGGCCGATTCGGCGGCCATCGCCGTCGCCGTCGCCATTCCCGAATCCGGGGTGGTGGGGCTGCCGGAGGAGGACGGCGGAATTGACGGCGGTGCGGCCGGCCCGCTGCTCGAAGCCGACCTTTCGACGGCGGCCGCAGTGGTGATCGGCCCGGGGCTCGACGACGCCGGGCAGGCTGCAGCGCTGCTGCAGTCGGTGGTGCCGCTGCTCGGGGACAAGACCCAGGTGGTGCTGGACGCGTTTGCCCTTGGTGTGCTGCCAGGACTGCCGGAGGTATACGACGCTCTCGCGGGGCGGCTGGTCCTGACTCCCAACGGCGCCGAAATCCTGCGTCTCCTTGAGGACGCGGACGCAGACGAAGACTCGCTGGATATACCGAAGGCCTCCGCGGAGGTGGCACGGAAATATCAGGCTGTGGTCACCCCGCACAACGTTATTTCGGCTCCGGACGGGAGGAGCTGGGAGGTGCCCGCCGGGAATTCCGGTCTGGGCACTTCCGGGTCGGGGGATGTTCTCGCCGGTGCGGTAGGCGGGTTCCTGGCCCGTGGGGCGACGCCGGAACAGGCCGCCTGCTGGGGCACCTACCTGCACGCCGTGAGCGGGGACCGGCTCTCCGCCTCTCGGGGTCCGCTGAGCTTCCTGGCGAGGGAACTGCTCGAAGCGATGCCGCCGGTGATCGCGGAACTGAACTAGCGGGCACTGCATCCCGGCGGAACGGCCCATATCCTGAGGTAATGACAGCGAACGAGTACCGGACCGGTCCGTCGGGGCGCCCCGCGGCTCACATCCCGTGGCTTTCCTACCGTTTCACCCGGCGTGATGCCGTGGCGGCCGGTTTCTACGTGGTGTTCCTGCTGGTGCTGAGCTTCGTTCCGGGGTTGGTTATGCCCGTCCTGGTGATGCTGGTTCCGGATCCGGTGACGGCTGCCTACGTACTGAACCTGGGGTTCTACGGGGTAGCCGGCCTGCTGGCATTCCTGGCGGCCCGCCCGTACATGGTGCGGGAAACCAAGATCTTGGCCACCAGACCGGTGCTGTCCCTGTCCCTGATTCCGGCCGGCGTGATCGCCATGCTCATTGTCACCATGATCGGGGCGTTGCTGACCGGGCAGGTGGAAACGGCCGTCAACCAGGAGGCGGTGGAGGGATTCGTGGGGTCCGTTTCACCCTGGTTGATCGTGCCGCTGCTGGTGGTGCTGGCCCCTTTCGTGGAGGAGTACATTTTCCGGCACCTGCTGATTGGCAAACTCAGCCGCTACTGGAATATCTGGGGCTGCTGCATCCTGTCGGTCCTGTTGTTCGCCTCCATCCACATCGTGGGCAAGGAATCCCTGTCCCTGCCGGTGCTGATGCCCTACCTGGCGATGGGTGCCACTCTCGTGGGCATCTACGTCTGGGCCGGCAACAACTTCATGCTGTCCTACGGCGTGCACGCCGCGAAGAACCTGTTGGGCGTCATCCTGCTCTACGCCGTGCCGCCGGGGCTGCTGCAGCAGTAGGCTCCGCGGTTCCGGCCGCTGCCCGGCGTCGTCAACCGATGCAGAATTCGTTCCCCTCGGGGTCAGCCATGGTGTACCAGGATTGCGGCCCCTGGCTGGCTTCATAGAGGAAGGTGGCGCCCCGCTGTTCCAACCTGGTGCGTGCTTCCTCCTTGGCCATGTCACCCAGAGTCACGTCGAGGTGGATTCGGTCCTTCACCGTTTTGGGTTCGGGCACCGGCTGGAACAGGATGCGCAGCCGGTCCTTTTGTCCCACCTGGTCCGGCGGGCAGATGGCAGCTCCGTCCCGCCAGACCCGGACGCCTTGGTGTTCCACTACGTCCGTCGGTGAGGCAATCCCCTGGTCCAGGGCGGATTGGAGGACCTCATGATCGGAGGGTTCCCTGGCCCATTTGAGGGTTTCGGCCCACCAGTCCGCTTGGTTAAGGGCATTGTTGCAATCCACGCAGATTTGAACGTTGTATGGCATGGCGCCCAGCGTAGGTTCGCGGCCGCTCCGGGATCACGGGTATTTGAACGCCTCGAGACTGCTCAGGTCAGCGTGCCTGCCCTGCCCCGGTATTCATAGGAATCCCGGAGCCGGGCAAAACGCTAGGAATCGGCCTTTTCGATCCGCTCAGTTTCCGGGGCCCGAACCAGGGAGCCGTTGCATGGAACCACCCGCTCCGGCCGGGCCAAGTAGAAAAAAGAACTCCGGGCATCGGAATCGAACCCGCCCGGCACCATCAGCGTGGAATAGCGCTGGCACCACTGCGGGGTGTCGACGGCGGCCTCGAGCGCAGTGGCGACGGCCCGAACATTGTGGAACCACATCAGGTGCTGGGTGCCTTCGGACACCAGGTAGATGAGGTCCAGCTGCGGATCGGCCGTGACTTCGACGTCCGACCACTGCTCCCAGCCCTCGAGACGGCGGCCATGGATCCAATGGATGTTGTGCCCGGGGGCGAAGCCGCTGCAGTTGCTGAGACCGGATTTGCTGACACTGGAGATGCTCACAGTGGGTTCCTTTGCAGGTTGTCCTTGCCTGCGACGAATGACGCAGGCCGCTTCGTCATCCGAACCACCCGCCGAACAATGGGGTTGGTGTGGGGCCAGTCGGAGCTTTTATGCCCGGCAAACCGGACGGAGGCCACATCTCGTGAAGCTGAAAACTACTCTAGCGGAGGCCACTGACATTTCGACAGAGGTGTCCTTTTCCGTCTTCGGCGACGGCACCCAGACCTTGCCCAGCCACTGGGCACAGTCACCAGTTCAGCAGGTAGTTCAGCCTACGGGTCGTGGAAATACCTCGTGGCGGGGTCAACGGACGAGAGGAAATCGCGAATCGCGGCCACGTGCTGTTCAGGGACGGGTTCACAGTTGCCAGGGTGTTGTCGAGTAATCCGTCCCGCCGCATCGTACCCCCCCCGTCAGGTGTCTGCGGCCTGCACGGCGGATTATCCGGTCAACTATGGTCCACATGGGGGGAGTCGCAGCCGATCGGCGCGCAGCTGAGACAGTGGGCCCGGGGCCGGAGGGAACAGCGGAAGAGTCATCCCATTGCCCGAGGAGCCTGGGCAGACCGCGGCAGGGGTGCAATGTGCACCTTGACGCCCGCCGCTTCAATCCGGGCTATTTCCTCCCTGTCCGCCGATTCGTCCGTCACGAGCTCATTGATTTCGCCGATATCGGCGACCTTGGCAAGTGTGAGCTTGCCGATTTTCGAACCGTCGGCGACGACGATGACGCACTGTGCATGCGTGACCATCGCATAGTTGGTGCGGGCCTCGGTTTCGTCATGGGTGGTGGCACCGGCCGCTGCGCTGATGCCGTCGGTGCCGAGGATGGCAACACCCACATTGATGGCTCCGAAGGTGTTCTCGGCCAGCGACCCGACCAGCTCAAACGAGCTTGAACGTACGATGCCGCCGGTCATGATCACCCTCACGTTCTGGCGTGACGCGATCTCGGTGGCGGTGGTCAGGGAATTGGTCACGATCGTCAGGTCGCTCCGGTTGGTCAGGATACGGGCGACCTCAGCCGTGGTTGATCCGCCGCTGATGCCGATGGCCAGCGGCCCCTCAGGCAGCAGCCGGGCGACCTGCCGTGCAATGGCCATCTTGGCATCGCGGAACTGGTTATTCCTCAGCCGCACGGGAAGTTCCGCCGCCGCCGTGAACGCCTTCGCTCCGCCATGTGTGCGGGTGAGCAGCCCCTGGACCTCCAAATCGCCCAGGTCCCGGCGGACCGTGGCGGCGGAGATGCCGAGCTCCTCCTCGAATTCGCGCAGTGAGACCGATTCCCGCTCGTTGAGCAGGGTCAGGATGCGCACCATGCGGTCAGCGCGTTTGGTGGATGTCGCCCGCGGTCGGGAAGAGGAAAAGGGTGAGCCGGTGGTAAAGGTCATAATGGCTCCTCAAAAGGTCCATGGAAAGGGCCGGAAGAGACCGCGCAACAATATTGATCACTTAATCTCTAAAACGATCAATTCCTTGCACGATTCGTGCACAAACTTCATGATACATGCATGACCCGAATTACTTTTATCGGAGCCGGAAGCGTGGTTTTTACCCGCCAGCTGCTCGCCGACCTCTACCGTTATCCTGACCTCCGCGGCCTCGACATTGTTCTGCATGACATTGACCGCGACCGGCTCGCTGTCGCCGAGGGCATTGCCCGGCAGCTCAACGAGCGGTTCGGTGCCGGTTCGGCCATCCGCGCCACTACGGATCGGCGCGAGGCGCTGACGGGCACGGATTTCGCCATCAACATGATCCAGGTGGGCGGAATCGAGGCTACGCAGAAGGACCTCCTGATCCCGGCGCGGTACGGCCTAAGGCAAACCATCGGAGACACAACCGGCATCGGCGGGGTGTTCCGCGGCCTTCGGACCTTCCCGGTGCTTAGCGGCATCCTCGAAGATATCCGCCAGGTGAGCCCGGACGCCGTGTTCTTGAACTACACCAACCCGATGGCCATGAACATCACATGGGCGCAGACCGTCGCCCCCGACATCCGCAGCTTTGGGTTGTGCCACAGCGTCTATTGGACTGCCCACGACCTCGCCGATCTGGTGGGAGTACCGCTCGAGGAGACCACCTACCGTGCTGCCGGTCTGAACCACCAGGCATGGCTGCTTGACTGGAAGCACGACGGGGAGGATCTCTACCCCCGGCTGCGCGAGCGCATTGCTGCCGATCCCGAGCTGCAGCGGCGGGTTCGGGTTGAAATGTTCCGGCGGCTGGGTGCCTACCCGACCGAAACGAGCGAGCATTCCTCGGAATACCTGCCGTGGTTCCTGCGCAGTGATGAGCAGATCCGGAAGTACCGGCTCCAGCCCCTCGAGTACCTGGGCATCAGTGAAGCAAACGTGGCGGAATTCAAGTCGGTACAGGCAGCGTTGCTGGAGGGCCGCGAAGTCGAGATCGAAGACGGTGCCTCGGAGTACGCTCCGCAAATTATCCATTCGATTGTGACCGGCACCCCGCGCGAAGTGCACGTCAATGTTGCCAACGACGGCCTGCTTGACCAGTACCCCGCGGGACTGGCTGTCGAGGTGCCCGCCAGAGTTGATGCGTCAGGTGTGCACCCCGTCCCGATGAAGTCCGTTCCCCTTCACCTGGCCGCATTGAACCGACCCTATGCCTCCGTGGTACAGCTGACCGTGGAGGCCGCCGCCACCGGCAACCCGGATCTGGTGCGCCAGGCCGTGCTGATGGACCCGAACGCGTCTTCAACGCTGACGCCGGCCGAAATCTGGGCACTCTGCAATGAAATGGTCCAGGCGCACGGGGACCTCTTGCCTGAGGCACTTCGCATCCAGCTGCCGGCAGATGAACTGTGACCCTGGTGGGCCGACACCCTTGTCCAGTGTGCCGTCCACCGGCGCGGTGCCGTTCCGGCCTTCAACGTAATTGCCCTTGAGCATGCCGTTGCGGAGGCTGGCCGCCCCCGTCCCTGCGCCGCTTGTCCTGCATGGTCCCTCCGGGGTGGCCGGCGCAGTGATCGAGGAAGCTATTGCGGCAGCCATGCGCAAGATCAACGTGGCTACCGCCCTCAACACCAGTTACACGATGGAGGGGCGGGCCTTCCTCGCGGAACACGGCACCGCTATGGATCCCGGCGAGTTTTGTCGAACCCGCCCGCGCGGCTATGAGTGACATGGTCGCCAAAATGCCGGCGACCATGTTTTCCTGATGGTCGCATTTCCGTGGCCGGGGCGGTGGGCATTACGCCCCCGGCCCGGCCACGCCTTCCGTGCGGTGCTGCCTATGTGTTAAGGCCGAGCACGCGGCGGGCGTTGCCCCGGTAGAGAGGCTCAAGCAGGCGTGCCTGGAGGGCCAGGGCCGAGACGTTCCAGCGACCCTGTCCCGGTATCAGGGAATCCGGATCATATTCGAAGGACTCATCGTCGCTTTCGAGGAACCGGTAGTGCAGTGCGTACTGCTCCGCCGTTGCAGGATAAATGTCGGTGCCGAACAGCACCCTGTCGGGGTGTTTTTCGATCAGCCGCTTTACCCGCCGTGGCTGCCTTCCGAGTTCGGCCATCCGTCCGGCAATGTCGATCGTGAAATTCGGATGCTGCGCCAGCATCCGGTCCACCCGGTCGAGGTCTTCGGCAGCACAGCCGGCATGCGCTCCGATAAAGGTTGTGCCGGGAGCGCTTTCAAGCAGTGCCGAGAGGGCATCCACCAGCCGGTCGAAAGAGGGATGTACCGACCGGTCGCCGAACCACCATTCCGGCGCCTGCCCCAGCTCGTCGAGGCGTTCATTGTGCCGGTCAAGCGGTTCAAAGAATGCGATGGGGTCGGCAACATGGATGAGCACGGGCAGACCCAGCTGCCCGGCCTCCGCCAGCACCTCGGCTACGCGGGCGTCGTCGGGCAGGATCAACGTTCCGTCGGAGTCTCGAATAGTGAGGCCGAGGGATTTCCAGACCTTGAGGCCGACGGCTCCCTGTCCCGCGCTCCGGGCAAGGGAGCGTTTCAACCGGGCGACACCGTCCGGTTCGGCCAGCTGTTCCCAGTCAAGCTGACAGAAGGTATGGATCCGGCCCGGGAAGGCCCGGTCATAGCGCCCGAGGTTGGCATCGAGCTCGGCTCCCCACATTCCGTCGAGGTTCACCACCGCTTCCACCCCGGACTCGTCGAGTAGATCGATGAACCGGTGCACGTCGTCGATCAGCCAGGGAGCCGTTCCTGTCCTCCAGTTGCCGCCGGACAGCCATCTGCCCAGATGGTTGTGGATGTCGATTGCCGGATAGCGCGGTTGCGGGACCGGCGTCGTCCGGACGCGCAGCTGTGGGCGCGGTGCCCACTCTGCCAGTGGCAGCGTGGCGGCATTGAGGCGTTTATCGGGGGAAACGGCATGCCCTCCGGGCCTGGGCAAAGACATGAATTAATTCTCCTGGAACAATTGAGCATTAATAGTGAGCGCTTTATTCGTTTTTATTGTCATTCGTGCATTTTTGAATGACTATTGCACACACGTCCAGCACTTAGCGAGTGTCCACCTTTCAGGAAGACGAATATGAGTCTCACGAGCGAAGAGATAGCCAGCCAGCCCGCTGTCTGGGCCGAGGCGGCCAAAACCCAGGAGGCCGGGGCCTTCTTTGGGCGTCCCGGGGAAAGTGTCCTTTTTCTTGGCTGTGGAACGTCGGCGTTCGTAGCCGAATCCATCGCCGTGCTCCGCGAGGAAGCCGGGCAGGGGATTACCGATGCCGCTTATGCTTCGGAATGGACGCCCGGCCGCCGTTATGACCGTATTGTCGCCATCACCCGTTCCGGTACGACCAGTGAAGTCCTCCAGGCGCTCCGCGTTGCTGCCTCTTCGGATGCAGGTGCTGCGGGCGCGAGCCTTGTAGCTATCTCGGCTGTAGCCGGCGAAGCGGTGGACGCGCTGGTGGAAGAGACCCTGGTACTTGATTTCGCAGACGAGCACTCCGTCGTGCAGACGCGGTTCCCCACCACGGTGCTGACGATGGCACGGGTAGCCTACGGACTCACGTCTTCGGCCGCAGTCGATGCCTCCGACGTACTCCGGAAACCGCTGCCCGTGGACGTCACCGACTTCGAGCACTTCGTCTACCTTGGGGCGGGCTGGACGCGCGGACTTGCGCAGGAGGCCGCCCTGAAGATCCGCGAGGCTGCGCAGGCCTGGTCCGAGTCTTATCCACTGCTCGATTACCGGCACGGGCCCATCGCCGTTGCCGGCCCGCGAAGCCTGGTCTTTGTTTTCGGAGCCGTTGGAGAGGACCTGGTCGCCGATATCGAGGCGACCGGCGCGACTGTCCAGACCAGCGGCCTCGATCCGCTGGCGCAACTGGTCCAGGCTCAGCGGATTGCCGTGGAGTTGGCGGAGAGCCGCGGCCTGAACCCCGATACCCCGCGCCATCTCACCCGTTCAGTCATCCTGGCCTGAACGGTTCCCGCCACAAAAACAGCCCTGCCCCTTACC
This sequence comes from Arthrobacter yangruifuii, assembly GCF_009192775.1. Classification (GTDB taxonomy): domain Bacteria; phylum Actinomycetota; class Actinomycetes; order Actinomycetales; family Micrococcaceae; genus Arthrobacter_B; species Arthrobacter_B yangruifuii. Next base: position 783,554 of record NZ_VTFX01000001.1, read on the forward strand.
GATACCGTTCACAGCACAGAGGAATGGAGCACCATGTTCAGCACACCGGGTACCCGATCACGACGAACCCGTGGAATTCTTGCCACGGCCGCCGCTACCGCAGCACTTCTCGCCCTCAGCGCCTGCGGGTCCTCCTCGGGAGTCGAGACTCTCGACGAATCAGCGGACGTCACCATCACCATGTGGACGGGGCAGGAGGACTCAGCGCAGAAGTACCTCGAAGCCCTCGCCGACGAGTTCGAGCAGGAGCATCCGAACGTCAAGATTGACCTGTCACCCGGTGCATCTTCTACCGAGGACCTGCTGCAGAAACTTTCCGCGGGTTTTGCGGGTAACAACTATCCCGACATCTCCTATGCCTTCGGTTCCTGGGCCGGCCAGCTCGAGGCGTCCAACCGTACCCTCGACATCACCGACCAGGTTGCCGATCCTGCCGTGAAGTGGGATGAGTTCTCACCCGCTGCCCGTGATACTGCCCGGCCCAGCGGCAACAAGACCATCGGTTTCCCAGCCGTGGTGGACAACATTTCCCTCCTGTACAACAAGAAACTGTTCGACGCTGCCGGCGTCGCCTACCCCACTGACGAATGGACCTGGGACGATTTCCGTGCCGCAGCCAAGCAGGTGTCAGACCCGGGCCAGAACATTTACGGCTACGCGTATTCGGTCTCGGGCAGCGAGGAAACAACCTGGCAGTTCTGGCCAAAGTTCTGGCAGAACGGCGGGGAAATCCTCAACGGGGACCAGACAGAAGCAACCTTCAACTCGAAGGCCGGGGTGGACGCCCTGGCCATGCTGCAGGGCATGGCCATTGATGACAAGAGCGTCTACCTCGACCAGACGGACACCAAGTTCGGCCAGTTGTTCGCCAGCGACCGGATCGGCATGATTACCTCGGGTCCGTGGCAGCTCTATGACCTGGGTGTGGCCGGCACCGAATACGGTGTAACGCAGCTTCCCGGCACGGACGGAGACCACAAGACCGTTTCCGGCGCCGACATTTGGGCCCTGTTCGACCACAAGGACGCCAACAAGGCGCACTGGGCGTTCGAATTCACGAACTGGCTGACCCAGGCGGAACAGGATGAGCAGTGGAACGTTGCCTACGGCAACCTGCCGCTGCGCGCCAGCGAAATCGATTCGCCGGCCTTCCAGGAACAGGCGGCCAAACTACCCGGGCTGACTGTCATGGCCGCCAATGCGGTAAACGCCGAAATCGCCCGTCCCACTCTTCCCGGTTATGTAGGTCTTTCGGAGGCGGTCGGGCAGGCTATCTCCGAAGTCCTGCAGGGCAAGGGCGAACCCGACGCGGCGCTGGATGCAGCGGTGGAAAAGGCGAATAAAGCGCTGGCGGAGGACTAATGAGTGTTCCGAAAGCGGTGTTCAGCGGTCGCCCGGCGACGTTCGCGGCGTCGTCGGCCGTCGGCGGCAGCGCTCCGGCGAAAACAGCCGGGCCCCCGCCCGCCGGAGGCCCGGCGGGCGGGGGTCCAAGGCGCCGGCGCCGTCGTCTCCTGCAGTCGCTGGAGGGATGGGGATTTGTCGGCCCCGCGCTGGTGATTGTCCTCGGGCTGAGCATTTTCCCTGCCGTCTGGGCGTTCTTCCTCTCACTGCAGAAGTGGGACGGGTTCAGCGACCCCAAGTTCCTCGGCGCCGGGAACTACCGGGAGATGCTCGCCGACGGTGAGCTTGGCGGCGCCGTCCTGCACACCGTTGTGTATACGGTCCTGTTTGTGCCCTCCTCAGTGCTTCTCGGTCTTTTCCTGGCCGTTGCCCTCAACCGGCGCATTCGGTTCATCGGGCTCTACCGCACGGCGATCTTTGTTCCCTTCGTCGCGTCCGCTGCCGCGACCGGCATCCTGACCACTTACCTCTTCAGCCCGCAGTTCGGCCTCTTTAACAACATCCTGCGCGTACTGAACATGCCGCAGCAGGGATGGCTCGAAGACCCGGGGCAGGCGATGATTGTCATCACCATCATGTCCCTCTGGGGCCAGGCTGCCTTTACTACGGTGATCTACCTTGCCGCCTTGCAGGATGTGCCCGGTGATCTCCTCGAAGCCGCGCGGATCGACGGCGCTTCGTCTTGGCAGACCTTCTGGCGGGTGGTCTTTCCGCAGCTGGCGCCGGTCACGGTCTTCGTTGCCATCTGGCAGACCATCCAGGCCATCCAGCTCTTCGACTTGGTGTACACAACTACGCGTGGCGGCCCCCTGAACGCCACCGAAACAATCGTCTATTTCCTGTGGCAGGCAGCGTTCAAGAACCTGCAGTTCGGCTACGGATCAGCTGTCGCCTACGGTCTTTTCGGCGCCACCCTGCTCATCACCATCGGTGTGGTCCTGTATTCGCGCCGGACCAAGATGGAGGCCTTCTAATGAGTGCACCCCGCGCACTTCCCGTTTCCACTCCGGCGGCCGGCAGCGACGGGTCCGTACCGGCCCCAACCGCGAAGCCGGGCCGCGGGCGTAAACGCAGGCTTCCGTTCAGCGCCGCGCACCTGCTGCTGCTGCCTGTGTCACTGCTGTTTGTGCTTCCGTTCGTGCAGATGTTCCTTACCTCGGTCACGCCGGAGGCGGAAATCAACCGGTTCCCTCCCGCGTTCATTCCGTCGCACATCACATTCGCTGGGTTTGAGAAGCTGTTTGCCGAATCCGACATCCTTCGCTGGACGGGCAATACGGTCCTGGTCTCGGCCGTGGCCATCATCTCCAACATTGTGCTCTGCTCGCTCGCCGGCTACGGGTTCGCCCGGCTGAAGTTTGCGGGCCGCGATATCGGTTTCCTGGCCATCCTTGCCACCATTATGATTCCAACCCAGCTGCTCATGATTCCCACGTACATCATGTTCTCCAAACTGGGCCTGATCGATACGCTCGGTGCAGCTATGGTGCCGTGGCTCGCGAGCACTTTCGGGATCTTCCTGATGCGTCAGTTCTTCCTTTCCCTTCCGGCGGAGCTGGAGGAAGCGGCGATGATCGACGGCGCCACCCGCTGGCAGGTGTTCTTCCGGATCATCATGCCGTTGGCCAAGCCGGCAATCGCCACCCTGGCCATCTTCACCCTGCTGGGATCGTGGAATGACCTCGTGTGGCCGCTGATCGCCATTAACAACGCCGACGCGTTTACGCTGCAGCTGGGGCTGAGCAATTTCCAGGGCACCCGCCGGACCGAATGGTCCCTGCTGATGGCAGGCAACGTGGTGGCTACCTTGCCGCTGATCCTCTTTTTCCTGTTCGCGCAGAAACAGTTCATCGCCACCATGACGTTCTCCGGTTTGAAAGGCTGACGCTCTCCCCTACATTCGGAGGCCTCGGGCATGGCCGCGGCAAATGCGGGCGTGCCCACATCAGCTGCATCTCACGCAGTAGGTGAGGGGACAAAGCGAAGGGGCCTGGAGGAGGCGGCTTTAATATTCCCTGCGAGCTCTGCGAGCGGGGAATTTCGTTGCCGCCGGATCCAGGCCCCGTAGCTGCCACGGCTCACCGGAAAGGTGCCGGCTTGCCAGCGTCCGTTGCTGCCGGAGGAGTTATCTCCAGCCGGCCCCCGGCGCCACCAGCTTCACGATGCTTTCCAGCAGATGCGCGTTGTACTCCACGCCCAGCTGGTTCGGCACGGTCACCAGGACGGTATCGGCAGCCTGCACGGCGGCGTCAGCGGCCAGCTCGGCCGCAATGACATCGGGTTCACCGATGTAGCTCTTGCCGAACCGGGCAAGGCCGCCGTCGAGGTGGCCCACCTGGTCCCGTCCCTCGGCCTGCGCGCGCAGCCCGAAGTAGTGCCGGTCCTCACCGGTAACCAGCGGAATGATGCTGCGGCTGACGGAGACCCGCGGCGTACCCGGGTGCCCGGCGTCGGCCCAGGCCTTGCGGTACACCTCGATCTGCTCGGCCTGCAGCTGATCGAACGGCACACCGGTGTCCTCGGTCAGCAGGGTGGAGCTCATCAGGTTCATGCCCTGCTCGCCGGTCCATTTGGCCGTGGCGCGCGTGCCCGAACCCCACCAGATGCGCTGGGGCAGCCCGGGGGAGAGGGGATCGATGGCCATGGGCGCGGTGGTGCCGGTCATCGCGGGATCGGACTGAGCCACCCCGGCACCTGCAATGGCGGCACGGAACACTTCGGTGTGCTGCCGCGCCATGTCGGCGTCGGAGAAATCCGGCCCCGGCACGTAGCCGAAGGACTCGTATCCGCGCAGGGCCGGCTCGGGGGATCCCCGGCTGATGCCCAGCTGCAGCCGTCCGCCGCTGATCAGGTCCGCAACGGCGGCATCTTCTGCCATCGAGAGCGGATTCATATAGCGCATGTCGATCACACCGGTGCCCAGCTCAATGCGGCTGGTCCGGGCGGCCATGGCTGCGAGCATGGGGAACGGGGCGGAGAACTGCGGGGCGAAATGGTGCACCCGCATATACGCGCCGTCGACGCCGATTTCCTCCGCCGCGACCGCCAGCTCGATCTGTTGCAATATTGCGTCCTGTGCACTGGGCGTCCGGGACCCCAAAGCATTCCGGTAATGTCCGAAGGACAGGAACCCTATTCGTTTCATATCAGCCTCAGCGCCGGAAGGCTCGGCGGTATTCCCGTCTCCGCCGGGGCCGGATAAACGGCGTCAGAAAGCAGGCACAGTGCACATCACCATGGTCCCGGGCTACCAAGGCTCACCGCCCGAGCAGTGGCAGAGCCGCTGGGAGGCGGAGCTGCCGAACGTCACCCGCATCGCGCCGTCGTCGTGGGATGAACCCGAGCTGGAGGACTGGATGACGGCGCTGGACCGGGCAGCCGGAGACCAGCACGGAGACACCGTTCTCGTAGCGCACAGCCTGGGCTGCCTGGCCGCGGCGGAATGGCTGCTGCGCAACCCTCATGGTGCCCGCGGAGCGTTCCTGGTCAGCCCGCCGGACCCGGTGGCCGCCTCGTTTCCGCAGCCGGCGGGAAGCTTCCGGAATCCGCGGCTGCAGCAGCTGCCCGTCCCGGGACTGCTGATCGCCAGTGAGAGCGATCCGTACTGTGCGCTGCCGGCAGCGGAAGCCATCGCCGCCGCCTGGAAACTGCCCGTGGTCAATGCGGGCGAACTGGCCCATATCAATGAAAAGAGCGGTGTCGGCTACTGGGAACAGGGCCGGGATTTACTCACGGCCTTCACCGCAGGGCTGGGGGAACGGGCTCCGCTCGGATAAGAATGGGCACATGCAACTTCCGGTGATGCCTCCCATTGCGCCCATGCTGGCCAAAGCGGTTACTTCCCTGCCCGAAGGGAACTACCTCTACGAGCCCAAATGGGACGGGTTCCGGTCCATCATTTTCCGGGACGGCGACGACGTTGAGATTGGCTCGCGGAACGGGAAGCCGATGACGCGCTACTTTCCCGAACTCGTCGAAGCCTTTAAGCAGAACCTGCCCGAACGCTGCGTGGTGGACGGGGAGATTGTGATGGTTGGCGCCGACGGCAAACGGCTGGACTTCGAGCTGCTGCAGCAGCGCATCCATCCGGCCGCCAGCCGGGTGAAACTGCTTGCCGAGCAGACTCCGGCCCGGTTCGTGGCCTTCGACCTGCTGGCGCTGGGGGACACCGACTACACGCAGAAACCGTTTGCCGAACGGCGGGAGGCACTGGTCCGGGCCCTGAAACCCGCCCAGCCACCCGTGTCCGTCACCGCAGCCACGGATGATCCGGAGCTGGCGCGGGACTGGTTCGAGCGCTTCGAAGGCGCCGGTCTGGACGGAGTAGTGGGCAAACCCCTGGACGCTCCGTATGCACCGAACAAGCGCACCATGGCCAAGCTCAAGCACGAGCGCACGGCGGACTGCGTGCTGGCCGGCTACCGGGTGCACAAGTCCGGCCCCGATCTGATCGGCTCGCTGCTGCTGGGCATCTACAACGACGACGGCGTCCTCACCAATGTGGGCGTGGCCGGAGCCTTCTCCATGGACCGGCGCCGGGAGCTCTTCGAGGAACTGCAGCCGCTGGTCGCGGGGGAGGACGGCCATCCCTGGGCTGCGGAGGAGCAGGACGGCGGCACCCGCACACCGCGGAACTCCGAGGGCAGCCGCTGGAGCGGGAAGAAGGACCTGTCTTTTGTGCCGCTGCGCCCGGAACGGGTGGTGGAGGTGAAGTACGACCACATGGAGGGTGAACGGTTCCGCCACGTGGCCCGGTTTGTCCGCTGGCGGCCCGACCGCACCCCGGAGTCCTGTACATACGATCAGCTGGAGGAGCCGGTGAAATTCGATCTGGCGGAGGTACTCGGGGCCTGACGGAGAGGGGGATTTTCGGTGGGGTCTATGCCTGCCTGAACGGGTGTGGCTAGCATTTTCCAGACAGATGTTTCCCGAACCGGGGACCGGGAACTCCCGCCAACCCAGGGAACAACCCATGATCCTCAACCCAGAATTGGAAACCCTCCGCTCCCGTGTCCACGGCCCGGTGAGCGGCCCCGGAGACCCGGGCTACGCCGTCGACACCTTCAACCCCTCAATGATCCAGCGGCCGGATGCCGTGCTGGCCGCCGCCGATGCGCAGGATGTGCAGAACGCCGTGCGCTGGGCCGCCGAAACCGGGATTCCCGTGGGTGTGCAGGCCACCGGGCACGGAGCAGCGGCGGCCATGGATGAGGGCCTGCTGATCAGCACATCCGCGCTGCAGGATCTTCGGCTGGATCCTGAGGCCGGGACGGTGACCCTGGGCGCCGGCGTCCGCTGGAAGACGGTGCTGGAGCAGACGGTTCCGCACGGACTGACCGCCCCGAACGGGTCATCGGGCACCGTAGGGGTTGCCGGGTACGCCACCGGCGGCGGCCTGCCGGTCATGGGCCGGGCCTTGGGATTCTGCAGCGACCATGTGAAGGCGATGGACGTGGTCACTCCCGACGGCGCCTTGCACCACACGTCAGCGGAGGTTGACGCCGAGCTCTTCGCGGTCCTGCGTGGAGGCAAGGGCAATTTCGGGGTGGTCACCTCGCTGACCCTGGAGCTGAACGCCTTCAGCGGGTTCTACGGCGGCGGACTTCTGTATCCGGAGGAAACCGGGCCGCAGGTCCTGGAGGCGTTCCGCGGATGGACGGAGCAGCTGCCGTCGGACGCCTCCGCATCCATGGCGTTTCTGCACCTGCCGGATGCGCCGTTCCTGCCCGGGGAGCTGCGCGGAACGGCGCCCGTGCACGTACGGTTTGCCTGCTTCGGCAGTGCGGAAGAGGGGGATACCCTCCTCGAGCCGATGCGGCGGGCAGCGGCACCCCTGATGGATACCGCCGGGACGATGGACTACCGCGCGGTGGGCAGTATCCACATGGACCCGGAAGGCCCCATTCCCAGCCTGGACACCGGCGCCCTGCTGACCGGACTGCCGGACGGGCTTGCCGCCGCACTGCTGGAAGAAGTCGGTCCCGGATCCGGGACACCGCTGATGATGACGGAGATCCGGCTGATGGGAGGTGCCCTTGCCGTGGACCCTTCGGCACCGGACGCGGTCTCCGGGCGAAGTGCCGGCTTCAACGTGTATGCCGTCGGGTTGAACATGCCGCCCGCGGCGGAGGCCACTGCAGCGGCCTTGGAGCGGCTGGACACAGCCGTGGCGCCGTACACCGAGGGGGCTCTGGTCAACCTCGCCGGGCGGGTCCGGCCCGGATCCGGCGGCCAGCCGTTCTGGAGTTCCGAGGTGCTGCTGCGGCTGCAGGCTGCCAAAGCGGCCTATGATCCCGACAACCTGTTCCGTTTCGGGCATGCCGTGCCGCAGCCGGTTCCCTGAGCCACACCCGGGCCGCCGCGGAAGTCAGCGACGGCCGCGGCAACCTCCGGCCTGGAACTCACCGCCGGCATCGGCCAGGACGGCCGCGGTGTAACCGTCCCGGTAGCCGGTCTCCGTGGGGTGCAGGTTGAAGGGGTTGCCCTGCTCGAAAATGATCCAGGAATCAGGGGAGCCCACTCCGTGTCCGGCAAATTCATCCACCACGTCCACAAACTCCCCGTTCTCGGGAACCTGTCCGGCAATGACGGCATTCAGGGCATCGGTTCCCTGGTTGAACAGGGCCACCGCCTCGGCGCTGAGCGGTCCCGCCGCGACGGTTTCAAACAGGTGCGGGTAACCGGTGACCACCAGGGTGGCCCGCGGGGCGGCCGCCGTGATCCGGGCGAACTCCGCCGCGAGTTGCGGCGCCAGGACGGTTTGGGCGTAGGCACTGGCCTGCTCGATGGCCGGTGCGCAGGTGGCCGGAAGCTGCGCACCAGCGCAGGCGGCCACCACGGTGACGAACTGGACATCGTTGCCGCCGATCGTCACGGTCACGACGTCGGTCCGGGAGGTGAGCTTGCCCTGGGCCACGGCGCCGGTGATCTGCTCCGGCAGATCCACCGGTGTGTCGGCCGGAGTGGTCAGTGCGGTGGCACCGGCGCAGGTGGCATCGGTGTCCAGATCCACCCGGTTCAGGGCGTCCAGCAGGGCAGGGTAACCCTGCGCCGTCCGGCCGCAGGCATCCAGCAGCGGCCCGCCGCCGAAGCCGGAGGCGTAGGAGTCTCCGAAGGCTACGTAGTCGACGTCGCGGCCGCTGCCGTGCCCCGCGCCGTGCCCCGCGCCGTGTCCTCCGCCGTGTCCGCTGCTGTGCCCCGCGCCGTGTCCGCCGCCGTGTCCCGTCCCTTGTCCGTTCCCGTGCCCTCCGCCGTGCCCGCCGCGGTGCTGTACGGAGTCTCCACCGGAGCTTCCGGCTACGGCAGGGGTGGTTCCGCCGGCCAGGAGAGCGGCTCCGGCAAGGACCACAACGGCGGACTTCGCACGGAAGGACAGGTGTTGGGTGGGGCTCATCTTTGCGCTCCTTAGGGCAGCGGACACAACAACATCAAGGCCGACAGTCTGACGCAGCATCAGTGCGGCGGCAATCGTGACGCTCTTTATCCGCTGTCCCGGTGCCCGGATCACCGCCGGACGCCGCGGCACGGCGTTCCCCGCCGCCGACGGTCAGGCAGCGGGGTGTGACCGCGGACACTCTGCGCTACGCTGGCGATATACCGACCGTCTGTTCAGTAATCATGGGTCGGCAATAATCCGGTATCTCCGGCAGCCGGGCAATGGTGCCCTGCCGGCCGCGTCCCGCGTGAAAGGTTTCCCCATGACGGCAACAGCTCTCGACGTCGACTACGTGCCCAGCTATGTACGCGGCGCCTGGTGGTCGCCCGGCGCCGGAAGGCAGGGAACCGAGGTGCGCGATGCCAGCACCGGAGAGCTGCTGGCCCGGGTGAGCACCGACGGCCTGGACACCGCCGCCGCCGTCGAATATGCCCGCGTGACCGGTCAGTCCGAGCTGGGGAAGTACACCTTCCATCAGCGGGCGCTGATGCTCAAGAAACTCGCCATGCACCTCAATGCACAGCGCGAGGAGCTGTATGCCGTCTCCGCCCGCACTGGCGCCACCCGGGGGGATTCCCTGGTGGACATTGACGGCGGAATCGGCGTCCTGTTCGCCTACGCTTCCAAGGGCCGGCGCGAACTGCCCAACTCCACGGTCCTTGTCGACGGCGCCGTGGAGCAGCTCGCCAAGGACGGCTCCTTCCTCGGCGAGCACATCTACACCCGCATTCCCGGTGTTGCCGTGCAGATCAACGCCTTCAACTTTCCGGTCTGGGGCATGCTGGAGAAACTGGCTCCGGCGTTCCTCGCCGGCGTGCCAAGCATCGTGAAACCTGCCACCCCCACCGGGTACGTCACGGCAGCGGCCGTCCGGATGATCGTGGAGTCCGGGGCCCTTCCCTCCGGTTCGCTGCAGCTTATTTCCGGTCCGGCCAGGGACCTGCCGGACCACCTGGACTACCGTGACCTGGTCGCCTTCACCGGTTCCGCCTCCACTGCCGAAAAACTGCGTGCCCATCCTCGGATCGCGGTCGGTGGTGTCCGCTTCACTGCCGAGACAGATTCGCTCAACGCCGCCATCCTGGGTCCCGATGCGGTCCCCGGCACTCCGGAGTTCGACGCCTATATCAAGTCGCTGGTTACCGAGGTGACCGTCAAGGCCGGACAGAAGTGCACCAGCATTCGGAGGGCCCTGGTGCCGCGGGACCTGGTGGACGACGTCGTCTCCGCCGCCGCTGCGCGTCTCCGGCAGCGGGTGGTGCTGGGTGATCCGCGCGCCGCGGACGTGACCATGGGTGCCCTGGCGTCCCGGGAACAGCTCGACGGCGTCCGGGAATCGGTGCAGCAGATGCTCGCGGCCGGCGCCGAGCTGGCGTGGGGATCATTGGAGGCGCCCGACGTCGTACGCGCCGACGGAAGCACGGGAACCTCGCCGGACGGCGCCTTTATGGAGCCGCTGCTGCTGACCTGGCCGGACAGTGACGCGGATGCCCTGCACAGCGTCGAAGCGTTCGGGCCGGTGGCCTCGGTGGTGGGCTACACCGACGTGGCCGACGCCGTCCGGCTGGCTGCCCGCGGCGGAGGGTCGCTGGTGGCAACCGTCTGCACCAATGATCCGGATACCGCCCGGGAGATCCTCACCGGCATCGCCGGACACCACGGGCGGGTATTGTTCCTGAACCGCGAAGACGCCCGCAGTTCCACGGGGCATGGGTCACCGGTGCCGCACCTGGTGCACGGCGGTCCGGGCCGCGCCGGCGACGGCGAGGAGCTGGGCGGCATCCGTGCGGTGCGGCACTACATGCAGCGGACCGCGGTGCAGGGTTCACCGAATATGCTCACCAGCCTCACCGGTATCTGGCATGCCGGGGCCGACCGCCGGTTCGACGCGGGGCACCCGTTCCGCAAGCCGCTCAGTGAGTTGCGGGTCGGCGACGCCGTGCGCTCGGACCTGCGGAAAGTCACGCTTGAGGACATCTCCGCCTTTGCGGAAACCACCGGGGATACCTTCTACGCGCACACGGACCAGGAGGCCGCGGCGGTGAACCCGTTCTTTCCCGGCATCGTGGCGCACGGCTATCTGCTGCTGTCCTGGGGAGCGGGACTGTTTGTCGATCCGGCGCCGGGTCCGGTGCTGGCGAACTACGGGCTGGAGAACCTGCGGTTCCTGACCCCGGTCGCCGCCGGGGACTCCATCCGCGTCACCCTGACCGCCAAGAAGATCACGCCGCGCGAAACGGAGAACTACGGGGAGGTGGCCTGGGATGCCGTACTCACCAACCAGGACGACGAACTCGTGGCGACCTATGACGTGCTGACTTTGGTGGAGAAGTAAGTCCCGGAGGCGGCAGGGCTAGGAGGGCGGGCTAAACCTTCCGCTTCCGGTAGGCCTGCATCTTGGTGCGGGCGCCGCAGATCTCCATGGCGCACCAGGTTCCGCCCCGATTGCGGGAAGTATCGAAGAAGACCCAGCGGCAGACGTCCCGCCGACACGCTTTCAAGCGCTGAAGCTGGGCCGGATCGGCATGAACCAGGACGGCGCCGATGCGGGCGAGTGCCTCGCGCACAGGGGGCTGGGGGACCGGTTCGACGCGGGACTCTCCTCCTGGGACCACGACCCGAACGGGAAGCTGCTCCAGTGCACGGTCCAGGCGCTGCAGGCCGACGACGGTGTCGGGTGCCGGCGTGCCGTGCAGATGCCCGCCGTCGTGGTGCGTGAGGAAGAGGGAGCGCAGCCCCTCCCGAAGTTCGATCGCTAGGGCAAGATCCCCATCAGTAGCCTGCGTGCCTGCCCCAACGAGCCCGTAGCTGGCCAGCCACGCCGTCAAGCTGTCGGGGTTGTCCAGAGCGTCTTGCCCGGCTTCCCGGTCAGCCGTATTGGCGAACACCTGGAGGAGTCGCAAGGGAGCAGGGGCCGGTGCGCGACCGCCCGGCTCAGGGTATCCGCTGTCCGCGGGAACATTTTGTTCCGAAGTGTTACCGCTCATAGCTGATTGCCGGTAACGTGTGCCGGAGCAGCGGAAACGGACAAGCCGTCAGGGGACCCAGCTATGCACGCATCAGCTCGATCGAGGATGGCTCGTCGTCCCGACAGCCTGGCTCGATTCCACGTCGCAGCGGGTCTCCATATCCGGCACATGCCTTCATTATTGCCCGTCATGCACACAGCCGCCTTACAGTCGAGGGCCGCGGCATGAAGGACCCAAGCTGGGTGCTGCTGCGCACCGACCGCAGTTTCCGCCGCTACTGGCTGGGGCAGGGTGCTGCCAGCGCCGGGGCCCAGGTCACGGGCATCGCTCTTCCGTTGGTCACAGCCATTGCCCTCGATGCCGGACCGGCGGCGGTCAGCCTTGTCGCCGCGGCCGGCACCCTGCCGTACCTGCTGTTCGCATTGGTGGCCGGGCATCTCCTGCAGGGACGGGACCAGCGGTGCTCCATGGTGGCGGCCGATCTTGCCCAATGCGTGCTTCTGGCACAGATTCCGCTGGCCTGGGCCGGAGGATGGCTCAGCGTCCCCCTGCTGGCAGCAGTCACCTTCCTGAGCGGCTGCTGCGCCTTGGTCTTCGGGTTATCGGCCTTCGCCTTTGTGCCCGCTCTCGTTGCGGACCAGGACCTCGCGCCGGCCAACCGCGCCGTCCAAGCCAGTCGAACCGTCGCGGAGATCAGCGGCCCGGGGCTGGCCGGTCTTCTCGTCTCGGCGCTGGGTGCTCCCGGCGCCTTGATTGCCACCATGCTTGGGCACCTGGCTTCCGCTGCGGGAGTGGCCTCGAGCCGCCCGCGGGAACAACGTTCCGGTGCGGCGGCTCCGGCGTCGGGGGCCTCGATCGCTGCGGGGAAGGAGAACCGGAACCCGGTTCCGGAGAAGCGGCCCACCCTCCTCACCGGACTGCGGATCCTGTTCGGTGACCGCCACCTGCGCGCCTTGACCGTCCATGCGGCGACCTATAACGCGGCAGAACAGATCCTGATGCTGAACCTGATTCTCTGGGCGGTGCAACAGCAGGACGTTGGTGTTGGCGCCTATGGTCTGGCGCTGGCCGGAGCCGGAGTCGGCGGTCTGCTCGGGACACTGACTGCACTCCGCCTGGCCGACAAAGCAGGCCTGGGTCCGGCCTTCGCCGTTTCACTGCTGCTTTCCTGTGCGGTTCCGCTGCTGCTGCCGGTCTGGCCGGTCACCGGGTGGACTCTGGCAGCTGTCATTGCTGCGGTCATGCTGCTGCGGGGCATAGGGGAAGGTAACGCCAATATCTACTCACTGACGATGCGCCAGCAGCTTATTCCTCGGGAGGAGCTCACGCGCTCCGCAGGTGCCTATACCCAGGTGATGTACGGCTCCATTCCGCTGGGCGCCCTGCTGGCCGGCGTCGTCGGTGAAACACTGGGGGTCCGCGTCGGGGTCCTGATTGGGGCCGGAGGACTGGTGCTTTCTGCCCTGCCGATGCTCACCCCGGCGTTCCTGCGGCTCCGCACCATCCCTGTCCCGGCCGCCGCCTAACCTTCCGGCCATCGGGGGCCGGGCGTAGGGTCAGGCGACACGGATCCAGGTGTCCTCTGACCGGCGCCAGACCTGCCGCGGCCCGTTGACCTCACGGGCACGGTCGGTCAACCAAAGAGTGCTGTCCGGGTCCCAGCCGGCAATCACCGAGGCGGTCCCGGCGTCGACGTCGAGCGCCCGCCCCGCGCTGCGAAGGTAGCCCAGGACCGTCAGGTGCACGGCGTCCCATTGCCCGGCGGCGCGTTCCCAGTCCGGGATCACCCAGCGGCCAATGCGTCCCGTGGTTTGGAACCAGTTATGCCTGCGGGACGCTGTGACCTCCAGCGGATAGGCCCGGCACAGCGTCATCCAGTCTGCGGGGGAGCGGATGTCGAGGATCCGGCCGATGCCGCTGACCGGAATGACGGTCGCTTCGTCCAGGCCGGCCGAGTCCTCAACGAGGCTCAGCCCCGCGGGAATCTGCCCGGCGGTGCGGACCAGCCCGAGCGGGGCGGACCACCAGGTTCCACTGAATGCCGCCCGCGGATCCTGCGGACGGTCCCGTTCGGCCTGCGCTTCCTCGGCCCGGACAGCCTCGCCCCACTTCTGCAGGATGCCACGGGGGTTTCGGGGAAGGGGTGCCGGGTCCTCCGCCGGCCGCCAGTCGATGGACCACTGTTCCGGTGTCCCGGGGGAATCCCACGCCTGCGCCGCGCGTGTGTCGAGCACCCGTTCAGCCAGGGGTTGAAGGGCCCTGCGGATGACCGGAAGCGCGGCCAGCGCGTCTTCACCCTCCGGTGCCTGCCAGTACCGGGCCGAGTCAACGGACCGTTGGAGGGCAGCGCAGATCTGCTCATCATCCATGCGGCGGAGGTCGAGGGACAGAATCGTGCCTGCCAGGTGTTCGGGCGAGGGCCGCTCAGCGGGGTCGGCGGAACCGAACAGTACCCTTGACGTTCCTTTCCCCGGGTCGAGTTCGTAACCCAGCCAGAACACGGCCGAGCCGATGTCCTCGTCCAGCGCGGCCGCAAGCTCGAGGCACAGGCGCCGTCCCCTTGGTCCTTCCAGGAGCAATTCCGCCGGTTCCGTCATGGGCACATCCTTGCACGGGGGTCCGGCTGCGGCGCGGATAGGCAGGACGCTGATTTCCCCGGCCACGGCCGGAGACGCCTTCCGTAGAAGGATCTGGAGCCCGGAGCCGCTTTCCGCAGACGGATCCGCTAGGCCCGGCGGGTGTGCAGCCCGTCGAACACCATGGTCATGACGTTGTCCGCCAGCTTCTGCGCCGGGAGCGGCCCGCCGGGCCGGTACCACTCCACAATCGAGTTGATGGTGCCGAACAGCAGCCGCGTGGTGGTGCGTGGATCAATATCGCTGCGTACCGAGCCTTCGCGCCTAGCAGCGTCCACCAGGTCAGCCACCCGGTGGTCGAACTCCCGGCGCCGGGCCAGGGCACTGCGTTCAATCTCCGTGTTGCCGCGCAGGCGCAGCAGCAGCGTCACGAACGGGAGCCGCTCGGTCAGCACTTCGATGGTGCCGCGCAGCACGAACTCCAGCCGGGCATCGGCGGCACCGGACGAGGCCCGCGGATCATCCAGCACCGCCTCGAGCCCGTCCAGTGCATGGTCCAGTGCCAGCCGCAGCAGGTCCCCCTTGGACGGCACGTGGTGGTAGATCGCGGACTTCGTGATGCCCAGGTTCTCGGCCAGGATGCCCATGGAGGTGGCTTCATAGCCGTGCCGGTTGAACACGTCCACGGCCACGTTCAGCACCGTCTGCTGGTCATATCCCGGCCGTCCCCGGCGCGGCCCGGACGCGGGACCGGACACGGGACCGGACACCGGCCCGACGGCGGCCGCGGGCTCAGGGGCGGCTGCGGGCACGGCGGCCCCGGCCTCAGCAGCGGGCACGGGGGCAGGGTCGGCGGGCGACCCGGAAGAGACAGCAGGCATGGCGCCATTTTCCCATGTCAACGGGCGCTTCCCTGCGCCGGGGCAGGATCGGTGTCGCGGCGCAGATCGTAGATCCGGCGCAGCTTGCCGCTGGAGCGTGCCAGCGTTCCGGGCTCGACTATCTGAACGGTGCAGGTGGAGCCGATATGGATCTTGATCTGCGCGGCAAGATCCAGCGCTGCCGCGGCGGAGTCCGGCGTCGAGGAGTCTTCCCGCCGCTCAATCCGCACCGTGAGTTCGTCCAGGCGCCCGGGGCGGCTGATTTCGAGCTGGAAGTGCGGGCTGAGGGCCGGGATGCGGAGGGCGATTTCCTCAATCTGGGTGGGAAAGAGGTTCACTCCGCGCAGGATGATCATGTCGTCGCTGCGGCCGGTGATGCGTCCCATCCGGCGCATGGACGGACGGGCGGTGCCGGGCAGCAGGCGGGTGAGGTCATGCGTGCGGTAGCGGATGATCGGCAGGGCCTCCTTGGTCAGGGAGGTGAAGACCAGCTCGCCGGGTTCGCCGTCGTCAAGGACCCGGGTGTCGTCAAAGGGATCGATGATCTCCGGCCGGAAATGGTCCTCCCAGATATGGGCGCCGTCCTTGGTTTCCACGCACTCGCCGGCCACTCCCGGTCCCATCACTTCGGACAGGCCGTAAATGTCGCAGGCATCCAGGTCCATGACGGTTTCGAGTTCGTGCCGCATTTCCTCGGTCCACGGCTCGGCCCCCAGAACTGCGTTTTTCAGCGAGGTGGAGCGGGGGTCGATACCGGCGGCCGCCATGGCGTCCGCGATGGCCAGCAGATAGGTGGGTGTGCAGAGAATGGTGTCAGGTTCGAAGTCCTGGATCAGCTGAACCTGCCGTTCCGTCTGCCCGCCGGAGACTGGAATCACCGTGCAGCCGAGCTTCTCGGCGCCGAAGTGCGCTCCGAGGCCACCGGTGAAGAGCCCGTAGCCATAGGCGTTGTGGACCTTGTATCCGGGCTGCACTCCCGAGGCGCGCAGCGACCGTGCCACCAGCGCACTCCAGCGCGCCAGATCCCCGGAGGTGTAGCCGACGACGGTGGGACGCCCGGTGGTTCCGGAGGAGGCATGGATGCGGGCCACCTGCTGCTGCGGAACGGCGAACATGCCAAACGGATAGGTCGAGCGCAGGTCCTCCTTCGTGGTGTACGGGAACCGTGCCAGATCCGCCAGCTCCCGCAGGTCCGAGGGATGGACGCCGGCGTCGTCGAACTTGCGCCGGTACAGGGAAACCCGTGCGTAGGCGTAGGCGACGGTTTCCTGGAGACGCTTGAGCTGGAGGGCCTCCAGTTCGTCCCGGCTCATGCGCTCCTCCGGGTCCCAGGCGGACAGATCGGCGGCAGCGGATTTGATCGGAAGGGGAGTGGTTTTCATGCCCGGCTTTCGGTCGGGACCGGAGGGGGAATCCGGGCGGGGTTGCGGATGGTGCGGGAACGTCCGCGGAAGAGCGCGACGACGGCGGCGGTGCCGTCGGGGTGCTCGGACCGGACCTCGATGTCGTAGACCCCGCTGCGGCCGTTGCCGGCGCGGTGCTCGGCGGATGCGGTCAGCAGGTCACCGGCCATGGCGGGCGCCAGGAAGGTGATGTCGGCGCCGGCGGCCACCGTGATGGTTTCGCGTTCCCTGGCCGGGCCGCCGCCTTCCGGGTTGCAGGCCAGGGCGAAGGCGGTGTCGGCAAAAGCGAAAACCATCCCGCCGTGGCCGATGCCGAAGCCGTTGACCATCTCCGGGCGCAGACGCATGGCAATGCGCGCCGTCCCCCTGCCGATCTCCAGGACTTCGATCCCCAGCCAGGCCGAGGCTGCATCGTCCGCGAGGAGGGGATGCCCGGGAACAAGAAGGGGATGCCCGGGAGCCGTACCCCCGAGAGCCGTACCCCCGGAGACGTCACCGTTAGCCATGGGACCTCTTTTCTTTACCGAATGTTCATTAGGTAATCCCGGCGACCAGCAGGCTGTCAAGGATCACGCATCGGGGTCCGTATCGGCTGCCGGCGATGGGCCGGAGTTGCGGAGCGCCGCGGCTGGCCGGAGGGCATGGCGTACCCTAATGAGGTGACTCTCTCCGCGGCCACTGCCGTTTCCGGTCCTGTCCGGCCTCCAACATCTTCCCTTTTGCCTGAGTGGCTGGACCCCCAGGTGTTCCTTGCAGACCCTGCTCTTGGGCCGTGGGTCGTCCTCATGGTGTGCGGCATTGTCTTCGCCGAAACAGGACTGCTTATCGGTTTCTTCCTGCCGGGGGATTCCCTGCTGTTCACTGCCGGCCTGCTGGTGGCCACAGGCACCATTGACATCAACGTGTGGCTGCTTGCGGTCCTGGTCTTCATCTGCGCCTTCGCGGGGGACCAGACCGGTTATTACATCGGCAGGAAGGCAGGGCCGGCCGTTTTCAACCGGCCGGACAGCAGGCTCTTCAAACGGGAGAACGTTCGGCGTGCCCAGGTGTTCTTTGACCGTCACGGCGGCAAAGCCGTGATCCTGGCCCGGTTTGTGCCCGTGGTCCGGACCTTCACCCCGGTGGTGGCCGGCGTGGCTGAGATGAACTACAAGGCGTTTGTCTCCTTCAATGCCGTGGGCGCCTTCCTCTGGGGTGTGGGGGTCACCCTGCTGGGCTACGTGCTTGGCGACCGGGTGCCCTTTGTCCGGGAAAACCTGGATCTGATTTTTGTGGGCGTGGTGCTGCTCTCCGTGATCCCGATTGTTATTGAGGTTCTGCGCCAGTCCCACAAGGCCGTGAGCAAGGATGATGCTGAGGGTGCCAAGGGTGCCAAGGGTGCCAAAGACACGGGCGCCGAGGATGCGGGTGCCGAGGATACAACTGCCCGCGCAGCCGATGCCGGGCACGGAGCCAGCAGGGCCGACATCGACCGTCCGTCCGATGCCGGCCGCACAGGCGACGCCGGCCGCGCAGGCGACACCGGCCGTGCAGCCGATGACGGTGACGGCGCTGACGGTTCCACGCCGCTGACGGAGAGCCGCCGCGCTGCTCCCACGGAGGGCCGCCGCACCGCTCCCGCGGACGGACGCCGCTTCATCACACCGGAGCCGAAGGCCGACCGCGCAGCCGAATAGCCTGCCCCGCGTGCATGCTCGGCCAGACGATTGCCAAGCCAAAACAGGTCCGAACCCCCTGAGGGTCCGGACCTGTTTTGCTTTGGTGTGCTGCCCCGCAGCCCCGCCCCTGCACCCTGAGGGTGCCTTGCCGGGGCGACTGCCGCAGGCTAGGCGGCGTCCTGTCGGCTGGGTGCAGGAAGCAGGTCGCGGGCACCGAGGGCGGACAGGATAAACGCGTAATCCCAGGCCCGGTCCTTCCAGGCCTCGTACCGTCCGGATGCTCCGCCGTGGCCGCCGTCCATCTCGATCTTCAGCACGATCGGCTCGCTGCCGGTGGTGGTTTCCCGCAGCTGCGCCACCCACTTGGCCGGTTCCACATAGAACACCCGGGTGTCGTTGAAGCTGGTGACCGCGGCGATCTTCGGATAGTCCACGGCCCGGATGTTTTCGTACGGGCTGTATTCCTTCATGTACCGGTAGACCTCGGGATCGGTGATGGGATTGCCCCATTCCTCCCATTCCAGGGCCGAGAGCGGCAGGTCCGGATCCAGGATGGTGGTGAGGGCATCCACGAAGGGCACCTGCGCCACGATGGCCCGGTATTTCTCCGGGGCAAGGTTCGCGACGGCGCCCATCAGCAGACCTCCGGCGGAGCCGCCCATGGCCGCGATCCGGTCCGGATCCGCCCACCCGGAGGCGGCTACCCAGTCCGTGGCGTCCACGAAGTCGGTGAAGGTGTTCTTCTTGTTCAGCTTCTTCCCGTCGTCGTACCAGGCGCGGCCCATCTCGCCGCCGCCGCGGATGTGCGCCACCACGTAGATGACTCCCCGGTCCAGCAGGGACAGCCGGGCGACGTTGAATCCCGGGTCCATGCTGATTTCATAACTGCCGTAGGCATAGACCAGTGCCGGATTGCTCCCGTCCTTGGACAGGTCCGCCCGGCGAATGACCGAAAGCGGAATGCGCGTGCCGTCCGCCGCCGTCGCCCATTCGCGTTCTGCCACGTAATCCTCGGACCGGTAACCGCCCTTCACGGGGGTTTCCTTGCGCAGCTCCAGCTCCCCGGTGGCCAGCACGTAGTCGTAAACCCGCGGAGGAGTGAGGAAGGACGTGTAACTGAGCCGGATGATCGGGGAATCGAACTCGGCATTGGCCAGGTTGGCGGTATAGAGCTCTTCGTCGAAGGCCGGTTCCACCGGTGCACCCTGTGCCGGGGTGCCGAGACCGTTCACGGGAAGGATCTGCACCCGTTCGGTGGTGTCCTTGCGGACCGAGACGAGGACGTGGGAGCGGGTGACCGCAGCTCCGTTGACGCGCACGGTGTCGTCATGGGCAATAACGGTCTGCCAGTGCTGTTCCTCCAGCGGCTTGGCGAACTCCTCCTCCGCCACCAGGGACAGCATGGAGTTCAGGGCACCGCGGTTGTGGGTGAGCAGGTACTGCCGGCGTCCGTCGAGCGTCAGCGGCTCGGCTTCGTAGAGGATGCCTTCGCTGCGGGGGATCAGGGTCCGCACCGTGCCGGCGGGATCGTCGAAGTCCAGGACGCGGTACTCGCTGTACTCGGAGCTGCTGATGCCGATCAGCAGCTGCCGGCGGTCAGCCGAGAGATCGAAACCGGTCCACATGGCAATGTCGTCCTCCTGGTAGATGACGACGTCGTCCTCCACCTCGGTGCCGAGCGTGTGGGCCTTGACCTGGTAGGGGCGCCAGGAATCGTCCACCACTGTGTAGAAGACCCGGCGGCCGTCCGGGGAGAACGCCAGGGAGTAGAAGACGTTGGAAATGACATCCGGAAGCAGCTCCCCGGTGCGCAGGTCCTTGATCCGGAGGGTGAAGCGCTCGTCTCCTGCGTTGTCCTCCGAGTAGGCCAGCAGGTTGCCGTCTTCGGTGACTGCCAGTCCGCCAAGCGAGAAGAACGGCTTGCCTTCGGCTTCGGCGTTGCCGTCCACCAGGATCTGTTCGCCCGGAACAGGAACACCGGGGACGACGGCGGGCGGCGTCCAGTCGGCGTCGAGGTTCCCGGTATCGGCGGCGGCCGTGCGGCAGTGGATGGCGTACTGCTTGCCTTCCTCGGTGCGGGTGTAATACCACCAGCCCTTTTTGCGTGCCGGAACGGACAGGTCCGTTTCCTCGGTCCGGTTCTTGATTTCGTTGAAGATCTGCCCGCGCAGCTCTTCCTGATCTGCGGTCATGGCCGCGGCATAAGCGTTCTCCGCCTTGAGGTGTTCAACCACCTCCGGGTTTTCCTTCTCCCGAAGCCACTCGTAATTGTCAATAAACGTGTCGCCGTGGCGGGTTCGTTCGGTGGGGACTTTCTTGGCAACCGGGGGCTGAGGAGTAGTCATCTTTCGAATATATCCATCCGGGCGGCGCCGTCGAAGGAAGCCGCCAGGCGTTATGCTCGCGGCTTAGCCCTAGTCTCCAAGCAGCAGCCAGGCACAGAATGCTCCGGCAGCGAGGAAGAGCGCCCAATTCACGGCCACCACCAGCAGGGTGGAAGCGAAGGGCCGTGCCGCCGCCTCGCGGCGGGGGAGGATCACCGGCTCGGGGATGGGGCCCTTGCGGAACTGGCCCCACAGGCTGGTGGCCAGCAGGACCACTCCTCCGCCCAGTGCCAGGGGCAGCGCGGGCACTGAGACCAGGACCAGCTGGGGGGCGAACAGCAGTAGTCCCGTTTCCGCCAGCAGGCAGATGGCCAGCAGGAAGGCCGGCCGCCGCAGGGATGCCCAGGTGGGATGTACTGCGTAGAGCGGGCTGACGCCGGCCGCCACCAGTGCGGTGAGGGCCAGGAGCAGCCCGGGGACGGTGACGTTAACCGTGGCAGCGTCAGCAGTCACGGCGGCGGCCACGGCGAAGAACCCCAGCAGACCCAGCAGCGTGGGGACAACAACGGCAGCCATCGGCGGCCTTCCTGCCGGGCCGGCCTCGGCATGTCCTGCCTTTGCCTGTCCCGCCTCGGCATGTCCCGCCTTTGCCGGGCGGACCTCTGCCTGTACCGCCTCTGCCTGGCCATCCGGGGACAGCCACCCCGTTCCGTCCGGCGTCGGGGGACCGCTGCTGCCGGAAGCGCCGCCGGCTGCACCGGACGCAGTGCTGGCGGCACCGGAAGCAGTGCCGGATGCCGTCCCGGAAGCCATGCCGGAGGAGGAAGACCGGCTGTCGGCGTCGGGTTCGGGGATTCCCATGACCATCCTTTCGCACGGTTTCTTCTCCCCACCAGTGTTCCACAGCGGCCTTGACCTGCACGCCCCGGCTTCCTATCCTGAACGAACGGTCGGTAAATAAATGGGCGGGCCGGTAAACCAGCGATGAGGCAGGTCACCGATGAGTGCAGGAACCGTAACCGGGCAGGAGCAGTTTGACGCGCTCATAGCGGCGGATGCACGCGTGGAGCCCCGTGACTGGATGCCGGAGGGATACCGTAAGACCCTGGTCCGGCAGATCTCGCAGCATGCCCACTCGGAAATCATCGGGATGCAGCCGGAGGCAAACTGGATCACCCGGGCCCCCTCCCTCAAGCGCAAAGCCATCCTGATGGCCAAGGTGCAGGACGAGGCCGGCCATGGACTGTATCTGTACTCCGCTGCCGAGACGCTGGGCACTCCCCGGGACCGGATGACCGCCGATCTCATTGCCGGCAAGGCCCGGTACTCAAGCATCTTCAATTACCCCACGCTCACCTGGGCGGACATGGGTGCCATCGGCTGGCTGGTGGACGGTGCCGCGATCTGCAACCAGGTCCCCCTCTGCCGTGCCTCCTACGGACCGTACGGGCGGGCGATGGTGCGGGTCTGCAAGGAGGAATCCTTCCATCAGCGGCAGGGTTTCGAGATCCTGCTGGAGCTGGCCCGCGGCACCGAGGCGCAGCGGACCATGGCACAGGATGCGGTCAACCGCTGGTATGCCCCCTCCCTGATGATGTTCGGCCCTCCCGATGACGATTCCCCCAATTCCCGGCAGTCCATGGAATGGAACATCAAGCGATTCTCCAATGATGAGCTGCGTTCGCGTTTTGTCGGCATGATCGTGGAACAGGTCAAGGTCCTCGGCCTGACCCTGCCGGATCCGGACATCCGCTTCAACGAGGAGACCGGCCGGTGGGAGCACGGAGAGCTGGACTGGAACGAGTTCCGCGAGGTCCTCGCCGGCCGCGGACCCTGCAACTCCCAGCGACTGGCCCGGAGGCGGGAAGCCCACGAAGACGGCGCCTGGGTGCGCGACGCCGCGGCGGCCTACGCCGCACGGTTGGCGGCCCGCGGGAATGCCGCTGCAGGGGCGGTGGCGTAGCCATGACCGGTGGATCAACAACGGGCGACGACGGTTCCCGACCCGTAGCTGCGGCCCCTGCGGTCCCCTCAGCCCCCGCCGCAGCCTGGCCGCTGTGGGAAGTATTCGTCCGCTCCTCCCGGGGCCTTTCCCATGTCCATGCCGGATCCCTGCACGCCCCGGATGCCGACATGGCGGTCCGTAACGCCCGCGACCTTTACACCCGGCGCAACGAAGGCGTATCGCTCTGGGTGGTGCCGGCGTCGGCCATCATCGCCAGCGACCCGGACTCCAAGGGGCGGTTCTTCGAATCCCCGCAGGGCAAGGACTACCGGCACGCGACCTACTACACGGCGTCTGAAGGGGTGAAGCACCTGTGAATTCGGACAGCGCCACGCGTATTACCCCCGGCAATGCGCTGCGGCCCGAGGACATTGCCGCCGCCGGCACCCGGGCAGACCCGGACGTTGCCGCCTATGCCCTGCGCCTGGGGGATGACGCGCTGATCCTGGCGCAGCGGCTCGGCTGGTGGATTTCGCGGGCCCCCGAGCTGGAAGAGGACGTGGCGCTGGGCAACATCGCCCTGGACCTGATGGGCCATGCCCGCTCCTTCCTCACCTACGCGGGCAGCGCGGACGGACGCAGCGAGGATGACCTCGCGTACTGGCGGAAGGAAACCGAGTTCCGTTCCGCCCACCTGGTGGAACAGCCCAACGGCGACTTTGCCCGGACCATTGCCAGGCAGCTGGCGGTCTCGTACTACTCCTTCGAGCTGTACAGCGCCCTGCAGCGCTCTGCCGACCCCACCCTCGCCGCCATCGCGGCGAAGGCAGTGAAGGAAGTGGACTACCACCGGGACCACAGCGCCCAGTGGGTGCTCCGGCTGGGCCTGGGCACCGACGAGTCGCGGCGCCGCATGATCCGTGCGCTCGACCTGACCTGGCCGTACGTAGGGGAGCTGTTCGACGACGACGAACTGGTGGTCTCGCTCGACGGTTCCGCCGTCCTGCCCTCGTCCCTGAAGCCTGCCTTCGACAGCGGTATCGCGGCCGTGCTGCGGGACGCCGAGCTGGAGCTGCCAGCGGTGCAGCCGGCTCCCGGGGGAGGCCGGCAGGGGAGGCACAGCGAGCACCTGGGCTACCTGCTGGCCGAAATGCAGGTCCTGGCCCGCGAACATCCCGGTGCGTCGTGGTGAGTGTCATGGAAATCCCGCTGCGCCCCGCAGACCCGGCCGCTGCCGCAGCCTGGGACGTTGCCGCCACGGTGTGCGATCCGGAGATTCCCGTGCTGACCATCGAGGACCTCGGGGTGCTGCGGCGGGTGGAGCTAACCGAGGCCGGCGTGCAGGTGGCCATCACCCCCACGTATTCGGGCTGCCCGGCCATGGATGCCATCCGGCAGGACGTCACGGCCGCCTTGGGGGCAGCAGGTTACACCGGCATCCAGGTATCCCTGGAACTGGCACCGGCCTGGACCACGGACTGGATGACGGGCGCCGGGAAGGAAAAGCTGGATGCCTACGGGATCGCGCCGCCGTCGGGCCGTGCCGCTGCGGGCCCGGTGCGGGTGGGGCTGAGCGTGAAATGCCCGCAGTGCTCGTCACTGAACACCCGCGAGCTGACCCGGTTCGGCTCGACCTCCTGCAAGGCGCTCTGGGTGTGCGGCGACTGCCGGGAACCGTTCGACTACTTCAAGGTGCTCTGAAGCCATGACTGCACTTCCCCAGGCCCCGCCCCGCCGCGGAGCCTTCCATTCCCTGACCGTGACGGCCGTGCGCCGGCTGACGGACGACGCCGTGGAGGTCACCTTCGCGGTGCCGTCCGGCCTGATGGAGGCCTATTCCTATCTCCCGGGACAGTACGTTGCCCTCCGCACGGTGCTGGACGGCACGGAACTGCGGCGCAGTTATTCAATCTGCGCGACGCCGTTGCCCGGCGAACTCCGCGTGGCCGTGAAGCGGGATCTCGGCGGGCTGTTTTCCTCCTGGGTGAATGACCATCTGAAGGCCGGCGATGTGCTGGACGTGATGAGCCCCGCCGGCAGCTTCACCTCCCGGCATGCCCCCGGCAGTCCCGGTCCGGAGGCGGTTCGGGGGCAGGTGTTTGCCGCGGTGGCAGCAGGATCCGGCATCACTCCGGTCATCGCGATTGCCCGCACCGTCCTGGCTTCCTCCGACAGCACGCGCTTCGATCTGGTCTATGCCAACAAGGCAGCCATGGATGTGATGTTCCTGGAGGAATTGGCGGACCTGAAGGACCGGTACCCGTCCCGCTTTGCGCTGCACCACGTCCTCTCCCGCGAACAGCGGATCTCGCCGCTGCTCAGCGGCAGGCTCGACGCCGGCAAACTCACCACCCTGATCGACTCGGTGCTGCCGGCCGCAGCGGTGGATGAATGGTTCCTCTGCGGCCCGTTCGACCTGGTCCAGCTCTGCCGGGACGCGCTCGCCGAACGCGGTGTCGACCCCGCCAGGGTGCGCTTCGAACTGTTCACCACCGGACGTCCCGACCGGCCGGAAGGCTCCGCCGGTCGTCCGGTCCTTCCCGACGGTTCGGGGGAGAACTATGGCATCACCTTCCGGCTGGACGGACTCCAGGGCAAGGTGGCCAGCCCCGTGCATGCCCGCGAATCCCTGCTCAACGCAGCATTGCGCGTCCGCCCGGACGTGCCCTTCGCCTGCGCCGGCGGCGTCTGCGGAACCTGCCGCGCCAAACTGGTCTCCGGCACCGTGGAGATGGAGGAGAACTACGCGCTGGAACCCGAGGAACTGGAGCGCGGCTATGTCCTGACCTGCCAGAGCCGGCCCACCAGCCCGGAGGTCACCGTTGACTACGACGCCTAGGAGCACCCGATGATTGACCTGCGAATCCACGACGGCGTGGCCGAAGTTGTCCTCAATGCGCCGCAGAAACTCAACGCCCTGGACGGTTCCGCACTGGCGGAGCTGGGACGGGCGTACGACGACGCCGCTGCCGCCGGGGTGCGGGCCCTGCTGCTGCGGGGGGAGGGCCGCAGCTTTTGTGCCGGCCGGGACCTGTCCACCGTCACCCCGGAAGGCGACGATGCCCGCGGCTACCTCGTCGATGACCTGCTCCCGCTGCTGCAGAAAATGTCAGCCTTCCCTGCACCCACCTTCGCCGCCGCCCAGGGTGCGTGCCTGGGAGTGGGGCTCGGCCTGCTGGTGGCCACCGACGTCGTCTACGTAGCTGCGGACGCGAAGATCGGCTCGCCGTTCGCCAACCTGGGTGCGGCACTGGATTCGGGCGGACACTGGCTGTTCACGGAGCGGCTGGGACCGCACCGCACCCTGGACCTGATCTACACCGCGGACCTGATGACCGGTGCCGAAGCCGTGGCCGGGGGACTGTTCAGCCGTTCGCTGGACCCTGCGGAGCTGCTCGACCGCACCCGGGACGCGGCGGTGCGCGTTGCCTCCGGACCCACTCAGGCGTTTGCTGCCTCACGGGAGCTGGTGGCGCAGATCAGGGACCGGCGGCTGGGTTTCTGGGAGGCCCTGGATGCCGAAAATGCCGTGCAGGAAAAACTCAGCTCAACCCCCGACTACGCCGAGGGCTTTGCCGCCTTCCTCGGCAAGCGCAGACCCGTTTTCCAGGGATGAACAGCCCGCCGTGACTACACGCTCCGGCTTGTGATGCGGCGGACACCGGACTAAGTTGGAACCAACTCGTAAGCATGCTTATAACAGCTGCTTGCCGGCGCCAGAGAACCCTGAGACACCGAGGAGGCGGAACATGGTCCAGAGCTATGACCCGAACAATGACCCGGCAAACCCGGACAAGCCCAAGGATGCGCAAAAGGGCTCCAACACGCAGGAGGGCACCGGAAACCATGCCCACAGCGAGGCGAAGGCCGGCAGCCCCAACCCTGATCCGGCTGACGGCAATATCACCGGCCTGGAACCCGGCGGCGGCGTTCCCCCGGGAGAGACCCCTCCGGCCGAAGGCCAGATGAGCAGTGACCAGGGGCACGACGAGAACTGAATCGGCCCTTGCCGCAGACCAGCGCCCGCAGCAGTTGCTGCGGGCGCTGTTTTGCGTTTGCGGCCGTCTCCAGCGGCGGGAAGCGCCTTCGGTGGGTTTATCCGTGGCTTTTCCGGTGGGTTTTCCGGTGATCGCGGGGGATCCGGCGGGTGGCATCTCCGGCCGTCAGCGGGTATCCCGTTCCTCGAAGACCAGGAATGTCTGGGTGTCCAGCACACCGGGCATGGACTGGAGCTGGTCGAAGATGACCCGGCGCAGATGAATGTTGTCCTCGGCCCGCACCAGCAGAATAACGTCGAACGACCCGCCGACCAGGGCAATGTGATGGATCTCAGGCACCTCGCTGAGCCGGTCCTTCAACTCCCGCCAGGCATGCTGGCGGACTTTCAGGGTCACATACGCAGAGGAGCCCAGGCCGGCCTTTTCCGGATCGACCAAAGCGGTAAAGCGGCTGAGCACCCCGGACTCGGTGAGCCGGGCAATCCGCGAATAGGCATGCGCCCGGGAAATATGGACCGCCTGCGCAACAGCGGTGAACGAGGCCCTGCCGTCCTCCCGCAGGACAGCCAGGATTTTCCGGTCAACATCGTCCAGAGGTGGTACCTGCGTTATCGCCATAATGTCCACGCTCTCCCGGGTAATCTGGGTCACATCTGCAAGGTGTCCATCAGATTACTCCCGCAGGCCCCTGACGTCCAAGATTCGCCGTAATGCTGGTAACGAAAGCGCGCCCGAAAGCATACTGGCAAGACAGAATCCCCGAGCGCAAAGACGCCTCGGGCCCTGCGTTCGGAGGCTCATGATGACCATCTCTACCGGCAGGACACCTCAGGCTGCCGTGCACGCCGACAATGGTGCTGATGCGGTGACAGCTCTGCTGCCCTCGGAGGTTCCCGTCCGGCTCATCGGGCCCGACGGCGCTGCGCAGGAGGATTCCCGCTACCCGCGTCCTTCCGGAGAGGCCCTTCTGGACGCCTACGCCAGACTGGTTTCCGGGCGCAGGATCAATGACCAGGCCAACGCCCTGGTGCGGCAGGGCCGGCTGGCCGTTTACCCTTCCTCCCACGGGCAGGAGGCCTGCCAGGTGGCCGCGGCCGCGGTGCTGGAACCCCAGGACTGGCTGTTCCCCACGTACCGGGACAGTGTTGCCGTGATGTCCCGCGGAGTGGATCCGCTGCAGGTGCTGACGCTGCTGCGCGGAGACTGGCACAGCGGGTATGACCCGTACGAGCACCGGGTGGCTCCGCAGGCCACGCCGCTGGCCACCCAGCTGCTGCACGCCGTCGGCGTTGCGCATGCGGCCAAGCTCAAGGGGGAGGACACCGTGGTGCTGGCCCTGTGCGGTGACGGTGCCACCAGTGAGGGCGACTTCCACGAGGCGCTGAACTTCGCCGCAGTGTTCCACGTTCCCGTGGTGTTCTTTATCCAGAACAACGAATACGCCATCTCGGTGCCGTTGAAGAACCAGTCCGTGGCTCCGTCGCTGGCGCACAAAGCCGTGGGCTACGGGATGCCGGGGGAGCGGGTGGACGGCAACGACGTCGCCGCACTGCTCTCCGTCCTCGGTGCGGCCGTGGAGCGCGCACGGGCGGGCGGCGGTCCTGCCCTGGTTGAAGCGCATACCTACCGCATGCAGGCCCACACCAATGCCGACGACGCCACCCGGTACCGCTCGGCCGAAGAAGTGCAGAACTGGGTGCCGCGGGATCCGCTGACCCGGGCCCGGAGCTACCTGCGCAGCCTCGGGCTGCTGGATGACCGCCGAGAGGAAGCTCTGGTTGCCGACGCCGAGACGGTTGCCGCTGCCATGCGGAACGGGCTGAACACCGACGCCGACCCGGATCCGATGGCCCTGTTCGAACATGTCTACACCGCGCGGACCACCCAGCTGCGCGAACAGGCCGAGCTGCTGCGCGGCGAACTGGAGCGGGACGAGGCTTCCCGGTGACATCTCTTGACTCGAAAGGCAGCGCCATGGCTTCAACCTCCACTGACATCCGCGTCCAGACGCAGGAGATGCCGGAGTCCGGTCCGGAAACGCTCACCTTCGCCAAGGCGCTCAACGCCGCGCTCGCTGACGAGATGGCCGCCGATCCGACGGTGGTGGTCTTCGGCGAGGACGTGGGGCCGTTGGGCGGCGTCTTCCGGATCACCGACGGGCTGACCGCCCGGTTCGGTGCCGACCGCTGCTTCGACACGCCCCTGGCCGAATCCGGGATCATGGGCATGGCCGTGGGCATGGCGATGAACGGGCTGCGTCCGGTGGTGGAAATGCAGTTTGATGCGTTCGCCTACCCGGCCTTCGAACAGGTGGTCAGCCACGTGGCGAAGATGTCCAACCGGACCCGGGGCAAGGTGAAGCTGCCCCTGGTGATCCGTATTCCCTACGCCGGCGGGATCGGCGGGGTGGAACACCATTGTGATTCCTCCGAGGCCTATTACGCCCACACTCCCGGGCTGACCGTCGTCGCGCCTGCCACCGTGGCGGACGCGTACACGCTGCTGCGCGATGCGGTCCGCCTGAATGATCCCGTGGTGTTCCTCGAACCGAAAAAGCTGTACTGGAGCAAGGAAACAGTGGATCTGCCCGGCCTGCGCCGGGCCGCCGATGAGGCACTGCGCACCGGCGGACGGGTTTCCGGCGGCGTCGGCACGGCAGCCGTGGCACGGGCAGGAACCGATGCAACCCTGGTGGCCTACGGGCCGTCCGTATCGACGGCGCTGGCCGCGGCCGCCGCTGCGGAAGCGGAGGGACGGTCCCTGGAAGTCATTGACCTCCGATCCATAGTTCCGTACGACGACGCCACGGTGGATGCTTCCGTCCGCCGGACCGGCCGTGCCGTGGTCATCGCCGAAGCGCCCGGTTTCGCCTCCGTGGCATCGGAAATCGCCGCCCGCATCTCTGAACGCTGCTTCCACTCGCTCGCCGCGCCGGTGCTGCGCGTGACCGGGTTCGATGTTCCCTATCCCGCGCCGAAACTGGAGCACTGGTTCCTTCCCGGTGTGGACCGCATCCTGGACGCCGTGGACCAGCTGCAGTGGGAGGAGCCTGCGCCCCTCGGGTCCGCCCCTGCCGGAACCGGCTTTTCGGGGGAATGGCGATGAGCGTGCGTACCTTTCTGCTGCCGGATCTCGGCGAAGGCCTGACCGAAGCTGAACTCGTGACCTGGCTGGTGGCCGTAGGGGACATCGTGGCGGTGGACCAGCCTGTGGCGGAAGTGGAGACAGCCAAGTCGCTGGTGGAAGTGCCCTCCCCCTTCGCAGGCCGTGTGGCGCAGCTGCACGGCCGTGCCGGGGAGAGTGTCGACGTCGGGCGTCCGCTGATTTCGGTGGAGACCGCAGTTGCCGCGGCGGCCGCAGGACAAAGCGCTGCGGGGGAGGCCTACCGGGAGGAAGAGAAGGCAGGATCGGGCAATGTCCTCATCGGCTATGGCACCCCGGCCGGCGGCCGGTCTTCGCGCCGCACGCGTGCAGCGAGGGCAGGCATGGCCGGGTTCCGGGGTGTTGGACCTGAGGCTCCCGGCCACGCTAGGGCAATGCCCGCAGCTGCCGGTCCGGAGATGTCCGGAGCCGCAAGGCAGGAAGCTCCGCGGTGCATTTCTCCTCTGGTCCGGCGTTTGGCCCGGGATGCCGGGCTGAAGCTGGCAGAGGTCTCCGGCAGTGGACCCGACGGGCTGATCCTGCGCCGCGATGTCGAAGCCGCCATGGCTCCGGCCACCCGAGCGGGCGGACCCGCCGGAACTGCCGTAGACGCCGGACATGCCGGACAGGCTGGAACTGCCGGGCCTGCCGTAGACGCCGAAACCGTGACCGCAGCCGTAACCGGAACCGTCACCGCAGTCGGAACCGACCGGCGGACGGGGCTTGCCGTCGCTTCGCGAACACCGGTCACCGGGCCACGGCGCACCATTGCTGCGAATCTGAGCCGCAGCCGCAGCCTCATTCCGGAAGCTACTGTCTGGGTGGATGTTGATGCCACGGCCCTGATGGACCTGAGGACGGACTTGTCGCAGCAGCGGCAGGAGGCCCCCTCGCTGCTGGCCTTCCTGGCCCGTTTCGCCCTGGCCGGACTGGCCCGGTTCCCCGAGCTGAACACCCGCTTCGTCCCTGCGGCAGGGGACGCCGGCCAGAGCCCTCCGCGGAACCCGGGGGAGGGCCGCGAAGAACAGCAGGCCGTGATCGAAACCTTCGACGGCGTCAACCTGGGTATTGCGGTCCAGACCGGCCGGGGATTGATGGTCCCCTCGGTCCGGCGGGCGGACACCTTGACCACCCGGGGCCTGGATACGGAAATCCGCCGCCTCACCACGGCCGCCCAGGCGGGCAAGGCAACACCTGGTGAACTCTCCTCGGGCACCTTCACCCTGAACAACTACGGTGTCTACGGCGTGGACGGCAGCGCGGCAATCATCAATTATCCGGAATCAGCCATCCTCGGCGTGGGGCGCATCATCGAGAAACCCTGGGTAGTTTCCGGCCAACTCGCGGTTCGCAGAGTCACCCAGCTGACCCTGGTTTTCGACCACCGGGTCTGCGACGGTGCGGCAGCCGGCGGTTTCCTGCGCTACGTTGCGGACGCCGTCGAAAGTCCGGGACGCATCCTGGCAGACCTGTAATAAGTGGAACGGGCAGCCGCACGCGATAGGTTGGAATTTGGCCGGGAGAAGGAAAACTGACATGACCGAAACACCGCAGCACGTCACCACTGCCCACCGCGGATGGCAGGAGGTGGCACCCCGGATCTGGGTGCGCGCCAATGCCGCTTTTGCCGTGAACACCGGGCTGGTGATCGGAGATGAGCGTGCCCTGCTCATTGATACCGGAGCCGGTCCGGGGATGGCGCAGGAGATTTACGACGCCGTCCGGATGCTGACGGACCTTCCCCTGACTGCGGTGAACACGCACGCCCACTTTGACCACTACTTCGGCAACGCGCTGATGCTCGCCAACGGCGTGGAGGATATCTGGGCCACTGCCGGATGCGCCGCCAGTATCCGGGAGAACGGAAACAGCCAGCGTCCGCAGGCCGCCGACGCGGAACCGGAAATGGCTGTGGCCATGGGCGGAAACACGGAGCTCGCCGAGCCCACGAAACTGGTGGAGGACGCCCCTGTGGACCTTGACCTGGGCGGGATCTCTGTGACTCTTTTCCACCTCGGACGCGGCCATACGGATCATGATCTGCTGGTGGGTGCCGGGGATGTCCTGTTCACTGGAGACCTCGTGGAACAGGGGGCCGACCCCGCCTTTGAGGACGCGTTCCCGAAGGATTGGATCCGCACCCTGGGGAAAATCGCGGCGCTCGAGGACCTGTACACCGTCTTCGTTCCGGGCCACGGCAAACCCGTCAGCGTGGATTTCATCACCACCCAGATGAACAAGATGCGTACCGCCGTCGCCGTCACCCGCAGCGCCATGGACCAGGCCTCGGTGGACATGACGAAGGCGATCCCCATCCTGCCGTACGGTCCGGACCAGTCCCGGGCGCTGCTCACCCGGCTGCGGACCCTCGCCCGGTGGAGGTGGCTCCAGAAGTAACCCGGGCCGGGCGGGCACCCGTTCAGCGGTAGTCTGGGGCCGTGCCAGCGGACGATTTCAGCCTTCGGAAAATTGCCATCCCTGCCTACGGCCCCACCCTGCTCTACGGCCTGGCGACCGGGGCGATCCTGCCGGTAATTGCGCTCAGCGCCCGCGGACTGGGTGCCACCGTGGCGCTGGCGGCGCTGGTCATCACCCTTACCGGAGTCGGTTCGCTGCTGACCAATGTGCCGGCCACCATCGTGACCACCCGCTTCGGCGAGAAGTGGGCCCTCGTCGCCGCGTCGGCCTGGTGCGCGCTGGCCATGGTCCTTGCCGCGTCCGTTCCGGTGCTGTGGGTGTTCGCGGTGGCCGTTTTTATGGTCGGCATGGCCGGCTCGGTGTTTGGACTGGCCCGGCAGAGCTACCTGACAGAGGCCGTTCCGGTGTATTTTCGGGCGCGGGCCCTGTCCACGCTCGGTGGAGTGAACCGCATCGGTGTGTTCATCGGCCCCTTTGCCGCTGCCGGCGCCATCTCCTTGTTCGGTACCGCGGGAGCCTACTGGGTAGGTGCTGCGGCGGCCGTCGGTGCCGGGATCCTCAGCCTTCAGGTACCGGATCTTGCCGTCCGGTCTCCCGGGGCCGGTGCCGCGGTATCAGCGCCCGACGCCGGCCCCGCACCCACGGTACGGTCCATCCTGCGCAGCCACGCCAGGGTGTTCCGGACCATCGGCATCGGGGTGCTGCTGATCGCAGCCGTCCGTGCCACCCGCCAGGCCGTGATTCCGCTCTGGGGCCAGCACATCGGACTGGATCCCACAGCCACGGCACTGATCTACGGGCTCTCCGGAGCCATCGACATGCTTATCTTCTATCCCGCCGGCAAGGCCATGGACACCTGGGGGAGGCGTTCGGTGGCTGTGCCGTGCATGCTG
Source organism: Arthrobacter yangruifuii (assembly GCF_009192775.1). Classification (GTDB taxonomy): domain Bacteria; phylum Actinomycetota; class Actinomycetes; order Actinomycetales; family Micrococcaceae; genus Arthrobacter_B; species Arthrobacter_B yangruifuii. The sequence continues at coordinate 816,596 of NZ_VTFX01000001.1, forward strand.
ATCATGGGGCTGGGACTCGGGTTGCTGCCGCTGGCTTCCGAAGCAACCGGACTTCTCCTGGCAGCACTGCTGATCGGGTTCGGCAACGGCATCGGATCCGGGATTGTCATGACCCTGGGGGCGGATTTCTCGCCCTCGCCCGGACGCCCCCAGTTCCTGGGCATCTGGCGTCTGCTGGCGGATATCGGAACCATGGCCGGTCCCGGTATCCTCTCCGGCGTCACGGCCGCGGCGTCACTGTCGGCAGGGATCGGGGCCACCGCGGTCCTGGGACTGCTGGGGGCTGTGGTGCTGTGGACCTGGGTTCCCGGCCGGAAGGCCGCCGTCGGCTCCATCACGGGCTGAGCCGCCGTTCAGCGCGCGGGGGCCGCTAGCGCCGGGCAGACCCGCGGTCGGGGTCTCCGGCCTGTTGGCTGAAAAGCCAGCAGGCGAGGGAACTGACCAGATAGCCCACGCCCACAATGAGGGTCAGCCCCGCCCAGAAATACAGCGGCACGGCGGAGGTGACGGCCGCCGGATGCCAGCGGGCATAGGAGTACAGGCCCAGGCTCCCGGCCGTCGCCAGCACCCCGGGCACGGCACAGAGCAGGGCAACCGCCCTGGCGGACCACTGCGCGGCTCCCTTGGCTGGCCAGCGGTTCCAGTCGGGGTTGGTCCGCATCATCACCAGGCCGCCGACCAGTGTCCATGCTGCAACCACCAGAAGCGAGGCGACGACGTCGGCCGGCCGGTGCCACAGGTTCAGGAAGGTGGCAGCACCCGCGAGCACGGCGTAGCTGCCCCCGAAGAGCGCTGCCAGCGGCCGCCAGCGCGGTGAGGCGAGCAGGAAGACCGCGGCGGCAGCAGAAGCGGCAAGCGTGGTGTGGCCGGACGGCAGCGAATTGAAGTCCAGTGTCACCACCCCGCGGTCGGGCCGGTCCAGCACGGTCCGCTTCAGCAGCTGACTGCTGATGTTCGCCGCTGCGAAGGTGCCCAGGGCAATGACTGCCGGGGAAATCCGGTGCCGCAGGATGGTCACAAACACCACCACAATCACGGCAATAAACACCGAGATCAGCGGCAGCTCGTCGAGGAAGGCGATAACCGGCCGTTCGGTGGCCGGGGCAATCAGCTCGGCCTCCTTGAAGGCGGACTCATCAGCCAGTTGCCCGGTGGTGGTCCGGACGAAGAACCAGTAGGTAGCGGCAACACCGGCAGCACACAGCAAAGCGGCGAAAAGGAAAAGAGCCGGATTATGCGCAGCCGGCCGTTGGGCGCGGGCGCGCGGTGCCAGCAAATTGCGAGTATCCATCTCTTCCAGACTGCCACATCATCTTGATGGTTACCTGTTCGCGGCAGCGGCCCCGGACGCCGGACGTCAAAGCGTAGGCTGGCAGGGTGCCGATGAGTCCTGACCTGTCCGTCCTCCTTGCCAATGCCCGCGTCGTCTCCATTCCCATGCGGGTGAAGTTCCGCGGCATCCTCCACCGGGAGGCCCTGCTGCTTTCCGGCCCGGCCGGCTGGGGAGAGTTCGCGCCGTTCCCGGAATACTCCGACGCTGAAGCTGTGCCCTGGCTTGCCTCCGCCCTTGAGGCCGCCTGGGAGGGCTACCCCGATCCGGTCCGCAGCTCCGTTCCGGTCAACGGCACGGTGCCTGCGGTCCCAGTCAACGAGGTGGAGCCCGTGCTGGCCCGGTTCGGGAACGTATCCGCCGTGAAGGTCAAGGTAGCGGAGGCCGGCCAGTCTCCACAGGAGGATCTGGCCCGGGTGGCCGAGGTGCGCCGGTTACTGCCCGACGCCGGGATCCGGGTGGATGCGAATGAGGGCTGGGACGTCTCCACCGCCGTCGACACGCTGACCGCGCTGGCCGGGGCCGGACTCGAATATGCCGAGCAGCCCGTCGCCGGGATCGCGGGCCTGCGTGCCGTGCGGACCGAGCTGCGCCGGCGCGGGGTTCCGGTGCTCATTGCCGCAGACGAAAGCGTCCGGAAGGAAAGCGATCCGCTGAAGGTTGCCCGGGAAGACGCAGCGGATCTGATCATCGTCAAAGCGGCTCCGCTGGGCGGTGTGCGCCGGGCGCTGGAGATCGTGGCGCAGGCCGGGCTGCCGGCGGTGGTGAGCTCTGCCATCGACACTTCCGTGGGGATCCGCACCGGTGTGGCGCTGGCCGCGGCACTGCCCGAGCTGCCGTACGCCTGCGGTCTGGGTACACTCTCGCTTATGGCCGGAGACGTCACCGGGGACTCCCTGGTTCCCGACGGCGGTGCCCTGGCCGTGCGGGACGTGCCCGTATCCGGAGAACTGCTGGAACGGTTTGCCGCCTCTCCTGAACGCAGCCGGTGGTGGCTGGACCGGCTGGAGCGGGTGCACGGACTCCCGGCGGCGCGTCCGCAGGGCTAGCCGCGGAGGCAGCCGGCACGCCGTCGTCGTACCTAGCGCAGCGTGTGGCCGGCTTCCCGCAGCAAGCCGCGGGCAAGCTCATACTTCGACGATGGAACCATAAGGATGTCTCCGTCAAAGGTCGAGACCACAAACACCGGGCAGCCGGCGGCGGACAGCGGTCCGACGAGGGCCGTCACCACCCCGGTCAGTCCGAAGGGAATCGGGCCGGAGGCATAGAGTGCGGCCCAGGGTCCGTCGATTTCGGCATCTGCCGGGGCCAGCGCAGCGGGGCAGACAATGGAAAGCTCCTGCGGCGTGCGGGTGACGGACACAAATCCGCCCGGGAGCGCCGGTGACAATAGTCCGGCCGGGGTCTCCGCTGCCGCTGAAAGCCTGGCAATGACATAGTCGCCGGCGAGCGCGTGCAGCTCCACGGAAGGGCCGGGGGCTGGAAAGGGCATGGCAGGATCCTGATTCACTGGGTGTGCGGAAGGCTCCAACTGCAGAGCCGCGCTCATCGCACCCCATCATCATGCCAGCCCTCCGAGGCTGCTGGCCCATGCAGAAGTGGGGACACCTAGGATGGAAGGGTGACTGGAAACCCGCGCGCCTCCGACTCATCCGCCAACAGTTCCGAACCGATTTCCGGCAGCGGGCTCAGCTCGCTGCAGGCCGCCCGCTCTGCGCTCGCAGCCCTCGCAGCTGCCGGGGTGCGCGACGTCGTCCTGGCACCGGGATCGCGCAGCGCACCGTTGGCCTACGCATTGGCGGAAGCGGAACTGCAGGACCGGATGCGGGTACACGTGCGGATCGACGAACGGGTGGCCGGCTTCACTGCGCTGGGCCTGGCCCGCGGCGGGCGCCGTCCCGCAGCTGTGGTGACGACGTCGGGAACTGCCGTGGGTGAACTGCTGCCTGCGGTCATGGAAGCCCACCATTCCGGCATCCCGCTGGTGGTCCTCTCCGCCGACCGGCCGGCGGAACTGCACGGCACCGGCGCCAACCAGACCACCGTGCAGCCGGGGATTTTTGCCCACTATCCGGTGGCGGCTGCGGATGTGGAGGCCGGCTCCGATCCTGCCGGACCCATTTCCGCCTTGCTGGACCGGCTCGGCAACGGGATTCCCGTGGGGCCGGTGCACGTGAACCTCCAGTTCCGTGATCCGCTGACTCCCGGAGAAACCGATCCGCTCTTCCTGGAAACGGGGGCTTTCGCGGAGGACCTTCCTGCTCCCTCCGCACCGGTTCCTGCCGAAGACCGGGTTCCCGCTGCCGATCCGCCGATTCCCGGCACGCACCGCACCGTGGTCGTGGCCGGCGACGGCGCCGGGGAAACCGCTGCACTCTTTGCCCTGCGTGCCGGGTTGCCCCTGCTGGCGGAGCCGTCCTCCAACGCCCGCTTCGGTCCCAACGCCGTAGGCGCATACCGGCTGCTCCTGCAGGACCTGGGGCCGCTGATCGAGCGCGTTGTGGTGTTTGGCCGGCCCACGCTGTCCCGTCCCGTGGCCGCACTGCTGGCCCGCACCGACGTCGAGAAGGCGCTTTACCTGCCGCGTCCGGTGAACTGGTTCGAGCCCGGACGGCGCCCGGAAACGATCATCAGCGATATCCCGGCGCTCTTCGACTTCGCCGGCACCGGGGCGCCTGACTGGCTGGAACAGTGGCGGACGGCGTCGGAGGCGGCACTGAACACGCTGAACAACCTGCTGGAGCAGCAGCAACAGCTCACGGGACTGCAGGTGGCGGACCTGGTGTGGGACGCTGCGGATGCCAACCTCGTGCTCGGTTCCTCCAACGTCATCCGGGATATGGACCTGGTGGCCTCCCCGGGCTGGCATCCGCTGGATGTGTACGCCAACCGCGGTCTGGCAGGTATCGACGGAACTATTTCCACGGCCACGGGCATTGCTCTGGCCAACGGCATTCCGACGCGTCTGCTGCTGGGGGACCTCACCTTCCTGCACGACGCCGGAGCGCTGCTCCTGGGGAACGGCGAGCAGGCACCGGACCTGCAGATCATCGTGCTGAACGACGGCGGCGGCGGCATCTTCACGGTCCTTGAACACGGCGCGCTGGGGGAGGATCCCCGCTACACGGCCCTGGTGGAGCGCTTCTTCGGCACGCCGCACCGCGCGGATCTGGCTGCACTGTGCCGCGGCTACGGTGTCCGGCACCGGCAGGTCCGCTCTGCCGATGAACTGGAGGCGGCACTGGCCGAACCGGTGAGCGGACTGTCCGTGCTGGAAGTAGGGACGGCACGGGAGACCCTGCGCAGCCTGCATCAGCAGGTGCAGGCCGCTGTGACGGCAGCGCTGCGGGGCTAGGACCCGGAGAGGGGACAGCAAGGAACCCTGCATCCTTACCGTGGGGTCCGGGGCAGCAGGACGGGGCCGCAGTTTACGGCATGGCACCGTCCTTGGACGACGTGCCGGTTCTGGTCGGGCGGTCTTGGGTGCTGGGCCGCTTAGGCGAGGATCCAGATGTCGATGCGGACACTCGACGGAAGCCGGGTTCCGGCACCTATCAGGATGCGTGAGGAGAGCCAGGACCATTCCGGCCCGCCCGCCAGGAACCGCGGCGTGCACCGGAAATAGATCCGTTCGGGGTCCACTTTGCCGCCGCGAACGAGGGTGGCTAGGTCCTCGGCCGATCCGGACCGGATCCCGAAATTCGAGACGTAGATCCGCTCTCCGGTGTCCGTTTCAATGGAGTACTTGGCTTCGAGCTCGGTGAGTGTCGCAGAGCGCAGCAGCTGGAAATCAGCCCCGCCCGGCAGCACCGTACCGTTGAGCTGCGGTCCCCTGACCGTCCCTCCGGTTATCGGGATGAGCCGCCGGGTGCCTTCCGCCGTGGGCCCGATCTCGACGGGATCGCCCACACTGATAAGCAGCGTGGCCAGGAAATCCAGGCCCGGGGCAGCCGGGGGCCCCGCGTCCGCCCGCGTGTCCTGTGGGGGCGGGCTGACGGTGGTGCGGGCGCCGGCGGCGTTATCCCCGGCCCCGGATCTCTGCGTGGTCATGGACAAGAGGCTACCGGTGGCACGAACGGAAGGGATGGCTTACCTGGCACCCGAGCCGGTGTAGGAACAAAACGGACGGCCCTTCCGGACCGAAGTCCGGAAGGGCCGTCCGCGCCGGCAGGAAGCCGGTTGTGAATGAGTCTAGAGAACCTTCGAGAGGAACGCCCGGGTGCGTTCATGCTGCGGGTTGCCCAGGACGTCTTCGGGACGTCCCTGCTCCACCACAACGCCGCCGTCCATAAAGACGACGCGGTCGCCGACTTCACGGGCGAAGCCCATCTCGTGGGTCACCACCATCATGGTCATGCCTTCCTCGGCAAGCTGACGCATGACGGCAAGGACGTCGCCCACGAGTTCCGGGTCCAGCGCGCTGGTGGGCTCATCGAAGAGCATCATGTCCGGATCCATGGACAACGCGCGGGCAATCGCCACACGCTGCTGCTGGCCGCCCGAAAGCTGCGCGGGGAATGCCGTGGCGCGGTCCTCCAGACCCACCTTGGCGAGGTTCTTCAGTGCCACCTTGGAGGCCTCTGCCTGGTCGCGCTTCTTTGCCCGGCGCTGTGCCAGCGTCAGGTTGCGCAGCACGTTCAGGTGGGGGAAGAGGTTGAACTGCTGGAAGACCATGCCGATCCGGGTGCGGACCTTGTCCAGGTCCGTGTCGGGATGGGTAATATCAACGCCCTCCACCAGGACGGTGCCGCTGGTGGGCTCCTCCAGGCGGTTGACGCAGCGCAGCAGGGTGGACTTGCCTGAACCGGACGGACCGATCACGCAGACCACTTCGCCCTGGTCCACATGGAAGTCGATGCCCTTGAGCACCTCGTTGCTTCCGAAGGACTTGTGAAGGTTGCGGACCTCGATGGCAGGGCCGGAGGTGTTTTTGTCGACGCTCATGGCTGCTACCTGCCTCTCTGGTTGTGTCGTTCAAGCTTTGCCACCAGCTGGGTCAGCGGCAGCGTGATGATCAGGTACATCAGGGCAGCGAGCACCAGGGGAGTAGCGTTCGCGGTCTGCGACACGGAGTCACGCGCAAAGGTGGTCAGCTCGCGGTCCTGCAGGGCCATGCCGGCGATGAAGAGCAGCGACGTGTCCTTGATGAGGATGACCAGCTCGTTGGTCAGCGGCGGCGTGATGATCCGGAAGGCCTGGGGCAGCGTCACGGAAATCATGGTCCAGGCCGGACCCATGCCCAGCGACCGTGCGGCCTCGGCCTGGCCGGAGGGCACAGCCTGGATTCCGGCACGGATAGTCTCGGCAATGTAGGCGCCGGAGACAATGATCAGGGCAAGAAGCCCTGCGCCCGCACTGCCTCCCGGCGGCCGCCAGTCGAACGCGATGGGCACGGCGAACGCGAAGCCGAAGATCACCAGCAGGGCAGGCAGGCCGCGGAACAGCTCAATGTACGCGGTGGCCGCCCAACGGTACGGTGCCACGGGGGAAAGCTTCATCAGTGCCAGGAGCAGCCCCAGCAGCAAGCCGCCGGCGAAGGCGATAACCGTGTAGATGATGGTGTTTTTGACCGCCACGGTGATGATGGTGGGGAAGGCTTCACGGGCCACCTCGGCGTCGAAGAAGTTCTCGCCAATGGCTTCCCAATCGGCTGCCAGAACTACTGCTACCAGCGCGATGACAAAAACGGCATACAGGACGCCCCTGAACAGGCGTCTGCGGGTGGAGGGTTTCACTATGGGGGCCTTCCGGGGAAGAAAAGGTGTCGTCCCGGGCACCCGGCCCGGGACGACTCAATGGTCTAGGCGTTATTCAGCGAAGTACTTGTCGTAGATCTCCTGGTACTTGCCGTTGTCCCGCAGTTCAGTGAGCTGCTCATTCACTGCAGAGACGAGTTCGGTGTTGTCCTTATCCATGCCGAAGCCGTAGGACTCATCGGTGGGATATTCCTCGGCAATGCTGAAGTCCCCGTCCTCCGTGTGTCCAATGTTCACCGGAAGGTCCTGCAGCACCGCATCGACGTTACCGGACTGGATGGCCGGGAAAAGTTCCCCGTCACTCGGGTAGGCCATGATTTCCGCGCCGGAGGCATTGTCGCGGGCGTATGACTCGCCGGTGGTATTTCCCTGCACGCCGAGCTTCTTGCCGTCCAGGTCATCGATGCTCTTGATGTCTGACCCGGCAGGGACCAGCAGCGACTGCAGCGAGTCATAGTACGGATCGGAGAAGCCCATGGCCTCCTGGCGTTCAGGCGTGATGGTGATGGCGCTGGCCGTCAGGTCGCACTGTCCCGCAGCCAGCACCGTGCCGCTGGCAATGCCCTCGAAGCCGGCATCCTGGACCGCGAGTTCAAGGTCGAGGCCCGCAGCGATCTCCTTGACCATGTCCATATCGAAGCCGGTGTACTCGCCGTTTTCCTCATACTCGAAAGGAACAAAGGGAATGTCGGAGCAGACGGTCAGCTTCCCGTCGGAGACGAGATTGAATCCATTGCCGGCTTCATCGGAGGCACCGGCGTCGTCACCTCCGCAGGCCGTCAGCGAGAGGGCGCCGATGGCCAGGAAGGCAAGGGCTGCGGTGCGGGCTTTGTGCGGCATTGGTTTACAACCTTACGTCGGACGGTGTGAGCAGTCTCACCCGTAGCTTGGTGTTGGGAAGCAGTCTAGAGTGTACGCAGCCCATAGTTCCGCAACGCCTCCCGCACTGACGGCGCAGTGCGGGAGGCGGAGACAGTCGCTGTTGGTACCCCGGCTACTCCGGCCGGCTACTTCGTGAAGAACTGGTCATGGAGTTCCTGATACTTCCCATTCTCCCGCAGGGCCGCAAGCTGCTCATTCACCGCGGTGACGAGTTCCTCGCTGCCTTCCTTCTTCATGGCAAAGCCGTACGACTCGCCCGTGGCGAAGGTGCCGGAAATCTTGAACTTGCCATCCTCGGTGTGGTCAATGTTCACGGCCTCATCCTGGATGACTGCATCGATGTTGCCGGCCTGCAGGGCCTGGAAGAGCTCGGCATCCGTCTGGAAAGACATGATTTCCGCGTCAGCGGCGTTGTCCCGTGTGTAGCTCTCGCCGGTGGTTCCCTGCTGGACGCCCACCTTCTTGCCTGCCAGATCGTCCAGGGAGGCAATGCTGGAATCCGCAGGAACCAGCAGCGTCTGCGGCGAATCGTAGTAGGGGTCGGAGAAGGCCAGCTTCTCGGCGCGTTCGTCGGTGATGGACATGGCTGCGGCAATCAGGTCGCACTGGCGGGCAGCCAGTACGGTTCCGCTCTGCAGGCCGTCGAAACCAACGTTCTGCACCTCGTGCTCCAGACCCATGCCCTTGGCGATTTCGCGGGTGAGTTCGATGTCGAAGCCGGTGAACTCACCGTCCACTTCATATTCGAAGGGCTTGAAGGGAACGTTGGAGCAGACCGTGAGGGTGCCTTCGTTGACCATGGCGAGGCCGGATTCCTCGGTGTCGCTTCCGCCGCCGCAGGCGGTCAGGGACAGTGCCGAGATGGCAAGGAGGGCGGCAATGGTGGTGCGGGTTTTGTGCGGCATGACGTTTCAGGACCTTTTGTGGCAGGAATAGATAGGGCCGCAGGCGGAAACCAGCCGTCTCCAGAGCGGCGTCAGACGGAATCACCAAGCGGCGACTCCCGAGTTTCTATTCTACCCACTGTAATTTTATGCAAGAAACCATGTGGGTATGCAGTCCGTCTCGCGGGGCCCGTCCTTCGGCTGCCGAAGCCTGTCAGGATCCGGCGCGCGAGGAGGCGAAGTCGGGGCTGCGCAGCGGAACCGCACTCGGACGGTCCAGGCCCAGGGCCTCCAGCATCGGCCGGAATTTACTCCAGGTTTCCTCCAATTCCGCCGAAGGATCGGAGCCGGCGACGATTCCACAACCTGCATAAAGGCGAACGTCAGTGGGGCTTTCGATCACAGCTCCGCGCAGGGCGATACCCCATTCACCGTTTCCATTGCCGTCCATCCAGCCAACCGGTCCCGCATACGGACCGCGGTCCATGTGTTCAAGCTCACTAATCAGCTCGCCGGCCACGCTGGTGGGGAATCCGCACACGGCGGCAGTCGGATGCAGGGCCTCAACGAGGGTCAGCGGTGTGGGAACCGCTCCGTTGCCGTCCGGAGCGAGTTCGGCGGTCACATCCGAAGCCAGGTGCCAGACATTAGGCAGCTCGAGGACAAACGGCTCGGTATGGGAGGTCATCGAGGAGGTGAAGGGTTCCAGGGACCGGGTGAGTGAGTCAATGGCGATCTGGTGCTCGTGCTGCTGTTTGGCGGAGCCCGCAAGCACCCGCTGGGCATACCCGGGATCATCGACGGGTGCGGTGGCTCGGTCGAGGGTGCCGGCCAGGACGCGTGCCTCAGCCCTGCCGTCCTGCACCCGGATCAGCATTTCAGGGGTGGAACCGATCAATCCGTCGACGGCGTAGGTCCAGCAGTCCCGGTAGCGTACGGCCAGTTCGCGCAGTACCTGCGACGCCATCAGGGGGCTGGCCAGCTTCACCGCAATGTCGCGGGCCAGAACAATCTTGCTGAGGTCGCCGGCCGCCACGTGGGCCACGGAGCGTGCCACGGCGTTCTTCCATTCCGCCTCGCTCAGCATGCCGGGCAGGACCTGGTCTGCCGGATCGCTTTCGCGGTAGGTCGGCAGATCCTCCAGATAGCGCGCGAGTGCTGCGTTTGCAGTCTCAGCGTTGAGCTTCGCCTCGGGATCCGTTGTTGTGTAGGTCAGCCAGGCGGCACCGTCCTGCAGGCCGACGATGATTTCGGGAACCACGAGGCGGGATTCGAAGGGGGAGCGCTTGGAGAAGGCGAAGGATCCAAAGGCGACGATGCCTGTGCCGGGAGCTTCCAGGGGGTCCTGGACCTCGGCGTGGGCCAGGAGGGACCGCCACCAGTCCTGCGCCCGGGCAAAGCGGTCCGGGCCGCTGGAGGTAAAACGGGCAGTTTCGCCGAAGCCTACGAGTCCCTCCTGCCGCCGAATCCAGCAGAGTTGCTCGTCAAGCACCAGATACTCGAGAAGACCAATGGTGGAGGAAAGCTCACCGACGGGCACAGTCACAGAACGCAGGGTGGTCATAGTGGTTCCACAGTACTCCGCCGCCGGTCGACGCCGGATATCGGGCTCCCCGGGTGAGAGGAACGAGACAGCCCCACGGCCGGTTCGGTGGCTCTCCTATTGTTTGAGACAATGACAGAGTGAACCGCGCATCGTTGGAAAAACGCCCGGATGAAGTTGCTGCCATGTTTGACGACGTGGCACCTAAATACGACGTCGTAAACGACGTGCTGTCCCTGGGGCAGACACGCCGCTGGCGCCGTATTGTGGTGGACGCCGTCGGAGCCGTGCCCGGCCAGAGGGTCCTTGACCTTGCCGCCGGCACCGGCACCTCGAGCGAGCCCTACGCCGACGCGGGCATCGACGTCGTTGCCTGCGACTTCTCCCTCGGAATGCTAAAGGTCGGCAAGCGCCGCCGTCCGGACATCGACTTCGTCGCCGGGGACGCCACCAATCTGCCGTTCGAGGACAATTCCTTCGACGCCTCCACCATTTCCTTCGGCCTGCGCAACGTCAACGAGCCGAAGAAGGCCCTGGCGGAAATGCTTCGGGTCACCAAGCCCGGCGGACGCCTGGTGATTGCGGAGTTCTCCTCACCGGTGGTCCCCGTCTGGCGCACGATGTACACCGAGTACCTGATGCGCGCCCTTCCGCCCATCGCCCGCAAGGTTGCCTCCAACCCCGATGCGTATGTGTACCTGGCCGAATCCATCCGCGCCTGGCCCAACCAGGACGGCCTGGCTGCCTGGATTGCCGAAACCGGCTGGGAGGACGTTGCCTACCGCAACCTCACCGGCGGCATTGTCGCCGTGCACCGTGCCGTCAAGCCCGGAGGGCATCCGGCGAAGTGAAGGTCCTTATTGTCGGTGCCGGTCCTGCCGGTTCCACAGCCGCGTACTACCTCGCCTCTGCGGGCGTGGATGTCACCGTTCTGGAAAAAACCGCCTTCCCCCGCGAGAAGGTCTGCGGCGACGGCCTGACTCCGCGTGCCGTGCGCGAAGTCCAGTACCTCGGCCTGCCGCATGACGAAGCCGACGGCTGGCGCCGGAACAAGGGGCTGCGCCTGATTGCCGGAGGCCGGAAACTCGAGCTGCCCTGGCCTGTGCTCTCGGATTTCCCCGACTATGGGCTGGTCCGCACCCGCCTCGGTTTCGACGAGGCCCTGGCCCGCCATGCGCAGGCTGCCGGAGCGAAGATCCTGGAGCATCACACCGTGGTCTCTGCCCTCCGCGGCGATGATGGACGAGTCGAGGGCGCCGTCGCCAATGTCCTGGACGCGGACGGCAGGCGTACGGGTGAACGGCGGGAGTTCTTCGCCGACGTCGTTCTGGCTGCCGACGGAAACTCCAGCCGAACTGCCTTGAGCCTGGGCATCGAAAAGCGCGACGACCGCCCCATGGGCGTGGCGGTACGCACCTACTTCGAAAGCCCGCGGACCAACGACGACTGGATGGAAGGCTGGCTGGAGCTTCCCGATGCCTCCGGCAATCCGCTGCCCGGCTACGGCTGGGTTTTCGGTGTGGGCGACGGAACCTCCAACGTGGGCCTGGGCATCCTGAACTCCTCCAGGGAATTCGGAAAGCTCGACTACCGCAAGGTGCTGCGGGACTGGACCGCCGGTATGCCCGCCGAGTGGGGCTTCACGCCGGAGAACCAGGTAGGCGAGATTCGCGGTGCTGCTCTGCCGATGGGCTTCAACCGCACTCCGCATTACTCTCCGGGGCTGCTTCTGCTCGGCGATGCGGGCGGAATGGTCAGCCCGTTCAACGGTGAAGGCATCTCCTATGCCATGGAGTCGGCTCGCTTTGCCGCCGAACACATCATCGAGGGTTCCGGCGCTGCGCTTGTTCCGGGTCTGCTCACCTCGCGTGCCGCGTTCGATGTCGAACTGCGCGCCTATGCAGACCACGTGCGTCAGGAGTGGGGAAGCCACTTTACGCTTGGCCGTATTTTCGCCGGCATGATCGGCCGTCCGGCAGTCATGAAACTTGCACTGCGTACAGGAATGCCGATTCCCGTGCTCATGCGCTTCGTGGTGCGCATGCTCGCCAACCTCACGGACAGCAACTCCAAGGGCATAGAGGATAGAGTGATTGCCTTACTGGAAATGCTGGTCCCGGCGGCAAGCAACCAGGGAACGCCGACAACCCGGCAATCCGTGCAGCGCCCGTGACGTTTGATGCCTCTTGTCCACCCGTTCCGACAAATAGTTAGTCTTGAACAGTGACTGAATCCACCAACACCAGCCCGGAGACCGGGTCGAGCACTTCCATACTGCCTCCTGGCTTCGCGCTGCTGGCGGAGGATCCGAGGCTTGGCCCCTCCATGGTCGCTTCCCTGGAACAGGTGGAAGTCCGCCTGCGCGAGGCCGTGGCGAACTCCGATCCCTTTGCCGATACCACGTCCCGGCATCTGGTGGAGGCCGGCGGCAAGCGGATCCGGCCCCTGCTGACCCTGCTGGCTTCCCACCTTGGCGGGGAGGAAGCCGGGGACCAGGTCATCCAATCCGCCGTCGTCGTGGAATTGACGCACCTGGCCACCCTCTACCATGACGATGTCATGGACGAGGCACCCTATCGCCGCGGTGCCCCGACCGCACATGAAATCTGGGGCAACTCCGTAGCTGTGCTTACCGGTGACCTGATCTTTGCCCGGGCGTCCAGCCTGGTCTCCGCGTTGGGCGGACCTGCGCTGGCCATTCAGGCGCACACCTTCGAGCGGCTGTGCATGGGACAGCTGCACGAAACCGTGGGTCCGGCCGAGGGCCAAGACCCGCTGGAGCACTATCTGTCCGTGATTGCGGATAAGACCGGTTCCTTGATTGCAGCTTCCGGCCAGTTTGGTGCGCTGTTCTCCGGAGCCGGCCAGGAAGTCATCGACATCATGGTCGAATACGGCGAGAAGGTCGGTATTGCCTTCCAGCTTGCCGACGACGTCATCGACGTGACCGGCATACAGGAGAAGTCGGGAAAGACCCCGGGAACGGACCTGCGCGAAGGGGTTCCCACGCTGCCGGTGCTGTTGCTGCGCCGGGCCGCTGCATCCGGTGATGCGGATGCCGCTGCGGTGCTGGAACTGGTGGAGCGGGACCTGAGCTCTGACGAGGCCCTGGCCGAAGCAGTTGCTGCACTGCGCAGCAGCCCGGTCACGGAGGAATCCTGGGCCGTGGCCCGCAACTGGTCCGAGGATGCCGTGGCGGCTCTCGCGCCGCTGCCGGACTCCGTGGTGAAGGAAGCCCTGGCTGCCTTTGCCCGGGCAGTTGTCGACCGCGAGGTCTAGGGATACTGCCGGATCCGGGTGTCTACAGGACGGCGCGCAGCTCTGCGGCTTTGCGGGCACGGACAGCGGGGGGCACGATGGGCCGTTTCGGCGTGAAGTAGAGGCCGTCATCGGTCCAGCGGGGGAGCACGTGCTGGTGGTAATGCCAGACGTGCTGGCTTCCGGCAGGCTCATTGTGCTGCCGGGTGGTGACGCCGTCGGGGTTCCACGCCTTCTTGATGGCGACCGCCATGTCCCGGGTTACCAGCATGATCCGCGCCGCGACGTCGTCGGGCAGTTCATAAAGCAGCTCGTAGTGCTGCCTCGGCGTGACCAGGACGTGTCCAGGTTCCGGATCGAAGCCATGGGAAGCGATGAACGCAAGCACCAGCTCGTCGGAGTAGATGAGGTCGCCGGGCTCGCAAAGGTTGCCCGGGTAGCGGAACTCACCGGAAGCCATGTCGCAGAACGGGCACTCATAGCCCTCCGGTGCATGGCTCTGCCACGTCTCTTCGCGGAAAACGTCCCTCATTGAAGGTTCAGTCCTCGTCCTCGTCCTCTTCGAAAACCCACTCGAACATGTCCAGGACATACTCGCTCAGGGTGCCTTCCTCGCTTTGCCAGTCGCCGCGGGCGTTGTTGCGCCGCCAGACAATCGGGTCCGGAACGTCCAGCTGGTCCGCCCGGATGCCCCAGACAAACTTTTCGTCCTCATCCTCGAGGAACAGCAGGTATCCGTCTTCAATCTCGAGCTCGTCGGGATCCCAGAAGAAATGGAAGGCTTCCATCAGGTCTTCGCAGCCGCCCAGGGCAAGGTAGAACTCCCGCAGCACCAGCGGGATGCTGAAGTCGTGGGCTGCGAGCATGGAGTCAAGCTCCTGCTCGGGGATGCCGTCTTCTTCCCGCCAGTTGTCCTCAAGATACTTTGGGACCAGTGCGCGGAACCGGTCCAGGAAAATTTCACTCATGAGGTCTCCAAGCGTGCGTTGAGTGGATGTATTCCAATCCTAGCCGGGACCTGGACTCGGTCCCGACGTCGGCGGCGCGGTGACGGGGCGGTGACGGGGCGCGGTGACTCGGTCCGGACGTCGACGGCGCGGTGACGGGGCGCGGTAACTCGGTCCCGACGTCGGCGGCGCGGTGACGGGGCTCCACGGGGCTGCACGGGGCTGGAGGCTAGGGCAGCCTGGTGGCCAGACCCGGATAGTTAATGAGGGTGCCGTCCGCGTCGACGGTGAGCTCGGCGGTGAACCCGCGGTTGGCGGAGCTGTGGAGGACAAGGGCGTGACCCGCATCCGCCGAATACGCCCGGACCTGCGAATAGACCTGTGTTCCGGGAAGCACCCGCAGGCTGGGCATTTCCACCCAGGCCACGGCCAGCTGGGTCTCATCCGGGGGAGCGGAGTCATTCAGCAGATCCAGCCGCAGGATCGGCATGGTGTAGGTGAGCGGGCACAGGCCAAGGTCGCAGTCCTGGGCTTCATCGAGGCTGCGGGGGTCGGCAATGCCGGGGTCCGGCAGGTCCGTCATTCCGGACGTGGTTGTCTCGGCATTCCACCGTCCCTCGGTGCTGCGCTCGAGCAGCAGGCGACGCGACCAGCCTTCACCTTCCACCTCCACTATCAGCCGGCGTGTGACCCAGCCAGGGATGGTGGACAGGGTCCAGGACGCCCGGTAGCCGGGAGCGACCGAGGTTCCCGCTGCGGCAAGCTCCCGGTCCCGAAAAGACACCACTGCCGTATCCGTGCGGTCCGGATCATCCAGACCCTGCCAACGGACAGTTCTGGCCTTCTGCGCGGTGGTAGTCATTCCTACAGGTTAACTGCCCGGCTCAACTGCCCAGTCTGCGGACGTTCAGCGCCAGGTAGAGGTGCACCCGGTCCGCAGTGACCGTTGGGTCGTACCCGGTCAGCTCCGCAATCTGCGCCAGACGGTAACGGACGGTGTTGCGGTGCAGGCCCAGATCTGCCGCCACGGCGGCCACCGAGCCGTTCAGGAGCAGATAGGCGTCCAGGGTGGGGATCAGATGTGCGCCGTGTTTAGTGTCGAAGGCCGCCAGGGGGTCCAGGGCTTCGGCGGCGAGATCCGTGAGCGGAACATCACGGCTGGCCATCAAAAGGGACGTCAGGTTGAGGCGTTCGGGCTCGTTCACCGGCGCGCCGTTCCGCAGTGCTTCCCGTGCCTCGTAGAAGCTCCACCGCAGCCCGGCAGGTTCAGTGTACGAACCACCGATTCCCACCTTTGCCGTCAGGCCCGCATCGAAGAGGTAGGCACTCAACCGGCTGGCCAGTCCGCCGGCCTCCGCCGCGGAAACCATCAGGGCGAGCCGCTTGTCATGGATGGCGGAAGGGAAGCCGCTGAATTCTGTTGGCAGAGGCAGTGCAGGGAGTGTCCGGATTTGGCCGGATGCCACCTCCACCAGGAGCACGGATTGACGCCTGTCAGCGTCGATACCGGCTGCCTGAAGCCTCGCGGCCGCCTCCTGACCGGTGAGCAGGCCGTTCACCACGTCTCCGACAAGCTGTCCCGTGACTGCCCTGCTGCTGGCCCGTCTTGCGGCCTGGTTGCTTAGTTCCACTCCGATCAGGCTCTGCGCGTAGGCAACGATGTCCGGCTGGACGGATGGTTCGGCAATGGCCAGTGTGCAGCGGTCCCGCAGTCCGGTGGGGACCGGGATCCGCCGCCAGGAAGCGTCGGGCTCGGATGTGGCGAAGACCGGTGCGCCGTACTGGAACAGGGCCACATCTGCCTTTACCAGGTGCGCCAGCTCCGCCAGAAGCCGGGGCAGCCCCTTGCCGCTGAGCAGTGCTTCCGCCAGAACCTGATGTGCGGACAGCAGCTGATGCAGCTGGGTGAGGTGGTCTGCGGACAAGGAATCGGCAACCAACTTCCCAAGCGCCATGAAGGGCGTGCTGTAGGGGACCTCGAACACCGGTACGCCCAGGCGGTCCGCCTCTGCCAGAAGCGGAACCGGCACCGTGTCGTGGCTGAGCCCGGTTCCGAATCCGATTCCGAGGGCTCCTGCCCGCTTCACACTCTCCACGAAGCGGCGTTGGGCCGCAGTACTGCGGTGCCGCAGTCCGGTGGTCAGCACCACCTCGCCGCCGCCGAGGAAAGGGGCGGGATCTTCCAGTTCGGTTACGGCCACCCATTGGATGGGATCGTCGGAAAGCGCCGAGGTGCCGTGGCGTGTCAGTTCCAGGCCGCGTGCAGCCAGGAGGTCCGAAAGTGTGATCGACATTGCACCACTATAGGCGGCGGGGGTTTAGGCGGGTGCACTGTGGGATTGTCCGGTGGCTGTGCAGGTGGCCCTACGTGTGAGAGCTGCTTCACAGTAGGTTTGAGGGGATCACTGACGCAGTTCCCGCCCCGAAAGGACATCCGGCATGGCTGAGACGTT
The DNA here is from genome assembly GCF_009192775.1 of Arthrobacter yangruifuii. GTDB lineage: Bacteria > Actinomycetota > Actinomycetes > Actinomycetales > Micrococcaceae > Arthrobacter_B > Arthrobacter_B yangruifuii. The sequence continues at coordinate 833,649 of NZ_VTFX01000001.1, forward strand.
GCAGAATTTCATTAGCGGGGCTTTTGTCCCGTCGCGCGGTACCGAGGTGCTGGACGTCGTGAATCCGACCAACGGCGAAGTAGTGGCCGTGTCTCCGGTTTCCGTCCAGGCCGACGTTGACGCCGCCATGGATGCAGCCGCTGCAGCGTTCAGGACCTGGAAGCGCACTACTCCCAGCGAGCGCCAGCGCATGCTGCTGCGTCTGGCTGACGCCCTGGAGTCCAATTCGGACGAACTGGTGGAAGCGCAGCACCGTAATACCGGACAGGTCCGCTCGCTGATTGCTGCCGAGGAGGTAGCCGTTGGTGCGGACCAGCTCCGCTTCTTTGCCGGTGCGGCCAGGCTCCTGGAGGGTAAGTCTGCCGGGGAATACATGGAGGGGTTCACGTCCTTCATCCGCCGCGAACCGATAGGCGTCGTTGCCCAGGTGGCTCCGTGGAACTATCCGCTGCTGATGGCGGTCTGGAAAATCGGTCCGGCCCTTGCCGCAGGAAACACAGTGGTGCTCAAGCCGTCCGACACCACCCCCGAATCCACACTGGTTCTTGCCCGGCTGGCGGCGGAAATCTTCCCGGCCGGCGTACTCAACGTCGTCCTCGGCACCGGTGAAACCGGAGCACTGATGGTCGAGCACCCCGTGCCCGGCCTCGTCTCCATCACGGGTTCCGTGCGGGCCGGCGTCGCCGTGGCATCCGGTGCCGCGAAGACACTCAAGCGTGCCCACCTGGAACTCGGAGGCAAGGCACCTGCGGTGGTTTTTGCCGATGCTGATCTGGACCGGACCGCCACGGCCATTGCCGAGTTCGCGTTCTTCAATGCCGGTCAGGACTGCACAGCCATCACACGGGTGCTCGTGGAGGATTCCGTGCATGACGCGCTGGTGGGCAAGCTGGTTGCAGCGGCAAAGGAACTCAGGACGGGCAGCGACAACGACGAGGAAAACTACTTCGGACCGCTGAACAACATCAACCACTTCAACGCAGTGAACGCGGTGATTGAGGCGCTTCCCGCGCACTGCCGTGTGGAGACCGGCGGACGGAGGGCCGGGTCCAAGGGCTTCTTCTTCGAACCCACCGTCATCACCGGTGCCCGCCAGGATGACGACGTAGTGCAGAAGGAAACCTTCGGTCCCGTCATCACCGTGCAGAAATTCGATACCGAGGAGCAGGCTGTGGAACTGGCGAACGACGTCGAATACGCCCTGGCCTCCAGCGTCTGGACCACCAACCACGGCCGGGCGATGCGGCTGTCCCGGGACCTGGATTTCGGAGCGGTCTGGATCAACACGCACATCATGCTCACAGCCGAAATGCCGCATGGCGGTTTCAAGAGCTCCGGTTACGGCAAGGACCTCTCGATGTACGGCGTGGAGGACTACACCCGGATCAAGCATGTGATGAGCGCACTGGACGCCTAGCCTCGCGTCCGGTTCCCTTGTTTTTTCGTCGGCACCACCCTGAATTCCTTCATCGGCCCCCCGAAAGGCAGCCTTATGAGTACCTCCGTTATGACCCCCAGTTACCGCCTTGAACAGCGACGCCGGATTGCCGGCACCTTTCCGGGGCCGAACTCCGCTGCCCTGGAGGCACGGCGGGCTGCCGTAGTGCCCAAGGGTGTTGCCTCCAGTGTTCCGGTGTATGCCGCCGACGCGGACGGCGGGATCATCGTGGACGTGGATGGCAATGCCTTCATCGATCTGGGCTCGGGCATTGCTGTGACCAGTGTGGGAGCCTCCGATCCTGCCGTTGTGGCTGCCGTGCAGGAACAGGTGGCGCACTTCACGCACACGTGCTTCATGGTGACACCCTATGAGGGCTACGTGGCCGTGGCCGAACGTCTTGCCGCTGTCACTCCCGGGGACTTCGAGAAACGCACGGTGCTGTTCAATTCCGGCGCGGAAGCGGTGGAGAACGCGGTGAAGATTGCCCGATCGGCGACCGGGCGGAACGCCGTCGTTGCTTTCGACCACGCCTACCACGGCCGCACCAACCTCACTATGGGCCTGACGGCGAAGGCGATGCCTTACAAGACCGGCTTCGGCCCGTTCGCTCCGGAAATCTACCGGATGCCCATGAGCTATCCGTTCCGTGAGGAGAACCCGAACATCAGCGGCGCCGAGGCCGCTGACCGGGCCATCCTGGCGATCGAGAAGCAGATCGGTGCAGACCAGCTTGCCGCGCTTTTGATCGAACCGATTCAGGGTGAGGGCGGGTTCATTGTCCCTGCAGAGGGTTTCCTGCCCCGGCTTGCGGAGTGGGCACAGGCCAACGGCGTGGTCTTCATTGCCGACGAGGTGCAATCCGGTTTCTGCCGTACCGGTGAATGGTTCGCGGTGCAGCACGAGGGAGTGGTTCCGGACCTGATCACCATGGCCAAGGGCATTGCCGGCGGAATGCCGCTCTCTGCCGTGACCGGGCGTGCGGAGCTGCTCGACGCCGTCCACCCCGGGGGTCTGGGCGGCACTTACGGCGGCAACCCTGTCGCCTGTGCTGCTGCCCTGGCAGCAATGGACACCATGGAATCCCAGGATCTGGCCGGTAGGGCACGGCACATCGAGGAGCTTGTACTGCCCCGGCTGCGGGCACTCGCGGTGGAGGGCGGTGGCGTTGGAGATGTCCGCGGACGAGGGGCCATGCTCGCCATGGAATTCGTTCGGCCCGGGGCCAAGGAGCCCGACGCCGAGACTGCGAAGGCTGTTGCCGCTGCCTGCCTGCGGGAAGGCGTTATCGTGCTGACCTGCGGCACCTATGGAAACGTGATCCGGCTGCTGCCGCCGCTCACCATCGGTGACGACCTTTTACTTGATGCACTGGACGTCTTGGAGACTGCTGTGCTGTCTCTGGGCTAGCGCCGGGAAACGTGCCAGCGGGAAGGTTGGCGTCTGGAAGGTTGGCGTCTGGAAGGGTGGGGCCTGGCGGGACGGCGGCCGGGTGTCTTTGCAGAGACCGGGACCGGTCAGGTTCCACCCGGGTGGTTGCCTGATGCAGGCGCCCCCGGGTGGAAGTAGGTGTTTCGCAGCGGTTGACGGTCCGGGTCCACGTAGCCCGGCGGTCGGAACCATGGAATACCTGAGCGCATGGATATCTGCCAGTTCCCCTGGTGGATGATGTGATGGTGGAAGGAACACAGCAGGACTCCGTTTCCAATGCTGGTGTCTCCACCCTGCTCCCAGAACGTCACATGATGCGCCTCGGTCCACGGCCCCGGCACAGTGCAGCCAGGAAAGACGCAGCCGCGATCACGGGCATGCAGGGCCTTGCGCAGGTGCGGAGGGAACAATCGTGCCGCCCGGCCCAGATCGAGCACCTGACCCTTTGAGCCCAGGACTACGGGGAGAAGGTCCGCGTCGCAGGCGATCCGGCGAACGGCCCCGGTATCGATAGGCCCGGCGAAGGATGCTATTCCCGGCGACGGGAAACCATCGTCGCTTGGTTTGTTGTCTGGAGAGTCTGGAGAGTTTGGAGAGTCTGGAGAGTTTGGAGAACCCGGAGGGTGCGGAGAGTCCGGAGAGTCCCAAGGGTTCGGAGAGTCTGGAGAGTCCGGCCGCTCCGGGGTGTTGCCACAGTTCCGCTGGCCCAACGTCCCTGCTGGGCTCATCAATCCCTTCAGCAACTCCTTGTGGCCGATAGTGATCATGACCTGGGGACGTAATCCTCCGGCAGCAGGCAGGCCTCCCGAGGCAAGAGCAACACGGACCGCGGCCAGCAACCCTTCAAGAAGCAGCTGCGGTCGGGTTGGCCTCGGCAGGCGGCCGGTGACGTCACCGTCGGCAGATGATTCCTGTGCCGCTGTGGCCGGAGCGGACTCGCCGGTTTCCGGTGTGTCATCAGCGGGACATGACATGTCGGCATCTGTGGAGATGCCGGGGACTGTCGGCCCGTCTGGGCATGCTGCCCCGGTTCCCACACGGTCGGTTTCGGGAGCCCCGCTTTCCTCGGCACCGCGGGTCGATCTGCCGGGAGTCGGGTGCTCCCGGCCGGTCAGTCGGGGATTGGCGGCACTGTTGATCAAGGTTGTCAGTGCCTCGTGCTGTTCATCAGTGCAATAGATATGGAAATGGTTCAATCCATTTCGCCGTCGACCAGGGAAGATCCCTTGGAACCGGGCGAGTTCCTCCTCGGTGGGCGGTTGGTCCTGATTCAGCACGGCGGTCCAGTGTTTGGCTGTACGCACGAGGAAATCATGGTCCTGACGGGAACCGATGTCTGTGAGTTGCTTCTCCATGGCTTCCAGAGCCTGCGGTTCCAAACGCGGAAGCGCTTCCTCCAGGGCATGAGCAATGACATCCACCCCGGATTCAGCCAGCGCAGCATCTGCGCAGGCCGCAGCGAGCCGGGGATAGGCGGGCGGCAGCACCTGGCCCAGGGGAGTGGTTCCGGGAAGGACAGCTGCGGCCAGTGCCAGTCGGCGCCGGGCTTCAGCCAGCGAGATGCGAAGGCGGGAGCGCATGAACTCCGCGGTACTCCGAAACTCCCGAATATGGGCTTCCTTTCCCGAAAGAGACGCAGAAGCCGCGTCTTTGCGGCCATCAAACCCGGTGGAGGCCCCGGGAACGGTATCTCCAGCCGCTGACCACGCTGCGCCGGCGAGAGCATGGGCGGGCCGCTGCCGATCGATGGCCGAGGCTGCCGTCAGCTTCAGGTAGTCCGTCATCCGTGACAGGGCCTCAACAGCGGCGGCGAAATCCGCCGCGTCCTGAAGGCCGAGAAGGCCGACTTCGGAAGTTGCATGGTCCCGAAGCTCACCGGCCTCGGCCAGGACCGCTTCGGCACGCTGGACAAGGTCCACACCGGAAGCCGCGAGGGAGAATTCGGCCGGTAGCGGCAACTCGTCCAGAGGATCCAAAGTCATACGACAAGAGTGACGCAGCAATCCAAAGGCGCCATCAGCAGACTGCGGTGCGGGGGATAACCACGCCGGCACCCGGCAAAGAGCGCCCTTGGGGAGGACAGGTCACTCCGCCGGCCCACTCACCTGAGGGGAAAGGCCAGCCCAAGGCCGGTTTCGGACGGAGCCTGCTGACGACTGGACGCATTCCAACCGTGCCCATGAAGTCCCCGCTCTAGGAAGCCCGCGGATACGTCCCGGCACTAGGAAGTCCCCGCTCTAGGAAGCCCGCGGAAACGTCCCCCGGCGGAAGCCCGAGCATTCCAACCGTGCCCCGGGATGTTAGACCGTCGCCGCGCGGAGCCTGCGGTTGCGGCGCGGGCCGCCGATCATGTCGACGGTCAGCATCACCAGTGCGAGCCAGACCAGACCGAAGCCCGCCCAGCGCTCGGGAGGCATGGCTTCCTTGAAGACGGTCAGCGCCAGAATGAACTGCAGGGTGGGAGCCAGATACTGCAGCAGCCCCACCGTGGACAGCGGCAGACGGCGGGCAGCAGCACCGAAGAAGATCAGCGGCACGGCAGTGATGACGCCCGAAGCGACCAGGAGCCAGAAGTGCCCTGCCCCGTTGGAAGCCAGCGTTGCCGTGCCGGTGACGGACAGCCAGATCATTACTGCGACGGCGATAGGAGTGAGTACAGCGGTCTCGATCGACAGGCTGGAGACGGCATCCACGCGGGAGCCAATGCCCTTTTTGACCAGGCCGTAGAACCCGAAGCTGAACGCAAGGGCCAAAGCCACCCAAGGCACGGTGCCGTACGCCAGCGCGAGGACCAGCACGGCAATGAATCCCACGCCCATGGCTGCCCACTGCAGCGGACGCAGCTTTTCCTTGAGCACCAGCACGCCGAGCAGAACCGAGACAAGCGGGTTAATGAAGTAGCCCAGGGCAGCCTCCACCGCGTGTTCGTTCAGCACCGCCCAGGAATACGTCAGCCAGTTCACAGCGATAAGCAGCGCCGCCCCGGCAAGTGTTCCCACCGTCCGTGGATTGCGTCCCGCAGCAAGCATAGGCTTCCAGGCCCGCATGACTGTGAGCAGGATGGCGCAGAAAACCAGGGACCAGACCACACGGTTGGCAACGATTTCCACAGCCCCGGCAGGCTTGAGGACCATGAAGTAGAGAGGAAGCAGACCCCAGAGCCCGTACGCTCCGACTCCGAACAGAATGCCGGGCAGGTTTTCGCGGCCGGGCGCCGGAGCTGCGGACGTCCCCGGTTTCCCGGAAGGCGCCGGGGTGTTCGAGGAAGAAGAAACGGAGGAGGATGCGACGCCGGTGTCGGCTGCAGCATTGCGGTCGCCGCCAACAGCGGGGACGGGTTTTGAGGAAGGCACGTGGTGCCTAACACGCGGAAGCCGGAACGTATTCCCGGCAGCGGTTCCGGGCCGTTTAGACGACGGGGGAACCCGGCATTTAGAATAGATAACTGTGTGTTAAGTGCACACCCAGAAGCTCAGAAGAGAAGAAGGACTATCAGTGACTAACGCAGCCGCGGACAGCGCCCAGCGTCCCTTGAGGGTCGCCATAATCGGTGCAGGCCCCGCCGGTGTTTACGCCGCCGACATCCTTACCAAGGCCGACCGGGATTTTGAGGTCAGCATTGACCTCTTTGACCAGTACCCCGCGCCCTACGGCCTCATCCGCTACGGGGTTGCTCCCGACCACCCGCGGATCAAGGGCATCGTCAACGCCCTGCATAAGGTCCTGGACCGCGGCGACATCCGGTTCCTCGGCAACGTGAACTACGGCCGCGACCTGACGCTGGCAGACTTCCGCCACTTCTACGACGCCATCATCTTCGCCACCGGCGCCATCAAGGATGCTCCGCTGAACGTGCCCGGCGTCGAGCTTGAGGGTTCCTTCGGCGGCGCTGAATTCGTGTCCTGGTATGACGGCCACCCCGATGTCCCGCGGGACTGGCCGCTGGACGCCAAGGAAGTGGCGGTTATCGGCAACGGCAACGTAGCCCTTGACGTGGCCCGCATCCTTTCCAAACACGCCGATGACCTGCTCACGACGGAAATCCCGTCCAACGTCTATGCGGGGCTGAAGAAGTCCCCGGTCACGGACGTGCACATCTTCGGCCGGCGCGGCCCGGCGCAGGTGAAGTTCACGCCGCTGGAACTGCGTGAACTCTCGCATTCCCGCGACGTCGACATTGTCCTGTACCCCGAGGACTTCGAATTCGACGAGGGCTCAGACGAGCAGATCCGCACCAACAACCAGACCAAGACCATGGTCAACACCCTGACCAACTGGCTGGTGGAGGAACAGGACACCGGTGCGTGCCGCCGTCTGCACCTGCACTTCCTCCACAACCCGGTGGAGATTTACGACGACGCCGCGAACCCGGGGAAGGTCGCCGGCATGAAGTTCGAGCGCACCGAACTGGACGGCACCGGCAATGTGCGCGGCACCGGGGAGATCGTGGACTACCCCGTCCAGGCCGTCTACCGGGCCATCGGCTACTTCGGTTCCGAGCTTCCCGAAGTGGGTTACGACGAGCAGCGCGGCGTGATTCCCAACGAAGGCGGCCGTGTCATCAACGAAGACGGCGCTCCGGTGCCGGGCATCTACACCACGGGCTGGATCAAGCGCGGCCCCGTTGGCCTGATCGGGCACACCAAGGGCGATGCGCTGGAAACCATCGGCTTCCTGCTGGAGGACCGGCTGAACCTGCCGGCCGCGACGCACCCGGACCCGTCGTCGATCATCGAGCTCCTCGAGGAGCGCGGCGTGAAGTACACCACCTGGGAAGGCTGGCTGAAACTGGATGCCTATGAGCGCAGCCTCGGGGCGTCCTACATCCACCCGGATCCGCTGACCGGAGAACTCGTCCGTGAGCGCGTCAAGGTGGTCGACCGCGAGGAAATGACCCGCATTTCCCGCGGCGAGTAACCGTTCGGGACTAAAGTCCCGTTCCTCTGGCCTCCGCCGGTCCGCGCATGGGAGCATGTCCAACAAAAGAGATGTTCCCTCAGCGGGCAACGTCCGTTGTTGGGACGTTGCCCGATTATCAGCGTGGATAGGCGGGGGCCGTGCGCATTGCGGCGCAGAATCAAAGTGTTGCCGCGGGCGGGCCGTCCGGTGTCCTGCCGCGGATACCGGCGGATGCGCTGCGCCGGAACGCCGTGCGGGCGCATGAGAGCCTCGGGTCCGGCAGCGGCTGGCTGGAACGGCTGCGGCCCTCCGTCCGGGAGTCCTGGCAGCGTTCCCTCCAGCACCACCGGGATCCGGATGCCCCGCGTCCGGAAATAGTGTTCGACGACGCCGCGCTGGTCTACTACCGGTCGGTCCACCCGCTTTCCGCCGTGATGCCCGTGATCCGCCGGCTCCTTGTGGAACCGGGAGAGGATTCCGGGCTGCTGGTGGCCGTGGGGGATGAGCTGGGCCGCCTGCTGTGGGTGGACGGCGATGCGGTGCTGCGCAGGCGTGCCGAAGGCATGCTGTTCGTACCCGGAGCGGACTGGTCCGAACGAACGGTCGGAACCAGTGCCCCCGGAACCGCGCTGGCCACCGGGTCTGACGTCCAGATTGCCGGTCCGGAACACTTCAGCCGGCTCGTCCACTCCTGGAGCTGTACTGCCGTGCCCGTGCATGATCCGGACACGGGATCCCTGCTCGGCGTTGTGGACGTCACCGGCGGTCCCGAAGCAGTCGCCCCGCATACCCTGGCCCTGGTTCGGGCAGCCGTCGCCGCCGCCGAAGCGCAGCTTCAGGTCCACCGCCTGCAGGCCGGCCGTGACGAGCCGCGCAAGGGGGCCCTCGCCTCCCTGGGCGCCCCGCGCCGCCGCACGAGCCGGCCGGCTTCCCCGCCCGCCCGCAATACGGAAAGCCTGGAGCTGCTCGGCCGGGATCGCGCGGTACTGCATACCGGAAGCGGATCTGTGGAACTCAGCTCCCGCCACGGAGAGCTGCTCGCCGTGCTGGCGCTGCATCCGGACGGCCTTACCGCCGAGGAACTGGCAGCACTCGCGTATCCCGACGGCGGACAATCGGGCACGGTGCGGGCAGAGATGCTGCGGCTGCGCAATCTGATGGAAACCGTGGCGGCCGGGACACCGGTCGAGCCGTTGGTCCCGCGCTCCCGCCCCTACCGTCTGGCCCGGCCGTTGGCGCTCGACGCCGGGCAGGTCCTGCGGTTCCTGGAACAGGGTGCCCACAGGCTGGCCCTGGGCATGTACCGCGGACCGGTGCTTCCGCGCTCCGAGGCCCCGGCACTGATCCGGCTGCGCAGCAACGTTTCGGCGGTCCTGCGCCAGGCCATGCTCTCCGACGCCGGTGCGGATGCCCTTCTGCAGTATCTGCACCTGGCGGAAGCAGAGCACGACGCCGAGGCCTGGCAGCGTGCACTGCAGGTGCTTCCGCCGCGCTCACCCCGCAGGGCAGCCGTCGCCGCAGCCCTTGAACGGATCGAACGGGACCTGGCCTAGGCGGACGGGGTTATTTCTCCTGCCCCGGTGAAGCGGCCCCGGAAGGTTCCGAGCCCCCGGACGGCGTGCCGGCGGGCCCCGAGCCTCCGGGCACCGTGCTGGCCGCCTGCCGGATCCGAAGACTGCTCAGCAGCCCGACCAGCAGCGCTGCGGCAGCTATCCAGCTCGCCAGCGACGCGCCGTCGGTCATCGCCTCCCTGGCTGCATCCGCAATGAAGGCCGTCTGCGGATCGGCCGCCAGGGCCTGGATGCTCCCACCCGAAGTTGCATTGACGGAATCCACCACACCGGCGAGCTGCGGCGCGTTGGCCACGGCGTCCGCCACACGGTCCTCGGTGCCGTTACGCAGCGTCGTGAAGAACGCGGTCCCCAGAACGGCAATACCAAGTGCTGATCCGGTTTGCCGTGCCGTGCTCTGCGTAGCCGAACCCTGCCCGCTCTTGGCCACTGGAACATCGGCGAGGATCACGGAGGTCAACTGCGCCGTGGCGAGCCCCACGCCCATTCCGTAGACGAGCAGGATCGGAGAGGTCAGCCACGCGGTGCTGTCCGGGGCAATCAGCAGTGCCAGCGATGCAATGGCGAGGATCTCCAGGCCCAGGCCCATCCGGACCACTACCACCGGACGGAAAATCCGAGCCAGCGAGGTGACCCCGCCACTGGCAAGAAAGGATCCCAGTGCCAGCGGAAGCAGGGCAAGGCCGGCCTGGAACGCGCTGTACCCCAGCACGTTCTGGAACCAGAGGGGCAGGGACAGGATCAGGCCAAACTCGCCGAAACTCACGATCAATGCGGTGACGTTGCCGTTGGCAAAGGAAGGAATCCGGAACAGCGAAAGATCCAGGATGACGCCTTTGCCCTCGTTCGTCCGTCTCCGTTCCAGCAGGACGAAGCAGACCAACGCCACGGCGGCGAGCAGGAAGGCCAGCGGAACAGGAGACAGTGGACCCACCTGCAACAGCGCGTCGTCCGCGGGGCGCCACCAGCCGAAGCTTCGGCCTTCGATGAGACCGAAAACCAGGGATCCGAAGCCCACGATGGACAGGAGCGCTCCGCCCAGGTCCAGCCGCTGCGCAGCAGAGGAGATCTCCTCCTTCGACTCGGCAACGAACAGCAGCAGGCCGGCGAGTATAACCACACCCACGGGAACATTGATCCCGAAGGCCCACCGCCAACTGGCATGCTCGGTCAGCCAGCCGCCCACCAGGGGCCCGACCGCCGCCATGCCGCCGATGGTTGAGCCCCACACCGCGAAGGCAATGCCGCGTTCACGTCCCTGGAAGTTGGCGTTGAGAAGCGCCAGGGTGGTGGGCAGGATCATGGACCCGCCCAGCCCCTGGACGGCCCGTCCCAAGATAAGGATGCTGCCGGACGAAGCGGCGGCGCAAAGCAGGCTGGCGGCCACGAAGATGACGACGCCGGTCAGCATCACCCGCCGCCGGCCCACCCGGTCGGCGATCCGGCCCCAGGTCAGGAGCAGGGCCGCGAAAAGCAGGGTGTAGATCTCCTGGACCCACTGGATCTCGGTACTGGAGATGCCCAGATCCGCAACGATCGAGGGTATGGACACGGAAACGATGGTGGCGTCCATGATGATCATGGCGACGCCGAGGCTAATGGCCAGCAGGCCCCACCAGCGGTATCGGACAAACCGGCCGGGAGGAAGGGAGCCGGTTTCGGAAGGAGTAGCCATGTGCCGTCCTGGGTCGGTGGGGGAGGGGGGATCTGCGGATCGGGGACGTTGCTCACGAAAGAGTACGGCTGTCCGGTGCCAATGTGCCAGCAGGCCGGCCGGTCAGCGGCCGGGGGAGGATTGCAACCTGCTTGCAACGTTGTGGTCCGTAGCATCGCAGCATACGCAACCGACATCGGCGTCGAACGCACAAGGAGCACAAAATGACCGTTTATGCACAGCCGGGCACCGAAGGATCCAAAGTCACCTTCAAGCCGCGCTACGAGAACTGGATCGGCGGGGAATGGGTGGCCCCGGTTAAGGGTGAGTACTTCGAAAACATTTCCCCGATCAACGGCCGTCCATTCTGCGAGGTGGCCCGCGGAACGTCCGCCGACATTGATCTCGCACTGGACGCCGCCCACAAGGCTGCAGGAGCCTGGGGCAAGACGGCAGTGGCCGAGCGTGCCCTGGTCCTGACCCGCATCGCGGACCGGATGGAAGCCAACCTTGAGATGCTTGCCGTCGCCGAAACCTGGGACAACGGCAAGCCGATCCGGGAAGTCCTCGCCGCGGACCTTCCGCTGGCCATCGACCACTTCCGCTACTTTGCCGGTGCCATCCGCGCACAGGAGGGCGGCATCTCCCAGATTGATGACAACACCACGTCGTACCACTTCCATGAGCCGCTGGGCGTGGTGGGACAGATCATTCCGTGGAACTTCCCCATCCTCATGGCTGTCTGGAAACTGGCACCGGCACTCGCCGCAGGTAACGCCATCGTGCTGAAGCCCGCCGAGCAGACGCCGACGTCGATCCTGGTGCTGATGGAGCTGATTGCCGATCTGCTGCCGGCGGGCGTGCTGAACGTCGTGAACGGCTTCGGCGTGGAGGCCGGCAAACCGCTGGCATCCTCGAACCGGATCCGGAAGATCGCCTTCACGGGTGAGACCACCACGGGCCGGCTCATCATGCAGTACGCCAGCCAGAACCTCATTCCGGTCACGCTGGAGCTGGGCGGCAAGAGCCCGAACATCTTCTTCGCCGATGTGGCTGCCGCTGATGACTCCTTCTATGACAAGGCCCTTGAAGGCTTCAACATGTTTGCCCTGAACCAGGGCGAAGTCTGCACCTGCCCGTCCCGCGCGCTGGTTCAGGACTCCATGTATGACACCTTCATGGCCGATGCCCTGGCCCGCACGGCACAGATGATCCAGGGCAATCCGCTGGATACCAACACGATGGTCGGAGCGCAGGCTTCCAACGACCAGTTGGAAAAGATCCTGTCCTACCTCGACATCGGCCGGCAGGAAGGTGCCCGGGTCCTGACCGGTGGAGCACGTGCCCACCTCGACGGCGATCTTGCCGGCGGTTTCTACGTCCAGCCGACCGTCTTCGAGGGCACCAACAACATGCGCATCTTCCAGGAGGAGATCTTCGGCCCGGTGGTATCCGTGACGCGGTTCTCCGACTACGGCGAGGCCATGGCCATTGCCAATGACACCCTGTACGGCCTCGGAGCAGGTGTCTGGTCCCGGGACGGCAACACGGCATACCGTGCAGGGCGGGACATCCAGGCCGGCCGGGTGTGGGTCAACAATTACCACGCCTATCCCGCCCACTCCGCCTTCGGCGGCTACAAGTCCTCCGGCATCGGCCGAGAGAACCACGCCATGATGCTGGACCACTACCAGCAGACCAAGAACCTGCTGGTCAGCTACGCCGAAAACAAGCAGGGGTTCTTCTAGGCAGCCCCTCTGCGTGCCTAGGCTGAGGGATCATTCGTCTTCCGCGCGAACTACCGTGTTCCGTTGATGGAAAGAGGATCCCATGGCCAGCATGCAGGCAGCAGTAGTGAATCAACTCGGTGGAGGACTCTCCGTCGAGGACGTTGAGGTACCTGCCCCGGGCCCGGGGCAGGTACTCGTCAAGCTGGTGGCCACGGGCGTTTGCCATACGGACCTCCATGCCGCGGACGGCGACTGGCCCGTAAAGCCGTCCCCGCCGTTCATCCCCGGCCACGAAGGGGTAGGGGAAGTGGTGCAGGTCGGTGAAGGGGTTACCGACCTGCACCTCGGCGACATGGTTGGCAACGCCTGGCTCGCCTACGCCTGCGGCGTGTGTGAGTACTGCCGGACCGGCTGGGAAACGCTGTGCGAGCAGCAGAAGAACAGCGGCTACTCGGTGGACGGCTCCTTCGGCCAGTACATGCTGGTGGATGCCCGCTTCGCAGCGCGCATTCCGGAAGGGGCAGATCCGCAGGAAATAGCTCCGATCCTTTGCGCAGGCGTCACGGTGTACAAAGGGTTGAAAGTCAGCGAGGCACGTCCGGGTCAATGGGTGGTCATCTCCGGCATCGGCGGACTGGGACACGTGGCCGTGCAGTATGCCATTGCCATGGGGCTGCGTGTGGCTGCCGTGGACATCGCCGATGACAAGCTGGAACTGGCCAGAAAGTACGGTGCCGAGGTTGTGGTCAATGCACGCAACGAGGACCCGGTCGCGGCCATTCAGCAGAAAATCGGCGGCGCCCACGCAATACTGGTCACCGCGGTGCATCCGGCGGCGTTCGGCCAGGCCATCGGCATGGCCCGGCGCGGCGGCACCATCGTCTTTGTGGGACTGCCTCCCGGGGACTTCCCCGCTCCGATTTTCGACACCGTGCTCAAGGCACTCACCATCCGCGGATCCATTGTGGGTACGCGCCAGGACCTGGCTGAGGCGATTGACTTCTATGACCGCGGACTGATCCACCCCAACATCACCGTCCGCAGCCTGCAAGAGATTAATGACGTAATGACTGAACTCCGGGAAGGCCATGTAGATGGCCGTGTGGTGATTGGATACTGATGGATTCTCCGCTTGCTTCTTCGCTCGACGCTGCAGCCGTGCTGCCCGGAGAGAGCTTTTCCCGGGTGGCCCTGACACCTGAGGCGCAGGAGCTGCTGCTGCGGCTCCGGCCGATCCACGGTGAGCTGATGTTCCACCAGTCAGGCGGCTGCTGCGACGGGTCCTCGCCCATGTGTTATCCCAAGGGGGAGTTCCTGACAGGAGAGGCCGATGTGCTTCTGGGCGTCTTTGACCTGCAGGGGGAAGAGCTCGAATTCTGGATGTCGCGTGAGCAGTTTGAGTATTGGAAACACACCCATCTGACAGTGGATGTTGTGTCCGGACGGGGAAGCGGGTTTTCCGTGGAAGCGCCCGAAGGTAAGCGCTTCCTCATCCGGTCCCGTCTGTTTGGGTAGGATCCAAATAGTAAGCTGGCTGTTGAAACTGCCGTTTCGGACGGTAGTGTGCATGTGGACGGAACTTATGAGGCCCGGTACGGGCAGGAGAAGAGGAAGACCATGGTAAAGAAATTCGTATTTTTGGCGGGCGCGGGTATTGGCTACCTCGTTGGCTCCAAGGGCGGCCGTGAAAAGCTGATGCAGCTCTGGAAGGACCCGAAGGTGCAGGAGACCGTGTCCCACGGCACCGACTGGGCGAAGGAAAAGGCGCCGGGACTGCAGGAAAAGGTCACGGGTGCCGCCAAGGACGCCGCCACCAAGGTCACCGGTTCCAGCAGCTCCAGCAGCAGCGACTCCAGCTCGGCCCCGACCACGGGCTCTTCCGCAGCAGGCAGCACGGGAACCAGCGGTTCCTACACCTCCGGCGGCGAGTCCAAGATGACTCCGGCTGAACCCCAGCCCGAGTCCTAGGCGGATAAAGGCGCCGGATACCAGGTGAAAGCCCGGTGTCCGGCGCTTTTTCGTTTCCCCGTCCGAGCAGGCAACTTCCGGCAAAAAGCCGGAACCTCTCCAACGGCACGCACGTTGGACATGCAGCGGGCGCACGGCACTGACGGCAGATCCCGCTGTTCAACGGATCTGCGGTGCCACGCGCCTCCTCCGGGGGAGGGCCTCGACGGCGGGATGCGAACCGGGTTCCGGAGCAGCAAATCTGCTGCCGGCACCGCCGAGGTGAACCGAAGGGAACTGCATGTCCGTGATCTTCGGCTAGTATCGAGTGCCCCGGAGCAACAGAAACTACGGATTTGGAGTGTGAGCCGAAAACATGGCTACAGATTATGACGCGCCTCGCAAGACCGAGGAAGAGGCCGGTCCGGCTTCGATCGAGGAGCTTCAGGCCCGTCGGAGCGATAAGCAGTCTGCCGTAGTTGACGTGGATGAAACCGAGGCCGCTGAGGGATTTGAGCTGCCCGGGGCGGACCTGTCCGGCGAAGAACTGCTCGTACGCGTAGTGCCGCCGCAGGAAGACGAGTTCACCTGCAACTCCTGCTTCCTCGTCCGCCACCGGTCCCAGCTTGCCGTGGAAAAGAACGGCCTGGCTTACTGCAAGGACTGTGAAGGCTAATTACCCGTAACCTCAGCCGCCGCGCCGCCAGGGTGCGGCGGCTGCCTGTTTAAGGCCGGAACGTGGAGGGATAGGCAGATGAGGGCAACGACGACGGCGGTCCTGCTGGCCGGCGGTGCGGGTGTCCGTCTCGGGCGCGGCCCCAAGGCACTGCTGCCCTTCCGCGGCCGGCCCCTCATCGAGCATCAGGTACGCGTGCTTCTGGCCGGCGGCTGCGGCACCGTGGTGGTCGTGCTGGGCGCCGGGAGTGCGGAAGTACGCACCGCCGCCCGGCTGGGGAACGCTGACGTGGTGGTCAATCCCCGCTGGGACCTCGGAATGGGCTCCAGCTACCGGTGCGGAGTCGAGGCAGCCCTGGGACATGACCCGGGAGCGGTGCTCGTGGCCCTCGTGGACCAGCCCGGCCTGAATCCGGCAGTGGTGGCACGCGTCCTGGCCGCCGGGCGTCCCGGCAGGATCGCCGCCGCAGGGTACCGGGGGGCAGACGGCCGTCTGGAGCGCGGACACCCCGTGTGGTTCGACGCTTCCCTGATACCGGAGACCCTGGCGCCGCAGACCCTGGCGCTGCAGACCCTGGCGCTGCAGACCCTGATACCGGAGACCCTGGCCCCGCAGACCCTTGTACCGGAGACCGTGGCCCCGCAGGCGCCGGAAACCCCGCCGGACGTCGCCGGGGCCAGTGCGGCCGGCGCAGCGCGGAAAAATGCTGATTCGGATTCCGGTGCCAGGGCCTTTTTGGCCGCTCATCCCTATCTCGTGGACGTGGTCGACTGCTCCGACCTCGCCGACGGGAGGGACATAGACACCGAAGCGGACCTCATCCTGTTAGACTGATGGCTTCGTAGGGGAGTATCCCGAAACGCCGATATCCGTCAACACGTGGAGCACCGACGCTCCGCCGGATTCAGCGGCCACCTGTAAGGGTGGCGGGAGAGACCTATGCTCCTTCGGCATACCCTACGAAAGTTGACTTTCATGACTGTTTCCCCCTTGGTCTGGGGAGTGACCATTCTGGTCATTCTGGCCCTCTTGGCCTTTGATTACTTCTTCCACATCCGCAAAGCGCACATTCCCACGCTGAAGGAAGCGGCCCTTTGGTCCTCCATCTATGTGGGCCTGGCCATCGTTTTCGGCATTGTCGTCTGGATCTTCGGCGGCAGCCAGATGGGCACCGAGTACTTCGCCGGCTACATCACCGAAAAGGCCCTGTCGGTAGACAACCTCTTTGTCTTCCTGATCATCCTGGCAAGCTTCCGGGTGCCGCGTGAGGACCAGCAGAAGGTCCTGCTCTTCGGCATCGTGTTCTCGCTGATCGCCCGTACCGCGTTCATCTTCCTCGGCGCCGCGTTGATCAACTCCTTCTCCTGGGTGTTCTACATCTTCGGCCTGATCCTGCTTATCACCGCAGGCAACCTGCTCAAGCCCGAGAGCACCGAGGGCGAGGACGAAGCCAACAACTTCATCATCCGGCTGGCCCGCAAGATCTTCCATACCTCGGATAAGTACGACGGCGACAAGCTGTTCACCATGGAGAACGGCAAGCGCGTCCTGACCCCCATGCTGCTCGTGATGGTTGCCATCGGCGGCACGGACATCCTCTTCGCCCTCGACTCCATTCCGGCCATCTTCGGCCTGACCCAGAACGTCTACATCGTCTTTACCGCCACGGCCTTCTCCCTCATGGGCCTGCGCCAGCTGTTCTTCCTCATTGACGGACTGCTGGACCGCCTGATCTACCTCAGCTACGGCCTTGCTGCCATCCTTGCCTTCATCGGCGTCAAGCTTGTCCTGCACGCCCTGCATGAAAACACCCTGCCGTTCATCAACGGCGGAGAGCACGTCCCGGTCTTCGAAATCACCACGGGCCTTTCGCTCTCGGTCATCGTCGGCGTACTGGTCATCACCGTCATCGGCTCCCTGCTCAGCCCCGCGGGCAAGGCCATGACGGCCGTGAACAATGCGCGCCGCCACGCAGACGCGTACCTGGACCTGTCCTACACCGCAGACCCGGCCGAACGGGAGCGCGTCTACAAGGCGCTGTGCGATGAGGAGAAGGACATCATGCAGATGAACCTCAAGTACCGCGACAAGGTCAAGGACATCGAAGAGATCCGCGAAACCGTTGCCCGCGCACACAGCGAGCACGAGCGGTACCTTTCCCGCTAGCGGATACGCCGGTAGGAAGAACCTGCAGGAGGGCATCCCGGGCAGCAGCGTCAGTGCTGCCGGGGTGCCTTTCGCGGTTAAGCCGGGGTAGCCGGGTAGCCCGGTAGCCGGGTAGAGCCGGGTAGAGCCGGGTAGAGCCGGGTAGCCGGGTAGCCGGTTAATCCCGGTAGCCCGGGTAGCCGGTTAAGCCCGGTAGAGCCCGGACCGGATCAGCGCCCGGTGTGGTGGGGCGCCGGAGCGGTCAGCAGTGCCCCGGAACGGCGGACCGCAGAGCCAAGGCACAGCCCCCCAACCAACGCACCCAGCCCTCCGGCCGCCAGATCGGTCATGGTGTCCACATAGCCCACGTGGATCCGCGCATCCACATACGTGTTTCCCCACCATTCACCGATCTCCCACAGCACACTCATTCCCAGTCCGAGTGAAAGCACCAGAAGCGGAACCACCACGGGCAGCGACCGCGATGCACGGTGAGGGCGCTGGATTGCCGGAACGGCGCCGAACTGCACCAGCAGGAAATAGGCGACGACGGCGAGGACACCGGTGGAGGCGCAGTGAACGGCCAGATCCCACCAGGAAATGCGGGCGTAGAGATCCGCCACGCTGCTCCATGCGGCGGTTAGCAGCACCAGGCCGTAGACGGTGTCGAAGCCGGGCAGGACACTCAGGGACCGGGACACCAGCAGACCCAGCAGCACCAGCAGGAACAGCGCCGTTTCCACCGGTCCCAGCAGTACCAGCGCCGCTACGACACTAAGCACCGACAGTGCACGGACCGCGTCGGCAAGGTAGTCCACCCGGGTTTCCGGCGGGCGGAGCAGCGCATCGATCATGGTCCTACGGTAGCCCGGCACAGCCTCCGGGTGCAGGGCCCAACGAAAACCGGCCGGGCCGGCGCCGGCTCCACGCTAAACTCGGCCCATGCCCTCCGAGCTTCCGGCAGTGTCCGTGGTGATCCCCTGTAGAAACGATGCAGTGTTTTTGGAAGCCTGTCTGTTGTCCCTGTCCCGGCAGACAGTGCCGCCCCGGGAAATAGTGGTGGTGGACAACAACAGCAGTGATGCCAGCGCCGGGGTTGCCCGGCGCTTCGGGGCCCGCGTGGTCTTCGAGGCGGTTGCGGGAATCCCTGCCGCCGCCGGCGCCGGGTATGACGCCGCCGCCGAAGACACGGAGGCGGGAACCGGCGCGGTTATTGCGCGATGTGACGCCGACTGTGTCCTTCCCCCGGATTGGGTTGCGCGCATAGCTGAATCTTTCGCCGAGGATCCGCAGCTGGAAGTGCTCAGCGGACCCGGCGTCTTTTACGGCATGCCCAGGCTGCGTGCACAGCTGCTGTCCCGGCTGTATCTGGGCTCCTATTACCTGGCCATGGGCTCGGCCCTGGCCCATTGGCCGTTTTTCGGCTCCAATCTGGCCCTGCGAGCCGCAACCTGGCGGGAAGTCAGCGGCGTCGTGCATCGCCGCGATGCGCAGATGCACGACGACGTGTGTCTGAGTTTCCATCTGGGGCAGGGGCGGCGGTGCCGCCTGGATCCGACCCTGGTGGTCGGGATGGCACCGCGGGCGGTGCAAAGCCGGGCCGGTCTGGCCCTGCGCTTCCGCCGCGCCTTCCACACCCTCGCCGCTCACTGGCCGCGGGAATACCCGTGGATTCGCTGGGGACGGCGGTTCGCCCGGGCCTGAAGGGACCGGAGGAATCCGGCTCTCGTATTCCCGCGGGTCTGGTTTCCCCACCGGGCTCTGCGGGCGCGGATTTCCGTTGCCGCCGTGCCGGGCGCGCAGACCTGGAGGAAGGCAGCTTAGGGGTAAAGCAGCGGCAGCTGCAGCACCAGCCAGGGACTGAACGCCCAGGGCGTCAGCCGTACCGCGGGAACAAGCTGCGCCGGATCGGCCCATTGCCAGTCCATGACCTCGTCCGCGGCAGGGACCGGATCGGCATCGGCAACAGCCGTGTACACGGGACAGATCTCGTGCTCGACAATTCCGGAGGCATCCACGGCACGGTAGCGGAACTCCGGAAGCCGCAGCGTCAGGTCCCGCACGGTAAGTCCCAGCTCACGCCGTGCACGCCGCGCCACGGCATCTTCGGTGGCTTCTCCGGGACCCGGGTGGCCGCAGAAGGAATTGGTCCAGACTCCGGGCCAGGTCAGCTTTGTCAGGGCCCGCCGGGTGACCAGCAGCTGGCCGCGGGTATTGAAGACATGGGTGGAGAATGCCAGATGCAACGGCGTGTCGGTGGTGTGCACGCCGGCTTTGTCCCGGACGCCCACGGCACGGCCGTCATTATCTACGAGAACCACCTGTTCCGTGCTACTCGTCATTTCTTCCCCTTGTCCCATACGTGTTTACTTTACCTATGGATACGCACCCCCCGCTCGATCTGTCCGCAGGCGAGGACCAGGTTGAGATTGTCCTGCAGCAATTCTTCGAACAGGCGAAGGAGCGGGCGGCGAAGCTCGGCCCCGCCTATCTGTCCCTCTGGCAGTCACTGGAAGACTCGGCGGCAGGCGGCAAGCGGGTGCGTCCGCGGATCCTTCTGACCTCCTACCTGGCGCTCGGAGGCACGGACCGCGGGGCCGCGGCCCGGGTGGGTGCAGCCTTTGAACTGCTGCACACCGCGCTGATCGTCCACGATGACGTGATCGATCTGGATTTCACCCGCCGCGGCCAGGAAAACGTCGCGGGGGTGTTCCGGGGGCTCGCAGCGGCCGCCGGCGTCGAGGAACGGGCCGCCCGTCACCGCGGACTCTCCGCAGGGGTCATTGCCGGTGACCTCGCATTGACTGGCGCCTTCCGGCTGCTGGACCGGCTTGAGGTGGATACCGAGGTGCGGCTGCGCCTGGCCGAGATCCTGGACGAGGCGGTCTTTGCCTCCGCCGGAGGCGAACTGATCGATGTGGATCTGTCCTTCCAGCCCGGCGCGCCGCCGGTTGACGAAATCCTGCGGATGGAACGCCTCAAGACTGCTGTCTACTCCTTCGAAGCTCCGCTGCAGGCGGGTGCGGTGCTGGCGGGAGCCTCGAACGACGTCGTCGACCTCCTGGGCCTGTACGGCAGGGACATCGGGATTGCCTACCAGGTGGTGGATGACCTTCTGGGGGTCTTCGGTGCCGAGAGTGCGACGGGCAAGTCCAGCTTCTCCGACCTGCGTGAAGGTAAACGCACGGTACTGATCTCCCACGCAGCGCAAACCCCGGAATGGAGCGAACTCTCGGCACTGCTGGGCAGCCCAACGCTGAGTGCCCGCGAGGCCGCCCGCGCCCGGGAACTGCTGGTTGCCTGCGGCGCCAGGGATTACGCACAGAATCTGGTCCTGGAATATGCCGAGCGCGCACGGCAGCACCTGCAGTACCCGGCAGTGCCGCCGGCCCTGCGCACAGCCCTGTTCGCGGTAGCGGACCGGGCCGTAAACCGGGGGCGGTGATCCGTGGCAGCTGAACAGGGCCTCGCCCTCTACAACACCGTGGCGCAGCAGACCGCCGCCGTGCTGATCCGGTCCTATTCGACGTCGTTCGGGCTGGCGTCCCGGTTGCTGGCGGCGCGGACACGCCTGCAGATTGAAACCATCTACGCGCTGGTCCGGCTGGCGGATGAGATTGTCGACGGCGTGGCGGCGGAGGCGCTGGTTCCCCGCGCGGAGGTCGGCGTGCTGCTGGATGAGCTGGAAGCGGACACGGAGCGTGCCCTGCGCACCGGGTACAGCGCCAACCTGGTAGTCCATGCCTTTGCGCTGACCGCCAGGGAAACCGGGATCGGCCCCGCCCTCACCCGGCCGTTCTTTGCCTCGATGCGGGCTGATCTCCACCAGGCGGAACATACCGAAGCCAGCTTCGATGAATACGTCTACGGTTCCGCCGAAGTGATCGGGCTGATGTGCCTGGAATGCTTCCTCCAGGGGGTGTCCCTGCCCGATGACCAGGCCAAGCGGCTGCGCGAGGGTGCCCAGCGCCTGGGCGCGGCATTCCAGAAGGTCAACTTCCTGCGGGACCTCGCCCAGGACTTTGAAACCCTGGGACGCAGCTATTTCCCCGGGGTCACCGTTGAAGCCTTTACCGAGGCGGACAAGCACCGGATCCTGGACGGGATCGACGCCGACCTTTTGGTCTCGGGCACCGCCGTGGCGCAGCTGCCCGCAGACTGCAGGGCCGCCGTCGCACTGGCCCAGGACCTGTTCACCGAACTGGCCCGCCGGCTCCGTGCCACCCCGGCCGAGCAGCTGCGCACCACCCGGGTTCGTGTTCCCAACGCCGTGAAGGCCCGCATCGCAGCCCGGGCAGTCCTGACCCGCCGGGTCTCCGCACACCGTTCACGACACCAAACCCCCGATCTTGCGGGAAGCGAAAGGCAACCATGAGCATGCGTCCGCGCACCGCCGTCGTGATCGGCGGCGGTATCACCGGGCTGGCCACTGCGGCGCTGTTGTCCCGGGAAGGCCTGGCGGTCACGGTCCTGGAGAAGCAGCCGGAAACCGGAGGCAGGGCCGGCAGCTGGGAAACCGGAGGATTCCGCTTTGACACCGGACCGTCCTGGTACCTGATGCCGGAGGTCTTCGACCATTTCTTCCGGCTGCTGGGCACTTCGGCGGCGGACCAGCTGGATCTGGTCCAGCTGGATCCCGGCTACCGGGTGCTCTTTGAAGACACCGCGGAACCGGTGGATGTGGCCGCCACGCGGGAAGGGAACATTGCGCTCTTCGACTCGCTGGAACCCGGAGCCGGTGCCCGGCTCGAGGAGTACCTGAAGTCATCCGAAGAGGTCTACGCGATGGCGAAGAAGCGCTTCCTCTATACGACGTTTGCCTCGTTCCTGCCGCTGCTGCGCCCGGATGTCCTGCGCAGCGGGCCCCGGCTGGCCCGGCTGCTGCTGGAACCCCTGAGCAGTTTTGTTGCCAAGCGCTTCACAGACCCGAGGATCCGGCAGATCCTGGGCTACCCGGCGGTCTTCCTGGGCTCCTCGCCGTTCACCACGCCCAGCATGTACCACCTGATGAGCCGGCTGGACCTGGCCGACGGGGTGCTTTATCCCATGGGCGGCTTCTCCCGGCTGGTGTCCGTAATCTCCGATCTGGCCCGCGCCGAAGGCAGCCGGGTCATCACCGGCGCGGAGGTCACCCGGATCCGCACGTCCGCTCCGTCCGGATCCCGGCGGGGCCACTTCCGAACCCGCAGGCCGCGTGCCGTGGGCGTGGACTACCGCGACGCCGAGGGGAAGCTCGTGTCGCTGGATGCGGACCTGGTAATTTCGGCCGCGGACCTGCACCACACGGAGACAGCCCTCCTGCCCGAAAATTTGCAGACCTACCCGGAAAGCTACTGGGAACACCGCGTCCCCGGCCCCGGCGGGCTCCTGCTGCATTTGGGCGTGCAGGGGACCCTGCCGCAGCTGGAACACCACACACTCCTGTTCACCCGGGACTGGGAAGCCAACTTCGAGAAGATCTTCGGTGCGGACACCTCCGTGCCGGACCCGGCGTCCCTCTATGTCTGCCGGCCAAGCGCCACCGATCCGGGCGCCGCTCCGGAAGGACACGAAAACCTGTTCGTGCTGGTGCCGGTGCCGTCGGATCCCACGCTGGGCGCCGGAGGAATCGACGGCGCCGGGGATCCGCAGATCGAGAAGATGGCCGACGCCGTCATTGCCCAGATATCCTCCTGGGCGGGTATCCCTGACCTGGCAGAGCGGATTATCATCCGCCGGACCGTGGGCCCGCAGGACTTCGTTGCGGATCTCAATTCGTGGCGCGGAACCCTGCTGGGCCCGGCCCATATCCTCAAACAAAGCGCGTTCTTCCGCGGTACAAACGCCAGCCGCAAAGTGGAAGGACTGCTGTACGCCGGCGGTTCCACCCTGCCGGGTATCGGCCTGCCCATGTGCCTGATCAGCGCGGAACTGGTCCTCAAGCGGCTGCGCGGGGAAACCGGCACCGAGGCACTGCCCGAGCCCCCGCCATGGTCAGCGCAGTCGTGGCCGGCCGGACTGGCGTCCTCCGACCTGCCGCCGGCGGGGCCGCATGCCTCCGCAGGGCCACCCATCGGCGGGACGGACGCGTGATGGGTCTGCTCTACCTGCTTTTCCTGCTGCTGTCCCTGGGCTGCATGGTGCTGCTGGACCACCGGTTCCGGCTGTTCTTTTTCGCCGACGTCCGCCGGGCCGCCGCCGTGCTGGCCGTCGGGGTGCTGTTCTTCACCGGCTGGGACCTCGCCGGCATCGGCTCGGACATCTTCTACCGGGGCGAGACCCCGTTCATGCTCGGCGTGACGCTGGCACCGCACCTGCCGGTGGAGGAAATCTTCTTCCTGGCCTTCCTCTGTTACCTGACCATGGTGGTCTTCGGCCTGGTCCGGCTGGCCGCCGGACATGCTGCGGAACGTGCTGCGGCCCGGACCGGGAACCACACCACGGAGCAGCCCGGACACCCGGGCCGCCGGCCGGCAGAGCGGACGCAGCGATGACCTACTGGACCCTCAACGCCTTCTTCCTTGTTCCGGCGGCCCTCATCTTCGCCCTGGCGCTGCCGGGCCGGCGCCGGCCGCGGTACTTCGCTTCGGCAGCCGCGGTGACCGCCGTGGTGCTGCTGGCCCTGACCGCAGTCTTCGACAACCTCATGATCCGCGTGGGCCTGTTCTGGTACAACGAGGACCGTATTTCCGGAGCCTTTGCCGGCGCCGCACCCCTGGAGGATTTCGCCTATCCGCTGGCGGCCGCCCTCCTGCTGCCCGCCCTCTGGGTGCTGCTGCCGGGACGGGCCCCCGATCCGGGGGCTTCTCCCCGAAACCGAACCGCCAAGGAGCAGCCGTGAGTACCGCCGCCACCGGAACAACGGGAACCCTGCGGATGCTGCTGGTGTCCTCCCGGCCGCTGTCCTGGGTCAATACCGCGTATCCCTTTGCCGCGGCGTACCTTCTGACCACCGGGCGGATCGATGCCGCCTGGGTGATCGGGACGCTGTACTTCCTGGTGCCCTACAACCTGGCGATGTACGGCATCAATGACGTTTTTGACTACGAGTCGGACCTGCACAATCCGCGCAAGGGGGGAGTGGAAGGCGCCGTCCTGGACCGCAGCTTCCACCGCACCACCCTGTGGGCGGCGCTGGCCACCAACGTGCCGTTCCTTGCCGCCCTGGTGCTGCTGGGCAGTCCGCTGTCCTGGCTGGTGCTGGCCGTCAGCGTGTTTGCGGTCATCGCCTACAGCGCCCCGGGGCTGCGGTTCAAGGAGCGCCCGTTCCTGGACTCCATGACCTCGAGCACCCACTTCGTCAGTCCGGCGGTCTACGGGCTGGTGCTTGCGGGGGCGGTCTTTACTCCCGGACTGTGGGCCGTGCTCGGCGCCTTCTTCCTCTGGGGAATGGCCAGCCAGGCGTTCGGGGCGGTGCAGGACGTGGTGCCGGACCGGGAAGGCGGCATCGGGTCCATCGCCACCGTGCTGGGTGCCCGGCCCGTGGTTTGGCTGGCCGCGGGGGCTTATCTCGCCGCCGGCCTGCTGATGCTGCTGACCCCGTGGCCGGCGCAGCTGGGCGGGTTGTTGGCGGTGCCCTACATCCTCAACCTGGTGCCGTTCCTGCGGATTACCGACGCCGGGTCCGCGGCAGCCAACGCCGGCTGGAAACGGTTCCTGAAATTGAACTTCCTGACCGGGTTCCTGGTGACCCTGCTCCTCATCGCGTACTGGCCCAACCGGTAGGGCCGGCAGCAGCGGTCAAGGACAGAGGGCAGTATCCGAACAGACAGCAGCGGCCGGCCCCCGAGGGGACCGGCCGCTGCCGTTGTTACTGCCTACCGGGAACCGGTGTCAGCGTCGAAGGGAGTAATTACTCCGCAACGCCCACGAACTCGGCCTTTTCGTTGGCCGTGGTCTCGCCCTGTGCCAGGGAAAGGCGCAGCTTCTCGCCCAGGACCGCGTCAACGTTGGTCCAGTACTGGATCGCTGCTTCGCGGATGTGCGGACGCTTCACACCGGAGATGGCGCCGGTGATGGTTTCCAGGAAACGCTGCTTGGCGGCGTCGTCGAATACCTCGCGGTACAGCGTGCCGGCCTGACCGAAGTCGCTGTCCTCGGAGTGCAGGGTGGCGGCGGAACGCACCAGGGCGCCGTCGTTCTCCCAGCTGCCCGCGCCGGCCAGCGCTGCGTCGGCCACGGGGCCGCCGAGCGTGTTCGGAGCGTAAACCGGGGTTTCCGGGGTGTTGTAGGAGAAGCGCATGGCGCCGTCCTGCGAGTAGTTGTTGACCGGAGCCTTGGGGGCGTTGACCGGCAGCTGGTTGTAGTTGGCGCCGATGCGGTAACGCTGGGCGTCCGGGTAGGAGAAGATGCGGGCCATCAGCATCTTGTCCGGGCTGGCATCAATGCCGGGGACCAGGTTCGCGGGGGACAGGGCAACCTGTTCGATCTGCGCGAAGAAGTTCTCCGGGTTGCGGTTCAGGGTGTGGGTACCCACCTTGATCAGCGGGTAGTCCGCGTGCGGCCAGACCTTGGTCAGGTCAAACGGGTTGAAGCGGTACGTCTTGGCATCTTCGTACGGCATGACCTGCACGTGCAGGTCCCAGGACGGGAAGTTGCCTTCGGCAATCGCCTCATACAGGTCGCGGCGGTAGTAGTCGGCGTCGGCGCCGGCAATCTTTTCAGCCTCGGCACCGGTCATTTCGGAGTTGCCCTGGTTGGACGTGAAGTGGTACTTCACCCAGAAACGCTCGCCGGCGGCATTGATCCACTGGTAGGTGTGCGAACCGAAGCCGGGCATTTCGCGCCACGACGTCGGGAGTCCGCGGTCGCCCATGAGGTAGGTGACCTGGTGGGCCGACTCGGGGGAGTTGGTCCAGAAATCCCACTGCATGTCCGCATCGCGCAGACCGGAGCCCGGAAGACGCTTCTGCGAGTGGATGAAGTCCGGGAACTTGATGCCGTCGCGGATGAAGAACACCGGGGTGTTGTTGCCGACGATGTCGTAGTTGCCCTCGGTGGTGTAGAAACGCATCGCGAAGCCGCGGACGTCACGCCAGGTGTCGGGGGAGCCCATTTCACCGGCCACGGAGGAGAACCGCTGAACTGTCTCGGTGACGGTGCCCGGCTGGAAGACGGCTGCACGGGTGTACTTGGAGACATCTTCGGTGACTACGAACTCACCGAATGCGCCGCCGCCCTTGGCGTGCACGATGCGCTCGGGCATCCGTTCCCGGTTGAACTGCGCCAGCTTCTCGACGAGGTAGCGGTCGTGAAGGGCAACGGCGCCGTCGGCGCCGGTGCTCAGCGAGTGTGCGTCGCTGGAAACCGGGGTGCCGGTCTGCGTGGTGGTGAAATTGGACATACTTGTTCTTTCTCTGGTGCTGACAAAAGGAGGAGGAAAGGCTGGGGGCCGGCTCAGGAGGCTGCTTCGGCGCAGTCGGTGCAGAGCCCGCGGTACAGCACATCGGCAATCTGAATGGTCATGCCGGTGGGATTGCCGGGGGTAAGGCAGGGTGCGTGGCCGACGGCGCAGTCGACGTCTTCAATCCGCCCGCAGCCGGTGCAGACCGCGTGGTGGTGGTTGTCATTCACGCGGGTCTCATACCGGGCCGGTGAGTCGGGTGTCTCGATTTTCCGCAGCAGGCCGATTTCAACGAGGTCCGCCAGGACCACATAGACCGACTGCAGGCTGATGTCCGGAAGATCGTTCCGGGCACCCGCCGCGACGTCGTCCGCTACCGAGTGGGGTGCGGCGTCAACGGCGCGGAGCACGGCCAGGCGCTGTTTGGTGACCCGGCGGCCATGCATGCGCAGCTCGGCAGACCACGCGGCGGTGGTCTCTTCTGCTGCTGCTGTTCCGGTCATGCCACTCATCCTATCTTTAATCTGAGTAATTCATAATAAGTCGACCCTTACCTGCCGCCGTCCCGGTACGCTGGGCGTAGATCATTCCACGGAACACCAAGCGGAGGCATAGTGCCGGCAGCAGACGTTCGAATCGGATACCGGCGCGTAACGGTAGGGCAGACAGAGGTGGATATCCGTACCTACCGGCGCTTTGATGACGCCGGAACGCCGGACTGGCCCGAAGCCCCGGGCGAGGTGGTCCTGGTGCACGGGATCGGCGCGTCGGAGCGGTATTACGGACCGCTGATCCGGGAACTGGCACGCACCTCGATTGTGCACACGCTGGAACTTCCCGGTTTCGGCTCGACTCCGAAACCGCGCAGGCAGCTCCAGATGGAAGATTTCGGGCGCATTGCCGTCGAGGCCCTTGAACTTGCCGGCATATCCGGCGCGCAGTGGGTGGGCCATTCGATGGGCTGCCAGGCGGTGGTGGAGATGGCGCTCGCCGCCCCCGGTGCCGCCTCCTCCGTGGTACTGCTGGGTCCCACTATTAACGACGCCGAGCGCTCTGCCCCGCTGCAGGCGCTGCGCCTGCTGCAGGACTGCCTGGGCGAACCGCCGGCGGTCAACTACATCCTGGTCACCGACTACCTCCGGGCCGGTCCGCGCTGGTACCTCACGACCCTGCCCGTAATGATCCGCCACCGGATCGAGGACCGGCTCCCGGACGTGGTGCCCCCGGTGCTGCTGGTGCGCGGAGGTAAGGATCCGGTGGTGCGGGCGGACTGGCTGGCCCGGCTGGCCGCAGCCCGCCCCGGTACGGTGACGGCGGAAATCCCCGGTCAGCCGCACGTGATGATGTACACCCGCCCCCGGGAAACGGCCGCCCTGATCCGGACGGCGGTTCCAAAACGGTGATGCAGGTGCCGCGGAAGCCGGGTGGCCCTAGGCTCCGGAAGGCGGATGCGCCGGAAACCGGCAAGCCCGGGGTAGCGCCGGATGCCGGACTCCGCGCCGGAACGGGTGCCGGTGTCCGCCCGCGGCGCGGCGGCCGGATTTTCCGCTGGAGCCGGGAAGCGGGCGGCTGGGCCTCGGACTACGCGTACGTGGCCTACTGGCAGGTCCGGAACTTCGTGCTGCGCCGCGATCCGTCCGCCTACCTCCACCCCGAGGGCCCGCAGCGGGCCCCGGTGGTGCTGATTCCCGGAGTCTATGAGAACTGGCAGTTCCTGCGTCCGCTGGCCGACTACCTGTTCGAGCGCGGACATCCGGTGCATACAGTGGCGCCGCTGGGCTACAACCGCGGCGCGATCGAGGATATGGCGGCGCTGGTGGAACGCTACCTGGTGGAACAGGGCCTGCAGGACGTTCTCGTGCTGGCGCACAGCAAGGGCGGGCTGATCGGCAAGCAGCTGATGACCCTGCCGGAGGGCGGGGTCCGGGTAGACCGGATGATTGCCGTCAACACGCCGTTCTCCGGATCCGTGTATGCCGATCTGTTTCCGCTCGCGTCGATCCGCGCTTTCTCCCCCCGGGACCCGTTCCTGCGGCGGCTGCTCGGCAATGAGGAGGTGAACGCCCGGATCACCTCCGTCTACAGCAACTTCGACCCGCACATCCCGGCCGGCAGCCACCTGGCCGGTGCACGCAACATCCAGCTGCAGACCATGGGCCACTTCCGGCCCATCGGAGATTCGCGGCTCCTCGACGTCTTGGAGCAGGAGCTGAACGACGCCGGACCCGGCGGGCCGGCCTAGGGTATCTGCGCCGAGTGCATCGCCCCGGGGGCGCGTCCCGACTAGGGTGCGTCCCGCCTAGGACGCGCCGCGGGCCAGGGCCTCTTCCACGGCCGCTGCCGCGCCGTCCCGCCACGGTTCGCCGTGGCCGGTGAGGAGCAGGGGAGCATCCGTTTCGGCCAGCAATGACAAGGAGGCGAGTGCCTGGGCGCTGTCCGCCGTCGCCGCGCCGGAGACGATCTGCGGACCCTTGGCACCGGTGTAGGGGTTCAGGGTGACCAGGGAATCGCCGCTGATCAGCACGCCGCGGTCCGGATAGTGCAGGGCCACGTGGCCCGCCGTGTGTCCCGGGGTGTACAGAATCTCGGGCGTGCCGGGCAACGCGGCTCCGGAATCCCTCGTCAGGCTGTGCACATCGGTCACGCCGCGCACGTTCAACGCCCCGGCAAGGGTCATTGCGCCCAGCACCGGCACCGCCTTGGGGTAGCGGATCGGATACAGGAACCGGTTGGTTTCGTGCTCGTAGCGGTAGGGGTGGGCGGCAATGTACCGGTCCGCGTCATGCACCAGGATAGGCGTGCGGTACTCCTGCCGAAGCCGTGCAGCGGTACCCACATGGTCGAAATGCGCGTGGGTCAGCACCAGGGCGCGGAGATCCCCGGGGCCGTAGCCCAGCTCGTCCAGTGCACCGGTCAGGTGCGGCCACATTCCCGGCAGGCCGGCATCGATCACCGCCACGCCGTCGTCGTCCTCGACGAGGTAGACATTCACAAAGGAATGCTCAAGGCGGTGGATTCCATCGGCAACGTTACGGGTAAACACGGCGGTTACTCCTTAGACAGGAACGGCGGACGGCATGGTTTCTCCCCCCATCCTAAGCAGGCTTTCTAATCCGGCGGGCGTGTGCTGTGCCCGAAGAGAGCCGGCGGAACCCTAGACTGCTTTGGTGCCAAGACTGCTCGCTGACCTCACGCCCCTGCGCGAAAGCCCCGAATTCCGGCGGCTCTGGACCGGAACCGCGCTGTCCGCCGTCGGCACCCAGCTCACCCTCGTGGCCGTCAGCCTGGAAGTCTACGAACTGACCGAGTCGAGTTTCAATGTGGGTCTGCTGGGGCTCGTGGGCCTGGTGCCGTTGATCCTGGCCGGTCTCTACGGCGGATCCGTGGTGGACGCGTATGACAGGCGCAAAGTGGCGCTGTTCTCCTCGGGGCTGCTGTGGATCAGCACCATCGGCATTGCCGCGCAGGCCTGGGCCGGGGTGGGCAATGTGTGGCTGCTGTACCTCCTCGTGGCAGTCAATGCCGGTGCGGGCGGGCTGAACCAGCCGGCCCGCAGCGCGATCATTCCCCGGCTGGTCCGTCCCGAGCTGCTGCCGGCCGCCAATGCGCTGAGCATGATGACGTTCGGCCTGGCCATGACGGCGGGCCCGCTGCTGGCCGGCGTGCTGGTGGCCCGGGTGGGCTACGGCTGGACCTACACCATCGACGTCGTCACCTTCACCGCCGCCATGTGGGCGGTGTACCGGCTGGCGCCCATGCCGCCCGTGGGCAAGGTGCAGAAGGCCGGGCTGGGCTCCGTGCTGGAGGGATTCCGGTTCCTGGGCACCAGGCCCAATATCCGCATGACCTTCGTGGTGGACCTGTGCGCCATGGTGTTTGCCCAGCCCCGGGCACTGCTTCCGGCGATCGGGGCACTGATGCTGGGCGGCGGCGCCACCACCGTAGGTGTGCTGCTGGCGGCCACCGCCGTGGGAGCCTTCCTTGCCGGACTGTTTTCCGGGCCGCTCGGGCTCGTCCGCCGGCAGGGCCTGGCCGTGCTGTGGTCCGTGGCGGCCTGGGGGCTGTCGGTCACGGCCTTCGGAATAGTGGTGGTGCTTGCCGGGCACAACGACGGCGCCGTTCCGTCCCAATGGCTGATTCCGGCGGCGGCGGCCATGGCCTGCGCAGGAATTGCCGATTCCATCAGCGGCGTCTTCCGGTCCACCATCCTGCAGTCCGCCACGCCGGACGCCATGCGGGGCAGGCTGCAGGGTGTGTTCGTGGTGGTGGTGGCCGGCGGGCCGCGGCTGGGGGACCTGGTGGCGGGTGTGGATGCCTCGCTCGTGGGAGAGGGCTGGGCGGCCGTGCTCGGCGGACTGATCTGCGTGGCCCTGGTGGCGGTGCTGGCTCGGAGCCAGCCCCGGTTCGCGCGGTATGACGCGCTGCATCCTGAGCCCTGAGCCCTGAGCCCTGAGCCCTGAGCCCTGAGCCCGGCGCTCGCGGAACAGTCCGAGCCACTTAAACGTTGAACCATATGGATCAACAGACACCGCAGGCCCCGCCTGTATGAAAGGACCAACACACCCGTGCACCGACACTTCAACGGCCTCAAAACCGCAGCCCTGTTCGGCGTACTCTTCGCCGTGCTGCTGGGCATCGGAGCCCTGCTGGCCAGCGGAACCGGAAGTTCCGCGTTCATTTGGATCTTCCTGGTTATCGGACTGGCCACCACGGCCTACAGCTACTGGAACAGTGACACGCTCGCCATCCGGGCCATGCGTGCCGTGCCGGTTACCGAGGCACAGGCCCCGGAAATGTACCGCATTGTCCGGGAGCTGTCCCTGCAGGCCGGCCAGCCCATGCCGCGGCTGTACATATCTCCCACCATGGCCCCCAACGCCTTTGCCACTGGCCGCAACCCCCAGCACGCCGCCGTGTGCTGCACCCAGGGCATCCTGGCCCTGCTGAATGAACGCGAGCTGCGCGGTGTGCTCGGCCATGAACTGATGCACGTCTACAACCGTGACATCCTCACCTCTTCGGTGGCTGCGGCCATTGCCGGCGTGATCACCTCGCTGGGACAGTTCCTGCTGTTCTTCGGCGGCGGCGACCGGCGCAACGCCAATCCGCTGGCGGCCATCGCCATGGCCATCCTGGCCCCGTTCGCTGCGTCCCTGATCCAGATGGCGATCGGCCGGACCCGGGAGTACGACGCCGACGAAGACGGCGCCAGGCTCACGAATGATCCGCTGGCGCTGGCATCGGCGCTGCGCAAGCTGGAGAGCGGAACGCAGCGTGCACCGCTGCCCAGCAATGACCAGAAGCTGGCCAACACCGCGCATCTGATGATCGCCAACCCGTTCCGTGCCGGCGTGCGCGGCCTGCTGGCCACCCATCCGCCCATGAACGAGCGCATCCAGCGCCTGGAGCGCATGGCGGGCCGCAGCCTCGGCGCCTAGCCGGGATATGATCCGCTGCCCGGGACAAAGTAGGCTTCGGGCATGCGTCTGATACTCATCCGCCACGGCCAGACCCCCTCCAATGTGGAACATTTCCTGGACACCGCTGTTCCGGGACCTGGCCTGACGGAACTGGGCCAGGAGCAGGCGGCGTCGCTGCCCGAAGCCCTGGGCCACGAACCCATCGACGGCATCTTTGCCTCCAACCTGGTGCGTACCCAGCTCACTGCCGCACCCCTGGCCGCCGCACTGGGGCTACCGGTCGACATCCGTGACGGGCTGCGTGAAATCTCCGCCGGTGAGCTGGAAATGCGCAATGACCGGGACGCGATTATTGCCTACCTGAAAACCGTCTACAGCTGGGTTTCCGGCGACACTGCCGTCCGGATGCCCGGCGGGCCCGACGGCGCCGCCACGCTGGGCCGCTTTGATGCCGTCATCGAGGAACTGGCTGCCGCGGGACTGAAGTCTCCGGCCCTTTTCAGCCACGGGGCCATCATCCGGGCCTGGGCCACGGCGCGTGCCGCGAATGTGGGAGCGGATTTCATCGTTGACAACGGGCTCAGCAACACCGGCGTTGCCGTCCTCGAAGCGGAAGACCTGTCCGGCGGCGGCCTCGGCCCCTGGCAGCTGCTCACCTGGATGGGCGAAGCAGTGGGCGGCGGAGATCTCAGGGACTACGGCAGCGACGGTCCCGCGGCGGACGACGTCACCCTCTAGGCTGCCGCTGCCCGGACTCCCGCGGCCCGGACCGCCGGACAGTTGGACCGCCGGTCAGTTGGGCAGCCGCGCGGCCGGAGGGGGTACGGCAAACGGCGCCGTCCCCGCCGGGGGAGGCGCCGTCGTCGGACCGTGCTGGAGTCTTGCGGAAGTCCCGTTGGGATCTAGCGGAAGTTGATGAACTGCAGATCGACTTCGAGGTCCGCACCCTTGAGCAGGGCCATGGTGGCCTGCAGGTCATCGCGGGACTTGGAGCTGACCCGCAGCTCATCGCCCTGAATCTGGGACTTGACGCCCTTGGGGCCTTCGTCGCGGATCAGCTTGTTGATCTTCTTGGCCTGGTCCTGGGCAATGCCTTCCTTCATGGAGGCTTCGATCCGGTATTCCTTGCCGGAAGCGAACGGCTCGCCGGCGTCCAGGGACTTCAGGGAAATGCCGCGCTTGACCAGCTTGGACTGCAGAACGTCCAGGACGGCCTTCACCCGGTCCTCGGAGTTGGCCTTCATCAGGATCTTCTCACCGCTGAAGTCCACCTCGGCACCTACGCCCTTGAAGTCGTAGCGCTGGATAATTTCCTTCTGCGCCTGGTTCAGCGCATTGGCCACTTCCTGCTTATCGATCTTGCTGACGACGTCGAACGTGGACTCGCTGGCCATTTCGGAACTCCTCTAAGTTGGTGACTTTTTCCTGCTACTTAGCGTAGTAGGTCCCGGCACGGATGGCGCCCCGCTCACAGGAGCCGTCCAGCCGGCACCCGGCATTGCCACATCCAGGCGCGGAAGGGTGAGGGGGTGGAAAACAATCCCCATACCGCGTCCCGCCCCTCTCCCCGCCGTCCCGCCGCTGTCCGCATCCGTACCGCGGCAGCCGGTTCGTTCCTTGCCGCAGCGTCGGCTGCCGGACTCGGAGTCATCGGTGCTCCACCGGCGAAGGCGGAGATCGGTCCGGTCTCCTCAATGCTCGACGGCGGCACGTTGGCCGCGGACGACGAACGGGGCGTCCGGGAGCGCCTGGCCGGGATCCGCACTGATCTGGACAACGCCGTCGCCTGGGGTTCGGTGACCCGGACCCAGGCGGACCGGTTCTATGCACAGCTCGAAGGACGCATAGCGCGGGGCCTGTAGGCCCGCAATCCGGGGAAGGGTGTCGAAAGGCCGGGGATGCACCCGGAGCAGGCCAGGAACAGGCCCGCGAATGTGCCCGGAACAGGCCCCGTGACAGGCACGCAACAGACCCGGGAACGGCGTCCTTTAGTGCCTCGGAAGGGGATTTGGGGCTCGATTCGTAACTTTGGAAAATCTTCGGTAAAGTTGTCTTGTCCGCAGCCGCTGCGGACAACGTCTTCGGTTGAAGACGCTCGGCAGATTACCCGAGCGGCCAAAGGGGGCTGACTGTAAATCAGCTGGCAACGCCTTCACTGGTTCGAATCCAGTATCTGCCACCGACAAACCCGTCCTCACTCCGGTGGGGGCGGGTTTTTCCGGATATACGGGCCCTTGCGCGCCACGCCCACTAGATATTAGGCTCCCTAAATATGAGTAGCGATCCCGCCCTGGACGAGCTTGCCGATGAATTCCGCGAGTCGCTCCGGCTGGCACTGTACATTGCCCGCAACATGGACGCTGACGCCAGGTTCAGCGCCACGCAGGTCAGCCTTATGAAGATGGCCTCCGGCGAGGGGATGCGCGTGAGCGAGATGGCCCGGAACCTGGGAGTGAAAGTTCCCAGCGCCACTGAGCAGATCATCCGGCTCGAAGGGGCGGGCCTGCTCAAGCGCAGCCCCGATCCCCACGATTCCCGCGGTGTCCGCGTCACCCTCACGCCGCAGGGTCAGGAGTCGCTCCAGGATGCCAACCGCACCAGGACTGCTTTGATGGCCTCCCTGCTGGAGCAGCTGAACAGCGAGGAACGGGCGGCACTCTCGGCAGCACTGCCGGTCATCCGCAGGCTCACGAAGCTGCCCGGAGCCTAGGCTGCGCTTCACCGGTCAGCGAACAGCTGCAGACAATGCCCGCGGGCCCGGTTAGCGTTGGACCATGGCAACTATCGACATCACCGAAGCAACTTTCCCCGAGACCATCGAGGAAAATGACATCGTCTTTGTGGACTTCTGGGCGGACTGGTGCGGTCCCTGCAAGCAGTTTGCACCCGTGTACGACTCCGTCTCGCAGCAGCACGATGACATCACCTTCGCCAAGGTGGACACGGAGGCCGAGCAGGGGCTGGCAGCCGCCGCAGGCATCACTTCCATTCCCACCCTCATGGCCTTCCGGGAAAAGGTGCTCGTGTTTTCCCAGCCGGGCGCACTGAACGCCAGCCAGTTCAGTGAGCTGGTGGAAGCAGTCAAGGGCCTGGACATGAAAGCCGTCCATGAGCAGATTGCTGCACAGGAGCGAGAGGCAGCCGCAGGTTCCAACGGACAGGCCAAGCAGGCCTAGTTCCTCCTTTCTCTGGTCAGGGAGGCATCCGCGACGGATGCCTCCCTGACTGCGTTGATGGTGCCGTCTTCGCTCCGATTCGAAAGCGAATACCTCCTACCGCCTCCGGGCTGGCCGCTGTAGTCTCCCTGTCACGGCCGCACCGCGGGGGGAGCAAAGGGCGGACGTCAACGACGACGAGACGATGCGAGGAAGACATGAGCTCCAATCGAGGAATTGCCTATATGGAACCGGGCGTGGTGGAAGTCCAGGACATCGACTACCCCACCTTCGAACTGCAGGACGGGCCCGGGGTAAATCCGGCCAATGTAGGCCGGAAGCTGCCACACGCGGCCATCCTGAAAGTGGTCACCACCAATATCTGCGGATCCGACCAGCACATGGTCCGCGGGCGGACGACGGCGCCGCCGAACCTGATCCTGGGTCACGAAATCACGGGGGAAGTGGTGGAGACCGGACCGGACGTTGAGTTCATCAAGATAGGGGATATCGTCTCGGTCCCCTTCAACATTTCGTGCGGCCGCTGCCGCAACTGCAAGGAGCGCAAGACCGGCATCTGCCTCAACGTGAACCCCGACCGTCCGGGCAGCGCCTACGGATACGTGGACATGGGCGGATGGGTGGGAGGACAGGCGGAATATGCGCTGGTGCCCTACGCGGACTGGAACCTCCTGCGCTTCCCGGACAAGGACCAGGCCATGGAGAAGATCCTGGACCTGACCATGCTCTCGGACATTTTCCCCACCGGTTACCACGGAGCCGTCTCGGCCGGGGTGGGCGTGGGCTCCACTGTCTACATCGCAGGTGCCGGTCCCGTAGGCCTGGCGGCAGCGGCGTCAGCACAGCTGCTCGGTGCGGCCGCGGTGATCGTGGGTGACCTGAACCAGGACCGGCTTGCGCAGGCCCGCAGTTTCGGCTGCGAAACGGTTGACGTGTCGCTGGGGGATCCGCGGGACCAGATTGAGCAGATCCTGGGGGTACCGGAAGTGGACTGCGGCGTCGACGCCGTGGGATTCGAGGCCCGCGGGCACGGTGCCGGTTCCGGAACGGAAGCACCCGCCACGGTCCTGAACTCACTCATGGGAATCACCGCGGCAGGCGGTGCCCTGGGCATTCCCGGGCTTTACGTCACCGGGGACCCGGGCGGCGTGGATGAGGCGGCGCAGAAGGGATCCCTGAGCCTCGATCTGGGTACGGGTTGGGCCAAGTCCCTGTCCTTCACCACGGGGCAGTGTCCGGTCATGAAGTACAACCGGGAGCTGATGATGGCGATCCTGCATGACCGGGTGCAGATTGCCAAGGCCGTCAATGCCACCCCGATCAGCCTGGACGAGGCGCCGGAAGCTTACCGGGAGTTCGACTCCGGCGTGGCACGTAAGTATGTGATCGATCCGAACGGGATGTTGAGCTCGGACCGGAAGTAGACCGCAGGACCGCAATCAGGACCGGAACGCAGCACAGCGGCCGGGAGGACCGGAGAAATCGGACCTCCCGGCCGCTTTCTGCGCCGGGACCCTACTGATCCCCTCGCACGCGGCGGTACGCTCGACTGGCCAGCGGAGCCGGATGTCGCGGCCCCCAACTTCTTGAATGCCCACGGCAGAAGAACGAGTTGGAAGCGGGAAAAACATGTGCGCTAGCAAAAGAACTTTCAGGAGCGGCGCTTTCGGAGCCGCTGCGTGAACGGGGCGGATACCGCCTGGGTGCTGGTGTGCGCAGGTCTTGTCTTGTTCATGACGCCCGGACTGGCACTCTTTTACGGCGGCATGGTCCCCGTGCGCAATGTGCTGACCATGATGATGCAGAACATCATTCCGCTGGGCATCATCTCGGTGACCTGGGTCCTGGTGGGGTACACACTTGCCTTTAGCAACAACGGAAACTCCGTCGTCGGCGAGTTTGACGCGTTTGCGCTTATCGACGTCGATACACCCCAGTTCCACACCGTAGCCGCCGGCGTCACCATTCCGGCACTTGCCTTCGTGGCCTACCAGATGATGTTCGCCGTGATCACTCCGGCACTGCTCACCGGTGCGACCGCCGGCCGGCTGAAATTTGCCGGCTGGGTGGTTTTCCTGGCGGCCTTCTCCATCCTTGTGTACCCGCAGGTGGCCCGCTGGCTTTGGCACCCGAAAGGCTGGCTGGCCCAGCTGGGGGCGCAGGACTGGGCCGGTGGAATTGTGGTGCATGCTTCTGCAGGTGCCGCCGCCATAGCCGTGCTGCTCGTGGTGGGACGGCGGCGCGGCTGGCCCAACCTGCGGACTTCCCCCAACAACCTTCCCCTGATGCTGGTGGGCGGCGGAATCCTCTGGTTCGGCTGGTTCGGCTTCAACGCCGGTGACGGGCTGCAGGCCAACGACATTGCCGCGCAGGCGCTGGTGAACACCCATATTGCGGGTGCGGCGGCAATGCTCACCTGGCTGGTCACGGAGCGGATCACCAGCGGCCACAGTACCCTGGTGGGTGCGGTCTCCGGGGCTGTGGCCGGACTTGCCACCATCACGCCCTGTGCAGGTTTTGTGAGCACCGGCGCGGCCCTGCTCATCGGCCTCATTGCCGGGTGTGTGTGCGCGCTGTGCGTGCGGCTCAAGCACGTGTTCGGTTATGACGACGCCCTGGACGTGATCGCCGTGCACTTTGTCGGCGGCGTCCTCGGGTCCCTCCTGCTGGGCTTCTTCGCGGACAGCTCCGTGAACCCGGTCAGTGCTGACGGCGTCTTCACGGGCGGCGGCGGCGGGCTGCTGTGGCACCAGGTGGTGGCGATTGTCAGCGTAGTGCTGTTTTCCTTCGTGCTGAGCTGGATTATCGCCGTTCTCATTTCCCGCACCATGGGCCTGAAAGTGCCCGGGCCCGAGCAGGAGGACCTGGACCACGTGCAGCAGGGTTCCTCGGGATACTCGCTCAGCCCCACCACCACCCGGCCCACTGCCGCCGGCCGGGCCGCGGCAGACAGCAGCAACTCCGCAGACCGCCGGGACCACCCGTCGCCGAACCACCTGGTCAGCGCCGTGGTCAACGCCGAACGGATCGACGGACTCCGGGATGCACTCCTGATGGCCGGAGCGCGGTCCCTGGAGCTCGCGGATGCCGTGGTCTACACCGACAAAGTCCGCACCGAAACCTTCCGCAGCGAGAAGCGGCGGATCGACTTCGATGACCGGATCCGGGTGCAGGCGGCCGTGGACGAGGACCATGAGGAGGCCGTGGTGGCCGTCCTCAAGCGGTTCGGCGCGGAGCCGGAGTCCATCTACCGGCTGGCCATCACACCGTATTAGACCTGCTCAACCTTCAAGGGTTCGGCAAGCAGGGCGCTCAGGGATTCCCGAAGGTCCTGCAGAGCAGGCCCGCGGGCATGGCGGTCCAGATCTTCCTGGGAGGCCCACCGTTCGGCCAGGACAATTTCCTCCTCGGAATCCTTGATGATTTCGTAGCGCAGGCAGCCCGGTTCGGTCAGCACCTGCTCAACGGCGATGTCCAGGGCCAGCTTCACCCGGGTGTGTTCGCCCGGGTTGGGGACCATGGTGGCGCGGAGGTCAATGGCGTTGTTTGCATTAGCTTCAGTCATGATCCCACCCTAGGCGGCCCGGGCCCCGGTGACACGGACATCCGCGCCGCAGCCTGCCACACCGCCTCCTGACACACCCGTGTATCCCGCTTCGCAGGGACGCAAAGTGTTGGTAGCGTTGCGGCCACCTGTTCCGCAGCCGAAGGAGTCTGCCGTGTCCTCATATGCAGCTTCACCGTCGCAGGTTCCCCTGCTGGAGGAAACCATCGGGGCGAACTTTGAGCGGACCGCCCGCCGGTTCCCGGCTGCTCCCGCGCTGATTGACGTCCCCACCGGCCGCACCTGGACTTATGCCGAATTGAACGCAGACGTCAACGACGTCGCTGCCGGGCTGCTGTCCCGTGGCGTCCAGGCCGGCGACAGGGTGGGAATCTGGTCTCAGAACTGCGCGGAGTGGACAGTGGCCCAATACGCCACCGCGAAGGCCGGCGCCATCCTCGTCAACGTCAATCCGGCCTACCGGCAGCACGAACTGGACTTCGTGGTGAAGCAGAGCGGGATGCAGATGCTGCTTACCGCCCCCAGCGACCGGCGCAGCGGCTATGAGGAGATGGCGCAGGCCGCACTGCAGGCCGGGGAGTCGCTGACCGATCTCGTATTCCTCTCCGGTGACGGGGCCGGCAGCTTCACGGCGCTGGCCCGGGAGGGGCGGGAGTCCGGGGCTGCGGGACAGGACGCACTCGCAGAACGGATGGCGGGCCTGAAGCCGGGGGATCCCATCAATATCCAGTACACGTCCGGAACCACGGGTTTTCCCAAGGGAGCGACTCTGACGCATTCGAACATCCTGAACAACGGATACTTCATCGGCGAGCTGCTCGGCTACACCGAGGCGGACCGTGTGGTGCTTCCGGTGCCGTTCTACCACTGCTTCGGCATGGTGATCGGCAACCTTGCAGCACTCTCGCACGGTGCAGCCACCGTCGTTCCCTCCCGGATGTTCGACGCTTCAGCGGCGCTCGCCGCCGTTGAAATGCACCGGGGGACTTCCCTGTACGGCGTGCCCACCATGTTCATCGCCGAGCTGGGGCTGCCGGACTTCGGCCGGTATGACCTCTCCACGCTGCGCACCGGCGTCATGGCAGGCTCGCCGTGCCCGGAGGAGATCATGAAGCGGGTCATAGACGA
The DNA here is from genome assembly GCF_009192775.1 of Arthrobacter yangruifuii. Lineage (GTDB taxonomy): Bacteria > Actinomycetota > Actinomycetes > Actinomycetales > Micrococcaceae > Arthrobacter_B > Arthrobacter_B yangruifuii. The sequence continues at coordinate 873,751 of NZ_VTFX01000001.1, forward strand.
GATGAACATGGCCGAAGTGGCCATTTGCTACGGCATGACCGAAACGTCGCCGGTATCCACCATGACCGTCCGCGGGGACTCACTGGACCGCCGCACCCGCACGGTGGGACGGACCATGCCGCATCTGGAAAGCCAGGTAGTGGACCCCGGAACGGGGAAGCAGGTTCCCTTCGGCGACATCGGCGAACTCTGCACCCGCGGCTACAGCGTCATGGCCGGATACTGGAACCAGCCGGAGGCCACCGCCGGGGCCATTGACCCGGAGGGCTGGATGCACACCGGAGACCTGGCCCGGATGGATGAAGACGGCTACGTCAGCGTGGAGGGCCGCATCAAGGACATGGTTATCCGCGGCGGGGAGAACATCTACCCCCGGGAGATCGAGGAGTTCCTCTACACGCACCCCTCGATCCAGGACGTCCAGGTCATCGGTGTTCCGGACGAGCGCTACGGAGAGGAACTGATGGCCTGCATCATTCCGGTTCCCGGGGAACCGGAACCGGATGCGGAAGCCATCGCGGACTTCTGCCGGGGACAGCTGGCCCACTACAAGATTCCCCGGTATGTGCAGATCCGGGTCAGCTTCCCCATGACCGTGTCCGGCAAGATCCGCAAGGTCGCCATGCGCGAGGAAGCAATTGGCCTGCTGGCGGGCACCGGCACCCCTGCGGTCTCCTAGCGGGAGTAAGCGGGCATTCGGGGGAGGGGTCCGGAGGAGGCGGCTTTAATATTCCCTGCGAGCTCTGCGAGCGGGGAATTTCGTTGCCGCCGACCCGGGCACCTGCCCCGCCCGGCACACCGGGATCACCTCAGCGCCGGCGGTGGTCCATCGGTGCGAGCTTCGGTCCGTAGGTGGGCTTGCGGTAACCGCTGAGCATAATCATCCGCACCACCCGCTGACGGTGTCCCTGCCAGGGTTCCAGCAGCCTGAGCATGCCGGCGTCGTCCGTGCGTTGTCCCGTAAGGGCGGCACCCACATACGCGGCCAGATGGTAATCGCCCACCGAGACGGAATCCGGAGCCCCGTGCGTCCGCTGGGTGATTTCCGCTGCACTCCATACGCCAATCCCGGGCACAGAGCACAGCTTGGCCGTCAGATCGGCACCCAGGGGTGCGCCCGCCAGCCGCTCAAGAGCCGAGGCCTGCGAACAGGCCCGCAGGATAGTGCTGGAACGGGAGGAGTCCACCCGTGCCTGATGCCATTCCCAGCTGGGGATCCGCCGCCAGGTGTCCGGTGCCGGTGCTGCAAACATGCCTGCCGGTGCCGGGCCCGGAGCCGCGGTGCCGTAACGGGTCACGAGGTAGCGCCACGCGTAGTAGGCCTCCAGGACAGTGACCTTCTGCTCCAGCACCACCGGGATCAGGGTGTCCATGATCCGGCCCGTGCTCGGCAGCCGCAGGGAGAGGTTCCGGCGCCGGGTCTCGGTAACCATCCGGGGCAGCGTCGCGAGGAACGCGTCGTCGTCGAACCCTGACCAGTCGTCCTGCTCTCCGAGCAGCGCGGGCACCGAGTCCAGGGCACACTCCGCCCCCGGGCCCCAGGCCTCTGCACGGACACGGGCGCCCGGGGCGGGAACCGGCTCCTCGCGCAGGTTCAGCGTGGCCGGACCCTCAGGAGTGAAGAAGGTCAGCCAGGCAACCCCGGGGCCGAGCCGGATGGTCGGATCCTGCTTTCCCCGGACCAGGATGCGCAGCGAGGTCTGAAGGCAGTACGGAGCGGGTGAGTCCCAGTAGCGCACCAGGCCCGCAGCACCGGACGCGGCGGAATTCCGTGCCCGCGGAACAGGCCCCGGCGGAACGTGCTGCACTGGAACAGGCCGCATTGGAACAGCGGCAGTGAAGGACATGCACCTATGGTTGCACGTACCGCCGCCGCTCCCGGCAGCCAGACGGACTGCCCCGGTGTGCGTTTTGCTACGCCGTGTTCCATGCCCCCTGTTGCGGGCGGGACAAGCAAGTAACGTTGGTCACATGAAGTATGCCAACACCGTCCTGGACCTGATCGGCAACACCCCTTTGGTGAAGCTCCACCACGTGACCGAAGGTATCCAGGCCACCGTCCTGGTAAAGCTGGAATACCTGAACCCGGGCGGCTCCGTAAAGGACCGCATCGCCGTGAAGATGATCGACACGGCCGAGCGCGAGGGCAAACTGCTGCCCGGCGGCACGGTGGTCGAGCCCACCAGCGGCAACACCGGCGTCGGGTTGGCGCTTGTTGCCCAGCAGAAGGGCTATAAGTGCATCTTCGTCACCCCGGACAAGGTGGGCGTGGAGAAGCGGGACGTGCTGCGGGCGTACGGCGCGGAGGTGGTGGTGACGCCGACGGCGGTGGCCCCCGACAGCCCTGACTCCTACTACGGCGTCTCCGACCGGTTGGTGCGGGAGATCGACGGGGCGTACAAACCGGACCAGTTCTCCAACCCGTCCGCTCCGGCCAGCCACTATGAATCCACCGGCCCGGAAATCTGGGCCGACACCGACGGACGGATCACCCACTTCGTTGCCGGGGCAGGTACGGGCGGCACCATTACCGGCACCGGGCGCTACCTGAAGGACGTCTCCGCGGACCGGCCGTCCGGGCCCGTGCGGGTGATCGCCGCGGATCCGGAGGGCTCCGTGTATTCGGGCGGCACCGGACGCCCCTACTTCGTGGAAGGTGTGGGGGAGGACATGTGGCCGGACAACTTTGACGCCTCCGTTCCGGACCAGGTGATTGCCGTGAAGGACGCCGAATCCTTCGCCATGACGCGCCGCCTGGCACGGGAGGAAGGCCTGCTGGTGGGCGGTTCCTCGGGTATGGCGGTGACGGCGGCACTCGAGGCTGCGCGCTCGCTCGGGCCCGACGACGTCGTTGTGGTCCTGCTGCCGGACAGCGGGCGCGGCTACATGGGCAAGATCTTCAACGATGACTGGATGCGGTCCTACGGTTTCCTGCAGGACGGCGGGGAACAGGCCTCGGTCCGCGACGTGCTCGCCACCAAGGACGGCTCGCTGCCGGAACTGGTCCACACCCATCCGAACGAAACCGTGCGGGACGTCATTACCATCCTGAACGAATACGGTGTCTCCTTCCTGCCCGTCCTCTCCCAGGAGCCTCCCGTGGTCCTGGGAGAGGTGCTGGGCTCCGTGGACGAGCGCTCGCTGACGGAAAAGCTCTTCCGCGGAGAGGCCAAGCCCACGGATCGGATCAGCGAGCACATGGGCCCCCGGCCTGCCCTTGTGGGGGCCGGAGACTCCGTGGAGACGGCCCGGGCGAAACTTCACGACGACGACGCCGTGATGGTTACGTCCGATGGCGCCGCCGTTGGCATGCTGACCCGCCACGACCTACTTTCGTACCTGAGCCTCTAACCGGGCACGCCTTCGCAGGGGCGCTGTTTTGCACCGATCTGCCGGCCACCGCCGGCGCAAGGAGAACACCATGACGAGCTTCAGTACCCGCGCCATCCATGCGGGCCAGGCACCGGATCCCACCACCGGAGCGGTCATTCCGCCCCTGTACCAGAGCACCACCTATGCCCAGGACGGCATCGGCGGGCTGCGCAACGGCTATGAGTACGGCCGCGGCACCAACCCCACGCGGGATTCGCTGCAGGAACAGCTCGCCGCACTGGAAGGCGGGAAGCATGCCTTCTCCTTCAGCTCCGGCCTTGCTGCGGAGGACGCCCTGATCCGGGGGCTGCTGGCTCCCGGAGACCATATCGTGCTGGGCAACGATGCCTACGGCGGTACCTACCGGCTGATCAACAAGGTGCTGGGCAAATGGGGGATTACCAACGCAGCTGTGGATATGTCCGACGCCGCCGCTGTGGCGGCCGCCGTTGCAGCCGGGAACACGAAGATCGTGTGGCTGGAAACGCCGTCGAACCCTCTCATGAAGATTTCCGATATTGCCGCAACCGCGCAGGCAGCGCACGACGCCGGGGCCATCCTGGTTGTCGATAACACCTTTGCCTCTCCCTACCTGCAGCAGCCGCTGTCGCTGGGGGCCGACGTCGTAGTGCATTCGACCACCAAGTACATCGGCGGGCACTCGGACGCCGTGGGCGGTGCCGTCATCCTGAACGACGACGCGATGGCGGAGGAGATTGGGTTTATCCAGTTTGCCGTAGGTGCAGTGTCGGCACCGATGGAGGCCTGGCTGACCACCCGCGGACTGAAGACGCTGGCTGTGCGGATGGACCGCCATTCCGCCAGTGCCATGGCCGTGGCGAAGTGGCTGCGCAACCAGCCGGCAGTGGAGAGCGTGCTGTATCCGGGGCTGGAAGAGCACCCCGGGCATGACCTGGCCAAGGCGCAGATGAAGGATTTCGGCGGCATGGTTTCGGTGACTTTCAAGGGCGGTGAGGCTGCGGCACGGAAGGTCGCCGAATCCACCCGGCTCTTCCTGCTCGCTGAATCGCTGGGCGGGGTGGAATCGCTCATGAACTACCCCTCGGAAATGACGCATGCCTCGGTGAAGGGAACTGACCTGGCGGTTCCCGAGAACCTGCTGCGGCTTTCCGTGGGTCTGGAAGACATCGAGGACCTCATCGCGGACCTGGAGCAGGCGCTGGGTCAGCTTTAGCTGGGACGGGGTGTTCCGGTGGGGTGTTTTCGCCGGGGGCAGCCGGTGCTTGGTGGAGGGGGCAGCCTGGGCCGGGCGGGGCCGGTAAGATGCCTGGGCCGGGCGGGCCGGGTGGCTCTCGGGTCCAGGGGAGGTTGACCCTGCCGCGGTGCTCCGCTTGACCGACCATAGCGCTGTCATTTGCTGCCATCCGCCGTAGCCAATCCGATCGGATTTGAGGACTAGGTAGTCGCCTGAGAAAGACGGGTATTTCCGGTTTTCCGGGAGGCCCGTTTTTGGTCTGTTTTCGGGCCGGAAATGTCAGTGCCGGGTGAAATCCTGAGGGTATGGATCAGCTCGGGAACACCGAACAGACAACCGAAGAACCAGCCAGTGAAGACCAGCAGCCAACAGGCTCGGCTGGAGATGAGGATGCTCCGCACACGCCCTGCACGCTGGCGGTATATCGGGCGGTTCCGGATGTCAGTGGTGACGCTACGGACTCCGACGACGGCGGCACCCGGGCTGGCACTGTCACGTGCACGGATACCGACACCAACACCGGCGATGCCTCCACCGATCCCGCCGCAACGCCGGCTGCCGCCCTCTTCGATGTACCCATTCCCGCACCGGATTCCGCGTCCGGCTCGACTACCGCCGGACCTGCAGAACCCCAACCCGGACCCGTTCCAGAGGACACCACAGGGTCGGCGGCCGCTGAACCTGCCGAACCCGCTGAACCCGCTGAACCCGCTGAACCCGCTGAACCTGCGGAGCCCGCCACAGGTGCCACCGGTGCTGATGGTGAGGGCTTTCCGGATGGTTTTACCGGGGTGCTGGCGATGGCGAATCTTGAGTCCTTCGACGAACACGACACCGGTGAGGTGTTGGCGAGGCTGGCGCATTTGGTGCGGTGGACGCAGGCCCAGCAGGCCCGCGCGATCAACCATATGGAGGAACTGTTCCGCAAGGATGTGTGCAAGCACTTCGGCAGTGAAGGTCCGGGGCTGGCGTTCAGTCTGGCAGCCGCCGAATGTGCTGCGATTTTGAATGTTCCGCAGACCACCGCGCAGGGCATGATGTTCGAAGCCGGAAGACTCTGCAGCACCCACACCGCCACCCTGACCGGACTGGAAGAAGGACGGTTCTCCTATGCGCACGCGCAGGTGGTCCTGGATCAGTGCGAGAACATACCCTCCGCGGAACTTCCCGGGTTCGAGGCCGAGCTGCTCGCCAAAGCCGAAGGCATAACCCGGCCACAGTTCTGTGCCAAGGCACGCCGGCTGCGGGAGAAAACGTATCCCGAGACCATTGCCGAACGGCACCGGACGGCGTTCGAGAAACGCAAGGTGGTCTTGGAACGGGACGAGGACGGCATGTCCTGGCTGTCGGCCCATCTGCGGGCCGAACATGCCCAGCAGATCTACACCGCACTGTGTGCGTCGGCTAGGGGTGAACAGGCGGAAGGGGACCCGCGGACAGCCGACCAACTGCGGGCAGACATCCTGACCCAACTGCTCATGGGCGGCCTCGGTTCACCCCGCGGTGGCGGTGCCTCTAAGCCAGGACACACGTCGGACAGCGATTCAGGCAAAGAGGGTCCCGCAGGTGTTCTGCCTCGGGCGGAGATCATGGTGTTGATCAACGCCGAAACGTTGTTCGGTGCCGACGAACAGCCCGCCGAACTGCACGGCTACGGACCCATCAGCGCCGACGCAGCCCGCAGACTCGCACGCAACGCCGTCCACTGGACCGGACTCGCCCAGGACCCGACGACCGGAGAGATCCTCTGGGTCGGACGCCGCCGGAAAGTCCCCGCCGGACTCGCCCGCTGGCTCAGAGCCCGGGACGGAACCTGCAGGTTTCCCGGCTGCAGGGTCAGCACCGCGGTCACGGAAATCGACCACACCACCGACTGGGCGAAAGGCGGCGACACCGAACACGGAAACCTGGAACACCTCTGCCGCCGGCACCACCGGTTCAAAACCCTGGGATTCTGGAAAGCCACCCAACCCACACCCGGCGTGATGGAGTGGACGTCTCCTACGGGACGGGTCTACCGCACAGAGCCGTTCCTCCAAGTGGCACCACCATCCCCTGTATCGGAGCCGGTTCATCGGAAGGGTCCCTCAAACACTGATCAGTCCCAGGAACGCAGAGTGGTGGATGAGGTACCGCCTGAACCGGCACCGTTCTGATCAGGCACGCAGTGACTGGTGGATGAGGCTCCGCCTGAACCGGCACCGTTCTGATCAGGCACGCAGAGTGGTGGGTTAGATGCCGCTGGAGCCGGCACCGTTCTCATCCAGCGTGGCCGCGTACTGGCCGCACTGATCCGGCACACGGATGAACCACCACCGGTCGGCAGGGGAACGGGCGGTGTGTCTCGGGCCCTCCGATTTCCAGTGCCGGGACCAAGACCGGGATCAAGACCGGAACCCGGGCCGGTGGAGGGGACCAAGACCGGTCCCGGAACCGGGCCGGGTCATCGGTCGAAGGGGCCTTTAGCGTTGCCGCCGGCCCTTCGCCCCACCCCTCGACCGGCGCTTCCTGGGGTCCCGGAGCTGGATGAACCGGTTGCTGGCCGGCAGCCAGAGCAGGACGGTGCAGGCCAGCAGCAGAAGGCCCACAGCCACCAGGGCTGGACCGCGGAAAAGCAGCGGGACACCGGCAATCACCCCTATGCTGCTGAGCGTTTCCCTGGCACTGCGCTTACCCGACCACAGCCGCAGCACGCTATAGGCGCTCAGCAGAGCCAACGCCAGCGCCAGTATCCCCAACATGATCAGCCCCGTGCTGTCCTGATGCTGGGTGCGGGCCGACACGATAAAGGAAACACCCGCTGTTGCCACCAGGACGGCTGCCACCAGCCAGGCAGCGGCGGCCATCCGGATGATCGACGGCGGGGGAGTGCGGTCCCCGGTGCCGGGCGTGCCAGGACCTCCCGGACCCGCAGGGATATCACCGGAACGCATCAGCGGGGAGCTACGATCTGCTCGTGCGCCTCGACGTCGTAGCGGTAGACCTCGCGGCCGCCAATCCACACCTTCAGCGCCCGCTGCATCACGTCCAGCGGATCACCGCTCCAGAGGACCAGATCCGCATCCTTGCCCGGTTCGAGCGAGCCCAGCCGGTCCGCCAGCCCCAGAACCCGGGCAGGATTGATCGTGACAGCACGGAGTGCCTCGTCCCTGTCCAGACCCTCCTTGACGGCCAGGGCAGCCTGGAAGATGAGGAAGTTAATAGGGACCACGGGATGGTCGGTGATGATGGAGATTTCCACCCCTGCTGCCGCGAGTTTGCCAGGATTGGCCATGCTGCGGCCGCGCAGCTCCACCTTGGACCGGGTGGTGAACAGCGGCCCGATGAGAACCGGCACGCCGCGCTCGGCCAGCACGTCCGCCAGCAGATGGGCCTCGGTTCCGTGGTCGAGCACCAGCTCATAGCCGAACTCATCGGCCAGACGCATTGCGGTACCGATGTCATCGGCACGGTGGGCATGCTGGCGCCACGGGATTTCCCGCCGCAGCACCATGGCCAGTGCCTCCAGATGCGGATCCCGCTGGTTCGGGTCCGCTTTGCCCAGATAGTTCTGCGCCTCCATGAACGCCTGCCGGATCACCATCGCCGTTCCCAGCCGGGTGGACGGAGTCTGCTTCTTGTCGCTGTAGACCCGCTTCGGGTTCTCGCCCAGGGCGGACTTCAAGCCGCTGGGTGCACGAAGCACCATCTCCTCCAGATAGCGCCCGTGGGTGTGCAGGGCCACGGCCTGCCCACCGATCGGATTGCCGGAACCGGGATTGATGTTCGCGGTGGTCACTCCGCCGGCAAGCGCGTCGTCGAACCCCGTATCGAACGGGTTTACGGCATCCAGCGCCCTGACCCCTGCCATCACCGGGTCCGTCATTTCGTTGGAATCGTTGCCGGCCCAGCCCTCGCCCTCTTCATGTACGCCGAGATGGGTGTGCGCGTCCACCAGGCCGGGCAGCAGCCACTGACCTCCGGCGTCGAGCACCTCCGCACCCTCGGGAACGACGACGTCGGGCCCCAGGTCCCGGATCTTCCCGTCCTCGATGAGGACGGTGCCGTGGAAGGGGGTACCCGTAACGGGAACCACGTGGGCGTTCGTGAGGGCAAGAAGCGCGGGGGACATGGGGGGACCTTTCGCTTGCAGATCTGGTCCGGCCAGCCTATCGCCTGCCCCGTGACGGGGGCGCGGATCAGGCTGCCCGGTAGACTTGCCCTGATCGATATCACCGAACTACGCCAGGCCGTGCCATGCACACGTCCGGCGTTCCAACAGGGAGAATAATGGGCCAGCTCCACCGATCCGCCGTCGTGCGGACCGTTGCGACCCTGGGGGCGCTGGCACTTGCCGGGCTGCTCGTATGGACAGCTTTTGACGTGTCTCCACGCCACGGCCTGGATTTCAGGGTCTACCTTTCCGGCGGGCAGAGCGTGCTCGACGCCGCAGGGGAGCTGTATACGAAGTCGGTCCAGTACGACGCCGACAGTAGCCTGCTCTTCACCTATCCGCCTTTTGCGGCGCTGGTCTTTGCCGTGCTGGCCCCGTTCGGCCAGAGCCTGGGGCTGAACATCTTTACCGGCATTTCCCTGGCGATTGCCGCTGCCACCGCTGTTTGGGCGGTGCGTTACGTGCACAGCAGCGGCAGCGCCGCGGATGTGCTTCGGCATCCGTGGCTGCGGCCCCTGGCCATCGCCTGCGCCGGGTTGATTGTGCTGCTGGGCCCCTGGCGCGAAACCTCCGCCTTCGGGCAGATCAACATCCTGCTGTTCGGGCTGATCATGGCCGATTTCCTGATCAAGAAGGACGGCTGGCCCACCGGCCTGCTGACCGGAGTGGCGGCCGGGCTGAAACTGACTCCGCTGGTCTTCGGCCTGTATTTCTTGGCCCGGGGCGACTGGCGCGGGCTGCGCAACATGACCTACGGCTTCCTCTCCACCTTCGCCCTGGGGTTCCTGATCCTGCCGCGCGAATCACGGACCTACTGGCTTGACCTGCTCCCGGACACCTCACGGATCGGCGGTGCAGGCTACGTGGACAATCTCTCCCTCAAGGGTGCAATCCTGCATTTCGGCGGCCCGGATTTCCCCGTCGACATTCCGTGGCTGATCCTGTCCCTGGCCGCCGTCGCCGCTACTGCAGTCATCATCCGCATTGCCGGTTCACGCGGACAGACCTTCACCGCGCTGGCCGCTGCCGCCCTGCTGATGCTGCTGATTTCCCCGGTGTCCTGGTCCCACCACTGGGTCTGGGTGGCGCTGTTCATCCCCGTCCTGGCGCGGAACATCATGGACCTCGGCCCCGGGCAGCGGAAACTGCGGATCTCCGGGCTCATCCTGCTGGTCTCCTCGCTCGTCATCTTCATCTACTCGCCCAAAACCATTGGCGAGCTGTTCGATGCGCCGAACCTGGACTCCCAAATTCCGGAACCCTGGCTGATGGCTTCCAGCATCGGCGTGTTCTGGGGCATCGGACTGCTGGCCTGGTGGCTGGCAGGGTACTGGGGCAGCCGCCCGCGCGACTGGTGGCGTAACAACCCGCCCGGGCTGCTGCGTGCCCCGGAGCCGCAGCCCTAGACTGCTGGCATGAGAACCGGTTCGCTGCTTGCCGTCTGCCTGCTGCACGGCCTCCTGCCCACTCGGGATGCCACCGGCGTCACCGCCATCGACAAGCGTGCAGTTGACGGTCCGGTGAAAGTCCACCCGCTGGGACTGACCGGAGACCTGCAGGCAAGCCGCAAACACCACGGCGGAGAATCCAAGGCCTTGTACGCCTACTCCCAGGACGACGCCGACTACTGGTCCGGAGAACTGGGCCGGGACATTCCGCCGGGCCTGTTTGGCGAAAACCTGCGGCTGGCCGGTATGGATGCCACCGCCGCGCTGATCGGTGAGCGGTGGCGGATCGGTGCCGACGTCGAGTTGGAGGTGACCTGCCCCCGCACCCCGTGCCGGAACTTCCAGCAGCGAATGGGCGTCCCGAACTTCCAGCGCCGCTTCGCTGAGGCCGCACGGGTGGGAACCTATCTGCGGGTCCGCCGCCGCGGCAGCATCACTGCGGGGGACACCGTGGAAGTGGTGACCGCACCCAGCCACGGGGTGAGCGTCCGCGACGTCTTCCTCGGACTCAACGATGATCAGGCCGCCGCCCTGCAGGCCTCCCGCGCAGCAGGAGAGATCACTTTGTCCCCGGAAATCCTCAAGGCACTGCGCACACTCGCGGCCAGGACCGCCCGCTCCACGGAGGCCTTGCCTGCAGGGCTCTGACCCGGGACGGACCGCCCGAAGACGGTGCGAAGCAGGGGCGGATCCGGCCCCTCGGAAGGGCCTGTGCCCAAGGTCACCGCCCGGAACAACGTTCCCGCCTCCGGGATGCCGTACACTTGAACACATCCCCCACTCCGGTATTCCCTTATTTTCGTGCGGTTCATCGAGGTTCTCACCTTAAATCCGTACGGTTCGTTGTGTTGGGGCCCGCATTCTTATGCGGGCAGATTCATCTTTTGGGGAGCGCCGGCAAAGAAATCGTCACACCGGTCGTAGGCACAATCCAGTGAAATCGGCCCACAGCTGTGACGGAAAGTCCTGCCTGGGATTGCAACAGCGCCGGACTTACGTCCCGCAGCCTCCTGGTTGCCTGGTCCCCGATTGAATGAGGATTACCTCTTGTCTGAAGCCACACTGGAAAACACCCACACCGCCGACAGCGCCGCTGTCGCCACCCCCGAAGCCGAAGAGAACACTGTTCTGTTCAGCGACTTCGGACTGGACGAGCGTGTCTTGGCAGCCCTGAAGGATGTGGGCTACGTCAAGCCTTCACCCATCCAGGCAGCCACCATCCCCCTTCTGCTCGAAGGCCGCGACGTCGTGGGCCTGGCACAGACCGGTACCGGCAAAACCGCCGCCTTCGCCGTTCCCGCCCTGTCCCTGCTGGCCGGACGTCCGGCCACCAAGGCCACCCAGGTGCTGGTGCTTGCCCCCACCCGTGAACTGGCACTGCAGTCCGCAGAGGCCTTCACGTCCTATGCAGTCCACATGGACGGCATCACCGTTCTTCCCGTATACGGCGGCTCCGCCTACGGTCCCCAGCTTGCAGGCCTGCGCCGCGGCGCACAGGTAGTTGTGGGCACTCCCGGCCGTGTGATTGACCACATCGCCAAGGGTTCCCTCGACCTGTCCAACCTCGAGTACCTGGTGCTCGACGAAGCTGACGAAATGCTGCGCATGGGCTTCGCCGAAGACGTGGAGCAGATCCTTTCCTCCACTCCGGCAGAGAAGCAGGTTGCCCTGTTCTCCGCCACCATGCCGCCGGCCATCCGCAAGATTGCCAAGAAATACCTGAACAACGCTGCGGAAATCACGGTCAAGTCCAAGACCACCACCGGTGTCAACACCCGCCAGCGCTACGTGCAGGTCATGGGCCCGCACAAGCTCGATGCCATGACCCGCATCCTGGAAACCGAAGAGTTCGACGGCGTTATCGCGTTCGTCCGGACCAAGGCAGCCACCGAGGATCTGGCCGACAAGCTGAAGGACCGCGGCTACAGCGCCGCCGCCATCAACGGCGACATCCCGCAGCAGCAGCGTGAGCGTACGGTCGAGGCCCTCCGCGACGGCAAGATCGACATCCTGGTTGCCACGGATGTTGCCGCCCGCGGCCTCGACGTCGAACGCATCAGCCACGTCGTCAACTACGACATCCCGCACGACACCGAGTCCTACGTCCACCGCATCGGCCGCACCGGCCGTGCAGGACGCAGCGGCGACGCGATCCTGTTCATGACCCCCCGCGAGAAGTACCTGCTGCGGGCCATTGAAAAGGCAACCCGCCAGCCGGTGGAGCACATGCAGCTTCCCAGCGTCGACGTTGTCAACGAGAAGCGCCTGGCCAAGTTCTCCGAGAAAATCACGGAAACCCTCGGCTCCGAGGACATCGCCGTGTTCCGGGACCTGGTGACCAAGTACCTGTCCGAGCACGACGTTCCCGCAGAAGACGTTGCCGCAGCCCTGGCCGTCATGGCCCAGGGCGGCCGCGACCTGCTGCTGCGCGAAATCCCCGTGGCTCCGGCCCGCCAGCGCGAGCGTTCCGAAGGCCGTAACGACGGCGTCGGATCCCGCGGCCCGACGCGTCCGCTGACCGAAGGCAATGCAACGTACCGCATCGCCGTCGGCCGCCGCCAGCGCGTTCTGCCGGGTTCGATTGTCGGCGCCATTGCCAATGAGGGCGGCCTGTCCTCAGCGCAGATCGGCGGCATCGACATCCGTGCAGACCACACCCTGGTGGAACTGCCTGCTGACCTTTCCAAGGATCAGCTGCGCGCACTGTCCCGCACCCGGATCGGCGGCGAGCTGATCCACCTCGAACTGGACAAGGGCCGCAAGCCGGCACGTGAGCGTGAAGGCGGAAGCTTCAACGACCGTGCAGACCGCGGCGGCTTCAAGAAGGACTTCAAGAAGCGCGACGGCGAGCGTTCCTTCGGGGACCGCGGCAGCGACCGCCCGTTCAAGAAGCGTGAAGGCGGCTTCCGCGACAGCGCAGCCGCAGGTGCCCGCAAGCCCCGTTTCCGCGACTAGGAAACCTCCGGCGCCGTTAGCCTAGGCGCCGGACAGCACGGCCCGTACCAAGAAGGACGCCTCCCGCACGGGAGGCGTCCTTCTTGCTGTCTTCGTGGCCGTGCTTCTTACTGACCCTGCTTTTTACTGCCCGTGCTTCTTACTGTCCGTACCCCCGGGCGCGGCGGGTATCGAGGCGCAACTCGAGGTCATTCATGACAATCGCTGCGAGGTCCTGCAAAGTGGCCGCGTCTTCCGGGGAGAAGGTGCGCGGCTCCCGGTCCAGGATGCAGAAGGTGCCCAGGTTGAACCCGTCCCTGGTCTGCAGCGGCACTCCGGCGTAGAACTGCAGGCCGAATTCGCCGGCCACCAGGGGATTGGCCAGTGTCCTTGGATCCTGCCGGGCGTCGTCGACCACATAGACGCCGTCCTGCAGGATGGCGGATGCGCACAGGCCCGGGTCGCGGCCAATCTCGACGGCTTCGGTGCCGTGGTGGGACTTGAACCAGATCCGGTCGGTGTCCACCACGCTGACAATGGCCACGGGGGCGTCGAAGAGACGCGATGCCAGGGCGGTGACCCGGTCGAAGGCACCGTCCGGGGGAGTGTCCAGCAGTTCGTAGCGGCGAACCGCATCCATGCGCTGTGCCTCATCATCAGGGAGCAGCCCGGGGTCCACCCGGTGCCGTCCCCGGGCGGTGACGATCATGTCGTAGAGCACCTGGGAGACGTCGTGGGCGCTGGGACGCTCAGCGGCGTCCTGAGCCGTCATGGCACGCAGAAGCGGCTCCCAGTCGCCGCCGAGCCCTGCGGGGATCTCAGGGTCGCGCAGGAGGCGTGCGAGGGCACTTTCCAGGGCGGGGCCGGGGAAGGCCGGTTTCCCCGTCAGGCACTGCAGCAGGACCAGGCCCAGGGAATACACGTCGCTTGCAGGCCCTGCCTGTTCCCCGCGTGCCTGTTCGGGGCTCATGAACGCAGCGGTGCCGGAGAATGTGCCGGGTTGGGACTGCGGGTCATTCGCGACGAGGGCAACGCCGAAGTCCGTGAGCTTGGCACGAAGGCGGGCATCGGCGCTCTGGTAGTCGAACAGCATGATGTTCGCCGGTTTGACGTCCCGGTGCACCACGCCGTTTTCGTGGATGTACCCGAGTCCCAGGGCCAGGTCGTAACCCAGCAGTGCGGCCTGCCGGCGGGGCAGCCGGCCCTCCTTGAGCCGTTCGCGCAGGTCCAGGCCCTGGACGAGTTCCATGACCAGATAGATCTGCGGCGATTCGGGAGTGGACGTGTCGGATCCGGCATCCAGGAGTGTGACCAGGCTGTGGTGGTTCAGGCGCGCCAGGATCTTGGCCTCGGCGTCACTGCGCCGAAGGTCCATCTCGCTGGTCGCTGACGGGCGGATGATCTTCACCGCTACGTCTCGGCCCAGGAACTCATCCCTGGCCCGGTGGACGGTGCCCATGGCACCTGCCCCGATTTGATTCAGGAGACGGTATCTTCCACCCAGGAAGATACCGGCTGAAACATGGTTCGGCACTGTGCTCACGCGCCCTCGCTTTCTTGTAGGGTAAGCATACTGACAAAACCCGCCTGTGAGGTGCGGCAGAGTCGGCGGGGCGGCCGTTTTTGCAGGGCCGCAAAAGTGTCTCTCGTCACCTTTTCCGCAAACGGCCCATTTCGATTTCATGTTCAGGAAAAGTGCTGGTAAAGTTTTATGTCGTTGCCCCGATAGCTCAGTGGTAGAGCGCCATCTTGGTAAGATGGAGGTCCCGGGATCGATTCCCGGTCGGGGCTCTCAATGGGAGGGCCCGCGTTGCTCAGGCTGTGTTTTTTGCGCAGGCCTCGGTAGGGCGGGCTTCACTCATTTTGGCGGTGTAGCTCAGTTGGTTAGAGCGCACGACTCATAATCGTGAGGTCGGGAGATCGAGCCTCCCCACCGCTACGGACAAGCCCCCGGAATCTCTGGATTCCGGGGGCTTTTTCGTTGTCCGGAGTCTTTGGGACCGGAGTCCTGTCGCGGGCGGCCGGTGGAACGGGACCCATCCCTAAGCTTGCTTATTATTACTGCTTGTTCGTAGGGTAGGGATAGCGGATAACCGGAAGGTTTCCGAACGATTTACGAAACCGTAGAAACATCGCAGCCGGTTCCCTAAGCGGCCCGGCAGCTGAACCGAACGGAGTCAACGCATGGCAGAGCACGATATTTCCGGCAAGAAGGTAGCTTTCCTCCTCACGGACGGAGTGGAGCAGATTGAGCTGACCAGCCCGTGGAATGCGGTCAAGGAAGCCGGCGGCGAGCCGGTGCTTGTGTCTCCGAAGAAGGGCTCCATCCAGGGCTTTGACGGCATGGACAAGGGCGAGACGTTCACGGTTGATCTTGACGTAGCCGATGCCGACGCAGCTGATTTCGACGCGCTGGTCCTGCCCGGCGGCGTTGTCAACGCCGACTTCCTCCGCGTGGACAAGAACGCCCAGCAGTTTGCCCGTGCCTTCTTCGAGGCGCACAAGCCCGTCGCTTCCATCTGCCACGGCCCCTGGCTGCTGATCGACGCCGGCGTCGTCAAGGGACGCGATCTGACGTCCTACCACACGCTGGCAACGGACCTGAAGAACGCCGGCGCAAACTGGACCGACGAGGAAGTGGTGGTGGACCAGGGCTTCGTCACCAGCCGCAACCCTGACGATCTTCCTGCCTTCAACGACAAGCTGATTGAGGAAATCGCCGAAGGGGAACACGCGGGCCAGCACGCCTAGGCCTTCCCGAAGCACCGCCGGAGGGTGGGGTAACGTAAAAAACGTTATTCCGCCCTTTTGGCGTTAAACGGGAGGTTGACCATTCCTGCAGCCGGGAGCACCACAGCGAACGCCGACGCCGGCAGGTTCCTCTGTTCGGGAACGTCCTGGGACGGCTCGGGCCCGCGCCTGGCACTGCACCTGCCCGACGGGCAGCCGCACCGCCAGCCGCTCACGCCGGGCACCGAGCTCCGGTTCCGGGTCCTGGCGGACACCAACGGCAATGAGAAGTTCTGCCTCGGCTCCTGGCAGGTGAACGACGACGGCGTCCAGTCCCACACTCCCTGTCCGGGCCAGGCTCCTGCCGAGCGCGGTTATCAGTGCAGCAGCTGCTTCATCCGGGACGAGGTGCGCGGCATCCACAACAGCCACCGTGTGGACAGCATCCCCGACGCGCTCCGGCGCTACCTGGACCAGCCGCACTGGCTGTACGTTGCGACCTTCGCCGACGGGTCCACCAAGGTAGGTACCGCCGCAGACGGGCGCAAACGGCTGAGGCTGGTGGAGCAGGGAGCCGTCTGTGCCCGCTATGTTGCCCGCGCAGGCGACGGGCTGATTGTGCGGGTGCTGGAAGACGCTGTCACCGCCGTCGTCGGCCTGCAGCAGGCAGTGCGTGCGGGAACGAAAACAGCTGCCCTGACCCGTCCGCTGGCTGCAGGGACACTGGACGCCCGCAACGCGGAAGCGGCCGAGTCGGTGCGGAGCATGCTGGCGGATACGGGGATCACCGGCTTCCGGCCGGTCGACGAGGTCTGGGAACCGCCTGCCCAGTTCGCCACCGTCCTGGACACGTCGTGCGAACTGTATCCGTGCGACCCGGCATCCGGAGAGCACGGCATGGTCATCCAGGCCGTCCTGGGCGCAACGGCCCTGGTCCGGGTGGACGGCGAAGAAACCCTGTTTGCAGCGGACCTGTCCCGGCTGAAGGGCCGCCGGCTGCAGTACGGTCCCTTCCGCACAGCAGTCCCGGCGCTGCAGGCCGCCCTGTTCTAGCGGGAGTCCCGCGGCAGGCGGTTCGGGGCGGCCCCGCCCGCCCCTGTATTCTGAAGACATGCTAAATACCCCCTGGGAGACAGGCTCACCCCTGTACCGGAAACTTGTCGTGAGCGCCTTGGCCATCAGCGGCGCCGGGGTGCTGCTGGTCCTCCTGGGGGCGGTCCTGGACAACCAGGTCCTGATGTACATCGCCCTTCCCCTGATAGTGGTGGGCCTGAGCACGCACCTGAGCGGTATGGTGGTCCGCGCCAGGGACACCCGCCGCCGCATCAAGGGCATGAAGGACACATAATGAGCATCAATCCCGCACTTCAGGGGCGCACGTATCCGGCCGGGGAAGCGTATTCCGTGGGCCGCGAAAAGATCCGTGAATTCGCCGCGGCCGTCAAGGCCACCAACCCGGCACACTTCGACGTGGCCAAGGCGCAGGAGCTGGGCTACGCGGACCTGGTTGCCCCGCCCACCTTCGCCATCATCGTGGCGCAGCGTGCCGACGCCCTGCTGGTGGCCGATCCCGGGGCAGGCATTGACTTCTCCCGGGTGGTGCACGCCGACCAGCGCTTCACCCACCACCGCCCCATCGTGGCCGGAGATGAACTGGTGGCAGAACTGCACGTGGACTCCGTCCGGGCCATGGGCGACGGCGCCCTGATCACCACCCGCGCGGAAATCTCCACGACCGAGGGCGAACACGTAGCCACCACCCTTTCATCCATCCTCGTCCGCGGAGAGGGACAGTAACCGCCATGTCCATTGCACTGAGTGAGCTTTCCAAGGGCAGCGAGATCGGTTCCACCACGCTGGAGATTTCCCGCGCGGACCTGATCCGCTACGCCGGCGCCTCCGGAGATTTCAACCCGATCCACTGGAACGAGCGCTTCGCCCGCGAGGTGGAACTGCCCGGCGTCATCGCGCACGGGATGTTCACCATGGGTACCGCTGTCCAGCTGGTGAGCGACTGGATTTCGGATCCCGGTGCGGTCATCGACTACCAGACACGCTTTACCCGGCCCGTCCTGGTGGAGGACATCGACGGCGCCCCCGGCGCAGTGGTCGAGGTGACCGGAGTGATCGGCGCCGTCGACCCGGACAATTCGACCGCCCGGGTTGACCTTACGGTGACCTTCAACGGCCAGAAGGTGCTGGTCAAGGCCCAGGCAGTGGTGCGGGTCTGGTGACTGCTTTGACCCGGATGCCGCTGGCATCCCTGACCACCGCCCGCGTCGGCGGTCCCGCCCGCCGGTATATCGAAGCGGAAAACGAAGACGAACTGATCATCGCCGTCCGCGCCGCAGATGAAGCGGGGGAGCCCCTGCTGGTCATCGGCGGCGGCTCCAACCTGCTGATCTCCGACGACGGGTTCGACGGCGCCGTCATCCACATCGCCAGCCGCGGCCTGGACATCCGGGAGACCGGCGACGGAACCGCAGTCCTGCGGGCCGAGGCCGGGCACCCCTGGGACGAACTGGTGGCGTACACGTTGTCGGAGGGCTTCTCCGGCCTGGAGGCCCTGTCCGGCATTCCGGGGCTCGCCGGCGCGACGCCGGTGCAGAACGTAGGTGCCTACGGCGCCGACGTTTCCCAGTGCATCACGTCGGTGCGCGCGTGGGACCGTACCGGACGCACCGTGGTGGAATTCTCCAACGCGGACCTGGAATTCGGGTACCGGGACTCGATCCTCAAACGCAGTACGGTCAACGGTTCGCCCCGCTACGTTGTCCTCACCGTGGAGTTTGCGCTCTCCGCGGGAACCACCAGCGCCCCGGTCCGCTATGCCGAACTGGCACGGGCACTGGGCGTGGACATCGGCGAACGTGCCGATGCGGTGGACGTGCGCCGCGAGGTCCTGCAGCTGCGGGCGGGCAAGGGCATGGTCCTGGACCCCTCGGACCCGGACACCTACAGCACCGGTTCCTTCTTCACCAATCCCATCGTGGATGAGGCAACGGCAGCCGCGCTGCCGGCGGACGCACCCCGCTACCCGGTGGCGGAGCCCGGCAAGGTGAAGCTCAGCGCCGCCTGGCTCATCAGCCATGCCGGTTTCCGCAAGGGCTTCGGGCTGGCGCCGGAGGACGGGACGGGCGGCCGTGCAGCGCTGTCCACCAAGCACACCCTGGCCGTCACGAACCGCGGGGAGGCAACCGCGGAGGACCTGCTGGTGGTTGCCCGGGCGGTTGCGTCCGGCGTGGAGAAGGCCTTCGGCATCCGGCTCCGTCCCGAGCCGCTGCTGGTGAACTGCGCGCTGTAAGGACGGGCTGCCGGGCTTAGCCCGATTGGCCGCCGGCACTTCCGGTGCTGCCTGTAGCGTCGCTGTCGGCATGCCCGGCGGCTCCGCGGCCAAGAGCCGGTCCTTTCCTCGCCCGGGCTGCGGCTGCCCGTGCGCTGCGGATGGCTGGGAGATGCCGGCGGGAATCCAGCAGGCAGCTGTTGCACAGCCATTGGATCAACCGGGGTGTCAGTGCCACCTGGGTCCGCCGGTCCTGTAGGTCCGGCAGCAGCCACCGGGGTTCGAGGAAGCCGCTGAGGGCGTACGCAAGGTCCTCAGCGCCGAATAGCCGGGCAAAGGCCGCCTCCGGCTCCAGGGACCGCTCCAGCTCCAGGAGCGCAGCGTCCTCGTCGCGCAGGCTGTCTGCTCCCTCGGCTTCCAGATACCGCCGCAGCTGAAGGGCCACGCGGAGGTAGCGGGCCCGGGTGGGAGTCTGCTTCCCGACACAGCTGAAAGTAAAGAACGTGTTGAGGATTGAATCCACGCTTTGCTGTTCCATGCGGACACCATGCCACCCGGCACTGACAATTCTGCCGGGGCAGCAACTCGGGGGTTCCCGGGCTTAACGCCGCCGGGCCCGCTCCAGGGGGAGCGGACCCGGAAGGCACACCGGCAACACATCGGCGGGCAACACACCGTTCGGCAGAAAACCCGGCGGGCAGAAAACCCGGCCGGCAATACAAACCCGGCCGGCAATACAAACCCGGCCGGCAGAAAAGCCGGCGGAGAAAGATCAGAGGTTGCCGGTGGCGATGCGCAGCATCCGGCGCAGCGGTTCGGCAGCGCCCCAGAGCAGCTGGTCGCCGATGGTGAAGGCGCTGATGTACTCCGGACCCATTTCCAGCTTCCGGATGCGGCCCACGGGGATGTCCAGGGTGCCGGTGACCGCTACCGGCGTCAGCTCCGCCATGGTGGCTTCCTTGATGTTGGGCACCACCTTGGACCACTCGTTGTCCGCATCAATGATCTTTTCGATCTCCGCCACGGAGAGGTCCTCGGTCAGCTTCAGGGTCAGCGCCTGCGAGTGGGAGCGCATGGCTCCGATCCGCACGCACAATCCGTCGAAGGGGATCCGGCCGGCAGCTCCGCGGCCGAGGATCTTGTTGGTTTCCGCCCCGCCCTTCCACTCTTCCTTGGACATGCCGTTGCCCAGGTCTGCGTCGATCCACGGGATGACGGATCCTGCCAGCGGCACGCCGAACCGGGAGGAGTCCATGGAAGGGTTCTTCTGCTGGGCCAGGACGGCACGGTCAATCTCCAGGATGGCCGACGCCGGGTCGGACAGTTCTGCGGCCACGGAGCCGTGAAGGGCCCCGAACTGGTTGAGCAGTTCGCGCATGTGCCGGGCGCCGCCGCCGGAGGCCGCCTGGTAGGTCATGGACGTGCCCCACTCCACGAGGCCGTTGCGGAACAGTCCGCCCAGGCCCATCAGCATGCAGGATACGGTGCAGTTGCCGCCCACGAAATTCTTCACGCCGCGGGCCAGGCCGGCGTCGATCACGTCCCGGTTCACCGGGTCCAGCACGATGATGGCGTCGTCTTCCATGCGCAGCGTGGAGGCCGCATCGATCCAGATGCCGTCCCAGCCGGCAGCGCGCAGCTTCGGGAAGATTTCCGCCGTGTAGTCCCCGCCCTGCGCAGTGACGATGATCGGCAGTTTGGCCAGCGCATCGACGTCGTACGCATCCTGCAGCGGCCCGGCCCCGGACGCGAAGGACGGTGCGTCGCCGCCGGCGTTGGACGTGGAGAAGAACACGGGATTGATCAGGTCGAAGTCGCCCTCGTCCTGCATGCGCTGCATCAGGACGGAGCCGACCATGCCGCGCCAGCCAATGAAACCAGCCGTGGGAATGCCTGCAGCGGGAAGGGAGGAAAAAGTCATGGTTTCCACTTTAGGCCAGCGGTGCCGCTGAGTCTCGGTGGCCCGCGTCATGTTCGGCTGTCGCCCGGTCCCGGGTCCACAGGGCAATCCGGTACCGGGTGCCGTTGGCGGAGGTGTACCAGTCCGCAGCCGGACTGACACCGCTGAAGGTCCAGTCCGGTCCCAGGGCCGGGGCGAACGTGTCGCCTTCGGTTTCCAGGTCGATGACCGTCACCACGGCGGTGTTGGCCTTCGGGACGGCAGCCTCGTACAGCTGCGCGCCGCCGATGATCCAGATCTCTTCGCTGCCGGCACTGGTGCGGGCGGCCGCGAGGGCATCCTCAAGCGAGCCGACGACGGCGGCGCCCGCCGCTGCGGCGTCCTCCCGGAGGCCGGGGCTGGAGGAGACAACGATGTTCGTGCGGCCGGGCAGCGGACGGTAGGCCGCGGGGAAGGACTCCCAGGTCCGGCGGCCCATGATGACCGGGTGCCCCGCCGTCGTGGCCTTGAAATGCGCCATGTCCTCGGGCAGGTGCCACGGCATGCCGCCGTCGCGCCCGATGACGCCGTTAAGGGTCTGCGCCCAGATCAGGCCGATCAACGGCTCCCCGCCGCGCAGCGTGCCGCGGTTCCGCAGCACCTCCTGCAGATCCGCTCCCTCGCCGGTGCCGCCGCCGACCGGGTGGTAGCGGGTGGGTCCGGAGCCGGCGGCGGTTGCCTCGGGAAGGAACTCGGTCATAGTTGTCCTCTCAGACGGCAATCGGTGCTTTGATGCCGGGGTGGTGCCGGTAGTTGAGGACCTCGAAGTCCTCCAGCTCGTAATCGAAGATGCTCTCCGGGGTGCGGCGGATGTGCAGCTTGGGGTAGGGGAAGGGCTCGCGGCTGAGCTGTTCGCGGACCTGGTCCACATGGTTGTCGTAAATGTGGACGTCGCCGCCGCTCCAGATGAATTCACCCGGTTCCAGTCCGGTCTGCTGGGCCACCATGAGCGTCAGCAGCGCGTAGGAGGCGATGTTGAACGGAACGCCGAGGAAGGTATCCGCCGAACGCTGGTAGAGCTGGCAGGACAGCTTTCCGTCCGCGACGTAGAACTGGAAGAGCGCGTGGCAGGGCGGCAGGGCCATGTTTTCGACCTCGGCCGGGTTCCAGGCCGTGACGATGTGCCGGCGGGAGTCGGGGTTCTTTTTGATGCCTTCAACCAGCTTGGCGATCTGGTCGATGTGCCCGCCGTCGGGGGTGGGCCAGGAACGCCACTGGACGCCGTAGACCGGGCCCAGCTCGCCGTCGTCGTCCGCCCATTCATCCCAGATGCTGACGCCGCGTTCCTGCAGCCAGCGCACGTTGGAGTCGCCGCGCAGGAACCACAGCAGCTCCAGGGCCACGGACTTGAAGTGCACCCGTTTGGTGGTGATCAGCGGAAAGGACTCGCTGAGGTCAAAGCGCATCTGGCGGCCGAACACGCTGCGCGTGCCGGTGCCGGTGCGATCCGACTTCTGCGTTCCGTTGGCCATGACATCGCGCAGCAGGTCTTCATAGGGGGTAGGAATACTCACTCCGCCAGTCTAGAACAGGGCCCGCTCCGGAACAGGTCAGTGTCCGAGCAGGGGGGCTGCGATGCCCGCCACAACGGCCGCCAGCGAGAGCACGGCAAGGCCGAGGTAGAAGGCGAGGCCGCCAGGGTGTCCCGCGTTCACCGACAGGCCCACGCCCAGTCGTTTGGGCACCAGGACGCGGGGGTCGGCCCGGTTAACGTAGATGATTCCGGCCCGGTAGTTGCGGGGATCATCCACGGGATCGGAGGCCGGCATGTCATCGGATGACGCCGTCGGGTCAGCTCCAGGGAGCGAAGGCCGTGTCGGATCCGACGCCCCGCTGCCGGCTAAGTCGTTGCGGTAGCGGCGCCTGGCAAGCAGGCCGAGGCCGGCCATGACGGCAATCAGGGCCAGGAGGGGCAGGATGAAATAAAGCGCGCTTCCGTCCGGCGGCAGGAGCCATCCGCGCAGCGTGAACCAGGCGAGCAGCAGGCTCAGTGCGAGGGTGGTCCCGCCCAGGAAGAACTGCGTTGCGCGGAGATTTGCGGCCTGGGCAGCGGGACTGTCCGCCGTCCGGAGTTGCCCGCCGGCAGCCGTCAGGCGCGGGAGGAACACAGCCAGCCCCAGCATGAACAGGACCAGTCCCGCGGAACCCAGCGGAACCGAAAAAACGGACCACACGGACTTCGCGGCAAAGCTGTCTGCCTGCCCGGCGCCGTTCCAATGCGTGGGCAGCGAGGGCGGAAGATCCGGATACAGCCGCAGACCCACGAAGGCTGTGGCGGCAGCCACCGCACCGGCAGCCAGATACCAACGGTAGGCGGGCCGCGGCGGCAGCGCGTCCCTCTCCACCGGAGGCTTCGGGGCAGAGCCCTTCGCCGTCCCGTGGTGCATCTGTTCAGCGTGTTCCATCGCGTGCCCCCTTTACGGGGAAGCCTAGCAGCTGCGCCGGCGGGCGGACCCGACCCGGCACGGCCGGTCAGTCATCGAAGGCGCGGTACTTTTCCAGCGACACAATCCGGCCCTCGTCCACACTGCTCACCTGGCAGATGATGGACTCTCCGGGGGCAAGATACGGGTCCTTGGCCGGCAGCCGGGCGGCCATCTCCGGAGGCATGTGCGCGGACAGCACCCCGAAGACCAGGGGCAATACCGGCCGGTGCGTGCACACTGCCACGGGTTTGGCCTTGTCGAACAGGCCCTCGATGGCGTTCCGGGCCTTGCCGGGCTTGCGCTTGGCGTTATGCTCCGTGAGTGCGTCAACGGTCTTGAACTTGGTGCCCTCGGCCTTCACATAGGGGCGGACGGTCTGCACGCAGCGCACCCAGGGGCTGGACACCACCCGCTTGGGACGCCAGGCCACCAGCAGCCGCGAGACGGCCATGGCCTGGCGAAGTCCCGTGGCTACCAGCGGACGTTCCCCCTCCGCCCGGGTCCATGCGGACCGCGGCTTGGCCTTGGCATGCCGGACCACAATCAGGGGCCAGGTGCTCAGCCGCTGCTCGGCGTAGGCCAGCACGAGTTCCTGGAGCGGCACTTTGTCCGTGGGATTGGTCAGTGCCTCGGCGGCCTCTTCCGGGCTGCACCAGCGCGTTCCGTCCACTTCCCTGCCATCGGGCCGGGCCTTGTCCGAGTCCACGTGGGACGCCCAGTAATGCACCCGTTTCATGCCTGAGGCCACGGGATAGACAGTGGCCGGCAGCGGAATGCCCAGGCTGATCCGCAGGCCAACTTCCTCCCGGACCTCGCGCACCGCGCACTCCGGCGTGGTCTCGCCCGCGTCCAGCTTGCCCTTGGGCCAGGACCAGTCGTCATACCGGGGCCGGTGAATCATCAGAACCTGGAGCCTGCCCCCGCGTACGCGCCAGCAAAGCGCCCCCGCCGCCACCACCTTCACGGGGGTGTCTTCCTGCACAGCGGGGGCCGGAAACTGCAGTGCCTCCATCAGCGCCGGGCCACCGAACGCTGGCGGGAACGTGAGGCCAGCAGCAAGGACTGGACGTCCTGGAGCGGATTGCCGTCCTCGTCCTTGTGGTGCCGGGTCCAGGTACCTTCCTGGTCCAGATGCCAGCTGGCCGTGCCCGGGTCCATGTAGCGGTCCATCAGGGCGATCAGGTCAGCGACGTCGTCGCGTGCCACGAGCTGGACCAGAGCCTCAACCCGGCGGTCCAGGTTGCGGTGCATCATGTCCGCCGAACCGATGAAGACCACGGGGTCCCCGCCGTTGGCGAAGGCGAACACCCGCGAGTGCTCCAGGAACCGGCCGAGCACCGAGCGGACCGTGATGTTCTCGCTCAGCCCCGGCACACCGGGACGCACGGAGCAGATGCCGCGGACAATCACGTCCACCCGCACCCCGGCCTGGGAGGCACGGTAGAGGGAGTCGATGATCGCTTCGTCCACCATGGAGTTGACCTTGATGATCACCCGCGCGTTCAGGCCGGCCTTCTTGTTCGCAATTTCCCGCTCAATCCGGTCGATCAGACCGGACCGGACGGAACGCGGTGCCACGAGCAGGCGCTTGAACGTGGACTTCGGCGCGTAGCCCGAGAGCTGGTTGAACAGCTTCGTGAGGTCCTCGCCCACCTGCTCATTGGCGGTCAGCAGGCCCAGATCCTCGTAATAGCGGGCCGTACGCGGGTGGTAGTTGCCCGTACCGATGTGGCAGTAGCGGCGCAGCCCGTCCACTTCCTGCCGCACCACCAGGGACAGCTTGCAGTGCGTTTTCAGGCCCACGATGCCGTACACCACGTGCACGCCGGCCTGCTCGAGCTTCCGGGCCCAGGAAATGTTCGCCTGCTCGTCGAAGCGCGCCTTGATTTCCACCAGGGCCAGGACCTGTTTGCCTGCCTCGGCGGCGTCGATCAGGGCATCGACAATGGGCGAATCCCCCGACGTCCGGTACAGGGTCTGCTTGATGGCCTGCACCCGCGGGTCCGCGGCAGCCTGCTCCAGGAACGCCTGGGTGGATGTGGAGAAGGAGTCATACGGGTGGTGCAGCAGGATGTCCCGCCGGCGCATCGCAGCAAACACGTTCGCCGGCTTGGAGGTCTCGGATTCCTTCAGGTGCCGGTTGGTATGCGGCACCTGCTTCGGATAGTGAAGGTCCGTCCGGTCGATCCGGCTGATGCCGGCCAGGCCGCGCAGGTCCAGCGGTGCGGGCAGGACATAGACCTCGTCCGATTCCACGCCCAGTTCGCGTTCAAGCAGCTCGCGGATGTTCGGGTTCATTTCCGGAGTGACTTCCAGGCGCACGGGCGGCCCGAAGCGGCGGCGCAGCAGTTCCTTTTCCAGCGCCTGGAGGAGGTTCTCGGCGTCGTCCTCTTCCACCTCGAGGTCCTCGTTGCGCGTGACGCGGAAGGTGTAGTGCTCAATGACGTCCATGCCCGGGAACAGCTGGTCCAGATGCTGGGCGATCACGTCTTCGAGCGTAATAAAGCGGGCGGTGCGGCCGGCAACGTTTCCGGCGCGGGGGCCGTCCACGGAGATCAGCCGCGGAAGCTGATCGGGAACCTTGACGCGGGCAAAGAACTCCTTGCCGCTCACCGGGTTGCGCACCACCACGGCCAGGTTCAGGGACAGGCCGGAAATGTAGGGGAAGGGGTGGGCCGGGTCCACGGCCAGCGGAGTCAGGATGGGGAAGACCTTCGCCGCGAACTGCTTGTGCAGGTTCGCCTTGGCCGCATCATCCAGCTCGTCCCAGCTGACCAGGTAGATCTGTTCCTCGGCCAGGGCCGGGCGGATCTGCCGGGCGAAAACGTCCGCATGGCGCTGCTGCAGCTGGTAGCCGGCGGCCACGATCTGCTCGAGCTGTTCGATCGGGCTCATGCCCGCAGCTGAGGGGACGGCCAGTCCGGTGGCGATGCGCCGCTTGAGGCCGGCAACCCGGACCATAAAGAACTCGTCCAGGTTGGAGGCGAAGATGGACAGGAAATTCACCCGTTCCAGCAGGTACAGCTCCGGATCTTCGGCCAGTTCCAGGACCCTGGCATTGAAGTCCAGCCAGCTGATCTCCCGGTCCAGGAACCGGTCCGGAGAGATCTCTCCGCTGGGAACAAGGGCTGGACCGAAGTCCGGGATGTCGATGCGGTCCTGGGTGGCCCGCGGTGCCGACATGGCCTCGGCGGACCCGAAGGTCGACCGGGGCTCGGCGTCGGTATCGAAACTCATAGTGTCTCCCTGAGGTGCTGGCGGCCGGCAGATCCCGGCGCGCTGTACTGCGGACGGACCGACCCTGAAAACAACATTACAAGCTGCTGCCCGGTGCGGGTGCGTACATCACGTCCTGGTCCCAGCGGACAAAGCCCAGCCGGCGGTACAGGGCGACGGCGGCAGTGTTGTCTGCGTCGACGTACAGCATGACGGCGTCCAGGCCTGCCGCATGAAGGTGTTCGATACCGGCCACGGTCAGGGCCTTACCCAGGCCCCTGCCCTGTGCCTCGGGGGAAACGCCCACTACGTAGACCTCTCCGATGGGCGGGTGGCCGCCCGTGCCCGGGTGGACCTTGGTCCAGTGGAAACCAAGGATCTTCCCTTCGGCGTCCACGGCAAGGAGGAAGCCCTCCGGGTCAAACCAGTCCTCGCCCATGCGGGCCTGCAGGTCCGCCAGGGTCATGGAGCCCTGCTCGGGATGGTGGGCAAATGCAGCGGCATTGGCATCCAGCCAGGCCTGCTCGTCGCGGCCGGGTTCGAAGGCACGCAGCGTTACCCCCGCAGGAAAGCGGACCTCGGGCAGGGACGCGCTGGATCGGCTGAGGCGCATCTTCCACAGGTCACGGACGGGACGGTAACCGAAACGGGCGGCGAGCTCGACGGCGGCCTCGTGGTTTCCGTGCGACCAGGCGGCGGGCCGGGGATCGCCCCCGCCGGCGGCTTCGGCGTTCCGCACCGAGTCCTGCACGGCGGCGGCCAGGGCCGTGCCGACGCCCTCGCTGCGGTAGTTCGGATGCACCACCAGTTCCAGCACCCCCGGGTCGCGGGGCGTTTCGGATATCAGCACAGCGACGCCGGCGAGATCCTGCCCGTTTCCCGCGGCGGAACCCGGATCAGGGGCATAGATGGTGAAGACGGACAGCGTGTCCGGATCGGCCTCGGGGGAGCGCAGGTCCACGAGGGTCTGCTCGGACAGCGGCGGGTTGCCGTCCGAGTCCTGTGCCGCGGACGCCAGCTGCAGGATGCCGGCGAGGGCATCGGGTTCGGGCGTGCCATGGGTTTCGACTACGGGCCAGGCTGTCAGCGGTTCTTCACTCATGACGAAAGCCTAGCGCGGCAGGTGCAGCTCCGCAGGGGGCGGTGCGGCCCTGCAGCCCGGAATCACGCGTCCTGGCTGGCGGCTGCCGCGGTTTCGGCGCGTGACCGGGTGAACCGGTAGCCGACATTGCGGACCGTGCCGATCAACGTCTCATGGTCCGGTCCCAGCTTTGCCCGCAGCCGCCGAACGTGCACGTCCACCGTCCGGGTGCCGCCGTAGTAGTCGTAGCCCCACACTTCGTGGAGCAGCTGATCGCGGGTGAACACCCGGCCGGGATGCTGTGCAAGGTATTTGAGAAGCTCAAACTCCTTGTACGTCAGGTTCAGTGCGGTCCCGTTGATGCGGGCCGTGTAGCTGGCCTCGTCAATGACGACGCCGGAGGCCCGGATCTCGGTGGACGGGGCCTCGGCGCCCCGGCCGCGCGCCGCGGCCAGGCGGAGCCGCGCCTCCACTTCGGCCGGACCGGCGGAATCAAGAATGACATCGTCGGCCAGCCAGTTGGGGGACACGGCGGCCATTCCGCCCTCCGTGAGGATAAGGATCAGCGGGGTGTCCAGGCCGGTGGCCTTCAGGAGCTGGGTCAGGGAACGCGCACCGACGAGGTCCCGGCGGGCATCCACGAGGATGACTTCGCTGGGTTCGGTATCCAGCAGGGCCGTCGGTTCCGCAGGCACAACGTGGACCTTGTGGTTAAGCAGTTCCAGGGCAGGAAGGACGTGAACCGAAGAGCCGGAACTGTTGGTCAGGAGCAAAATGTGCGACATAGGGCCTCCGAGTGTTGGGCGCACATCGTTGGGCACGTTTCTTCGCCGATCCGCTGGCTTGAAGTGATCGAAAGTATACCCATCCGCCTGCCGGGCCTGTCGCTTTTCTTCTGGACGCCGTAATAAGGCAGGATAACTAGGGTGAAACTTTGGAGCTTAGCGGTGCCGGCGGCGCTTGCCATTATCGGTATCGTGGGCGCCTCCTACCTGTCCGTACCTGCCGTGGCAGTGCTCAGCGGCGCAGCGGCCCTGCTGGCAGGTGTCTGCTGGCCGCACCTGATAGGCGTGCCGGTCCGCAGGACGCAGGGCGCGGCCCTGGGCCTGGCGGGGGCGGCGGCAGCGGCGGGGGCGTACTTCGCGCCCGCCGGGGCCATGCTGACCTGGCTGCCGGCCGTCGTCGCCGTGGGCGTGGGCGCCGTCTTCCTGATCCAGCTGCTCCGCGGCACGGGACAGGCACACCGGCTCGAATCCATTGTCGGCATCATCTCCGGCGTACTGGTTGTCGCCCTCGGCTCCGGCTGGGTGGCCGCGGACCGTCTGGCCGGCGCCGAGGGGGATCCGGCACTGCTTTCCGTGGCAGGCAGCGCCGCGCTGGCAGCCCTTGCCGTGACCCTCATTCCGCTTCCGGACCGGATGGCGGCACCTCTGGGACTGCTGGTGGGCGGGCTGACCGCGTCCCTGGTGGCGCTGGTTGTCGCAGGTATTCCGTGGCAGGCGGCAGCGTTCAGCGGCGTGGTGATTGCCGCCGTCGTAATGGCCTTCCGGCGGCTCGCCCTCTCCCGAAAAGACGTGTCCAACACTGCGGGACGGCTGGCGCTGGGTCTGGCCCCGGTCCTTGTCCTGGGATCCGTCGTCTACTTCCTGGGCCGGCTCCTGGTTCCCTAGCCGTCTTCCCCCGGCGTCACTGCAGCGGGACGGTTTTTGCCCGCGGCTGCCTGTCATGATCGAATGGCGGAAAGGAAACTGTTCCTCCCGCGCGTTAGGATGTAGCCATGGTTGCTCTCGAAATTTTCTTTATTGCCCTGCTGGGCCTCACCGGTCTCGGGATGGCCGGATTCGCCGCGCTGGTCGTTTCCCGCCTGTACAAGGGCCAGAAGTAAACACGTCCCTGACGTTTCCGCAGGCTCCGCCCCATCCGTAATACCGAAGGACAGGCCCTCCCATGCCAATGGAGATCCCCACCGATCTGACCCCGGAACTGGTACCGCTGTCCTGGCTTATCGGCACTTGGGAAGGGACCGGACGCCTCGGCGAGGGAGAGGCCGACTCTGAGCATTTCGCCCAGAAGGTCACCTTCACCCAGAACGGCCTGCCGTATCTGCAGTACACCGCGGAAAGCTGGCTCACCGATGAGCAGGGCACCCGGCTGCGGCCGCTGGCGGTGGAGACCGGCTTCTGGGCCCTGGACCGTCCGCTCAATGACGCCGACGGCGGCCCCGGCCTGGTTCCGGCGGACATTGTGCCGGCGCTGCGCAGCGCGGACGAAGTCGAAGAGCTGCGCAACGATACGGGCGGCTTCGACATCACCGCCACCATCGTCCACCCCGGCGGCATCGCGGAGCTGTACTACGGCCAGATCAAGGGCCCGCAGATCCAGCTCACCACGGACCTGGTGATGCGGGGCGTGAACTCCAAGGAGTACTCCGCGGCCACACGCATTTACGGGCTGGTCAACGGCGACCTCTACTGGCGGTGGGACGTTGCCTCCGAGGGGAACGCGCTGAAGGCCCATGCGTCGGCCATCCTGAACAAGACCGCCTGACTAAGATTTCCTGAATAAAACCTCCGGTGCCTCCTCCTCAAGCGGGCCGGAGGAATAGGCCCGCACCGCTAGGACGTTGCACCAGTCATGACGTATTCCAGCCCCTTGCTCTCCCGCCACGGCGCCGTTGAAGCCGGCGGACTCGACGCCGGTACGGCCTCGCATTACGGGGACCCGCTGCGCGAGCAGCGCGACCTTGCCCGCGGCACCGCCGTCGTCGACCTGTCCTTCCGCGGCGTAGTCACCGTGACCGGTCCGGACCGGCTCAGCTGGCTGAACACTTTGTCCTCCCAGCAGGTGGCTGATTTGCAGCCGGGGGTGAGTTCGGAACTGCTGCTGCTCAGCGTGCAGGGCCGGATCGATTACGACGCCCGCATCATTGACGACGGCGCCACGGCCTGGCTGCTGGTGGAGGCCGCCGAAGCGCCGGGGCTGGCCGAATGGCTGCAGCGGATGAAATTCATGCTCCGGGTCGAGATTGCGGATGTGACGGATCAGTGGGCGGTGGCCGGTGCCACTGCGGAGGTTCCGCAGTGGGAGCAGTACCTGCGCTGGACCGATCCGTGGCCGCAGATCGGAGCCGGCGGCTTTGCCTACACCGCCGTGCCGGAAGACGCCCATCCCGGGCTGGAGCGCCCCTGGTATGAGTACGTGATTCCACGTGCCGAATTCGAAGGCGCCATTGAGGCCTCCGGACGCACCCTGGCCGGATCCATGGCCTCCGAAGCCCTGCGCATCGCCGCCTGGCGGCCGCGGCTGGGAGCGGAAACGGACGAGAAAACCATTCCGCATGAGCTTGACCTGATCCGCACCGCGGTGCACCTGGCCAAAGGCTGTTACAAGGGCCAGGAAACCGTTGCGCGGGTACACAACCTGGGACACCCGCCGCGCCGGCTGGTGTTCCTGCAGCTGGACGGCTCCCAGCACACACTTCCAGCGGCCGGCAGCCCGGTTCTGCTTGGGGAGCGGCAGGTGGGAACCCTGACCTCGGTGGGGGCGCACTACGAAATGGGTCCCGTGGGCCTCGCGGTGGTGAAACGCTCCGTTGATCCGGCCGCCCAGCTGGTGGTCAATGACGGCGGCGAGCTGTACGCGGCCGCCCAGGAACCCATCGTGGCACCCGACGCCGGCGCCGTGGTGGGACGCGCCTCGGGCTTCCTGAAGGCCCCGCGGCGCTAGCGCCCCGTGTCCCCAGCCATCCGTAGAGCCGTACCAACCGATATCCCAGGAGCACCATGAGCACTTCCGAATCCCGCCCCGAAATCGACGACGACGTCATTGAGCTTGCAGGCCTGGTGTTTAACGCCGCGCGGGCCGGCGACATCGAAGGCATGCGCAGTTACCTCGACGCAGGCGTACCCGTGAACCTGACCAACAGTGCAGGGGACACCCTGCTGATGCTGGCCTCCTACCACGGCCACGCGGACCTCACCGCGCTGCTCGTGGAGCGCGGCGCGGACGTCAACACCAGCAATGACCGCGGCCAGACCCCGCTCGCCGGTGCGGCCTTCAAGGGGTATGTGGAGATTTTCCGTATCCTGGCCGAAGCAGGCGCCGATCCCGACGCCGGATCGCCGACCGGACGGGACACCGCAGCCTTCTTCAAGCGGCAGGAAATGCTGGACCTGCTGGGCTAGGAGGCGGTTCCCGGGCGCGGCGCCCGGCTAGGCGGTCAGGGCCACCGACGTGCGGCTGCCCGCAGGGATAAACCCGGATCCCACCGCCGTGCGGGCTGCACCCACGTTGTCCAGCCGCGCCCGCCACTGTGGAATCAGGCCGCCTGACATGGCGTCCTCGAGGGCCACGGAACTGATGTAGCTGCCCAGCCCCTGGAGCCGGAAGCCCGGGGCCGTCAGGACGCTCATGTCCGCCAGGATGCCGTCGGTGACACTGTAGCCGGCAGCTGCCACCGGCCGGGGGGTGTCGAAGGAATCGTCCACCAGGACAAAGACTTCCTCCTTGCCTGCCAGTGATGCCTCCGCAACGTCGTCGGGAGGGCAGAGCCGCTCCAGGGCAACGGCCAGATCCGGTTCGTAGGCTACGGCGAGATCGTCGAGTGGAACCACGGTGGGGAAAACATCGGCAAAAAACAGCTGTTCGGCGCCCAGTACCCGTCCGCCGCGTTCCATGGACATCTTAATGAGCCCGGAATTGCGGGTAAGGTCGGCAGCGCTCTGGGTCCGGGCATGCTCCGCGGCCCATTCCGGGCCGCTGAAGACCTCGGTGCCGAAAAGTCGCAGGAAGCATGCCGTTTCCGGCTGCTCACGAACGTTGTAAATGCGTTCCCCGGTCTCCGTGTCCGCCAGGGCATTGTCCGGCAGACCCAGATGGCGGGACCAGGCCAGCTGGATAATCGCGATGGTTCCCGAGTCCAGATTCATGCTTTTCAACCTACACCGCGGGATGCACACGGATGGGAGCGCCCTGCCGGAGCATCCGGAATGCTCAGCAAATGCACAGGATCGCTGACGGAATCCGGAGGCCGACGGCAGGACGCGGCGGACAAAGGGCCGGGCGCAACCCGGGCTCCGCCCTAGCCGAAGAGAATGGCAGCCTCGTCGTACCGCTGCTCGGGCACCGTCTTGAGGTTGCCCAGGGCCTTTTCGAAGCCGACGTGGACAATATCCGTACCGTGCAGCGCCACCATGGTTCCCCACAGGCCGTCCACCACCGAATCCACTGCCGCCATGCCCAGCCGGGTGGCCAGGACCCGGTCGAAAGCCGTGGGGACACCGCCGCGCTGGATATGGCCCAGCACCGTGGCACGGGTTTCGATGCCGGTCCGTGCCTCGATCTCCGGGGCCAGCAGTTCGCCGATCCCACCCAGCCGCGGACGGCCAAAACTGTCGAGGCCGCGCTCCGAATGCGGCATCTCCATGTCGGTGGTGACGAATCCTTCGGCCACCACCACCAGCGGTGCACGTCCACGGTCCCGGGCCTCGCTGACCCACTGGGAGATCTGGTCAATGCTGACCGGGTGCTCGGGAATCAGGATGGCGTGGGCGCCGGCCGCCATACCGGTATGCAGGGCAATCCAGCCGACATGCCGGCCCATCACTTCGGCCACCATGCAGCGGTGGTGGGATTCGCCGGTGGTGCGCAGCCGGTCGCAGGCCTCAGTCGCAATCTCCACGGCGGTATCGAAACCGAAGGTGTAGTCCGTGGCGTCCAGGTCGTTATCGACTGTCTTGGGGACGCCGACGATTTTCAGTCCGGCGTCCGTCAGCCGTTGTGCAGCGGCAAGGGTGCCTTCGCCGCCGATGGCGATGATGGCGTCGATGCCCAGCCGGTCCAGCGTTGCCTTGATTTTCTCCGGGCCGCCGTTGGGTCCTTCGAACGGGTTGGTGCGCGAGGTCCCCAGGATCGTGCCGCCCTGCTTGGAGATGCCGCGGACCCTGGAGCGGGGCAGGTCCATGATGTCGCCGTCGACCACGCCGCGCCAGCCGTCGCGGAAGCCGACAAACTCGATGTCGTCGTATTCCTTGATGCCTTTGAGGACTGCACCGCGGATCACGGCGTTCAGCCCGGGGCAGTCGCCTCCGCTGGTGAGGATACCGATTCTCATGTCATTACCCCTGGATCTGCTGGCGGTGAAAACGTCGTCCGTTCGATTCTAGCCAGCCCGCAGGCAAGGACTAAGCGCGGGGACTCACCAGGCTCTGCACGAGGATGGTTCCGTCCTGCTTGGGCAGCAGCAGCCAGGCCACCAGATAGGTGCCGATACCCACAAACGGCAGGAGGAAGGACAGGAGCACGCCGATCCGGACCAGGGAGACATCCCAGCCGTAGGCTGCGGCAATGCCGGCGCAGACGCCGCCCAGCCAGCCTTTACGCCGTTTGACGGGGGAGGAGCGGAGGATCGAGAAGAACTTTTCCATGGATCAAGCCTTATCTGATAGTGCTGAAAGAGGGAAACGGGACCGTCCGGGAGGACGGCGAACGACGCCGACGCCGGACGGCGGCGGGGTGCCTAGCGGCGGCGGTTTTTGGCCGTCGCGGCCAGAAACCCGCCGGCCAGCAGGGCGACGCCGGCTCCAAGGGTGACCGCGAGGATCACCAGGACCGGATCCAGCGACAGGTTCACGGCAGAGACCAGCAGCATAAGCACTGCCAGGGTGGTTAGGACCAGGCCCCAGACCACCGTACCGATCTGGAGCTGCCGGGGCACGGTTTCCGGCGGGACAACTGCAGCGTTCGCCGTTGACGGAGTCTGTTCTCCGGTCCCGGCTCCGGCAGGCGTCCGGGCCGGAACCCCGCCCGCACCGCCGTCGTCGGGAAGGAACGGGGACTCATATTGGCCCGACGATCCGGAATCCGAACTGCCGCCGGCGTATTGCCGGCCGAGGTAGTCCCTTTCGCTGTTCTGTTCCATGGCTAGAGATCGCTTTCTTCAGTGGTGACAAGCACGTTGCCCGCAACGCTTCGGACGTCGATGGTGATCCGTTCGCCGTCGGCATCCTTATTGAGCGTGTGTTCATCGGACGCCTGCCACAGTCCGCTGTAGTTCCTGCTGTCCGTCCCGTCGTTGGTTTCCACGTTTCCGGCCACCGCGGAAAACCGCACGATGACTGGTGAATCGTCGGGAACCAGGATGCTGATGTTGCCCGCAGCCATGCTCACGGGAACTTCGTAGTCGCCGGAAGCATCGGTGCCGCGCAGGTCCACGGTGCCGTTGCCCGCAATGGCGGTGTAGCCGCCGGATGCCTGTCCTGCATCCCGCGGTGACCAGTCGCCGTTGCTCATGACGGCCAGATTGGAGTGGGTCATGCCGGGCTGGGCCAGGAACGAAATGACGAGCGCCGCCACCGCGGCGGATCCAACGCCGCCCGAGCGCCGTCCTGCCAGGCCCAGGATCACGACGCCGAGGCCGAGGACCACGGCCGTGGCGGCCAGGGCGACGGACAGCGGGGCCGCCGGATTCAGGATGTGGACATAGTCCAGGGCGAGAATTGCCCCGCCTGTCAGCAGTGCCGCACCGAAGAGCGCAGCCAGATACGCGCCCGGAGCGCCGGGAACCTTAGCGGAGCCGCCGCTGCCCTTCCGCTTCGCAGTTCCGGACGGCGCCGCGGGTTCCGGCGCCGCGGACGTTCCCGACGGTGCGGACATTTCGTACCGCGGTGCTGCGGAAACCGGGGCTGCACTGCCGTCTGCTGAAGGCAGGCCGGTCTTGGCCAGAGTCACCGGGGGGTTGCCGGGTGCGGGGGCGCCGCCGGCAGCAGGGCCGCCAGGTGAGCCCGTGTCACCCGGTGTGGCCGCAGCAGCAGGATCGGCACTCCCGCCGGTCCTGCCGGAAGTGAAGTGCCGAAGGTGCGCTCTGCCCTTTGGAGTGGAGAACCAGTAGATGGCACCTACCCCCGCGGCGACCCAGAACAGGGTCCATACCGTCGCACCGAGCCAGCTGTCCGCACCGAGGAAGGAGACGCCCGGCCCGCCGGTCCCCAGAACCACCAGGACCAGTGCCCCGGTCATTCCGGACGTCCAGTTGCCGCGGATGGCTTCCTCCGCATGGATCCGGCCGTCGGGCTCGGGCAGCAGTGCCCAGGCGGCTCCGTAGAGAAGGAACCCGATACCGAAGACACCCAGGACCATAAACAGTCCGCGGATCAGTACCGGGTCCAGTCCGGTCCGGGCGGCAAGGCCGGAGGCCACCCCGCCGAACCAGCGCTCGTGGCCGCGGATGATCCCGAATGAACGGATCCAGTCGAAGAACCCGTTGTGCGGTGTGCCGGACGCCGCTGTGCCGGACGCCGCTGTGCCGGACGCCGGCCCGCCGGGGGAGGCGGGGTGTGCGGCCCCGGCGGCAGGGTGCTGCTCCGCTGCGGCGGCCGGGCGTTCCGGCCCGGAGTCTGATGCTGGGGAAGGATTCATGTATCCA
Source organism: Arthrobacter yangruifuii (assembly GCF_009192775.1). GTDB lineage: Bacteria > Actinomycetota > Actinomycetes > Actinomycetales > Micrococcaceae > Arthrobacter_B > Arthrobacter_B yangruifuii. The sequence goes on from NZ_VTFX01000001.1 coordinate 909,971, forward strand.
GTCTTCCTGCGGCGGGGACCGGACACATCAGGGACTACCCTGAGATGCCCCTGAACTGTCCCTGAAGAATCCGGATCCTATGGCCGGACCCGGAAAACCCACCCCCGGCCGTGCTTGGATATGACCATGAGAGAACCGTTGGTGCGTCCCCGCGACCGGATTGTTGCCGGCGTGTGCAGCGGGCTGGCTGTCCACCTGGGCTGGCCGGTCAAACTGACGCGTGCCGTTATGGGGGTGATGGTCCTTGCCGGCGGCACAGGGTTCCTGCTCTACGGGTGGTTGTGGATCATGGTCCCCACGCAGGAAGAGCAGGAGAAGAAGGAGCAGGTCCAGGCCAATCCCCGCAGTATTGCCGGCAACTACGAACGGCAGATGCGGGAGGATGCCGCCTCCGCGTCCGGCGCCTTCCGGGCGCTGGGGAAGGCAGGGCAGCGGGAAGTCGCTGCGGGCATCGTCCTCCTGCTGGTGGCTGCCGTGTTCATCGCGCAGCAGCTCGGGGCGAACCTGAACTGGGGCCTGGTCGTTCCGGTTGCCGCCATCGCCGGCGGTGCGGTTCTGGCGTGGACGCAGCTGGATGAAAGCAGGCGGGCCGGGCTGGTCAACAGTGCCGGGGCGGACCGCGCGTCCGGCATCATCCGGCTGTCCGCCGGACTGCTGCTGGTGATCGCCGGCGTGCTGGTGGTTGTTTCCGGCTCAGTGAGCTGGGATGTGCTGGTGGCCGGGCTGCTTGCCTCCGCCGCGGTCCTGGCGGGCGTCGCCCTGGTGCTCACTCCGTGGGCCGTGAAGCACTGGCGGGATCTGGAAGCGGAACGGGCCGGACGCATCCGGCAGACCGAGCGGGCGGAAATAGCTGCCCACCTTCATGACTCGGTGCTGCAGACCCTGGCCCTGATCCAGAAGCGGGCCGGTTCAGAACAGGACGTCATCCGGCTGGCCCGCGCGCAGGAACGTGAACTGCGCCGCTGGCTCTATACCGACCGGGCAAGGGCGGAAGACCATTTGGTGGAATGCCTGCGGAGGATTGCCGCCGAAATCGAGGACGCGTACGGCCATCCCATCGACCTGGTGGCCGTCTCGGATGCGGAGCTCGATGAACGCAGCGAGGCCCTGGCCTCCGCCGCCCGGGCGGCGATGCTGAACGCGGCGCAGCACGCAGGGGGCACCGTCTCCGTCTATCTCGAATGCCGGCCGGAGCAGCTGGAGGTCTTCATCCGGGACCGCGGCCCCGGATTTGATCCGGCGGCGGTGCCTGAGGACCGGATCGGTGTCCGCGGCTCCATCATCGGGAGGATGGAGCGTGCCGGAGGCAGTACCGTAATACGCAGCACCGCGGACGGCACCGAGGTTCGGCTGATACTGCCGCTGCCGGGAGGCGCCGAGGGCCAGGCGCCCGCCGGAGCCGGCACGGCCGCACGAAGTGAGGCAGGAGCGCCGGCCGGGAAGGCGGCACCAGCTGCCAACGGCTCGTCCGCGTCCCGCCCTGCCCCGCGGGGCCGGGACACCTCTTCGACCATCCGCGTATCCAGTGACGGAGCAGGCAGCACATGACCGATTTCCCCGACCCGGCGATCACCGTCGTCGTGGTGGACGACCATGCAATCTTCCGATCGGGTCTCCGCGCGGATCTCGACGCCCGGCTCCATGTGGTGGCCGAGGCGGACAGCGTGGAATCCGCCGTCGCCGTGATCACGCGTGAGCGGCCGGCCGTCGTCCTGCTGGACGTTCATCTGCCCGGCGGCAACGGCGGAGGCGGGGCCGAAGTGCTGGCCGGTTGCTCCGGCCTGCTGGGCAGGACCAGGTTCCTGGCCCTGAGCGTTTCCGACGCCGCGGAAGACGTCGTCACCGTGATCCGGGCCGGAGCCCGGGGGTATGTCACCAAGACAATTTCCGGTACGGAGATCTCCGATGCCGTGGTGCGGGTGGCCGGCGGTGATGCGGTCTTTTCGCCGCGGCTTGCCGGGTTTGTGCTGGATGCCTTCGGCACCGCCAGCGTGGCGTCCGTAGATGACGAACTGGACCGGCTTTCGGCCCGGGAGCTTGAGGTGATGCGGCTGATTGCCCGGGGCTACAGCTATAAGGAGGTGGCCCGGGAACTGTTCATCTCCGTCAAGACGGTGGAAACCCACGTCTCCTCGGTGCTGCGCAAACTCCAGCTCTCCTCACGGCACGAACTTACGCGCTGGGCCGCGGACCGCCGCCTGCTCTGAGCCTGCACCGCTTTCCTCCCGCCCGCGCCGGGCGGGAGGAGCGCCGGGCGGCAGGAGGGCAGCGGCGGCGCCGGAGCAGGCGGGGCCGCAGGCCTAGCGGACGGCCTGGCCGAGGAAATCCTGCAGGCGCTGCATTCCCGTAGCCAGGTCCTCGTCGCCGAGGGCATAGGAGAGGCGCAGGTAGCCCGACGGGCCGAACGCTTCACCGGGAACCACGGCCACCTCCACGGTGTCCAGGATCAGGGCCGCAAGCTCGGCGGAGGTCTGCGGACGCACGGCACCGTCCTTGCCGGGGAACTCGCGTCCCAACAGTCCGCGGACGTCCGCGTAGGCGTAGAAGGCGCCTTCAGGCATGGGGCATTCGACGCCGTCAATGGAGTTCAGGGCGGCGACCATGGCCCGCCGCCGCCGGTCGAAGGCCTGCTTCATCTCATCCACGGCCGTCAGCGGCCCGGACACGGCGGCCAGGGCCGCCATCTGCGACACATTGGACACGTTCGAGGACAGGTGGGACTGCAGGTTGGTTGCAGCCTTGATGACGTCCGGGGCTGCGATCATCCAGCCCACCCGCCAGCCGGTCATGGCGTAGGTCTTGGCGACGCCGTTGAGCACCACCACCTTGTCGCCCAGCTCGGGGGCTGCCGTGGCTATGGAGGTGAACGGCACGCCGTCGTACGTCAGGTGCTCATAGATTTCGTCCGTGATCACCCACAGTCCGTGTTCTGCGGCCCAGCGGCCGATTTCGGCCACCTGTTCCGCCGGGTATACGGCGCCGGTGGGGTTGGACGGCGAGACGAACAGGAGCACCTTGGTGTTCTCCGTGCGGGCGGCCTCAAGCTGCTCGACGCTCACCAGGTAGCCCTGTTCCGGTCCGGCAAAGACCTCCACCGGAACACCGCCGGCCAGCCGGATTGCCTCCGGGTACGTGGTCCAGTACGGGGTGGGAACCAATACTTCGTCCCCCGGGTCCAGCAGGGTGGCGAAGGATTCGTACACGGCCTGCTTGCCGCCGTTGGTCACCAGGACCTGCGCGGGGTCGACGGCGTACCCGGAGTCCCGCAGGGTCTTGGCGGCAATGGCCTTCTTCAGCTCGGGCAGCCCTCCGGCGGGGGAATAGCGGTGGAAGCGCGGCTGGCGGGCGGCATCCACGGCGGCCTCAACAATGTAGTCCGGGGTGGGGAAATCCGGCTCCCCGGCGCCGAAGCCGATCACCGGGCGCCCGGCGGCCTTGAGTGCCTTGGCCTTGGCATCCACTGCGAGGGTAGCGGACTCGGCAATGGATGCGATGCGCTCTGATATACGGCCGGTGGAAGACATGGGGTTCCCGTCTGGAGTGTGGCGGCGGCTTACATATGCCCCGTCCGTCCTGCCGGACGACGGCGGCATTCCCCCAGTTTAGGCGTTCAGCATCCCCGCCGCAGGCGTGCCGGGCACCGGGCGGACGCGCCCGGTTCGACGGGACGCCAAAGTTTGCGTAGACTGGTTCCTCGGTGGTTCTCCGCACCACGCTTCATTGTGCCAATCAGCCCGGAACGATTCTGGAAAGAATCACCGGTCAGCTGTGGCTACAATGGTGGCGGTAGGGTGATTGTTTTCCTCCATAGGGTAGTGGCGCAATTGGTAGCGCAGCGGTCTCCAAAACCGCAGGTTGCAGGTTCGAGTCCTGTCTGCCCTGCGCAGAACTGTCGTTTCCGGCAGCTCAGCAGTCCTTCATGGAATGAGCAGTCCCAGCGCATGCTGCGATTGTGAACCGACACAGATGAGTGAGGCGAAGGTGACCGAGACAGCTGCCAGCAGCTCCAAGGGACACCCCTCCAGCGGGCCCAAAAAACGGGGTTTCTTCGCCGGTATCGCTCTCTTCCTGCGCCAGGTGATCGCCGAACTCAAAAAGGTAGTCACCCCCACCCGTAAGGAACTGCTGAGGTACACACTCGTGGTCCTGGCTTTCGTGATCGTGATGATGCTGATCGTTACGGGTCTCGACTTTGCCTTTGGCAAGGGCGCACTGTGGATCTTCGGTTCGGGCGGCGGCGAAAGCTAGCCAAAGACCTGGGGCTCCGCCCGCTGGTGCGGAAAACCGGAGACCATGAGCTAGTGACAAACCCGATAGTGTTCTGAAGAAGAAAGCAGGAATCTACGTGTCCGAGCAAGAACTCGAATCACAGATCAATGACAACGCTGATCTGGATACCGAGGATCAGATCGCCGCAGCCGACGTCGACGAGGCGCCCGCTGCTGCTGATGCATCGGCCGACGAAGAAAACGCAGCCGAAGAGACTGCTGATTCCGCTGAGGACGCTGAGCCTGAAGAAGACGCTGAGCCCGAGGAAGACCCGGTCGAAGCCTTCAAAGCCAAGCTCCGCCGCCAGGAGGGTGACTGGTATGTCATCCACTCCTACGCAGGTTACGAAAACCGCGTAAAGGCCAACCTTGAGACCCGCATCCAGACCATGGACATGGAAGAGGATATCTTCGAAATCCAGGTCCCGATGGAGGAAGTCGTCGAGATCAAGAACACCACGCGGAAGATCGTGAACCGCGTGCGGATCCCCGGCTACGTGCTGGTGCGCATGAACCTCACCGACGAGTCCTGGGGCGTTGTCCGGCACACGCCCGGCGTCACCGGCTTCGTGGGCAATGCCCACAACCCGACTCCGCTGAGCCTGACCGAGGTGTACTCGATGCTCGAGCACACTGTGGTTTCGCCGAAGGCCGAGGCAGGCAAGCCCGCCCAGCAGCAGTCTTCGAACATCGCAGTGGATTTCGAAATCGGCGAGCCCGTCACGGTCAACGAAGGACCGTTCGAAACGCTTCAGGCCACAATCTCGGAGATCAAGCCCGAGTCCCAGCAGCTGGTGGTCCTGGTGACCATCTTCGAGCGCGAAACCCCTGTGACCCTCGGCTTCGGCCAGGTCACCAAGCTCCAGTAGCTTTCAGACTTCGCTGCCGGCAGGTCCGCTTTAACCTGCAGACAGCGTCCGGCCGCCAAGCCATGGCGGCCACCACCCCGGATGAACGCTCCTGTTCTTCGGGAACATAATTTAGAGAAGGACCCTTTCATGGCCCCCAAGAAAAAGGTCACCGGCCTCATCAAGCTGCAGATCAACGCAGGCGCCGCCAACCCGGCTCCTCCGATCGGTCCGGCACTTGGCCAGCACGGTGTCAACATCATGGAATTCTGCAAGGCGTACAACGCTGCAACCGAATCCCAGCGCGGCAACGTTATCCCGGTGGAAATCACCGTTTACGAAGACCGTTCCTTCACCTTCATCACGAAGACTCCTCCGGCTGCCCAGCTGATCAAGAAGGCCGCCGGTGTGGCCAAGGGTTCTGCAACCCCGCACACCGCCAAGGTTGCCAACCTGACCCAGGCACAGGTCGAAGAGATCGCCACCATGAAGATGGAAGACCTCAACGCCAACGATGTCCAGGCAGCTGCCAAGATCATCGCCGGCACCGCCCGTTCGATGGGCATCACCGTAGAGGGCTAAAGCCCCCTGCGTTAACGTAAATTCATCAAAATGCCGCAGCCCCTGAGGCCTGCGGCACGTGGCAGGGCCGGGCGCGGTCCGATAGACCACAACTGCACAAGGAGAAAAAGCAGATGGCAAAGCGCAGCAAAGCATATGAAGCAGCTGCAGCGAAGATCGATGCGGACAAGCTGTACGCACCGGTCGAGGCTGTAGAGCTGGCGAAGGACACGAATCCTTCCAAGTTCGACGCAACCGTTGAGGTGGCTTTCCGCCTGGGCGTTGACCCCCGTAAGGCTGACCAGATGGTCCGCGGCACGGTCAACCTGCCCCACGGCACCGGTAAGACGGCCCGCGTCCTCGTTTTCGCAACCGGCGAGAAGGCAGAAGCAGCTATCGCTGCCGGCGCCGACTTCGTTGGTTCCGACGACATGATCGAAAAGGTTGCAGCAGGCTGGACCGACTTCGACGCCGCAGTGGCTACCCCGGACATGATGGGCAAGGTCGGCCGCCTGGGCCGCGTGCTCGGCCCGCGTAACCTCATGCCGAACCCGAAGACCGGTACGGTCACCCCGAACGTGGCCAAGGCTGTCACGGACATCAAGGGCGGCAAGATCGACTTCCGCGTTGACAAGCACTCCAACCTGCACTTCATCATCGGCAAGGTGTCCTTCGATTCCCAGAAGCTGGCTGAGAACTACGCAGCCGCCCTGGAAGAAGTACTCCGCCTGAAGCCTTCCGCTTCCAAGGGCCGTTACATCTCCAAGGCCACCGTGTCCACCACGTTCGGCCCGAGCATCAGCGTTGACCCCAACGTCACCAAGGTCCTCGCCGACGCATAGTCGTTGAGAACGTCCGGAGGAATCCTCCGGAAGAGGCGGCCGCAGCTTATCGCTGCGGCCGCCTCTTTGTGTTCCCCGCCTCTTTGTGTTCCCCGGGCCGCAGGGCATACCGGTGTGCGGAGACCGGACCCCGTGTTTGGCAGCTTGCCGCCCGCACGGCAGGATATGGTCCATGACACATATCAGCATTACGTCTGTCCCTGTCCCGGCCGGTCTGGCCGGACCCGATGCGGTGGACTTCCTTGCCGTGGCGGAACTTCTCAACGCCCAGCAGCAGGAGTTTTGGGGCAACAATGACTTTTATGCTCCGCCCCAGGCGCAGCTGGCCGGACGAGGCAGCACCCCAACCCGTCGCCGTGAGCTGCTGGCAGCCCGGATGGGAACGGAACCGGATGCGGCTATTATCGGCGTGGCCCAGCTGAACCTGCCTCTCACCGACAATCTGCATACCGGAACCGTCAACGTTGTGGTGGCGCCCGTTGCCCGCCGCCAGGGGGTGGGAACGGCGCTTTTCGCGGCAGCGGCGAAACTGGCTTCCGCTGCCGGCCGGCGCATGCTGATGGCGGAGACCGACCATCTGGGCGGAGGGCCTGCGGGCACCGGCGAGGATAGCTCCGGCACCGAAAACGCAGCGGCGTTCATCCCGCACGACGCCGCGGCCGCCTTCGCGGCCGGGCTCGGCTTCCGGCTGGAGCTGGTGGACCGTGTCAGCGTCCTGGAGCTGGAGGGGTACGACGCCGAAGCGGTGCTGGGGCAGGCCGCCAGGACTGCCGGTCCGGGGTATGAACTGGAATTCTGGCGCGGTGCCTGCCCGGAAGAACTGGTGGATGCGTATGCCCGCCTGAGGCAGAAGATGAGCACCGATGCGCCGCTGGGCGGGCTGGAGCTGGCGGAGGAGGCCTGGGACGCAGAGCGTGTCCGGGAGGCCGAAGGGAAGGCCCGCGGCATGGACGCCGAGGTGCTGGTTACAGCCGTGCGCCACGTTGCCACCGGCGAGCTGGCCGGACACACGGTCCTGGAGGTCTTCCGCAACAACCCGGCAGTCGCCTACCAGGATGACACCTTGGTGCTGGATGCCCACCGGGGAAACCGGCTGGGCATGCTGCTCAAGGCCGCCAACCTGGAGAAACTGAGGAAGGCCATTCCCGAAGCATGCCGGGTCTATACCTGGAACGCCGAGGAAAACCGCTACATGCTGGCCATCAACGAGCAGCTGGGGTTCGCCGCCGTCGGATACTCGGGGGAGTGGCAGGCTGATCTTTCCGCCGGGTAGGCGGGACCCCCGCCGGACCTGCGGTCCGGGACCCGCCCGTCATCCGCCGCCCTCAGGCGATTTGGCCTCCACCGCATTCTCCCGTACTCTGGAACTACCAAAGACCGTCGGTCGATGTGCATTCAATCCCACCGTATGGCTGAACCCTCAGCCCTCCACGCGTGGAATCCGGTTGGAGATACATCCGAAAGTCCCTTGCCTAAAGGGCGGCCTGCGCAGGTGAACGAACTGAACTTTTGGAACTTCGTGTGTCCGTAGAGTGAAGCCCCGTGCATCTGCCCGGGGCGTTTTTTATGTTCGGGACCCGATCCACCGGCACTATTTCCCCGGAAGGAGGGTTATGGCAACGCCAACAAAGGTGTCAGCAGTCGAGGAGATCACCACCGATTTCAAGGAATCGACCGCTGCTGTCCTAACCGAATACCGCGGGCTCACCGTTGCACAGCTCAAGGAGCTGCGTCGTTCGCTCGGCCAGGACACCAAGTACTCGGTCGTCAAGAACACCCTGACTGGCATTGCAGCCAAGGAAGCCGGCATCGACGCGTTCGAAGGCCAGCTTGCCGGACCTACTGCAATCGCCTTCATCAAGGGTGACGCAGTTGCAGCTGCAAAGAGCCTGACGGATTTTGCCAAGACCAACCCGCAGCTCATCATCAAGACCGGTATCTTCGAGGGCAACGCCCTGGATGCCTCCGGTGTAGCCGCACTGGCTGCCCTTGAGTCCCGTGAGTTCCAGCTTGCACGCGTCGCCGGTGTCCTCAAGGCACCGATGTCCATGCTCGCCCGCACGGCTGACGCACTGCGCATGAAGCTCGAAGAGGAAAGCGGCGCCCCCGCTGACTCCGCTGCAGAAGAGGCTCCGGCCGCTGCAGAAGAAGCTCCGGCCGCAGAAGCAGCCACCGAAGAGTAAATCCTCTTCTCCACCAATCTCCGGTGCCTGCGTGCACCAACTATAGGAAGGACGCCACACCATGGCGAAGCTCACCAACGAAGAGCTCATTGAAGCTTTCAAGGAACTGTCCATCATCGAGCTCTCCGATTTCGTGAAGCTCTTCGAGGAGACGTTCGACGTCACCGCCGCTGCTGTTGCAGTTGCAGGCCCCGCTGCCGGTGCCGCTGAAGCCGCTGAAGAGAAGACCGAATTCGACGTCATCCTCGAAGCTGCCGGCGACAAGAAGATCGCAGTGATCAAGGAAGTCCGTGCCCTGACTTCCCTGGGTCTGAAGGAAGCCAAGGACCTGGTTGACAGCGCTCCGAAGGCCGTCCTCGAAGGCGCCAACAAGGAAGCCGCTGACAAGGCCAAGGACGCTCTCGAAGCTGCCGGCGCCACCGTCACCGTCAAGTAGTTTTCCTTTTACGGCTTCGGCTGTAAAAATCGGAAAGACCCCGTCCATTGGGCGGGGTCTTTCTGCGTTCATCAACTGAAAAAGTCCGCCCGGCGGGGCGTTCCGGCAGCAGCAGCAGCCGGCATCAACCGGCGGAGGCAACCAAGGAAACGGCCCGGAATGCGACAGGCACTGGTGGTGGGCGTGCTGGCCGCGGCTGCCGCAGCATGCGCGCTGACCGGTGCGCTGCCGGCATCCGAAGCCGCCGCCCTGATGGCCCGGATCGGCCCCATCATGGTCTTCGTGACGGCGGCCACTGTTGTCAGTCACCTGGCGGATGCCGCCGGCCTCTTCCGCGTCCTGACCCGCTTCACTGCGGGGCTGGGACGGGGACGTACCTTCACTCTCTGGATCCTGGTGCTGGCCTTGACCGCGGCGTCCAGCGCGTTCCTTTCCCTGGATACGGCCGTGGTGCTGATAACGCCGCTTGTGGTGGCGCTGGCCGTCGAGGCGGGGATTCCGCCGATCATCTTCGCCCTAAGCACGGTGTGGCTGGCCAACACGGCCTCCCTGCTCCTGCCCGTCTCGAACCTCACGAACCTCCTCGCCCAGCAGAAGGCAGGGCTGCATCCGCTGGAGTACGCGTCCACCGTCTGGGCGCCGGCCGCGGCAGGCATCGTGGTGCCGTCCGTGCTCCTCTGGCTTGCCTTCCGGCGGTTCCTGCACGGCCGGTATACCCTTCGGGCTGATCCGGAACAGGTGCCGGACCGTGCCCTGCTCATCCTGAGCGCAGTGGTGGTGGCACTGCTGCTGCCCGCACTGGTCAGCGGCATCAATGTCGCCATTCCCTCCACCGCTGCCGCGGCCGTGCTCGCTGCCGGGTTCCTGTTCCGGCAAAGGAGTGCCTTCAGCGCGGACATGCTGCCGGTTATGCCGGTGGTCCTGGCAGTGAGCCTGTTCATCCTGGTCCAAACGGCCCACAGCCACGGGCTGGGTACTCTCCTGGCGCAGGCCGCCGGGTCGGGGGAAGGCTTCGGCGACCTGCTGCGGCTGGCCGGGGCCGGCGCCCTTGCGTCCAACGCCGTGAACAACCTCCCGGCCTACCTGGCACTGGAACCGGCGGCAGGCAGCCCGGTACGCCTCGCGGCACTGCTGGTGGGGGTCGATCTGGGAGCAATCGTGACGCCGTGGGGTTCCCTGGCCACGCTGCTCTGGTATGACCGGATGCGGTCCATGGGCGTGGCGGTACAGTGGGGCCGCTTCATCGCCGCAAGCGGGGCCGCCGCCGTGGTGACCGTGACGGCAGCGACGGCGGCCCTGGCCCTGACCGGCTAGGACTCTTCGCGGAAGAGCAGCAGGGCCTCGCCCTGTCCGCCGCCGCCGCAGAGGGCGACGCCGGCACGGCCTGAGCCCCGCCGGAACAGCTCGTGCGCAGCCGTGAGTGCGAGCCGGGCACCGGACGCCCCGATGGGGTGGCCCAGCGCGATCGCCCCGCCGTGCAGGTTGCACTGTTCCAGGTCCATGCCCAGCTCGTTCAGGGACTGGACCGCGACGGCGCCGAAGGCCTCGTTGATTTCGATGAAGTCCAGATCGGACACGTTCCAGCCGGCCCGGCCCAACGCTGCGAAGAGGGCGTTGGAGGGCTGGGAGTGCAGGGTGTTGTCCGGCCCGGCCACCTGGCCCGGCAGGCCGACGGACGCGAGGACTTCCAGTCCGTGCTCCGCGGCGTAGGCGCGGGTGGTGAGGATCAGGGCTGCGGCTCCGTCCGAGAGGGGGGAGGAGTTGCCTGCCGTGATGGTGCCCTCGGCGTCGAATGCCGGCCGCAGGCCCGCCAGGGTGTCCACCGTGGTGTTGGGGCGCACGCCCTCGTCGGAGGTCAGTACCAACGGCTCCCCGCGGCGCTGCGGCACGGACACGGGAACAATCTCCGCCTCGAAGACGCCGGCAGCCATGGCGGCGGCGGCACGCTGGTGGGAGGCGGCGGCAACTTCGTCCTGTTCCAGCCGCTTGATGGCGAGTTTGGTGTTCCCGCGTTCGGTGGAGATACCCATGGAGTCGTTGTCGAAGGCATCGGTCAGGCCGTCATGCGCCACGGAGTCCAGCGCCGAAATGTTTCCGTAGTTCCAGCCCTGCCGGGAGCCGGGAAGCAGGTGGGGACCGCGGCTCATGGATTCCTGGCCGCCGGCCACCACTACGGTGGCCTCGCCGCCCCGGATCAGCCGGGCAGCGTCAATCACGGCGGCCAGGCCGGACAGGCAGACCTTGTTGACGGTGACCGCGGGGACATCCCAGCCGATTCCCGCCTTGATGGAGGACTGGCGGGCGGGGTTCTGTCCGCACCCCGCCTGCACTACATGGCCCATGATGACGGAATCCACATCCGCCGGCGCAACTCCGGACCGGTCCAGTGCGCCCTTGATGGCAAAGCCGCCAAGCTCGACGGCGGTGAACGGTGCGAGCTGGCCGTTCAGCCGGCCCTGGGGCGTGCGGGCACCCCCTACGATAACCACTTCGGGAACTGCCGATCCGTCACGGGCGGCGGAGGGGTGGATGGGTGCGTTAGTCACTCGGAAGTCGCTTTCGTCGTTGTATTCGTCGTTGAAGACTGCGTTCGCCGGTCAAGGAGTCGGCCAAGACAGGAGAAGACACGGATAAGGCTACGCCACCGGACGGTGCCGGGGGAGACAGCCGTCACATGCGCCCGAGGTGCCGCACACTGCACGGGAAGCACAAAACCGCCGTTGTGCGGTAAGGTATCTGTATCCGATGCGTGAACGGTGCGCCGGTGTTGCCTGTAGCTCCCCCTCATACCGGGGATTTCCTTCGCTGGAGATTCCGTCCCGGGACGTCCTTTCGGGGGGTCGAGCGAAGCAGGGTGCAAATACCGGCTAGACTTGTCTGCCCATAATGCCCTATAGTGGATATTTGCTTCCTCCTGTTAACCTTCAGCCTTCATATAGCGGTGGGCTTCGTTCCGTGCCGGGCAGTATCCGCAACCTGTGGATGTGCCCCGCGCCGGACATCGGGACGCACACGGACTCGGTCCGGATCGTGCAGGGGAGGAGGCGTGAAACACGCCTGAAGGTCTGTGGAAGGATCCCTCTTGGTCGCCTCGAGCACCTCTAATAACGAAACCGCTACTAATCCGGAGAACGCAGCTTCCCGGATTTCATTCGCAAAGATTCACGAACCGCTTGACGTTCCCAATCTTCTTGCCCTGCAGACGGACAGCTTCGACTGGCTCGTCGGCAACGAGCGCTGGAAAGCGCGCGTTGAAAAGGCACGGGAGACCGGCGAACAGGGTATTGCCACCACTTCCGGCCTCGCTGACATCTTCGAGGAAATCTCCCCGATTGAAGACTTCCAGGGCACCATGTCCCTGAGCTTCTCGGAGCCGGAGTTTGCCGACCCGAAGTACACCGTGGCGGAGTGCAAGGACCGGGACGCTACGTACTCGGCCCCTTTGTACGTTAAAGCCGAATTCATGAACAACAACACGGGTGAAATCAAGCAGCAGACCGTGTTCATGGGCGACTTCCCCCTCATGACAAACAAGGGAACGTTCGTCATCAACGGCACTGAGCGTGTTGTTGTTTCCCAGCTGGTCCGTTCCCCGGGCGCCTACTTCGAGCGCACCGCGGACAAGACCAGTGACAAGGACATCTACACCGCGAAGATCATTCCTTCCCGCGGTGCATGGTTCGAACTGGAGATCGACAAGCGCGACCAGGTGGGCGTCCGCCTGGACCGCAAGCGCAAGCAGTCCGTTACTGTGCTGCTCAAGGCACTGGGCTGGACCGAAGGCCAGATCCTCGAGACCTTCGGCGAATACGACTCCATCCGGGCCACCCTGGAAAAGGACCCCACCGAAACCCGCGAAGATGCCCTGCTGGACATCTACCGCAAGCTCCGTCCGGGCGAGCCGCCCACGGTTGAGGCTGCCCAGACCCTGCTGGACAACCTGTACTTCAACCCGAAGCGCTACGACCTGGCCAAGGTTGGCCGTTACAAGATCAACCGCAAGCTCGGCATCGACAAGCCCCTGACGGACCCCGATGCTTCGGTGCTGAACAATGACGACATTGTCGCCATGATCAAGTTCCTCGTGGCACTGCACGCCGGCGAAAAGACGGTTCCGGGCAAGCGCAACGGCGACGACGTGGACATCCGCGTCGAGGTCGACGACATTGACCACTTCGGCAACCGCCGCATCCGCGCCGTCGGCGAACTGATCGAAAACCAGATCCGTACGGGCCTGTCCCGCATGGAGCGCGTCGTCCGCGAACGGATGACCACCCAGGACGTCGAGGCCATTACGCCGCAGACCCTGATCAACATCCGTCCGGTCGTTGCTGCGATCAAGGAGTTCTTCGGAACCTCCCAGCTCTCGCAGTTCATGGACCAGAACAACCCGCTGGCCGGCCTGACGCACAAGCGCCGCCTGTCCGCACTGGGCCCGGGCGGTCTGTCCCGTGACCGTGCAGGCATGGAAGTCCGAGATGTGCACCCGTCCCACTACGGACGCATGTGCCCCATCGAAACCCCTGAAGGCCCGAACATCGGCCTGATCGGTTCGCTGGCTTCCTACGGCCGCATCAATGCCTTCGGCTTCATCGAAACCCCGTACCGCAAGGTCGAGGAAGGCGTAGTCACCGACAAGGTCGACTACCTGACCGCCGATGACGAAGTTGAGCGCACCATTGCCCAGGCAAACGCCCCGCTGCGCGCCGACCAGCACTTCGCCGAGGACCTCGTCCTCGTCCGTGCCCGCGGCGGTTCCGGTGAGCCCGTCCTCGTTGAGCCCAACGAGGTCGAGTACATGGACGTCTCCCCGCGCCAGATGGTGTCGGTGGCTACGGCCCTGATTCCGTTCCTGGAGCACGATGACGCCAACCGCGCCCTCATGGGTGCGAACATGCAGCGCCAGGCTGTGCCGCTGCTCCGTTCCGAGCGTCCCGTTGTGGGCACCGGCATGGAGAAGTACACCGCCGTGGATGCCGGCGACTCCGTCACCGCCAAGAAGCCCGGTGTTGTCACCGAGGTTTCCGCTGACATCGTCACCGTCATGAACGACGACGGCACCGAGACCAGCTACCCGATCATGAAGTTCGAGCGCTCCAACCAGGGCAACGCCTACAACCAGCGCGTGCTGGTCTCCGAAGGCGCCCGGGTTGAGGTCAACAGCATCATCGCCGACGGTCCCGCAACGGACCAGGGTGAACTGGCCCTTGGTAAGAACCTGCTCGTGGCATTCATGTCATGGGAAGGCCACAACTACGAAGATGCCATCATCCTGTCCCAGCGCATGGTCTCCGACGATGTCCTGACCTCGATCCACATCGAGGAGCACGAGGTTGACGCCCGCGACACCAAGCTTGGTGCCGAGGAAATCACCCGCGACATCCCCAACGTCTCCGAAGAGGTGCTCTCGCAGCTCGACGAGCGCGGCATCATCCACATCGGTGCCGAGGTTGAAGCAGGCGACATCCTGGTTGGCCGCGTCACCCCGAAGGGCGAAACGGAACTGACCCCGGAGGAGCGCCTGCTGCGCGCCATCTTCGGCGAGAAGAGCCGCGAAGTCCGCGACACGTCCCTGAAGGTTCCCCACGGCGAGTCCGGCACCGTCATCGGCGTCCGTATCTTCGACCGCGACAACGACGACGAGCTGCCCCCGGGCGTCAACCAGCTGGTCCGCGTCTACGTGGCGCACAAGCGCAAGATCACGGACGGCGACAAGCTGGCCGGCCGCCACGGCAACAAGGGCGTCATCTCCAAGATCCTCCCGATCGAAGACATGCCGTTCATGGAAGACGGAACCCCCGTCGACATCATCCTGAACCCGCTGGGTGTTCCGGGCCGAATGAACGTCGGACAGGTCCTGGAAATCCACCTCGGCTGGGCTGCCAAGCAGGGCTGGAAGATCGAGGGCGAGCCGGACTGGGTCAAGGACCTGCCGAACCTGCCCCGCGAGACCGGCCCCACCACCGTCGCCACCCCGGTGTTCGACGGTGCCAGCGAGGACGAGATCATCAACCTGCTCGACTCCACCAACGTGACCCGTGACGGCAACCGCCTGATCGGTGCCTCGGGCAAGGCCCGGATGTTCGACGGCCGCTCCGGCCAGCCGTTCCCGGACCCGATCTCCGTCGGCTACATGTACATCCTGAAGCTCCACCACCTGGTGGACGACAAGATCCACGCACGCTCCACCGGACCGTACTCCATGATCACGCAGCAGCCGCTGGGTGGTAAGGCACAGTTCGGCGGCCAGCGCTTCGGTGAGATGGAAGTCTGGGCCCTGGAAGCGTACGGCGCCGCCTACACGCTTCAGGAACTGCTCACGATCAAGTCCGATGACATCCATGGCCGCGTGAAGGTCTACGAAGCCATCGTCAAGGGCGAGAACATCCCGGAGCCCGGCGTTCCGGAATCGTTCAAGGTCCTGATCAAGGAAATGCAGTCGCTCTGCCTGAACGTGGAAGTCCTCTCCACCGAAGGCAACACGATTGAAATGCGTGACTCGGATGAAGAAGTCTTCCGGGCCGCGGAGGAACTGGGTATCGATCTGTCCCGTGCAGAGCCCAGCTCCGTCGAAGAGGTTTAGCTGGTAGATCCGTCCTGGTCGGCGCCAGGACGGTCCGGAACGGCGGCAACGAAATTCCGCAGCTCGCAGAGCTCGCACGGAATATTAAAGCCGCCTAACCCGGACCGGCTGGCGCCGGCCCTGATGGTCACCTTCAATCTTTTCCGCACCCGAGACATTCAGATTTAGAGAACAAGAGAGAACAGGGACCCATGTCCAACGATTCCACGTTCGGCCTCATGCGAATCGGCCTTGCCACCGCGGATGAAATCCGCGGCTGGTCTTACGGCGAAGTCAAGAAGCCGGAAACCATCAACTACCGAACCCTGAAGCCGGAGAAGGACGGTCTTTTCTGCGAAAAGATCTTCGGTCCTTCCCGCGACTGGGAATGCTACTGCGGTAAGTACAAGCGCGTCCGCTTCAAGGGCATCATCTGTGAGCGCTGCGGCGTCGAGGTCACCCGAGCCAAGGTGCGCCGCGAACGCATGGGCCACATTGAGCTCGCCGCTCCGGTCACCCACATCTGGTACTTCAAGGGTGTCCCGTCCCGCCTGGGCTACCTGCTGGACCTGGCGCCGAAGGACCTTGAAAAGGTCATCTACTTCGCTGCCTACATGATCACCTCCGTCGACGAGGAAAACCGCCACGCCGAACTGCCGAACCTGCAGGCCGAGCACGACCTGGAGCGCAAGCACCTCGTTGACCAGCGCGACTCCGACATTGCCGCGATTGCCAAGGACCTCGAAGGCGAGATTGCCCGCCTCGAGGGCGAAGGCGCCAAGGCTGCCGACAAGAAGAAGGCCCGCGACTCCGCCGACCGCCAGATGGCCAAGGTCCGCCGCGACGCCGACAACAACATTGAGCGCCTTGAGCAGGTCTGGGACCGGTTCAAGAACCTCAAGGTCGGTGACCTGGAAGGCGACGAAGGCCTCTACCGCGAACTGCGTGACCGTTACGGTCTGTACTTCGAAGGCTCCATGGGTGCCGAAGCCATCAAGAAGCGTCTTGAAGACTTCGACATGCAGGCCGAGTCCGAGAACCTGCGCGACATCATCCAGAACGGCAAGGGCCAGCGCAAGACGCGTGCCCTGAAGCGCCTGAAGGTTGTCAACGCGTTCCTGACCACCACGAACAGCCCGCTGGGCATGGTCCTGGACGCCGTTCCGGTCATCCCGCCGGAACTGCGCCCGATGGTCCAGCTCGACGGCGGCCGTTTCGCGACGTCGGACCTCAACGATCTGTACCGCCGTGTTATCAACCGCAACAACCGCCTGAAGCGCCTGCTGGATCTCGGTGCCCCCGAGATCATCGTGAACAACGAAAAGCGGATGCTCCAGGAAGCTGTTGACTCCCTGTTCGACAACGGCCGCCGCGGCCGTCCGGTCACCGGACCGGGCAACCGTCCGCTGAAGTCGCTGTCCGACATGCTCAAGGGCAAGCAGGGCCGCTTCCGCCAGAACCTGCTGGGTAAGCGCGTTGACTACTCCGGCCGTTCCGTGATCGTCGTCGGCCCGCAGCTGAAGCTGCACCAGTGCGGCCTGCCCAAGCAGATGGCGCTGGAGCTCTTCAAGCCGTTCGTGATGAAGCGCCTGGTTGACCTCAACCACGCACAGAACATCAAGAGCGCCAAGCGCATGGTCGAGCGTTTCCGTCCGCAGGTCTGGGACGTACTGGAAGAGATCATCACCGAACACCCGGTGCTCCTCAACCGTGCACCCACCCTGCACCGCCTCGGCATCCAGGCCTTCGAGCCGCAGCTCGTTGAAGGTAAGGCCCTTCAGCTGCACCCGCTGGTCTGCGGCGCCTTCAACGCCGACTTCGACGGTGACCAGATGGCAGTGCACCTGCCGCTGAGCCCCGAAGCGCAGGCCGAAGCACGCATCCTGATGCTGTCCTCGAACAACATCCTGAAGCCGTCCGACGGCCGCCCGGTCACCCTGCCTTCGCAGGATATGATCATCGGCCTGCACCACCTCACCACCAAGCGCCCCGGTGCTGTCGGTGAAGGCCGCGTGTTCGGGTCCCAGGCCGAAGCCATCATGGCCTTCGACATGGGTGAACTGCACCTGAACGCCCTGGTGAAGATGCGCGTGGACGGCTTCGTCCCCAGCGCAGGACAGCCCGCTCCGGAAGGTTGGGAAGAAGGCACTCCTGCCCTCATCGAAACCTCCCTCGGACAGGTCATCTTCAACCAGACGCTGCCTGCGGATTACCCGTGGGTGCCGGAAGTTGCCGATAAGGGCCAGCTCTCGACGATCGTCAACGATCTCGCCGAGAGGTACCCGAAGGTCGTCACGGCGGCCACGCTGGATAACCTGAAGGACGCCGGTTTCTACTGGGCCACCCGCTCGGGCGTTACCGTCGCCATCTCCGATATCGCGGCTCCGATCGACAAGCCGGCCATTATGGAAGGCTACGAAGCCCAGGCTGCGAAGGTTGAAAGCCAGTACGGCAAGGGCCTGATCGCCGAAGACGAGCGCCGCCAGGAACTGATCGACATCTGGAACAAGGCCACCAACGAGGTTGCTGCTGCAATGCGGGCGAACATGCCCGAATTCAACAACATCAACCGCATGGTGTCCTCCGGTGCCCGTGGTAACTGGCTGCAGGTCCGGCAGATTGCCGGTATCCGCGGTCTGGTGGCCAACCCTAAGGGCGAGATCATCCCTCGCCCGATCAAGTCCTCCTACCGCGAGGGCCTGTCGGTGCTGGAATACTTCATCGCCACCCACGGTGCCCGTAAGGGTCTTGCCGATACCGCACTGCGTACCGCCAACTCGGGTTACCTGACCCGCCGTCTGGTGGACGTTTCCCAGGACGTCATTGTCCGCGAGGAAGACTGCGGTACCGAGCGCGGCCTGAACGTGACCATCGCGGTTCCGGACGCCAACGGCGAGCTGCAGCTGCACGAAGAGGTCGAGAACTCGGCGTACGCACGTACGCTGGCCACCGACGTCTCCGATGCGCAGGGCAATGTCCTGGCCAAGGGCGGCGACGATGTGGGCGACGTCCTCATCGCCAAGCTGTTCGAAGCCGGCGTCACGGACATCAAGGTCCGCTCCGTACTCACCTGTGAGTCCGCCGTCGGTACCTGTGCACTCTGCTACGGCCGCTCCCTGGCCACGGGTAAGACCGTGGACATCGGCGAGGCCGTGGGTATCATTGCCGCACAGTCCATTGGTGAGCCGGGTACCCAGCTGACCATGCGTACCTTCCACACCGGTGGTGTTGCTTCCGCTGAGGACATCACCCAGGGTCTGCCCCGTATCCAGGAGCTCTTCGAAGCACGTACGCCTAAGGGCGTTGCTCCGATCTCCGAGACCGCGGGCCGGGTCACCATCGAAGAGACCGACCGCCAGATGCGTCTGGTTGTCACTCCCGATGACGGTTCGGAAGAAATCGCGTACCCGGTCCTGCGCCGTGCCCGCCTCCTGGTTGCCGACGGCGACCACGTCGAGGTTGGCCAGCAGCTGGTCTTCGGTGCGGTGGATCCCAAGCAGATCCTCCGTATCCTCGGCCCGCGCAAGGCACAGGAATTCCTGGTGGACGAAGTCCAGCGCGTGTACCGCAGCCAGGGTGTGGGTATCCACGACAAGCACGTCGAGGTTATTGTCCGCCAGATGCTGCGCCGCGTGACCGTGATCGAATCCGGCGACTCCGATCTGCTCCCGGGTGAGCTGACCGAACGCCGCCGCTTCGAGAGCGAGAACCGCCGCGTGGTTTCGGAAGGCAAGAAGCCTGCTTCGGGCCGTCCGGAACTGATGGGCATCACCAAGGCCTCCCTGGCCACCGAGTCCTGGCTGTCCGCAGCTTCCTTCCAGGAGACAACCCGCGTCCTGACGCAGGCTGCCATGGAAGGCAAGAGCGATCCGCTGCTCGGCCTCAAGGAGAACGTCAT
Source organism: Arthrobacter yangruifuii (assembly GCF_009192775.1). Lineage (GTDB taxonomy): Bacteria > Actinomycetota > Actinomycetes > Actinomycetales > Micrococcaceae > Arthrobacter_B > Arthrobacter_B yangruifuii. The sequence continues at coordinate 929,569 of NZ_VTFX01000001.1, forward strand.
CATCGGTAAGCTGATCCCGGCCGGAACGGGCCTGCCCCGTTACACCGAGGTCACTGTCGAGCCGACCGAGGAAGCAAAGGCCAACCTGTTCACCGGCCCGAGCGCCTTCAGCGACTTCGACTACGCCGGCGTTGACGGCGGCCTGAGCCCTGAGTTCCACGCCATCCCGCTGGATGACTACGACATGGGCAGCGACTTCCGCTAAGGAAAGCGCACACCAACGGCAGGTCCCGCACCCTCAGGGTGCGGGACCTGCCGCGTTTAAGCCCCCGGGCGGGGCCCCGGCCTCCGCACCGGCGCTGTGCCAGAATGAGGAACATGGCGAATTCCCCCACCGGCGAATCCATGACCAGCCGGATCGTCAGGATCATCAGTGCCTTCGATGACACGCACCAGTCCATGCCCGTGGCCGTGCTGGCCCGCCGCGCGGATCTGCCCCTGTCCACCGCCCACCGGATCGTGAAGGACCTCATGGGGCACGGCTTCCTCCAACGCGAACCCGACGGAGGCATCCGCCTCGGCCTGCGTCTGTGGGAACTGGCCAACCGCAGCTCCGCGGCGCTGGGCCTGAAACAGATAGCGATGCCGTTCATGGAGGACATCCAGGCAGTGGTCCGGCAGCACACCCAGCTGTCCGTGCTCCGCCAGGACGAGGTTCTCTTCATCGAGCGCCTGTCCAGCCACGGATCGGTGCTGAACCACGCCAAGGTAGCCGGCCGGCTCCCCGTCCACGTTTCCTCTTCGGGGATGGTGATGATGGCCCACTCGCCCCGGCACGTGCAGGAAGCCTACCTGCAGCGGCGGGACCTCGACGCCGCCGGGGAAAAGAGCCTGCGGGCGGCCTGGGCCCGCATGCGCCTGGAAGGCAGCGCCAGCCTGCCCGGCGCCGTCGTGGCCGATACCACCGGGATCGCGGTGCCCGTTTTCGGGGCGGGCAGCACCGCAGTGGCCGCGATCGGCGTGGTCGTGCCGACCGGAGCCGAGGACATCCCCGCAACCGTCCCGGCACTGATGACCGCCGCCCGCGGCATATCCCGGGGCCTCGGGGTCCGCACCGAGGCGGCGGGACCGCATCACCGGACCTGACCCGGGACCGGCGCCCGGCCGCCCGACCGGGCCAGGCTCATTTCCCAATGAATGAGAATCACTTTGGAGCACCCCGTGTGCCGGCAGTCACACTGGAAGGTAGTGTCCGCTACAAAGTTTCCAAAGGAGTTCGATGATGGGTGCAGAGCGCACAATTCTCAAAACGCAGGTCGGCATTGTGGGCGGCGGCCCCGCAGGGCTGATGCTGTCGCACCTGCTGGCCAAGTCCGGCATCGAGAACATCGTGGTGGAAAAACGGGACCATGAAACCATCCGCACCACGCACCGGGCGGGGATCCTGGAGCACGGCAGCGTCCGGATGCTCACCGAGACCGGCGTCAGCGACCGGGTGCTCAGCGAGGGCTACCGGCACGAGGGAATCGACCTGCGTTTCGGCGGGGAAAGCCACCGCATCGACTTTGAAGACCTGGTGGGGGAGTCCGTGTGGCTGTACCCGCAGAACGAGGTGTTCACCGACCTCGCCGCCGCCCGCGAGCGGGACCACGGCGACGTCCGCTACGGAGTCAGCGACACCGCCGTCGTGGACCTGGCGACGGACACACCGAAAATCCTCTTCACCGACAGCGACGGCCGGGACTTCGAAATCCACTGTGAAATCCTGGTCGGCTCGGACGGGTCCGGCGGCATCTGCAAGCGCTCCATCCCGAAGGAAGCCCGGACGGACAACTTTATCGAATACCCCTTCGCCTGGTTCGGCATCCTGACCCGTGCCGCCCCCAGCGCACCTGAACTGATCTATGCCAACTCGGACCGCGGCTTCGCCCTGATCAGCCAGCGCAACGACGAGGTCCAGCGGATGTACTTCCAGTGCGATCCGAACGAGGATGCGCAGTCCTGGAGTGAGGAACGCATCTGGGACGAGCTCCAGGCCCGGGTGGACGGCCCCGACGGCTTCCAGCTGACACGGGGACCCGTCTTTGAGAAGACGGTGCTCAAATTCCGCAGCTATGTATGCGAACCGCTGCGGTACGGCAACCTGTTCCTGGCCGGAGACGCCGGGCACACCGTTCCGCCCACGGGCGCCAAGGGCCTGAACCTCGCCCTGGCCGACGTGCGGGTACTGTTCGAGGCCATTGATTCCTTCTACGCCACCCGCTCCGCGGAACTGCTGGACGGCTACAGCGACAAGGCGTTGAAGCGGGTCTGGCGGGCGCAGAACTTCTCCTACTGGATGACCTCGATGCTGCACACCCGTGCAGATGCCACGCTGTTTGAACGCAAGCGTGCGCTGGGCGAGCTGAGCGGCGTCGTCGCCTCCCGGCACGGCAGCGCCTACCTGGCCGAGGCCTACACGGGGTGGCCCAACACCTGAGTTCGCATAGTGAACATTTGTCCATCCAATGAACAAGCCGTGTTATTGTGGTCTCGACCACGTGGTGCTTGAAAAGCCGGAGCGCGAGGGCGCGCTTCTTTGAAAGGAAGACCCATGGAAATGGAAGAGGACCTTTTCTCCGACAGCCATGTCATCGAGAAGCTGGACGCCGCCGAGGCTTCGCAGGACCAGATCTCCGCTGAAATCGCTTCGGTCCACGCCGAGTACGCCAAGGGGGTGAACGACGGCGGCGCCGAGGAGACCCAGCCCCGCATCGATTTCACGCCTTACCGCAGCTCGCTCCTGCGCCACCCCACCAAGGATCCGCACCACGTGGACCCCGAAACCATTGAGCTGTGGTCCCCGGCCTTCGGGCACCAGGATGTCCACGCGCTCGAAAGCGATCTCACCATCCAGCACAACGGCGAGCCGATGGGGGAGCGGATCATCGTCCGGGGGCGCATCCTCGACGGTGACGGGCATCCGGTCCGCAACCAGCTGGTGGAGATCTGGCAGGCCAATTCCGCCGGCCGCTACATCCACAAGCGCGACCAGCACCCCGCCCCACTGGACCCGAACTTCACCGGCGTGGGCCGCTGCATCACCACGGACGACGGCTCCTACGAATTCACCACCATCAAGCCCGGCCCGTACCCGTGGAAGAACCACTACAACGCCTGGCGGCCCGCGCACATCCACTTCTCGCTCTTCGGCACCGACTTCACCCAGCGCATGATCACCCAGATGTACTTCCCCGGGGATCCGCTCTTCGCCCTGGACCCGATCTACCAGTCGATTACCGACTCCAAGGCGCGGGACCGGCTTGTGGCCACGTATGACCACAACATCACCTCGCATGAATGGGCCACCGGCTACAACTGGGACATCGTGCTCACCGGCAGCAACCGCACCTGGATGGAAGACGAGGACGCAGAGTAATGAGCGAGCAGAAGCTAACCGCCACGCCCGGCCAGACCATCGGCCCGTTCTACGGCTACGCCCTCCCCTTCGAGAAGGACAACCAGCTGCTGCCTCCGGGCATGCCCGGCAGCGTCCGCCTGCAGGGCACCGTGACCGACGGCGCCGGAAACACCATTCCGGACGCCCTGCTGGAAATCTGGCAGGCCGACGCCGACGGGAACATCCCGCAGCGCACCGGGTCCCTCGTCCGTGACGGCTACACCTTCACCGGCTGGGGCCGCACCGCCGTCGACAATGCCGGCAACTACACCTTCACCACGGTGAACCCGGGCCCCACGGAAGAGGGATCCGCCCCGTTCATCTCCGTGGTCATTTTTGCCCGCGGACTGCTGAACAAGCTGCACACCCGCATGTACCTGCCGGACGACGAAGAGGCACTCGCCCGTGACGCCCTGCTGTCCTCGCTGCCCGAGGACCGCCGCCGCACCCTGATAGCCACCCGCGAAGCGGACGGCGGGCTGCGCTGGAACATCTGCCTGCAGGGCGAAAACGAGACCGTTTTCCTCGCCTACCCCGGAGCGTAGCCGTGGGCGCAGCGGACAGCGCGGACTACGGGCTGCTCTCCCCGGCCTGGGCGGGAACCCCGGCCGCGGACCTCACCGGAGACCGCCAGCTGCTCCAGGCCCTGCTGGACGTGGAACTGGAATGGGTGCGCGTGCTGGCCTCCGCCGGACTGGCCGATCCGGAAGCTCCGGCCGTGGTTGCCGCAGTGTCTGACGCCTCCCGGTATGACACGGCGTCCCTTGCCGAACGTGCACAGGGCGGCGGAAACCCCGTAATCCCGCTGCTGGCGGACCTCCGGGCCCAGGCACGGGCACAATCCCCGAAGGCCGCGGCAGCGATCCACCGCGGTGCCACCAGCCAGGACATCATGGACACGGCTCTGATGCTGATGGCCCGCCGTGCCCTGGACACCATCCTGGCGGACGCGGACCGTGCTGCCGCCGCACTCGGGGATCTGGCCCGGCGCCATGCGGCAACCCTGTGCGTGGCCCGCACCCTCACCCAGCACTCCCTGCCCTCCACCTTCGGGCTGCGTGCCGCGCAATGGCTGCACGGCGTCGGCGCCGCTGCCCAGGGCCTGCGCGCGGCTGCCGCCGACCTTCCCCTGCAGTGGGGCGGAGCCTCCGGAACGATGGCCGCCCTGAGCCTGGCCGCCGGGTCAGCCGCGGGGAACGGGGCACCGGTCACCGCCTTCAGCCTCAGCGCGAGCCTCGCCCAGGGCCTTGGCCTGGCGGAGCCCGTGGCACCCTGGCAGACCAACCGCCTGCCCGTGACCGCCCTCGGCGCCGCCCTGCAGGACTTCACCGCGGCAGCGGGCAAGATGGCCAACGATGTGCTGCTGCTCAGCCGCCCGGAAATCGGCGAGGTCTCCGAACCCCGCGCCGCCGGCCGCGGAGGGTCCTCCGCCATGCCGCAGAAGCAGAACCCGGTCCTGTCCGTCCTGATCCGCAGCGCCGCCCTGGCCGCCCCCGGCTACGGCCTGCAGCTCAACGCCGCCGCAGCAGCCGCAGACGATGAACGGCCCAGCGGTTCCTGGCACGTGGAATGGCAGGCCCTGCGCTCCCTGCTGCGCCTGGCCGGGGGAGCGGCCGCCAAACTTGCCGAGCTGGCCGAAGGCCTCCAGGTCTCCACGGACGCACTGGCCCGGAACCTGGAAACCGCCGGCCCGCTGGTGGTCAGCGAAAAAATCATGGCCGTTGCAGCCCCGCTGCTCGACGACGGCGTGCCCGGACGCGGCAAGGAAGTCATTGGCGGCGCCGTGGCCCGCTCGCTCTCCTCGGGCGAGCCCTTCGAACACCTGCTGCGCAGCGCCGTCCCCACCGACCTCCTCTCCGATGCCGAGCTTCGGAATCTCCTCAACCCCGCCTCTTACCTAGGGGAAGCAGCCGCCCTCATCGAGCGGATCACTACTGCCTACCCCGGAAAGCCCTCAGCATGAGCATCCCCGCCATCAAGGCCACCCGCCTCTCCTACGCCGGACCCAAAGCCCCCGTCCTGATTGCCGGACCGTCGCTGGGCACCGCGGCCCTGCCGTTGTGGAGCCGGGCGGCCGCCGCGCTGGACACCTATACGGTCCTTGCCTGGGACCTGCCCGGCCACGGAGCCAGCCCCGCCGCCGAGGAGCCCTTCAGCGTCGCGGACCTTGCCGCCGCCGTCGCCACCCTGGTGATCGGTGCCCGCGGCGCGGGAGACATCCCCGCCGACGCACCGGTCTTCTACGCCGGAGTGTCACTGGGCGGCGCCGTCGGGCTGCAGCTGGGCCTGGACCACGGGACACTGTTCGACGGCATAGCCGTTCTGTGCTCCGGTGCCAAGATCGGCGAAACCGCAGCCTGGGAAGAGCGGGCGGAAACGGTGCGCGTCCAGGGCACGCCCACCCAGGTGGTCGGTTCCGGACAGCGCTGGTTCGCCCCGGGCTTCATGGACCGGGAACCGGCCGTCGCCGCCGCCCTGCTGCACTCCCTGCAGGACGCCGACCGCTTCTCCTACGCGCTCTGCTGCCGGGCACTGGCGACCTTCGACGTCCGCGGCCGGCTGCCGGACATCACGGTTCCGGTGCTCGCCGTGGCGGGCGCCGACGACGCCGTCACCCCGCTGTCCTTCGCGCAGCTGATCGCCGACCGCGTGGCGAACGGAGCCGCCGTCGTCGTTGATGATGCCGCGCACCTGGTTCCGGCGGAGCAGCCGGCGGCAACCGCGGACCTGCTGAAGGATTTCTTCGGCGCCCAGTACCTTGAAGGGAAATAACACAGTGATTGCAGACGCCAACAAGAGCCGCCAGGACGTGTACAACGAGGGCATGGCGGTCCGCCGGGAAGTCCTCGGCGCCGAACACGTGGACCGGGCCAACGCCGGCAAGGACGAATTCACCACGGATTTCCAGGACCTCATCACCCAGTACGCCTGGGGGACCATCTGGACCCGTCCCGGCCTGCCGCGCACCATGCGCAGCGCCATCACGCTGACCGCGCTGATAGCGCACGGGCATCTGGAGGAGTTCGCCATGCATGTCCGCGCCGCGCTGCGCAACGGCCTGGACCGTGACGAGATCAAGGAGATCGTGCTGCAGTCCGCCATCTACTGCGGCGTTCCGTCCGCCAATTCCGCCTTCAAGGTGGCCCAGGGCGTCTTCCGGGAAATCGACGCAGCGGCGTAAGCCGCAGCCCGCGCCCCCTTCCCCTACCTCTTCCAGTTTCCGCTTTCCAGTTCTAGGAGCACCGTGAACCAGGCCTTCATCTACGACGCAGTCCGCACCCCCTTCGGCAAGTTCGGCGGCGCCCTCGCCGGAGTCCGCCCGGACGACCTGGCCGCACAGGTCCTGAAGGCGTCCGTGTCCCGGGCCCCCGGCCTGGACCCCGAACGCATCGACGAAGTGCTCTTCGGCAACGCCAACGGCGCCGGCGAGGAAAACCGCAATGTTGCCCGCATGGCCACCCTGCTGGCAGGCCTGCCGACCAGCATCCCCGGCACCACGGTCAACCGGCTGTGCGGTTCCTCGCTCGATGCGGCCATCATCGCCTCGCGGCAGATCAACACCGGCGAGGCGGACCTGATGCTCGTCGGCGGCGTCGAGTCCATGAGCCGTGCCCCCTGGGTGCTGCCCAAGAACGAAAAGCCTTACCCCGCCGGAGACCAGACCCTGGCCTCCACCACCCTCGGCTGGCGGCTGGTCAACCCGGCCATGCCCAAGGACTGGACCGTGTCCCTGGGCGAGGCCACGGAACAGCTGCGCGAGAAGTACGGCATTACCCGCGAACGCCAGGACGAATTCGCCGCCGCTTCGCACGCCCGGGCCGCCAAGGCCTGGGAAGACGGCAAGTACGCCAACCTGACCGTCGGCGTCGAGGGCGTGGACCTGGACCGTGATGAAAGCATCCGTGCCGGTTCCACTGTGGAGAAGCTCGCCACGCTGCGCACCGTCTTCCGCCCCGTCTCCGATGACGCCTCGGGCGGAACCGTCACCGCAGGCAACGCCTCCCCGCTGAACGACGGCGCGTCCGCGGCCTGGCTGGGCAGTGAAAACGCCGCCGGGATCCTCGGCCTGGACCCGCTGGCCCGGATCGCCGGCCGCGGTGCCGCCGCCAACGAACCGCAGTTCTTCGGCTATGCCCCCGTGGAGGCCGCCAACACGGCACTGAAGCGTGCCGGCATCAGCTGGAGCGACGTCGGCGCAGTGGAACTCAACGAGGCCTTCGCCGCCCAGTCCCTGGCCTGCCTGGACGCCTGGGACGTGGACCCGGAGATCGTTAATGCCTGGGGCGGCGCGGTAGCCATCGGGCATCCGCTCGGTGCCTCCGGCACCCGCGTCCTGGGCACGCTGGCCCGCCGGCTGCAGGAATCCGGAGAGCGGTGGGGCGTGGCCGCCATCTGCATCGGCGTGGGCCAGGGCCTCGCCGTCGTACTCGAAAACGCCAACTAAGCATCCAGACACCGAAGACGTAAGGAAAAACGTGCTCAACATAGTGCAGGACGTCGATGAGGCCGTCGCTCCCATCCACGACGGCGCCACCGTCATGATCGGCGGGTTCGGCCGGGCCGGCCAGCCGGTGGAGCTCATCGAGGCGCTGCTGCGCCAGGGCGCCACGGATCTGACCGTCGTCAACAACAATGCCGGCAACGGCGAACAGGGCCTCGCCGCCCTGATCGGCGCCGGCCGCGTGAAGAAGATCATCTGCTCCTTCCCGCGGCAGACCGATTCGCAGATCTTCGACGCCAAATTCCGCGCCGGAGAGATCGAACTGGAACTGGTGCCCCAGGGCAACCTCGCCGAGCGCATCCGCGCCGCGGGCGCCGGCATCGGCGGCTTCTTTACGCCCACCGCCTACGGCACGCCGCTGGCCGAAGGCAAGGAAACCCGGATGATCGACGGCCGCGGCTACGTTTTCGAAACTCCGCTGCATGCAGACTTCGCCCTGATCAAGGCACTGCGCGCGGACAAGGCCGGCAACCTCGTCTACCGGAAGACGGCCAGGAACTTCGGGCCGGTCATGGCCACCGCAGCGAAGACCGCCATCGTCCAGGTCCGCGAGATCATCGACGTGGGCGAGATGGACCCCGAAGTTGTGGTCACCCCCGGAATCTACGTCAACAGCCTGGTCCGCGTGGACCGGGAGAAAGCGCCGGCTGCAGCATGAGCAACGTTTCCGAAAAGCTGGACAGGAATGACCTGGCTGCCCTGGTGGCGGCCGACATTGCCCCCGGGTCCTTCGTGAACCTGGGTATCGGCCAGCCGACCCTGGTCTCCAACTACCTCCGGCCTGAACAGCACGTCACCCTGCACACCGAAAACGGAATGCTGGGGATGGGCCCCGAGGCCACCGGCGACGAGGTGGATCCGGATCTCATCAATGCCGGCAAGATCCCCGTGACCGAGCTGCCCGGCGCGTCCTACTTCCACCATGCCGACTCCTTTGCCATCATGCGCGGCGGGCATCTGGACGTCTGCGTCCTGGGCGCGTTCCAGGTCTCGGCGTCCGGCGACCTGGCCAACTGGCACACCGGCGCACCTGACGCCATCCCGGCAGTGGGCGGTGCCATGGACCTGGCCACCGGTGCGAAGGACGTCTACGTGATGATGTCCCTGTTCACCAAGGACGGGCTCAGCAAACTGGTTCAGGAATGCAGCTATCCGCTCACCGGCGTCGGCTGCGTCACCCGCGTCTACACTAGTGAAGCGGTCTTCCTGCTGAAGGAGGACGGCGTCCACGTCCGCGAAACCTTCGGCACCACGTTCGAAGAACTGGCGGCACGGATGGACATTCCGCTGATCCGCGCCGCGGCAGACGGCCGGCAGTAACACAACACCTGGGGGAAAGATGAGCGCCACGGCAGCGGCCAGCGGCCAGTTCGTGCAGTCACTGGCGCGCGGGCTGGTGGTGATCCGGGCGTTCGATGCCGACCACGTGCAGATGACCCTGAGCGAGGTGTCCCGCCGCACCGGGCTGACCCGGGCAACCGCGCGCCGGTTCCTGCTCACCCTCGCACAGCTGGGCTACGTCCGCACCGACGGGCGGACCTTCGAACTCACCGCGCTGGTGCTGCAGCTGGGGTACTCCTATCTCTCCGGCCAGTCCCTGCCCCAGCTCACGCAGCCGGTGCTGGAGGATCTCTCCCGGGAGATCTCCGAATCCACGTCGGCGTCCGTGTTGGACGGAGACGAGATTGTCTACATTGCCCGCATCCACACCCGCCGGCTGATGACCGTCGGCATCAGCGTGGGCACCCGGTTCCCTGCCTATGCCACCTCCATGGGAAGGGTCCTGCTCGCCGGGCTTCCCGAGGACCGGTTCGAGGACTACGTCTCCACCGCCGAACTGCTCCCGCTGACGGACCGCACCGTCACGGACCCGGAGCAACTGCGTGCTGCCGTGGCGCAGGCGCGGGAGCAGGGCTGGGCCATCGTGGACCAGGAGCTGGAGCTGGGGCTGCGTTCCGTGGCCGTTCCGGTGCTGGACCCGAAGGGTGCCGTGGTGGCAGCCCTGAACACGTCCATGCAGGCCACCGCGGGGCTTACAGTGGAAGAGGCAGCCGCCCGCGTGCTGCCCCACCTGCAGCAGGCTTCCGCCACCATCACCGCTGCCCTGACGGCCCGCAGCTAGTGACGCTGGCCTCACTCGCACCAGGTCCGCGTTAAGTCTGCTAGACTGAAAACCAATTGTTTGTGTGGCAGTGGATGAAGGCCGCTCGCGTGCCCTCCGTGGTGAGATACTCGGAGGAATGCATTCCGAAAGGAATGGGCGGGCCTGTTTCCGGGTTGCGGGGTCCTTGCGCAACGAATGCCACACTTTTGCACGCCTACGGTCGCTTTCGGCGAGAATATCGGAACTTCTCGGGGCATTGCGGCAACGACTTGAAGCGCGTCGCCCCGGAACCGGCTCCCAGCCGGCGGCGGGACGAGGCAACCAGAGAATTATCTCGAGAAAAAACGGAGAACACGAAAGTGCCTACGATTCAGCAGCTGGTCCGCAAGGGCCGCTCACCCAAGGTCTCCAAGACCAAGGCTCCTGCCCTCAAGGGCAGCCCGATGCGCCGTGGTGTCTGCACCCGCGTCTACACCACCACCCCGAAGAAGCCGAACTCGGCTCTGCGTAAGGTTGCACGTGTCCGCCTCAACGGCGGCATCGAAGTAACCGCATACATCCCCGGTGTGGGTCACAACCTTCAGGAACACTCCATCGTGCTGGTGCGCGGCGGTCGTGTGAAGGACCTTCCCGGTGTCCGCTACAAGATTGTCCGCGGTGCCCTCGATACCCAGGGTGTCAAGAACCGCAAGCAGGCTCGCAGCCGCTACGGCGCGAAGATGGAGAAGAAGTAATATGCCCCGCAAGGGTCCGGCCCCCAAGCGGCCGCTCGTACTGGATCCCGTCTACGGCTCCCCGCTGGTCACGCAGCTGATCAACAAGGTCCTCGTCGACGGCAAGAAGTCCACCGCAGAGCGCATCGTTTACGGTGCACTTGCAGGCGCCCAGGAGAAGACCGGACAGGATCCGGTTGCAGCCCTGAAGAAGGCCATGGACAACATCAAGCCGAGCCTTGAGGTCAAGTCCCGCCGTGTTGGCGGCGCCACCTACCAGGTTCCGGTTGAGGTCAAGCCGGGCCGTGCAACTGCACTGGCACTGCGCTGGCTCGTTGGCTACTCCAAGGCCCGCCGCGAGAAGACGATGACTGAGCGTCTGCGCAACGAAATCCTGGACGCTTCCAACGGTCTTGGTGCAGCTGTGAAGCGCCGCGAGGACACCCACAAGATGGCCGAGTCCAACAAGGCCTTCGCCCACTACCGCTGGTAAAAAGCCTGGCCGACGGCGGCCCCTCCTTCAAGGCCCTGCATTCCGCTTAGGCGGGGTGCAGGGCCCGAAGCAGATAAACGCAGTCGATCCGGCGAACACCAAATATAGGGAGAAACCGTGGCACTTGACGTGCTTACCGACCTGAACAAGGTCCGCAACATCGGCATCATGGCCCACATTGATGCCGGCAAGACAACCACCACTGAGCGCATCCTGTTCTACACCGGTGTCAACCACAAGATCGGCGAGACCCACGACGGTGCGTCCACGATGGACTGGATGGCACAGGAGCAGGAGCGGGGTATCACCATTACCTCCGCAGCTACCACGTGTTACTGGGACAACAACCAGATCAACATCATCGACACCCCGGGTCACGTTGACTTCACTGTCGAGGTTGAGCGGTCCCTTCGCGTCCTCGACGGCGCCGTTGCTGTCTTCGACGGCAAGGAAGGCGTGGAGCCGCAGTCCGAGACTGTCTGGCGCCAGGCCGACAAGTACGACGTTCCGCGTATCTGCTTCGTCAACAAGATGGACAAGCTCGGCGCTGACTTCTACTTCACCGTCGACACCATCATCAACCGCCTGGGCGCCAAGCCGCTGGTCCTCCAGCTGCCGATCGGTTCCGAGAGCGAATTCGAGGGCGTCGTTGACCTCCTCGAAATGCGTGCACTCACCTGGCGCGGCGACGCCAAGGGTGACGTGACCATGGGCGCCAAGTACGAGATCGAGCCGATCCCCGCAGAACTGCAGGAAAAGGCCGAAGAGTACCGCGCACAGCTCATCGAGACCGTTGCCGAAGCCAGCGACGAACTGATGAACAAGTACCTCGAAGGCGAAGAGCTCAGCATTGCCGAGCTGAAGGCCGGCATCCGTAAGCTGACCATCAACTCCGAGGTCTACCCGGTTCTGTGTGGCTCCGCCTTCAAGAACCGCGGTGTGCAGCCGATGCTGGACGCCGTCGTCGACTACCTGCCCAGCCCGCTGGACGTCCCGAACATCAAGGGCCACGACATCCGCGACGAAGAGGTTATCCTCGAACGCGCCGCTGATGCCAAGGCTCCGTTCTCGGCTCTGGCCTTCAAGGTTGTGACGCACCCGTTCTTCGGCCGTCTGACCTACATCCGCGTGTACTCCGGTCACGCTGCTTCCGGCGCCCAGGTCATGAATGCGACCAAGCAGAAGAAGGAGCGCATCGGAAAGCTCTTCCAGATGCACGCCAACAAGGAAAACCCGGTCGAGGAAATCACGACGGGCCACATTTACGCCGCCATCGGCCTGAAGGACACCACCACGGGCGATACCCTGTGCGACCTTCAGGAACCGATCGTGCTGGAATCCATGAGCTTCCCGGAGCCCGTGATTTCCGTGGCCATCGAGCCGAAGACCAAGGGTGACCAGGAGAAGCTCTCCACGGCCATCCAGAAGCTCTCCGAAGAGGACCCGACCTTCCAGGTCTCCCTCGACGAAGACACAGGCCAGACCATCATCGCCGGCATGGGCGAGCTCCACCTGGACATCCTGGTGGACCGCATGCGCCGCGAGTTCCGCGTCGAGGCAAACGTGGGCAAGCCCCAGGTTGCCTACCGCGAAACCATCCGCCGTGCAGTCGCCAAGCACGACTACACGCACAAGAAGCAGACCGGTGGTTCGGGTCAGTTCGCTAAGATCCAGATCGCCATCGAGCCGCTGGATACGTCCGACGGCACGTTCTACGAATTCGAGAACAAGGTCACCGGTGGTCGCGTTCCGCGCGAATACATCCCCAGCGTTGACCAGGGTATCCAGAGCGCCCTCACTGACGGTGTGCTCGCCGGTTACCCGGTTGTCGGCATCAAGGCGACGCTGCTTGACGGCGCGTACCACGACGTCGACTCCTCGGAAATGGCGTTCAAGATTGCCGGACGGCAGGCTTTCAAGGAAGCCGCACGTATGGCAAGCCCGGTCCTGCTCGAACCGCTGATGGATGTTGAAGTCCGCACCCCTGAGGAATACATGGGTGAAGTTATCGGTGACATCAACTCCCGTCGCGGCCAGATGCAGTCCATGGAAGATGCAGCCGGCGTAAAGGTCATCCGGGCACACGTCCCGCTGTCCGGCATGTTCGGCTACATCGGCGACCTGCGGTCCAAGACCCAGGGCCGCGCCGTGTACTCGATGTCCTTCAACAGCTACGCCGAGGTCCCGAAGGCAGTTGCCGACGAGATCATCCAGAAGACGCGCGGCGAGTAAAACTTGGAGGGTGGAACGGTTCACGCCGGACTGCCCGCCGTGTGCGCCTGGTCCGGGTTTCGGCCCGGACCGGGCGCATAGCCAGACTGAGCGGCCTTGCGAGGCTGCTGCGGATATCGGCAATTTCATCAAATAAACAGCCCCAAGTAGACTTACATCAGTTTCAGTTGCGAAAAGCGCGGCTGGAGATTGAGTCTTCTAACTCTCTAGGAGGAACCCGTGGCGAAGGCAAAGTTCGAGCGGACTAAGCCGCACGTCAACATCGGCACCATTGGTCACGTTGACCATGGCAAGACGACGTTGACCGCTGCCATTTCGAAGGTGCTTGCTGACAAGTACCCTGATCTGAATGAAAAGCGCGATTTCGCTGCTATCGACTCTGCACCTGAAGAGCGCCAGCGCGGTATCACCATCAACATCTCGCACATCGAGTACCAGACCGAGAAGCGCCACTACGCACACGTAGACGCTCCCGGCCACGCTGACTACATCAAGAACATGATCACTGGTGCAGCTCAGATGGACGGCGCAATCCTCGTGGTTGCCGCTACCGACGGTCCGATGGCCCAGACCCGCGAGCACGTTCTGCTCGCCCGCCAGGTTGGCGTTCCCTACCTGCTGGTCGCACTGAACAAGTCCGACATGGTTGATGACGAAGAACTGCTCGACCTCGTGGAAATGGAAGTTCGCGAACTGCTGAGCTCCCAGGACTTCGACGGCGACAACGCTCCCGTCGTCCGCGTTTCCGGCCTCAAGGCTCTGGAAGGCGACCCCAAGTGGGTTGCTTCCGTCGAAGAGCTGATGGAAGCCGTTGACAACAACGTGCCGGACCCCGTTCGCGACAAGGACAAGCCGTTCCTGATGCCGATCGAGGACGTCTTCACGATCACCGGTCGTGGAACCGTTGTCACGGGCCGCGCCGAGCGCGGTACCCTCGCCATCAACTCCGAGGTCGAGATCGTCGGCATCCGTCCGGTCCAGAAGACCACGGTTACCGGTATCGAGATGTTCCACAAGCAGCTTGACGAAGCATGGGCCGGCGAGAACTGTGGCCTGCTGCTCCGCGGTATCAAGCGCGAAGACGTAGAGCGTGGCCAGGTTGTCGTGAAGCCGGGTTCCATTACCCCGCACACCGACTTCGAAGCCAACGTCTACATCCTGTCCAAGGATGAAGGCGGACGCCACAACCCGTTCTACTCGAACTACCGCCCGCAGTTCTACTTCCGTACCACGGACGTAACCGGCGTCATCACCCTCCCCGAGGGCACTGAAATGGTTATGCCCGGCGATAACACTGAGATGACCGTTGAGCTCATCCAGCCGATCGCTATGGAAGAGGGCCTCGGCTTCGCTATCCGCGAAGGCGGCCGCACCGTTGGATCAGGCCGCGTCACCAAGATCATCAAGTAATTTGATGATTTAGCCTGAACCTCATCGGTTCTTAGCAGGACCCCGTTGCCTACGGCAGCGGGGTCCTGCTGTGTTTAAGCACCGGCTGGCCCGGTCCCCGGCGCCGGGCCCCGGCTCCGGGCTACCCCGGGATCCGCCCGTCCAGCACCCGCGCCACTGCCGTACCGGCGGTCAGTCCCTGGTCGAAGGCCCGGACCGCGTTCAGCCCGGAGGCGTCCAGCGCTCCGCCGATCACGGTGACGGGAACACCCCGGCGGGTTAATGCTGCACGGTGGGGGAGATGGGGCACCTGTCCGGCGGCCAGCACCACGACGTCGGCGGGCAGCAGCACCGCGGCGCCGTCGCGGTCCCGCACCCGCAGCCCGTGCGCAGTTACCTCCAGCGGCGTGGTGCCGGGCAGGGTCCGGACGCCTGCGGCACGGATCTCCTGCAGCACCGCCCACCGGGTGGACGGTCCGATGCCTTCGCCGATGCGCAGGCCGCGGCGGAGGATGGTGACGTTTCGGCCGCCGCCGGGCACTCCCGGATCCACGAGCAGCCGGGACAAATCCACCGCGATGCCCCCGGCTCCGACGATGACCACGCGGGCACCCAACGCCGTCGGGTCCGCGAAGGCCTGCCGGTAGTCGAGGACCGGGAGATCGCCGCTGGTGCGCAGGCGCACGGGCCGGGGACGGACCCCGGTCGCCAGGATGACGTGCGCATAGCCGGCCAGCCGCGCGGTGTCGGGAGCCGTCCCCGTCAGCACGTGCACGCCGAGCCGTGCCAGTTCATGGGTGAAATAGCGGATGGTCTGGAGGAAATCGGCTTTACCCGGCACCTGCCCGGCGAGCCGGAACTGTCCGCCGATGGTCTGCTCCCGTTCAAACAGGTCGACCGCATGCCCCGCCGCCGCGAGCGTTGCGGCGGCCTGCATTCCCGCCGGCCCGGCGCCCACCACAGCGACCCGCACCCCCGAGGGCGGCGGAACTGGCCGGAGCGGGAAATCGGCTTCACGGCCGGCCCGCGGGTTCACGAGGCAGGAGACCGGCTCGGCGCCCAGGGAACGGTCAATGCAGGCCTCGTTGCAGGCGATGCAGGTGTTGACAAGACTGCGGTCTCCGCGCCGGGACTTGGCGACGATGCCCGGATCGGCGAGGAACGGCCGGGCCATGGATACCAGGTCGGCCTGCCCGGCTGCCAGGGCACGCTCGGCGGCCTCCAGCGAGTTGATCCGGTTGCTGCCGATCACCGGGACGGGGAGCCGGGCTGCGGCAAGCGCTGCGCGGATGCCGCCGGCAATATCCAGCCAGCGGCCCGGCGGCACCATGGCCTGTACGGAAGGGACCCGGGACTCGTGCCAGCCGATGCCGATGTTCACCGCATCGGCGCCGTCCCGGGCCAGCGCCACTGCCAGTGCGGCGGACTCCTCCAGGGTGCTGGATCCTGCGACGAAGTCCGCTCCGGACGTGCGGCAGATGACCGGGTAGCCGGCACCCACGGCCTCCCGGACCGCCTTCAGCACGGCCCGTGGAAAGGACTGCCTGCGCTGCGGATCCCCTCCCCAGCCGTCCCGGCGCCTGTTCGTCAGGGGTGAGGCGAACTGGTTGATCAGGTAGCCCTCCGACCCCATAATTTCCACGGCGTCGAACCCGAGGCTGCGGGCCGCAGCTGCACCGGCGGCGAAATCGGACAGGGTGTCCTCGATCTGGGTCTGGGTCATTGCGCGGGGGACGCAGCGGGAGAAGTCCGAATACACCTCCGAGGGCGCAGCAGGCGTGATGCCGTAGGTTGCTTCGAAGGCGTAGCGTCCTGCGTGGAACAGCTGCAGGGCCATTTTTCCGCCGGCATGGTGCACCGCGTCCAGGACCGGAGACATCACGGCCGCCGCCGCAGGGTCATTGATCAGCAGATAATTCGCCCCGCCGGCACCCGTCCGGTTCACTGCGGCCCCGCCCGTGACGATCAGGCCTGCCCCGCCGGCTGCCCTTTCCCGGTAGAACGCCGCCAGGGCACGGGGATCGTCCTCCCGGTTCAGGTGCATGGACCCCATCACGATGCGGTGGTCCAGCTGCAGCGGACCCAGGGAAACAGGGGAGAAGACCCGGTCCAGCATCGGGGTGGTCACTCCAGGACGGTAGGCGCGCCGGCGGGTGCGGGGGCCTTGGCGGGTCCGGCGTCGTCCGCGGCCGCAGCGTCTGACCGGCGGAACAGATGGCGGGCAATCACCGCCTTCTGGATCTCGTTTGTCCCTTCTTCGAAGCGCTGCGCCCGCGCGTCGCGGTAGACGCGCTCGATGGGCATGGTCTTCCAGTAACCGATGCCGCCGTGGACCTGCAGCGCCTTGTCGGTGACTCGGGTGAGCATATCCACGGCGGTGAGCTTGGCCATGGATGAAAGGGACCCGGCGTCGACGGCGCCGTCCTGCCATGCCTGCGCGGCATGCAGGGTCAGTGCGCGGGCGGCCGCTATGTCGGCGGCGTTTTCCGCCAGGGCGAAGGCGATGGCCTGCCGCGAGGCCAGCGGCTTGCCGAACGTGGTGCGCTCCAAGGAGTAGGCGACCGCGAGCTGCTGGGCACGCTGGGCCAGCCCGACGCAGCTCATCGCCACGGAGATCCGGCTGGGAGTAAGGAAGCCGCCGAGGGCAACGGCCAGTCCGTCCCCTTCCGCGCCGATGCGGTTGGCTACGGGGACGGGAGTGTCCGTGAAGGTGAGGGAGGCGTGGTCGGTGCCGCGGACACCCATGGTGTCGGATGTATCTTCGACCTCGACGCCGGGGGCATGCCGGTCCACCAGCAGCGCCACCGTCCCGCCGCTCCCCGTGCTCCCTTCCAACCGGGCAAAGAGCAGCCAGTAGTCACAGCGCACCCCGAACGTGATCATATGCTTGCGCCCGGAGAGGTAATATGTGTCGCCTGCCCGCCGGACACTCGAGGTGATGTCGGCGCCCGTCCCGTTGCCGGGTTCGGTCAGGGTGAAGGCCACCAAGAGGTCCCCGGCGACGGACGGGCGGACGAACCTGCGGCGCTGCGCCTCCTCCGCGTGCGGGTTCATGGCCCGCCAGGTGCCGTTGACCACGTGCACAATCATGCGGACCGAGGCGTGCGACCGGGAGAAAACCTCCATCAGCCCCATCCACTGGACAAAGCTCAGCCCCCGGCCGCCCAGGTCCGGGGGAGCGGCCAGGGCCAGGAACCCGGCCCCGCGCAGTTCCTTCCACAGGGCATCAGGCACGGTGCCGGTGGCTTCGATGCGGCCGGCCCATTCCTCGCCGGGGCCTTCAACCCAGGCGGTGACGGATGCGAGCAGGTCGCGGTAGTCCGGTTCCGGAACAGCGCTGCCCCGTCCGTCGGCGGTGATCGCTGGTGTGGTCACTGGCTGCTCCGATCCGGTGGGGGAAAGCCGCGGGCAGTATCCCGCAGCAGGAACTTCTGCACCTTGCCCACGGCGTTGCGGGGGAGGGCATCCACCAGCTCGAGGCGTTCGGGCCAGTAATGCCTGGACACCTGGTGGCCGTCGAGGAACCCGGTAAGGTCTGCCAGCAGCGGGCGTCTTCCCGGCACCGGAACCACGAAGGCGCAGGCCCGTTCACCCAGCCGTTCATCGGGCATGGCAGCCAGGGCGACGTCGAGCACGGCAGGGTGCCGGTAGAGCAGCTGCTCGATCTCGGCCACCGGGATTTTCTCCCCTCCGCGGTTGATGATGTCGCGGACCCGTCCGGTAATGCGCAGGAACCCGGCGCCGTCGAGAATTGCCGTGTCGCCGGTGCGGTACCAGCCGTCTTCCGTAAACACTTCCTTGGTCAGGTCCGGACGGTCAAGGTAGCCCTCGAAGACGGTGGGAGTGCTGAGTTCGAAGTTGCCTTCCACTCCGGGCGGCAGGAGGCGGCCGACGTCGTCGACAATCCGGGTCCGTACGCCCTCCAGCGCCCGCCCGTCGGTGCCCCACACCTTGACCGGCTCGTCCCGGGGCGAGGCCAGGGTGCCCAGGCAGGTTTCGGTGGTGCCGAACGCCCCGCAGATCCCGGCGCCCAGGACCCGGGTGGCGCGTTCGGCGAGGTGCCGGGGGACGGCTGCGCCGGTGGCGACAAAGATGCGCAGGGTGGGCGGGGCCGGGGTGCCCGCATCCACGGCAGACACCAGGTCGGTCAGGAACGGGGTGGCTGCCTGCACGAAGGTGGCCCGCCAGCCGCGCATAAGCTGCAGGGCGCGTTCCGGGTCCCAGACAGGCTGCAGGATCTGCGGGCAGCCGAGAACGAAGGAGAGCCACATGCCGTAGAGGAAACCGGTCTGATGGGCCAGTGGGGACGGAATGAAGACGGCATCGTCGCTGGTGAGGCCCAGATGGGCGGCCTCCATGGCGGCGGCACGGCTGAGTGTTCCGTGGCGGTGCACCACGCCTTTGGGCTCGCCGGAAGTGCCGGAGGTAAACAGCAGCTGCGCAGCATCCCGGGCAGTCGGCGCCGCCTCCGGCAGCAGGGCCGGTCCGGACGGTGCCTGTTGCAGGGCCGCATCCCAGTCGGTGAAGCGCGGGCCGCCGGGGACCGAGGGAAGCGGACGCACGGACCCCGGAGACCGCAGCACCAGGACATTGGCCAGGGAAAGCGGTGGCACTGGGCCGGCGGCGTCCGGGCGGCGAAGGAGGCCGGCGAGTTCCTCGGCCGGCAGGCGTCCGCGGAACTCCTCCACGGTGACGAATACCCGGGCGGCCGCGCGGTGCAGTGCCAGCGCCACCTCCCGCTCCCGGAAGATGGGCATCACGGGAGCGGCGACCGCGCCCAGCCGGAGGACCGCAACGGTGAGGACAACGAATTCGCTCTGGTTGGGCAGCTGGAACGCGATTCGGTCTCCCGGGCGCACCCCCAGCTCCAGCAGCGCGGCGGCGGCACGGTCGGCCAGGGCATCGAGTTCCACCCACGTCAAGTGCCCCGATGCCCCGGTGCCGCCGTCGACCACGGCCGTTTCATTGGGCCGTTCCGCCGCCCACCGCCGCACCCAGTCCGGACCGGTCACGGCGGCACAGGCTTCCACGGCTGCCGGACCGGCGATGGTCCGCGGCCGGCTTCCCCGTGCGGTTCTGGCGGGGCGGCTGGGAAGGGGGCGCCGCAGAACACCGGCTTCCACCTGCATCCGCAGCCCGAAGCCGGTCATGGCACTCAGATACTCCGGGTAGGAGATGCGGTAGGCATGGGGATAGGTCAGGGTGCTGCGCCCTTCCGCCGCGGAGGCCGCCACAGCCAGGGACATCAGGACCCGGTGGTCGTTGAAGGAGGAGAGATCGGCGCCGTCCAGGCCGCGGACTCCGCGGACTGCCAGGGTGGAGCCCTCCACCGTGAGGTCAGCGCCCATGGAGTTCAACTGCAGCATCGCTGCCACCCGGTCAGACTCCTTCATGCGCACATGGTCAATGTGCCGGAAAACGCTGCGGCCCTTGGCGAAGCACGCCATAACGGACAGCACGGGAAGCATGTCCGGCACGCGGCGGCAATCCACATCCACCGGCTGCAGGGACAGCCCCTGATGGCGGACCCGCACTGCGTCTGCTGCCGGATCGTAGTCCATGGGCACACCCATTTCGGCAGCCAGGTCGAGGAAATCCGCCTCGGGGTGGTCGGAGCCTGCCGAGGACGTGGAACGCAGGCCGGCAAGGGCAACATCAGCCGGATGCAGGGCTGCCGCCGCCAGGCCGAAGGCCGCCGAACCGATGTCGGGAGGCATCCGCAGATCCGCGGGGCGGGCCTGCTGGTCCGGCGGGATACGGAAATGCCGCCGGTCCTCGGATGCCTCCACGTGCAGGCCGAAGCGCGCCATCATAGCCAGGGTCAGTTCCACATAGCTGCCTTCGTTCTGTGCGCCCTCCACCACCACCGTGGTTTCCGAGCGTGCAAACGGTGCCAGCAGCAGCAGGCCGGAGATCCATTGGGACAGCGTGCCCGATATGTGGACTTCACCTCCGCGCGGCCTCCCGTGCGCCACCCGCAGGGGAGGGCAGCCGGTGCTGGACTCGATGTCCACACCCATGGCGCGAAGGGCGGCAAGCAGGGCGCCGATGGGCCGGCGCTGAAAGTATTTTTGCCCGGTCACGACGACGTCACGCGTCCCCAGCGAAGCCAGCCCGGCCATGAAATACAGGGTCGTGCCTGAACTGCCGGCCGAGACGCTCGGGCGGAGGGGAGTGTAGGGGCCGCCGTGGACAATATAGGTGTCATCCTGCACCTCAACGCCGGTCCCGAGCTGGCGCAGCATGGAGACCGTGTAGTGGACATGCCGGGCATCGGTGAGTCCCGAAATCCGGCTTGTGCCCGGGGCCAGGGAAGCCAGGATGAGCGCCCGGTGGGCGTGGTATTTGGAATTGGGAACCTGCACCGTTCCGGTGATGCCGGTGTGCGTTCCAAGGACCGAAAGATACATGGCCGCAGGGCCTTTCCACTCGTCCGGGGGCCTCCCCCTGTCCCTCGTGGGCCGACGCTAGCAGGTTGGCATCCGGGCCGGAACAGCCCGCGGGCAAACCGGCAGGCGCGGCCGGACTATCCGGGGTCTATGCCTGCACACCTGTCCGGGATGCGGCCTGCGGGAAACCCTGTCCACATCGCGGCGGAACAGTTACCGGGATGTGAGCCGAAGCACCCTAGGATGGTCTGCAGTTGAGCACAATCCGGAAGGTAGCAGTCTCATGGGGGTCTTCTTTTTATTCCTGGCCGCGGTCACAGCCAGCTTTTTCGCGGGCAGGGCGGCGGGCAGGAAAGCCGCCCGGCCCGTGGATGCCCAGGGCAGGCCGCTGCCGCCGCCGGCCCGGATCTATGAAGAGGGCTATCAGGCGGGATTCAGGGACGCGGCGCAGCGGTCCGCCGCCGGTTCGAATCCTGCGTCCGCGGCGGCTGCGCCGGCTGCAACTCCTGAGCTAACTCCAGCGGCGTCCGGGTTCACTGCCCCATCCGCGGCGTCCCCATCGGCGCCCGCGGAACCTTCTACCCGCACGGAGGCTGCGCCGTCGCCCGGTGCCCCGGCTCCCGCCGGCCCGGCCTGGGCATCCCCCGCCCGGGCGGTTCCCGCGGCCCCGGTGCCGTCCCCTGCGCACCAACCACCCGCTCAGTCACCGGTTCCGGCAGCCCGGACGGCGGATGCCTCCGCCGCGGCCGCGGCACAGGGAACCCCGAGCCGGAAGGCAGTGGAGCAGCCCACGCCCGTTCTGCCCAGGCCCGTTCCGCCCAGGCCGGCTCCGCCGGTAAAGACGGAAGCCCAGCTGAGGGAAGAGAAGCGCCGCAGGGACCTGCGCAACATCAACATCACCCTGTACTCCGCCAGCCTCCTGCTGGTGGCTGCTGCGGCACTGTTTATCGGCCTGGCCATCCCTGCCGAGGCACGTTTCTTCGGCGTCGTCGCCGTCACGGCACTGTTCTATGTTTCCGGGCTGGTCATACACTCGCGCAGCAAACGCCTTCAGCCGGCCGCCGTCGCCTTCACGGGCACCGGCCTGGCCCTCATTCCGGTGGTCGGACTCGCACTCTTCAATTTCGTGCTGCCGAACGGTCCGGCAGCCTGGCTGGTGACCTCGCTGGTCGGGACGGCGGCATTTGCCTACGCCGCGGCAAGAATCGAAAGCCGGGTTGTCACCTATCTCGCCCTGACCTTCCTGCTGTCCTCCGGTCTTGCTTCCGGGGCCGCCCTGCGCTGGGGGATTGTCTGGTATTTCCTCTTCACGGTTATCCTCGCCACGTTGATCAGCCTGGCCGCCATCAAACGCCCCGGCTGGCTGAACAACCTCTATGTAGATGCCTTCGTGCGTTCCCACCGCTATCTGGTGCCGGCTACGGCCATCGCCTGTGTCCAGATCTCCGGGCAGATGACCTCGGCGCAGCTGGGCGTCCTGTTCCTCGCCTTCGCCCTCTACTACGCGGTCATGTTCTGGCAGGGGCCGGCCAGCAACCGGCTCGTCAACAGCTACGGGCTGCGGGCCGCGGGCACCGTGGGCCTCACCTCCCTGTTCTACTCCTTCACGGATAACAGCCAGCTGACACTGCTGGCCTTCGCTGTTCAGGTTGCCGCCCAGACCGCGGGGGTCCTGGCACGGCGCCCGGTGTACGGTGCAGCAGCCCTGCTGCAGGTGGCTTCCAGGAGCACGGGACTGCCGCTGGACTGGGACGCCGAACCCCGTCCGCGGGCAGGGGCGGAAACGGCATCCGGCACGGGCACCGCCCTCCGGGCAGCAACTGAGGGAGGCGGAACGCCGGCATCTGCGCCTCCGGGACCTCCGGCACCGCCGGTGGGATCCGGAGCAGCCGAATCCACACAGCCAGGATCCACACAGCCAGAATCCTCACAGCCAGAATCCACACAGCCAGGATCCACAGCGTCCGGAGCAACAGCCGCGGCACCCGCCGTGTCGGCGTGGGGCGGTCCGACGGCACCGGAGTCCGTATCCGCACCGGGGGATGCCTCCGCAGCAACCGTGAGCCTCGCGAAGAAACCCGCCGCTGCTCCGGAAACCGTGGCCCGCAGATTCTTCCGGGTGGACATTGCGGCATTGTTGATTCTGCAGGCGTGCACCGGCCTGGCCGCGGGAGTCTGGCATGTCGTTCTGGAGCGGCAGGCCGTCGGAAGTTCCGCGGCCTTCGCCGGAACCGCCGTCGTCGTGCTGCTGACGTACCTGGCCGCCGCATGGAAACTCGGCGGACGGCTGGAATTCAGTGTCCTCGTACCCGTCGCCCTCGCCTTCGTTCCCAGCCTTCTTATGCCGGGCGGATCATTGTGGCCGGGGATCCTGGTCACTGGAATCCTCGGCGCCTACCTGGTGGTCCGGGCTGTGGATGGAAATCAGCAGGCGCGCCCCGTGTTCGTCCTCGCCGCACGCGCTGCAGCCGTGCTGCTGGTGCCCCTGGTGGTCCTGGCAGTCCTTGCCGGCGCGGAAGGCGTTCCGGCTGCCGCCTGGTCACTTGCCTCCACGGTGCTTGCACTGACAGTCAACCAGGCTGTTTCGGTTATCCGTATCTCCCGCGGAAAGGCTGAAGGGTTCCCCGGAGCAGCGGTAGGCGCGGCGGCCGGCGGTGCCGCGGGACTGACCCTGCTGCTCAGCTTCCAGCAGCAGCCCGGAGCTGCACTGAGCCTCGCCGCCCTGTGGGCGGTTGTAGCTTCCAACGCCCTGACCTCGGTGCTGCTGCCCCGCGGTCTGTTCCTTGCGGCCGCGCCCGCAGGCTTTTCTGCCGCTGCGCTCATCGGGGCAGGCGTGTTCGGCCTCAGGGGCTATGAGCTCCTTGCAGCTGCGGCCCTTTGCTACTGTGCGGTGCAGATCCGGAGGACGGAGTCCGGGACGCACCGGAGCTACTACATAGCGGCAGGGCAGGCACTGCTGACCGTCCTGGCGGCGCTGGTGGCCGCGGACTTCGGTGCGGGAGTGGACGGCATCTTTATTGCCGTGGCCGTAACAGCCGCAGTCCAGCATCTCGCACGGATCGTTTTTGACCGGAGGCTTCGCGGCCTCGGCCTGTCACGGACCATCCTCTGGTTTGCGTTGGCCCTGCTGGGGCTCCTGCCTCCGCTCTATTACATCCTCACCTACACCGCGGCACGTTCGGACACAGCAGTGGTCCTGCTGCTTATCGGAGCCGGGTCTGCGGCGTTCACGCAGGCGGCCTATAGCCTCGGCGCCGCGGGACGCACCGGCTTTGGGGTACTGGACCCGGCCGGAAGCGATTCCCTCGGGACGGCTGCGGGGAGGGTCGACGGACAGGCCTCCGGGACGGCCGGGGGGACGGCCGACGGACAGGCCTCCAGGACGGTTTCGAAAGCGGGCCGCCTCTACCCGGCCGGCCGGGGTGCTGCCGTTGCTGCCGCGATTGCGGCGGCACTGGTCCTGCTGCTCAGCGCCGGGGTGCGGGCGGCGGAAGGCAACGGCGGCATTGCCGGCCTTGCCGTGCTGGCGGGTGCCCTGGCAGTCAATATCTTTACCTCGCTGCTGCTTCGCCGCAGCTGGCCTGCGCTGACGGCACCCGCCGGGTTCGTGGCAGCGGCCGTCATCGGCGCGGGAAGGTTGGGGCTGCCGGGCTACGAGGTCCTGGTGGCGGTTGCGCTTGGCTACTGTGCCTACCTTGTTCTCGGCCGGAGCAATCCCCTGCGGGGCGCCTATCTCCTTGCCGCCCAGGTCCTCGCGGTGGTCCTCGCCGCGCTGGCAGCGGCCGATCTGACCGGAGATGTCCATCCGGTCTTCGCCACCGTGGCCGTCGGGATCGCCGTCGGGCAGGTGCTGCGGTTTGTCCTGGCCGTAAGGCTCGAACCCCTTGGTTTTGCCTCGTGGGCACGCTGGGGCGGCCTGGCTGCCTCGGCCGCCGTCCCCTTGGCGTATGTCGGGCTGCAGGCGCAGGCCGGGCAAAGCGGGACGCTGATGTTCCTGGTCCTGTGCGCAGCCGCCGTGGCAGTATTCAGCCAGATGGCTGCCGTCGTCCGGCTGCGGAGGGGCAGGCCGCTTCGATCGGCTGCAGAGTTCCTCGCTGCGGCAGCCCTGGTGGCGCTGCTGGCAACGGTGGCATCCCGGGGAATCGAGGGACAGGGGTCCGGCTGGACCCTGGTGCTGCTTTGGACAGCCCTGGCGGCAAACGCGGCCACGTCACTGCTGCTTTCCGGCCGGTATGAGACGGTGGCCCTGGCGGGGTTTGCTGCCGCGGGAGCCGTCGGTGCCGGCGTCCTGGGGCTGCGCGGCTACGAACTGCTGGTCCTGGCGGCATTGGCCTATGCGGCCCATTCCGCGCTAAAGCGGGAAGAGCCGAACCGTGGTTTGTACCTGCTTGGCGTGCAGGGGCTGCTGGTGATCGGAACGGTCCTGGCGGCGGCCGATCTCGGTGCGGGCATGCACGGGCTCTACCTTGCAGGCGCTGCGGCCCTGGCGGCGCAGCAGTTGCTTCGTACGTTGCTGGACCGCCGCCTCGACGCGCACGGATACGCCGAGGCCTCGCTGTGGCTGAGCCTTGCCTTGCTGGTGCTCGTGCCGTTTGCCTACGGCTTCAACGCCGGCACAGACACCCAGCGCCCGGCTGTGGCCCTTCACCTGTTCCTGCTGCTCCTCACCGCTGCGGCGGCATTTGCGCGCCGGCACAGCGCGGGGGAGAAGCGGTCAGCCTGGATCCTCTATCCTGCCGGGTATGCCCTGGGGGCGCTTCCGGTGGTCCTCAGCACCGGGGGATTGGTTCCGGATCCGCTGCTTGCACGGGGAGCGGCAGGCACGTTCCTGCTGGTCCTGGCTGCGGCAGCGCTGTGCGGGGAAGCCCGCCGGTCCCTCGACAAGCCCACCCGCACCGCGTTGCTAGTCATAGCGGTCAGCTATACCGCCTATGTTTTGGCGGCGACACCGCACGGGGACAACAGCTTCCTTCTGGCAGCAGCCTCCGCCGCGGGCGGGACGGTCTTCCTGGTTGTCTCCTACACGAGGAACCGGCCATGGCTGGCGGTTGGACTGCCGCCCCTGCTGGTCCTCGGCATGATGTTCCTCTTCCGCGGTCTCACCGATACCGTCCTCGGCAGCATCGATGAGACGGGTATTGCATCCCTTCTGCCGGTCTGGGCCGCTGTTGCAGTTCTCCAGGCCATCCGGCTGGCCACCCCTCTGCGGCCCGTTGAGGCTTCCCTGCCCGGCAGCGCTGAACATCCGGCAATGCCGCCGTCCCTGCTTCGCCGGCGGATACTCGGTTCGGCTTCCGCCCTCGTACCGGCTCTCGCCGCCATTCCGGCGATGGCCCCGGACATGTCCGCCGTAGCCGGCTCGGCGACCCTTGTTGTGGCTCTGGTGCTGGCACTCGTGGAGGTCCCTGCCCGGTTCCGCGAACCGGCGGCCCAGGCGGCGGTGCTCGTGGCGGCACTGGCGGTCCTGCGGGTCTGCTGGCTGGTGCTGGGCAGCGTGAATGGCTTCTGGTCCCTCCAGTACTGGGCGGTGGTCCTGACCGGACTGGCCGCCTACGAGTTCCTGCGCAAGCGGGACCGGCGGGGCACCATGGTCCTGGCAGCTGCGGGCGCCATCCTCTCCGCCAGCGGACTTTCCACTGTCATTTTCGGGGGCAGCGGAAAGCAGCTATGGGCACTGGTGGCGCACGCGGGGCTGCTGGTGTTCGGTCTCCTCGCCAGCAGGAGGTTGTTCACCCTCTGGGGCGCGGCCGGTGTTGTCCTCGCGGTGCTTTGGTACCTGCGCGGCTACACCTTCCTGCTCCTGGCCCTGCTGGGCATCGGGCTGATTGCCCTGGCCGTCTGGCGGCTGACACGGGTACGGACCGACGAGCCAGGAAATCCTCCGGCCGCAACAACCGGCCCGGGCGCCGGTCCCGCCCCGTCCGGTCCGCATGCCGGTTCTGCCCCGGCTGGTCCGCATGCCGGGCATGCCCCGCCGCCGCCGACGGCGGCAGGCGTTATGCCCGCTCCCTCGTCTGCAGCACGGCCCGGTCCCGGCACAGGGGAGGGGCCCGTTCCCGACGCTGATGCGCAGGACCCCGCACCGCTTCCGGAGGGGGACCGAACCCACTGACGCCGGGGTCACTGCTCCGCTAGGCTCGAAGGATGGAACTACTTCTTCTCCTGGCAATCGTGGCCGCAGTTGCCGCCGGCGTGGGATTCTCACGCCGGCGGTTCCGTCCCGAGATCGAACGGGCGAAGCGGATCCGCCGGGCCAACCGCGGGGACCGGCGCTGACTTTTCCGCACCCCGAAGCCAGTGCGTTAGACTTGGGGAAGCAAAACCGCCGCTCGGCGGAGATCCCTCCACGAGCAGCGTCACCGGACACGGGAAGCCCCGGAGGGGAACCTCCGGCCCACAGATGCCTGATTAGCCATCTGTGCCCGAGTCTGGCAGACTAGAGAAGTTGTTCAAGCGCTTTTGTGCCCACATGCGCCCGTGTTCCTGCGAACAGCAGGGAATCAGGCAATGGTGAGATTGCGTCCCGGTCAGGATAATGCCTGATGCAGGGTCGGATCCTTCAGGGAAAGAGCCCATATATAACCCGCCCCTAATCTTGCTCGGCGTCGTTGGCTTCAACACCGCGACACGCCCGAGCGCGGGGGTCGGAGCCTCGGCAGGGTGAGGAACCCGGAATTATCCGGATTCAGTCTGTTGGAGGGGCGCCAGGCCGTAAGGCAGTTCGGTGCAAAAACTGTACAGAGAGCATTACTCGAAGAAAGAGGCACGACGCCATGGCGGGACAAAAAATCCGCATCCGGCTGAAGTCGTATGACCACGAGGTCATTGACGTATCAGCACGGAAGATCGTTGAGACGGTCACGCGTGCAGGCGCAACGGTAGTAGGCCCCGTGCCGCTGCCCACGGAAAAGAACGTTTACGTTGTTATCCGTTCGCCGCACAAGTACAAGGACAGCCGCGAGCACTTTGAAATGCGCACGCACAAGCGCCTGATCGACATCATTGACCCCACGCCTAAGGCCGTTGACTCGCTCATGCGTCTCGACCTGCCTGCAGACGTGAACATCGAAATCAAGCTGTAGGGGGGGAGCGGATACTTATGTCTACTTCACTTACACGCCAGGTAAAGGGACTGCTGGGCACCAAGCTCGGCATGACCCAGGTCTGGGACGAGAACAACAAGCTCATCCCCGTAACCGTCGTCCAGGCTGACTCCAACGTCATCACGCAGCTGCGCAACGCGGAAAAGGACGGCTACACCGCCGTTCAGATCGGCTACGGCCAGATCGATCCGCGCAAGGTGACCAAGCCGCTGGCCGGCCACTTTGAAAAGGCCGGCGTTACGCCGCGCCGCCACGTTGTTGAACTGCGTACCGCAGACGCCGACACCTACGAGCTGGGCCAGGAACTCTCCGTGGAGATCTTCGCTGCCGGCCAGAAGGTCGACGTCGTCGGAACCTCCAAGGGCAAGGGCTTTGCCGGTGTCATGAAGCGTCACGGCTTCCACGGCGTCGGTGCCTCCCACGGTGCACACAAGAACCACCGTAAGCCGGGTTCCATCGGTGGCGCATCCACCCCGGGCCGCGTCTTCAAGGGCGTTCGGATGGCGGGCCGCATGGGCGGCGTCCGTCACACCACCATGAACCTCACGGTTCACGGTGTGGACGCTGAGAAGTCGCTCCTGCTGATCAAGGGTGCCGTTCCCGGCGCCCGCGGCCAGGTCGTCCTCGTACGCACCGCCGTGAAGGGAGCTTAGTCTCATGGCTAACGAAACCACTGTTGAATTCCCCGCAGAGATCTTCGACGTTCAGACGAACGTACCGCTGCTCCACCAGGTGGTAGTTGCTCAGCTTGCAGCCGCCCGCCAGGGTACGCACAAGACGAAGACCCGCGCCGAGGTGAGCGGTGCAGGCCGCAAGCCCTTCAAGCAGAAGGGCACCGGCCGGGCTCGTCAGGGCTCCATCCGTGCACCCCACATGACCGGCGGCGGCGTGGTCCACGGACCGACGCCTCGCGATTACAGCCAGCGCACCCCCAAGAAGATGAAGGCTGCTGCACTGCGCGGCGCCCTGTCTGACCGGGCACGCAACGGCCGTATCCACGTCCTCGAAACCCTGGTTGCCGGCACCGCGCCGTCCACCAAGGAAGCACTGAACGCCCTGCGTTCGGTTTCGGACCGCAAGAACCTGCTCGTTGTCATCGAGCGCGCCAATGATGTTGCCGCACTGTCCGTGCGCAACGTGCCGGCTGTTCACGTGATCTACGTTGATCAGCTGAACACCTACGACGTGCTGGTTTCCGACGACGTGGTCTTCACCAAGGCTGCCTACGACGAGTTCGTCGGCAAGAACACAGTCAAGGAGGACGCCAAGTGAGCGCGACCACCGCTAAGGATCCGCGCGACGTAGTGCTTGCACCCGTCGTTTCGGAAAAGAGCTACGGCCTGATCGACGAAGGTAAGTACACCTTCCTGGTCGACCCCCGCTCGAACAAGACCGAGATCAAGCTGGCCGTGGAGAAAATCTTCTCCGTCAAGGTCGACTCGATCAACACCATCAACCGTGCCGGTAAGCGTAAGCGCACCAAGTTCGGATGGGGACAGCGCAAGAGCACCAAGCGCGCAATTGTCACCCTCAAGGACGGCACAATCGACATCTTCGGCGGTCCGCTCAGCTAGGGCGGAGACCACTTTAACGAGGAATAAATAATGGGAATCCGTAAATACAAGCCGACTACCCCGGGCCGTCGCGGCTCGAGCGTAGCCGACTTCACCGAAATCACGCGGTCGACGCCGGAAAAGTCGTTGGTACGTCCGCTGCCCAAAAAGGGCGGCCGTAACAACACCGGTAAGATCACGACCAGGCACAAGGGTGGTGGACACAAGCGTCAGTACCGTCTGATCGACTTCCGCCGCCACGATAAGGACGGCGTCAACGCCCGCGTTGCCGAGATCGAATACGATCCGAACCGTACCGCCCGCATTGCGCTGCTGCACTACGTTGATGGCACCAAGCGTTACATCATTGCTCCGAACAAGCTCAAGCAGGGCGACTTCGTAGAGGCCGGCGCCGGGGCTGACATCAAGCCCGGTAACAACCTGCCGCTGCGCAACATCCCCGTGGGTACCACCATCCACGCAGTTGAGCTGCGTCCGGGCGGCGGTGCCAAGATGGCCCGCTCCGCCGGCGCTTCCGTTCAGCTCGTTGCCAAGGAAGGCCGCTTCGCCCAGCTGCGTCTGCCTTCCGGAGAAATCCGCAACGTCGACGTCCGCTGCCGCGCCACCATTGGCGAGGTCGGCAACGCCGAGCAGTCCAACATCAACTGGGGTAAGGCCGGCCGTATGCGCTGGAAGGGCGTACGCCCGACCGTCCGCGGTGTCGCCATGAACCCGGTCGACCACCCGCACGGTGGTGGTGAAGGTAAGACCTCCGGTGGACGCCACCCGGTCAACCCGAACGGTAAGCGCGAAGGCCGCACCCGCCGCCCCAATAAAGAGAGCGACAACCTCATTGTGCGTCGCCGTCGTTCCGGCAAGAACAAGCGATAGGAGCCTGGAAACATGCCACGCAGCCTGAAGAAAGGCCCCTTCGTCGACCAGCACCTGTTTCTCAAGGTAGCGGCCGAAAACGAAAAGGGCACCAAGAACGTCATCAAGACGTGGTCCCGCCGTTCGATGATCATCCCCGACATGCTCGGGCACACGATCGCCGTACACGACGGACGTAAGCACATTCCGGTGTTTGTCACCGAGTCGATGGTCGGGCACAAGCTCGGCGAATTCGCTCTGACGCGGACATTCCGCGGCCATGTGAAGGACGACCGCAAGGGCAAGCGCCGCTAGGCGCTGCTCTTTCGGCAGAAGACGAGAGAAGGAAAGCAATGGAAGCCAAGGCAATTGCGCGTCATATCCGCGTAACGCCTATGAAGGCCCGGCGCGTCGTCAACCTTGTTCGTGGCAAGCAAGCGAATGAGGCTCTGGCAATTCTGAAGTTTGCCCCCCAGGCAGCTTCGGAGCCGGTACTTAAGGTAGTTCAGTCGGCTATGGCCAACGCACGAGTCCTCGCGGACCGTGACGGCGTGGCCTTCGACGAAGGTGACCTCATCATCAGCGAAGCATTCGTTGATGAAGGACCCACCATGAAGCGGTTCCAGCCGCGGGCCCAGGGCCGCGCGTACCGCATCAACAAGCGGACCAGCCACGTCACCGTGGTAGTCGCAACCCCTACGATCGAGGAGGAACGCTAAGTGGGACAGAAGGTAAACCCGCACGGGTTCCGACTCGGCATCACCACTGACCACGTATCGCACTGGTTTGCTGACAGCAACAAGCCGGGCCAGCGCTACAAGGACTTCGTCCGCGAGGACATCAAGATCCGTCAGCTGATGTCCACCGGCATGGACCGCGCCGGCATCGCCAAGGTTGAGATCGAGCGCACCCGTGACCGTGTCCGTGTGGATATCCACACTGCACGTCCGGGCATCGTGATCGGCCGCCGCGGCGCTGAAGCGGACCGCATCCGCGGCGAGCTCGAAAAGCTCACCGGCAAGCAGGTTCAGCTGAACATCCTCGAGGTCAAGAACCCCGAGATGGAAGCTCAGCTGGTTGCCCAGGGTGTTGCTGAGCAGCTCTCTTCCCGCGTGGCTTTCCGCCGTGCGATGAAGAAGGCCATCCAGTCCGCACAGCGTGCAGGCGCCAAGGGTATCCGTATCCAGTGCTCCGGCCGTCTGGGCGGCGCTGAAATGAGCCGTTCGGAGTTCTACCGCGAAGGCCGTGTGCCCCTGCACACCCTGCGTGCGCAGATCGACTACGGTTTCTTCGAAGCCAAGACCACCTTCGGCCGCATTGGCGTGAAGGTCTGGATCTACAAGGGCGACGTCACCGCTAAGGAACTGGCTGCACAGCAGGCTGCTGCACCGTCCCGCGGACGCTCCAACGACCGTCCGGGCCGCGGCCCCGCTGATCGTGGCGACCGTGGCGGAGACCGCCGTCGTCGTCCCGAGCGCAGCGACAAAGCCGCCGCGCCCGCCGCTGCAGAGGCTCCGGCCGCTGAGGCAGCTGCCCCCGCAGCAGAAGGAGGACAGGCTTAAATGCTTATCCCACGTCGAGTCAAATTCCGTAAGCAGCACCACCCGGGTCGCTCCGGCGCTGCAACCGGCGGCACCGCTGTCAGCTTCGGCGAGTGGGGTATCCAGGCTCTGACGCCTGCATACGTCACCAACCGGCAGATTGAAGCTGCACGTATTGCCATGACACGCCACATCAAGCGTGGCGGTAAGGTCTGGATCAACATCTACCCGGACCGTCCGCTGACGAAGAAGCCTGCCGAAACCCGTATGGGTTCCGGTAAGGGTTCTCCCGAGTGGTGGGTTGCAAACGTCAAGCCGGGCCGGGTTCTCTTCGAACTCTCCGGTGTTTCCGAAGAGGTAGCTCGTGAGGCCCTGCGCCTGGCGATCCATAAGCTGCCGTTGAAGGCACGCATTGTGCGTCGCGAGGGTGGTGAATAGAAATGGCAGTTGGATCAAAAGAGCTGACAACTGAGCAGCTGGACGGCTTCGATAAGGACCGTCTCGTAGAGGAACTGCGCAAGGCCAAGGAGGAGCTGTTCAACCTCCGTTTCCAGTCGGCCACCGGCCAGCTGGAAAACCACGGTCGTCTGCGTGCAGTCAAGCGCGACATCGCCCGCATCTACACGGTGCTGCGTGAGCGCGAGCTGGGCATTCGTCCCGAGGTTGTCGCTCCCGTTGAGGAAGCAGCACCCGAGGCACCGAAGAAGTCCAAGAAGAAGGCTGACAAGTCTGAAGCTGAAGCCAAGGTCGCTGAGGATGATGCCAAGTGAGCGAAAACAAGAATGAGGCAGCAGTGACAACTGACGC
Organism: Arthrobacter yangruifuii; assembly: GCF_009192775.1. Classification (GTDB taxonomy): domain Bacteria; phylum Actinomycetota; class Actinomycetes; order Actinomycetales; family Micrococcaceae; genus Arthrobacter_B; species Arthrobacter_B yangruifuii. The sequence continues at coordinate 962,643 of NZ_VTFX01000001.1, forward strand.
AAACGGAGCCGATGCCCGCGGGTACCGGAAGACCGCACGCGGCTACGTGGTCTCCGACAAGATGGACAAGACCATCGTCGTCGAGGTTGAAGACCGCGTGAAGCACGCCCTTTACGGCAAGGTTATCCGCCGGACTTCCAAGCGCAAGGCCCACGACGAGCAGAACGACGCCGGTATCGGCGACCTCGTGCTGATCGCCGAAACCCGGCCGCTGTCCGCTACGAAGCGGTGGCGCCTGGTCGAGATCCTCGAAAAGGCCAAGTAACCTAGAAGTAAGAAGTACCGGCCGGCCCGCCGGTGTGTTCCCCGCGGTTTAGCGGAGAACACACCGGCACCGTCCACAGCGTGAGGGCTCCGGCCGCGTTATCATCTTCGATTTCGCATCCGGGGCCTTTTCGCGATAAACTTGAAATCTTGTCTGTGTGGTGCGGAAGTGTGTCCGGAGTTCGGTCAGCATCCTCACCGCCGAATGAGACAAAAGCCCGATAATCTTGTTCGACGCCCCCAGGGCGGCTGCACTGGCGTGCAGCCCGGCCGGCCGGCGTTGAGTACCAGTATTACGGGGTCCACCCATATCCGTTCCGCAAGGCTCAGTAATGAGAACCGGCGCGACGACAGGAGTTATAAGTGATTCAGCAGGAGTCGCGACTGAAGGTCGCCGACAACACGGGTGCCAAGGAAATCTTGACCATCCGCGTTCTCGGTGGATCCGGCCGTCGCTACGCAGGCATTGGTGACACCATTGTTGCCACCGTCAAGGATGCAATTCCCGGCGGCAACGTCAAAAAGGGCGACGTGGTCAAGGCCGTCATCGTCCGTACCAAGAAGGAACGCCGCCGCCAGGACGGTTCCTACATCAAGTTCGATGAGAACGCTGCAGTGATCTTGAAGAATGACGGCGACCCCCGCGGTACCCGTATCTTCGGGCCGGTCGGCCGCGAACTTCGCGACAAGAAGTTCATGAAGATCATTTCGCTGGCTCCGGAGGTGCTGTAGTCCATGGCAAAGATTAAGAAGGGTGACCTCGTTCAGGTCATCACCGGTGCAAAGGCTGAACGCGGCGGAGACCGCGGCAAGCAGGGCAAGGTTCTGAAGGTTTTCCCCGAGAGCAACCGCGTTCTCGTTGAAGGCATCAACCGCGTCACCAAGCACACCAAGGTCGGCCAGACCTCCCGCGGTTCCAACACCGGCGGCATCGAGGTTGTTGAAGCACCGATCCACGTTTCCAACGTCGCCATTGTCGATCCGGAGACCAAGAAGCCGACCCGCGTGGGCTTCCGCACCGCAACCGTCGAAAAAGATGGCCGTGAGCGCACTGTGCGTATCCGCGTGGCCAAGGGCTCTGGGAAGGACCTCTAATGACTGAGACTGTCACCAAGATCGTTCCCCGTCTGAAGACCCGCTACGCAGCGGAGATCAAGCAGACCCTGCAGGACGAATTCAACTACGCAAACGTCAACCAGGTTCCCGGCCTCGTCAAGGTCGTCGTGAACATGGGTGTTGGAGATGCCGCCAAGGACTCCAAGCTCATTGACGGTGCTGTCCGGGACCTCACCCAGATCACGGGCCAGAAGCCCCAGGTCACCAAGGCACGCAAGTCCATCGCACAGTTCAAGCTGCGCGAAGGCATGCCGATCGGTGCGCACGTTACGCTGCGCGGCGACCGCATGTGGGAATTCGTGGACCGCCTGGTCACCCTGGCACTGCCCCGTATCCGTGACTTCCGCGGTCTGAACGGCAAGCAGTTCGACGGCAACGGCAACTACACGTTCGGTCTGACCGAACAGTCGATGTTCCACGAAATCGATCAGGACAAGATCGACCGCGTACGCGGCATGGACATCACCGTGGTTACCACTGCAAAGACCGATGACGAGGGACGCGCGCTGCTGAAGGCGCTCGGCTTCCCGTTCAAATCCGAAGATTAATTACTACGTAACAGGTCCGACGGAGATCCGTGAGGCTATGCCGCACGGCGCTCCTGCAGGAAACCGTTACGAGGGAGGGCAAGAGCCCACATGACAATGACAGATCCTGTCGCAGATATGCTCACGCGTCTGCGCAATGCAAACTCGGCATACCACGATTCCGTGTCCATGCCTTACAGCAAGCTCAAGGCGCGCGTTGCTGACATCCTCAAGGCCGAAGGTTACATCGCCGGCTGGAAGGAAGAAGAGGCCGAGGTTGGCAAGAAGCTGACCCTGGACCTCAAGTTCGGTCCGAACCGCGAGCGTTCCATCGCCGGCGTTCGCCGCATCTCCAAGCCCGGCCTGCGCGTTTACGCGAAGTCCACCAACCTGCCGCACGTGCTGGGTGGTCTGGGTATCGCAATCCTGTCGACGTCGTCAGGTCTTCTGACCGACCGCCAGGCCGCCAAGAAGGGTGTAGGTGGGGAAGTCCTCGCCTACGTCTGGTAGCAGGGAAGGGAAAGAAAAATGTCACGTATTGGACGTCTGCCCATCCCGGTTCCTGCCGGAGTAGATATCGCCATCAACGGCAACGTTGTATCCGTCAAGGGCGCCAAGGGCGAGCTGAGCCACACTGTGCCCAGCCCGATCACGGCCACGCTTGAAGACGGCACCATCACCGTTACCCGCCCGAACGACGAGCGCGAATCCCGCTCCCTCCACGGCCTGACCCGCACGCTGATCAGCAACATGATCACCGGCGTGACCGAAGGCTACAAGAAGGATCTGGAAATCGTTGGTACCGGTTACCGCGTTGTTGCCAAGGGAGCGGACCTCGAGTTCGCCCTGGGCTACAGCCACCCGGTCCCCGTCGCGGCCCCCGAAGGCATCACGCTTACCGTGGTTGCCCCGACGAAGGTCACCGTGTCCGGTATCGACAAGCAGCAGGTGGGCGAGGTTTCCGCCAACATCCGCAAGCTGCGTAAGCCCGACCCCTACAAGGGCAAGGGTATTCGTTACGCCGGCGAGATTGTCCGCCGCAAGGTCGGAAAGGCTGGTAAGTAACCATGGCCATCAGCATTAATAAGAAGAAGCACAGCAAGAGCAAGTCTGCCCTGCGCAGCCGTCGCCAGCTGCGTATCCGCAAGCGGATTTCCGGAACCGCGGCTCGTCCGCGCCTCGTGGTCAACCGCTCCGCCCGCCACATCTTCGTCCAGGTTGTCGATGACACCCGCGGCGTAACCGTGGCCTCCGCATCCACCATGGAAGCGGATCTGCGTGCACTGGACGGCGACAAGACCGCCAAGGCCAAGCGCGTAGGCGAGCTCGTCGCTGAGCGGTCCAAGGCCGCCGGTGTCGAGGCCGTTGTCTTTGACCGCGGTGGTAACCGCTACCACGGCCGTATTGCTGCAGTTGCAGACGGCGCACGTGAAGGTGGGCTGGCACTGTGACCGAGGTAAACAAGGAAAAGGAAAATCAGGTGACTGAAGCTACAGCTGCTGAGGCAACTGAGACCAAGGAAGCCGCAGCCACCGGTACCGACGACCGCCGCGGCGGACGTCGCGGCGAGCAGCGCTCCGACCGTGGAGGCCGCGGCGAACGCGGTGGCCGCGGTGGCCGCGACGGCGGACGCAATGATGAGAAGGACAAGTTCATTGAACGCGTCGTGACCATCAACCGTGTTGCCAAGGTGGTCAAGGGTGGTCGTCGCTTCAGCTTCACCGCCCTGGTTGTTGTCGGAGACGGCAACGGCATGGTCGGCGTTGGCTACGGCAAGGCAAAGGAAGTTCCCTCCGCTATCGCGAAGGCCGTCGAAGAAGCCAAGAAGTCCTTCTTCCGCGTCCCGCGCATCGGTGGAACCGTCCCGCACCTCGTCCAGGGTGAAGCTGCCGCAGGCGTTGTCCTGCTGCGTCCGGCTTCCCCGGGTACCGGCGTTATCGCCGGCGGTCCGGTCCGCGCCATCCTCGAATGCGCCGGCATCCACGACGTGCTGTCCAAGTCGCTCGGGTCCTCCAACGCCATCAACATCGTGCACGCCACGGTTGATGCGCTGAAGCGCCTCGAAGAGCCCCAGGCAGTGGCAGCACGCCGCGGCCTTCCGCTCGACCAGGTTGTCCCCGCCGCGATGCTCCGCAACATGCAGAAGGCAGGTGCCTGATGTCGACTCCGAAGAACGTTGCCGTTAGCACGGCTCGGCTGGAAATCACTCAGATCAAGTCCACCATCGGTGGTAAGCAGAATCAGCGCGACACGCTGCGTTCACTGGGCCTGAAGCACATCGGCGACTCCGTCGTCCGTACTGCTGATGCAGTGACCGTTGGCATGATCAACACGGTTCCGCACCTCGTGAAGGTTGAGGAGGCGAAGTAACATGCCCGAAGATAACAAAACTCTGAAGGTCCATCACCTGCGTCCGGCACCCGGTGCCAAGACGGCCAAGACCCGCGTAGGCCGCGGTGAAGGTTCCAAGGGTAAGACGGCAGGCCGCGGTACCAAGGGTACGGCTGCCCGCTACCAGGTCAAGGCAGGCTTCGCAGGCGGGCAGCTTCCGCTGCACATGCGTCTGCCGAAGCTGCGCGGCTTCAAGAACCCGTTCCGGGTCGAGTTCCAGGTTGTCAACCTGGACAAGATCTCGGAGCTGTTCCCCGAAGGCGGCACCGTGGACATCGAAGCACTGGTTGCCAAGGGTGCGGTTCGCAAGAACCAGCCCGTGAAGGTCCTCGGCTCCGGCGACATCACCGTCAAGGTTGATGTCTCGGCCAACGCCTTCTCCGCCAGCGCCGCAGAAAAGATCGCCGCAGCCGGCGGATCCACCACCACGGTCTAAGACTTACGTGGCGGGTCTGTCTGCCCTCCCCGTCCGGACACATCATGTGTGCGGACAGGGGAGGGGTGCACGATCCCTCGTTTTACCACTGAACTCCTGGCGGACCCATCCGGTCCGCCGGGAGTTCAGTTCTGTTTAAGGCAACTACCGCGTCCCGTATGGCGTTAACGCAGTAAGGGCCCCGAACGGCTAGACTCTGTTTCTGTCACAAGTCCGGATTGGACTTTCAAACTTCAGGAGGACGCTTGCTTAGCGCTATTGGCCGGGCTTTCCGGACACCAGATCTGCGACGCAAGCTGTTGTTTACGCTGGGAATCATCACTATCTTCCGCATGGGTGCTTTTATCCCGGCCCCGGGTGTTGACTACGGCAATGTGCAGCAGTGCTTGAATCTGGGTGCCACTTCCGGTGGTATTTACCAGTTCGTCAATCTTTTCAGCGGCGGTGCGCTGCTGCAGGTCTCCATCTTTGCCCTCGGCATCATGCCCTACATCACGGCCAGCATCATTGTTCAGCTGCTCCGCGTCGTGATCCCGCACTTCCAGGCCCTCTACGATGAAGGCCAGCAGGGCCAGTCCAAGCTGACCCAGTACACGCGCTACCTCACCATTGCGCTCGGCCTGCTCAACGCGACCACGGTCGTCTCCCTGGCCCGCTCCGGTGCGCTGTTCAACAACCAGTGCTCCCTGCCGATCATCCCTGATGACAACCTGGTGACCGTCCTGCTGCTCATCGTCACGCTGACCGCCGGCACCGGCGTCATCATGTGGATGGGTGAACTCGTCACGGAAAAGGGTGTGGGCAACGGTATGTCGCTGCTCATCTTCACCTCCATCGCGGCGTCCTTCCCCAGCGCCCTCGGCGCCATCCTCACCGCCCAGGGCTGGACCATCTTCCTGGCCGTCATCGCCGTGGGCATCCTGACGGTGGCCCTGGTCATCTTCGTGGAACAGTCCCAGCGGCGCATCCCGGTGCAGTACGCCAAGCGGATGGTCGGCCGCCGCACCGTCGGCGGCACCAACACCTACATCCCGATCAAGGTCAACATGGCCGGCGTGATCCCCGTGATCTTTGCGTCCTCCATGCTGTACCTGCCGAGCCTCCTGGCCCAGTTCAATACCCCGAGCCAGGGCACGCCCCCGGGATGGGTGGTATGGATCAACAACTACCTCGTCAGCGGCGACCACCCGCTCTACATGCTGGTGTACTTCCTGCTGATCGTCTTCTTCACCTACTTCTACGTCTCGATCACGTTCAACCCGGACGAGGTCTCGGAGAACATGAAGAAATACGGCGGCTTCATTCCCGGCATCCGGGCCGGCCGCCCCACCGCCGAATACCTGCAGTACGTGCTCTCCCGGATCACGCTGCCCGGCGCCCTCTACCTGGGCTTCGTCGCCCTGATCCCGCTGATTGCTCTGGTGTTGGTTGGAGCTAACCAGAACTTCCCGTTCGGCGGAACGTCAATCCTCATCATGGTTGGTGTGGGACTGGAAACAGTCAAACAAATTGACGCGCAGCTCCAGCAACGTCACTACGAAGGGTTATTGCGATGACAAGAATGCTCATTATCGGACCTCCCGGTGCCGGTAAAGGAACACAGGCGGCCCGGATCTCGGACCGCCTCGGTGTCACGGCAATATCGACCGGCGACATTTTCCGCTCCAACGTCAAGGAGCAGACTCCGCTCGGCGTGGAGGCCAAGAAGTACATCGACGCCGGCAACTTCGTTCCGGATTCCGTCACCAACGACATGGTCCGCACCCGCCTTGCCGAGGACGACGTCGAAGCGGGCTTCCTGCTCGACGGCTACCCGCGCACCGTGGCGCAGGTGGAGGAACTGGACGATATCCTCGCCGGCAACGGCCAGAAGCTCGACGCAGTCCTCCTGCTGACCGCCGACGACGACGAACTCGTTGCCCGCCTGCTTCGGCGTGCAGAACTCGAAGGGCGCAGCGATGACACCGAAGATGTCATCCGGCACCGCCTGGACCTCTACAAGCAGCAGACAGGCGACGTCGTCGCCCGCTATGAGGACCGCGGCATCGTGACCCGCGTAGACGGTCTCGGCGCCATCGACGATGTCACTGAGCGCGTCATGGAAGCACTGAAGGACCTGCGCTAAAAAGAAGAACGGCGCTAACAGCAATCCCGCTAGGAAGTTAGAAGACACATGTTCGGCCAGCCTCGAATCGAATACAAAACCAACGAGCAGATGCGCATTATGCGCGAAGCCGGCCTTGTACTGATTTCCGCCCTCGACGCGGCCGTGAAGGCCGCGGACGTCGGAGTCAGCACCCGGGAGATTGACGCAGTATTTGCCGGCGTGCTTCAGGAAGCCGGAGCGACCTCCAATTTCCTGGGCTACCACGGCTACCCGGCCACGGTCTGCACCTCCGTGAACGAGGAAGTTGTCCACGGCATCCCGGGGGACCGGGTGCTGCAGGACGGCGACATCATTTCCATTGACGGCGGAGCAGTCGTGAACGGCTGGCATTCGGACTCCGCGCGTACCGTGATCGTGGGTACGCCGGATCCCGAGGACCAGCGCCTGTCCGACGTCACCGAGAACGCCATGTGGCACGGAATCGCAGCTGCTGCCAAGGGCAGGTTCGTGGGGGACATCGGCGCGGCCATCGACGACTACGTCAGCAGCGTCCCGGGCAAGCGCCTGGGAATCCTCGAAGACTACGTCGGCCACGGCATCGGCACCCAGATGCACCAGGCACCGGACGTGCTGAATTACCGGACCGGCCACAACGGCCCGAAGCTGAAGCCCGGACTGTGCCTGGCCATTGAACCAATGCTGGTGCGCGGCAAGATCCTCACCCGTACCCTCGATGATGACTGGACGGTTGTCACCGAAGACGGGAGCCGGTCCAGCCAGTGGGAACACTCCGTGGCGATCCACGAGAAGGGGATCTGGGTGCTGACATCGCCCGACGGCGGTGCCTCGCGGCTGGAGCCGCTGGGCGTCACCCCGGTACCCGTTCCCTAGCCTGCGCGGATTTTCCGGCACCGGGACAGCACGACGCTCGGATGTCGGTACCGATGTCGGTACCGCAGGACACAGCAGGCCCCGTTCCGTTCCGGCACGGGGCCTGCTGCTTTCCGCCGAACCGGGCCGGCGTCGGCCACGGTGCCCCGGTAGCGCCGCCGCCCCCCTGGAGGTACGCCGGAAGGGCAGCGATTACCCGGAACGCAAACTGGACACCCGGAGCGATTTAACTTATGGGGGGTCATCCCGTAGAGTTATCTGTTGGTTGTCTCTACATTCGTGCCCGGATTGACCGTTTTCGATGCCTCGTGCGCCGAAGCGGTGGACGGAACGGACGTGACGGCCACATTCGAAAAACCGTTGCCGGCGCCAAACCGGCAACACAGACGTTAGCGGAGGATATGGCCAAGAAAGACGGCGTCATTGAGATCGAGGGCTCGGTAAACGAAGCCCTGCCCAACGCGATGTTCCGCGTTGAGCTGGCCAACGGCCACATTGTGCTCGCACACATCTCGGGAAAGATGCGTCAACACTACATTCGCATCCTCCCAGGAGACCGCGTTGTGGTGGAACTTAGCCCGTACGACCTCACCCGGGGTCGCATCGTCTACCGCTACAAGTAAACCGCTGCCGAGACGGACGGCGTACCGGCTGAGCCGGTCCGCTGACCGATCAGGCTCAACCCTGCAACCACGCAAAGGAAAACCATGAAGGTCCAGCCGAGCGTCAAGCAGATCTGCGATAAGTGCAAGGTGATTCGCCGTAACGGTCGAGTCATGGTGATCTGCGAGAACCCGCGCCACAAGCAGCGCCAGGGCTAATTAGCCTCTCTAGCTCCGAGGTCCGCAAGGGCACCGGCATGAGGGCCCCTGTTACAGGGAGTCAGCCCACGCGTAGTTAATTGAATATGGCAGTGCAGCGTCTATACGCGTGACGCATACCCCCGGTACGGAGGCCGGGGACCTGGCAACAGGGACGCACTGCTTCAGACCTCCGGTAATAACCAAAGGAGAACCGCCGATATGGCACGTCTCGCTGGCGTTGACATTCCCCGCGAAAAGCGGGTAGTGATTGCGCTTACCTACATCTACGGCGTGGGCAAGACCCGTGCAGAGCAGACCCTTGCAGAGACCGGCATCAGCCCGGAAACTCGCGTCAAGGACCTCACCGACGCTGAACTCGTTCAGCTGCGTGACTACATCGAGGGCAACTTCAAGGTTGAGGGTGACCTCCGCCGTGAGGTGGCCGCTGACATCCGCCGCAAGGTCGAGATCGGCAGCTACCAGGGCATCCGGCACCGCCGCGGCATGCCCGTCCACGGTCAGCGCACGAAGACCAACGCTCGTACCCGTAAGGGCCCGAAGCGCACCGTTGCCGGTAAGAAGAAGGCCGGCCGCTAAATAAGCGGTCTTTCGGCCACGGCCCGAATCCGGGCCACCTAAACCAAACTCTTTGTAGGAGAAGTAATGCCCCCCAAGACTCGTGGAGCGGTCCGCAAGCCGCGTCGCAAGGATAAGAAGAATATCGCGCTCGGCCAGGCGCATATCAAGAGCACCTTCAACAACACCATCGTGTCCATCACGGACCCGTCCGGTGCTGTTATCTCATGGGCTTCCGCCGGTGAGGTTGGCTTCAAGGGCTCGCGTAAGTCCACCCCGTTCGCTGCTCAGATGGCTGCTGAAGCTGCCGCTAAGCGCGCACAGGAGCACGGCGTCCGCAAGGTCGACGTCTTCGTGAAGGGTCCGGGCTCCGGTCGCGAGACCGCCATCCGTTCGCTGCAGGCCACCGGCCTGGAGGTTGGCTCCATTCAGGACGTCACTCCGAGCGCACACAACGGTTGCCGTCCCCCGAAGCGCCGCCGCGTATAAGCAGCACTGCGGTTCCGGTTCCCCCGGCGGGCAGCCCACTCTCATACAGTGGCCTGCCCGCCGGCGGGCACCGGTCCCGGGCTGGCTGTAAGCCGTCCAAGACGCCCGCGGAAGACCCGTCGTCGTCGTTTCCACCATTTGTGTTGCGTCATATAGCGGATGCTCGCTGAAAGGAAATGCAAGTGCTCATTGCACAGCGCCCCACCCTCACTGAAGAAGTCGTAGCCGACAACCGCTCACGGTTCATCATTGAACCCCTGGAGCCGGGTTTCGGTTACACCCTCGGTAACTCCCTCCGTCGTACCCTGCTGTCCTCCATTCCCGGTGCCGCTGTAACCAGCATCCGCATCGAGGGCGTGCTGCACGAGTTCACGACGGTTCCCGGCGTCAAGGAAGATGTCACCGAGATCATCCTGAACGTCAAGAACCTCTCGGTTTCCTCCGAGCACGACGAGCCCGTTGTGGCCTACCTGCGCAAGCAGGGCCCCGGCGTGGTTACGGCTGCGGACATCGCTCCGCCGGCCGGTGTGGAGTTCCACAACCCCGACCTGCACATCGCCACGCTGAACTCGAAGGGCAAGTTCGAACTCGAACTGACCATCGAGCGCGGCCGCGGCTACGTGTCGGCCAGCCAGAACAAGTCCGGTGACCAGGAGATCGGCCGCATCCCGGTTGACTCCATCTACTCGCCGGTCCTGAAGGTGACCTTCCGCGTGGAGGCCACCCGTGTTGAACAGCGCACCGACTTCGATCGCCTGATCGTTGACGTTGAGACCAAGGATGCCATTGCACCGCGCGACGCTGTCGCCTCTGCCGGTACCACCCTGGTTGAACTGTTCGGCCTGGCACGTGAACTCAACACCGCCGCTGAAGGTATTGAAATCGGTCCGAGCCCCACGGATGCCGCACTGGCAGCCGACATGGCCCTGCCGATCGAAGATCTCGAGCTGACTGTGCGTTCGTACAACTGCCTCAAGCGCGAAGGCATCCACACCGTGGGTGAACTCGTAGCCCGCTCCGAGGCTGACCTGATGGACATCCGCAACTTTGGTGCGAAGTCCATCGATGAGGTGAAGGCAAAACTGGTTGAACTGGGTCTGTCCCTGAAGGATTCCCCTCCCGGATTCGACCTGGCCGCCCGTGCCGCAGCTATTGAAGAGGACGAGTCCGAATACTCGGACGACGAGCTCTAACTGAAGCAAATTCTTGCCGGCGGGCTTTTCAAGCACCGTACGGCACCGTTTGAGGAGAAAAAGTAATGCCTACACCCACCAAGGGTAAGCGCCTCGGAGGCAGCCCGGCACACCAGCGCCTGATGCTGGCCAACCTTGCCGCGCAGCTGTTCGAGCACAAGCAGATCACCACCACGGTGACCAAGGCCAAGCGTCTGCGTCCCTACGCGGAACGCCTGATCACGTTCGCAAAGCGCGGGGACCTGTCCTCCCGCCGCCGCGTCCTGGCCCTGATCTCCGACAAGGGCATCGTTCACGAGCTCTTCACCGACATTGCTCCGGCAGTCGAGAAGCGCGACGGCGGTTACACCCGTATCACCAAGATCGGCAACCGTAAGGGCGACAATGCTCCCATGGCTGTCATCGAGCTGGTCCTGGAACCGCTTTCTGCCAAGCAGTCCGTCGTGGCCGAAGCCAGCACCGCAGCAGCTGCTGCAGCGCCGGCTCCGGTTGAGTCTGCCGACTCCGCTGATTCCGCTGATTCGGCTGAGTCTGCTGATTCCGCTGAGTCTGCCGACTCCGCTGATGAAGCAGTCGTCGCCGAAGAGGCTCCCGAAGCAGTCGTGGAGACCGAAGAGAAGAAGTAATTCTTCGCTGAGGTCCCGGTGCCCTTAATATGGGTGCTATGACTCTTGAAAGGCCCGCCGTCCCTGAAATGGATGGCGGGCCTTTCCGCGTCCGGATGGACCTTGCCTATGACGGTGCGCCCTTCTCCGGCTGGGCCGCCCAGCCCGGGCTGCGGACCGTGCAGGGCGTCGTGGAGGACGCCCTGGCGGTGCTGCTGCGCCGGCCCGTGCGCATTACCGTGGCGGGCAGGACCGATGCCGGAGTGCATGCCCGCGGACAGGTGGTGCACTTCGATCTCACCGCCTCGGAATGGTACGAGCTGGCGCGCGGACGGGACGTGGACCCCGGAGTCTCGCTGCGGCGCAGGCTGCACGGGGTGATCAACAAGGAACTCACCATGGCAGCCCGTGATGCCGGGCAGCAGCGGCGCTCCGTGGACGCCCTGGGCGGCGCCGTGGAAGTCCTTTCCGCAGTCCCGGCCCCTGCCGGCTTCGACGCCCGCTTCTCGGCCCTCTGGCGGCGGTACAGCTACCGCATCTGCGACCTGCCCGAGAACCGGGACCCGCTGTCACGGCACACCACCCTTTGGTTCAAGGCACCGCTGGACATCGGGCGGATGAACGAAGCAGCGGAAGGCGTGCTGGGCATCCGGGATTTCCTCTCCTTCTGCAAACCCCGCACCGGCTCCACCACCATCCGCGAACTCCAGGAGTTTCACTTCCGGCGCGGTTCCGACGGGATAATCACCACCCACATCCAGGCCGACGCGTTCTGCCACAACATGGTCCGCTCGCTGGTAGGGGGTTCCCTGCTGGTCGGCTCGGGGGAGCGGCGCCCCCAGTGGCTGGCAGACCGCCTCGCCGCCAGGATGCGGGACTCGAAATCGCTCCTGGCGCCGCCCCATCCGCTGGTGCTGGAAGAGGTCCGCTACCCGGCGGACGTGGAACTGGCCGGCCGGGCGGAACTGACCCGGGCGCACCGTAAATAGCGCTTCCCCGGGAGGCCGACGTAAAATGGGGGCAAATTCCATATCCGGGCGCACCGGCAGCTTTTGACCAGACTACGTAAGCAGGCTATTGTTTATAGTCGTTGTGCGTGTCCTACCTCGATAGGCCTATGCCCACGGGAGCGGCTTCGTTGCAGAGCCACCTGGCCCCGGGGAAATAGCCGAGATATCAGGACCACTGGTTACTTCAGTCCTCACCTGACCATCCGGTAACGCATAGAGAAGCTGCACTGTCCATGGCATCCATGGCCAGCGCGCCACCTAAGACAGAAGAAACGAAGGCAAACACCGTGCGTACGTACACCCCGAAGCCCGGCGACATCAACCGCCAGTGGCACGTCATTGACGCCACCGACGTTGTCCTAGGCCGTCTTGCCAGCCAGACCGCAACACTGCTGCGCGGAAAGCACAAGCCGACCTTTGCTCCCCACATGGACATGGGCGATTTCGTCATCATCATCAACGCCGAGAAGGTTGCCCTTACCGGCGCCAAGCTCGAACAGAAGCGTGCCTACCGCCACTCGGGTTACCCGGGCGGTCTGTCCTCCGTCAACTACGCTGAACTGCTGGAAAAGAACCCGGTACGTGCAGTTGAGAAGGCTGTCCGCGGCATGCTGCCCAAGAACTCCCTGGCTGCTGACCAGATCAGCAAGCTGAAGGTTTACCGCGGTGCGGAGCACCCCCACGCCGCACAGCAGCCCAAGACCTTCGAAATCACCCAGGTCGCCCAGTAGTTCTGGCCCGCCAACTAAGAAATTAATTCAAGGAGAATCGTGGCTCAGAACACTGAAGAGCTGAATGAAAACACCGAGGAGCTTTCGAGCTACACCTCGGAATCCTCTGACTCGGCCCAGGTCGCTGTCAAGGAACGCCCCGCCCTGACCGTCCCCGGCTCCGCCGTGGGACGCCGCAAGCAGGCTATTGCCCGCGTGCGCCTGGTTCCGGGTACCGGCAAGTGGATTGTCAACGACCGCGAGCTCGAGGATTACTTCCCGAACAAGCTGCACCAGCAGGAAGTCAACGAGCCGTTCAAGCTTCTTGACCTCGAAGGTGCCTACGACGTCATCGCCCGCATCCACGGCGGCGGCCCCTCCGGCCAGGCCGGTGCGCTGCGTCTGGGCGTTGCCCGCTCGCTGAACGAGATTGACCGCGAGAACAACCGCCCCGCCCTGAAGAAGGCAGGCTTCCTGACTCGTGACGCCCGCGTCATCGAGCGCAAGAAGGCCGGTCTCAAGAAGGCACGCAAGGCGCCTCAGTACTCCAAGCGCTAATCCAGTGCTTCACCAGAAGGCAGTCGCCACGGCGGCTGCCTTCTGGCGTATCCGGAGGCCGGAGCCCAGGGGTGCGGGAGAGAAAGATCACCCGCACCCGGTAGGTATTTGGCCGCGCCAAGGGCGTATTGAATACTTCAGTTTCGGAGACAGAGCCGCACCGGTGGCAGAATGGGCCAGTAAGTTGCCCAGAGTTGCTCCCGCTGCGGCTACAAACTGCTTGAGGATACGTAATGACTAGATTGTTTGGAACGGACGGCGTCCGTGGGCTGGCCAACGGGCTGATCACCGCCGAAGTTGCCCTCGGACTCGCCCAGGCCGCTGCCGTGGTGCTCGGACACCGCCGCGTGGAGCCGGGCCGGCGTCCGGTGGCCGTAATTGCCCGGGACCCCCGGATCAGCGGTGACTTCATTTCCGCGGCCATGGAGGCCGGACTGGCCAGTTCGGGCATTGACGTCTTCGACGCCGGTGTCCTGCCCACCCCCGCCGCGGCCTACCTGGTTGCGGACCTGGGAGCCGATTTCGGCGTCGTCATTTCCGCTTCCCACAATGCCGCCCCCGACAACGGCATCAAGTTCCTGGCCCGCGGCGGCCAGAAGCTTGATGACGCCGTCGAGGATGCCATCGAAGCCGAAATGTCGCGTCCCAGCATGCGTCCCACCGGAGCGGAGGTGGGACGGATCCACCGCTTTGCGGATGCCGAAGACCGGTACGTCGTCCACCTGCTCCAGACCCTCCCCAACCGGATCGAAGGACTGAAGGTCGTCCTGGACTGCGCCCATGGAGCAGCCAGCGGCTGCTCTCCCCAGGTCTTCGCCGACGCCGGTGCCGAGGTAGTGGTCATCGGCGCCGAGCCGGACGGCATCAACATCAATGACGGGTATGGCTCCACCCACCTGGAGAACCTGCAGGCCGCGGTCGTGGCCCACGGTGCCGATCTGGGCATCGCCCACGACGGCGACGCGGACCGCTGCCTCGCCGTGGACCACGAGGGGACGGTGGTGGACGGCGACCAGATCATGGCAATCATGGCGGTGGCCATGAAGGATGCCGGCACGCTGAAGGACAATGCCCTGGTGGCCACCGTCATGAGCAACCTCGGCCTGAAGCTCGCCCTCCGTGACGCCGGTATCCAGGTCATTGAAACCGGGGTGGGGGACCGCTATGTGCTTGAGGGGATGCGCAGCGGGGGATACAGCCTCGGCGGTGAACAGTCCGGCCATGTGATCTTCTCCGAATACGCCACCACGGGCGACGGCGTGCTCACCGGACTGCAGCTCGCGGCACAGGTTGCCCGGACCGGGAAGAGCCTGAAGGAGCTTTCCGGAATCATGCAGAAGCTTCCGCAGGTGCTGATCAACGTCAAGGGCGTGGACAAGTCCGCCGTCGAGACCAACGAGGCTGTGCGCCTCGCCGTCGAACAGGCAGGACAGGCGCTGGGCGAAACCGGACGGGTCCTCCTGCGCCCCTCCGGCACGGAGCCAGTGGTCCGGGTCATGGTGGAGGCAGCGGATATGGAAACCGCTGCAGACACCGCGCGCCGTCTGGCCGAAACCGTCGAAACCCACCTGGCCCTCAACGCAGGTGCCGGCGCGGCGGTCTAACCCCCTCACCCGTTCCGCGTCCGCCGCGGGACGGGCCCGGGAGCCGGCCCGGCGCGCAGCTCAGGTCTTGCGCAGGAGCATCCGGCTCACGGAATGGTCTGCGTCCTTGGTCAGTACCAGCTGGGCGCGGCCCCTGGTCGGCAGGACATTGGTGATGAGGTTCGGCTCATTGATCCGTTTCCAGATATCCAGGGCCGTGGCCCGTGCCTCGTCATCGGTGAGGTCCGCGTACCGGTGGAAGTACGACGCCGGATCCGCGAAGGCCCCGGTGCGGAGCGACTGGAAACGCCGGACATACCATTCCTCGATGTACGAGGTCCGGGCGTCCACGTAAATGGAGAAGTCGAAGAAATCGCTCAGCGCCAGCCCGGACCGCCCGTCGGCGCGCGTCCTGGCCGGGGCGAGGACGTTCAGCCCTTCCACAATCAGCACGTCCGGACGCCGGACCACCACTTCCTCATCCGGGACAATGTCATAGGTCAGGTGGGAGTACTTCGGTGCCCGGACTTCTTCGGCTCCGCTTTTGACCTCGCTGACAAAGCGCAGCAGCCGGCGCCGGTCATAGGATTCGGGGAACCCCTTGCGCTGCATCAGCCCGCGGCGGGCCAGCTCCGCATTCGGGTAGAGGAAACCGTCGGTGGTGACGAGTTCAACATTGGGTGTGTCCGGCCAGCGGCGCAGCATCTCCCGCAGCACGCGGGCGGTGGTGGATTTGCCCACCGCCACGGATCCTGCCACCCCGATCACGAACGGGGTGCGGGTGGTCTTCTCGCCCAGGAACGTGGTGGTGGCACTATGCAGCCGGCCTGCGGCAGCAACGTACAGGTTCAGCAGCCGGGAGAGCGGCAGGTAGACCTCCCGGATCTCGTCCAGGTTCAGCTGCTCACCGAGTCCGCGCAGCCGCAGGATGTCCTCCTGGTTCAGCGGCGAACGGATCTCGTGTGACAACCGCGACCAGGTCCTGCGGTCCAGTTCGACGAAGGGAGTGAAACTGCTCTCGGACGGCTGGGCCGCGGAGGACTTGACATGGCGTTCGGTCACCTTAGGAATTCTGCCCTGAACAGCAGGCAAACCCAAACGGCGCGAACCTCCGGGCAACGGCTCGGCCGGCCCGCGGAACCCTGCTTTCGGCATCGGGTCCGCGGGCCGGTACGCTTAGTGCTATGTGTGGAATTATTGGATATGCAGGCCGCCCTGACGCCGTTCCAGGGATCGGTACAGGCGGGCACGGAGCCCTCGACGTCGTGATGGAAGGCCTCCGGCGGCTGGAATACCGTGGCTATGACTCCGCCGGCGTCGCCGTCCTCACGCCCCTGGGCATCGAGTACCGCAAGAAGTCCGGCAAGCTGGCAAACCTGGTGGCCGAACTGGCTGCTGCGCCGCTGACTCCTGCCACCACCGGCATCGGCCACACCCGGTGGGCCACGCACGGCGGCCCGACCGATGAGAATGCCCACCCGCACCTGGCGGACAACGGGCGCCTGGCCCTGATCCACAACGGCATCATCGAGAACTTCGCCGAACTCAAGGCCGCCCTGGTGGACGCCGGCACGGAGTTCGTCTCCGAAACCGACACAGAGGTGGCCGCAGCACTGCTGGCCTCCATCTACCGCGGCGAGGGCAATGCGGATCTGGCGAAGTCCATGCAGCTGGCCTGCCAGCAGCTCGAAGGCGCGTTCACGCTGCTCGCCGTCCACACCGATTCTCCCGGCACCGTTGTTGCCGCACGCCGCAACTCCCCGCTCGTCGTCGGACTGGGCGACGGCGAGAACTTCCTGGGCTCGGATGTTTCCGGCTTCATCGACTTCACCCGCCGCGCCGTCGAACTGGGGCAGGACCAGGTAGTCACGATCACCCCCGACTCCGTCGTCATCACCGATTTCTTCGGCGAACCGGCCGTAGGCACCGAGTTCCACGTCAACTGGGATGCCGCCGCCGCCGAAAAGGGCGGTTATGACTCCTTTATGGAGAAGGAAATCAACGACCAGCCGCAGGCAGTGGGGGACACCCTGTTGGGGCGGTCCGACGTTGACGGCCGCCTCACCCTGGACGAGCTGCGCGTCAGCCCGGAAGAGCTTCGGAACGTCAACAAGATCATGGTGCTGGCCTGCGGCACGTCCGCCTACGCCGGCCAGGTGGCCAAGTACGCCATAGAGCACTGGTGCCGGCTGCCGGTCGAGGTGGAGCTCAGCCACGAGTTCCGTTACCGCGATCCGATTGTCGATTCCAACACGCTGGTGGTGGCCATCTCCCAGTCGGGCGAAACCATGGACACCCTGATGGCGGTCCGGTACGCCAAGGAACAGGGCGCAAAGATCCTGGCCATCTGCAACACCAACGGCTCCACCATCCCGCGCGAAGCGGACGCTGTCCTGTACACGCACGCCGGACCGGAAATAGCCGTCGCCTCCACCAAGGCCTTCCTCGCGCAGATCACTGCCGCCTACCTGCTCGGCCTCTACCTCGCGCAGATCCGCGGCAACAAGTTCCAGGGTGAGATCAAGGACATCCTGGCGGACCTGGCGAAGGTTCCGGGCAAGATCCAGCAGGTGCTGGACAACTCCGGGCAGATCAGGGAACTGGCGCAGCTGATGAAGGACACCGGTTCGGTGCTGTTCCTCGGCCGCCACGTCGGCTTCCCGGTGGCCATGGAAGGTGCCCTGAAGCTGAAGGAACTCGCCTATATCCATGCCGAGGGATTCGCCGCAGGCGAGCTCAAGCACGGCCCCATCGCCCTGATCGAGGAGGGCCAGCCCGTGTTCGTGGTGGTCCCGTCCCCCCGCGGCCGGGATTCGCTGCACGCCAAGGTGGTTTCCAACATCCAGGAAATCCGTGCCCGCGGTGCCAAGACGATCGTGATTGCCGAAGAGGGCGACGACGCCGTGAAGGCCTACGCCGAGCACATTTTCTACGTGCCGGAAACCCCGACCCTGCTGGCCCCGCTGCTCACGACGGTGCCGCTGCAGATCTTTGCCTGCGAGCTGGCGACGGCCAAGGGATTCGACGTCGACCAGCCGCGCAACCTGGCCAAGTCCGTCACGGTGGAATAAGGAGCGTTATTCGGTGATCATTGGAATTGGCGTCGACGTTGTGGACGTGCCGCGCTTTGGCCGTCAGCTGGAGCGCACCCCCGGGCTTCGTGCCCGGCTGTTCGCCCCCGCGGAACGGGAACTGAACCTGCGTTCCCTCGCAGCGCGCTTCGCCGCGAAGGAAGCCGTCGCCAAGGCCCTGGGCGCCCCGGCCGGCATGAACTGGCAGCACTGCCAGGTTGTGCTGGATTCAGCCGGAGCGCCGCTGCTGCAGATCGACGGAACCGTAGCCGCCGTGGCGGAGGGCAAAGGCGTGCAGACCTGGCACCTGTCCCTGAGCCACGACGGCGACATGGCAACTGCAATGGTCATCGCCGAAGGCTAGGACTGAACGCATGATTCGTGCGTACACCGGAACCGCGGTCCGCCGGGCCGAAGCACCGCTGCTGGCCGCAGGCCGGGGCGGGGAACTGATGCAGCGTGCGGCCTACGGGCTGTACGCTGCCGCCGCCGCCGGACTGGCTGAACGCCGCGTCCGGATCTACGGTTCGAGCGTCACCGTGCTGGCCGGCAGCGGCAACAACGGCGGCGACGCACTGTATGCCGCCGCCCGGCTTGCCCGGCGCGGAGCAGCAACCACAGCGGTGCTCACCTCCGCCGCAGCGCATCCCGCTGCGCTGGCGGACTTCCGGGCACAGGGCGGGAAGACCCTGGTCCTCACCGACTCCAACGCGGCAGCAACCGCCGCCGCGGTCCTGGCGGCCGACGCCGTGCTCGACGGCGTCCTGGGCACCGGCGGCAGCGGTGGACTGCGCGGTCCTGTCCGGGTATGTGCCGAGGCGCTGAACTCGGCCCGGCTGCAGGGGAAGGCCCCGCTGGTTGTGGCCTGCGACCTGCCCAGCGGAGTGGACGCCGATTCCGGCCGGGTTGACGGAACCTGCCTGTCCGCGGACCTCACGGTGACCTTCGGGGCCGTCAAGACGGGGCTGCTCGCCGGACCCGGTGCAGCGGCGGCCGGGACTATCCACTGCATCGACATCGGGCTTGGCCCGTACCTAGGAACCCCGGACGCTTACCGGCTGCAGGCCGAAGACCTGGCCGGGCTCCTGCCGGTTCCCGCACCCTCGGACCACAAATACAGCCGTGGCGTCCTCGGGATTGCCGCCGGCTCGGAGACCTACCCCGGAGCAGCGCTGATGGCGACGGGAGCCGCCCTCGCCACCGGCGTCGGCATGCTCCGCTATCTGGGACCGGCCGCCGTGGCCCGGCTGATCAACCTGGCGCACCCTGAAGCCGTCTGCAGCCCGGGCGAGGTGGGGGACGTCCACGTCCAGGCCTGGGTTGCCGGACCCGGTGCCGGCAATGACGGTGACCAGCTCCGCCGGGCCCGGGATGCCATGGCCTCCGGGCTGCCGGCCGTGATCGACGCCGACGCGGTCGGCGCCGTCGCACCCGGCCTGCACCCGGCTGTCATCCTGACCCCGCACGCCGGTGAACTCACGGCGCTGCTGCGGTCCCTCGGGGAAGAGGTTGAGCGCCCGGAGATCGAAGCCGATCCGATCCGTTACGCCCGCCTGGCAGCCGCACGCACCGGTGCCACCGTCCTGCTCAAGGGGTGGGCCACTGTGGCCGCCGCTCCCACCGGCGAACTGTACAGCCAGGCCGAGGCCACGCCGTGGCTCGCGACGGCGGGAAGCGGTGACACGCTCTCCGGCATCCTGGGTGCGCTGCTCGCGACGGATCGGACGCCGGAAGATGAGCGCCAGCCGGGGCACTATGCGCTCCTGGCGGCGGCTGCCGCCCACCTGCACGGCCGTGCAGGAGCGCTGGAAGCTGCCGGTGGACCGGTCCAGCCGTCGCTGCTGGGGCCCCGGATCCGTTCGCTGGTGGCGGATGCCGCCAAGCGGACGCCGGGCAAAATCAAGTAAGCTCCAAGTCTTGGGGTAAAAAGTAAGTAGACATATCAATTACGTGTTGTCAGGGAACTAGTTCAGGAGCACTACATGGAAGTTTGGCCGGGAGATGCCTATCCGCTGGGGGCTACCTATGACGGAAACGGCACCAACTTTGCCCTCTACAGTGAGGTGGCGGATTCCGTAACCCTGTGCCTGTTCGATGAGGACGGGACGGAGAGCCGGGTCCGGCTGACCGAGGTGGATGGGTATGTCTGGCACTGCTACCTGCCGCAGGTGATGCCGGGGCAGAAGTACGGTTACCGCGTGGACGGACCGAACGATCCGGAGAACGGCAACCGGTGCAACCCGAACAAGCTGCTGCTGGACCCCTACGCCAAGGCCGTTGCCGGCGAGATCGACTGGGACCAGGCGCTGTTCGGCTACAACTTCGGCGACGAACACTCACGCAATGACGAGGACTCCGCCCCGCACATGATGATGGGCGTCGTCATCAACCCGTTCTTCGACTGGGATGGTGACCGGAAGCCGAAGATCCCGTACCACCAGACCGTGATCTACGAGGCGCACGTCAAGGGCCTCACCGAAACGCACCCCGACGTGCCCGAGGACCAGCGCGGCACCTATGCCGGCGTTGCCCATCCTTCCGTGATCGCACACCTGCAGAAGCTCGGGATCACCGCGATCGAACTGATGCCCGTGCACCAGTTCGTCAACGACTCCACCCTGCAGGAAAAGGGGCTGTCGAACTACTGGGGCTACAACACCATCGGCTTCTTCGCCCCGCACAACACCTACAGCGCCACCGGCGACCAGGGCCAGCAGGTCCAGGAGTTCAAGGCCATGGTCCGTGCGCTGCACCTGGCCGGCATCGAAGTCATCCTCGACGTGGTCTACAACCACACGGCCGAGGGCAACCACATGGGTCCCACGCTTTCCTTCCGGGGCATCGACAACGCGTCCTACTACCGGCTGGTGGAGGACGACAAGAAGTACTACATGGACTACACCGGTACCGGCAACTCCCTCAACGTGGGCAACCCGCACTCGCTGCAGCTCCTCATGGATTCGCTGCGTTACTGGGTCACCGAAATGCACGTTGACGGCTTCCGCTTTGACCTGGCCTCGACACTGGCCCGCGAGTTCTACGACGTCGACCGCCTTTCCGCCTTCTTCGAACTGGTGCAGCAGGACCCGGTAGTTTCCCAGGTCAAGCTGATCGCCGAGCCGTGGGACGTTGGTCCCGGCGGCTACCAGGTGGGCAACTTCCCCCCGCAGTGGACCGAATGGAACGGCAAGTACCGGGACACCGTCCGCGATTTCTGGCGCGGAGAACCCTCCACGCTGGGCGAGTTCGCGTCCCGCATCACCGGCTCCGCGGACCTGTACGAGTCCTCGGCACGCCGCCCCGTGGCGTCCATCAACTTCGTTACCGCCCATGACGGCTTCACGCTGCATGACCTCGTGGCCTACAACGAAAAGCACAACGAGGCCAACGGCGAAGACAACAACGACGGCGAGTCCCACAACCGGTCCTGGAACTGCGGCGTCGAGGGCCCCACGGATGATCCCTCGGTCCTGTCGCTGCGGGCACGCCAGCAGCGCAACTTCATTGCCACCCTGCTCCTTTCGCAGGGCGTGCCGATGATCGCCCACGGCGATGAGCTGGGCCGGACGCAGCAGGGTAACAACAACACCTATGCCCAGGACTCCGAGCTGAGCTGGATCAACTGGGAGACCATGGATGCGCCGCTCCTGGAATTCACCGCAGCGGTCAACACCCTGCGCGCCGAGCACCCCACGTTCCGCCGCCGCCGCTTCTTCGACGGCCGTCCGGTCCGACGGGGCGAGGGCGAGGCACTGCCGGACATCGTCTGGCTGAACGAGGACGGCTCCACCATGTCCCCGGATGACTGGGACACCCCGGTCAGCCGTTCGCTGGGCGTGTTCCTGAACGGCCAGGGCATTTCGGGCAAGGACGCACGTGGGCAGCGCATCACGGACCTGAACTTCCTGCTGTACTTCAACGCGCACGACGAAGCAGTGAAGATCACCCTTCCGGCCAAGGAATACGCCCCGATGTGGGACACGGTCATCGACACCGCCGGTGAATACGCGGACTCCGAGCCGGTTGCCGCTGACGGACAGATGACCGTGGCTGCCAAGTCGATGGTGGTCCTGCGGGCACACGCAGAGGAAGAGGAGCACGACCACTCCGTGGCGGCGTCACTCGCTGCCATGGCAGCGCAGAACACAGAGGCTGCTGAATGAGGACACCGCTCTCCACGTACCGCCTCCAGATCCGTCCGTCCTTCACCCTGTTCGACGCCGCGGAACTGGTGCCGTACCTCGCTGACCTTGGGGTGGACTGGGTCTACCTCTCACCCATCCTCACGGCGGAAGAGGGCTCGGACCATGGCTACGACGTCACCGATCCCTCCAGCGTCGACCCGGCACGCGGCGGAGCGGAGGGGCTAAAAGCCCTCTCCGATGCCGCCCACGCGGCGGGCCTGGGCGTGCTGGTGGACATTGTGCCCAACCACATGGGCATCGCCACGCCGCACCGGAACAAGTGGTGGTGGTCCGTGCTGGCCGAGGGCCGCGGCTCAAGGTACGCCGAAGCCTTCGACATTGACTGGGACGCCGCAGACGGAAAACTTCGCCTGCCCGTCCTGGGCGACGGCGCCCACGAGCTTGACCAGCTCAAGCTGGCGGACGGCGAACTCCACTACTACGACAACCGTTATCCAATCGCCGAAGGCACCGCCTCCGAAGGGGACAGTGCGCAGGACGTGCATGCACGCCAGCACTATGAACTGGTGAACTGGCGCCGCGCCGACAGCGAGCTGAACTACCGCCGGTTCTTCGGGGTCAACACTTTGGCCGGCATCCGGGTCGAAGAGCCCTGGGTCTTTGACGAGGCCCATGCCGAGGTAAAGCGCTGGTTCGAGGAAGGCCTTGTGGACGGCCTGCGGATCGACCATCCGGACGGTCTCGCCGATCCCAAGGGATACCTGGCCCGGCTGCGGGAAATCACCGGGGGCGCGTACATCCTGGTGGAAAAAATCCTGGAACCCGGCGAGAAACTCCCCGCGGACTGGGAAACCGAAGGCACCACCGGATACGACGCGCTGGCCGACGTCGACCGGCTCTTTGTGGACCCGGCCGGCGAGGAACAGCTCACCGCCCTGGTGCCCACGGAACCGTACACGGACATGATCCACGGCACCAAGCGGGTCATTGCAGACCACCTGCTGAACTCAGAGGTGCAGCGCCTCGTGCGCCTGCTGCCGGCGGACTCCGGTCTGGAACCGGCAACCGCGGCGGATGCACTGGCCGAGCTGCTGGCCTGCTTCCCGGTGTACCGCAGTTACCTTCCCGAGGGTGCCGGGTACCTGACCGACGCCGTGATTGCGGCCAAGGTCCACCGCCCGGATCTCGCTGCCGCGCTGGATCGCCTGCAGGGGCTGCTGAACCCGCTGGCAGACGGAGAAACCGAGGTTTCCCTTTCCCGCTTGGGCGAGCTCGCAGTCCGTTTCCAGCAGACCTCCGGCATGGTGATGGCCAAGGGCGTCGAGGACACGGCCTTCTACCGTTACTCCCGCCTGACGTCCCTGAACGAGGTGGGCGCCGACCCGGCGCACTTCTCGGTAGCGCCGTTTGACATGCACACGCGCCTGATCCGCCGGCAGCTGGAACAGCCGGCAGCCATGACGGCACTAACCACGCATGACACCAAGCGCAGCGAGGACACCCGCGCGCGGATCTCCGTACTCGCGGAAATCCCGGTGGAGTGGAGCGAGGCGTTCACGCGCCTTGACGCCCTGGCTCCGATGAATGACGGGTCGATGGCGAACCTGCTCTGGCAGACCTTCGTCGGGGCCTGGCCGCTGAGCCGGGAACGTGCACACGCCTACGCCGAAAAGGCCTCCCGCGAAGCCTCCAGCAGCACCACCTGGACGGCTCCCAACGCCGAATTCGAAGAGCGGATGCATGCAGCCATTGATGCGGCGTTCGACAATCCGGACGTCAACGCAGTGATCACCGCACTGGTGGAACGGATCCGGACAGCCGGGTACAGCAATTCACTCTCGGCCAAGCTCCTGCAGCTGACGATGCCCGGCGTGCCGGACGTGTATCAGGGCACGGAATTCTGGGACCGCTCGCTCGTGGACCCGGACAACCGCCGCGAGGTCGACTTTGCCCGCAGGAGCCAGGCTGCGGCGTCGTTCGCCGACGCCGGTGCCCCCGCCGTGGACGAGGACGCCGCCGCGAAGCTGCTGGTCACCACCCGCGCCCTGCAGCTCAAGCGCGGCCGGCCCGAGCTGTTCACGGGATACGTTCCGGTAGCCGTGGAAGGATCCGCAGCTGAACACCTCTTCGGGTTTGACCGCGGCGGCGCGGTAACGCTGGTGACCCGTCTTCCGCTGGGGCTTGAGCGCGACGGCGGATGGCAGGACACCGCTGTTGTCCTGGCGCCCGGCACCTACCGGGACGTCATTACCGGGGCAACGCACGAAAGCCGCGGCCGCCTGGCGGCTGCCGACGTGTTCGGCACCTATCCGGTGGCGCTGCTGGTTCGGGAGGACGGCAAATGAGGACCAACTTTGACGTGTGGGCCCCCAAGGCCGGCACCGTAACGCTGCTGGCCGACGGCCGGCACCTGTCCATGACCCGGGGCGAAAACGGCTGGTGGCATGTCCAGCACGCCGAACTCACCGAGGACATTGACTACGGCTACCTCATTGACGGCGCCGAGACGCCGGTACCGGACCCCCGGTCCCGGCGCCAGCCCCAGGGCGTGCACGCACTGTCGCGCACATTCGACCCGGATCTGTACCAGTGGCATGACTCCGGCTGGGTTTCCCCGGGGCTCGACGGCAGTGCGATCTACGAAATGCACGTAGGCACCTTCACTCCCGAAGGAACCCTGGACGCAGCGATCGGCCGGCTGGACTATCTGGTGGACCTGGGTGTCCGCTATGTAGAACTGCTGCCGGTCAACGCGTTCAACGGAACCCACAACTGGGGCTATGACGGTGTGCTCTGGTACGCCGTGCAGGAAACCTACGGCGGGCCCGAGGCCTATCAGCGGTTCGTCGACGCGGCCCACCAGGCCGGCCTCGGCGTCATCCAGGACGTCGTCTACAACCACCTGGGCCCCAGCGGCAACTACCTCCCGATGTTCGGCCCCTACCTCACCGAGGGAAAGTCGAACACCTGGGGGGACTCGGTCAACCTGGACGGTCCGCTCTCCGACGTCGTCCGCGAGTACATCGTGGACAACGTCCTGATGTGGTTCCGCGACTACCACGTGGACGGGCTGCGGCTGGACGCCGTGCACGCCCTGCACGACGAACGGGCTGTCCACATCCTCGAAGAGATGGCTGCCGCGACGGATGACTGCGCCGAAGCCCTGGGCAAGCCGCTGTTCCTCATTGCTGAGTCGGACCTGAACAACCCCCGCCTCATCACCGGGCGCAAGGTCAACGGCTACGGTCTTGCCGGCCAGTGGTCCGATGACTTCCACCATGCCGCCCACACCAACCTCACCGGTGAAAACGGCGGCTACTACGAGGACTTCGACTCGATTGCCGCGCTGGCGAAGGTGCTGCAGGAAGGGTTCTTCCACAACGGGACGTTCTCGACCTTCCGGGAACGCAGCCACGGCCGTCCGCTGGACAAGGACGTGGTGACCGCACGCCAGCTGGTCACCGCCATCCAGAACCATGACCAGATCGGCAACCGGGCCGCCGGCGACCGGCTCAGCGCGAGCCTGGGGTACGATCAGCTCGCCCTCGGCGCAGTGCTGAGCCTGGCCTCGCCGTTCACCCCCATGCTGTTCATGGGGGAGGAATTCGGGGCATCCACACCCTGGCAGTTCTTCACGTCCCATCCCGAACCGGAGCTGGGGAAAGCCACCGCAGAGGGCCGTCTGAAGGAGTTCGAACGGATGGGCTGGGATCCGGACACGGTTCCCAATCCGCAGGATCCGAGCACCTTCACCAACTCGAAACTGGACTGGTCCGAGGTGGAAGAGGGAGACCACGGGCGGCTCCTGGAGCTGTACCGCAGGCTCCTGGCGCTGCGCCGGGAAACCCCCGACCTGATGGATCCGGACCTGCGCAACGTCCGGGTGGACTATGACGAAGTGGGACGCTGGCTGGTGATGCAGCGCGGATCCACCGCGGTGGCCCTGAACTTCGCCGACACCCCGCGTGAAGTGCCGGTTCCGTTGGGAACGCAGGCCCGCGTGCTGCTGGAAACCTCACCGGTGGAGCTCTACGGCGATGCCGTGCAGCTGCCCGCCTACGGGGCGGCCATCCTGGCCGGATAACAGCACCGCATCCTCCGCCGCAGCCGGCACCCGCAGGGTATTTTCCTGCAGGGTGCCGGCTGCAGGAGATTAACCGGTCCGCGGCGGGATCAGCGCGCTGTGAGGCAGGCAACAGTGGCAGTATGGGGCCTATGACTTATGTTGCTGCAGAGAACAGATATGAATCCATGCCCTACCGCCGCGTCGGACAGAGCGGACTCCAGCTTCCGGCCGTCTCGCTGGGGCTGTGGCACAACTTCGGCGATGACAAGCCCTTCGAAACCCAGCGTGCCATCCTGCGCCGCGCCTTCGACCTTGGGGTCACCCACTTCGACCTGGCCAACAACTACGGCCCGCCCTACGGCTCCGCCGAGACCAACTTCGGCCGGCACTTCCGTGACGACTTCCGCCCGTACCGCGACCAGCTCGTGATCTCCAGCAAGGCCGGCTACGACATGTGGCCCGGCCCCTACGGCAACTGGGGATCCCGCAAGTACCTGCTGTCCTCCCTGGACCAGTCCCTGGAGCGCATGGGCCTGGACTATGTGGACATCTTCTACAGCCACCGCCCCGACCCGGAAACCCCGCTGGAGGAAACCATGGGCGCCCTGGACACCGCGGTCCGGTCCGGCCGCGCACTCTATGCGGGTATCTCCTCCTACTCGCCCGAAAAAACGATCGAAGCTGCACGCATCCTGCGCGAGATGGGTACGCCGCTGCTCATCCACCAGCCTTCCTACTCGATGCTGAACCGGTGGGTTGAAGAGGGCGAGCCCGACCTGTTCGCCGCACTGGACGACGTCGGTGCCGGCTCCATTGCGTTCTCGCCGCTGGCCCAGGGCCTGCTGACCAACAAGTACCTGGACGGGGTCCCCGAAGACTCGCGGGCAGCCGCCGGGAAGTCCCTGGACCCGTCCCAGCTGTCCGAGGAAAACCTGAAGCGCGTACGGGGATTGAACTCGATCGCCGAATCCCGCGGCCAGAGCCTGGCGCAGATGGCAATCGCCTGGGTCCTGCGAAGCCGGAACGGTGCGTCCCCCATCACCTCCGCACTGATCGGCGCGTCCAGCGTGAAGCAGCTCGAGGATTCACTGGCCGCCGTGAACAACCTGGAGTTCACCCCGGACGAACTCCGGCGCATCGACGAGTACGCGGTGGATTCGAAGATCAACCTCTGGGCCGCCGCACTCGACGCCTGATGAAGCCCGGCACGGCTGGAGGGAACCCATGCAGCACAACAGCACAGGCATCACCGGCAGCCTGACCATCCGGCAGGCCCGGCCCGAGGACTGGCCGGGCATTTGGGCCCTGATGGAACCCATCCTGCGTGCCGGCGAAACCTACTGCTGGGACACCGCGCTCACCGAGGAGCAGGCCCGCCCGCTGTGGCTGGAGCCTGCTCCCTCGGTGGTGTTCGTCGCCGAGCAGGATGGGGGCATCGCCGGGACGGCGCTGCTGCATCCCAACCGTGCCGGCAACGGCAGCCATGTCGCCAATGCCTCCTTCATGACCGCGGCCCGGTTCAGCGGGCAGGGTGTGGCCCGCGCCCTCGCCGGCCACGTCCTGGCGGAAGCGGCCGGCAGCGGCTACCTCGCCATGCAGTTCAACGCCGTCGTCGCAACGAACACCCGCGCCGTGCAGCTCTGGCAGTCCCTGGGGTTCCGGATCCTGGCCACCGTCCCGGAAGCATTCCGGCACCCTGCCCGGGGGCTGACGGGACTGCACATCATGCACCGGACGCTGTAGGAAGGGCGGGAGGGACGTATTGCCTTTCGCAAAATGAAAGAATAGGGACGTGAACTACCCAGAACCCCAGCTTCCGCAATCCCCGCCTCCCGCAGAACGTACCGCCGTCATTGACCTCGCCGCCATCCGGCACAATGTCCGCCACCTTTCCCACGTCGTCAGCCCGGCACGCGTGATGGCAGTGGTCAAGGCGGATGCCTACGGGCACGGCGCCGTGCAGACCGCGCAGGCGGCGCTGGAAGCGGGGGCAGCCTGGCTGGGTGTGGCCCACATCAGTGAGGCGCTGGAGCTGCGCGCCGCCGGCATCACCGCACCGGTCCTGGCCTGGCTGCACACTCAGGACACCGCGTTTGCCGAAGCCATCCGCGCCAACGTGGACGTGGGCGTCTCCGGGTGGGACCTGGACGCCGTCGTCACCGCCGCCCGGGAACTGGAAATGCCGGCCAGGGTACACCTCAAGATCGACACTGGCCTCGGCCGCAACGGCTGCCCCGAGGACCTCTGGGAGGCCTTTGTGGGCCGGGCCCTGTCCTACCAGGAGGAGGGCCTGCTGCGGGTGGTGGGCATCTTCTCCCACTTCGCCGTCGCCGACGAACCGCACCGCCCGGAAACCGATGAGCAGCTGCAGAAGTTCCGCGTCGCCGTCGCCGTTGCCGAGGACGCAGGCGTGGACCGCGAGGTCCGGCACATTGCCAACACCCCCGGCGCACTGTCCCGGCCGGACGCGCACTTTGACCTGGTCCGGATCGGGCTGGGCATGTACGGGCTCTCGCCGTTCGCGGGCCAGACCCCGGCGGAGCTGGGCCTGCAACCGGCCATGACGCTGAAGACCACCATCTCCGCCTGCAAGGAGGTCCCTGCCGGGCAGGGCGTCTCCTACGGATTCACCTACCGCACCTCCGAACCGACCACGCTGGCACTGGTGCCGCTGGGCTACGCCGACGGCGTGCCCCGCGTGGCCACCGGCGGTCCGGTCCAGGTGGACGGACAGGTCTATCCGGTGGTCGGGCGCATCGCCATGGACCAGATGGTGGTTGACCTGGGCCGCACCGGACTGGCAGGAACCCCCCAGACACTGGTGGGCCGCGAAGCTGTCCTGTTCGGCGGCGCGGGGTATCCCGGAGTGGACGAATGGGCCTCGGCAGCCGGCAGCATCAACTATGAGATCATCACCCGGATCAGCGGCCGGGTAGCGCGCACCTATGTGGACAGCGCAGCGGAAGCGGAGGCCGGCGTCGACAGCCCTCCCATTGCCCTGGAAGCCGCGGGCGACGCCGGGCAGCCGACGGAAACGGCGCAGGCGGTGCAGGCCCTGTGACGCAGGATCCAAACTGGGAAGCGGAATTCCGCACTGCGGGCGCCGGGGAAACCAAGGCCTTCGCCGCACGCCTCGGCCGTGTCCTTCGTGCCGGGGACCTGCTGCTGCTGACCGGTGAACTGGGTGCCGGCAAGACCACGTTCACCCAGGGTCTGGGCGAAGGGCTCGGCGTGCGGCCGGGCATCATCTCGCCCACGTTCGTCCTGGTCCGCGAACATCCCTCGCTGGTCAACGGTCCGGACCTGGTCCACGTGGATGCCTACCGGCTCGGGTCGGAAGGCGAAGTTGATGACATTGACCTGGAAGCCTCCATGGACCGTGCCGTCACCGTGGTCGAGTGGGGCCACGGACTCGTCGAGCATCTGTCCGACAGCCGCCTGGAGATCACCCTCATCCGTGCCGTCGGCGGGGAGCAGCCCGCCCGGGGAGGCATCGCCACGGACTTCTCCGAGGAGGACACGGACGAGGAGCGCACCATTCGGCTGGCAGGATACGGACCGCGGTGGGTCGAGCCGCCCAGCCTGGGCTGATCCGCGTCGCCGCTGATCCGCGTCGCAGCTGATCCGCATCGCCGCTTCTCCGCGGCACCCTGTTTCTCCGCGGTGCCCTGTTCGCTGCGGGCCCCTGTTTTGCTGCCGGCACGGAATACTTTGCGGGTCTGCCGGGCCAAACGGGCATGGATGCTGCCGCCTGCCGGGGGACCGGGCCTAACCTGTTCGGGAAGGGGGACTGCCTGGCCGGGGGACCGGTCCGGCCCACCCCCGGCAGCGTCTCCGGCGCAAACCTGGGAACGGGCAGACTGCGTCGGGGCTTAGCCTCAACAGGGAGCAACCAAACATGTGCACAGGCATCAGGTTTACGGACGGCAGCGGCAACCTCTATTTCGCGCGCAACCTCGACTGGACCTCCGATTTCGGTGAGCGGGTGGTACTCACGCCCACCGGGTACGCCACGAAGTCACCGTTCGGTGCCGTGCCGGAGATATCCCACGCCGTTATCGGCATGGGGATCGTGCAGGAGGACACCCCGCTGTACTTCGACTGCGGCAATGATGCCGGCCTGGCAGTCGGCGGCCTCAATTTCCCCGGCTACGCGCAGTACGCGGCGGAACCGGTCGAGGGTAAGACAAACGTTCCCGCATTCGAGTTCCCGCTCTGGGTGGCGTCCCAGTTCGCCACCGTTGACGAGGTCGAGGCCGCGCTGGAGAACACCGTGATTGTGGACCGCCCCATCAATGACAAGTACCCGAGTTCACTGCTGCACTGGCTCATCGCCGACAAGACCCGCGCCATCGTGGTGGAGTACACCAGCGACGGCATGCAGGTCTTCCACGACGACGTCGACGTCCTGGCGAACCAGCCCGGTTTCGGCTGGCACCACGAGAACCTCCGCAACTACCTCAACACGTCACCCGACTTCCCCGAGGAAGTGGTCCTCAACCAGGCGCATCTGGTTCCGTTCGGATCCGGCTCGCTGATGCGGGGGATCCCCGGCGACTACTACTCACCGTCCCGGTTTGTGCGTGCGGCCTACGTCAACGCGCACTACCCGCAGAAGGCCAGCGAAGAGGAGAACGTCAGCCGCGCCTTCCATACCCTGCAGCAGGTTGCGATGGTGGAGGGCAGCGCGGCCATGGACTCCGGTGAGTTCGAAAAAACCACCTACACCGGGCTCTTCTCGGCCCGAACCATGACCTACTACTGGAACACCTACGAGGACCCGGCGGTTCAGAGCGTCGCCATGGCCGACCACAAGACCGATGGAACGGAGATTGTGGTCGTCTAACCCCGGCCCCACCCCGCCGCACGGGTGCGCACGGCACCGCCATTTCAGGGCAGCGAAGCCGCCCTGAAACGGCGGTGCGGCACGCGCCGTAGAATAGGAACCGTGCTGATTCTCTCCATTGATACCTCCGCCATAGCCAGTGCGGCACTGCTCACAGGGGAGTCAGCGATCCTGGCGTCCTTCGCCAGCGAAGACACGCGTTCCCACGCAGAAGTCCTCGCCCCGGCAATTGCGGACCTTTTGGCCGACGCCGGAGTGGCCGGTCCCGAGCTGGACGCCGTGGTCGTCGGGGTGGGCCCCGGCCCGTTCACCGGCCTGCGCGCGGGCATCGCCACCGCCCGGACCCTGGCCTTTGCCTGGGACAAGCCCCTGCACGGCGTGATGAGCCTGGACGCCATTGCCGTAGACGCCGCCCTGGACGCCTGGCGGCACGGCATCGACGAGTTCGCCGTCGCCACTGACGCCCGGCGCAAGGAGGTCTACTGGGCCGCCTACCGCAGCACCGGCGGCACCCCCGAACTGCTGGACGGGCCGCACGTGAGCGCCCCGTCCGAGGTCCCCGCCCTGCCCGTCTACGGTGCCGGCGCCGGACTGTACCCCGGGGTGCTGCACGCGGTTCAGGGCTTCGCCGACGCGCAGCCCACCGCTGCCGCCCTGGGACGCACCGCCGCCGCCCGGCTGGTCCGGGGCCTGCCCCTGCTGCCCAGCACGCCGCTGTACCTGCGCGAATCCGACGCCAAGGTTCCCGGACCGCGGAAGCGCGCCCTGTGACCGCCGCCGACACCATCCTCATCCGGCCGATGACCTCGGCGGACATCCCGGCCGTGGACACCCTGGAACGCCGGCTGTTCCCCGTTGATGCCTGGCCTCTGCAGATGTTCCACGACGAACTGGCGCAGACGGACACCCGGTCCTACTACGTGGCGGTGGACCCCGCCGGAACCGTCATCGGATACGCCGGGCTAATGTGCGTCCTGCCGATCGCGGACGTCCAGACCATCGCCGTCGTCCCCGAAAACGAGGGCGCCGGCATCGGGTCCCGGCTGCTGGCCACCCTCGTGGACGAGGCGAAACAGCGCGGCGCCGAGGACGTGCTCCTGGAAGTGCGTGACGACAACCCCCGCGCCCAGCGGCTGTACCGCTGGTTCGGTTTTGAACAGATCCACGTCCGGCCGCGCTATTACCGTGACGGCGCCTCCGCCCTGATCATGCGCCTGCCCCTGGCCGGCTGGTCCGGTGCTCCGACGGCCGGGACGGCAACAGAAACTAAGGAACAGTAAATGAACCGCACGGCCCCTTTGGTGCTCGGCATCGAATCCTCCTGCGACGAAACCGGGATCGGCATTGTCCGGGGAACCGAGCTGCTGACCAACACCGTGTCCTCGTCCATGGATGAGCATGTCCGCTTCGGCGGGGTGATCCCCGAGATAGCGTCGCGGGCGCATCTGGAGGCGATGGTTCCCGCCCTGCAGGCGGCGCTGGCCGAGGCCGGCGTGGCGCTGGCGGACCTGGACGCGATTGCCGTGACCTCCGGCCCCGGTCTGTCCGGGGCACTGATGGTGGGAGTCAGCGCCGCCAAAGCCCTGGCCCTGGCCACCGGCAAGCCGCTGTACGCGATCAACCACCTGGTGGCGCACGTGGGTGTGGGCGTGCTCGACGGCGGTGCCCTGCCGGATAACCTCGGCGCACTCCTGGTCTCCGGCGGCCACACCGAAATCCTGCGCGTGGCGTCCCTGACGGATGACGTGGAACTGCTCGGGTCCACGATCGACGACGCCGCGGGAGAGGCCTATGACAAGGTCGCCCGCATCCTCGGACTGGGCTACCCGGGCGGGCCGGCCATTGACCGGCTGGCACGGGAAGGCAATCCGAAGGCCATCCGGTTCCCCCGCGGACTGACCCAGCCCAAGTACATGGGCACCGCCGAGGCGCCGGGACCGCATCGCTATGACTGGTCCTTCTCCGGCCTCAAGACGGCAGTGGCCCGCTGCGTGGAGCAGTACGAGGCCTCCGGCCAGGACCTTCCCGTGGCCGATATTGCCGCGTCCTTCCAGGAAGCGGTGGTGGACGTGATTACCTCCAAGGCGGTGCTGGCCTGCACCGAGCACGGCATCACCAACCTGCTGCTGGGCGGGGGAGTGGCCGCGAACTCGCGGCTCCGGGCCCTGACCGCGGAGCGCTGCGCGGCCGCCGGCATTACCCTGCGGGTTCCGCCGATTTCGCTGTGCACGGACAACGGCGCCATGGTGGCGGCACTGGGCGCGCAGGTGGTCATGGCGGGCGGAGAGCCCTCCGGGATCGGTTTCGGCACGGACCCGTCACTGCCGGTGACCAGCATCCACGTGGCCGCAGCCGGGGTCTGAAGCCGGCCTGCAGCATCCGCTTCCCAAAGAGGCAGGGCCCCGGCGGTTATCCCGCTGGGGCCCTGCCTGCATGGTGGCCGGAAAACCGTCCGGGTTCAGGCTCCCCGGAGCTGGGCAATGCCGTCCAGGACGACGGCGCGCAGGTCGCCGTCGTTCTCTGCGGCAATGCTGCGCTGGCGCCGGTAGCCGCCGCCCCGCTCAATGATGGTCCGGACGTCAGCCAGCTCGGCGCTGCAGCCCAGCTCTGCGGCAACCGGTTCCAGGCGCGGCAGGACGTCTTCCAGCAGATGGTCGGTCACCAGCTTCTCGTTGCCCTCGGCATCGAGGATCACGATGGCTTCCATCCCGTACCGGGCCGCCCGCCACTTGTTTTCCTGGACGTGCCAGGGCGGCATGGTCGGGATGCTGCCGCCGGCGTCGAGAATGGAGGAGAACTCGTGCACCAGGCACTGGGTGAGTGCGGCAATGGCGCCCACGTCCCGGATGTCCGCCAGCCCGTCGCAGACGCGCATCTCGATGGTGCCCAGGCCGGGGACCGGCCGGATGTCCCAGCGGATTTCGCTGATGGAATCAATGACCCCGGTGGTGAACATGTCCTGCACATAGGACTCGTACTCGGCCCAGGACGCGAACTGGAACGGCAGCCCGGCGGTGGGCAGCTGCTGGAACATCAGGGCGCGCTGGGACGCGTACCCGGTATCCTCGCCGGACCAGAAGGGGGATGACGCCGAGAGTGCCTGGAAGTGCGGGAAGTAGTTCACCAGTCCGTCGAGGACGGGAAGCACCTTGTCCCGGCTGTCCAGGCCCACATGGACGTGCACTCCGAAAATCAGCATCTGCTGGCCCCACCACTGGGTCCGGTCTATGAGCTTTGCGTACCGTTCCTTGTCCGTGACCGGCTGCGAGCGCGGGGTGCTGAAGGGGTGGGAACCGGCGCAGAACAGTTCAACGCCCATGGGGTCGGTCACCCGCCGCACCGCCGCGAGGGACCGGGCCAGGTCCGCTTTGGCCTCCGCCACCGTGCGGCACACGCCGGTCACCAGTTCCACGGTGTTTTCCAGCAGTTCCTGCTTGATGTGGGGATGCTCTTCGTCTTCACGCAGCGAAGGGTCATTGACGTTCACTCCGCGCAGGACTTCGTCCGCCACGGAGACAAGGTCTCCGGTAGTGCTGTCCACGAGGGCCAGTTCCCACTCGACTCCCAGTGTTGACTGGGCGGACTTGGCGAACTCGATTTCCAAACTGTCTCCTGCTTTATGCGTTACGTCCTGCAGTTACCCGGACCCGCGTCTTTGCGTTGGGAACCGTACCAATCCTATAGCCGCAGACGCCTGCGGCCGGCCGCCGGCCGTTAATGCGGACGTAACCGGAAAGCGTGCTGCGGACATAATGGGAGGATGCCCATCCTGAACAAAGACATGACCCTGTGCATTTCCCTGGCCGCGCGGCCCAGCAACATCGGTACGCGCTTCCATAACTACCTCTATGACCAGCTTGGCCTGAACTATGTGTACAAGGCGTTCGCCCCGGCAGACCTGGCACAGGCCATTGCCGGGGTGCGGGGCCTGCCGATCCGCGGTGCGGCGGTATCCATGCCGTACAAGGAGGAGGTTATTGCCCTGGTGGACCGGATGGATCCGTCCGCGAAGGCCATCGATTCCGTCAACACGATCGTTAACGACGACGGCGTGCTCACCGCCTACAACACCGATTACCTGGCCATTGCCCGGCTGCTGCGTGACCACCGGGTGCCGGCGACGCACTCTGTGCTGCTGCGCGGTTCCGGCGGCATGGCCAAGGCAGTGGCGGCCGCCCTGCGGGATGCCGGCTTCACCAGGGTCACGATTGCCGCCCGCAACGAGGCCGCCGGCCGTGCGCTCGCGGACCTCTACGGCTTTGCCTGGCAGGGCGACCCGGGAACCTCCACGGCGGACCTGCTGATCAACGTGACCCCGCTGGGCATGTCCGGCCGGTACGAGGACGCGCAGTCCTTCAGCGATGACGCCGTGGCGGCCGCCAAGACGGTGTTCGACGTCGTAGCACTGCCGTCCGAGACTCCGCTGATCAAAGCCGCCCGGGCTGCAGGGACGCCGGTGATCACCGGCGCCGAAGTCATCGCCATCCAGGCCGAGGAACAGTTCGTGTTGTACACCGGGGTCCGCCCCACGCCGGAGCAGGTACGCGAAGCCAGCGAATTCTCCCGCGCCTAAAGCAGTTTTCCTGCGGACCGGCCCGGCAGGCCGCCTAGGCTGCGGAAACCGGTTCCACCACCAGGGCCACGCGGTCCTCACCGATCCGGGTGAGGACCAGCGTGGCTTTCCTGGTGCCCCGGTTACCTTTGCCGGAGCCCGTGAGCAGGGCCTTGCGCAGCTCCTCCGGTGTAACGGACATGCCGCGCTTCTTGATGTCCAGGACACCGATGCCGTTTTCCTTCACCCAGGACTTCAGCGCCCGGACGTTGTACGGGCGGACCTCGAGGATGCGGTAGGCGCGGGCGAACGGTGTCTCACGCAGTTCCGGAGCGCAGATGTAGGCGATGTGCGGATCGAGCAGGTGACCGTCCAGGGTGGCGGCGACGTCGGCCACCAGCCCGGCGCGGATCACGGCGCCGTCGGGTTCATACAGGTATCCCTCGGCGGGCCCGACGGCCACGTCCTGGGCGCCGGCGTCGTAATCCACCGGCGAGGTCAGCTCGGCGGCGCCCCCGGAGCCGATTACCAGGGCCGCACGCCGGACACCGGGGCGGCGCAGCACATTGAACCAGAGTGTGGCTTCGGTGACGTCGCCGTCCACGGACACCCACTGCGCCTCGCAGTTCGCCGGCAGCGCATCATGCGGGATGCCGGGTCCCATCTTCACCCCGACGGGCAGGCCGGCATCCGCCAGTGATTCCACGAAGGACAGGGGAGGGGAGAAAGCCTCCGGGTCGAAGATGCGGGTGGTGCCCGACGTCGAGGTGGTCCGGCGCGCCGGATCAAGCCAGACGCCGTCGAACCCGGTCAGGTCGAAGTCCTCGGCGCGGCCCTGGACCACCGTGGCTTCCGGCCAGGGCATGAGGTTGATGGTTGCCGCTGCAGCGGTGATTTCATCCAGTTCGACGGCGGTGACCTGCCGGTCCAGGGTGGCCAGGGCCAGGGAATCAGCGCCGATGCCGCAGCCGAGGTCCGCGACCTTGGACAGTCCGGCTTCCTGGAAGCGGCGGGCGTGCAGGGCAGCGACGTTAAGCCGGGTGGCCTGCTCCAGTCCGGGCTGCGTGAAGACCATGTGTTCGGCGAACGGGCCGAATTTCCCGCGGGCCTTCATCCGCAGCTTTGCCTGCGTCAGGACGGCGGCCACCAGCTCGGGGGAATGCCCGGCCTTACGCAGGTCCGTGTTCAGCTTCAGCGACTCGGATTCCAGATAGGGCGGAAGCGAGTTCAGCAGCTGCCATCCCTCGGGGGTCAGAACATGGGCAAGGGAAGTATCGGGCATGCCCTCCAGCCTAGTTGTTCTGTCCGCGGGCGCGTTAGCTGTAAGTTGGGCGCCATGACGAAGATCGCCGCCGAACCGCTGGCCGTACTGCGCGCCCGTACGAGCTACAAATGGCAGACCTATCCGGCCGACGTGCTGCCGCTGTTCGTAGCTGAAATGGACTATCCGCTGGCCGGCCCCGTGCAGCAGGCCATCATCGACAGGGTATTGGCCTCGGACACGGGGTACATTGCCGGGCCCCGGCCGGTGGCGGAGGCCTTCGCCGGGTTTGCCGGGCGGACCTGGTCCTGGGCCGTGGACCCGGAGGACGTGCGCACCACCACGGACGTGAGCGTCGCGATTGTGGAATGCCTGCGCCAGGCGGTCCCCATGGACAGCACCGTGGTGATCACTCCGCCGGTCTATCCGCCGTTCTTTGAGCTGCCGCTCGAAGCCGATGCCGCCGTGGTGGAAGTGCCGCTGTTATCCGACGGCGGGAACTGGGCGCTGGACCTGGCCGGGATTGAACAGGCCTTTGCCCTCGGCGCGGATGCCATGCTGCTGTGCAACCCGCACAACCCGCTGGGCCTGGTCCACTCGGTGGAAACCCTGCGGGCGCTCGCAGACTTGTCCGCGAAGTACGGCGTGACCGTGATCAGCGACGAAATCCATGCTCCGCTGACCTATGAACCGGGGGCCTTCACCCCGTATCTCACCGTTTCCCAGAACGCGCGCGGGTACGGAATCTGCGTCAGCGCCGCCAGCAAGGGCTGGAACATTGCCGGTACCAAGTGCGCCGTGATGGTGGCCCAGAGTGACCGGACCCGGCTGATGCTGTCCTCCATGCCCGAAGAAGTCTCCGCCCGCACCAGCATCCTCGGCCTGCACGCCGCTGCGGCCGCCTACACCGACGGCGGCCCTTGGCTCGCCTCGGTGCTGGAATCCCTGGCCGCGAACCGGCGCCTGCTGGGGGAGCTGCTGGCCGAGCACCTGCCGGGGGTCCGCTACCGCCTGCCGGCTGCCTCCTACCTGGCCTGGCTGGATTTCCGTGCCCTCGGCTGGGGCGATGATCCGGCGGCGACGGCCCTGGAGCAGGCACGGGTGGCGCTGGAATCGGGGCTGCGGTTCGGGCCGCAGGGCGCCGGATACGTCCGGCTGAACTTCGCCTGTTCCCCGGAGGTGCTCACCGAAGCCGTGGAACGGCTCGCCGCCGTGGCCGGCCGGGCAGGACAGAGGGCCACATTGGGCTGAGGGCGCCCGCACCCCGGATCAGCGATGAGGGCGGGGCCTAGGCGAAATACACGCCGATCCGGTTCCCCTCGATCTCTTCAATCCGGATGTCGATCTCGTAAATATCCTTCAGGACCTCGGACCGCATGATTTCCGCCGGCGGTCCCTGATGGACCAGCCGGCCGTCGCACATGGCAATAATGTCGTCCGAATAGCAGGAGGCGAAGTTGATGTCATGGATGACCAGCACCACGGTCTTCCCGAAATCGTCAGTAAGCCGGCGCAGCAGCCGCATCATTTCCACGGAATGCTTCATGTCCAGGTTGTTCAGCGGCTCATCCAGCAGCAGGTAGTCCGTATCCTGGGCCAGCACCATGGCGATGAAGGCGCGCTGCCGCTGGCCGCCGGAGAGCTCGTCCACGAACTTGTCCGCCAGCGCGGTCAGGTCCAGGTAGGCCATGGCCGTTTCAATGTGGGTCCTGTCCCCGGGACCCGGACGTCCGCCGTTGTGCGGGTACCGGCCGAAGCCGACCAGGTCCCGGACGGTGAGGCGGACGGTCAGCTGGTTGTCCTGGCGCAGGATGGCCATCTTCTTCGCGAGGTCCCGGCCGGGGGTGGAGACGACGTCGAGCCCGTCCACGGTGACCGAGCCCGAGTCCATGGGCAGCAGGCGGCTGATCATGGAAAGCAGGGTCGATTTGCCGGCACCGTTGGGTCCGATGATCGACGTGATGCCGCCTTCCTGAATCCGGCAGCTCACCCCGTCCACAACCACGGTGGAGGAGTAGCGCTTGGTGACGCCGTTGACGCAGATCATGGGGTGTTGCCTTTCGGGCGGTGCAGGGGGAGGGTCATTTCACTTTTCCCCTCAGGAGCAGGACGAGGAACACGATGCCGCCGACGAATTCGATGACGATGCTCAGGGCGGTGTCGAAGTCGAAAATCCGCTCCAGCATCAGCTGGCCGCCCACCAGGGCGATGATTCCCAGCAGCACGGCGATGGGCAGCACCGCGGCGTGGCGGAAGTTGGCGCACAGCTGGTAGGCCAGGGAGGCCACCAGGAGTCCGAAAAAGGTCACCGGCCCCACCAGGGCCGTGGACACCGCGACGAGCACCGAACAGATCACCAGCGTGGTGGTGACTGCCCTCTTGTGGTCCACCCCGAGGTTGACCGCTGTTTCCCGGCCCAGGGCCAGGACGTCGAAGGAATGGCGCATGCGCCAGGCCATGGCACTGACAATGGCGACGGCGATCGCCGAGTAGCCCAGCAGGGCGGCATCGACGTTGTTGAAGCTGGCGAAGAACAGGTCCTGGAGGATGATGAATTCGCTCGGCTCAATCAGCACCTGCAGAAGGGAAGAGAAGCCGCGGAACATGGTGCCGAAGACAATGCCGACCAGCAGCATGAGATGAAGGGATTTCCCGCCGCCGGTGAACAGCCACCGGTAGAGCAGGAAGGAGAAACCGACCATCAGCAGCACTTCGATGCTGAAGCGGACCGGTGCCCCCAGCGACAGCAGGGCTCCGCCGCCCAGGGTGAACACCAGGATGGTCTGGATCAGTACGTAGAGCGCATCAAAGCCCATGATCGACGGCGTGAGGATCCGGTTGGCGGTGACCGTCTGGAACAGGACCGTGGAGACGCCCACGGCGTAGGCCACCAGGATCATGGAGCCGACCTTGACCGCCCGGCGGGGCAGGGCGTACCCGAGGTTGCCGCGCAGTTCAATGGTCATGAACGCCGCGATCAAAACCGCGGCGGCTATGCCGAGGGTAATGATCCAGAACTTCGCCGGAACGGC
This sequence comes from Arthrobacter yangruifuii, assembly GCF_009192775.1. Classification (GTDB taxonomy): domain Bacteria; phylum Actinomycetota; class Actinomycetes; order Actinomycetales; family Micrococcaceae; genus Arthrobacter_B; species Arthrobacter_B yangruifuii. The sequence goes on from NZ_VTFX01000001.1 coordinate 1,002,875, forward strand.
CCGGACAGGGTGCCGGCGGTGTTCCGTGACCGCGGCGGGCAGCGCACTGGTGGAGGTTTCAGGCATGGGAACCGCGCTTGCGTAGGAGGAGGTAGAGGAAGATGACGCTGCCTACCGCGGAGACCACAACGCCCACCGGGATTTCGTAGGGGTAGCGGATGGTGCGCCCGATGATGTCGCAGAGCAGCACGAAGCCCGCTCCGAAGACGGCAACCCAGGGCACTGCGCGGCGGACGTTGTCACCGATCATCAGGGACACGAGGTTGGGCACGATGAGGCCCAGGAAGGGGATGGAGCCCACGCTGACCACCACCACCGCGCTGATCAGGGAGACAATCACCAGTCCGAGGGCCATCACCCGGTTGTAGTTCAGGCCGAGGTTCGTGGTGAAGTCCGCTCCCATGCCCGCGACAGTGAAACGGTCCGCCGCCAGATACCCGATAACGGTCAGGGCCCCCACAATCCAGAGCAGTTCATAGCGGCCGCGCAGGACGCCGGAAAAGTCGCCGACCATCCAGCTGTTCAGGGTCTGGAGCAGATCGGTGCGGTAGGCGAAGAAGGTGGTGACGGCGGAGATCACGCCGCCGAGCATGATGCCCACCAGGGGGACGATCAGTGTGCTGCGCAGCGGGATGCGGCGCAGCACCAGCAGGAAGAGGGCGGTTCCAGCTGCGGCGAAGACCGAGGCGGTGGACATCTTCAGGAACATGGAGGCGCCGGGCAGCAGCACGGTGACTGCCAGGATCCCCAGCTGCGCGGATTCCACCGTGCCGACGGTGGAGGGTTCCACGAACTTGTTCCGGGCCATCAGCTGCATGATCAGGCCGGCCACGCTCAGGGCCATCCCGGCGAGGATGATGCTGAGCGTGCGGGGGAGCTGGCTGACCCAGAACAGCATGCGGGTGGTGGGATCCCCGGACAGCAGCGAGGAAAGCGAAAGGTCGCCGACGCCGACAAAGAGGCTCACGGCCGCAAGCGCGGTGACGATGCAGACGCCGGCGGCGAGCCCGGCGGTTGAACGCAGAAAGCGCCGCTGTTCCAACGGAGCAGCGGCGGAGGCACGTGCCGGGTTCTTGCCCGGCAGGGCGGGGGCGGTCATATAGGTATCCAGTTCCTGCGCGGCCCGGCACAAACGGTGCCGGGCCGCGCAGCGCAGAGGTGCGGTTAGAGAGCGTCGTGGACGGTGTTAACCATGGAGTCCACGTTGTTCAGGCCGTATCCGACCAGGTACCAGCTGGCGGAGTCCAGCATGGTGATGTTGCCGTTCTGTGCGGCCTTGGTGCTCTTGACCAGTTCGTTGTCCAACACGGCGGAGGCGGCTTCGCCCGAGGTGCCTACGGCGACGTCGCGGTCAATCACGAACAAGTGGTCCGGATTGGTGTCCGCAATGAAGTTGAAGGAGGCCTTTTCTCCGTGCTTGCCCTCGCCCTGGACTTCCGCCGCGGGTGCGACGCCAAGGATGTCGTGGATGATGCCGAAGCGGGAGCCCGGGCCGTAGGCGCTCATTTCCCCGCCGCTGGTCATGACGATCAGGCCGTTGCCTGCGTCGGCGGCCAGTTCCTTGGTGTCTTCCACCTTGCCTTCGAGGGCACCCAGCTTTTCTTCGACCAGGTCTTCCTTTTCGAAGATCGTGCCGAGGGTCCTGGTGTTTTCCGTGAAGGAGTTCCAGGCATCGTTGGAATCGACGCTGAGATCGATGGTCGGCGCAATCTCGCTCAACTCGTCATAGGAGTCGGCCACCCGGCCGGAAATGATGATCAGGTCCGGATCCCCGGCGTTGATCGCCTCGAAGTCGGGTTCCTTCATGCTGCCGATCTTGGTGATCTCGTTGGCACTGTACTTGGACAGGCTGTCGGGGAAGTTCGCCGCGGGCACGCCGTCGACGTCGATGTCGAGGGCATCCATGGTGTCGAGGACGCCGAGATCGAACGTGTAGACGACCTCCGGGTTCACCGGCACTTCGGTGCTTCCCTGGGCGTGCTCGACCGTGATGGTTGAGGCGGCGGTGGAATCGGCGTCTGCTTCTGCTGCTTCGGTGGAGCAGGCGCTGAGCGCGAGGAGGGACACGAGGGCGGTTCCGGCCAGCAGGCGGGACTTGGTAAGCATGGGGGCTCCGGTGAGAGTCGATGTGCCTATCCGGGGATTAGGTCACAGAAATGTTTTCTAATGGTGCGCGCCTCTGAAAACTATCCCGGTTAGGCGAGCCTAAGCAAATTCCGTGACCGCTGCGGACGCAGGGATGCGGCGGGCGGACCGCCGTCGACGCTGCGCATTGGCACTCGCCTTGACCGAGTGCTAACCGTTGCATAAAGTCTCACTTAGCACTCTGAACGTGAGGGTGCTAACTCCCGAAGGGAAAGCGCTAACCGGCACCGCGACGACGGCCGGCGCCAGACCAACGGCCCAATTCCGTGAAAACTACGCAAAGGAGAGCCCGAGTGTCGGTCTCTATTAAGCCCCTTGAGGATCGTATTGTTGTCCGCCCGCTCGAAGCCGAGCAGACCACTGCTTCCGGCCTCGTTATCCCGGACACTGCAAAGGAAAAGCCCCAGGAGGGCGAAGTAGTTGCAGTTGGACCCGGCCGCGTTGATGACAACGGCAACCGCATCCCGGTTGACGTTGCCGAAGGCGACGTAGTCATTTACTCCAAGTACGGCGGAACCGAAGTCAAGCACGGCGGCCAGGAATACCTGGTGCTGTCCGCCCGCGACGTGCTGGCCGTCGTCGTAAAGTAGTTCCCCTGGAAAACCCCGGCCAACATTCTGGCCGGGGTTTTCTGATGTAGGTGCAGATGTAGTTGTCGGAAAGGACACACACATGGCAAAGCAGTTGGAGTTCAATGACTCCGCCCGTCGCTCGCTCGAAGCCGGCGTCGATAAGCTCGCCAACACGGTCAAGGTGACCCTCGGCCCGCGCGGCCGGAACGTCGTCCTGGCCAAGACCTGGGGCGCTCCCACCATCACCAACGACGGCGTCACGATCGCCCGCGAAGTTGAGCTGGAAGACCCGTATGAAAACCTCGGCGCGCAGCTGGCCAAGGAAGTAGCCACCAAGACCAACGATGTTGCCGGCGATGGCACCACCACCGCCACGGTGCTGGCACAGGCCCTGGTCAAGGAAGGCCTGCGCAACGTAGCGGCAGGCGCAGCCCCCGGCCAGCTCAAGCGCGGCATCGAGGTATCCGTCGACGCAGTGGCCAAGCGCCTGCTGGAGAACGCCAAGCCGGTTGAAGGCAACCAGGTGGCCCACGTTGCCGCCATCTCGGCCCAGAGCGCCGAGATCGGCGAACTGCTGGCCCAGGCCTTCGACACGGTCGGCAAGGACGGCGTCATCACGATCGAGGAATCCTCCTCCACGCAGACCGAGCTGGCCATCACCGAGGGCATGCAGTTCGACAAGGGCTACCTCTCGCCGTACTTCGTGACCGACCCGGAGCGCCAGGAAGCCGTCCTCGAAGACGCGCTGATCCTGATCAACTCCGGCAAGATCTCCTCCGTTGCCGAGTTCCTGCCGCTGCTGGAAAAGGCGCTGCAGACCTCCAAGCCGCTGTTCATCATTGCCGAAGACGTTGACGGGGAAGCCCTGTCCACCCTGGTGGTCAACAAGATCCGCGGCACCCTGAACGTCGTCGCCGTCAAGGCGCCGGGCTTCGGTGACCGCCGCAAGGCCATGATGCAGGACATCGCAACCCTCACCGGCGCCCAGGTGGTCAGCCCGGACCTCGGCCTGAAGCTGGACCAGGTTGGCCTGGAGGTGCTGGGTTCGGCCCGCCGCATCACGGTCACCAAGGACAACACCACCATTGTTGACGGCACCGGCTCCGAGTCCGACGTCGCCGACCGGGTGTCACAGATCCGCGCCGAGATCGAGCGCACGGATTCCGACTGGGACCGCGAGAAGCTCCAGGAACGCCTGGCCAAGCTCTCCGGCGGCATCGGCGTCATCCGCGTCGGTGCAGCCACCGAGGTGGAGCTGAAGGAAAAGAAGCACCGCATCGAAGATGCCGTTTCCTCCACCCGTGCCGCACTCGAAGAAGGCATCGTGGCCGGCGGCGGTTCCGCCCTGGTCCACGCCGCCCGGGCACTGGACACCGATCCGGAGGTCACCCAGCTGACCGGTGACGCTGCCACCGCCGTCGGCCTGGTCCGCCGCGCACTGGCCCAGCCGCTGCGCTGGATCGCCGAGAACGCCGGTTCCGAAGGCATGGTCGTCGTCGCCAAGGTCGGTGAGCTGGAGATCAACAACGGCTTCAACGCCGCCACCGGTGAGTACGAAGACCTCATTGCCGCCGGCATCATCGACCCCGTCAAGGTCACCCGTTCGGCACTGCGCAACGCTGCCTCGATCGCTTCGCTGGTACTCACCACCGAAGCCCTCGTGGTGGAGAAGCCGGCCGAGGAAGATGATGACCACGGTCACCAGCACTAAGCAGCCAGGCACGCGCCCCGGGCGCGGTTAGCAGGCTCTGGCCCCGCCCGGATACCCGTGCGGGGCCTTTTGCTGCCCGGAAGAAGCATGGCATCGCTCACATCCGGCAGCGGTCCGGGCGGGAAAACGGTGCGGGATGTCACGGCGGCGGGCTCAGGCGTTCCAAAAAGGGACCGGTTTGGAATAGGGGGCAGCCTGCTTTCGTTTTACGATAGGTACAGGCTAAATCGGGCCTTTTCCTTCCTCTCATTCCCCGAAAGAGGCGCAGCTTTGAGTCAGCAGTACCCAGAACATGATCCGTTTGGCTTTGTCGGCCTGACGTATGACGACGTCCTCCTGCTGCCCGGCCCGACGGATGTCATCCCTTCTGAAGCGGACACCAGCTCGCGGCTGTCCAAGCGCATTACGGTCCAGACTCCGCTGCTCTCGGCCGCCATGGACACGGTGACCGAGTCCCGGATGGCGATCGCCATGGCCCGGCAGGGCGGCCTCGGCGTCATCCACCGCAATCTCTCCATCGCGGACCAGGCCGAGCACGTGGACCGGGTGAAGCGCAGCGAATCCGGCATGATCACCAATCCGGTGACCATTGCCCCCGACGCCACCCTGCAGGAACTTGACGACCTCTGCGCCCATTTCCGCGTCTCGGGCCTGCCCGTGGTGGATGCCGAAAACACCCTCCTGGGCATCGTCACCAACCGCGACACCCGGTTCATCCCGCGCGCCGACTACCCCCGCCGCAAGGTTGAGGAAGTCATGACCCGCATGCCGCTCATCACCGGCCGGGTCGGCATCAGTGCCGAGGAAACCGTCGAGCTGCTGGGAAAGAACCGGATTGAAAAGCTTCCGCTGGTGGATGACGCCGGCAAGCTCCAGGGCCTGATCACCGTCAAGGACTTCGACAAGGCCGAGCAGTACCCGCTGGCCACCAAGGATGACGAAGGGCGCCTGCGCGTCGGTGCGGCCATCGGCTTCTTCGGCGACGGCTACGAGCGCGCCATGACCATGGTGGATGCCGGCGTCGACATCCTGGTGGTGGATACCGCCAACGGCCACAGCGCCGGTGTGCTGGACATGATTGCCCGCCTCAAGCGCGATCCGGCCGCAGCCCATGTGGACATCATCGGCGGCCAGGCTGCCACCCGTGAAGGCGCCCAGGCGCTGATCGACGCCGGTGCGGACGCCGTCAAGGTGGGCGTGGGCCCCGGCTCCATCTGCACCACCCGCGTTGTGGCCGGTGTGGGCGTTCCGCAGATCACCGCCATCTACGAGGCTTCCAAGGCTGCCATCCCCGCCGGCGTGCCGATTATCGCCGACGGTGGCCTGCAGTACTCGGGCGATATCGGCAAGGCCATCGTGGCCGGCGCCGACACCGTGATGCTCGGAGGCCTGCTCGCCGGTTCCGCCGAAAGCCCGGGCGACCTGGTCTTCGTCAACGGGAAGCAGTTCAAGTCCTACCGCGGCATGGGCTCCCTCGGGGCCATGCAGTCCCGGGGCAAGAACACCTCCTACTCGAAGGACCGTTACTTCCAGGCCGACGTCCCCAGCGACGAGAAGCTGATCCCGGAAGGCATTGAGGGCCAGGTGCCCTACCGCGGCCCGCTGTCCGCCGTGGCGCACCAGCTGGTCGGCGGCCTGCGCCAGACCATGTTCTACACGGGCGCACGCACCATCGAAGAGCTCAAGGCCAAGGGCAAGTTCGTCCGGATCACCCCGGCCGGGCTGAAGGAGTCCCACCCGCACGACATCATGATGACGGCGGAAGCCCCGAACTACGGTTCGCGCCGCTAAGCGCCGCTGACCCGTCCTGTCTGCCGAGGGCAGCTCCTGCGTACTACGCGGGGGCTGCCCTCGGTTTAACGGCTGCTTTAAGGCAGCGGACGCGCACTGGGATAACCTAGGGACGTGAGTAACGAGATAGAAATTGGCCTTGGCAAGCACGGGCGCAGAGCCTATTCCCTGGATGACGTGGCGATTGTGCCCTCGCGGCGCACCCGTGATCCCCAGGATGTGTCCATCAACTGGCAGATCGATGCCTACCAGTTCGAGATGCCGGTCATCGGCGCCCCGATGGATTCGGTGATGTCTCCGGCATCGGCCATTGCCCTCGGCAGGCTCGGGGGACTGGGCGTGCTGAACCTCGAGGGGCTGTGGACCCGCTACGACAATCCGGAACCGCTGCTGGACGAGATTGCCGCCCTCAGCAGCGACAACTTCAACCCCGAAGCCACCCGCCGCCTGCAGGAAATCTACAACGCCCCCATCCGGGCCGAACTGATCAGCTCACGCCTGGCCGAAATGCGCGACGCCGGTGTCACGGTTGCCGGTTCGCTCACCCCCCAGCGCACCCAGGAGTTCTACAAGACCGTCCTGGCCGCCGGCGTCGACGTCTTCGTGATCCGCGGCACCACCGTGTCCGCAGAGCATGTGTCCAAGACCGTGGAACCGCTGAACCTGAAGCAGTTCATCTACGAACTCGACGTTCCCGTGATTGTCGGCGGAGCGGCCGGCTACACCCCGGCCCTGCACCTGATGCGCACCGGCGCGGCCGGCGTCCTCGTCGGCTTCGGCGGGGGAGCGACCACCACCACGCGGCGTGCACTGGGCATCCACGCCCCCATGGCGACCGCCATCTCCGACATTGCCGAGGCCCGCCGGGACTACATGGACGAATCCGGCGGACGGTACGTCCACGTGATCGCCGACGGCGGCATGGGCACCAGCGGTGACATCATCAAGGCCTTCGCCATGGGCGCCGACGCCGTGATGCTCGGTTCCGCGCTGGCCCGCGCCGAAGAAGCGCCCGGGCAGGGCTGGCACTGGGGGCAGGAAGCACACCACAGCGAGCTGCCGCGCGGCGACAGGGTCCGCCTGGACACGGTCGGTCCGCTGAAGGAGGTCCTCTGGGGCCCCTCGCACCACACCAACGGCACCTCCAACCTCATGGGAGCGCTGCGCCGGGCGATGGCCACCACCGGCTACTCGGACCTGAAGGCGTTCCAGCGCATTGAAGTGCTGGTGTCCCCGTACCAGTACAGCCTGTAAATACCGGAGCCCAACCCATAGAGTGGACGCAGCTACGGCAGGACCCTAGAGAGGAACCTGGACCATGACTGCAGACGCCCTGAGCCCCGAGTACCGGATCGATGCCATGGACAGGCTCCAGGCAACCACCCGGCCGGGCAACGAGCTGGACATCCTCATTGTCGGCGGCGGAGTGGTGGGCGCCGGCGCCGCCCTGGACGCGGTGACACGGGGATTGAAAGTAGGCATGGTGGAGGCCCGGGACTGGGCCTCGGGCACCTCGTCGCGTTCCTCCAAGCTCATTCACGGCGGACTGCGGTATCTGGAGATGCTGGACTTTGCGCTGGTCCAGGAAGCCCTGAAGGAGCGGGGCCTGCTGCTGCAGCGGATAGCCCCGCACCTGGTGAAGCCGGTTGCCTTCCTCTACCCGCTGACGAAGCGGGTCATTGAGCGTCCGTACGTGGGTGCCGGCATTTTCCTGTACGACACCATGGGCATGACCTCCGGAAACTCCCGGGGGGTGCCCAGGCAGAAGCACCTGACCCGCCGCCAGACCCTGCGGATGGCACCGAGCCTGAAGGATGACGCCATGGTGGGCGCCATCCGCTACTACGACGGGCAGGTGGACGACGCACGGTACGTCGCCAACATGGTCCGCACCGCCGCGCATTACGGTGCCGCGGTAGTGAACCGCCTCGCCGTCGTCGATTTCCTCCGCGAGGGCGAACGCGTGGTGGGGGCCCGCGTCCGCGACCAGGAAACCGGCAACGAGTTCGACATTGCGGCAAGCCAGGTTGTCAATGCCACGGGCGTCTGGACGGATGAAACCCAGGCCATGGTGACCGACCGCGGACAGCTGAAGGTCCGCGCCTCCAAGGGTGTCCACCTGGTGGTCCCGCGCGACCGGATCCAGTCCACCGTGGGCATGATCCTGCGGACGGAGAAATCCGTACTGTTCGTCATCCCCTGGGGCCGGCACTGGATTGTGGGCACCACGGATACGGACTGGAACCTGGACAAGGCGCACCCGGCGGCCACCTCGGCGGATATCGACTACATCCTCGAGCATGTGAACCTGGTGCTGAAAACCCCGCTGACCCGCGAGGACGTGGAAGGGGTCTACGCCGGCCTGCGTCCGCTGCTGGCAGGGGAGAACGATTCCACGGCCAAGCTCTCCCGGGAACACGTTGTGGCGCACCCGGTGCCGGGCCTGGTGGTCGTGGCGGGCGGCAAATGGACCACCTACCGGGTCATGGCCAAGGACGCGGTCGACGAGGCAGCCAGGGCACTGGATGAAAAGGTTCCGGACAGCTGTACGCAGACCATCCCCCTGCTCGGCGCCGTGGGCTACAAGGCCGCCTGGAACCGCCGGCACCGCACCGCCGACGAATACGGGGTCCATGTGGTGCGCGTGGAGCACCTGCTCAACCGCTACGGTTCCATGGCGTATGACCTGCTTGAGCTCATCAAGGCCGACCAGACCCTCGCGGAGCCGCTGCCCGGCGCCGATGACTACCTGCGCGCCGAAGTGGTCTACGCCACCACCCACGAAGGCGCCCGGCACGTCGAAGATGTGCTCGCGCGGCGCACCCGCATCTCCATTGAAACCTTTGACCGCGGCGTGTCGGCGGCACCCGTGGTAGCTGAACTGATGGCTCCGCTGCTGGGCTGGGACAGCGAACGGGCGGAAAGCGAAGTGGCGCACTACCTCGCCCGCGTTGATGCCGAACGCCGCAGCCAGGAGCAGCCCGATGACAAGAGTGCCGATGCCGCCCGCCTGGCGGCCGAGGACATAGCCCCGCGCATCTAGCGCCCCGCCGCGATCGATGGAAACGAAGAACACTCCTTGAACGAAAAACAGTCTCTGCGGAACAGGCAGTCCCCGGTGCCGCCCCGGGAGGGGGAACTTACCCTGAACGAAGCCGGAGCGGTGCTCACGGAACCGGGCCTGGTGATCCTCTCGATGGAGGCGGCAGACCGGTACGACGCCGCCGCGCAGTTGGCGGAACGGCTCTACCGGGCCGGGCGGATCACCGACCTGGAGGGATTCCTCACCCAGGTCCAGGCCCGGGAACACCAGATGGCCACCGGCCTGCCCGGCGGGATCGGCCTCCCGCATGCCCGCAGCGAATATGTGCGCGAAACCTCCATCGCCGTGGGCATCGCCGCCTACGGACACAGCATTGATTTCGGAGCCTCCGACGGTCCGGCAACCCTGGTCCTGCTGATAGCCACCCCGGCAGCGTCCTTCTCGCAGCACCTGGAGGTCCTCGCCACCATCGCGCGGTCCCTGTTCCGCCCTTCCTTCCGGGACTCCCTGCGCCGGGCCAACGACGCCGAGGTCATCTCCGAGCTGATCAATTCCTCGCTGGTCTTCTTTGACCACTGAGCGGGCCGCCAGCCGTCATTGGGTTTTCTACAGCTTCACGAAGTACCGTTAACGAGTGCTCAAAACTGCCCTGCAGCCACGCTGGATCGCCGGCCTGCTCTTTGCCCTAGTCCTCTCAACGGTGTTTGTACTGTTGAGCCAATGGCAGTTTTCCAGTGCCGAATCCGGTGATGCCGGGGAACCCCGCGCCACCGAAGAGGTCCGGCCGCTGACCGAGGCCTTCACCCCGGGCAAGCCCATGTATGAAACCGAAGCGGACCAGATGGTCTCCTTCACCGGTTCCTTTGACCCGGATAAATCGGTCCTCGTGGAGCAGCGGCTCCAGGACGGCGAGACGGGTTACTGGGCAGTCACCGCGTTCAACGTCGACGGCGCACCCTCGGGCGAGTTCATCCCGGTGGTCCGCGGCTGGGTCCCGGACCCGGACGACGTGAGCCCCGTGCCGACAGGAGACGCCGCCGTCGTCGGCCGGCTGCTGCCCTCGGAGGCCCCGCTGGCTGCAACTCCGGAAGAGGGCCGCGTCAGCGCGCTGTCCACCGCCGAACTGATCAACCTCTGGGACGCCCCCGCCTATTCGGCGTTCGTCACCGCCTCGGAGATCACCGTGGACGGCAGCCCCGTTGACTCCGGCAGCATGGAACCCGTGCAGGTCAGCGCCCAGCCCGAGGACACCCCCGTCAACTGGCTCAATATTTTCTACGCGCTCGAGTGGATCGTTTTCGCCGGTTTCTCCGTCTTCCTCTGGTGGCGCCTGGTGGCCGACGAGTACCAGCGCAGCCTCGAGGACGACGAGTACGAGGACGATGACGACGACGGCGCACCCGAATCCGACAACCAACACCCCAGCAGCGAGGTAACCAAGTGAGCGAATCCGCAAGCACCGCCAAGGCACCGAGGAAAAAGAAGCGCCGGTTCGGCGGGACCCACGCCCAGATTCGTTCGGCCCTGAAGTTCTACAAGGTCTTTGCCTACGTCACCGGTGTGCTGCTGCTCGCGCTCGTGGTGGAAATGATTGCCAAGTACGGTTTCGACACCGAGATCATTGTCGGCGGCGTCAACCTCTCCATCGGTGTGCTCATCCTGCACGGCTGGATGTACGTGGTGTACCTGCTGGCCGACTTCCGGCTGTGGCAGCTGATGCGCTGGCCGTTCTCCCGATTTATCCTGATTGCGCTCGGCGGCGTTGTGCCGTTCCTCTCCTTTGTGGTCGAAGGACGGATCCACAAGCAGGTCCTGGCCGAGCTTGAAGCGCATCCTGAAGCGGCCAAGCGCTACTAAGGGAACCAGTCGCGGACGGTCGGGGCCGGCAGCAGCTGCTGTCCGGTGTGCACGGCCCGCGGCGGTCCGACTATCCTTGAAACGTGACTAATCCCGCGACAGATCCCATTGAAGAGCGGCCCGTCCTTGTTGTGGACTACGGAGCGCAGTACGCCCAGCTGATAGCCCGGCGGGTGCGCGAAGCCGACGTCTACTCCGAGGTGGTTCCCCACACCTACAGCACCGAGCAGTTGCTCGCGAAGAACCCGGCTGCCATTATTCTCTCCGGCGGCCCCTCCAGCGTGTACGCCGAAGGCGCCCCCAAGGTCGATGCAGACCTGTTCGAGGCCGGTGTTCCGGTTTTCGGCATCTGCTACGGCTTCCAGGCCATGGCCGCGGCCATGGGTGGAAAGGTCGCGAAGACGGGGCTGCGGGAGTACGGTTCCACCGACGCACGCGCAGTCGGCGGTTCCCGGTCCATCCTCGAAGGCACCCCGGACGAGCAGAACACCTGGATGAGCCACGGCGACAGCGTGCAGGAAGCACCCGAGGGCTTCGACGTGCTGGCCAGCACCGCCGGCGCACCGGTGGCTGCCTTCGCCAATGAGGCCAAGGGCCTCTACGGCGTGCAGTGGCACCCCGAGGTCAAGCACTCCGCCCACGGCCAGGCCGTGCTGGAGAACTTCCTGTTCAAGGGCGCCAAGCTCGAACGCAGCTGGACCACCGGCAACATTGTCGAAGAGCAGGTTGCCCGCATCCGCGCCCAGGTGGGAAACTCCCGCGTCATCTGCGGCCTGTCCGGCGGCGTCGACTCCGCCGTAGCGGCAGCACTGGTGCAGCGCGCCGTCGGGGACCAGCTGACCTGTGTCTTCGTTGACCACGGACTGCTGCGCGAAGGCGAAGCCGAGCAGGTTGAGCGCGACTTCGTGGCCGCCACCGGCGTCAACCTGTACGTGGCCAACGAGCAGGAGCGCTTCCTGTCCGCGCTGGCCGGAGTCTCCGATCCGGAGACCAAGCGGAAAATCATCGGCCGCGAATTCATCCGCGCCTTCGAAGAAGCCGAACGGGCCATCATGTCCAAGGCCGAGGCTGAAGGCGAGCCCATCCGCTTCCTGGTCCAGGGCACCCTGTACCCGGACGTGGTCGAATCAGGCGGCGGTGAGGGCGCAGCCAACATCAAGAGCCACCACAACGTGGGCGGACTGCCCGAGGACATGAAGTTTGAACTGGTGGAGCCCCTTCGGGCGCTGTTCAAGGACGAGGTCCGCGCCGTGGGCGCCGAGCTCGGACTGCCGGCCGAAATTGTCGGCCGCCAGCCGTTCCCCGGCCCCGGCCTGGGCATCCGGATTGTCGGCGACGTGACGCAGGAGCGGCTGGACCTGCTCCGCCGCGCGGACGCCATTGCCCGCGCCGAACTGACCAGCGCCGGGCTTGATGACGAGGTGTGGCAGATGCCGGTAGTGCTGCTGGCGGATGTCCGCAGCGTCGGAGTGCAGGGTGACGGGCGGACCTACGGGCACCCGATCGTGCTGCGCCCGGTATCCAGCGAAGACGCGATGACCGCTGACTGGTCCCGGCTTCCGTACGATCTGCTGGCCCGCATTTCCAACCGCATCACCAACGAAGTGGACGGAATCAACCGCGTGGTGCTGGACGTCACCAGCAAGCCGCCGGGAACAATCGAGTGGGAATAGCGTAAAGAGGACAGAGGACGGCCGTTTCGGCCGTCCTCTGTTTTGTCCCCCCGCGTTGCTATGTTCGGGAAACCCGCTCCGACGCGATAGTTTTGAAGGTATGCCAATTTGGTCGAGAACGCGCGGAAGTGCAGAAAAGAGGGCACTAGTGTCTGAGCAGAATACCGGGGAGAATCCCTCGGACTTCCTGCTGCCGTGGCTGGGACGATTGGGACAGCACGCCGGAACGGACACACTGCTCCATTTCACGCCGTCCGCAGCCAACAGTATCGACCTGACGCACGCGCATCCCTCGGGGCTGGCCCAGCTGCTTGCCGGCCGCCGCACGCGGCTGTCCACCCTGCTGCGGGATCCCGATCAGTACGGTGCCGCCATGAAGGCAGGGCGTCTGCTCCGCGCCAAGATCTACGAGCTGGGCACTGACCGCGGTATCGACGTCGGTTACATGGCTGCCGGCACCGCGTCCTGGCGCTACGCCTCCGACGAAGCAGTGCGGCCCGAGTCCCTGACCGCACCCGTGCTGCTTACGCCCGTGGCGCTGACGGTCCACGCCTCGCAGGATGACTATGAACTGCAGCTGACCGAAAAGGCGGCACTGAATCCGGCCCTGGTCCGCCACCTGCAGCAGGAACAAGGCCTGGACATCGACGTCGAGTCCCTCACCCGCCTGGCCTACGGCACCGCCCGCTTTGATCCCCACCCCGTGCTGGAAAAGCTCCGCGCTCTCACGGGCAGCGTCCGCGGGATCAACATTGAGCACCGCCTGCTGGTTTCCACCTTCGCGGACCTGTCAGACCTCAGCGAGGATCCGGCCCTGGACCCGGCCCACCCGATTCTCCGTGCCCTGATCGACGGCGCGCGTGACGGGGCGGCCAGTCCTGCGGAACCCGAACCGCTGGAGCTTCCTGCCCTGGACGAGCGCGACCCTGCCGATGAACTGCTCATCCTCGACGCAGACCGGCAGCAGCAGGAAGTCCTGGACCTGATCAACGCGGGCCGGTCCCTCGTGGTGTCCGCTCCGGCCGGGACCGGCCAGACGCAGACGGCGCTCAACGCGGTGGCGGCGCTGGCCAATGCCGGCAAGTCCGTCCTGGTTGTGGCGGAACGCCGCGGCACCCTCAACCAGTTCGTTTCCGAACTGGACGCCATGCAGCTCGGTTCCCTGATCCTGCAGGTCAACGCCGGTCTCACCCAGCAGCAGCTGAAGGACCAGCTGGTCCGCGCCATCGTACGCAATGAAAAGGCTGAGGCCCCGGAACTGCAGGGCCTGCACAAGGTCCTGCTGGAAAACCGCCACCAGCTGCGCGACCACGTCAAGTCCCTGCACAACGTCCGCCGCCGCTGGGGCTGCTCTCCCTACCAGGCCATGCAGTCCCTGGCTGACCTGACCTCCATGAACCCGGCACCGGCCACCGCCGTCCGGCTCAAGCGGAGCGTCCTGGACAGCATCACGGACCGTACCGAACTGTCCGGACGCCTGCGCCGCGCGGCCGAACTCGGCAGCTTCAGCCGGGCGGCGACCACCAGTCCCTGGTACGGCGCCAAGCTGCTCAACCGCAAGGAAACGGAAGAGGCGTACACGCTGACCCAGACCCTTGCCGCGGACCTGCCGGCCCTGCGGGCCAAGGTCCAGGCCGTGGCGGAGCACTCCGAAATCCGCCTCGGTGAAACCTTCGCCCAGTGGGGCGAGCAGCTTGAACTGCTTGTGGCCGTGCGGGAAAGCCTGGACAAGTTCACCCCGGACATTTTCGACCGCCCGGTAACCGACCTGATTTCCGCAACCGCTTCGTCTTCCTGGCGGCGTGAGCGCGGCGTGGACATGAGTTCCATGACCCGTTCCCGGCTGCGGCGCGTGGCAAAGGAGTACGTCCGTCCCGGCGTGCACATTTCGGACCTGCACGCCTCCCTGGCCGAAGTCCAGCAGCAGCGTGCCGTCTGGACCCGCTACGCCACGACACAGCGCCACCCCTCGGTCCCCACCGGACTGGCCGAGATCAACCGTTCCTACCTCCTGGTCAAGGAGCAGCTGGATACCCTCACCGGCATCCTGGCCGAGACGCCGTTCCACCCTGACCTCGCCGCCCTGCCGCTCGACGAACTCGAGAAGCAGCTCAGCCAGCTGGCCGGGGACCGGGAAACGCTGGAAACGCTGCCGGAACGGACCCTGCTGCTCGATGAAATGCGGGGACAGGGCCTGGGCGAACTGCTGGATGACCTGAGCGCACGCGAAGTCCAGCCCGGCAACGTCGGCTACGAACTGGAACTTGCCTGGTGGCAGTCCGCCCTCGAAGCCATGATCAGCGGTGATGACTACCTGGCCATGTCCGACGGCAACAGCCTGCGCCGCCTCGAAGCCGAGTACCGCCTCGCGGACAACGCCCACATTGCCTCGGGTGCCGCGCGGCTGCGCTGGAGCCTGGCCTCACGGTGGCGCTCCGGCGTCCAGACGTCACGCGGCGCTGCCGAGGATCTGCGTGAGCTGATCAAGGAAGGCGAGCTGTCCCTGGAAAGCCTGGGCCAGCAGTCCGAGGAACTCGTTTCCTCGCTGCTGCCGGTGTGGGCAGCCAGCCCCCTGGTGCTGTCGATGGTCCTGCCGGAACACCGACGCTTCGACACAGTGATCCTGCTTGACGCTGAATCCACCAGCCTGCAGTCCGCCGTTCCTGCGCTGGCCCGCGCTTCGCAGGTCATTGCCTTCGGCGACAACTGCCTGGGCGGACCGCGGCCCTTCACCATCGGCGTCGAACCCGCCGCCGCTTCCCAGCACGTGGATCTGGTCAGCGCCTTCGACGCCCTGGAACGCGTGCTGCCCTCCCGCGCCCTCTCCACCGTGTACCGGGGCACCGATAAGGCGCTGCTGCGCCAGCTCAGCGAGTCCTTCTACGGCGGCCGCCTCACCATGGTCCCGAGCGCCGATGAAGTCACCACCGGCCTCCGGTCACTGTCCGTGGAATACCTGCCCGACGGAACCGGCATGCCCAGCGCCGAGCACGAAGGCGTGGAAAGCGTCGCAGCGGAGGTCAACCGCGTGGTTGACCTGGTCTTCGAACACATCCGGCGCCGCCCGCACCAGTCACTCGGTGTCATTACCGCCAGCCCGCGCCACGCCGTGCGGGTGGCCGAGGCAATCCGGGTGCAGATGGCCAACTTCCCCTGGGCAGCCGATTTCTTCACGGCGAAATCCGAGTCCTTCCGGGTTGTTCCGGTGGACCGGGCCGTCGGCATGGTCCGGGACTGCGTGATCTTCTCCCTGGGCTTCGGCCGGACCCCGCACGGCCGCGCGCTGCACAACTTCGGGCCGCTGTCGGCGCCGGACGGACGGAAGAAGTTCGTCACCGCCATGACCCGGGCCCGCTATAAACAGCATGTGCTGACCTGCTTCCAGCCCGCGGACCTGGACCGGACACGGCTGGGCTACGGCGCCCTGGACTTCTACGAGCTCATCAAACGTGAGCTGGAACCCCAAAGCGCCCGTGAAAAGGCTGCGGCCGCCGGGGGCATCATGGACGAAGATCCGCTGGTCGCTGACCTGGTGGGCCGCCTGCGTGAGCGCGGTGCCAAGGTCTGGGACCACTACGACAATGCCATCGACATTGTTGCCGCAGCACCCCATACCGCCGGGCCCACCGGCACTCCGGCTCCGCTGGCCATTGAATCCGACGGCACCGAACGGTACCGGGCCATGTCCGTCCGCGAACGGAGCAGGCTTTGGCCCCAGCTGCTTGAACGCCGCGGCTGGCGGTACATGCCGTTGTGGACCATTGAGGTCTTCAGCGACCCCTCCGCCTGTGCGGACCTGGTGAGCCGGTACCTCGAGCTGCCGGATCCGCCCGTGGGCCAGAAGCCCGTGCCCCGCACGGCGGACGCGGCGGAAATCGGCGGAGACCACGCCGTGGACGAGACCGTCCCGGCAACGGCGGCTCCGCATGGAAGCAGCGGGATGGGTGACCGGAGGTCGGGACCTGCCCCGCGCAGCACTGCAGGAGAGTAATCGATGACAGAGGAACCGGTCACCGGAAAGGCCGCGGCGGAAAATGCCGCCGCGGCCCCGGGAGTCGGGAAGGCTGCGGGGGAGAACCCCGGGGCGGAGAACCCCGGAGCGGAGAACCCCGCGGCAGCGGGGGAGGACAGGTCCCCTGATCCCGAATCCGCGGGTAAGGCGCCGGGCCGCCGGAGGCGTGGACACCGCCGGGCGGTTTCGCCGGGGACGGGTGCTGCCGGCCTGTTGCCCGTGACCGCCAAGGAGGACGATCCCCGCGTGTGGGGTGACGCCGTCGAAGACAACGATTCCTGGCTGCGGGAGCAGCGCCCCCCGCACTGGGGATGATCTGCAGGACAGGCTGCACGGCAGCGGCGCCTCAGCCGTCCGTCAGGACAAGATAGACGACGCCGGCCCCGGAGGCAGCCGTGAGCCGGGCGGCGTTGTCCGGGTCCGCGGCTACCACTACCAGCCCCTCGCCGGCGCCTGTGTCCGGCCACCCGACCGCTGTCTCGGAGCCGGAGACCCACAGCACCGGCACCGAGACCGCCAGGACATCCGCACCGCCTCCGTCCGGCGCATTTCCGGCCTCGGTGCCGGTCCACGGTCCTTCGGTGCCCGCAACAACGCTGACCAGCTGACCCGGGCCGAGCAGGTCCAGGACGGACGGGTCCGCCGGGCGCAGCGGAACGGCCACGGAACCGGGCGGAGAACCGATCAGGAGCCCGGCGCCGGCGAGGGAGACTTCCGTTACGGGACTGCCCCGGAGCAGCGGGGTGGCGAGGCGCCGGCCCACCAGGGCTTCCGGATCATCGCGGGCGCCCGGCGGAACTGCCTCGGCGGGCAGGCGTGCCGTCTCCAGGCTTGCGGCAGTCAGCACCGTGCCGGCAGGCAGATCCCGGGCGGCGCGGACCACAACGGAGCGCTCTGCGGCCACGGGAACCAGGGCTTCGACTGCTGACCCTGCAGCAGCGCAGCAGGCCAGAGCCGCCAGCAGGCGGCGGTGGCGCACAATAAAGCGCCGGACCCTCGCAGCGGGGTCGGCGGAACCGGAAGAACGGTGGAGACGGGCGGCGGAGGACAGCCGCCGGGCGGTAAAGCGGCGAAATGGCATGCCGCCACGCTAAGTGCGGATGCTGCGCGGCAGCGGCCCGGTCTCAGGAAACGGTCTCGGCGTCAGCCGTGCGCCGGCGAAAGTGCCGATGTGGAGGCAGAGTCGCCCGCCCGTGAAGCAGCTCCGGCAGCGGACCTTAGGGCTTGGTGCTGCCCGTACCGGCAGCGGCGGCGGGAGCGGAGGTCCCGGACGCAGCGGGTGCCGCAGAGGAGGTGGAGTCGGACTTGGAAGGAGCCGCCGGGACGGTGGAGGTGGCGTCGCGGGAGTCGGTGCGGTAGAAACCGGAGCCCTTGAAGACGACTCCGACGCTGTTGAACTTCTTCCGCAGCCGGCCGCCGCATTCGGGGCAGACCGTCAGGGAATCTTCACTGAAGGACTGCTGGATATCGAACGAATGGGAGCAGTCCTTGCAGGCGTAGGCATACGTGGGCACTCTGATGATCCTCCTTGGCACTCTCAAGCCTTGAGTGCTAAGTATACATCGGCTCCGACGGCACCTGCCGCCAATGGGAGGGAGTGAGCACTGCGTCCACCGGCGCATCCAGGGGAGTGGTTTCGAAGCTTCCCGCCGGAACGAACTCGTGCTCAAAGACCACCGCGGCAGCGGGGACGGGGTTGCCGTCCGCCCGCAGGCGGGCCAGGAACCGGTCATAGTATCCGCCGCCCTTGCCCATCCGCCCGCCGTGGGAATCCGCCACCAGGGCCGGAACAAAAACGAGGCCGAGTTCCTGCAGCTCGGCTGCGGCGTAGCGTTGTCCGGCCGGTTCCAGAAGGGACCCGTGCAGTCCCGGCAGCAGCTCGGTTTCGGGGGTCCAGTCACACCAGGACAACTGGCGCTCTGGTTCGCACACCGGCACCACCACGCGGTAGCCGGCCCTGCACAGGCCCTCCAGCAGCGCACCCGTGCCCGGCTCGGTCCCCACCGAAAGGTATCCGGCCACGGTTGCGCCCGGAGCCACAAGGTCATGGACCTTCCCGAGCCCTATCCGGGCAAGGCCCTGCGCGGCCTCCGTTCTTTCGGTATCCGTCATTTCCCGGCGCAGCCGCAGGAAATCTTTTCGGGCCTGGTCCTTATTTAGTGCGCGCATAGGCCCATTGTCCCTATAACGATGCTTATTTGGTGCAATCTAAGGCCTCTTAGGTACGCTTACGACTATGACGACGTCACACCCCTCAATTACCAAAGCCGTAATCCCCGCCGCCGGTCTGGGTACGCGCTTCCTCCCCGCCACCAAAGCCATGCCGAAGGAAATGCTCCCGGTGGTGGATAAGCCCGCGATCCAGTATGTGGTCGAAGAGGCCGTTAATGCGGGTATGCCGGATATTCTCATGATCACCGGCCGGAACAAGCGCTCCCTTGAAGACCACTTCGACCGGGTTCCCTTCATCGAGAAGACTCTGGAAGACAAGGGCGACCTGGAAAAACTCGCATTGGTGCGGGCCGCTTCCGAGCTCGGCGAAATCCACTACCTCCGCCAGGGCGATCCCAAGGGCCTGGGCCACGCAGTGCTCCGCGCGAAGCTGCACATCGGCGACGAACCCTTTGCCGTCCTTCTTGGGGATGACCTCATTGATGCCCGTGACGACCTGCTGGAAAAGATGGTTGAGGTCCAGGCAAAGACCGGCGGTTCCGTGATTGCCCTGATCGAGGTCGATCCGGAGCAGATCAGCGCCTACGGCTGCGCCGACATCTCCGTCGTTGAAGGCGAAGACTACGTCAAGGTGAACAAGCTCGTGGAGAAGCCTGACGTTGACGAAGCGCCGTCCAACCTTGCTGTGATCGGCCGCTATGTCCTCCACCCGTCGGTCTTCGGCGTCCTCGAGGAAACGGGTCCGGGCCGTGGCGGGGAAATCCAGCTGACGGACGCGCTGCAGACACTGGCCGCGGGCGAGGGCGAGGGCTCCGGCGTCTACGGCGTGGTCTTCCGCGGCCGCCGCTACGACACCGGCGACAAGCTGAGCTACCTCAAGGCCGTTGTTTCGCTCGCATCCGAGCGCGAAGACCTCGGCCCGGCACTGCGGGACTGGCTGAAGGATTTCACCGGCACGCTCGAGAACTAACTGCCGATGCCTGAATCGGTGGCATGGCCGGTGGTCCTGGAAAGCGACGACGTCATCCTCCGGCCAATCCGGCACCGGGACCGGCGGGAATGGACGGAAGTCCGTTCCCGCAACGCCGGCTGGGTGGGGCCCTGGGAGGCCAGCAACCCGGTCCCCGGGGGCCTGCCGCCGACCTACGGAGACATGGTGCGCAGCCTCAACCGGCAGGCCCGGCAGGACTCGGCCCTGCCGTTCCTCATCACGGAGCGGCAGGATCCGGCCCGGCAGCCGGCGATCGTGGGACAGCTGACCGTTTCCACGATCGTCTGGGGGTCTGCCCGGATGGCGACCCTGGGCTACTGGGTGGATCGGGACCGAGCCGGCCGCGGGATTGTCCCGACGGCGGTGGCGCTGGTCACTGATCACTGCTTCCAGACCTTGGGGCTGCACCGGATGGAAATCAACATCCGGCCGGAGAACGGCCCCAGCCTCAGGGTGGTGGAGAAGCTCGGATTCCGGGATGAAGGGATGCGGGAGCGCTACCTGCACATCGACGGCGAATGGGCTGACCACCGCAGCTTTGCGCTCACGGCCGAGGAAGTCCCGGACGGCCTGCTGAACCGCTGGAAGTCCCGGCGTGAACGTTAGCCGCCGAATTTCCCACCGGACACGCCGACACACCGGGCCCAATGCGGGTACCCGCGGCCCGAAGCTTCTACCGTCGTAGATGTGGACTTCCCTCTTAACAGCTCGCTGAACAGCTCACTTGTGCTGGCACTTGCCGTTGCACTGTGGCTGGTGTGGGTAGGTCCGTTCTTCCTCCGACGCCCAACCGCTTCCGCGGCACCGACCACGGCCGCCACTACCATCCGCCCGCCCGTCTCACCGGATAAGGGGTCCCAGGGGATCATCATGAACAACATCGGCACTACACCCAGCGGGGGCGGATCCTTGCACGTCCACGGGCAGCCGGCCGCGCGCCCGGCCCAGCCCTTCCGGATCCGCACCGACCGCACGGTCCTCGCAGCTGCGGGCCTTGCCGGCGTGCTGACTGTTGTCGTCGGTACGCTCCTTGCCGCCTTCACCTCCGTGTCCTGGTTCGTTCCCGCCGTCGGCCTTGCAATCCTGGCCGGGGCGGTTGCGGCGCTCCGCGCGCTGACCGTGCGCGAGCGCAGGCGCCGGGTGGACCACGCGTTCCGCGCCGCCATGGGACCCGACTTCCGTGACGTGGAGGAGCCGTCCGTACCTCAGCTGCCGGAGGAGACCCCCGCCGCTGAAACGGAGGACGCCGAGCCGCAGCCCGAGACCGTCCTGTTTGACCTGGAGTCCGCACCCGCACCGGACGAAGCCGTCGCCGCTGCAGGTGCAGTCCCGGCTCGGCCCACCCCCGGTCCGCCGCCCACGGCCAGGAAATCCGCTCCCGCCGCCGCACACGTCCCGCTCCGGCCCGGCACGACGCCGTGGCAGCCGGTGGAACTGCCCAAGCCGGTGTACGTTGATTCGCCCAAGGCGGAGCGTCCGGCCCCCGAGCCGATCATCCTGCCCGAAACCCCGCGGTCCGTGGCCAAGACTCCGCTGCGCCCCTCTACCGCGCCGGCATCGGTACAGCGGCCGCGTCCGGAAAGCGGCAAGATCAACCTCGACGACGTCCTGCAGCGCCGGCGCGCCTAGGCGCGCAGCGCCTGCCGTGGCAGCCGGTCCCGACCGCCGCCCTGTGCCGGCCGCGGAGGCACTTTCCATCCTCGGCAGCGCCGGGATGCGCGGCCCCCTGCAGGCCCTGCTCCGGCCGCGGGGGCTGAGGCTGGAGCGCTGGGAACACCTGCGCAGCCACCACCGGCCGGGAGGGGCTGTCTCGGCCCTTTACCGGGTTCGGTGCCGCCGGACCCCGGACAGGTCCGCCCAGGCGGACCTGACCCTGTACCTCGGGGCGACCACCGACGACGGTCTTGCCTCCGCAGATCCGGGGACGGCCGCCGCACGGATCGCCGGCCTGGAACTGCAGTTATGGGTCCACCCCTTCGACCCGGCACTCCGGTCCCTGCCGTGGGCCACGGATGCCGCGGCCGTGGCCAGGGATGTCTTTGCCGCAGCCGGGCCGGTGCAGCTCTCGCTCATGGCCTACCGTCCGCTTCGCCGGGCGGTGCTCCGTGCCGGACACCCCGGGCAGGCGGTGTACCTGAAGCTTCTCCCGCCCGGACTGCTGCCCGGCCTGCGCCGCCGCCACCGGCTGCTGGCGGACAGCAGCGTGCCGGCCCCGCATCTCCTTCCGGATCCTCCCGCCGCTGCCGGCGGAGTCGCTGTCCTCAGCGCGCTTCCCGGCACCTCCCTGTTCCGGCTGCTGGCCGACGACGGCGCTTCCGCGGTGAAGCCGGAGGTCCTGCTGGCGCTGCTGGACGCGCTGCCGTCCGCTGCGCTGGAACTGCCGCTGCGCCGGTCCTGGGCGGACCGGGCTGAAGACTATGCCGCAGCGGCTGCTGCCGCCTTGCCGGGGCAGGCCCTGCGGATCGCGGACCTGGCCCGCGGGATCCGGGAGGCAGCGGAATCCGCTCCCGCCGGACCGCTGGTGCCGGTCCACGGCGACTTCCATGAGGGAAACCTGCTGCTCAGCGGCGGAACGGTCAGCGGGCTGCTGGATGTCGACGCGCTGGGTCCCGGACGGAGGGTGGATGACCTGGCCTGCCTGCTGGGACATCTGGCCGTCCTCGCCGCCGCCAACCCGGCCCGCCCCCAGCTGGGCCGTGCCTTCGCCGAATACGGCAGGGCCTTCGGAGCCGCCGTGGACCCGGCAGCGCTGAACGCCCGTGCCGCCGGCGTCGTGCTTACCCTTGTGTCCGGTGCACGCGCCGGCCATGGGGGAAGTCGAACCCGGAATGCCCTGCTCCGGCTGGAAACGGCGGAGCGGCTGCTTCGCGCCGCCGGGAACTAGCTGCGCACCCCGCAGAATCAGGCGGGCGGCGGGACCAGTTTTTCCAGCAGCGTTTCGGTGCGGTACGGGATGTGCTCATGCAGGACCAGGGCCGTCTCCGTCCGGATCACGCCCTTGATACGCAGCACAGAGCGCAGCGTCTGCTGCAGCTGCTGGGTGTCCGTGGCGGTAAGCCGGCACCAGACATCGCCGCGACCGGATATCTCGTGGACCTCAAGTACCTGGGGGAGTGTCCGCAGTCCGGAAATAACGCCGTCCAGTTCCCGGTGGTTCACCTCGATGGTGACAAAGGCCTGCACATCGTAGCCAATCCGGGCCAGGTCAACGTCACGGCCGCTGTTGCGGATGACGCCGGTGCGGATCAGATGGCGGACATGGCTCTGGGCAGTGTTGCGGGCAATGCCGAGCCGTTCGCTCAGCTCGCTGATCTGTACCCGGGGGTCCCGGACCAGTTCCAGCAGCAGCCTGCGGTCCAATGGGTCCAGATTGGCCATCTAGCGCATCTCCTGTCAGTAACCGCAGACGTTATTGAGCGAAACGATCAGAAGAACCGTTTAATGTGCCTTCACTGCTCGTCCACACTTCATCCTATAGGGGCATTAGCTACAAATAGGATGGATGTGCCCCGTGACAGTGCTTAGTGAGCTGCGTATGCAGCCCGCCGCCGCCCGCACCAGGCGGAAGGAGTGGGACGCGGCCATCCGGCCCCGGCTGATCCTGACGATTGCCGTGATGGGCACGCTGTTGATCGGTGCCAACCTCGCCACTCCGCTGTACCCGCTGCTGGGGGAGTCGCTGGGTCTGTCCTACTTCGGCGTGACGCTGGCGTTCGCCTCCTATGTGCTGGTCCTGGTCGCAGGGCTGCTGCTGGTGGGGCACTGGTCCGACTACATCGGCCGCCGGGCTGCCATGGTGGTGGCCGGCGTCGTCTCCCTCGCGGGCGGACTGATCTTCGGCACCGCCACCGGGGTGGGGGCCCTGATGCTTGGCCGCGCCCTCCAGGGTGCCTCGGTAGCCCTGGCAACCGGCGCCAGCTCGGCCGCCCTGCGCGAACTGCTGCCGCACCGGCCCGAATGGGCCACCCGGTTCACCCTGCTTGTTTCCGCCGGCGGTGTCGCGGCGGGTCCGGTGATCGGCGGGCTCCTGTCCCTGCTGCCGTTCCCCACCATGACGCCGTTCCTCATCCATTCGGCAGTCCTGGCGGCACTTCTGATTCCCCTGTGCATGCTGAAGGCCCGTCCGGCCATCTCCCTTCCCGAAGGCGGTGCGCTGGCCATGCTGCGCCCGCGCAAACCGGCCGTCTCGCACCGTGCCCGTACCCAGTTCTGGATTGCCTCCACCACGGGGTTCCTGAGCTTCGCGGCCTTCGGGTTCTGCCTCTCGCTGGCACCCACCTACTTTTCCTCGATCGCGGGCACCACGTGGCGGCCCGCCATCGGGCTGCTGGCCGCCCTCGCCCTGGGAGCCTCGGCTGTCAGCCAGCTCACCGGCATCCGCGGCCGCTACACCGCACCCGTCGGACTGGCGGCCATGGGCACGGGCATTGCCCTGATCCCGGCGGCCGGCGCCACCGGAAGCCTCCTGCTTTTGACCGTTGCCTGCCTGCTGGCCGGGTTCGGCCAGGGCATGGCCTTCCGCGTGGTGTTCAACGAGGTCGCCGCAGCGGTGGAGGCGGCCGAGCATGCCCGGATCATCAGCACGGTCTACGTCATCACCTACCTCGGCAGCGCCATCCCGGTGCTCGGTCTCGGAGCAGCCGGCGGCATCTGGGGACTGGAAATTTCCGTGGCCTGGTTCTCCGGGCTCATCACTGCCGCCTGCCTCACCCTGGCCGTCCTCAGCCTGCGGCGGAACCGGCGCCGGATCACCGCCGGCTAGGTTCGTGCCGTGCCCGCGGGAACGTAGGGTGGACAAATGCATTCAATCCCTGGATCTACCCACGACGGCGGCGCGGACGTCATCGGCCTCGACATCGGCGGAACCAAGACCCACGGCATCCGGCTGCACCGCGGCGCGGCGGTCTCCGAAACCGTTTCCGGCAGCGCGAACGTGCAGAACGTTTCGGTGGAGGCGGCACGTCAATCCCTGGCCGAGGTATTCGCCGCGCTCGGGTCGGAGGGGATCGGCCGCGTCATCGCCGGTTCCGGGGGAGTGGACACCAGGCAGGACGCGGATGCGCTGCGCGCCCTGATCGCCGAACACGTCCCCGGTGCCGCCGTCGACGTCATCCACGACACCCGGTTGATCCTCGCCGCCGGTGAAGCGTCCGAGGGCATTGCCGTCATTGCCGGCACCGGTTCCGTGGCCTGGGGCATCACCGGCTCCGGCCGGCAGGCCCGCTCCGGCGGCTGGGGCTACCTGCTCGGCGACGAGGGCAGCGGCTACTGGCTGGGACGGGAAGCCGTCCGGCACACGCTGCGCCGAAGCAACCTGGAACTCGTTCCAGATTCGCTCAGCACTGCCCTGCTGCGCGAGTGCGGCGCCGAAACCCCGGAGTCCTTGATCGGCCTGTTCCACGGGCCCACCGACCGGCGGTACTGGGCCGGCAAGGCCGGACTGGTTTTCGAGGCCGCGCAGGAAGGAAACCCGGCCGCCACGGCAATCGTCGCCGAGGCCGCCGGGCATCTGGCCGGACTCATCCTGGATGTGGCGGGCCTGCTGGAGATCCCCGGACCGGTGGTCATCGGCGGGGGACTGGGCATGCACCAGCCGATGCTGCAGGACCTGCTGCGGGACACCTTATCCGCTGCGGGGCTGAGGGACATCCGCTTCCTCGCCACGGATCCGGTGTTCGGCGTGGCATACCTGCTGGCCGCCGGGTCTGCGGGCTCCGGGTTCGCCGGCAGCGGCTCCACAGGCTCCGGCTCCGCGGGCAGCGGCAATGTCCGCTGAATTCGACGTCCGGGTGGGGGCGTATGCCGTGATCATCCAGGACGACAGGCTGCTCCTGGCGCATTGGAACCAGCACGGCAACTCCCGCTGGACCCTCCCTGGCGGCGGGCTGGAGACCGGCGAGGATGCCCCGGCCGCCGCGGTGCGGGAAGTGCAGGAGGAAACCGGGTACAACGCCCGCCTCGAGGAGCTGCTCGGAGTGGACAGCATCTTCATTCCCCCTGAGCGGCGCATGCAGGGCGAACCCCGGATGCTGCACGCCCTGCGGATCATCTACCGGGCCACCCTCACCGGCGGATCCCTGCGGCATGAGCACGGCGGAAGTACGGATGAAGCCGCCTGGGTGCCGCTGCAGGAAGTGCGCGCCCTGGAGCGGACCGAGTTGGTGGATACCGGGCTGCGCCTCCTCGAAGCCTCCGCTCAGCGCGGCACAGGTCAGCGCAGCCCGGGTCAGCCCGGCCGCGGTCAGCCCGGCTCCGCCCCGCCGGCCGCGTCCGGCCGCCCGCTGCCCTGAGACCCGCTCCCGCCCCATTTCCCTCCCTCTCCGGACCATCTTGACGCTGGACTAGCGCCGCACCCGTGAAATACCGTGAGCTTCACGGCACGTCGCGAGCTGCCCGGCACACACCGGAACCCCCACGGAAGGCATGCATCAATGACTCCGCCGCCAGAACCCGCTGAACTCTCCGACTCCACGAAGTCTCCGGCCGGCCTCGCCGCCGGCCGCCCGATGGTGCGGTTCCGGTCCGTGACCAAGACCTACGGCGATGCTGCCCCGGCGGTCCGGGACCTGAACCTGGACATCGGGGCCGGGTCCATCACCGTCTTCGTCGGTCCGTCAGGATGCGGGAAAACCACCTCGCTGCGCATGATCAACCGGATGGTGGAACCGACGTCGGGCACCATTGAAGTCGACGGCCGGGACATTTCCACCGTCAAGGCCGCACAGCTGCGGCGCTCCATGGGCTACGTGATGCAGTCCTCAGGTCTGCTGCCGCACCGCACCGTGCTGGATAACGTGGCGACGGTCCCGCGGCTGAACGGCACGCCGCGGCGCGAGGCACGGCGCCGGGCCGCGGAGCTGCTCGACGTCGTCGGCCTGGCCTCCGCCCTGGGGGAGCGGTACCCGGCGCAGCTGTCGGGGGGACAGCAGCAGCGCGTCGGGGTTGCCCGCGCACTCGCCGCGGACCCGCCGGTGCTGCTGATGGATGAACCCTTCAGCGCGGTGGATCCCGTGGTCCGGGCCGAGCTGCAGGAAGAACTGCTGCGGCTGCAGAAGGAACTGGCCAAGACCATCGTGTTCGTCACCCACGACATCGACGAAGCGACCATCCTGGGGGACAAGGTGGCCGTCTTCGCCACGGGCGGACGGCTCGCCCAGTACGCCGCCCCCGAGGAGATCCTCCGCGCCCCGGTCGATGAGTTCGTCGCCGGGTTCGTGGGGAGGGACCGCGGTTTCCGGCACCTGTCCTTCCAGGACGGCACCGCCGTCCCCCTGCATCCGGTGCAGCTCATCGCTGCGGACCGGCTGCCGGACCCGGCGGCAACGGTCGACGGCGGCTGGGCCCTGTGCGTGGATTCCGACGGCGCACCGCTGGGGTGGGTACCGGCGGACCGCCGCGCGGAGATCACCGGAACCGCTGACCTGGTTCCGGGAGGTTCCCTCTATCCGCAGGGAACCAGCCTGCGCCGCGCCCTGGATGCCGCGTTGTCCTCGCCGGCCGGGCTCGGTGTGGCCGTGGACGCGGACGGACGGGCGGCCGGCGTCGTCAAAGCCGGGGAAATCCTGGCACTGATCGAGGCTGCCCGGCTGCAGCGGGCCGGGAGCTGACATGGAATGGTTCCTGGCCCATACCGATGATGTTTTCCGCCTCAGCGGGCTGCATCTCTATCAGTCGGTACTGCCCCTTCTCATCGGCGTGCTGATTGCCCTGCCGCTCGCGCAGCTGGTGCGCGGCCGCCGGAAAATCCGGGGTTTCGTCCTGTCCGCGGGCTCCCTGCTGTACACCATTCCCTCCCTTGCCCTGTTCGTCACCCTGCCGGCCATCCTGGGAACCCGCATTCTGGACGTCGCCAACATCATCGTGGCCCTGACCATCTATGCCGTGGCGCTGATGCTGCGGGTGGGCATTGACGCGTTCGATTCGGTGGACGACAGCGTCCGCCAGGCTGCGACGGCCATGGGCTACCGGCCGCTGCGCCGGTTCCTGACGGTGGACCTGCCGCTGTCTATCCCGGTGCTGATTGCCGGGCTGCGCGTGGTCTCGGTCAGCAACATTTCCATGGTCAGTGTCGGCGCCCTGATCGGCGTCGAAAACCTGGGGTTCTTCTTCAGTGACGGGCTTCGGCGCTTTTTCCTGACGGAAATTGTGGTGGGAATCCTCGCCACCCTCGTCCTGGCCTTCCTGATGGACATGCTCCTGGTGCTGCTGCAGCGGCTGCTCACGCCCTGGACCCGGGCAGGTGCCGTGCGGCGCGGCCGCGGCAGCCGCGGCGCGGACGGAGCAGGGCCGGCAGCGGCCGTCCGCCGGGCACCGCTGGCGTCCGCTCCCGACGCCGCGTTGAAGGGGGCCTAGGCATGGTGACCATCCCGCGCACGGACTACACCAGCACCAATGCCCTCGGGCAGGGCAGGGAATGGCTGATGGATCCGGCCAACTGGAGCGGACCGGCAGGCATTCCGGTGCGGACGTTCGAGCACCTGCAGTACACCGGGCTGGCCCTGCTCATCGCCGCCGTCATCGCCGTGCCGCTGGGCCTGTTCATTGGGCACACCGGCCGCGGGCAGGTTGCGGTGGTGGCGGTCTCCGGGCTGCTGCGGGCCCTGCCCACCCTGGGCATGCTCACCCTGTTCGTCCTGCTGGCCGGGCTGGGGCTGATGCCGCCCATCTGGGCCCTGGTACTGCTGGCCGTTCCCCCGCTGCTGGCGGGCACCTATGCCGGAGTCTCGTCCGTGGACCGCAGCGTGGTGGACGCTGCCCGCAGCCTGGGCATGAGCGAGACGCAGATACTGTTCCGCGTGGAGGTCCCCAACGGCATGCGTGTCCTGCTGGGCGGGCTGCGCGGTGCGGCCCTGCAGGTAGTGGCGACGGCGGCCGTGGTGGCCACGATCAACCTGGGCGGACTGGGCCGCTACCTGATCGACGGCCTGGCGGTGGGGGACTACGGCCGGGTCTTCGGAGGAGCGGTAATCATTGCCCTCGTGGCGCTCGCCGTGGACGCCGTGATTGCGTTGGGATCACGCTTTCTGATCCCGTCAGGACTCGGCCGCCTTGACGCGGCCGGCAAATCGACCGGCAGCGGAGTGCCCGCCGCCGGCGCACAAGGAGGAAACAAATGATCCAGTACCCGCGCCCCAACGGACGGCGGAAGGCCCTGGCGGTCCTGGCCGGTTCCCTGGCCCTTGCCCTGGCCGGCTGCAGCGGAGGAGGGGATCCGCTGGAAAATGAGAGCACCCCGGCAGCTTCGGGCAGCAGCACCGGTCAGGCCCTGGTGGTGGGTTCCGCCGATTTCCCGGAAAGCAGCACCATCGCCGAAATCTACGCCGGTGCGCTCAACGCGGCCGGTATCGAGGCGGAAACCCGGCTGGGCATCGGGTCCCGTGAGGTGTACATCCCGGCACTGCAGGACGGCTCGATAGACCTGATTCCGGAGTACACCGGGGCCCTGCTGGTGCACATTGACCCGGAAACGAACCTGGTGGATCCGGGGGAGATTGTGGATTCCCTCAGCGAAAACCTGCCGGAGAACCTGGTGGTGCTCAAGCCCTCCGACGCCGAGGACAAGGACGCCATGGTGGTCACCTCCGCCACGGCCGAGAAGTACCAACTGGAGAGCATTGAGGACCTGGCGAAGGTCTGCGGTGAACTGACCCTCGGCGCCCCGGCGGAATTCGCCGAGCGCACGCAGGGCACGGACGGGCTGAAGGACAAGTACGGGTGCGAGTTCAAGGAGTTCACCGCCATTGGCGACGCCGGCGGTCCGCTGACCGTTGACGCACTGCTCAAGGACGACATCCAGGTGGCCGACATCTTCACCACTACCCCGGCGATCGAGGAAAACGGCCTCGTGGTCCTCGAGGACCCGAAGCAGAACTGGCCCGCGCAGCAGGTCATTCCGCTGATCGCGGACGACCGGGTGAATGACCAGGCCCGTGAGGTGCTGGACGAGGTATCCGCCCAGCTGACCACGGAGGACCTTATTGCCCTGAACCAGGCCGTCAGCGGCGACCAGAAGCTGGATCCGGCCGAGGCTGCCTCCGACTGGCTGAAGGAAAAGGGCCTGGCCTGATCTGAGCCTTCAGGCGGCGGCGCCCCGGCGGTGAAACATGAGCTGAGGGCGCGCCGCCCTGTGGCATCCTAAAGAAATGGCAGAATTCAAGCAGTCGCACAAACTCCACAACGTCCTGTATGACATCCGTGGACCGTTGCTCGACCACGCGCAGCGGATGGAAGCAGCCGGGCACCGGATCCTCAAGCTGAACATCGGCAATCCCGCGCCCTTCGGCTTTGAAGCGCCGGAGGCCATCCTGGTGGACATGATGCGGCATCTGCCCAAGGCCCAGGGCTACAGCGATTCCCGCGGCATTTTCTCCGCGCGGACCGCCGTGGTGCAGTACTACCAGGGCCGCGGGATAAACAACATCGACGTCGATGACGTGTACCTGGGCAACGGGGTCAGTGAACTGATCACCCTCTCCCTGCAGGCCCTGCTCAACAACGGTGACGAGATCCTCGTCCCCGCCCCGGACTATCCGCTGTGGACTGCTTCGGTTTCGCTGGCGGGCGGCACGGCGGTGCACTATCTGTGCGACGAGTCCGAGCACTGGTGGCCGGACGTGGAGGACCTCGCCTCGAAGATCACCGACCGGACCAAGGGCATTGTCCTGATCAACCCGAACAACCCCACCGGTGCGGTCTACCCGGAGCACGTGGTGAAGGCCATCGTGGACCTGGCACGCAAGCACGGCCTGATCATTTTCTCCGATGAGATTTACGAAAAAATCCTGTACGACGACGCCGTGCACGTGAACTCGGCGTCCCTCACGGGCGACGACGTCCTCTGCCTGACCTTCAGCGGCCTGTCCAAGGCCTACCGGATCGCCGGCTACCGCAGCGGGTGGATGGCGATTTCCGGGCCGAAGCGCGATGCCGCGGACTACATCGAGGGCATCAACCTGCTGGCCAACATGCGCCTGTGCGCGAATGTGCCAGCCCAGCACGCCATCCAGACCGCCCTGGGCGGCTACCAGAGCATCAATGACCTCATCCTGCCCGGCGGCCGCCTGCGGGCGCAGCGGGACAAGGCACACCAGATGCTCAACGACATTCCCGGCGTCAGCTGTGAACTGGCGCAGGGGGCCCTCTACCTGTTCCCGCGCCTGGACCCTGAGGTCTACCCGATCAAGGACGACGAACAATTTGCCCTGGACCTGCTCAAGCAGCAGAAGATCCTGATCTCGGTGGGCACGGCGTTCAATTGGGTGCGCCCGGACCACTTCCGAATGGTGACCCTGCCCAACGTGGAGGACATCGAGGACGCCATGACGCGGCTGGCCGAGTTCCTGGGCAGCTACAAGCCGTAGCGGGCGGGGCAGGGGACAGCCCGCCGCCCCCTTAGACACCTCGCTCGTTCCTCGCTCGGCGATGCGGGGCTCACGGGCTGTCCCAGCCCCGCCCCGCCTTACTCGCCGGTGGCGGAGCTGCGGGCAGCGTCCAGGCGCTGGCGGGCACCTTCCAGCCAGGATTCGCAGCGGGTGGCCAGCTGCTCGCCGCGCTCCCAGAGCGCCAGGGATTCCTCGAGGCTGGCGCCGCCGGTCTCGAGCCGGCCCACCACGGACAGGAGTTCGTCGCGGGCCTGCTCGTAGCTCATGGCCTCGATGTCTGCGGGTACAGCGGGTGTTGCGGGTGTTTCGCTCATGGTGTTGTCCTCTTCGGGTTTCCAGGTTGGTGGGTGTATGAGCCGGCGGGAGCCGGTTAGTGGATGCCTTCGGTGGCGGTGAGTTCGCCGGCGGCCACCCGGATCCGCAGCTGCGCTGCGGCCGGGACCGTGCCGGCGTCGCGCACTACGGAGCCGTCCTGCAGCTGGACGACGGCGTAGCCGCGGTCAAGGGTGTTCTGCGGCGAGAGCGCCCGGACCTGGGCACGCAGGTGCCCGATCCGGTCCGTATCCCGCCGAACCTCCGCCGTGACGGCGGACAGGGCCCGGGACCGCAGGCGGGAAATCTCTTCCCGGCGGCGGTCCACCATGGACTGCGGTGCGGCCAGGGCGGGACGGGAGCGGACGTGGTTCAGCCGGTCCGTTTCCCGTGCCAGCACCGTGCCGAGGACGCGCCGCAGCTGGGCCCGTGCCTGCCGGATTCGGGCGAGTTCCTCGCCGACGTCGGGCACCACGCGCTTTGCAGCGTCGGTGGGCGTGGAGGCACGCAGGTCCGCCACCTCGTCCAGCAGGGGCCGGTCCGCTTCGTGGCCGATGGCGCTGACCACCGGAGTCCGGGCCGCCGATACCGCGCGGACCAGGTCCTCGTGGCTGAAGGCCAGCAGGTCCTCCAGCGAACCGCCGCCGCGGGCAATGATGATCACGTCCACTGCGGGCAGGGCATCGAGTTCCGCCAGGGCCCGGGTCACCTCGGTCACGGCGTTCACGCCCTGGACCGCCACTTCCCGGACTTCGAACTCGACGGCTGGCCAGCGGAGGGCGGCATTGCGCATCACGTCCTTCATGGCGTCGGAGTTCCGGCCGGTGATCAGCCCGATCCTGCCCGGCAGCAGCGGCAGCGGCAGCTTGCGGTCTTCACGGAAGAGACCTTCGGCGGCCAGGGCATGGCGCAGCCGCTCGATCCGGGCGAGCAGATCACCCAGTCCCACCGGCCGGATGTCGCGGGTCTGCATGGACAGCCGCCCGGTCTTGACCCAGAAATCGGGTTTCACCAGGGCCACCACCCGGGCTCCGCGTTCCAGCGGCAGCTCCAGCCGGTTCATGACCGCGCTCCACGCCGTCAGCGAGAGCGAGACCTCGGCATCGACGTCGCGCAGGGTGATGTACGAGGCATTCGCGCGGCGGTTCAACTCGATCACCTGGCCTTCCACCCACGTGGCCGGCGCCCGGTCGATGTAGCTCTTCAGGTTCTTCGAAAGCAGGGCCAGCGGCCAGGGGTTTTCCGGGGACGTCTGCGCGGCCGTGGCGGGCAGGGTGGACTGCTCCGGGGTATTCTCGGGACTCAACGGTCCGCTGTCGTCTTGCATCAGGATGCTCCCGCGGTGGATTGGAACTGGCTTCCGGGCCGGTGGAGGAACCGGCCCAGGCTTAATGTCTATCAGGTGCTTCCCCCGCTCCGGGTGCGCCGCCGTCCCCGGGGGCGGCGGAACCCAAGGACAAGGAACCTTCTTTTATGCGCACCATCGCTTCATTCGTCTGCGGCCTGCTGGCCGTCCTGCTCGCCTCGGCCGCCTTCTGCGGGGCCTGGCTGACGACGAACGTGGTGTCGGAAAGCGGATTTGCCGCACTGGGGGAGCCGCTGGCTGAGGACGAGGCGTTCCAGCGCGAACTCGCGTCGGCCCTGTCCGCGCAGGTCACGGACTCGGTGGACGTACCCGCACCGCTGGCCGGTGTGGTGGGCCCGCTGATCACCTCGGCGGTGGAGCAGGTCCAGTCGCTGCCGCAGTACCCGCAGGCGTGGAATGACACGCTGCACCGTTCCTATGCGCTCACCTTCTCCGACACAGCGGACAGCAGCGGCACCCCGCTCACGCTCGACGTCGGGCCCCTGGTGGATCTGGTCACCGGGAAGGTGGGCGGCGACCTGTCCGTGGAGCTGCCGGCGGCCGGGCAGGTGCCCGTGGAAATCGGAAGCGCCGGGCACGCCGAGCTGGTGCGGAACGCCGAGCGGGCCGCCGAGGCGTGGCCCATGGCCGCGGTCGCTGCCGCCGTCGCCGCCCTGCTGGCCCTGCTTGCCGCCCGACGCCGGTCCACCACCTTCGCCCTGCTGGGTCTGGGCACGGCACTTGCCGGGGGAGTGCTGTGGCTGGCCGCCGGGATGCTGCCGGGCCAGGTGTCCGCCCAGCAGCTCGGCAGCCCGGTGGCCTCGGCGTTTGCGGAGGCGTTTGCGGGGCAGGCTGCGGCTAGCCTGCAGACCTGGACCATCGGCCTGATGCTGGGCGGGGCCGCGGCGTGCGTGGCCGGACTGCTGGCACGGGTCCTGCGCGGGTCCCGGCGGTAGGTGTGCTGTGAGCGTACGCACGGCCTTTGGGGACGGGAACGCGCACCCCACCCGATAGCATGGGTGCATGACCAGCACAGTTATCTCCGTGCCTATGCCCACCGTGCCCCGGCGGCGCCGCACCCCCGAGGAAGTGGCCGCTGCCGCTCCCGTTTTCGGCCCGCGGCGCGTGATGCTCGCGGCCCCGCGGGGCTACTGCGCCGGAGTGGACCGGGCGGTCATCGCCGTCGAAAAGGCACTGGAAGCCTACGGCCCGCCGGTCTACGTCCGGAAGCAGATTGTCCACAACCTGCATGTGGTGACCACCCTGGAGGAAAAGGGTGCCATCTTCGTGGACGAAACCGACGAGGTCCCCGAAGGCGCCCGGCTGATCTTCTCCGCCCACGGTGTCTCACCGGCCGTGGTGCAGTCCGCCAAGGACCGCAACCTGCAGACCATCGATGCCACCTGCCCGCTGGTCACCAAGGTGCACCGCGAAGCGGTCCGCTTCGCCCGTGACGATTTCGACATCCTGTTGATTGGACATGCCGGCCACGAAGAGGTCGAAGGCACCTACGGCGAAGCGCCGGAGCACATGCAGATTGTCAACGGACCCGAGGACGTGGACAAGGTCACCGTCCGGAACCCGGACAAGGTGATCTGGCTGTCCCAGACCACCCTGAGCGTGGATGAAGCCATGCACACCGTGAATCTGCTGCGTGAACGCTTCCCCTCCCTGCAGGATCCGCCCAGCGACGACATTTGCTACGCCACCTCCAACCGGCAGGCAGCCATCAAGAAGATTGCCCCGGAAGCGGACCTGGTGCTGGTGGTCGGTTCGGCCAACTCCTCCAACTCCGTCCGGCTCGTGGAGGTGGCGCTGGAATACGGCGCCAAGGCCTCCTACCGGGTGGACTTCGCCAACGAGGTGGATGAAAGCTGGTTCGAAGGTGTGGCCACGGTGGGCGTGACCTCCGGCGCCTCCGTTCCGGAGAACCTGGTCCAGGATGTGCTGCACCTGCTCGCGGAGTACGGCTACGGTGACGTCGAAGAGGTGGTGACGGCTGAAGAGGACATTATCTTCAGCCTGCCCAAGGAAATCCGGGCCACGCTGAAGGCCATGGGGGACTCCTCCCGCGGCCTCGGCGGCCGCCGCCGTGCCGACGAGTCCTAGCGCCCGGTATCATTTAGTACCGTGGCTCTTACTATTGGCATCGTCGGCCTGCCCAACGTCGGCAAATCAACCCTGTTCAATGCGCTGACCCGCAACAACGTGCTGGCGGCGAACTATCCGTTCGCCACCATCGAACCGAACGTCGGCGTCGTGTCCCTTCCGGACCCCCGCCTAGCCAAGCTGGCCGAAATCCACGGTTCGGCGCGCATCCTCCCGGCAACCGTGTCCTTCGTGGACATTGCCGGCATCGTGAAGGGTGCCTCCGAAGGCGAAGGCCTGGGCAACCAGTTCCTCGCCAACATCCGCGAAGCCGAAGCCATTGCCCAGGTTATCCGCGTGTTCGATGACCCCGACGTCATCCACGTGGACGGCAAGGTGGACCCGCGCTCGGACATGGAAACCATCAACACCGAGCTGATCCTTGCTGATCTGCAGACGCTGGAAAAGGCGATCCCGCGGGTGGAGAAGGAAGTCAAGATCAAGAAGCGCGACGCCGCGCAGCTGGCCGCCATGCAGGCCGCGCAGGCCGTGCTGGAACGCGGCGACACCATCTTCTCCTCGGTAGAGAAGGACAAGCTGGACATGGAGCACCTGCGGGAGCTCAGCCTGCTCACCGCCAAGCCGTTCATCTACGTGTTCAACGTGGACGACGCCGTGCTGGGCAACCCGGAGCGACAGGCCGAATTGCGCGAACTCGTGGCACCGGCGGACGCCATCTTCCTGGACGCCAAGCTCGAAGCCGACCTGGTGGAGCTGGACGAAGATGAAGCCCGCGAGATGCTGGAGATGAGCGGCCAGGAGGAATCCGGGCTGGACAAACTGGCACGCGTCGGCTTCCACACGCTAGGCCTGCAGACCTACCTGACCGCCGGTCCCAAGGAAACCCGCGCCTGGACCATCCGCAAGGGCGACACCGCCCCGCAGGCTGCCGGCGTCATCCACTCCGACTTCCAGCGTGGCTTCATCAAGGCTGAAGTGGTTTCCTTCGATGACCTGATGGAAGCCGGTTCCATGGCTGAAGCCAAGTCCCGCGGCAAGGTCCGGATCGAAGGCAAGGACTATGTCATGGC
This sequence comes from Arthrobacter yangruifuii, assembly GCF_009192775.1. Taxonomy (GTDB): domain Bacteria; phylum Actinomycetota; class Actinomycetes; order Actinomycetales; family Micrococcaceae; genus Arthrobacter_B; species Arthrobacter_B yangruifuii. The sequence continues at coordinate 1,039,059 of NZ_VTFX01000001.1, forward strand.
CGACGGCGACGTGGTCGAGTTTAGGTTTAATGTATAGATTCTTCGTCTGATTCAATAGAAATGCCGCCCTCACCGGAAACATTGAGGGCGGCATTTCTTGTTTACGGATCGAGGGTTGTATCGTCACCAGCCTTCGCGGATCTCGTGCGGTACCGCCCGCGAGCCTTTGAAGAGGAATAGCCAACACGGGTCACGACTTAGTTCGCCTCCGGAGGCCCCGATCCCAGCGGACATTTCCGATCGGGGCCTGTAGCTTTGAGCGAACCATTTACTGAAGGCAGGTCGAATGCGATGCTTGGCACCAACGGCTGTTCTCCGTCCGGCCGACAAATCAAGGAGTCACTATGTGGGGAATGGGGCTTAGACGGCGGGCTGTTTGGCCAAAGGAAATGACCATCCGGATTGATGACCACGCGCAGAACCTGAAGATGCTTCTCTTTATCCGACAGGCATGGATGATCGCCCAGGACATCGAAATTCCGGAACTCAGCCCTGTGCCTGCGACGGGTGCATCGAAGATCCCGGCGTCAGCAAGCCGTGAGGTATGGGATGAACGCTGGAAGCAGCAATGGGACCGCAGCTGGGACTGGTTCAACGTAAGCACAGTTCAAAACGAACCGATCTCACAGGAAGAGATGCAAAAACTCTCGAGCCCTGGTCAGGTACTCCACCCGATTGTGCCACCGTTCTGGCCCGTCGAATACGGCGAGGACGGGGTAGATCTGGTGGCCTTCAATACGTGGGATAAAGAGACAACGCCGAACTTTCCTTCCCGGTCCGAACAAGATAGCCTTCCGGCGCTGGTTAAGGCATGGCAAGACGGGCTCACGACGATCATCGTACTGCCCTATTTGGGGTACTTTGCGCAGCGTCTCAACGGCAGTCATCTTGCCATCTCAGCTGAAACCAGGAACGACCCGAAACTCTACACTGCGGCACTCCAAACAAGTCGCTGATACCAAGAAGCGCCCAGATGGCAAAGGACGGCGGCGCCGCTGGCAGGGGCCGGTGCCCCGCGCCGGCGGCAGGACCTCCGGCGCGGGAGCGGGGTTCCGTCAGCGGCCCATGCTGCCGCCGCCGGGGACATTCCTCAGATCAACCGGGACGTAGCGCTCGGCCTCCCCTACCTCGAAGGTAATCTGACTGCGAATGTTAGGGGTTGTTTGGCTACGGAACGTGGTGGGGTTTAGGTTTAATGTATAGGTTTTTCGTCTGAAACAATAAGAAATGCCGCCCTCGCCGGAAACGCTGAGGGCGGCATTTTTTGTAACCGGGGTCGATAGGTTTACGCTGACCTATCCGGGCAGAACTCCTTGGTCCAGAAGTGCGTTGGCCATCCGGTAGTCCCATGATCGCCCAGGCTGTGTCTTTCAGGGATTCTGTTCTCTTGTCCAAAGATCACCGAGTATGCCCCGTTGGGGCCGGCTGAGCTGCAGAAGGCCTTACTGGAAGGAATGAACAGTGCCCGCCTTTAGGACATATATGAGGATGTTTACGGCAGCTGCTGTGCTCCTAGTGGGAATGACCGGATGCGCTGAGAAGGGATCAAACACGACGATGTCGGAGAAGAACACCCCGGAAGAGGCAATCAGCGCCAGGGAAGGGCGGGACCGGGTGGTTGAACTCGTTTTCAATACCGCCGAACAGCTCGACGTCACCGGGTGGTGGCCCCGCAACGGCGCAGCGTGGGCGCAGGAGTGCACCCCCGAAAGCAGCCATGGACTGGGGGACGCCACGTCCGCTTATAGTTACGACCGCTGGGCGCCCCAGGGCACTGACCATATCGAGGACGCGAAACGCGTCTCCGAGTATTGGGAGTCCCTTGGCATGACCGTACGCACCATAAACCCGACAAAAGACCCGGTCGTGTTTGCCGAGGGTGGTCCCGTCCTCCGGGCTGAATTCGATACTGATGCACCTGAACAGTCGTACAGTATTAGCGCTATCGCCCCCTGCTCGCCGGGCGACGCTTACACACTGAATGAGGAGGACAGTGCAGAGCGGGATCAAGGCAAAGTCCTCCCGGGAGACGAAGGCCTCGTGCTTCAGGAAGAGCCCCCGCAGTAGCTCCAGGAAGGAATCCCAGCTGGCGCCCCGCCCGCAGGTTCCGGTGGGACCGGCTGGTCTTCTAGAGCCCTTAATCGAAGGAATGAATTGTCCGCCGCTAAGCCACATATAAGGATCCTCACGGCAGCGGCTTCCGCGCTCATGATGGGAATGACAATAACGGCCTGCGCCGAGAAGGAACCCAGTCCGGCAATCAGTGCCAGGGAAGGGCGGGACCGGGTGGTGGAACTCGTTTTCAATACCGCCGAACAGCTCGATATCACCGGGTGGTGGCCCCGCAACGGGTCAGCGGCAGCGCAGGAGTGCATGCACCCCCGAAAGCAGCCATGGACGGGAGGATGCCACCGCCAGTTACAGCTATGACCGTTGGGCGCCTCAGGGAACCAACCATATTGGGGATGCCAAACGCGTCGCCGAGTATTGGGAGTCCCTGGGCATGACCGTTCGCACGGTAAATCCGACAACGCACCCGACTGTTTTCGCCGAGGGTGGTCCCGTCCTCCGGGCTGAATTCGATACTTATGCATCGGACGAGTCGTACAGTATCGGGGCTACTGCTCCCTGCTCGCCGGGCGACGCGTTTACATTGAATGTGGAGGACAGCGCAGATCGGGATCAGGGCAAAGTACTCCCCGGAGACGAAGGCCTGGTCCTTCAAGACCCTCCGCAGTAACTCCACGAAGCAATCCCGGCCGAACTCCGGCACAGGGCGCCGACCGTGAGCCCGGGAGCTCTGATTGGGTGTGTTCCTTATAGGTATCTTCAGAAGCAGCGCTCCCTTCTGGACTCGGCTGCAGCCAAGCTGCACTATTTCAGGGCGTCCCGACTTCTGGTGGTGCTCGCCGTTCAGGGGGAGCTGATAGAGACATAGGGCCCCATCGGCAGGGGGCTGACCAAAGGCCTCGACTGCGAAGCCGACAAACGACGGTTAGCTCAAACGTTGCTCTGCTACGGAATGTGCCCGAATTGACATTTGATGTTTAGGTTTATTGCCTGAATCAATGAGAATAAGTGGCGTCGACAGGTCTTGCGAAGGGGCTATTCCAGCGGACTCCGTGGTCCGGAAGTGCGTTGGATGGTCGTAAGTCGTGTTTGCCTTCTGGCCACCCTGGCAAACAAGGGTCGAGGAACGGCCATAGTCGGCCCTCGCGCCGTGTCACAGGATTCTCTGGCCGGTGGAGCATTCTAAAAACGCATGGGATCGACATAGATGTAGTTGGGACCAGCGGTGAGAATTGAGGATTGCCGGGAACGCATCGCGGTTTTCGCTTTTGCGAGCGTCCCCTCCGAGACCAAATTGCCGTACAGCGGGCAGTTCGGCAGGGACGGAATTGCCCTGCCCATCGCGATGCTTGCCGTGTTCGTGGTCCTCGTGGGTCTGAGCAAGGGCGCCCGTGCGAGGGTGCTTGCCTGCAGCCTTACGAAGTGCGGCTCCACAGCAGATACGCCTGTGCCACCTGGGCCTGCACCCTGGGCGCTGCTTCACGGATCGGCGGGATCTGCGGCCGGGTGATCGTCGCTACCGCAACGATGACCTCCAGTGCGGTGAGGTCCTGCCGGACCGCCCCCTGGGTTTTCAGTGCAGCCAGCACCTGATCCAACGCCTCGACGGCCGGGCGTTGCACCTGTGCCAGGGGAGTGGCGTCCAAATCGCGGGCGGCACCTGCCTGCAGCGCGAGGCCATCGGTCAGCGCACCCAGCTCCATGGACATGAGGTGCGATAAGAGCTGCTCCCATGACGCTGCAGCGTTCGTTTCCAGCCCGGCGCGGGCCTCGTCTGCCGCTTCCAGGATGCCCTCGACAGTGTCCTGAACTACGGCTCGGACCAGTTCATCGCGGGAGGGGAAATTGCGGTACAGGGTGGCAATGCCGACTCCGCTCGCCGCGGCTACTGTCTCCAGCGCAACATCGCCGCCCCGCTGGGCGAATAGGTGCCTCGCATGGGCGATGATCGCTTCTCTCCGCCGTGCAGCGTCTGCCCTCATCCCAGTTCCTTTCAAGTTGACTCCCAGTCTAAACCGGAGGAATATCATCCGGTAGATACGGAGGAAAGTCCTCCACATAAATGTTTGAAGGATCCATGACAGTTCAAGCGCCGGTCTCCGGCTCCCATCGAAAGCACGCAGCCATCTGGGCGGGCCTGACCGTAGGACTCTCGGTCATTCTGCTTGCACTCCTGATGCTCTTCATTTCACCCTCGCTCCATTCCGGACCACGGGACCTTGGCCTGGGCGTCGTCGGATCGCAGGAGAAGGCCGAATCAGTCTCGGAAACCCTGGAGTCCCAGTCACCGGGCGCGTTTGTTGTCCAGGGCTATGAAAGTGCTGACGACCTGGAGCAGGGAATCCGGGACCGGGAAATCGTCGGCGGCTTTGACTTCTCACATCCGGAGGACATGCAGGTGTACGTAGCGAGCGCCGGTTCAACCGCGGTGTCCGGGACCGTCAGCAATGTGGGCGCCACGATGGCGGGCAGCATGGGGCAGACAGCCGAGGTTGTGGACGTGGTTCCGCTTCCCTCCGGCGACCCGACGGGCGTGGGCATCGGAGGCCTGGCGTTCCCCCTCGTCTTCGGCGGCATTGTTCCGGCTGTAGCGTTCCGCTCCATGCTGCCCGGGAAACGTTGGTGGATCCTGGCCGGCCTCACCGGATTTTCAGTGGCCGGAGGGTTCGTCGTCGCCGCAGTTCTGAAGTACGTGTTCGGCAGCATTGAGGGTCCCCTGGTCCCGGTTGCGGCAAGTGTTGCGTTGGGTATTGCGGCACTGGCCCTGCCCCTGGCAGGTCTCAACGAGTGTTTCGGTACGAAGGGCTTCACAATCGCCGCCATGTCCATGATGTTTGTGGGCAACCCCTTCGCGGGCATCTCGACCAGCGCACAGTGGCTTCCCGCCGGAGTGGCCATGATCGGCCAGCTCCTTCCTCCCGGTGCCGCCGGCACCCTCGTCCGCGCCGTGGCCTATTTCGACGGCGCCGGCGGAGGCGCTGCGGCCCTGACCCTTAGCGCTTGGGTTCTGGCGGGGATCGTGCTGTGGTTTGGCGGCCCGCGCATCGCGGCCGCCAAGGCCGGGAAAGCGGCGGCACTCCCGGCGGACTAAGTGGAAACAGTCAGCGTCCGTCTTCTGACAAGAGCGGACCAGGAGCAATGACCAGGGGTGAAACCAACTGTGATTACTTCGAGCCGGCGGCGACTCGAAGTGTGCCGGCCCGGGGCGTGTTGCTCAACGTTGCCTGTTTGCTTTTCCATAGCATGAGCCCATGGACAAGGTGGTGTGGTGGGAAGTCGAGACGAGCGATCCGGAGCTCTTTCAGCGGTTTCATGCGGCGCTGTCGGGCTGGTCTTTTGAGCCTGCCTTCGCGGACACGGAGCTGGGTGCGGACTACTGGATCATCACGGCGGGCGATCGCGGAATCGGCGGGCTTCAGCGGGCCGACCCGTCGGCATCTCCTCCGTCTGCAGGACCACGATTGTATGTGGCTGTCGATGATCTTGAGGCGGCGCTCGGCCGTGTTGTAGCGCTCGGCGGCCTGGTGGAGCGGTCCCGGGTTGCCTTGGGCGGCGACGACCGGTGGTTCGGCATTTTCCGAGATCCAACCGGGGTGTCCTTCGGCCTGTGGACCGGGCACGCAGGGCGGCCGTGAGAAGGCTGAGCACCGACACTGCATACCGGGTGCCTGGTGCTGCGGACCTTCCCGAATTCAGTCCGCAGCCCATTGCTCCCGGGACCCTGCCACTTAGAATCGTCCTATGGGCCGCCTGACTTTCGGTATCAACGTCATGCTGGATGGTTGTGTCGACCACCGGGAGGGTATTGCCGACGACGAGACACACGCCCACTTCACCCGCCTCATGGACGAGTGCGGCGCAATGCTGTGGGGCCGCACCACCTACGAAATGATGGAGAGCTACTGGCCGCTGGTTGCCCGTGGAGAGGTCGAGGCGCCGCCCGCGATGCGCGAGTGGGCTCTCAAACTGGAAACCAAACCCAAGTACGTCGTATCGACAACCCGCAGCGACTTTCCGTGGACCGGCAGCCACCACGTCGTCGGCGACCTGCGCACCGCCGTGCAGGAACTCAAGGACCGGACGCCCGACGGAGTGCTCGTCGGCAGCGGCAAACTTGCGGCTGAGCTGGACCGGCTGGATCTGGTGGACGAGTACAGATTCCTTGTCCACCCCATGATTACCGGCCACGGCCCGACGCTGTATCAGGGGATGTTGCCCAGTACGCGTCGCCTGGACCTGATCTCTGCGGAACCGCTCCAAAACGGTGCGCTCGCAGTGCACTATCAACGAGCCGACTGAGACCACGTGTAGCGGAATCCGCCGCAGCGGGGTTAGCTGCTGACTCCGAAGGCCTTACCGACGGAGGAATCGTCGGTCAGGGTGTGCAGCATGCAGGCAGCGAGATCGCGGCGGGGGATTGACCCGCCCAGCTGCCCGCCGTCGGTGGTCTCCAATGCCTTCCACGTGCCGGAAGGTTCCTTGTCCGTCAGCCCGGTGGGACGCACAATGGTCCAGTCCAGGCCGGAATCCTTCACCGCAGCCTCCTGCCCGTTGTGATCCGCCAGCGCCTTGGCCAGCACCGCCTTCATGACGAGCCGCAGCGGAGCAGGCATCTGGGAGCCCGAATCTCCGGCTCCCAGCGAGGACTGCACCACCAGCCGGCGGACCCCCTTCTCCTGCATGGCGGAGATAACGCTCCGGGTCACCGCGGTGCGCTGACGGGGCACGCCTTTGGCGCCGCCAACGGTGACGACGACGGCGTCGGCCCCGGATACTGCCCGCGCGGCCGCTGCCGGGTCGGTGGCGTCGCCCGCAACCGCCTGCACGCCGGCAGGGGCCTGCCCGCTGCGGGAGAGGACCGTGACCTCGTGGCCGGCAGCGTGTGCCAGAGCAGCCAGTTGCGCTCCCGTGCCCCGGGACCCGCCGATAATCGTGATTTTCACTAAAGCCCTCCAACTCGCCGTCGGGCGCGGGATACGCCTGAGGAGGGAATTTTACCGCGGCCGGGTACGAGCCGTCTGTGCAGGGGGTGCGGTAGATTCCGGGCCCCGCCGCCAAAGACCGGCACGTCGAGGCATCGACCCGGTGAGGCGATTGTGGTGCAGATAAAACAGCTGGACAGTGTCGCAGGAAACAGGCGCATGTGACATGTCATTGCATGTAATACGCAGGGGGTATGCCAAATTGTTACCAGCGGCGCCGATGCGCTTTAATCCCATGTACGGACGCGGCTTTAGCTGCCGGCCGCCGGCGGACGACGCGTCGATGCAAGGGCGGCACCCCTACTTTGTTACCGTCGTGAATCAACTTGGGCTTATGCTGTTGGCTTTGTGAGTCGGTTCACCATTTGGCGGAGCCGCAACGCCGGCGTGACAACGCCGGAACCGAACAGAACTTAGGAGGCGGAATGCGCGTCACACGCACTTCCAAAATGCTCAGCGTAGCGGCTGTTGCCGCACTCGCGCTGAGCGCCTGCGGTGGAGGATCCGACGAGTCGGCCGAAGGTACCGGTGAAAGCGGCGACAACACCGCAATCATTACTGCCAACGGCACCGAGCCGCAGAACCCGCTGATGCCGGTCAACACCAACGAAGTTGGTGGCGGACGCATCATGGACCTGCTCTTCGAGGGCCTGGTCAGCTACGACGCTGACGGCAACACAGTCAACGAGCTTGCCGAGTCCATTGAGACCGAGGACTCCCAGACCTACACCATCAAGGTGAAGGCAGACCAGAAGTTCACCAACGGCGAGGCAGTCACGGCCAAGTCCTTCGTGGATGCCTGGAACTTCGGCGCGGCAGCCAAGAACGCCCAGCTGAACTCGTACTTCTTCGAGAGCATCGAAGGCTATGACGAGGTCAGCGCCGAAGGCGCCACGGCCGACACCATGAGCGGCCTCACCGTCGTTGATGACAACACCTTCACCGTTAAGCTGAGCCAGCCGGAGTCCGACTTCCCGCAGCGCCTCGGCTACACGGCCTTCTTCCCGCTCCCGGCTGAAGCTCTTGCGGATCCGGCTGCCTTCGGCGAAAAGCCGGTCGGCAACGGTCCGTACATGCTCGACGGCGACGACGCCTGGCAGCACGAGGTCCAGATCGACCTCGTCGCCAACCCGGATTACACCGGAACCCGTGTCCCGCAGAACGGCGGAGTGACCTTCAAGTTCTACTCCTCCTTCGACGCTGCCTACGCAGACCTGCAGTCGGACAACCTGGACATCCTGGACACCATGCCCAACTCGGCATTGAAGACGTTCAAGACCGATCTGGGCGAGGGCCGCTTCTCCGAGAAGGCATACGCAGGCAACCAGACCATCACCATCCCGGGCTACCTGCCCGAGTTCTCCGGTGAGGCCGGCCAGCTGCGCCGCCAGGCCATCTCCATGGCCATCGACCGGGAAGAGATCACCGACGTGGTGTTCTCCGGTTCCCGCGAACCGGCCAAGGAATTCACCGCTCCGGTGATTGAGGGCTACAGTGACAGCATCCCCGGTGAGGAAGTGCTGGAGTTCAACCCCGAGAAGGCCAAGGATCTGTGGGAGCAGGCCGAGAAGATCGAGCCCTGGCCCGCAGATAAGCCCTTCACCATTGGTTACAACGCTGACGCCAACCACAAGGAGTGGGTGGACGCAGTAGCCAACGGCCTGAAGAACAACCTGGGTATCCAGGCTGAAGGCAAGCCCTACGCAACGTTCAAGGAACTGCGCGCAGATGCCACAGCCAAGACGCTCGCCGGCGCCATCCGTACCGGCTGGCAGGCCGACTACCCGTCGCTGAACAACTTCCTCGGCCCGCTGTACGGCACCGGGGCAGGGTCCAACGACGGCGACTACTCGAGCGAAGAGTTCGACAGCCTCCTGAGCGAAGGCCTTGCGGCCTCCACTCCTGAAGAGGGTGCCGAGATCTTCAACCAGGCCCAGGAAGTCCTGCTGAAGGACCTTCCGGTTATCCCGCTGTGGTACCAGGTGGCACAGTCCGGCTGGAGCAACAACGTGGAAAACGTTGAAACCGGCTGGAACGGCGTCCCGGTCTACTACAACGTCACCGCCAAGTAGCATCATCTAGACCGACCGATCCGGGGCCCGGCCAGAAGGCCGGGCCCCGGCTTGTATTCGGGTTCTTACCAAGAACAGGTATACAAAACATGCGAGACCAAAATCCCCCCCAGCTGGCAGGAGGCCATCCCTAATGGCCGGCTACGTCCTTCGACGCGTTCTACAAATGATCCCCGTCTTTTTCGGGGCAACGTTCCTCGTTTATTTCCTGGTCTTCTCGCTGCCCGGTGATCCGATTGCCGCACTGTTCGGCGACAAGCCGGTAAATGAAGCAGTGGCTGCCCAGCTGCGCAGCCAGTACAACCTGGACCAGCCTTTCATCGTGCAGTATCTGCTGTACCTGAAGAACCTGGTCACCTTTGACCTCGGCGTGGACTTCTCCGGACGGGAGGTCTCCGCCGTTCTGGCCCAGGCCTTCCCTGTCACCATCCGCCTCGCCTTCCTGGCACTGATGTTCGAAGCCGTCTTCGGTATTGTCTTCGGCCTGATCGCCGGTCTGAAGAAGGGCAAGATCTTCGACAGCACGATCCTGGTTGTTTCCCTGATCGTCATCGCCATTCCGGTGTTCGTACTCGGTTTCCTGCTGCAGTTTATTGTGGGTGTTAAGCTCCAATGGACTTCGCCCACCGTGGGCGGCGACGCCGGGTTTACGGACCTGATACTGCCGGCTCTGGTACTGGGCCTGGCATCCTTCGCGTATGTACTGCGCCTCACGCGCACATCGGTAATCGAAAACATGAATGCCGACTATGTCCGCACCGCCACAGCCAAGGGCCTGTCACGGCCCCGCGTGGTCACCGTGCACATCCTGCGCAACTCACTGATCCCCGTAGTGACCTTCCTCGGGGCAGACCTGGGTGCACTGATGGGCGGCGCCATTGTCACCGAAGGCATCTTCAACGTCCCCGGCGTGGGGCAGCGACTTTACCAGTCCGTCATCAGGGGAGAGGGGCCCACCATCGTGTCGATCGTGAGTGTCCTCGTCTTCGTCTACGTCATCGCCAACCTTCTCGTAGACCTCCTGTACGCCTGGCTTGATCCGAGGATCCGTTATGAATAAAGACACCGCAAACACCGAGCACTATGTGGCACCGCTGGAGGAAACCCCTCTGGCCGAAACGGACAGTGTCAAGGAAGAAACCAAGGCGCTGAGCCTGTGGGGCGAAGCCTGGCGGAACCTGCGCACACAGCCGCTGTTCATCATTTCCGCCCTGCTGATCCTGCTGATCCTCACTGTGGCTGCCTTCCCCGGCCTGTTCACCAGTGCCTCTCCGGACGAAGGCTGCCTGCTGGCCAACTCCGACGGCGGTCCCGCCCCCGGGCATCCGCTGGGCTACACCTTCCAGGGCTGCGACGTTTACGCCCGGGTGATCTACGGAACACGTGCCTCCGTCCTTGTCGGTCTGCTGACCACCATCGCCGTGGTCATCATCGGCGGTATTTTGGGCGCGCTGGCCGGCTACTACGGCGGCTGGCTGGATGCGATCCTGGCCCGCCTCGGCGACATCTTCTTCGCACTGCCGCTGATTCTCGGCGCGATCATCATCATGCAGCTGCCTGCTTTCCGGGAGAACCGGACCACCGTCACTGTGGTCTTCACCCTCCTGATCTTCGGCTGGCCGCAGGTGGCGCGAATTACCCGCGGCGCAGTGATTTCAGTCCGCAACGCGGACTTCGTGGTGGCCTCGCGCTCCCTCGGAGTGTCCAAGTTCTCGGCACTGATGAAGCACGTCATCCCCAACTCACTGGCTCCGGTGATTGTCATCGCCACCATTTCACTGGGTACCTTCATCGTTGCCGAGGCAACGTTGTCCTTCCTGGGCATCGGACTGCCGCCCAGCATCATGTCGTGGGGCAATGACATCTCGGCTGCACAGACCTCGTTGCGGTCAAACCCGTCAACGCTGCTGTGGCCCGCCGCCGCACTATCCATTACCGTGCTGAGCTTCATCATGCTCGGCGACGCGGTCCGTGATGCTCTCGATCCGAAGGCGCGCAAACGATGACCATCAACACCGAAAACACGGCTGCCCTGCAGCCCCTGCTGGAAATCCGCGACCTCGCGATCAGCTTCTCCACCTCCAACGGCGAGGTTCAGGCGGTGCGGAACGCACACCTGACGGTGATGCCGGGCGAAACCGTGGCCATCGTCGGCGAATCCGGTTCGGGCAAGTCCACCACCGCACTGGCGGCGATCGGCCTGCTGGACGGCAACGGACGGGTCAGCGGCGGACAGATCATTTTTGACGGCGAGGACATTTCCCACGCCAGCGAAAAACGGCTCCAGGAACTGCGCGGCAACTCCATCGGCATGGTGCCCCAGGATCCGATGTCCAACCTGAACCCGGTCTGGAAGATCGGTTTCCAGGTCAAGGAAACGCTGCGGGCCAACGGCCTCCCGCACACCCCTGCGGACGTCGCCAAGGTGCTGGAGCAGGCGGGCCTTCCCGACGCCGAACGCCGGGCCAAGCAGTACCCGCACGAGTTCTCGGGCGGCATGCGCCAGCGCGCACTGATCGCCATCGGCCTGTCCTGCCGGCCCCGGCTGCTGATCGCCGACGAACCGACGTCGGCTCTGGACGTCACCGTCCAGCGGCAGATCCTGGACCACCTGGGCACGCTCACCGATGAACTGGGCACCGCGGTACTGCTGATCACCCACGATCTGGGCCTCGCCGCGGAACGGGCACAGAAGGTCGTGGTGATGTACAAGGGACGCGTGGTGGAATCCGGGCCGGCCCTGGAGATCCTCACCAATCCGCGCCACCCGTACACCCGCAAGCTCGTGGAATCGGCACCGTCCCTGGCCTCCAAGCGGATTGACTCGGCCAAGAGCCTGGGCGTGCAGAGCGCTGACCTGCTGACGTCGGAAGACAGCGCCAAGCTGAAGGCCGCGGACAACGTCATTGAGGTCAAGGACCTGACCAAGGTCTTCAAGCTGCGCAGCGGCCTGGGGAAGTCCACGGACTTCACCGCCGTGGACAACGTGTCCTTCGACATCAAGCGCGGCACCACCACCGCCGTCGTGGGGGAGTCCGGTTCGGGCAAGTCCACGGTGGCACGCATGGTGCTGAACCTGGAGACGCCCACCAGCGGCTCCATCATGTACAACGGGGTGGACATGACCACGTTGAACACCAAGCGCCTGTTTGAGTTCCGCCGCCGCGTGCAGCCCATCTTCCAGGACCCCTACGGTTCCCTGGACCCGATGTACAACATCTTCCGCACCATCGAAGAACCGCTGCGGGTGCACAAGATCGGCACGGCCAAGAGCCGCGAGGCCAAGGTCCGCGAACTGCTGGACCAGGTGGCACTGCCGTCTTCGGTGATGCGCCGCTTCCCGAACGAACTCTCCGGCGGCCAGCGCCAGCGTGTTGCCATCGCCCGCGCCCTGGCGCTGGACCCCGAAGTGGTCATCTGCGACGAAGCGGTATCCGCACTGGACGTGCTGGTGCAGGCCCAGATCCTGAACCTGCTCGCGGACCTGCAGTCCGAACTGGGGCTGAGCTACCTGTTCATCACGCATGACCTGGCAGTGGTCCGGCAGATCGCGGACTTCGTATGCGTGATGGAAAAGGGCAAGCTGGTGGAGACCGGCACCACCGACGAAGTCTTCGACGCGCCGCAGCAGGACTACACCCGTGCCCTGCTGGCAGCCATCCCCGGCTCCCGGCTGGAACTGCCGCCGGAAGTCGCATAGCGGCGGAGCCGGGCAGGCACTGAAGGCGGGGAACCGGAAGGGTTCCCCGCCTTCAGCGCGTCCGGTGTCGGACCCCTGCTCCGGACGCGTCGGTACTCGCCCCGGAGGGCCGCATTAGGGATCATATGGTCTTGCGACTAGAATGTTAGCGTGCCCGCTGACGGCGGGGCCTTCGGTGGATTCTGACTGGTGATTGAGCAAGCGCTTGAAGCAGCAAACGCATCAGCATTCGTACAGAACAGCCGGATACGCCGGAACCAATCCGGCCTATAAGATTCACCCCGAACTGATCTCCTATGAATTGAGTCCTCACGCATGTCAGAAACCAACACGGCTGTAAACACCGCAGTACGAAGCGATCTCCGCAACGTTGCGATTGTGGCCCACGTTGACCACGGTAAGACGACCCTCGTCGACGCCATGCTGAAGCAGACGAACTCGTTTGCCGCCCACGGTGACGTGGAAGACCGCGTGATGGACTCCGGTGACCTGGAGCGCGAAAAGGGCATCACCATCCTGGCCAAGAACACCACCGTGTTCTACAACGGCCCGGCTGCCAAGGGCGAAACCATCACCATCAACGTCATTGACACCCCCGGCCACGCCGACTTCGGCGGCGAGGTCGAGCGCGGCCTGTCCATGGTCGACGGTGTTGTCCTCCTCGTTGACGCGTCCGAGGGTCCGCTGCCGCAGACCCGCTTCGTGCTGCGCAAGGCACTGGCCGCCAAGCTGCCGGTAGTCCTGCTGGTCAACAAGACCGACCGTCCCGATGCCCGGATCGACGAAGTTGTCAGCGAGTCCATGGACCTGCTGCTCGGCCTCGCCTCCGACCTGGCGGACGAGGTGCCGGACCTGGATCTGGACCTCATCCTCAACGTTCCCGTTGTCTACGCCGCAGCCCGCGTCGGTGCCGCTTCCCTGGAGCAGCCGGCCGACGGCGATGCCCCCGCGAATGACAACCTGGAACCGCTGTTCCAGACCATCCTGGAGCACATCCCCGCCCCCACGTATGATCCGGAAGGTGTCCTGCAGGCGCACGTCACCAACCTGGACGCTTCGCCGTTCCTGGGCCGCCTTGCCCTGCTGCGTATCTTCAACGGCACCCTGCGTAAGGGCCAGACCGTTGCCTGGGCCCGCCACGACGGCACCATGAAGACGGTCAAGATCACCGAACTGCTGGCCACGAAGGCACTGGACCGCGTTCCGACCGAGTCCGCCGGCCCCGGCGAGATTGTGGCCGTCGCCGGTATCGAGGACATCACCATCGGTGAAACCCTGACCGACGTCGACAACCCCAAGCCGCTGCCGCTGATCACCGTTGATGATCCCGCAATCTCCATGACCATCGGTATCAACACCTCGCCGCTGGCCGGCCGGGTCAAGGGTGCCAAGGTTACGGCCCGCCAGGTCAAGGACCGCCTCGACAAGGAACTGATCGGCAACGTGTCCCTGAAGGTCCTTCCGACCGAGCGTCCGGATGCCTGGGAAGTCCAGGGCCGCGGCGAGCTCGCCCTGGCCATCCTCGTGGAGCAGATGCGCCGCGAAGGCTTCGAGCTGACGGTCGGCAAGCCGCAGGTTGTCACCAAGATCATTGACGGCAAGGTCAATGAGCCGATGGAGCACATGACCATCGACGTACCCGAGGAATACCTCGGTGCCGTCACGCAGCTGATGGCCGTCCGCAAGGGCCGCATGGTCAACATGGCCAACCACGGCACCGGCTGGGTCCGGATGGAATTCATCGTTCCCGCCCGTGGCCTGATCGGCTTCCGCACCAAGTTCCTGACGGAAACCCACGGCGCCGGCATCTCCTCGTCCATCGCCGAGGGCTACGAGCCCTGGGCCGGTCCGATCGAATACCGCACCAACGGTTCGCTGATCTCCGACCGCTCCGGTGTTGTCACCCCGTTCGCCATGATCAAGCTGCAGGAACGCGGTTCCTTCTTCGTGGAGCCCACCTCAGAGGTCTACGAAGGCATGATCGTCGGCGAGAACTCCCGCGCCGATGACATGGACGTCAACATCACGAAGGAAAAGCAGCTCACCAACATGCGTGCCGCGTCCTCGGACACCTTCGAGAACCTGACCCCGCCGCGGAAGCTCACCCTGGAAGAGTCCCTTGAATTCGCCCGCGAGGACGAATGCGTCGAGGTCACTCCGGAATCCATCCGCATCCGCAAGCTGGTCCTGAACGCCAATGACCGTGCCAAGGCCAACCGCGCACGCGCCAAGGCCTAGCCATCACCGCCGCGGCTGACACCGGCAAGAGGTCCCCGCGCTGGCGGGGGGCTCTTGCCGCCGTGGCCGGAGGAATCCTCGCGGCTGTGCTGGGCACGTCCCTGCACAGCCACGTGGTGTACGCCGGTGAGAACGGGCTGCCGGTCGGTTCGCTGCTCGCCGTGGTGTTCAGCTGCGCCGTCGCCCTGCTGATAGGCCTACGGCAGCGCAGCGCCCTGCTGAGTGCCGTCACCGGCGTGGTCACGTACCTGGTGCTGGGATTGTTTTCCCTGGACCTGGTCAGTGAAGTGCCGCTGATAGTGACCGGTTCATCCGCCGCGGAACAACCGCCGGTGGTAGCGGCCGGACTCGTCTGGCTGTTCGGGCAGGCAGTGGCCACCGTTGTAGCCGTCCTGATCTGCACGCGTGTGCTGGGCCGGGACCGCGCCGCGGGAACCGCCGCCTAGGCGGAGCGAAAAACCTCAAAGCACCCAAAAGGCCGCCGGAACACTATGTTCCGGCGGCCTTTTGCGTACGTTCTAGAGCGGCCGTGCCCGTGCCTGCCGGCGCGGGGGAGGCGGGGGCACTGTCTTCGCGGCAGTGACCAGGGGATAGGCGATAACGACGTCGCCGCGCCGGGTGGACACCGTGCACCTGTCTGCGCCGATGGCGCTGAGAGTGCCCAGCGCGTCCGTGAAACCGCCGTCAATCCGGTAGCGGACCACCACCCGCACTCCGGGCTGCAGCCCTCGGAGCAGATTGGCGGGGTCAGGGGTCATGACTCCATCCTACGGTGGGACCGTAGTCACCGGGACGCTCCGGCTGGGAGATAATGGACAAGGCTACTAACGTGGAACCAACACCCAGCGACCCGCCGTCCTACCGGCCGTCGGTCCGCAGATCAGGAAGGCAAGGGACGTGACGTACGTAATTGCGCAGCCGTGCGTAGATGTGAAAGACAAGGCATGTATCGAAGAATGCCCCGTGGACTGCATCTACGAAGGTGAACGCTCCCTCTACATCCACCCGGACGAGTGCGTGGACTGCGGCGCCTGCGAACCGGTCTGCCCGGTCGAGGCCATCTATTACGAGGACGACACTCCCGAGGAATGGGCCGACTACTACAAGGCCAACGTCGAGTTCTTCGATGACCTGGGTTCCCCGGGCGGAGCAGCCAAGGTGGGCAATACGCATAAGGACCACCCGATCATCGCTGTCCTCCCGCCGCAGAACCAGGCATGAGCGGGGCAGCACCCCGGGGCTTCGGCCTTGACCTGCCCGAGTACCCCTGGGACGCCATGGCGCCGTACCAGCGCCGGGCCTCCGAGCACCCTGACGGGGCCGTGAACCTGTCCATCGGTACCCCCGTGGACCCCACGCCCGCCGTCGTCCGCGAGGCGCTGGCAGCAGCAGCGGACGCCCCCGGATATCCCACCACCCACGGCACCTGTGACCTGCGGGCCGCCGTCGCCGAGTGGTTTGCCCGCCGCCGGAATGTTCCCGGACTGGATCCGGAAGCCGTCCTGCCGACCATCGGTTCCAAGGAACTGGTCGCCTGGCTGCCGCTGCTGCTCGGGCTGGGTGAGGGCGACGTCGTTGTCCGCCCGGTGGTGGCCTACCCCACCTACGACATGGGTGCGGTCTTCGCCGGGGCGACGGCGGTTGCTGCGGATCACCTCTCGGACCTGGATGAACAGACACGTGCGCGTGTACGGCTGGTCTGGGTGAACTCGCCGGGCAACCCCACCGGCATTGTGCGCTCGGCGCAGTCCCTGCGCACCCTGGTGGAAGAGGCACGCGCCCTGGGCGCCGTGGTCGCCTCCGACGAGTGTTACGCCGAACTCGGCTGGGGACAGTGGGATCCCGCCGAGGGCGGCGAACCCGTGCCGAGCATCCTTGATCCGCGGGTCAGCGGCGGAAGCACCGAAAACCTGCTTGCGGTGTACTCGCTGAGCAAGCAGTCCAACATGGCCGGCTACCGGGCCGCATTCACGGCCGGTGACCCGGCGCTGATCGCGAACCTGGTCAACAGCCGCAAGCACGCCGGCATGATCGTTCCTGCACCGGTGCAGGCCGCCATGGCCGCAGCCCTGCGTGACGACGCGCATGTGGCTGCCCAGAAGGATCTCTACCGGTCCCGCCGCAACCTCCTGGTCCCTGCCCTCAGGGCCTTCGGCCTCAAGATCGAGCACTCCGAGGCGGGGCTGTACCTGTGGGCGACCGCCGGGGAGGATACATGGACCACTGTGGCCCGCTTTGCCGAGCTGGGCCTGGTCGTCGGGCCCGGGGTCTTCTACGGAGACGCCGGGGCAGGCTTTGTCCGGATTGCCCTCACCGGAACCGATGAGGGCATTGCCGCCGCCGCCGCCCGCCTGCAGGCAGCGTCCGCAGCCGGCACGGTCCCGAGCGGGTAAGCGCCGGACGGGAATAGTATGGGGCATTGCACCGTAATGCCGTGCCCTGCCATGTTGCGCTTGTACAACAGTGCCCGCCCCGATTAGTGCTCAGGGCACTGAAACCGGTAGCGTTTTAGCGAAATAGTTTAGTGGAATGCACTATGTCCCTCGGAAGCGGATGTACATAGCGGCGGTTTCAAAAACTCCTAAAGGAGAATTAATGACTGAGCAACCAAGTGCCAAGCTCCAGTACGGGCCAAACCCGGAAGACGAGCTTGTACTGCCCCGCGTTGCCGCAGCAGAAGGAAACAACGGTTTCGACGTTTCCAAGCTGCTGAAGCAGACCGGCACCGTCACGTTTGACCCCGGCTTCATGAACACGGCGGCCACCACGTCCGCAATCACGTACATCGACGGCGATCAGGGCATCCTGCGTTACCGCGGTTACCCGATTGAACAGCTGGCGAAGCACTCGAGCTTCCTGGAGACCTCGTACCTGTTGATCTACGGGGAACTGCCGACGCCTACCGAGCTGGAGAATTTCGACCAGCGGATCCGCCGCCACACCCTGCTCCACGAAGACCTCAAGGGCTTCTTCGGCGGCTTCCCGCGTGACGCGCACCCGATGCCGGTGCTGTCCTCGGCAGTCAGTGCCTTGTCCACCTTCTACCAGGATTCCCTGGACCCGTTCGATGAAGAACAGGTTGAGCTCTCCACGGTCCGCCTCATGGCGAAGCTGCCCGTGATTGCGGCCTACGCGCACAAGAAGAGCATCGGCCAGCCGATGCTTTACCCGGACAACTCCATGAACCTGGTGGAGAACTTCATGCGGCTGTCCTTTGGCCTGCCGGCCGAGCCGTACGAAATGGATCCGGATCTGGTCAAGGCCCTGGACCTGCTGCTGATCCTGCATGCAGACCACGAGCAGAACTGCTCCACCTCCACCGTCCGCCTGGTCGGAAGCTCCAACGCGAACATGTTCGCCTCCGTTTCCGCCGGCATCAGCGCTCTCTTCGGCCCGCTGCACGGCGGCGCAAACGAAGCGGTCCTGAACATGCTCCGCGACATCCAGTCCACCGGCATGGCCCCGGAAACCTTCATGGAGAAGGTCAAGAACAAGGAAGACGGCGTGAAGCTCATGGGCTTCGGGCACCGCGTCTACAAGAACTACGACCCGCGCGCCAAGATCGTCAAGGCCACCGCCCACGACATTCTCGCCAAGCTCGGCGGCAATGACGAGCTGCTGGATATTGCCATGCGCCTCGAAGAAAAGGCCCTGGCCGATGATTACTTCATCGAGCGCAAGCTGTACCCGAACGTGGACTTCTACACCGGCCTGATCTACAAGGCCATGGGCTTCCCGGAGAAGATGTTCACGGTCCTGTTCGCCATTGGCCGCCTGCCGGGCTGGATTGCCCAGTGGCGCGAAATGATGCAGGATCCGCAGACGAAGATCGGCCGCCCGCGCCAGCTGTACACGGGCGCCCCGGAACGGGATTACCCGCAGCGTTAATTCGTGTGCTGAAACGGCAAAAGGGAAGGTCCCCGGAGAATTCTCCGGGGACCTTCCCTTTTGCCGTTTAACCGTCCCGGTTATCCGGCGGCATAGCCTTCGGGATTGTTCTTCTGCCAGCGCCAGTGATCCTCGCACATGGTGGCCAGGGAGCGTTCTGCCCGCCAGCCCAGATCCGCATGCGCGGCGGAGGGATCGGCGTAGCTGACCGCGGCGTCGCCGGGCCGCCGGTCCGTGAACTCGTAGGCAATGTCCTTGCCGGCGGCGGCGGAGAACGCCGTCAGGACCTCCAGGACGGAGGAGCCGTTTCCGGTGCCCAGGTTCCAGCGGCGGACACCGGGGCCTTCGCCCAGGTAGTTCAGGGCGGCCAGGTGGCCGGCGGCAAGGTCCACCACGTGGATGTAGTCGCGGACACCGGTGCCGTCAGGGGTGGGGTAGTCGTTTCCGAAGACCATCACCTTGTCCCGCCGCCCCACGGCAACCTGCGCCACGAAGGGCAGCAGGTTGTTCGGGATGCCGGTGGGGTCCTCGCCGATCCGGCCGGACTCGTGTGCTCCGGCGGGGTTGAAGTAGCGCAGCAGGGCGATGCTCCAGCGCGGATCCGCCGAGCCCAGGTCACTGAGGATGTCCTCGATGTGCTCCTTGGTGCGCCCGTAGGGGTTCACCGCATTCATGGGGGTGTCTTCGGTCAGGGGAACCTCTTCGGAGGCGCCGTACACGGTGGCCGACGAACTGAAGACAATAGTCCGGACGTCGTGCCGTTCCATGGCATGGAGCAGGTTGATGGTGCCCACCACGTTGTTGGAGTAGTAATACAGCGGCTTGGCCACGGATTCGCCCACGGCTTTCAACCCGGCGAAGTGGATGACGGCCTCGATTGACCGCCCGTCGAAGGCCGCGTCGAGCGCCGCCGTGTCCAGCAGGTCCGCCTGGATGAATTCCGCCTTACGGCCGGCCAGCTCCTGGACCCGACGGAGGGATTCCTGGCTTGAATTCAGGAGGTTGTCCACAACCACCACGTCATGGCCCGCTTCGAGCAGGGCGAGGGTGGTGTGGGATCCGATATAACCGGTGCCACCGGTGACAAGAATGCGCATGGTCCTAAGCCTAAACGGTTTCGCCGCCGGATCCACCGCATAAATGGCCGGGGGAGCGCGTAGTTATTCTGCCGGGACGCTGAATGCCGTGACGGCAACCTGCCCGGCGGCGGCATCCGATTCTTCCCAGACGGCCGTGCCCCGGTGCCAGGTCCGGCCCTCGTAGGCCACCGACTCGATGCCGAGCGCCTTGGCGTTGGCGACAAACCACTGCGCCACTGACCAGCCGTAGGCTCCCTCGACGTCGGCAAGGTAAAGGGGGGCCAGTACGGAGCCGTTGAGCGGCCCGTAGACGGCCTCAACGGCCTCACTGCCCTGCACGGGGTCAGCGCCGGCTGTCGGGGCGCGCAGGGTGCAGGACAGGGCTGCCGGGGTCTGCCCGGTCAGGGCAGAGGCGAAGGCGCGGGCCGGGCCTTCATGCTTGGCGTAGGCCTCCGGGAAGGCACTGCGCTGGACAGCCTGCGCCGCCTCCGTGATCGGGAGGTCCAGATACCCGGGCACCTTCTCCAGCCCGTTGTAGAAGGCATTCGCGGCGAAGACCGGGTCCATGACCTGCTCTTCGCTGCCCCATCCCTGGGACGGACGCTGCTGGAACAGGCCGCGGGAATCGGGCCCGGCGTCGTCACCGTAATCCAGGTTGCGCAGGCCCGATTCCTGCAGGGCGGTGGCCAGAGCGATCGACACGGCGCGCGGCGGCAGCCCCCGCGCGACGGCCACCGCCGAAATAGTGGAGGCGTTTTCGGCCTGCTCAAGGGTCAGGAAGTATTCGGCTCCGCCCACGGCGGCCACGCAGCGTTCGGTAATCACAGGTGCCTGCTTCTTTCCTGAGAGGGCGGCCACCGCGAACACTGCGGCGAACGCGGCCACGCACAGCGCCAGCAGCAGGACCAGCACCCGGAAGCTGCGGGTCTCATGCTGCCGGTGCAGTAGCATCGGTGTCCCGGCCGCTAGTTCGCGTGCAGCGCGGAATTCAGCTCCACGGTGCGCCCGTTGCGGGGCAGTGCCTCCACCGCGCCGGTGACGGAATTGCGGCGGAACAGCAGGTTCGGCACGCCGGAGAGCTCGGCGGCCTTCACCAGCCGGGATGCGCCGTCCTCCACTACGCTGACCCGGGTTCCGGCGGTCACATACAGCCCCGCCTCCACCACGCTGTCATCACCGATGCTGATGCCGACGCCGGAATTGGCGCCCAGGAGGACGCGTTCGCCGAGCGTGATCTTTTCCTTGCCGCCGCCGGACAGGGTGCCCATGATGGAGGCCCCGCCGCCGACGTCGGTGCCGTCACCGACAACTACTCCCGCAGAGATGCGGCCTTCGACCATGGAGGTTCCGAGGGTCCCGGCATTGAAGTTGACGAACCCTTCGTGCATCACCGTGGTGCCTTCGGCCAGATGGGCGCCCAGCCGGACCCGTCCGGCGTCGGCAATCCGGACACCGAAGGGCAGCACGTAATCCGTCATGCGGGGGAACTTGTCCACGCCGTAGACGGTCACGGGGCCGCGGCTGCGCAGCCGCAGCCGGACGGCCTCGAAGTCTGCCACGGCGCAGGGGCCGTGGTTGGTCCAGACGACGTTCGGCAGGGCGGCAAAGATACCGTCCAGGTTGATGCTGTTGGGCAGCACCTGGCGGGTGGAAAGCAGGTGCAGGCGCAGGTACGCATCGGCAGTGCCGGCGGGGGCGGCGTCGAGGTCGATCCGGAGGTCCACTACTTCGCCGTGGGTGCTGCGGATACCGTCGGCCATGGCCTCGGCCGAGGCAGCAAGATCGCTTTGCAGCGCCGCATCCGGTTCGGAAACGCCCAGCAGGGGACGCGGGAACCAGACATCGAGCACTTCGCCGGTGGACGTCACAGTGGCCAGTCCAAGTCCGGAGGCCATGCGGATGTCGGTGGTTTCGGCAGGGGCGGAGGCAGCGCGTGAAGTCATGGGCCCCAGTCTACCGAGCGGTACTGTGGGATGGTGACTGATGCAGCTGTGCCTTCCCTGGACCTTACCGATGACGTAGCCAACCTCACCGCAGCCCTGATGGATGTCGAGAGTGTCTCCGGCAATGAAAAGCTGCTCGCCGACGCCGTGGAAACGGCGCTTCGCGCCTACCCGCACCTGGAGGTTTCCCGGGACGGGGACTCCGTGGCGGCGAGGACCAACCTTGGCCGGGCCGAGCGGGTCATCCTTGCCGGGCATCTGGACACCGTGCCGCTGCCGACCGTGCCGGGGTCCCGCGGAACCGTGCCCTCCACGTGGGACGGCGAGGTCCTCTACGGCCGCGGCGCCACCGATATGAAGGGCGGGGTGGCAGTCCAGCTGGCGCTGGCCGCCTCGCTCACCGACCCGGCCCGGGACGTCACCTACATTTTCTACGACCATGAAGAAGTGGAGGCGTCCCTCAGCGGACTCGGACGGCTGGCGGAAAGCCATGCCGACTGGCTGAAGGCGGACTTCGCCGTGCTCCTGGAACCCACCAACGGAACGGTGGAGGGCGGCTGCAACGGCACCATGCGCTTCCACGCCACCACCACCGGCCGGGCCGCGCACTCGGCCCGCGCCTGGATGGGGGAGAACGCCATCCACGGAGCGGCGGAGATCCTGGTGCGGCTGCGTGACCACGTCCCGGCCACGGTGTCCGTGGAAGGACTGGATTTCCGTGAATCCCTGAACGCGGTCCGGATCTGGGGCGGAACCGCCGGCAACGTGATCCCCGATGCTGTGACGGTGGAAATCAATTACCGCTTTGCCCCGGACAAGGGAATCGAGGAAGCCGAAGCGTACGTCCGGGACCTGCTGGAGGGCTTCGACGTAGTCCGCACCGACGCGGCCGCCGGGGCCAGGCCGGGATTGACCCTGCCCGCTGCCGCGTCCTTTGTTGCCGCCGTAGGGGCCGAACCCAAGCCGAAGTACGGATGGACCGACGTCGCCCGGTTCAGCGCGTTGGGCATCCCGGCGGTGAACTTCGGACCCGGGGACGCCCTGCTGGCCCATACCGACAATGAACACGTGCAGGCCTCTGCCGTCAGGGACTGCCTCGCCGCGCTGCGGGCCTGGCTCGGCTAGGGCGGGCACGCCTTTCCAGGCAGCGAAAAAGGAGGGGACCGGTGCTTCCGGTCCCCTCCTGTTTGTTGCCCGTTGCCGGGAGTCCGCAGCCGGGGAAGGCTATCGGGCTGCGCCCTTTGCCGGTGCCGGCGCCGGCGCTTCAATGCCTTCAGGCTCGATCGTGTCCTCGATCTGCAACACCTTGCCCGCACGTGCCCCCAGACGCCGGGAGAGGCGCTGGGCGGCGAAGGTGAGCAGCATGTTCAGGATAATGAAGATCGCGGCGGTGACCAGCAGGGCCGGCAGGATGTTGCCTTCACCGCTCGCCAGGCGGCGGGCGTACTCGAGCAGCTCGGTGTAACCGATGAAGGTACCCAGCGCGGAGTCCTTCAGGATGACCACGAACTGGCTCAGCAGCGCCGGCAGCATGGCCACCAGTGCCTGCGGCATTTCAATGCTGCGCAGCGACTGGCCCGGGGTCAGGCCGATGGCCAGGCCGGCTTCACGCTGGCCCTTGGGCAGGCCGAAGACACCGGAGCGGACCAGCTCGGCGATGACCGAACCGTTGTAGAGGGTCAGGGCAATTACCACGGCCCAAAACGGAACCTGTGACGGATCCACCGAGGTGGACTTGGACAGGAACTGGTAAAAGAACACCATCATCAGCAGCACGGGAACGGCGCGGAAGAATTCGACCACGATCCCGCTGGCCCAGCTGATCGGCTTGAAGGCAGACAACCGGCCGATGCCGAAGAGCAGGCCGAAGGCGATGGAAGTCACCACCGCAACCGCGGCGGCCTTCAGGGTGGAGAGCAGACCCGGGAGCAGGTAATACTGCCAGGTGCTCCATTCCAGGAACGGCGTCCATTTGGCAGCCTCAAACTGGCCTTTGTCGGCCAGGCCGGACGCAGCGAACCAGAGCAGGGCCAGGACCAGCAGGACACCCAGGATGTTGACGATCCTGATGTTCCGGCGGGCCTTGGGACCCGGGGCGTCAAACAGGACATTCTGTGCGCTCATCGTGCGACCGCCAGTTTCTTCGAGGCCCAGGTGGTGAGCAGACCGATGGGGATAACGATGATGACGTAGCCAATGGCGAAGGTCAGGAAGATCTGTGTCATCAGGTTCGGATAGAACTCGATCATGGTCTTCATGGTGCTGGAGGTTTCCACGGCAACGCCCGCCGTGGCGGCCACGGTGGTGTTCTTGACCAGGGCGATCAGCACGTTGCCCATCGGGGCAATGGCACCGCGGAAGGCCTGCGGCATGATGATGATCCGTGCGGCCGGAAGGAAGCCCAGGCCGATGGCGCGTGCGGCTTCGGCCTGTCCCAGGGGAACGGTGTTGACGCCGCTGCGGATGGCTTCACAGAAGAAGGCCGCGTGGTAGACCGTCAGGGACAGCACCGCCAGGCGGAAGAAGTTGGTGGTGAAGTCCGAGGACAGGCTGACGTTCAGCTGCGACCAGAGGGCGAGTGAACCGAACACCATGATGATGGTCAGCGGGGTGTTCCGGAAGATATTTACGTAGGCAGTACCGAACCACTGCAGGCTGGGGATCGGGGAGATCCGCATCAGCGCCAGGACGGTACCCAGTATCAGCGACCAGAGAGCCGCCCAGAACGCCAGCTGGATGTTGACCCAGAAAGCGCCGACGACGTCGTACTGCTCGAAGAGGGCAGTAAAACCCTCCATGTTTCACCTCTTTATGGTGGACGAAGCCCGGGCCGGGAAAGCATGAATGCCCTCCCGGCCGCGGGGTGTAACGGAAGGTGCCGAAGCACCGGTGGAACTGTTAGGCGCAGGCGTCCATCTTCGGCGGGTTCATTTCTGCGTTGAAGGTGTAGTCGGCGCCCTCGGTGTTCTTCTTGATGGCTTCTTCCCAGGCACCATCATCGATCATCTTGGTGATCGCGGTGTTGATGTCCTCGCACGTGACGACTCCGCCTTCCTTCGGCAGGCCCACGCCGTACTTCTCCTCGGAGAAGGGGTTGCCGACAACCTTGAACTTGCCCTTGTTGGCGTCCGTGGACGCCAGGCCGGCGAGGATGATGTCATCGGTGGTCACGGCGTCGATCTGGCCGCCCTGCATAGCGGTCACGCACTCGGCGTAGCTCGGCTGCTCCAGGAGGTTCACGCCGGCGGCCTTCTCGTCCTTGATCTTCTGGGCGGAGGTGGAGCCGGTGACGGAGCACAGGTTCTTGCCTTCCAGGTCCTCCGGGCCGGCGATGTCGCTGTCGGCAGGAACCAGCAGGTCCTGGCCGGCGACGAAGTACGGGCCGGCGAAGGCGACCTTTTCCTTGCGGGTGTCCGTGATGGAGTAGGTCGCGAAGATCATGTCCAGCTGGTCATTCTCGAGCATGTTCTCGCGCTGTGCGGAGGGGCTCGCCATGAACTCGATCTGGTCCTCGGGGTAGCCCAGCTCGTTGGCCACGTACTTGGCAACATCGACGTCGAAGCCGGTGAACTCGCTGCCATCCTTGAAGCCCAGGCCCGGCTGGTCAAACTTGATGCCGATGCGGATCTTCTCGCCGGAGCCTTCGGTGCTGCCGGACTCTGAGCCGGAATCGGAACCGCCGCCGCAGGCGGACAGGGTGAGGGCAGCCACCGCAGCGATGGCTGCTGCTGCGTAACGGGTCTTGCGCATGATTTCTCCTTGCATTGCGGTGCTCCCGGAGACGGGGCACCTAGCCTCATAAGGATTTCCCCCAACTGGTGAAACCCGGTACTGCGGTACTGCCGGTAACGCTGTGGACGGTCTAGTGCGAGAGGATCTTGCCCAGGAAGTCCTTGGCGCGATCGCTCTTGGGATGCGTGAAGAACTCCTCGGGAGTGGCTTCTTCGATAATCTGCCCGTCGGCCATGAAGATGACGCGGTCAGCGGCCTTGCGGGCGAAGCCCATTTCGTGGGTGACAACCACCATGGTCATGCCCTCTTTGGCCAGCCCGACCATGGTGTCCAGGACCTCGTTGATCATTTCCGGGTCCAGCGCCGAAGTGGGCTCGTCAAAGAGCATGACCTTCGGCTTCATGGCGAGCGCACGGGCGATGGCCACGCGCTGCTGCTGGCCGCCGGACAGCTGCGCCGGAAGCTTGTTGGCCTGGTTGGCCACCCCCACGCGCTCCAGCAGTTCCATGGCCAGCTTCTTCGCCTCGGCCGGCTTGGACCTGCGGACCTTGACCGGTCCCAGCGCCACGTTGTCCACGATGGACTTGTGCGCGAAGAGGTTGAAGGACTGGAAAACCATCCCGACGTCGGCGCGGAGCTTGGCAAGCGCCTTGCCCTCGGCCGGCAGGACAGCACCGTCAACGGTGATCTCGCCGTCGTCGATGGTTTCGAGCCGGTTGATGGCACGGCACAGGGTCGACTTGCCGGACCCTGAGGGCCCGATCACCACGACGACCTCGCCGCGGGCAATGTCGAGGTTGATGTTCTGCAGGACATGGAGGTCCCCGAAGTGCTTGTTTACGTTCTTCAGCGAAACAAGCGGTGCAGCGGATTCAGGCACGGATGTCCCTGGGGTTGTGTCACTGGTCATAAGGAAAATCTAACCATTGATTATTGCCGGCATGTGTCAGGGACCACCGGGGGAGGTAATTTGTGACTCAAGCGCAACCTGTCCGGAGCGATTCCGTGCAGTCCGCAGTCTGCGTTGCCACCGGCGCCATGGCGGATAGCCTAGAGGCATGTCTATCAGCGATGATCCCCGTCACCTGCCCGCCGACCAGCCGCGCAAGCGTGGCCCGGTAGAGCTTCGCCGGGGAGCGGCCCTGACCCCGCAGTCGGACCGCTTCCTGCTGGACACGGCGGGTTCCACCCATTTCACGCATACCGACCCCTGGCGCGTGCTGCGGATCCAGAGCGAGTTCGTCGAAGGCTTCGGGACCCTTTCCGAACTGGGCCCGGCGGTGAGCGTGTTCGGGTCCGCCCGGAGCGTGCCCGGATCGCGCTATTACAAGCTCGGGGAAGAGGTGGGCCGGCTGCTGGCCGTAGCGGGACTGGCGGTGATTACCGGCGGCGGCCCCGGCTCCATGGAAGCGGCCAACAAGGGGGCCGTCGGAGCAGACGGCCTGTCCGTAGGCCTGGGCATTGAACTTCCGTTCGAGACCGGTTTGAACGAATGGGTGGACCTGGGCGTCAACTTCCGGTACTTCTTCGTCCGCAAGACCATGTTCGTCAAGTACGCCCAGGGGTTCATTGTCCTGCCCGGCGGGTTCGGAACCCTGGATGAGCTTTTCGAGGCCATGACCCTCGTACAGACGCAGAAGGTCACGTCGTTCCCGATTGTGCTGATCGGCACCGAATTCTGGAACCCGCTGCTGGGATGGATCCGTGAGACCCTGCTGGCCGAGGGCATGGTGGGGGAAGCAGACCTCGAGCTGCTGCACGTGGTGGATGACCCGGCGGAGGCCGTGCGGCTGATGATTGCCGACAGCGCTGGACACGTTTCCCCCTAGCGGACAGCGGCCCGGCGGGGAAGCCGCAGCGTCTGGCACCATTGTCCTGTGACACTCCTCCTGGTCTTCCTTGCCATCGCCGTGCTCGGCCTCGCCACCGCTTTCGGCATCGGCCGGCTGCGCCCGCCGTCGGCCGGAACCGCTGTCCTGACGGCTGTGCAGGGCCTGGCAGAGCCGGACCCCCGGCTGCCGCCCGTGCTGCTGCCCGAACATCCCGCCGCGGCAGATGTTGCCCGGGTGCGGTTTCCCGTGGCACTGCGCGGCTACCGGATGGGCCAGGTGGACGAGGTGCTGGACCGGCTGGCCGCCGCTCTTGGGGAACGCGATGCACGGATCCGGGACCTCGAAGCCGCAGCAGGGGATTCCCTCTCCGGCGGGAGCGGAAAGTGAGCGCTGTGCCGGGTGCCGACGGCCGGCTGCGCTGCGGCTGGGCGCTGGCCAGCGAGGACTATCAGCACTACCACGACACCGAGTGGGGGCGGGCGGTTCAGGGGGAGGCTGCACTGTTTGAACGCCTGAGCCTGGAGGCCTTCCAGTCGGGCCTCAGCTGGATCACCATCCTGCGCAAACGTGAGGCGTTCCGGACGGCCTTCGCCGGGTTCGATCCGCAGGCCGTGGCGGCCTTCGGCGATGCAGACCGGGCGAGGCTGCTGGCTGACCCGGGCATCGTGCGCAACGGCGCGAAGATCGATGCCGTGATCAACAATGCCCGGGCGCTGCTGGCCCTGCCTGATACCGAGAGCCTTGGCGGGCTGCTGGCCCGGTACCGTGCCCCGGAGGGCCGGCCCGCGCCGCAGACCCTTGAGGACGTTCCGGCGGCCACTGCCGACTCCGCCGCCCTGGCGAAGGAGCTCAAGAAGCGGGGTTTCCGTTTTGTCGGGCCGATTACCGCCTATGCCATGCTGCAGGCGACGGGCTACGTCAATGACCACCTCGCCGGATGCTGGGTCCGCCATGGAAACTGACGTACCCCGGCGTCCGTCCGCGAACCGCCGGATCCGGGCCGCGGCGCTGAGCGCCCGCACCGCGGTCCAGCGGTGGCCCTGGTACCTCCAGGTCCTCGCCCTGTGGCTGGCCGCCAGGCTCTTTTCCTACGCCGTCCTGGCGGCCACCGCCCGGTTCCAGCCGGCCGGCCCGTGGTTTGACGCGTCGCCGTCCTACTGGAGCTTCATCAACATCTGGGATGCCGAGTGGTATTCGCGGATCTTTGCCGACGGTTATCCCTCCAGCGTGCCGCGGGACGCCGCCGGCAGCGCCATCGAGAACGAATGGGCGTTCTACGCCCTGTTCCCGCTGCTGGTGCGGGGGCTCGACGCCGTGACGGGCCTCGGCTGGGACGTCCTGGCGCCCCTGGCAGCCACGGCTGCCGGGTTTGCCGCGTCCCTGGTCATCTACCGGCTGTTCCGGCTGCGGACCGGACACGGCACAGCGCTGTGGGCCGTGCTCTTCGTCGCGGTCTTCCCCGTGTCACCGATCCTGCAGATCCCCTATGCGGAGTCGCTGAACCTGCTTCTGCTCGCAGCAGCACTGTATCTGTTCGTATCCGGCCGCTATCTGGCAGCCATCCCGGTGGTAGCACTGATGTGCCTTTCCCGGCCCGTGGGGGTTCCCTTTGCGCTCGCCGCCGGCGCAGTGCTGGCCGTGCGCTTCCTGCGCCGGCACCGGGTGGATTTCCCGGCCGGTGAGGCGTGGCGGCTCACCGCGCTGACAGCGGCGTCCGGGTTCTCCGCGCTGGCGTGGCCGGTCATCGCGTGGGTCTGGACGGGAGACCTGCGCGCCTACACGGATACCGAGAGTGCCTGGCGATTCGGGGACCTGGTTCCGTTCAAGCCCTGGCTGACCATGTCCCAGCACCTCTTCGATCCGCTGTTCGGCCCCGTGGCCCTGGTGCTGCTGGTCGGAGCCGCCGTGCTCTACCTGACGTCGGCCCCGGTCCGGCGGCTGGGACTGGAACTGCAGCTGTGGTGCGCTGCGTATCTGCTGTACCTGCTGGTGTTCCTGAACCCGCAGACCAGCACGTTCCGGCTCCTGCTGCCGATGTTTCCGCTGGCACTGTCCACCGCGTGGCTTAGCCCGTCCCGGGCCTACCGGGGTGCCGTTGCGGCAGGGTTCGCGGTACTGCAGATTGTGTGGGTGGTGTGGCTGTGGCGTTGGACCCAATTGCCCGGCGGAGGGGATTACCCGCCCTAGTTTGTGGCACGCGACACAGGAAATTTCGTTTGCCCGGTACTTGTGCGGAATAATGACAGCAATTGCCGGGCGGATATTGTTCTTTCGCAGGCAGCGGATTACAGGTGCTCCGGATAAACCGGACGCTGTGAAAGGGGAATCTGGAAATGGCTGCGATGAAACCGCGGACGGGCGACGGTCCAATGGAGGTCACGAAGGAAGGGCGCAGCCTCATTTTGCGGGTGCCGATAGACGGCGGCGGCAGGCTGGTGGTTGAGCTGAATGTGGAAGAAGCAGGCAAGCTTAAGGACTGTCTTCTGGGCGTAACGGGCTAGCCTATATTCCATGCAGCTGCCTCCAAAGACTTCAGTTAGGACCGGATCCGCTCCGGCGTCGCCCTTCACCACCGCCTCGCTGCCGGAAGTCACTGCCCTGCCGGCTTTGAACCCGCGGACCGGAAAGGCGGAGTCCGGCAGCGGACTGCAGCCGGTCCCGGCCGAAGGGGTGGACATCCTCGCCGTGGCAATGACGCCGGCGCCGGACGGTTCCGGCCGGGAGGACGAGGACGAGGCAGCAAACCCGGTGCCGCAGCCGCGGCGCGGCGCCGGCGAAGCCGCAGTACGCTACGGCGCCGACGTCGCTGCACGCGCCCGCAGCGCCAAGGTGACCGGCAGGGCCGGCGAGATCCTGGTGATCGAACCGCCCCGTGACGCGGCGGACCTGCCCGGCAGGCTCATTTATGTGGGCGCAGGCGACGAGTCGCCGGCTGCGCTGCGGAGCGCCGGCGCCGCCCTGGCCCGTGCAACCATGGGAGCCCGCCGGATCCGGGGCAGCGTTGTGGACGGGCTGGAGCCGGCCCGGCAGGAGGCCTTCCTCGAGGGTTTCCTGCTGGGCGGTTACCGTCCGCCGCGGGCCGGCGTCACCGACGCACCGGCACCGATCGCCGCGCACCTTGAATTGACGGGGCTGGACGAAGGCGCGGCCGCCCGCGCCGCGGTGACCGCCCGGGCCGTATGGACCGCCCGGGACCTGACCAACATCCCGGCAGATACGGCCACGCCGGAGTGGATTGCCGAGCAGGCCCGGAGCCTTGCCGGCAGCAGCGCACTGACGGTGCGGGTCCGCGCCGAAGATGAGCTCAGGGCCGGGGGATTCGGCGGGCTGCTTGCCGTCGGCTCCGGATCGGAGCATCCGCCGCGGCTGGTCGAGGTGACCTACCAGCCGGACGGCGCGGACCTGCCGCACGTTGTCCTGGTGGGCAAGGGCATCACCTTCGATTCCGGCGGAATCTCACTCAAGCCGCGGGATGCCATGATGACCATGAAGACTGACATGGCCGGTGCCGCCGCGGTCCTGGCAGTGGCTGAGGCGGCGGCGGCCCTGAAACTGCCCGTAAAGGTCACTGCGGTGCTGGCCCTGGCGGAGAACGCCATCGGCGCAGCCTCGTACCGGCCCGCCGACGTCGTGACCACCTACAACGGGACCACAGTGGAAGTGGGGAACACGGATGCCGAAGGCCGGATGGTCCTCGCCGATGCGCTGGCGTACGCCGCTGCCGAGCTTGCGCCGGATGTGCTGGTGGATGTCGCCACCCTGACCGGTGCCGCAGCCCTGGGACTGGGAATGCACCACGCCGCCCTCTTCGGCAACGCCCCGGGGCTGCTGGCCCGGCTGGAAGAGGCGGGACGCACCTCCGGCGACGCCGTGTGGCAGCTGCCGCTGGTGGCTGAGTACGCGGATGTGCTGGACTCCGACATCGCCGATGTGTCCCACATTGCGCCGGTCAAGGCGAAGTTCGGGGCAGGCGCGATTGTTGCCGCCCTGTTCCTGGAGAGGTTCACCGGAGGGGTTCCCTGGGCCCATGTGGATATTGCCGGGCCTTCGCGTGCCACCAAGGACAGCCGTGAGGTGACCAAGGGCGCCACCGGGTTCGGGGTGCGGCTGCTGCTGTCCTACCTTGCCGGGTTGGGCCGGACTGCCGACAAGGGGTAGGGCCGGGCGGACCCGCCCGGGCCGAGGGAAGCCTATCCGCGGCCCGGTGCAGCCGGCGGCAGCGTGAGGATTTCCGCTCCGCCGGACGTGACGGCAATGGTGTGTTCGCTGTGCGCCGTCCGGCAGCCCGTTGCACTGCGGAGGGTCCACCCGTCCGCGTCGGTGACCAGTTCGGCGGTATCTGCCATGACCCACGGCTCAAGGGCAAGCAGCAGCCCGGGACGCAGCTTGTAACCGCGCCCGGGCCGTCCGTTGTTCGCAATGTGGGGGTCCTGGTGCATGGTCGAGCCCACACCGTGCCCGCCGAATTCGGTATTGACCGGATATCCGGCCTCCGTGAGGACCGAGCCGATGGTGTGCGAGATGTCCCCGATGCGGGCGCCGGGGCGGGCTACGGCTATTCCCGCGGCCAGGGCCCGTTCCGTCGCGTCGACCATGGCGGCATCCGCTGGGGAGGGGCTGCCGCCCACGGTAAAAGTAATGGCCGAATCGGCTACGATCCCGGCCAGGGAAACGGCCAGGTCCAGGGTCAGCAGGTCGCCGTCGGCGAGCACCCGGTCATGCGGGAGGCCGTGCAGCACGGCGTCATTCACGGACGTGCAGATGTAGTGGGCAAACGGTCCGCGTCCGAACGACGGCGCGTAGTCCACATAGCAGGATTTGGCGCCGGCCTCGGTGATCATGGTCCGGGCCCACTGATCGATGTCCAGCAGATTCGTCCCTGCCGTGGTGCGGGCCTTGATGGTCTGCAGGATATCGGCGACGAGTGCGCCGGTGTTCCTCGCCCGGGACAGCTCGGAGGGGTTGAGGATCTCAATCATGCGGCGCCTTTCCTGGGGCCCTGCACGCGGGCAGGTTTGATGGAGCGGGCTAGGCCGTTTTCACGGCCAGCAGAAGGCCGTCACCGGTGGGCAGCAGGGCCGAGACCAGGTCTTCATTGTCGCGGATGGCTTTGCCCACCTTGCGCATGGTGTTGGTGGTGGCTTCCCGGACGGCCGGATCCGCTACCTTGCCGTGGTCCAAAGCGTCATTGACCACCAGCATCCCCCCGCGCTTGAGCAGGCGCACCGCCTGAGTGACGTAGAGCGGGAAGGACGGCTTGTCGGCGTCGATGAACACCATGTCGTACGCCGCATCGGTCAGGCGGGGGAGTACCTCGGCCGCGCGGCCCGAGATGGTGCGCGTCCGGTTTCCCGGTATGCCGGCCTCGGCGTAGGCCTCACGGGCGGCACGGAGGTGGTCGACGTCGGAATCAATGGTGGTCAGCACCGCGTTGCGGCCCAGGCCGCGCAGCAGGCAGACGCCGGAAACCCCCGCACCGGTACCTACCTCCACCACCGTGTTGGCCTTGCTGGCTGCGGCCAGGACGGTCAGCGCCGCGCCTACTCCGCTGGAGACGGCGTTGACTCCCAGTTCGTAGGAGCGTTCACGCGCGCGGATCAGCACCTCATCCTCGGTGGGCAGGGCCTCCGTGTAGGACCAACTGGTCTGCTTGTCGGCGCGCATGATTTATCACTTTCGGTCCGGAGGAATTCCTGCTGGAACCAGCTTAAGGCCCAGCGGGAGTTAACCGGGTACGCAGCGCCGCCGGGCGGGCTGTTCCGGCGCCACTGTCCCCGTACGGAAGGGGGTGCTAACAGAGAACTCCCAGATTGATGGGTCAACATTGGAAAGAGTAAATGCACGCCCCGCCGCGGCATCGCGTAAGCAGGGCGGCCACACCTCCTGCCCGAATCCCCGGTCCGCCGTCGAAGGACCAATGAACCGGAGCTGGACATGCAGGACTGGCGCGCAGGTTGGAAGGGAGGAGGAAGACAATGGCAACGATGCCGGATACACCAGCGGACACGGCCGCGGAATGGGTTCGACCCACGTGGGAGGAAGTGGTCCAGGCACACTCGGCGAAGGTTTACCGGCTCGCCTATCGGCTCACCGGTAACAAGCACGATGCCGAGGACCTGACCCAGGAAGTCTTCGTCCGGGTCTTCCGATCACTTGCCGGCTTCCAGCCGGGCACCCTCGACGGCTGGCTGCACCGCATCACCACCAACCTCTTCCTGGACCAGGCCCGCCGCAAAAGCAGGATCCGTTTTGACGGCATGACGGAGGAAACCTCCAGCAAGCTGCCCAGCAACGGTCCGGGCCCGGAGCGCAGCTTCGAATTCAACAACCTTGACGTGGACATTGCCCGCGCCCTGGAGGAACTTCCGCCGGATTTCCGCGCCGCCGTTGTCCTGTGTGATCTGGAGGGCCTGTCCTACGACGAAGTTGCCCGTGTTCTGGACGTCAAGCTGGGGACAGTCAGGTCCCGGATTCACCGCGGACGGGCAATGCTGAAGGAAAAGCTCTCCCACCGTGACCCGCAGCTGAGTCCGGCAGCGCGCCCGCGGCTGAAACTGCCCCGAGTTGCGGGAGCCAACTGAAGAGTGCGACACCCCACGCGGCAGTTAGCAAGCTATATCGACGGCGAAATGGCCCTGTCACGTCAGCAGGCCATCGAGGCACATCTTTCGCGGTGCGACTCCTGCCGTGCCGCAGCGGCCGAAGAACGCCGGCTGCGCAGCCGGCTGCGCTCACTGAAGGTGCCGCAGCCCGGGCCCGATCTTTCGGCCCGGATCACGGGGAGACTGGCCGCAGCACAGTCCAGCTGCCTGGAATCCTCCTCCGGACCGGGGGCGGTACGGGACGCCTCCACCCTGGACCGCCGCAGCCATGCCCTGGCTGCCGCCGGGGCGCTGGCCGCGGCGGGGGCCGTGCTGCTTGGCGGCGCCTATATTGCCGGAAGCATCCTGGCGGTTCCCGCACAGACCGGTACCAGGGCAGCCATGGCGGCCGGGTGGGAGGAAGTTTCGGGAAACGGATCCCTCGCCGCGGACCAGCTGCAGGTGCTGCGTGCGCACGGCTGGTCCTGCCCGGAACTGGCGGATCTTGGGCTGAGCCTGGAGTCCGCCCGTTCCCTCCGGGTGCACGGGCGTCCTGCGGTTGAAATGACCTTCACCGCCGACGGAGAGCGGCTGCGGCTCGTGGAACAGCATCCGCTGCCGGGCGAGGACGGCCAGCCTGTGATCAACGCCGTGACCGGCAGGTCCGTTGCTGCGGACGGCTTTTCCGCAGCGGGGCCGCAGGCGGGCGCCGCAGTTTTCGGCTCGGATGAATATCCCGGCCAGAAGGTGGTCGCGGCGGGCAACGTCACGTACACCTTTGAGTCCAGCCTGCCCGTCAAATCGCTGCCCCGGGCCGTGGAGGAGCTGTCCATGCTCGAGTCGGCCCGCCTCGCCCGTTCCGGCGCGGATCCGGAGCCGATGGAGCGGATCGTCCGGGGACTCACCATGTTTACGCGCGCCGGCTGGAGCCTCTGACATGGCCCCAAGTGGCTCCCCGCTCCCGGGAAAAGGTAGTCTTCAAGAGTGGTAGGAATCAACGGTTACGAGTTCATCCTTCTGGCACTGATCGCCGTGGTGATACTGGGTCCCGAACGCCTGCCCGAATACGCTTCGCAGCTGGCCCGGCTGGTGCGCGAAGTCCGCAGGATGGCCTCGGGTGCACGTGAACAGCTGCGCGAAGAAGTCGGTCCGGAGATTGACGAGGTGGACTGGCGGAAGCTGGATCCGCGCCAGTATGACCCGCGGCGCATCATCAAGGAAGCACTGCTGGATGATGTCCACGACGCAGTCAAGCCGGTCAGCGGGCGGCCGTCGGCGGCGCCCGGCACATCGGCTCCGGGCACCCAGTCCCCGGGCGCTCCCAGCCCTTCTCCGGCGCCTGCAGCGGCCCCGGGAACAGCAGGCCGGCCTCCCGCAGTGAAGCCGCTGGAACGCCTCGGTGCGGGCCAGCCCGCTCCGTTCGACATCGAAGCAACCTAGGCGCCGGCCGCTAAACCGCCCCGTCTGCTGCCCTAAACCGGGCTGACTCCGAGGCTGCGTCCGGCCAGGCCGCGCGGCCGGCGTGCCAGTTCCCGGGCTATCCGCCGCAGTTCACCCGCAGCCGTCTCTCCGCTGTCCTGTGCGTCGACGGCATCCGGCGCCCCGTCCGCGCCGGCATCGGCCAGGACCACCGGCAGGCCGCCGTCGCCGCCCTCCCGAAGCGCAACGTCGAGGGGGATGCTGCCCAGCAGCGGAACGGGATACCCCAGGGTGTCGCCGAGCCGTCCGGAGACCGCAGCGCCTCCGCCGGAACCGAAGACCTCCAGGCGTTCTCCGCCGGGCAGCGCCAGCCAGGACATGTTCTCGATCACGCCGGTGACCTTCTGCCCGGTCTGCCGGGCGACGCTGCCCGCCCGCTCGGCGACGTCCGCCGCGGCGCTCTGCGGAGTGGTCACCAGCAGGATCTCGGATCCCGGCAGCAGCTGTCCGACGGAAATGGCGATATCCCCGGTGCCCGGAGGAAGATCCAGGAACAACACATCCAAGTCACCGAAATACACATCGGTCAGGAACTGTTCCAGCGCGCGGTGCAGCATGGGTCCGCGCCAGGCCACCGGCTGGTTGCCGTCCACGAACATGCCGATGGAAATGGTCTTGATGCCGTAGGCCACCGGAGGAAGGATCATCTCGTCCACACGCGTGGGCGGGCGGGTAATGCCGAGCAGGCCCGGAACGGAGAAGCCGTGCACATCGGCGTCGACAATCCCCACCCGCAGTCCCTGCGCTGCCATGGCCGCGGCCAGGTTGACGGTGACGCTGGACTTGCCCACACCACCCTTGCCGCTGGCTACGGCATACACCCGGGTCAGGGAATCCGGCCGGTTGAAGGGAATGGTCCGCACCGGATCGCCGCCGCGCAGCCGGTCCTTGAGCGCGGCGCGCTGCTCCGGGGTCATCACATCGAGGGTCACGCTCACGGCACCGACCCCGGGCACCGCGGACAGTGCCCGCTCGACGTCGGCCGTGATGGTGCCGCGCAGCGGACAACCGGCAATAGTCAGCAGAACCTCCACCGCTACGGCGCCGGAGGCATCGATGCTCACGTCCTTGAGCATCCCCAGTTCGGTGATGGGACGGCGCAGCTCCGGGTCCTGGACGGTGTCCAGGGCGCGGCGCACCTGCGCTTCCAAGGCGGAAGCCGATTCGGAAACTGGCACGGCCTTAGCGTTCCCTTCCGCCGGGATTCAGTTTCGGCATGCCGTCGGTGCTGTCCGGGGTGCGCCGTCGCCTCCGCGTTCCACCGTCCTCGCGGTCATCGCCGGCTTCCAGAAGCTCTTCCAGCAGGGAGCGGATTTCCGACCGGACATAGTCGCGGGTGGCAACCTCGCGCAGGGCGATCCGCAGTTCGGCAATTTCCCGGGTGAGGTACTCGGTGTCCATCAGGTTGCGCTCAGCGCGTTCACGGTCCTGCCGGACGGAGACGCGGTCCCGGTCATCCTGGCGGTTCTGGGCCAGCAGCAGCAGGGGAGCGGCGTAGGAGGCCTGCAGCGAAAGCATCAGCGTCAGGACGGTGAAGCCCAGGGCGGCGCTGTCAAAACGGGCCGCTTCGGGACCCCAGGTGTTCCATGCCAGCCACACGATGCAGAAGACCGTCATGTAGACCAGGAACTGCGGGGTGCCCATGAACCGGGCAAAATTCTCCGTGGCATGGCCGAATGCATCGGGGTTCGGGGAGAGCCGCGGCAGCCATCGGGTTCGTGCAGAACGGGGAGTGTCGAGGCCGGTGGTGGTTGACTTGATTTTCTCAGCCATGTGTCCTTCCCTGCTGCGTTGTCGGGCCGGTTTCATCGTTGATGCGCCAGTCATCCGGCAACAGATGGTCCAGCACGTCGTCCACTGTGACCGCACCGACGAGGCGGCCGGCGTCGCTGATAACCGGCAGTGAATTGAGGTTGTAGGTGGCCAGCATCCGCGACACTTCGCTGATGGTGGCGTAGTCGCGGACCGGTTCCAGGTCCGTATCCAGGATGTTGCCCAAGGCCTCAGGCGGTGCCGAGCGCAGCAGCTGCTGGATATGCACCACGCCGAGGTATTTACCCGTGGGGGTTTCCAGCGGCGGCCGGCAGACGTAAATGGACGAAGCCAGCGCCGGCGTGAGCTCTTCCCGGCGCACATGGGCGAGGGCCTCGGCCACGGTGGCCTCGGGCGGCAGGATCACCGGCACCGGGGTCATCAGCGACCCGGCGGTGTCTTCCTCGTAGTTCAGCAGGCGCCGCACATCCCGGGCGTCTTCGGGCTCCATCAGGGCCAGGAGCTCTTCCTTCTGCTCCTCGGGCAGTTCGTTGAGGAGGTCCGCGGCGTCGTCGGGGTCCATTTCCTCGAGGACATCGGCTGCGCGTTCGACGTCGAGGGACTGCAGGATCTGGACCTGGTCATCATCCGGAAGTTCCTGGAGGACGTCCGCCAGGCGTTCATCCTGCAGCTCGCTGGCTACCTCGATCCGGCGCTTGCCGCTCATTTCATGCAGGGCATCGGCAAAGTCCGCCGCCTTCAGATCGTCATTCTGGGCGACGAAGGACGTGGCGGCCTGGGGGCCGGTGGCGTCCCAGTGCGCAATGTCCTTCCAATCCAGGATCATCTGCTCGCCGCGCCGGCGCAGGGACCGCAGCCGGGAAGGGGAGCCGCCGCGGCGGACGAAGAGATTGGAGACATACCAGTCCCCGGCGCGGTTCTGCTCAATGGCGATGTCCTCAATGGTGGCGTCACCGCTGCCATCGCGCAGCTTCACACGCCGGTCGAAGAGTTCCGCGACCACCAGCATCTCGGCCCCGCGCTGTTCAAAGCGGCGGAGGTTGACCAGGCCCGTGCAGATGATCTGACCCGGATCCATGGAGGTAATCCGGGTGAGGGGGACGAAGACGCGTTTCTTGCCGGGAACCTCCACCACAATGCCCACGGCCTGGGGCGGCAGGCCCGGGCCGCGGTCAAGCACAACGGCATCGCGCAGCCGGCCGAGACGGTCGCCCAGGGGATCGAAGACGTCGAGGCCGAGCAGGCGCGCAATAAAGACTCGGGTTGGATTTGTGCTCACGTTCTTAGGCTACTTTGTGCCCGCTGCTAACGCCGTATTAAGAGGTACGCCGACGGGTGCCCGTTCACTGCGAGCGATACGTTGCCCTTCTTTGGCGTGGATGCGCGAGAATGGAGCAATGTCGAACCTATTTGGTGCCACTCCTCCGCACGATGCGGGCCGCAGCCTGCCGAAGGGTGAAACGGTGGGCCGGTACACGGCCTACCTCGATGCCCAGAAGGCCGTGGACTACCTTGCGGACAGCAAGTTCCCGGTCCAGCTGGTCTCGATTGTCGGCAATGAGCTCAAATCCGTTGAACGGGTGACCGGCCGGCTGACCTATCCCCGCGTGGCGCTATCCAGTGCGGCCACGGGCGCCTGGTTCGGACTTTTCGTCGGACTGGCCCTGATGTTGTTCGGGGGCAGCGCCGCAGCCATCTCCCTTATTCCGTCCATGGCCCTGGGTGCCGTGTTCTGGCTGCTCTTCGGCGTCCTGGCCTATGCCCTGCAGCGCGGGCGCCGGGACTTCACCTCCACCAGCCAGGTGATCGCCACCAGCTATGACGTGGTGGTGGCCCATGAGGCCGCCAATGACGCCCGGCAGCTGCTGCACAGGCTGCCCATGGTCGGCCAGGCAGGGCATCCGCAGTCCGCAGGCACCCGCCCCGACGCGCTGCGCCCGCCGGCCGGCGGACCGCAGGCACCGGAACGGCCCTCGGGCTGGGCCAAGCCGTACGGGAACCCCGCCCCGGACTCCGAGCCCGCCGGGCAGGCTCCGGCCGGCCGGCAGCCCGCAGCCGGAACGGATTCGGCAGCAGCCGGCCGCACCGGCACGACGCCGCGGGGCCAGTTCCCGGACCTTCCCGACGGCCGCCCGCAGTACGGTGTCCGCCGTCCCGCCCAGCCCGCCGTGCAACCGGATTCCGCGCAGTCCGGGTCCGCCCAGCCGGTCCCGGGATCAGTGCCTGCGCAGCCCGCTTCGGGGTCAGCGCCCGGTCTGGACAAGGCACCCGAAGCCTCCGGCAGCCACGGCGTGCAGCCGGGCGGCAACACCCCCGGTGACGAGCAGCCCCGCCAATAGGGTTTGCCGGCGACCGCCGGACGTCACAAGGCCCGCACCCGCTCCTTGGATTCTAGGAACCGCTGCAACACCTGGTGGCCAGGCGGTCAATAGTAAGTCACGCAAAACGCTCGGTTGGGGTTTCCCAGCCGAGCGTTTTGCGTGGACGCCGCCCGTTGAGCTGCTCGGCGACGTGTTCCAGTTCTTCGACGCTATGGACGGAGAGACCGGCGTCCTGGGGAAGTACCGGCGCAGCAACCCGTTGGTGTTCTCGTTGGATCCGCGTTCGAATCTAGTGACCGCCGCCAAGCTTTCCGGCCATGCGGGTGCGCATCAGCACGCTGGCATCGTTCAGCCCGGTAATTTCCACATGCTTGCCCTGTCGACGGTATTTCTCCGTGATCGCGTCCAGCGCTGCGATGGTCGAGGCGTCCCAGAGATGTGAGGCGTGCATATCGATGATTATTATCTGCGGGTCGTGGGCGTACTCGAACTGCGTGTACAGGTCGTTGGAGGAGGCGAAGAACAGTTCACCGGTCACCGTGTAGGTTGCGGTTTCCTTCCCGTCCCGCTTCTCGATCGTCCGCTCGACGCTTACGAAGTGGGCCACTCGGTTAGCGAAGAGAACCATTGCAGTGAGCACGCCGATGCCGACGCCGATGGCGAGGTTGTGGGTGGCGACGGTGACGACGACGGTGGCGAGCATGACGATGGTTTCGCTCTTGGGCATCATTTTCAGGGTGGACGGGCGGATGCTGTGCCAGTCGAACGTGGCGATGGATACGAAGATCATCACGGCCACCAGGGCGGCCATTGAGATCAGGGCCACGATGTCTCCGAGTGCGACGACGAGGATCAGCAGGAACAGGCCGGCGAGAAAGGTGGAGATCCGGGTGCGGGCGCCGGAGGCCTTTACGTTGATCATCGTCTGGCCGATCATGGCGCAGCCGCCCATGCCGCCGAAGAACCCGGTGATGATGTTCGCTGCTCCCTGGCCCCAGGATTCCCGGGTTTTGTTGGACCGGGTGTCGGTGACGTCATCAACCAGTTTGGCGGTCATGAGTGATTCGAGCAGCCCGACGAAGGCCATGGCCAGCGCGAAGGGGAAGACGATGCGTTGGTGAGTTTTGGCAGTCCGAAGACGATCAGCAGGCCAAGTGCGGTCAGTGGGTAGACGAGCCAGGGAACGCCGAGCAGTTCGGGAACCTGGGACTATGAAAATCAGGATCCCCAGGGCGTTGACGAAGCCCACCATGACCGACCGCGGGATGAATCGCATCAGCTTCGCCACTCCGAGCACGCCCAGAATGATCTGGAAGATCCCCGCGAGGATCACGGCGGCGATGAAGTAATCGATGCCGTGGCTTCTGGAACGCCTCTTAGTGATCCGTTCTATGAAGCCTCAAGGTTTCACGCTGTAGGAGATGACGGAGCTGCTGCAGATCGTCGACACGCTGGCCACAGCAGGTGATCATCGCGCCGAGCGGGACGAGCTCGACGCGTTCATAGCGGAGGCCGAACGCAAGCGGGACAAGCTCGCCCTCAATCTGGCTCGTGCTGAAGAGTTCATAGCCGAGCTGGGCATGCGACGAGCAGCTGGCTG
Organism: Arthrobacter yangruifuii; assembly: GCF_009192775.1. Lineage (GTDB taxonomy): Bacteria > Actinomycetota > Actinomycetes > Actinomycetales > Micrococcaceae > Arthrobacter_B > Arthrobacter_B yangruifuii. The sequence continues at coordinate 1,080,349 of NZ_VTFX01000001.1, forward strand.
ATTATTGCGCCTGCGGGCCTCGGTACGGTGGCGACCTCGCTGGCTCCGGGGGAGGAGAGCTTCACGTTTCGCCTGCTGGGCCCCTTCCCCTGGCTGGGTTTCCTGCCCGGGGAACAGCGAGAGGCGTTCGCGGCGGAAATCGTTGAGGTCGCCCGTGCCTGTGCCGCGATTTCCAGTTTCGACCGGCTCTTTATTGTTCACGCCGCATGGAAAGCTACTGCCGAAGCTGTCGCTGCCGGCCACACGCATGACGACCAGCTCGATTGGCTGGATGAACCGGCAACCGTCGAAGATCCCCGCGGATGAGCCCGAGGCAAACATCCGTACCCCGCCCGCTACGCCGCAGTGAGTACCAGATCACTTTCGGCACCAGCAACGCCCAGCAGGGTGGGACGGATGTTTTAGCCACGCAGGGCAATGCCGTCGTGGCCGCCTGGGAACGTCTTACTGTCGATCCGCTGGCAGATGACACGACCTGCCACGGGATGAAGGGAGACTTGGAATTCATCACCCGCGCCGGAAAGACGCACCGGAGGCGACAGTACGAATTGAGCAACGGTGCCCGGATCTGGTTCTACGGGGATGAACGGTCAGTGGTCCTTACCGACGTCCATACTCACCACCCGAACAGCACGAAGTAACCGCCTATAAGTTTGGGGCGCCAGGTTATGGTGCCGCTCGGATGCTGTGGTGGATGCGCGGAATGAACGCGCAAAGCTGCCGGCTGTGGAGGGTGTAGCGGTGCTGGACCGGCTTGCGGGCAGATGGTGCTCCCTTTGCATACGGGGCAACCTCTGAGCGCGACTCGGTGCGCCGAGAAGCAGGATGAGTGTCTCTGATTTACTCCTCCCTTTTCCAAGGTAGGTCGGCATCGTCTATAACCGGGTGTAGCGGGACCATCACAACCGGACGGCGTTGGTGGTGGGCGAGATGCACCGCAACTGAACCGTTAAGAAACTTTTCAACTTCACCCCGGACACTGGATTCGCGCGTGCCGACCACGATCATGATCGCATCCAGCTCACCGGCCAGCCGGGCGAGTTCCTGCCCTGGACCACCCGCCAGCGCGCGGACGGACCATTTTACGGGCCGCGGGTCCAAGATTTCCGCGATTCCTGCACGCAGCCTGGGATCAAAAACCTCGGTCTTTTCGAAGGGCAGGTCCGGGTTGATGGGTGCCGACACCACCGAGCCGTCAGGCCGTTCCTCGACCTTCTCACTGGAGTCATCTACATTGGCGCAAACCAAATCTGCCCCGAAATGCTCGGCGAACGCTGCCGCTTCCTCGATCACGGCGGCAAAAGTATTCCCGATTGCGACACCGACCAGGACCTGAGGCTTGGGACTGGACATGATGTGGACTCTCCCTGTGTCGGGCCGTCGTCGGCAGTAGCGGGTTGCTGGTGGTGGCCTGAATCGCCAGATACTGCAGGGGACTCCTGCCTTCGGCGTACTAGCGGTAATGGGATAAGGACAGTCGTCGAAAAACCAACCCTCAACCGCGCGGATTGAGGGAGCGAGCGAGCATGAGAGGATGAAAGCGATACCGGTAACTTATGGTGTCACGGCGGTGGGGCTCACCGGAACCAACCTCGGCATATACGCCGACAACAGTCCCTATCTCAGCATTTGCATGCCCAGAGATAGGAAATGACGACCGTGAAATCGAACCCCATCGGCCAGCCGGTGCCACTGCTCCTGGGCGTGGGCCCAGAGCAAGAACCTGACGCCATGGAAACCGCTGCGAATCTGGCACGCGTCTTGGGTGCACGGATCGCCAGCGCCGCCCCGTACTCGTCACTGCTCAGAATCCCCCGCAGGAGGATCCTCACTCTGGGAAGGCCCGGCGTGTGGGCAACAATGATGCTGCACCCAGCGCACCGCAATACCGCTGGACACCCTTGGACCCATGGTTTTCTCACGCCCGGATGCTAAACCAAACCCGCCCCGGCGCTATCTGCCTAATGTCTCCGACCACGAAATATTTGGTGCCACCAGCACTTTGGGCACGAGGCATGGAACATCCGGACCGAAACAAGGAGGAACCTGACTTGCACGACCATGCCGGCGCCCACCCGGACGCTGCACAAGGCCGAGGCTGGCACAGCCAGTTCCCCGAAAGACAACAGATTGACACTGCGCAGCTGCCGGTCGATATCGACGGTGCAGACGACAACGCTGCGGACGCGCCTCCACCGGCGCATGTGCAATGGCGGTATGTCGCCCTCGTTGCCGCCGGCGGGGCCGCCGGAACCGGGCTGCGTCAAGGGCTGTCCCTGCTGTTTCCCCCTCCCGGGGAGGAAGGGGTCCCCTTCATCATTGCCGGGATTAATATCTTCGGTGCTTTCGTTCTGGGTTTTCTCCTTCAATCCCTGCTAAGCCGCGGCGACGACACGGGCCGGCGCCGGGCTCTGCGCTTGTTCGGTGGTACCGGTGTCTTGGGTGGCTTCACAACCTACAGCGCGTTGGCCACCGATACCGCCCTGCTCCTGCACCACCATCCCGCAGGGGCGGTGGGTTATGCCCTTGGCACCGTGCTGTTGGGTGCCGCGGCTTCCTTCGCGGGGATCGCCGCCGGGACTGCCCGAAACCGAAAGGAAAACCAGTGACACCGCTGCTCTTCGCCGGGATCTGCGCCGCGGGCGGGCTGGGCGCAGCGCTGCGGTTCATACTCGACGGGATCATCAAAGCCCGCACCCAAATTTCTTATCCGGTCGGCACCACGTTCATCAACGTCACCGGTTCCCTGCTCCTGGGAATCGTCACCGGAATGGCGGCCACCCTGCTGCTGCCCGACCCTGCAAGGCTGATCATTGGCACAGGGCTGCTCGGCGGATACACCACCTTCAGCACCGCCAGCTTCGAAACCATCCGTCTTGCTCAGGAACACCGCGTCCTGCCTGCCCTGGCCAATGGGCTCGGCATGCTTATCCTCAGCACAATTGCCGCCGCCGCCGGTTACCTGGTGGGAACACTTCTATGACCTCCAGCTGAACCAGCCGGACATACCGTTCCTCCGATCAACGAGAGTCCCGACAGTTGATAGGCCCGTACATCACCAAATCGTCCTCCCGATGACCGATCTCGATCCGTTTGTACCACTGAGGGAAGGGTTACGAACTGCTCATCAGCGGTGGTTAGTCATTGAAAACGGACCAACAGGTACTGTTCCTGCGGTTTTGTCCAGGTGGACCGGCATTTTCCGCTGTGACTCACAGTGGGGCATGTCGCTCACCCTTCGCCGGACCGCGGAATCGCCCGACAGTCCGGAGCCTGTCGGGCGCCTCCGCTCGGTTGAGAACCTAGTTCGAGGGTGGGCCACCGTTGGGCGGGGTTCCGCCGCCGGGCGGGCCGCCGCCGGGACCGGTGCCGCCACCCATACCGGAGGCAGCCTGCTGCGTCACGCTGTTGGCATAGTCGTTCGTGGGGTCGCGGTAGATGGTGTGGACGTGTCCCCAGCCGGAGGTGGACACTCCTTCGACATCTGCGCCTGCCGAGCCCTGCTGCGCTTGGAAGGCGACGTAAACGTCCGGCCCGGAGATCGAGAACGAGATGCCGTCCCCGGTGCTCATGTCGTATGTGGTCTCCCCGGACCACGCGATGACGGTGTCATCGAGTGTGGCCTCGATCTTCGCCCGGGAGTCGGCAGTGGTCTGCTCGTCAGCCATACCGGACCAATTCACGATGAGATCGAGGAGCAACTGCTTCTGCGCGTTGGTCAGATCGGCGCCGGTGAGGCCGGCTCCGGCGTCGAAATCACAGGTATCGCCAGGTGCACACATGCTGACGTCGCCCGAGGTGATCGTCGCCTGCTGTCCCTCCGTCAAGCTGTCAAAGAAGGCGAACGCATCGGTATAGATGCCGTCGAACGGCCGCACTTCGTTGCCGCCGGCGTCGGTGTAGGCGGCAGGCTGCACACCCAGGTGGGTGGGCGCGAATGTGATCGAGTCAGTAGCGCCGTCGAGGGTCGCGTTGATACCGAGATGATGGCCGCCGAACTGCACTTCGAACGCGCTGGTGTCAGACGGGTCGCCGAAGAAGGCGATGTAGTACTGGCCGAGCGACTGTTCGGTGCTGCTGCTGCTCTGCTGCAGGTACTCGTCACCGCCCATAATGCCGGACACGGTGTTGTACGCTTCGTCGCTGAGCAGCGCCTGCAGGACCGCCAATGCTGCGGTCTTCTGCTCGTCGGTCAGGTCGGCGAGATTCAGACCGGCGCGCTGGACGAAGGTCACGGGGAAGTTTGACCAGGATGTTGTTTTCGTCGCGTCGTCGTAGTCGTACAGGACCGTCTCGCGTTGCTCATCGCTCAGCGTCCCCAGGAACGCCTCAGCCGCAGCTGACGTGGAGGAAATCGTCTCCTCGGTTGTCGTCGAGGACGTCGTTCCCGCGCCAGGTTTCGGGTCCGCCGCCGTGCTGCTGCTCGTGCCACTCACCGCAGAGGGGGACGCCGCGCCGGAGGTGGAAGCGACGTCGGCGCAGCCGGTCAGGGCGAGGCCGCCTGTCAGGAGGAGTGAGACGGCCCGCAGGGAACGCCGTCGTACCAACGATGGCGCGGACAGGGTATCGGTGGTTCTGGAAGTTCTCATAGAGCACACAGTAAAAAAACCGGCTTGCCATTCGCTTCCCAGCAGCTGAGAGCCTCCTGAAAGTGGATGTCTTGTATCCGGAGAGGGACCGGCTAACGGGCGTAGACTGCTGGCCGGATTGTCGAGGCCCTCACTGTGGCTGGTTAGCACTGACCTGGACGCACTATCCGCGGAGCATCCCCCAGGCGACCCGAGTGGCCATGACGCCGTCGGGGTTCTCCGAGCGGATACGCCCCTTATCCATGGGTCGAGTGCCCGAGTGAGTCTTGATAGGCTCCGCTTCATGCCCATACTTGCCCGCCCGACGGTCACCTTTCATAAGTCATGGCTAGACGCTAAGGGAGAGTGGGGCGGCGGGCATCAGGATGGTGCGGGTATCCGCCCTGGTGATCGATTCGAAGCCATTGAGGACTTCGAAGCCTGGGTAAGGCGCCTCGCCATGCAAAACGACCCTCTTATGCTGTTCAGTGGGGTGCAAGTGAACACGAGTAGGTTCTGGGTCATTGAGCACGACACGTACCTCGGAGCTATCGAACTCCGGCACGTACTTACGCCTTTCATGTTGGAGGCGGTCGGTCATATTGGCTATAGCGTCCGGCCATCAGCTCGCGGACGTGGCATCGCAACATGGGCCCTTCAAGCCATCCTCCCTCACGCCCGCAGTATCTGCCTGACGCGGGTACTGCTTACCTGCGATGAGCAGAACCTGCCGTCAGCACGAACAATAGAGAAAAACGGCGGTGTCCTTGAAGACATACGCAACACGGAACTTGGCGTCAAGCGAAGGTACTGGATCGAACTAGCAGGTTATGCGAGCGATCGAGCAAGTGCGGAATCGAGCCGTAGCGGCAGAAACCGCGAGTAGCCCTCCAATTCTTCCTACCTCGGAGTGCATTCAGGCGGTCGATTTGGAGCGGATGCCGAATCCTGGCCTGCATGGGCCGGAATTAGGTATTTGGCAGGGTCCCGCAGAGGGCGCTTACGAGAGAGATCAGCCGGCCGTCCGGTTAAGACAGTGGAGCCTTCGGCTGCGCCGAGGGCGGCGGCTCCTGTGTGCCTGGTTGTCCTGTCCGAGGTTGGAAGAACGAGGGGCTCCGGAGGCATTGCAATGACCGCTAGAACTCGCCTTCAGGGTGCGGGCCTTGAGCGTTCTCGGCGGTCCCGTCGTTCGTTCCCCGACGGGTACCGGTGTAGGGCTGGTGCGTGTGGTGCGGTGACCGCACTGCGGCCGAGTCAGCAGGCAAGGAACCCGGCGCACCGCCCGGCAGGAACGCAGCAGGGTCCGCATCCTCTGAGGATGCGGACCCTGCCGGCGGGATGCCTTCCCGGAAGGTTACTCGGCGGCGTAGATGCCCGCCATCCAGTCCTCGACCTCGCCTGGCTTGCGCGGCAGGGCGCTGCTGAGGTTCACGGGACCGTCGGCGGTGATGAGGACGTCGTCCTCGATCCGCACGCCGATGCCGCGGTATTCCTCGGGCACCGAAAGGTCGGTGTCCTTGAAGTAGAGACCGGGTTCGATGGTGAAGACCATGCCCTCGGTGATGGTTCCGTCCAGATACAGTTCGGCACGGGCCTGGGCGCAGTCATGCACGTCCATGCCCAGGTGGTGGCTGACGCCGTGCGGCATCCACCGGCGGTGCTGCTGGCCTTCGGGGGAGAGGGCTTCCTCCAGGGGTACAGGCAGCAGGCCCCAGGCATCCAGGCGTTCGGCGAGGACCTTGACTGCGGCGGCGTGCACGTCGCGGAACTTCGCCCCCGGCTTGGCGGCTTCGAATCCGGCGTCAGCGGCGTCGAGGACCGCCTGGTACACCTTGCGCTGGACCTCGGTGTAGGTGCCGTTGACCGGCAGGGTGCGGGTAACGTCCGCGGTGTAAAGGCTCTCGGCCTCCACGCCGCCGTCGAGCAGCAGCAGGTCCCCGGCGTTGACGGCGCCGTTGTTGCGGATCCAGTGCAGGACCGTGGCGTTGTTGCCGGAGGCGGCAATGGTGTCATAGCCCAGGTCATTGCCCTCTTCGCGGGCGCGGGCAAAGAAGGCGCCTTCGACCACGCGTTCGCCGCGCGGGTGGGAGATGGCCCGCGGCAACGCCTTGACCACTTCGGTGAAGCCGTTGACCGTGGCGGCCACGGCGGCCTTCATCTGCTCGATTTCCCACTCGTCCTTGATCAGACGGAGTTCGGAGAGGGCTTCGGTGAGTTCGCCGTCGAGGGCGTCCAGGGCGCTCAGATCGGCGTTCTCCGGGTCAAGTGCGGTGTTGTAGCGGACGGTGTCCACCAGGGCATCGACCATTTCATCGACGCTGCGCAGCAGGCGGACGGAGATGCCGCCGAACTGGGGATCGCCGACGTTGTTGGTGATGGCGGTTTCCGCCTCGTCAAGGTGCCGGGTGGGCAGGCCGATCAGGCTGCTGACGGCTTCCAGGCCCAGACGGTCTCCGATCCAGAACGAGCCGTAGCGGGCGTTGGAGTAGAACTCGTCACTGTCGGTGCCGGCCAGCGGACGGAAGTACAGGACGGCGGTGTGGTTGCCGCCGTCGTCGCCGGTGCCGGGTTCCACAGGCTCCATCACCAGCACGGCGTCCGGCTCACGGTCCAGGCCGAGGCCCGTCATGTGCGCAAAGCCGGAGTGGGCGCGGAAGCGGTAGTCGGTGTCATTGGAGCGGACCTTCAGCGGACCGGCCGGGATGACCAGCCGTTCACCGGGGAAACGCTCGGAGAGGGCGCGGCGGCGGCGTACCGCGAACGGCGCCACTGCGTCGGGTGCAGGCAGCTCGCCGGATTCCGCGGCCCAGCCGGAAGACATGAACTTTTTGAAGGCTTCCGAGGAGGGGCGCTGGGACCGGTTGTTCACCCGGTCTTCAAGCGGCTGGCCTTCGGAGGGCTCGGGCAGGGGTGTCGTCGAATTCGCTTGAGTACTCACCCTTCCATGGTCTCACTGCCTCCGGGGCGGGCAAAACACTTCGGCAGAGCCGGTGACACCCCCGCCGGCGGACCGGCGCGGTGCACGGGCCGCGGGGGCGTAGATTAAGAGCGTGAAAATCGATCTGCACACCCACTCCTGCGTGTCCGACGGGACCGAGCAGCCGGCAGACGTGATCGCTGTCGCCGCCGCGGCCGGGCTGGATGCCGTAGCCCTCACTGACCACGACACGACGGCGGGCTGGGACGACGCCGCTGCGGCCGCCGAGGCGCTCGGGATCACGTTCGTGCCGGGCATGGAGGTGTCCTGCCGCAGCCGCGAAGGGATCAGCGTCCATGTGCTGTCCTATCTGCATGATCCGGCCCACCCGGGCCTGCTGGAGGAAATTGCCCGGTCCCGGGCAGCCCGCGTCTCCCGGGCGGAGCTGATGGTGCAGCGGCTTGCGGAGGATTTCCCCATTGACTGGGAATCGGTGCAGGAACAGGTGGCCCCGGGAGCGACCATCGGCCGGCCGCACATTGCCGACGCCCTGGTGGCAGCCGGCGTCGTGCCGAACCGGTCGGCAGCGTTCAGCGGCATCCTGACGGCACGGTCGCCGTATTTCGTGGCGCATTACGCACCGGATCCGGTGCGTGCCGTTGAACTCATCCGGCAGGCCGGCGGCATACCGGTCTTCGCGCACCCGGTGGCGTCTTCCCGGGGCCGGGTGGTGGGGGAGGACACCTTCTCCGAAATGATCGACGCCGGCCTGCTCGGCGTGGAAGTGGACCACCGGGATAACCCCGAGCAGGGCAGGGCATGGCTGCGCCGGCTGGCCAAGGACAATGACCTGCTGGTCACCGGATCCAGCGACTACCACGGCACCGGGAAACCGAACCGGCTGGGCGAGTTCACCACGGAGCCGGCGGTGCTGGAGCGCCTCGCGGGGCTGGGAACCGGTGCCGCCGTCGTCGGCCCCCTGCCGGGCTAGGCAGCAGACCCTGGCCCCTCGCCCGCCTGGCGCCCAGCCGGTTCTAGATACCGGCGGCAGGCAGGGGTAACCCGGTTTCGGCGGAAACCACGGTGGCCGCGGAACCCAGCCGCCGCGCCATCACATCGATGGCCTGCGGATTGGCGTCCACGCAGACGAATTTGCGGCCCAGCTTGGCCGCAACGGCGCCCAGCGTGCCGGACCCGGCAAAGAAGTCCAGCACCCAGTCGCCCTCGCGGCTGCTCGCCGCGACGGCGCGGCGCAGCAGTCCCTCGGGTTTCTGCGTGGGATAGCCGGTTTTCTCCCGGCCGGTGGGGGACACAATGGTGTGCCACCAGACGTCTGTGGGCAGCTTGCCCAGCGCCACCTTTTCCGGTGTCACCAGGCCCGGTGCCATGTAGGGCTCACGGTCCACCTCGGCGTTGTCGAAGTGGTAGGTGTCCGGGTTTTTGACATAAACCAGGATGTTGTCGTGCTTGGCCGGCCAGCGGTTCTTTGCCCGTCCGCCGTAGTCATAGGCCCAGATGATTTCGTTCAGGAAGCAGTCCCTCCCGAACAGGGCATCCAGCATCACCTTCGCGTAGTGCACCTCGCGGTAATCCAGGTGCACGTACAGGGTGCCGTCGTCAGCCAGCAGCCGCCAGGCCTGCGCCAAACGAGGTTCCAGGAACGCCCAGTAGTCCTCGAAAGCGTCGTCATAACTGGAAAGCAGTCCCTTGACCGTGCTGTAGCTGCGGCCCTTGAAGCCGATCCGGTCACCGCCGCCGTCCACGTTGCGGACCATGGTGGTCTGCTGCCGGCGCTGGGCCCGCCCCGTGTTGAAGGGCGGGTCCACGTAAATCATGGTGAAGGAGCCGTCCGGCAGGGTCGGGAGGTATTGCGCGTTATCCGCGTGTACCACCAGTGACCCGCCGTCCGGCGTCCACAAAGGGGTGCTCATGGCCGGGCCTGCGCCGCAGCTATTCGGCGGCCGGGCCGGTCTTGGGGACAACCTCGCCGTTGCGGCGGCGGGTCCGGCTGCGGCGCGGGCGGTCGGCGCCGTCCGCGGCAGGTGCAGCGGCCCGGGTTTCGGCCGGGCGGGTTTCCGGCGCCCGGTCGGCGGTCCGGGATTCGCCGGAGCGGGACTCGCCCCGCCGGGACCCTTCACGCTGTCCGCCGCTGCGGGCACGGTCGGAGCTGCGGCCCGAACCGGCGCGGCCGGCGCCGGCACGTTCCGGACGCCCGGAACCGGAGCGGCTGCCCTCGCGGGAGGAGCTGCGTCCACCGGACTTGCCGGTCTCGCCCAGATCCTCGATCTTTTCGGCATCAATGCCGGCGTGGGTGCGCTTGTTGCGCGGCAGCCGGCCCTTGGTGCCCTCGGGGATGTCCAGATCCGTGTACAGGTGCGGGGAGGAGGAGTAGGTTTCCACCGGCTCCGCCTGGTCCAGGCCCAGCGCCTTGTTGATCAGGCCCCAGCGGGGGACGTCGTCCCAGTCCACGAACGTGACGGCGGTGCCCTTGTTGCCGGCGCGGCCGGTGCGGCCCACGCGGTGCAGGTAGGTCTTCTCGTCCTCGGGGCACTGGTAGTTGATGACGTGCGTGACGTCGTCGACGTCGATGCCGCGGGCGGCGACGTCGGTGGCCACCAGCACGTCCACCTTTTCGTTGCGGAAGGCACGCATGGCCTGCTCGCGGGCGCCCTGGCCCAGGTCACCGTGCATGGCGGCGACGGCGAAGCCGCGGTCCACGAGTTCTTCGGAGAGCTTGGCTGCGGTGCGCTTGGTCTTGGTGAAGATGATGGTCCGGCCGCGGCCGCGGGCCTGCAGGATGCGGGCCACCACCTCGGCCTTGTCCAGGTTGTGCGCCCGGTAGACCACCTGGCGGATGTCCTTCTTGGTCAGGCCTTCATCGTCCGGGTCCGCGGCACGGATGTGGGTCGGCTTGGTCATGTAGCGGCGGGCCATGGCGACGACGGCGCCGGGCATGGTGGCCGAGAACAGCAGGGTCTGGCGCACGGCGGGCGTGGCAGCCATCAGGGTTTCCACGTCCGGCAGGAAGCCCAGGTCCAGCATCTCGTCCGCCTCGTCGAGGACGACAATGCGGACGTTCTTCAGGGACAGGTGCTTCTTGTTGTACAGATCGATCAGGCGCCCGGGGGTGCCGACCACGATTTCGACGCCGGCCGCCAGGGCCTCCGTCTGCGGCTCGTAGGCACGGCCGCCGTAAATGGTGACGATGCGGACCCCGCGGCGCCGGGCGGCGGTGGTGAGGTCACCGGCTACCTGGACTGCCAGCTCACGGGTGGGCACCACAATCAGGGCCTGCGGGGCGCCGGGAACGGCGAGCTCTGCGTACCCCTCATCATCGGGGCCCACCACGCGCTGCAGGGCGGGAATGCCGAAGCCGAGCGTTTTGCCGGTGCCGGTCTTCGCCTGGCCGATGATGTCGTGGCCGCCGAGGGCAACCGGCAGCGTCATGGACTGGATGGGGAAGGGGTGGGTGATCCCGGCGTCGGACAGGGACTCCACAATGTCGGAACGGACACCGAAATCGGCGAACGTCAGTTCGCGGATTTCCTCCGCCCCGGCGCTGACGGCCAGGGTGTCGGCGACCTTCAGTTCTTCGGTGCTGTCATCGGCAGTGAGGTGACGGTCGTCAACCTCGGAAAGTTCAGTGTTCAATTAAATACCGTTCAGTTTAGGCAGCGCGGGGTGCCAGGCTCGACGAGGGGGCTGTAAGAGCCCATCCCGGAGCGGATGGCACGCACGCGGTGCGTCCAGCGGAAGCCGATCGCGGGCTAACAACTGCTGGCCGCCTGTGCTCCATTGGCCACGGCGGCGGCCGAAAATTCAAGATCGCGTAGGGTTTGCGGGTCTGGTCAGTACAGCAGAAATGACAATTTCAAGGACAGACGACCGGGCATCCAATAACTACTTTCCCAGTCTACCTGCCAGCCGCTGATCGCCGCGCATCCGGGGTACGGGCGCGGCCCGCGTCGGCGCCGGCGGGTACGCTGGCGGGTATGACTAACGGGCACCATTCGGATCATCCGGCTGCTTCCGGGGCAGCCGCGCAGCACTCCGGTGATACTTACCAGCGCTTCCTGACGGACTTTTTCGGAGTGATCGCCTATGGCGAGCTGTCCGCGTTTGAACGGATGTCTTCGGATGCACGGTTTTCGCCGACGCTGCATGACCGCGCAACCCTGGGACGCCTGGCGGTGCAGGAATACGCGCACTTTGAACTGATCACGGCCCGGCTCAGTGCCATGGGCGTGGATCCGGAGGAGGCCATGCGCCCCTTCCAGGCTTCCGTGGATGCGTTCCATGACCGCACCCGGCCGGCGGACTGGTACGAATCGCTGATGAAGTCCTTTGTCACTGACGCCATCTCCGATGATTTCTACCAGGCGGTGGCGTCGCGGCTGGATGCGGAAACGAACAGCCTGTTCCAGGGACTCAAGGCCGCGGAGCAATCGGGTGAAATCCTGCTCGGCAGGCTGCGCGAAGCCCTCGCGGATGATCCGCGGCTGGCGTCCCGGCTGGCCCTGTGGGGCCGACGGCTGGTGGGAGAGGCGCTCACCCAGGCCCAGCGGGTCCTGATGGAGCGGGCCTTCCTGGGCGGGCTGCTTGATGACCAGGGCCCGGACGCCGGCTCGGTTGACGCAAAGGTCAAGTCGCTGACGGCGCAGCTGACAAGAAACCATTCGAAACGCATGAGTCTTCTCGGCCTGACGGCCTAGTCCCGGGTTACGCTTCCCCCGGACGGCAGCGGGTACTGCGGCCGGACACGGATCGCGGGGGAGTGTAGTGCGGGGGAACATATTGCGGGGCAGAACGGGCGGGACGCGTGCAGCGCGTGCCCTGGCATGGGCAGCCCTGGCGTGCCTGGTGCTGGCCGTAACACCGGTGGTTCCGGCGGAGGCGCCGGAGCGGGTTGCCGTGGCCGTTCCGCCTGCCGCCGGCGCCCGTGCCGGAGCCCTGCCGCCGCCGCCCGCGCTGCGGACTGTCCGGCCGGCGGACGCCGTCACCGGTGCGCTCATCCCGTCCGCCGGGTCCCTGGTGTACATGCCGCAGACCGGCAGGATGATGTCCGTGGTTCCGGATGTGGAAAACTCCGTCCTGGTGATCGGGGATTCGCAGGCCGGACCGCAGACGTGGGTGGGGCAGGGCGTGGAACAGGCCGGATACCATGCCGTGATCCGCGGTGCCGGCGGCACCGGATACGTCCGGGGAAACGGTGCGGTCTCCGGATACGCCCGGGCACTGGAATCACAACAGTGGCTGCTCCCGTGGGGGACGCCGCGGCTGATCCTGCTGCAGGGCGGCGGCAACGACACTGCCTACCCGGCAGCAGAGATCCGTGCCGGGGCGCTTCGGCTTATCGGGGACCTGCGGCAAAGCTACCCGTCCGCCCGGATGGTCATGGTTGGGGTGATCGGTGACGGCACCGGGCCCCGCAGCGACGTGGACCGGGTGCTTGCCGCGGTGGCCCGAGAACAGGGCATCAGCTTCCTGACGCCGGGGGACTGGTGGGCCAGGTACGGGCTGAACGGAGAGCTGCGTCCCGACGGGCGGCACCTGAGCCCTGAAGGACACCGGGTGGCCGCAGAAGTGTTCGGGCGTGAACTCGCTGCGCTGGTGCCGCCGGCTGTTCCGCAGATGCCCCCGCGGCACGCCGAGCCGTAACCGAACCGGACCGGTCCGCCGAACGAAGCAGGGGCGGTGCCGAAGCACCGCCCCTGCAGCGTTGGAACCGGAGTCCCGGCCAAGGTCAGAGATCAGAGATCAGAGACGCAGGATGCGCTCGGTCTCGGCTGTGTCGGCCCTGGCGCGGCTGCGCCCGATGAACACCGCAGCCACGATCGGCGCCAGGAGGGACACGGCCACCGGAACAGCCCAGCCGATCCAGTCCGCTTCGAAGGAAGCGGCACCCGCGGCCCGCAGCGCCAGCCAGGTGATCAGCGCAGCGGACACGGCGATGCCGGGCAGCAACAGCGCCCCGTAGAGGGCGCGGCGGCTGTCAGCCGCCCACACCGCGAAACCGGCGGCAACGGCGGTCAGCGTTACCAGGATCAGGCTGAGCATGTCCGCGGCTGGCTAGAGTGCCCCGAAACCGACCCGGCGGACTTCCTCGGCACCGATTTCGACGTAGCCGATGGAAGCACCGGGAACAACGATCAGCCGGCCCTTGATGTCCTTCAGGCGCAGCAGGGCGCCGTTGGCGAGGGACTGCTCGACGGCGTCGGCAACCTCATCGGCGCTCTGGCCTGATTCGAAGACAATCTCGCGGGCTACATTCTGAATGCCGATTTTTACTTCCACCGTGCTGCCTCCTGATTAACGATTTACGAACTAATCCGAAAATCTACTCTAGATCTCTTTGGGGAACCGGCTGATTCCGCGCCAAGCTAAACGGTAGACCAGCTCGCTGGCCGCATCGATGTCCAGGTTGCCGTCCGTTTCCAGCCAGTACCGGGCACTGACCTGCGCCATGCCGGCCAGGGCCCGGCCCAGCAAGGTGGCTTCCAGGGGGGAAAGCCTGGTGTCTTCGGCAATGACCCCGGCGATGCTGTTGGCGAACCGGGCATTGAATTCCTCAATGCGGGCACTGACCTCGGCATCATTGGTGAGGTCGGATTCAAACACCATCCGGTGGCCCTGGCTGTCCTGCGCCACGAAGCGGAAATAGGCCCGCATGGTCTCCCGGACCCGGAGCTTGTTGTCCGTGGTGGAGTTCAACGCATTCGCCAGGAACTCGGTAAGGGTGTTCAAATGGTTATCCAGCAGGGCCATGTACAGCTCCCGCTTGCCCGGGAAGTGCTGGTACAGCACGGGTTTGCTTACGTGCGCCGCTTCGGCGATTTCGTCCATGGCCGCACCGTGGAAGCCGTGGCTGACAAACACTTCCTGCGCGGCGTGCAGCAGTTGCCGGCGGCGTTCCTCCCGCGGGAGCCGAACCGGTTTGCCGGCTGCCTGGTTACTCACTGGTGGACCTCTCAACAGTTCCGGAGCACAACGCTGCGCGGACAATGACCCTTAGTTTACCTGCGGGTATTCGAAGCGACAGGGCCCGCCGCCATACCCGTGGCTTAGATTGGACTTCATGACCTTAGCAAGTGCATCCGTTCCCGCCGGCGAACTGCCCCCTCTGGTGGCGCCGGGCGGGGACCTGACCCGTGACGAAACCGAACGCTACTCCCGGCACCTCATCATCCCCGGCTTCGGCACGATGGCGCAGCGCCGGCTGAAGAACGCCCGGGTCCTGGTGGTGGGGGCCGGAGGACTGGGATCACCGGCCCTGCTGTACCTGGCTGCCGCGGGAGTGGGCACCCTGGGCATTGTCGACGACGACGTGGTGGATGTCTCCAACCTGCAGCGCCAGATCATCCACGGCGTTTCCGACGTCGGCACCCCGAAGGCGGAGTCCGCAGCCCGGTCCGTCGCGGAGTTGAACCCGCTGGTCCGCGTCAACCTCCACCGGGAACGGCTGGACAACGCCAACGTCCTGGACATCTTCTCCGGCTATGACCTGATTGTGGACGGAACCGACAATTTCGCCACCCGCTACCTGGTCAACGACGCCGCCGAAATCCTGGGCAAGCCGTACGTGTGGGGCTCGATTCTCCGTTATGACGGCCAGGTGAGCGTTTTCTGGGGCGAGCACGGTCCCACCTACCGGGATCTGTTTCCCCAGGCGCCCCCGGCGGGCTCCGTCCCCTCCTGCGCGGAAGGGGGAGTGCTCGGGGTGCTGTGCGCCCAGATCGGCTCGGTCATGGTCAACGAGGCCATCAAACTCATCACCGGTACAGGGCGGACGCTGCTGGGCCGGGTCCTGGTGTTCAATGCCCTGGAGATGAGCTGGCGCGAGCTGAAGGTCCGCCGGGATCCGCAGGCCGAACGGGTGACGGAGCTGAGCGACTACCAGGCTTTCTGCGGCATTGCGCCCGCGGAGCCGGTGCCTGCCGGAGCGGAAATCGAGGTCACGGAACTGCGGGACCTGCTGGCGGAACGCTCGGCGGGAGCACGGGACTTCGAGCTGCTGGATGTCCGTGAGCCGGGCGAACATGAGATTGTCCGCATCGACGGGGCACGCCTTGCGCCCCGGGCCGCGGTGCTGGCGGGGGAGTTCCGGCCGGACCGGGGCCGGCCCGTCTATGTGCATTGCAAGTCCGGTGCCCGGTCCGCGGAGGTGGCCGCCTACCTGCGCCGCGAGGGATATCCGCAGGTCTACAACGTCACCGGAGGCATCCTGGAGTGGGTGCGCCGGGTGGAGCCGGAGAAGCCGGTCTACTGAGCTTTACTACGCGGACTTCGGTTCGGCGCTGCCGGCTTCTCCGGCAGTGCCGTTGTCCTCCGCTGAACCGGCCGCCGTGGAACCGGAAGCGGTATCGCCCCGCTCCAGGGTGATGCCGTACAGGGCTTCCAGGCCGCGGATGTAATCTTCCTGCTGGCCGCTGGCGGCCAGTTCCCGGGCACGGACGGTGGGGACGTGGAGCAGCTGCTTGACCATGCGGCGCATGGCGAACTCCACTTCCTGGGCGGCGCCGGTGCAGCCGTGCTGGGCACGGACCTTCTCCAGCTCCGAATCCAGGACATCCAGGGTGTGCCGGCGCAGGGCCACGATAGCGGAATCCATCTCCCGGCTGAGCTGCTGCTTCGAGAAGTTCTTGGCGGCGTCGGCGACGATGGTGCTCGCCTGCTTCAGGGATTCGACCTGCTCCGCCGGGGCGGCCAGCCGGACGGATTCCAGGGTGATCAGCTCGACGCCGTCGATCTCGCGGACGGCCGGATCAAAGTCATGGGTCAGGGCGAGGTCAATGATGATCAGCGGCTTGCCGGCTGCTGCGCGGACGCGGCGGACATCCTCGGCGCCCACCTGGCTGTCGCTGCCGCTGCAGCCGATCACGACGTCGGCGCGGGTCAGGGCGGCGGGCAGGGACTGGCGGGTCAGGGGCGTTCCGCCGCGCGAGGCGGTGAAGGACTCGGCACGGTTCGAGGAGGAATAGACACTGATGTCCGTGCAGCCGCGCTCCTTGAGCAGGGCCATGGTGGCCCCGGCGTAGGCGCCGGTACCGAAAACCACCACCGACTTTTTAGACCAGTCGCGGTCTTCGGACAGGTCCGTGGCCAGGCCCAGGGCAACCGACACAATGGAAAGCCCCCGTTTACCGAGGGCTGTCAGGGCGCCAACGTCCTTGGCGGTGCGGGAAGCGGTCTGGAATAAGCGGGTGAGGCCGCCGCTGGCGGTTCCGTTTTCCTGCGCTTCAATAAGGGCCCGGCGGACCTGGCCGGCGATCTCGCGTTCGCCGACGACGGCGGAATCCAGCCCCGCGCCGACGGCAAACAGGTGCTGGGGAACGGATTCTCCGGTATTGGTGGCAAAGGAGCGCGATACCAGGTCTTCGCTCATGCCCGACTGCCGGCTGATCTGGGCAACCACGGCGGAACGCGCCGCTTCAATGTCGGCATCCGAGGCGGTTTCGCAATACACCTCCAACCGGTTGCAGGTTGCGAGGACAACGGAGCCGGAGACGGCGGTTCCGGAATCGACCAGCGAAGATGAGACCTTGGATGCGCCGGCGCTGAGCCGGGCGACAGTCTCCAGGTCTACGTCAGTGTGCGTAGCAATGAGGGAAAGTAGAACCACAGTAGGTCAATAGTAGTCACGCCCGGGAGGATAGCTTCAATCGGCCCGGCCGGAAACGGACCTTTAAGGGTGTGAGAAGGGCCACCCTGGCCGCCGGGAGGAGTCCGGTTATCGCTTGCCCGGGATTTTGGAGAGAATCAAGGTATGACTCTTAGCGCCACTCATCCCCTGCAGGATGGCCGCACGGCCGGTTCCCCCCTCATCACCGCCTACCGGGGCGGCCGGCCCGCCCGCCGCCCGGTCTGGTTCATGCGTCAGGCCGGCCGCTCCCTGCCTGAATACCTGCAGGCGCGGAAGGGGATCGGCATGCTGGAGTCCTGCCTGCGGCCCGAACTCGCCGCGGAGATCACCCTCCAGCCGGTGCGCCGCCATGACGTGGATGCGGGCATCTTCTTCTCCGACATCGTGATCCCGCTGAAACTCGCGGGCGTGGACGTGGACATTGTTCCCGGCGTCGGCCCCGTCCTCGGATCCCCGGTGCGGACCGCCGCCGACGTCGCCGCCCTGCCCCGTCTGACCGAGGAGGCGCTGGAACCCATCCGCGAGGCCGTCCGGCTGACCGTCGCCGAACTCGGAGCCAAACCGCTGATCGGATTCGCCGGGGCGCCGTTCACCCTGGCCGCCTACATGGTGGAGGGCAAACCGTCCCGCGACCACCTGGGCCCGCGCACCATGATGCACGCCGATCCGCAGGCCTGGCAGGCGCTGACCGCCTGGGCAGCCGACGCCTCGGGCATGTTCCTGCGCGCACAGCTGGAAGCCGGGGCCAGCGCCGGGCAGCTCTTCGATTCCTGGGCCGGGTCCCTGGGCCTGGCCGACTACGTCCGGCACGTGGCCCCCGCATCCTCCCGGGCACTGGACCACGTGCGCGGCCTCGGCGCACCCCTGGTGCACTTCGGCACCGGCACCTCCGAACTGCTCGTGGCCATGCGCGACGTCGGCGTGGACGTGGTGGGCGTGGACTACCGCCTGCCGCTGGATGAAGCCAACCGGCGCCTTGGCGGGACAACGCCGCTGCAGGGCAACATCGACCCTGCCCTCCTGAATGCACCCTGGGAAATCCTGGAAGCGCATGTCCGCGAGGTCCTCGCTGCGGGGGCAGACGCTCCCGGGCACGTGGTCAACCTGGGCCACGGTGTACCGCCGGACACCGACGCCGAAGTGCTGACCCGGGTGGTTGAACTGATTCATTCCGTGGAGCCCTAACCCATGCCTCACCGTTTCCTCGCCCGGCCGGAGAAAGCAGCCGGCACCTCCGGAGCACAACTTCCGCCTGAAACGCCCGCAGGACCCTCGGCCGTCGTCGTCGGCGGCGGCATCTCCGGCCTCATCGCTGCCCGGGACCTGCAGCGGGCGGGCCTGAGCGTCACCGTGCTGGAGGCCTCGGACCGGTTCGGCGGCTGCGTCGGGCGGCACAGCGTGGCCGGCATCGAGCTGGACAGCGGTGCGGAGTCCTTCGCCACCCGTTCGCCCGCCGTTCCGGAACTGATTGCCGAACTGGGGCTGGCCGACGCGGTGGTGGCCCCCAACCCCGCCGGATCATGGCTGCAGCTGGCAGCGGAGGACCTGCCCTCGGGTGCGCAGCGGATGCCAAGCAGCGGACTGCTCGGCATCCCCGCGGACCCCCGCCACCCCGACATTGTCCGTGCCCTCGGACGCACCGGAGCGGCCCGGGCCGCCATGGACAGGATCCTGCCGGTCGGCTCCCTGAACCGGCGCGGATCCATGAGCCTGGGCGAGCTGGTGCGGACACGGATGGGTGACGCCGTGCTTCGCCGGCTCGTCACCCCCGTTGTCGGCGGCGTCTATTCCTCCGACCCCGACATGCTCGACGTCGATTCCGTGGCCCCGGGACTGCGTGCAGCGCTGTCCCGGCACGGCTCCCTGGCCGCGGCGGTCGGCGCCATGCGTGCCGCAGCCCCGGCCGGATCGGCCGTGGCCGGGCTCCGCGGCGGCATGGGCCGGCTTACGGATGCGCTCGTCTCCGATCTGGAAGCCACCGGTGCCCGCCTGCGCACCGGCACCCGCGCCGAATCCCTGGCCCGGAACTCCGGGGGGTGGCTCGTCCGCTGCAGCGACGGGCAGGAACTGGCCGCCGATGCCGTGGTGGTTGCCGCCGAAGGGCCTGCCGCCGTCGACCTGATGGCTACCGCGCTGCCGGAAATATCGGCCTACCGGCCGCAGCCGGGACCGGGCGTCGCGTTGGTCACCCTGGTGGTGGACCTGCCGGAACTGGACGCCATGCCGCGCGGCACCGGGGTGCTCGTGGCCCGCGAAGCGGAAGGCGTCGATGCCAAGGCCCTGACCCACGCCACCGCCAAATGGCCGTGGCTCGCCGATTCCACCGGGCCCGGAACCCATGTGCTGCGCCTGTCCTACGGGCGGGCGCTCTCCCCGGAGGATGCCGCTGAGGAACCCCGGCACGTAGAGCGCGAGGACGAGGATCTCTTCCGGCAGGCCGTTGCCGACGCGTCCGGGCTGCTGCAGGTGCGGATCCAGGCCGACGACGTCGTGGGCTGGGACGTTGTCCGGTGGGTGGGCGCGCTGCCCTCCGCCGTCGTCGGGCACAAGGACCGGGTGGATGCCGTCCGGGCCGCGGTGGCCGAATCGCCGGGGCTGGAAACGGTGGGCGCCTGGCTGGCCGGCACCGGACTGGCGGCGGTCACTGCGGACACCCGGACCAGGATGGCAGCGCTCGCCAACGCGCTGCTGTGATCTTCAGCACTTTCTACGGCTTGTAGAAGTGCGGTGTTTCGACTTACCTATATGCAAAGGGCAGACTGTTATACATGAGTGAGACGATGGACCGCAGCGCCGCAGCAGCGGCCGGCAACGAAGAGCAGTTCTTTACCCTCTGGACCGTTTTCAAGCGGTCCTCCACCCCCAAGGCCCCCGTCTCCGACGGCGCTGTTGATGCCTTCGAGGCCCTCACCAAGGACCTGGCCGCCACCAACGTGACTCTGCGCGGGCTTTACGATGTCTCCGCGATGCGCGTGGATGCCGACGTGATGGTCTGGCTGCACGGAAGCGCGCCCGAAGCGCTGCAGGCAGCCCTGCGCCAGGTGCGCCGGACCGAGCTCTTCGCCGGCACCGAGATCGCCTGGTCCGCCATGGGCGTGCACCGCGATGCGGAGTTCTCCAAGAACCACTGGCCGTCCTTTGCCCGGGGGATCGACCCGGAAACCTGGATCTGCGTCTACCCGTTTGTCCGCTCCTACGAGTGGTACCAGCTGCCGGCCGAGGAACGCGGCAAGATGCTGCGCGACCACGGCATGCTCGGCCGCGAATTCCCCCAGGTCCTGGCCAACACCGTGGCCTCCTTCGCCCTCGGCGACTGGGAATGGATCCTGGGCCTGGAAGCCCCCAACCTTGTCGATCTCGTCGACATGATGCGCCACCTGCGCGCCACCGAGGCCCGCAACCACGTCCGTGAAGAAGTCCCGTTCTATACCGGCCGGCGTATCCCGGCCGCCGAAGTTGCCGAGGTGCTCAAATGACATCAGCTGTTTCCAACGAGCCTGCGTTCGACCCGTTTGAGGGCGTGGACGAGAACGGCCGCATGGCCCCGAAGCATTACGATGCCATCCTGCTGGCGTCCTTCGGCGGCCCCGAAGGCCAGGAGGACGTCATCCCGTTCCTCCGCAATGTCACGGCCGGCCGCGGTATCCCCGACGAGCGGCTGGAAGAGGTGGCCACGCATTACCGCGCCAACGGCGGCATCAGCCCCATCAATGAGCAGAACCGGGCGCTGAAGGCTGCCCTGGAGGCAGAGCTCGCGCGCCGCGGCGTCGACCTGCCCGTGCTCTGGGGCAACCGGAACTGGGCGCCGTACATCAAGGACGTCCTGCAGGAGGCCTATGACACCGGCTACCGCCGCATCCTCATGGTCACCACCAGCGTCTACTCCTCCTACTCCAGCTGCCGGCAGTACCGCGAGGACCTGGGCATGAACCTGCTGAAGACCGGGCTGGATAAGAAGCTGCAGGTGGACAAGGTCCGCCAGTACTTCGACCACCCGGGCTTCGTGGAACCCTTCGTCGAAGGAGTCCGCGAATCGATCGCCAAGGTCCGCGCGCAGCTTGACGGCAAGGGCATGACGGACGGGAAGATCGAGATTCTCTTCTCCACCCACTCCATCCCCACCGCCGATGCTGAAGCCTCCGGTCCGCGCGACCGGGAGTTTGAAGAAGGCAGCGCCTACGTTGCCCAGCACCTGGCCAACGCCCGTGCCATCATGGACCGGATCCCCGAAGCCGCCGGCATGGACTGGCAGCTGGTCTACCAGTCCCGCTCCGGCGCCCCGCACATCCCCTGGCTGGAACCGGACATCAACGACGCCATTGCCGAACTCCCGGCCAAGGGTGTCAACGGCGTGGTGATTGTTCCGCTGGGCTTTGTCAGCGACCACATGGAAGTGCTCTGGGACCTCGACACCGAGGCCATGGACACCTGCAAGGAGCTGGGCCTGGCCGCGGACCGCACGCCGACCCCGGGCGTCCACGAGACCTTCGTCTCCGGCCTGGTGGACCTGCTGCAGGAACGCACCCTGGAGAACAACATTGCCATCCGGCCTGCCCTGACCGAGCTCGGTCCCTGGTACGACGTCTGCCGTCCCGGCTGCTGCGCCAACCTGCGCGGCGAGAAGCCGACCATTGCCGGCGCCGACTCCACCGTTGGTGTCGAATAGTGGCGCATTCGCCCGTCCTGATCGGCACCCGCGGCAGCGCCCTGGCCGTCACCCAGACCACCACCGTGGCCGAAGCGCTGGCAGCGCTGGGCGGTTTCGAGATCGACCTGGTGCGCGTGCGCACCGAAGGTGACGTCAACCGTGCGGCACTGTCGCAGATCGGCGGCACCGGGGTCTTCGTGGCCGCACTGCGGGAATCGCTGCTGCGCGGAGACTGCGACGTTGCCGTGCACTCGCTCAAGGACCTGCCCACCGCTCCGGCGGACGGACTGGTCCTCGGGGCAATACCGGAACGCGTGGACGTCCGCGACGTCCTGTGTGCGCGTGACGGACTGACCCTGGCACAGCTCCCGGCCGGAGCGAAGATCGGCACCGGCTCGCCGCGCCGTGCAGCCCAGCTGCGGGCCGCCCGCCCCGACCTGGAGATTGTGGATATCCGCGGAAACGTGGACACCCGCCTCGGCCGCGTCGCCGGCCTGGTGGAGGGCGCCCCCGGTGACCTCGATGCCGTGGTGCTGGCCGCCGCCGGGCTGGCGCGCCTTGGCCGGCTGAATATGGTGTCCGAGTACATCGATCCTGCCGTGATGCTGCCCGCCCCCGGCCAGGGGGCACTGGCAGTGGAATGCCGCGCCGCCGACGCCGGCGACGACGGACAGCTCGCCAAGGCACTTGCCGCCTATGACCATCCGGACAGCCGCCTCACCGTGGCTGCCGAGCGGGCCATGCTGGGCCGCCTCGAGGCAGGCTGCACCGCTCCCGTCGGTGCGCTGGCCCGCGTCGGCAGCGACGGCATCACCTTGGAGGCAGTGGTCTGCAGCGACGACGGCACCCGCCTGATGCGCCGCACCGCCGTCACGGCCGAACGCACCGAAGACGCTGCCCGGGCCCTCGGCCGGCAGGTTGCCGAGGAGCTGCTCGCGGCAGGTGCCGGGCAGCTCACCGACCTCCCGGCCAGCTGATGCCCGGCTTCGGGAGCTGCTGAGATGGCAGCCAAGCCGCAGGGCCCGGACCTCACCGGACTGTTCGTTGTCCTTCCACGCACCCCGGACCGGGCCTCGGCCATGGTCCGGGAGCTGGAGGGCAGCGGCGCGTCCGTGGCGCTGATGCCCCTGATCGATTTCCAGTTCCCCGCGGACACCGACCCGTTGGACCGTGCCCTGAATTCGCTGAAGGCGGGCCGGTTCGCGTGGGTGGTCTTCACCAGCGTCACCACCGTCCGCGCCGTGACCCGGCGGTGCGCCGCACTGGGCATCCGCCCCGACGCGCTGGTACCCGCGGATACCCGGATCGCGGCCGTCGGTGCCGGTACACGGCAGGCGCTGGAGGAAATCGGCGTCGATATCGATTTCCTGCCGGACACGGACCAGTCCGCCCGCGGCCTGGCGGCGTCCTGGCCGGACCCCTCAGGCTCCGACCCGGAAGGCGGGGACCTGCGCGTGCTGCTGCCGCAGGCCGACATTGCCGATCCGACCCTGCATGACGCCCTCACCTCCCTCGGTTGGGACGTCCGCGCCGTCACCGCCTACTGCACCGTGGACTATCCCGCCTCCGGTGTGCGCTTCACGCCCGCGGTTTCCGCCGAAGGCCTGCTGGACCCGGAAGCGTTCGCCGCCTCGGCACCCGCCGGACCGCGCGCCGTCGTCCTCACCTCCCCGAGCATCGCCCGCCGGTTCGCGCGCAGATGCGAGCCGGTCCCCGCCGGAACCCTGCTGGTTGCCATCGGTGACAGCACCGCCGCCCGGATGCGGGAACTGGGCCTGGCCCCGGACGCTGTGGCGAAGCAGCCAACCCCGGCGGGAATAGTCCAGGCACTGTCCATTGCTATGTCTACGGGTCCTACTCCCTAGTTCCCCATCGTTACCGGAAGGCAGAATTACCCTCATGAGCTTCCCCCAGCGCCGCCCCCGCCGCCTCCGCACCACCCCCGCCATGCGTCGGCTGACCGCGGAATTCCGCCTGGATCCCGCCGAGCTGATCCTTCCGGCCTTCGTCCGGGAGGGCATTACCGAGCCCAACCCGCTCACCTCCATGCCCGGCGTCGTGCAGCACACCATGGACTCCCTGAAGAAGGCCGCTGCCGAAGCCGTGGACCTGGGCGTAGGCGGCATCATGCTCTTCGGCATCCCCGCCGAGCGCGACGCCGTCGGCAGCGCCGGCACGGATCCCAACGGCATCCTCAACCGCGGCATCGCCGCCGTCCGCGAGGAAGTGGGAGATGAGCTGGTCATCATGAGCGACGTCTGCCTGGACGAGTTCACCGACCACGGACACTGCGGCGTGCTGGACGAAAACGGCGTGGTGGACAATGACACCACCCTGGAAATCTACGGACGGATGGCCGTGGAGCAGGCCCGCGCGGGCGCCCACGTCCTGGGCCCGTCCGGCATGATGGACGGCCAGATTGCCGTGATCCGCCAGGCCCTGGACGAGGCCGGCTACACCGACGTGTCCCTGTTCGCCTACGCCGCCAAGTACGCCTCGGCGTTCTACGGCCCGTTCCGCGAAGCCGTGGACTCCCAGCTCAAGGGCGACCGCCGGACCTACCAGATGGACGCCGCGAACCGCCGCGAAGCTCTCGTCGAGGTGGAACTGGACCTCGAGGAAGGCGCCGACATGGTCATGGTCAAGCCGGCCATGAGCTACCTGGATGTGCTCGCCGACGTTGCTGCCATGTCCCCGGTCCCGGTGGGCGCTTACCAGATCTCCGGCGAGTACGCGATGATTGAAGCGGCCGCCGCCAACGGCTGGATTGACCGCCGCCGGGCCATCGAAGAGTCCGTGCTGGGCATCAAGCGGGCCGGCGCCAACATGATTCTCACCTACTGGGCCACCGAGCTGGCGGCCTGGCTGAAGGAAAGCAAGTAATGTCCTCACCTGTCTCACCGTCCTCCAACGAAGAACTCTTCGACCGTGCCCGGGCCCTGATGCCCGGGGGAGTGAACTCCCCGGTCCGGGCGTTCGGCTCCGTGGGCGGCACGCCCCGCTTCATGGTTTCCGCCAAGGGACCGTACATCACGGATTCCGAGGGACGCGAATACGTGGACCTCGTCTGCTCGTGGGGTCCCGCCCTGGTGGGCCACTCCCACCCCGACGTCCTGGCGGCCGTGCACGCCGCCGTAGACAACGGGCTGTCCTTCGGCGCGTCCACCCCGGCCGAGGCCGAGCTGGCGCAGCTGGTCATGGACCGGGTGCCGGCAGTGAAGCGCCTGCGCATGGTCTCCACCGGCACCGAAGCCACCATGACCGCCATCCGGCTGGCCCGCGGCTACACCGGCCGGAACCTGGTCATCAAGTTCGCCGGCTGCTACCACGGCCACCTCGACGGGCTGCTGGCCTCCGCCGGTTCCGGCCTGGCCACGCTGGCGCTGCCCGGCTCGGCCGGAGTCACCGCGGCCACCGCCGCGGAAACGCTGGTGCTGCCGTACAACGACGTTGCCGCCGTCGAAAAGGCGTTCGCTGAACACGGCGCCGATATTGCCGCCGTCATCACCGAAGCCGCCCCCGCCAACATGGGCGTGGTCACCCCGGACGAAGGCTTCAACGCTGCCCTGTCCCGGATCACCGCCGCCCACGGCGCGCTGCTGATCCTGGACGAAGTGCTCACCGGGTTCCGTACCGGCCCGGCCGGCTACTGGGGACTGACCGGGGCACAGGAAGGCTGGACCCCGGACCTGTTCACCTTCGGCAAGGTCATCGGCGGCGGCATGCCCGTTGCCGCCCTCGGCGGCCGCGCCGATGTCATGGATTACCTGGCGCCGCTGGGCCCGGTCTACCAGGCCGGCACGCTCTCCGGTAACCCGATCGCCATGGCCGCAGGCGTCGCGACACTCAAGGCTGCCACGGCCGAGGTCTACGCCACCGTGGATGCCCGCTCCGCGGAGCTCTCCGCCGCCGTCTCCGCCGAACTGGACAAGGCCGGGGTGGACCACAGCATCCAGCGCGCCGGCAGCCTGTTCAGCGTCGCCTTCGGCACCTCCGCCACGGGCGTGCACAACTACGAGCAGGCCCAGGCGCAGGAGGCCTTCCGCTACCGGCCGTTCTTCCACTCGATGCTGGACTCCGGCGTGTACCTGCCGCCGTCCGTGTTCGAGGCATGGTTCCTGTCCGGTGCCCACGACGACGCCGCGATGAACCGGATCTACGAGGCGCTCCCGGCCGCCGCGAAGGCCGCAGCCGCCGCGCAGCCGGAGCAGTAGGGGCAGCCGGAGCAGTAGGGGCGCCGCCCGCCCGCAGACAGCAAAAACCCCGCACCTCCCTTGAACGGGAAGTGCGGGGTTTTGTTTTGCTGCTCAGTTAGAAAGCCGCTGTCACATCACCGTTCGGCCAGGTCTCTTCAATGAAGGCCTTGGTTTCGGGGGAGTGGAGCAGTTCCTCGAGCTTGTCGATCCGGGCGTCCTTGGCACCGGTCTTCCAGACAAGGAAGTTCGCATACGGGTTGTCTTCCGCGGATTCCACCAGGAGGGCATCATCCGTGCTCAGACCGGCTTCGAGGATGTAGTTGCCGTTGATGATGGCCAGATCCACGGTGGGGTCACCGAGGTCATTGACCAGCAGCTCGGGCTGGTTTTCCTGGAAATCCAGACCCTTGGGGTTCTGCTCGTCCGTGAGCGTGAGCACCGAGGAGTCATCGGCGATGTCCTGAACGAGGCCGGCTTCCTCCAGCATCTTCAGGGCACGTGCCTGGTTGGAGGGGTCATTGGTGACCATCACCCGGGCGCCGTCGCCGATGGAGGACACATCCTCATGCTTCTCCGAGAATGCAGCGTAGGGCTCCACATGGATGCCGGCGCCGTGCTCGAACTCGTAGCCCTGGCTCTCCATCTGGGATTCCAGGTACGGCAGGTGCTGGTAGTAATTGACGTCGCTGTCGCCGTCGTTGAGGGAGATGTTCGGCGTGATGTAGTCGTCGAACTCCTGGATCTCCAGCTCCAGCCCGGCCTCTTCGGCAAGGTTGTCCCGGACAAACTCCAGGATCCGGGCGTGCGGCGTCGGGCTGGCGCCCACGGTGAGGGTGACCGGGTTTGCCGGGTCCAGGCTCTCCACGGCGCTGGGGGTGGAATCGGATCCACCACAAGCCGTCAACGCCAGAGCCGTGGCCACACCGGTGGCAACGAGGGTTAGTGCTTTACGCATTGAATGCGTTTCCTTTCACGTAACCCCGGGAAGCGGAACGCCGCCGCCCGGGGGAGGTGCAGCTAGCGGCTACTGGCTGCAGATCCGCAGGGGTCCGGGCCGGGCCCGGACCCCTGGCAAAGAGTTGGCCTAGACCCCGGCGCGGTCGGTTTCCCGGTCGGCTTCACGGGCCGCAGCGGCGGGGGCAGGTGCGGGAAGGGGATCCGGCGCGGCGGTGGCCGGGCGGCGGCGCCGGCCCGATCCTGCGGCGGACCGGTGGTCCACGCGCCGGGACGCGTAGTCTCCGGCCAGCTGGATGACCTGTACGAGGGCCACGATGATGATGATCGTGACCACCATGACCTGGGTGTCAAAGCGCTGGACGCCGTAGTTGTACGCCAGCCGGCCCAGACCGCCGCCGCCGACGATGCCGGCCATGGCGGAGTAGCCCACCAGGGTCACCAGCGTGGTGGTCAGCGCGGCAACGAGGCCGGGCAGGGCCTCGCGCAGCAGCACCTTGGTGACCACCTGCATCTTGGTTGATCCCATGACCAGGGCTGCGTCGATCTTGCCGCCGGAGACGTCGCGGAGCGCGTTCTCCACCAGGCGGGCAAAGAACGGGATGGTGGCGATGCTCAGCGAAACGGAGGCGGCCACGGGGCCGATCGAGGTTCCGGTGATGAGGCGTGCCAGCGGAATCAGGGTGACCATCAGGATGGCGAACGGCACCGACCGGGTGATGTTGACGATGATGTCGCTGACAATCCGGTTGGTGATCTTCATGGGCAGCAGGCCTCCGGGGGCGCTGACATGCAGGAACACGCCCAGCGGCAGGCCGATCAGCAGCGTGAAGAACCCGGAGATCCCCACCATCTGGAGCGTCTCGAGCACGGCCTCCGGCAGGGCCTTGGTGATTCCGGGGTTGTCGAAGAGTCCGGTCAGGAAGGTCATGCTGCCACCTCCACGGTGACGCCCTGCAGGGCGAGGTATTCATGGACGGCAGCCATGTCGGTGTGCGTATCCAGCTGGATGCGCAGCCGTCCGAAGCGGGTGCCGGCAAGCAGTTCCACGCTGCCGGCAAGGACGTTGACGTCGGTGTCGAACCGGCGGGTCAGCGCGGACAGCACCGGATCGGACGTGGTCTGGCCCGTGAACAGCAGTTCCAGCACCGGCCCGCCGGGCGACGGCGGAGTAACCGGCAGCGGAATCAGCTGCTTGGCCAGCCGGCCGCGCAAATCCGAAGCGACCTCGCGCAGCGGGCCGTGTTCCACCACGCGTCCGGCTTCGAGCAGGGACACCGAGTCGCAGATCCGTTTCACCACGTTCATTTCATGCGTGATGATCAGGACCGTCAGGTTCAGGCGGCGGGTCAGATCCGAAATCAGGTCCAGGATGTCATCCGTGGTCGCCGGGTCCAGGGCGGACGTCGGTTCGTCACAGAGCAGGACGTCGGGGTCGGAGGCGAGGGCACGGGCAATGCCCACACGCTGCTTCTGGCCGCCCGAAAGCTGGGCGGGATAGGCGCCGGCGAAGCCCTCCAGGCCCACCAGCTTCAGCAGCTCCTGCACCCGGGCATCGATGACGCCCTTTTTCGTGCCCACGAGTTCCAGCGGATGCGCGATGTTGGCGGCGGCTGTGCGCGAATCCATCAGGTTCGCGTGCTGGAACACCATGCCGATGCGGCGACGGGCGGCGCGGATCTCGGAGTCCTTGACCGCCGTCAGTTCACGGCCGTCAATCGTGACGGAGCCCGACGTCGGCCGGTCAAGCAGGGTCAGGCAGCGGACCAGGGTGGATTTTCCGGCACCGGAGTGGCCGATGATCCCGTGGATCGACCCCTTGGGCACGCTCAGGCTCACGCCGTCCAGTGCGGTGACCGTCCGGTCGCCCTGCCGGTAGACCTTGCGAAGGTCGGTAACTGTGATCATTCGTCCTCGTCATATGCGATAAATGGCCGGACCGAAGCATGCATGAACGGGGCACGGTTCTGCGTCGTGCCCGGGATGCCGGCCGTGCGGAGGGTGTCTGCCAATCTCGTGGCGCGAGACGGAACGCGCGTTTCTCACGCGGGTACGCCTGGGGCGCCATCAGCGCCAAACACAGTAACCAGTATCGCATGAGGGCTGACGCGGCCCGGCCAAAGTGACGGCCTGTGAAGGAGGTGCGCAGGCGGCGGCAGCCCGGGGATCAGGCGGGGTCCAGGACGGTACCGGGTTCCCGGTCCGGTGCGGCCCGCAGCGGCCAGCTTCCGTCGATGACCGCTTCCGGGTCCCGGCGCCGCAGGTATTCCTGGAAGCTGGCTGCCTGGCCGGCAGCCCAGCCGATCTGGGACTCATGCAGGGTGCGGGCATCGCCCTGGAGCTCCGGATACTTCTCCGCCAGAACCGCTGCCACGGACAGGGTGGCCGCTACATCGGCGGCGGACGTGTGGGCGTTCTCAAAATCCACGCCGTAGTGCGCGGCCATGGCCGTGAGGGTGCGCTTGCCGCGGCGGAACCGGTCCACCTGCTTGTCCAGGATGTATGGATCGATCACGGGTAGCGGGCGGGGAGCCGTCAGCCCGAACCGCTCGCATTCGCGGGCCAGGACGGTGAAGTCATAGCAGGCGTTAAACGCCAGGACCGGGATGTCTGCGGCGAACATGCCGGCCAGCACCTCCGCCACCTCCGCTGTCACCGCGGAGGGGTCCCCGCCCTCCGCCTGGGCACGTTCGTTGGTGATGCCGTGGATGGCTGCAGCCTCGGCCGGGATCGGAATCTCCGGGCAGGCCAGCCACTCATGGTGCTGCAGGGTTTCGCCGCGCCCGTTCACCAGGATGATGGACGCGGTGACGATCCGCGCGGTCTGCGGGTCCCGGCCCGTGGTTTCGAGATCGAAGGCGGCCCGGGGAAGTTGATGCCAGCTGTTCATGGAACAAACCTATCCGGGGGCAGTGACATTCCCTGAAATTGGCAGGGGGCCCGGAGCCGTCGGTACCCTACTGGATATGCGCAGGGACTACGCCGATGCGGTGCTGGCTGTGGCCGATCTCATACCGCCCGGCCGGGTGCTTTCCTACGGCGACATTGCCGAACTGCTCGACGCCGGCGGCCCCCGGCAGGTGGGTGCGGTGCTGTCCGCGCGCGGCAGCGAGGTGTGCTGGTGGCGCGTGCTGAGGTCCTCGGGCGAGCCGCTCCGGGGTCGCGGGCTGTCCGCCTGGGAGCACTACCGGGAGGAGGGCACCCCTGTGCGCGGAACGGCGGACGACGCCGGCGCCGGGTACCGGGTGCGGATGGAGGGCGCCCGCTGGCAGCCGGACGAAGCGGCATGGAAACGGCTGGACATGCTCCGGGCAGCCCTGCAGGTGCCCGCCCCGCCGGATAACAGGAATGTCAGAGGGACATGATGAAGTGGAACCATGAACGTTGAACTCCAACTCGTAGGACCGGCCGCCGGTGCGTCAGCTGCGCCCCGGCTCAGCGCGGACCAGCAGGCCGTCGTGGACCTGCCCACGGGAAGCGGCCCCGTTCTGGTCCTCGGCGCCCCGGGCACGGGCAAATCCACCGTCCTGGTGGAAGCCGCCGTCGCACGGATTGGACGCGACGGACTGGACCCGTCCCGCCTGCTGATGCTGGCCCCCTCCCGGCTTGCGGCCGCCGGGCTCAGGGACGCGCTTTCGGCCCGGCTGCAGGGAACCCTGAGTACCGCACCCGCCCGCACCTGGGCTTCTTACGCCTTTGACCTGATCCGCCGCGCCAAGACCGAAGGCCGGCTGCCCTACCTCACCCGGGCCCCGAAGCTTCTGTCCGGTGCTGAGCAGGACGTCATCATCAAGGAACTGCTCGCCGGACACGGCCAGCAGGGGGTGCCGGAACTTCCCTGGCCGGACAGCCTGGATATGGCCCGGGGTACCCGCGGCTTCCGGCAGGAAATCCGCCAGCTCTTCGACCGGGTGATCGAGTACGGCATCTCCGCCGACGAACTGCGCAGCCTGGGGCAGCGGTACGGCCGCCCGGACTGGGTTGCGGCCGCCGGGTTGTACGCCGAGTACCGGGACGTCCTGGACCTGCGCATGCCCGAGTCCTTCGACCCGGCAGGCATCATTACCTCGGCGCTGAACATCCTGCACTCGGATCCGGAGTTCCTGGCCGCAGAACAGGAGCGCCAGCAGGTGGTGCTGGTGGATGACCTGCAGGAAGCCAACCCCGCCATCCACAGCCTGTATGCCCTGCTGGCAGGCACCGGAGATTCCATCGCGGCCGCCTGCCCCGACACCGTGGTGCAGGGTTTCCGCGGTGCGCGCCCGGACCTGGTGGGCAGGCTGGCCGAGCGCTTCGACGGCCGGCTGCAGACCCGTGTCCTGACGACCTCGCACCGCCTGACCGGCTCCCTGGCCGGGGCCTGGACCCGGACCGCCTCCCGGATTTCCGTGGTCGGCTCCCTGCCCTCCTACCGCACCGCCGTAGCGGACGCCCGGTCCGTCGGGAAGACGCCCGGGAGCGGCAGCGCAGCGCAGACCCGGACAACCCCGGAACCTGACGCCGCAGCGGACTCCGCCGGCCGGGCCTTCGAGCTCAATGCCGCCAACCCCGCAGCGGAAACACCGTCAGCACCCGCCGCGGGCACCGCCGAGGCACACGTCGTGGACACCCCCATGCACGAGCAGCGCTATGTGGCGCAGCGGATCCTGGAGGCCCAGTTGCTGCAGGGCCGCTCGCTCGAGGACATCGCCGTCATTGTCCGGACCGGCGCCCAGCTGGCCGCTCTCCAGCGCTACCTCACGGGACAGGGGATTGAGGTCAAGGTACCCGTTGCGGAACGGGCAGTGCGGGATGAAGCCGCCGTCCGCCCGCTGCTGGACGCCTTCGCCGTCGTGCTGGATCCGGAACTGCTCACCCCCGAGCTGGCCGTATCCCTGCTGACTTCACGCATCGGCGGCGCGAGCACGCTGGAACTGCGCCGGCTGCGGCAGGCGCTGCGCCGCGAAGAGCGCAGCGCAGGAGGCGGACGGACCAGCGACGCACTGCTGGTCGAGTCCCTGCTGGACCCCGAATCGGAGTCCGGGCGGGCACTGGCCGGGCTGAGCTGGGATGCGCGTCCGGCCGCCCAGCGCATCTCCGCGATGCTCGCCGCAGGGAGGGAAGCCGCCCGCGAACCCGGCGCCACCGCGGAGACGGTCCTTTGGGCCCTCTGGTCCGTCTCCGGCTGGTCCAAGCGCTGGGCGGAAACGGCCCTCTCCGGCGGCCCCGGTGCGTCCCGCGCGGACCGGGACCTGGACGCAATCATGGCCCTGTTCCAGACTGCCGAACGCTATGTCGACCAGCTGCCCGGCTCCACGCCGGCCCAGTTCCTGGATTACCTCACCAGCTCCGAACTGCCGATGGATACCCTGGCCGCCCGCGCGCAGCGGCGCGAGGCCGTTGAGCTGCTCACCCCGGCCAGTGCCGCCGGCCGGGAATGGCCGATGGTGATTGTCGCCGGAATCCAGCAGGACGTGTGGCCCAACCTGCGTCTGCGCGGCGAGCTGCTGGGGAGCGGGGAGCTGGTCGCAGCCGTGGAGCACGGTGACAACTTCCGTGCCCACCGCAGCCCGCTGACGCTGATGCAGGCGATACGTTTCGACGAGCTGCGCAGTTTCTCCACCGCCATTTCGCGGGCGAGCGAGGTGCTGATCTGCACCGCTGTCTCTTCCGAGGACGAACAGCCCTCCTCCTTCCTCGACCTGGTGGCACCGTTGGCGCCGGGTACGGAAAAACGTCCCCGCACCGAAGTGCTGCGGCCGCACACGCTGCGCTCGCTGGTGGCCGAACTGCGCCGGTACGCCCAGCAGCCCGACGAAGATCCGGACTTGGCCGCCGAAGCAATCCATCACCTGGGCACCATGGTGAACCATCCCGTTCCGGTCCCGGGAGCCCACCCGGACAAGTGGTGGGGACTCGCGCCGCTGTCCAGCACCGCCGCGATCCTTCCCCCGGACGCACGGATCCCGGTGTCGCCGTCCAAGGTTGACGCCGTGCTGAAGTCCCCCCTGAGCTGGTTCGTCTCCGCGGCCGGCGGCGAGCAGGCCACCGACTTCGCCCGGTCCCTGGGCACCCTGGTGCACTCCATTGCACAGGACATGCCTGACGCTGCCGGCAGCGAATACGTGCAGGAACTGCAGAAACGCTGGCCGTCCCTGGGCATGAAGGACAACTGGGAAGGGCAGATGGATTACCAGCGGGCCGAAACCATGGTCCGGAAGCTGGCTGAGTACGTCATCACCATGCGCCGCAGCGGCCGATCCCTCGTCGCGGTCGAAAAGGACTTCGAGGTGGAACTGCCGGTGGAGATCGACGGCGCCGTCCGGACCGCGCTCCTGCGGGGCCAGATTGACCGTCTGGAGGTCGATGAGGACGGACGGTTGTTCATCGTGGACCTGAAGACCGGCAAATCCGCCCCCAAAAAGGACGATCTGCTGGCCCACCCGCAGCTTGCCGCGTATCAGGAAGCGGTCCGCGAGGGGGCACTGCCGGACGCACCCCCGGTGCCCGGGGGCGCGGCCCTGGTGCAGCTGGGCACCACCAACAAGGGGGTGTCCGTGCAGGAACAGCCGCCCCTGGACCCGGAGGACACCACGGCACGGGAGATGGTCCGTAAGGCGGCCGCCTTAATGTCCGCGGCATTCTTTGAAACGGTCCATGATCCGAGCCGCAGCGGCTTTGGCGGCAACGGCTGCCGGCTGCCCGAAATCTGTCCCCTCTGTGCTGAAGGAAAGCAGGTCACCGAGTGAGTGCGTCCGTAACCGACGAGGTACCCGGCGGGCTGCCGCAGGCCGCGCCCGTCCCGAAGTACTCCGCCCGGGAGTTGGCGGAACTGCTGCACACCGATCCAAACTCGCCGGTGCAGTACCCCACCGAGGACCAGATCGGCATCATCGAAGGCCCCCTCGAACCCCTGCTGGTGATCGCCGGTGCCGGATCGGGTAAGACCAAGACCATGGCGGACCGGGTGGTCTGGCTGGTGGCCAACGAGCTGGTCCGGCCCGAGCAGATCCTGGGGGTTACCTTCACCCGGAAGGCGGCCGGCGAGCTTGCCTCGCGCATCCGTGCGCGCCTGAACCTGCTCTACTCGCGGCTCGACGCCGGACCGGGCGGCGCCGCGGACCCTGACACAGCCGGAGACGGCGAGGAACGGATGGAACCGAGCGTTTCCACCTACCATTCCTATGCCAACGGGATAGTGAACGACTACGGCCTGCGTATCGGTGTGGAACGCGATTCCGTGATGCTGGGCGGCGCACAGTCCTGGCAGCTGGCCAATGAGGTGGTGGAGGCCTACGCCGGAGACTACGAGCACTTCACCGCTGCCAAATCCACGCTGGTCGGTGCGGTGCTGCAGATGGCCGGTGAATGCTCCGAGCACCTGCGCACCCCGGCCCAGGTCCGTGCCGAACTCGCTGCCCATGTGGACGCGGTCTCTGCCCTGCCCTACCAGTACGGCAAGCCGAAGGAGCCCACCCAGGCGGCCCGGAAGCTGATCAACCGGCTGCGGACGCGCATCTCCGTCACGGAGCTGGTGGAGGCCTACCAGCGCGCCAAGGCGGAACGCAGGCAGCTGGACTTCGGCGACCTCGTGGAACTGGCCGCCCGGATTGCGGCCACCATCCCCGAGGCGGTGGAGATGGAACGCACCAAGTACAAGGTGGTGCTGCTGGATGAGTTCCAGGACACCTCCCACGCACAGATGGTCCTCTTCTCCAAGCTGTTCGGCGACGGCCGGTCCGTCACCGCCGTCGGGGATCCCCACCAGTCCATCTACGGGTTCCGCGGTGCTTCCGCCGGGCAGCTGGGCACCTTCCGGGAGAAGTTCCCCCTGTTCACCGACACCGGCCGCGAACTGGCGCCGCTGGCGAACCTGTCGATCGCCTGGCGCAACTCCACCTCGGTGCTGGCTGCCGCCAACACCGTGTCCGAACCGTTGAACGGCGTAGCTCCGTGGCTCAAACACCAGCGGCTGCCGCATGTGCCCGAGCTGCAGGCCAGGACCAACGCCCCCGTCGGCGAGGTGTACCTGGGCCGTTACCTGAGCGACGTGTCGGTGGAACCCGGCAAGGACGTGCCCGGACGGATCCTGGGCGAGGCCGAGGCCGTGGCGGAGCAGGTGGCCTTCCACCGGAACCGGGCCTTTGAACGGGACGAACGCAACCAGCCCGTGCGGCCCACCGTGGCGGTGCTGTGCCGGGGGCGCAAGCAGTTCGAGCCGATCCGCAGGGAACTGGAGCTGCGCGGCATCCCGGTGCAGATTGTCGGCCTGGGCGGGCTGCTGTCCACACCGGAAGTTGTTGACCTGCTCGCCGTGCTGCGGGTCCTGG
Organism: Arthrobacter yangruifuii; assembly: GCF_009192775.1. Lineage (GTDB taxonomy): Bacteria > Actinomycetota > Actinomycetes > Actinomycetales > Micrococcaceae > Arthrobacter_B > Arthrobacter_B yangruifuii. Next base: position 1,115,581 of record NZ_VTFX01000001.1, read on the forward strand.
GCGATCCGGGACGTTCGGATTCCATGCTCCGGATCCTTGCCGGAGCGCGGTGGCGGATCGGGCCGGCGGACCTGATGGCGCTGGCGGACTGGTCCCGGCATCTGGTCCGGGTCCGTGAGCGGGCCGTCCGGGTGGCCGACGCCGCCGATATCCACGGCCCGGACGAAGGCCCGGACCCTGTGGTGGAAGCGGACCTGGTGGAGGCCGGCAGCCTCGTCGAAGCCGTGGATTCCCTGCCGCGCCCAGGGTGGATCTCCAGCGCCGGGCGGTCCCTCTCCGAGGAGGGCCTGAGGCGCCTGACCCAGCTGCGCAACGAGCTGCGGGACCTGCGCGGTTTTGTCGGCGAGGACCTGACCACGCTGATCGGCGAGGTGGAACGCCGGATCCTGCTGGACATCGAGGTGGCGGCGAAACCCGGCGTCACCCTGCACGAATCCCGGCGGAACCTTGATGCGTTCATCGACGCTGCGGCCACGTTCAGCTCCTCCGCGGAACGGGTGGACCTTGCCGCGTTCCTCGCCTGGCTGGAAGCGGCGAACTCCGAAGAAAACGGCCTGCCCGTCACGCCGCTGGAACCGAGCCGGGAAGCGGTGCAGCTCCTCACCGTCCACGCGTCCAAGGGTTTGGAATGGGACATAGTGGTGGTTCCCGGATTGAACCAGGCCTCGTTCCCCAGCGATAAGGACTCGCGCTGGAGCAGCGGGGATTCGTCCATCCCGTGGACGCTTCGCGGGGACAGCCTGGACCTGCCGGAGTGGGACTGGGAACAGGTGGACCAGAAGTCCTGGCTGGAAAGCGAAAAGCTCTTCAGCGAAGATGCCAAAGGCCACGCGGAACGCGAGGAACGGCGGCTGGCCTATGTGGCGTTCACCCGTGCCAAGTCCGTGCTGATCTGCACCTCCTCCGCCTGGGGCGGCGGACGGTCCAAGCCACTGGGAATCTCTCCGTATCTGCAGGTCCTGTATGACCTGGAACAGGCCGGTGCCGCGGGGTACCGGCTCCTGCACTGGGTCCCGTCCGAAGACGAAGGGACGGAAAACCCTGCCAATGCCGAGGCGGAGCGGGCCATGTGGCCGGTCGATCCGCTCGGAGGGCGCCGGGCGGCGATGGAAACCGCGGCTGACGCGGTGCTGGAGTCCGCGGGACGCCTTGCGGCAAACACCGGAAGCCGGGAGCAGGGACCCGGACGCTGGAGCCGGGAAACGGAGCTGGTGCTGGCCCGGCACCGGCCGCCGAACGAAGTGGTGCAGGTGGAACTGCCGGCCCACATCTCGGCCTCCATGCTGGTGGACCTGTTGGACGACCCGGCCGAGGTCACCCGGCAGCTTCGCCGGCCGGTTCCCCGTCAACCGGGCATGGCCGCCCGCAAGGGTACGGCCTTCCACGCCTGGGTCGAGGAGTTCTTCGGCACCAGCGGGATGCTGGACATCGACGAGTACCCGGGGGCTGCCGACGCCTACGTGGACGAGGCCTATCAGCTGGAGGACATGATCGCTACGTTCGAGGCCTCGGACTGGGCACAGCGGACGCCTGCCTTCATCGAGGTGCCGGTGGAGACCAAGGTGGACACCGTCGTCGTCCGCGGCCGGATTGACGCGGTGTTCCAGGACGCGGACGGAACCTGGGACCTGATCGACTGGAAAACAGGTGCCCCGCCGTCGTCACAGAAGCTTGACGTGCGGTCCGTCCAGCTGGCTGTCTACCGGCTCGCCTGGGCACGGCTCAAGGGGGTCCCGTTGGAGAAGGTGCGGGCCGCGTTCTACTACGTGGCTGCCGACAAGCTGATCCGGCCCTACAACCTGGCCGGGGAGGCCGAGCTGGAGGAAATCATCCGGGAGGCAGCCAAAACCCCGTCCGCCGGGTTCTGATCCGGCGGACGGGGTCGGTGAGGGGAACCGGGGGTCAGGGCACGGCTCGCCGAAGCGTGGCGTACGACGTGAGGGCAAGCAGCGCACCGGTGGCAAGCACCCAGCCGGCGAGTGACAGCGGCGTCAGTTCCACTATCCAGGCGCCGACGGAAGCCCAGGCCTCCCGCCAGGTGATCAGTGCGACGATTCCCAGCAGGACGGCGCCGGCACCCACCAGTGCTGCCGTCAGTCCAACCGTCCGCCACCGCTTGTAGATGGTCGAGCTCCAGAAGCCCAGCAGGAACAGCAGGATGGTGACCGCGAAATAGAAGAGGATCTGGGTGTACCAGGCGCCCTCGGCAATCCACGGGATGGCGAAGATGGCGCCCTTCATGCCCCAGCCGTCGGTCGCCTGCTCCACCAGCCCCAGTACCCAGTACAGGACCGCGAGAGCCAGGGCGACCAGGGAGAACAACCCGATCGTGCCGATGTAGAAGGCACGCCGGCTGACGCTGAGGGCCTGTGAGAAGGGGAAGAGCAGGGTCATGGACTGGATGCCCAGGGCAAAGAAGTACCACATCACGGCCTGCCCGGAGCCCGAAATGATGTTCGAGGCATCGCCCGGGATCATCGCGAAGATGGCCAGCGAAATCAGCGTGGAGGAGGCCAGGATAATCAGCGGAATCCACAGGTAGATCCATTTGTTGGTCAGCTGTATCCGCGCCACGGCTACTGCACGGTTCATCGGAAGGCCTCCAAGCTGTCGGTTGCTGCAGTGCCGGACGGCTTCTCTGCGCCATCTGCCTGCAGCGTCTTGCGGACAATGAGTTGCTGCAGGGATACAGGTGTCAGCTGCAACCCAAGCTCAGCGGCCTCCCGACGCCCGGCGTCGTCGAGCCGCTGCTCCACCGTCGCCGAGACGAGGGACCCCAGGGCTTCGCGGTGCAGCACCGGATACCCGGCGATGAAGGCCTCGACGACGTCCGCCGTGCCGGTGATGGTCACGGCACTGCCCCTGATGTTCTCCGCGTCGTCATTCAGGACAATCCTGCCGCTGTCAATCACGATCACATGCTCCAGAAGAAGCGCGACCTCGTCGATCAGATGCGAGGAAAGCATGATGGTGCGCGGATGTTCGGCGAAGTCTTCGACCAGCCGGTCGTAGAAGATCTGCCGGGCCACGGCGTCCAGCCCCAGGTAGGGTTCGTCAAAGAAGGTGATGTCCGCCCGCGATGCCAGTCCGAGAACCACTCCGACGGCGGACAGCTGGCCGCGGGAAAGTTTCTTCAAGCGCCGCTTGACCGGGATCGAGAATTCCTCCGCCAGCGAGGCGGCGAACCCGGCATCCCAGTTGGGATACAGCAGCCCGGCCGATGCGAAAGCGTTTGCAGCGGTGAAATCATCCGGGTACTTCTGCGATTCGCGGACGAAGCACAGCCGGCGCAGCACCCGGTCGTTTTCGAAGGGGTGTTCTCCGAAAACCCGTACCTCGCCGGAAGACTCAAAGCCCTGGGCCGTGAGGATGGACATCAGCGTGGTTTTGCCCGCCCCGTTGCGTCCGAGCAGCCCGTAAATGCGGCCGCCGGCGATATCCAGGTCAACATTGTCGAGCGCTAGCTGGTCCCGGTAACGGCGTGTCAGGTTCCGGGTTTCTATCACGTTCGCGGTGCCGGCAGTCATGGCGCCATGCTCCCTTCGGTGTCGACGGCGCTGCGCTGAATCAATCCGGCGAGCTGGGTGCCGTCAATACCCAGCTTCCGCGCTTCGATTGTCAGCGGTCGGACGTACTGCTCATAGAACTGTTCCCGCCGCTTTTTGAGGACGGATTCCCTGGCCCCGGGCGCTACGAACATGCCGATGCCCCTGCGCTTATAGAGGATTCCCTCATCCACGAGGAGATTGATGCCCTTGGCCGCCGTCGCCGGGTTGATCCGGTAGAAGGCTGCGAACTCATTGGTGGAAGGCACCTGGCTTTCCTCCTTGAGGGTTTCGTCAAGGATGTCGCCTTCGACGCGTTCGGCGATCTGCTGGAAGATCGGCCTGCTGTCATCTATCAAAGCGGCTCCCGTGTTTTCCTCCCCGGGACCCAGGTGCGGGACCGAGTGGTTCGCTACTTGCTTGGTTCATTACTGATGTAACTAACCTAGAGCCGGAACCGGGACATGGCAAGGGGGTTGATGAAAGAAAAACGGTGCCCCGCCGGAAATCGGCGGGGCACCGGAGTGCGGAGTAGGCCCGGTTACTTGTCCGGAACCGGCGTTAGGGGGATTGCGGTCGTCTCGGTGCCGGCAGCATCGCCGCCGGTTGCGTCCGCATCCTCATCTCGGCTGGTGGACGCATGGTCCGCGCCGTCCGGAGAGGCGCCCGCGTTCCGATCCGTGCCGGTCTGTGGGCCCTTCCCGGAGACGGATTCCGCACGGAGCGACGGGGCACGATTCGGTTTGGCCACCCCGCGGCCCGCCGGGGTGACTGTCCTGGGTGCCGATGCTGCGGAACCGCTGCCGGCTGCAGTGCCGTCGGCGGCCGCACCGGACACCACGGGAGCAGTGTCCGGAGCGATGGGGACGACCGTAACTTTGGCGGCCGGCTGGACAGCGGCAGCCGCTGCCGCAGCGCGGGCCTCGGCTGCCCGGGCTTCCGCAGCGCGGGCCTCGGACGCCCGGGCCTCGGACGCCCGGGCTTCGGCAGCGCGGGCCTCGTCTGCACGCCTGTCGGACGCCTCCTGTGCCCGGACATCCTCCTCGAGGGTGCCGAGCATTTCGACGGCTTCGTCCACCATGACGGAGTTCTCTGCGGCGACACCGCGCACCAGCCACTGGGCGAGGGCAAATTCCGCGGACAGTGCTGCGCGGCGGATCAGATGCGGATCTTCGGGGTCCTTGCTCGACGCCAGGTAGGCGGCGTGCACGTTCTCGGTCAAGCGGGGGTCATTCGCGGCAACCAGCCACGCAAAATCATCCGCCGGATCGCCGACCCGGAGATCGGTCCAGCCGGTCACGGCGCTGACCCGCTCGCCGCTGAGCAGGATGTTGTCTTCATGCAGGTCGCCGTGGACCACGGTGGGCTTGAACCGCCAGAGCGAGACGTCCTCGAGCGCGTGTTCCCAACGACGCAGCAGGATGGAAGGGATCTTGCCGGTGGTCGCAGCCTGGTCCAGCTCGTTCAGCCGCCGCTGGCGGAACTCGTTCGCGGTATAGCTCGGCAGGTCCGCGGAAGTGACCAGTTCACGGGGGATGGCGTGGATGGCTGCCATCGCGCGTCCAATGTCCGCGGCCACGGAACGCCCGGACGTCACGAGTGAATCGATGCTGCGGATAGTGCCGGGCAGGTGCGAATACACAAAAGTGCATAGATCACCCTGGCGGACGGTCCCCGCCACGTACGGCAGGGCGAACGGCAGTTCGGCCCGGACCGCGGGCACAAACGTGCGCAGTACCAGCAGTTCGGTCTCCAGGCGCATGCTGGCCTCGAGATGTTTGGGGGAGCGGACGCGCCATCTGCGGCCGGCGTCGTCGATCAGCAGCGCAGCGTCAAAATCCGCAGCGTCGTCCGGGGAACCGGCAACGCCGGTAGGGCTCAGCCCTGGGACGGCAGCGCTGGCCATTGCAGCCAATTCCATGGGGGTCCGTTTCACATGTTCAACCGTAGGGGCAGATGTGCTCTGAATAACCATTGGCGGGCGGCGAGTCGCCTAAACCGTGAGGAAAAACTCAGACCGGGCGCGACATCGGGGGCCAACTACAGTTTGGGGGGAGGGAGTCAGTACGGTAGGTGGTATGAGTATCCCGGCACCGGCAGCACACGTTTCTCCCTTGGGTTTGTTACCGCTGGCCCGGACGGCCGTGGACCGGGGGTCGGACCGCCGGGTCGACCCGGACCATTTCGAGACCATCCGCGCCGACGCCGGAACCCGCGTCATGTATTTGGCCGGCAACCGCGCCCTGGTCCGTGACGGCGTCCTGGTGCTCCTGGATCCGCCGGCGAAGGGCTTCGGGGATGATCCCGTGTATCTGGGCCGGACCCTTGAGCACGCCCAGGTTCCGCTGGGCACCGACATCGTGCTGATGACTTTGCCCGAACCGGATCCCGCGCTCGCCGTCGACGGCGCCGTCTGGGTCAGCCTGCGCGAATCGGCCACCGACCTGGGCGGGCTGGACGCCGGACTGTTCGTCGAGGCAGCGGCAGTCGCCAACTGGCACGCCGTGCATACCCACTGCCCGCGCTGCGGGGCGAAGACCGTCCCGGAACAGGGCGGATGGGTGCGCCGCTGCCCTGAGGATGACAGCTCCCACTTCCCGCGCACCGACCCTGCCATCATCGTCGCGGTGGTTGACGAGGAGGACCGCATCCTGCTGGGCTCGGCGGCCGCCTGGGCCGGCAACCGGTATTCCACCCTGGCCGGTTTCGTGGAGCCCGGCGAGTCCCTGGAAGCCGCAGTCATCCGCGAGGTTGCGGAAGAGTCGAACGTGGTTGTCCACAACCCGCAGTACCTGGGGTCGCAGCCGTGGCCTTTCCCGTGTTCACTGATGCTGGGTTTCACGGCCCGGGCCGTGACGACCGAAGCACGGGCCGACGGCGTCGAAATGTCCGACGTCCGCTGGTTCAGCCGCACCGAACTCGCCGAAGCCGTGCTGAGCGGCGAAATTACCATTGCAGGCCCCATTTCCATCGCACGGAACCTCATCGAGCGCTGGTACGGCGGGACCATTATTGAACCGGAGGCCAACGCCCGCGCATGAGCAGTGAATCACCCGAAGAACGAATCCTGGCAGGGCTCGACGACGAGCAGCGCGCGGTAGCCACCACCCTCACCGGTCCGCTCTGCGTCCTGGCAGGGGCCGGCACCGGCAAGACCCGTGCCATCACCCACCGGATGGCCTACGGCGTGGCCACCGGCGTCTACAAGCCGCAGCAGGTGCTGGCGGTGACCTTCACCGCCCGCGCCGCGGCGGAAATGCGGACCCGGCTGCGGGACCTCGGCTCCGGCGGCGTGCAGGCCAAGACATTCCACGCCGCCGCCCTGAAGCAGCTGCAGTATTTCTGGCCGCACACCGTGGGCGGAGCGATGCCCGGGCTGCTGGACCACAAGGCCCAGATCATCGCAGAAGCCGCCCGGCGCCTCCGGCTGTCCACGGACCGCGCCGCGATCCGGGACGTGGCAGCGGAAATCGAATGGGCAAAGGTTTCCATGCTCACCCCGGACAGCTACGTGAAGGCAGCCGCGGACCGGGAACCCCCGGCAGGATTCGACCTGACTGCCATCTCGCGGATCTTCCAGTCCTACGAGGACGTCAAGGTGGACCGCAACATCATTGATTTCGAGGATGTCCTGCTCATCATGGTGGGGATCCTGCAGGAGGACGAACGGGTGGCGGCAATGGTCCGCGATCAGTACCGGCACTTCGTCGTGGACGAATACCAGGACGTTTCGCCGCTGCAGCAGCGGCTCCTGGACCTCTGGCTGGGATCCCGCGACGAACTCTGCGTGGTGGGCGATTCAAGCCAGACCATCTACTCCTTCACCGGTGCCACCCCGCGGCACCTGCTCGACTTCACCACGCGGTTTCCGGGTGCCGACGTCGTCAAACTGGTCCGCGACTACCGTTCCACACCCCAGGTGGTCGGTCTGGCGAACCGCATCCTGGCGGCCCGCACGGCCGAAGGGGAGCGGAACCGGACCGCACCGCCATGGCCCACGCCGCTGGAGCTGGTGGCCCAGCGGCCGGCTGGCCCGGAGCCGACGTTCACCGAATGCGCCGACGACGAGGCCGAGGCAGCGCACGTAGCGTCCTCCATCAAGGCGCTCATGGCGCAGGGCGTCCAGGCCAGCGAGATTGCTGTCCTTTTCCGCACCAACGGGCAGTCCCAGGCTTACGAACAGGCGCTGGCCTCGGCCGGCGTCGGCTATCAGCTCCGCGGCGGCGAACGGTTCTTCGCCCGGCGCGAGGTCCGCGACGCAGTGCTGCAGCTGCGCGCCGCGTCACGTTCCGTGGGCAACGAACCCGTGCCGCAGCTGGTGCGGGACATTCTGGCCTCGCTGGGCTACACCGCCGAGGCCCCGGCAGGCGGCGGCGCCACCCGCGAGCGGTGGGAATCGCTCGCCGCTCTCGTAGCCCTGGCCGAAGAGCTGCAGGCCACCCGGACCCGCGATCCGGACAGCATCTTCACGATGCAGGACTTCGTGGCCGAGCTCGAAGAACGGGCCGCCGCCCAGCACGCGCCGCGGGTCCAAGGGGTCACCCTCGCATCCCTGCACTCTGCGAAGGGCCTGGAATGGGACGCCGTGTTCCTGGTGGGGCTGAGCGAAGGCCTGATGCCCATTTCCTTTGCCGATACCCCCGAAGCCGTCGATGAGGAACGGCGGCTGCTGTACGTCGGGATTACCCGTGCCAGGGAACACCTCTCCCTGTCCTGGTCCACGGCCCGGACGCCGGGCGGACGGGCCAACCGGAAACCCTCACGGTTCCTGGACGGGCTGCGGCCCCGAACTGAACGGGACGCCGGCCGGACCGCCGGCCCGGCCCGGCAGACCCGGCGGAAGCCCGCCGGACCGGCAAAGTGCCGCATCTGCGGCGTCCTGCTGACGACGGGTGCCGAACGCAAGGTCGGGCGCTGCGGCGACTGCCCCGTGACCTACGAGGAAGCCACCTTCGAAGCGCTGCGCGAATGGCGCCGCGAAGCAGCGTCCGAAGCCGGCATCCCCGCTTTTGTGGTGTTTACCGACGCCACGCTGGTTGCCATTGCCGAAGACCGCCCGCCGTCCCTGAACCGCCTGGCCACCCTGCCGGGGGTGGGACCGTCCAAACTGGAGCGGTACGGCGAGGCAGTCCTGAAGGTGCTGTCGGAGAGCGCCGAAGCCTAGCTCCGGCGCTCCCCGGCCCGGCCCTGCGGCTATGCCACCCGGGTCCGGCGCTGCAGCCGGCAGCCGCAGGCGGGATGGTAGTCCAGCTTTTTCAGCTGCGGGTAGCCGTCGGATGTCCGCAGCTGCAGGACCGCGGAGAGCACCGCCGGCTGGTTAATGCCGTCCAGGAATACCAGTGCGGCCATGGCGGCAGCTCCGGCGGCGATCACGGATCCGGACAGCTCCTCTCCCTCCGGACCCGACGGCGCGGCGGAGGACGCGGAGGGCGCGGAGGAGGCGGATGCCTGCTCCTGCCTTTGTCCAAGGGCGCCGGCGGCGGCATACCAGCCCGGATCCGTGTCTGCCCGGTGCCGGTCCAGGCATTCCAGGCACGGCGTCAGCCCGGGGACCACCAGCGGTCCAATGTCCCATCCGGCTTCCTGCGCGGTCACTATCAGCCGCGGAACGCTGCCGTCGCCCTGCTCCTGCTGCCGTTCCGATGCCGTGGAACCCACCGCACGGACGGTGACTGCGAGATCCACCGAGGCTGGGACCTGCCCGCCCCGGACGGCGGACACGGTCAGCACCTGGACAGTGGGGTCCACCCGGAACAGGTGCCGTTTGACGGCAGCGGCGCGGTTCATCCCGATGTCCGTCATGGCGTAGGCAGCGCCGACGTCCGCCGGGGACACCACCGCCGGGTCCGCCAGCATCAGGGTTCCAATGCCGGCGGAGGCAAGGGTTCGCGCCAGCAGGGCACCGGCACGTCCCAGCCCGTCAACGGACACCGCCGCCGTGGCCCGCCTCCGGATGGATTCTTCACCGTTGACCCGGTAGGCGGAGGAGAGCCGCTGCGAATCGGGGAACAGGCGTTCCGAACGCAGCGAGGGGATGGGGTCCGCTGTACCGTCATGGGGTACCAACAGCGGGTCCAGAACCTGCAGCAGCGAAGCGGCACGCTCCGGAGGCAGGGACAGGCCGGCGGCCGCTTCCTGCTCCGTCCCGTCCGGAACCCCCTGGCGCAGGACCGCCAGAAACGCGGCGTCTGCATCCTGCAGGTTGCGCAGCAGCAGGGACCCCGGGCCGATCCCCAGCTGCCGGGCACCCGGTGAAACTTCGAGCACATGAATTCCAGGATTGATCCGCATGTCCGGCTCCCTCGCTCTGGTCCTTCCCGCCGGCGTCTTCCGGGTCCGGCGGCACAGCCCGTTCGGCCGGGCAGGTGACCATGCTGGCACGCCGGACCGGAGCGCACGGGGTTATCCACAGGCTGCAGAGGTGTCGGCGGCGGCCGCTACGCTTGGAATATGCCTTCCCCTCAACAGATCGTTGATGCCGTCATCCCGGCCGTAACCAGCAGCGGAATACCCATCCAGGTACGCCGGTCCGCCCGGCGCAAACGGACCGTCAACGCAGTTTTCCGGGACGGGGTCGCCCTGATCTCCATTCCCGCGCATTTCTCCGCCGCGCAGGAAGCGGAATGGGTTCGGAAGATGGTGGCGCGGCTGGAAGAACGCGTCGCAGGTGAGGCGGATCCGGAGGCCGCTGAGGGGAACCTGATGCTGCGTGCCCGCGGACTGTCGCGGACCTATTTGTCCGGACGGGCCCGCCCCCGGTCCGTCCGCTGGGTCAGCAACCAGAACTCGCGCTGGGGATCCGCCACCCCGGCCAGGGGAACCATTCGGCTGTCCGACAAACTGCAGGGCATGCCCCAGTGGGTGGTCGACTATGTGCTGCTTCATGAACTCGCGCATCTGCTCGTGCCCTCACACGGTCCGGCCTTCTGGCGTCTGCTGGAAAGCTATCCGCAGACCGAGACCGCCAAGGCCTTCCTCTCCGGTGCCGCTTTCGCCAGTGCGCGCGGCCTGCGGGGCGAAATGGGGGAGGACACCGGGGACGCGGGGGAGGACACCGGGGAGGCAGAGGAGGATTGACGGCACGTTAAACGCAACTACTCCAGAGGCTGCTGCCTCTGGAGTAGTTAGGGGGACGTGCTGGCCGGACTAACCGACGCCGGGCCTGTCGTCCCCGCCGTTGCCGGTCCCGTCGTCACTGCCGGGTTCATCATTGCCGCCGGTCCCGCCGTCAGAGCCGGATTCGTCGGCACCGCCGTCGGTGCTTCCTGCCTCGGGGGCGTCGGAAGCAGTCTCTTCGGATGCCTCCGCCGGAGTGTCGAATCCGCCGTCGAGCAGGCGCTTCAGTGCAGCATCAACATCGGAGTCGGCAGCTTCCAGCAGCTCCCGCCGCCGGCTGAAGCCCTTCGGATCGTCCAGGTCCTCGGACGTGGGCATCAGGTCCGGGTGCTGCCAGATGGCGTCGCGGCCTTCAATGCCGCGTTCCTCCGTCAGGTGTGCCCAGAGGGCGGCGGCATCGCGCAGCCGCCGCGGACGCAGCTCCAGGCCCACCAGGGAAGCGAAGGTGTGCTCTGCGGGGCCGCCGCTGGCACGTCGCCGCCGGATCATTTCGCGCAGGGCACCCGCCGAGGGAAGGTTTGCCGTGGCGGCTGCGGTGACTTCGTCCACCCAGCCTTCCACCAGGGCCAGAGCGGTCTCCAGCCGTTCCAGGGCGGCGTCCTGCGCTGGGGTGCGCTGGGGCTGGAAGACCCCGCCGGAAAGGGCGGACTGGATGGATTCCGGGTTGGACGGATCAATGTCCCGGGCGGCTTCCTCGATCTTGGACATATCGATGTGGATGCCGCGGGCGTAGCTTTCAATGGTGCCGAACAGATGCGATGCCAACCAGGGGGCCCGTGCGAAGAGACGGGCATGCGCAGCTTCGCGGACCGCCAGGTACAGGCGGATCTCCGCTTCGGGGACATCCAGCCCTTCGCCGAACGCGGCAACGTTGGCAGGCAGCAGCGCCATGGTTCCGGCGGCCAGCGGCAGCCCGATGTCGGTGGAACTGACTACTTCCTTGGACAGTGCCCCCACTGCCTGGCCGAGCTGGATGCCGAACATCGCCCCGCCCATGTTCGCCAGCATGGAGGATGCCCCGCCCATCATGGACTTCATCTCTTCGGGCATCTGCGTGGTGATGGCGTTGGAGAGGGCTTCGGAGATGCTCACGGCCACAGGTTCGGTCAGGCGGCGCCAGGAATCCATGGTGGCTTCCACCCATTCGGCCCGGGACCAGGCGCGGCCAAGGCCGGCGGTGGAGGCAAAATCGGTGGCGGGGTCCAGCCAGAGCTCTGCCAGATGCAGCGCCTCGTCAACCTCGCGGGCTTCGGTGGGGCCGGTGGACGGGTCGCTGCCGGTGGCCGCCACCCGCCGGGCGTTGTCCTTGGCGAGCTGCCAGTTCACGGGCCCGTCCGAGGAGGCACTGAACATGGCCTGGACCTGCTGGAAGATCATCGCCATCGCGTTGGGGTCCGAGGGCAGTCCGGCGGCCTTGGCCAGCTCGGAAGGATCCATGCCGCCCGCTCCGCCGGCGCCGAACAGGCGCGCCAGCATTTCGGACAGCGGATCCTGCGGGTCGTCCCCGCGGTCGGATGGATTGGAGCTCATGGAGTAACCACCGGTCCTGTGGAAGAAAATAAAGCGGAAAATTCGGCCTTCGATGCCCGGCAACCGCCGAGCATATTCCCCTTACGTTACCGGCAGGGGCCAAGCCCTGTCCCGCACGGCCTGTTTCGTTCGCTGTCGGCAAAGCCTGCCCTGCACGGGCGGGGCGGGAGCCGGGCGTAGGCTTGCAGGGTCGGCAGCCCGAAGGCGGGCCCGGCTCCGTACAGCACACGAGACAGCACCCGAGCGCAGGAAAAGGTTGGTCAGTTGCGCCCCTCCCATGACGACAGCAGGACCCCGGCGCACGGCAGCCCGGACACCCCCGCATCCGGGGAGCCCGTCCCGGCTCCGCTGCCGGACGGCAGCTATTCCGTCTATCCGTACCAGGGCCTGGGCGCCGGACGCCCGGGACCGGCGAAACGCACAGCCCGGTCCCGCGCCATGCTCGTCGCCGGAGCGCTCGCCGTCGTACTCGGTGCTGCCGGCCTGCTGCTGCCGGCGCAGTACGTGGTGGAGTCCCCCGGGCCGACGTTCAACACGCTGGGCAGCGCCGGGGACTCGGAGATCATCCAGATCGAGGGGCGGCCGAGCTACCCCACCGACGGTGAGCTGGACCTGACCACGGTCTACGTTTCCGGCGGACCCAGCACCAACATCAGCATTTTCCAGGCGCTGGGCGGCTGGGTGGACACCAACGACGTCGTGTACCCCACCGAATTCCTCTATGCGCCGGGAACCACCAGTGACGAGGTGGATGAGGAAAACGCCGCTGCCATGACGTCGTCGCAGGAGGCCGCCACCGCCGCTGCCCTGACGCACCTCGACATCGGATACACCCAGGAACTCACCGTTGCCGCCGTGGTTGAAGGCGCACCGGCCGAAGGCGTGCTGCAGGCCGGAGACACAGTGGTCGCGGTGGGGGACACCCGGATCGACGGCATCGACACCCTGCGGTCGGTACTGAACGACGGCGGCGGCACGGCTGCCGAGATCACGGTGCGGCGGGACGGGAACGAAGTGACCGAATCCGTGACGCCGCGGCAATCCGACTCCGGCACGTACCAGCTGGGCATCGAACTGGCGACGTCCTTCGAATTTCCCTTTGACGTCAGCATCGGCGCTGGAATGGAACAGGTGGGCGGACCGTCGGCGGGAATGATGTTTGCGCTGGGGATCGTGGACCGGCTCACCCCGGAGTCCATGACGGGCGGCAAACACTTCGCCGGGACGGGCACCATCGACGCGGCGGGCAACGTCGGCCCCATCGGCGGGATCCGGCAGAAGCTCATCGGGGCGTCCGACGCCGGCGCCGAGTACTTCCTGGCGCCTGCGGACAACTGCGGCGAAGTGGTCGGACATGTTCCCGACGGCCTGGACGTGGTGCGTGTTTCTACCCTGGACGAGGCCATCAACGCCGTCGAAAAGCTTGCTGCCGGCGGGAGTGCAGCGGACCTGCCGCAGTGCACCCCCTAGTGGCAGGGGCCCTGCCGTAGTTACGATCGGGACAAGGTTGCCTGCGGCATCCGGTCGAAGTGGCCGCCGCGGAGTAATCCAAGGCAGAATGGTTCAAAGGACGGCTTCCGGGCCATCCGGCGGGGATCTGGACGGTGAATCAAGACCCGAAGATGCTTCCGCCGGTGCATTCCGGAAAGGCCGCGAGCCGACGCACCGAACGATGAGGTAACTGTGACTTCCGGACCAAACGGCCCATTTTCCCCACCCGGCGCGGCCACGGCCGTCGGCAGGCGACGGCGGCGCAGCCCGCTGATCGCCACGCTGATAGTTGTTGCCGTTCTGGTTATTGGCTTTGTGTATTTCTCCCAGGTATATGCAAACATCCTCTGGTACGACCAGCTGGGCTACCTGGAAGTCTTCGTCAAGGAGAACCTGACCAGGATCGCCATGTTCCTGGCCGCCTTCGTCGTGATGGCCGCCGGCGTGTTCGCCAGCATCCGCGTTGCCTATACCTCGCGGCCGATCTATGCGCCCGACAGTGCCCTGCAGGACAACCTAAACCGCTACCAGGCCCAGCTGGAACCGGTCCGCAAACTGCTCATGATCGGTATTCCGATTGTGGTGGGCGGCTTTGCCGGCACAGCCGCGATGTCCATGTGGCAGCAGGCCCTGCTCTTCTTCAACCGGCGGGACTTCGGCAAGACCGATCCGCAGTTCAACATGGACTACAGCTTCTACCTGAACACCCTGCCGTTTATCGGTTTCCTCGTGGGGTTCCTGATCAGCGTCGTCGTCATCGCCGGTATTGCCGGGCTGATGACCCACTACCTTTACGGCGGTATCCGGCTGGAGGAGAAGGGCGTGTTCGTGAGCCGCCCGGCCCGCATCCACCTGGCCGTCATCGCCGCTGCGTTCCTGATCCTGCAGGGCATCAACTTCTGGCTGGACCGCTACGACACGCTGCTGAGCACCTCCGGAACCTGGACCGGTGCCCTGTACACCGACGTTGAAGCAGTCATCCCGACGAAGGCCATCCTGGCCGTTGCTTCGGTCATTGTTGCCGTCCTGTTCATCCTTTCGGCGATCATCGGCCGCTGGCGCCTGCCCATCATCGGTACCGCCATGCTGATCATCACGGCCATCGTGGCCGGCGGTGTCTACCCGTGGATCGTCCAGCGCTACCAGGTCCAGCCCTCGGAACTGAGCCTTGAGCGCGAGTACATCCAGCGCAACATCGACCTCACCCGCGAGGCCTACGGGCTGACCGACACCGAGGTCATCCCCTACGACGCCACGGTGAACGCCAACCCCGGAGCCCTCGCCCAGGACGCCGGCACCACTGCCAACATCCGGCTGCTGGACCCGAACGTCGTCTCGGACGCGTTCGGCCAGCTGCAGCAGTTCCGCCAGTACTACCAGTTCCCCCAGACCCTGAACGTGGACCGGTACGAGATCGACGGCGAGATACAGGACACCGTCATTGCCGTCCGCGAACTGAACGTCGGCGGGGTGCCCAGCGGCTGGGTCAATGAACACATCCTCTACACGCACGGCTACGGCGTGGTGGCGGCACGCGGTTCGACCGTGGGGCCGGACGGCAAGCCGAGCTTCATGGAGTCCGGGATCCCCTCCACGGGCGTCCTTACCGACGGCGGAGCCTACGAGCCGCGGATCTACTTCGGGGAGAACTCCCCGCAGTACTCGGTGGTCGGTGCCCCCGAGGGCACTGCTCCGGTGGAAATCGACCGGCCGCAGACGGGTAACTCCGAAGAGGAATCGCAGACCACTTTCAACGGCGAAGGCGGACCCAGCGTCGGCAATCTGTTCAACCAGCTGGTTTACGCGATCAAGTTCCAGTCCACCGAGCTCCTCCTCGCGGACGCCATCAACGAGGAATCGCAGATCCTGTATGACCGGGACCCCCGCGATCGGGTGGAGAAGGCTGCCCCGTACCTGACAGTGGACAGCAACGCCTACCCCGCAGTCATCGACGGGCGCGTGAAGTGGATCGTGGACGGATACACCACCAGCAAGTACTTCCCGTACTCCACGCAGCAGGAGCTACAGGACGCCACCACTGACTCCCTGACCCCCGGCGCTGCGGCCCTGCCGCAGGAACAGGTGAACTACATCCGCAACGCGGTGAAGGCCACGGTTGACGCCTATGACGGTTCCGTGGAGCTGTACGCCTGGGACACCGAGGATCCGCTGCTGCAGTCCTGGCAGAGCGTCTTCCCCTCCACCCTGAAGAAGTACAGCGACATGTCGGCGGACCTGCTGGCGCACGTCCGCTACCCGGAGGACCAGTTCAAGGTCCAGCGCGAGCTGCTCGGCAAGTACCATGTCACCGAACCGGATTCCTTCTACCAGAACGATGACGCGTGGAGTGTTCCTGCGGATCCCACGGGCGGCAACGGCAATATCAAGCAGCCTCCGTACTACCTGTCGCTGCAGATGCCGGGACAGGACGAGGCAACCTTCTCCTTGACCACGCCGTTCATTCCCTTCGTGAATGAGGGCGGGGACCCCCGCAACGTCCTGTACGGGTTCCTTTCCGCCGATGCGGATGCCGGCACCGGTGAGGCGGGCGTCAAGAGTGACACCTACGGGAAGCTCCGACTGCTGGCACTGCCCACCGACACGGGCGTTCCCGGGCCGGGCCAGGCGCAGAACACGTTCAACTCGGATCCCACCGTTTCCAACGCGTTGAACCTCCTGCGCCAGGGTGCCTCGGAAGTCATCAACGGCAACCTGCTAACCCTCCCGGTCGGCGACGGCATCCTGTACGTCCAGCCGGTCTACGTCCAGTCCTCCGGTGAAGCGTCATACCCGACGCTGCAGCGCGTACTGGTCAACTTCGGCGAGAAGGTCGGCTTCGCCCCGACCCTGGATGAAGCGCTGAACCAGATCTTCGGCGGTGACTCCGGTGCCTCCACAGGGGATTCCGGCAACGTCGGAGCCACGCCGCCGGCTCCGGAGGGGACGGACGTCACGGCCCAGTCGGAGCTGTCAACAGCCCTTTCCGACGCCGGACAGGCCATCC
Source organism: Arthrobacter yangruifuii (assembly GCF_009192775.1). Taxonomy (GTDB): domain Bacteria; phylum Actinomycetota; class Actinomycetes; order Actinomycetales; family Micrococcaceae; genus Arthrobacter_B; species Arthrobacter_B yangruifuii. The sequence continues at coordinate 1,132,267 of NZ_VTFX01000001.1, forward strand.
AGGACGGCCAGGCAGCCCTTGGCCGCGGCGACTTCGCAGCGTACGGCGAAGCGCAGGCACGGCTCCAGGATGCCATCACCCGGGCCACGGCAGCACAGGAGCGGATGGAGGGTTCGACGGGCGGAGACGCCGCCGAGCCGGGCGCCACAGCGCCCTCCGACGAAGCCACCGCTCCGGCAGAAGAGGGCAACTAACCGGGCGCGGCGGAGCACTCCGGTGTTCCGCCGCAGCCGACTGCCGGTTTGCACCCTCGTCCCGCGGCGGGTAGAGTTAGATATTGCGCCGCGGGGTGGAGCAGTTCGGTAGCTCGCTGGGCTCATAACCCAGAGGTCGCAAGTTCAAATCTTGCCCCCGCAACCAAAAGCAAGTCCCCCGAGGATCCGTAAGGAACCTCGGGGGACTTTCGCTTGTCCGGGTGCGGGCAGAATTCGACTTCCTTCATGGGGAGCACCCCGTCGCGCATTCCAGGGGCTGGATAGTGTCCAGGCGGGTGTCTACCTGTCCCTGGGGGCGCTCTGCGTCCTCGTCACCGCGCTGCTGATGTCAACGGCTTGCAGACGGCGAAGGGCGGGCACCGGCGGCGCCCGCCCTCAATAGAGCCCCGGGAACGGGAAAGGCTAGTCCTCGAGGGCGGACTGCTTCGTGCCCGAAGACTTCAGGGCAGCCAGGCGGGCTTCCACCTCGGTCTGCTCGCCGAGATCTTCAAGGGATTCGAACTGCGCGTCCAGGCTGGAGGCCGCGAGCTCGTTGGCGCCGCGGACGCGGGCCTCTTCGCGCCGGATCTTCTCCTCAAAACGGCCCACCTCGGAGGTGGAGTCCATAACGTCGATGCTCTTCATGGCCTCGTGCATCTGCGTCTGGGCGGAGGCGGTGCGGGCGCGGGCAATCAGTTCATCGCGCTTGCTGGAGAGCTGGTCCAGCTTGCCCTTCATCTGGTTCAGTCCGGTCTTGAGGCGGTCAACGATTTCTTCCTGCGAGGCAATGGTCGGCTCGGCGCCCTTGGCCTCGTTTTCTGAGGCAATCTGCCGCTGAAGGGCCACCTTGGCAAGGTTGTCGAATTTCTCGGCATCCGCGGTGTTGCCGGCGGCACGGAACTCATCAGCCTTGCGTGAGGCAGCCAGCGCCTTGTTGCCCCAGTTCTGGGCGTTCTGGATGTCCTCGTTGTAATCGTCCTGCAGCATCCGCAGATTGCCGATGGTCTGCGCGACGGCGCTCTCGGCCTCGGCGATGTTGCTGCTGTAATCGCGCACCATCTGGTCGAGCATCTTCTGCGGGTCCTCGGCCTGGTCCAGGATGGCGTTGATGTTGGCCTTGGCCAATTGGGTGATACGTCCGAAAATCGACTGCTTAACCACGGTGTCTGCCTTTCAATCTGCTGTGTTCGGAAAATTCCCGCCTCCGCGTTTGACGCGGTACGGGTACATCTTGGTGCACTTTCGCTTCGTTCGACCCCGGCAGGCTAGAAGTTTCCGCCGGACGAGCCGAAGCCGCCGCCGCCACCGAAGCCGCCGCCACCGAAACCGCCGCCGCCGAAGCCGCCGAAGCCGCCGCCGCCCCATCCGCCGCCGTGCGAGCCGCCGCGCAGGATGGAATCAATGAGGATACCGCCCAGCAACGCGCCGCCCAGGCCGTTGCCCCCGCCGCCCCCGCCGTAACCGCCGCCGAATCCGCCGCCGAAACCGTCAACGTCCTGCTGAGCCATGTCCGCGGCCTGGGCGGCCAGGGCATTGGCCTGCTGGGCGTAGGCCAGGGCGCTCACCGGATCCCCGGCCTGCATGGCCACGGCTTGCTGCAGGTTGCGTTCGGCTTCAGCCAGGCGTGTGCGTGCCTCGCTTCCCACGCCGCCGCGGCGTGCGCGGATGTAATCGGAGGTGCCGGAAATCTGGGCCTGTGCGGCCATGATGGCGTGCTGCAGGGAATCCCGTGCCCGCCGTTCCTGCTCCTGGCGGTCACGGATCCCTTCCAGCGCGGCATCGAGCTGGGCGTTCGCCGTCTCCAGCCGGCGCAGCAGGTCCACCGGGTCAATGGGCCCGGCCTGCGTCGCCTGCTGGACTGCGTCAAGGGCGGAACGGACTCCCGCCGCAGGACCTGCGAGGCCGGGGGCAGTCCCGCCCTGGGCGATGGCGCCGGCCTGGGCGAGGTCCTGGTTGGCATCGGCAACGGCGCGCTGCAGTTCTTGCCGGGTGCCGTCGAGTTCCTGGCTGCGCTTGTCGATCGCGTCCAGCAGCACGTTTGCCTGATGGACCGCTTCTTCGGCAGCACGGACGGAAACCACGGCCGAGGAAGTATCCCCATCGGAGAGTTTTTCATTCGCCGTTGCGGCGGCATTGGTGACAAACGCCAGGCGTTCGTGGGCCTGGTCGATGTTGTCGCTGACCTGGCTGACCGCCGAGGCGGCATAGCGCGAACGCAGCGAGTCCAGCGTCGCCGCGGATGTGCTCAGGCGCGAGGCGGCCTGGTCTGCCGCCTCGCGTGCCTGCTGCAGTGCGGCCGGAGCGTTCTTCTCCAGTTCCCGGAGGGAATCGAACTCTTCCTTGTGCGCCTGCAGCGAATCATTGACGGCCTCGCACCGGCGGATGATTTCCTTCAGCCAGGTGCGCTGCTGCTGTTCGGTGTCCGGTATGTGGTCATCGAGCTGCTGCTGCAGCTTGAAGGATTCACCCATGTGGGCCCGCGCCGCGGCCAGGTCCTCCGAGAAGGTGGTCACGGCGTCTTCACCGTAGGCAGCCATGGCGAAGCCCAGCTCCTGCTCACTGGATTTGATTGCGTCGTCCGCTGCCACGAGCAGGCTTCCCGCACGCTTGCGGAGGTCCGGAACGCTCATGGTGTCCAGCGGATCCACGGGTGCCGCCGGCGCCTGCTGCTGCGCGGGGGCAGCTCCGGCGGATTTGCGGCGCCGGCTGCGGATCAGCAGGGCGGTTCCCAGTCCACCGGCCACCACCACCCCGCCGACCACCAGGGGAGCCACGGCGGCTCCGCCGGACTCCTGTGCGGCGGCAACCTCCCCGCTTCCCCCGCCGGCGATGTCGGCCAGGGAATCGGCGGCGTTCACGGCACTGTTGGCCCACTGGGCGGAGGAGATGTCCTGGGATCCCAGCAGGGGATCAGTGGCGGCGGCCAGGATGGCATTGCGGCGGGCCTGGGTGAGGACGCTCTGGTCCCCGGTGGAAACCTGGATTTTCCGGTCCTCGGTGGCAATGCTCAGGAGCGCTTCCTTGGCTCCCATGCCTTTGCCCTGGACCACCTCCCGGGACCAGGCCACGGGGTCCGAGGGGTTGGTGAAGGAATCCACGTAGACAACATAGAGGGTGTACCCGGTGTTGCGCTGCACCTCGGAAATGGCCTCCTGCACCTCCGAGGCATCGCTGCCCAGCACGTCGGCCGGGTCGACTATGTATTCGCCGGGCGGGATCCGCACGGGTGATTCGGCCGGAACACGGATAACCGATCCGGCCGCGGCCCGGGGAAGGTCCAGGGGTCCGGCGACAGCCGCGGCGGGGACCAGGACCGTCACTGCGCTCAGGCCGAGTACGGCCGCCAACCTGTTCCGTAACCGCATAAAACATCCTTTGGTTTTCGACTTGGCCGGTTCCACAGGCCGTGAGGGGCAGCATATGACCTTGGTACCGAGTCTAGGGGCCGCCCTATGCCGCGTCCACCGGGCCGCGGGCGGGCCGGCGCTGCGTAGACCTCCGGGCCGGGCGGCCTGACCTGCGCATTTACCGCAGCTGAGGGCGGTTCCCGATACAACGGGCATTCGGGTTGTTCACAGCCGATGTCCAGCAACCGTCCTCGTATGTCCCAGCTTGCACTGTCATAGTTGTACCAACACGTTGTCGCTAGACCATGGGCAAACCGAACCTTGAAAGGACAACCCACATGACTGAGCAACACGGGGGAGCCGACGAGCGTCCGCTGCCTCCCCGCCCGCCCGCTCCGCCGTCGTTCCCGGGAGCCCAGGGGGGTCAAACCTCCAATGCTCCTCAGTCCGGCGAGCGGATCAATCCGCCCACGGAGCCGCTTCAGGGCGCTCCCGTATCCGGACAGCCGGGCACCGGAAACGGACCCGCCGCCCCCGGCGCAGCTCACGGATCCTCCCCGTACGGGGCTGCGCACCCCGGCACCGCATTCCAGGCCCCTGCCGGAACCGCACCGGCACGCGGGTCACGGGCGAAGAGGTTCGGCGCCGGCACACTGGTTGGGGGCATGCTGCTGGCAGGGCTGCTCGGCGGCGGCGTGGCTGTAGGGGCCAACGCCCTCATGGACGACGGCGACGCAGCTGCCCGGGCCAGCCAGCCGCAGACCGTCGTGGTGAACAACGAAGACAGCGTCAACTCCGTCACCGCAGCGGCAGTAAAGGCCGGTCCCAGCGTTGTCACCATTGAAGTAGCCGCCTCGGGAAGCACCGGCACCGGGTCCGGGATCATCCTGGACAACGACGGCCACATCCTGACCAATACGCATGTGGTGACGCTCGGAGGCACCGCCGCCAACCCCGACGTCGAGGTCCAGACCTCCGACGGACGGGTGCTGACCGCCACCGTGGTCGGTACGGATCCGGTATCGGACCTCGCCGTGATCAAGGTGGATGCCGACGACCTGACGCCGGCTGCACTGGGAGACTCCGGGAAGCTGAATGTCGGAGACACCGTTATTGCCATCGGTGCGCCGCTTGGCCTGTCCGGAACCGTCACCGACGGTATTGTCTCCACACTGAACCGCACTATCAGCGTCCAGTCCTCTGCCGCCCCGGAGGGGTCGGACAGTTCCGATGCCCCCGAGGACAACGGTTTCGGCTTCCGGTTCGCGCCGCCGGACGGCTCCTCGCAGGATCAGAGCACCGCTGAGAGCTCGATCTTCCTCAACGTCATCCAGACCGACGCCGCCATCAACCACGGAAATTCCGGCGGCGCCCTGGTGAACACCGACGGCGAGGTCATCGGCGTGAACGTGGCCATCGCCTCGGCCGCCTCGGGTTCTGCCGGCGAGGACAGCGGCAACATCGGCGTCGGCTTTGCCGTGCCGATGAGTTACGCCGAGCGCGTCGCCGAGGAAATCATCAAGGACGGGTCGGCTACGCACGGCTACCTCGGTGTTTCGGTTACCCCGGCAACCGCGTCCGACTCCTCCTCGACCTTTACGGTAGGGGCGAAAGTTGCCGAGGTAGTGCCCGGCTCGCCCGGTGAAAAGGCAGGACTGCGCGCGGGGGACGTGGTCACCTCGGTGGACGGCATCCCCGTGACCGATGCCCAGTCACTCACGGCTGCGATCCGCATGCAGCCTGCCGGAGGCAAGGTGACCGTCGACTACACCCGCGGCGGGAAGGCAGACAGCGTCGACGTCACGCTCGGTGATTCGGCCAAGCAGTAAGCGCATCTGTTTCGGCAGGAGCCTTATGGCGGCTCACTGAACAAGGGCAGGGCCGTCCTGCGGAAGACCTCCGCAGGGCGGCCCTGCGGCTGTCTGCCGGGGCTCCGCCGGGGCTGACGGGAAAGCCCGTCCAGTGTGTGATTAGCTTTAATGGCACCGCTGCCCGGGCGGTGCGCGTCGGCGGGGGAATCCCTTAGCCGCTGAGAACCGATTTCCTTACCGGAAAGGCGCCGAATGCAGGAGTCAGCCACCCGTCCGCTGAACATTGTTGTTTTGGTCAAGCATGTCCCCGACGCACAGTTTGACCGGCACCTCACCGGACCCGGGCATACCCTGGACCGCGCCGAAAGCATTCTCTCCGAGCTGGACGAATACGCCCTCGAAGCCGCGCTGCAGCTGGCCGAGGCACGCGGCGGGGAGAGCGCCGGCAACCGCGTCACGGCCCTGGCCATGGGACCGGCGGCCGCAGTGAACGCAGTGAAGAAGTCCCTGCAGATCGGCGCCTATGCCGGCGTACACCTGACCGACGATGCCCTCGCGGGATCCGACGCGGCCGGCACCTCACTGGCCCTCGCCGCGGCCGTGCGTGCCCTCGAAGAAACCCAGGGCCCGGTGGACCTGGTGATCACGGGGATGGCATCCACCGACGGCGAAACCTCGCTGGTTCCGGCGCAGCTCGCCGAAAGGCTGCAGCTGGCACAGGTGACCTTCGCCTCCGAGCTCGCAGTCGCCGACGTCGACGGTGCGGCGGTAGTGACGGCCCGCCGCGACGGCGACTCCTTCACGGAGACGGTCGACGCACCGCTGCCCGCGCTCGTCTCGGTGACGGACCAGGCCAACAACCCGCGCTACCCGAACTTCAAGGGCATCATGGCGGCCAAGAAGAAACCCGTCACCGTCCTGACACTCGCCGATATCGGCGTGGACCCCGCACAGGTGGGGCAGGACGGCGCCTGGACCGCCGTAGCGGCTTCGGCCCCCCGGCCGCCGCGCTCGCAGGGAACCGTCATCACCGACGACGGCACAGCCGGCGTGCAGCTGGTGGAATACCTCGCCGCGCAGAAACTGATCTAAGACTTCTCCTGCATTGAACCGGCGCTGCGCAGGCGCCGCCGCCTACATCCCGAAGGAGCGCATCATGGCGTCCGTCCTGGTTTTTCTTGATGTCCCAGCCCTGCCCCTGCCGCGGGCTGCCCGCGAACTGCTGACCCTTGCGGGCACCGTGGGGACACCGGTGGTCGCTGCCGCACGCCGTGTGGATCCGGCCATGCTCGATGCCCTCGCCTCCCACGGCGCCGTGAAGGTCTACGAACCGGCAGGGGAGCTGGACGCCGTCCTGGTGGCCGCCAAGGCCGCCTTCCTGGCAGATGCGGCGAAGACCGAACAGCCCGACGCCATCCTGCTGGGCAATTCCTTCGAGGACCGGGAGATCGCCGCCCGCACCGGCATCAAGCTGGGCTCCGGTGTCATTACCGACGCCGTGGCCGTGGCTCCCGATCTCGCCGTCACCAAGTCGGTGCTGGCCGGGTCCTATACGTCCACGTGCCGGGTACGGACGGGCACGCCCGTGATCACGGTCAAAGCCAACAGCGTCGAACCCGCACCGGCCGATCCGGCTGCCGCGGCCCCGCAGCTGGTTGAGGTGCCGCTTTCCGACGCCGGCCCCGCCGCCCGGGTCACCGGCCGTTCCGGCAAGCGCGTCAGCGGACGTCCCGAACTGGCCGAGGCGCGGGTCATCGTGGCCGGGGGCCGCGGCATGGACGGGAACTTCGGTCCCGTGGAAGAACTGGCGGACCTGCTCGGCGGCGCAGTGGGTGCCTCGCGGGCGGCGACGGATGCCGGCTGGATCGAGCATTCCGCCCAGGTGGGCCAGACCGGCAAGACGGTTTCCCCGCAGCTGTACATTTCCGCCGGCATCTCCGGTGCCATCCAGCAGAAGGCCGGCATGCAGACCGCCAAGGTGATCGTTGCGGTCAACAAGGACGCGGACGCGCCGGTGTTCGAGATTGCGGACTTCGGCATTGTGGGCGATGTGTTCTCCGTGCTGCCCCAGGCGGCCGAGGAGATCCGGAAGCGCAGGGCCTAGCATGGAGTCCCTGCAGACCCCGGCCCGGGTCCTGGCTTTCGCCGCCCATCCGGATGACATCGATTTCGGCGCGGCCGGAACGCTGGCCGGCTGGGCACGCTCCGGTGCCGAAATCACTTACTGCATCATGACCGCCGGAGACGCCGGCGGTTTCGATCCCTCCGACCGCTCCGGTGTCACCGAACTCCGCAGTGCGGAGCAGCGCGAGGCCGCCCGCCGGGTGGGTGTGCGGGACATTGTGTTCCTGGGGGAGCGGGACGGCTATCTGGAGGTGAACCACGCGGTGATTGCCCGGGTGGTGGAGCAGATCCGCCGGGTGCGTCCCGACGTCGTGCTGTCCATGCACCCCGAGCGGAACTGGGACCGCCTCCAGGCGAGCCATCCGGACCATCTGGCCTGCGGCGAAATTGTCACGCGGGCCGTGTACCCTGCCGCCGAGAATCCGTTCGCCTATCCGGAACTCGCGGAGCAGGGGCTGCAGGCGTACAAAGTGCCGTGGCTGTGGTTTTACGGTGCGCCGCGGGAGCGGGAGAACACGGCGGTGGATGTCAGTTCCACCGTGGACGTCAAACTCGCCGCCATCCGGGTCCACGCGAGCCAGCATCCGGACCTTGAGGGCATGGATGCCTCGGTCCGCCGGTTCCTGCAGGACAATGCCCGCCGGCACGGCCTTCCGGAGGGTGCCAGCGCGGAGACGTTCCACGCAGTGGGCGTGAACACCCCGGAGACCATCGCCGGGTTCTAGCGGGGGCCGCTGCTGCCGGACCCCCGCTGCTGCCGGACCCCCGCTGCACGGGGTACTAGGGGCGGACGGCCGTGGCGATGAGGGTGCCGGTATCGAGGGCGAAATCCTCGCCGAGCTCCGCCAGGAAAGCGGCACGGACCCGCTCCACCGCTGCCGGATCTTCGGGCAGGAGCAGCCGGTAGCCGCCGCCAAGCACCATCGACCAGGCCAGTGAGGGACTGAGCTGGACCTGCCCCGGCGTGGCCGCGATGGTGATGTCGGTCAGGCCCAGGGACTCCAGCCAGGAGGTGAGCTTCCCCGGTGTCTGCAGCCGCTGCACGTTCCGGCTTCCTGACAGGGGAAGGTCGGCAAGTTCAGGGCGTTCCTGCAGGCAGGCTTTCCACAGCAGCTCCCGGAACGGCTCCCAGGATCCTTCGGCCCAGGTGCTGAGGGCGAAGCGCCCGCCGCTGCGGAGCAGCGACACGAGGTGGGCGGCGCCGGCATCCATATCCGGGAGGAAGAACAGGGAGTAGGCGCTGACCACCGCGTCATAGGGTGCATCGGACTGCCAGGAGGTGACGTCCGCCTGCGTCAGGAAAACATTGCTGAGTGCGAGGGTGTCTGCCTTCGCCTGGGTCAGGGACAGCATCTGCGCGCTGAGATCCACGCCGTCGACGAGGCCGTCGGGGCCGGCGAACTGCGCAGCCGGAATGGTGGTGGCACCGCTGCCGCAGCCGGCGTCCAGGACCCGGTCGCCGAGGGTAATGTCAGCCGCAGCCACGAGGGCGTTTCCCATGGGGTTCCAAAGCGAAGGTGCAAGCCGCTCGAAGTCGGCGGCGCCGGCGTCGAACGCGTCGCCGAGGTGGAGTTCAGGCATGGGAAGTGTCCTTCGCTAGAGCTGGGCGCCGGCGAAACCGTGCTGGCGCCAGGCTTCGTAAACGGCAATGGAGGCGGAATTGGCAAGGTTCAGGGACCGCAGGGACGGCAGCATGGGAATCCGTACCCGGGCGGTGATATGCGGATCTTTCTTCACTTCGTCTGACAGTCCCACCGACTCGCGGCCAAACATCAGGACGTCTCCGGCACGATACTCGATATCGGTGTGGGTGGTGTCCCCGTCCGAGGTGAACGCATACACACGTTCGGGTTTCAGGGCATCCCAGGCGTCCTGCAGGTTCGCATGGACGTGCAGGACGGCCAGGTCATGGTAGTCAAGCCCGGCACGGCGCAGCTTGGAGTCCTCCAGGCTGAAGCCGAGGGGCTCCACCAGGTGGAGTTCGGCGCCGGTGATGGCCGCAAGGCGAATCGCGTTTCCGGTATTGCCGGGGATTTCAGGGGAATGGAAAAGGATACGGAACACAGCCCCATCCTATGCCCGGCTTTGCGGGCCGAACGCATCGGTTAACGGGCAGACGCGTCGATCAGCGGTGCCAGCACCGGCAGCTGGACGGTGTTCGGCTGCGGGCCCTCGGCAAAGAAGCGGCGCAGTTCCCGCAGCAGGCCGCCGGGGTTGGCGACGTGCAGCGTGGCGGGTGCTGAGCGGCTAAGCGCCGGCGGGTAGTCAACGATGGGTTCGAAGGGGTTTCCGTTGGGGCTGTGGAGGACAAGCCAGCCTGTGACGTTGCACTCGGGAAAGCGGGTCTGGAGGGTCCGCACCGCATCGGCCAGCCGCAGGGTGGAAACCTCCCGGCCGCGGTGCAGCAGGTGCTGTCCGTCCCACCGGTAGTTGCCCGGCGAGGCCATCAGCGACCCCAGGACCGCCATGCGGTAGCCGCCCAGCAGTACATGGCCCACGTCGAGGTTGCCTCCGCGCGGGCCCGCATCCGGGATATGGAGGCCGTTGACCAGGCGCCCGGCCGGGTAGTCCTCCAGCAGTTCACGCTCCAATAGGCGGATGGTGAGGTTCTCGGCATCAAACCGTCCGGCGGCGGCACCGAACCGGGACAGTAAACCGGGACGGCGCGGTGCGCCGTGTACCTGCTGTCCGGCCAGGACCAGGGGGATGAGGGGAGGATCCTTCGGGGAGAAATCCGGGACAAACACCGGCGGCCGATCCAGGTCCGCCGGAGTCCGTTCCGGGGCGGACCGGGTTCCCGCGGCCCGGCTGGCCGGGCTGCCGGAGCTGCTGCCGGCAGCGGCGCCGGGGCTGCCGGCGTCCGTGCCCTGGCCGAACCGGCGATCGTATGCGGCCTTTCGCTGCGGATCGGAGAGCACCCGGTAGGCTTCCGTGACCCGGTGGAAGCTCTCGCTCGTGCCGCCCTGGTCCGGATGGGCGTTCCTGGCTGCCTTCCGGTAGGCGGTCTTGATTTCGAGCGCCGATGCCGCGGGGGTCAGGCCTAAAACCTCATAGAGCGTCGGGTCTGACGGGCTCAAAGCGGTTCCTCTCGGGCGGCTGGTCCGGCTGCGTGAGGCAAGTCTACCGGTCGTCCCTGCACCGCGTCCGGGCGCGGAAGCGCTATCCGGCAAGATGGTTTTTCCGCGCCGGGGGCAAAGGAGGACAGTGTGTGTCCTGCGGGATCCGTATGGTCGGCGTACATCGGGGATTTGTCCCCGACCTACGACCGGCGGAGGAACCCGTGAATGAGCAGATCCAGCCCTTCAGCATCCCGATCGACCCGGCTCTGGTAGACCGGCTCGGCCACAGGCTCCGGGGAACGCGGTTCGCGCCCGCACTGCCAGGGGAAGAATGGGCAACGGGTGTCCCGGCCGGCTACCTCGAACGCGTGGTTGCGTACTGGGCCGATGAATACGACTGGGCGTTGCAGGCAGCTGCCCTGAACGGGCTGCCCCAGTTCACCACTGTCATCGACGGCCAGCGGATCCACTTCCTCCACATCCGCTCGAAGGTCGAGGGCGCGTTGCCGCTCCTTCTCACCCACGGCTGGCCCGGTTCCTTCGTCGAGTTCCTGGATCTGATCGGCCCGCTCACCGACCCGGCCGCGCACGGCCGGGACACTGTGGATGCTTTCGACCTGGTGATCCCCTCCCTCCCGGGGTTCGGATTCTCTACCCCCGTGACCGAGGACACGCCGCGGGAAACGTCAGGAAAGTCCCAGCCGCCCGAATCGGCAAGAGCCGCCATGACCGCTAGAATTAGCTGGTGCCCGTGTATCTAGATCACGCGGCGACCACGCCGATTTCGGCTTCGGCCCTCGCCGCACTCACCTCAGAACTCAGCCGCAGCGGCAATCCCTCGTCCCTGCACGGTTCGGGCCGCCGCGCCCGGATGGTCGTGGAAGACTCCCGGGAAATGCTGGCCGCAGCTGCCGGCTGCCACCCCTCGGAGATCATTTTCACCTCCGGGGGCACGGAAGCGGACAACCTCGCCGTCAAGGGCCTGTTCTGGGCGCGCCGCGACGCTGGTCCGGCCCGCACCCGCATCCTGGTCTCCGGCATTGAGCACCATGCCGTCCTGGATACCGTCCAATGGCTGGAGAAACACGAAGGCGCGGTGCCGGTATGGATCCCCGTGGACGGGGACGGCGTGATTTCGCTCAAGGCCGTCCGCCGGGAGCTGGAGGCGAACGCCGACAGTACGGCGCTTTTGACTGCCATGTGGGCGAACAACGAAGTAGGCACCGTTCAGGACATCCGCGCCCTTGCGGCCCTGGCCCACGAATACGGCATCCCGGTGCATTCCGATGCGGTGCAGGCCTTCGGTGCCCTCCCGGTGGATTTCCGCGGCGCCGGCCTGGACACGATGGCCCTCAGCGCGCATAAGATCGGCGGTCCCGTTGGCGTGGGCGCACTGGTTGTGGGCCGTGCCGTGAAACTGACTCCCGTCCAGCACGGCGGCGGGCAGGAACGCGATATCCGCTCCGGCACCCTGGACACTGCCGGGATCGCGGCCTTCGCCGCGGCGGCGCAGGAAGCCGTCGAGCATCTCGCGGACGAATCCGAGCGCCTGCGCACCCTGCGGAACTACCTCATCACCGGCGTCGAGCGGGCCATTCCGGCGGCCGTCCTGCGCGGGGCACGTGACGACGACGGCGGGGGCCGCCGACTGCCGGGCAACGCCCACTTCACGTTCCCGGGCTGCGAAGGGGATTCACTGCTTTTCCTCCTGGACCTGGCCGGCGTCGAATCCTCCACCGGATCCGCATGCACGGCCGGGGTCCCGAGGCCCTCGCATGTGCTGCTGGCCATGGGGCTGAGCGAAACCGAGGCACGTGGCGCACAACGCTTCAGCCTCGGGCATACAACCACTGCCGAAGACGTTGACACATTGTTGCAGGCACTTCCCGACGCGTATGAGCGGGCCAAGAAAGCCGGCATGGCCGGACACGTAAGCAGCATCCAGACAGCAGGAACAGGTTTTAGTTCATGAAGGTTTTGGCAGCAATGAGTGGCGGAGTCGATTCCGCCGTAGCCGCGGCACGGGCAGTGGAGGCAGGGCACGACGTCGTCGGCGTCCATCTGGCACTGTCCCGGATGCCGGGCACCCTGCGCACCGGCAGCCGGGGCTGCTGCACCATCGAGGACTCGCGGGACGCCTGGCGCGCCTGCGACATCCTCGGCATTCCGTATTACGTCTGGGACTTCTCCGAGCGGTTCAAGGAAGACGTGGTGGACGACTTCGTGGCCGAGTACGCCGCCGGCCGCACCCCCAACCCCTGCATGCGCTGCAATGAGCGGATCAAGTTCGCCGCCCTGCTGGAAAAGGCGCTGGCGCTGGGCTTCGACGCCGTGTGCACCGGCCACTACGCCAAGGTCCTCACCAACGCCGACGGCGATCCGGAGCTGCACCGCGCCGCCGACTGGGCCAAGGACCAGTCCTACGTGCTGGGCGTGCTGACCGAGGAGCAGCTGCGCCACTGCATGTTCCCGCTGGCCGAAACCCCGTCCAAGGCCGAGGTGCGCGCCGAAGCCGAACGCCGCGGCCTGTCCGTGGCCAACAAGCCGGACAGCCACGACATCTGCTTCATTCCCGACGGTGACACCCGCGGCTGGCTCGAAGAGCGCATCAACATGACCGAGGGCGACATCGTGGACGAGACGGGCGAGAAGCTTGGCACCCACCCCGGTGCCAATGCCTTCACCGTGGGCCAGCGCCGCGGCCTGAAGCTCGGCACCCCGGCCGCGGACGGCAAGCCGCGCTTCGTGCTGGAAATCCGGCCCAAGGAAAACAAGGTAGTGGTCGGCCCCGAGCAGCTGCTGAACATCGACCAGATGCGCGGCATCAAGATCTCCTGGGCCGGACGCCCCATTCCCGAGATCGCGGCCCGGACAAGGTTCAGCTGCACAGTCCAGGTGCGGGCGCACGGCGACCCCGTGGCAGCCACCGGCTGGATGGAAGACGTAACCGATGACGCCTCCGGGGCAACGCGTTCCGAGCTGGTGGTCCGGCTGGCGGAACCCATGCGCGGAGTGGCCCCCGGCCAGTCCATGGTGCTGTACCAGGGCACCCGCGTGCTGGGCCAGGCGACCATCGACTCGGCGCGGTCGCTGGAATGGGACCCTGCCGCCGTCGCCTAGCAACGGCATCCGTCCGGCCCCCGGGCCGGCGGTTCCGCGGAATCCGCGTAACCTGGCCCGGGTCGGGAACCGCGTCCGCCTAAACTGGTGCAATGAGCCAGACAGGACAGCACAGCGCTTCACCGGACGATGAGTTTGATCCACGGGCAAGTTCCCTCTCCGGGAAGGTTGCCGAGGAGGTCATGGAGGAGCTGCTTGCCATGCGCAGCAGCATCGATAACATTGACGCGACCCTCGTGTATCTGCTCGCCGAACGCTTTAAGGCCACCCAGCGGGTGGGCCACCTGAAGGCCGAGCATCATCTGCCGCCGGCCGACCCGGGACGGGAAGTGGCGCAGATTGCACGGCTGCGCCGCCTCGCCGAGGACGCCCACCTGGACCCTGCCTTCGCGGAGAAATTCCTGAATTTCATCATCAGCGAAGTCATCCGCCACCACCAGGCGATTTCCGAGACCCGCAACGGCGGAGCAGATGCAGCAGGGCGCTGATCCGGAACGCCGGGGCAGCACGGTTCCGGAGCTTCCGCCCCGCCCCGAGGCCCGCACCGGAACCGTCACCGCGACGGCGGCGGGCAGCTGGCCCGGCACCGATCCGGTCGAATCAAGCCGGGTGGTCCGCGGCGAGCTGGGGGATCCGCATCTGCCCTTCCTGGTTGAACTGCCCCAGCGCGGTCCCGGAGCGGACCCGCTGGGACGCAGCGCCGCCCTGCTGGTGGATCTTTTCGTGGACCTCCAGCCGCACGGCTGGCGCCTGGTGGAACGCCCCGGCAAGGAGCACCGCCGTGCGGTTTCCCTGCTGACCCAGGACCTGAATGCACTGGCGGACGTCATCGGCGCCGAGGAACGCCCCGGCGAGGCCCTGAAAATCTCCCTGCGCGGGCCGCTCTCGCTTGCGGCGAACCTGTACCTGCACAACGGTGAGCGGGCACTGGCCGACGCCGGTGCGCGCCGGGACATTCTTCAGTCCTTCACGGCCGGAATCGGGGACTACGTGGCACGCGCGGAGTCGTCGGCCCCCGGCGCACGGATCACCGTGCAGGTCGACGAGCCTGACATTACCGCCGTCCTGGCCGGCGGGATCCCCACCGCCAGCGGCTACCGCACCCTCCGTTCCGTGCCCTCCTCCGAGGTTTCTGCCGCCTGGCACCAGGTCTGCGGGGCAGTCTCGGCCGCCGGAGCCGACACTGTTTTTGCCCTGCCCCGGGCGGAAAGCTTCGGCCCGCTCCGGGCCGGCACGCAGTCTCCGTTCGAACTGGCACTGGGCGCCGGTGCTTCCGGCGCGGCGCTGGCGGCGGACGGGCTGGACGCCCGGGACTGGGAAGGCATTGCCGAAGCAGTCGAGGGCGGCCGAAGGGTCTGGCTGGGAGTCCTGCCCGTGTCGGCGGCCGGTACCGATGTGCCCCAGGTGAGCGCCCTGGTGGAGCGGGTGCTGCGGCCCTGGCGGAAACTGGGCCTCTCGCTGCAGGACCTGCCCGCGCTTCGGCTCACGCCTTCCGAAGGCCTCGCCGAGGTGTCACCGGATGCGGCACGGAAAGTGCTGTCCCGCCTCACGCAGACGGCCTCCGCCCTCGACCAGGTGGTGGCGGAGGGATAGGCCCCTGCCTGCCCGGCGGCGCCGCTGTCCCTAGGTGCGGTGCTCCCAGCGGCGGGGGACGACCTCGGCCGGAAGGGCGCCGTCGAACTCCCGGTAGGTGTAGGTGAACGCGCCGTCGTATTCGAAAACGGTGCCGACCTGCCGCTGGACAACCCGGGTGCGGATCCGGAACCGGTGCTGCTGCGTGTCCCACCACTGCTCCACCTGGGCGTCGGCGGCCGCGAAACGGGGGAGGGGCAGCCGTAGCGGACCGAGGAAGAGCCTGCTGTCCGGGGAAGTCATGTGCAGGTGCCCGTCCTCCGAAACCCGCAGGGCCAGCCCCGTGGCGAGGTTGCGCCGCCGTCCGAGGTAATCGGTCAGGGTCCCGGAGCCGCTCAGCACGGTGGTGTCCTCGAAAATCCGGCGCCTGCCGGGAAACTCAAAGCGGCGGACAGCGGTCAGCGCCGGCCTGCCCCACGGATCCCGGTGCGGAAAGTTGCGGATGGAGAAGGGAACGTTGGTTCCGAACTCCGGGAAGAACGCGTTGGACACCGGAACCAGCGGCAGCAGCGGCCGCAGCCAGGGCCGCGGGCAGCCGGCCCGCAGGAAGACGCCGGTGCCTTCCCCGTATCTGCCGCTGTCCGCGCCGAGGCCGAAATACTCCTGCAGCTGCGGCTGCAGGCGGAGGAACCCTGAGCCCAGGACCTGCCGGTACACGGAGTCCACGGCTACAGCTTTCCGGTGGCTTTGAGCCGCAGGTACATGTCCGCCAGCTTCGGTGCCAGTTCGTGCGGCGGCTCGTCCACCACCTCCGCACCCATCGAACGCAGCTGCGCGCTGACGGCCGCCCGGTCCAGGAGTGCGCGTTCGGCGGCAGCGGCACGGAAGACGGCCGGCGTTGTCCCTCCGCCTGCGCGCAGTTCGTCCAGCCCCGGGTCCCGGACCGAGGCAACCACCACCACATGCTTGGCCAGCAGCTGGGGCAGGACCTGCACCAGGCCCTCCTCAACCGCTCCGGAATCCAGTGCGGAAATCAGGACCACCAGGGACCGGCGTGCCGTCACGGCCTGCACGGCTCCGGGCAGCAGGGAAAAGTCCGCCTCAATGAGCTCCGGTTCCAGGGGTGCCACGGCCGTGACCAGCCGGCTCAGCAGGTTATCCCGTCCCCCGGAGTCCACCCGCGCCCGGATCCGGCGGTCGAAGGCCAGGAAATCCACGCGGTCCCCGCCGCTGCGCGCAAGCACCGCCAGGAGCAGGGTGGCTTCGATGCCGGTGTCCAGGCGGGGTTCGTCCTCGATCCGGGCGGCGGACGTGCGCGAGGTGTCCAGGGCAATGACCACCCGGCGGTCGCGTTCCGGACGCCAGGTGCGCACCACGGTGTCCCGGCGCCGTGCGGTGGCACGCCAGTCAATGGACCGGACGTCGTCGCCGCGGACGTATTCGCGCAGGGAATCGAATTCGGTTCCGGCGCCGCGCAGCTGCACCGAGGTATTGCCGTCCAGTTCCCGAAGCCGGCGCAGCCTGGAGGGCAGATGCCGCCTGGAGTGGAAGGGAGGCAGCACGCGGATTTCCCCGGGTACCGGAAGGGTCCGCTGGCGTGCGGCAAGCCCCAGCGGACCGAAACTGCGCACCGCCACATGCGCGCTCTTCAGGATGCCGCGGCGGGCAGGTTCCAGCCGGACATCCAGGGTGCGGGCTTCACCGGCGGGGACCGTTGCGTGCTGCTGCGGGTTCCTGGCCCCGGCGGAGGGCTGCCACCCGTCGCGGACCATGGCCTGCAGGCGGCGGCCGCCGTTGTTGCGCAGGACCAGGGTCCCTACCGTGGAGTCGCTGAGCCGAACACTTGCCGGCAGGCGGCGTTCCACCCTCAGCTGCCGCGGTGAGGCTGCGAGCAGCAGGTCCAGGCCGGCTGCGGCAGCCAGGAACGCCAGCCAGAGCAGGATGGCGGCGGCACCGGGAAAGAAGACCACGGCAGCGGAGCCCAGGAGCGCCAGCAGGACGAGCCGGCCCGAGACAGCCATCAGCGCTACCGCGGGACCGGCACGGTGGCGAGGATGCTGCCCAGTACGTTGTCCGCATCCACCCCGTCCATCTGGGCCTCCGGTCGAAGCGCCACCCGGTGCCGCAGGGCCGGCAGGGTCAGCGCCTTGACATCGTCCGGTGTCACGAAGGCGCGTCCCGAGAGCCAGGCCCAGGCCCGCGCGGTGTTCAGCAGGGCGGTGGCGCCGCGCGGCGAAACCCCCAGCTGGAACGACGGCGCCGCGCGTGTGGCGCGTACGAGGTCCACGATGTAGGCCAGGACCTCGGGCGCCACCGTGACCCGGGCCACCGCCTCGCGTGCCAGCTCCAGGTCCCGGGCGGACGCCACCGCCCGGACTCCTGCGGCAGCCAGGTTCCGGGGATCAAAGCCGGCGCTGTGCCTGCGGATCACCTCGATTTCATCGTCCCGGCCGGGCAGGTCAAGCGTGAGTTTCAGGAGGAAACGGTCCAGCTGGGCTTCGGGGAGCGGATAGGTGCCTTCGTACTCCACCGGGTTCTGTGTTGCCGCAACAATAAACGGCTCCGGCAGGGGACGGGTGACGCCGTCCACGGTCACCTGGCGTTCCTCCATGGCCTCCAGCAGGGATGCCTGGGTTTTGGGCGGAGTGCGGTTGATTTCGTCCGCAAGCAGGATATTGGTGAACACCGGTCCTTCCCGGAAGGAGAACTCCGAGGAACGGTTGTCATAGATCAGGGAACCGGTCACGTCGCCGGGCATGAGGTCCGGTGTGAACTGGACGCGCTTGGTGTCCAGCTCCAGCGCCGCGGAAAGGCTTCGGACCAACAGTGTCTTAGCCACGCCGGGCACCCCCTCAAGGAGCACGTGTCCCCTGGCGAGCAGGGCAATGATCAGCCCGGTTACGGCTGCGTCCTGGCCCACCACGGCCTTCGCCACTTCCCGGCGGACCTGGGCGAGGGCCTCGCGGACGGGATCCTCGTCCGGCGGGAGGGGCGGCGCCGTTGCGGTGCCGTTGGCGGCTCCGGAAGGTGCGGGTGCATACGGCTCGTACTGCTGGCTCATGATGAAGTGGCCTCTTCCTCTAGGTCTTTCAGGTCCCGGGCCCAGTGCACGAGTTCCGTGCCGGTTCCGGGGAGTCGCTGGTTGAGCAGGTCATCGGTGGCGGGATAGCTGCGGCCGGAGGCGTCCGCCGCCGCACGGGTCACGTCCTCGGCGCCGGCTTCCGGCCCCAGGCGCAGGTGTGCGGCCAGCCGGGTCATGGCGGCGGCACGCAGGGTTGCGGCCGCGTGGCCGACGGCGCGGCTGTCCTGGTACAGGCGGGCCCTGCCCTCGGCGGTTTCTGCGGCATGGACAACCACGGGCAGGGGTTCCTCGACCAGGGGGCCCAGCCGGCGGCCGCGCCAGAACGCGGCCAGGGCGGCGACCAGCCCGAGCCAGAAGAGGAGCGGGTTCACCCATGGCGGCAGGAGGGAGAAAGGATCGACGGGTACCTGGGACGGGGGAACATCGAAGGGGTCGGCCTGGTACCACACCAGGGTGTCGTCCGCGCCGAGGGTGCGGAACGCCAGCGCCGCGTTGCCCTCGCGGGCAAGGGTTTCATTGGCGAGCAGGCCGGCACCGCCCAGCACCACTGCGGAGCCGTCTTCGGTGGCCGCGTACGAGCCTGCGGCGTCCGTACCCGTGCTGCCGGGTGCCGGGAAACACGTGACCGGCCCGCGGTAGGTTTTGCCCCCCGCCTCTATGCTGCCGGCCGCCTCCGCATCAGCATTGCTGCATTCGGCCTCCCGTTGTTGGCCCTCGGCAGCCGGGGGAAGGAGCCCGGCCGAGAGGATCTGCGGGGCAAAATCGGCCAGCTGGTCAAGGGACGGTTCCACCAGCACCACCCGGCCGGCGGCGTCGGCCAGATCCCGGCGCTGTTCACCGGTGAGGTACCCGGCGGGATCAAGGAAAAGCAGGGTGGCTCCGGGATTGTCCTCCAGGGCAGCCCGTGCCTCGGCCTGCAGTTCGTGGTGCTGGACGTCCACACCCCGGTCCGCCAGGATCTCGGCAGCGGCCATGGCGCCGTTGGGGGCGGGATTGGCGGGGGACAGGGCACTGCTGTCCTCGTCCGTGCGGCCCCAGGCCGAGGCCAGGGCCACTGCCGCCAACAGCGCGAGCAGCAGCAGCGGGACCCGGTGCCGGCGGAGCCGGGCCATGAAACGGGTGCGGACAGAAGGTAGCTGCGGCTCCTCGCCGCCTGCCCCGTTCCGGCTCCCCGCTTCGCTGAGATTCGCCTTTTCGGCAGCAGCCGCGCTCATCTGGGCACCGCCGGGACGGGGTCGTTGGTTGCGGAGGTGGAGGGGCTGGCGGCCTCGAGGGCGGTATCCAGCGCCTGTGCACGGCGGTAATCCGCGTCGTCGGCGCCCGCCTTGCCGTAGAGGACTTCATCAAACCGCAGCCGCAGCTCCATAAGCTCCGGACGGAAGGCCGGGAAGGCGCCGGCCAGGCGGGCGCCCGCCTCGGCTGCCGTACGGGCTGCCTTGGCTTCGAAGATGACGCGTTCCTCCGCTGAGCGGACCATGGCCCGGAAGCGCTCGGTCAGGGCCTCGTCCCAGCGGTGCTCGGCGGCGGCCTGTTCGGCACGTGCCCGGTGATCGGAAGCCCGTTCCACCACGTCGTCGGCGAAGACACCGGAGCCCTTCCGGACCTTGGCGTTCAGCCGCGGGCGGATGATGAGGACGGCGGCGGCCACCAGCACGACGGCGGCCAGCATCAAAACGAGGCTCCCGGGCCCGGCGCCCAGACCGTCGGCACCTTCGAACAGGTTGTTCAACCAGGCGCTCACGCGCTCCCAGAGACGGTCAAGCAGACCGGGTTGGGCCTCCTGGTAGACCTGCTTCCTCAGTTCCTCCCGGGCCCAGTCCCGTGCCTGGTCGGCATCCGGTCCCACCGGAGCCTCCAGGGACAGCACGCCCGCAATCCGATCCGCCGCCGGACCCGCCGTCGAACGCAAAGAGGACAGCACGTCTACTGCGTGCCTGCCGACGGACCGTACGGCCCGTGCGCCAGGGGGACGGCTTTCCGGCCGGGCAGGAAATCCGGGTCCAGGGACTCGGGGCTCTCCTGGTACTTCATCAGCGTAAGGTCGAAACCTTCCCGGCGGATCCGGAGATCGATATACAGCAACGCGGTGACCGCGGATTGGAAGGCGCTGGCCACGGCCCCCATGAGCAGGGAAACGGCCACGAGCAGGACACCGCTGAGCACGGCCACGGCCACGCTCGGCACCAGGGTGAGGGCACTGACGGCGAAGCTCAGGGGTACCGAAACGATCTGGGTCAGGACGTTCACGATCAGGCTGGTAAGGGCCAGGATCCCGAAGGTCCGCCACCAGTTGCGGCCGGTCATCTGCCAGGACCGCCGAATGGCGGCAAAGACACCGATGCCCTCCAGCACCAGCGCCGCCGGGGCCAGGGACAGTTTCACCGCAACCCAGACGACGGCGGCGAACACGGCGAACACTGCCGGAATCACGACGAGCAGTCCCATGTTGCCGACGGAGTCGATGATCAGGTAGCCCACAACGACAAGGACCGTGACGCCGACGGCCGCGCAGGCAAGCAACAGCAGGGCGAGGCCCGCCAGCGGCCCGAGGGAACGGCGGCCCAGCCGCCAGACCTGGCCGAAGCCGGTTTTCAAATTCAGGGTGGACCGCACCACAGGCAGCACGAGCAGGCCCTGGACTATCAACACCCCGATCACGGACAGCGCGCCCAGGAGGGACACCGAGCCCACTATCGTTCCCACCAGGGGGCCGGTGACCTCCCCGCTGGAAGCATCGCTCTGCAGCCAGCCGTCGACGGACGCGATCAGCCCCGCCCCCATCCCGATGAGCAGCAGCATAATCACCGCCTGGACCACAAACGCATTGCCGAAGGCAGCCAGCACATTACGCCGGCAGGCCTGGAAGGCTCCGTCCATGATTTCGCCGAGTCCCAGGGGACGCAGGGGAATGATGCCGGGCTTGGGCGGGGGCCTGTACCCGGGGCGGGGGACGGTGCCGGCGGCGGCAGCATAGGGGTTCGGCTGGTCCCAGGCGGATCCCTGCGCGGGGGCCGGCTGCCCCCAGGGATTGCCCTGCTGAGCCTGCGCCCAGGGATTGGTGCCGGGAGGGGGCATGTCCGGAGAGGGCATATCCGGACGCTGCATGTCCGGCGCCGGCGGGGCAGGGTGCCGGAAACCGGCCGGGCTGCCTTCGGGGCTCCACGGTCCGGAGCCGGACTCCGGTGTCCCCGGCTGCGCGGGGCCCGCGGGCACGCCGTCGCCGTCGTTCCGGTTCTCCCGGCCCGTATGCTGCCGGCCGCTGTGTTCTTCCTCGCTCATGTGTACCCGTTTCCCCCGCAGGTGCTGGCGTTTATTACCTTGACTATAGTGATGCTCCGCGCAAACAGCATCCGGCGAGCCGCGGCGCCCGATGTGTCCCTTAGGATGATAGGGATTAACGTAGGCGGCGAAAGCCCGCCGTGGGGAGCGGCAGCCGTCAGGACTGCTGCAGCACCCGCGCAGCGGCGTGGGTGAAGGCAAGCAGCGGAAACAGGGAGTTATGAAGGCACGCATTCTGGTCGTAGACGACGACGAAGCACTCGCCGAAATGATCGGGATCGTCCTGCGTAACGACGGGTTCGATCCCGTGTTCTGCAGCGATGGTTCTTCCGCGCTGGAAGTGTTCCGCAGCAGCAAGCCTGACCTGGTCCTGCTTGACCTGATGCTCCCGGGCATCGACGGCATTGAAGTGTGCCGGCAGATCCGCGGCGAGTCCGATACGCCCATCGTGATGCTCACCGCCAAATCCGACACGTCCGACGTCGTGCGCGGCCTGGAATCCGGTGCGGACGACTACGTGCCCAAGCCCTTCAAACCCGCAGAACTGGTGGCGCGGGTCCGTGCCCGGCTGCGCCCGGGGGACCAGAAATCTCCCGAGACCCTGCGGATCGGTGAAGTCTCCATCGATGTGGCGGGCCACTCCGTGGCGCGGGGCAGCGACAGCATCTCGCTGACGCCGCTGGAATTCGACCTGCTTGTTGCCCTGGCCCGCAAGCCCTGGCAGGTCTTCACCCGCGAAATGCTGCTGGAGCAGGTCTGGGGATACCGCCATGCTGCCGACACGCGGCTGGTAAATGTGCACGTGCAAAGGCTCCGCTCCAAGATCGAACGCGACCCCGAAGCACCCGAGATTGTACTGACGGTGCGCGGTGTCGGATATAAAGCGGGCCAGAGCTAAGGTGCCGGGTTTCCTGGCCGGGATGGCTGGAAACCCGAAGTATTCTTCGTCGCTGCAGGCCCTGGCGCGCCACGGTGATGCGTTTAACCGGGCCATTTTCCACCGCATAGCCCGCCAATGGCGCAGGTCGCTGCAGTTCAAGACCGTTGTCTCCACGCTCCTGCTCGTGGCCCTTGCCGGTGCCGGCATCGGTGCCTTCCTCTCGCATCAGATTGCCGGGTCCCTGTACGAAGAGCGGCTGGCCCAGTTCCGCACCGAAGCGACGACCGGCCTGTCCAAGGTCAAGGACAACTTCCGGGACACCGCCGCCAGCGACCGGGAAAGCACGGACCGGCTGGTCATGGACACCCTTCCGCTGCTTCAGGGACAGGGAGCAGACGCACAGCGCACCTATCTGCTCACCCCGTTGCCGACGGATGACCCCCTCTACATCACCTCCTCGGTCAACAGCGGAACCATCACTGCCAACGGCATCCCCGTGGCACTCAGTGAGACCGTGGCCGCCAGTGAGGCCTCGGAATCCGATGCGGATTACGTGTTCTGGTCTCCGCTGGAACTCGCCAGCGGAGAACCCGGCATCGCGTTCGGCACCAAGGTCACGCTGCCGCCGGACAGCTCCGAATATGCCCTCTACCTCATCTATGATCTCCAGTCGATGCAGGAAACCCTCGACAAAATCCACGGCATCCTCTGGATTGCGGGTTTCCTCCTGCTCGCCATCAGCGGCACCATCGCGTGGATCGTCGCCAAGGCGGGGCTGGGGGCAGTCAGCGACGCGGCAGCCGTTTCGGAGAAGCTGGCTGCGGGCGAGCTGCAGGAGCGCATGGAGGTCAAGGGTGAGGACGAAGTAGCGCGGCTCGCGGCGTCGTTCAACCACATGGCCGGTACCCTGCAGGACCAGATCACGCAGCTGGCCACACTGTCACGGATGCAGCAGGTCTTCGTCTCGGATGTCTCCCACGAGCTGCGGACGCCGCTCACCACTGTGCGGATGGCCGCGGAAGTGCTCTACGACGCGCGCGAGAGCTTCGATCCCATGTACCGCCGCTCCACGGAACTTCTCTATCACCAGGTTGAACGCTTCCAGGCGCTGCTGGCTGATCTGCTGGAAATTTCCCGGTTCGACGCCGGGGCGGCGGCCCTCGACCTCGAGCCCACCGACGTTTTCCATATTGTCCGGGACGTCATCGACGCGACCGAACCGCTGGCCAACAACTGCGGTTCCGAGGTGATCATCGTGTCCCGGGAGGCAAGCTGCGTAGTGGACGCCGATCCGCGCCGGATCGAACGGATCCTGCGCAACCTGTTGGTCAACGCGCTGGAACACGGCGAAGGAGAACCCATCGAAATTGCCATAGCGGCTTCCGACGACGCCGTAGGCATAGCGGTCCGCGACCACGGCATCGGGATGACCGAGGAGGACGCCGGCCATGTTTTCGACCGCTTCTGGCGGGCGGATCCGGCCCGCGCACGCACCACCGGAGGCAGCGGCCTGGGGCTGTCCATCGCCACCGAAGACACGCGCCTTCACGGCGGCCGGCTTGAGGCCTGGGGTGAACCGGGAAACGGATCGTGCTTCCGCCTGACCCTTCCGCGCCGCCACGGGGCGGGCTTCGAAGCGTCTCCCGTGCCCCTGTCACCCCGCGAGAACACTGCCGGACCCCTTGCGCTTGCCGCGGCGGCCCCGGGCCGGGAAGAGGAACCTGATGCCTAAAAGGAACATGCTGCCCGGGCGGATGCTGGTTCTGTGGCTGAGCGCCGTGCTCATGCTCGCCGGCTGCTCATCAATACCCACCGTCGGACCGGTCGGCACGGCCTCGGCCGAACACAAGGGGGAGACCGGGGAAGAAGCCGTGTTCTCGCCGGAGGGTCCGGCCGACGGTGCTTCGCCGCAGGACATCATCAGGGGCTTTATGGATGCGGGCAAGGGAGCCGCGGATGACTACAGCGTTGCCCGGCAGTTCCTGGCTCCGGAACTGGCGAATACCTGGTCGCCCACCGAACGGGTGACCATCTACCGGTCCTCCCGCGTCGTGGCCGTACCGGAGCCGGACATGTTCCAGATCCAGCTGGAAATGCACGGAAGCATGGATTCCCGGGGCATCCGCACCGACGCCCCCGACGGCAGCACCGAAACGTTCCCCGTGCGGCTCGAACAGGTCGACGGGCAGTGGAGGCTCAGTGCCGTTCCTGACGGCATCATGGTGTCGCTGGCGAACTTCCCCGTGCTTTTCATAGCCCACAACCTCTACTTCTATTCCAGCGATTACCAGTACTGGGTACCGGACACCCGATGGTTTATCCAGCGTGCCGGCATCGCCGCCAACATCGTCAAGGAGCTGCTCGTCGGCCCGGCGCCGTACCTGCAGGGCGCCGTCGTCAGCGCCTTCCCCGCCGGGACCACGATGGCCCGCGATTCGGTGCCTGTGGCCTCCGGGGAGGCCGTGGTGGATTTCGCGGCCGAATCGCTGCGGGACTCCAGTGACTTGAACCGCCAGCAGATGCTGAATCAGCTTGAACAAAACCTGCGCGGCCTCAACAACGTGACCGGCGTAAGCATGGTGGTGGGCCA
The DNA here is from genome assembly GCF_009192775.1 of Arthrobacter yangruifuii. Classification (GTDB taxonomy): domain Bacteria; phylum Actinomycetota; class Actinomycetes; order Actinomycetales; family Micrococcaceae; genus Arthrobacter_B; species Arthrobacter_B yangruifuii. The sequence goes on from NZ_VTFX01000001.1 coordinate 1,157,325, forward strand.
GCGGGACGTGGACCTCGGCAAGGGCAACGGCCAACTCCAGTCCGCGGTCAAGGACCCCTCGGCCGGTGCGACGCAGATTGTGGTCAGCCAGGGGGAACTGGCCTACTACACCGACGGACCCGAGCCAATCGCGGATGTGCCCTCGGTGGCGGAATACGGTCCCCGGGATCCGGGCGTGTCCGCGGATGGATCGGTGATCGCGTTCCTGGACAGCCGGGAGGACACCCTGTTGATCACCGGACCCGGTCAGGGTGTCCGGACGGCGGCGGAAGCCGGGAAGTTCACGCCTCCGAGCGTGGATCCGCGCCGGTGGGTGTGGACTGCCCAGCCCTCCGGTACCGGGTCACAGGTCTTCGCGGTACCACCCGGCGGAGACCGCAGTTCCGCCGCGGTCCTTACGGCGCCGTGGCTGGAGGGGCTGACGGTCACGGAACTGAGGGTCTCCCGCGACGGTGCACGGGCACTCGTGGTGGCGAACCGGGGCGGACGCAGCGAAGTGATGATCACCGGCCTCGTCCGGTCACCGGAGGGGGATCCCGTGTCCCTCACGGCGCCGATGACCCTTCAGGTGCCCTCGAAGGCCGGAACCGTGAACCGGGCCAAATGGGCATCCGAGGACACGGTGGTTGCGGTGCAGACAGGAACCGAAGAAGCCGCCCCGGTCATCCTCGGCACCGGACGCGAATCTGAAATGCTGTCCCCGATGGCAGGAATCGCAGGTCTGAGCGCCGGAAACGGAGTCGAAGACATCTTCATCCAGACCGAAGAGGGCATCTTCAACAAGGTCGGAAGCAGCTGGTCACTGCGGACGGAGGGAACACAGGACCCGGCCTTCCCGGGCTGACGCGGGAGCACCTTCCCTCCACACCCGGACACCTGCGCAGACGCGGGCAGGCGGAGGCAGCGGAAGGGCCTGGGCCGGCGCTGCCTTCCCGCCGCCGCTCCAGACTGAAGCGATGGACATGCCACTCCGGCAGCTGGACCGGCTGCTGTACTCCCGTCCGGGACAGAGATGCGCCGCCGCCGCGGCCGGACTTGCCGCAGTGCTGGCACCGGTTTGCTGCGTGGTGTGCGGAGCCCCGGACAGCTCGCTGTGCAGCGGTTGTGCCGGGCGGATCCGCCGCGGCACACTGCATCCGTATTTTGCACAGGAGGGTGCGGATGCCCTTCCCGCAGCGGAACCTGCAGCCCCGGAACCGGGGACGGGTCCGCCCGGCACGGCGTCCGGCGGCTGCGGCGACGCGTCCTTTACTCCGCTGCCGGTGATGGCCGCTGGACTGTACACCGGCGGCCTCGCCCGGGCACTGCTGGCCTTTAAGAACCGGGGACACACCGACCTGGCGGGGTTCCTCGCACCGGTGCTGGCCGGCGCCGTGCAGGCATCGGTGCTCCGGATGAGGCGGGACAGCGGAAGTCCTCCACTGGTCCTGGTGCCGGTTCCCGGCACCGCGGCCTCGCGCCGGAAACGCGGCTATATTCCGCTGGCACTGCTGCTCAGGCGGCTCCAGTACCGGCAGCTGCTGCCGGCCGGCTGCACGGTGGCGTTCCTGGTCTCGCCGGTAAAAGCCCACGGCCCGGCGGAAACGCTGCGGCGGCTGTGGAAAGCCGGCGCGCCGGTGCCGGGTCTGTCCGGTCCCGGCCCTGCGGGGTCCCGGGGCCCGCAGAAGGGCCTCAGCCGCAAAGCGAGGCGGCGCAGCGTCCGCGGTACCCTGACCGCCGGTCCGCCCGGTGCCCTGGCCGGAGTCAACTGCCTCGTGGTGGATGATGTGCTGACCACCGGGGCCACCATTGCGGAGACTGTGCGGGCGCTGCGCGCCGCAGGGGCGACGGTCCTCGGCGCAGCGGTCATAGCGGCAACGCCCGCCCCGTCGCGTAACACTGGCCCCGCAATCGCTGCCGTTCCGGGGGCGATTCCACGGGCAGTGGAAACGGAATCGTGAGACGTGAATAAAGCCCGGCAGTGATCTAACGTGTTGGTTATGGATAGCTTCAAGTAGCGGGGCTATCCTGCGGCAACGGTCGCGAAGGAAACTGACAGCGGCCGTTGTTGTGTCACCGAAATCTATTGGAGGGCACCATGGAATTCATGATCAGCGGACGTAACGTTGCAGTATCGGACCGGTTCCGCGAATACGCCGAAGAGAAGATCGGCAAAGTGGAAGCGCTCGGCGACAAGGTTCAACGAGTGGAAGCCAGGGTCACGAAGCAGGGTAACGTCCGGGACGCTGACAGCGCCCTCACCGTGGAAATCACGGTCACCGGACGTGGCCCGGTAGTCCGTGCCGAGGCAACATCCGGGGACAAGTTCGCGGCGTTCGACCTCGCGTACGGAAAGCTGCTGGAACGGCTGCGCCGGGCAAGTGACAGGCGCAAGGTGCACCACGGACGTCACGCACCGATACCCGTCCGGGTTGCCACCGCTGATCTCGGTCCCGTAAGCACGTCCGAGCCGCTCTACGCGCAGGTGGCTGCGGCCTCGGCGGAGAGCGAAGAGGACGCCGAGGACACGGCAGCCGATGAAGTCACCGGTGAATGCCCCGTATTGATCCGCCGCAAGGTTTTCCCGGGTGCCCCCATGAGCCTTGACGATGCCGTGGACAATATGGAGCTGGTCGGCCACGACTTCTACCTGTTTGTGGATTCCGCCACGGGTGCGCCGTCGGTGGTGTACCGCCGCCGCGGCTGGACCTACGGAATCATCTCCCTGGACTCCAAGTGCGCCGACGGCGCGGAAGAGCCCCGGGAGGAAACCCGCGGTTACCGCGTGGCGGAAACGCCCACGGACGGCCGCGCCACTGCCTGACCGTCCGGCCGGAGGCCCCTAGGATAAGGGGATGAAAACCCGGCTCTCGCTCCGTCAGGCCCGCCGCACCGCGCTGGCGGCGCAGGGACTGGCACGGGAACGGCCCACCGGCCTTGTTAACTCAAGGCAGGTGGGCCGTACCTTTGACAAGCTGGCCCTGCTGCAGATCGACTCCGTGAATGTCCTCACCCGCAGCCATTACCTGCCGCTGTTTTCCCGGCTGGGTCCCTACGACCAGACACTCCTGGATCGGATGGGGACCCGGAGGCCGCGCCGGATGGTCGAATACTGGGCACACGAGGCAAGCTTTGTCCGGCCCGGGCTGTTCGCGGATCTGCGTGCCGTCCAGCGGCGTACCTGGATGACTGCCGGCTCCCTGCCGCCGGAGCTGGCCGAGGACCTGCGGCACCGCATCCTGGGCCTGTTGTCGGGTGCCGGCAGGCCCCTGACGTCCCGCCAGGTGATGGGGCTGCTGGGACACAGCACGGCCCGGGATACCTCGGACTGGGGCTGGAACTGGAACGCCGCCAAGCGTGTCCTGGAGGACCTGTTTGCCGCCGGCCTGATCGGATCCGCCGGGCGGACGCCGCAGTTCGAACGGCTGTATGCTCCCACCGCGGCCATCCATCCTGCCGGCGCTGCTGCGTTGGAACCGTCCGACCCGGAGCAGGCGGTGCTGCGGCTGACCGAGGCTGCAGCCCGGGCCCACGGCATCTCCACGGTCCGGGGGCTCGCCGACTATTTCCGTCTCCAGCTGGGGGAGACCGCTGCCGCAGCCGAGGTCCTGGCGGGAAAGGGCATCCTGCAGCCGGTGGAGGTCGCCGGCTGGCGGCAGCCGGCGTATCTGCATGCAGAAGCGACGGTTCCCCGGACAGTATCCGGCCAGGCACTGCTGAGTCCGTTCGATTCGCTCATCTTCGAGCGCCGCAGGGTCGAAGAACTCTTCGGCTTCCACTACCGGATCGAAATCTATACGCCGCTGCAAGCCCGAAGGTATGGCTACTATGTGCTCCCGTTCCTCCTGGGGGAGGAACTCGTCGCCAGGGTGGACCTCAAAGCGGACCGTGCCGCGGGTATGCTGCTTGTGCAGGCAGCCTATTCGGAACCCGGGGCACCTCCGCATACGGCGCGTCAACTCGCCGCGGAGCTGCGGCTCATGGCACAGTGGCTGGGGCTCGGGCAGATAATGGTGAAGCCCGCGGGAGACCTGGCTCCCGCACTGAAGCTGGCAGTATGCAGGGAATAACGGTCATAAAGGAACAACGGACCGTCACCGTACGTCTCTCACGTAGACTGGGGACGCCAGATTTCGGCAACTAGATTGGGAGCAAATCAGTGGCATCACTACTCGAACGAGTTCTTCGCACCGGCGACAAGAAAACGCTGAAGACACTGCGTAACTACGCCGACGCGATCAACGTGCTCGAGGACGAGTTCAAGGGCATGACCGATGCCGAGCTCAGGGGTGAAACGGACCGCCTCAAAGAGCGCTACAAGGGCGGGGAGTCCCTCGACGATCTCCTTCCCGAAGCCTTTGCCGCTGTCCGCGAGGCCGCCGGCCGTACCCTCGGCATGCGGCACTTCGATGTCCAGCTGATGGGCGGCGCCGCCCTGCACCTGGGCAATATTGCCGAAATGAAAACCGGTGAAGGCAAGACCCTGGTGGCCACGGCACCGGCCTACCTCAATGCGTTGACCGGACGCGGCGTCCACATCGTCACGGTCAATGACTACCTGGCGGAGTACCAGTCCGACCTGATGGGGCGCGTCTTCCGCTTCCTCGGCATGACCAGCGGCTGCATCCTCTCCAACCAGGACCCTGCCACCCGGCGTGAACAGTACGCCGCCGACATCACCTACGGAACCAACAACGAGTTCGGTTTCGACTACCTGCGCGACAACATGGCCTGGAGCGCCGCCGAGCTGGTGCAGCGCGGCCACCACTACGCCATCGTCGATGAAGTGGACTCCATCCTCATTGACGAGGCCCGTACCCCGCTGATTATCTCCGGCGCGGCGAGCGGCGACGTGAACCGCTGGTACACCGAATTCTCCAAGGTCGTGCAGCGGCTGACGATCGATACGGACTACGAGGTGGACGAGAAGAAACGGACCGTCGGCATCCTCGAACCGGGCATCGAAAAGGTTGAGGACTACCTCGGCATCTCCAACCTGTACGAGGCCGCAAACACTCCCCTGATCGGCTTCCTGAACAACGCCATCAAGGCCAAGGAACTGTTCAAGCGGGACAAGGATTACGTGGTCCTGAACGGCGAAGTCATGATCGTTGACGAGCACACCGGCCGCATCCTCGCCGGACGCCGGTACAACGAGGGCATGCACCAGGCGATCGAGGCCAAGGAAGGGGTGGTCATCAAGGCCGAGAACCAGACCCTCGCCACGGTCACCCTGCAGAACTACTTCCGCCTCTACGAAAAGCTCGCCGGCATGACGGGCACGGCCGAAACCGAAGCCGCCGAGTTCATGAGCACCTACAAGCTCGGTGTGGTGCCCATTCCGACGAACAAGCCCATGGCCCGCATTGACCAGTCCGACCTGATCTACAAAAACGAAGTGGCGAAGTTCGACGCCGTCGTGAAGGACATTGCCGAGCGCCACGCGTCCGGCCAGCCGGTGCTCGTCGGCACCACCAGCGTGGAAAAAAGCGAGTACCTCTCCAAGCAGCTGGCCAAGGCAGGCATCCGGCACGAAGTCCTCAACGCGAAGAACCACGCGCGTGAAGCCGCCATCGTCGCGCAGGCCGGACGCAAGGGAGCCGTCACGGTAGCCACCAACATGGCAGGCCGCGGCACCGATATCATGCTCGGCGGCAACGCCGAGTTCAATGCGATTGCCGAGCTGGAACGGCGGGGCCTGGACCCGAACGAGAACCCCGAGGACTACGAAGCCGCCTGGCCTGACGCCCTCGAGAAGGCACGCGAGGCCGTCGCCGCCGAGCAGCAGGAAGTGGTTGAACTCGGCGGGCTCTACGTGCTCGGCACCGAACGCCACGAGTCGCGCCGCATCGACAACCAGCTGCGGGGCCGCTCCGGGCGGCAGGGCGACCCGGGCGAATCCCGTTTCTACCTTTCCCTGACCGATGACCTGATGCGCCTGTTCAACTCCGGTGCCGCGGAACGGATCATGAACAGCGCGTCGATGCCCGACGACGTCGCCCTGGAATCGAAGATGGTGTCCAAGGCCATCCAGAACGCGCAGGGACAGGTCGAAGGCCGCAACGCCGAACAGCGCAAGAACGTCCTGAAGTACGACGACGTCCTGAACCGCCAGCGCGAGGCGATTTACGGAGACCGCCGCCGCATCCTGGAAGGTGACGACCTGCAGGAGAAGATCAGCTTCTTCCTGGAGGACGTCGTCACCGCCGTGGTCAACGAGGCGACCGCTGAGGGCCATGGCGACGACTGGGATCTGGAGCAGCTGTGGACCAACCTCAAGACGCTGTATCCGATCAGCCTGACCATTGACGAGGTGGTCGAGGAGGCCGGCGGCAGGTCCCGGCTTTCCAGCGACTTCCTGCACAAGGAAATCCTCTCCGACGCGAAGCTGGCCTACCAGGCCCGCGAGGAAGCCCTCGGCTCAGCCACCATGCGGGAACTTGAGCGCCGCGTGGTGCTGTCCGTCATCGGGCGCAAGTGGCAGGAGCACCTCTACGAGATGGATTACCTGAAGGAAGGTATCGGCCTGCGGGCCATGGCCCAGCGCGATCCCCTGGTGGAATACCAGCGCGAGGGATTCGTGATGTTCCAGACGATGATGGAAGCCATCCGCGAAGAAAGCGTCGGGTACCTGTTCAACGCCGATGTGCAGGTCAGCCAGCCCGCGGCCCCGGCTGCGACGGCACTGTCCGGCATCAAGGACGCCCGCGGCGTCGTGGCCGCCCCGGTCATCAAAGCAGCGGGGCTGGAGGAGCCGAAGCAGCCGGCCAGCCTGCAGTTCACCGCACCGGACAGCCAGGGTGGGGTGGAGACCAGGGTGGAGCGCACCGCATCACGCGGCACTGCGCAGCCGTCCGCCCGGAACGCCAACAAGTCTGCGGGCAAGAAACCCAAACGACGCAAGTGACCGGTTGGATCGGCCGGGCCCCCGGGCCTAGCCGATCTCCAGGGCAGTGACTTTCCAGAGCCCGCGCCGCAGCTGAACCCTCAGCGCGACGGCGCGGGCTCTTTCGTGTTCCACGACCACCACCGCGGCCTCGTAGATTCCCTCCGACACGGGGCAGAGGCGGCAGGAGCGGATCCGCACGCCGCGGTGCAGCAGCTGCGGATCCGGCGCCGTCCTGGACCGTGTCCGTGGATCCTGCTGCAGCCCCCGGACGAGGTTGGCACGCATCTGCAGCCGCTCATAGTTGTCCGGATCCAGCCAGCGGGCCATCTGCTGCAACGGACGGACGCCGGCCAGCACTTCCAGCGCCGCCAGCGCCACCGATTGGCAGATCGCTTTGACCCGGGTGTCGTCTTCCGGGGACGAGGTCCAATTCCCGGCTCCCGGTGCGGGACCTGGAGACGGATCCGCCGGCCGGCGGCAACGTTCGCGGGGTGTGGCGGGGACAGGGGCGGGAAGCACCTCCCGGGAGGGGGACAGATAGACGGCGATGGGTCCGGACGCTCCGTCAGCCGGTGGGCCCGGGGATGCAGGCGGGGCATCGGGAGCGGGTAGGAATATCACGCTGGTCATGGTGCGTCCTTTCCTCTCGCGGAAGTGCTGGGCAGTGCTGATGGAAACGGTCGGGTCGGCTGCAGGCGGGGAACACATCACGGGGGTGGAACGGCCAGGACCTGGCCGGGATGGATCAGGCCCGGGTCAGGCCCGATAACCTCCCTGTTCAGTTCGTACCAGCGGGGCCAGTGGGCGGCAGTCTCAGCGTCCGTGGCCTGTGGCCCAAGCTGGGCTGCAGCGAGCGACCAGAGGGTGTCTCCCGCGGCCACCACCACCTCCCGTTCATCGCGGCGGGGAGTCCCGGTCAGCAGGCCGCCGTCCGGTGGGGAAGAAGCCGGGGGAGAAGGCCGCCACAGCGGAGAGACGGTGTCCGCCGTGTCTTCCGGTCCGCCGGCCGGCCGTGCAGCAACCGCCTCCGGCCCCGGGACGACCAGCGGCGAACCGGTCCCGGAGCCGGTGGCCTGGAAGACAGCTGCGGCGGAAGCGGATGCGGCGGGCAGTGCTCCCAGGGGGCCCCCGGCAGCCAGCGAGATCCCCAGTGCGGCCGATGCCAGCCGCCGCAGCGGCCCGGGCGCCAGGGCCAGCGTCCGCCTGCCCGCGCTCCGGAACCCGGAACGGTGAAGGAGGCACCCCGCCAGCGCGCAGGCAAACCCTGCCGTCCACCAGAGGGTCAGCAGTACCCCTGCTGACGCCGCTCCCAGGCCGGCGATCTGTGTCAGGGCTGTTCCGGAAAGCCCCGCTCCCCGGTGAGGGGAGAGCAGGGGGACACCTGTTCCCAAGGCCTCGGGCTGGATCCTGGACCCGCACCACAGCAGGATCACGCCGGCGGCCGCAATGCCTGCGGTGACAAGGGCATCCGCAGCCAGCCCGGGGCGGGAGGTCATTCCGGTCATGGCGTTCTCCGTTCTGGAGAGTGAGCAAAAGCAGGTCGTCCTGCTCGTTTAGGCTCATTTGATGAGTTTGGTGCCGATTAGCTTGCTTGGTCGGTTTTCTGCGTATTTGGTGCCGTATGACTCATGTGATGCCCGTGTCTACACTTCGCTTCGGTTGCTGTCCAGAGTGGTCGGCATCCTCTCTGGACGCTAACCTTGGGCGATGCGATGGGATGCCCTGTTCGGGGACATGGAGGCACAGCTGGCCGCAGCTGCCGGGCTGGCCGCGGAAAGCGAGATTTCGGAGCGCGTACGGATGGAACTGGGCGGCATCCGTCTCCAGGACAGGCTGCGCAGCCAGAGCGGAAGGGAGCTGCTTTTCGAGCTCGGGGCGGCCGGAACAGTGCAGGGAATCCTGCGGCATGTGGGGGAAGGGTGGGTAGTGCTGGAGCAGGAGCGCGGCGCAGTCCTGGCGGTGTTGTCGCACGTAGTTGCCATCAGGGGCATGGACCGGTTCGCGGGCGGTCCGGCAGGACACGTGCGGCTGGGGGTGGCGTCCGCGCTGCGCAGCATCGCCAGGGACCGAAGCCCGGTGGTGATCCGCTCGGCCGGGGCAGCAGCCGAACGTGCCCTGCACGGAACCATCGACCGCGTGGGCAGCGACTTCCTCGAGCTGGCAGTCACACCGTCGGATCTGCCGCGCCGCAGCACCAACGTCACCGGGGTTTACGTCCTTCCGACAGCCACCGTGGCAGCGGTGCTTTCCCAGCGAAACGGCTGGAACTGACGGAAGGAAGGGAAAAGGGTCCCCGTCCGGCCTGAACCCGGCTCAGCTCCCGGCGTTTTCCTCCAGCGGTATGCCCTGCCGCACCGCGGCAGCCGACCTCCGGTAGGCGCGGGCAATGTAATCCTCCAGCTGCTGGGATTCGACCCGCCACTGGCCCCTTCCCCCGATCTGGATCGCCGGAAGCTCGCCGCTGCGGACCAGGGCATACGTCTGTGAAGAGGAAATGTTCAGCACTTCGGCGACATCGGCCAGTGTCAGGAATCTCTTATCGCCCATGCCGCTCACCTTCCGTACCGCACTCCTGCGGTTTGCACCCGTTGATTACCACGCAGCACCAGTGTGACACCGGCAGCATAGTACCCGGAGGTTATCCACAGATTCGACTTTCCTCCAAACCACCGTTTGCTTCCCCGCGCAGTTCCCCCACAATGACCCCAGTCGCTGCCGCGGTCCGGGCAGCAGGAAACCAGGGGAGAAACGGGGGAGCATGAGCCTGCACCTAACCGACCGCGCACGGGGTGCGGAACCGTCAGCGGCACGGCTGCGCAAACCTTCCTGGCGGGACCCCCGGCTTCTGCTGGGGATCCTGCTGGTACTCGGCTCCGTTGCAGGGGTCGTTACCCTGGTGGACAGCGCCGACCGGACAACGGAGGTCTATGCCGTCTCCCATGATGTCCCTCCGGGTACGCCCCTCCGTGCCGGTGACCTGCTCGCGGTGCCGGTCCGGCTCGGCAATGCGGAGGAACTTTACCTGCCCGTTGCCTCGGGGATACCGGAGAATTCCGTCGCGGGGGCCGCGCTCCGCAAGGGTGAACTGGTTGCACGGTCCTCCCTGGTCGAACCGGACCAACTGGACCGCAAACCGGTGGGCCTGCGGATTGAGGACCCGTTGCCGGCCAGCACGGAGGCGGGATCACGCGTGGACATCTGGGCGGCCATGCCCAACGCGCGGAACGGGTTCGCGGAACCGAAGCAGTTGATCGAGTCCGCGGAGATATCGGAACTGACCGTGACCGAGTCCGCGCTGGGAGCCACCCGCAGTACGGAGCTGCTGGTCCTGGTGGATGACTCCGATCTGCCGCTGCTGCTTAGCGCGTTGTCCAACCAGGCCAAGATCACCGTGGTCCACAACCCCACTCCGGGCCCGTGAATATTCCCGTCGCCACCGTCGGGGCCGCCACCGCCGATGCCCTTGACGGGTTGGAGCGGCTGCAGGGGCCCGTGACCGTGGTTCGCCGGTGCACCGAGCTGACGGAGCTCATAGCCGTTTCCCAGAGCGGAACCGTGCGCGCCGCCGTCGTCGCCGACGAGGCAGGGGACCTCACCGCGGCACTGGCGGAACGCCTGGCCGCCGCCGGAGTGGCGCTCGTGGCGCTCGCCGACGATCCGGTCCTTCGGCAGCGGCTGGACGCCCTTCGCATTGTCAATGCTCCCGGCGGCGTCCACCCGGGAGTGCTCGCCGAAATGATTTCCGCGGCAGTGCAGGCCCTGGAGGAGCCGTTGGACGGCCCGCGGACGGCGGCCGGCAACAGCTTCGCGGACCCGGCTGCTTCCTTCGGATCAGGGGCCGCCGATCCGGGTCCGGAAGAGGCAGCGGAACCGGACGGCCGCCGGGGCACCGTCACCGCTGTCTGGGGACCGGCGGGTGCCCCGGGCCGGACCACGCTCGCAGTGAACCTGGCTGCCGAGGCGGCAGCGGCGGGTGCAGAAGTGCTCCTTATCGACGCCGACACCTACGGCGCCAGCGTGGCCGTCAGCCTGGGCCTGCTCGATGAATCCGCGGGACTTGCCCAGGCCTGCCGCCTGGCCGATCAGGGGCTGCTCGACGACGCCGCGCTGCGCAGGCTCTCGACCGGCGTTTCCCTCCGCGGGCGCCGGTTGTCAGTGCTGACGGGGGTCATCCGCTCGGACCGGTGGGTGGAACTGCGTCCTGCCGCCCTCTCGGGCGTCCTCACCGCGGCCCGGCGGAGCGCAGACCTGACCGTCGTGGACTGCGGATTCTCACTCGAAACGGACGAGGAACTCAGCTTCGACACCATGGCCCCGCGGCGCAATGCCTCCACCTTGCTGCTGCTTGAAGCGGCGGACACCGTGTATGCCGTGGGGACGGCCGATTCCGTCGGAGTTCCGCGTCTTGTCCGTGCCCTTTCGGACCTGGCCGAGGCGGTTCCGGGCCTCGAACCGCGCGTCGTCCTGAACAAGGTTCGGGCTTCCTCCGTCGGACGGCAGCCGGAGAGCCAGCTGCGCGGCGTCTGGGAACGGTTCGGGCCGGGCGGGGGAATCACCGCCTTCCTTCCGGCCGATTACGCCGCCGCCGACGCCTCCCTGCTCTCCGGGACGGCACTGCTGGAAACGGCGCCCGGCTCGCCCCTGCGTGCCGCCATAGCGGAACTGGCCGGCGTGCAGACACCCCGGCGACGCCGCGGCGCACCCCGGATCGGGGCAAAGTGACCTTTCGCGTATTCGCGGCTAGGCTCAATAGGAAGAGGCTGCAACGGCGCAGTTGGACGTAGGTACTATCGGAGGCGTATTACATGTCGTCAGGATCCCGCATTGCGGATCTTTTCAGTTCGGACACTTCCCTTGATGAATTCATCGGGAACTACTACGAGCACCTGGCGCGTGAAGATGCGCAGGCCTATGCTCCGCCGGTCCTGAGGGAGCGGGCGCAGAAGCACATGGAACTGGCGCTCAAACGCGCCGAAGGCACCGCCGTCGTCGACGTCCTGGACCAGGGCGACACCAGCGTCATCCTGATTGTGACTGACGACATGCCCTTCCTCGTCGACTCCGTCACCGCAGAGATCGTGCGCCGGAACGCCGCGATCCGGCTCGTCGTCCATCCGATTTTCCTGGCCACCCGGGATCCGCGGACGGGTGAACTGCAGCAGGTGCAGCGTGTTCCCGCAGCTGCCGGTGTCTCCAGCGGAGACACGGCTGCCCTCCCCAACCTGGCCGACCTGCTGGGCGGAAACAGCGGCACCACGCGGGTGGAATCCTGGATTGCCGTCGAGGTCGCCCGCATCACCGGCGAGGACAAGCGGTCCGAGCTCGTTGACCGCCTGCAGAAAGTCCTCGGTGATGTCCGTGTTGCCGTAGCTGACTGGCCCGCCATGCGGACGAAGGTGCACGAGATAGCCCGTTCCCTGGAGACCGTGCCCGGCGCGCGCGACATTCCCGACCTGCAGCAGGCACGGGAACTGCTGACGTGGCTGGACAACGGCAACTTCACCTTCCTGGGCTACCGCGAATACGACCTGATTACCGAAGACGGGGAAGACGCGCTCCGCCCCACTGAGGACACCGGCCTGGGGCTGCTGCGCCTGCATTCCACCCGGCGGGTCCAGCGGCTGACCGGTGCTGGCCGTGCCAAGGCACGTGAAAAGCGTGCCCTGGTCATTACCAAAGCCAACTCGCGCTCCACGGTGCACCGTCCCGCCTACCTGGATTACCTCGGGGTCAAGCGGTTTGACGAGCAGGGCAATGTCAACGGGGAACGCCGCTTCATCGGGCTCTTTGCCACCGGGGCCTACACCGGTTCCGTGCGCAGCATCCCGATTGTCCGGGACAAGATCCGCGACGTCATGCGCACCTGCGGTTTCCCGGCGGATTCGCACTCGGGCAAGGACCTGCTCTCCATCCTGGAAACCTACCCCCGCGACGAACTTTTCCAGATTGACCCGTCAACTCTGCTGGACACCTCGCTGGCCATCCTCCGGCTGCAGGAGCGGCGCCGGACCCGGCTGTTCCTCCGGCCGGATATCTACGGCCGGTTCATGTCCGCAATCGTCTTCCTGCCCAGGGACCGCTACACGACGCCGGTCCGGCTCCGGATCACGGACGAGCTGCGGGCCACGTTCAATGCCGAGTCCATCGATTTCGAGGCGCGGATGACAGAATCCGCGCTGGCCCGCCTGTTCTTCCGGATCCGGCTTCCCCGCGGCCAGGAAATCACCGAGGTGGATTCCGCGGCGCTGGAGGCACGCCTCGTGCAGGCCACACGGTCCTGGAGCGAGGGCATTGAAGAGGTGGTCCGGACCAAGTTCGCCCGCCCGGAAGCGGAAAAACTGTCTGCCCTGTGGGCCGACGCCTTCCCTGCCGCCTACCGGGTGGCCTACGAAGTCGAGGACGCGCTCGAGGACATTGCCCGGTTCGAGGCCCGGTTGGCCCAGCCGGACACCGCTCCGGAACTGTTCGTCTACATTCCGACGGCGGCGGACGGTGAAGGTCCTGCAGACGCCCGCCTGAAGCTCTACCTGACCGAGCCGAAGTCGCTGACCCAGATCCTGCCGTTCCTGCACAACCTCGGGATGGAAGTCCTTGACGAACGGCCCTACGAGATCCTGCGGGGCGACGGCACCGGGTTCTACCTGTATGACCTGGGCCTGGTGTACCCCGCCGGCATCGACCCGCTGCAGACCGGCACCCTCCTGGCCGAAGCGTTCCGGGCGGGCCTGTCCGGCACCGCTGAGTCCGATGCCTTTGACCGGCTGATCCTCGGGCAGGGACTGCGCTGGCGTCAGGTGGTCATTCTCCGGGCGTATGCCAAGTACATGCGCCAGGTCGGCACGGCAAACTCCTACGGTTTCGTGGCCGGCACGCTGCTGGCCAACCCGGACGTTGCGCATGCCCTGATAGCCCTGTTCGAGGGGCGGTTCGATCCGGACCTGACCGAGGATGAGCGCCGCGCCGCCGTCGAGCAGGCCGGGGCCGCGCTGGAAACCGGTCTGGAGAAGGTGCCGACACTTGACGCCGACCGTGTCCTGCGGACCTTCGCCACCCTGATCAACGCCACGCTGCGCACGAACTTCTACCAGGACAAGCCGTACGTCAGTTTCAAGCTGAATACCGGCGCGATTGACGGTGCCCCGTTCCCGCGGCCGAAGTACGAAATCTGGGTCTATTCCCCCCGGGTGGAGGGTGTGCACCTGCGCTTCGGCGAGGTGGCCCGCGGCGGGCTGCGCTGGTCCGACCGGCGCGAGGACTTCCGCACCGAGATCCTCGGCCTGGTCAAGGCACAGACGGTGAAGAACGCCGTCATCGTGCCCACCGGCGCCAAGGGAGGGTTCTACGCCAAGAAGCTGCCCGATCCTGCCGTGGACCGCGGTGCCTGGATGGAGGAAGGCAAGAACAGCTACCGCACCTTCATCAGGGGTCTGCTGGACCTCACCGACAACCTGGTGGTGAAGGAGTCCGGCGAGGAGGTAGTGCCGCCCGAACGCGTGGTCCGCCACGACGGCGACGACAGCTACCTGGTGGTCGCCGCGGACAAGGGAACGGCGTCGTTCTCCGACATTGCAAACTCCATTTCCGCGGAGTACGGCTTCTGGCTCGGTGACGCCTTCGCCTCCGGCGGGTCCGTGGGCTATGACCACAAGGCCATGGGCATCACCGCCCGCGGCGCCTGGGAATCGGTCAAGCGGCACTTCAGCGAACTGGGCATCGACACCCAGAAGCAGGACTTCACCGTGGTGGGGGTCGGCGACATGAGCGGCGACGTCTTCGGCAACGGCATGCTGCTGTCCGAACACATCAAGCTCGTGGCGGCCTTCGACCACCGCCACATCTTCCTGGATCCCAATCCGGACGCTGCCCGGTCCCATGCCGAGCGGCGGCGCCTGTTCGAGCTTCCGCGCTCATCCTGGGCGGACTACGACGAGTCCCTGATCAGCGCCGGCGGCGGGATCTTCCCTCGCCAGTCCAAGAGCATCCCGCTCTCGGCCGAGGTCCGCGAAGTGCTGGGCCTGCCGTCCTCGGCAACCAAGATGAGCCCGCCGGAGCTGCTCAGGGCCATCCTGACGGCACCCGTGGACCTGCTCTACAACGGCGGGATCGGCACCTACGTGAAGTCCTCCGCGGAAACCTCGGCCGAT
The DNA here is from genome assembly GCF_009192775.1 of Arthrobacter yangruifuii. GTDB lineage: Bacteria > Actinomycetota > Actinomycetes > Actinomycetales > Micrococcaceae > Arthrobacter_B > Arthrobacter_B yangruifuii. The sequence continues at coordinate 1,172,337 of NZ_VTFX01000001.1, forward strand.
GTGGGCGACAAAGCCAACGACGCCATCCGCGTGGACGGCCGGGACCTGCGGGTGAAGGTGGTCGGTGAAGGCGGAAACCTGGGCATGACCCAGCGCGGGCGCATCGAGGCGGCCCGTGCCGGCGTCATCCTGAACACCGACGCGATCGACAACTCCGCCGGCGTGGACTGCTCGGACCACGAAGTCAACATCAAGATCTTCGTGGACCGGATGGTTGCCGCCGGCCGCCTGGACCCGGAGGAGCGCGCGGAATTCCTGCACTCCATGACGGACGAAGTCGGCCATCTGGTCCTGCAGGACAACATTGACCAGAACATGCTGCTGCTCAATGACCGGCAGCGGGTCTTGGAAGCGAACCCGAGCTTCGAGCGCCTGATGGACTGGCTCGAGGAAAACGCCGATCTCGACCGCAGGCTAGAGGCGCTGCCCGGCAACGACGAACTGCACGCACGCATCGCAGCGGGGGAGGGCCTCACCTCACCTGAACTCGCCGTGCTGGCCGCTTACGCCAAGATTGAGCTGACGAAGGCGCTCACCCGCTCGAACCTGGCGGACGATCCGTACTTCGCCGGAACCCTGCGGCGGTACTTCCCGAAGCAGATTGTGGAGCGGTTCGGCGACCAGCTGGACACCCATCCGCTGCGGCGGGAGATTATCTCCACCGTGGTTGCCAACGACATGATCAATATCGGCGGCATCACCTTCGCCTTCCGGGTGATCGAGGAAACCTCCGCCACCGAAGCGGAGGCTGCCCGCGCCTTCACGGCCCTGCGGGAAATCTACGGAATCGACCAGGTCCTCGCGGAGCTGGGGTCGCTGCCCGCCGGCTTCCCCACCGACACCTGGTCCATGATCCATCTGGACCTGCGCCGGCTGCTGGACCGTGCCGTGCGCTGGTTCGTCAACCACGTGGGCCGGGGAACAACGATCACCGAGGACATCGAGGCGTTCAGGCCGGTCCTCCAGCCGCTGCTCGCCGATCTGTCGCGGTACCTCCGCGGCGGGGACGCGGAACGGGTGGAAGCAATGCTGCAAAAGTCCCGTGAGCTGGATATCCCGACGGAGCTCGGCAAATACTGGGCCGAACAGTTCGAATCCTTCGGCCTGCTCGACGTCGTGCTGGCCAGCAGGGCAAGCGGCGAACCGGCCGCGGAAGTCGCCGGGGTCTACTACGCCGTTTATGACAAATACGACATTGACGACCTGCTGAACCGGATCACCAAGCTGCCCCGCGAGGACCGGTGGCAGTCGCTGGCCCGGGCCGCACTGCGGGATGATCTGTACTCGACCGTTGCGGATATGACCGTGGCTGTCCTGGAAGCCACCCCTGACCGGTCAGGCACGGATCCGCAGGAGCGCCTGCACATCTGGGAAGAGGAAAACGCCGACCACCTGGGACGTGCTTCCAAGATGTTCAACGAAGTGAACCACCTTGAGCAGGATGACATGGCGTCCCTCTCGGTTGCGCTTCGCCTGCTTCGCTCCATCGTCCGCCGCTAGTCCGGAGTATCAGTGGCAATCTTCACCGATCCAATCAAGGACCACGCAGACTTCGGTCCGGGCGACGCCGAATGGCTGCACCTGCTGGTGGGCGACTGGCAGCTGGTTGCGGACCTTGCCTTTGCCGACCTTGCGCTGTGGTTCCCCGTGCCCGACGGCGGCTACGTGGCTCTGGCACATGCCCGGCCCTCGACGTCGCACACGGTGTTCCACAGCGACTTCGTCGGCGAACGCATCCGCGCGGACCTGCACCCCCTGGTCGACGCTGCCTATCGAAGCCGGCACATCGAGCGGTCGAGCGAAACCAGCTGGACTGCCGAGACGGCCATGCGGGTGGAGGCCATTCCATTTGTCCGCAACGGCCGGACCCTGGCGGTGGTGACGTCGCACATGGACCTGTCCAGCTCCCGGATGCCGTCCCGCCTGGAATTGACCTACCGGCAGTGTGCGTATGACCTGCTGCGCATGGGAACCCTGGGCCTGTGGCCGGACTTTGCCACGCCCACGGGGTCCCGGCGGGGTGCCCCGCGGGTGGGCGACGGGCTGATCCGCCTCGATGCCGAGGGTGTTGTGCAGTACGCCAGCCCCAACGGCGTCTCCGCCTTCCGCCGGCTCGGCGACATGGAGACGCTCGAGGGGCGGTCCCTGGCGGAAATCACCACGGCACTGCTTAAGGACCGACGCATGGTCGATGAAACGCTGCCTTTGGTGGTCACCGGCCGGATGCCGTGGCGGACGGAAATCGAATCGCGCGGGGTCAGCCTGTCCCTGCGGGCGATCCCGCTGCGGGACGAAAAGGAGCGTTTCGGCGCCCTGGTGCTGTGCCGTGATGTCTCCGAGCTGCGCCGGCGCGAGATGGAACTGGTGTCCAAGGACGCTACCATCCGTGAAATCCACCACCGGGTGAAGAACAACCTCCAGACCGTCGCAGCGCTGCTGCGGATGCAGTCACGGCGCATGGAGAGCGAGGAAGGCCAGCAGGGCCTGGCCCAGGCGATGCGGCGGGTGTCCACCATCGCGCTGGTCCACGAGACCCTGTCACAGGGCCTGACGCAGAACGTGGACTTCGACGAGCTGATTGACCGGCAGTTCCGGTTGTCGGCCGAGGTCGCTTCTCCGACGCAGGAGGTCCGCACCCGCCGCGAGGGATCCTTCGGCGAACTCCCCAGCGACCTGGCCACTCCACTGGCTCTGGTCATTAACGAGCTGGTGACCAACGCCGTCGAACACGGGCTGGCGGGACGGCGGGGCACCGTTGGCCTGGCTGCCCTTCGGCACGGAAAGAAAGGCCGGGAGGAACGGCTCACCGTGACGGTGACCGACGACGGCGTGGGGCTGCCGCCGGGACCGAGGCATGAGGGACTCGGCCTGCAGATTGTCCGCACCCTGGTCCAGAGCGAACTCGACGGGACCATCGAATGGCTGGCCGGCGAGGCGGGCGGCACGGAAGTCCGCATCGACATGGGCCTGGATACCGAGTACCGCCGCAGCTGAGGCACGCCCGGGGGAGACGGCGGGCCCGGCGCACCGGGAGACGACGAAGGGCCGCTGCCAATGGCAGCGGCCCTTCGATGATCCGGCATCCGTGCCGGTAAATCCTGCTTAGGAGGCGCGGCGGGCGCGGGCAGCGCGGCGCTTCAACGCACGGCGCTCGTCTTCACTCATGCCGCCCCAGACGCCGGCATCCTGGCCGGTCTCGATTGCCCACTGCAGGCACGTGTCGATCACCGGGCAGCGCCGACAGACACTCTTGGCTTCTTCAATCTGAAGAAGAGCCGGGCCGGTGTTGCCCACGGGAAAGAAAAGCTCCGGATCTTTGTCCAGGCAAGCTGCGCGGCTCCGCCAATCCATGTTGATCACTATCTCCTCTGAAAAGTTGACTCCTACGTGTTTGTGAAAACATTCACGAGCAACTACAAACTAAAGGGGCCGGTTTCGGCCCCTGATTTTCCTCTTACTAGCGTGGCACGTCAGTCCACACCAGACAAGGGGTTAAGGGCTGCGAATATGCCCGCGAGGCTGAGGGATGCGTCACACGAGGGTTTCGCAGGTGCCCCGTGCCGGGTGGGGGAACGGGCAGGCCACGGGCCCGGCAGCTGGCCGGGTCCGGTAGTCTGCCAGTGTGTCAACATCCCAAAATCCCCGCCGCGCGCAGCGTGCCCCCGCTGTTTTTATCATCTCCGCGGTACTGGTTCTTGAAGCTCTGTGCCTGCTCGGCTTCGCTGCCTGGTACGGCTATCAGCTGGCGACCTCGGCGCCGTTGTCCCTGGGTGGGGCGGTCTTCACTCTGGTGTTTGCCGTAGCCCTCGCCGTCTGGCTGCTGGTGGTAGGGCACTTCTTCTTCCGGGGCTACCGGTGGACCCGGTCCGCTGCTTTGGTCTGGCAGCTCTTCGTGGTCATCCTCGCGGTTCCGACCCTGCAGGCAGGGCTGATCCTGCCCGGCCTCGTCCTGCTCCTGCCGGCAGCAGCGGTCCTGCTGCTGCTGTTCACGAAGCCGGTACTGGAGCACACCAGCAGGCTCACGGACAGCGGCAAGACCTTCTAGGTTGGTTCCCGGTGTCCCGGCCGCGCCGCAGGGCGCGCTGCCAGGGCGGCCGGCGGGACCGGTTCACCCGGCGGGTGCATAGGCGGTCTGTGCCTCCACCACTTCCGTTCCGTCGATGAGGAAGCACCGGCCCGGCGGACGGCGGCTCCCCGGGCTGATCCGAACTCCGAAAATGTCGCCGTCCGCCGGGGAAGCGGGTCGAAGCAGCGCCCCGTGCGGTGCCGAACGGACCTGCAGGGCCAGCGGGACGCGCGTCGTCAGCTGATGCCCGGGCACGGCGGCGAGTACGATCCTCGCACCGCGGCCCTGCAGCTGTGCCAGCTTCCCGTGGACTGCGGCAGGGAAGGACTCTGCATCATCCACCAGGAGCAGAAGGCCGCGGAGATCCTTCCCGGGCTGTTCCAACATGGACAGCACCGCCCCGGCATCCTCCTGCATCGACACCATGTGAGATTCAAGTGAAGCATCGGCGGCCCGATGGAGCTGGCGCAGGAACGACGTCCTGCCCGAGCCCCGCGGACCGGCGACGAGGAAGACCGCACCGGGCGGGAGCCGGACTGCCGCGGTCCCCAGTTCGTCACCGCAGATGCCCACAGGCAGCCGGTCTGCAGACAGAGACTGTTCCAGCGCCTCCGGAGCGGCAAAGGCAGGGAGACGCTCAATCCGGTGCGGCCGCCGGACTCCGGACGGCAGCGGCAGCATCAGCTCGGGCGCAGGCGGACTATCCGGCGCAAGCAGTTGGGCCGTGAGTCCCTCGGCGGTTCCGCACCGCCCCTGGACCAGGGCACGCCCCCGGATCCGGTCCATCGGAGGCAGGCGGGGCCAGGTCAGCAGTGTCTCAGCGCTTGCGTCGGCCGGGAAGTACAGCCGGTTCGGGATCAGGGGAAAGAACCTCGCGCTGAGGACCTCACGGTCCCCGGCCAGAACCACGGCGATGTCCGCGCGTTCGCCGTCCCTGACGAGGTCTGACAGATCCTCCTCGCCGGTCAACCCGCGGCCCGAGCGAAAAGCCGTGCACCAGCGGGACCATCCCGTGATGATCAGCGTCGCCCCCGCAACAGATCCCGCGGCTGCCGGCGTCCCGGGGACTCCGGCGGCCGGTGTTCCGCCCTCGAATGCGGCGCCCGGGGATGCTTCCGGATCGAGGCGGTGCAGAACATCGGCGGCGAGGTAGGCCAGCACGCGGGAAGCGCGTTCGACGTCCTGCGGGCCGACGTAGGCGCCGGTCTGCTCCGCGGCCGCGAGCCAGGCGAGGCTGCCGTCCGAATCAAGGACGTAGAGGTGCCGTCCGGATAACCCGGTGACGTGCCCTGCGGCGATAAGGGCGAGCGAATCGGGTGCGCCCGACCTCGGAGCTCCGAGTACCGCCAGATGTGAATCGATGCCGGGATCCCACGCCAGGATCCTCTGGCCCTGCCGCTCCGGATCGTCCAGCAGGCCCAGTACCAGCCCGTCCGGGGGTGCCCCGGCGGGGACACACCAATCCGCGAGCAGATCCTTTGTCAGGGCAGGTGGCAGCGGAGGACAGACCGGATGGAAGGGAACGTGATGGCCCCCGGTGACGGCGGCTTCCCGGATAGCCGAGACGAGCCCGGAGAGAGCCTCCGGATCCGCCGTCGTTCCTGTCCGGGGCCGGGCGCCGGCGGACCATGCGGCGAAATGCTCGGGCAGTTCCTTCAGGGGGCTGTCATCGGTGCCGCTCCGCAGGGCCGTTGAAAGGCTTTGAAACAGCAACGGAGGCCTGCCGCCACTGCTGACATAGGCCCGGCCCGGAAGGTCCGGCGGGATGGCGGATGCGATGTCGGCATTGATGACGTCCCGGGATTCTGCGGCGGATTGGACCCGGAGTGCAACGCTGGTGGTGATATTCGCGCGGATATCGGTGGTGACGGCACCCTGCGGCCGCTGAGTGGCCAGGAGCAGATGCAGGCCGAGCGAGCGTCCGATGGCCGCTATCCGCATTAGCTCGGGCAGGGCATGAGGCACTTCCTCGGCCAGCATGCGGAACTCGTCAACCACCACCAGCAGCTTGGGGACCGTTTCCGTCGCGGGACGGCAGGAGTTGTAGGCGGAAAGGTTGTCTGCTCCGGCAACGGCAAGCAGGGCTTCGCGGCGTTTGACCTCTGCTCTCAGGGAGTTTAGGGCCCGGGCCACGTTCTCTGCGGAAAAGTCGGTCAGGAAACCCACCGTATGGGGCAGCGCAGCAAGCGGGCCGAGCCCGGAGCCGCCTTTGAAATCGATCAGGAGAACACTGATATCGGAGGGTGGATGCAGCGTGGCCAGGGAGGCTATGAAGGCGCGCAGGAACTCGGATTTCCCGGACCCCGTGGTTCCGGCCACCAGGAAATGCGGGCCGTCATGATCCAGGTCCAGACGCACCGGGCCCGAGGATGACCGGCCCACGACGGCGGCAGGTCCCGGTCCGGGGGCCTGCCAGCGGTGCAGGAGCGCTTCGACGGACCCGGCGGGATGACAGTCGTCGAAAGCCGCGGCGGACGGCAGCTCCCGGCTTCCCCCGGTTCCGCCCGGGTTCTGCCGGGGGTCCGAAGGCGAGCGGGAAGCAAGGGCACGACACAGGCGTTCGAAGGTCTTCGGTCGAATCAGATCCGGGACAAAGTCCGTGCTCCGGCCGGCGGCGACCAGCGTTCCACGGTTTGCCAGCAGCGTGACGGACACCGGGGCGGGAGGACCGCCGAACCGGATAATACTCACAAATGGGCGCCGGGCTTCGGGAAATGCCGGGAGCAGCTGCCCGGCGTATTCCGCCCAGGACGCGTGGATGAACAGCACCAGTGCGGACTGCCCTGCCGCGGCGCCCGGTGCGGGCGGGGAGACGATTGGGCCGAGGACCCGGATGGCAGCTTCGACAGCCGAGGGGGAAGCCGGCGGAAGTGCCGCCAGCGCGACCCCGGGCAGGAACCTCGCATGTGGTTCGAGCTCCGAGGCGGTTCCGATGCAGACAATATTGGGCACCAGTGCTGCTGCCGCCTGGAACAGGAGTGTCCGGCCCAAGCCGGCCAGCTCCCGGTCCGGACCGTCCAGCCGAATGTCCCGGTCCCTGCCGAGCGCGAGGACAATCGGAGCAGCGGGAATCTGCGGGGGCGTGAAGTCTGCGCGCGGCGGCAGCACCTCAAGGTTTGCGGGCACGGTGCCCGCACCGATCCGGACCGGATACACCGGGGCGGAACCTGCATCCCCCGGCGGCGGGGGACCGGGAAGGGCGCCCAGTGCCCGTGTTCCGGGATCCGGTGCCGCCCGGCGGAGCCGGTCTCCGTCCTCCTTCGCGGCGCAGGCGATTGCCGCTGCCTGATTGCGCCGCCGCCGCCGGGCCCCTGCCGCGCCCAGCACTGCCGTCACCGCCGACAGTGCGCTGAAAGCCAGGAACATCCACATGCCTGTCGCCACGGCCAGCACCACGCCAAGCAGGAGCGGCAGCAGTGCGGAGACCAAGAGGAGGCCGGTCTTTTGCCCTTGTTCGGGGAACCTGAGGGTAAGCGGGATGAAGGGATCCTCCGGAACGGTCCCGTCCCCGTGTTCTGCCCCTGGAATGAGTAACCGGCACTGGCTGTAGCCGAACCGCAGGATGGAATCCGTATCCACCGTGGCTGTTCGCACACGCCGTCCGTCGACCCAGGTGCCGTTGGCAGAGCCAAGATCACGGACGGTCACGAATTCGGCTCCCACCACAAGCTCTGCGTGGTGTCGGGAAAGGGCCGGATCGGCGATGCCGATCCGGTGTGCCCGCCCGGAGTCGGCTTGTAGTTCCCGGCCGATGCTGTAGGTCCCCCGTTGCAGGTCCGTGATGCCGCCGGCATCAGGGCCGGAGCACACAATCAGTAGCAGGGGAGCGGGCGTCTGCGGCGGTGCGTCTGCCGGAAGGTGTGCTCCGGCAGGACCTGCGCTGCGCAGGATGACAGCGCCGTTGACCAGCGGAGCCCTGCCCGGGGTCAGCTCCTGCAGCCTCGTGCCCTGGACTGTATAGCGGGCGGGCCCGTAGCGCTCCTCGAGCATGGACGTCACTGAGGCTCCCGAGGACTTTTCCGAGAGGTTGATCACCAGATCACGGAGACTCGGCAGGCCGGGCGGGTCCGCATGGGAACCTCCCGGTCCCGCTGCTAGGGTCACATGAAGCAAATGTCCTTCCATGGCATCCTCCGGAGAATGCGAAACGGCGTATGGAGGGATGAGCCTACGGAAATCCGGAGCTCGTTCGGTGCCATGCCCGCCGCTGCGGGGGATAACTTTTTCGCCGCCTTCGTCTGTGGAGGGAGGGTTGTCCGCCAGCGGTACACTGCTGGGGGGGATTTTCGGCATCAGAAAGGCTAGTGTGACTCACCCGTACCCGGTTCTACCGCATGCTGTAGACCAGCCCTCCCCGCCCGTAAAAGCAGCCAAGCCCGGTTTTCGGCCGGAGGTGCAGGGCCTGAGGGCGCTCGCGGTACTGATGGTCGCCAGCTACCACATCTGGCTGGGCCGCGTGTCCGGCGGCGTGGACGTCTTCCTCCTGGTCTCCGCCTTCCTGCTCTCGCTGTCCTTCCTCCGGAAGGGCGAAGCCGGCCGGAGCCTGCAGCTGAGGCACTATTGGACGCACGTTTTCAACCGTCTGCTGCCGGCCGCGGCCGTCGTCATTGTGGGAACCCTCGCCGCCACGGTCCTGTTTGTTCCCCGAAGCCGCTGGGCCGAGATCTTTTCGCAGGCGTGGTCATCGCTGCTGTATGTCCAGAACTGGGCCCTGGCCGCGGATTCGGTGGATTACTACGCCGCCGACCACAGCATTGCCAGCCCGTTCCAGCATTTCTGGTCACTTTCGGTCCAAGGCCAGGTCTTCATCCTGTGGCCCCTGCTGTTCGCGCTTTCCGCCGTCATCGCCCGGATTGCGCATCAGCGCTTCCGGCGCGTTGTCCTGTGCGTCTTCGGAGCAGTGTTCGCGGTGTCGTTGGTTTTTTCGGTCTACGAGACCTACACGAACCAGGCCCATGCCTACTTCGATACCCGAACGCGACTGTGGGAATTTGCCTTCGGAACCCTCCTAGCTCTGGCCATTCCCTATCTGAAGCCCGGCCGCGGATTACGGGTCGCAGCCGGATGGATCGGCCTGGCAGCCATGCTCAGCGGCGGATTCATCCTTGACGTGCAGGGACAGTTCCCGGGCTTCGTAGCCCTGTGGCCGCTCACGGCAGCCGCCCTGGTGATCATCGCAGGACAGACGGGCAGCCGCTTCGGTGCGGACCGCGTCCTCTCCTGGGGGCCGCTGGTGCGGATGGGGGATATGTCCTACGCCCTGTACCTCTGGCACTGGCCCATACTGGTGATCTACCTCGCCTGGCGGGGCCGCCAGGAGGTTGGCCTGGTGGGCGGTGCACTCATCCTCGGCCTTTCGCTGATCCTTGCGGCCCTGACGACGCGTTTTGTGGAAAAGCCTGTCCGGGCAGGGGAACGGCACGGAACCTGGCGCCGGTCCGCCGTGGTGATAGCGGCATGCCTGGCCATAGTGGCCGTGCCGCTGGCAAGCGGCCAGTACCTCCTCAAGTCCGCCGATGACAGGCTCCAGGCCGAAGCCGAGCTCAATTACCCGGGGGCCCGTGTCCTCGCACCGGATTACGACGGCGAGCCCACGGGGGTGCCGGTCCGGTCCGTGTCCTCGACGGACCCGGACAGCTGGGGCTCCCTCCCGCAGGAATGCTCGGACGTCCCGGACGGACCCACGGACCCGGTGCTGACCAGCATCTGCTTCAGCACGCCGAACACCGACTCGGCGAAGCGGACGGTCCTCATTATCGGCAGTTCGCATGCCCAGCAGTGGATCGAGGCAGTGGAGCCCATGGCCCAGGCCCATGACTACCGTGTCATCGCGCTGCTGAAGGGCGGATGTGTTTATGGTGACACCGTTGCTTCACGCTCGGAGGACTGCAACCGCTTCAACGAGGCTGCCACGGAGTACGCGCTGGAAATGAAACCCGATGCGGTGATTGCGGTCGCAACGGCCGCCATGCCTGAAGACGCCGCGGATCCGCTGGTGGAGGGACTTCCGGAAGCCGCGCAGAAGCTTGCAGGGGAAGGGATTGACGTCATTGGCGTCCGGGATAATCCCCGCTTCCCCTTCAACATGCAGGTTTGCGCCGAGACCAACGGTGCCGATTCGTGCACCGCGCCCCTGGTGGACAAGCAGTCGCCGAATTTGCCGACGGCGGAGGACGCCGCAGGGATTACCCTCCTCGATTTTTCCGATCTGATCTGCCCGGAAGGCATATGCAGCCCTGTTGTGGGCAACACCTATGTCTTCCTGGACGACAACCACCTGACCACCGCGTATGCCGCTTCCCTGGCAGACGAATTCGACCGGCGGTTCCATGAAGCCGTCGGTTGGTGACCCCGCCCAGCAGTGCCACCGCGGCTGTTGACGCGGGCCCGCACCCAACGCGGAAAGTGCCTGCTGTCCAATAGTCGGATACCCTTGACCCGGGTGTGCGCCGGTTCGGCCGCACCGTACAAAACAGGAGAAACAAGTGAACGTTGACCTCGTCGTCGTCGGGTCGGGCTTTTTCGGCCTGACCGTAGCCGAGCGCGCTGCCAAGGAACTGGGCCTGAAGGTCGCGGTCCTGGACCGTCGCCATCACATTGGCGGCAACGCCTACAGTGAGAACGAAGCGCAGACCGGAATCGAAGTGCACCGTTACGGGGCGCACCTGTTCCACACCTCCAATGAGCGGGTGTGGGAATACGTCAACCGGTTCACTGAATTCACCAATTACGTGCACAAGGTCTACACCAGCCACAAGGGCGAGGTGTACTCCATGCCCATCAACCTGGGCACGATCAACCAGTTCTTCCGTGCTTCGATGGGCCCGGCCGAAGCGAAGGCCCTGATCCAGGAGCAGGCCGGCGAGCTCGCCGGAACCGATCCCGCGAACCTCAATGACAAGGGCATCCAGCTCATCGGGCGTCCGCTGTACGAGGCGTTCATCAAGCACTACACGGGCAAGCAGTGGCAGACCGATCCCAAGGACCTGCCCGCCGAGATCATCAGCCGCCTGCCCGTCCGGTACAACTATGACAACCGGTACTTCAATGACAAGTACGAAGGGCTGCCGGTTGACGGCTACACCGCCTGGATCGAGCGGATGGCGGACCACCCCAACATCCAGGTGCACCTGAAGACCGACTTCTTTGACGACGGCCACGAATTTTCCCGCGACAACACCGTGGGCCAGGTTCCGGTCATCTACACCGGTGCCGTCGACCGCTACTTCGACTACGCCGAAGGCGACCTGTCCTGGCGCACGATCGACCTCGAAGAGGAAGTGCTCCCGATCGAGGACTTCCAGGGCACCTCGGTGATGAACTACCCGGACGAAGACGTTCCCTACACCCGGATCCACGAGTTCCGCCACTTCCACCCCGAGCGCGACTACACCAAGGACGCCACGGTCATCATGCGCGAGTACTCGCGTTTCGCGGAAAAGGGCGACGAGCCGTACTACCCCGTGAACACCGCGGAGGACCGGGCCAAGCTCCTGGCTTACCGTGACCTCGCCAAGGGTGAGAAATCGGTGCTCTTCGGCGGCCGCCTCGGAACCTACAAGTACCTGGATATGCATATGGCCATCGGCTCGGCGCTGTCCATGTACGACAATAAAATCAAGCCCCACTTCACCGGTGGCGCGAAGCTGGAAAGCGGAGGGGTCGACGCGTGAGCAACGCAACAGTAGAGCGGTCCACCGCGGCGGACGCGGCCGGACGTCAGTGGTCCGCGGTCCAGCGGGTGGTCCTTCCGTCCCTGGACCAGCTGGACACCGTGCCCCTGTACATGGACACCGGCAGCGCCACCGGCGTGCAGCTGTCCACCATGAACGGCGACGCCAAGACCGCCGCCTCGGCTCCGGCATACGCAGCCCCCAGCAAGGAAGCGCACGCCGAGGATTTCCTGTCCCGGCGGTCCACTTCCGTCCGCGCCGGTGAGCGCATCTCCTTCGGCACCTACTTCAATGCCTTCCCGGCCAGCTACTGGCGCCGCTGGACCAGCCTGGACACCATCCGGCTCAGCGTCCGGACCACGGGGGAAGGCGCAGTCAGCGTCTACAAGTCCAATGCGCGCGGCGCCCTGCAGCATGTCGAGACCCAGCGGGTGAAGTCGCCGGCCACCAGCACCTTCGAGCTCAGCCTCAAGCCCTTCGGCGACGGCGGCTGGTACTGGTTTGACCTCGTTGCCGGATCCGAGCCGCTGATTCTCGAAGAGGCCGAATGGCAGGCGCCGGGCGAGCCGGTAACCCCCGGCAGCGTGACCCTCGAGATCACCACCCTGAATAAAACCTCGTTCTGCATCAACAACCTCCGCATCCTGGGGGAACACCCCGAAGCGCTGGCGTACGTCAAGGAAGTCCTGATTGTCGATCAGGGCTCCGAGAAAGTCGCTGATGCCGAAGGGTTCGCCGACGTCGAAGCCAAGCTGGGCGGCAAGCTGCGGATCATCAACCAGGCCAACCTCGGCGGATCGGGCGGGTTTGCCCGCGGCATGTACGAGGCCGTCGAAAGCGGCAGCGACTATGTCCTGCTGCTGGACGACGACGTCGTGATGGAGCCGGAGAGCATCTCCCGCCTCGTGACCTTCGCTGACCGGTGCAAGACCCCCACTATTGTGGGCGGGCACATGTTCGACCTCTACAACCGCACCGTGCTTCACACCTTCGGCGAAACGGTGAACCCCTACCGGTTCCAGCCGGACCAGCCGCACGCCGACATGAGCCTCGGCCATGACTTTGTCCGTTCCAATCTCCGCCACACGTCCTGGCTGCACCGCCGGGTTGACGTGGATTACAACGGCTGGTGGATGTGCCTGATCCCGACCCAGGTGATCCGCGACATCGGCCTGTCGCTGCCCGTCTTCATCAAGTGGGACGACGCCGAGTACGGACTGCGCGCCAAGAGCGCCGGTTATCCCACGGTGTCGATGCCCGGTGCGGCCGTCTGGCACGTTTCATGGATCGACAAGGATGACCTCGTCGGCTGGCAGGCGTACTTCCACACCCGCAACCGGATGATTGCCGCCCTGATCCACAGCCCGTACGAGCACGGCGGGCGGGTTGTCCGCGAGACCGGCTACATTGACCTCAAGCACCTGATCTCGATGCAGTACTTCACCGCACAGGGACGTGTCATGGCGCTTCGGGACCTGTTGAAGGGGCCGGAGCACCTGCACGCGATCCTTCCGACCAAGCTGCCCGAGATCCGGGGCATGAGCAAGGACTTCAGCGATTCCCAGTTCCAGCCCGATCCGGAAGCCTTCCCGGCCCCGGTGATGCACAAGCCGCCGCGGCACGGCCAGGGATTCTCCGCCCCGTCTTACGCGTCCCTTATTCCGTGGGCCGCCAAGACGGTGGTGAAGCAGCTGACCAAGAAGGTTCCGGCGACCAGCCTTGAGCACCCGCAGGCCTACATTGCGCACCAGGACAACAAATGGTGGCGGATGTCCCAGTACGACAGTGCAGTGGTGTCCAATGCCGAAGGCACCGGTGCCTCCTGGTACAAGCGCGATCCGAAGCAGCTGCGGGTCCTGCTGGCCGAAGCAGTGCGGCTCAACGCCGAGATCCTGAAGAACTGGCAGAAGCTCAGCGACCAGTACCGGGAGGCGCTTCCGGAGATCACTTCCTTCGAAGCCTGGAAGAAAACCTTCGCCGAACATTCGGAAGAGAGTAAATAAGCTTGTCCACCGGCGCACTCGAAACACCGGGGCGGGGAGCGGGCCTGGCGGATATCCTCCGGTCCCGCTTCCTGCTCAAGCTGCTCGTCTCCAAGGAACTGAAGGTCCGCTACCGCGGTTCGATCCTGGGACTCCTGTGGTCCTATGTGAAGCCCGGCGTGCAGTTCGTCGTCTTCTACATCGCCCTCGGCGTCTTCCTCAACCTCGAGCGGAGTCCAGGCAATCCGGACGGCTTGCCCAACTACGCGATTTACCTCTTCTCCGGCATCGTCCTGATTAACTTCTTCACGGAGGCGCTGGGAAACGCATCGCGCTCCATTGTGGGGAACGGGGGGTTGATCAAGAAGATCTATCTCCCGCGGCAGCTTTTCCCTGTTGCCTCGGTCTGGGTCTCCGGCGTGCACTTCGTGCCCCAGCTGGTGATCCTGATCGTGGCCTGCCTGTTCAACGGCTGGCGGCCCTCGCTGCTGCAGCTGGCCGCAGCCGTCGCCGGTTTCATCATCGTCGCCCTGTTGGCTACGGGCCTCGGACTGCTCTTCGGAGCTGTCAATGTCTACTTCCGGGACGCGGAAAACCTCGTGGACATGCTGCTCATGATCGCCACGTGGGCGTCACCCGTGTTGTATTCCTGGCACATGGTCAGCAACAAGCTGGGAGAGACGTTCTTCACCGTGTACCAGCTGAACCCGATCACGGTTGGTGTTGAAGCGTTCCATTACGCGTTCTGGCTGCCGACCACGGACGGTGCGGAAGCTATTCCGCCGCACCTGCTGTCCGTCTGGATCCCCGTTGGACTGGTCATCTCGGCAGCTGTGCTGCTGCTTGGCCAGCTCGTCTTCCGCCGCCTTGAGGGCCGTTTCGCGCAGGAGCTCTGAACCGTGGCAAACGCCATTGAAATACGCAACATCAACAAACAGTTCGTCCTGCGGCACACGCGCTCCATGAAGGAGGCGTTTGTCTGGCTGGTCAAGGGACGCAAGGGAGACCTGTCCGAGAAGTTCCACGCACTCAAAGATGTTTCCCTGAACATCGAGCAGGGGGAGACCGTGGCCCTGCTGGGCCTGAACGGCTCCGGTAAATCCACCCTGCTCAAGCACATCTCCGGAGTCATGCGACCCGATTCCGGGAGCGTCGGCACCCGGGGACGGGTTGCCGGGCTGATCGAGGTGGGCGCCGGTTTCCACCATGACCTGAGCGGCCGCGACAACGTCTACCTGAACGGCGCCATCCTGGGCATGACCGAGGAGGAGATCAACGAGAAGTTCGACTCGATCGTCGAGTTTTCCGAGATCGGCCAGTTCATCGATACCGAGGTGAAGTTCTATTCCTCCGGCATGTATCTCCGGCTTGCCTTCTCGGTGGCGGTCCACACGGATCCGGAGGTTTTCCTGGTTGACGAGATCCTGGCAGTCGGTGACGAGCCGTTCCAGAAGAAATGCATTGACAAGATCAAGGAACTGGCAGGCGAAGGTAAAACCCTCGTGGTCGTCAGCCATGACCTGGACCTGGTTTCACGCATATGCGAGCGTGGGGTCCTCCTGGAGCACGGCCAGATCATCATGGATGCGCCGGTGACCGAGGTGGTCAACAGGATGCGCGGCGGCTCCTAGCCCTCCCGCCTACACGCCTCTCCCGACCATCGCGTATTAGTATGCCGTTACGAATGACGGCACCGGAAGGAACATAGTGACCTGGATTTCCGTCACGCCTCAGATTTTCGCCGCCCTGTGCATCATCCTGGTCCCCGGCGGACTGCTGGCATTCGCGGGGTTCCGCCTCCGGTGGCTGGCCGCCCTGGCCGTCGCACCGGTGTTGTCCGTATCCCTGGTGGCAGTTGCCGCCGTAGCTGCCGATTTCGCAGGTATCGGGTGGTCGCTGCTCCCGGTGGCCGTCCTGACCGTGCTGGCGACGGCTGCCGCCGCCGGCCTCCGCTTTCTCTGGACCCGGCGGGAAGAACCCACGGCTCCCGCGGCCACCCGGGACCCCGCCATCCACCTGGCAGAGGCCGCCGCAGTCCTCGGCGCCGCCCTGTTGGTTGGCCGGCGGCTGGTATTTGCCTTCGGGAATCCGGAGAACTTCTCCCAGACCTTCGACAACATCTTCCACCTCAATGCCATCCGGTATATCGCAGAGACCGGGTCCGCGTCTTCCCTCAGCATCGGCTCCATGACCGGCATCGGATTTTACCCGTCAGGCTGGCACGGCCTGGTATCGCTGGTCAATTCGCTTGCCGCCTCACCCATTCCCGTCAGCGTAAACGCGGTCAACCTGGTGATTGGCGCGGTGGTCTGGCCCCTCGGATGCATCTTCCTCGTCCAGCAGATTGCCGGACGGAAAACAGTCCCCACACTGATCGCCGGGGTCCTGTCCGCAGCGTTCGGCGCCTTCCCGCTGCTGCTGGTGGACTTCGGAGTCCTCTATCCGAACTTCCTCGGTGTCAGCCTGATCCCGGCCGTCCTCGGAATTCTGATCAGCGTCCTGGGTCTGGCCCGCCGGACCTCTTCCCTCCGCCTGATGTGGCTGCTGCTGATCCTGGCGGTGCCCGGTTTGGCCCTGGCCCATCCCAGCGCCTTCCTGGCCGTGACCGCGTTCTCCGTTCCCCTGGTGATAGCTGCAGCGATCCGACGTGTCCGGATGGAGCACTCCGCCAAACGGGCCGGGCGCTCATGGCTCTACATTGCCGCCTTCGTGCTGTACGCCGTCGGCGTCGTGATGCTGTGGAACGCAGTCCGGCCGGAGCAGGACACGCTGATCTGGCTGCCGTACCAGACCCAGGCTCAGGCCATGGGCGAGGTGCTGGCCGGCGCTCCGCTGCTGTCTCCGGTCTCCTGGGGCGTACTGGTGCTGTCGCTGTTCGGTTTCGCTGCCCTGATCCTTCGACGGGCGCCCTGGTGGACCGCGGGTATCTACGTCATGGGCGGCTTCCTCTACGTCGTGGCGACCGGTGCACCCGACGGGGACTTCCGTGACCTCATCACCGGTGGTTGGTACACCGACAACAACCGGCTGGCGGCGCTGCTGCCGATTGTCATCCTCCCGGTGGCCGTCCTGGGCGGCACGCTGATTGTTGAGGGCCTGGACAAAGCGTTGTGGCGCCCCGCGATGGAGCGGCTGTCCGCCCGGGGCTGGCGCGCGGACATGGTGCGCGGCGCCACGGCTGCTGCACTGGTGCTGGTAGTACTGGTGACGGCTTTGGCCACGCAGAGGGAGAACGTCCGTGCCGCCGCCCGCTCAGCTGCCGGCAACTACGTGCTGGGCGAGGAAGCACCCCTGGTGTCGCGGGATGAATATGAGCTGATGGAACGCCTGGACGGGAAGGTCGAGGAGGATGCCCGGTTTGTCGGAAATCCGTGGACCGGGAGCTCGCTGGTCTACGCCCTTGCCGGCTACCATCCGATGCAGCTGCACACAATCGCCGCACTGGACCAGGGGGAAGATGAAATCTACGCGGATCTACGCAATGCCCTGACGGATCCGGATGTCTGCCCTGCCCTCGAAGCGGAGCAGGTGGGCTATGTCCTGGACTTCGGCGACCAGGAAATCCATGGCGGCACCCACCCCTATCCGGGGTTGGAAGACCTTGAATCCAGCGGGGTGGTGACCCTCGTCGACAGCGAGGGCGAGGCGAAGCTGTACCGGATCACCGCCTGCGGATAGCGGAAGCGGCCTAGGGGCGTTCAACCCGGGTGTGCGTACCCGGCAGATCCCCGTACTTCCTGGAGCTTCGGCGGAAGTAGCGGCGGACGACGCCGAGCTGGTACACCGCAACGGCAAGCTCGGAGACCGCTACGGCCCAGGCAACCGCGGACACTCCCAGGGTCAGCGCCCCGGCGACGATCAGGGGAACCCCGATGGCGGCACCGAGAACCGTGGAAACGGCGAGGGCCTTGCCTTCGCCCAGCGGGATCAGGCAGGCCAGCCCCACAACCTGGGACACCGTGACTGCTCCGAAAACGACACCCATGGGCACGCTGAGGTCGAATCCGACCTGGATCTTTCCCTGGGACAGTAAATCGCTGGCCCAGGGGATGCACAGCGCCATGGCCGCAGCGCAGAACGCAGCCGCGAGGGGGGCCCACTTGGCGGCGACACGGATGCGTGCCTCCTGGAGCGCCCGGTCCGGATCCGCAATGGAGCCCTGAAGCACCTGGACCACCGGCCCGACGGCGGTCAGCCCGTACTTGAAGAACTTCTCCGCCATGGCATACAGCGCCACGGCACCGGGCAGGACGGCTCCGACAACCAGAAGCGGGGTGTTGACGTAGAGGCTGGACGTGGCAGCGGTGACAACTCCGTGCCGTTGTCCTGCCAGGCGCCGCACCGCCCGGCCGGGGTGGACGTCCAGCCGGGGAACCGCGGCGGACCGGGTGCGGATCAGCAGGGCGCTGACGGTAACGCCCAGAAGGTTCATGGCCAGCTGGATGGCCAGGTACACAAAGACGTCACCGGTCAGGATCAGGCCCACCAGTCCGAGCACCGTGCCGAGGGTGACGGGAATCGTGTCGAACACCAGCAGCCTGCCCGGACGGGCATCGCCTACGAAGAACCACGAGGCCCCCAGGAACGGAATGAGATAGGCGAGGCAGGCCAGGGCAGCCACCGGCGCGGAATCACCGCCGGCTATCAACCAGACGGTCAGGACAGCAAGGGGTGCGGTGACGACGAACAGGTAGACGCGGCTGACCAGGGAATCCAGGAACATCTGGGGCCGCTGCTCTGGGAGCATGCCGGCCACCATTGCCGGACCGACTGTTCCCCACCCGAAGGACACCAAAACGCCGAACAGCAGGGCAGCGGACTGGCCCAGGGCGATCACGCCCCACGCCTCGCTGCCGGCGTTGGCTATGACGACGGGTATGGCCAGCAGGCCCACCAGCGTGGTGATGACTACCGAAGCACCGAATGCTCCCAGACGCCGGATATGCTGACGGACCGTACGCTGACCCAAGAAATAGCCTCCGTTGCTGGGTGCGGGCACGCGGCGGACCGTGTGCCCGGACGTGCTCCCGCAGAAGATTCTAACCTAGGGGTCCGGCCGTGTTGATATCATCTAGCTAGCGCCGCCCACCTCCTGCATGCCTTCCGGCGCTCCATGAAGGCGTGCTTTGACGATGGGAACTCTTTGTCTGTAGCAGCGGTTGTTGTCTCCTATAACCGAGTTGATTTGCTCCGTAAGTGCCTTGCCGCCCTTGAAAGCCAGGACCGGCGGCCGGACGAGATTATCCTCGTGGACAATGGCTCCACCGACGGCAGCGTCGCCATGGTGCAGGAGGAGTTTCCCGGGGTTTCCGTCTTCGAGACGGGGATCAATCTCGGCGGGGCCGGCGGGTTCGCGTGGGGCATTGAACGTGCGCTGGCTGCCGGCCATGATGCTGCCTGGCTGATGGATGATGACGCAGAGCCGCTCGCCGGCAGCCTGGGTCCCCTCGTGGAGGCCATGGAGAAGGCACCCGACCGGCCGGGCTTCGTCACCTCGACGGTGGTCAACCCGGAGGGAGAGCCGAACAGCGGACACCTTCCCGATCTGTCCCCGGACGTTGCCCGGCAGGCGAAGGCCGGCGAGCTGGGCGGAATGGCCGTGAACAGCGCAAGCTTCGTGGGAGTGCTGATCGACTTGGTGGCCGCGGCCAAAATGCCGTTGCCCTATGCGGATTTCTTCATCTGGTTTGACGACGCCGAGTACACGCGCCGCCTCAGCCGGGGAGCCTACGGAGTCCTCCTGCCCGCCAGCCGCATCCGCCACCCCGAGAAGCAGAACCAGGTGGACATGGGCGGTCGCCTGTTCTACTACATCCGCAACAACCTGTGGCTTCGGCGCCTGGACCCGAGTCCGAGGACGCTGCTGCAGAACCCCGTCCGCTGGGGAGCCGGAATGGCCGTCCTGGCCCTCCGCCAGGGGCTGCAGGCGCAGGACCGCCGCCTTTGGCTCCGATCAGCGGCCAGGGGATTGTATGAAGGCCTGGCACGTTCACCCCGGACCATCTGGCCGGGCCAGCTGCTGTCCAAGTCCGTCCAGCTCGGCCGCTAGGCCCCGGGCAGGCGGGCCTTCGCCGCTGCCCTTCCGTTCCGCCCCGTTCCAGTCAGAGAGAAACATATGACCTCCCCGCACCGCGTTGCAGCGGTTATTTCCGCCTACAACCCGCCTGCCGACCTCATCGAAAAGGTGAAGCGGCTGGCCCGCCAGGTTGAGCGCATCATTGTGGTCGACGACGGTTCGCCCGCCGACGTGTCAGAGGTTCTGCAGGGGCTCGAGAGCGCGGGCGCCGTCGTCCTCAAACAGGGCTCCAATACCGGAATTGCGGCCGCCCTCAACGCCGGAATCCGCTATGCGGCAGAGTCGTCCCCGGATTTTTTCCTGACCCTGGACCAGGATTCCGAACTGGACCCGGATTACGTTGCCCGTGCCCTTGAGGCCTTCGCGGGGGCGACACAACAGGGCGTGCCGGTGGGCATGATCTGTGCCGAGTCGCACAACAAGCAGCCGGTCATGCTGCAGAAACCCGGAGTTCCGTTCCCGGAGGCCTTTGACCCCATGCAGTCCGGAACACTGATTCCCGCTGCGACCTTCGACGCTGCCGGCCTCCTGGAGGAGGACCTGTTTATTGACTGCGTCGATTCCGAGTTCACGGCGCGGATCCGTGAGATGGGACTGAAGGCGATCATTGCCCCCGGCTGCAATATCAGCCACGCGGTAGGGGACTCCCGCCCCATGCTCGTGGGCAGGTGGCATGTCACCGTGGGCGGGCAGAAGCGCTTTGTGCATTCCCACGCGCCCTTCCGGGTGTATTACATCACCCGCAACGGTCTGGTGATGTACCGCAGGTACCTTACCCGGCAGCCCGTCTGGGTGCTGCGCCGGATCGGACTCGAAATAGTGTTCTACGGTGTGCGGGTGGTCTACGGGCCGCACCGGCTGCGTCAGATCGCTGCCATTGCTTTCGGAATCCGGGATGCGCTCACCGGACGAATGGGCCGGATCAGCGCAAAGGAAAACGCCGTGGTGTCTCCACGGAAGAAGAAGACCGCAGCCTAGGAGCGGGCGCGGCTGCGGGCGCGCAGCCGCGCCCGTGCCACGAGGAAGGCCCGCGCCAGCATGATCCGCGAACGCAGGATCAGCATCAGGCTGCGGGCCTTCTTCGGGGTGGTGTTGTTGTCATGGAGCCGGCGGTTCAGGGAATCCGCTTCCAGATGTGCCATTGACCCCGCGAGGTTGCCGACCAGGGCAATCCACTGGTCATGGGTTTCCACCAGGAACGAGGGGAAGGGCAGAACCACGTCCTTGATGCTGCGCCGGAACGCCATGGCACAGCCATAGTAGGGCCGTATCCCGATCCACAGCATCATGAGGTTGGCCCAGCGACGGCTGCTGTCCGAGCCGCGCAGCCGCAGCGATTCAATCTTTCGGGGCGTGTGCCCGAAGTACCCGAAGTTGCTGGCCACTACGTCGGCATGGCCGAGCTCGGCAACCATTGCCTCCACGCGTCCGGGGATCCAGACATCGTCCTGGTCCGAAAGGAAAATGTACTCGCCGCTGCTTGCCGTCAGGGCGGCTTCGAAGGTCCTGACGTAGCCCCGGTTGACGGAGGACCGGATGAGTTTGATCCGCGGGTCCTGCAGCGCCTCGATGACCGCGGCCGTGTTGTCCGTGGAGGAGTCGTCAACAATCACCAGTTCATCACCGGGTGCCAGCTGGGGCAGGATCGAGGCGATCTGTTCCTCGATGTGTGCAGCGCCGTTATAGGCCGCCATACACACGCTGACCTGGCCGCGGTTGGCAGCGGACGGGGAGATACTGGGGTTCATTCTTGTCCTGGTCATTGGTCGGCATGGGCAGGGATACCCGAACCAGCTTACCGGTTCCCCGGTTTCGCCTTAGCCGCACACCCTCCATATAGTGGAGTTGTTCCCCGACCCTGGGGCCGCCTCCTGACCGCGGCGCCACCGCCGGCTCTGCCGCCGTCGAACCCGATGTGAAAGAAGCCATTCCTTGACTGCCGTAGATGTTATGTTCCCGTACTACGGGGACGTTGAACTCATGAAGCAAGCCGCCCGGAGCGTGATGGGCCAGCAGCATCAGGACTGGCGCCTTGTAGTCATCGATGACGGCTACCCGGATCCGGAGCCTGCCCGCTGGTTCGCGGAGATCTCGGATCCGCGGGTCAGTTACCAGCGCAATGACGCCAACCTCGGGGCCAACGGCAATTACCGCAAGGCTGTGGACCTGATCGAGGCGCCCATCGCCGTCATTATGGGAGCGGATGACATCATGCTCCCGAACTACCTCACGACCATCGTCGAATCCTTCGATGAGTTCCCCCAGGCCAGTGCCGTGCAGCCCGGCGTGCAGGTCATCGACGAGCTGGGCCGCGCGACCATGCCGCTGACGGACCTGGTCAAGAAGGCAGCCACCCCCCGCGGCGGCCAGCGCCGCCTGCTGGGCGGTGAAGCCCTCGCCACGAGTCTTCTGCACGCAGGCTGGCATTACTTCCCCTCGATTGCCTGGAACTCCGAGACCTTGAAGCGTATTGGTTTCCGGTCCGAGTTCGATGTTGTCCAGGACCTGGCACTGCTGCTCGATATTGCGGCCGACAACGGTTCGCTCGTGATGACTCCCGAGCTGGCGTTCCTGTACCGTCGCCACTCCGGATCCGATTCTTCGGTCCGGGCTTTCGACGGGCGCCGCTTCGACGAGGAGCGTCGGTTCTTTGAAGGCGAGGCTGCCCGGTTCGAGCGGATCGGCTGGACCCGTGCTGCACGCGCTGCCCGTCTCCACGTCACGTCCCGGCTCAATGCAGTAACGCTGATTGCCCGTTCCGCGGCCGGCCGGAAGTTCGGTTACATCCCGAAGCTGGCCAGGCACGTCATCGGCTAGGACAGGCAGGAAAAAGCAGGGCGGACCCGACGGGTCCGCCCTGCTTTTTGTCTACGGCACCGCGTCTGCGGGCCGGGGAAGCTGCCTTACTGGCTCAGGTCTTCGGCATCCCGGGCTTTGGCGACGGTCCAGGGCTTCGGCGCTTCGTCCAGGGCAATGCGCCGGGAGAGCGTCGTGATGGACGTTTCCATGTTGCGGAAACGCTGGTAGGTGGTGGCCATGAAGACGAAGAAACTCACGATGGTGGCGTAAAGCACCAGGTCAGTGCCGCGCCCGATCCCCAGGAACCCCGCGATCCGGGTCAGGGTGTCCGGGAAGAAGATGGACAGCGCTGCAGCCACGGCAAAGATCATCAGCATGATGCGGCGGACGGCCAGGTGTTTGGCATTGACCCCGCCCCGCATCATTACCAGCGAGACGAGGATGACGGCGACTACGAGTGCGATCTGAACGATGAGTAGCAAGGAGGTCACCTAAAGAAGAGTTCGGCCAGGATATTCACGGAGTTGAGGAGGGACTGCCCCTTGGATTTGGAGTAATCCGTATAGATGATCTCCACCGGGTGTTCAACCCACCGCGGCTTGATGGTGGCCAGCTGGTTGACCAGCTCGGAGGCGTGGGCCATCCGGTTCTGTGTCAGGTGAAGCTTGGAGGCGACCTCGCGGTTGATGGCACGCAGCCCGTTGTGGGCATCCGTCAGATTCATGCCGGTGGCCATCCGCGACTGCACCGCAGCGGTTTTCAGGACAATCCTTTTCTGCACGGAAATCTTGGTGCGGTCATCCAGGAACCGTGATCCCAGGACGATTTCGGCTTCCCCGGACTCGATCCGGGCCACCATGGCCTTGGCATCAATGACGCGGTGCTGCCCGTCGGCGTCGAAAGTGACGATACTGGTCATCTCCGGGTCCTGCAGGGCGTACTCGATGCCGGTCTGCAGGGCAGCGCCCTGGCCGAGGTTGATCGGGTGCTGGACTACTACGGCGCCCGCCGCACGTGCGGCTGACTGGGACCCGTCACGGCTGCCGTCATCCACGCAGACTACGTACGGGAACGTCTTTCGAAGATCTTCGATGACGGAGCCAACAACGGTTGCTTCGTTGTACATCGGGATAACAATCCAAGTGCGGCTCACGGTTTCAGTATCCCATACCGCGGCCGGCGGCCGCCCCGTCGACCGCTGACGCGCCCGCCAGATACTCGGCCAGGCGTTCCCGGCCGTCCGCCGGGGCAAAGCCGGCTGCTTTGATTTTGTCCAGCGGAAGCACGCTGTTTTTCGGCCGCGGGGCTGCCTGCTTGCCCTGGAAGTACTCCTCGGTGCTGACCCCCGTCACGGAGTCGCCGGAGTGGCCTGTGAGTTCATAGACACGGCGGGCCACATCCGCCCAGGAGGCCGGTTCGCCGTCGTTCGTGAGGTTGTAGACGCCGTAGGGTGCACCCGTGGACAGCAGGTGGACGATGCCGGCCGCGATGTCCTGCGTGAAAGTGAGCCGGCCAACCTGGTCATTCACCACGGACGGGGCAATGCCGCGCCCGGCCAGCGATGCCATGGTCCGGACAAAGTTCTTTCCCTCACCGATGACCCAGCTGGTGCGCACCACGTAATGCGCCGGAACGGTGGAGACAACGGCGTCGCCGGCCGCCTTGGTCTGGCCGTAGACGCCCAGCGGTGAGAACGGTTCGTCCTCGGGATGCGCGTCCGCGGTGCCGTCAAACACATAGTCGGAGGACACATGGACCAGCGTGATCCGGTTCTCGGCAGCCACCCGGGCAAGGTTGGCCACGGCCGACACATTGATGGCCCAGGCAGCGCGGCGGCCTTCGGGGGACTCGGCGTCGTCCACCGCGGTGTACGCGGCCGCGTTGATGACCGTTGAGTAATTCTTCCAGTTCCGCCCCGTGTAGGAGCGGGGATCGGTGAGGTCGAAATCGGAGCGGGCGGCGAATTCGATGTGTGCCTGGCCGGCGAAGGCGGAGCGGAGCGCCTTGCCCAGCTGCCCGTCGGAGCCCAGGACCAGGATCTTTTTCGGGGACATGGGAACGACGGCGGACAGGCGCGGATGGGCCCGGTCCTTGTCCGAGAGCTCGGCCCGGTCCAGCGCGATGGGCCAGTCGATGGCCGCGGTCTCGTCCGCGAGGTTCAGGAAGGTGTACTGTCCCTGCGCGTCGGCGCTCCAGTGGTCATTGACCAGGTAGGAGTAGGCGGTGTTGTCCTCCAGTGTCTGGAACGCGTTGCCGACGCCGCGGGGGATGAAAATGGCCTGGCTGGGATCCAGTTCCGTGGTGAACACGGTTCCGAAGGAGGGGCCTTCGCGCAGGTCCACCCAGGCGCCGAAGATGCGCCCGGTGGCTACGGAGATGTACTTGTCCCACGGCTCGGCGTGAATGCCGCGGGTGGTTCCGGCTTTCTCGTTGAAGGAGATGTTGTTCTGCACCGGGCCGAAATCCGGCAGGCCGAGGGCGAGCATCTTCTCGCGCTGCCAGTTTTCCTTGAACCAGCCGCGGTTGTCGCCGTGGACGGGCAGGTCATAGAGCACGACGCCGGGGATGGGGGTGGGGTGCGCCGTCAGGGACTTGGAGAATTCAGGTGCCACGGTGCTACTGACCCTGTTCCTTGTACTTGGCTTCGGTGGCATCCTTCTGCGGCCGCCACCAGGCCTCGTTCTCCCGGTACCAGGCGATGGTGTCTTCAATGCCCTGCTCAAAGTCGGAGAACCGGGGGCTCCAGCCCAGTTCCCGGCGCAGCCGGGAAGAGTCGATGGCGTAGCGCAGATCGTGCCCCGGACGGTCGATGACCTGGTCATAGGAGTCGGCGGGCAGGCCCATGTGCTTGAGGATCAGCTCTACAACGTCCTTGTTGTTTTTTTCGCCGTCGGCACCGATCAGGTAGGTCTGGCCGATTTCGCCCTTTTCGATGATTGCGAGCACCGCGGAGGAGTGGTCGGTGGCATGGATCCAGTCACGGACGTTTTCCCCGGCTCCGTAGAGCTTGGGGCGGACCCCGTCGATCACGTTGGTGATCTGGCGCGGGATGAACTTCTCCACATGCTGGTACGGGCCGTAGTTGTTGGAGCAGTTGCTGATGGTGGCCCGCAGGCCGAAGGAACGCACCCAGGCGCGCACCAGCAGGTCCGAGCCGGCCTTGGTGGAGGAGTAAGGGCTGGACGGGTTGTACGGCGTCGACTCCGTGAACCGCTGCGGATCATCCAGTTCCAGGTCTCCGTAGACCTCGTCGGTGGAGATGTGGTGGTAGCGGGTGTCATGCTTTCGGGCCGCTTCAATCAGCGTGTAGGTGCCGATGATGTTGGTGTCCAGGAACGGCCGGGGATCATGCAGTGAATTGTCGTTGTGGGATTCGGCGGCAAAGTGGACCACCACATCCGTGTCAGCAACCAGCCGGTCCACCAGTTCCGCATCGCAGATGTCACCCTTGACGAAGGTGAAGCGGTCCTCGGGAAGTCCCTTCAGGGACTCGAGGTTGCCGGCATACGTGAGCTTGTCCAGGACGGTGATGGAGTAGTCGGTGCTCTCAAGTGCGTAGTGCACGAAGTTGGAGCCAATGAAGCCGGCGCCGCCGGTGACCAGGAGTTTCTGCATGTGGATAAACTTTACCGGATTTGCCGTGGCACCACCGAGCCGGAATGATGTGGAGCATGCGTGGAATCATATTGGCAGGCGGAACCGGGTCCAGACTGCACCCCATCACCCTCGGCGTCAGCAAGCAGCTGGTGCCGGTTTACGACAAGCCGATGATCTACTATCCGCTGTCCACCCTGATCCTTGCGGGCATCAAGGACATCCTGATTATCACCACCCCGCACGACGCGGACCAGTTTGAGCGCCTCCTCGGAGACGGCAGCCAATTCGGCGTCAGCATCACCTACAAGCAGCAGCCCTCGCCGGACGGACTGGCGCAGGCTTTCGTGCTCGGTGCCGAACACATCGGCAACGGTCCGGTGGCGCTGGTGCTGGGCGACAATATCTTCTATGGCCAGGGCATGGGCACCCAGCTGCGCCGGTTCGCGGACATCGACGGCGGTGCCGTCTTCGGCTACTGGGTTGCCGATCCTTCCGCTTACGGCGTGGTCGAGTTTGATAAGTCCGGACGGGCTATCTCGCTTGAGGAAAAGCCTGCTAACCCGAAAAGCCATTACGCCGTGCCCGGCCTTTATTTCTACGACAATGACGTGGTGGAAATAGCCCGGAACCTGGAACCTTCTCCGCGCGGGGAACTGGAAATCACGGACATTAACCGGATTTACCTGGAAAAGGGAAAGCTGCAGGTGGAGATTCTGCCGCGGGGAACCGCATGGCTGGACACCGGCACCTTTGACTCCCTCAACGAGGCATCGGACTTCATCCGCACCGTGCAGAAACGGCAGGGCCTGTCCATCGGCTGCCCCGAGGAAATCTCCTGGCGGCTGGGCAACATTACCGACGACGAACTGCGCCGGCGCGCGGAGCCTCTGGTAAAGAGCGGCTACGGCCAGTATCTGCTGGAGCTCCTCAAGCAGAACTAGCCCGCTGCCGGAAGGCGGATTGCGCAGAACAGAGCCGGCCGGGGATATCCCCGGCCGGCTCTGTTCTGCGCGGAGCCAATTCCACGCGGGCGCTTACACGCAGAGTTACTTCCGGGTGACGACGGCGCCCCCGGCCTTGGTCCAATCGATCCGCCCGCCCTGGAAGGGCTGGGTGCATTTGCCGGCCTTGCAGCTTTCGTCTGCGGTGGGGTAGCCCAGGACGCCCTTCTCAAAGCCGGTGGACTGCCACTTCCTGCGGATTTCCCCTCCAGTCGGGTGTGCTCCAACAGACTTCGTCCAGGTGATGGCTCCACCCTGGTAATTCTGGTAGCAGCCGTTGTCCTTGATGCCGCAGACCTCCCCGCTGGTGGGGTAGCCGAGGCCGCCGTTCTCGAAGCCGTGTTTCTGGTAGGCGGTCCGGATGGCGCCGCTCGGGCTGGGCTGGGCTCCGGTGGCGGGGGACCAGAGGATGGCTCCGCCCTGGTAGTTCTGGTAGCAGCCGTTGTCCCTGATGCCGCAGACCTGTCCGCCGGTGGGGTAGCCGAGGGTTCCGCTTTCGAAGCCCTGTTTCTGGTAGGCGGTCCGGACCGGACCGTTCGGGCTGACCTGGGCTCCGGTGGCGGAGGACCAGAGGATGGCTCCGCCCTGGAAGTCCTGGTAGCAGCCGTTGTTTTTGATGCCGCAGACCTCGGGGCCTCTGGGGTAGCCCAGTACTCCGTTTTCGAAACCGGCAGCCTGGTAGGCAGTGCGGATTGCACGGTTGGCACTGACCTGGGCTCCGGTCGCGGCAGACCAAAGGATGGCTCCGCCGGAGAAGTTCTGGTAGCAGCCGTTGTCCTTGATGCCGCAGACCTGTCCGCTGGTCGGATAGCCCAGGCTGCCGCTTTCAAAGCCCTGTTTCTGGTAAGCGGTCCGGATGGCACCGTTCGGGCTGACCCGGGCACCGGTGGCGGAGGACCAGAGAATGGACCCGCCCTGGAAATCCTGGTAGCAGCCGTTGTTCTTGATGCCGCAGACCTCGGCGCTTCTGGGATAGCCCAGGACTCCGTTTTCGAACCCGCTGGCCTGGTAAGCCTGGCGAATGGAACCGTTGCGACTGGGATATGCCCCCGTCGCGGCAGACCACAGCACGGCTCCGCCCTCGAAGTTCTGGTAGCACCCGCCGTCCTTGAGCCCGCAGTTCACTGAACTGGTGGACTTTCCCAAAACCGGGTTGGCTGCCGCTACCCGGCTGATGGCCGTCGCTGCGGGTGAAGAGCTGCCGGCGGACGACGCACTGCGAACAAAGTGGTCCAAATCCGCGGTGGTTCCCTTGAAGACGTTCGAGTCGCCGACAAAGGGGCCGGTGCTGGAATACTGCCAGACGTTGTAGGCCGCCCAGCCGTTGGGGAGGGCTCCGGCGGCCTGTCCATAGGAGGCGAGGTGCAGCGGATGGTTGGAGAAGGCGTTCGTGTTGCCGGTGCAGGTACGCCACCAATCGGTGGTCGTGTAGATCATCGGCACGCGCCCGGTCCTGGCCTGGATGGTATTGGAGAAGTCCCGGATCCAGGTGATCATTTGCGTGGCACTGAGGTTGTAGCAGGTGTTACCCAGTTGGGGGTAAGGGTTGTACTCAATGTCCAGGAGCGGCGGGAGGGTGCGCCCGTCAGCGGACCAGCCGCCGCCGTTGTCCACGAAGTAGTTCGCTTCCTGTGCGCCGGAGCCAACCGCGGGGATGGCGAAGTGATAGGCGCCGCGGACCATGCCGGTGTTGGCCGAACCGTTGTATTGCTGCTTGTAGTAAGGGTTCTTGTAGTAGGTTCCCTCGGTTGCCTTGGTGTAGGCGAAACGTGCTCCCTGGCGCCAGGCTGCCGCCCAGTCGACGTTTTCCTGGTGGCTGCTGACGTCCAGCCCCTGAATTCCCGCAGGCATCCAGGTGTTCGCCGCGGTTGCTGCGAAGGCCGGGGTGGCGAGGAATCCGGCCGAGGTGGCGGCGGGTGCCTCGTCCGCGGTGGTGTCGGGAGTGTCCAGCGGCGTCTCCAGCTGTCCAGCTTCGGCGTCAAGCTTCTGCTGCTTTTCCTCGGGGGTGGGGACCTGGGGATCTCCCGTGGCCAGCAGCCGTTCCATGCCCTGTCCCATGCGGGCGCCGAGCAGCCCTGCTTCGTCTTTGATGTCCGCTTCGAGGCCGGGCGCATCGGCAGGAGTTTCGGACAGGTGTTCCGCCGTGGGGCCGGCCGTCTGTGAGTCGGAATCGGTGACAGGCGCCGGCACGGGTTCCGGCAGCGGTACCGGTGCCGCAGGAACCGGGCTCGGCAAGGATTCCGGAGCCGCCGGCGCAGGGGACTCAGATGCAGGGGTGGCCGGGGCGGTGGGATTCAGTGGTCCAGCCAGGGCGGGTGACATGCTGCAGACTAGGGCACCGGTAAGGGCCGCACTCCCAAGCCAGCGGGTGAGCGTTTTTGTGTTCACGGTTTCTCCAGGTGTTTGCCCCGGTAGGGCACGGGGCATCTACGGAGACTATCGGCTGCTTCCATGGATCCGGTAGGAAACAGCGGATTGAACACCTAGATGACGGAAATCGGGTCCAAGTAATTCGTGCTGCTTCCAGCAGGAGCCCTGTCCTTGGTGGTGATTCCCGTTATATGCAGGGGATGGAAACCTCGTTGCATTATGCTTGCGACGGTGCTCGGGGGGAAGCAGGTAAACAGCTGCGGTTTCGGTTGTGGGCAAATCTCCGGGGCGACCAGGTCTCGCTTGTTAGTCGAAAGATATATAAATGCCCGGTTTCCTACGGCGGTCTCTACAAAACCGCCGCTCATCCCCTTTGACGCTGGCAGAATTGTTTGACGCCGGAAACAACTCATTGAACGCAATACGGCTGATATTTTCCTGCCTCGTAGTGGTGTCCCACGCCCAGGTTATCGGGGGACTGGGAGAGGAACCGTCGCTGGGAGGCCGGACACTGGGCGCCTGGTCGGTTGTTGGCTTCTTCGGCATTTCCGGGTACCTGATTACCCGGAGCCGGCTCAACGGGCAACCTGCGGCACGCTTCTTTCGTGCACGCTTCCTGCGCATTTACCCCGGGTTCCTGGTTGCCCTTCTGCTGGTGGCCTTTGTCTTTGCGCCGTTGTCCGCGGTGCTGGGGCCGGGCTCCAGCACTTTCGCGGATTCGCTCACCTATGTGCTGCGCAACCTCCTCCTCTACCCGCCCTTCGTCTCGCAGACCACCATTGGAACCACCCTGGCGGAGGGAGGCATCTGGAACGGTGCGTTGTGGAGCCTTTTCTGGGAGGCCTGCTGTTATCTGGGTGTCGGTGTATTGGGGCTGGCAGCGCTGAAGTCCCGCCGCACGGGCCTGCTGGCCATTGCGTTTATCTTCGCTACGGGAGCATCGCTGGCAGCGCACACAGGACTCGTGCCGCCCAGCGAACTTACCCTGGCACCGCCGCTGGTAGCCGCTTTCGCAGGCGGGGCCCTGCTTTACGTCCACGCGGAGCGGATCAGGGTCCTGCCCGCCGTGGCTGTGTCCACCGTCCTCCTCGCGGTCTCCATCGGAACCGGAACGGCAGCCGTCCTGGCGCCGCTGCCATTCGCACTGCTGGTCTTCATCCTGGGTGCGGTACTGCCGCTGCAGCGGGTGGGAGCCAAACGCGATCTGTCCTACGGCATCTACATCTACGGGGTCCCGGTGCAGAACCTGCTCGAAATCTGGCTGCCGGAGCTTCCACTGCCCCTCTACCTGATCCTCACGTTCGCCGTCGTCGTGCCGCTGGCGCTGGCCAGCTACACCTGGATTGAGGCGCCCGCAATGCGCCTGAAGAAGAGCGCTCCGAGCACCCCACCGGTCCGGCCCGTCCAGGTATAGGGGACCGGCCGGCCTCACGGTGCGGTGCGGGCTTCCCGTCCTGCCGGCAGGGACAGCGGCGTCTACAGGTCTTCACACCGGAGCGTCGCGGCCCACCCCTCGGGTGCTTCCAGGAGCTGAACGCTCTCGAGCGTGGGATCGGCGTCGCAGGACTGCCGGGCGGAGCGGACCTGCTCTGCCCAGAGCGGGCCGGAGCTGCGTGCTGCATCGGTTGGAAAATAGTGCACCGCCTGCAGGACGATGAAGGCGCCCAGCACGCCCCAGCGGAACCGGGAGCTCCGGAGGAAGGCCGGGACGCGGCCCGGTGCCGCACCGTTCCCGGATGGGCGGGCAACGAGCAGCGGTATCAGGGCGAGCAGGAACATTGAGGGAAGGGTGCTGTAGCGGCTGAGGAAGAAACCGGCCCAGCTCCCGGGAGAGTCGAGCTGTGAGTAGTAGAAGTAGGGCGCCGGGTTGATGACAACAGCTGCCGTCCACAGTGCACCGGAGGCCAGCAGCCAGACGGCGCCGGTGGTGCGCTGCATCCGGTCCCCGAAACGTGCCAGCGCAAACACGGCCAGGGCAAAGGGCACGGCGCTGAGAACAATGGGAAGTGCACCGAAATCCTGCACATGCTCCCTGACGGCGTGGCTGTTGCCGTAGAACAGGGCGGCGCAGGTGTTGAGGAAATACCCGTAAATGATGGACAGCAGGTCGCCCGGTTCACCGGTTCCGCCCGAGATTCTGGGAAAGCGCCACAGAGTGTAGAACTGGCAGGCTGCGCCGGCCGCCAGTGCAGCCTTCGCCCACCAGAGGCTTCTGTCCCGCAGCCGGAAGAGCAGCAGCGGAAGGAACAGCGCCGCCTGGATCTCGCTCAGTCCAATGACCAGGGCGGATGCCGCCAGCAGTACCTTCTGCCCCGGTCCCGACGGCGGTTTCATCAGGACCCAGGGCGCCAGCCACAGCAGGTACCAGTGCAGGTTGGCCAGGTTGGCCATGGTCTCGAGGGCTCCGGGGGCCACGAGCACGGGAATGGAGGCCCAGCCAAGCCGTACCGCGGGATTCTCCGTCACCGCGGACCCGCAGTAGAAAGTGAACGCTGCCACCAGGCCCAGAACAATGCTGCAGGCCACCGTGACCGCCAGCGAGTAGGCTTCAATGCCGAAAACGGGGGTTACCACGGCAACGATGAACCGGGGCAGCAAATGCAGATACCCGTCGTAGGGGTTGAGGAGCCCCGGCCCCTGGTCCAGGTACTCGTGGAGGAACACCTGCCCGTCCTCCGCCCAGAGCGTCCGTGCGGTGAGGGGCGGGACACGGAAAAAGGCCAGTATGGTTCCCGCGTAGGCGATGGCCGGGAAAAGCAGGAAGGACGCCGGACGGGGCCGTTTGTCCGGCCGGCCCATGAAGGACATCATCCGGTGCCCCTGACCTCGGCTCCTGAAAGAAGGATATAGACCTGCCCCGACGATGCCTACGCCCCGCATGCGTCTTTGCGCCCGGGCCACCCGTATTCCGTACCCGGGTAGCGAATACCCGGTTATCCACACCCACACCGGATACCCTCGCCAAAGCCCGCACCCGCTCCTAGCCTGACCTCCGTGGCCGCCAACAGCGGCCGGCCAGTCTTGATCCGGGCCCTGCGGCCCGGCCACTACGGGGGATGTCGATGGATGCTGTGCAGATCGTCGAAGACGAGGTGCGGGAACTCATCCGTGTGCGCGGACTGGATCCGCAGGAACAGTCCGCGGAAGTCCGCCGGCTGGTGGATGCGGCGGTGTCCGACTATGACGAACGGTCGCTGCTGGGAAGCCTTCCGCCGTTGGGCCGGCTGGAAGCAGTCCGCCGGCAGGTGTTCGACGCCGTTGCCGGTTTCGGGGCGCTCCAGCCGCTGCTGGATGACTCCACAGTGGAGGAGGTATGGATCAACTCCCCCTCGGAGATCTACCTTGCACGGGACGGCCGGTCCGAACTGACCTCCCTGACCCTGACCTCGGAACAGGTTCGGCTGCTGGTGGAGCGGATGCTGAAATCCTCGGGCAGGCGCCTTGACCTCTCCTCACCGTTCGTGGATGCCGCGCTGCCTGACGGTTCCCGGCTGCACGTGGCCATCCCCGACGTGACCCGGCGGCACTGGGCAGTGAACATCCGCAAGTTCGTAGCCCGTGCCCGCCGGCTTGACCACTTGGTTGAGCTGGGCACCTTGACCCCCGGCGCTGCCCGCTTCCTCGGGGCCGCTGTCGCCTCGGGGCTGAACATCCTGGTGTCCGGAGCAACGCAGGCAGGAAAGACCACCATGCTCAACTGTCTGGGCGCCTCCATCGGTCCGCGCGAACGGGTGGTGACCGTTGAGGAGATTTTCGAACTGCAGCTGCCGCTGCGTGATGTGGTGGGCCTGCAGTGCCGCCAGGCCAATCTGGAGGGGCAGGGGGAGATCCCGCTCCGTCGGCTCGTGAAGGAAGCGCTGCGGATGCGCCCGGACCGGCTGATTGTGGGGGAGGTGCGGGAAGCCGAGAGTCTGGACATGCTGATTGCGTTGAATGCAGGCCTGCCGGGGATGTGCACCATCCACGCGAACAGTGCCCGGGACGCCGTGACCAAACTGTGCACCCTGCCGCTGCTGGCGGGCGCGAACATCTCCAGTGCCTTCGTCGTTCCCACCGTGGCATCCTGCATCGATCTGGTGGTCCATTGCACCCGGACGGGCACAGGACGGCGGGAGGTCAGCGAGATCCTGTCCCTGGGCCGGCGGGTCGAGGGCGGAATCATTGAATCATCTCCCGTGTTCGGGCAGGTGGACGGGATACTGACCGTGACGGCCGCGTCCATGCCGGCAGCCGACAAATTCGCTGCCGCCGGCGTCAACGTCGCTGCCCTGCTTGGAGCCGCGGCATGAGCGCCGCGGCCGGGCTGATCCTGGGCATGGGGTTGTTGCTGGTGTGGCAGTCCTGTTGGAGTACGCCGGGGAACCGCCCCAGGCGCCGCCGCACCGGATATCTGGAGGACCTGCTGCGGCAGGCGGGAATCGAACGGGTCGGGACGCCGGGGCTCCTCGTCAGCTGCGCGCTCGCGGGCGTCTGCGTGATGCTCCTCTTGTTCATCCTGACCCTTTCCCCGCCCATCGCGGTCTGCTTCGGCCTGTTCGGTGCGGGACTGCCCTACACGCTGGTCCGTTTCCAGGCCCGCCGCAGGAGAGCGTCGCTGGCGGAACTGTGGCCCGACGTCGTCGACCATCTGCGCTCGGCCATCCGGGCCGGACTGTCGCTTCCGGAGGCACTCATCCAGTTGGCCGGGAACGGGCCGGAGGAGCTGCGCGGATATTTCCGCTCGTTTGCCGCGGACTACCGGGCCGGGGGCAGCTTCGAGGACTCCCTCACCCGGCTTAAAGACAACCTGGCGGACCCCGTCGCGGACCGGATCATCGAAGCGCTGCGGATCACCCGTCAGGTGGGCGGTACCGACCTGGGCCGGCTCCTTGGCACCCTGGCGGGTTTCCTCCGCGAGAACGCGCGGACCCGGAGTGAACTGCTGGCCCGGCAGTCCTGGACGGTGAACGCGGCGAGGCTGGCGGTGGCGGCCCCCTGGGCGGTGCTGCTGCTGCTGGCAACGCAACCGGAAACCGCGGCAGCGTACAACTCGGCCGCCGGTGCCACCGTCCTCGGCGCAGGAATCGGCATCTCCGTCATCTGCTACCGCCTGATGATGCGGATAGGGGCCCTGCCCGAAGACGTGAGGGTACTGCGGTGACGCCCGGCTTGGCAGCCGCGGTGCTGGCGGGAGTCCTGCTGGGCACAGGACTGGTACTGGTGTTCCACCGGCTGCCGCCGCTGCGCCAGACAACGTTCGCCGAACGCGTGGAACCACAGCTGCGCTCGGTCGCCCCTGCCTCCAGGCTCCTGCTGCCCGCCCCGGATCTCACCCTGTTCGGCCCGCTGGAGCGGATCCTGCGGCCGCTGCTCCGTGACGCCGTACACCGGCTCGCCCGCTGGTCTCCGGCCAACCGTGCCCTCGGTGTCCGGCTGCAGCAGGCCGGAGGCAGCAAATCGGTGTCGGATTTCCGGGCCGAACAAGTGTTGTTTGCCGGCGGCGGGTTTCTTGCCGGGGGTACGGCCGGGGTGGTCCTCGCCGGGAGCGGCCGCATTGGTGCCGTGTCGGTTGTGCTGCTGACGTGCGCCTGCGCGGCTGCCGGGTTCCTGCTGCGTGACTACCTGCTGACGCAGCACATCGCACGCCGCAACAGCCGGATCCTCGCCCAGTTTCCCAGCCTGGCCGAAATGATGGCGCTCGCCGTCGGTGCCGGGGAGAGCGCCGGCGGAGCGTTGGAACGTGTCTGCGCTGCGGCGCAGGGGGAACTGGCGGATGAGTTTGACCGGGTCCTGGCCCAGACCCGCTCCGGTCAGCCGCTGACCACAGCCCTGCAGGACTTCTCGCACCGGATCCGGCTGGCGCCGCTGACGCGGTTCGTGGACGGCGTGACCGTTGCGGTGGACCGCGGCACACCGCTGGCAGACGTGATGCGCGCACAGGCCCAGGACGTACGCGATACCGCCAAACGCGACCTGATGGAAACAGCGGGAAAGAAGGAAATAGCCATGATGGTGCCGGTCATCTTCGGAATCCTGCCGCTGACGGTGCTGTTTGCGGTCTTCCCCGGCCTGGCACTGCTGCGGCTGGGGCTGTGAGGGGACATCGGGGAAAGACGCAAAAACAACGAATCGCCACGCGGGACAAGCCAGGGAAAGCCCTACGAAACGGATGGAATCATGATGAACCGCAGCAGCAGAAAACAGGACTACACACAGATCACCGGCTGGGCCGCCCTCGCCGTAGCGGCGGCAGGGTGGTGGTACGGGCTGCTCCGGCAGATCCGGACGGCTTTGACCCCTGCGGATCCGGAGCGCGGCGACGTACCGGGGTGGGTCATGATCACCCTTATGTCCGCCATCCTCGTCGCCGGGCTGCTGGCCCTGGTCCAACCCGCCCTCAAGGACCTGTTCGAATCCGCGATAAAACAGGTGAAGCCATAAACCGGAGGCGGCGCCGTGCCGCCGTGCTCCGGGACGGCCGGCACGGCAGCGACTGCCGCGGCGCGGACCGGGATCGTGGATCCGCCGTCGTTGATTTCGTCCTGGTGGGAGCGCTGGTGAGCCTGGTGTTCATGGCCGTGATCCAGCTGGCACTGGTGCTGCACGTGCGCAACACGCTGATTGACGCCGCCGCAACCGGAGCGCGCTACGGGACCCTGGCGGACCGCAGCCCGGCGGACGGCGTCGAGCGCGCGGTGTCCCTGATCGGCGGGGCGCTCGGGGAGGGCTATGCCGCGGATGTCACCTATGCGGAGCAGACCGTTGACGGGGCGCGGCTGCTGGAGATCACGGTGCGGGCACCGCTGCCGGTGCTCGGGTTCATTGGTCCCGGCGGCGGAATCGAGGTGCGGGGACATGCGGCTCTGCCGTGAGGCGTCCGGGCTCCGGGCGGAATCCGTCCGGGCGGACTCCCAGCCGGAAGCCGGGGAAGAGGGGAGCGCCGTCGTCGAATTCATTTTCCTGGGCCTGCTCCTGCTGGTGCCGGTGGTGTACCTGGTGATAGCCGTCGGCCAGGTCCAGGCGGCATCATTCGCGGCGGTCGGGGCTGCCGACGCGGCAGCTGCGGTCTACGCCGGCGCCCCGGATGCGGAGGCCGCGGAGAAGAATGCGGCCGACGCCGCCGGGCTCGCCCTGGGCGACTTCGGATTGGAGGCGGACGCCATGCTGATGGACATCAGATGTTCCGACACCTGCCTGGCGCCCGGCTCGACCGTCACGGTCAGCATCCGGGTCGAGGTGCCCCTTCCCGGGCTTCCGTGGACCTCCGGATCGCCGGTAGTGGTGGATTCCGAGTCCACGCAGATTGTGGAGCGGTTCGGATGAACCGCGCGTTCCACCCGGGTCTCCGGACCGGACCGGCAGGCAGCCCGCGGCAGGACAATGACCTGGGGCAGGTGGGCGTGCTGATCATCGGATACGCCCTGTTGGCACTGCTCACGGTCACGGTGGTGATGGCCGCGTCCTCCGTCTATCTCGGGCAGAAGAAGCTGCTCTCGGCTGCTGACGGCGCGGCGGTGGCGGCGGCGGACACCTTCTCACTGGGGGAAGACGCAGCGGGAGCCGGTCCCGCTGCGGTGCTGGAAGCCGACGCCGTGCGCAGCGCGGCCCGCAGCTATCTCACCGTCACGGGGGCGCCGGCGCGGTTCAGCGACCTGGCCGTGGCACAGGAAACCGGCACAGTGGACGGCCGCACGGCCCGCGTGGTGCTGACGGCCAGGGTCCATCCGCCGATAGTGAATTTCCTGGTGCCGGACGGCATTTCGATCACCGCGGTCAGTGAAGCCAGGGCACGGCTGCTGCAGTGACCTTCGGGAGGCAGCGGCGACGGTGCAGTCCCCGGACTATGAGGCCTTCCGCTCCTGAGCCTCCCGGGCCTCCCGGGCCGGCCCATGGCCCCAGCCTCCGTGGTCGATGTCCAGGATCCGGCCGTCCTCGCCGTAGCAGATGGTCACGGGCTCGCCGAACTGTTCACAGTCGCGGTCCGGGCACTTGTCCTTCATATTGCCCACGTACTCGTTGGAGAAGTGCTGCTCCCACTCGTCCACTTTCCCCATGGCCCAGGGATCCCCCTGCTCCGCAAGGTCGTTGAGTTCGTCCAGGGTGTACATGCGTCCGCGCTCGGGATGGGTCAAGTCGGGCTCCTTCGACAGGGCGGTACATATTGGCGTATCTGTCCTTTTAATCTAACGCCGGCCACCTGCACTCCGGCCCGCATCAGCCCGGCGCGTCCCGCTCTTCCGGTGCCCGGCACGACGACGGCGGCGGGCGGCGGCACAGGGACATGGCGTAGGCTGTAAGCACCATGGCAGAAATAGATTTTCCCGCAGAAATCCGCGCCCTCCGCTCCACCTTCGCCTCCATTGAAGAGGTCTCGGACGTGGCAAAGATCAAAGAGGACATCGAAGAGCTCAGCGAGATGGCCGGTGTTCCCGACCTCTGGGACGACCCCGCCGAAGCGCAGAAGGTCACCTCCAAGCTCTCGCACCGCCAGTCGGAGCTGGAACGCCTGCAGACCATCGAGTCCCGCATCGACGACCTTGAGGTCATGGTGGAGCTGGCCCAGGACGAGGCAGACGCCGAGACCAGGGCCGAAGCGGTCACGGAGCTGGAATCCCTGCGCAAATCCCTGTCGCAGCTGGAAGTGGTCACCCTGCTCTCCGGCGAATACGACGAACGCGAAGCGGTGGTCACCATCCGCTCCGGCGCCGGGGGAGTGGACGCCGCAGACTTCGCCGAGATGCTGCTGCGGATGTACCTGCGCTGGGCCGAACGCCACGGGTACCCCACCACTGTCTTGGATACGTCCTACGCCGAAGAGGCCGGCCTGAAGTCCGCCACCTTCGAGGTCAAGGCCCCCTACGCCTTCGGCACACTGGTGGTGGAGGCCGGGACGCACCGCCTGGTCCGCATCAGCCCGTTCGATAACCAGGGCCGCCGGCAGACCTCCTTTGCCGCGGTTGAGGTGATCCCGCTGATTGCCCCCACGGACCACATCGACATCCCGGACAACGAAATCCGCGTAGATGTCTTCCGCTCCTCGGGCCCCGGCGGCCAGTCCGTGAACACCACCGACTCCGCCGTCCGGCTCACCCACCTTCCCACCGGCACGGTGGTCTCCATGCAGAACGAAAAGTCGCAGCTGCAGAACCGTGCCGCGGCCATGCGGGTGCTGCAGTCCCGCCTGCTGCTGCTGAAGAAGGAACAGGAGGACGCTGAGAAGAAGGCGTTCGCCGGAGATGTGAAGGCTTCCTGGGGCGACCAGATGCGCTCCTACGTGCTCAACCCGTATCAGATGGTCAAGGACCTGCGCACCGAGCACGAGGTGGGCAACACCTCCGCCGTGTTCGACGGCGAGATTGACGACTTCATCGACGCCGGCATCCGCTGGCGCGCGCACGGCAGCGTGTCGGCCCGCAAGTAGGCCGCTGCGGGCGGGGCCACCCGGCGCCGCCCGGCTGGAAGCACCAGGCTGGAAGCACCAGGCTAGAAACACCGCCCGGCCGGGAACACCGCCCGGCTAGAGGCCCAGCCCGGTGCGCAGCGGCTGCACCAGGGTCCGGGCGAAGGTATCGGTCATGTGGTTGTCCCGGTAGACCACGACGTTGCCGACAACGCCCGGGCACCGTTCCTCTTCGCAGAAGTAGTCCGTCAGGTCGACGCTGACGCTGTTGTCCAGCAGTTCGGCTGCGTCCATCAGGGGATCATCCTGGACGGCAAGGCCGGACCGGGGCACGAAGCAATCGTCCGCGTTGTCCTCAGTGTTCAGGCAGTCGGGGATGCTGAATCCCGGATAGGGAAGGTCGGCGATGACGCCGACGCGGATGCCTGCCTCCTCGAGCGGTTCCAGCACCTTCTGGTACCCGTCCACGGCACGGCTCCCGGAGTCCCAGCTCCAGCCAAGGGCGTCCTCATAGCTGTCCGGCCGCATGGCAGACGTGACCACGAGTTCGGGCTCGATTTCCAGGATGTCCTGAACGGTTTCCAGGTTCTGGGCAGCGCATGCCGTGTAGGTGAGCGATTTGCTGTGCAGCGGTTCGGCGCTGAACGGGCACCCGTTGCGGGTCAGGACATAGAGCCGGTAGCCCTCTTCCCGTGCAACTTCGTCCAGCGGTGTCATGTACTGCGCTGCATGGGAATCTCCCACCAGGACTACCGCCCTGGCACCGTCGGCGTCCCCGAATACACAGTCCTCGTAGGACGTTTTCGCCGGTTCGTAGACCTTGCAGGCATCATCAAAGACCGGCATATCCGCCGCTGCGGCCTCGGGTGCCGGCCGCAGCGCCTGGTCTTCGGGCACTGCTGCGGGGTTCTGGGAGTCAAAAGCCATGGCGCCGGGATAAGGGCCGGAATCGTATTCCGCAGTCAGGCCGGTGATTTTCTGCTGGACAAGCCCGTAGGGTACGGCGGCCGCGGCAACCGGAACCGCGATCAGGACCGCCGCGAGTGCATACGCCGCGCGGTCCGTGACCTTCCCGGCCCCCGGGCGGCCCGCGGAACCGGTTTTCCCGCGGGCACGGCGGAACGGTTTCTCAATGAACCGCGTTGACAGCACGGCCAAAAGGACACTGGCGGCAGCAATGGCGGCGCCTGCGGCCAGCCCCGGAGTACGGCCGAGGAAATACACGGTGAACACGGTGACCGGCCAATGCCACAGGTACAGGGAATAGGAAATGTCCCCTGCATAAACCACCGGCCGCAGTGACTGCCACCAGCCGGCCGAGATCCACGGTGCGGCGGACCGGCCGCCCTGGCCGGCGAGGAGACACAGTGCAGCTCCCGCCGTGGGGACCAGCGCCACCCATCCGGGAAAGGACATTGCCGTGGAAAAACCGAACGCCGCCGCGAATACCAGCACCATCCCGGCCCATCCGAAAACGGTGGATAGCCGCCGCGGCAGGGCTCCGCCGGCCGCCGTGAGTGCCAGGATTCCGCCGAGGCCGAGTTCCCAGATCCGGGTGGTGGTAAAGAAATAGGCCAGGCCGGGGTCCGACGTCGAGAACTGTACCGAGTGGATGAAGGACACTGCCGAGACACCGCAGATCACAGCCAGTCCCACGGCGGACATGCCGGCGCGGATCTTCAGGGCACGCGCGGCGGCGGCTGCGGCGAGCAGGAGTACAGGTACTACCAGGTAGAACTGTTCCTCCACCGCCAGGGACCAGTAATGCTGCAGCGGGGACACAGCTGCCGTGGCCCCGGCGTAGCTGGTGGTGCTGAAGGCCTGGTTCCAGTTCTGGACATTCAGGCTCGACGCCGCAACATCCCGGGCTACCCCCTGCCACCGCGCCTCCGGGAAGAGGAGCACCGTCGCGGCCAGGGTAGCGAGCAGGACCGTTGCCGCCGCGGGAAGCAGCCGGCGGATCCGCCGGGCGTAAA
Organism: Arthrobacter yangruifuii; assembly: GCF_009192775.1. Taxonomy (GTDB): domain Bacteria; phylum Actinomycetota; class Actinomycetes; order Actinomycetales; family Micrococcaceae; genus Arthrobacter_B; species Arthrobacter_B yangruifuii. Next base: position 1,213,256 of record NZ_VTFX01000001.1, read on the forward strand.
AGGATGCCAGCGCGATGGTTGAGGTGGCGTGGAGTTCCCGGACCAGGGACCAGACAATCAGATAGCCGGATATCACGAAGAAGACGTCCACGCCCACAAAGCCGCCCGGCAGGGCGTCGGGCCAGATGTGGTAAATCATCACCAGCACGACGGCGAGGGCGCGCAGGCCTTGAATGTCCCGGCGGGTACCGGTGGAACCGCGGGGGCTGCTGCGCAGGGCATGGCGTCCCCGGCCGGCTGTGCGGGGGTGCCCGGCCAGGTCCGGTGATCCCGGAATCCCGGCAATGGCTTCGGCGTCGGGAGCTGCTCCGGTGGAAACTGTGGGCACCGCAGGACTCTACCGCATGAGGTGCCCCCTTTTCGGCCTGATGTGCACTCCGACACGCACGGTGGGGTTGTGGCTCACTCCGTGGAAGGTGGTTATAGTCGAGAAGCCGGTGCCCATACCCCGAACCAAGGCCCGTGTCTCCGGCCGCTTCATGGGCACTAAGTAGTGATGATCACTTTCGACAATGTCACCAAGCTTTATGACCGGAAATCCCGGCCCGCGCTCAACTCGGTCAGCCTCGATGTGGACCGCGGCGAGTTCGTTTTCCTGGTGGGCGCTTCCGGCTCCGGTAAATCGACCTTTATCCGGTTGATCATGAAAGAGGAACATGCCACCAGGGGCACGGTCTACGTGGCCGGTGCCAACGTGGCGCGGATCCCGAGCTGGCGGGTGCCGCGGCTGCGCCGTGGAATCGGCGTCGTTTTCCAGGATTTCCGCCTGCTGCCCAATAAGACGGTTTTTGCGAACGTTGCCTTCGCTATGCAGGTGATCGGGCGCAGCCGTGCCGTGATCCGCGATTCCGTTCCCGAAGTCCTTCGGACCGTGGGACTGGAGGGCAAGGACAGCCGGTTACCGCACGAACTTTCCGGCGGAGAGCAGCAGCGCGTCGCCATTGCCCGGGCCATTGTCAACAAGCCGGGCATCCTGCTTGCGGATGAGCCCACCGGAAACCTCGACCCCACCACTTCACTGGGCATCATGAAGGTGCTGGACCGGATCAACCAGAACGGCACCACAGTGGTGATGGCCACGCACGACGACGACATTGTCAACGCGATGCGTAAACGCGTGGTGGAACTGCGCAGCGGCAAGATCATCCGCGATGAGCAGGAAGGCATTTACCTGGGTGAACCGGCTCCGGACCGGGAACCGGGCAACGGCCGCCTGGAGAGCGGGGTATCCGAGTGAGGCTCGCATTTGTCCTGGGTGAAATCGGCTCCGGCCTGCGCCGGAACCTTTCCATGGTGGTTTCCGTCATCCTGGTGACCTTCGTGTCGCTGACCTTCGTGGGGGCCGCCGGGCTGCTGCAGCTGCAGATCGGGCAGATGAAGGGCTACTGGTATGACCGCGTGCAGGTTGCCGTCTACCTGTGCACGGACAACGACACTTCCGCTTCCTGTGCCTCCGGAGCCGTCACCGACGAGCAGCGGGCAGCCATTGAGGCGGACCTGCGGGCGGACCGGTACGTGGAGTCCGTGGAGTATGAAGACCAGGAAACAGCACTGACCCATTTCCGTGAGCAGTTCGCCAACTCGCCGATCGTAGACAGCATCACGGCCGGGATGCTCCCCGAATCCTTCCGGGTGTCCCTGGTGGATCCGGAAAAATACGAGGTCATCAACGAGGCGTTCTCCTCCAAGCCGGGCGTCGAGTCGGTCAGCGACCAGCGCGAGCTGTTCGAAAAAATGTTCACTTACCTGAACCTCGCCTCGGTGGCCGCCTTGTCCATTGCCGGCGTCATGCTGGTCTGTGCCATCCTGCTGATCGCCACCACCATCCGGCTCTCAGCCTTCAGCCGGCGGCGGGAAACGGGCATCATGCGCCTGGTCGGCGCATCCAAAGCGGTCATCCAGCTGCCGTTCGTGCTGGAGGGCGTCATAGCCGCCGTCATCGGCGCGGTCCTGGCGTCCGCGGCCCTCTGGAGCACCGCACACTTCTTTATCGGCGCCCTGGCCCGCCAGTACCCCACGACGGCGTTCATCTCCTCGGAACAGGTCCTGTATCTAACCCCCCTATTACTTGTTCTCGGGGCGCTGCTGGCCGGAGTATCCTCGCTCTTGACACTCCGCCGCTACCTGAAGGTCTAGAGTCATGAGCACTGGGAAGACAATGCTGAAGATCATGGAGAGTCTCGTCAATGGATAATGCTGTGCCCAAACGGAGTGGACGTGCACCCGCGTCCCGGGCTCTGGCGGCCGCTGCCGCCATCCTGTCCCTGACGCTTTCCGTTGCATTCAGCAGCACCGCCAGCGCCGACGAGCTGGAGGACCGCAAGGCGGCCATCGAAGCCGAGAAGGACAAGGTCCATCAGGATTACGAGTACCTCGGTGAGGACATTGCCGAGACGGTGGCCAAGCTCAACGTCTACAAGGGCCTGCTTCCCGGCGCCCAGCAGCAGCTCGCCGACGCGGAATCCCGGGTTGACAGTGCTGCCGGCAAGGTCAGTGCCTTGAACGAACGCGTGGCCCTCGCCCAGGACACCCACGAGACAATCACGGCGCAGATCACCAAGGACCGCGAGGACATCGCGGCCACCGAAAAAACGATCGGCCAGATCGCCTCCCAGGCGTACAAAAACGGCGGCGTCCCGTCCACTCTCTCCCTGATGTTCGGTGCCAAGGGCGCCGACAGCCTCAGCGATTCGCTCGGCATGGCGGAACAGGCGCTCAAGGGCCAGAACGCCGCCGTGGAAAAGCTTTCCCAGCAGAACGCCAACAACGTGAACTCCGAGGCCCGGCTCGAAGCCGTGTCGGAAGAGATCAACAAGCTCAAGGCCCAGGCCGAAGAAGCGCTCGCCGCTGAGCAGTCCGCACGTGACGCGGCCGCGGCGGAGAAGCAGAAAGTGGATGACCTCGTTGCCCAGACCTCGGCAATGAACCAGGAGCTGGAGGCGCAGAAACCGAAGCTGCAGGCCCAGATGGCCACCCTGGAAAAGGAAAGCGCGCAGGTGACTGCCGATATTGCAGAGCAGCAGCGGGTCCTGCTGGAGGAATACCGCAAGCGCGAACAGGCACGGATTGATGCCGAGAACCAGGCCGCCGCCGAAGCAGCGGCCCGGAACAACCGGCCCGCACCGCCGGTCGCCACTGTTCCCCGGCCCGGCAGCCCGTCCTCCTTCGGGCTGCGGTACCCGGTCAACGGAGCCCCGGTCTCCTCCGGATTCGGCTGGAGGGCCACCCCTCCCGGATCCATCGATTTCTTCGGCAACGGCGGTTACCTGCACTCCGGCATCGACTTCGCCCCTGCCTGCGGCACCCCTGTCTATGCCCCCGCCGCGGGACAGGTGTGGCGGGCGGATCAGGGCGGCGGAGAAATGATCGGCACCGGCAACCGGATTGTCCTCAATCACGGCGTGGTGGGCGGCAACGTCCTGGCGACCAACTTCTACCACCTCAACGGGTTCGCCGTCTCCGTGGGGCAGTGGGTCAACCAGGGACAGCTGATCGGCTACGTCGGAAGCACGGGGAACTCGACCGGCTGCCACCTGCACTTCGAGACGGTGCTGAACGGTGAACTCGTTGACCCGATGGGGCTGCTGTAGGCCTACAATGGAACTTTCGTTTCAACCTACTAAGGAGTTGCCCCGTGCCTAAGGAAAGTGGCCGTAAGGTAGTGGCCACCAATCGCAAGGCCCGGCACGACTACGAAATCCTCGACACCTACGAAGCCGGCATGGTTTTGATGGGCACCGAGGTGAAGTCGCTGCGTGAGGGCAGGGCTTCGCTGGTGGACGGGTTCGCGACGTTCTACAACAATGAGCTCTGGCTTGAAGCGGCCTATATTCCGGAATACCTCAACGGCAGCTGGACCAACCACTCCGCCCGCCGCCGGCGCAAGCTGCTCCTGCACCGCGAGCAGCTGGAAAAGATTATGCGCAAGACCAGCGAGTCCGGGTTCACCATCGTGCCGCTGCAGCTGTATTTCCTGGACGGGCGGGCCAAGGTGGAGATCGCCGTCGCCCGCGGTAAACGGGAATATGACAAGCGCCAGACGCTGCGCGAGAAGCAGGACAACCGCGAAGCGCTGCGGGAAATGCGCGCGAAGAACCGCGGCGCGTAAGCGGAACCGCCGGCTCCGGCGTTCACCCGTTGTGATCTTCGGAATCCGGGTCCGAGCCGTCCCGGCATCATGCGCTACAATAAGTGTTCCGGCTCCGGCCGGGTTGGTAACTCAATAAGGGGATGACCGGTTTCGACGATGTTTTGTTGAGACAGGGGAAGCGGGCCGAGGATACAGGGTTATCTCGTTAACGATCTCTGTAAACCAATAAGTGCCGAATCAAAGCGCACTGACTTCGCTCTTGCTGCCTAAGCAGTAAGGCATAGTCCGTCAGCCCGGGGATGCTCTCGCCCCGGTGCCTGGCGTCATTTAGAGGGCCACTGCTGAACACCTTCGCCGTTGGGGTGTTCGGGACTTTTAGACGGCTGGGTCCGGATCAGCCACTTGTTTGCGTGATGGCTGGGACCGAGAAAATCCGATGCAGACTGCGCCCGGAGAAGCCCTGACAAAGCGACATCGGACGGGGGTTCGATTCCCCCCATCTCCACTGAGAATCTCCACCCGAAGCGGGGAGCGTCTGCGGACGCTCCCCGCTTCGGTGGTTAAGCCCCCATGGCCAGGAGAGTTGTTTCTCACACCCGCGGCGTTTCACCCGTCCCGGAGGGCAATCCAGTCCGCTCGGCCACGGTGCGTTGGTAAACTTTGATTTAGGCAGTACCCGCGCCGGCATGACCCGGAGCGGGCGGTATAACCGGTCGCAAGACCTCGTAGGAGACGCACCACTTTATGCAAAGCCCGGCACTCGAATCCCAGCATGACGACCTTTGGAACCGACGCTATGAGCCCAATGTCGCCGAGGTGAACCAGCTTTGCGACGCCCTGGCTGAAATGAAGCCGGGAAGCCAGGTGCCCTACATCGATCCCATGCACGACGTCGGGGAGTGCCGGATCGTCACCCTGTTTTCCAATATCGGTACCGCCCACGAGTCGGGATTCATCACCCCCGGCGACAACGAGGCCGTTGCACGGCTTCTCGGCGTGCATTGGCAGGCGGGGCTGCGCCCCGAGTTCGTGATGCCGTGGAATGCCTACCCCTGGCACGTACCGGGCGAACCCAACGGCAAGCTGAGCAAGGAGCAGGTCCAGGAAGGCCTGCGCCCGCTGCTTCGCTTCCTGGCGCTGGTGCCCCGTGCCTCCGTCATCGTGGCGCACGGCACCGAGGCCCAGCGGCTGGCCGCACTGTTCCTGAAGACCGAGAACCGGATGATCTACCGCCGCAGCATCAAGGTCTACAAGGCCCGCTCGCTGTCCGGCCGTTCCTTTGGCGCCACCGCCGAACGCCAGCAGGAAGCGCTGGATGACATGCGCGCCGCCTACACCGATGCGATGGCCCGCACAGGCCTCACCGCCGCACGCTAAGCCTCGGGGCAGCGCCCCTGCACAGGGACTTTCAGGGGCGCTGCCCCTGAAAGTCCGTGCTGAGAGGCCGCTGCCCGGCGCCTGGACAGGCAGGCCCGGTGCGGCCGGGGCGGCGCCGTACCGCCGTCGTCGGCTCAGTCGTCGGCAGTGTCCCCGGCCGTATCCACCACTCCGATGAAGCGGGTTCCGACGCCGGGGTACTCGGTGCGTTCCGCCCCGGCCGGCAGTTCCGGCAGTTCCCGCACGCGGTGGTCCTCACAGGCGATGAAGGTGAACTCCGGCCACCACTTTTTCGGCCGGGCAGCTTCCGTGTAACCGCAGACGGTGCAGGAAAGCTGGACCCAGACGGGCCGCTTTCCGGTGCGGTTGGCCCGGGACTGGACCAGCCATCCGGGCGGGTCGGCCTGCAGCCGGGCCAGCTCGGCGTCATCCATCCGTGCGGGAATGCCGTGGCGGGTGGCCATTTCGAGCGGGATATCAAGGACCTGGGCGGCTTGGCGTCGTGTAATCATCGCCTTAAACGATACCGGGGCGCGCGGCGCCGGACTAATACTGCCTGTCCGGCCGCCGCCCGCCCGGCGGGCGTCACCGGTTCACGCGGCGATGCCTTCTTCATCCTCCCGGACACCGGCCAGCTCGTCGGCCAGCCGGATGCGCCGGATGCTCCAGAAATGCGTCAGCGCCAGCAGCAGCGACCCGGCCACCAACCAGAGGGCCAGCTTGAGGCCGTCCATTCCAAACGTCTGGCCGGGGAAGTACACCAGGCTCTGCGCTGCATGCAGCCAGGCAGCTCCGTTCCAGAACGTACCCAGGGCCGCGAAGAACGGGGGCAGGGTATGGGCAGTAAAAATGCCGCCGGAGCTGGTGAAGTTCAGCATGACGAACAACAGGGTCAGCATGGGCGTGGTCCATTTCCGCAGTACCGGGTGAAGCGCCACGCCGAGCAGGGCGATGGTGAGCACGTAGAGCCAGGACAGCAGCCAGATGCTGAACTGGCTGTGTTCAAGAATGCCGTAAATCGGGCCGGCAATGATGACACCCATGGCCGCAATGACGGCGGACGAGGCCACCGTCACGGCGGCGCGCCAGAGCACGGAGATACCGGAAGCGACGGCGGAGATCGCCACGGCGCTGGAATATCCGCCGACGCTCATGCCCACCAGCAGGAAGAACAGGCCCTGGGACGTGGGGTCATGCTGGTTGGTCGGCACGACGTCGATGATCTCCAGCGGCAGGTGCTGCCCGAACGCGACGGGCTGGAAGACCTTCTTGGCAATTTCAGCAGTGGTGGCGGAATCCGCCGAGGATACGTACAGGGCCGCTTGCGTCTGCCCGGGCTCATAGGCAGCGGCCACAATGCGGTCCTTGATCAGGCCGCGCGCTTCCCCGGAATCGGCCACGGTGCGCACGTCCAGGGCCCCCGGCAGCGAATCGTGGAGCTGCTGGGCGAAGGCCTCCGTGGAAACGCCGGTGCCTACCACTGCCACGGGGAGGTGGGTGGGCTCCGGCTCGTGGAAGGCCCCGAGGTAGGCCAGGCCCATGCCCGCCGCCAGGAAAAACGGAATCAGGATGTGCAGGCCGAGCTCACGCCAGAACGCAGCCGGCGGCACGGGGTGCCGCCGCGGAGCCTGCCCCCGGTGCTCCGCCGGACGCGCGGGGGAATGTGCGGGAGCGGCGGTGTCGGGTCCGGGCGGCAGCTCCGTCAGCACAAGCTCTGCGGAACGTGGGGAACCGTGGGGGGAACCTGGGCTGGGGTGGTGGGAATCGGACATGGGACCTTTCGTGGCGGGAGGCGCTGGGGGCGCCCAAAGCAACTGTTGCATTGCGCAACACCATATTGTTGCACAATGCAACAATCGCTCCCGTTCGTCTCCGGAGCCCGGGGCCGGCAGGTAGGTTGGATATGTGGCACAACAGCAGGGATCATCCGAAAACCCCGTCGGTGGCGTCTATGACCAGATCGACACCATTTACCGCCGTGCGGTGGCACGCTCGCGGCGGATCAACGCACCGCTGACACAGGTTGAACACTCTCTCCTGGCGTATATCGGAGGGCATCCCGGCTGCAGGGCCACCGATATTGCCGCTGACTTCTCCCTGAACCGCTCCACGGTGTCACGGCAGCTCCGGGAACTTGCCGCGCTGGGCCTGGTGTCTGCCCGGGAGGAGGACCAGGGCCGGGGACGCCGGGGGCGGATACTCCATGTCACTGACGAAGGGGCAAGGCGGCTCGAGAGGTCCCTGGCGGTCCACCGGGATGCCGTCCGGTCCCGCCTGGAAGGCTGGAGCGAGGCGGAGGTGCGGGATTTCCTCGCCGCGCTGCAGAGGTTCAACGCGGGCAGCGACAGCTAAAGGGAGCTGCCGGCATGCGAAGGGACGGCAGCCCAGCGGCTGCCGTCCCCTCGCGTAGTGCCCCCGCGGTCCTGCTAGGCGGGTGTCGACTCGAAGAATGCTTCCCGGAGGTTGGCTTCCTCATCCTTGGAGAGGTTCGTGTAGATCAGCTTCGCGCCGGCGAAATCCTTGAAGGCGTCCGCGACCCGGTCCTCAACGGCGTTGCTGGACAGGACGAACAGCGCCGAGGTCCCCGGGGTGACTTCCTGACGGACCTGGGAGATGAAATCGTCACTGATGCCAACGTCGATCATCGATCCCGACAGCGCGCCGATGGCTGCACCCACCGCGGCGCCGATGAGCGGTACAAAGAAAATCAGGCCAAAGAGCAGGCCCCAGAAACCGCCGCCCAGGGCACCGGTCCCCACCATGTTGTGCTCCTGGATGGTCTTGGGCTTTTTCCGCCCCTCGGGCCAGGTGACGACGGCTTCGTCCTGGACACTGATGAGGCCCTGGGACTGCAGGCTGGCAAGGGTTTGCGTGGCGCGTTCCGCAGCGTCCGCATCAGAGAATTTCCAAACGGTCAGTGTTGCCATGGCAGTTACTCCAAACGGTAGAGTTCGGGACAAGTCCGTCTACGGGACCTGTCGGCAGCGCCAACGTTAGTGCTGGATCCGGGCGGGTACAAGGAAAACGGACGTCCCGGGGCCAGCCTGCACCGTAACTCCCGGCGACCCTGTGCGGGCCGCAGGAGCGGACGTACTATGCATGGACGCGATGAAAGGACGGACGTCCGTGGAGGATCCGAATCATTTCCCCTGGTGGGCGGACGCAGTTGTCTATCAGATCTATCCCCGCAGTTTCGCCGATTCCACCGGAGACGGTGTGGGGGACATCGGCGGCATCATCCAACACCTCGACCACCTGGTGGACCTCGGAGTGGACGTTGTCTGGCTGTCGCCGGTCCACCAGTCGCCGCAGTTCGACAATGGCTACGACATCAGTGACTACCGGCGCATTGACGAGCTCTTCGGCACCAACGAACAGTACGAAGAGCTGCTGGGCGGGCTGCATGAACGGGGCATCAAACTGATCATGGACCTGGTGGTGAACCACACCTCCACTGAATATCCGGGCTTCGTGGAATCCAGGTCCTCCCGCACCTCCCCGCGGCGGGACAGCTACTGGTGGAGGGATCCACGGCCGGGCTTCGCACCGGGGGAACCCGGCGCCGAGCCCAACAACTGGCGCTCCTTTTTCGGCGGATCGGCCTGGACCTTCGACGAGGCCACCGGACAGTATTACCTCCACCTGTTTACTCCGCAGCAGCCGGACCTGAACTGGGAGACCCCCAGGGTCCGGGAACGGGTCTACGAAATGATGAACTGGTGGCTGGACAAGGGTGTGGACGGCTTCCGGATGGACGTCATCAACTTCATTTCCAAGGATCCCACCCTGCCGGACGGGGTGGCGGAAGCCTCCGGGGCCTGGGGGGACGGCAGCCCGCACTTCGTCAACGGGCCGCGGATCCATGAGTTCCTGCAGGAGATGCACCGGCGGGTCTTTGCCGAACGGAGCGGTGACTATCTGACCGTGGGGGAGACCCCCGGCGTCACCGTGGAGCAGGCCCGGCTGTATACGGACCGCCGCCGGCAGGAGCTGGACATGGTCTTCCAGTTTGAGCATGTGAACCTGGACCAGGGCCCCGGTGGAAAGTTCGATTACCGCGGCCTGTCCCTGGCGGATCTGAAGACCAGCTGGAACCGCTGGCAGCGCGGCCTGGGGGAGACGGGCTGGAACAGTCTCTACCTAAGCAACCACGACCAGCCGCGGATCGTGTCCCGCTTCGGCGATGAAACCCGCTACCGGTATGAATCGGCCACCATGTGGGCCACCCTGCTCCACCTGCAGCGCGGCACGCCCTATGTCTACCAGGGCGAGGAAATCGGCATGACCGGTGCCGGATTCACGTCCATTGACCAATACCGGGACGTGGAGTCGCTGAACTATTACGACGAAGCCCTGGAGCAGGGCATCAACCGGACAGCGGTGCTGGAATCGCTTCGGCGGATGAGCAGGGACAACGCCCGGACCCCCATGCAGTGGACGGCCGGCCCCAACGCCGGATTCAGCGAGAACACGCCGTGGATTCCCATGGGGGCAAGCCATCCGGAAGTGAACGTCGACGCCGACCGGGCCGCGGAGAAATCGGTTTTCCGCTATTACCAGGCCCTGATCCGGCTGCGGCACGAATCGAAATTGGTCTCGCTGGGTGAATTCCACCTGCTGGAACCGGAGCATCCGGTCCTGTTTGCCTTTAAGCGCACGTACGGGGACCACGCCCTGCTGGTCCTGGGCAACGTATCCGGCGAGGACCTCGAGGTGCCGTCAGACCTCGAATCCGGTGAGCTGGTCCTGGGCAATTACGCCGACGCCGGTGAACGGAGCCTGCTGCGCCCCTGGGAAGCGCGGATCCTGGACATTTCCACGTATGAGGGTGGCTGAGCAGGGCTATTGGGCGGTGAGGCTGCGGCTGTACAGGTCCACGAGCCCCGCCGGGCCGCCGGAGTGGAAGGCAGCCCGCTGCCGCTGCGCGCCGGTGCCGGTGGCCAGGATCCTGGCGATGCCGGCAGCGGCGAACTCCCCGTCTCCGGCGTCCTCCAGGGCGTCCGCAACATAATCCAGCAGGGCATGCAGGAGTTCGGCGGCCGGGACGCTGCCGCCGGGATATGACACCAGGTTGCCGCCCAAACCAAAGCGTGCAGCCTGCCACAGTCCGACGTCGAGCAGTTCCGGATCCGGGGCTGCGCCCGACGCCGGCTCGGCCGAAGCCAGGGTCTTCACCAGCGCCCGCACCAGGACGGCCAGCAGCACGGTGTCCCCGGCCTGAAGCTGGGCATCCGCAATGCGGACCTCAACGGTGGGGAAGTGCTCGGAGAGCCGGGCTGCCCAGCCCACGTGTCCGGCGTCGGGCACCACGTCCGTGGCGAGGAGGAGGGCGTCGAGCCGCCGGGCATAATCGAGGGCATCCGAGAAGAGGGGAGGGCACCCCTGAACGGACCAGCGCCGGTAATGGACCATCCGCCAGCTGGCGAAGCTGCTGTCGGATCCGCGCCAGTAGGGGGAGTTCGCGGCGAGGGCCCCGAGCAGGGCGAGCCAGGGACGGAGCCCGTTGAGCACCCGCACGCCGGTGTCACGGGAGTCAATGCCCACGTGCACATGGACGCCGTTGACGTATTGTTCGCGGGCGACCGCCCCGGTGAGGAGGCCCATCCGCCGGTACCGGTCGGAGGAATTGAGCACCGGCGGGGCATCGGGGATGTTCGGGGCTGCCCCGGTGGGGGCTACCCGGACGCCCACGGACGCTGCCGCCGTGGCCAGCCCCGAGCGGAATGCCAGCAGGGCCTGGAGCGCTTCGTCCCTGGTGGTGCAGACCGGGGTGGAAACCTCCACCTGCGCGTCCAGCAGCTCCGCGGAACTGGGAAGGGACCCGTGTTCGGGGGACATCAGCGCACGGGCCAGTTCCCGGGATCCGGTGGGAAGCCCGGTCCGGGCATCCGTCAGGAGAAACTCTTCTTCGATACCGAAGGTGAAGACCATGCGCGTTTTCTCCCTGCACCAACCTGCCGGACTTGGACAATTGTAGGTAGCCGGGCCGGGCAGTGCACCAGGACCGGGAGGACTATCCCTTCGGCGCCGGTTTCACGCCGCCCGGACTGCCCGCCACGATAGCGTAAGGTACGGCAGGTCCAGCACCTCACCGGGTGCGTGGCCGAGGTGTTCGTAGAGGTACCAGGACAGGTTCGCCTGCAGCTTCTCCCGGGCCGCGGGGCCGGCCGAGAGGTAGAACGCCCGTGAGCGGGCCAGCTCGAACAGGTCTTCGGGGGTCATGGGCTGCGCCCAGGCCACGGTCGAGGACTCGTCCAGGCGGAAACCGGGCCCCAGCTCCGGGCGGAATCCCGGGCGCAGCACATCCCCGGCATGGATGATGCGTGAGTAGCGGTGGACCCACGGGACACTGACGTCCAGCTGGTTCCAGACCAGACCGACGACGCCGTGCGGCCGCAGGATGCGGTCGAACTCGCGGCAGGCTGCCACCGGGTCGCACCAGTGCCAGGCCTGGGCCACGGTAACGGCGTCCACGCTGGACGGCGGCAGGCCGGTGTTTTCGGCGGTGCCGATCCTCACCGGAACGTCCGGCAGCAGGCGGGACAGCTGGTCGAGCATGTCTCGGGAGGGATCCACGGCACAGACGTTCAAGCCCGCGGCACGGAGTTCCCGGGTGTACTTTCCCGTACCGGCGCCGACGTCGGCCGCGTCCCGGACCGCAGGGGCGTCCGGGACGCCGGGACAGGTGAGCAGCCACTGCACGGCTTCGGCGGGGTAGCCGGGGCGGATGCGGTCGTAGTGTTCCCCGCCCGCCTGGTAGCTGTCCGCCAGCTGCCGGCGGCGCAGCCCCTCGAGCCGGGGTCCGGAAGCGCCCACAGTTACAGGAGGTCGTCCAGGTCGGGATTCAGGCGCTGGAGCACTTCGCTGTGGAGCGTCCCATTGGTGGCCAGGGCGTTTCCGCCGAACGGACCGTCCTCTCCTTCGAGGGAGGAGAACCGGCCGCCGGCCTCGGTGACGATGGGTACGAGGGCCGCCATGTCATAAAGGTTCAGCTCAGGCTCGCAGGCAATGTCCACGGCCCCCTCGGCCACCATGCAGTAGGACCAGAAGTCACCGTAGGCACGGGTGCGCCAGACGGACTCGGTCAGGTCGAGGAACTCTTCCAGGTTGCCGCGGTCCTTCCAGCCGCCGAGGCTGGAGTAGGACAGCGAGGCATCCGACAGCCGGGACACGTTGGAGACGCGCAGCCGGGTGGCTGCGGCGAGGGAACGGCCCATATAGGCTCCGGTTCCTGTGGCGGCCCACCAGCGCTTGCCCAGCGCGGGCGCGCTGACGACGCCGACCACGGGTACGCCGTCGTCGACCAAGGAGATCAGGGTGGCCCAGACGGGGACGCCGCGGATGAAGTTCTTGGTGCCGTCGATCGGATCGATGATCCACCGGCGCGGGCCGGAGCCGCTGGACCCGAATTCCTCGCCCAGGACGGCATCGCGGGGCCGGGCGCGGGAAAGCTGCCCGCGGATGGCGTCTTCAGCGGCCTTGTCGGCATCGGTGACAGGGGTGAAATCCGGCTTGGTCTCGATCTTCAGGTCCAGGGCCCGGAAGCGGGACATGGTCTGGTCATCCACGGAGTCGGCCATGACATGGGCCAGGCGCAGGTCATCGTTGTAGTTCTGAGCGAACGGCATACTGTCCAACTTATCCTTTGTCGGCGGGCAGATGCCCGCATTACGCCCGGGACGGGCAATGTTCTGGTGAATCCCGCGAGGGAACCCCCGGCTGGAAACCGGGCGGGAAGCTATTGCTCGCCCAGTTCCTTGGCGGAGGACTTGTTCTCCGTGCGGGTTCCCGTACCGAGCAGCCGCCGCAGGGAGGCGAGCCGGGCCGGTCCCGACGGGCCGGCGTGCCCGCCGTCCACCCAGGGGTCCAGTCCGCAGCCGACGGCGGCCGAATCATGCCGGCAGCCGCGTTCGCAGTCGGCGGTACCCGGCTCCAGGTCGGGGAACGCCTGCAGGATCCGGTCCGGATCCACATGGGCCAGGCCGAAGGAGCGGATCCCCGGAGTGTCAATAATCCAGCTGCCCGGCGGCGAATCGCTCAGCCGCAGCGCCAGCGCCGAGGAGGACGTGTGCCGGCCGCGCCCGGTGACGGCATTGACGCCCCCGGTGGCGCGGGTGGAACCGGTCAGGGCATTGACGAGGGTGGATTTGCCGACGCCGGAGGGTCCCACCAGCACGCTGACGTTGCCCTTCAGCACCTCATGCAGTGCCTCGACGGCGGTGCCCTGTAGCCGGGCGGAGAGCCCGTCGTCGGAGCGGGCATCGATGCCGGACGCATCGGCGGCCGCAGTGCGGCTGATGATGACGTCCATATCCAGGTGCTCGTAGTTGGCCAGCAGCTCGGCCGGGTCCTTGATATCCGCCTTGGTAATGCACAGGACCGGGGAGATCCCGGCGTCGTACGCGGCCACCAGGGCCCGGTCTATGAAACCGGTCCGCGGCTCGGGGTTGGCTGCGGCCACCACGATCACCAGCTGGTCCGCGTTGGCCACCACCACGCGTTCCACGGGATCCGTGTCATCGGCGCTGCGCCGCAGCACCGTGGCCCGCTCCTCCACGCGCACCAGCCGGGCGAGGGTGTCCGGGGCGCCGGTGACGTCTCCGACCAGTGCCACCCGGTCTCCGGCCACTACCGGGGTGCGCCGCAGCTCGCGGGCACGGGCGGCAATGACGGTGCGTTCATCGGGGGTGTCTTCATCCACCACGGCGGTGTACCGGCCGCGGTCCACGGTGATGATCCGGCCGATGACGGCGTCGTCGTGGGCTGGCCGGTCCTTGGTGCGGGGGCGGGACCCTTTTTTGTTCGGGCGGACGCGGACGTCGGATTCATCCCATCCGCTGGTGCTGCGTGTCATGCTTCCGCCGTTCGGGTCAACTGCCGCCACAGCTCGGGAAACTGGGGCAGCGTTTTGGCTGTTGTCTCAATGTCGCGGACGACGACGCCGGGTACGGCCAGGCCGATCAGGGCGCCGGCGGTGGCCATTCGGTGGTCAGCGTAGGTTTCCCAGGTGCCGGCGTGCAGGGGAGCGGGCCGGATGACGAGGCCGTCTGCGGTTTCTTCCGCGTCGCCGCCGAGCCGGTTGATTTCGGTGACCAGTGCGGCCAGCCGGTCGGTTTCGTGGCCGCGCAGGTGGGCAATGCCGGTCAGGGTGGAGGGTGAGGCGGCCAGGGCGCACACGGCGGCCACCGTGGGGGCAAGCTCGCTGGTGTCGGCCAGGTCAGCGCCGCGGATGCTGCCGGTGCCGGTGACGGTGAGGGTTCCGTCCGCCAGTTCCACGCGGGCACCGAGCGCGGGGAGGATGGTCCGCCATTTGTCGCCCACCTGGGTGGTGGAGGCGGGCCAGCCGGTCATCCGGACCGTTCCGCCCGCGACGAGCGCGGCGGCCAGGAAAGGGCCGGCGTTGGAGAGGTCCGGTTCAACGGTGGCGTCGAACGCAGCCACGGGGCCGGGGGCCACGCGCCATTCGTTGGGCACGGAATCGTCAACATCCACGCCGACGCCGCGCAGCACGGCCACCGTCATGGCAATGTGATCCGGGCTGGGGACGGTGCTGCCGCGGTGCACGAGGTGCAGGCCGTCGTCGAAGCGCGGGGCCGCGAGCAGCAGGGCCGAGACGAACTGCGAGGAGGCTCCGGCGTCAATTTCCAGGCGGCCGCCGGCAATGTGCCCGGATCCGGTGACGGTGAAGGGAAGGGCTCCGGTGCCGCCGTCGTCCACCTGCACCCCGAGGGCGCGCAGCGCGTCGATGACGGCGGACATGGGCCGGGTCCGGGCATGCGGATCACCGTCAAACGCCGTGGTGCCGCCCGCGAGGGCAGCCAGCGGCGGCACGAAACGCATGACCGTGCCGGCCAGGCCGCAGTCCACCCTGCGCGTACCGGGGGCTGCCGGGGGAAGGGGATCGATCAGCAGATCCGGTCCGAAGGCGCCGTCACCGGCGATTTCCGTGACGGTTGCTCCGAGGCTCCGCAGCGCGGAAACCATCAGCTCCGAGTCCCGCGAATGCAGGGGTGCCCGCAGCCGTGACCTGCCCTCGGCAAGGGCGGCGAGGACCAGATAGCGGTTGGTCAGCGACTTCGAGCCCGGTACGGAAACGGTTGCGTCCACGGGCGAAGCGGCGAAGGGTGCCGGCCAGTGTGCCGGCACCCCGGCGTTCGGAGCACTCATTGCTGCTAGGAACCGACGATGTCCGAAGCGGCGTTGGACACGGCCTTGAGCTGCTTGCGCGTGCCCTTGGACACTGACTTCGACACTGCGCGGGTCTTGCGGCTGGTATCCGAGGCCAGATGGCCGGCACGCCAGGCCAGGCCCGGACGGCCGTTGGTGTCCACGGCGGCGAGCAGGACGCCGCCGATGAGGGAGAGGTTCTTGAGCAGCTGGTAGCGGCGCTCCTTGCGGTCTGCCGCGGTGGAAGCCTCGGCGTTGCGGTACTCCACCACGGTGTTCAGGGCCGCGGTTCCGGCCAGCAGGAGGGACGCCAGCCGGGCGAACTTGCCCGTGCCGAGCATTGAGGCAGCTCCCACCTGGGTGTAGCCGACAACCTTGGCGACCAGTGCCGGGTTGGACGTGAAGGCTGCGGCGGAAGGAACGGTGCTGCCGATCTTCTTCAGCGTGGGGGCGAGCTGTTCAGCGGTCTGGTCAGCGTTCCGGAGGCGCTCCACGCCTACGGCAACGAAACCGGTGGCGAGCAGCGGGCGGGCAATCAAACGGACTATCGACATAAGTGCACTCCTGGGAAATTCATCAGTTACGCGTACAAAAACGAGATGTGGTGCTGCTTCCACCTTAGTCTGGCATTTTGCGCGACCGCACACGTGCCGCCTGCGTGCCTTTACCGGTCCCGGGGCCGTTCTCCGGGGAGGCGGAGGGAATACGGGGCACGGCGCCGTCGTTGGGACCAGTATCAGGATGTGCATTATCAACAGTCAGGAGACAGCATCGTGCCAGCCGCCACGCTGACGACAGCGCGGACCACCCGCGGGCCGAAGCTCAACGTGCGGGTTCCCGCCCGCACCGTAGACTTGGAGGTGATGAGAACTGATGCGCCGGAAGGCAGCCCCCACGTGGAAAACTTCGAGCTCGACGTTGCCACCGAATCGGAAGAGGCACGCAAGCTCCGCTTCGAGCAGGACGCCATGCAGTATGTGGACCAGCTCTATTCGGCGGCCATGCGCATGGCGCGCAACCCCTCGGATGCGGAGGACCTGGTCCAGGAGGCCTACACCAAGGCGTTCTCCGCCTTCCACCAGTACCGGCCGGGTACCAACCTCAAGGCCTGGCTGTACCGGATCCTGACCAACACCTACATCAACCTTTACCGGAAGCGGCAGCGGGAACCCCTGCAGGCCAACTCCGACGGCGTTGAGGACTGGCAGTTGGCCCGTTCGGCCGAACACACCTCCACTGGGCTCCGCTCGGCGGAAGCAGTTGCCCTGGACCATCTGCCGGATTCCGACGTAAAAGACGCCCTGCAGGCCATTCCGGAGGAGTTCCGGCTTGCCGTCTACTTCTCCGATGTGGAGGGCTTCGCCTACAAGGAAATTTCAGAAATCATGAACACGCCGATCGGCACCGTGATGTCCCGGCTGCACCGCGGGCGCAAGATGCTCCGCGAGCTGTTGGCGGAGTATGCACACGAGCGCGGTATCAAGGGCAAAATGTCCGCAGCCGAAGCCGCCGGCGGATCAACCAAGAAACAGGGGAATGAGCTATGAGCGATTGCCAGAGCCTGGGCGATTGCGACGACGCCCGCATCGAACGGCTGTACGAATACCTGGACGGCGCCCTGTCCCATGATGACCTCGTGGAAATCAAGGAGCACTTGGACGGCTGCCCCGAGTGCGCCCAGGAGCATGACCTGGAGTGCGTGATCCGTTCCGTGGTGAAGCGCTCCTGCACGGAGGCTGCACCTGAAACGCTGAAGGCCAGCATCCTCTCGCGCATCAGTCAGATCCAGACGGCAGACCACTAGGATCCTGCGCGCGGCCGATGGGCCGCGGACAGAAAAAGAACCCCCGGCACCTACTGGTTCCGGGGGTTCTTTCTGCCTGACCAACTGGTCACGCGGCTACCAAAGCTTTGCTTAGGTGTTGGGACGCTTACCGTGGTTAGCGCCGCCGCGCTTACGGTCACGACGCTTGCGTGCACGCTTGCTCATAGCTGCCTCCTTCGATTCGAAAAGTTCTGCCCTCCAGTGTCCCACATGCCTCACGCGCACGCCTAACGCGTGCCTGCGGCTGCGGTGCCGGGCCGGGAGCGACGGTAACCTGCCGGGCCCTCCCGGCGTCTACACGAACGCTGATTTCCCGGTCACGGCGCGGGCCACGATCAGGGAATTGATTTCGTAACTGCCCTCGTAGGTGTAGAGGATTTCAGCGTCGCCGAAGAGCTTGCCCATCTCATAGTCCGTGCTGATTCCGTTGCCGCCCAGAAGGGAGCGTCCCATGGCCACCGAGGCGCGGGCCAGCCGGGTGGTGGTGGATTTGGCCATGGCCGCCTGAACCATCTCCAGCTTTCCGTCCTGCTGGATGGTGGCAAGCTGGGCCATCAGCGCGAGTGAGACGGAGGCATTGCCCAGGATCTCGGCGAGCTGCTGCTGGATCAGCTGGAACCGGGCAAGTTCCTTGCCGAACTGTTTCCGGCTCAGGGCGTAGGAACGGGCGACGTCGAAGGCGGCCAGCTGGATGCCGACGGCCTGCCAGCCCACCCAGGCACGCGAATCGCGCAGCAGTTCGTTGGCCTTGGAAAAGTCGGTGGCACCGGGCAGCAGGTTGGCTGCCGGGATGCGGACCTCGTCGAGCACGATATCCGCGTTCTGCATGATCCGGAGCCCGATCTTGTTTGCGATCTTTGTGGCGGTGTAGCCGGGCCGGTCCGTTTCGACGATAAAGCACTTGATCTGCTGGTCCGCGACATCCCTGGCCCAGACCAGGGCAAAGTCGGCAATGGTGCCGGCGCCGATCCAGCGCTTGGCGCCGTTGATCACCCATTCGTCGTCCTCGCGGCGCGCCGTGGTGGCGAGCCCGCCGGAGATGTCCGATCCGTGATCCGGCTCGGTCAGGGCGAACGCACCGATCCGGGTCAGGGCATGAAGGCCGGGCAGCCAGCGCTTCTTCTGCTCCTCGGAGCCGAGGGAGTCCACCATGCCGACAATCAGCTCGTTGTGGATCCCCACGAGGGCGGAGAGGGAAACATCCGCCCGCGCCACCTCCGCGTACATGAGTCCTTTGAACAGCTTCGAGGTTCCGTCGGTCTGCAGGGCGCCGAGGCCGTACTTACCCAGCTCGGCGACCAGCTCAACGGGGAATTCCTCCCTGTTCCAGTAGTCGATCGACGCCGCCCGGATGCGCGACTGGAGAAAGGCCCGGACCTCCCGGTAGCGGGTTTTCTCCTCCGGGGACAGCAGGTCGACGATGTACATGAGGTCGACGTCCGGGAAGGGCGGGACCGGACCGCCGCCCGTAGTCTCCCCGGCGTCCTGCTCGGCGAGGTCCTGGCTGGTGGCACGTGTCTGTGGCTGCACGGGCGGGCATCCCTTCGTTGTGGTCCGGCATGGGCAAGCCGGCTCTTCCAAACCCTTGGACGTCCTAGTATATTCCAGAGTGACGGGGATCACTATCGCGCCGGTGACCGGCCGGGCCCGTTGCCTGCAGGCCGCCATCTTCGAAGGGTGCACTATGACAGTGACCAGCCGGTTCCGCGAAGCACGGGACCGCCTGCTGAGCCTCCGCGAGGATTATGAGGAGGCGCGGCGCGGGTTCGCATGGCCGCACTTTGAGCACTTCAACTTCGCGCTGGACTGGTTTGACCAGATTGCGCAGGACCCGGAGAGGGCCGATAATCCGGCACTGGTGATCGTCGAGCAGGACGGGTCAGCCACCCGGTGCAGCTACGCGGACCTGTCCCTCCGCTCGGCGCAGGTAGCCAACTGGCTCCGCGGCCACGGTGTGCGGCGCGGGGACCGCATGATCATCATGCTCGGCAACCAGGTGGAACTGTGGGAGCTGATGCTTGCGGCCATGAAGCTGGGTGTCGTGATGATTCCAACCACCACACTGATGGCCCGGGCGGACCTCACCGACCGGGTGGAGCGGGGCGGGGCCCGCTGGATTGCGGTCGGCAGTGCCGACATTTCCAAATTTGACGAGGTGCCGGGCAGCTACACGCTGATCGAAGTGGGCGGCCGGGGTCCTGCCGTGAAGCCCCGGGCGCTGCAGTACAGGGAATCTGCGGAGGCGGGGGAGGGCTTCACCCCGGACGCGCCGACGCGTGCCGACGAAACCCTGCTGCTCTACTTCACCTCAGGCACCACCTCCAGGGCGAAGCTCGTGGAACACACCCACACCTCCTATCCGGTGGGGCATCTGTCCACGATGTTCTGGATCGGACTGGAGCCGGGGGACGTGCACCTGAATGTGGCTTCGCCGGGATGGGCCAAGCACGCCTGGTCCAATGTCTTCGCGCCGTGGATCGCCGAAGCCTGCGTCTTCATCTACAACTATGAACGCTTTGACGCCAAGGCACTCATGGAACAGATGGACCGGGAAGCCGTCACCAGCTTCTGTGCGCCGCCAACTGTCTGGCGCATGCTCATCCAGGCGGACCTGACGGTGCTGGAGAACCCGCCGGCAAAGGTGGTCTCCGCGGGTGAACCGTTGAACGCCGAGGTGATCGACCAGGTCCGGCGTGCCTGGGGGCAGACCATCCGGGACGGCTTCGGCCAGACCGAAAGCACCGTGCAGATTGCCAACACTCCGGGGCAGCCGGTAAAACCCGGTGCCATGGGAAAGCCGCTGCCCGGTTACGACGTGGTGCTGGTGGATCCGGCCACCGGCGCGGAGGGGGATGACGGTGAACTCTGCCTGCGGCTTCACCCCCGCCCCGTAGGGCTGATGAAGGGCTACAACGGAGATCCCGAAAGGACCGCCGCAGCATTCCGCGACGGCTATTACCACACGGGCGACATGGCTATCCGGGACGGGGACGGCATCATCACGTATGTGGGCCGCAGCGACGACGTGTTCAAGTCCTCGGACTACCGGCTCTCTCCGTTCGAGCTGGAAAGCGTGCTGATCGAGCACCCGGCCGTAGCCGAAGCGGCCGTTGTCCCTTCCCCGGACCCGATTCGGCTCTCCATGCCCAAGGCCTTCGTGGTGCTTGCCGCCGGTTACGAACCCGGCCCGGAGCTGGCCGAGGACATTCTGCTGTACTGCCGCACCCACCTGGCACCGTTCAAACGGATCCGCCGGCTGGAGTTCGCCGAACTGCCGAAAACCATCTCGGGAAAAATCCGGCGGGTTCAACTGCGGCACAGCGAGGAACTCCGCCACGGCGCAACGGCTTCGGAGGCGACGGCGGTCCCCGGGACGGAGTATTCCGAAGCCGATTTTCCGGCACTGAAAAGCTAGGCTTGGACCTATGACATCCAGGACGGGCCGCCGGAGGTGCCGTGGCAACGCCGCTGCCGCGTGATCCCATAGCGGACGCCAGGGGAAACTGGGAGCGGGCCGGCTGGTCCGACGTCGCCGCGCCCATGGCTGCGGTGACGGCCATTATGCGGACCCAGCAGCTCCTGCTGGCCCGGGTTGAGGGTGTCCTGAAACCGTTCGGGCTGACGTTTGCCCGGTACGAACTTCTTGCGCTGCTCAGCTTTGCCCGCAGCGGGGCGCTGCCCATGAACAAGGCCAGCGCGCTTCTCCAGGTGCACCCCACCTCGGTGACGAACGCCGTCGACCGCCTGCAGGATGCAGGACTGGTGGTCCGTTCACGGCATCCCACCGACGGGCGCACCACCCTGGTTGAGCTCACCCGCCAGGGGAAGACCCTGGCCAGGCAGGCGACCCTGGCGCTGAACGAGGAGGTGTTCGCCTCTTCCGGCTTCCCGGAGCAGGACGTGGATGACCTGATTCAGATCCTGGGCCGTTTCCGCCGGAACGCCGGCGACTTTACCGACTGAACCGCGCCGCCATAGCAGCACGGACTGAACGGCGTCCGCCGGCCCTCCCGGCGCGGGAGGGCCGGCGGATGCGTAACGTACAGGTCAGCGGTGGGTGAAGCCGGGCCGGCGCTTCTCCACGAAGGCCGCCATGCCTTCCTTCTGGTCCTCGGTGGCGAACAGCGAGTGGAAGACGCGCCGTTCGAAGAGCACGCCCTGGGCCAGTCCGGTCTCGAAGGCGGCGTTGACCGCTTCCTTGGCCACCGTGGCCACGGGTTTGGACTTGGAAGCAATGACCTCGGCGGCCTTCAGGGCTTCCTCCACCACGTCTGCGGCCGGAACGATGCGCGAGACCAGGCCGGCCCGTTCGGCTTCCTCGGCACCCATCTGGCGGCCGGTCAGGATCATGTCCATGGCCTTGGACTTTCCGACGGCACGGGTAAGCCGCTGGGAGCCGCCCATCCCGGGCAGTACTCCGAGGTTGATCTCGGGCTGGCCGAATTTCGCGTTGTCGCCGGCGATGATGAAATCGCACATCATCGCCAGCTCGCAGCCGCCGCCCAGTGCGAATCCGGACACTGCGGCTATCACCGGGATACGCAGGCGGGTGAAGTCTTCCCAGCCACGGAACCAGTCCGCGGCATACATTTCCATGTAGCCCTTGGACTGCATTTCCTTGATGTCCGCCCCGGCGGCGAAGGCCTTCCCGGAACCGGTCACCACCACCGCGCCGACGGCGGGATCGGCATCCATGGCGGTGACGGCGGCTACGAGTTCATCCATGGTGGCCTTGTTGAGCGCGTTCAGCGCCTCGGGCCGGTTGAGCGTCACGAGCCCTACCCGGCCGCGCTGCTCTACAAGAATGCTGGTGTAATGCTCTGTCATATCTGGCCCTTCAGCTGCTGTGTGAGACTACCTAATTCGCGAAAACGCTACCGCGCGGATTTGTCCCGGATGTCGGTGATGATGCCGGAGAAATCCCGGCCGGCGCCGCCGTCGGCCGCAAAGTCATCGTAGATGGCGGACGCGAGCGGCCCCAATTGTGCGGCGACACCCGTGCTCTCGAGCGCGTTGAGGGCCAGCTTCAGGTCCTTGGCCATCAGGGCTCCGGCGAAACCGGGCTCATAGTTGCGGTTGGCGGGGCTGGCGGGCACCGGTCCGGGCACGGGGCAGTTGGTGGTCAGTGCCCAGCACTGGCCGGAGGCTGCGGAGGCAACGTCGAACAGGGCCTCATGGGTCAGGCCCAGCTTTTCGCCCAGGACAAAGGCCTCGCTGACGGCGATCATGGAGATTCCGAGGATCATGTTGTTGCAGATCTTGGCGGCCTGGCCTGCACCGTGGTCTCCGCAGTGGACCACGCGCCGGCCCATCACCTCCAGCATCGGCTGCACTGCGGTGAAATCCTCCGGCGGTGCGCCCACCATAAAGGTCAGTGTGCCTGCCTCGGCTCCGACGACGCCGCCGGAGACCGGCGCATCCACCGCCCGGTGGCCGGCTGCCACCGCCAGTCCGGCGGCCTCCCGGGCTTCCTCCACGTTGATGGTGGAACAATCCAGGAAAAGGGTATTGGGCGCGGCCGCCGCGAGGAGCCCGGGCCCGCCGCCGGTGCCCCGGTACGCGTCCAGCAGGTGTTTGCCGCTGGGGAGCATGGTGAGGACCACCCCGGCGCCGGCCACCGCATCCGCGGCGCTGGAAACGGTGGTGATGCCGTGCGCCGCGGCGGCCTCGAGTGCGCCCGGCACTACGTCGAAGCCGGTCACGGAGTAGCCGGCGCGAACCAGGTTGACGGCCATCGGCCCGCCCATGTGGCCCAGCCCGAGGAAAGCGATGGGCGCCGTCGGGGCAGCGGGCCGGCCGGGCAGGGGAGTTGCTGGTTCAGACATTGTTGTGCTCCTTGGAAAGTCTCAGTTCACGGGTCCCCAGCGGTGCGAAATAGGCGGCAACGTCCTCGTCGCCAACCTCGGCCAGCGTGGCCGGCTGCCAGTGCGGGGTGTAATCCTTGTCCACTACCTGCGCGCGGATGCCCTCCCGGAAATCGGCTCCGGCCAGGAACCGCAGCCCCACCCGGTACTCCTGCTCCAGGGCTTTCGCCAGGGGCATCCCCTTCACCCGGCGCAGGGATGCCAGGGCCACTTTCACTGCCGTGGGTGACTTGGCCGCGATGGCCTCGGCGGCCGCGGCTGCGTCCGCCCGGGCCTCCCCGTCGACGCTGCGGAGCCGGCGTAGGATCTCCCCGGCATCGTTCCCCGCGTAGCAGGCATCGATCCAGTCCTGCCCTGCCAGTTGGGACGGCGGCGCCTCCTCGGCGAAGCGCGCGACGACGGTGTCCGCCGAGCCGTTTTCCGGCCCAGCCTCCTCGAGTGCGGCGGCCAGATCCGCCAGCCGTGTGGAGGGAACGTAGGAGTCCGCGAATCCCAGGAACACTGCATCGGCGCCGCTGAGGTGGGCGCCGGTGAGGGCTGCGTGGGTCCCCGTCTCTCCGGGTGCGCGCGAAAGCAGCAGCGTGCCGCCGACGTCGGGCACAAAACCGATGGTGGTTTCCGGCATGCCCAGGCGGGTGCGCTCGGTGACAATCCGGACGGAACCGTGGGCGGAAATGCCGACGCCGCCGCCGAGCACCAGGCCGTCCATGAAGGCCACATACGGCTTGGGATAGTCCGCGATGAGCGCGTTGAGCGTGTATTCCTCCGCCCAGAAGTCCGCGGTGGCGCTGCCGCCGTCGAGCATGTCGCGGTAGATGGCTACGATGTCTCCGCCGGCGCAGAGCCCGCGCT
This sequence comes from Arthrobacter yangruifuii, assembly GCF_009192775.1. Classification (GTDB taxonomy): domain Bacteria; phylum Actinomycetota; class Actinomycetes; order Actinomycetales; family Micrococcaceae; genus Arthrobacter_B; species Arthrobacter_B yangruifuii. The sequence continues at coordinate 1,237,431 of NZ_VTFX01000001.1, forward strand.
CTCCTGCTCCCTGCACCAGTACGGCCGCCACGGCGTCGTCGGCCGCCCAGCGCGTGAGCTGCTCCAGCATGGCCGAGGCCATGCCGGCAGTGAGCGCGTTGACCGCCTTGGGCCGGTTCAGCGTGATGACCCCGAGCCGGCCGCGGCGTTCGAAGAGTACCTCCTGCGTGTCGGGGACCTCCGGGCCCGCGGCGGCCATCAGCTTCCCTCCGGCATGACAAAGCTGGCACCGGTGCGGATTCCCGACGGCCAGCGGGTGGTGACCGTTTTGGTCTTGGTGTAGAAGCGGAAGGCATCCGTGCCGTGCTGGTTGAGGTCGCCGAATCCGGACGCCTTCCAGCCGCCGAAGGTGTAGTACGCGATCGGCACGGGAATGGGGACGTTAATGCCCACCATGCCGACCTGGACCCGGCTGGCGAAATCCCGGGCGGAATCGCCGTCGCGCGTAAAGATGGCCACCCCGTTGCCGAACTCGTGCTCGCTGCACAGGCGCAGCGCCTCATCGTAGTCCTCTGCACGGAGCACGCTGAGTACAGGGCCGAAAATCTCTTCCTTGTAAATCGACATGTCCTTGGTGACGTTGTCGAAGAGGGTGGGGCCCACCCAGAAGCCGCCCTCATACCCCTCAACCCGGAGGCCGCGCCCGTCCGCCAGCAAGGTGGCGCCCTCCTCCACGCCGGCGGAGATATACCCTTCAATCCGTTCCTTGGCGGAGGCGGCAACGACGGGGCCGAAATCAGAATCCTTGGCGAGGCTGTGGCCGACCTTCAGGTCCGCAATCCGTTCCTCGAGCTTCGCCACGAGCGCGTCGCCGGTGGCCTTGCCGACCGGTACCGCCACCGAGATGGCCATGCAGCGTTCCCCGGCGGAGCCGAAGCCGGCGCCGATCAGGGCATCGGCGGCCATGTCCAGATCAGCATCCGGCATGATCACCATGTGGTTCTTCGCACCGCCGAAGCACTGGGCGCGCTTGCCGTTCGCAGCGGCAGTGGCATAGATGTACTGGGCAATCGGGGTCGAGCCGACAAAGCCGATGGCAGAGACCCGTGGATCCTCCAGCAGCGCATCCACGGCTTCCTTATCCCCGTTGACCACGTTGAAGACGCCGTTGGGAAGGCCCGCCTCGGTAAAGAGCTCGGCCAGCCGCAGCGGCACGGAGGGGTCCCGCTCGGACGGCTTGAGGATGAAGGAGTTGCCCGCGGCCAGTGCGGGACCGGATTTCCAGAGCGGAATCATGGCGGGAAAGTTGAACGGGGTGATTCCGGCGACGACGCCGAGCGGCTGGCGCAGTGAGTGGACGTCGACACCGGCAGCGGCGTTGTCCGAGAACTCGCCCTTGAGCAGGTGCGGGGCGCCGGCAGCGAACTCCACCACCTCGATACCTCGCTGAATGTCGCCACTGGCATCCGGGAGGGTCTTGCCGTGTTCCGAAGACAGGAGGGCGGCCAGCTCCTCCATGTTCGCGTTGACCAGGTCAACGAATCGAAGCAGGATCCGGCCGCGCCGCTGGGGGTTCATGGCCGCCCATTCGCGCTGGCCCTTCTCCGCGTTGGCCACCACGTTGCCCACTTCCTCGGCGCCGGCAAGCGGAACCCGAGCGGAGACCTCGCCGGTGCAGGGATCGTAGACATCACTGAAGCGACCGGACGTGCCTTGGACATGCTGTCCGTCAACATAATGGGATAGCTCGCGAACCATAGGGTAATGCTCCTTTGCACCGTGGACTGTCGAAGCCGCATCGCGGCTACTGTGAGCCGCGACACTTCTCCGCACCCCAACATACCCCAACTAAATCCCGGGCCGGGGCGGACAGCGAAACGGCGGCGGCGTTCCCGGGGGTCGTGCTTCCCGGACACGCCGCCGCCGCTTGTGCCGGCGCAGGTACCCTATTCGCCGCCGGCTGCCAACAGTGCGGTGCGCTGCTCGCGGCGGTAGGCCTGCTCCGCCGGGTCCGGCACCGGGGCCGCTGCCAGGAGGCGGCGGGTGTACGGATCCTGGGGGTATCGAAGGATCTGCTCGGTGGAACCCTGCTCCACCATCCTGCCCTTGTTCAGCACCGCGATGTGGCTGGCGAGGATCTCCACCACCGCCAGGTCATGGCTGACGAAAAGGCACGCGAAACCGTACTCGCGCTGCAGGTCCTGCAGCAGCGCCAGGACACGGGCCTGGACGGACACGTCCAGCGCCGACGTCGGCTCATCGGCCACGAGCAGCGACGGGCGCAGGGAGAGCGCGCGGGCAATACCCACGCGCTGGCGCTGGCCGCCGGAAAGCTCGTGCGGGTAGCGGTTGCGGAAGCTCTTGGGCAGCTGGACGTCGTCGAGCAGGCCCTCCACCCGCTTGTCCAGTTCGGTCTTGCCCAGCTTTTCATGCAGGAACAGCGGTTCCCCGATGCTTTCACCGATGGACATGCGCGGGTTCAGCGAGGCCGCCGGGTCCTGGAACACGATGGCGAACTTCCGCCGCAGCGGACGCATCTTCTTCGGTGACAGGCCGGCGATGTCGGTTCCGTTGATCCGGACGCTGCCTTCGGCCACCGGCAGCAGACCGGTGACGGCGCGGCCGATGGTGGATTTGCCCGAACCGGATTCACCGACCAGGCCCATGACTTCGCCGGGCATGATGGTGAAGCCGACATCGGAGACCGCCCGGAAGGCCGGCTGGCGGAACCGTCCGGGATACTCGATGGCGACGTTCTCCAGCTGCAGCGCAGGGGTCTGCGACGACGTCGGTTCGGCGGCCTCCTCGGAAGCGGCAAGGACCGCCCGGGGGGCCTCGCTGATCTGCAGGGAACCGTCATCCTCCACCTCGACGGCTGCCAGCACCCCGCCCACCTTCGAGCCCAGGTGCGGGACGGCGTCGAGCAGGGCCCGGGTGTAGTCCTGCTGCGGAGCGTTGAACAGATCCGCCGCGGAGGCGGCTTCCACAATGCGGCCGTTCTGCATCACGATGACGTTGTCGGCCAGGTCGGCCACCACACCCATGTCATGGGTAATGAGCAGGATGGCGCTGTTCAGGCGCTTGTTGAGCTTGCGCAGCAGCTCGAGCACTTCGGCCTGCACGGTGACGTCCAGGGCGGTGGTGGGTTCATCGGCGATCAGCAGGATCGGGTCATTGGCGATGGCGATGGCAATCATGGCCCGCTGGCGCTGGCCGCCGGAGAACTGGTGGGGGTAGTTGCCGTAGCGGGTTTCGGGATCCGGAATCTCCACCATGCGCAGCAGCTCGATGGCGCGTTCCTTCGCCTCCGCGGGGGAAGCATCCGTGTGCTGCTCGATGATCTCCTTAACCTGTTCACCCACCGTCAGGACCGGGTTCAGGGCGGTCATGGGTTCCTGGAAGATCATGGCAATGTCATTGCCGCGGATCTTGCGCAGCGCGGACTGCGGGGCACCCAGCAGCTCCTTGCCGAGCAGCTTGGCACTGCCGGTGGACCGTCCGTTGCCGGGCAGCAGGCCGAGCAGCGCCATGGAGGACATGCTCTTGCCGGAGCCGGACTCGCCGACGATGGCGAGGATCTCCCCGGGGTAGACCCGGTAGTGGACGTCTTCGGCGGCCATGACCCATTCGTTGTCGACGCTGAAATCGACGCCGAGTCCGCTGACCTCGAGGATGGGGGAACCGGTTTCCGTAGCCTGCGTGTCGCTGTATACCGGTGTGGAGGTCATTGCTTGTTCCTTGTCTGTCGGGGATCAAAAGCATCCCGGAGCCCGTCGCCGATGAAGTTGACGGCGAGGGCGATGGCCACGATGAACACGCCGGGCCAGAGGAAGACCCAGGGGCGCACCGTCATCGCGGAGCGGTTTTCATTGATCAGCTTGCCCAGCGACGTGTCCGGTTCCTGCACGCCCAGGCCCAGGAAGCCCAGGGCCGTTTCAAGCAGGATGGCTCCGGAGATGGCCAGCGTGGCCGAAACGATGATGACGCCGACGGTGTTGGGCAGGATGTGCTTGAAGATGATCCTGGCCGAGCTTGCGCCTACGGACTTGGCGGCCTCGACGAACTCCTTCTCCCGCAGGGAAAGGAACTCGCCGCGGACAATCCGCGCGAGGCCGGTCCAGGTGAGCATGCCCAGGAAGATCGCGAACACCACGATGCCTGCCTTGGCCACGACCGTGGACAGCACGGCAGCGACCACCAGCAGGGGGATGGTGATGATGACGTCGGTGAAGCGCATCAGGACGGCTTCGACCTTGCCGCGGTAGTAGCCGGCAAGGGCGCCGACCACGGTGCCGATGACGGTTCCGACAATGCCGACGATGAAGGCGATGATCAGCGAGATCTGCGCGCCGCGCATCGTCATGGCGAAGTAGTCCCGGCCCAGGGCGTCCTGGCCGAACGGATGCTCTCCCAGTCCGGTCCAGGACAGGGTGGGCTTGCCGCCGTCGACGGTGGCCTGGACTTCGGAGAAGGTGTGCTTCCACCAGCCCGGTATGTGCAGCGGGCCGATGTTGAAGCCGATGGAGGAGAACGCCAGCAGCAGGATCAGGGCCAGGGCGATCATTCCGCCCATGGCGCCCTTGTGCCGCAGGAAGCGCTCACGCACCAGCTTCGACTGGCTCTTGGCCTCGGTGATTTTCGGTTCGGCCACGACAGCCCGGGTTGCGGGGGAGTCCGCCGTGACGGTCCGCTGGCTTTCCAGCGTCATGGCCGTCAGCTCAGGGCTGCTTTCCTTGGGCCCGTCCGCGGAAATCTTGTTATCAGTCATTGCTCTACCAATCAGTTCAGGCTGATGCGCGGGTCGAGGAACGCATACGCGATGTCAGCCAGCATGTTGAAGGTCACCGCGGCCACGCCGGTGACAAGGAAGAACGCCATGATGACGTTGGGGTCCACGTAGTCCAGGCCGTCGGTGAACATTTTGCCCATGCCGTTCCAGCCGAACACCGATTCCGTGACCACCGCTCCGCCGAGCACTCCGGCGAAATCGAAGGCCATCAGCGTGGTGATCGGGATCATGGCGTTGCGGAAGGCGTGCTTGACCACGACGGTCCGCTCGCTCAGGCCCTTGGCCCGTGCGGTGCGGATGTAATCCTGGGTCATGACATCCAGCTGGCTGGCCCGGGTGTAGCGGGTGTACATGGCGAACGAGATCAGCATGATGGCGATGGTCGGCAGCACCAGGTACAGCGCGTAGTCCAGGTTCACTTCCCAGAAGGTCCCCTCCAGGTTGGGGGTGGAGGAGCCGGTGGTGGGGATCGGCCGTCCTCCGGTCTTGCGGGAGAGCGACGGGTAGGCATGCAGGAGCGCGTCCAGGAACACGATGAAACCGATGAGCACGCCGACGACGGCGGTCAGCTGGCGGGCCTGCTTGGCGTACGGTCCGCCCACGAAGTGCCCGATGGCTGCCGAGACGACAACCGTCACCACTGTCAGGCCGGCGATGGTCAGCCAGGAGGGATCTTCCATGATGCCCCTGGTGAGGAGATAGCCGATGAAGCCCGCGGCGGCCGTGGCGAGGGTGGCATGGACAACCCGCCGGCGTCGGAAACCGGCAAACAGCGCGGTAGCGCCGAGGGCTATGGCGAAGGCACTCACCAGGATGCCGAAGGGGCCGAAACCCGGGGTCTTGAACCAGTTGCTCAGCAGCAGCGCCAGCATGGTGCCGGAGGTGGCCACGAAGGCGACAGCGAAGACCTGCAACCGGCGGCGGCGGTCTCCGCCGATGATGATCATCCAGATCAATCCGGCGGCCAGCCCCAGGAGTACTATGCCCAGATAGGACATTGCTGGATCAGCGAGCCAGGTGTTGAGGCTGATGGCAAGGTACTGCTTGAGCAGGGTGGAGAGCCAGAACAGCGGCATGGAGAAGAGCAGGAACGCGACGAACGTGATCGAGTAGTCGAACACGCTGTACTGCCGCAGTGCGGTGACCACGCCTACGAGGACGCCGAGGACGATCGCAAGCACCGTTGCCACGACCACCAGGCGGAACGTTGAGCCGATGGCGCCCTGCAGCTGGACGATGACGGGGTTGCCCACACGGTCCAGGCCCAGGGTGCACTGTGCGCCGCCGGGGATGATGCACCGGCCGATTTCCTGCAGCCACAGCAGATAGCGAATGTAGACGGGCTGATCAAGGTGCATGGCCTCGGTGCGGGCGGCGATCCGGGATTCCCGGTCCGCGTTGCGCAGCTCGGCCAGGTCATGCAGCGGGTCGCCGGAATTGACGGCCAGGACAAACATCAGTGCAGTGGCGGCCAGAAGGATAAAGAACGAGGTCACCGCTCTTTTAAGAATGAAGTAGAACACCGTGGGGCTCCTTGGGGTGGGACTAAAGAAACGCCGCGGACACAAGCAGGGGGATGGGCAGACCAGGGGTCTGCCCATCCCCGCTTATGCTGCGGCTAGCGTGGTGCTGCGGCTAGAGCTGCTTTGTCCACTTGTAGGCATTCCAGGTGATGCCGTTCTGGCTCGGGTTCAGTTCCACGTTCTCCAGCTTGGAGGAGTGGGCAACCACACCGGAGTTCGCGTACAGGACCACGTTGTAGACCTCGGCGGCGAGGATTTCCTCAGCCTTGGTCTTCAGTTCCTTGACTTCATCTTCGTCAGTGGAGCTGGCAATCTGGTCCCAGAGACCATCCAGTTCGGCGTTGGCGAACTTGCCGTAGTTCTGCTCGCCGTCGGAGACGTAGATGGACTGTGCGCTGGCGGCCAGGCCGGAACCGGCCCAGGCGAACAGGACGGCGTCCCAGGCTCCGGGCTCAGCGAGCTTGGCGCTCCAATCCTTGTCCGGAGTCGGAACGATTTCGAAGCCGGCCTCCTTGCAGGAGTTCTGGATCAGGGTGACGATGTCCGCGCGGAGCTGGCTCGTGGCGGAGAACATCAGGCGGACCTTCACGGGTTCGGTCTTGCCGGCATCGGCGAGCAGCTTCTTGGCGCCCTCGATGTCTACTTCGTCGTACTCGCTGGCAGACGGAGCACCTGCGAGGACGTCTTCGTAGTCCTCCTGGCCCGGCTGGTATTCGCGCAGGTTGTCCACCGAGGCGTTCTCATCGATGGGCTTGGCGAACTTCTCGACGATGTCCGCGCGCGGAACGCACTTGGCGAAGGCCTGGCGAACGGGAAGTTCCTTGAACACGCCGCTTTCGGACTGGTCCAGGTCAATGTGGCTGAAGGTCAGTTCCGGGCCGGTGAGCATTTCGACGGTTTCGCCGATGTTCTCGATGGCGCTCTTCGTGTCAACGGTGGGGCCGGACGGCTCGATGATGTCGACTTCGCCGTTTTCCAGTGCCTGAACGGCCTCCGTGTCTTCGATGGCCTTGAAGACGATGGTCTCCGTCTGGCCCTTGCGTTCTTCGCCCCAGTAGTTCTCGTTGCGCTTGAGGGTCAGGGTGCCGTCGGTGGCGTTGTCCAGCAGGTAGGGCCCGGAGGACGGGATCAGTGCGGCATCCGGCAGCTTGGTGAGACCGGCTTCGTAGTTCCAGCCGGTGTTCCAGAACTCTGCCATCGGGGTCAGGGCCGCGGTGTCGTTGTCCTGGATGGCCTTGATGAGGGCCTCGCCGTTGTTTTCGGTGCTCAGCTTGCCCTGCTCTGCGGCTACGTGTGCCGGCATGATCGGGCCGATCATCAAGGCTTCCCAGTCCGCATAGGGGGTGTTGAAGACCATGTCGAACTCTTTGTCGCCGGCTTCACCCTCGATCATCTTGGTCTGCGAGAAACCGTTGGTGGAGGACGGCTGGAAGATGTTTTCACCGTCGGCGCCCGTGACCTGGCCGGAGAAGGCGGCCCAGTTCAGCAGCACGTCATCGAAGTCAATGGGAGTGCCGTCGGACCACTTGGCGTTCTCGTTGATCTCGTAGTGCACCGTCAGGGGATCATCGCTGGTCTTTTCGAAGGTACCGAACTCTTCGTCATGGATGATGCCGTTGGGGCTGTACTCCACGAAGTTGCTGTGGACCAGGTTGTCAACGTAGCTGTTGTACGAGCTGTTGGTGTTGGCAGTGCTGGAGTTGTAGGCATCCGGCGCCTGGCTGATGGCGACGTTGATTGTCGAGGCGATGTTCTCGGTAGTTGCCTCCGAGGTCTCATCGCTGTTGGTTCCGCCCCCGGCGGAGCCGCAGGCGCCCAGGAAGAGGGCCCCCACGGAGAGTGCGGCAAGAGCTGCCGTGCGCTTAGTACGCATCTGTAGTCCTAACTGATGATGAGGAGTCAGGAACCACCCATGATGGCCCCCCAGCGGCGAGTGATAGCCGCCACATGTGGAGAAACACTAGCCACTAAATGTTTCGGGAGTTGTACAGGTTACGGGTTGTTAACTGATTGTTACCTGATCGACGCTGGCCGGAGGAATAAGTCAAGTCCTGCGCGCAGACCCGGCGCGCAAACACAAAAACCCTCCCGGCAAGGCCGGGAGGGTCTGTGTGGCGTGATGTGAGACGCCGGTTTTTCAGTTCATGTCAGGCAGGTCCAGCCACTGGTACCAGCCGCGGTGGAGCACCAGCCAGGCCATCAGGCCGTAACCGGCCTGGCCCGGCGTGCCGCCGTTGGCGGCCAGGTCGGTGCGCCACTGCTCATGGTTCAGCAGCGGATTGAGGGTATCCACGTACACGTGCTTGCGCCGTGTGGTGACGTCGCCGAAGGCCGCGGAGAGATCCGCGAGCTTACGGTTCCGTTCGGGGTCAAGCCCCGGAGGAGGTCCGACGACGAACACCTTGATGCTCATCTGCGCGGCACCGTCCAGGATGTTGGCCAGGTTCAGCCGGCTTCGGGCGGTGCTCAGGTCAAGGTCAAGGTCACGGTCCGACAGGCCGATGACCAGGCGGTTTTCACAGCCGTTTTCAAACCGCCTTCCCGCCTCGGAGAGCCAGCGGTTGGCCAGCGCTTCGGTGCCCTCGTTGGGTGCTGCCAGGCTGTAGGCCTGCAGGTTGACGTTCTCGGGCGATGTCCGTGCAAGGACCCGTCCGAGCCAGCCGAGGGCGCGCGGATCCCCGTGTCCGGCCAGCAGCTCATCACCTACAGCAGCAAGCCGAATTCTGCGTTGTTCCACTAGTCACCTTCTCGAATTCCAAAAAACAGGGTGGGACGCCGAAGCGTCCCACCCCAAACCTAGCCTACTGACGTTCGAAGGCCTTCTTCACCAAAATGTCCTGCTCCACGGCGTGGCGCTTGGCGGAGCCCGTGGCGGTGGATGCCGACGCCGGGCGTGAGACCAGGCGCAGGCGGCGGTCCAGATACTGGGGCAGGTTCAGGCCCATGAAAGGCCACGGCCCCTGGTTCGCGGGCTCATCCTGCGCCCACACGATCTCCGCGTTGGGGTACTTGGCCACGGCGGCCCGGATCTCGTCGACGGGGAGCGGGTAGAGCTGCTCCACGCGGACGATGGCCGTCTTCTCGTCGCCGGTCTTCTGGCGGTTGGCCAGCAGATCGTAGTAGAGCCGGCCGGAGACGAGCAGTACGCGGTCCACGGCGTTCCCGTCCAGCTCGGCGTGTTCGCCGATAACCGGCTGGAACTCGCCGTGCGTGAAGTCCTCCACCGAGGTTGCCGCCGCCTTCAGGCGCAGCAGCTGCTTCGGAGTGAACACCACCAGCGGCTTGCGCGGCCGGCTGTAGGCCTGCCGGCGCAGCAGGTGGAAGTGCGAGGCGCCCGTGGTCGGGTTGGCAACAATCATGTTGTCCTCGGCGCACATCTGCAGGAAGCGCTCGATCCGTGCGGAGGAGTGGTCCGGTCCCTGGCCCTCGTAGCCGTGCGGAAGCATCAGCACCAGCGAGGACCGCTGGCCCCACTTCTGCTCAGCCGAGGAGATGAACTCGTCAATGATGGTCTGCGCACCGTTGACGAAGTCACCGAACTGGGCCTCCCAGAGCACCAGAGCGTCCGGGCGTTCCACCGAATAGCCGTATTCGAAGCCCATGGCCGCAAATTCGGACAGCAGGGAATCGTAGATCCACAGCTTCGCCTGGTTCGGGTCCAGTTCCGCCAGCGGCATCCACTCGTCACCGGTGGCGCGGTCGTGGAACACGGCGTGGCGCTGGGTGAACGTTCCGCGGCGGGAGTCCTGCCCGGCAAGGCGCACGGGAACGCCTTCCATCAGCAGTGAGCCGAAGGCGGCAATCTCGGCAAAGCCCCAGTCGATGTTGCCCTCGCGGGACATCTGCTCGCGCTTCTCCAGCAGGGACTTCAGCTTCGGGTGGACCGTGAAGCCTTCCGGCACGGCCACGTGGGCCTTGCCGATGTGGGCCAGCACCTCGGGGGAGACCGCCGTGCTGGCGGGCTTGATGATGGTGGTCCCTTCCTGCTGCGCGGAAGGACGCTCCAGGTCCGAAATTGCTTCCGTGTCCTTGGTGATCACCGGGATGGGCGAGGTCTGGGCGGCGTGTGTCTCGGCAAAGACACGCTCCAGGCGGCCCTGGTAGTCGCGCAGTGCCTGCTCTGCCTCGTCCTGGCTGATGTCACCGCGTCCGATCAGGGACTCGGTGTACAGCTTCCGGACCGAACGCTTGGCTTCGATCAGGCTGTACATCATCGGCTGCGTCATCGAGGGGTCGTCGCCCTCGTTGTGGCCGCGGCGGCGGTAGCAGACCATGTCGATGACAACGTCCTTGTGGAAGCGCTGGCGGTACTCGTAGGCCAGCTGGCCCACCCGGACCACTGCTTCGGGATCGTCGCCGTTGACGTGGAAGATCGGCGCCTGGACCATCTTCGCGACGTCGGTGGAGTAGACCGAGGAGCGGGAGGAGGTGGGGGAGGTCGTGAAGCCCACCTGGTTGTTCACCACCACATGGATGGTGCCGCCGGTGCGGTAGCCGCGCAGCTGGGAGAGGTTGAGCGTTTCCGCCACCACGCCCTGGCCTGCGAAGGCCGCGTCACCGTGGACGAGGATCGGCAGGACGGGGAACTCGTCGCCCTTGTCCAGGCGGTCCTGCTTGGCGCGGACAATGCCTTCCAGCACGGAGTCGCCGGCCTCGAGGTGGGACGGGTTGGCGGCCAGGTAGACCTTGGTCTGGTTGCCGTTGTCGGAGGTGAAGGTGCCCTCGGTGCCGAGGTGGTACTTCACGTCGCCGGAACCCTGGACGCTGCGCGGATCCTGGGTGCCTTCGAATTCGCGGAAGACCTGGGCATAGGTCTTGCCGGCGATGTTCGTCAGCACGTTGAGCCGGCCACGGTGGGCCATGCCGATGCCGACCTCTTCGAGGCCGTCGTCGGCGGCACCGGAAATCACGGCGTCCAGCAGCGGAATCAGGGATTCGCCGCCTTCCAGGGAGAAGCGCTTCTGGCCCACGAACTTGGTCTGCAGGAACGTCTCGAAGGCCTCGGCCGCGTTGAGCTTGCTGAGGATGCGCAGCTGCTCTTCGCGGGTGGGCTTGGTGTACTTGGTTTCCAGGCGGTCCTGGAACCACTGGCGCTCTTCGGGATCCTGGATGTGCATGTACTCAATGCCGGCGGTGCGGCAGTACGCATCCCGCAGGACACCGAGGATCTTGCGCAGCTTGAGCATCGGCTTGCCGCCGAAGCCGCCCGTGGGCCACTCGCGGTCCAGATCCCACAGTGTCAGCCCGTGGTTGAGGACATCCAGGTCCGCATGGCGGCGCTGGACGTATTCCAGTGGGTTGGTGTCCGCCATCAGATGGCCGCGGACACGGTAGGCGTGGATCAGCTGCTGGATGCGGGCAACCTTGTTGATCTGCTCATCCGGGTTCACCTGGATGTCAGGGCTCCAGCGGACCGGCTCGTACGGAATCCGCAGGGATTCGAAGATCTCGTCGTAGAAGTTCTGCTCACCCAGCAGCAGCTGGTGGATGATGCGCAGGAACTCGCCGCTGCCGGCGCCCTGGATGACGCGGTGGTCATAGGTGGAGGTCAGCGTGATGATCTTGCTGATGGCGTTGCGGGCAAGGATCTTCTCGTTTGCGCCCTGGAACTCCGCCGGGTACTCAAGGGCGCCGGCGCCGATAATGGCGGCCTGGCCCTTGGACAGGCGGGGAACCGAGTGCACGGTTCCGATGCCGCCGGGATTGGTCAGGGAAATGGTGGTGCCGCGGTAGTCGTCGGCGCCAAGCTTGCCGCTGCGCGCACGCTTGACCAGATCTTCGTAGGCGTGCCAGAACTCCGAGAAGTTCAGTGTTTCAGCCTTCTTGATGTTCGGAACCACCAGCAGGCGGGTGCCGTCCGGCTTCGGCATGTCGATGGCGAGGCCGAAGTTCACGTGGGCGGGCTGGACGGCCACGGGCTTGCCGTCCACCTCGTCGTAGTACACGTTCATCGACGGGAACTGTGCGGCGGCGCGGATGATGGCGTAGCCGAGCAGGTGGGTGAAGGAAATCTTGCCGCCGCGTGCACGCTCGAGGTGGCTGTTGATGACAATGCGGTTGTCAATCAGCAGCTTCGCGGGAACCGCGCGGACCGTGGTGGCCGTGGGAACGCTCAGGCTCAGGTCCATGTTCGTGGCAATGGCCTTGGCCGGGCCGCGCAGCACGGTGACCTTGTCCTCTTCCGCAGCGGATTCGCTGGGCTGGGTCCTGGGCAGCTGGGCGGGAATGGGCGGTGCCTTCGGGGCAGGCTCGGCCTTCGCGGCCGGAGCGGACCCGGTGGTGGCCGATTCCTTTGCCACCGGCGGTTTGCCCGTCTGCTGCGTTGCCGCAGGGGATTCACCGGACGCCTTGGGAGCATTGGGTGCTGTTGCCTCGGCCTTCACCACCGGCAGTTCCCGGGTGGCTGGCTCGGCGGCCCGGGCAGCGGCAGCGTTGCCGTTGGACCCGTTGCCGGACTGGGAGTCTTCTGCCTTGAAGGATTCGAAGATGCTCCACCACTTCTTGTCAACGGAGTCCTTGTTCGACAAATACTGTTCGTACAGTTCATCGACAAGCCACTCGTTGCCGCCGAATTCCTCCGGCAGGCGGTGGTTGGATTGGTCTGGCACTAGATATACGCCTCTTCCATGAGTTGCCGTTCGCCGTGATGGCACCATGTTCTGAGCGCTTCCGCCTCAAGTACTGGTGCGGCCCGGTGCGCAGTGACCGAGACTTCATGCCAGTCTAGTGACATTCGCGAACTTGTGGCCAATCCCGCACCGCAGATGAAGCGCCCCGCCGGGGTTGGCTCCGGGGGCACTGCCGCGCGGGCCGGGCAAAAAGAGCTCCTGTGGCGGCGCGGGGGCAAACCTGTAAACTGGTTTTCCTATGGACAGTTTCTCTAGGCGCCGGCCTGCGCCACGGACTGCGGTTGCCGCAGCCGCAGCACCCCGAGCCGGCAATTCCCGCACATCCACGGCCCCGCACCCGGCCGCTTCATCGGAGCCTTCCAGTCCGGCTTCAGCCGACCACCCTCCGCCTGAACGCTTTCGTGCAGGGCACCTTTCCCCTTCTTTAAACTTTCGTGCAGGGCACCTTTCCCCTTCTTTAAAGCAGCACCCGTCTGCCCGCGTAACGGGGGAGTGCTGACATGGAGTGGCTTTATCTGCTTTTCGGGCTCCTGCTTATCCTCGGTACCGGATTCTTCGTGGCCGTGGAATTCGCCCTGGTGGCACTGGACCAGCCTTCCGTCCGCCGGGCCGTGGAAAACGGCGACAAAGCGGCCGAACCGCTGCTGCGCTGCCTGACCACCCTTTCCACCCAGCTCTCCAGCTGCCAGCTCGGCATCACCATGACCACCCTGTTGACGGGCTTTGTCATGGAGCCCTCCGTGGGACGCCTGCTGGAAGCTCCCCTTGCGGCACTCGGCCTGCCGCCGGTGGCCGTCGCTTCGGTCTCCGTGACCGTGGCCATGATCCTGGCTACCTTCCTGTCCATGCTGCTGGGTGAACTGATTCCCAAGAACATGTCCATCGCCATGCCGTTCCGCATCGGCAAGGCGCTGGCCCGGCCGCAGCTGGCGTTTACGGTGGTGTTCAAACCTGCCGTGCTCCTGCTCAACGGATTCGCGAACAAGGTCCTGCACCTGTTCGGGCTGGAGGCCAAGGAGGAGGTCACCGGAGCCCGCACCCCGTCGGAGCTGTCCTCCATGGCACGCCGGTCCGCTGAAATGGGCACCCTGGACAAGGGCACTGCCGACTTCCTGTCGCGGACCTTCTCCTTTGCGGGGCGGACGGCCGCCGATGTGATGACCCCGCGTATCCGGCTTGAAACGATCGACGCCGAGCAGCCGGTGGCTGACGTTATCGAGGCTGCCCGGCGCACCGGGTACTCCCGGTTCCCGGTGCTCGGGGATTCCCCTGACGACATCCGCGGCGTGGTCCATGTCAAGAAGGCCGTTGCCGTACCCCGCAGCCGGCGGGCAACCTTGCCGGCAGCCGCAATCATGAGTGAAATCCTCCGGGTGCCGGAAACGGTCCACCTGGACTCGCTGCTCTCCGAGCTGCGCAATGCCAACCTGCAGCTCGCCGTCGTCCTGGACGAATACGGCGGCACCGCCGGCGTCGCCACCCTCGAGGACCTGGTGGAGGAGATTGTCGGCGAAGTGTCGGATGAGCATGACAAGGCCAAGCCCGGAGTGCTGCAGAGCGCCTCGGGAGCCTGGTTCTTCCCGGGCATCATGCGCCCGGACGAAGTCTCCGCACTGGTACCGCTGCTGCGGATGCCCGACGAAGCAGGCTATGAAACCGTGGGCGGCTACATCATGGCCGAACTGGGCCGCATCGCGGAAGCCGGTGACCGTGTGCCCGTGCCCGGCGGTGTGCTGGAAGTGGAACGCATGGACGGCCGGCGGATTGACCGGGTCAGCTTCATTCCCGCGGAAGCGGGTGCCGACTCCGGGCAGCAGCCGGAGCATATTGAAGACAAGGACAGTGCCGAGCGGTCCGCGGAGCGGCCGGCACGCAGGGAAGGCATCCGATGAGTGACGTGGCGGGAATCTTCTGGCTGGTGGTCCTGCTGCTGGGCAACGCCTTCTTCGTCGGCAGCGAGTTCGCCGTAATGTCTGCACGCCGGAGCCAGATTGAACCCTATGCCGAGGCGGGATCGAAGCGGGCCAAGACCACCCTCTGGGCCATGGAGCATGTGTCCCTGATGCTCGCCTGCGCCCAGCTGGGCATCACGGTCTGCTCCCTGCTGATCCTCTCGGTGGCGGAACCGGCCATCCACCACCTGCTTTCTGCTCCTCTGGAGGCAGTGGGACTTCCGGTGGAAGCCGCTGACGGTGCCGGTTTCCTAGTGGCGCTTCTGATGGTCACCTTCCTGCACGTGACTATCGGCGAGATGGTTCCGAAGAACATTTCGGTATCCGTGGCGGACCGTGCCGTGCTGCTGCTGGCGCCCCCGCTGGTTTTCATTTCGCGGCTCGTGCGCCCGATCATCGCCACGCTCAACTGGCTGGCCAACCATGCCCTGCGGCTGATGGGCATTACCCCCAAGGACGAGGTGGCCTCGGCATTCACGCTCGAGGAGATGCAGTCCATCGTGGAGGAATCCACGAAGCTCGGGACAGTGGACGACGATTCCGGCCTGATCTCCGGTGCGCTCGAATTCTCCGGACAGACCGCCGGCACCGTGATGGTGCCGCTGGAGGAACTCGTGAGCCTGGGAACGGACTCCACGCCGGCCGAATTCGAGCGGGCGGTGGCCCGGACCGGCTTCTCCCGGTTTGTCCTGGTCGATGCCGCCGGGAACCTCACCGGATACATGCACCTGAAGGACGTCATGTCCATACCGCTGGAAGCCTATGACCGGCCCATCACGGAGAACAAGGTCCGAACCCTGGCCAACCTCCGCCTCGATGACGAAATCGAGGATGCCCTGGCAGTGATGCAGCGGACCGGTTCGCACCTGGCCCGTGTGCTGGGCCCGGACGGAAGCACGCGGGGCGTCCTGTTCCTTGAAGACATCATCGAACAGCTTGTGGGCGAGATCCGGGACGCGACCCAGGCCCACGGCATCCGCCGAACCGGCGAAAGCCTCTAGATGCGAACCATTCGCGTTTAGGCTATGCTGAAAAAGCTTCGGCGGTGCCGGGGCCCGAACCGCTGCCACTGAACGCCTAACCAGGGACATGAACCTTATGCACCGCTTACCCGTCCGCCTGGCCGGAACCTTCCTCGCAGCCACGCTGGCGCTTACCGGATGCTCCGGCGGAGACAGCGGCGAGGGATCGGCGGCGGAGGACGGTGGCGGCGTCGTTAACGTGGTGGCTTCTACCGACGTCTACGGCAGCATCCTTGCCGAGATCGGCGGGGACAACGTCAACGTTACTGCCCTGATCGACCGGCCCAGCCAGGATCCGCACTCCTACGAAGCTACGGCCCGGGACCGGCTGGCGGTGTCGAAGGCGGACCTGGTGGTGCTCAACGGAGGCGGCTATGACTCCTTCCTGGACAAGCTGGCCACCGACGAAGGCATTCCCGCGGAGAACATCCTCAATGCGGTGGAGATTTCCGGCCTTGATGACTCCGCATCTGCCTCCGCCGAAAGCGAAGGCGAAGAGGGCCACGACGACGACGGCGGCCATCACGGCCACGGCCACGGTTCCTTTAACGAGCACGTCTGGTACAGCCCCGAAGCCATGGAGAAACTGGCGGATGCGGCAGCCGAACGGCTCAGTACCCTGGATGCGGACGGCGCGGGGACGTTCCGCACCAACACCGACGAGTTTCGCGCCGGCATTGCGGACATCACCGCTTCCCTGGCCGCCCTGCGGGAATCCTCGGGCGGACGCGACGTCGCCCTGACCGAACCCGTGCCCGACTATCTGGTGGAAGCTGCCGGCCTGCACAACGCCACGCCGTCGGACTTCACGGAGGCCGTGGAAGAAGGTGCCGACGTTCCCCCGCAGATCCTCAAGGAGATGGAGGACCTGGTGACGGGCGGCTCCATTGCCTTCCTGGGCTACAACGAACAGACCTCCACCTCCCAGACCGAAACCGTCCGCCGGGCCGCGGAAGACGCCGGGGTTCCGGTGGTGGACTTCTCCGAAACCCTGCCCGAAGGGCAGAACTACCTGCAGTGGATGGCCGCGAACACGGCTGCCATGGAAAGCGTGCTCCAGTGAACCGTTCCGGGCCGCCTGTTCCGGTAGTACGCCTGCGCGATGCAGGCTTGTCCTTCGGAAACCGCACCCTCTGGAAGAACCTCGACCTGGACATTAATGCCGGCGAGTTCCTGGCGGTTCTGGGGCCCAACGGATCCGGCAAAACGAGCTTCCTGAAGGTCCTGCTGGGACTGCAGCCGCTCAGCGGAGGCACCGTGACCATCAACGGCCGGAACGTGCAGCGCGGCAGCAAGGACATCGGGTATATCCCGCAGCAGAAATCGTTCAGCCCCGGCACACCGCTGCGCGGCCGGGACCTGGTGGGCCTCGGCGTCGACGGTGACCGCTGGGGACTGCGCCTGCGCCGGAAGCCGGTGCAGCGCCGCGTGGACCGGCTGCTCGAGCAGGTGGGTGCCACTTCCTATGCCGATGAGCCGGTGGGCCTGCTCTCCGGCGGCGAGCTGCAGCGCCTGCGCGCAGCCCAGGCGCTGGCAACCAATCCGGATCTGCTGCTTTGCGACGAGCCGCTGCTCTCCCTGGACCTGCACCACCAGCAGGCCATCAGCTCCCTGATCGAGCGGCGCTGCCACGATGACGGTTCCGCCGTCGTCTTCGTGACCCACGAAATCAATCCGGTCATCGAGTATGTGGACCGTGTGCTCTATCTGGCCGGCGGGCAGTTCCGCACCGGAACACCTGCCGAAGTGCTGCGCAGCGACGTGCTCTCGGAAATGTACGGCAGCCGTGTCGAGGTCCTGCGCAGCCACGGCCGGATCGTAGTCCTGGGCATCCCGGACGCCACCACCCACCAGCACGGAGAAAGCGAGGGGGACCTTGGACCTGCGTAGTTTCTTCGATGCGGTTTTCGATTTCAGCGATTATGGTGAGCTGCTTCCGCTGGTGAGCAATTCCATCTGGGCTGCCGCCATCCTCGGTTTGGTGGGCGGGCTGATCGGCACCTTCGTCCTGATGCGGGATCTGGCGTTCGCCGTGCACGGCATCGCCGAACTGTCCTTTGCCGGGGCCTCCTTCGCCCTGCTGATCGGGGTGAACGTGGTGGTCGGCTCCCTGGCCGGATCGGTGGCCGCCGCCGTCCTGCTGGCCGTCATGGGGCTGCGGGCCCGGGACCGGAACTCGATCATCGGCGTCATCATGCCCTTCGGCCTGGGCCTGGGCATCCTGTTCCTGGGCCTGTACGAGGGCCGTTCCGCCAATAAGTTCGGCCTCCTGACCGGCCAGATTGTTGCGGTGGATACGGTCCAGCTGAACCTGCTGGCCGGTGTGGCCGCCGTCGTCATTGCCGCGCTGCTGTTCATCTGGCGCCCGCTGACCTTCGCCAGTGCGGACCCGGACCTGGCCGAGGCGCGCGGCGTACCCGTGCGCGTGCTCTCCGTTGTCTTTATGTTCCTGCTGGGCCTGTCCGTCGCCTTGTCCATCCAGGTAGTCGGTGCCCTGCTGGTGCTCTCGCTGCTGATCACCCCTGCGGCGGCGGCCCTGCTCGTGACGTCCTCCCCGCGGCTGGTGGTGTTCCTCAGCGTGCTCTTCGCGCTGGCCTCTTCGGTGGGCGGCATCCTGCTGGCCCTGGGCGGCCGGATTCCGATCAGCCCCTACGTGACCACGGTGTCCTTCGCCATCTACCTGGTCTGCCGGGTCATCCGGCGCCTGCGCGGCGGGCACCGGCACCGGCAGCTTAGCGCGAATACGGCCACCGCAGCCTAGCTCTCCGCCGGCTGGTTGTTGGCCGCCGGGGCTCCAGCTCCCTGGCCGTGGACCCGTGGCCCGAGGGTTACACCGCCTGGCTCTTGGGGGCGCTGCACTCGGGGCACAGGCCGAATACCTCCACGGTATGCGCCACCTCGGTGAAGCCGTGCCTGGCGCCGAGTCCTGCGGCCCAGTTTTCCACCGCGGGTGCTTCCACCTCCACGGCCTTGCCGCAGTTCCGGCAGACCAGGTGATGGTGGTGATGCTCCACGGCGCAGCGCCGGTACAGCGCTTCGCCGTCCGCGCCCCGCAGGACGTCCACCAGGTTCTCATCCGCCATGGACTGCAGAACACGGTAAGTAGTGGCCAGCGAGACCCGCTCGCCGCGCTCCTGCAGCAGCCGGAAGAGTTCCTGCGTGCTGACAAAATCATCGAGGTCATCCAGGGTGCGGCCCACGGCCAGGCGCTGGCGGGTGACACGCTGCTCCGGCGCCCGTTTGGACGTCCGGGATGTCTCGGATGGCACGGAGGTTCCTCCAGCGGATGGGACGGGCAGCACTGCGGCCAGGACCCCTCAAGATTATCAGCAGCACCGGAGGCCCGCCCTGCACGGCGGAGCGCTCCGGAGTAGGGTGGCGCTATGAAAATGACGAAGTTCACCCACGCCTGTGTCCGGTTCGAGCAGGGCGGACACGTCCTGGTGCTGGATCCCGGCACGTTTTCCGAAGTGGAAACCGCACTTCAGGATGCGGACGCCGTGCTCATCACGCACGAGCACGCAGACCACCTGGACCGCCCGCGGGTGCTTGCCGCGATGCAGGAGCAGCTGCCGCTGGAGCTTTTCGCCCCCAAAACACTGGCGGACCAGCTCCGCGCCGAGGCACCGGACCTTTCCGGCCGCATCCACGACGTCGAACCCAACACGAGCTTCACCGTCGCCGGTTTCGGCATCCAGTCCTTCGGCGGACAGCACGCCCTCATCCATCCGCTGATTCCCATGGTGGCCAATATCGGCTATCTCGTGGAAGGCCGGGTCTACCACCCGGGGGACTCCTTCGTGGTTCCCAACGGGCTGCGGCCGCGGACCGTACTGGTGCCGCTCCACGCACCCTGGTCCAGGGCGGGGGAGGTCATCGACTTCGTCATCGCCACCGGTGCGGAACGCGCCTATCCCATCCATGACGCCCTCCTTAATGAAACCGGACTGGCCATGGTGGAGGGGCACATGACCCGCTTCGGCAAGACCTACGGCACCGAGTTCCGGCACCTTGATGCCGGGGAATCCGTGGATCTGTAATGGACATCCTGATCTCCGCACCGCAGCTGAAGGAAAGCCTCGATTCCCCGCATCCGCCCGTCCTGCTGGACGTGCGCTGGACGCTGGGCGCCGCCGACGGGAAAGACAAATACCTGCACGGGCACCTGCCCGGAGCCGTCTACGTGGATCTGGACACCGAGCTTTCGGCACCCGCCGTGCCCGCGGAAGGCCGGCATCCGCTGCCGGCCCCGCAGGCCTTCGCGGAAGCAGCCCGGAGCTGGGGGCTGAACGACGGCGACACGGTGGTGGTCTACGACCACGCCGCCGGCACTTCCGCGGCACGCGCCTGGTGGCTGCTGCGGCATGCCGGCTGGAAGGACGTGCGCCTGCTCGACGGCGGACTCGCAGCCTGGCGGGCGGCCGGACTGCCGCTGGAAAGCGGACCCGTCCAGCCCCTGCCCGGAACCGCGGACCTGTCCTGGGGGCACATGCCCGTGGTGGGCCTGTCCGATGTGTCCCGGGTGGCGGACGAGGGAACACTCATCGATGCGCGGGCACCGGAACGTTACCGCGGGGAGAGCGAACCGGTGGATTCCCGTGCAGGCCATATCCCGGGTGCCCGCAACCGGCCGTCCACGGACAACCTCGCCGCGGACGGTACCTTCCGCAGCCCGGCGGAGCTGCGGGCCGCGTTCGAGGCCCTGGGTGTCCGGCCGGACCGGCCTGCTGCGGCCTACTGCGGCTCCGGCATCTTCGCCTCCCACGAGGTTGCCGCCATGGCGCAGGCCGGGCTATCCGCGGCGCTGTATCCGGGGTCCTGGTCCCAGTGGTCCTCCACACCGGACACGCCGGTGGCCGTCGGAGCGGATCCGGGCAGCGGGAGTTCGGGCAGCGGGGATCCGGGCAGTTCCGCAAACCCGCCGGAAAACGGGTAGCGTCGAATCATGTTTACCGGCCGACCCGTTCCTCCGCCGCTGCGGGCGCCCCTGCCTGCCGCCGCTGCCGTGGAACAACCCGAAGGAGCACCCATGCCCACCTTGTTCACCCGGATCATCAACGGTGAGATTCCCGGCCGTTTCGTCTGGAAGGACGACGATGTTGTCGCGTTCCTCAGCATCGGTCCGCTCAGCGACGGCCACACCCTGGTGGTGCCGCGCGCGGAAATCAACAAGTGGACGGACGCACCGGCGGAGCTGATGCAGAAGCTGGTGACGGTTGCCCAGGCCATCGGCGCTGCCCAGGTCCAGGTGTTCGGCTCCGAGCGGGCCGGCCTGAGCATTGCCGGCTTCGAGGTGGACCACCTGCATCTGCATGTCTGGCCGGCCAACTCCCTGCAGGACTTCGACTTCAGCCGGGCCGACGCGAATCCGGATGCCGAGCGGATGGAAGCCAACGCGCAGAAGCTGCGCGCGGGACTGCGCGACGCCGGCTACGGGGAGTACGTGCCCGAATCCTGACCTGCAATCCCTCTGTGGGACATTGCCTTCAGGCAACACTGCCCTACCTAGGTGCCGGTAGTTGCCCTTATAAGACGAGTGCGTAATTACTATAAGACGAGTGCGTAATTACTGTGTTCGATCCGCATTCACTCACCAATGATGACGCCTGCTGTGGTCATCAGATGAGTGAGAAGGATAATGCAGAACCTAGACGACGAAACAAGCAAACCTAAGACAACTGGCAAGGTACGCAAGGCACAAAAGAACCGCAGGCGGTCCGGTACTGCGCTAGCGACAGGTATTACGGTCGTGGTTTGGTGGTCAGTTGCGACGGGCGGGCCGGCGGTCGCGGCCCCCGGCGACTCGGTCGTCGCCTATGAGCTGCAGGAGGTGGAGCCCGACTACGCCAAACATATGGCAGGGGGACTTTACATTTACCGGAAATTGGATCCGGACCGTCCGGCAGCCTGGAGTAATTCCGGCACGCAAACCCTCCTTGCCTCACAACCGGGTTATGGATGGTTTTCCGGAGTTTATGGGCTCCTTCCCCCTGGACTTTGCGGGCCAGGTTGGGGACTTACGGAGTACATCATCCAATATCCCGACCCCTATGCCTGGCCGCCGGAAACCATCACCTACCCAAATTGGCCGGAAGGCATTGAAGTCCTTGATACCTACGACCATAGTGTCGATGACTATTGGGAAATCCCAGACTGTGAGCCTACGGATCCGCCTGTAGATGTGCCGACGGACCCGACGGACCCGGCTACGCCTGTTGATCCGACGGACCCGGCTACGCCTGTTGATCCGACGGACCCGGCTACGCCTGTTGATCCGACGGACCCGGCTACGCCTGTTGATCCGACGGACCCGGCTACGCCTGTTGATCCGACGGACCCGGCTACGCCTGTTGATCCGACGGACCC
>NZ_VTFX01000002.1 GCF_009192775.1 Arthrobacter yangruifuii
CAGCACCTGGACGGACACGACTTCAAACGGTCCGTCAAAGTATAAAGGGTGTTGTGATCATGCTGCTTGCGTCCACTATGTGGTTCCCGGACAACAACCCGTTGTTGCCGTGGAACGAAACACTATATTTGAATATCACTTCGTCTTGACGACGTGTTGTGACCATTGTTTTCCCCACGCATGCCCTGGGTTTTTGGGTGTGTGGTGCGGGTGGAAGGGTTACGGCGGTCATAGCGTGGGGGAAACGCCCGGTCCCATTCCGAACCCGGAAGCTAAGACCCACAGCGCCGATGGTACTGCATCCGGGAGGATGTGGGAGAGTAGGTCACCGCCGGACAATTTTTGTTGAGAGGGTCAGGCCCCGCACCATGTGTGCGGGGCCTGACCTGTTTAACCCACACTGTTCTTCTACCCGCAGTGGGGGGGAGGCCGGCAGTCCGCTCTCTGCGCGCCCGCGGTTCCAGGCCAGGAGACCCGGGGCTGCCAAGCGGTCCGGAGGGACACCGCAGTCGAGACAAATATCACCCGCGGGCGGAGAGCGGGGTCTTACCCCGGCTGGGGAACAGGCCGGGGGAGAGCAAAAACGCTGGCTAGCCGGCGTCCTCCACAACGATCCCTCCGCTGCGGGGCCGGGCCGCCGCCGTCGTTGTTCTCCCGGCAGTATTCGTTCGGCTTCCGGTAGTTGGAGGGGCGATTGCGGCGCTGCAGCCCTCACCGGCGTACCTCTGCGGTTTCTCTACTAGGCTTAGACCCATGCGTATTGCTCGATTTGTACAGGACAGCGACCCCGCCTTCGGCGTGGTCGGCGGAGAAGAAGGCAGCGAAGAAATCGCCGTCATTAAGGGCGACCCGTTCTTTTCGGGCGTCCAGCTGACGGGGGAGCGGCACAAACTGGAGGACGTCCGGCTGCTGGCCCCGATCATCCCGCGAAGCAAAGTGGTCGGCATCGGCCGCAACTATGCGGATCATGCCAGCGAAATGGGAAACGAGGTGCCGCCGGCGCCGCTGATGTTCCTCAAGCCCAACACCTCGGTGATCGGCCCGAATGATCCCGTGGTGCTGCCCTCCTTCTCGGACGAGGTCTCCTACGAAGCTGAACTCGCCGTCGTCATTGGCCGTATCTGCAAGGATGTCCCGATCGAACGCGTGGACGAAGTCATCTTCGGCTACACCTGTGCGAATGACCTGACGGCCCGCGATGCCCAGCGCACCGATGGCCAGTGGGCCCGTGCCAAGGGCTTTGACACCTCCTGCCCGCTTGGACCGTGGATTGAAACCGAGCTGGATCCCGAGAACACCGCGGTGCGCGGCTACCTCAACGGCGAGCTGGTCCAGGACGGCAACACGAACTCGATGATCTGGGGCGTCAAGGAACTTGTGTCCTACGTGTCGCAGGCGTTCACCCTGCTGCCCGGCGACGTCATCCTTACCGGAACCCCGGCCGGCGTGGGCATCATCAGCGACGGCGAACGCTTCGAGGTCGACATTGAAGGCATTGGCCGGCTGACCAACACCGTCCGCAGCTGATGCCGCACGGAGCGGTCCGGGAGACCGCACGGACAATGGTGGGGGCAGCGCTCATCTGGTCCCTGGTTCTCCTGGCCGCTCCGTTTCTCAGCTTTGCACCCGGCGCCGCCCTGCCGTGGGGAGTGGGTGCTGCCCTGCTGATGGGAGTGTTCCCGGCGGTCCTGGTGTTCTGGCTGGAGCGGCGCAATGACCTGCGCCGGCTGCCGCCGTCATCCCTTCCGCCCACGGTGCTGGGCACGGCGGCACTGGCCTTTATGTTCCAGCGGATCATTCTCTGGCTGCAGGGACCGCTGGCGCTCTCGGCGGCGGTTTTCGCCCTGTTGGCCGCCGCCGTCGTCCTGCTCATCGCCAATGCCTTCACCTCCTGGTCCTGGCTGGACCTCAGCCTGGGGGCGGGTGCGGTGATCCTGGGGGTGACGACGGCGCTGCTGCTCCCGGGACTGTGGGGCAGCCTTGCCGGGATCCTCGCCGGAGCTGTTCCCGCGGTGTCCCTCGCGGTGAGGCTGCGGCACGGGAGCCCGCGAACCCGGCTTGCCGCCGGCGCGGCCGGAGCGGCAGCAGGCGGGGGAATCTTCCTCTGGCTGCTGGCCTACGCGTCCTAAGGCGGCCGGCGGACGGAAGAGTCTAAACTGGAAGCATCATGACAAACGCTCCCACTCCCTTAGCCGACCTTCCCACCGTTACCGATGACACACCCGTGCGTGTGCGCTTCTGCCCCTCTCCCACGGGCACCCCGCACGTCGGCCTCATCCGGACAGCCCTCTTCAACTGGGCCTATGCCAAGCACACCAAGGGCACCATGGTGTTCCGCATCGAGGACACCGACACCGCCCGCGACAGCGAGGAAAGCTACCTCCAGCTCCTCGACGCGCTGAAATGGCTCGGCATCACGTGGGATGAAGGCGTGGAGGTGGGCGGCCCGCACGAACCGTACCGGCAGTCCCAGCGCGGCGACATCTATCAGGACGTCATCGCGAAGCTGCGCGAGGCCGGCTACGTCTACGAGTCCTACTCCACCCCGGAGGAAATCGAGGCACGCCACCGCGCCGCCGGCCGTGACATCAAGCTCGGTTATGACAACTATGACCGCGACCTGACTCCGGAACAGATCGAAGCCTTCCGGGCCGAAGGCCGCTCACCGGTGCTGCGCGTCCGGATGCCGGATGAAGACATCACCTTCACGGACCTGGTCCGCGGCGAGATCACCTTCAAGGCCGGAACCGTTCCCGACTTCGTGGTGGTCCGGGCGAACGGAGCACCGCTCTACACCTTGGTCAACCCGGTGGACGATGCCCTCATGGGCATCACCCACATCCTGCGCGGCGAGGACCTGCTCTCCTCCACCCCGCGCCAGGTGGCCCTCTACCGGGCCCTGATCGACGTCGGCGTGGCCAAGTACATGCCCCTGTTCGGACACCTCCCGTACGTGATGGGTGCCGGCAACAAGAAGCTGTCCAAGCGCGATCCGGAGTCCAGCCTCTTCCTGCACCGGGAACGCGGCTTCATCCCCGAAGGCCTGCTGAATTACCTGTCCCTGCTGGGCTGGTCGCTCTCCGCCGACGAGGACATCTTCACGGTGGACCAGCTGGTGGAGAACTTCGACATCCACAACGTGCTGGCCAACCCCGCACGCTTTGACCTGAAGAAGGCCGAGGCCATCAACGGTACCCACGTCCGGATGCTCGAGGCCGAAGACTTCCGCAACCGCCTGGTCCCGTACCTGCAGCAGGCCGGCCTGGTAGGGGAGGCCCTCACGCCCCGCGAAGAGGAAATCCTGACCGAGGCGGCACCGCTGGTGCAGGAACGCATCACCCTGCTGGGCGAGGCACCGGAGATGCTCGGTTTCCTGTTCAAGGCCGACGACGCCGTCGACGTTGCCGCTGATGCACGGAAGGGCCTGCCGGCGAACCTGGCCGAGGTGCTGGACGCCGCCCTGGCGGCCCTGGAATCGGTCACCGACTGGACGGCGGAGACCATCCAGGCTGCGCTGCGCCAGGCACTGGTGGAGGACATGGGGATCAAGCCGCGGCTGGCCTTCGGTCCGGTCCGCACGGCGGTGTCCGGGCGCCGGATCTCGCCGCCCCTGTTCGAATCCATGGTCATCCTCGGCCGGGAATCCTCCCTCGCACGGATCCGCGCCTTCCGCGCCGCAGCGTAAGGAACCATCATGGGCAGGTCCGTTGATGCAGTGCTGTTCGATATCGACGAGACACTCATTGACCTGCAGGCCGCCATGGGCAGCACACTGCAGGCAGTCAGTGCCACTGACCTGACCCATTTCTCGGCGGCGGACTGGGAGGCGTATACCTCCCTGTTCGCCGCCGACCCGCAGGGGCACTACGACGCTTATCTGGCCGGCCGGGTGGGTTTTGCCGACCAGCGCGTACTGCGCCTGCAGCACGCCCGTGAAGAGGCCGGCCTGGCGCCGCTGGACAGCGACGCCGCCCGCGCCTGGAATGACGCGTATGAGCAGACCCTGCCGCAGTACTTCCAGGCCTTCGACGACGTCGTCCCGCTCCTGGACGCCCTGGAGGCACGCGGTATCGCGTACGGGGCCGTCAGCAACAACGTCCACGATTACCAGCGCGCAAAGCTCGACGCCGCGGGGCTGGAGCGGATCAAAGTCCTGGTGGGCATCGACACCGTCGGCGTGGCCAAGCCCGACCCCGCGATTTTCCATGAGGGAGTGCGCCTGCTCGGCAGCACACCGCAGCGCAGTGCCTATGTGGGGGACAATCTGGTGGTGGACGGAATCGGGGCGGCCAATGCCGGCCTGCTGGGCGTCTGGCTGGACCGGGCAGACAACCCTTCTCCGGTGCGGACCGACGGCGCGGTGGTGCCGCCGGAGGTCTCTTCCATCGCTTCCCTGGGGGAGCTGCTGGACCTGGTGTGAGGGCGCGCGAAGCCCGTTTTGTACTTGGTCCGAAACCCGTGTATAGTTATATCTCGTGCTGAGGGGCTGCGGCCGAGGATAACTCCTCGAGAAGCAGCCGAAAAAGCGCAGTGGGATATGGTGTAATTGGCAACACATCGGTTTCTGGTACCGACATTCTAGGTTCGAGTCCTGGTATCCCAGCGGTAATCAATTTGTGGCTTAGCCCGGATTGGTCTCCTTGGAAAGAATGTGAAATACTCTTTCCGCCGGTTCTTCGAAACCGGCAAGGAAGTGCACGGGGAAGTTCCTCCCGGAGCACTGTACACGGCCCCATCGTATAGCGGCCTAGTACGCTGCCCTCTCACGGCGGTAACGCGGGTTCGAATCCCGCTGGGGTCACAACTCACCGGCTCCGGACATTATGTCCGGGGCCGGTTTTGTTTTTCCCGGGTCTTTTCCGGGCCGGCCGCGCTCCGGCACCGCCACGCGCCGTGCTAATTTCGAAAACCGTATCCGCATCATGACCGGAGGAACATGCCGCTCGACGCCCGAACCGTGGACCAGCTCGATGAGAAGGCTCTCCTGGCCCGGATTTTTCCGCGTCTGGGTCCGGACACCGCCCTGCTGGGACCCGGAGACGACGCCGCCGTCATCGCGGCGCCGGACGGCCGAACAGTGATTTCCATCGACACCCTCGTTGAGGATGCCGATTTCCGCCTGCTCTGGCCCTGCGGCTACCGCACCTCCGGGTTCGACGTCGGCTGGAAGTGCGTGGCACAAAACGTCTCCGACATCCGTGCCATGGGCGCCGTGCCTACTTCGCTGGTGGTCAGCCTGACCCTGCCCGGCACCACGGAAGTGTCCTGGGTGGAGGATCTTGCCGAGGGTCTCGCGGCCGGAATTGCCTCGCTGGCCTTCGAGAACTGTTCAGTGGTGGGCGGAGACCTGGGCCGCGGCAGCCAGATTGTGGTGACGGCGGCCGTTACGGGTGATCTGCAGGGCAGGCGGCCGGTTCTGCGGTCAGGAGCACGCCCGGGGGACATCCTGGCACACGTAGGATCGCTGGGCCTCGCAGCGGGCGGCCTGGCGGTGCTGGAGAGCGGTCTGGAGCTTGCCGACCCCGCCGGAGCGGAAGATGTGGAGCTGGGGAGCCTGGCCCTGGCGCAGCTTCGCCCCCGGCCGCCGTACGCTGCCGCAGGTCCTGCGGCAGCAGCCGCAGGCGCCACCGCCATGCTGGACGTCTCCGACGGGCTGGTGCGGGATGCCGGACGCATCGCCCGCGCCTCAGGCGTGGCTATTGACCTTGACGCCGGCTATCTCAGCTCACGTGCGGAGATGCTGGCTCCGGCGGCAGGCCGGCTGGGGGCCGATCCGCTGGAATGGGTCTTGGGCGGGGGAGAGGACCACGGTCTGCTGGCCACCTTCGGACCCGAGGCGATCCTGCCGAAGGGGTTTATCCGGCTCGGCGAAGTACACGGCGGCGAGGGCGTCACGTTCGGCGGCGAGGAGCCGCCTGCCACCGGATGGGACCATTTCGCAGGCTGACGCCCGCGCCGAAGGCTCCCAATATAGGGTTACTCGCCGCCCTTGCGCAGCGCTTCGGTCAGCTGGGCTGCGGCCTTGGCCACCACTTCGGCATGGACGCGGCCGGGCTGGCGGGTGAGGCGTTCGATGGGTCCGGAGATGGAGACGGCGGCAATCACCCGGCCGGAGGGTCCGCGCACCGGAGCGGACACGGAGGCCACCCCCGGCTCGCGTTCGCCCAGGCTCTGCGCCCAGCCACGGCGCCGGACGCCGGCCAGGACCGTGGGGGTGAACCGGGCGTTGTGCAGGCCCTCGATGAGGCGGTCATGGTCTTCCCAGGCGAGCAGGCACTGCGCCGCGGAGCCGGCCTTCATAGACAGCTGGGTGCCCACGGGAATGGTGTCCCGCAGGCCGATGGGGCGTTCCGCCGAGGCCACGCAGACCCGCCATTCGCCCTGGCGTCGGAAGACCTGGGAACTCTCGCCCGTGGCATCGCGCAGGGATAAAAGCACCGGGCCGGCGGAGGCAATGAGGCGGTCTTCTCCGGCGGCGGAGGCAAGCTCCACCAGGCGGCTGCCCAGGACAAACCGGCCCTGCATGTCCCGTCCCACCAGGCGGTGGTGCACCAGCGCCAGCGCCAGCCGGTGCACGGTGGGCCGGGCCAGTCCCGTGGCGGAGACCAGCTGCGCCAGCGTGGTGGGACCGGCCTCCAGTGCGTCCAGCACCATGGCCGCTTTATCGATAACGCCTACCCCGCTTGATGTGTCCATGAAATGATACTGCCGTCTCACTATCTGAGATGCAAATTGAAAAGGTGGCGCCGCCGCCCCGCCTGCTGGTTCTCTTAAGGCCAAAGGAAAGACAACGAGGGGTACCTGATATGGGTGAGCATGTGGCTGGCAGGACACTCGCACAGAAGGTGTGGGACGAGCACGTAATCCGCAAGGGGGAGGACGGTGCTCCTGATCTGCTCTACATCGATCTCCACCTCGTCCACGAGGTGACCTCACCGCAGGCCTTCGAGGGCCTGCGGCTGTCCGGCCGCGGACTGCGCCGCCCGGACCTGACCATAGCCACCGAGGACCACAACACGCCTACGCTGGCGATCGACAAGCCGATTGCGGATCCGGTGAGCCGCACCCAGATTGAAACGCTGCGGGCCAACTGCGCCGAGTTCGGCGTGCGGCTGCATCCGCTCGGCGACGCAGAGCAGGGCATTGTCCATGTGGTCGGCCCGCAGCTGGGGCTGACCCAGCCCGGGCTCACGGTGGTCTGCGGAGATTCCCACACCTCGACGCACGGGGCCTTCGGGGCACTGGCAATGGGCATCGGAACCTCCGAGGTTGAGCACGTGATGGCCACCCAGACACTGTCCCTGAAGCCTTTCAAGACCATGGCGATCAACGTCGAAGGCACCCTGCGCCCCGGAGTCACATCCAAGGACATCATCCTCGCGGTGATTGCCCGGATCGGCACCGGCGGGGGCCAGGGCTACGTGCTGGAATACCGAGGCTCGGCCATCCGCGCCCTGTCGATGGAAGCACGCATGACCATCTGCAACATGTCCATCGAAGCCGGCGCGCGGGCCGGGATGGTGGCGCCGGACGAAACCACCTTCGCCTACCTCAAGGACCGCCCGCACGCGCCGCAGGGCCGGGACTGGGACGCCGCCGTCGAACACTGGAAGTCCCTCGCCACCGATGAGGACGCCGAGTTTGACGCCGAGGTGTTCCTCGACGCCGACACCCTGGAGCCTTTTGTCACCTGGGGAACCAACCCGGGCCAGGGGGTTCCGCTCTCCGAAGCCGTGCCCGCCCCCGCGGATTTCAGCAATGAGAATGCCCGCGCCGCCGCGGAACGCGCCCTCGCATACATGGATCTGGCCCCCGGAACCGCCATGAAGGACATCCGGGTGGACACGGTCTTCCTCGGCTCCTGCACCAACAGCCGGATCGAAGACCTGCGGATAGCGGCGGACATCATCCGCGGCCGGCAGAAGGATCCGGCGGTCCGGATGATGGTTGTCCCCGGATCCGCGCGGGTACGCCTGGAAGCCGAGGCGGAAGGCCTGGACCGGGTCTTCAAGGACTTCGGTGCGGAATGGCGGTTTGCCGGCTGCTCCATGTGCCTGGGCATGAACCCGGACCAGCTTGAACCGGGGGAGCGCTGCGCCTCCACCTCCAACCGCAACTTTGAAGGCCGGCAGGGCAAGGGCGGCCGGACCCATCTGGTCTCCCCGGTGGTGGCTGCCGCCACGGCCGTGCGTGGAACCCTCAGCTCGCCCTCGGACCTTGACCCGCTGCCGGACGCCGTCGTCGGCACCGCAGCCTAGGAGAACCGCTATGGAAAAAATCACTACCCACACCGGCATCGGCGTCCCGCTGCGCCAAAGCGACGTAGACACGGACCAGATCATTCCGGCCGTTTACCTCAAGCGGATCACCCGCACGGGATTCGAGGATGCGCTCTTCGCCGGCTGGCGGAAAAACAAGGACTTCATCCTGAACCAGGAACCCTATGACCGGGGATCCGTCCTGGTGGCCGGCCCCGACTTCGGCACTGGGTCCTCCCGCGAGCATGCCGTCTGGGCCCTGAAGGACTACGGCTTCCGTGCCGTGCTCTCCTCCCGCTTCGCCGATATTTTCCGCGGCAACGCCGGTAAGCAGGGCCTCGTGGCAGCGCAGGTGGCGCAGGAGGATATCGAGCTCATCTGGAAAGTCCTCGAAGAGTCCCCGGGTACCGCCGTCACCGTAGACCTGCAGGCCCGCACCGCCGTCTGCGGCAGCGTCACAGCGCCCTTCGAGATTGACGAGTACACCCGCTGGCGCCTGCTGGAGGGGCTGGACGATATCGCCCTGACCCTGCGCCACGAGTCCGACATCACCTCCTTCGAAGCCGCACGGCCGTCCTATAAGCCGGCAACCCTGCCGGTCCGGACCTAAGGCGTCCCCGGCAGGGAACACCGGCCCGGAAAACCGTCAGCGGACTGCCGGTTTGCGCCCCGGAGGATTTTCTGCCTCCGCCGCGGCCCCGATAGCATGGATGGGCCCCGCTTCGGCGGGGCCCATCCGCGTTTCCGCCGCAGCGGACATGACCGGAATCACACCGGTCCTGCCCTCCCCGGCGGCGAAGTTATTTCAGTAAGCAGACGCTTGCTCATATGCTTGAGTGCAGTCTCTTCTTGCTCACGGGGCCAAACTATTTTAGGAAATCAGGTGTTCATGGGTAGCGTCCTCACCATCCGAGGCGGTGTTCCTCTCTCCGGGAAGGTACCGGTCCGCGGGGCGAAAAATCTGGTCCCCAAAGCGATGGTTGCGGCCCTGCTTGGCAACGGCCCGTCCACACTGCGCAACGTTCCGGAAATCAAGGACGTTGAGGTAGTCACCTCCCTGCTGCAGCTGCACGGCGTCGAGGTCACCAAGGATCCCGTCACCGGCGATCTCACCATGGACCCGAAGAACGCCAAGACGGCTGCTTCCAAGGACATCGACGCCCACGCCGGCGATTCGCGCATCCCGATCCTGCTCTGCGGGCCCTTGATGCACAGCCTGGGCGAAGCCTTCATTCCGGACCTGGGCGGCTGCAAGATCGGCGACCGGCCTATCGACTACCACCTGCAGATGCTGCGCAACTTCGGTGCCGTGGTGGAAAAGCGTCCCGGCGGCATTTCCCTGTCCGCCCCCAAGGGGCTCAGCGGTGCCAAGCTCGAGCTGCCGTACCCCAGCGTGGGAGCCACCGAACAGGTGCTGCTCACCGCTGTGAAGGCCGTGGGCATCACCGAACTGCGCGGTGCAGCCGTGGAACCGGAGATCCTGGACCTGATCGCCATCCTGCAGAAGATGGGCGCCATCATTTCCGTGCAGACGGACCGCGTTATCCGGATCGAGGGCGTGTCCGAACTGACCGGGTACAACCACCGTGCGCTTCCGGACCGCAACGAGGCCGCTTCCTGGGCGTCCGCCGCCCTGGTCACCAAGGGTGACATCTACGTGGAGGGTGCGGACCAGAAGGACCTCACCGCGTTCCTGAATACCTACCGCAAGATCGGCGGCGCGTTCGACGTCGACGACGGCGGCATCCGGTTCTACCACCCGGGCGGCCCGCTGAATCCGCTTGTGCTGGAAACCGACGTCCACCCCGGCTTCATGACGGACTGGCAGCAGCCCCTCGTGGTGGCCCTGACCCAGGCCGAGGGCGTGTCCATCGTGCACGAGACCGTGTATGAGAACCGCTTCGGTTTCACCGAAGCCCTGATCCGGATGGGTGCCAACATCCAGGTGCACCGTGAGTGCCTGGGCAGCGTTCCGTGCCGTTTCGGCCAGCGCAACTTCCTGCACTCGGCGGTCATCGCCGGCTCCGTGCAGCTGCGCGGCGCCGAGATCGACATCCCGGACCTGCGCGGCGGCTTCAGCCACCTCATCGCCGCGCTGGCAGCCGAGGGAACCTCCCGGGTGACCGGCATCGAGCTGATCAACCGCGGGTATGAGCACTTCCAGGGCAAGCTGGAGGGCCTCGGCGCGGACTTCGACGTCGCTTCCGGCGTATCTGCAGGACTCCGGTAGCCTGACGGCATGACCGAATCGACTAAGGCACGGGTTGTTTTTGCCCTGCTCGCAGGAACTTTGAGGCCGATATTCAATATCTTCCTCAAGAAGCAGTGGCAAGGGGCCGAGAACCTGCCCCGCGACCCGGGCTTTATTGTCTGCCCGAACCACGTGACCGAAATCGATCCGGTGGTGGTGGGGCACTTCCTGTACAACCAGGGCCGCTCACCGCACTTCCTGGCAAAGGCCTCGCTGTTCAAGGTTCCGGTGCTCGGACCGGCACTGTCCGCAACCAACCAGGTCCCGGTGGAACGCATTACCTCCGGGGCCGCAGGTTCCCTGGATGCCGCCCGGGCCGCCCTGGAAGCCGGGCGCACCCTGGTGATCTACCCCGAGGGCACCCTTACCCGGGACCCGGACCTGTGGCCCATGAAGGGCCGGACCGGGGCGGCGCGGCTGGCGCTGCAGACCGGGGCCCCCGTCATCCCCATCGCCCACTGGGGCGCGCAGGACGCCTTCCCGCGCTACGCGAAATTCCCCAACCTGTTCCCGCGCAAACGGGTGCGGCTGGTGGTCGGCAAACCGGTGGATCTGTCTGAATTCGCCGGCCTGCCGACCAGCAAGGCGGTGCTGGATGCCGCCACCGAGCGGATCATGTCCGACCTGACGGATATGGTCTCCAAACTCCGCGGCGCCCAGCCGCCCGCCGAGCGGTGGAACCCGGTGGCCAAAGGCCAGCGCCAGGTGGGCCGCTCGTTTGAAACCGGATCCGCCGGATCCGGCACAGCAACCACACCAACCGAACCGGAGGCCGGCCAGTGACCGCCCGCAGTGAACACCCCGCCGTCGTCGCCGTCCTGGGCGCCGGAAGCTGGGGCACCGTCTTCGCCAAGATCGCCGCCGATTCGGGCGCCGAACGCGGCACCGACGTCCGGCTCTGGGCACGCCGTCCCGAGGTGGCCGAGGACATCAACCTCCGGCACCGCAACACCCAGTACCTCAAGGACACTGTCCTGCCCGTCAACCTCCGCGCCTCCACGGACCTGTCCGAGGTGCTGGCCGGAGCGGAAATTGTGGTGCTGGCCGTTCCTGCACAGTCGCTGCGCGCCCAGCTCCGGGACATAGTGGGACTGATTGGCTCCGACGCCGTCGTGGTCTCGCTGATGAAGGGACTGGAGCGCGGCACAGACGCCCGGATGAGCCAGGTGATTGCCGAGGAACTGGGCCTGCCCGAAGAACGCATTGCCGTGGTGTCCGGTCCGAACCTTGCCATGGAAATTGCCCGCCAGGAGCCCACCGCGTCCGTGGTGGCGTGCACCGATCTGGACACCGCCGTCTGGATCGCCGAAGCCTGCACGGCACCCTACTTCCGTCCCTACACCAACGTGGATGTGGTGGGCACGGAAATCGGCGGGATCGTCAAGAACGTCATTGCCCTTGCCGTGGGAATCTGCGACGGCAAGAAGATGGG
Source organism: Arthrobacter yangruifuii (assembly GCF_009192775.1). Lineage (GTDB taxonomy): Bacteria > Actinomycetota > Actinomycetes > Actinomycetales > Micrococcaceae > Arthrobacter_B > Arthrobacter_B yangruifuii. Next base: position 11,942 of record NZ_VTFX01000002.1, read on the forward strand.
TGACAACACCAAGGCCTCCGTCATGACGCGCGGCCTGGCGGAAACCACCCGCCTGGCACTGGCCCTGGGCGGCAATGCCGAGACCATGGCCGGCCTCGCCGGGATGGGTGACCTGATTGCCACCTGCTCCTCGGCCCTGTCCCGCAACCACACCGCCGGCACGCTGCTGGCCCGGGGCCTGAGCCTCGCGGAGGTCAACGCCTCCATGACGCAGACGGCCGAGGGCATCAAGTCCGCGCAGGCAGTGCTGGACCGTGCCACCCAGCTCGGCGTCTACATGCCGATCACCGAAAACGTCGTCGCCGTACTCCAGGGCGTTATTACTGTTGATGAACTGGGCCCGCGGCTGCTGGCCCGCGAACTGAAATCCGAAGGTGTGTCCGCCCCGTGACTGTTGAACCCCTGCCCGCCCCCGCCGCAACGGACCGTCCCGGAGGCACCCGCCCCCGGGTGGCCGTACTGTTCGGCGGACGTTCCAGCGAGCATGCCGTGAGCTGTGTGACTGCCGCAGGAGTGCTGCAGGCCATCGACACGACAAAGTACGACGTCGTTCCCATCGGCATTGCGAAGAACGGCCAGTGGAGCCTGGTGTCCGCCAATCCGGCCGAATGGTCCCTGCGCGCCGCCACCCTGCCCGAGGTTCCCGTTTCGGAGGAATCCGTGGTCCTCTCGTCGCAGGACGGCAGCCGGGAACTGGTGGCCCACGCTGCCGGCAGCCTGCCCCGCAGCCTGGGCCGGGTGGACGTGGTCCTGCCGCTGCTGCACGGGCCCTTCGGCGAGGACGGCACCCTGCAGGGCCTGCTGGAAATGGCCGATGTCCGGTACGTGGGGGCTGGGGTTCTGGCCTCCGCCGTGGGCATGGACAAGCACTATATGAAGGTGGTTTTCGAAGCCGCCGGCCTCACCGTGGGCCCTTACGAGGTCATTACCGCCCGGCAGTGGCTGCGGGATCCGCAGGCCTGCCTGGACCGCGCCGGAGCCCTGGATTTCCCGCTGTTCGTGAAGCCGGCCCGCGCCGGGTCCTCCATGGGCATCACCCGGGTCACCGACCCCGCGGACCTGCCGGCTGCCATTGAAGCGGCACGCCTGCATGATCCCAAGGTTGTGGTGGAAGCAGGAATCACCGGCCGGGAAATCGAAGTGGCCGTCCTGCAGGGCCGCGGCACCGAGGACCCGCGCACCAGCCAGCCCGGCGAAGTTGCCGTTCAGGACGGCGGCCACGAGTGGTATGACTTCGAAGCCAAGTACGTGGACGGTGCGGCCGCTGAACTCAGCTGCCCGGCGGACCTGCCGGCGGATGTTTCCGCCCGGGTCCGCAGCCTGGCCGGCACGGCCTTTGACTCCGTCGGCGGAGAGGGCCTGTCCCGGGTGGATTTCTTCTACACCCCGGACGGACAGCTGATCATTAACGAGATCAACACCATGCCCGGCTTCACCCCCATCAGCATGTACCCGCAGATGTGGGCCAAGTCCGGCCTGCCGTACAGCGAGCTGATCGACGAACTGATCAGCCTCGCCCTGGACCGGAAGACCGGGCTGCGCTAGCCCTGCTGGTCCAGCTCCAGGGTGTCCGCGGGGCTCAGGCACTGGCGGGTCGGTTCGATTTTGGACACGGCGTTCTGCAGCTGGACCAGGACGGTGGACGAGGCCACCTCGTTGGGATCGAAGATGACCTCCACAGCCGGCTCCCGGCCGTAGGTGGTAGCGGTCCAGGTGTCGTCGCCTTCCCGAAGGATCCAGTCCACGCCGTTCACTTCGGCGCAGGGATCCGTGGTGGGACCGGGCACGGGGACGCCGCACTTGAGGATCGCCCGCGAGGGATCCCCCCAGGCAGCCGTCGACTGGCTGTCCGTCTCCCGCAGCGGGTAATCCGCCAGCTTGTCCGGCAGCGACACCATCACGGCAGCGCAGTCCGGGTTGCCAGCATCCGGAGCCGATTCGATACTGGCCACCGGGCTGCAGCCGGTGGCGGCAACTGCACAAAGTGCGAGTACTGCGGGTAATGCGTAGAACTTCATGATTCCAGCGTATCCGCCGCCGTGCCCCGGTCCTGAATCGGTCCGTACCGGCGGGACTGTATAGACTCGTACCGCTAAGTGACATCGCCGCCGCATTCAACGGCGGAAACATGCCGGCCTGTCCGGCTGCCGACCGGGGGAACAAACACCATGCAACAGAAATCCGCTCCCCGAGCCGTGGGCATCCTTGCGGGTGCCCTGGTGGCAGCAACGGTGTTTGCCGCCCCGGCCCTGGCCGTGGGGGAGACTCCTGCCGTTCCGCGGGTTACCGTGCCCTCGCCGACGGATCCCGTGCCGACCGTCCCCGTGCCCGAACCCGCGCCGGCCCCGGCACCGGCCCCTGTTCCGGTGCCGGCCCCAGCCCCGGCCCCCGCGCCAGCCCCTGCGCCGGCCCCGTCTCCTGCGCCGCCCGCACCGGAACCTACCCCTGAACCGGCTCCTGATCCCGGCCCCCAGTATGATCCGGTGACGGGGTACGTTGTGGACCCAGGCACCGGGTACCTGATCCATCCGGGAACCGGGCTGCTCATCGAGCCGGGCACCGGCAGCCTCATCGATCCGGTCACCATGTTCTATACGGGGACTGTCTGGGATCCCGTCACCATGGAGATTGTGGACCCGGACGCGGAACCCACCCCCACACCGACCCCGACGCCGTCTCCCACCGCCTCCGCGAAGCCCTCTGCTTCCCCCACTCCCACGGCCACCACCTCCTCACCCGAACCGTCGGCGACGCCGTCCGCACTCGCGGCCGAGAGCGTGAAATCCGGTTCCAGCGGTTCCGACTGGCTGGTGCGGGGCGGAGTCATCCTGTTACTTGTGGGCGGCGGAGTGCTTTATTATCTGAAACTCCGGGGATCCGCCGGATCGCTTCCGTTCAAGGCCGGCGGAAACGGAGTATAGAATAAATCAGTTATGCTGCCTAAATACATGGCGGGTATTCTTTAACGGCTTTTAGTAATGGGGGATATGGGAGATGCGGCTTCAGTTGCTGACGCATTCCTATTCGCCGGAGCACAGCCCTCCCCAGCGCCGCTGGACACAGTTCAACCGGTATTTCCGCAGCCTTGGCTGGGACATTGATGTCATCACCCCCGTGGCCCACGCCCCGCACGGGCGGCGCACCCTGCCGAAACGCGAAGCCGGGCGCCCCTTCCGCCGGGACACCGGCCGGTTCGGCGAACGCATCCTCCGGGTCCCTTATCTCTGGCACCGCACCACCCGGCTCGGGCGGCTGCTTGACCACTGCTTCAGCGCAGCAGCCTCCGTGGCGGCGGGAGTGATGACGCGCCGCCCCGACGCCGTGATCGTCACGGTTCCGAGCCTTCCCATCCTGGGGGCCGGGTACCTGGTGTCGCGGCTGCGGCGCGTTCCGTTTGTGGTGGATATGCGCGATGCCTGGCCCGATATCGCCCGCGACGCCCGGATAGTCAGGGGGAGCGCCAAGAGCGTGACGGAACGCGCCGTGGTGACGTTCCAGGAACGGGCGGACCTGGTGGTGACGGTCACGTACGGCTTCGCCGCCACTCTGCGCGACCGCGGGTTGAAAAACGTGGCCACGGTGGTGAACGGCGTGGATATTTCCGTGCGGGAGCTGCTGCCTCCGCCGCCCGAAGACCGGGACCGGCTGAACGTGCTGTATCTGGGCAACCACGGCGAAAGCCAGCGGCTGGACCTGGTGGTGCGGGCTGCCGCCCTGGCCCGTGACTACGTACGGCTGACCATGGTGGGGCACGGCGTGCAGCGGCGGGAACTCATGGCACTGGCCAAGGAACTGGACGCGCCGGTCACCTTCCACGGCCCGGCACGCCGCCGCGAAGTCATGGAGCACTACCGGGAAGCGGATACCTGTGTCATTTCCCTGCGGGATGACTGGAAATCCTTTGAAACCACCATTCCGTCCAAAACGTATGAGGTATTGGCGGTAGGCCGGCATGTCACTGGCATTGTCCGCGGCGAAGCCCGCACCATTATTGAAGAAGCGAATGCCGGCGACGTCGTTGATTCCTCGGCCGGAGCCATTGCCCAGCTGTGGAAGGAGCTGCACGCGGACCGCTCGCGGCTGCTGACCGGTACCAACGGCAGGGACTGGGTGCAGGACAACGCCAACCTCGACGCACTCTCCGCGGCATACGCGGACCTCCTGCGGAGCGTGGCGGCGGGACCGGCCGCGTGAGCGCCCTGAGATACGTCCGCAGTGCTGCCCTTGCCGCCGGCACCGTCCTGGAACACCTGGGTGATGACCCCGTGGTCCTGACGCTTCAGGTGTCCCGGCGGCTGCCTGCGCGGGTGGTGCATCCGCTGGCGGCCGGTGCCGGGCGAATCGCCGGGCAAAGCTTCCTGGGCCCGCTGGCAGCATTCGTCCGCGGCGATGCCCCGGCCCTGTCCGGCGCCCTGGCCGCAGCTGCTGCGCCGGGCGGGACTCCCGGCAGCCGGCAGGCACTCCGCCTGGCGGACGTTGCCGTTGCGGCAGGTTTTCCCCAGGAAGCCCGGCAACTGCTTGCGCAGGTACGCCCCGGAACCAAAGGGTTGCCGGGCACCGTGGCCCGCAGCCGGTGGCACGCCGGGGACATGAGCGGCGCCGTCGATGCCCTCTCCAACACGCGCGGTGCCGAGCGGCGGCAGCAGCGGCGGCTGGCATCCGAGCTGGCCGTGTTCCAGGGCTGGCGGCCCCGGCTCGATCCCGTCCAGGCCTACACCGCGGATCCCGCAACGGTGCTGCACGTGCTCACCAATTCCCTGCCCCACACCGGCAGCGGCTACGCGCAGCGGAGCCATTCCATCCTGAAGGCGCAGCACGAGCTGGGCTGGAACGTCCATGCCGTCACCCGCCCCGGATATCCCGTCCAGGTGGGGCGGCTCCTCGCCGGGGACCGGGACCGGATTGACGGCGTGACTTACCACCGGATCCTGCCGGCACGGCTTCCTTTCGGCATGCAGGGACGGCTGCAGCTGCAGGCGGAACGGACACTGGCCCTGGCCCTGGAGGTGCGGCCGGCGGTTCTGCATACCACCACGCACTTCGTCAACGGGCTGGTGACCGCCGCCGTCGCCGAAGCCCTTGGTATTCCATGGATCTATGAGGTCCGCGGGCAGCTGGCGGATACATGGGCCTCGACCCGCCCCGCGGAGGCCCGGCAGAGTGAGAGGTACCTGCTCTTCCGGGAACGGGAAGCCGACGTCATGAAGCGGGCGGCCCTGGTGCCCACCCTCGGAACCGTGATGGCCGAACAGATTGCCGGCAGCGGGGTACCGCGGGACCGGATCCGCCTGCTCCCGAACGCCGTAGGGGAGGGATACCTCGACACGCCGGTGGCGGCAGCACAGGCCCGCCGCGCGCTTGGACTGGACCCGGACACTGAAATGATCGGAACGGTCAGCAGTCTGGTTGACTATGAGGGGCTGGATGACCTCATCACAGCCTTCGGTCTGGTCGCTGGCCGGCAGCGGCACCTCAAGTGCCTGATTGTGGGGGACGGGGCAGCGGCGCCCCGGTTGAAAGCGCTGGCTGCAGAGCTGGGAGTGGCGGACCGGGTAATCTTCACCGGCCGCGTTCCCCGTGCGCAGGCCCATTTGTACCATCAGGCAATCGACGTTTTTGTTGTGCCTCGGAAGGATTTAGACGTGACACGAGCGGTAACCCCGCTGAAACCGGTGGAGGCCATGGCTTCCGCCCGGCCCGTAATAGCGAGCGACCTCCCTGCCCTGGGGGAACTGGTCCGGCACGGCGGGAACGGGCTTTTGGTCCGGCCTTCGGACCCGGAGCATCTCGCCGAGGCAATTACTTCACTGATGTCCGACGCCGGCCGGCGGGCCCGGCTCGGGTCCAACGGCCGCACCCATGTGCTCGCCACCCGCACCTGGGGATCCGCGGCTGAACAGACCGTCCGGTGGTACCGAAGCCTCGCGTCATCAGGAGCAGCCTAATGGCCCGGACCAGGGAGGACACGTCTGCCGCGGTCCAGCCCCTTTCCGTGGACATCAGGGGACTGCAGCGCGTGGGCGCACGTCCGGGCTTTGTCGACTACCTCGTCCAGGTGTGGAACTACCGGCATTTCATCGCCTATGACGCTCGGTCACGGGTGCAGAGCGGGAACCGCAGGGACCGACTGGGCAGCGCCTGGCTGGTCCTGAACCCGATCCTGAACGGATTGACCTATTTCCTGATCTTCGGCCTGCTGTTGAAAACCGGCAACGGGATCGACAATTTCATCGGCTACCTGGTCATCGGCGTTTTCCTCTTCCAGTTCAGCTCCCGGGCCATCACCAACGGCGCCCGGTCCATCCAGCAGAACCGTGCCGTGATCCAGGCCTTCAGTTTCCCGCGGGCCACCCTGCCCATTTCGGTGAACCTGCGCGAGCTCCTGGCCAACATTCCCGTGCTGATTGTGATGATGCTGCTGGTCCTCCTCGTGCCGCCCACCGAGGAGATCACCTGGTGCTGGCTGCTGGTCATCCCCGCGCTGGCCCTGCAGTGGATCTTCAACCTGGGGGTGGGACTGATCCTGGCCCGGGTGATTTCCAAGGTCAATGACGTAGTCCACCTGCTGAGTTTCACCCTGCGGGCCTGGATGTACGCCAGTGCCGTGTTCTACAGCTATGACCGTTTCATCGACCAGCCGGTCATGCTGAAGATCCTCGAACTGAACCCCCTGTTCCAGGTCCTGGACATTGTGCGGGACTGCCTGCTCTACGCAACTGTTCCCTCCTGGCAGTCCTGGGCCGTCCTGAGCTGCTGGGCGTTGGGTGCGCTCGCCGTGGGCGCCGTGTACTTCTGGCGGGCGGAGGAAACCTATGGACGCGCCTGAACACTGCCTCGCAGAGGATCCCTGCGTCGTCATCGACAAAGTGAGTATGAGTTACCGGGTGGCGTCAAGCGAAGCCGTCCCGGGCAGCGGTGCCGGCGGCTTGCTGCGCCGCATCATGGGCAAACCCAACCTGGTGACGGTCCACGCCCTGAACCCGATGTCGCTGGTGGCGGTCCGGGGCGAGTCCGTCGGCATTGTCGGACGCAACGGTTCCGGCAAAAGCACCCTGATGAAATTGATCAACGGCCAGGTCACACCGGACACCGGGGCTGTCTACGCCTCCAGCACGCCCATCATGCTCGGAGTCAACGCCGCCCTTGTCCCCGAACTTCCGGGGGACCACAACGTGGTGCTGGGTTGCCTGGCGATGGGGCTGACCTATGACGAGATTGCCGAGCGGTATGAGTCCATTGTGGAACTCTCCGGCCTGGAAAAAGCCATCCACCTGCCCATGCGCTCGTATTCCTCCGGAATGTCCTCCCGCCTCCGTTTTGCCATCGCGGCCAGCATCGACCCGGAGATCCTGCTTATTGATGAAGCACTCAACACGGGCGACGCCCAGTTTGCGGACCGCAGCCGGAGGCGGATGGACGAACTGCGGGAGAACGCCGGCTGTGTTTTCCTCGTCAGCCACAGCCTCGAAACTATCCTGGATATGTGTTCACGGGTGGTGTGGATGGATAAGGGGGATCTCCTGATGGACGGAGACCCCCGGGAAGTGGTGACGGCCTACAAGGACTTCACCCGCCACCTGTCCAAGGGAAACAACATCAGCGCGGAGAAAATCCGTGAAGAGGCCATGCTCGCCCTCACGGTCACGCGTATCCGGGAACGGTCCACCGGACGCCGCAGCGTAAGGGTCCAGTAAATGGCGTCCCTGCAGGATCTTCGTACCGGTCTCTGGCACCTGCGTGCGGGCGGGCCGGCGGAGTTGCGCGAATGGAAAGTGCGGCGGGCGGCCGAACGGGGGTTCGCCGACCCCGCAAACGCCCGCGGCGTGGAAGCCGGCTGGATAGGCCGCGGTGCGAAACGGCGCCTGTCCATTCCCGCGGCCGCCGTTCCAGGCCGTCCGCCGCGGCGCAGCGACCTGAAAGTCGGTGTCATTCTCGACGAGTTTTCCGCCGCAGCCTTCGCCTTCGAGTGGCACACCGTGGCGCTGGATCCGGAGAGCTGGCAGCAGCAGCTCACCGACCAGGCCGTGGACCTGGTTTTCGTGGAGTCCTCCTGGGCCGGCAACAGCCGGCTCTGGCGCGGAAAACTGGCCGGCCCCGCCGGCCCCGCCGCCGCCCTCGTGGACCTATTGGCCTACAGCCGCAGCCAGGGCATCCCCACCGTCTTCTGGAATAAGGAGGATCCGCCGCACTACGAGGATTTCCTCCCTGCCGCGGCGCTGTTTGATCATGTGTTCACCTCCGATGTCCGCCGGGTGGAGCACTACCGGCGGGACCTGGGCCATGACAATATCGGCGTCCTCCCGTTTGCTGCCCAGCCGGCCATTCACAACCCGGCACGGCCCAAGCACGGCCGCCATTCCCGGGACGTTGGTTTCGCCGGGATGTATTTCGCGCACAAATACCCGGAGCGGCGTCAGCAGATGGACATGCTCCTGGGCGGGGCGATGGACGCGAAGCTGCCCCTTGGCCTGGAAATCTTCTCCCGCAAGCTCGGCGGGGACCCCAACTACCAGTTCCCGGCACCGCTGGACTCCAGGGTGGTCGGCTCGCTGTCCTATCCGCAGATGCTCTCTGCCTATAAGGCCTACAAAGTATTCCTGAACGTCAACTCGGTGGTGGATTCCCCCAGCATGTGTGCCCGGAGGATCTTCGAGATCAGCGCGGCCGGCACCCCCGTGATCAGCACGCCCAGCGACGCGGTGGAGCAGTTCTTCACACCGGATGAGGTTCCCGTTGCCTCCACCCGGGAAGAAGCGGCGGCACTAACCGGCGGCCTGGTCCGCAATGCCGAATTCAATGACCGCACCGTTCACCGGGCCCAGCGCAGAATCTGGTCCGCCCATACCTATACCCACCGGGCGGAAACCATTGTGGCCGCCGCGGTGCCGCTGAAGTCCCGTCCCGTGACCCGTCCCACGGTGTCAGCCCTGGTGCCGACCATCCGCCCGCACCAGCTGGAGAACGTCTTCCGGACCCTCGCCGCCCAGCAGGACGTGGACGTGGAGCTGGTCCTGCTGACACACGGTTTTGTCCTCGCGCCGGAACGGCTGCAGGAGCTCCAGGCTGCCTCCGGTCTGCGGAAGGTCCGGCTGCTGACGGCCGGCGCCGAGGTGTCCCTGGGGGAGTGCCTGAACCGCTGCGTCCGGGCGGCGTCCGGCGAGGTGGTTGCCAAGATGGACGACGACGACCATTACGGTCCGCGCTACCTCAGCGACCAGCTGTACGCCCTGGAGTATTCCGGGGCCGATGTGGTGGGCAAACAGGCCCACTACATGCATCTGCGCAGTTCCAACGCCGTCCTCCTGCGCTTCGGCCACCGCGAACACCGGTACACGGACTTCGTGATGGGACCGACCATCGTCACCCGCCGCACCCTTGCCCTGGACCTGCCTTTCCCGTCACTGGGGCTGGGCGAGGACACGGGCTTCCTGAAGCAGGCCGCCGCCGCCGGAAAACGGATCTACTCGGCGGACCGCTTCAACTATTACCAGGTCCGTGAAGCAGACGGACATACGTGGAAGGTCGATGATGCCACTTTGCTGGCGTCGGGCGACCTTCGATTCTATGGGGAACCAAATGAACACACAGACATATAGTCCCGGAGGAACCACCACGGGAATCTCGACCGTCGCCGTCATCGGCCTGGGCTACATCGGCCTGCCGACCGCCGCCATCCTCGCGGGTAAAGGGCTGCACGTGATCGGCGTCGACGTTAATCCGTACACCGTGGAGGCCGTGAACGAAGGCCGCGTGCCGTTTGTGGAACCGGATCTGGGAGTCCAGGTGGCCGGCGCCGTTAGCCAGGGGCACTTGGTTGCCCAGTCGGCCACCCCTCGCGCCGACGCGTACATTGTGGCCGTCCCCACCCCCTTCAAAGCCGACAAGAGCGCCGACCTGGTCTATGTGGAGCAGGCAGCACGGAACATCGCCCCCCGGATCCAGCCGGGCAACCTGGTGATCCTGGAATCCACCTCGCCCCCCGGAACCACCCAGCGGCTGGCGGACGTCATCCTGTCCCTGCGCCCCGACCTGGCGGCGGAGGCCAACGGCGGCAAGGCAGCAGTGCTCTTCGCCCACTGTCCCGAGCGGGTACTGCCCGGCCGCATCATGATCGAGCTGGTCACCAATGACCGCATCATCGGCGGACTGACTCCCGAAGCCGCGACGGCGGCCGCCGCCCTCTACAGCACCTTCTGCCAGGGCGGCATCCACCTGACCGACGCTGCCACCGCCGAAATGGCCAAACTGGTGGAAAACGCGTACCGGGACGTCAATATTGCCTTCGCCAACGAACTGTCCGTGATCAGCGGCAACCTCGGCATCGACGTGTGGAACCTGATCGACCTGGCCAACCACCACCCGCGCGTGAACATCCTGCAGCCGGGGCCCGGGGTTGGGGGACACTGCATTGCGGTGGATCCCTGGTTCATCGTGTCCGCCGACCCGGAAAACTCCAAGCTCATCCGCACCGCACGTGAAGTCAATGACGCCAAGCCGGACCACGTGGTGGCCGCCGTGGAGTCCGCGATCGCTGGACAGACAGCACCCACCATCACTGCCCTGGGCCTGGCGTTCAAAGCCAACGTGGATGACGTGCGTGAGTCACCCGCTGTGGAGATTGTGCGGCGGCTCGCGGACCGCAACCCGGGTGCCCGGATCATGGTGGGCACTCCGTTCCACGAGCCAAACCTGCCGGACGCACTGGCGGGCCTGGGGAACGTGTCCCTGACCGGCACCGATGCCGCGTTGGAGGCTGCCGACGTCGTTGTCCTCTTGGTGGATCACGATGCGTTCCGGGAGATTACCCCCGCGCAGCTGAGCGGCAAGAAGATTGTGGACACCCGGGGATTCTGGCGGAGCTGATATGCCGAAAGCTTCCGCCCGTGCCCGGAACGGCCTGGCCGGTGCCCTGCACCCGGCGCTGCGGGCACGGCTCCGCCGCCTTGCCGCGCCGGGGGCCGGTGCAGCGGGGGCCGGGCTGCTGAGCGTTGTGGTGCCCATGTACAACGTTGCTCCGTACCTGGAGCGTTGCCTGAACAGCCTCGTGACGCAGAGCTACCGGGACCTGGAAATTCTCCTGGTGGATGACGGATCCACGGACGGGACGGCGGCCCTTGCCGCCGGTTACGCCCGGCATGACCGCCGGATCCGGCTGCTGAAGCTTCCGCACGGCGGCAACGGGCGGGCACGCAACGAGGGAATCCGAGCGGCCACGGGCCGGTTCCTCACCTTCGCTGACGCGGACGACGTCGTACCCTCCGACGCCTATGCCGCCATGGTGGCGTCCCTGGCCCGCAGCGGGTCGGAGTTCTGCGTGGGGTCCTACGGCCGGATCCGCGGGAGCAAACGCACACCCGTCCGCTTGGCCGAGCGGATCCATTCCGAGCCGCGCACGGGAATCCGCCTGGCTGAGTGCCCCGGGGCGATCGATGATGTGTTCCTGTGGAACAAGGTGTTTGTCCGGGACTTCTGGAACCGCTGCGTCGGCTCCATCCCTGAAGGCATCCGGTACGAGGACCAGGAAACCACCGCCCGCGCCTACCTGCGCGCTTCCGCTTTCGACATCCTGAGCCCGGTGGTCTACTGGTGGCGGATTCGGGAGGACGGCTCCTCCCTCACGCAGGCAAAGCACCTGCTCGAAGACCTACAGGACAGGCTGAGCGTGGCCCGGGACGTCACCGCACTGTTTTCCGCCGAAGGATCGGACCCGGTGCGCGAACACTGGTACCGGCGGCTGCTGGGGGCTGACCTGATCCCGTATATCGAACAGGTGCCCGATGCGTCGGACGCGTTCTGGGACCTGCTGCGCGACGGGATGCGGGAGCTCTACCCGGCCGGGGAGGCGCACCTGTCCCGGATCGATCCGCAGTCCCGGGTGCTGCTGTACCTGGCCGCGGGCGGCCACCGCGAGGATATCCGGCGTGCCGTGGTGGACCGGATCAACAACGGCACCGCCAGCCCGCTGGCCTTCGACGGCGGACGGATCTTCGCGGAGCCGCCGCTGCTTTCCGCTCTGGAGACGGCTGTGCCGCGGGACCTGCTGGAGGTTCATCCCGGCGACCTCGAGCTGGTTGCCGTACTGAAGAAACCGGTGCTGACGTTATCCGAAACGGATCAGCTGCCGGGCCAGGGCACCGCCACCGTGCGCGGCCATGCCCATATCCGCAATGCGGATCTGCGTACCAGCACTATGACGCTGACCGTTCAGACACCCGCCGGCCCCGCAGCGGTGCGCCGGTCTTCCGATCCGGAGATTGATCTGCTGTCAGGGGACCGGAACTGCAGCTACGCGGACTCGGCCTTTGCCGTGGAGCTGCCGCTGCCGCTGCCGGAGGAGTTGACCCTGCGGGCCGAGATCGCCGGCCACGTGGTGGAGCAGGCGCTGCGGGTTCCGGGCGCTGCCCGCGAAGGCGCCGGTCCGTCGGCGTCGCCCGGCACGCCGGTGGTCACCGGGTTTGCCGCCCGGCCCGACGACGGCGGCGCCCTGCAGATCGATGTGGCAGGTGCCCCGGCCGGTGCTTCCTTTGCACTCGCAACCGCACGGTTCCGGCTTCCTGCCGACGTCACCCCTCAGCCCGGCGGGATGCTGCGGCTCCGGTTGCCGCTGGCAACCACCCGGTGGGGCAACGCCCTGCCCGCGCCGCCGTCGGGCTCCTACACCCTGCGCTGGCGTGCCGACGGGGGAGAGGCAGGCCCCGGAGACCCGGCGGTGGCGGTGACCGCCGATGCCGCCGGCCGGTTTGTCTCCGGCCTGCTGCCGTCCGCGCGCGTCCGCGGCCTGCGCACGGACGCCGGCGCCATGGCCGTCAGTATCGGTGCACCGCTGGCCGATACCGAAACCGGTACGTTCCACCAGTACCGGCTCCGGCGGGAAGCATTCGGCTCCGGGACCGCACCAGCCCTGACGCCGGGCATCTTCTTTGAGAGCTTCGGCGGGACTGGCTGCACCGACAGCCCCCGGGCCGTCTCCGACTATCTGGCTTCCACCGGCTTCGGGGAACCGCTGTACTGGTCCGTGGCAGACCGGTCCGTGCCGGTGCCGGATTATGCCGTGCCGCTGCTGCAGGGATCGGCCGAGTGGTACGCGCGGCTTGCCTCGACGCGGATCCTGGTGAACAACAACAACTTTCCCTGGTACTTCCGTAAGACCCCGGGCCAGTTCTATCTGCAGACCTGGCACGGGACCCCGCTGAAGAAGATCGGCGTAGACATACCCCAGCATCTGCTTGCGCTCTCCTACCGGGACCTGATGGCCCGCGAAGCCCAGTGGTGGGACCTGTTGCTGGCACAGAACGACTTTGCGGCGGGCGTGCTTCCGAAAGCGCTGGGGTACACGGGCGAGGTGCTGACGGCCGGATATCCGCGCAATGACGCGCTGCAGCACCCGGATGCGGGGGAGACCCGGAACCGTGTGCGGACCCTGCTCGGGGTGGCACCGCATCAGAAAGTGCTGCTGTACGCGCCCACCTGGCGGGACCGTGCGCGGGACGGCGCCGGGCGGTCCGATTGGGTGGGGTTCCTGGACGTGGCCGAGGCCAGCCGCCGGCTGGGCCCGGACTACGTATTCCTGATCCGCGGGCACCACAACGTGGCCGGCCAGCGCCGGATCGACGAGCACTCCGCGGCGATTGACGTCACCGACTACCCGGAGGTCAACGACTTGTACCTTGCGTCCGACGCGCTGGTGACCGACTATTCGTCGGCAGTCTTCGACTACGGGGTGCTGGGCAGGCCCATCTATCTGCTGGCTCCGGACCTGGCGGACTACCGGAGAACCCGGGGACTGTATCTGGAGCCGGACAGTGTTCCGCACATTGCTGCATGGGTGACGACGACGGCGGACCTCGCAGCTGCGGTGAAGCGCGCTCAACCGGCGGCCGGCGCTCAGCCGGCGGTATCTTCCGAGCAGTTTGTAGCTGCCTATCCGGGAACGTCGGCTGAAGTGACCGCCGGCGCGCTCCGGGCAGCTGCCCCCGTCCATTCAAACAATGCACCAGGAGAAACACCTGCCGAGTCGGTGTCTTCAATCTGTCACCGCCACCGCAATTAGTCAGAGCAAAGCGTGTCCCAGATTCCATGGGGCGGCGGACACCAACGGCATCCCCAGTCCCATCGCACTTTTCGATCTTCAAGCAATTCATGTATGCACTTTTGTTAGTTGGTTTCTGGGTAAGATATGTCTATGAGGATTGCGATGAAACATATCAGGCCCATGCTGGTGGAACACCGAATATTTCTCGGCGGCCCCGGAGTGACGACGTTCGAGGAGAGTGGGAGAACGTATAAGGATGATGTGATGATCGACATTCCATCGGGCGTAATTATGGAGCCTTACTCGACCTATTATGCGGGCAGTGCCGTGCAGATGGTCACCATGGGGTCCTTCTCGTATATTCTCAGTCGCATGCACGCATCGGTAAGCATCGGACGTTACACGTCCATCGCACTTGGTGTACGGGTTATGGGAAACAGGCACCCTTTGGAAAGGGTTTCCACGAGCCCCTCGTTTTACAAGAATGGTCTTGTGATGAAAACGTATCAAGCTGATAACGGTGTCACCTCGACCTTTGAACCGTTTGACGAGAAGATTGATCCAATTACTATTGGTAATGATGTGTGGATTGGGGAAAATGTAACGTTGGCCCACGGTGTAACTATCGGCGATGGTGCCGTGGTAGCCGCCAACTCCGTAGTCACAAAAGATGTGGCGCCGTTTGCTGTTGTCGGGGGCGTTCCTGCGCGGAAGATAAAAGACCGTTTCTCACATTCGATAATCGCCAAACTTGAAGAACTCCAATGGTGGCGGTATTCTCCAGAGTCATTGTCGGGTCTCGATTTAATAGATCCTGAGAACTTTTGCGTGAAATTGGCTGATGGCATTGCTTCGGATCAAATCATTCCCTATGTTCCGCCCGGCGTTCTTACTTATGAAGACTTCGAAAGTTTACGGCCGTGAATCGGATACCGTTGCGGCGTGTTTCGGAGGGGCCGAACTCGTTGCTTGCGGCAGCGATACGCCGGTTGACGTACGGCCGGGGTGCGGTCCGACAGATTAGCGCTGTCTATTGGCGGCACGCCTTGGCCTCACATGACAAACTGCGATGAGGTGGGTTTCCTGGATACGGGCTCTTGCGAGTACGACCATTCCGGAGCAGGCATGATTCCATCGTTCAGCGCACGATTGTAGCGGTGTCACGCTGATCCCGCTGCGGTCCACCGTCCTACTAACTGGAGACCCATTGTGGCTAAGGGCCAATTTTCCCTCGTCGTCGCTCTGTACAACGTAGCTGAGTACGTGCCGACGTTTCTGAAGTCCCTGGAAGCGCAGACGTATCCGGTGCAGGATCTGGACATTGTGGTGATTGACGACGGCTCTACCGACGAGTCGCCTGCCCTCGTGGCGCAGTGGGCTCAGGGACGGGCGAATGTTCGTTTGGTCAGGAAAACCAACGGCGGACCCG
The DNA here is from genome assembly GCF_009192775.1 of Arthrobacter yangruifuii. Classification (GTDB taxonomy): domain Bacteria; phylum Actinomycetota; class Actinomycetes; order Actinomycetales; family Micrococcaceae; genus Arthrobacter_B; species Arthrobacter_B yangruifuii. The sequence goes on from NZ_VTFX01000002.1 coordinate 27,403, forward strand.
GATCCGCGCGTAACGCCGGCCTGGATCTGGTGACCAATGCCTGGGTGACTTTCTGCGACCCGGATGATGCCTTCCACCCCCGGTATTTTGAACGGATCGCGGACTTTATCACCCGTGACACGCAGCAGTCGGCGCAGATGCTTGCCGGACGGTTGGTCCAGTTCAATGACGTGTCCCTGAAGACGTCACAGGGGCACCTGCTCAACCGGAAATTCCGTCTCGGGGATCAGCTGGTGGACCTGGACCTCAACCCGGAAAACATCCACATGCATGGGCCCACGACCTTCCTTCGCCGAGAGGTCATTGAGGCGCACAACCTTCGCTTTGATGAACGGATCCGGCCGAAGTTTGAAGACGCCAACCTGATCGGCCGGTACCTCGCGGCGGTCGAACGCCCTGTCCTTGGGCTGGTAGCGTCTGCCAGCTACTACTACCGCCGCCAGCGCAGCAGCGGTGCGTCACTGGTGCAGGGCACCTGGGGTGATCCGCGGGCCTACAGCGACCTGCCGGAACACGGCTGGCTGGGAATGCTGGAAGCAACCCGCCGCAGCAGAGGCCGGGTTCCGCATTGGGCACAGTACATGGTGCTTTACGACCTGGTGTGGTTCTACATAGATGACAAACGGATGCACAGTGACACCGGCTCTGCCACACCGGATCAGCAGGCGAACATGCACCGTCTGCTGGAGAAGATCGTCGCGCTGATCGACCAGGAGGTTATCGATACCTTCAGCGTGGTGAGCCAGGGATGGCTGTTCCACAACATCCTGCGCTCGTACTACAAAGGTCTGCGGGATGCTGAACTGCCGGTCCTGGAGGGAATCACCGAGCCGGAACAGCGGGTAACCACTTACCACTACCTCTTTCAGGGCCCCGTTCCGGTGGAGGAGTTTGCGGTGGACGGTGTTCCCCTGGCGCCCGTCTCCGCAAAGGTCATGGAACACCGGGTGCTGGGGCGGGTGCTTATCCGCGAACGGATCCTCGTGCTGCCCGCGGGAGAAGAAACCCGGATTCGGCTCGACGGAAAGCCTGCGCTCATCACCACGGACCGGGGTGTTCCGTTGCAGGCCGGGCGCACACCCGAACCTGCACCGTACCTTCAGCTGGAGGCCAGCCGGGCGGCGCGCCGTCGGACGTTGCCGGTCCGAGCCGGCAGGGTAACCGGGCGACTGTCCAAGGCACGTGCCGGCCTCACGGTGCGGCGGGTTCTGACAGGGCAATCGCGTTCCCGGACGGCTGCTGAGGCGGCAACCCGGGTCCTCCGGCGTCGGATCAACAGTGTCAAAGCCAGGCGGTCAACTGCGGCAGACCAGGCGTTGATCCGCGCGGCACAGACTGAAGAAATCCGGTCGCGGTATAAGGATGCCTGGCTGCTCATGGACCGGATTGACCGGGCCGATGATAATGCCGAGCACCTCTACCGGTACCTGATGAAGCACCGCCCGGAGATCAATGCCTTCTTCGTCATCAGCAAGGAGTGTCCGGACTGGGCTCGGCTGGAAGCCGAAGGGTTCCGCCTGGTCCCGTACGGTTCGGACGAATCGGTACTTCTCTTCCTGAACTCCGCCTACAAACTGTCCTCGCACGCCAACTGGAATGTCGAATACCCAGTGAGCCGTAAACGCTTCGGTGATGGTACGGCGAAATTCGTTTATCTTCAGCACGGTGTCATCAAGGACGATATGTCCCGTTGGATCAACGGCAAGAATGTCGCCGTGATGGTGACCAGCACCCGGGGGGAACACGAATCCATTGCCGGGGACAACAGCGTTTACCGGCTCTCGAACCAGCAGGCCAAGCTCACCGGCCTGCCCCGCTTCGATGCACTCCACTCGGCTTCGCTTCGGAATCCTGTAGCGGAGCGCTGCAATGTCCTGATCGCCCCCACGTGGCGCCAGTATGTGAAGAAGGTCATCGAGGTCTGTCCAAGCCCCGCGGAAGCCGCCGAGGCCTTTGAATCGACCGAGTTCGGGTCGACCTGGATGGCGTTGCTGCGGTCCCCGGAGTTGAAGGAACTCTGCCTCAGCCAGGGCCTCAACGTTCTCTTTATGCCCCATCCGGAGTTCGAATTCGTGGTGCCGTATCTGGATCTCCCGGATTACGTGCAGGCTGTCAGGTACAGGGATGTGAGTGTCCAGGACGAACTGGTCAGGGCGCACACCATGATCACGGACCATTCCTCAATTGCCTTTGACGCCGCCTATGCCGGCAGCAACCTCATTTACATGCAGTTCGACGGCGATGAGATCTTCCGCGGCAAGCATGTGTACCGCAAGGGTTACTTTGACTACGCCCAGCAGGGTTTCGGGCCGGTGACAGAGGATGTCAGCGGGGCATTGCAGGAACTCGAACGCGTGATTGCCCGAGGCATGGTGCGCGAACAACGCTACGAGGACCGGGTGCGGAACACCTTTCCGTTCTGGGATTCCCAATCGTGTGCGCGGATTACCGCGGCTGTTGAGAATCTGGGACGCCCCTGGAACGAGCAGGTGTCCCTGGAGGAACTGCAAGGCGCGGACGGTCAGACCACATGAAGAGCACGCGTTGGCTTAAGCGCGGAATGAAAGGGCTGCTGCAGCGGGCTGAGGCGACAGCAGCGGCAGGGCCGGCACCGGTGGTGGACCTGGGGGAGCCGGCACCTGCAGTATGGCCCGCTCCGGAGGCGGTGCCCGCCCCGGTTCGGGATCCCGCAGCGCTGGGCAGGTGGTTGGAGGAACTGCGGTCTCATGCCGCTGTCGTCGACTCCGATGCTCCCGAAACGGCGGCGAGGCAGTGGTACGCACAGCGCCTAATCGAGCTGATGCCCCATGTCGAAGCCCTGCAGCACAGCGGCGATGAGCATTTTGCGCTCCTGCAGAAGTTCGTTTCCACAGTGGTCCAGGGGACGGACGGGCAGGAGGTCCTGGCGGCAGTCGGCGTTCACGAACGGGTGATGCTCGCGTTGACGGCCGAGGGACGGCGCAGTGATCTCCTGGTGGTTCTCGCGGATCTGCAGGATCACGGCAGGAGTTATCCAACGGCACCGACAACCGACGCAACGGCGGCCGGCCAGCTGGCAGCAGAGCCGGGGTATCTTCCGTTGCTGCCAGGACCCGTTGAACCCGGGCTGCTGAGCCTGGCCCCGGTTGACCTGCCGGTCACTGCGCGGTTGACCCGGTTCGAATGGGCAGGAGACGGAATCCTGATTATCGGGGGATGGGCCTTTCTTCCGGGCCTTGATCCAGAAGAGTGTGACCTGGACCTGGAACTCCGGCAGCAAGGGGCGGGAGCTGTCACAGCGCTCGCCGTTCGCAGGGAGCAGGACCCGGGCATCGACACCGCTGCCGCGGACCGCTGGCGTTCCTACGCCGCGGCGGGGTTCAGCGTTTCGGTGGATACACGTACTCTTGCCGGCCTGGGACAGCCGGGTGGAGCAGGGGAATGGTCGCTGCAGGTGACCCTGCGGACGGGTGGCGGATTCTCCGCCTCCGATGTGGTCCGGATCCGCGACATCGATCGGGTGCCGCGACGCTTTCCGGTGGGGCCGCCGGTGAGTACCCGCACCCGGGTGATCGGATTGATGGATGCGGCCCAAGGGCTTCGGCTCAAAACCGTCCGGTATTCGTGCGCTGCGTCCATCTGTGAAGTTGAGGGGTCTACGGTGACGGTGGGTTTCGCCGACCCGGACGACGTCCTGCCCTTGGCGCTGTACCTGGAGGCACCCGGCGAATCCCGGCTGGAGTTCCGGCGGGAAACTTCCGGAACGCGGTTTACCGTCGATGCGTCCCCCCTGACGGCAGCCGTTCCCGCCGGAGGCAAGGAGAAACGCTGGACACTTCAGGCACTGCTGCCCAACGGGAGGACGGAGCCGGTGGGATGGGCCGGGTCGGGAACGGGGCTGGCAGACGTCTCCGATCCGTCGGCAGCCCTGCGTGCGGAGTGCACCGGGTACGGGTACCTCCAGTTGTCGCTGCGCACGGAGCGCGTGACGCTGAGCCAGGCCCGGACGGACGGCGCCGCCCTCATCCTGGAAGGGTGGGTGGACCGGCTCCCCGGCTCCCCGGCTCCGGTGCTGCCTGAACTGATGCTGAGGACCGCCCGCAATGAGGTCCTGCCGTCTTCCACGTGCTGGCTGGATGAGTCCGGCCGCTTCCAAACGGTGTTTCCCCTTCTGCAGGACAAATGGGGATACGGTGTCTCCGCGTTAGAGCAAGGGCATTACCGGGTGCTCCGCTATACAGGCGGCGCCGCGACGGCACGGGTACCCGCACTTGGGCACTTGCTCACGGACCTGCCGCTGCACTTCCAGCACGAGCTGTTGAGTCTCGAAATGGTGGGGGAGGGCAACGAGCAGGACCTGGTGCTGCGTGTGGGTGTCCCTCGAACAACGGCCGAACAAACCGTCCTGGCCCGGAGCAGGGCCGTTGCGGCCTACTCCCAAACCGCTGAGCCCGTGGACTCCGGCGTTGTTCTGTTTGAGACCTTCGACGGCAAATCCTGTTCCGACAGCGGACGGGGCATCAGTGACTGCCTCGGAGACCGGGCCCCGGAACTGCAGCGCTTCTGGACTGTTGCGGACTTCTCTGTACCGGTCCCCGCGGGCTGCATCCCCGTATTGAGGGAAAGCGCGGCATGGTTTCGGCTGCTCGCAACCGCTGGGTATCTGGTCAACAACAACAACTTTCCGCACTACTTCCGCAAACGCCCGGGGCAGTTCTACCTGCAGACCTGGCACGGAACACCGTTGAAACGCGTCGGTGCTGACACCCCCATTGCCGGCACAACCGCCTCTTACCGGGCACTCATTGCACGGGAAGCGGCCAGCTGGGACATACTGCTCACACAGAATGAATTCGCTGCCGAGACTTTGGCCGCTGCCTTCAGCTATTGGGGCGAGCCTGCGGTTTTTGGGTATCCGCGCAACGATGCCTTGGCAGCGGCGACAGCATTCACCCGGAGGGCAGAGGCACGGCAGAGGCTGGGAATCGCGGACGGCCGCCAGGTGCTGCTCTACGTTCCCACCTGGCGGGACAACGGAGGGTCAGCGAATCCCTATCTGGATTTCGAGACCGCCACGGCAGGGCTGGGAGAGGATTATGTGTTGCTCTACCGGGGGCACCACAAGTTTGCTGCCCGGCGGAAAACTACCGGGCAGAACCATTATGTGGACGTCACCGCATATCCGGAGATCAATGACCTCTATCTTGCAGCCGACCTGCTGGTCACTGACTACTCCTCGGCCATGTTCGATTTTTGCGTCACAGGTAAACCGATGTATTTCCTGACTCCGGACCTTACCCAGTACCGCGACTCCGAACGGGGTTTCTACTTTGATTTCGAGAGCCAGGCGCCCGGCCCCTTGGTTGTGACCACGGAGGATCTGGTGACCGCAATTCTGGACAATGCGGCTGCCCGGACCTCGTATGCAGGCCGATACCGGGATTTTGTCCACCGATATGCGCCGGCGGATGACGGCGCTGCGGCTGCCCGCGTTGTTGATGCGGTATGGGGCTAAGCGGAAGGATCGACGGTGTTTGACACTTGACCAGGCCATGGCCCGAGAGATGTGTGCTGCGGTGCCCTTACGAAACTGATGCCTGTGATTCACCCTTTGTTCATATTCCGCGTATCCTGTAGCCGGGGGACCGCTGGATTGATAATTGGCGGCGTGCAGCAGGGGAGCTGCAAGTACTTGTAGGGTATTTCCCTCAAGACGTATCTCCGACTGACAGGACATCAAATGACCGTGCAAGCCGTTATTCTCGCCGCCGGAATGGGAACCAGGCTTGCCCGGCCGCATCCCAAATCCCTGACTCAGTTGGACGATGGACGGACCATCATGACGCAGCAGGTGGAGAACCTCCGGGCTGCCTTCGGGGAAGAACTCCGGCTAACAATCGTTGTGGGCTATAAGCTCGAGCAGATTTTGGAACATGTCCCTGATGCTTCCTTCGTTTACAACGAAGCCTTTGACCAGACCAACACGTCGAAGAGTCTGCTGAAAGCCCTGCGGAATTCTGCTGACGGCGGCGTGCTTTGGATGAACGGGGACGTGGTCTTCGATCCAGCCATATTGGACTTTCTTCGTTCCCATATTGAAGCGGATCGTTCCTTCGTCTCTGTTGATACTTCGTCCGTCTCCGATGAGGAAGTGAAGTACACCGTCGATGGCGATGGATACGTAGCTCAGCTTTCGAAAACCGTACCTGCAGCTCTTGGTGAAGCCGTCGGGATCAACTTTGTTTCCTCGCACGACAAGAGGAAGCTCATCGAGCGCCTCTTTGAGGTTGACGATCAGGACTACTTCGAACGGGCCATGGAGAAGACGATTGAGGCTGACGGCTCCAAATATTTACCTGCAGATATTGGTCAGTATTACGCCGTTGAGGTCGATTTTGCCGCCGATTTAGTACGCGCCAACGAAGAGTTGACGAATGCTTCCATAGCCGTACGCTAAGTGCCAAAAGTTGTGTTCACCTAAATACGCGGAATACAGACTGCAATCGATTTATCTATATTTACTAGGAGTACCATGCTCGGATGGCAGGCCGCCTACGCGAAAGCACGAAGTGATGAGAAAAAGGGTAAGTGGGACTCTGCCATCCAGATATACTCCTCACTCATCCGCCATGGAGAAGATGAGAACCCTAGGGTCGTATTTCGCCTCGGGCATGCCTTGTTTCGGCGCGATCGGTTAGAGGAAGCTGCCCAGTACCTGGAGCGCGCCGTCTCCTTGGAACCGGGGAACGCCAACTGGCACTATCGGTTGGGATTCGTCCTAGAGCGACAAAAAAGTTATGCCAGTGCGATTCTTCATTACGACGCAGCGCTCGAAATCGACCCTACACAGACCAAGTGGCAAGATCGCAAGCTGAAGTGTGCTGCGCACATTGACAACCAGCAACGTGCTGTGCGTACATCGGAACTCAATGACGTGATGGGTAGTAACGGGCCCGATTGGGAACGATTGGACCTGTTGGAAGCCGGCTATGACGTCCACCAATCGGATAAGAACTGGTTGAAGAGTCTGGCCGCGGCACGTTTCCGCATGCTGCGGTATGAAGGGGCTGCAGAGCTGTACACAGAGGTAGTAGAGCTCGACCCTTTGGACGCCGAGTCCCACTTCATGCGGGGATGGGCGTGGCAGAAGTGCGGGCGTACCGTGATAGCTGATAAATGCTTCGCTCGTGCCTCGGAGCTCGATACCCGGCATGACGCAAAAAGCTTTGGTGTTGGCGGTTTCTATCAGAGCAGAGGCCAATGGCGGCTTGCAGCGGAGGCATATGTTAGTGAATTGAGGGTCCAACCCGAGAATCCGGAACTCAACTTTCGGGCGGGAATGGCCCTGCAAAAAATTTACGCTTGGAAAGAATCCGAACGGTATCTAGCCCGGGCAGTGGTGCTGAATCCCGCAGTTCCACAGTGGCACTACCGCCGCGGTTTGTCCTTCGAGCGCCTCGGCGAGATGCACCAGGCCGCCGCCAGTTACGCCGAGGCTGCGAGTAGATCGAATGGCAAGAATCCCTACTGGTCTTACCGCCTAGGCGAGGTGCGAGCGGCTATGGGAGATTACGAGGGCGCTTGCGATGCCTATCGGGAGTCGTACACACCTCCTAAGGCCTCTGACCTGGACCAAATGAGCGACGCAGGTAATGCTCGGAACGATTATGACGAGAACCTGCTGCATCAGACATTGCTGGAAGCCCTATCCAGCCAATCGGGGAGCCTCTGCTATATTCTCGGGCGTAAAGCCGAAGCCCTAGGGAAGTTGACAGTGGCTGAAGACGCATACAGAGCAGCGCTTGCTAGGCTGGAAGAACACTCTTCAGAAGTCCATTACCGCCTCGGACGGGTCTTGGATGGGCAACATAAATGGCGCGAAGGTGCGGAAGTCTATTCAAATGTCAGGATATTCAAGCGACCCTTCGGTGTGGATGTAGCGCCATACTTAAAGTCGGCAAGTTCCAAAAAATCCATGACATATTTGGAGTACGCCGAAACCGTTCGGATTGAAGACCGTGTTGTTCTATACGAGAGCAGCCACGGTGTATCCGTCTCGTGTAACCCGCTGGCGATTTACAGACAACTGATTGCGGACCCTCGCTTCGAGGGATTCACCCATGTTTGGGTTTTGAACGAAAAGCGCCGTATACCCGCGGAAATGCGCGATCGGCCGGACGTCATATTCATATCGAGAGAATCTGATTTATATCTCCGCTATATCGCATCAGCAAAATATCTTATCAACAACAACACATTCCCTCCGTACTTCGTTCGCCGTGTTGGGCAGTACTACCTGAACACCTGGCATGGGACTCCGATTAAGACACTCGGGCGTGATATCAAGAGCGGCGTAATGGACCACAAAAACGCTGCGCGGAATTTTCTCCAGGCAACGCACATGGTATTCCCAAACAAGTTCACTGCCGACTGCCAAATGGATAAATACGATGTTGCGAACCTCTATGCCGGCGAGTTAGCGCTAACCGGGTATCCGCGGAATGATGTACTTGCGGTACCCGATATAGTCGCCAATGAGGGTCTCCGTGAACGCCTAGGTATTCCTTTTGACAAAAAGGTTGTCCTCTATGCCCCGACTTGGCGCGGAACTCTCGCCAGTAAGAACTTGGACGAGACGCGGTTGGCCGAGGATCTAGATTCCTTTAGCAGTGATGAATGGCATTTTCTGTATCGAGGACATTCGGTTAACGATGGCTCAATTTCGGGATCCTATACCGACCTCTACAGCGTTCCCGGGGATATTGATACCAACGACCTTTTGGCGATCGTTGACGTCCTTGTGACGGATTACTCGAGCATTATGTTCGACTTCATGGCTACCCACAAACCTATCGTTTACTATGCCTATGACCTCGAGCAGTATCAATCGGAACGGGGCCTGTACTTCGACTTGAACGACATGGGCGGTTTCCTGTGCGAGGACGTGGATAGCGCGCTTTCCGCGATTCGCTCTGCAGTACTTGGCGTCTCTGCCCGCAGCGTTAGTGCTCCATTCGTACAGGAACTGGTTCGACTGGAGCAGGGCCAGTCCGCACGACGTGCAGTCGAGTTCTTCTTCTTCGGGAGCACCGAGTTTAAGCTTGCGGCGAGTGGTGACGGCCGGGCAAATGCGCTCTTCTATGCGGGATCATTCATTCCAAACGGCGTGACGGCTTCATATCTGAACTTAGTAAGTCAGTTGCCGGATGATAAATGGAACTTCCATACCGTGGTTGATCCCGTCGCTGTCGCGTCCGAACCAGGTCGGCAAGCCAAATTCAATGCCAATCCGGCCCATATCCGAGCCATCGGAAGAGTGGGGACCCATCTTGTGACTCCAGAGGAGCGGTGGGTTATAGACAAGTTCAATACACAGCACGATCTTGATAGCGAAGAGTTATGGGATATATACCACCGTGCCCATCGCCGGGAATTTGTGCGAATATTTGGCCATGCAGAGTTTGATGCCATAATCTGCTTCGAGGGATATGCCAGATTCTGGGCATCCCTTTTAGGGGCACCTTATATTGCGCCAAAAGTATCTTCTATATACCTGCACAGTGTGATGGGCCAAGAATGGAAACAGCGTTTCCCCTACCTTGAAGGCGTATTCCGGATTTATGACCGGTATGACCAACTTCTCTCGGTTAGCGAGAGCGCTTCCGAGGTGAATGAACGCGATCTGGTTCGGCGTTTTGATCTTCACACGAAGACATTCAAGTATGTTAACAATCTTCTTAACCCAACCGAGGTTATTCACGCTGCCGCAGATCCTTTGGATGAGGACATTGAACGGTGGATGCACCCGGACTACAAAACTTTTGTATCCGTGGGGAGACTGTCGCCGGAGAAGGGACACCTGAAACTTCTGGAGGCATTTGCTGTTGTTGTCCGCAAATGTCCAGAAGCTAGGCTGATCATAGTGGGCGATGGTCCCATGAAGACCAGGATCGTAGACGCGATCGAGCGGCTTGCTATATCGGACAATGTATTGATGGCCGGAATGCGCACGAATCCGTATCCTATCGTTGACAGGGGCGACTTCTTCGTCTTTGCATCAGAGTATGAAGGTCAGGGAATTGCAGTTCTGGAAGCACTTATTCTCGGCAAGCCTGTAATTTCCACCGATGTCGTCGGTCCCAAAAGCATCTTGAAAGGCGATTACGGACTCCTCGTTGAGAACACCCGTGATGGCCTAGCTCGGGGAATGATTCAATTTATCGAAAACAATCCCGTGTACCGTGCGTTTGACTACGAGACATACCTGAAGGAAGGGATTGGAAAGTTCACCAGGCTGGCTCTGGGGGAATTGGAACGCTAAAATCCATGAGCTCCGGTGACGCTGTAGGTTCCGTAAGGCCACCTATAGCGTCACCGGAGCTATTCGTGGATGCTCTCCTCGTCAACAGTCGGTAGCCAGTAGGGCGTTTTAGCGACGCTGTCTCCGTCTGGCTTGTAAAAAGGCTTCGCTCGGGATAGGTGAGGGCGCTCCCACGCAATGTCACGACGTACAACTTTTGCCGGCACGCCAGCTGCTACGCAGTTATTCGGGACTATTCCTTTTAGAACTGCGCCAAAGCCTATGACTGAGCCGCTCCCTATCTTGGAACCTCCCAGAACCACGGCTCGCTTTGCAAGCCATACATGGTTTCCGATGATGATGTCACGGGACAAGTTAACTCGCTTTCCGGTATTGACATCGAAGATGGGATGCGCGTCGTCGGCCCTTATCTCGTTCTCACTTGCTATCATTACGTCGTTACCGATGGTGACGGTTGTTCCCTCTACAGCGGAAATGACGCATGTGGCAGTAGTGGATACGTTGGCTCCCACCTTCACTTCTGAGTCCTGGCCGACCCGTATGAAAGCGGTAAAGGGTGCTACGGACCTGCTGGGCCCGATCTCTAGAATGCCGTTATCGCAGTCGAACATAACTGTGAAACGTCCCAATCGGGCTTGATCTGAAACTATTAGCCGGTTGTTTGATCCCGTGAATTCTATGCTAATGCCAGTGCTGATTGTCGGACCATTGTATATGATCTGATTCTGACGCTCATCGCTGTAATAGCCAAGCGTCGATATGCGTGTCATGTCGCCTCCTCGAGAACCATGGGTCTGCACAGATGTTTCATGGTCATAATTTCCCCTTTATACGCTTACAGGCAATTGTTCCGGCTGAGCACCGTTTTTGAAAACGTTCCTGTAGCTCGAGACCAAGTGGCCGATGTCGATAGCGTGTCGCGCACCCCCGGCCTCGGAGGCAAGGTGGCCCGCAAGAACGGTACCCGTGGGACCTAGGGCAATAAGGTAAACCTGGTTGTTGTCGGAACGTTTTCCGATGCGATCCTTTAACGCTTCCAGCGTGAAATATGCGTCTGTCGGTTCCGAATCGATTCGTTCGATACTGGCCACGTTGTCAAATAGTTCGGGTATCGGATCGAACCTAGATCCTCGGCCGGTGATGATGCATACATCCTTGTCCTGCCAAACGCTTCGCCAAGCGGCGACAGCGGCTAGGCCATGGCGCTGGAAAAAGATAGGACGAGACACGTGGGTATTTCCCCACTGTGCCTTTGAGGACTCAAGCAGAGGTTTCAGCTCATGCCATGTCTCCGCCCAAATTCCCATCCAAAGGCGAGTGGTGTACACGGTGGGCATAGCCTGGAGAAATGAAGAAGAACTATCGTCATAGGTCAAAAGTAGTTTACGTAAGTCGTCCGCCAGTGTGGGTGTGTACTTTTGGAATGTAACGTCAAACTCGGGCTGCAGCATAATCTTGATTTCGCCGTCCCCCCATCTACCGAGGGACTTGCCTTCTGCAACTGCGGCGACCGTTTCCATCATAGTCATCTGTCGGGATTGAATTATCCGATCGACCTCGATCAGCGTCTCTCGCATTGCGATTCGTCCCAAGACGTGCAGCATATTCGTCTGTTCGACACTTTGAGTGCGAATTTGGGTCAATTCACGTGTTTGTTTCTTCAATTCGATGTTTTGTTCGACCATCAGCTCAGCGAGCTTCGCGAGCAATGCTGAGTCAGGGTTGGTATTCATTGACAAGCTATCTCCCTATGTAAATTCGCTTAAAGGTATGTTCCATGGCGCTCTAATTTGATCATGATCATCTTGAGTGCACTTACGCTTCGTTGTGCGGCGGTGCCGTCCCCGTACGGGGTGATTGCTTCAGCCAGTGATTTGAAGTGTGTTTCGTCGTGCAGCAGGCGGTCGACTTCGAACACAATCCGGTCCTCGTCCGTCCCGATGAGTTTCACCACGCCGGCCTCGACGGCCTCGGGACGTTCCGTGTTTTCCCGCATCACCAACACCGGCTTCCCCAGGCTCGGCGCCTCCTCCTGGACTCCACCGGAATCCGTCAGGATGACGTGCGCCAGGGACAGCAACCGGGTGAACTCCCCGTATTCGAGGGGTTCGGTCACCAGGATGTTCCCGGCAGAACCCAGATAGGGGAGAACAGCCTCGCGCACGGCGGGGTTTCGATGGATCGGCAGGACGATGGTCAGATCCGGTTCGGCCGCGGCAATGCGGGCCAGGGCCCGGCCAATGCCCTGCATCGCCTCGCCTTGATTTTCACGCCGGTGGGTGGTCACCAGCAGGATCCTTCGGCCTGAAGATGCCAAGGCCTCCAACTGGGGATCCACAAAGGGGAGTTGTTTCTGCACGGTGGTCAGCAGAGCGTCAATGACGGTATTTCCGGTGACGACAATGTTCTCGGCTTTAATGTTCTCGGCCAGCAGGTTGGCGCGGCTCGTTTCCGTCGGCGCCAGATGCAGGCTGGCGATCTGGGAGGTGATTTTGCGGTTGCCCTCTTCCGGGAAGGGGGACAGCGGGTTGCCGCTGCGTAGCCCTGCTTCCACATGGACCACGGGGATTCCGCAATTGAAGGCCGCAAGTGCGGCGGCAGTGGAGGTGGTGGTGTCGCCCTGAACCACTACAACGTCCGGCCGGTTCACGGCAAAAAGTTTATCCAGCCCGCTGATGGTCCGGATGAGGATCTCATTGAGTGACTGGCCGGGTTCGAAGATATTCAGGTCATGGTCCGGTGTGATACCGAATAGCTGGTTTACCTGGTCCAGCATTGTGCGGTGCTGCCCCGTCACCGTGACAAAGCACTCCAGACCGGGGGTCCGCTGCAGCTCAGCGATAATCGGTGCCATCTTGATGGCCTCGGGACGGGTCCCGTAGATAGGCATAATGACTGGCAAAAGAAACCCCTAGTAAGACTGTAAAGATGCCGTGAATTCACCTACCCTATGCCAAAACGTCAAATTTTTGTGTGTGAACAATATTGTTTGTCAACCGAACAGGACCAGCAGCGTCACCAAACTAGGTACAACCAGGCAGGTAAAGGCCACCAAAGAGAGGGCGACCCGCCGCTGCCGGCGGTATTCCGCGCTCCGGACGCCCTTGACCCCCACTGGCCTCCCTCGGCCATCCGAATGCACCCGTAGCGAAGGTTCTGTCCGGCCCGCAGCATGGCCATCTGCCGCCGGCGCGGGAGCCTTCGTTGGGCCGGCTGCCGGGTTCAGGTGCCGGGCAGCGGCAATATCCGGATAGCGGGAATTGGGCATGACGCAACCTTTCCACACCGGCGCCCGGTCACGGTATCCGTAAACCGGCAACGAATTGTTATCTGCTTCTGTCAGTGCCCTGCGGTAGGCTTCCTAATGACATGGACGGTTAGCGGCAATGACGGCGAAGACCGGATGGGACGGGGGCCTAGTGAACGGCACCAGCAGCAAAAACACCTACGTACGCAGGAATCGGGATGACCTTGCAGACTAAGATCACCGCCAACGCGCAAGCGCTGAAGCGATGGTTGAGCAACGCTGAAATCTCCCTGGGCAACCACAGCGACCGCCTGAATGCCATCAATATTTTCCCGGTTGCCGACGGAGATACAGGCACCAACCTGTACCTGACCCTTTGCGCCGCCTCGAAGGCCGCAGCGGAAGAGGACACCGCTGACATCGGCGAACTGCTGGGCATTGCCGGCCGCGCCGCCATGGAATCGGCCCGCGGGAACTCCGGAACCCTCTTCTCCGTCTTCCTGACCTCCATGGCAGAACCCCTGGCCGGCGCAACCCGGCTGTCCGCGCCGCTGCTCGGGGCAGCCCTCCAGCGCGCCCAGCTGCGCTCCTGGTCCGTGCTTAGCGATCCCGTTCCGGGCACCATGCTTTCAGTCCTGGAAGCGGCAGCCCATGCCGCTTCGGACAGCGAAGCCGCAGTGACCGGCGATGACAGCAACGCGGGCCTTGCCGTCACCCTGCGGGCGGTGATGGACGCAGCCCTGGCCGCCGTCATCCGGACCGAAAACCAGCTGGCTGCCCTGACCCAGGCCCATGTGGTCGACGCCGGCGGCGTCGGCTTCCTGCTGGTGCTGGACGCCCTGCGCGCCGCGGCCCTGGGGGAGGAGCTGCAGGAGGAACTGCTGGACGGACTGCACGGTTACGACGTCCAGGCACCGCACATCCATGCGCACATGCCCCGTATGGAAGGCGTGGAGGTGATGTGCACCATCACCCTGAGCCCCCTGGATGCCGCCACCCTGCGGCTGCAGCTGGATGAGCTGGGCGACTCCGTGATCATGAGCGCCGTCAGCCCGGTCGGTGACGGCTACCGCTGGCGGATCCACGTCCACACGCCCGACGCCGGCACCGCTATCGATCTGCTGCGCAGCCTGGGCGACCCCATGAACCTCACCATCACCGAGCTGTCCGCGGATGGACACGAAACCAAGGAAATTCCCGAAGGCGGGGAAATCCCCGAGGCCCATGGACTCTAGGCTTCCCGAAGAACTGGACTACCCGCTCGACCGCCGCATCGGCAAGTCCACCGCCAAGGCGATGGAGAAGTACCTCGGACTGAAAACCGTGGGTGACCTGCTCCACCACTTTCCCCGCCGTTATCTGGAACGCGGCGAGCTGACCCCCATCGCCGACATACCGTTCGACGAGGACGTCACCCTGATCGCCCGGGTGCAGAGCAACAACCGGCGGCAGATGCGGGCCCGCAAGGGCTCGCTCGTTGAAGTGGTGGTCACGGATGACACCGACGGCAGCCTCGGCCAGCTGCACCTGACATTCTTCAACGGATTCAATGCGTTCAAGGAACTCACCGTCGGCACCCGGGCCATGTTCTCCGGCAAAGTGGGTGCCTACAAGGGGCAGCTGCAGCTGACCAATCCCAGTTACGCGCTGCTGGATGATGACGCCGTGGATGAAGAGGAGGCCAAGCGGCCTATCCCCGTCTACCGCGCCTCCGCCAAAGTGGCCAGCCCCACCATCGCCAAGTCCGTTGGGATGCTGCTGGATGTTATTCAGGCAGCGCGGCTGCGGGATCCGATCCCGGAACCGATCCGCCGCCGGGAACGCTTCCCCGACATCGTCGAGGCCTACCAGCGGATCCACCGCCCCGCCACCATGGAGGAGGCCTACGCCGCCCGCCACCGGTTCCGCTACCAGGAAGCGCTGGTTTTGCAGACGGCACTGGCCCGGCGCCGCGCCTTCACCGCGGAAGAGGAAGCCACCGCCCGCCCCGGCGTCGCCGGCGGCCTGCTGGACCGCTTCGACGCTTCCCTGCCCTTCACCCTGACCAACGGCCAGACGGAGATCGGCCGGGACCTTTCGGCCGAACTGGCCGGAGACCATCCGATGAACCGGCTGCTGCAGGGCGAGGTGGGTTCGGGCAAGACCCTGGTGGCCCTGCGTGCCATGCTGCAGGTGATCGACGCCGGGGGACAGGCCGCTCTGCTGGCACCCACCGAGGTCCTGGCGTCCCAGCATTATGAGTCCATCACGGCCATGCTCGGCCCGCTGGGCCGCGGCGGACAGCTGGACGGTGACCCCGACGGTACCCGTGTGGCCCTGCTGACCGGATCCTTGAACACCGCCGGCCGCCGCGCCGCACTGCTGGATGCAGCCAGCGGAGCCGCCGGCATCGTCATCGGCACCCACGCCCTGCTCTCCGAAAACGTCTCCTTCGCGGATCTGGGTCTGGTGGTGGTGGACGAACAGCACCGGTTCGGCGTCGAGCAGCGGGACGTGCTGCGCACCAAGGGCCACAGCACCCCGCACCTGCTCGTGATGACGGCCACCCCCATTCCCCGCACCGTGGCCATGACCGTGTTCGGCGACCTGGAAGTCTCCACCCTCACCGAGCTGCCGGCCGGACGGGCCCCCATCTCCACCTTCGTCTCGCCGCTGGCCGAAAAGCCGCAGTGGGAACCGCGCATCTGGGCCCGCGCCCGGGAAGAGATCGACGCCGGCCGCCAGGTCTACGTGGTCTGCCCCAAGATCGGCGCCAAGGAGGCTGAACCGGGCACCGACCTGGCCCTGTTCGATAGAGAGGAGGCCGCCGCCGGCCGGGAACGGGCGCAGCGGCAGGAACTGACCTCCGTCACGGAGCTCACCGAATACCTCACTACGGTTCCGGCCCTCGAAGGAAAGGTGGTCGCGCCGCTGCACGGCCGGCTGGACCCGAACGACAAGCACGAGACCATGGCGGCCTTCAACCGCGGTGACATTGACGTGCTGGTGTCCACCACCGTCATCGAAGTGGGCGTGGACGTCCCTAATGCCTCGCTCATGGTCATCATGGATGCGGACCGGT
Source organism: Arthrobacter yangruifuii (assembly GCF_009192775.1). Lineage (GTDB taxonomy): Bacteria > Actinomycetota > Actinomycetes > Actinomycetales > Micrococcaceae > Arthrobacter_B > Arthrobacter_B yangruifuii. The sequence continues at coordinate 44,011 of NZ_VTFX01000002.1, forward strand.
TCGGCATCTCCCAGCTGCACCAGCTGCGCGGCCGGGTGGGCCGCGGCGGGCTGCCCGGCACCTGCCTGCTGGTCACGCAGCTGGAACCGGGGCATCCCAGCCGGGAACGGCTCGAAGCCGTAGCCGCGACCACCGACGGCTTCGAACTCTCCCGCAAGGACCTGGAACTGCGCCGTGAAGGCGACATCCTCGGCGCCAGCCAGTCCGGCGGCCGGTCCACGCTGAAGCTGCTGCGTGCGGTCCAGGATGAGAAGCTCATCGAGAAGGCACGGGCCGACGCCGTCGCCCTGGTGGCCGAGGATCCGGACCTGCGCGACTACCCCGCCCTGAATGAAGCCATCGAGACCTACCTTGACCCCGAGGCGGAAGCGTTCCTGGAACGCGGATAAAGTGAAGGCATGAGCCGTATTATTGCCGGGGCTGCCGGCGGAAGCACCTTGTTCAGCGTCCCCGGGGACGGCACGCGCCCCACCACGGACCGGGTGAAGGAAGCACTCTTCTCCCGGCTGGAGTCCTACGGCATCCTGCAGGAAGCCCGGGTACTGGATCTGTTCGCCGGATCCGGCGCCCTGGGAGTGGAAAGCGCCAGCCGCGGAGCAACCGCCGTCGACCTGGTGGAGCTCGCCGACAAACCCGCCGCGACCTGCCGGCAGAACGCCGAGCTCGTCAACAAGATCCTGGCCCGCTCCTGCGTGAACGTGCACCGGGCGAAGGCAGAAACGTTCCTGCTGCGGGTCCCCGCGGACGTGCGCTGGGACGTGGTGTTCATCGACCCGCCCTACGCGTTGACCGAAGCCGAGCTGGCCACGGTGCTCACGCCGCTGGCAGGGCACCTCGCCGTCGGTGCGGTAGTGGTGCTGGAACGCTCCACCCGTTCCCCCGAACCGGTCTGGCCCGAGGGGCTGGAGCGCTTCAGTGAAAAGAAATACGGCGAGACCACCCTGTGGTTCGCCGAACCGGCCTCCGGTGACGAGGATGAAGTGGAAGCCGCGCAGGCCTAACCGGCGAACACGTCCAGCTCCTCCCCGGTGAGCACCGCAGCCGGGTGCGGTCCGGCGGCCAGCAGCTGCTGCGTCCACTCGGCAGGCCAGGGGAACAGCGTTGCCGCGAGCACGATGTTGCCGGGGTACCGGCCCGTGAACATGTCGCGCTGCGCCAGGGCCGCAACCTCGCCGTCCGGTCCGAACGCCGCCTGCAGTTCGCGCACCTGCCGGCGTGCGAAGGCCAGCGGCGGGTCATCTCCCACGTTGACCAGCAGCACGCCGGCGGGGGAGAGCAGCGTCGCCAGCTCGGTGTAGAAGTCCGACGTCGTCAGGTGCCCGGGTGCATCGGCGCCGGCGAAGATGTCCAGCACAATGGCGTCGAACTGCTGCCCGGCGAACCGGTCCAGTGATTCACGTGCGTCGCCGATTACCGTCTCCAGCTCCGTCCCCTCCGGCAGGGGAAGGTGCGCCAGGACAAAGTCCAGCAGCTCGCGCTCCAGTTCCACCGCCACCTGCGCGGAGCCGGGGCGGGTGGCCTGCAGATAGCGGGTGAGGGTCAGGGCCCCGGCGCCCAGGTGCAGGGCACGCAGCGGTTCCCCGGACGGTGCCGCCAGATCCAGGACATTGCCGATCCGGCGCAGGTACTCGTAGAAGATTTCCTGCGGGCGGGCCATGTCCACGTGGGACTGCTCCGCGCCGCCGATGCTAAGCACATAGGCTCCGGGGGTAAAGCCGTCCTCGGTGATGGTGGCGTGGGCGCCGATGCCGCGCAGCAGCCGGGACGCGGTCACAGCACACCGCCCAGCCGGGCCAGGCGTTCGGAAGCCTGCTCCAGGACGTCAAATTTCTTGCAGAACGCGAACCTCAGCAGCGAACGGGTGCGCCGGGCGCCGTCGTCGTGGCAGAACACGGCCACCGGAATGGCGGCCACCCCGATCAGTTCCGGCAGCCGGCGGGCCAGCGCCGTGGCATCGGTAATGCCCAGCGGCGCGGTGTCCGCCGTAACGAAGTAGGTGCCGGACGAGGGCAGGACGCCCAGCCCCGCGGCCTGCAGCCCGGCGCCCAGCACGTCCCGCTTGGCCTGCAGCGTGGCCGCTGCCCCGGTGAAGTACTGGTCCGGAAGGCCCAGGCCGACGGCGACGGCGGACTGGAACGGGGTGCCGGAGGTGTAGGTCAGGAATGTTTTGACGGTCCGGACCGCCGAGACCAGCGGCGCGGGGCCGGTCAGCCAGCCGACCTTCCAGCCCGTGACCGAGAAGGTTTTCCCGGCCGAGGAAATGGTCAGGGTCCGGTCCGCCGCGCCGGGCAGCGTGGCGACGGGGATGTGGGCGGGACCGAAGGTCAGGTGTTCGTAGACCTCGTCCGTGACGATCACGGCGTTGTGCTTGTTCGCCAGGTCCACTATCTGCTGCAGTACGGCCCGCGGGAAGACGGTGCCGGTGGGGTTGTGCGGGTTGTTGACCAGGACCACCCGGGTGCGGTCCGTGAACGCCGCCTCGAGGGCGCCGTCGGCGGGCAGGAAATGCGGTGCATCCAGGGAGACGGTGGTGTGCGTGGCGCCGCTGAGCCCGATGATGGCGCCGTAGGAATCATAGAACGGCTCGAAGGTCAGCACCTCGTCGCCGGGGCCGGTCAGGGCCAGCAGGGCCGAGGCGATGGCCTCCGTGGCGCCGGTGCTGGCAATGACCTCGGTGTCCGGGTCCACCTGCAGGCCGTAGAACCGCTCCTGGTGGGCCGCCACGGCGGAGCGCAGCACCGGCAGGCCCTGCCCGGGTGCGTACTGGTTGGCGCCGGCGGCAATCGCTGCCCGTGCGGCGTCGAGCATTTCCGCCGGACCGTCTTCATCCGGAAAGCCCTGGCCCAGGTTGATGGCACCGTGCCGTCCGGCCAGCGCGGTGATCTCCTCGAAAATGGTCAATCCCAGGTTGCCGTCCGGACCCAGCAGGTTCGCTCCGGCGGCGGTGCGCTGCCACGGCTCCCGGGACTGGCCCGGGGACGTGCGGAGCAGGGACTCGGCTGTGCTGATACTCATGCAACAAGTATTACCCGCCGGCAGCCGGTAGATTCGACCTATGCGACGCGCTGTATGCCCCGGTTCCTTTGATCCCCTCCACAACGGCCACGTGGAGGTGATCGCCCGAGCGGCGGGCCTCTTCGACGAGGTCATTGTGGCGGTGTCCACCAACTATGCGAAGAAGTACCGCTTCAGCACCGAGGAACGCCTGGAGCTGGCCGCCAAGACGCTGGAGTCCCTGCCCGGGGTGAGCGTGGTTCCGATGGGGGAGGGCCTCCTGGCCGAGTTCTGCCGGGAGCACGGAGCCGGCGCGATTGTGAAGGGCCTGCGGTCCGTGCAGGACTACCAGTACGAACTGCCGATGGCGGTCATGAACCGCCAGCTCACCGGCGTTGAAACCGTGTTCCTGGCAGCGGAGAGCAGCTTCACCCATCTCTCCTCCTCCCTGATCAAGGAAGTCGCAGCCCTGGGCGGGGATATCTCCGGATATGTGCCGGCCGCGGTGCTGGAGCGCCTGACGGAAGGCCGGCAGCGGGCCTAGACCGGGTTGGCGCAGGCCGGCCGGATCAGCCCGGCCGCCACGCCGCCGGTCTCTTCGACGAAGCGGCCCAGCCACTGCCCGGGTCCCAGCTGAGGAGCGGATTCCACCATGGTGATGTGCACCGAGCTGCACTGTTCCAGGTTCAGCTCCGCGCGCGTGACGTGATAGCGGGAGGTCACCACAATGATGTCCGTCCAGCCGCGGTCCCGGGCCAGGCGGGCGACGGCGCGTGCCTCGCCCCGGGTGGTCATCGGATCCGGCGAAAAGCAGACGATGCGCGGATTGAGGTTCCGGGCGCAGACGGAATCGGTGTCCTTGTTTCCGGGCGTGTACGTGGCGGACAGGGCCAGCACCGGCGCATAGCCCTGCCGCACCAGGTCCCGTCCCACCGGCAACCGTTCGCTGCTGGCCCCGGCCAGGACAACGACGGCGTCCGCCCGGGCGGGCTCGGCGGCACTGGCCGAAGGATAGACAAACAGGATCGACGCGACCAGCAGCCAGACCGCAAGAAGGCACGCGGCCGCCGTCGTACTGCGCCGAAGCAGCCGGTGCCCCAGGAACCAGCGGAGGATTCTCACGTTCCCACAGTAGGGGACGGGTCCGCGTCTGCTGCGGAGGCACCGCCCGGGTGCCCGATTAGCCGGATGCCCGTTGGCGGGTAAACTGGTTGTTGAAGCACGTGCCCGCACGTGCTTCACGGCTGCGGTGCAGCCGCAGTTTGAGAGATTCCGGCAAGTCAGGCTAAGATGATATGTCGGTCTATGTTCTACAGGAGTTCTCATTAGCGAATTTTCGCGGTCCAATCCGGATACTCCCCTGGCTATAAACGTCAGGGATCTCGGGCGCAGCCCGGGAACGATGCGGACCTTGCATGAACATGTACCGGCACCGAAAGACTTCGGTGTTGCGCTTATCGGCGTTCCGGAAGGATCCGAGCTCGAGGTTGACTTGAGGTTGGAGGCCGTGCACGAAGGGATTCTGGTATCCGGCGTTGTGATCGCTCCCATAAAGGGCGAATGCGGCCGCTGCCTGAAGCCACTCGCGTATGACCAAGAAGTCGATGTGCAGGAACTCTTCTACTACGAGGACGCTGAGTCCTTCGAAGAAGAAGATGAAGAAGAGCAGCACCGGATCGAGCGCGATGTCATCGATCTTGAACCGGTATTGCGGGACGCAGTGGTTCTTACCCTGCCGTTCCAGCCGGTGTGCCGGGAAGACTGCGAAGGCCTTTGCTCCGAATGCGGAGCGCGCCTTGAGGAGGATCCGGGTCACCACCATGAAGCAGTGGATCCTCGCTGGGCAGCCCTCGCCGGGCTGACCGGCACGGCCGCAGAAGATACTGCGGCACCAAGTACAGAGTCAGACGAGAGAGAAGAGAGTTAGCCGTGGCTGTTCCGAAGCGGAAAATGTCCCGCGCGAATACACGTGCACGCCGGTCCCAGTGGAAGGCGACCGCGCCCAACCTGGTGAAGACCGTGGAGAACGGCCGCGTCACCTATAGCCTGCCGCACCAGGCCAAGGTCGTTACCGACTCCGCCGGCACCGCGCTGTTCCTTGAATACAAGGGCCGCAAGGTCGCGGACGTCTAAGACCAGTATTCGGCCCGGTTACGCGCATCCCTGGCGGTGCCGCGGACGGGACCATGAATACTGCTTTTCGGGTTGTATCCAAAAGTGAAGAATACTGAAGAGCTTATGAAGCGTCTCGGTGTCGATATCGACGCCGGGACGCTTCGTCTTGCACTCACGCACCGCTCCTACGCCTACGAGCAGGGCGGCATCCCCACGAACGAGCGCCTGGAATTCCTGGGCGACTCCATTCTGGGGTTCTCGGTAACGGATGCGCTTTACCGGGATAATCCTGACCTTTCCGAGGGTGAGCTGGCCAAGCGCCGCTCCGCCGTCGTCAGTACCCGTGCCCTCGCCGGCATTGCCCGGGACCTGGGCCTGGGGGAGTACATCCTGCTGGGCCAGGGTGAGAAGCTCACCAACGGGCGGGACAAGTCCTCCATCCTGGCCGACACCACCGAAGCGATCATCGGCGCCGTCTATCTGGACCACGGCATCGAAACCGCCCGGAGCATGGTCATGCGCCTCGTGGGGCCGCTGCTGTCCAACGCCGAAGCCCTCGGCGCCGGAACGGACTGGAAGACGAGCATCCAGGAGATCGCTGCCGGCCGGAAAATGGGCGACATCGAATACCGGGTCTCCGGGTCCGGTCCCGACCACTCCCGCAGCTTCGTGGCCGTCCTCCACATCGGAGACAAGCCCTTCGGCACCGGCACCGGCCATTCCAAGAAGGAAGCCGAGCAGGAAGCCGCCGCTGCCACCTGGAAGATGATCAACGCTAAGAAATCCGGCTCCCCGGCTGCCGGTTCCTAGGGGCTCCTGCCATGCCTGAGCTTCCCGAGGTGGAGGTGGTCCGCCGCGGCCTGGCCTCCTGGGTCCGCGGACGGACCATCACCGGCGCTGAGGTGCTGGATCCGCGCTCGGTGCGGCGCCACGCACCCGGGCCGGCCGATCTCATCGGCAACCTTGAAGGCGCGGTGGTGGCCGACGTCGTGCGCCGCGGCAAGTTCCTCTGGCTGCCGCTGCTCGAATCCGCTCCTGCGCACTCCGGGGCGGCCGACGACGTCGTGCCCTCCTTCGCGCTGATGGCCCACCTGGGCATGAGCGGCCAGCTCCTGATGGAGGACTCCGCGTTGCCGGACGAAAAGCACCTCAAGGTCCGGTTCACGCTCAGCCCAGCCCGGGACTCCTCCGGCACCGAGATGCCGGATGAACTGCGCTTTGTGGACCAGCGGATTTTCGGCGGCATGTTCCTCACCGACCTGGTTCCAACGCCGGACGGCGCCCCCGGCGGGCTGTCCGAAACCGGCCTGCCGCTGGTGGCTGCCGAGGCCGCCCACATTGCCCGGGACCCCCTGGATCCCGCCTTCTCCTTCGACGAGTTCTACCGGCGGCTGCGGCTGCGGCGCACCGGAATCAAACGGGCGCTGCTGGACCAGGGCCTGATTTCCGGGGTCGGAAACATTTACGCCGACGAGTCCCTGTGGGCGGCACGCATGCACTTTGCCCGTCCCACGGACACCATGCGCCGGGCCGACGCGCTGCGGCTGGTGGAGGCTGCCCGGGAGGTCATGACCCGCGCCCTCGCTGCGGGCGGCACCAGCTTCGATTCGCTGTACGTCAACGTCAACGGCGCCTCCGGGTACTTCTCCCGGTCCCTGAACGCGTACGGACGCGAGGGCCTGCCGTGTCCGCGCTGCGAGGAGTTGGGACTGCACACCCTGATCCGGCGCGATTCGTTTATGAACCGGTCCTCGTACAGCTGTCCGGTCTGCCAGCCGCGGCCTAGGAACGGCCGCTGGTAGGTTCCCGTTCCACGAGCTGGATCGGATGCCCGTCGAAGTCCTCGACGAAGGCAACCCGCAGTCTTCCGTCCAGGAACGGGTGCGGTCCTTGAAGGTCTCTTGCTCCGGCGTCGAGCGCTGCGGCGTAGGCGGCTGCGACGTCGTCCGTCCAGAGCGTGAGGCACGCGCGGTGTCCGGCTGTGACCGGGGTGAGCCCGTGGGCTTCCGCCGCCGGTCCAGGCAGCGCGAGCCCGAGTTCGAAGCCGTCCAATGACAGTTCGATTTTGACCGGTGCCGCCCCCGCTCCGGTTGCGCGGAATTCTTCAGTGAAGCCGAGGGCCGCGTAGAAGCGAGCCGCCCGCGAGACGTCGGCGACGAACAGGATGACCTGCGGATTGTAGATTTTCATGGCTCGAGCAGGTCTCCGGCGGCAGCGAGCTTGCGGAGCTCCTCGATGTGGGCCTTGAATGCCTTCTGCCCGATCTTGTTCAGGGCCACCCAGGTACGGGTGCGGCCGTTCACGGAACCTTTGCGCACGGTGACAAACCCGGCCTGTTCGAGCACCTTGACGTGTTTGCTTAGTACCGAGTCGCTCAGGTCCAGCGCGTCCCGGAGCACGCCGAATTCGGCTTCGCCCACTTCGGCAAGGATCGAACAGATCCGCAGCCGGGTGGGTACGTGGATGACCTCACTGAATCCCTCGCCCATCAGGCGGCGTTCCGCAGCGCGCGTGCCAGCCGGGCATCCATGGCCGGTCCCATCACCAGCGTGAGCATCAGGACAAACACGGCAGCGCCGTAACCTATCCATGCCAGCTTGAAGGTCAAGTACAGCACGACGGCCGCAACGGCGATGAGCGCGAACGCGGCGACATACGTCCAGGCCAGTCCGCGGCTGCCGGGATGGGTGTAGACATCAATGACCAGGCGGCTGCGCGACTGGAGAATCGGCAGGACGCAAAAGATCACTGCCGATACCGCAATGAGGGCGGACGCCCATCCGGCGTCCTTGGAGAAGACCAGGCCGATGACGAACACCCCCATGCCTATGCCCTGGACGGGATAGAGCCATGCGGGCGACCTGACGTGCGGAGCCAGAGCCTCCTTTGACTGGGAGACGGATTTCAGTGCCTGGCGTGCTTCTTCGGCGGAGGGACGGGCGGCATGATTTTGCGTCATGCCGGCAGCCTAGACTTTCCGCAACGGAAAGGGAAGGGTTTCCGTTGCGGAAAGTCACGGGTCGGCAAAAGAGTAATTACGTAAGTCTTGTATTTATTCTGGAATTACGTAATTCTGTAGCCATGCCCATTGACGACGACGCCCGGCTTCAGGCCCTGGAGGCACGTATCGCAGCGCTGGAACAGCGCGCGGAAGCCGCGGGTCCGGCGTCGTCCGCTGATGATGCGGACGTGTTCTGGGCCCTTGAAGGGGTGAGGAAGCGCCACCCCGAGCCGGGTGCGGTGCTGTTCACCGGCACCGCCACAACGGCCGCCGGCGCCCACTACGAGTACCAGTACGGGCTGGAGACCGAGCATCTGCTCGACGTCGACTGGACGCAGTTCGCTGACTCCCTTGCCTCTCTGGGCCATCCCGTCCGCCTGGCTGTGCTGCGTGCGGTGCTCGGCGGAACCGAGACCGTGGCCGGGCTGGTGGAGGAACTGGGGTCCGGAACGTCCGGGCAGATCTACCACCACGTTCACCAGTTGACGGCTGCGGGCTGGCTCGCGCCGCATGCCCGGTCCCGCTACCGGATTCCGCCCGCCCGCGTCATTCCGCTGCTCGCCATTCTGACCGCTGCCTCCGGAGGTAACTGATATGAACAAGCGCAGACGTATTACCGTCGCCGCCCTTTCCGCCTCCGCGGTGCTGGCCTGCGGGCTGCTGGCCGCACCATGGGCGCCGCGCCTGTCGACGCAGGTTTCCGGTGATGCGGCACTGGCGGAAACTGTTAGGCCCCTGCTGCAGAAACCGGCCGACAAGGTCAGCGTGGCCTACCTGGAAGACGGCACCGTGCGGATCGCCGGTTTCGGTGCCGATGAACGGACTGAGTTCGAGATCGGGTCGGTGTCCAAAACGTTCACGGCAGCCCTGCTGGCGGACGCCGTCGAGCGCGGCGAGGTGACTCTGGAGACCACCGTTGCCGAGATCCTCGGGCCGGACCTGAAGGACCCGGAGGCCGAAATCGGCACCGTCACCTTGGCGGAGCTGGCCAGCCACCGGTCGGGACTGCCCCGGCTTGCCACCGATCCCGGTGCGTTGGTTTCGTCGTTTCTGAATTCCGCTCTCCGCCGCGACCCCTACACTGCCCCGCCCGCCGAGGTGATCGAACATGCACAGTCCGCGTCATTGGGAGGGCGGGGCACCGTGGCGTACTCCAACCTCGGTTATGCCTTCCTGGGGCAGCTGCTCGCCAAGGAAGCCGGGATGGACTACGCCGATCTGCTGCAGGAGCGGATCCTGGAACCCCTGGGAATGAAGGACACGTATGTGCCGGTCACCGCAGGGAACCTGCGACCCGATGCTCCGACCGGGCGGGCTGCAAGCGGACTGCGGCACGCTGCCTGGACCGCCGGTGGCGGGGCGCCGATGGGTGGGATCCGGTCTACCGCGGCGGATATGTCGGTTTACCTCCAGGCGTTGCTGGCGGAGACGGCACCGGGTTCCGCGGCCCTGGAGCCGCGCTGGGACACGGGTGAGGGCGGCGGCGGCGAGCAGGTGGGTCTGGGGTGGTTTACGCAGGTCTCCTCAGCCAGCGGTCGGGCTGCGACGTGGCACAACGGCCAAACCGGAGGCTTTGCCGCCATGGTGGCAATGGACCGTGAGGCGGGCACAGCGGTGCTGATCCTCTCCAACGTGGCTGCCGGGCAGGAAGAGGCCGCCTTGGCCCTGCTGAAGGAAGGCCTCTGATGGCGCTGAACCTGGTGTCCTGGGCGCTCGCCGTCTGGCTGGTCGTGCTCTCTTTGTCGGTGGCGGTTCCTGTCTGGAAGCAGGCAGGGACGCTCTCCGGTCCGAGCCGGAGGTCCCTGCTGGCGGGTTTGTTGGAAACGGCTTCGATTGCGGGAATTCTGCGTCTGATCTCCCCGTGGAGTTCCGGATCGGTGGTCCTTTGGGTGGTGGCCGTCGTCGCCTTGGCGGCGGCTGTTGCCGGAGCAGTTCTGCGCTGGCCGGACCTGCCGCGGCGGACGTCGAAGCCGGCGCGTGCGGCGGGGGAAGCTGCAGAGACCGAGGTTGCTGAGCCGGCGGAAGTGGCGGCGGAGGTGGCGACGGCAGCGCCGGCGAACGTGGCGACGGCGAGAGCGCCGGCGAACGTGGCGACGGCGAACGTAGCGACGGCGACGGAGCCACCGGCGGCGGAGCAAACCCGGCGGCCGTCCCTTGCGGCGCGGGAAGCGCGAGTTGTGCCTATTCCTGGTAAGCCGCGTCGAAAGTCCAAGGCAGGGAAGAAATTGAAGAAGGAGCCGGGAAATCTCGCCCTGGCTGGTCAGGTAGCACTGCTGGCCGCCGTCGTCGTATTTTCCTTTCTAGGTGGGTAGGGGCATGGGAGCTAGGTGGGGAGGGTTCATGCCCCCTAGGTGGCCAACTCATCCCACGGGAGCAGAGACAAGAGGACGGAGAAAGGAGCCGCAAAAACGGGTAGTGGAACAGGTATTTTTTCCCTGGAGCGGAGTCCGCGGCCCCGATAGACTCGAATACATGTTCGAATATTCTCCGTCTGGAAGTCATCAGCGGACCGGCAGATTGACTGCCGGCACCGCGCTGGTGAATGCGTGGGTTGAGGAACTCGCAGAGGACGCGGAGGGTCTTCCCGGCGGTGATGGAGAGCAGGCGGGGGAGCAGGACGGCGGCCTCATTGACCACATCCGAGCCCTGGAGGAACTCAAGGCCGCAGCTGCTGCGGCACAGGCTCGAGCAACTGCCGTCTTTGATGCTTCGCAACGCCGGAAGCAGGCCGAGGCCGGAGTGCTTCGCGAGGAACTGGGCCGCGGTGTTGCCTCCCAGATTGCCTTGGCACGGAGGGAATCATCTAATCGCGGCGGGCGGCTGCTGGGCTTCGCGAAGGTGCTGACCTCCGAGATGCCGTGCACTCTGCAGGCCCTGACCTTGGGGAGGATCAGCGAGTGGCGGGCAACGCTGCTGGTTCGCGAGACCGCCTGTCTGAGCCTGGAGGACCGGCGGCGGGTGGATGAAGAAGTCGCCGGAGATCCCGACGTCCTGGAAAGCCTGGGAGACCGACAGGTCATCGCCCGAGCTAGAGCCGCCGCCTACCGGCTCGATCCGCAGGCCGCGGTCAAGCGTGCAGCCAAGGCCGAATCGGAGCGTTTTGTCTCCTGCCGGCCCGCGCCGGACACCATGACCTATCTGACCGGACTGCTGCCCGTAGCCCAAGGGGTGGGCGTCTATGCGGCGTTGTCACGTGAAGCGGACCGGCTGCGTGCGTCCGGGGATGGACGGGGCCGGGGACAGATTATGGCGGACACCCTCGTCGAACGCGTGACGGGGCAGTCCGAGGCTGGTGGGATGAAGGTGGAGGTGCAGCTGGTGATGTCGGACCGGACCCTGCTGGGCGGGGACTCAGAACCCGCCCTGGTCCCCGGGTACGGTCCTGTCCCGGCACAGTGGGCGAGGGATCTGGTCAGGGGGCGGCGCCGGGAACAGGGAGCCTCGAATACTGGGCGGCACGCAGAGTCCGGACGGAAAACCAAGCGGAACAGACAGGACGAACGCTGGATCCGCCGGCTCTACGCCGAACCGGACACCGGTCAGCTAGTGGCCATGGATTCCCGGTCGCGGTTGTTCCCGCCCTCACTCGGACGGTTTATCGCGGCACGGGACCAGACCTGCCGAATGCCGTGGTGCGGGGCACCGATCCGGCATCTTGACCATATTCGCCCGCATCAGGACGGCGGTCCCACCAGCTTGGTAAATGGGCAGGGACTCTGCGAGGCGTGCAACCAGGCGAAGGAAGCACCTGATTGGAAGGCGCGAACGGTCGGCTCTTCCAGGCAACCCGGACTGCATATCGTCGAGACCACCACCCCGACGGGGCACACCTATCGGTCTACTGCGCCGCCGCTGCCTGGGGCCAGAGCCGTAGCAGCAGCCCGGGATGGGGCGGGAACCGGAACTGGAACCGGAGTTGGAGATGGGGCGGGTACCGGAACCGGAAGATCAATCGTGCGCAGGAACACGGCCGGTCAAACGCCCAGAGTCTCCGCCTGCGTTCCTGGAAGGCTGCATAGTGGACCTGATCCGGGCGGCGTGATGGACCCGCGTGATGGGCGCCGTGGCGCAGGGAGTATTCCGGCAGCCGTGCCGAAGCGGGACCCTACCGTGCGGCCAGCTCGGCCAGAATCCCGTCGGTGAAGGGAGGCCAGACGTCCGCAGCCCAAGGGCCGAAATCGCGGTCGGTGAGGCAGACGGCAGCAGCACGGGCTTCCGGATCCACCCAGAGGAAGGTGCCGGACTGACCGAAATGGCCGAACGTGGCCGGAGAGCTATGGGCGCCGGTCCAATGCGGAGACTTATGGGCACGGATCTCGAAGCCGAGACCCCAATCGTTCTCCTTCTGCCGGCCGAAACCGGGAAGCACTCCGGCGAGACCGGGGAAGACCACCTGCGTGGCCTCAGTGAGCCGGCCTGGATCCGTGAGCGTGGGAGCCTGCAGTTCGGCGGCAAACCGGCACAGGTCCCCGGCGGTCGAAACGCCGCCGGCAGCGGGGGAGCCCTCCAGCGCCGTCGAGGACATGCCCAACGGCACCAGCACGCCTTCACGCAGATATTCACCGAAGGCCATGCCGGTGGCTTCCTCCAGGGTTTCCCCCAGAACCTCGAAGCCCGCGTTGGAATACAGGCGGCGGGTACCGGGGGGATAGCGGACGGTGCGCTCGCCGAAATCGTAGCCGCCGGAATGGGCCAGCAGGTGCCGGACGGTGGATCCCTCGGGTCCCGCAGGCTGATCCAGTTCCAGGGCACCCTCATCCAGGGACACCAGCACGGCGTAGGCACTCAGCAGCTTCGTGACGGAAGCCAGCGGAAAACGGCGGTCCTGGTCACCGGCTGTGCCCAGCACCCCGCCGTCGGCGGACACGACCGCGGCGGCAGCATTGCCAACCGGCCAGGACTCGATCTTCTGCAGGCTCTTCACTGGCATCATCCTAGGACGTGGGGGAGTAGTGCCGGGCCAGGCGGGACATGCCCTCTTCGATGGACACTTCCGGAGTCCAGTCCAGGACTTCGCGGGTTTCACGCTGGTCGAACCAGTGCGACGTCGAAAGCTGCTCGGCCAGGAAACGCGTCATGGGCGGTTCGTCATGGACCAGACCGCGGCGGCCCGCCTTCAGCCAGACCCGTTCGATCAGGCTTCCCGCACCGCGGGCAACCTTTCCCGGAACGCTCCATCCCGGTGCGGCCACGCCTGCGGCCGCACAGATACCGGCAATGAGTTCCCCGACCGGACGCGGCTGCCCGTTCGTCACCACCAGGGCGCGGCCGGCGGCGGCATCCATCCGTTCCAGACCGCGGACAATCGCGGCTGCCGCGTTATCGATATACGTGGTGTCGATCAGGGCCGCTCCGGCATCCAGCAGCGGCAGGCGGCCGGACCGGGCACGGTCAATGACGCGTTCCACCAGCTGCGTGTCGCCCGGACCCCAGACTATGTGCGGCCGGATGGCCGCAACCCGGAAGTCGGGGGAATTCTGTCCCAGCGCAAGCAGCTCGGCCTCCGCTTTGGAGGCGGCGTAGAAGCCGCGGGCACGGGCAGGGTCCGCCGTGCCGGCACCTGAGCCGGCAATCGGCTCACCGAAGTGGGCCACGGACGGAGAGGACACAAAAACGACGTCGCGCACCCCGGCAGCCCGTGCAGCCCGCAGCAGGACCTGTGTGCCGAGGATGTTGGTTTCCTCGAACTCGTGCCATTCGCCGGTAAAGGAGACCTTCGCCGCGAGATGGATGACGGCATCCATTCCGTCGACAGCGCGGGCAGCGGCGGCAGGATCGGCAACGGACCCGGCGACGGAGTCCCGGCCCGGGATCCCCGGCCGGCGCTGGAAGGTGCGGACCTTGTGGCCCTTGGCCTCCAGCAGATCGGCTACGGCGCCGCCCAGCAGGCCGCTCGCTCCGGTGACCAGGACATTGCGCGGAGTCAGGGCGCTCATCGCTTGCCCCTGCCCAGGCTCGGCACTGGACCGCCGGCCAGCAGGCGCGACGCCCAGCCGGCCAGTGCCGTGCGGTCAATCTTGGAATTGTGCCGGATATCGGTGGGCATCTGCGGCAGCACCAACACCGCGGCGACGTCGAACCCGCACTGCTCCCGTACCCGGTCCCGCACGGCCGCGGTGAGTGCCGCCGGAGCAACTCCGGCCTTTCGGGAGGGAGGATCGGTTTCCACCACGGCCACGGGAACCTGCGCCCCCGCGGGTCCGACGCCCGCCAGTGCGGCCCGCCGCACGCCGTCGACAGCCTCGGCTGCCTGCTCGGCAGCGACCGGAGTCCGGACCCCGCCGGCGGTGGTGAGGATATGCCCGAGGCGTCCTTCCACCCACAGCCTGCCCTCGTCGTCGAAATGTCCGACGTCGCCGGTGCGGTGCCAGCCGTCAATGGACGAACTGCCGCTTTCGGTGATCCAGAGCCTGTCGTAGCGGTCCTTGACGTGCGGGGCGCTGACCAGGATTTCGCCGGTGCGGTTCGGCACGGTGAGCGGCTCGGTGCCGACGGAGCCGTCCGGGAAGACTTCGGCGATGGCCACATCGGCCCGGGAGACGGCAGTACCGACGCAGACGCCGTTGCCGGACCCTGCCGCGCGGATGCCTTCGAGGCTGATGTCGGTGACGGGAAGTGCTTCGGTCATGCCGTACGGGGTGTGCAGGGAGGCCTTGGGGACCAGGTCCTGCACCTGGGCCAGCAGCGGCTCGGCAATGGGTGCACCGGCCGAAAGCAGCAGCTCGACCTGTGCCAGTGCCGCCCGCTGCGGAGCGTCCAGCTCCCCGGACGTCGCGATCACGTTCGTCAATGCTGCCGGGGACGCGAAGATGGTGGTGGCGTTCACGGCCACCGCCGCATCCGCCAGTGCCGCCGCGGTGAGGGTGCGCGGCGACGTGACGTCCATGTCCGGTGTCACCGACGTCGCCCCCAGTGCCGGACCGAGCAGGGCGAACGGCGCGAAGCCGGCCACCAGCGAGGTCCCGGCACGCAGGTTGTAGGTGTCCTTGATGGCATCGCGCATCGCGGCCAGCTGCCGGTGCGTGTAGACCACGCCCTTGGCCGGTCCGGTGGAGCCGGAGGTGAAGAGGACGGCGGCGTCGGCGTCGGGATCCGCGGGGTACCAGGGCACCTCGGATCCGGCGCCGTCGGCAATGAGCTCCTCCACGGAGTGCTGAACGCCGAGCAGGCGTTTGCGCGCCGGTGACAGTTCGGACACGCTGATCCGCGTACCCGGCCAGCCGAAGGCCCGGGCACCGATGAGGGCGCGGTCGATGCCGATGAGGAACGCCGGCCCGGCGCCCTTGATGGCCCGGCCCAGTCCCTTGGCGCCCAGCCCGGCGTCGGCCACCACAATCACGGCGTTCAGGCGCAGGCAGGCGTAGATCAGCGACGTCAGTTCAATGCCGGGCGGAACCAGCAGGTTCACCCGGGTGCCGGGACGCACACCGGCCGCGGCGAGTCCCGCCGCGAGGGCATTCACCCGTTCGGCGAGTCCGGACCAGGACAGGGTGCGCGGTTCGGCGTCTGCGCCGCCGCCGTCCAGCGGTGCCATGTCGACGACGGCCGGCGTGGTGTCCGCGGCGCGTTCATCCAGTTCCGCGAGCATGGGGCGGAACGGCTCGCTGCGCCGCAGCGAGGTATCCGCAGGGGTTTCCACGGCTCCCTGCAGCCAGCTGAATACAGGCGAGGCGATATCCACGTCTTCGGCCAGCAGATGGCTTGCCCCTTCGAACCGGTGCACGGAGGAGGCCGGCATCCGTTCCAGCAGGTCACGCAGGTAGCGGTCGGAGAAAACGGGGTCCTTGGGCCCCCAGAGGACCAGGGACGGAACGTCCAGGCGGCGGATGCCGTCCGCGACGGTGTTGAGGGCACGCCAGCTGGGATGGGTTTCATCGGCGGGAATGTCAGCCACGAAGTTCGCCACACCGTGCCGGCGGGCCGCGCCGCGGTACGGCAGCGCGAACGCCTCGCGCACCGGAGCCGGCAGTGCGGGCTGTGCCAGGGAATGCGTCACCCGGATAAACGCGTCGGTGCTGCGGGTACCCCACGGATGAACCGCGGGATGCAGGGCCAGTTTCAGGGCCGGCGGCAGGGAGAAACCTGCCGGATGCACGGCGGTGTTGGTCAGCACCACGCCCGCGAGCTGGCGGCGGTGCCGCAGTGCCCAGCCCAGGGAAATCACGCCGCCCCAGTCATGGCCGACGGTCACCACGGGACCGGTGATCCCCAGCGTGTCCGTCAGGTTGCCGAGGTCGGTGATCCGGTCCTCCAGCCGCCGGAACGCGCCGGTGCGCTCGGAAAAGCCCATGTCCAGCTGGTCCACGGCCACCACGCGCCACGGCTTCTCCGCCGCGGACCCGGCGGCAAGGAGGCTGCGCCAGAGGTAGGACCAGGTGGGGTTGCCATGCACGCAGAGCAGGGTGCCGGCGGGTTCGATGCCGGCCTCGGCCAGATCAGGTCCGTTGTCGAGGACATGCCACTTGCGGACCGTTCCCGGAGCGTCGACGGCGGCGGTGGAGGGAACATGGACGAACGCGGACCAGGCGGAGGAAACGCCGGGCCAAAGCTCCTCTACCACGCAATCTCCATCATGGTGGTGTTCAGGCCGGAGCCCACGCCCATGCACAGGACCCGGTCACCCGGGTTCAGGGAGCGTGATTCCTGGGCCAGGGTCATCGGCAGCGAGGCCGGCCCCACATTGCCCCAGTTCGGGAACGTCATGGGCACCTTTTTACGGTCCAGGTCCACCGCCTTGATGATGGCGTTGGTGTAGGAATTGGACACCTGGTGGGTGACGTAGCGGTCCATCCCGGACCAGTCCCAGCCGTTGCCGTGGGCTTCATGCCAGGCATCGACCACCAGTTCCAGTCCGCCGTCGAGCAGGCCCTTGGTGTCGGTGTACATGCCGTCGATGCCGCCCACGCACAGTTCATGGTGCTGGGTGCCGGCACGGGAGACGCCGCCGAGGATGCGGTGCGAGCCCGGGTGCCGGTCGGCACGGCCGATGACGGCCGCTGCGGCACCGGAGCCGAGGGTCAGCGTGGCGAATTCGCGCAGGTAGTCGTCGCGGGTGGAGTCGGGCGCGTTCAGCCGCTCGAAGGTGGCTTCCTGCACGCCCTGGGAGTCCTCGCCCGCCACGATCAGGGCATAGTTGATCTGTCCCGAGTCGATCATGTTGGAGGCCAGGGTGACGCCGTTGACGAAGCCCAGGCAGGCGTTGGCCAGATCGAAGTTCAGGGCGGAGGAAGGAAGCCCCAGACCGTTGTGGATCTTCACGGCCACGGACGGTTCCAGATTGCGCCGTGTCA
This sequence comes from Arthrobacter yangruifuii, assembly GCF_009192775.1. Taxonomy (GTDB): domain Bacteria; phylum Actinomycetota; class Actinomycetes; order Actinomycetales; family Micrococcaceae; genus Arthrobacter_B; species Arthrobacter_B yangruifuii. The sequence goes on from NZ_VTFX01000002.1 coordinate 61,411, forward strand.
CCGAGGTGTTGATGAGCAGCCCGATTTCGGACGCCTCGACGCCGGCTTCGGCCAGCGCCTTGGCTCCGGCCTCGGTGGCGCCGTCGTCGAACGCAGTGCCGGGAGCCCACCACCGCCTCTCGGTGACGCCTGCCACCCGCTCCAGCAGGCGCTTGGAGAGGCGCAGCCGTTTAAGCGAGGGCTCAAGGCGCTCGTCGAATTCACGTGAACTCATGACCACCGGAGCTTCAACGCTGTTCACGCTGAGGATGGCGGAGTTGGAGTGCTGGAAGTTGAAGTTCCCGGTCAAAATGCCTGCCTTGTCTGCTGCTGAACCTATCGCGCTGGCGGCCGCCGTGAAGCCTGCATCCACGCCCTAAAATCATATGACTCTTTCAAGAAGCCTACTGACCGGCCCGGCAATTCCGGGGGGAAAGGCCCGATTACGCTCTCCGAGTAGAGCGGAATTTTGACGGTAACCGCGTAGATTTAATGAATCAACCCCGGTAGGAGAGATTAACCCCCGTGCATCTGAAGACCCTGACCATGCGAGGATTCAAGTCCTTCGCATCGGCCACCACCTTTGAATTCGAGCCAGGTGTCACGGCGGTGGTGGGACCCAACGGGTCCGGAAAGTCCAACGTGGTGGATGCCCTGGCCTGGGTGATGGGCGAGCAGGGCGCCAAGACCCTGCGCGGCGGCAAGATGGAAGACGTGATTTTCGCCGGCACGTCCGGCGCCTCGGGCCGGCAGGCGCTTGGTCGGGCGCAGGTATCCCTGACCATCGACAACGCCGACGGCGCCCTGCCGATCGAATACTCCGAAGTCACCATCTCCCGCACGCTGTTCCGTGCCGGCGGGTCGGAGTACGCCATCAACGGCAGCCCGTGCCGGTTGCTGGACATCCAGGAGCTCCTGTCGGATTCGGGGCTGGGCCGCGAGATGCATGTCATCGTCGGCCAGGGACAGCTGGACAAGGTGCTGCACGCAACACCCGAGGAACGCCGCGGGTTTATCGAAGAGGCCGCCGGCATCCTCAAACACCGCCGGCGCAAGGAAAAAACCCTGCGCAAGCTCGACGCCATGCAGGCCAACCTGGCGCGGGTGACTGATCTCACGGCAGAACTGCGCCGCCAGCTCGGACCGCTGGGCAAGCAGGCCGCCGTCGCCCGCCGGGCCAAGACGGTGCAGCAGGACGCCCGGGACGCCCGGTCGCGCCTGCTCGCCGATGACCTGGCCACGCTGACCGCTGCCTGGCTGAAGGAAACCGCGGATGAGGACGCCCTGAAGGTGCGCCGCGCCGAGGCGGAGGCCGCCGTCGCCGCGGGGCGGCAGCGCCAGGCGGCCCTGGAAACCCTGGCCGCGGACGCGGCACCGCAGCTGAACGCCGCCCGGGACACCTGGTACGAACTGTCCTCGCTGCAGGAGAGATTCCGGTCCCTCGCCGCGCTCGCCGCCGAACGCGCCCGCCTGCTGGGCACGGCGGAACCCGCTGCGGGCAGCGGCCGGGATCCGGACCAGCTGCAGGCCTCCGCGGACCGGGTCCGGGCGGAAGCCGCAGCCCTGGAAGCCGATATTGAGGGCCGGCGGGCACTGCTTCAGGACGCCGTGAAGACCCGCGAGGCTGCCGAAGCCGACGCCGCAGCCGAGGAGAAGCGGTATGCCTCCCTCCTGCGTGCCGCCGCGGACCGGCGTGAGGGCCTGGCGCGGCTGGCCGGTTCGGTGGAAGCAGCCCGCTCCCGGGTGGCCTCATCCCGGTCCGAAGCGGACAGGCTGCGCGCATCGATCAGCGCTGCCGAGGAACGCCGCATCCGGGCGCAGGAGGAGTTCGGGCAGCTGGAAGGCTCCGCTGCCGGTGCCGAAGCGGGCGAAGCGGACCTGGACGCCGAGTACGAGGACGCGCAGGCAGCTGCGGAGGAAGCCGAAGAATCCCTGCGGCAGCTGCAGCAGGCGCGCCAAGACGCGGTCCGGGAAGCGGAGAACCTGGCCGCCCGCCGGGAGGCACTCGCCGTCGGGCTGGACCGGCGCGACGGCAGTGCCTTCCTGCGGGAAGCCGGGCTGCCCGGGGTGCTGGCGCCGCTGGCGGATCTGATCAGCATCAAGCCCGGCTATGAACGTACGGTGACGGCAGCCCTGGGAACGGCAGCCGATGCCCTGGCTGTCCGGGACCTCGACGCCGCCGCGCAGGCCCTGCAGCACCTCAAGGACACCGGAGAGGGGCAGGCCGCACTGCTGCTCGGCGGGACGACCGCTCCGGACCGGACTCTGCCGGCCGATCTTCCGTCCGGCGCAGTCCCGGTGCTGTCCCTGGTGAGCGTGTCCCTGGTGAGCGCCGACGCCGGAGTGCAGGAGGCGCTGGACGCCCTGCTGGGCCATGCCGTAGCGGTGGCGGACCTGGACGCGGCCGTGAGCGTGGTGTCGGCCGTCCCCGCAGCCACGGCCGTGACGGCGGACGGTGATGTCCTGACCGCCTACAGTGTCCGCGGCGGATCGGCCTCGGCCCCGGGACTGCTCGAAATCTCCGCAGCGGTGGAGGACACGGATGCCCGGCTGGCCGCGGCACGTGCCCGCGCGGAGGAAGCCGGCGCGGGAATCGAGGCTGCCGCCGCAACCGTCCGGGCGTGCCGGGTGCGTTCGGAGGCCGCCCTCGCCGCCCTGAACGAGTCCGATGCCCGGCTCGCCGCCGTCGCCGAACGGCTCGGATCCCTCGGCTCGGCCGTGCGTGCCGCCGCGGGGGAGGCCGAACGGCTCGCATCCCTGCTGGCCGCGGCCCAGGCCAACGTCGCGCAGGACGAAGCGGAGCTGGCTTCAGTGTCGGAGCGTCTTGCTGCCGCCGGCAAGGACCACCGCCCCGGCGAAGAACCCTCCGCGGACCGCCGGGACGCCCTGGCGCTCGCCGCCGCCTCCGCACGCCGGGCGGAAACGGACGCCCGGCTGGCCCTGCGCTCGGCCGAAGAACAGCTCAAGGGCGTGTCCGGCCGGGCCGAATCCCTCGAACGTGCCGCCGCTGCGGAACGCCGGACGCTTGCCGCTGCAGCGGAACGTGCCCGCCGCCGGGCCGGGGAACATGCCCGGGCGGTGGCCGTGGGCAAGGCGGCGGAAGCCGTGCTGGCCCACCTGCAGGTATCCCTGGAGCTGGCTGCGGGGGAGCGGACCCGGGCCGAGGAAGCCCGGAGCGCGGGGGAGGCCGAACTGGCCGCCGTCCGCAGCGCCGTCAATGACGCCGCGGCCGACCTGGCCCGGTTGACGGATTCGGTCCACCGCGACGAACTCGCCCGGGCCCGGCAGCGCCTGCGCATCGAGGCCCTGGAAGCGCGTGCCCTCGAGGAACTGGGCATGACCCCGGAGCACCTGGTGGCGAACTTCGGACCGGACCAGCCCGTCCCGGTGCCGGCCGAGCCGGTCAGCGGAGACAAGTGGGCGGCCCTGCGCGCACCGGTGGACGAGGACGGCAATCCGCTTATGGACGGCATTCCGTATGTGCGGGCCGAGCAGGAAAAACGGCTCAAACGTGCCCAACGGGACCTGGCCGCCCTGGGGAACGTCAACCCTCTGGCCCTGGAGGAATTCGCCGCCCTGGAGGAACGCCACCGTTTCCTGTCCACCCAGCTGGAAGATCTCAAGGCCACCCGCAGGGACCTGCTGGACATCATCGCCGACGTCGACCGCCGCGTGGAGGAAGTCTTCACCGCCGCCTACCGGGACACCGCGGAGCAGTTCACGCAGGTCTTCGGCCGGCTGTTCCCAGGCGGGGAAGGCCGCCTGGTCCTGACCGATCCGGACAACATGCTCACCACGGGCATCGAGGTGCAGGCCCGGCCGGCGGGCAAGAAGATCAAACGCCTGTCGCTGCTCTCCGGGGGTGAGCGGTCACTGACGGCCGTCGCCCTGCTGGTGGCCATCTTCAAGGCCCGGCCCTCGCCGTTCTATGTGATGGACGAGGTGGAGGCGGCCCTGGATGACACGAACCTGGGCCGGCTGATCAGCATCTTCGAAGAACTGCGCGAGTCCAGCCAGCTCATTGTCATCACCCACCAGAAGCGCACCATGGAAGTGGCTGACGCACTCTACGGCGTCACCATGCGCGGCGACGGCGTATCCACCGTCATCAGCCAGCGGATCCGGCGCGGCGGGCACCCCGGTCAGGAACCCGGCGCCCCGGAGGACTAGGCGGCGTAGCGCTGCACGAAGTTGCGCAGCACCCGCGGCGGCACATGGACGGCGGATCCCCGGACGGCGTCCATCACGGTCTCCGCCTCCTCCGGCGCGAAGTAGCCGGCATGCCGGTACACGGAGATCCGCGTCAGCAGCCCGGCCACATCCAGCTCGGGATGGAACTGGGTGGCGTAGAGGTTGGACTGCACCCGGAACATCTGCACCGGGCAGGTGGCCGAACCCGCAAGGTTCACCGCGTGCGGCGGCAGCTTCGCCACGGCTTCCTTATGCCCCACGTAGGCGGCAAAGCTGTCCGGGACGCCGGCCAGGAGCGGATCCCGGCGGCCGGCGTCCGTCAGCCGGACCTCAACCGGGCCCACCGGCTCGCCGTACTGCCGGTCTACCGTGGCTCCCTGGTGCCGGCCCAGCGTGCCGACCCCGTAGCAGGCGCCGAAGAAGGGGAAGTCGCGGGCCACGACGTCGTCAAGCAGCGCGGCCATCTCCGCTTCCACCCGCACCTGGACCGGGGACTTGGTCTCCTCCGGGTCGCTGGAGTTGAACGGGCCGCCGCCCACAATCACGCCGCTGTAGGCATCCAGGTCCACCGGCGGCAGCGGGCCGGCTTCAAGCCGCACCCGGTGCAGCTGCTCCTCGGCGAGCCCGCCGAAACGCAGGAAGGACGCGTATTCCTCGTCGGCGGCATCATCTTCGGCCCGGGTGGCCAGGAGCAGGAAAGGCTTCATTCCTCGATGGTAGTGGGGGCAGGGGCCGGTTTCGGGGCAGGAAGGGTTTCGCGCGCCGCCAGCCAGGCGAGGAAGCCCAGTGCGGCAATGGCGCCCGTGACGCCGAACGCCCACGAGTACCCCAGCGAATCCGCGAGCATGCCGGCGAGGATGGGGCCGGCGATCGCCCCGGTGTCACTGGCCATCTGGAACGTGGCCAGGACCTTGCCGCCGCTGCGTCCGTTGCCGATGATGTCACCGACCGCCGCCTGCTGGGCGGGATTGAGCAGCCCGGTGCCCATCCCGGCGATCACGGAAATGATCAGGAACTCGGGCACGCTGGAGCTGAAGCCCATCAGCCCGGTGGCCACGGCGTTCACCGCCAGGCCGATCAGGACCATGGGTTTGCGGCCCCAGCTGTCCGCGAGCCGGCCGGAGAAGGTCAGGACGACGGCGGTTCCGGCGGCGAACGCGGTCAGGGAAATGCCCGCCACTTCCGGTCCCGCGGACAGCGCCGCGGCTGCGAACAGCGGGACCAGGGCATTGCGCACGCCGAAGGAGGACCAGCCGTTGGCGAAGGAGGACGCCAGCGCTGCCCGGTAGGACGAATCCCGCAGGGCCTCCCGGACGGTCAGCACCGGCTTCACGGCAGCCGGCGCGTCATCGGCGCCGGCAACGGGACGGGTGTCCTTGAGCCGCAGGAAGACGACGCCGGCGGCCAGCACCAGGGCGGCGGCGTAGACCAGGAACGGCACGCGCAGTCCCAGGCCCGCGAGCAGGCCGCCGAGCAATGGTCCGCCGATATTGCCCAGCAGGAAGGAGGAGGCATAGGCGCTGGAAACCCGGCCGCGGACCTCCGGAGGTGCCAGCCGGATGATCAGTGCCATGGCCGAGATGGTGAACATGGTGGAGCCGATGCCGCCCAGGCCCCGGAAGACCAGCAGCTGCCAGTAACTCTGCGCAAAGGCACACGCGGCCGTGGACAGGGCCACAATCAGCAGCCCGGCAATGTAGACGGGGCGCTCGCCGAGTTTTTCCAGCAGAACCCCGCCGGCCGGAGCGAACACCAGCCGGGTGAACGCAAACGCACTGACAATCACCGAGGACGCCGTGACGCCGACGTCGAAACTCTGTGCAAACTGCGGCAGTACCGGTGCCACCAGGCCAAAGCCAAGGGCTATGACGAAGGCGGCCGCGATAAGGACCTGGATTTCCTGCGGGATTCGGATTTTAGGGGAGCGCACCATGATAAGGCGATTGTCTCAGATTCCCCGGGAGTCGAGGATCATCGTGTGAGAAGCTTGGGAGCGTGAATGAGACCCTTTCGATAGTGATCTATGTCCTTGTTGCGATCGCCGTTGTCGGCTTCTCCGCGACACTGCTGGTACGGACCCGGCGTACACCCAAGAGCATGTACCCCACCCGCCGGGACGCCAACGATCCGGTGACCGGAACCGGGGGCGGCACCGACACCCTGGAGGCACCGCCGGCGGAGACCGACGTCGTTGTCCCGGATGACCTGCGCGGCCTGGAGGAAACCCCCGCCCCGCCGGCGCCGTCCATCGAGACGCCCGAACCGGTGCAGGGCCGCCTGGCCCGGCTGCGCGCCCGGCTGGCCAAATCCAACAACGCGCTGGGCAAGGCGCTGCTGGCGCTGCTCTCCCGCGACACCATCGATGAAGACGTGTGGGACGAGATTGAGGAAACCCTCCTCCTCGCCGATCTGGGCACCGAACCCACCATGGAACTCGTGGACGCGCTGCGTCAGCGGGTCAAGGTGTCCGGCAGCCAGGACCCGCAGGAAGTCCACGCGATGCTGCGCGAGGAACTGATCAAGCTGGTGGACCCCACCATGGACCGTTCCCTCGCCGTGACCCGCCACGCCGAGACCCCGGCCATCGTGATGGTGGTGGGCGTCAACGGCGTCGGCAAGACCACCACGGTGGGCAAGCTGGCCCGCGTCCTCGTAGCCGAGGACAAGGATGTGCTGCTGGGCGCCGCGGACACCTTCCGTGCCGCCGCCGCCGAGCAGCTGGCCACCTGGGGACAGCGTGTGGGAGTGCCCACCGTCCGCTCCGAGATTGACGGCGCAGACCCGGCCTCCGTGGCCTTCGAAGCGGTCAAGGCCGGCATCGAGGGCGAGGTGGACGTGGTCCTGATCGACACCGCCGGACGCCTGCAGAACAAGGTGGGCCTGATGGACGAGCTCGGCAAGGTCAAGCGCGTCATCGAGAAGCAGGCCGCCGTGGACGAGGTCCTGCTGGTCCTGGACGCCACCACCGGCCAGAACGGCCTGACCCAGGCAAAGGTCTTTGCCGAGGTGGTCAACATCTCCGGCATTGTCCTGACCAAGCTGGACGGCACCGCCAAGGGCGGTATTGTCGTCGCCATCCAGCGCACCCTGGGTGTGCCGGTGAAGCTGGTGGGGCTGGGCGAAGGCGCCGATGACCTGGCGCCGTTCGAAGCCGAGAGCTTCGTGGACGCACTGCTGAGCTAGCCGCCCGCAGCACCACCCCGCAGCAGAAAGGGCCCCGTACTCGCTAGGAGTACGGGGCCCTTCCCTTTGTGCCGGAGTGACGGAGGCAGCCGGGATCAGTTCACCGGAATCAGAACGTGAAGTTCAGGATCGTCACGGTACCGGCGGTCAGCGGGAACGTCTGGGTGGCGGAACCGTACTCAAACCCCGGGACGGTCAGCCGTTCGGCGGCCGGCACGCCCTCTGCGGCGCGGCCGTCAATCAGGGTGCTGTCCTGGGAGGAGTAGGAGGCGCCGGTCATCTGCGTCATGGTGCCGGTGAGGGCCTTGCCCGGCAGCTGCAGGCTGACCTCGGTCTGGGCATCGGTTTCCGGGTTGTTGTTGTTCACTACGGCCACGCTCACGCTTCCGTCTGCGTGCCGCACCGCGTACGGGTAGGAAAGGCCGCCGCCCGCGGTATCGAGCTTCAGGAAGTCGCCCGGCTCCATCTCCGCGACCATCGACATCCCGTAGTAGTTGGACCGCTCGTCGACCTGGCCGTTGGGCTGCAGGTAGGCCCCGCCCACACAGATGGCGGACATGGGCGGACCGCCGGTGCAGGTGATCAGGGAGCTGTGGAAGCTGACCCTGGAGATGCCCATCTGTGCTGCGCTCAGGGCATAGTCCGCGCTCCACACCGCCGAGGCGTGCGTTTTGGTGGTTTCGTTGCTGCCCGGGCAGGCGGAGACGCCGGTCTCCGGGATCCACGCCTGAAGCCCGGCCTCCTGGGCAGGCTTCAGGCCCACCGCGCGGAAGTCGTTGGCGTGGTCATGGATGTACCTGCCCGTCAGGTTCGCCATGGTCGGTTTGCCCAGGGGATCCGAGCCCTCGCAGGAGGAGAGCGGGTAGTGATGGTAGGAAAGGATCCGCTCCTGGGGCAGCTCGGTTTTGGCGAACGCCGCCCACCAGGAGGACTCGTAGGTGCCCGGGCCGACAATGGGCACCTGCGGCGCCACAGCGTGCATGGCCTCGGCATAGGCCTTCAGCTCCACCAGATAGGCATCGATGCCGTAATCGGATCCGCGCAGGCCGGTCTTGGCGAACCCGTTGGGCTCGTTGCCCACCGTGACGCCGACGAGGCGCTCGCCGAAGGCGGCAGCGGCAGCCCTGGTCATGTCCGCGGCGCGTGCCGGATCGTAATGCCCCAGGTCCACCGTGAGGGAAATCTGCCCGTCCACGGCCTCCAGGAGCGTATTCACGCGCTCCAGATCGGCCGGGGTGACCGCCCGGACCGGATGGGCCTCGTCGCCGCTGAGGTTTCCGGGGATGGCTTCCCCCGTGGAGGTCCAGAAGAAACGCCGGTCCACGGCGTTGCCGCCGAAGCGCAGCAGCGGGCGGCCCAGCCCGGTCAGCGACTGCACCATCTCGGGGTTGTCTCCGGACAGCGACGGATCGGCGAGATCGGTGGCCTCCAGGGAAAGCCCGATCAGGCCGTCGGACAGCGACGTGCCGAGGGTTTCCGCCGCCACGTCGATGCTGAGCGGCTCTACCGGATTCAGCGGGGATCCGGCCGGCGGGCCGGCCTGTTCGTAGAACGTGAACTCCGGAGCGGGCGGCAGGGTCGGCTTCGCCGCAAGGGTGAAGGGTGTGCCGCTGGGTGCCGACGCGGCACCGGCGGTGTCCGGGTCCTCCTGGAGCAGGGGAACCGCCACGGCGGCGGCGGCGACAACTGCGACGCCGGCTACGGCGGCGAGTACCTTGGTGCGGCGTCGTACGGGCTTTTTCGGGTCCGGAGTGTTTTGGTCTGGGCTCGCGTGTGGCACGGGGCATGGTCCTTAGGGGTTTGAGACAGTGCCCTCATCCTAGCGACCCGGCTGGCCGGTTCCCCGCGTCCGCCGCGGACGGGGAAACCTCACGGAAACGTGCCCGACACGATCCTTTTACCGGGAGCAGTGGTCTGTAACCTCCCGGCAACACCACCAGCCCCACCCGGAAATCTGGCCCCGGCAGAGTGGTTTCCAGGTGGGAGAGGCCCGCCAAACGTGAAGGGACGTGAAGATGGATCTGTCAGCAGGTCACGTCTGGGTAATGGTTTCGGCAGCGCTCGTGCTGCTTATGACGCCGGGCGTGGCATTCTTCTACGGCGGCATGACCCGCGCCAAGGCCGCCTTGAACATGATGATGATGAGCTTCGTCTCCATCGGGCTGGTTGGCGTGGTCTGGGTACTCTGGGGCTTCTCCATGACGGGCGGGAACGGCGTCGCCGGCCTGTTCGGCAATCCCTTCACCTCCTTCGGACTGGAGGACATCCTCGGCAGCGAGGACCTGATCAGCGCCGGCTACGGCGCAACATTTGCCATCATCACCGTGGCCCTGATCAGCGGCGCGATAGCGGACCGCACGAAGTTCGGCGCCTGGGCAGTGTTCGTGCCCGTCTGGGTGACCCTGGTCTACTGCCCGCTGGCCTTTATGGTCTGGGGCGGCGGGCTGCTCGGCGCGGAGGGCGCGGTGGGCTCCGTGGTGGGTGAAGCCATCGACTTCGCCGGCGGTACCGTGGTCCACATCAACGCCGGCGTGGCCGGCCTGGTCCTGGCCCTGATCATCGGCAAGCGCAAGGGCTTCGGCAAGGACCCCAACCAGCGCCCGCACAACATCCCCTTCGTGATGCTCGGCGCGACGCTGCTCTGGTTCGGCTGGTTCGGTTTCAACGGCGGCGCCGCCGGCACCGCCGAAGAGGCAGGCCTTATCTGGATCAACACCCTCGCTGCTCCTGCCGCCGCCATGCTCGGCTGGCTGCTGACCGAACGGGTGCGGGACGGCCGCGCCACCTCCTTGGGTGCAGCATCGGGTGTTGTGGCCGGGCTCGTGGCCATCACCCCGGCGTGCGCCAACGTCAGCCCGCTGGGCGCGGTGGGGCTGGGACTGATTGCCGGTGTGCTGGCAGCCCTGGCCGTTGGTCTGAAGTACCGGTTCGGCTATGACGATTCGCTCGACGTTGTCGGCGTGCACCTGGTGGCCGGCCTGGTGGGCACCCTCGCCCTGGGCTTCATCGCCCTGCCGGTCGACGGCGCCGGCGGCGGCCTGTTCTACGGCGGCGGTTTCGGGCAGCTCGGCGCCCAGCTGGCCGCAGCGCTGGTCGCCATCGTGTTCGCCGGCGTCATGACCCTGGTGATCGGCCTGGCCATCCACAAGACCATGGGCTTCCGGGTGTCCGAAGAGGCCGAGGTCAACGGCGTGGACCTGAGCGAACACGCGGAAACCGCCTATGAATTCGGCGGACTGGGTACCGGCGGGTCCTTCACCCCCTTCCCGGAGACAGCACGCACCACCAGCACTAAGGAGACGGTCAACTCATGAAACTCGTAACCGCTATTGTCCGGCCGGAGAAGCTCGACGCGGTCCGGGGCAGCCTGGAAAGCTACGGGGTCCAGGGGCTGACCGTCAGCTCCGCCAACGGGTACGGCCGCCAGCGCGGACACACCGAGGTTTACCGCGGGGCCGAATACACGGTGGACCTGCTGCCCAAGGTCCGGGTGGAAATCCTGGTGGCCAATGACTGGGTCAACGACATTGTGGACGTGCTGGTCTCCACGGCCAACACCGGACGCGCCGGGGACGGCAAGGTCTGGGTGGTCAACGTGGAGGAGGCCCTGCGGGTCCGGACGGGGGAACGCGGAGACAGCGCCTTGTAGCGGCAGAAAACCGCAGGAGGAACCCGCCCGGCTGGAGCTCCAGCCGGGCGGCTCCGTGTGCGGGGAAGGGCAGAGGGGCAAATAGCCGGACCGGCTTGGTACCCTTAACAGCTGGGCCTGCCAACATGGCGAAGAACTGACGAAAGAAGTGCGCGGCGCGTGTTCAATTCACTGTCTGACCGGTTGACTTCAACCTTCAAGAACCTCCGCGGCAAGGGCCGGGTGACCGAGGCCGATGTCGACGCCACCGTACGCGAGATCCGCCGCGCCCTGCTGGACGCCGACGTCGCCGTTCCCGTGGTGCGGGCGTTCACTGCCTCCGTTAAGGAACGTGCCCTCGGCCTGGAGGTTTCCCAGGCCCTGAACCCGGGCCAGCAGGTAGTCAAGATTGTCAACGAGGAGCTCAAAGCCATCCTCGGCGGCGAGACCCGGCGGCTGCGCCTGGCGAAGAACCCGCCCACGGTCATCATGCTTGCGGGCCTGCAGGGTGCCGGTAAGACCACCCTGGCCGGCAAGCTTTCCAAGCACTTGAAGTCCCAGGGACACAGCCCGCTGCTGGTCGCCGCGGACCTGCAGCGCCCCAACGCCGTACGCCAGCTGCAGGTCAACGGTGAGCGCGCCGGCGTACCCGTCTACGCCCCGCACCCGGGTGTCTCCTCCGAGTTCGAGGCAGCCACCGGTGACCCGGTTGCCGTCGCCCGCCAGGGCATCGAGGAAGCCCGCACCAAGCTGTACGACGTCGTCATTGTGGACACCGCCGGCCGCCTGGGCGTGGACGCCGAACTGATGCAGCAGGCCGCGGACATCCGCGCCGCCATCAACCCGGACGAAGTCCTGTTCGTCATTGACGCCATGATCGGCCAGGATGCCGTCAACACGGCCCAGGCGTTCAACGAGGGCGTGAACTTCACGGGCGTGGTCCTCACCAAGCTCGATGGCGACGCCCGCGGCGGTGCCGCCCTGTCCGTGGCATCGGTGACCGGCAAGCCGATCATGTTCGCCTCCACCGGCGAGGCCCTGACCGACTTCGAGGTCTTCCACCCGGACCGCATGGCCAGCCGCATCCTGGATCTCGGTGACGTCCTCACCCTGATCGAACAGGCCGAGCAGAGCTGGGACAAGGACGAAGCGAACCGGATGGCGAAGAAGTTCGCCGACCAGGAAGACTTCACCCTCGACGACTTCCTCGCCCAGATGCAGCAGATCCGCAAGATGGGATCCATGAAGAAGATGCTCATGATGATGCCCGGCGCCGCCGGCATGCGTGAGCAGCTGGAAAACTTCGACGAACGCGAAATCGACCGCGTGGAAGCCATTGTCCGCTCCATGACCCCGCACGAGCGGGTAGCCCCCAAGATCATCAACGGTTCCCGCCGCGCCCGCATTGCCCGCGGTTCCGGCGTGCATGTCTCCGAGGTCAACGGCCTGCTGGAACGCTTTGTCCAGGCGCAGAAGATGATGAAGAAAATGGCCCAGGGCGGCGGCATCCCGGGCATGCCCGGGATGGCGGGACCCGGCGGTTTCGGCGGTGCACGCAAGAAGCAGCAGGCTGCCAAGGGCAAGAAGAAGGCCAAGTCCGGCAACCCGGCCAAGGCTGCCCAGGAACGCGCAGCGGCCGAGGCCCGGGCTGCCGGTGCCCGTAAGGCACTGCCGACCGGCAGTGCCTTCGGCGCCCAGGACGCGGATTTTGACCCCGCGTCCCTGAACCTGCCCAAGGGCTTTGATAAGTTCCTCGGTAAGTAAGGACCAGCCATCCCTTCCATAACGCCGGACCTCCTGTCCGGCGTTATGTGTTTAATAGCCGGTGGGCGCTTTCCGCTGCGCACCGGGGAACCCAGGCACCAAAGGAAGGGGCCAGCATGGCGGCACAGGGCCTGACCGGCTTTTACGGGTCGGTCTTCCGGCGCAGCATCACGGCCCGCGTTCTGATCCGCACCACGGATGACCGCGTGCTGCTGCTGCGCAACGGCGCGGACTGGGAGCTGCCCGGCGGTGTGGTGAAAAGCGGGGAGGATCCCCGCTCGGCCGCACGCCGCAGCGCCCGGGAAATCCTGGACCCGGGGTTCGACGTTGGCCGCGTCCTGGTGCTGGAGTATGTGCAGGGAGTCCAGGGGCAGGGGGACTCGATTGCCTTCCTGTTCGACGGCGGCACTATAACCACTTCCGTCACCTCCTTCACCGGCGCCGGCGGAGAGCGGGAGGCACGCTTCGTTCCCCTGGAGGACGGCGGCGGGGGACTGGCGGGGGAACGGCTGCGGGCCGCGCTTCAGGCCCTGGAACTGGGCACGATAGTGGAACTCGTAGACGGACAACCTGCCGTGCCGGCGCCCCTCGCCGCGCCGTCGGACCGCAGGATGATGCCTTCGATGGAGGGCTTCTCCGGAATTCTCGGACGCTGAAGTGATGGACGCCCGGAGCATCCGGGAGGCGGCGCCCGGGGACCTGCCGTTCCTGCCGGCACTGGAGGAAGCCTCCGACACCCTGCTCGGCGCAGCCGCGGGGATGCGCTCGGCCCCGGCGGACCTGCCGCCCGCGGCAACCCTCCCGGAGTTTGCCGCCGCCCGCGGCCTCCTGGTGGCCGGTTGGCCGCCCGTCGGCTTTGCCCGCCTGGAGGAGCTCGACGGACAGGCCCACCTTGAGCAGCTGTCAGTCCACCCCGATGCCGCCGGCGCCGGGCTGGGCCGGGCACTGGTGGAGGCAGCACTGGACTGGGCCCGCAAACAGGGCTACGTCTCCATGACCCTGTGCACCTTCCGCGATGTCCCCTTCAATGCCCCGTTTTATGCCAGCTGCGGCTTCGATGTTGTGCCTGCGCCCGACGGTGAACTGGCCGAACTGCGGCAACACGAAATCAGTGTCGGGATGGATTCCCTTGGACGACGAGTAGCCATGCGTGCCCCGCTGCGGCGGTAACTGGAAAAGCAGCGGCAGCAACACGTGTTCTACGATCCCGGCGATCCCGACGACGCCATAGTCGAAGGAGACACGAAGTCCTACGTGCCGCCGGTTATTTTCCTGACCATCTTCACGGTCGTCGGCGGCTTTTTCACGTATGCCATGGTGGAGACGACCATCAAAGCCAGGAGAAAAACGTAGGCGCAGGCGGTCTAGCCGTGCCGGCGTGACGAGGCAAGCATTAAGAAATAGGTGAAGCTTCAAGTAAGCTCATTGCATGAACCTTCAAGTAAATGACCTGCTGCCGTCCGATCTGTCCATGGGCACGGTAATGCTCAAGGTGGGAGACATGGCGACGGTCTCCGCCTATTACCGCGGCGCCATCGGACTGGACGTGGTCGCCGAAGCCGACGGCGGCATGTACCTGGGCCGCGGTTCCGTGCCCCTGGTGCATCTTGCTCCGGCGCCGGGGCTGCAGGTCGCCTCGCGGGGCGAGGCGGGACTGTTCCACACCGCCATCCTGTTCGAGACGCAGGAGGACCTCGCCGCCACCGTGGCCGCCGCTGCACGGTTTGACGCAGCAGCCTTTGCCGGGTCCGCGGACCACCTGGTCAGCGAGGCGTTCTACTTCACCGACCCCGAGGGTAACGGCATTGAGCTCTACTATGACAAGCCCCGCAACGACTGGGAGTGGAGGAATACGGCACAGGGCACGGAAGTGAAGATGGCTTCCCTCGCCCTGTCCCCGCAGGCCTACCTGCGCGAACATTTGAGCGAAGCGGCACTGGACGGACCCGGCGCCGCCGATGCCGCCGTCGGGCACGTCCACCTGCAGGTGGGGGACACGGAAACCGCCGCCGCTTTCTATATCGACACGCTCGGCTTCGAACGGACGGCCGGCTTCCACGGGCAGGCCCTGTTTGTTTCCGCCGGCGGCTACCACCACCACATGGCCATGAATGTGTGGAACAGCCGCGGTGCCGGTCCGCGCCGGGACACCCTGGGACTGGGTGAGGTGCTCATCAGTGTCCCCTCGGACGACGACGTCGCCGCGCTGGCGGACCGGCTCCGGTTCGCCGAAGTTGCCAGCCGCTCCACGGGTGCGGAACTGTGTTTCGAGGACCCGTGGAGCAACCGGCTCCGTGTCGCCGCGGGCTGAAAATCCGTTGATCCGCAGGACGGCGGCGAAAGTCGCAAAAGACGGAACCATCTGGCACAATGGTCAGGTACTCGATCTGCGCGGCCCCTCTCTCCGTGCATGCATCTTGTCCTTTTGAACCCCAACGTTATGGCCCGCCCCACGGGAGCAGAAGTACGGGTTCGCCCCATTTCAGATCAGGAGTGACCACAAAAGTGGCCGTAAAGATTCGCCTTAAGCGCCTTGGCAAGAAGTTCTCAGCACACTACCGCGTGGTTGTCATGGATTCCCGTGCCAAGCGCGATGGCCGTGCCATCGAAGAAATCGGACTGTACCGTCCGACCGAAGAGCCGTCGTACATCGACATCAAGTCGGACCGTGCGCAGTACTGGCTCGGCGTCGGTGCCCAGCCCACCGAGCAGGTCGCAGCACTGCTGAAGATCACCGGTGACTGGCAGAAGTTCAAGAACATCGAAGGCCAGGAAGGTACCCTGCGTACCAAGGCCCCGAAGGAGCCCTTCGTGGTTCCCGAAAAGAAGTCCGTGATTGTCCCCGAGGCCATCACCCCCAAGGCCAAGAAGGAGGAGGCTCCCGAGGCCTCCGCCGAGGCTGAGGCAGAGTAACTTGCTCGCTGAAGCGCTGGAGCACCTCGTGCGCGGAATCGTTGACAGTCCCGAGGACGTCAAGGTTTCCGCCAAGAGCAACCGCCGGGGGGAAACCCTCGAGGTTCGGGTTCACCAGGACGACCTTGGCCGGGTCATCGGCAGGCAGGGACGGACCGCACGCGCACTGCGCACGGTCATCGCCGCCCTTGCCAACGGTGAGCAGGTACGAGTGGACGTAGTGGACACGGACCGGCGCCGCTGACCCGATCGATGATCGGCTGCGGTGCAGCGGAAGCGAACAGTTCTTCATTGCAGTATCGGAAGTAAAGCAGTAACAGCAGCACACAGGATCCGGCCCCGACACCAGATAATGGTGAAGGGGCCGGATTTGTTTCAGGCGCCGGCCAACAAGGGCTTACGGCGCCCCCATAGAGGAGATTCCATGCAGTTACAGGTGGCACGCATCGGCAAGCCGCACGGCATCCGCGGTGAAGTTACCGTCCAGGTGCTCACCGACGCGCCCCAGGACCGGTTTGTTCCGGGTACCGAACTTACCGTCGAACCGGCCTCGAAGGGCCCGCTGACCGTGATCAGCGCCCGGTGGAACAAGGACATCCTGCTGCTGGGATTCGAGGAGGTCGCGGACCGTAACGGCGCGGAGGAACTGCGCGGCGTGAAGCTGTTCATCGACACCGAAACGGTGGATGAGGATGACGACGACGAAGGCTGGTACGAGCACGAGCTGGTGGGCCTGAAGGCACGGGTGGGCAACGACGTCGTCGGCACCGTCAGCGCGCTCCGCACCCTCACCGTCCAGGACCTGCTGGTGGTCGAGGACAGCCGCGGCGAGGAAATCCTCGTGCCGTTCGTCGAGGCGATCGTCCCCGAAGTCAACATCGAGGACGGCTACGTGCTGCTGACTCCGCCGGAGGGCCTCTTCGAGCTCAACAAGCCCGAGGATAAGAAGGAAGCAGCTCCGGCCGAGACGAAGGAAGCCGGACAGTAAGTGCGCATCGACGTCGTTAGTATCTTCCCGGAGTACCTCGCCGCCCTGGAGCTGTCCCTGATCGGCAAGGCCCGGGCCGAAGGCCTGCTGGACCTGGCCGTCCATGATCTGCGGGATTTCACCACCGACCGGCACCGCACCGTGGATGACACCCCGTACGGCGGGGGAGCGGGCATGGTCATGAAGCCCGAACCGTGGGCCCAGGCGCTCGAGGCGGTAGCCGGTGACGAAGCGGCCGGCGGCGGCGCCCGGCCGGTGCTGATTGTCCCCTCGCCTGCCGGTGCGGTTTTCACCCAGGCCATGGCCTACGAGCTCGCCGAAGAGAAGCACCTGGTCTTTGCCTGCGGCCGCTACGAAGGCATTGACGAACGGGTCCTGGAATGGGCCCGGGACCGCTTCGACGTCCGTCCCGTCAGCCTGGGCGACTACGTGCTCAACGGCGGTGAAGTCGCAGTGCTGGCCATGGTGGAAGCCGTGGGCAGGCTGGTGCCCGGCGTCGTCGGCAACCCCGAGTCCCTCGTGGAGGAATCCCACTCGGACGGACTGCTGGAGTACCCGGTGTACACCAAGCCCTCTGCCTGGCGCGAGCGTGCCGTCCCCGACATCCTGCTCAGCGGAAACCACGGCAAAATCGCCCGTTTCCGCCGGGACGAGCAGCTGCGCCGCACCGCGGCCCGCCGCCCGGACCTGATCGAAAAGCTCGACCCGGCGTCGCTGGACAAGGCGGACCGGGCCACCCTGGCGGCGCTGGGCTACGGCATCCGCGACGGCAGGATCTGCCCGCCGGCCTGATCCCGGTACGGATTAGTGCGGTTCACGGTCCGTATGGCAAAATAGGGAGTTGTGTCATCTGGGTCCGTACCTGCCACAGGGGGAACGCGGCCAACAGATCAGCACACCGGCAGCCCATCCTCGGTCCTGCCGGTCTATTTAGCTTCGACAGCATCCGTGCAGCCTTCGGGCGCATTCTTGCTGCCGTTACCAAAGTGAATGACCTGTGGCGTTCACCAGGAGTGATACACCATGCACATCCTAGATTCTGTTGACGCAGCTTCCCTGCGTACGGACATCCCCGAGTTCCGCGCCGGTGACACCGTCAAGGTTCACGTAAACATCATCGAAGGCAAGAACACCCGTGTTCAGGTCTTCCAGGGCTTCGTGCTCAAGCGCCAGGGCGACGGCCTCCGCGCGACCTTCACGGTCCGCAAGGTCAGCTTCGGCGTGGGCGTGGAGCGTACCTTCCCGGTACACTCCCCGGTCATCGACAAGCTCGAAGTTGTTTCCAAGGGCGATGTCCGCCGCGCGAAGCTGTACTACATGCGCGATCTGCGCGGCAAGGCAGCCAAGATCAAGGAAAAGCGCGACTTCCGTCCCGCCAAGTAACTTACTTGTCTGCAGCATCCGCCTCCGGGGATCCCTCCGCGAAGCACACGAAACGCCGGCCCCGGTTTGTGGGCTGGCGTTTTGTGCTATGTGCTCTCGCCGCGGCCGTGATCCTCGCCGCCCTCGTCCGGGCGTTCCTGTTCGATGTCTTCTACATCCCCTCCGACTCCATGCAGCCGCTGCTGGAACCCGGTGACCGGATCCTGGTTTCCCGCACCGCCTATGACACGGAGCAAATCCAGCGCGGCGATGTCGTGGTGTTCGACGGGCGGGGTTCGCTGGCTCCCCTGCACAGCGGACGCCCGGCAGTGGCCGACGCCGCGGTCACGGTGGGGCGCTGGCTCGGACTCGCCGGCAGCGACACGGTCTACGTCAAACGGGTTCTCGGCGTGGCCGGGGATCACGTGAGCTGCTGCTCCGACGGGGATCCCCGGATTACGGTCAACGGAACTCCGGTGGACGAGTCCTACGTTTATCCGGGGGATACTCCCAGCGACTCCGCGTTCGACGTCGTCGTCCCCGACGGCAGGCTGTGGCTGCTGGGGGACCACCGCTCCGTCTCGGCGGATTCCCGTTCGCTGCTGGGCGCACCCGGCGGCGGCCTGATTTCCACGGAACGCGTCATCGGAAGGGCGGAGCGGATTCTTTGGCCGCTCGAACGCGGTACCAGTATTGACCGGCTATCCTTAGGAGCCGAGTGGAACACGGAGAAATAAGAGGAAACGCAATGTCGCAGCAACCGGACCAGTCCCCTGACGGGACGCCCGGCTCCGGGGAACCGCGGAACCATGCAGCGAAGACGCCGAAGGAGAAAAAGCGCGGCTTCGGTGCCTGGGTCAGGGAAGTCCTGACCATCGTGGTGATTGCCCTGGTGCTGTCCTTCCTGATCAAGACGTTCCTGTTCCGGGCGTTCTACATTCCCTCCGGGTCCATGGAGGAGACGTTGGAAATCAACGACCGCATTTTTGTGAACCTCTTGGTTCCCCAGCCCATCGACCTGAACCGCGGCGACGTCGTCGTTTTCAAGGACACCAAGGGCTGGCTGCCGCAGACCCCCGAGAAGGCATCGAACCCGGTCCGTGAGGCATTGACCTTTGTGGGACTGCTGCCGGACGAGTCCCAGCAGCACCTGGTCAAGCGGGTCATCGGCACCGAGGGCGACCATGTGGTGTGCTGCGATGCGGACGGCAGGATCACCGTCAACGACCAGCCCCTGGACGAGCCCTACCTGTATCCCGGCGCCGCTCCCTCCGACGTCCCCTTCGACGTGGTTGTCCCCGAGGGCAAGGTCTGGGTGATGGGCGACCACCGCAACGCCTCCGCGGATTCCCGCGAGCACCAGTACGGTGAGGGCAACGGTTTCGTGGACGTGGAGGACATTGAGGGCAAGGCGGTCGTCACGGCCTGGCCCCTGAACCGCGTCGGCGGAGTCAGCAGTTACCCGGAGGTCTTCGAGAACGTGCCCGAACCGAGCGGCGGCCAGTGAGTTCCACGGCCAAGGCCCCTACCCTGCGGTATGAACGGACGTTTGCCGCCTCCGGGCACCGGATCCTTGCCGGGTGCGACGAAGTTGGCCGCGGCGCCCTCGCCGGACCGGTATCCGTGGGCCTGGTGGCTGTGGATTTGGCGGCCGTGCGGTCGCTCAAGGGGGTCCGCGACAGCAAGCTCCTGTCCGTGGCGGACCGGAATGCCCTGGTGCCGCAGATCAAGAAATGGGCCCTCGCCTGGGGCGTGGGCCATGCCACGGCCGCCGAGATCGACCTGCACGGGCTGACGGCGGCCCTGCGGCTTGCCGGAACCCGCGCCTGGGACCAGGTGTGCCTGACGGTCCGCCCCGACGTCGTGCTGCTGGACGGCAATTACAACTGGCTCTCGCCTGAGCAGCAAGGCAGCCTCTTTGACGATCCTGACCAGCCGGCCGCAGGCTGCACGGCGCCCGTGCACACCCGGATCAAGGCGGACATGCAGTGCCTGAGCGTGGCGGCGGCCAGCGTCCTGGCTAAAGTTGAACGCGACGCCATGATGGTAGAGTTTGCCGCTGCGAACCCGCATTATTCGTGGGAGATCAATAAGGGCTATGCAACCGGGGCCCACCGCGCGGCCATCGACGTCCATGGCCCTACTCCGCTGCACCGCATGTCCTGGCGGCTGGGGTCGAAGCCCCGCCCGGGGGAACCGGTGCCGGCGCCGGGGGACGACTTAAGCACAGTTGGGGGATGATAGGAATATGAGCGCCGAAGACCTTGAGAACTATGAAACGGACATGGAGCTCCAGCTGTACCGGGAGTACCGCGACGTTGTAGGCCTCTTCAGCTATGTGGTGGAAACGGAACGGCGTTTCTACCTGGCCAACCATGTGGATCTGCAGGCACGGTCCGCCGACGGCGAGATCTACTTCGACCTCACCCTGCAGGACGCCTGGGTCTGGGACGTCTACCGGTCCGCCCGGTTCGTCAAAAGCGTGCGGGTGATCACGTTCAAGGACGTCAACGTTGAGGAATTGACCCCCAACGATGACCTCACCCTGCCCAAGCCGGACGAACTGTAGCGTTTATTCCGTGGTCCCGGGGACGGCAGGAAGCCGCCGGGCGGCGTCCGCCCAGCTGAGCGCGGGCTCCTGCGGATCACCGCTGGCCAGACTGGAGATCCAGCCTTCCACCATCTCTCCCCGGTGGTTCAGCAGGTAGGGAACGGCGATGGGCTGCGGGAACCCGCAGCGCCAGACCGCCTTATAACTGGCGACGTTGCCGGCGTTTGCCGTCCAGGTCACCACGCTCCAGTCCAGCACCCCGAAGGCATGGTTTACTGCCAGCCGGACGGCGCGCGACATCAGGGCCCGGCCGCGGAATTCCGGTGAGACAACGAACCCCAGGGAGCCCGAGGCTGCGCCTTGGAAGCGCAGGTCAATGGTTCCCGCATAGCTGCCGTCGACGTCGAGGGCCCAGGACACCGTGTTGTCCTGCGGGACCGAAATGATCTCCAGATACTCCCGTGCCATTTCCGGGGTGTAATCCAGCGGAACGGTGGTCCACCGAACGGACAACGGATCCACGCAGCGCGCATGTACGGCGTCAAGGTCAGCCATCGTGTGCGGTCGAAGCAGGAGCGTATCGTCGCGTAGCACCGGAATCTCAAAAGCCATGCGGAACAGCCTAGCCGACGGTGCCCGCCTAGACTTTTCCCATGCCTGAATCCGATCCGCCGGGTTTTGACGCCAATCTCCGGCTCTATGCCCAGATGAAGCCCGACGGCGCGTCGCTGGCTCACCTGGTGTCCCTGCAGGGGGTACTGCCCTCCGGCGGCCGGCTGGTCCCGCGCCGGCAGCTGCACGGAACACTGATCCATTTTGGAAAAGTGAGGGATGTGTATTGGGTCATTCGTGAAGAAACGGGCATTTCCCGCGCCGCCTACGAATCTCTCCTCGGCGGATACATTGCCCGGACGGAGGCGCTGCTGCCGTCGTCGTCGTCCTTCCGGCTCGAACCGGCCGGACTGGCGGGGTTCGGTGCGCGGGGATCGACCCTGGTGGTGGAATACCAACCGACGGCGGAACTCACAACCCTGCACGGGCAGCTGTTCACGGTGCTGGTGGACTTCCTGACTGCGTGCGGCGTGTCCGATACGGCCGCCTTCATGGCGGCCGATCCGAACTTTATGTTTGCCTCAACACTGCGGCCGCACATCACCCTGGCCCGGGGATACTCCGGCCCCCTGCCGGCGCTGCGGCTGGAACCGGTGAGGTTGATACCGATGCCGGTGGTGTACCCCGGACACTGAAGCTGTCCGGGGTACACCGGCCGGTTAGGGCCTAGGCCTTCCTGCGGCGGGCCATCACCACCAGCGTCGCTCCGAGAGCGAGGATAGCGGCTCCGGCTACGGCAAGCCAGGTGCCGCCGGCGCCCGTGTGGGCAAGCCCCGCATCAGGTACGCGGGGGTTCGCATTGGCGGCAGCGGGGGGAGTGGTGTCCGTTCCCGCCGGCAGCAATGCTGCCACCGGGGTGCTGGACGGAGCGGACGGGGTGGACGGCGGGGTGACTGCTGCCACCGGGGTGCCGGGCGTGGTCGACGGGGTCGGGTCCGTGACGGGCTTTTCGGACGGCTTGTCCGTGGGGTTCTCCGAGGGCTTCTCGGACGGGGTGTCTGAGGGCTTGTCAGACGGCTTCTCGGACGGGGTGTCCGAGGGCTTCTCGGACGGCTTCTCCGACGGGGTGTCGGTGGGCTTCTCCGACGGCTTGTCAGACGGCTTGTCCGACGGGGTGTCCGAGGGCTTGTCAGACGGCTTTTCTGACGGCTTGTCCGAGGGCTTGTCAGAAGGCTTGTCCGTGGGTTTTTCGGACGGGGTATCCGTCGGTGTGGGCTCCGGGGTGGGATTCTCCGTGGGCTTTTCCGACGGGGTGTCGCACTCCGGGACCGTCATCAGCTCAGCAAGTTCCTGATGCTTGTTGTCCTTCAACGTGGGATCCCCGGGGAAGCTGGAATCCGGGTAGCGGAGTGTCTTCGGCCACTCGTACGTCCCCTTGAACTCGAGTACGTCCTGCTGGATTGCCCAGCCGGTTCCGCACACTTCGGAAGGCACCAGTGCTGAGACATCGGTGAACCACTCGTGGCCCGGCTGCTTGGCCAGGAAGTTCTGCTCCCCGGAGTTCTCCCAGGCGGCAGGCTTCTCGGGGTCCAGCTTCTGGTACAGGTAGACCCCTGTTTCGGTCACGGACGTATCCGACGAGGGAGAATGGGCCGGCTCCGTGGTCAAAGGACCTCCGGTCGCTGGCATGGCGGTGGCCAGAGCAGGCCCGCCGGTGGCAATCGACAGCCCTGCAATGGCTGCAAATCCGGCCACGAGAGCAGGTGTATTTCTCTTGCGGTTTCGCATGATTTCCTTTTGTGGATCGAATTACTCGTTTGCGTCGCTATCCTTGCGGGGGTATCTCAGTGTTTCCTTCAGGAATTACGCAGGCTCCGAGCAAGAACCGCGCAAAAATCGCATCCGCCCACCTTCTTAACCTCGACATACAGGGACCTGTGTGTTTGAACGGCGGGTTCTCCACAGCAGGAACACCCTGTCCTGCCGCACGCCCGGTCCGGAGGACAGGGTGGATGCATGATGAGAGCCAAAGACATCCTGGGCAGCCGCGGCGAGGAACTGGCCGCGCAGTACCTGACCAACGCCGGGTTACGCATCATCGACCGCAACTGGAGGTGCCCCGAGGGTGAAATCGACATAGTCGCGGTGGATGGGGCAACCCTCGTGGTTGTCGAGGTGAAGACGCGCTCATCCCTGGACTTCGGCCACCCTTTTGAAGCGATCAGTGACGCGAAGCTGGCACGCCTGCATTTGCTCGCCGGCGCCTGGGCACGCGCGCACAGCCGCTATTTCACCCACCGCAGGATTGACGCCGTCTCCGTTCTGGACAATGGACAGACCAGGCCGGAGGTGGAGCACCTGCGGGGCATCGGCTGATTTCGCCTGCAGATGGATATCGCCTCCGTGCTGCCGAGAGGGCGGGAACTCGTCCATGCCTGTCGTAGCATGGACGAAAACCAATGGGGGACTCTCAGTGCAAGATGGAGTGGAAACACCGGCAACGCCAATCGGGTCCCTTGAACCGGTGGTCTTTCCCATTCCCCGGTGGACCGTGTTTGCCCTGGCTGCCGGCTGCCTGGCTTTCGTCCTGCTGGGACTTTTCATCATCGATATCGCCGGGTCCAACTTCGGAAAAACCGTTGGAGCGATCTCCATTGTCTTTTTCGGAGCGGGCGGAGGGTTCGCCGTCCTGCGAATGCTGCGCGTACCGGTTGTCCTCACCTTGTCCGAAGAAGGCATTCTGGTGCAGGCCGGCGGGTTCATTCCATGGGACGACGTGGAGGAAATCGGGATCGGGCGAACCGGCGCCGGGCCCGCGGGACCAAAGATTATCGGGATCCGCCTGAAATCCAGCGAACGTTACATCGCATCGTTCACGCCGGAAGAGCAACGGTTGATGCGCGGAACCGCCAGAGCGGGCCGGGTTGCAGGCGCAGCTTTGCGGAACGCACCCATGCGATCAACCCGACGGGGTGCCAGGCAACTGGGATCCCTCCCGCAGCGGGATCCCGCGGCAATGGTGCAATGGGTCCGGAACGTCTCGGGATGGGACGTGACCCTTTCGCCGCTTGTTTTTGGGCGGCCCAGTGCAGGAGTCATACGCGACATCGAAACCTACCACCAGGCCGTTAGGAAACGTCGGCGACGTTTCTAGGGGCCTTTTCCACTCTTCCTCCCCAACCCCGATCCGCCGCCCGGGCGGGGCTCCGTGTCTACATCGGAGGACGGGAACTGCCCGGACCACTCGCTCCGGGAACAGTCTGGAGGCATGGAAACCAACTACACCCCCGGCACCCCACGGGGCCGCGCCGCGGTCGCTGAACACTGGGTAAGGCCGTGAGCCTGGGCAGGACCTATGGAGTAGGTCTGGTGGGGCTCCAGGGAAGAATAGTCGAAATCGAAGCGGACATCGGCCAGTCCCTGCCGTCCTTCGTTCTGCTGGGGCTGCCGGACGCCTCCCTGAACGAGGCCCGGGACCGGGTGAAGTCGGCGGCGAAAAACGCGGGGCTTCCCCTGAGCCGCCGGCGCATCACCGTGAATCTCATGCCGGCAGACGTTCCTAAACACGGCTCCGGCTTCGATCTGGCCATAGCCGTCGCTGCACTTTGCGCCGGTGGTGTGCTGCGAAACCCGGGCCGGTGCATCTTCCTCGCCGAACTTGGACTGGACAGCAGGCTCCGCCCGATCAGGGGCATACTCCCGGCAGTTATGGCCGCGGTTGCCGCCGGGTACAGCAACTTTGCCGTGGCGGCGGAGAACGCCGAGGAAGCTGCCCTGGTCCCTGCAGCCCACGTGCGCGGATACTCCTGCCTGGCCGAGGTGGCAGCCGATCTTGGTGCCGACCCCGGGCAGCTGAACTTTCCGTTGCCGGTTGCCCGGACCGGTCAGGAACCGGATCCGGAGGAGGGCGCGGCAGACGTCCGGTTTCCCGATCTCGCCGACGTAGCGGGTCAGGCCGAGGCCCGGTTCGCTGTCGAAGTGGCCGCTGCGGGAGCACACCATCTGTTGATGACAGGCCCGCCGGGGGCCGGAAAGACCATGCTGGCTGAGCGGCTGCCCGGCATCCTGCCGGATCTTTCCAATGACCAGGCCATGGAGGTCACAGCCATCCATTCCCTGGCCTGGCAGGGACGGCCGTGCCGGCAGCTGCTGCGCAGGCCGCCCTTCGAAAGTCCGCACCACACCGCATCCACGGCAGCGGTAATCGGTGGCGGTTCGGGTATTCCCCGTCCCGGCGCCGCATCCCGGGCGCACCGCGGCGTGCTGTTCCTTGACGAAGCGCCCGAGTATGAGCGGCGGGTTTTGGACGGCCTGCGGCAGCCCTTGGAAAGCGGCAGGCTGGTTCTCCACCGGGCCGCCGGAACTGCTGTATATCCGGCACGCTTCCAGTTGGTCTTGGCGGCGAACCCCTGCCCCTGCGGACTGGCCGCGGGTAAGGGGATTGAGTGCACCTGCACCCCGCAGCAGCGGCGCCGCTATTTCAGCCGGTTGTCCGGGCCGCTGCTGGACCGGGTGGATCTGCAGCTTTCCGTTCAACGGGTCTCCCTGGGCGACTATTTCGGTGGTCAGAGCACGGAGGCCAGCTCGGCCGTGGCGGCTCGGGTGCAGGAGGCCCGGAGGCTGCAGCGCGTGAGGTTGGGTCCACTCGGCTGCGAAACGAATGCCGAGGTTCCCGGTACCCTGCTCCGGAACAGCCTGCGGCCGCCGGTCGGGGCAACAGCGGCACTGGACCGGGCGATGGAACGGCAGCTGTTGACGGCCCGGGGTTACGACAGGGTGCTGCGGGTGGCCTGGACCGTCGCCGATCTCGGCGGACACGGAACACCGGACGCCGACGACGTCGGGCAGGCCCTGGCCTTCCGCCGGCAGGGGGCGGCAGCATGAGCGTCGACGCGGTGCTCACGGCACGCGCTGCACTATCCAGGCTGTTCGAACCCTCGGACATGGTAGGCCTGGCTCTCGTGGCGGCCGCCGGTCCGGAACAGGCCCTGCGGATCGCCACCGGGCAACAAGCGGCACCGCCGGCAGTGGCGGCCGAAACAGCCGGATACCTGTCTTCCGGCGGCAGCCGGGGAACCGCCCTCGCAGAGGGGCTCCAGCGGTGGGCGCCCAGGATTCCGGACCTGGCTCCGGGCCGGGACCTGGACGCCATACGGCGGCTGGGCGGGGAACTTCTTGTCCCCGAGGATTCCCGCTGGCCGGAGTCGCTGCGCCACTTGGACCTGGGCATGCCGCTGTGCCTGTGGGTGCGGGGCAATCTGACCCGGGGTCTTCCGGTCCTGGAACGGACCGTGGCAGTGGTTGGCTCCCGGGATTCCACCGGATACGGCGTATCCATAGCGGGGGACATTTGCGCGGGGCTGGCCGGCCGCGGATACACCGTCGTCTCCGGGGGAGCCTATGGAATTGACGCCCAGGCGCACCGCGCCGCACTCGCGTCGGCATCCGCCGGCACCACGGCCACCATAGCGGTCATGGCGTGCGGAGCGGACCGGTATTACCCGGCCGGCAATGAGGATCTGCTGCGCACGGTCGCTGCCCGCGGACTGCTGCTGTCCGAGGTTCCGCCCGGCTCGGCACCCACCCGCTGGAGGTTCCTCCAACGCAACCGGATCATTGCCGCACTGAGCGCCGTCACAGTGGTGGTCGAGGCACGGTGGCGTTCCGGAGCCCTGAACACTGCCCATCATGCCGCGGAGCTGGGGAGGGCAGTCGGTGCCGTGCCGGGCTCGGTATATTCCGCCAACTCCGCCGGGTGCCACCGCCTGCTGCGTGACGGGAGTGCGGTCTGCGTGACCGACGCACAGGAGATCGCCGAACTGGCCGGGCCGCTGGAAACCCCTGTGACGGATACCGCGGCCACCGACGGTGAACGTCCTGCGCGCCCGGGCGGTGCCGGTCCGGAGAAAGGCGGAGATCCCACCGGTAAGGGTTCAAACCATCGGGCAGTTCACGACGGACTAACCGTGGAGGACCTGCTCCTGCTGGATGCACTGCCCGTCCGCAGCGGAACCACCGTGGGCAAGCTGGCCACCGTCGCGGGCCTGTCCCCTCCGGGGGTACGTGCCGGGCTGGCCCGGCTGGAACTCGAAGGCCTGGCAGTACGGTCCGGCGCGGACCTATGGCGCCGCGGCCGCCACTAACTGAACCGGACCTGCATCTTCTGCTTCACCGTCTAGGAAGGGAAACACCATCATGATTACCCATAAATCCGTTACCTCCCCGATAGGAATGCTCACCCTCACGGCCCTGGACGGTGTCCTGGCCTCGGTCCGGCTCGGGCCGCCGCCCGCATCCGCCGGGGGAGGGCCGCCGTACGGGCTGGCGGCGGAGGATGGCTTTGAAGATGTCGAGCGGCAGCTGTCGGAGTACTTTGAGGGCACACGGTGCTGCTTCACCGTGGACACCAACCCGCTGGGCACCGAATTCCAGCGCAGGGTATGGGAGCAGGTCGCCTGCATCGGCTACGGCCGGACAGCGAGCTACAAGGAACTGGCGGTCCGGCTCGGGGATGCGGCCAAGGCCCGGAGCGTGGGTGCCGCGCTGGCCCACAACCCTCTGAACCTGATCGTTCCCACCCACCGCGTGGTCGGATCCAGGGGCGCCCTCACCGGATACTCAGGCGGGGTCGATGCCAAGCGGTACCTGATCGAGCTGGAGCGGGCACCACAGACGGAGCAGCTGCGGCGGACCTGCCTGCCCGCCGACAGCGTGCCTGCTTGAACGGCAGCCACAAAGAGAGAACAGTGAAGAGGTGACATCAAAAGCAACAGGTACCCACTGGCCGGCGGAATTCCGATCCGCCCTCGAAGGGTTTTGCCGGTATTTGACGGCGGAGCGCGGCCGGTCTGAACATACGGTCCGCGCCTACGAGTCGGATGTGTCCAAACTGCTCGACTACGCCGCGGCCTCGGGTGCCGGCTCCCTCCAGGACCTGGACCTGGGTGTCCTGCGCGGCTGGCTGGGGGAACTGAGCTCGGGCGGACAGGCCCGCGCCACCCTGGCCCGCCGTGCGGCAACAGCCCGCAGCTTCAGTAACTGGGCGCTGCGTGAAGAGCTGATCAGCGAGAATCCGGCCCTGCGGCTCAAGGCACCCAAGAAGGAAAAGACGCTTCCCGGCGTGCTGCGCAGCAGCCAGCTGAATGAGCTGTTCAAAACCCTGGAAGCAGCTGCCGCCGAGGGTGACCCCGTGGCCCTGCGGAACCGTGCCATGGTGGAACTGCTCTACGCCACGGGCATCCGGGTGGGGGAGCTCACCGGCCTGGACGTTGATGATCTCGACCCGGACCGCAGGACCCTGACCGTGCTGGGCAAAGGCAACAAGGAACGCACGGTGCCGTACGGACTGCCGGCTGCACTCGCGGTGGATGACTGGCTGCGCCGCGGCCGCCCCGGTCTGGCCACAGGGGACAGCGGCCCCGCGTTGTTCCTCGGCAGGCGGGGCGGAAGGGTTAACCAGCGCCAGGTCCGCAGCGTCGTGGCCGGGCTTCTGGACACCGTGCCGGACACCGCTGCCACCGGACCGCATGCGCTCCGCCATTCCGCGGCGACCCACCTGCTCGACGGCGGAGCCGACCTGCGTGCCGTTCAGGAAATCCTGGGCCACTCGTCCTTGGCTACCACTCAGCTCTACACACACGTGTCCGTGGACAGGCTGCGCCAAAGCTACAGCCAGGCGCACCCGCGGGCATAACCTCCCGCCGCGGAACACCGGCCCTCCGGACGGCCACTCCCCGTCGAAGCACCGCAAAAGGCTACATTGGCGCATCCGGGCAACTTGCGGCACAATGAGGGTCAGCGGACACATACGGCGCACAATCCGTCCATACAGCAAGGTCGTTGGGGAAGACGTACCTACAGCTATGGAGGATGGAATGTCTGTTGTGATGGCGCGAGGCGTACTGTTTGTGCACTCTGCCCCTTCCGCGTTGTGCCCCCATATCGAGTGGGCCATCGAATCCGTCGTGGAAAAGCGAACGGATTTTCAATGGAGCCCGCAGCCGGCCGCGCCCGGAATGGTACGGGCCGAAATTGCCTGGACCGGGCCGCAGGGCACGGGTTCCCTGCTCGCCTCCGCCCTTCGCGGCTGGGCACACCTCCGGTACGAGGTGACGGAGGACCAGAGTCCCGGAGCTGACGGCAGCCGCTGGGCCCATACCCCCGAGCTGGGCATCTTCCATGCGGCCACGGACGTGCACGGCAACATCATGATCTCCGAGAACCGCATCCGTTACGCATACGAGAACGGAGCGGGCGATCCCTCCGCTGTCTACCATGAACTCTCGCTGGCTCTGGGCGAGGCCTGGGATGACGAACTCGAACCGTTCCGGCACGCCGCACAGGGCGCTCCGGTGCGGTGGCTTCACCAGGTCGGCTAGATAAGAAAACTCCGTAGCAACGCATAAGGCGTCCGGTTCCCGCGGGAACCGGACGCCTTATGCGTTGCAGGGGCAACTGTCAGACGCTGCGCAGTACGGCGACGGCGTTGTGCCCGCCGAAGCCGAAGGAGTTGCTGAGCGCCACAATATCGCCGCCGCGCAGCTGGCGGCTGGAAGTCACCACGTCCAGTGGGATCTCCGGATCTTGATTCTCCAGGTTGATGGTTGCCGGAGCCTGCCGCTCGTACACCGCCAGGGCGGTAAGGACGGCCTCGACTGCGCCGGAGGCACCCAGGAGGTGGCCCATCTGCGACTTCGTGGCGGACACGGCAACCCCGTCGAGGGCCGTGCCAAGCGCCGCCTTGAGCGCGGTGTATTCCGGCTTGTCGCCCACGGGCGTGGACGTTGCATGCGCGTTCACATGGACCACGTCCTCCGCCTGCGCCCGGGCATCGGAGAGCGCGCCCTTCAGTGCCCGGGTGGCGCCCAGGCCCTCGGGGTCGGGGGCGGTGATGTGGAAGGCGTCGGCAGTGACCGCTGTTCCTGCGAGCTCGGCGTAGATCCGCGCTCCGCGGGCAAGGGCATGCTCTTCGCTTTCGAGCACCAGTGCGCCGGCGCCCTCGCCCATGACGAATCCGTCGCGGTCACGGTCATAGGGCCGGGAAGCGTGTTCCGGTTCGTCGTTGCGCCGGGACAGGGCCTGCATGGAGGAGAACGAGGCCAGCGGCATCGGGTGGATGCAGGCTTCCGCTCCGCCGGCGACCACGATGTCGGCCTTGCCGGAGCGGATCATGTCCAGGCCCTGATGCAGGGCTTCGGTTCCGGAGGCGCAGGCGGACACGGCAGTGTGGGCGCCGGCACGCGCACCGAGGTCCAGGCTGACAGCGGCAGCCGGCCCGTTGGGCATCAACATCGGTACGGTCATGGGCAGCACGCGCCGGGGCCCCTTTTCGCGCAGGGTGTCCCAGGCATCAAGCAGGGTCCAGATGCCGCCGATGCCGGTGGCGAAAGCAACACCGAGGCGGTCCTTGTCAATGTCGCCGTCCAGTCCCGAGTCTGCCCACGCTTCACGGGCAGCGACGACGGCGAACTGCGTGGAGGGATCCATCCGCTTGGCTTCGACGCGGGAAAGGACGTCGGTGGCCGGGGTGGAGGCCCGCGCAGCGAAGGTTACGGGGAGGGAGTACTTCTGCACCCACTCGTCTTCGAGCGTGCGGACGCCGGAGACGCCCTGGAGTGCGTTCTTCCACATGGTGGGAACGTCCCCGCCGATCGGCGTGGTCGCGCCAAGGCCTGTGATGACTACTTTGCGGGCCATGATTCACTCTCTTGAAGCAGTTGCGGGTGCAGGTTCCGGCAGAGCCGGGCGGCCGCCGCCGGGCAGCGGCCGCCGTGGGGTTATGCCTGGGCGTTGGAGATGAAGTCCACGGCGTCGCCGACGGTCTTCAGGTTCTTGACCTCTTCGTCCGGGATGCGCACGCCGAACTT
Organism: Arthrobacter yangruifuii; assembly: GCF_009192775.1. Taxonomy (GTDB): domain Bacteria; phylum Actinomycetota; class Actinomycetes; order Actinomycetales; family Micrococcaceae; genus Arthrobacter_B; species Arthrobacter_B yangruifuii. Next base: position 92,388 of record NZ_VTFX01000002.1, read on the forward strand.
CTCTTCGGCGTTGACGACGATGGTCATCATGGAAATGGAGTCGATGTCCAGGTCATCGGTGAAGGACTTGTCCAGCTCGACGGCTTCGGGGGCCAGGCCGGTCTCTTCATTGACGATCTCGGCGAGGCCGGCCAGGATTTCTTCGTTGCTAGCCATGGTGGCTCCTTTTCTTGTAGTGCCGGTGCGGGGACCGGTCGGTTTTCCAACCGCCGAAGCGGTGTGGTTTGGGGGCTGCGCCGGTCCGGACGGACCTGCACAACGGTGGTGCAGCTAGGGGAGGACAACAACCTGGGCGCCGAAGACCAGGCCCGCGCCGAATCCGATCTGCAGCGACAGCTTGCCGCTCAGTTCCGGGTGTTCCTTCAGCAGGCGGTAGGTGGCCAGCGGGATGGACGCGGCGGAGGTGTTGCCGGCGTCGGCAATGTCCCGGGCGATGATCACGGACTCGGGCAGTTTCAGCTGCTTGGCCATTTCGTCGATGATGCGCATGTTCGCCTGGTGCGGGACAAAGGCCGAAAGGTCCTCGGCCGTAATGCCGGCAGCATCGAGCGCCTGCTGGGCCGCCTTGGCCATTTCCCATACCGCCCAGCGGAAAACGGTCTGGCCGTCCTGGCGAAGGGTGGGCCAGAGCTTGGTCTCCCGGGCGGAGAGATCAGCGGCGTCCAGACCGCCGTCGGCCTCCGCGGCGAGGGAGAGTTCCCGGACGTCCAGCATGGAGTGGGTCATGCCGATCGCCCCGGACTTGCTGCCGTCCGATCCCCAGACCGACGGGGCGATGCCGGGGGTGTCGGACGGGCCGACGACGACGGCGCCGGCGCCGTCGCCGAGCAGGAAGGAGATGGTGCGTTCGGTGTTGTCGATGATGTCGGAGAGCTTCTCCACTCCGATCACCAGCACGTACTGGGCGGCACCGGAGCGGACCAGGGCGTCTGCCTGGGCAATGCCGTAGCAGTACCCGGCACAGGCGGCCGAAACGTCGTAGGCGGGCGCCGGGGTGGCCCCGAGCCGTTCGGTGATCTGGGTGGCCGCCGACGGCGTGGCATAGGGGTGGGTCACGGTGGAGACGATGACTGCGCCCAGCTGCGAGCCCTTAATGCCTGCGTTCTCCAGGGCTTCACGGCCGGCTGCCTCCGCCATGTCGATGACCGATGTGCCCTTGTCCGCACGGTGCCGGGTAATGATGCCGGTGCGCTTGCGGATCCACTCGTCGGAGGAATCGATCCACTGGCAGACATCGTCGTTGCTGACAATGACGTCGGGACGGAATGCGCCGATGCCGTGGATGCGGCTGAACTCGTTGACGGGCGACTGCTTCAGGGTGGGCGTGCTCACGCGTTACCTTCTCCGGTTGGTGCTGCTGCGGAATGCTCGCGGATGAACTCCCGGGCAGCGGTTAGATCTTCTGGGGATTTCAGGGCCAGAGTCGGAACGCCCTTCATGCCGCGGCGGGCCAGTCCGGTGAGGGTGCCGGCCGGGGGCAGTTCCAGCAGGCCGGTGACGCCCATGGCCAGCATGTTCTCCATGCACAGGTCCCAGCGGACCGGGCGGGACACCTGGGCAATCAGGCTGTCCAGGTTCGCGTCGCCGGACACCACGGCGGCGCCGTCGCGGTTGGACAGCAGCGTGGCCAGTGGTGCCTGCGGCGTCAGGGACGGGCGGAGTTCTTCCAGGACGGTGACTGCGGGGGCCATGTGGGAAGTGTGGAAGGCGCCGGCGACCTTCAGCGGGATGACCCGGGCCTTGGCCGGCGGTGCTGCGGTGAGGACCTCAAGCTGGTTGTGCGTTCCGGCGGCAACGGTCTGCCCGCCGCCGTTCGCGTTGGCTGCCGTAAGTCCGGCCGCTTCCAGGACGGCGGCGACGTCGTCGGGATCCCCGCCAAGGATGGCGCTCATGCCGGTTGGCTCCACCGCTGCGGCCCGGGCCATGGCATTGGCCCGCTCCCGGACGAACACCAGGGCGTCCTTTTCGGGCAGCGCTCCGGCGATGGCCGAGGCAGTGATCTCACCGACGGAGTGGCCGGCCAGGACGGTGGAGGAAGTCAGTGCCGCGGGATCCAGCAGCAGACGGGCGGCCATCAGCCCCGCTGCCACAATCAGCGGCTGCGCCACGGCGGTGTCCTTGATGGTCTCCTCGTCGGAGACCGTGCCGTGGGCAATCAGGTCCAGGCCGGCGACGTCGCTGAGCGCTGAGAGGTGATCCCGCACACCGGGCAGTTCAAGCCACGGTGCGAGGAATCCTGGCGTTTGGGACCCCTGACCGGGGCAGACAATTGCAAGCACGTATACAGCTTTCCAAACATAGGGGGCGGGACCGGGTGTTTGCGTAGACCAAGCTCCCGGGACGGCTTTGTAGGAAGTCTACAAGCCGGGAAGGGTGCCGGGGGAGGGGTCAGAGGCGGGTGGCGGGCTTCTCCGCGGCCGCCTTTCCGGCCGGGGCCAGGCGTCCGACCACGAGGGCGGTCTGCAGGACAAAGGCTTCCCTCGGCAGCATCGGATCCCATCCGGTGACGTCGCAGACTCGGCGCAGGCGGTAGCGGACCGTGTTGGCGTGGACGAACAGTTCGCGTGCCGTGGCCTCGAGGGAGTGGCCGAGGGAAAGGTACGCGCTGAGCGTTTCGGCGAGGCCGTTGGAGGCGCCCAGCAGGGGCGTGTAGATGCTTTCCACCAGGGCCGTGCGGGCGGTGGCGTCACCGGACATGACCCGTTCGGGCCACAGGTCATCCGCAGCTACCGGACGCGGAGCAGCAGGCCAGGCACGGGCAGCGGTCAGGCCGGCGAACGCGGCCTGCGCGGAGGGTCCGGCCTCGACGAGCGAGGGTGCGGGCGGGCCGTACACCACCGGTCCCGGGCCGAAGAGTTCCGAAAGCCGCGTATAGGAAAAGGCCTTGTCTTCCAGGCCGCCGAGGACCAGGATCAGCCGTTCGCCCTGGATTCCCACGAGGGTGTCTTCCGCCAGCCGGCCGGTGGCCCGGCGCAGCTCGTTGACGAAGGTGGCATTGGCTTCGGCCGGCGAGCCGCCCACCATCACGGTCACCGGCGCGGTCGAGGTCCAGCCTACGGCGGCGATCCGGGAACGCAGCGCATCGGAGCTCTCCCCGCGCAGGATGGCATCCACCACCAGGGCTTCGAGCCGGGTGTCCCACGCGCCGCGGGTTTCGGCGGCACGGGCGTAGACGTCGGCGGCGGCGAAGGCCACTTCCCGGGAATAGCGGAGCACCGCTTCGCGGAGCTTGGACTGGACCTCGCTGCCGGCCAGTTCGGGTACCCTGTCCTCCACCACCTGGACCACTACGCGGATCAGCTGCAGGGCTTTCTGCAGGCTGATCGAGCGGGTGAGCTCGGTTGGTGCGGTCCCGAAGACGTCGCTGAGCACCCAGGCCGGGGATGCGGGACGCTGGTACCAGTTCACGAAGGACGAGATGCCCTTCTGGGCGACCATGCCCAGCGCTGAGCGCTCGTCCGGACGCAGCCCCCGGTACCAGGGCAGGGAAAGGTCAAGCTGCTGCAGGGTGGCGGTGGACAGCCTGCCGATATTTGCCTTCAGGCGCTCGACGGTGGGCTGGTCTGCTTCCGGCGGCGTTTCGGCAGCGGACGTAGGGGGACGCACTGACATAACTGCGAGCTTACGGCCTGCGCGGATGAACCGCTATTTTGTGTGAAGGCTACAAGAGCGCTAGTGGGCCCGAGGCGGCCGCGATACGGGCTTCCCTCGACGGGGCTTCGGAAACCCGCAGGTAATCCGGCACAAAAAAGGGAACCGCCACAGGTGTGACGGTTCCCTTTTTCGGTTCCCTCGGGAACGGAGCGGCGACGCTTAGGCGTCGCCCCCCGCGTTTCCGCTGGTTCCGGCGTTGACATCCAGCAGGTGGTACTTCTCGATTGCCTCCTTGGGGGCGTTCGCATCGACCTCACCGCGGCGGGCGAGCATCTCAAGTGCACGCACCACCATTGAGTGGCTGTCGATCTTGAAGTACCGGCGCGCTGCTGCACGGGTATCCGCGAAACCGAAGTCGTCGGCACCGAGGGTGGCGAATTCGTTCGGCAGGAACTGGCGGATCTGGTCCGGTACGGCCTTCATGTAGTCCGTGGACGCCACGATCGGACCGGTGGCCCCGGCCAGCTGCTGGGTCACGAAGGGCACCCGCGGCTCGGCACCGGGGTTGAGGAAGGCTTCCTCCTCGGCGGCGAGGCCGTCGCGGCGGAGTTCGTTCCAGGAGGTCACGGACCAGACATCAGCCGAAACACCCCAGTCCTCAGCCAGCAGCCTCTGGGCCTCCAGTGCCCACGGCACGGCAACGCCGGAGGCCAGCAGCTGCGTGCGGGGCCCGTCGATCTTCGCCGGCGCGAGCAGGTAGATGCCCTTGATGATGCCTTCCACGTCCAGGTCCTCGGGGGCCTTGGGCTGCTGGATCGGCTCGTTGTAGACCATGAGGTTGTAGATGACGTTGGGATCCTTGGAATCCGGGCCGTACATCTCCTCCAGCCCGTGCCGGACAATGTGCCCGATCTCGTAGCCGTACGCCGGATCGTAGGTCTTCACCGCAGGGTTGGTGGAGGCCAGGATCGGCGAGTGGCCGTCGGCGTGCTGCAGGCCTTCGCCGGTCAGCGTGGTGCGGCCGGCCGTAGCCGAGATCAGGAAACCGCGGGCCATCTGGTCGGTGGCCGCCCAGATGTAGTCGGCCGTGCGCTGGAAACCGAACATCGAGTAGAACACGTAGACCGGGATCAGCGGCTCGCCGTGGGTGGCGTAGGAGGTTCCGGCCGCGGTGAACGCCGCGATGGAGCCTGCCTCGTTGATACCCACATGCACAATCTGGCCCTGCGGGGACTCCTTGTAGGCCAGGACGAGGTCCCGGTCCACGGACAGGTAGTTCTGCCCCTTGGGGTTGTAGATCTTGGCCGTCGGGAAGAACGAGTCCATACCGAAGGTCCGAGCCTCGTCGGGGATGATCGGCACAATGCGCTTGCCGAATTCCTTGTCCCGCATGAGGTCCTTGAGCAGCCGGACGAAGGCCATGGTGGTGGCTGCCAACTGCTTGCCGGAGCCGCGGTTGGCTACTTCGTAGGCCTTTTCGTCCGGCAGATGCAGCGGTTCATGCTTCACCCGGCGTTCGGGCACGTTGCCGCCCAGTTCGCGCCGGCGTTCCAGCATGTACTTGATCTCGGGGGCGTCTGCTCCCGGGTTGTAGTACGGCGGCTGGTACGGGTCGGCCTCGAGCTGCTCGTCGCTGATCGGGATCCGCAGGTGGTCGCGGAAGGCCTTCAGGTCATCGAGGGTCAGCTTCTTCATCTGGTGGGTCGCGTTGCGGCCCTCGAAGTGCGTGCCCAGGCCGTAGCCCTTGACCGTGTGGGCAAGGATGACCGTCGGGGCACCCTTGAATTCCATGGCCGCCTTGTACGCGGCGTAGACCTTGCGGTAATCGTGGCCGCCGCGCTTGAGGTTCCAGATCTCCTCGTCGGTCAGGTTGGCAACCAGTTCCTTGGTCTCCGGGCTCTTGCCGAAGAAGTGCTCCCGGACGAACCCGCCGGACTCGGCCTTGTACGTCTGGTAATCGCCGTCGGGGGTGGAGTTCATGATGTCCACCAGCGTGCCGTCCTTGTCCCGCTGCAGGAGGTCATCCCACTCGCGGCCCCAGACGACCTTGATGACGTTCCAGCCGGCACCGCGGAAGAACGCTTCCAGCTCCTGCATGATCTTGCCGTTGCCGCGGACCGGTCCGTCCAGGCGCTGCAGGTTGCAGTTGACAACGAACGTGAGGTTGTCCAGCTTGTCGTTGGCGGCCAGCTGGAGCAGGCCGCGCGATTCCGGCTCGTCCATTTCGCCGTCGCCAAGGAACGCCCAGACATGCTGCTGTGAGGTGTCCTTCAGGCCGCGGTTCTGCAGGTAGCGGTTGGACTGTGCCTGGTAGATGGCGTTCATGGGGCCGATGCCCATGGACACCGTCGGGAACTCCCAGAAATCCGGCATGCTGCGCGGATGCGGGTAGGAGGAGAGGGCATGGCCCTCGCGGGACTTCTCCTGGCGGAAGCCGTCCATGTCCTCTTCGGACAGGCGGCCTTCAAGGAAGGCGCGGGCGTACATGCCGGGGGAGGCGTGACCCTGGAAGTAAATCTGGTCTCCGCCGCCCGGATGGTCCTTGCCCCGGAAGAAGTGGTTCATGCCCACCTCGTACAGGGTCGCCGCTCCGGCGTACGTCGATATGTGCCCGCCGACGCCGATTCCCGGGCGCTGGGCCCGGTGCACCATAATGGCGGCATTCCAGCGCAGCCAGGCCCGGTAGCGCCGTTCAATTTCCTCGTCGCCGGGGAATTCAGGTTCCTGATCAACCGGGATCGTATTGACGTAGTCGGTGGTAGTCACCATCGGCACGCCCACGCTCTGGGAACCGGCACGCTGGAGCAGCGAACGCATGATGTACTGCGCGCGTTCGGTGCCCTGCGAACGGATCAACTCATCAAGTGACTCGATCCATTCTGCGGTTTCCTCAGGATCACGGTCCGGTAGCTGGTTTGTTAACCCGCTCAGGATGTCCGTTGTGTCTTCTGCGGCCACGGCCAACCTCTCTCATGTACAGATTGTGTCTGTGACATTCTTATCGTGGGATCCGGCCGTTTTCCGCCGGATCTTCGCTTGCGCGCAGGCGCACCTAGGCGCCCAAACCTGCTTCGTTCCACTCTAGTCCCGAGCTGCCCCGGTTGCGTAGCCTGCCCGCGGGTCATCGCTGACGGCGTACAGCCCCGGAACCCTTGAAGCATGCGGGGTTTAGGTGTTTCGTTGACTCTGAGACCGCGCAGATCCGGCAAATGTGTGATTCCCTTGTATTCATGCAGTCAACCAGGAGGAGTGAAGTGAGCGAGGCCGAAGCCGTCACCGAGGAAAACGTGGCGAGCAGATTGGGTTTCAAGGACGGGGACCTGGTTCAGGAGTACGGCTACGACGAGGATGTGGATTTCGACTTCCGTGAGGACCTTGAGGACCTTATCGGCGGGGAGCTCCTCACTGAAGACGACCACGAGGTAGTGGACGGCGTGATCCTCTGGTGGCGTGCCGACGACGGCGACCTTGTCGATGCGCTGGTTGATTCGCTGACCACGCTCGACGACGGCGGCGTGGTCTGGGTCCTGACCCCGAAGTCCGGACGGGACGGCTACGTTCCTCCCGCCGACATCGAGGAAGCTGCCCCCACCGCGGGACTGCACGTCACGACATCGCCGGGCGTCACCGCGGACTGGGCCGCCACCCGCCTGGTGAGCCGACGCAAGAAGTGACTTCGCACCTGCCCACGGCAGGTGCTGCTGTTCCCGACTTCTGCCTCCCCAACCAGTTCGGGGAAGAGGTCCGGCTGGAAGGCCTGCGCGGCGCCGGCGTCGTGCTCGTCTTTTTCCCTTTTGCCTTCTCCCAGGTCTGCCGCGGTGAACTAGCGGAACTCCAGGCCGGGCGTTCCCTGTTTGAGGACGCGGGCGTCCGTCTGCTGGCGGTGTCCTGCGACTCGAAGTATGCCCTGCGGGCGTGGGCGGAGCAGGAAGGATTCGGCTTTGACCTGCTGTCCGATTTCTGGCCCCACGGTGACACCGCACGGGCCTACGGCGCCTTTGACGAGCACCGCGGGCTGGCGCAACGGGCCAGCTTCGTGATTGACGGGCAGGGAATCCTCCGTGCCTGCATCCGTTCCGGGCCGGGCGCCCCCCGCCCGCTCGAGCAGTACCGCACTGCTTTGGAGGAATTGTGAGCGAACAGCGCGACACACGGGACTCCCGCCCCGGGCTCGGCCTGACGGGATTCGCCAGCGGCCGGGCGCTGGCATCCGTTCCGGCACCCACGGAAACAGAGCTGCGGCTGCTTGAGCGCGCCGTGGCATATCTGGGCGGAAAGCGGCTGGCGCTGCTGACCGGGGCGGGGCTGAGTACGGACTCCGGCATTCCTGATTACCGCGGTCCCGACGCGCCGCCGCGCAACCCCCTGACCTATCAGCAGTTCGTCTCGGACCCCGCCCTCCGGCGCCGGTACTGGGCGCGCAACCACGTCGGCTGGCACCACCTGCGCCATGCCGTTCCCAACCCCGGCCACGCGGCAGCGGTGGAACTGGAACGGCGGGGACTGCTGTCCGGGCTGATCACCCAGAACGTTGACCGCCTGCACACGGACGCCGGCAGTGTCAGCGTTATTGACCTGCATGGACGCTACGACCGGGTGGTCTGCCTGAACTGCCGCACAGGGTTCACCCGGTCCGAGGTGGCCGCCCTGCTGCATGAACTGAACCCCGGCTACCTCGACCGCGTGCGCGAGGGCGGGGAGATCGCCCCCGACGCCGATGCCGAGATTACGGACACCGAGGACTTTGTGGTCGCGGACTGTCCGGTCTGCGGGGGGATGCTCAAGCCCGACTTCGTGTATTTCGGGGAGAATGTCCCCAAGGACCGCGTTGCCCGCGCCTATGCGGTGGTGGACGACGCCGGCGCCCTGCTGGTCGCCGGGTCCTCCCTCACCGTGATGAGCGGCCTGCGCTTTGTCCGCTACGCGGCCAAGGCCGGCAAACCCGTGGTCATCATCAACCGCGGCGCGACCCGGGGGGATCCGCTGGCCACCCTGAAGATCGATATGGGTGTGAGCACTGCCCTGACCTGGCTGGCGGAAAACCTTCCGGACCTGCCGGACGGAACCGCGGAAGGCTCCGATTAGGCATCGGTGGCGGTCTTGGGGTAACGTAGTTCCTCGTGATGCAGGGCCTGCAGGGAATTTCCGCGGCCGGCTCACACGGTAAGGGTCTTTAGCTCAGCTGGTAGAGCGCCACGTTTACACCGTGGATGTCATCGGTTCGATCCCGGTAGGACCCACCAAGAAAGCCGCCGTTATCTTCCCCACATGCGGGAGGTAACGGCGGCTCTTTTTCGTTTAAGCCAGTGGACCTCATCGGTGAGGAAACGGAACACGACGAACCGTACGAAGGGGTGTTCATGGCTGAGCTGACCAAGGCGCGGAAATCCGTCTGCACCGCGCTGGCCGGACTGCTCCTGCTGGGGGGCTGCGCCGGACCGGGGGCGGCACCGCGGACTGAAGAATCCGCAGCCCCGCCGGGCATCACGTCGGCCACGCCGGTCCCGGCGCCCGATCCGATGGCCGCGGAGCTTGACCGGATGGCTGCGGAGACCGGGAGGGACTTCTCCGTTGCGGTCTTGGACAACCGCACCGGCCGTTCCTGGAGCTACAACCCGGACGGCCGCTATCTGGAGGCCAGCCTGGTGAAGGTTCCGCTCCTGCTCACCCTCATCCGGCAGGCGACCGAGGAAGAGCGCAGCCTGACGGCGGAGGAAGAGAGCCTGGCGGCACTGATGATCGAGTACAGCGACAATGACGCCACCAGCGAGCTCTATAGCAGGCTGGGCGGCCGGACGGAGCTGAACCGCACCTATGAACTGATCGGCGTGAGCGACACGGAAGCCGGCGAAACCTGGGGAGCCAATGAAACCACGGCGGCGGACCAGGTGCTGATCGCCCGGACCGCAGCCCGGGGGGCCGACTGGCTGGATGCGGACCTGATGGAGTTTGCCGTCGGCCTGATGGAAAACGTCTGCCCGGAACAGAGCTGGGGGATCAGCGCAGGCGTTGCGGACTACGCAGCCGAAGTCGGGCTCAAGAACGGCTGGCTGCAGGACGACGACGCCGACTGGAACGTAGGCAGCGCCGGTTTTGTCCGCAGCGGTGACAGCGATTACAGCATTGTGGTGCTCAGCTCCCGGAATTCCACCCTCGGGGAGGGGATCGACGTCGTGGAAAGCGTCTCCTCAGCGGTCAACGGCTACCAAACCGAGGAGTGAGCTGCGCTCCTGTGTGGCGGCGGGGAACCGAAGAAGCATAGGCTGGAGCGTGAACCGGCGCTTTTTCAGTGCGCCTGCCCCGTGCCCGCCGGGCACCCGAAACATCCTTGGAGAGAACTTGAGTGCACAAATTGGTGTAACCGGCCTTGCCGTCATGGGTGCAAACCTCGCCCGCAACCTCGCCCGCAACGGTTACACGGTGGCCCTGCACAACCGTTCCATCGAGAAGACGGATGCCCTGCTTGCCGCCCACGGCGATGAAGGGGACTTCATCCGCACCGAGACGCTGCAGGAACTGGTGGACTCGCTGGAAAAGCCCCGCCGGGTCCTGATCATGGTCAAGGCCGGCGCGCCGGTGGACTCCGTGATCAGCCAGCTGGTGCCGCTGCTGGAGCCGGGCGACATTGTCATCGACGGCGGCAACTCGCACTTCGAAGACACCCGCCGCCGCGAGGCCGCGCTGGCGGAGAAGGACCTGCACTTCGTGGGCGTCGGTGTATCCGGCGGTGAAGAGGGCGCCCTGATGGGCCCCTCGATCATGCCCGGCGGCTCGCGCGAGTCCTACGATTCCCTCGGCCCCATGCTGGAGAAGATCGCCGCGAAGTATGACGGCAAGCCCTGCTGCACCTGGATCGGGACCGACGGTGCCGGCCACTTCGTGAAAATGGTGCACAACGGCATCGAATATGCGGATATGCAGGTGATCGGCGAGGCCTATGACCTGCTGCGTTCGGCGGCCGGCATCGAACCCGCCGAGCAGGCGGCGATCTTCAACGAGTGGAACACCGGCCAGCTGAGCTCCTTCCTGATTGAAATCACCGCCGAGGTCCTCGGCCACGTGGATGCCAGGACCGGCAAGCCGTTCGTGGACGTCGTCGTGGATTCAGCCGGCCAGAAGGGAACCGGCCGCTGGACCGTCGTCTCCGGCCTGGACCTCGGTTCGCCGGTGTCCGCCATCGCCGAGTCCGTTTTCGCCCGCGCCCTCTCCTCCCAGCGCGGGCAGCGCGCCGTCGCCCAGGAGACGCTGAAGGGCGAGGAAGCCGCCGTCGAGCTTCCCGAGACCTTCGTGGAGGACGTCCGCCAGGCCCTGTACGCCTCGAAGCTGGTCAGCTACGCGCAGGGCATTGATATGCTCAACGCCGCCGCCAAGGAATACGGCTGGGACCTGAAGCTGGACGAGATCGCCTCGCTCTGGCGCGCCGGCTGCATCATCCGCGCCGAACTGCTGGATGACATCATGAAGGCCTATGCAGGCAGCGAGGCCCCCGCCAACCTGCTGTTCGCCCCGGCCTTCGCCGAGTCGATCGCCGCCGCGGTTCCGGCCTGGCGCCGCGTGGTGTCCGTCGCCGTGCAGCTTGGCATTCCCGTGCCGGTGTTCTCCTCCTCGCTGGCCTACTACGACGGCCTGCGCCGCAAGCGCCTCCCGGCGGCCCTGACCCAGGGCCTGCGGGACCTGTTCGGAGCGCACACCTACAACCGGGTGGATGCCGAAGGTACCTTCCACACCATGTGGGGCGAGGACCGCGCAGAGGTCGAAGCGGTGGACACCCACTAGGACCCGCCAGACGCGAAGAAGGCCCGCAGCGGATGCTGCGGGCCTTTCTTTGCACGGTTTCCGGCTAGATATAGATAGCGGGGTCGATGTACTCGGCCGGGTCAACGGCCGGCTCGGTCATCTTGGTATCCCGGTGCCGCCACTTGGCGGGAATACCGGTGATGATCGAATCCGCCGGGGCGTCCTTGACCACCACGGCATTGGCTCCCACGGCACTGTTGGCACCGATGACCACCGGCCCCAGGATCTTGGCGCCGGCACCTACGGTGACGCCGTCGCAGATGGTGGGATGCCGCTTGACCCTGGCCAGCGAACGCCCGCCCAGGGTCACCCCGTGGTACAGCATCACGTCGTTGCCGATCTCGGCGGTTTCGCCGATGACCACACCCATGCCGTGGTCAATGAAGAACCGGCGGCCGATGGTTGCACCGGGGTGGATCTCGATGCCCGTGGCGAAACGGGTCACCTGCGACAGCACCCGCGCCGGGAAGCGCAGGGCAGGCTTCGCCCACATGCGGTGCGTGAGCCGGTGCATCCAGATGGCGTGCAGGCCGGAGTAGACGACGAGGTTTTCGAGCGAGCCCCGGGCCGCCGGATCGTGTGATGCGGCGGCGTCGAGATCTTCACGCAGTCGGGCTAACAGACTCACAGAGAACTTTCTGCTCGGATGATCCGGCCCGCGGACGGGCCGGAGCGCGGCCTAGCCGCGGATATCGTCGTACAGGACGGTGGAAATGTAACGTTCGCCGAAGTCGCAGACAACAGCCACAATCAGCTTACCGGCGTTCTCCTCGCGCTTGGCGAGTTCCAGTGCCGCCCAGACAATGGCACCGGAGGAAATGCCGCCCAGAATGCCTTCCTGGCTGCCCAGCGCGCGGGCCGTGGCCACGGAGTCCTCGATGGAGGCGTCGAAAACCTCGTCATAGATCGTGGTGTCCAGAATCTCCGGAACAAAGTTGGCGCCGATGCCCTGGATCTTGTGCGGACCCGGGGAGCCGCCGTTGAGAATGGCGGAATCCTTCGGCTCGACAGCCACGATCTGTACGCCCGGCTTGCGCTTCTTCAGGACCTGCCCGACGCCGGTGACGGTGCCGCCGGTGCCGACGCCGGCAACAAAGATGTCCACCTTGCCGTCGGTGTCTTCCCAGATTTCCTCGGCGGTGGTGGCACGGTGGATGGCCGTGTTCGCCTCATTGGCAAACTGCTGTGCCCAGATCGCGTTCTCGGTGGTGGCGACGATTTCCTTGGCCTTGTCCACAGCGCCGCGCATGCCTTCGGCACCGGGGGTCAGGACAATCTCGGCACCGTAGGCGCGCAGCATGACCCGGCGCTCGGTGGACATGGTCTCGGGCATGGTGAGGATCACCTTGTAGCCGCGGGCAGCACCGACCATGGCCAGCGCGATGCCGGTGTTGCCGGAGGTGCCTTCAACAATGGTGCCGCCGGGCTTGAGCGCGCCGGCCTTTTCAGCGGCGTCGACGATTGCCACGCCGATCCGGTCCTTGACGCTGTTGGCGGGGTTGTAGAACTCCAGCTTTACGGCAACCTGGGCGGGGAGTCCGGCTGCAAGCCGGTTCAGGCGGACCAGCGGAGTTCCGCCTACGAGCTGGGTAACATCCTCATAAATACGAGCCATGGTTTCCTCTATTCCTTCAACGTTCCTACAATGCCGGACGGAGTTATGCCCGTTCCAGCTTATCGGCGTAGCCTGACGGCCTTATCCCTGAAGCCATTCGGAGTAATACTTGCGGGCTTTGGCCAGTTTCGGATTGATAATCACCTGGCAGTAACCCTGGGCGGGGTGTTTGGCGTAGAAATCCTGATGGAAGTCCTCCGCCGGGTAGAACCGGGGCAGGGGCACGATCTCCGTCACAATGGGATCCTTCCAGTTCTCCCGCGCCCGTTCCAGGGCGGCTTCGAAATCCCTGCGCTGATCTTCATCGCCGTAGAACATCGAGGACCGGTACTGGGTGCCGACGTCGTAGCCCTGGCGGTTTGGCGTGGTGGGATCGTGCTGCGAGAAGAACATGTCCAGGATGATCTCGGACGGAATGATGTCTTCGTCAAAGGTCACGGCCACCACCTCCGCATGTCCGGTGATTCCGGCGCTGACACTGTCATAGTCGGGGTTATCCACCGCCCCGCCCGTGTAGCCGGAAACTACGTCGGTAACGCCGCGGACCTTGCGGTAGAGGGCGTCGAGGCACCAGAAACAGCCTCCGCCTAATACATACGTCTTCATGCCCTTAATAAGGCATCGGGCACCGCTTTGATTCCCGGAACCCCGAAAAAGGAGCAGCAGTGTTGCCTGCGTCACGGCCAGCGCGGCGGAATTGAGGCCGGGAACCGGCGCAGGGTAGAACTGAACCCATGGAAGATCACCCCCACGAGCATGCCGGCACGGACACTGACCGGACGCCGGAAACCGCAGTTCCCACTCTCGGCGACGTACTGCTGGCGGCGGAGGAGTTATGGCCCGAATCGCTGGCTGAGGACTGGGACGCACCCGGCCTCGTGGCCGGACGTGCCGACCGGGAGGTCCGGCGGATCCTCTTTGCCGTCGACCCCACCCGTGAAGTCATCGACGAGGCCCTGGACTGGGGAGCGGATCTGCTCATCACCCATCACCCCCTGTTGCTGAAGCCGGTCAACTCGGTGGCCGCCACAACGTTCAAGGGCGACGCCGTGCACCGTCTGATCGAGGGCGGCTGCGCCCTGCTGACCGTGCACACCAACGGTGACAGCGCGGTCGGGGGAGTGTCCGACGTGCTCGCCGACGCTTTCGGGCTCGGGAATGTCACCCCCCTGGTGCGTGCCGCCGCGGGCCTGCCCGAAGAGGGGATCGGCCGGGTGGGGGACCTGCCCGAGGCGCTCACGCTCGCGGACTTTGCCGAGCGGGTGTTCGGCCTCCTGCCCGCCGTGGCCGGCGGGGTCCGCGTGGCGGGGGACGCCGCGGGACTGATCCGCCGTGTGGCCGTCTGCGGGGGCGCCGGCGACAGCCTGTTCGACGCCGTCCGCGCCGAGCGGGCGGATGTCTACGTCACCGCGGACCTGCGCCACCATCCGGCGTCGGAACTGCGCGAGCGTGCCCACACCGGAAACGGCCGCCCGTACCTCATTGACGTGTCCCACTTCGGCAGCGAGTGGCTGTGGCTGGGCCCGGCCGCCGGCGCACTCGGGAACGTGCTGACGGACCAGGGTTTCACCGCCGAGCTGCGCGTCAGCAGCGTGAACAGCGATCCGTGGGACTTTGTCCTTACCCCCGGGCTGAAGTGATCCCCGCCGGTGGCATAGGCTTAGAAGAGCCGGGCCAGGCAGGTCCGGATATACACGGAGGTAATCGGTGGCAAAAGCATCGCCCGCGGAGCAGCTGAGGCTGCTGGATCTGCAGGCCCTGGACAGCAGGATCAAGTCCCTGCGGAACCAGGCCCGCAACGTTAGCAACAATCCCGAGATCGCGTCCCTTGCCGAGTCCGTTGCCGCCGCTGAAAGCGCACGCGTGGCAGCCGGCACGGAAGTGGCCGACATTGAACGTGAGCTCACCCGGGCCGAAGCGGATGTAGCGTCCGTGGTGGCGCGCATGGCCCGTGACCAGCAGCACCTGGACAGCGGCAAGGTCGGTTCCAAGGAACTCACCGCCCTGCAGGCGGAAATCGTTTCGCTCGAACGCCGCCGGTCCGATCTTGAAGACGTGGAACTGGACGTGATGGAGCGGCTGGAGACGGCCCGTACCCGCGAATCCGAGGCCAATGAGGCACTGACCGCGCTGCACGAGCGGCGCCGGGAACTGGAGGAGAAGCGCGACGCCGAACTGGCGGTCATCGGGACCGACAGCACCGACGCCGAGGCCCGCCGCGAAGAGCTCGCTGCCAGCTTCGATCCCGGGCTGCTCGCCGTCTATGAAAAGACCCTGTCACGGCACGGCATCGGCGCCGCACGCCTGTTCCACGGCACTTCCGAGGGTTCCGGCATGCAGCTGAGCCCCGGTGACCTGGCGGATATCCGCAAGGCCGCGGATGACGAGATTGTGTTCTGCCCGGATTCGGGCTGCATCCTGGTCCGCTCTGCCGAGTGGGGCAGCTGAGCAGTGACATTGTTTGACCCGGAGCCGGACTCCGGCGAGGAACCCGCGGTTGCCCGCATCCCGGCCGGCGGATCCCGCCGCACCCTGATTGTGGAAGCCGACGGCGGCTCCCGCGGCAACCCGGGCATCGCCGGCTACGGCGCACTGGTCCGCGATCCCGACACCGGGCGCATCCTGGCGGAGAAGGCCGAATACGTGGGCCGGGTGTCCAATAACGTCGCCGAGTATTCGGGTCTGATTGCCGCCCTTGAACTGGCGCACAGCATCGATCCCGACTGCTGGATCCTGGCCAAGATGGACTCCAAGCTTGTGGTGGAGCAGATGAGCGGGCGCTGGAAGATCAAGCACGCCGATATGCAGAAGCTGGCGGCGAAGGCCCGTTCGATCGTGAATCCGCAGCGGGTGAAATACCAGTGGATTCCGCGGGAGCTGAATAAGGACGCGGACCGGCTGTCCAATGAGGCGATGGATGCCGGAACCGCAGGTGTGCCGTGGAAGCCGCGCGCCGGTGCGGACATGAAGACGGCGGCTGCCGCGGCGGTGCTGGAAGCAGCCTCGTCTCCCGCTCCCGCAGCCGTACCCACGGGGCGCCTGCATCACACCGAGATCTGGGTCAACGATTTCGCCGCGGCGGAAAAGTCCCTCGGCTGGCTGCTTGAGCGGCTCGGCTACGTCCGGAAGGACACCTGGACCACCGGGGCGAGCTGGCAGGGCGCAGAGGGGTACATCGTGCTGGAGGAAGGCCCCGACGTCGAACGGGGTCCCTATTCCCGGAAGCGGGCCGGGCTTAACCACCTGGCGTTCCGTGCCGGTTCGGAGGCCGACGTCGAGCTCCTGGCACGGCGCGCAGCCAGCCACGGCTGGACCCTGCTGTTCGCGGACCGGCATCCCCATGCCGGGGGAGAAGAGCACTACGCCGCCTACCTCGAAAACGACGAGGGCTTCGAAGTGGAACTGGTGGCCGGCTAGCGCCTACTCCGCCAGGATGAGGTTGAGCTGGTACGGCTTCCGGCCTGCCGGGGGCACCAGCTCGGCCTCCCACTTTTCCTGTGCAGCAGCCAGGAGCTCCTGCGGCGTCGCCGGCTCCGTGCCGGTGCGCAGGAGCAGATGGCGGGCCAGCTCGCCGCGGGTGTGCTTGGCGAAGTGCGAAACCACTTTGCGCTGGCCGTTGCGGACGGAAAAGACGTTCACTGCGGCAGTGTGCTGCGGGTTCGGCGTCCAGGCAGCCGCGTAGGTGCTGGAGCGGCAGTCCACCACCAGCGAATCGCCGGCGTACTCATCGAGCGGACCCGTCAGGTGCTGTTTCCAGAACGCAGCCAGGCGTCCGGTTTCCGGAAGCCGCACCGACATCGAGAGCCGGTACGCCGGAATCGGGTCCGCAAAGCCCAGGGCGCCCCACAGGGCGGACATCACCAGCACGGTATCGTCTGCGCGCCGCTGAACCTCGGCCGGCAGGGAAGGGTAGCCCAGCGCGTCGTACAGCACGCCGGTGTAGACCCGGTGTGCGGGGGCGCAGGGCTCGGTGTCCAGGGCGGTGTTGCGCCGCACTTCCGGTGCGAGGGTTGCACCCACCCCCAGGACCGCCAGGGCATCCCCGGAACTGCTGGCTTCCGCCAGGGCCTTGAGTACCAGCGCGCGTGGTTCGCCAAGCAGCGGGAAATGCAGCCGGGACAGGTCCAGCGGCGGTCCGGACGGAGCAGGCGTTTTACCTTCGGAGGGCGGGAGCAGAATCAGCACTGATTAATCCTATGCGAGGACATCGGGGGCTCCGGTGCCGGCGCAGCAGCTGCGGGACGGTAGAGTTGACTGTGGACGGGTTGGCCAGGCAATCGCGTCGGCGCGGATTCCTTTTGGGGAAAACGCTGCCGCCGAGGAAAGTCCGGGCTCCGCAGGGCAGGGTGGTGGGTAACGCCCACTCGGGGAAACCCGCAGGCCAGTGCCACAGAAAAGAAACCGCCGGCTTATGCTGCTTTGCAGCCTGAGCAGGTAAGGGTGAAAAGGCGGTGTAAGAGACCACCAGCGTCCCGGGTGACCGGGACGGCTAGGTAAACCCCACCCGGAGCAAGGCCATACAGGACACGTTTGAGGGCTGCCCGCCCGATGTGTCCGGGTAGGCCGCTTGAGGCAGCCGGCAACGGCGGCCCTAGATGGATGATTGCCGCTCCCGGTCCGGTAACGGTCCGGGCGTACAAAACCCGGCTTATCGGCCAGCCCGTCCACATACCGCCCCGATAAAGCACGGCGGAAAATTGCGGCTTCGGCACTCTGACTGGTTTTATTCGACAGGTGCTGGGTTATTCTTTGGCCATGTCCCACACCGAGGCGGCAAAGAAGCCATTGGTTCTGCGCAACAGCAATTTCGGCCGGTTATGGATTTCTTCAACCGCCGGAATCTTCGGCACAGCCGTCACGAGTATTGCCCTGCCGGTGATAGCGGTAACGGAGCTGGACGCAACCAATGCAACGGTCGCCGTCCTTTCCGGAATGACTTTCCTCCCCTGGCTCCTGTTTGCCCTGCCTATCGGCGTGCTCGTGGACCGGCATCGGCGCCGTCCGCTGATTGTGGTTTCCCTCGCTGTCCGGACCCTGCTGCTGGCGAGCCTGCCGGTGGCCTGGTGGCTCGATGCCCTGACCACGGTGCAGTTGTTCGCAGTGTCCTTCGGCGCCGGACTGGCAGCCGTGTTCTTCACCCTCGGAGAGCAGGCACTGGTGCCCCTGGCGGTGAACCGCGAGGAACTGGTGGAGGGCAACGGACTGATGACGGGCTCCGGTGCCCTTGGCGACGCCGGCGGCCGTGCCGTAGGCGGATGGGTCACGGACGCCTGGGGTGCCTCCAACGCCCTGCTGCTGCAGGTGGGGGCGTCCGTAGCCTCTCTCGTGGCCATTCTCCGATTGGACATTACCGAACCCCTGCCGGACCGGCAGAAGGACCGGAAGGTCCTCCGGGATATGGCGGAGGGGCTGCGGTACACCTTTAGTACCGTGCCGCTGCGCATGCTCCTGATCACCGGGGCGCTCTGGAACCTCGGCGGCAATATCGTGGTGTCCCTGCTGGTGCTCCTGGTGATCCGCTCCCTCGGAGAGACCCCCGGCATGCTGGGACTGCTCACGGCCGCCACGGCAGCGGGCGGTACCCTCGGCGGGCTGTCCGCGAAACGGATCACCGCACGGTTCGGCTCCGGCCGGGTGTGGCGGTATTCGATGTTTCCCGTTGTGGCCGGATATGCGACCCTGCTGTTCATTACGCCCGGCCGGGGAATGACCGCGGGATTTATCGGTTTGTTTATAGCCGGCTTCTCGATTTCCCTGAACATTGTGGTGTCCACAACCTTCCGCCAGCGGGTGTGCCCGCCGGAAATGCTCGGACGCCTCGGCTCGGCGCAGCGGATGGTGACCTGGGGCATGCTGGCGGTGGCGGCTTTCAGCGCCGGCCTGCTGGTTGAAGCAGTGGACATCCGGGGAGGTATCCTCACCGGAATCCTGGTGGCCGCCCTGGCGCCGCTGGCGGCTGCTTTCGGTCCGCTCCGCCGGGTGCGGGACCTCGCAGACCTGGAGCCGCCCCGTCCGGCGTCGAACGCCGCAGATGCCGGCCAGCCCGCCGCCTGAATGTGACCCATCTCTCATTTGTGTGGCTGGTGGGCCGGATGTGTCCTAATACACTTGTAGGTGATGACCCCCAACCGGCACAACGCGGTGCCGGCTGAGAAAAGGATGTGAAGTTCTGTGAGCTCCAATTCGGATACGTGCCTTGACGCGTGGATGGACCGGGAGGCCCTTGCCGAGGCCATGATTCCGCTGATCGGGCGGCTTTACCGGGAGAACAGCGTGGTGACCTCCGTGTACGGGCGTCCGCTGGTGAATAAGTCAGTCATCGACATTTTGAAGGCGCACCGGTTCGCCCGCCAGATTGATGAAACGGAACTGCCGGTAGCGGAGACCTATCCGCTGCTCCTGGCGCTGACCGGGCTGGAGCTGGGGGCGGCCTCCGTTGACCTGGCGCGGCTGAGCACCAAATACAAAGAGCAGGGCGGAGGGGACCTCACCGAGTTCCTGCGCATGGAACTGGCCGACGTCGCCGGTAAGCGCGGGGCAGACGAGAGGACCAGCACCGACGTCGTGCTCTACGGGTTCGGCCGCATCGGCCGCCTCCTTGCCCGGATCCTCGTGGAGAAGGCCGGCGGCGGGCAGGGCCTGCGCCTGCGCGCCATCGTGGTGCGGAAGGGGTCGGAAAATGATCTCGTCAAGCGTGCGTCCCTGCTGCGCCGGGACTCGGTGCACGGCGCCTTCAACGGCACCATCACGGTGGATGAGGAAAACAACACCATCCAGGCCAACGGCACCCTGATCCAGGTCATCTACTCCAACGACCCGGCCACCGTGGACTACACCTCCTACGGCATCAACGACGCCGTAGTGGTGGACAACACGGGCCGCTGGCGCGACGAGGCCGGGCTGTCCCAGCACCTCGCCGCGAAGGGTGTGTCCCGGGTGCTGCTGACCGCGCCGGGCAAGGGCAGCCTGAAGAACATCGTGCACGGAATCAACCACGGCACCATCACCGACGAAGACCGGATTATCACCGCGGCCTCCTGCACCACCAATGCCATTACCCCGGTGCTCAAGGTCCTCAATGACAAGTACGGCATTGTCAACGGGCACGTGGAAACCGTGCACTCCTTCACCAATGACCAGAACCTGATTGACAACTTCCACAACGGCGATCGGCGCGGCCGGTCCGCTGCGCTGAACATGGTCATCACGGAAACCGGAGCGGCCAAGGCCGTGGCCAAGGCGCTGCCGGAGCTGGAAGGCAAGCTCAGCGGCAATGCCATCCGGGTGCCCACCCCGGACGTGTCCATGGCCATCCTGAACCTGAACCTGGAGAACGCCACCACCCGGGAAGACGTCAACACGTTCCTGCGGGAGACCTCCCTGAACTCCCCGCTGCACAAGCAGATCGATTACATTGCGTCCCCCGAGGTGGTTTCCAGCGACTTCGTCGGCTCCAAGCGGGCCGGCATCGTGGACGGACTGGCGACCATCTCCAACGGCAAGAACCTCGTGCTGTACGTCTGGTACGACAATGAGTTCGGGTACAGCTGCCAGGTGGTCCGCGTGCTGGAGGAAATGGCGCATGTGAACCCGCCGGCGTTCCCCAAGGCGCAGTCGCTGGCAGCCATCGCCGGCTAGCGCTGCGAACAGGGGCGTAAAGCGAAGGGCCCGCAGGAATTCCTGCGGGCCCTTCGCTTTGCCGGAAAACCTGCCGGCAGCGGCGTCAGCGTCAGTGTCCGAACGGGTCCGGATCCACGCCCGGCATCCAGGTGTTGCCCGGAACCGTCCAGCCCTGCGCCTTGATGACCTTGCGGGCCTTCCTGCTCCAGCGGTCGGTCAGCCGGTCCACGTACAGCTTGCCGTCCAGATGGTCATATTCGTGCTGGATGACCCGTGCAAACCAGTCGGTCGCCTCAAACTCCACCGGAGCACCGAACTCGTCGAAGCCCTTGATCTTGGCCCATTCCGCCCGGTTGACCGGGAAGTTCTCGCCCGGCACGGAGAGGCAGCCCTCGGATGTTTCGTCCGGATCCGGGGCCGAGCCCGGGACCTTGGACGTGATGAGGACCGGGTTGATGACGATGCCGCGGTCCGGCGCGTCGTCGTCGTTCTCATACGCGAACGTAAACAGGCGCAGTCCGACTCCGATCTGCGGGGCTGCCAGGCCCACCCCGTTGGCCACGTCCATGGTTTCGAACATGTCGGCAACCAGGGTGCGCAGTTCGTCATTGAACTCTTCCACCTCGGCCGCCCTGCGGTGCAGTACGGGCTCTCCGTGGATAACGATGGGACGAACGGTCATTACTGTCTTTCTCTCGTGATGGTGGTGCCGGGAGGCTGGGGTCAGCGGACGATGCCGCGCCCGATGACTTCCCGCATGATTTCGCTGGTGCCGCCGAAGATGGTCAGCAGGCGGGCTGCCAGGAAGGCCTGGGCAACCGGGTACTCCAGGATGTAGCCGTAGCCGCCGTGCAGCTGCAGGCAGCGGTCGGTGATGGACTTGGCCCGTTCGGAGGCCCAGAGCTTCGCTTTGGCGGCGGAAACGGCGTCGAGCCGGCCCTCGTTGAAGGCAAGGATCGCCGAATCCACGTAGGATTCGGTCACCTCAACCTCGGTAAGGATGTCAGCCAGCGCGAACCGGCTGTTCTGGAAATCGGCAATCCGCCCGCCGAAGGCGTTGCGGTCCTTGGTGTACTCCACGGTGGCTTCGTAGATCCGCCGGGCGACGGCGGAGGAGGCGACGGCGATGGCCAGACGGCCCTGGGGGAGCTGGCCCTCGGCGTACTCGAGTCCCCGGCCGACTTCGCCAACAAGGTCTGCTGCGGAGACACGCACGTTGTCGAAGAACAGCTCGGCGGTATCCGAGGCCTTCAGCCCCATCTTGTCCAGCTGCCGGCCGGTGCTGTAGCCCTCGGTCTTCTCCACCATGAACATGCTGAAGGAGTCCCGCTGGCCGCGGCCGGTGCCGCCGTCGGTGCGGGCCAGGACGAGGGATGCGTCGCCGCTGATGCCGTTGCCGATGAAGGTCTTCTGGCCGCTGATCAGCCAGCCGCCGTCGTCGGTCCGGACCGCCTTGGTGCGGATGCCGCGCAGGTCGCTGCCGGCTCCGGGTTCGGTCCAGGCCACGGAGGTGACCTTGTCGCCGGAGACCATGCCCGGCAGCCAGCGTTCCTTGAGCTCGTCTGAACCGTAGGCCAGCAGGTGCGGGAGCACCATGTCATCGTGCAGGTGGAAGGCCAGTCCCACGGCGAGGTGGTTGGTGCGGGCGAATTCCTCGTCCATCACCGCGCGGAAACGGTAGTCCGGCATGCCTGCGCCGCCGAACTCCTCGGGGACGGCCAGGCCGAGCAGGCCCTGCTCTCCGGCTGCCTTCCACAGGCGGCGGGGCATCATGTGCGCCGAGTCCCACTCCGGATAGCCGGGGGCGACTTCGCGGGTGTCGAACTCCCGGACGACGTCGCGGAACAGCTCATGGTCCTCTTCGAACAGTCTGCGCTCCAAGGCGGCGCCTCCTCATTGATAAGCCACGCATGGCGACAAATGGTTCTTACCGGGCCGGAGCCCGCGGAGCCGGGACTGCCTCCGGGATACAGTCAAACACACACAACAAAGGCCGCCCCGGAATCATCCGAGGCGGCCTTTCGAAGCTGTAACTGCCAGCCTCATTGGGGTGAGTAACGGGGGTTGAACCCGCGACCTCCTGGACCACAACCAGGCGCTCTGCCAACTGAGCTATACCCACCATGTGCCTCAAACGTTCATTCGCGAAGTCCAGGCGAGTGGCCTTGCGAACTCATTTGTCTGAGGCAGCGGAATCAAGCTTACACGGTTTTTGGAGTGCTTTTGACACGTTTGGTTCCGTGCGGCCTTTTTGTGACCGAGCTAACTCAAAATCCCCGCGGCGATCTTCTTTGCGGTGGCGGAATCGGGGCCCGGTGCGGGCACGAAAACAGCCTCGCGGTAATAGCGGAGCTCGTTGATGGAGTCCCGGATATCACCGAGGGCGCGGTGTCCGCCGCTCTTGGCAGGCGCCTGGAAATAGGCTCTGGGGTACCAGCGGCGGGCGAGCTCCTTGATGGTGGAGACATCGATGATGCGGTAATGGAGGTAGTCGATGACTTCCGGCATGTCGCGGGCCAGGAACATCTTGTCCGTCCCTACGGAGTTGCCGGCCAGCTGCGCCTTCTTCGGTTCGGGGACCCACTTGGTGATGTATTCGACGACGGCGGCCTCGGCCTCGGCCATCGTGATGCCGTTGGGCAGCTCGTCCAGCAGCTTGGAAGTGGTGTGCATCTGGCGCACAAAGTCACCCATCTGGGCCAGCGCCGCGTCATCCGGTTTGATGACCACGTCCACGCCGTCCCCAAGGATATTCAACTCGGAGTCAGTGACAAGGACGGCCACTTCGATCAGGGCGTCATTCTTGATGTCCAGACCCGTCATCTCGCAGTCGATCCAGACCATACGTTCATTAGTTATTGGCACGAGTCCAATGTACCGCTTTCACCCGCTCTGTCTTCGGGGGCGGGCGCGTGGGCGACCGGAGCGACGAACGTGCTGGCCCGAAAACAAACGTGGCCTGCGTCACGGGAGTGCCGCTGCCGCCTTCGCCGCGCCCCGGGCGGGTGCAGGGCGCGGTGCTAATATCAGCCTGTTACGGTACGCGGCATTGTTGTGCCCGCATTCGACACCGGTACCGGACCCTGACTGCCGCCAGGTCCGCAGCACAAAGTGTCAACCCAGAGATTGGAACCACGTAGATGACCGCCCAGGTCCCCGCGACCGAGCCTTCGTCTCCGGGCTCGGAGATAGCAAAAGCCGACCGCCCAAACATCGCGATCATCCAGGGGTTCATCGGCTCCCTGATGATGCTTGCCGGATCGTTTGGAGTGGGCTGGCTGTCGCTGGCCTCCAGCCTGCGGACCAATCCGGTGATCATCTGGATGCGCTTCGACGAGCCCCTGGGCGCCGTCGTGGCCGTGCTGCTCCTGGCCACGGGCGGAATGCTGCTGGTGCGGTCCTGGCTGCGCCTGGGCCAGCGGATGAAGGGCGGATGGGGGCCGGAATCGCGGCCCGTCATCCTGCGGGCCATCATCGCCTGGTCGGCGCCCATGTGCCTCACGCTGCCGCTGTTCAGCCGCGACGTCTTCGCCTATATAGCGCAGGGCCTGGTCATGGTCAGCGGCCTGAATCCGTACAAGGACGGCTACTCCCAGATCTCCAACTACCTGCAGCTCGGTGCGGACGACCTGTGGGCGCAGAGCCCCACCCCGTACGGTCCGGTGTTCCTCTGGCTGGAGCAGCTGGTGGTTCTGGTAACGAACGGCCAGCCCGAGTTCTCCATCCTGCTGTTCCGGCTGATCGCCGTCATCGGCGTGGCAATGTGCGTGTACATCGTACCGAAGCTCGCTGAACTGCACGGGATCAATCCCAACCGCGCACTGTGGCTCACGGCCGCGAACCCGTTGTTCCTGACCAACTTCATCGCCAGCATCCATAACGATGCCCTGATGATCGGGCTCGCCCTCGCCGGACTGTACCTCGCGGCCACCAACCGTGCCCTGGTCGGCATCCTGCTGGTGACCCTCTCGATCGGCATCAAGCCGATCACCATCATTTTCCTTCCGTTCATCGGGCTGCTCTGGGCCGGAAAGAACGCCTCATGGCGGCGGAAGTTCGGCTACTGGTTCATGACCGCGGGCATTTCCCTGGGCCTGCTCTGGATCATGGGCCTGATCAACGGTTTCGGCTTCGGCTGGGTGGGTGCCTTGAGCACGCCCGGCAGCGTCTGGATCTGGTACGCACCGGTTGGCTTCGCCGGCATGCTGGTGGCCACCCTGGGCAATGCGCTGGGGCTGCCGGGCTGGACCCTGGCGGACATCGTGCACACCATTGGACGGCTCGCCTCCGTGGCCATTGTGCTGTGGCAGATGTTCGTGGGGCAGTACAGCCGGCTGATCCGGCGCCTGGCACTGGCCTTCGCCGCCATCGTGATGCTGGCGCCGATGATCCAGTCCTGGTACGTCGTCTGGCTCATCCCGCTGTTCGCGGTGACCGGCCTGCGCGATGACTGGCAGGCCAAGACGCTGTACCTGATGGTCTCCTTCTTCATGGTCTACGCCATCAGCGACCAGCTGGATATCTGGCCCTACTTCGACTTCAGCCTCAGTGCCGCCCGCCAGATCGCCGCGGTGATTGCGCTGGGCTTCGCCCTCTACCTGATTTTCCTGGATCCCAAGACCAAGGTCCTGTTCCGCAGGAAGCTTACGGAGCCTGCTCCGGGCGAACTGCGGACGCACTAAGCGTGCCGCTGCCGGCCCGGGTCAGCCGAATGACCCGGGCCAGTGCCCAGCCGAACAGCACCAGCAGCAGGATATTGCGGGCGGTCAGGAGCAGCGCCACGGCAACATTCAGGTCGTTGTACAGGGCCGAATAGAACATGGGATAGACCAGCGTGGTCAGCGCAGCGATGGCCGCCATCAGGATCCCGGGCACCTTCCAGTCCCGTCCCTCCCACGCCAGTCCGACGGCGGTCACGGCGCCCAGCCAGAGCATGAACTGCGGCGATCCCACCTTGTTGAACACAATGAACGCGCTGACCAGTGCCAGCGATCCGGAGATCAGCAGGGCGCGCGGATCGGCACCGCGGCGCAGCGCCCAGATCAGCAGCCCGACGACGGCGACGGCCGCCAGCGCCAGCAGGGGCGACATCAATGCCGCCACCGGCTCGCCGAGGGCACCGCGGACCTCGCGCGTATTGATGACCTTGTCTTCGAAAATGTAGGCATCCGAGGACCCCAGGATCGCCTGCCACAGGCCCGGCGTCGTAAAGGGCGCCTCCATCTGCATGCCACGGGCGCCCTGTTCGCCGATAAAGCTCAACAGGTGGCTGAGGCCGCCGGAGAGGGCCACCGCCGCGGCAATCACGGCTGATACCGCGGCACCGGTGGCCAGCAGGGTGAGCCGCCTCTTCCACGCGACGAGCACTGCGAGGATGACGGCGGCGGGCCAGACCTTGATCCAGGTGGCCAGGGACAGCAGCGCCGAGGCCAGGACGGGGCGGGTGGCCAGGAACAGCAGGCCCATGATGACCAGGGGTGCGGTGAGTCCGTCCACGCGTCCCACGGCCACCGGGCCGAGCAGCGCGGTGACGGCCAGCCACCAGTAGGCGGCCGCGATGCCCTGGGTTCCGGCGCGCCGGGCCAGGACGGCGACGGCGGCCGCATTCAGTGCCGTAAAGAGCAGGAACCAGGTGAACTGGTAGGCCCCGTAACCGAAGACCGCTGCCAGGACCATGGGGGCAAGCGCAGCGATGGGATAGACCCAGCCGCCGTCAATGCCGACCCAGTAGCCGTCCTGGATTCCGGAAAACGCCCACTGCCGGTAAAAGCCCACGTCGCTGAGGACATCGCCGCCGAGGATACGGCTCGCGAGGGCGGCAAGGAAACCCGCGTGGATCACGGCAAACACCGTCCAAAGGGCGGCGGGACGGAGTAACCGATGGTGCTGGAAGGCCGATTTCCGGGACATGCGAGGGTGGTGCTCCTTAGGTGAATCCGTTGCCGTGCCGCGTCGAGTGCACAGCGATAAGGCTACCGGCGCGCGGCTCCGGGAATGCAATTCGCCGCCGGACACGGAATACTGAAGGAATGACCGACCTAACTGAAGAAGTGATTGTGGCGGATTTCGACGTTTCGGAGTGGGAACCCACCCCCTACCAGGTGGAGGGAACCAACAGCGAACTCTCCACGGTTCGGGCAGTGAAGATTTTCGAGGGGGACATCACCGGAACCAGCGTTGCCGACCTGATCATGGCCGGTAACTCCGTGGGTGCCGGATACGTCGGTTCCGAGGTTTTCGCGGGGACCATAGCGGGCCGCTCCGGAACCATGGTCATCCAGCACTGGGGGCTGGCCGAGGGCACTGCGACGGCCAGCTCCGGCCACATCATTCCCGGTTCCGGCACCGACGATCTTGCCGGCATCTCCGGCAAGGCCATCTACACCCAGGAAGAGGACGGCCAGCACCGCCTGGAACTGCGGGTCACCTTCCCCGTCCAGGGATAGGCTCGGGCCTAGGCACCCAGCGCGGCGTAGCCGGCCGCCGCCAGCGAAGCGGCAATCACCAGGGCGAACCCCGCCAGCCACAACGCAGCAGGAACCCCGGTCCGCCGGGAGAGGATATAGGCGTCGGAGCTTTCCAGGTTCCGGCGCCGACGTGTGTGTACGCCCAGCACGTTGAACCAGTCACGGACGGCCCCCACGAGCAGCGCAATGCCCGTGCCCATGGCCACGTACCCGGCGACGGGAGGGGCGGCGAACCAGACCAGCAGCACCGAAATCCCCGTGCACCCGAACGCGATCACAAACCCCTGCCCGTTGCGGATGAACAGGAGCGCGGCGATCAGCACCAGGGCGCTGACGGAGAGCGCAGCCCCGGCCCAGCCGCCCAGCCCCGCCAGCACCAGGACGGCGCCGACCACCGCCGGGACAGGATAGCCCCAGAACCCGGCCCAGGCGGCGGGGAATCCTCCCCGGCCCAGGGACCGCATGTCGCCGGAATGGTCGAAGCGCAGGCGGATTCCCTTCACTACCTGTCCGGTGCTCAGCGCTGCGAAGGCATGACCGAGTTCGTGAACGAACGTGACGAACAGCCCAAACCACCGCCATGTGGCGCGGGGAATGCTGAGCAGGGCCGCGGCGGCGGCAATCAGCAGCAGTGCCACCGGATCGGGGTCCACGGCAGGCACCCGGTCGAAGCCGCCCAGGACCCGGTTCCACCACTCACCGGCCACGCCCAGCGGATCAGCCACGGGCGGCCTGCCTTCGGTGGTGCCGGTCCGCGGCGGAGTGCTCAGAGGTCCAGGACGCCGCGCAGGATGGAGTCCCCGGAATGCAGGGGGTTCCCGTCAAAGGGCTCATCGGAAATATCAACAATCGGGTATTCATCGAGGTTCAGGTTAGCCGGAATCGCGAACCGGGCTTCTGTTCCCTCCATGGTCCCGAGGCTGACCATGCGCTCCACATCGGGGGCAATCAGCCAGACTTCGCGGTAGCCCTGCGCCCCGGAGCCGGTGGCCGTGACAACCAGCTCGCGTTCGCCGTCGGCCCGCTCGTCCACCTCGGCACGGCCCGTTTCGGAGTAGGAAGCCAGCGGAGACAGATCCACCGCGGCAATAACCTCGCTCCGGTCCGACAGGACGCGTGTGATGCCCCACGTGCCGGCGGCGGCCAGAACCACTGCCGCCGCAGCAGCGCCCAGGATCTGCGGGAGCCGCCGTCGTTGGCGCCGTTGCCGGGCAGCTTCCAGGGACGCCGCGGACGGTGCCGGGGATTCCTGCGGGGCGGGGGCCGGTGCGGGAGCCCCTGCGGGGGCAGCGGCTACTGCTGCAGCCGGCCGTTCAGGGGCATCAAAAGGATCCGAGCGGACGGAATCACTGAGCCCAAGCCGGGCATGGATGCCGTCCCACACGGACGACGGCGGCCGGGGGAGTTCCTCCGCAACGTCCGGGGCCCTCCCTGCGGTCACCACCCGCTGCAGTGCGGTGACCTCCGCCCTGCATTCGGCGCAGCTTTCGAGGTGGGCCGTCTCCCCGGGGTCGGTCTCGCCGAGGGCGCACAGGGCCAGCGCTTCAGGTGGCAGATGCTGCATCGCTGACCTCCAATCGCTGGCGTAGTTGGACGAGGCTTCTTCGGATATGGCTCTTTACGGTACCCAAGGGTAGTTTCAGTGTTTCCGAAATCTGCTGATGTGTCAGATCTTCATGGAAGGCCAGGCGGAGGATGGAACCCTGCGGCTCCCCGAGCCTGGCCAGTTCGGCGTCCAGCACCACGCGGTCCGCGACGCCGTCGGGGTCAGGGCCGGTGGCCGGCCCGGAATGCCGGCCCGGCTCGGGAGGTTCCATCAGCGTTTCGGAGGAACGAACCCTGGCCGTTGCCATGCCGGCTGCCACATTCCGTCCGATGCCGACCAGCCATGCTGCCAGCGTGGACCGGTCGGGGGCATAGCTGTCACGGTATTTCCACGCCCTGATGAACACTTCCTGCACGGCGTCGTCGGCGGCGCCCGGATCCTGCAGCCTGCGCAGGGCCAGGGCACGGATCAGGGGCGAAAACAGGCGGTAGGCTTCGGCGAGTGCCGTTTCGTCGCCCGCGGCAAAGGCAGCGTCCATCGCGGCGTCGCGGTCCGAGGCGCCGGTGGGCATCAGTGCCGTTCTCCTGCCGTGCGGGGATGCCTCCGCCATCCGGAAGCTCTCTGAGGTAGACACTACGGTACAGGGACAGCGGTGAGCACAACGTTGTCTTCATAGTCGCCTACCGCGTCGAGCCATTTACCGCCGCACGTCACCAGCTCGAGCCGGGGGGCACCCGAGCGGTCAAAAAGATCGAAGTCGTCCAGTGCGGCCTTGGGGATGTTCTCCACGCTTTCGGTGGTGTAGCGCAGCACGCTCCCGTCGCTGCGGGTAACCGTGACGGGGGTACCCGGCGGAACCTCGTCCAGCCCCGCGATGGGAAGCACTTCCGTCCGCGAATCCACGTGGGCGGCAAGCACCGCCGCGCCGCGCGAGGACCCGGGGGCAGGTCCGTAGCGGTACCAGCCCGCCTGGTAGTGGTTGTTGGGCAGTGTCATGGCACCGTTGTCCTCCTGGCCCACCGGAATGACCTCAAGGTCGATGCCGGTTCCTTCGACACGCACACGCACGGGATCGGGAACAACCTCGGGCGGTGAGGGTACCGCCGGCCGCACCGGTATTTGCGTGGCGGGTGCTTCCGGTGTTCCGGGGGCCGCGGAGGTGCCGGGGGCCTCCGTGGTGGCGGGGGCCGCCGTGGATGACGCCGGCGCGGGCGACGACGGCGCCGGCGTAGAACTCGAAACGGACCCGGCCTCCGGGGCACCGCTGCATGCTGAGGCCCCGGCAAGGACGGCGGCAGAGAGGCAGGCCGCTGCTGCGAGCCGTCGCAGGGGGACAACGGTCATGAAGGTACCTCCGCAAAAAAGGGGGGGGACCCGGTGCTGCGGCGCGGAAAGGGGCCGGAAGCGCCGCAGCACCGGGGGAATGGGGCGGGTGTCTACTTGCTGCCGGCCATGGACCGGCGGCGCAGCAGGACGGCGCCCAGGGCGAGCAGTGCCACACCGCCGGTAGCGGCAGCAGCAGTCACTGCCTGCTCATCCCCGGACTGGGAAACCTGCTCCAGGGCACCCGGAACCGCGTGCGGTGCGGAGTGCATGCCCTCGAGCGTCTGGGTGGCGAGAGCCAGGTTCCCGGCTTCGAGGGAACCCCAGGCGTAGACAATCGTGTTGGTGCCCTCGGCCAGGGTCAGATCCGCCGGACCGATCACCGGCGTCGTGGTTCCCGCTGCGGCAACCGAAGCGGAAATCGTTCCGGGGTCCACGGTCAGCGCCTTCTCATTCGGGTTGGTGAGGTTGGTGATGACCGGAGCACCGCCGGCCAGGACGTCGACGGCGGGTGCCGCTGCCACGTGGCGGACGGTCAGGCGGGACTTGCCCGCCTCGACGGCGGACGTGTCATTGGTGAACAGGTTGGCCGTCGGCTTGCCGGAGGCATCCAGGTTGGCCGTGGCGGTGTAGCTGCCGCCGGCTGCCAGATCTGCAGACACCGGGCCGATGATCGGTGCAGAGGCGTCAGCAGCGTCGGCGGCCGTGATGGCCAGCTGGTAGTTGCCGCCCGGCAGGTCCAGCGGTCCCGCGAGTTCGCCGGGCATGAAGTCGTCCAGGGTGAGGGTGCCGTTGACGTACACGTCCACCGGAGTGTCCGGAACACCGTGCAGTACCGACAGTTGGGCCATATCGGTGTCGGCCGCGGATGCCGGTACAGCCGAGAAGGCTGCGGCGGCACCCAGGCCGAGCGTCGAGAGAGCGATAGCGGTCTTGCGCATGGTCTGAGCTCCTTGTTCTGCCGCACCCTTCGGTACGGGGTTTTGTGACTTACACCCCTATTACTTCCGGGTGCCCGGGTTTGGATGCAGATCAGCGGAATTTTTTATCCGGGGGAGGTCTCCGGGGGAAGGAACCGTATCCGCCGGCAACCCTGCGCGGCGCTGCGGCAGGCTGCTGAACGGCGGGCCGCAGGGTCCGTAGTATCATCGACTGGTTGCCCCCGTAGCTCAATGGATAGAGCAACGGCCTTCTAATCCGTAGGTTGCGCGTTCGAGTCGCGCCGGGGGCACTTCACGGGCTCAGGCTGTTTTGCTCAGGCCGTTTTAGAACCGGCCGGCGTCCAAGGCCGGTGCCGCGGCGTAGGCTCGGGCGGAATATGCCCGCCCCCCCCGCAAGGAGCCGCAGTGCCCACCGGCTACCTCATCACCGTCATCCTGCTTGGACTGAGTACTTTGTGTGCGCTCGCCCCGCCCGGCACCGGCGGACGGGGCAACGGCCCGCGCCCCCGCAGCCCGTTCCGCTGGGGCACGGCCGCATACCTCGCGGGGATGACCCTCAATGAGGCTCCCATGGTCCCGCTGCTGTTCGGTGCAGCGGTCACCGCCCTGGCCGTCACGGAAGGGGAAGTCTCCTCCGCCGCGGGCATGGCCGCTGCGGCCGGAATGGCCCTGGTTGCCGCGGGGCTCCGGCTGGTTGCAGAGCGTGCCGTCCGGCACCGGGCCGCCCCTGCACAGGTCCTCGAGACCCCGCTTGGCCACGGCCGGCGAAATGCCGCCGGACCACGGGCCTTCGTCACGGCCGGCGTTGGTGCGGTCCTGGCCGGACTGTTTCTGCCCTTCCGGCGGCGCCGGCGGGGAGTGCGCCGGCTCAAGGACCTGCAGTACGGGGAGTTCGGCCGGCACAACACCCTCGACCTGTATCTGCCCCGGACCGGACCGGCCGCAGGACCCGTATTCGTGCACTTCCACGGCGGCCGGTTTGTGTCCGGGGCCAAGAACCGGGAGTCGCTGTATCTGCTGTACCGGCTCGCCTCCCACGGATGGACGTGCATCAGCGCTAACTACCGGCTGGCCCCCGCCGCCGGATTCCCCGACTATGCGGTCGACGCGAAGCGCGTTATTGCCTGGGTGCGTACCACCGGTGCCGCCCACGGCGCGGGCGGCGGACCGGTGGTCGTGGCGGGAAGCTCCGCCGGTGCCTTCCTGGCCGCCTTTGCGGCACTCACGCCCAACCAGCCGGACCTGCAGCCCGGATTCGAGGATGCCGACACATCGGTAGCAGGGGCGGCATGCCTCTACGGCTACTACGGCAGAGTCCAGGAGACCAACCCTGACAGCACGCCTGCAGCTCACCTGTTCCCCGGAGCGCCGCCGTTTTTCCTGCTGCACGGGGACAAGGACAGCGTGGTGCCCGTGCAGCACGGGCACCGCTTCGCGCGTGCCCTGGCGGCGGTGTCCCGGCAACCGGTTTTCTGGTGCCGGCTGCCCGGAGCGCAGCACTCCTTTGACTACTTTGCCTCGGTTCGAACCCGGTTTGCCGCGCCCGCCATTGAGGAATTCGCTGACTGGGCGGTGCGGGAACACCAGACCGGAAAAGGGCTGCCCAAAGGGCGCTAGTGCTCCTCCACAGGGCAGATACCAGCGGCTCCTGCCCGCCATGATCCACAGCCGCCACCGTGGCACGGCCGCGGAAGGCCCGGAGAGCGAAGACTTGCCGGACCGGTAAATCCGCCGGCATCCAGGCCGCGGCTGCGGAAAACGCAGTGTGCCGCGGCAGACAGCCGAAGGCAGGAAAACATGAGTGACACCATTACGCTCCGCGGCTACGTGGCCACCGACCTCCGCCGGAACACCACCGACAACGGACTCGCCGTCGCCAGTTTCCGGATGTGCACCACGGAACGGCGTTATGACCGGGACACCGGCGGATGGCTGGACGGGCAGACAAACTGGTATGCCGTCAGCCTTTTCCGCCAGCTGGCCACCAATGCCGCCTTCAGCATTCACAAGGGGGACCGGGTAGTGGTCACCGGCAGGCTTAGGCTGCGGCAGTGGACCACGGAGGACGGCCGCAGCGGCACCAGCGCCGACATCGACGCAGACACGGTGGGGCATGACCTGATGTGGGGGACGGCGAGCTTCCGGCGCACGGCATCCACGGGCACCGATGCTTCCCTGGGCGGGGACCGGGCCGACGGCGGTGTGGGGGCCGAGACCGGCACCGGTTCCGGCCTCGGGGGAGATCCGGACCTGGAGGAGTCCCTGGGCCGGCTGGACCCGCTGACCGGTGAGCTGCTTGATCCTGTCCCTGAGGACGGGGGTTCCGCCGAGGGAGGCTCCACGGACGGGGGTTCCACCGACGGGGAGGCTATGGCAGCGGAGCCGACCCGCGAAAAGGCCGGGGCACCCTTCTAAAGACGCCGGGGGCGGGCGTGGGCGTCCTTTCCGACCGGACACCCGTCCCCTCCGCCGTTCCCCGCCGGGGGCGGGCGGGGGGGGGGGGGGGGGGGGGGGGGGGGGGGGGGGGGGGGGGGGGGGGGGGGGGGGGGGCGGGGGGGGGGGGGGGGGGGGGGGG
>NZ_VTFX01000003.1 GCF_009192775.1 Arthrobacter yangruifuii
GCGCGCCCCCCCCCCCCCCCCCCCCCCCCCCCCCCCCCCCCCCCCCCCCCCCCCCCCCCCCCCCCCCCCCCCCCCCCCCCCCGCTTTGTCCCCGCCGCACGGCCCGTGGCACAATCGCCGGATGACGCCGCGCCGCAGAATCCGCCCAACCGCTCCCGCCGCTGCCGCTGCAGCAGGGCTCCTGGCGCTCGCCGTCGGGCTGTCCGGGTGCAGCTCCTCGGGAGATACGGGGGAGGACAATGCGGCTCCGGCGCCGGCACCGGCGTCGGCGTCCGCTGCACCGGAGTCCGCTCCGGCGGAGACCGCGGCCGGCGCACCCCATGCCGCGGTCACGGCAGCGCTGGAGTCCACGCTGGGGAAGCTGGCGGCCGCCAATCCCGCTCCGGGCCGGGATGCGGTGATGGAGGCCTTTACGTCCGCAGGCTTCCCCGCGGACGCGGTGGAGGTGTCCGCAGACCGCACGCCCACCGGCTTGGACGTTGACTCCATCCAGGCCGCGGCCGTGCATGACGGTGAGTGCATTTTCGGTGAAGTCCGGGACGGGGCCGCGACTGTGACCGTGCTTCCGCCGCTGTCCGACGGCTCGTGCTTCGTCGGCAACTGACGCCTGGACTCAACGCCGGGAACCCGTCCCGCCGGCCGGCCGCCGGGTCCTGACGCAAACCGTGCCGCGGCCCGCACCGGGCACCGTGCTGTCCGTGCGCGGAACCCGGAAAATGGGATATATCGCCGCTGACACATTAGCCTTGTAGATATGGCGGAATTTATCTACACGATGACCAAGGCCCGCAAGGCCGTTGGCGACAAAGTAATCCTCGACGACGTAAGCATGTCCTTCTACCCCGGCGCCAAGATCGGCGTGGTGGGCCCGAACGGTGCGGGTAAGTCCACCATCCTCAAGATCATGGCGGGACTGGACACCCCCTCCAACGGTGAGGCCCGGCTCAGTGCCGGCTACTCCGTGGGCATCCTGCTGCAGGAGCCCCCGCTGAATGAGGAGAAAACCGTCCTCGGCAACGTCCAGGAGGGCGTGGGCGAGATTTACGGCAAAATCCAGCGCTTCAATGAGATCTCCGAAGAAATGTCCCAGCCCGACGCGGACTTTGATTCCCTCCTTGACGAAATGGGCAAGCTGCAGGAAGCCATCGACGCCGCCGACGCATGGGACATCGACTCCCAGCTCGAACAGGCCATGGACGCCCTGCGCTGCCCGCCGCCGGACGCCGACGTGACGGTCCTCTCCGGTGGTGAGCGACGCCGCGTGGCCCTGTGCAAGCTCCTGCTGCAGAAGCCGGACCTGCTCCTCCTCGATGAGCCCACCAACCACCTCGACGCCGAGAGCGTGCTCTGGCTCGAACAGCACCTGTCCGCGTACCACGGCGCCGTCCTGGCCGTGACCCACGACCGGTATTTCCTGGACCACGTGGCCGAGTGGATCGCCGAAGTGGACCGCGGGCACCTGTACCCGTACGAAGGCAACTACTCCACCTACCTGGAGAAGAAGCGCGCACGCCTGGAAGTCCAGGGCAAGAAAGACCAGAAGCTGGCCAAGCGGCTCTCCGACGAACTGGACTGGGTCCGCTCCAACGCCAAGGGACGCCAGACCAAGTCCAAGGCCCGGCTGGCCCGCTATGAGGAAATGGCGGCGGAGGCCGAGCGCACCCGCAAGCTGGACTTCGAAGAGATCCAGATTCCGCCGGGACCGCGCCTGGGCTCCCTGGTGCTGGAAGCCAAGGACCTGCAGAAGGGCTACGGTGACCGCCAGCTGATCAACGGACTGTCCTTCTCCCTGCCGCGCAACGGCATTGTGGGCGTCATCGGCCCCAACGGCGTCGGTAAAACCACCCTCTTCAAGACCATTGTGGGCCTGGAACCGCTTGACGGCGGCGAGCTGAAGATCGGTGACTCGGTCCGCATCTCCTACGTCGACCAGTCCCGCGGCGGCATCGACCCGGAGAAGAGCCTCTGGGAAGTCGTCTCCGACGGTCTGGACTTCATCCAGGTGGGACAGGTGGAAATGCCCTCACGCGCCTA
The DNA here is from genome assembly GCF_009192775.1 of Arthrobacter yangruifuii. GTDB lineage: Bacteria > Actinomycetota > Actinomycetes > Actinomycetales > Micrococcaceae > Arthrobacter_B > Arthrobacter_B yangruifuii. The sequence continues at coordinate 2,035 of NZ_VTFX01000003.1, forward strand.
CGTGTCGGCCTTCGGATTCAAGGGCCCGGACCAGCAGAAGAAAGCCGGGGTGCTTTCCGGCGGTGAGCGCAACCGCCTGAACCTGGCCATGACCCTGAAGCAGGGCGGCAATCTGCTGCTGCTCGATGAGCCCACCAACGACCTTGACGTGGAAACCCTCTCCAGCCTGGAGAACGCGCTGCTGGAATTCCCCGGCTGCGCCGTGGTGGTCTCGCACGACCGGTGGTTCCTTGACCGGGTGGCCACCCACATCCTCGCCTTCGAGGGAACCGAAGAGGACCCGGCGAACTGGTACTGGTTCGAGGGCAACTTCGAGTCCTACGAACAGAACAAGATCGAGCGCCTTGGCCCGGATGCTGCCAAGCCGCACCGGGTGACGCACCGCCGCCTGACGCGCGACTAGTCTCTGCACGCGGGCAGACAAAGGAGCTCCGCTTCCCTCGGGGGAAGCGGAGCTCCTTTGTGTTTTCCCGTGCCGGTGCCGCGGACACCGGGGCCGGTTACTGGGGGATGCGGACCATGCCCTCCTGGGCAACCGTGGCCACCAGCTCGCCGCGGCGGTTGAAGATCCGTCCCGTGGACAGTCCCCGGGCGGCGGATGCGCTGGGGGATTCCTGCACATAGAGCAGCCAGTCGTCGACCCGGACCGGCCGGTGCCACCACATGGCGTGGTCCAGGCTGGCGATGCTCATGCCCGGGGTGGTCCAGGAGAGCCCGTGACCGCGCAGCACCGGTTCCAGCAGGGTGTAATCGCTGGCATAGGCGAGGGCGGCGCGGTGCAGGTTCTCGCCGTCAGGCATCGGCTTGAAAGTCTTCATCCAGACGGCGTTGTGCGGTGTCTTTTCCCGTCCGGCACGGACGTAGACCGGATCCATGACGTGGCGGATATCCATTGGCCGGCGGTGTGACCAGGCCTCGGCCACGGGGTGGTCGAAGTCCTGAAGCAGTTCAGCCGTGGTCGGCAGGTCCTCCGGCTCCGGAATGCCTGCGGGCATCTCTTCCTGGTGGTCCAGCCCCGAATCGGGGATCTGGAAGGACGCGATCATGGACAGGATCGGCTTGCCGTTCTGGTAGGCGTGGCTGCGCCGTGCGGAGAAGGACCGGCCGTCCCGCAGCCGCTCCACGCCGAAGGTAATGGGCAGCTCGGTGTCACCGGGACGCAGGAAATACCCGTGCATGGAATGCATTACCCGGTCCTCGGGAACGGTCCGGGAAGCAGCTACAAGGGACTGGCCCAGCACCTGTCCGCCGAAGATCCTCTTCCGCGGTTCGGACTGGGACCCTCCGACGAAGATATCCTCGTACGTCTTCGCGCCGCCGGCGGAACTCAGGTCCAGCAGCTCCAGCAGGGACGCTGTCGGATCGAAGGATTCATCAATGGACATCAGGAACTATCTCCTAGCAGGAAGGGCGGTGCCGCCCGGTGGCAGGGACCGCGGAAGACTCTTGGGTTAAACGTACCGGTCAGTAACAACGCGGGCGTCCCGGCGGCGCCGTTTTAGGGCAAAGCTCACTCTCTGGGAGGATGGAGGGCATGTCTGTGCATCGTTTTCCCATCCAGCTGCGGTTCGGCGACCAAGATCCCAACGGCCACGTCAACAATGTCGCGTTTGTCCAGTTCCTCGAGGAAGCACGGGTCCAGCTGGGCCTGCTGCCGCTTCCGGAGGACGCCGGCGGGCCGGGCAGCTTCCGCGACCTGACCGGGGACCGCGCGGCAATCTATGTGGCCCGGCAGGAAATCGAGTACCGGGCGCCCCTGCTGCACCGGAGGGATCCGGTGTGGGTGGACGTCTGGGTCACCCGGCTCGGCTCCAGCAGCCTGTCCTATGGCTTCCGCCTGGCGGATGAAGATGCCTCCACCGTGTACGCCTACGCCGAAGCAGCAATGGTGCAGGTTGAAGCCGCCAGCGGCACGCCGACGCCGCTCACGAGCGAACAGCGGCAGGTGCTCCACGGATGGCTGGGGGACCCGGTGCCGTTCCGTGCTGCCGCGTCCGCCGGACAGGAGCGCTAGATGGACAGCGAACTCCGGCTGGCTGATCCACAGGTCACCGCGGATCTGCGCAGTTTTGTTGCCCGGGCCCGGACGGCGGACGACGGGGCGGTCCGCCTGCAGGCGGTGGGGCCCGTCCTCGCGGCCTACGTATGCATCCTGCGTCCGCGGATTCTCGGCGAGGACACCCCGACGGTGCTGGGCCTGCGGACCATGGCCCTGGCGGCTGAGGCCGACGTGGACACCACGGTCTCCCTGGCCGCGGTGGGGGACCGGCTCGCCCGGATGGGAACAGCAGACACGGTGCTTCCGGTGCCGCCGATGACCGTCCGCGAAACGTGGGCAGGCATCCTCGCCCCGCGGTCCGGCTGGCAGCCTGCCGGCCGGGTGCCGGTACAGCTGCTCGAGCAGACAGCGCACCGCGGGATCCGCGAGGTGGCAGCCATGCTCCCGCAGAGCCCGGGAGCCGCCGTCGTGCACAACGCCCGGGCCAGGGTCTGGGCACAGCCGATGGGCGGAACCGAGGTTCCGGTGCCGGCGGGAGCGGCCTTTGCCGCGCTGTCGCTCGGGTTCCTTCCGGTCAACGAACCGGAGGCCGACGCCGCACTGTTCAGCAACGGACGCTGGCTGCGGCTGAGCACCGCCCGCGGGCACGTCCTGATCCGGTTGCCGGCGGTCCTGTAACCGCTCCCGGCGCCCGGTTCAGGCCGAGTTGACCATGGAGTGGGCCGCGCGTTCCAGATAGTCCCAGAGGGTCCCCTCGTGCAGGGGGGAGAGGTTCAGTGAATCAACGGCGGCACGCATATGCCGCAGCCACGCATCACGGGCCGCGGGCGTGACGATGAAGGGCATATGCCGCATTCGGAGCCTCGGGTGCCCGCGCTGCTCGCCGTAGGTCTTCGGTCCGCCCCAGTACTGTTCGAGGAACAGCAGCAGGCGTTCCTTGGCCGGGCCGAGGTCTTCCTCCGGATACATCGGCCGCATCAGGGGATCATCCGCGACTCCTGCGTAAAACACGTCGACCAGCTGAACGAAGGTCGGATGCCCGCCCACGGCCTCGTAGAAGTTCTCCGTATACTGCGGCTGCGTGAAGGCCTGCGGCTGCGGCGTGGGCTGCCGGGCCGGGCTCAGCGGCAGGGACACTGCGCTGGGCGGTGCCTGGGGTGCCGGTTCCGGCGTCGGGTCAGTCATTGGCGGCCACACCGTCCTTGAGTGCGCTTTCCCCGGCCGGTTCCGGCGCGGTTTCTCCCACGTAGGTGCCCTGTGACCGGTTGCCGATCTTGGCGATCTCGCCGTTGCGGATGTACCAGATGACGCCGCGGTCATCGATGATCCGCGTGATCCGGATCCCGACGGACTGGACCGTGCCGGCGGTGTCTCCGACTTCAATGACGTCGCCGATGCCGTATTGGTCCTCAATGGTGATGAAGAAGCCGGCCAAGGCGTCGCGGATGAGCTCCCGGGCACCGAAACCGAGGGCGATGCCCACAATGCCTACGCTGGCCAGCAGCGGGGCAATGTTGATCCCCACGGCATCCAGGACCATGATGATCGCGACGGTCCAGATGGAGACGTTGACGGCACTGCGCAGCAGGGCACCGATGGTGTCGGCCCGCTGGGCGCGGCGCTTCTTATCCAGGTTGCGCATCACCGGCTGCGCCCACTTGAGCTTCGAGCCGTGGAAGAGGGAGTAGCCCTTCTGCGCGCGGGCCACCATCCGGCCGATCAGGAAACGTGCAGCAAACCAGACGCCGGTCGCGGCCAGGACAATCACGGCGGCCTCAATGAGGCCGGAAAAGTCAAAATCATTGACGGTCACTGAGGAGAGGTCAATTTCGGAAGCGGAAAGCACGGGGAGCTGTTCATCCTTTGGGTTGCGGGGCAGTGGTCTGCGGTTAAGGCTACCCGGGCGGGCAGCCTAAGGGACGGCATCCTGAGGTCAGGACACCGTCGCCGGCCGGTGCTCGACCGGAAAGTTCACGCTCCGCGCGATGAAGCACAGGCTGTTCGCTTCGGCGTGCATTGGTCCGGTGGCCAGCTCGACGGCGGCGGGCCCGCCGGCGCCGTCGATGGTGACCGAGGGGCGCAGCAGCACGGAGGTGAATTCCCCGCTGCCGTCCCGGTTGAGCCGCAGCGTGCCTTCGGGGGAATCCGTATAGCCCAGGACGCGGATGCCGTGCCGGACGGCCACATGCAGGTAGGAGAGCATGTGGCACTGTGACAGCGCGGCCAGCAGCAGCTGTTCGGGGTTCCAGCGGTCCCGGTCACCGTGGAACGTGGGGTCCGCGGTACCGGGCAGGTCCGGCAGTCCGGCCGCCCTGATGATGTGGTCGCGGCCGTAGCCGCGGTAGGACGCAGTGCCGCCGCCGCGGTTTCCCGTCCATTCCAGCTCGAGCGTGTAACGGTGTTCGGAGAGATTCACGCTCTCCAAGCTACCGTCTTTGCCCGCGGCGGAAGGGAAACCGCGGCGGCAGGGCCGTTTACCTGTCGGCGTCCTGGGCCTTCAGTGCGCGGACCACTCCGTCCCGGTTTTCCAGGATGAGCCGGCGCAGGGAGGGGGAGTCCGTGCCCAGCTCGGCCAGGAAGGCATCGGTGCGGTCCACCGTGTCCTGCCGGGTCAGCCGGGTGGGGTACAGTCCGACGGCGATCTGCTGGGCGATTTCGTGGGTACGGCTTCCCCAAACGTCCCGGATCGAGTCGAAGTACTTCTGTGCGTACGGTTCCAGCAGTGCGGTGTCATGGACCCGCATGAAGCCGGCGATGGCAGAACGCTGGGCGGCGTTGGGCATGTCCGAACGCTCCACAATGGCCTCCCAGGCGGCTGCCTTGGCTTCGGCCGTGGGCAGGGCGGCCCGTGCCATGGCGGCGGCCAGGGCACCCGTGGCGGTGGCATCGCGCTCGAGCTCGGCGTCGATGTCCTCGGCGCTCCTCCGGCCGCCGACGACCAGGCCCGTGAGCAGTTCCCAGCGCAGGTCCGAGTCGATGGACAACCCTTCAAGGGACCGGCTGCCGTCGAACAGCCCTGCCAGCGTGTCCAGCTGTTCCCCGGACACGGCGTGCGCGGCGAAGGCCTTGACGAACTGCAGCTGTGAATCCGAAGCCGGCTCCGCGGCGGATGCCAGGGCCCAGAGGCTGTCCGCAGCGGCCACGGTCATGGCTTCGCGGTCCGCGGGGCTGACGTAGAAGGCCAGCGTGGTGGCCAGCTGGCGCAGCAGCACCTGGACGACGGTGGAATCGGACTCCGAGGCGATGTTCTGGAGAACCAGTTCCACGTAGTTGCGTGCCGGGGTTTCCGCATCCCGGGCGGCATCCCAGGCAGCAGCCCAGACGAGCGTGCGGGGCAGGGAGTCGGCGATGCTGCGCAGGTTCCGGGTGGCGGTGTGCTGCGAGACCTCGTCGAGCCGGATCTTCGCGTAGGCCAGATCGTCGTCATTGAGCAGCAGCAGCTCCGGGCGCGGCTGGCCGACGAGCTCCGGTACCTCGGTGCGTGCGCCGTCGACGTCGAGCTCCACCCGGTGGGTGCGCTGCAGCCGGCCCTCACCGTCGGCGTTGTAGAAGCCGATGGCGAGGCGGTGCGGGCGCAGGGTGGGGTATTCCTCGATGGCGCTCTGCAGCACGGTGAAGGAGGTGATGGTGCCGTCCTGCGCGGTTTCGAGTTCGGGGCGCAGCGTGTTGACGCCGGCGGTTTCCAGCCACTGGGCGGACCATTCCTTGAGGTCCCGGCCGCTGGCTGTTTCCAGCTCGGAGAGCAGGTCATTGAGTTCCGTGTTGTGCCAGGCGTGCTTGCCGAAGTATTCACGCACCCCGGCCATGAACTTATCCTGGCCGACCCAGGCCACCAGTTGCTTCAGCACCGAAGCGCCCTTGGCGTAGGTGATGCCGTCGAAGTTGACCTGGACGTCTTCCAGATCACGGATTTCAGCGACGATGGGGTGCGTGGTGGGCAGCTGGTCCTGACGGTAGGCCCAGGCCTTTTCCAGCGACGCGAACGTGGTCCAGGCCTGCCGGAACTCGGTGGCCTCGGCCGCGGCCAGGGTGGACATGAACTCGGCAAAGGACTCGTTCAGCCACAGGTCGTTCCACCAGCGCATGGTGACCAGGTCCCCGAACCACATGTGGGCAAGTTCGTGCAGGATGGTCACGGCGCGGCGTTCAACTGTTGCGTCGGTGACCCGGGAACGGAAGACGTAGCTTTCCAGGAAGGTGACGGCACCGGCATTTTCCATGGCCCCGGCGTTGAACTCCGGAACAAAAAGCTGGTCGTATTTCTCGAACGGGTACGGGGTGCCGAACTGCTCTTCGTAGAAGGCAAAACCCTGGCGGGTCAGTTCGAAGATGTTTTCCGCGTCCATGTACTGCATCAGCGACCGGCGGGCGAAAACGCCCAGCGCAATGGTGCGCCCGTCCGAGCTGGTCAGTTCGCTGCGCACATTCTGGTACGGACCGGCGATCAGCGCGGTGATGTAGGAGGAAATCCGCGGCGTGGGTTCAAAGCTCCAGGTGGAGCTGGGGGTGGGATCGGCCAGGTCGCCGGCGGGGACGGGCTCCGGGGTGGGGGAGTTGGAAATGACGTCCCAGTATGACGGGGCGGTGACCGTGAAGCGGAACGTCGCCTTCAGGTCCGGCTGCTCGAACACTGCGAACATGCGGCGTGAATCCGGAACCTCGAACTGCGAGTAGAGGTACACCTCGTTGTCCACAGGGTCCACGAAGCGGTGCAGGCCCTCGCCGGTGTTCATGTAGCGGGCGTCGGCCTCCACCACCAGTTCGTTGGACGCAGCGAGGTTCGGCAGGGAGATACGTACGCCGTCGGACACTTCGGCGGGATCCAGCGGCACGCCGTTCAGCGTGATCCGGTGGACCGTGTCGGTCACCGCGTCGATGAAAGTTGAGGTTCCGGGGCGGGCCGAGAACCGAACGACGGTGGTGCTGCCGAACACCGTCTCTCCTCGGGTCAGGTCAAGATTGACGTCATAGGACTCGACGCTGAGCAATTCTGCGCGTTCACGGGCTTCGGAGCGCGTGAGATTCATACCGGGCAAGGCAGGGCCTTTCGAAGGGAAGGAAAAGGGGCCGGCGTTTTCGGGAAAATCCGTGAATTCACCGGACACTGTTGATCTTGTGCAACATTCTCTCACTGCTGGGGACCTGCCAAGCAAGAGAGGGGCGGATTGCCTTAGCAATCCGCCCCTCTCCTATGCCTGCCACCGGTGGATCCGGAATTCCCCTAGTTGAAGCGGGTGGTGGTCTTTCCGTTGGTTTCCAGCGTAATTTTGCCGCCCTGGAAATCCTGCACACGGGTTTTGCCCACGGCATATTCCCCGGACTTCGGGAAGCCGAGCCGGCCGGACTCGAAGCCTGACTTCTGGTACGCGGTGCGGATGGCGCCGTTGGGCGAGACCTGGGCTCCGGTGGCGGAGGACCAGAGGATCGCGCCCTTGGTGAAGTTCTGGTACTTGCCGCCCTTGATGGTCACTTCACCGCTGGTGGGAAAGCCAAGCGTTCCGCCCTGCTGTCCCGCCTTTTTGTAGGCATCCCGAATGGATCCGTTCGGGGAAACCTGGGCGCCGGTGGACGCCGTCCAGTAAATGGTGCCCTTGGCGAAGTTCTGGTATTTGCCGCCCGACGCGGAAACCTCGCCGCTGGTCGGGAAGCCCAGGGGGCCGCCTTCGAAGCCTGACTTCTGGTACGCGGTGCGGATGGCGCCGTTCAGCGAGACCTGGGCTCCGGTGGCGGAGGACCAGAGGATGGCGCCCTTGGTGAAGTTCTGGTACTTGCCGCCCTTGATGGTCACTTCACCGCTGGTGGGAAAGCCAAGCGTTCCGCCCTGCTGTCCCGCCTTTTTGTAGGCATCCCGAATGGATCCGTTCGGGGAAACCTGGGCGCCGGTGGACGCCGTCCAGTAAATGGTGCCCTTGGCGAAGTTCTGGTATTTGCCGCCCGACGCGGAAACCTCGCCGCTGGTCGGGAAGCCCAGGGGGCCGCCTTCGAAGCCTGACTTCTGGTACGCGGTGCGGATGGCGCCGTTCAGCGAGACCTGGGCTCCGGTGGCGGAGGACCAGAGGATGGCGCCCTTGGTGAAGTTCTGGTACACGCCGCCCTTGATGGTCACTTCACCGCTGGTGGGGAAGCCGAGCGGGCCGTTCTCGAAGCCGGATTTCTGGTAGGCGGTGCGGATGGCGCCGTTGGGTGAGACCTGGGCTCCGGTGGCGGAGGACCAGAGGATGGCTCCCTTGGCGAAGTTCTGGTACTTGCCGCCGGGAATGGTCACTTCACCGCTGGTGGGGAAGCCGAGCGGACCACCTTCGAAGCCTGATTTCTGGTACGCGGTGCGGATGGCGCCGTTCACCGAGATCTGCGCTCCGGTGGCGGAGGACCAGAGGATGGCGCCCTTGGTGAAGTTCTGGTATTTGCCGCCCTTGATGGTCACTTCACCGCTGGTGGGGAAGCCGAGCGCTCCGTTCTCGAAGCCGGATTTCTGGTAGGCGGTGCGGATGGCGCCGTTGGGTGAGACCTGGGCTCCGGCGGCGGAGGACCAGAGGATGGCTCCCTTGGCGAAGTTCTGGTACTTGCCGCCGGGAATGGTCACTTCACCGCTGGTGGGGAAGCCGAGCGGACCACCTTCGAAGCCTGACTTCTGGTACGCGGTGCGGATGGCGCCGTTCACTGAGATCTGCGCTCCGGTGGCGGAGGACCAGAGGATGGAGCCGTTGGTGAAGTCCTGGTATTTGCCGCCGGGAATCGTCATTTCGTCGCTTCGAGGGTAGCCGAGCGGGCCGTTCTCGAAGCCTGACTTCTGGTAGGCGGTGCGGATGGCGCCGTTCGGAGAAACCTTGGCTCCGGTGGCGGGGGACCAGAGGATGGCACCCTTGGCGAAGTTCTGGTACGCACCATCGTTAAGGCCGCCGTCGACTACGTCCGAAACCGCGGCACCAAGTTCCGGGTGGGCTGCGCGTGCTGCTGCGATGGGTCCTGCGGCACGCCCGGCGGCACCGTTCTTGATGGTGATTGACGCGGAGCCGGCAGTGACCGAGTTGATCCGCACGGTGGTTCCGGCATGGGTGGTGAAGGTCTGTCCGGCCTGCCAGGTGCTGTTGGCGTTTGTGTATCCGGCGAAGTCCCGGGTATTCGGCGCTACCACCAGGGAGTTGACCGCCCAGTTGTTGGCAAGGTCGGCCTTGACGATCTTGACGCCGCGGTTTCCGCCGACGGCGGTTCCGGCGTCATAGCCAACCGGTGTACGCAGCTCCAGGTAGTAGGTTTCCCCGGAGGTGTCCTTGAACTTCACCGCACGGTTGGCGGCGGTTCCGGCCCAGGGAAGCAACGTGTAGGTCGCTGAGGAACCGGGGGTGCCGACGTTGCGGATTTCGTTGCCGCGGCCGAACACTCCGGCATCCCAGAAGTAGGAGTTGATGACGGGAAGGCTGTACTGGGCGTAGCCCATGAGGTCGGACGTGTCCCCGTATTCACGGGACGTGCAGGAACCGTCGTTCCAGTTGCCGTTGCTGCCGACGCCGACGTCGGCCCGGCCGTTGTTGCACTTGAGGCTGTTGGCGTGCAGGAGCCCGAGGACGTGACCGAGCTCATGCGTCACCACGTTGTTGGTGAAACCGGACGGCTTGGGCATGAGCACGGAACCGCTCGTCGGTCCGCTGGTCCAGCCGCCGCCGAGAATGCCGCCGTAGCCGCCGCTGCGCAGATCCCCTGCCGGGACGAAAACCACCAGGGCTTCGTTGGGGTCTTCGTACCACTGGAGGTCCCGCCGAATGGTATTCATCATGGACGCGTAGTCCTGGCCGGAGTTCGCAGTGCTGTTGATGGACTTCGTGGCGACGATTTCCATGCCCAGCCGGCCGTTGGACATGGCGCGCCAGTAATCATTGGCCGCCGTGATGGATTTCTTCGCCGCCTGCTGGTCCACGCTATTCTTATTGTCTTTAAGCGTCGCGAACACCATGGTCACCTGGATGGTTCCGCTTCGGGACGCGGCACCCGCGGTGCTCGCACCGCCCGTCGTGCTGCTGAAGGACTGGACACCCTCGTCATGCATCGCGGAGATGTCAGTTTCGACGGCGGACCGGACTGTTCCGTCGGGGTCGGTCACCAGGGGGGTCGCGGGTCCCGGGACGGGAAAGCCGCCGCCGACCACCGGTTCGTAGCCCTTGTCTTTGTCGTCTTCCGACTCTTCAGCCTCAGCGCTGGGAGTCGCCGTGGTAGCGGCGGCCGGAGCCGGGGCGGGTGTGGCTGCAGGAGCCGTGGACCCGGGAAGCGTCAGCTTGAGATCGGGAGTGCCGGAAGGTGCCGGGGCGGGTACGGCGGTCTCCGTCGGATCGGACTGCCGGGCGGGAGCCTTTTCCAGATCCGTCGGTGCCGGCGCCTGGGACTGCACGGGCGCACCGGGGGAAACCAGTCCCTGTGCGGGAAGCCCCCCGGCCGTCAGAGAGGCAGCGAGCAGAGCCAAAACTGCGATTTTTGCACTTTTCAATGGATTAGTCCTTGTAGAGCGAGTCCTGGCGGGCACTCAGCGTCTAGTGACCGCAACGCCCGCGTCCGAGGTGGAGAACCAAGCCGCGCAAGAATAATCGGCGGGCGTGTCCACAGTGGTCTATCGGCACACGTCCGGGACATGTAAGCGGAAATGATCGTCGGCGCCGTGGAAAGTGGAGGCAGCCGCGGCGCGGAAGCTAGGCTGGAAGGGTCTTTTCCCTCCCCGAAGAAACGGACTTATCTCAAATGCGCGTCCACATTGCGACCGACCATGCAGGCATGGACCTGAGCTCCCACCTGATCACCCACCTCACGGGCAAGGGGTATGACGTGGTTGACCACGGTCCCCGCGAATACGATGCCGAAGACGATTACCCGGCCTTCTGCATTGACGCAGCCGAGGCCGTGGTCCGGGATCTGGAAGCCGGAACCGAAGCCCTGGGGATCGTGCTGGGCGGGTCCGGGAACGGCGAGCAGATAGCGGCCAATAAAGTGCGCGGCGTCCGGGCTGCGCTGGCCTGGAACCTGGACACCGCCAGGCTCGCCCGGCAGCACAATGACGCCAATGTCGTGGCCGTCGGCGGCCGCCAGCACAGCGTCGAGGAGGCCACGGAGATCATCGAGGCCTTCCTCGCCGAACCCTTCAGCAACGCGGAACGGCACGTACGCCGCATTGCGCAGATCGCACGGTACGAAACCACGGGCTCAACCCTCTAATGCCCGAGGGCCATTCGATCCACCGTCTGGCCCGGCAGTTCACCTCGGTCTTCGGAGGCGCGCGGCTGGCCGTGAGCAGCCCGCAGGGCCGCTTTGCCGCCGGCGCCGCCCTGCTGGATGGACACGTCCTGGAGGCGGCGGAAGCCCACGGCAAACAGCTGTTCCTGCACTTCAGCAACGACCTTTACCTGCGCATCCATCTGGGCCTGTACGGCGCCTTCGACTTCGGCGGGGATGAAACCTTCGCCGGTGCCTCCACCATCGGTGCCCCGCGGCGGGTGGGGGAGCGGGAGGTGGCCGGCGACGGCGGAGCGGGCTACGCCGGGCCGCCCGAGCCGAAGGGAGCGGTGCGGGTCCGGCTGGTCTCCGACCACGGCTGGGCGGATCTGCGCGGCCCCACCGCCTGCGAGGTGGTCACCGAAGCCGAGCGGGCCAAGGTGCTCGCCAGGCTCGGGCCGGACCCGCTCGCGGACGGGGCGGACGGCTCCGAGGGCGCCGCTGAATTCACGCGGCGCCTTCGCAGTAAGGGCTCGCCCATCGGCCTGCTCCTGATGAACCAGGAGGTGCTGGCCGGCGTGGGCAACGTCTACCGGGCGGAGGTGCTCTTCCGCGCCCGGATCTCACCCTGGCGGCTCGGCCGCAGCGTGGACGAGGCCGATGCCGCGGCGCTGTGGGATGACATTGTGCACCTGATGAACGACGGCGTGCGGCAGGGCAGGATTATCACCACCGAACCGCAGGACCGCGCGGACGCGGGCGAACCGGTCCCGCCGTCGGAAGCGCATTACGTCTACAAACGCACCGGGCTCCCGTGCCGGCGCTGTGGAACCGCGGTGGCGGGAACGGAGATGGGTGCCCGCAACCTGTTCTGGTGCCCGGCCTGCCAGGCTGACTAAGACGGGGCAGTGCCGGACCGTTAAAACCGGAAAGGGCCTTCCGCTGCAGCGGAAGGCCCTTCTAAAGTGGAGGGGATGACGGGAATCGAACCCGCGTAATCAGTTTGGAAGACTGAGGCTCTACCATTGAGCTACATCCCCGGCGCCGTAAGGCAGGTTTTACCTTAGCACGCGTTTACGGGCCATGAGTAATCGGCCTCCAACCGGTCCCCGGCCGGGGCGGATTTTCTCCTGAAGAAGGGAAATTCGTCATACCAGCTTCAAGGCAGGTAGGCTGTCAGGTGCACTGACGGGGTGTAGCTCAGCTTGGAAGAGCGCCTGCTTTGGGAGCAGGAAGTCGCAGGTTCAAATCCTGTCACCCCGACTCTGTATAACCATGGTGCAGACCAATCCCAGAACCTCAGGAGTACTTACGCTGTGAAGAGCGCCGTAGAAAACCTCACACCCACGCGGGTAAAGCTCAACGTCGAAGTTCCGTTCGAGGAACTGAAGCCGAGCATCGACGAGGCCTACAAGACCATCGCCACCCAGGTGCAGGTCCCGGGCTTCCGCAAGGGCAAGGTTCCCAACCGCCTCATCGATCAGCGCGTAGGCCGCGGCTACGTCCTCGAGACGGCTATCAACGACGGACTGAACGGCTTCTACGCAGAAGCCGTCCAGGAGACCGGCATCAGCCCGCTGAGCCGTCCCGAGGTTGAGATCACCGAAGTACCGGACCCCGCCACCGACGAAGGCCAGCTGGTCTTCACCGTTGAGCTGGACATCCGCCCCCAGATCGAGCTGCCGGACTACGCCGGCCTCGAGGTCACCGTCGAGCCCGCCGAGGCTTCCGACGCCGACGTCGACAAGGCCCTGGACGAACTGCGCAGCCGCTTCGGCACGCTGAAGTCCGTGGACCGCCCCGCGGCTGCCGACGACTTCCTGACCATGGACCTGGTTGCCAAGGTTGACGGTGAAGAGGTGGATTCCGCCGCTGACCTGTCCTACCAGGTGGGCGCCGGCACCATGCTCGAAGGTATGGACGAGGCCGTCACCGGCCTGAGCAGCGGCGAATCCGCCACGTTCAACACCAAGCTGGCCGGCGGTGAGCACGCCGGAGCCGACGCCGAGGTGACCGTCACGATCAAGGCCGTCAAGGAGCGCGAGCTCCCCGAAGCCAATGACGACTTTGCCCAGCTGGCCAGCGAATTCGACACCATCGGCGAACTGCGCGAGGACCTGGTCAAGCGCGCCGCTGAGTCCAAGCTCATGGAGCAGGGCGTTGAAGCCCGCGACAAGGTCCTGGAGAAGCTGCTCGAGCTCGTTGAGGTTCCGGTTCCGGAATCCGTCATCGAAGAGCAGATCGAACAGCACTTCAACTCCGAGAGCGCCCAGACCTCCGGTCCGGACCACGACACCGAGGAGCACCGCGCCGAGGTTCGTGCCAACACGGAAGCCGCCTTCAAGAACGAGATCATCCTCGACGCTGTAGCGGAGAAGGAAGAAGTAGGCGTCAACCAGAACGAGCTGATCGACTACATCGTTTCCTCCGCTTCCCAGTACGGCATGGATCCGAACCAGTTCGCCCAGCTGATCGACCAGAGCGGCCAGGTGCCGATGATGGTCGGCGAGGTCCGCCGCCGCAAGGCACTGGCCAAGGTCCTCGAGCTGGCCAAGGTCACCGACACCACGGGTGCCGAGATCGACCTGACCGACTTCGTCCGCCCCGCAGGCGACGAGGCCGAAATGGTGGAAGCTGAAGCAGTGGAAGCCGAAGAGCAGCAGAACGACGACAAGGCCTAGCCTGTCCCGGGTCTCCCTGGAGGAGGCCCGCCCGCAGTGCCGCCGGTTCGAAAGAACCGGCGGCACTGCCGTTTAAGCGGACCTTTGCCTGCCCGGGCTGCGCCACAGGCAGCTGTGACGCGCATCGTGCGCCGTCAGCGAACAGCCGGGCAAACCGAAGCGGTTCGCCGCCGCAACAGGCTAGTGTCCTAGAAGAGACAAACGGCAGGAGACGCTGGCACGGCCAGCATCCGTTCCTGCCAGAGCGAGAGGTCACTCAGTATGGCAACTGCACCGAACACACCCACTATGGCTACGGTGGACCCGGCCGGCCGGGACGACTACATCTACAACCGCCTGCTCAAAGAGCGGATCATCTGGTTGGGCTCGGAAGTCCGGGACGATAATGCCAACGCGATCTGCTCCCAGCTTCTGCTGCTTTCCGCGGAAGATCCTGAGAAGGACATCTTCCTCTACATCAACTCTCCCGGCGGTTCCGTGACCGCAGGCATGGCAATCTACGACACCATGCAGTTCATCCCGAACGACGTCGTCACGGTCGCCACCGGCCTGGCCGCCTCCATGGGGCAGTTCCTGCTCTCCTCCGGCACCAAGGGCAAGCGTTACGCAACGCCGCACGCCCGCATCCTGATGCACCAGCCCTCCGGCGGAATCGGCGGCACGGCCTCGGACATCAAGATCCAGGCCGAACTGATCCTGAACATGAAGCGCGTGATGGCGGAACTGACCGCCGAGCAGACGGGCCAGACCGTCGAAACCATCCTCAAGGACAATGACCGCGACAAGTGGTTCACCGCGCAGGAAGCCCTCGAATACGGCTTCTTCGACAAGATCTCCGCGCACGCAGGCGGAGTGACCGGCGGCGGCGGAACCAATCAGGACCAGGCAGAGGGCAAGGACGAGGACTAGGGTCCCCGGTCAGCCACCCCTCCATTTGCAGACTTCAGGAGTAATTCATGAACCATAATTTCGGCACCGCCGGCTCCGCCGCAGCACCGCAGATGCCCACCAGCCGCTACGTCCTGCCGCAGTTCGAAGAGCGTACGCCCTACGGCTTCAAGCGCCAGGACCCGTACACCAAGCTGTTCGAGGACCGCATCATCTTCCTCGGCGTCCAGGTTGACGACGCGTCCGCTGATGACATCATGGCCCAGCTGCTGGTCCTTGAGTCCACCGACCCGGACCGCGACATCACCCTGTACATCAACTCCCCGGGCGGTTCGTTCACGGCCATGACGGCCATCTACGACACCATGCAGTACATCCGCCCGGAGATCCAGACGGTCTGCCTCGGCCAGGCTGCCAGCGCCGCCGCTGTGCTGCTGGCCGCCGGCACCCCGGGCAAGCGCCTGGCACTGCCCAACGCCCGCGTACTGATTCACCAGCCCTCCCTCTCGGGCGGGCAGGGCGGCCAGGCTTCCGACCTGGAGATCCAGGCGGCGGAAGTCATGCGCATGCGCACCTGGCTCGAGGACACCCTCGCGCTGCACTCCAACCGCACCTCCGAGCAGGTGAACACGGACATCGAGCGGGACAAGATCCTGACCGCCGATTCCGCCCTGGAGTACGGCCTGATCGACCAGGTTCTTGATTCCCGCAAGATCAAGACCCCGGCCATCAACAAGATGTAACCTGCGCCGCTGCCAAGCGGCATGTTCCTGCGGCCCGTGGCGCGTAATATCGCACCACGGGCCGTTTGGTTGCTGAATAGCTCCTCCAAGTGTCCTAGAGTGGATCATGGTTGGCTCAGCCCATGCTGCGAAACCGATTTTGAATGGACCATCTAAGGGGACTGAACTATGGCTCGCATTGGTGAGAGCACGGATCTGCTCAAGTGCTCTTTCTGCGGAAAGAGCCAGAAGCAGGTACGCAAACTCATTGCCGGCCCCGGCGTGTACATCTGTGATGAGTGCATCGATCTCTGCAACGAAATCATCGAGGAAGAGCTCTCCGAGGTCGCTGACCTTGGTACCTTCGAGCTCCCCAAGCCCCGGGAAATCTTCGATTCGCTGCAGGAATACGTCATTGGCCAGGAACCCGCCAAGCGGTCGCTGGCCGTGGCGGTCTACAACCACTACAAGCGCATCCAGGCCGGGCACGCTCCGCGCGGCGCCGGCAACCTTTCCGATGCAGTGGCCGCCGACGACGTCGAAATCGGCAAGTCCAACATCCTCCTGATCGGCCCCACCGGCTGCGGCAAGACCTATCTGGCGCAGACCCTGGCCCGCCGGCTCAATGTCCCCTTCGCCGTAGCCGACGCCACCGCCCTCACCGAAGCCGGCTACGTGGGTGAAGACGTGGAGAACATCCTGCTCAAGCTGATCCAGGCCGCGGACTATGACGTCAAGAAGGCCGAGCAGGGCATCATCTACATTGACGAGATCGATAAGATCTCCCGCAAGAGCGAAAACCCGTCAATCACCCGGGACGTCTCCGGCGAGGGCGTGCAGCAGGCCCTGCTGAAGATTCTTGAGGGAACGGTGGCCTCCGTGCCGCCGCAGGGCGGACGCAAGCACCCGCATCAGGAATTCATCCAGATCGACACCACCAACGTCCTCTTCATCGTGGCCGGTGCCTTCGCCGGACTGGAGGAGATCATCGGATCGCGGTCCGGCCGCAAGGGCATCGGGTTCGGTGCCCCGCTGATTGAAACCACCAAGGGCACCGACTCCTACGCCGAGGTCATGCCGGAGGACCTGCTGAAATTTGGGCTGATTCCCGAGTTCATCGGCCGGCTTCCCGTCATCACCACCGTCTCCAACCTGGACCGCACCGCACTGATCCGCATCCTGACCGAACCCAAGAACGCGCTGGTCAAGCAGTACCAGAAGATGTTCCAGCTCGACGGCGTCGAACTCACCTTCGAGCAGGGCGCCCTGGACGCGATCGCGGACCAGGCACTGGACCGCGGCACCGGGGCCCGCGGCCTGCGGGCCATCCTGGAGGAAGTCCTGCTGCCGGTCATGTTCGACCTGCCCAGCCAGGAGGACGTAGCCACCGTGGTCATTACGGCGGATACGGTGCAGAAGAAGGCCGAGCCGACCCTCATCTCCCACGCCGTGGCTACGAAGCGCAGGAACAAATCCGCCTGAGCCGGGGTTGGCAGGAGTAAGTACGCAGGGGCGACCCTGCGCCGTTCACCGCTTCCAAAGGAGTTTCCATGACAGCCAACGGTTCAGCCACGCCTGCCGCTTCTGCATCAACCGCCGATTTCTGGTTTGATCCGATGTGCCCGTTTGCGTGGGTCACCTCCCGCTGGATGGGTGAAGTGGAACAGGTCCGCGACGTCAGCACCAACTGGCACGTCATGAGCCTGGCCGTCCTGAACGAGGGCCGTGACCTGCCCGAGGACTACCGCCGGCGGATGAACGCGGCCTGGGGCCCGGTGCGCGTCATCATTGCGGCCCAGGAACTGCACGGCGCCGAGTACGTGAAGAAGCTGTACGACGCCATGGGAACCCGCATCCACATCGGCGGAAGCGATGACTTCCCCGCGGTCATCCGGGAATCGCTGGCCGAGGTCGGCCTGCCGGCCGAGCTGGCCGGGTACGCGGAAACCGACGAGTATGACGCCCAGCTGCGGGCCTCGCACAAGGAAGGCATCGAAAAGGTGGGCGACGACGTCGGAACCCCCATCGTGGCCTTCAACGGGACCGCTTTCTTCGGTCCGGTGCTGACCCGTATCCCGCGCGGCGAAGAAGCCGGGGCCATGTTTGACGGCGCGGTCATGCTGGCCTCGAACCCCGCGTTCTTCGAACTCAAGCGCAGCCGTAGCGAGAGCCCTCGGTTCGACTAACCGCTTCCCTGCGTTAAACAGAACGCCCGGCCGGAAATATCCGGCCGGGCGTTCTGTTTGTGCGCTGCGGTGTTTACTCCGCCGGGGGTGCCAGCTCGACGTCGGAAACGGCCAGCTCGCCGTCGCCCACCGCCAGGTTCAGTTCCCGGACGTTGCCGGCGGCCTTGAGGTCGGCGGAGCCGGCACGAAGCCGCGCCACCGCACCCTCGGGAGCGGTGACCGTGGCTTTGAGGACCTCGGTGCGCTGCTTGACCTTGGCTTCGGACTTGGCTTTGCGGATGCCGCCCAGGGCAGCGGCCACCGTGCCGAGGATGCCGGCGTCGGCATCGGCCACGGCGGTGGAGAGCCCGTCCACGTTCGGCCACGGAGCCCGGTGCACCGAGCCGGCGCGCCACCAGCCCCAGACCTCTTCGGTGGCGAAGGGCAGGAACGGGGCGAACAGGCGCAGCAGGGAATCCAGCGTGGTGGCCAGGGTGGCCAGCACCGAAGCCTGCTCGGCCTCGCCGGCGGCGCCGTAGGCACGGTCCTTGATCAGCTCCACGTAGTCATCCGTGAAGGACCAGAAGAAGGACTCGGTCAGCTGCAGCGCCTTGGCATAGTCGTAGCGCTCGAAGGCGCTGCTGGACGCCTTGACGACGTCGGTCAGCTGCGCCAGCAGGGCCAGGTCCAGTGCGTTGCTGATCACCGAGGTGTCATCCAGTGCCACGTTCTTCTCCGTGGCGCCCAGGTTCAGGACGAACTTGGACGCGTTGAGCAGCTTGATGGCCAGGCGGCGGCCGATCTTCATCTGCGCAATCTCATACGCGGTGTCCGCGCCGAGCTTGGCGGAGGCAGCCCAGTAACGCACGGCGTCGGAACCGTATTCGTTGAGCACATCGGTGGGGACCACCACGTTGCCCTTGGACTTGGACATCTTCTTGCGGTCCGGGTCCAGGATCCAGCCGGAAATGGCCGCGTGCTTCCACGGCGCTGCGGCGTTCAGGGCGTCGGCACGCACCACGGAGGAGAACAGCCAGGTCCGGATGATGTCGTGGCCCTGCGGACGCAGGTCAAACGGGAAGACCTTCGCGAACAGGTCCTCGTCCACGCTCCAGCCTCCCACGATCTGCGGCGTCAGGGAGGAGGTGGCCCACGTGTCGAGCACGTCGGCGTCGCCGATGAAGCCGCCCGGTGCGTTGCGCTGGGACTCCTCGTAGCCCGGAGCCGGTTCAGCGGCCGGGTCCACGGGCAGGGACGCGGACTCGGGCAGGACGGGATTGTCATAGTCCGGGTTGCCCGAGGCATCCAGCGGGTACCAGACGGGCACGGGAACGCCGAAGAAGCGCTGGCGGGAAACCAGCCAGTCACCGTTCAGGCCTTCGATCCAGTTCTCGTAGCGGGAGCGCATGAACGCGGGGTGGAAGTCGATTTCCTTGCCGCGGTTAATCAGGCGTTCGCGGCGTTCCTCGTCGCGGCCGCCGTTGCGGATGTACCACTGGCGGCTGGTGACCACTTCGAGGGGCTTGTCGCCCTTTTCGAAGAAGTTTACGGGGTGGGTGATCTTCTTGGGTTCGCCGTCGAGGTCGCCGCTTTCGCGCAGCATCTCCACGACGGTTTCCTTGGCGCTGAAGACCGTCTTGGTGGCGAGGGCGGCGTAGTTTTCCTTCGCCGTGTCGGTGGCGATCCACTCCGGGGTGTCGGCGAGGATGCGGCCGTCGCGGCCGATGACGGCGCGGGTGGGCAGGTTCAGCTCACGCCACCAGGTGACGTCGGTGAGATCGCCGAAGGTGCAGATCATGGCGATGCCGGAACCCTTGTCGGGCTTGGCCAGCGGATGCGCCTTCACCTCCACCTCGACGTCGAACAGCGGGGACTTCACGGTGGTGCCGAACAGGCGCTGGTAGCGCTCGTCGTCGGGGTGCGCCACGAGGGCCACGCAGGCCGGAAGCAGTTCCGGGCGGGTGGTCTCGATGAAGATCTTCTCGCCGTCGGGGGCATGGAAGCTGATCCGGTGGTAGGCGCCGGGCTGCTCGCGGTCTTCAAGTTCGGCCTGGGCCACGGCGGTGCGGAAGGTGACGTCCCAGAGGGTCGGGGCCTCGGCCATGTAGGCGTCGCCGGCGCGCAGGTTGTCCAGGAACGCGCGCTGGCTGACGGCGCGGGAGTGGTCATCGATGGTGCGGTAGGTCCGGGTCCAGTCCACGGACAGTCCCAGGGTGGAGAAGAGGTCCTCGAAGACCTTCTCGTCCTCCACCGCCAGTTCCTCGCAGAGCTCGATGAAGTTGCGGCGGGAAATGACGTCGAAGTCGCGCTGGTTCTTGGCGGCCTTCGCCGGCGGGCGGTAGTCGGCGTCGTACGGCTTGGTCGGGTCGCAGCGTACGCCGTAGTAGTTCTGGACACGGCGCTCGGTGGGCAGGCCGTTGTCATCCCAGCCCATCGGGTAGAACACGTTCTTGCCGGTCATCCGCTGGTAGCGGGCCATCACGTCGGTCTGCGTGTAGGAGAACATGTGTCCCACGTGCAGCGAACCGGAGGCCGTGGGCGGGGGAGTGTCGATCGAGTAGACCTCGTCCCGGACGGTGTCCTCGTTAAAGGAGTATGTCCCTTCCTCGCGCCAGCGGCGGCTCAGTTTCTCCTCCAGGCCCTCAAGTGCGGGCTTGTCGGGGACGGTTACGGTGGTGGGTTCGTTGTCGGGCGTGTCTGTGCCCGGGATATGTTCAGCCATGGACTCCATTCTTCCATGCAGGCCTATGGTCTGAGGCACTGTGCCTGCGGCATTGCCCGGCAGTAGCATCCCGGTATGGCTGCCGAGAGGGAATCCCCGTCATGGAACGTGCGGGTGAAGCGGATCTATGAACCGCCCGACGGCGGCTTCCGGGTGCTGGTGGACCGGCTCTGGCCGCGCGGCGTGTCCAAGTCAAGGGCAGGGCTGGACGAATGGCGTAAGGACCTCGCCCCCAGCACCGAACTGCGCACATGGTTCGGGCACCGCGGAGACCGGTGGGAGGAATTTGTGCAGCGGTACCGGGCGGAGTTGGAGGGCAATCCCGGTGTTGCCGGCTTCGGGCGGGAATGCCGGTTCCGCCCGGACACCGTGCTGCTGTTCGGGGCGCGGAATGAGACGGAGAACGAGGCCGTGGTCCTGCGGGATTATCTGCTCTCGACGCCCGGTCCGGCCTGACCCCGGCTGCGGTGATTGCTCCGGAAGGGCGCCGGGCTCCGTCGTTCCCACGCTTTGGTGCTGGAGTGGTTTCTGTGACCCCAGGAGTAACAGGGGTATCAGAGTGTGGGAACTGCGGGGCCTCTGCCGGTGACCCTTCCTCGCGGGGAAGTGCCGGCCTGACAGCCCGGTCTGTGGTGAATGCTTCGGAAGGGGCGGGGTTCCGTCGTTCCCACGCTGTGGTGCTGGAGTGGTTTCTGTGACTCCAGGAGTAACAGGGGTATCAGAGTGTGGGACCTGCGGGGCAGGGGAAGGGTCGGCCTGGCATGCCGGTGACCCTTCCTCACGGGGAAGAGTCGGCCTGGCAGTCCGGTCTGTGGTGAATGCTCCGGAAGGGGGCGGTGTTCCGTCGTTCCCAAGCTTTGGTGCTGGAGTGGTTTCTGTGACCCCAGGAGTAACAGGGGTGTCAGAGTGTGGGAACTGCGGGTCCTCTACCTGTGACCCTTCCTCCCGGGGAAGCGATTCGGATCGGCGGGAGCCAGTCCGTCCACCGGAACAGAGGCAGGGGATGAGGTATGCCGGCAAAATTCCGAAGATAAGGAAATGCAGCAGCTAGAGGTTTTCCTTCAATCCCGGTACGGCGTGGCCTGGCGCAGCACCCTGACCGTCAACGGGTTTTCCGGAGCGCAGGTAGATGCCGCCCTTCGTTCCGGGCTGCTGCAGAGGGTTGGCCGAGGGGTCCTCGCGCTGGCCTCCGCGGATCCCGGACTGGTTAAGGCAGCCCGCAGCGGTGCCTCACTTTCCTGCACGTCAGCTGCCAGCCTGCTTGGCTGGTGGACCCTGGTGCCGGCGCCGTCTGCACACCTGCGCTGCGACAGGGTGCTTACCCTCCCCGACGCGGTGGTCCACCGGGGCAGACGGTCCGTCCATCGGCTGATAGCACCACCCCGGGACATCCTTCGGGATGCCTTTCGCTGCCGTCCCCGTGTGGACGCACTGGTCATGGCTGAATCTGCAGTAGTTTCCAACGCCGTGGGGCTGGCAGCACTCAGGGAAGAATTCTCGGGACCCAGGGACTGGCCTATCCGTAAACTGCTGGATACCGTCCGCCGCACCACCGCTTCCCCGCTGGAGGTCTGTGCACGGTTTCACCTCCTTGCCGCCGGGATCCAATTCAAGGAGGAAGTGCTGCTGCCGGGTGTGGGCAGGGTGGACTTCCTCATCGACGGATGGCTGATCGTGGAGATTGACGGGTACGCGTTCCACAGCGGGCGGGTGGAATACCGAAAGGACAGACAGCGCTGGAACGGATCATCCTCCGGTGGGTGGATCACCCTGCGTATCACCGCTGAGATGATCCTGCACGAGCCGGACGAATTTGTCGGTTTGGTGATGCGGACACGGGACACCTGGGTTCGGCAGCGGGGCACGACAGCAAGCCACAGCCGGCGGTACCGCTGAACGGGCCGTAACAGGGCCGCCGCTACGTCCCGGAGACACGGGGAAGGAGTAAACACTGGCTAAAGTAGCTTCCATGACTGAGATCACACCGAAGCGGGCCGTAGTTACCGGAGCAAGTTCAGGAATCGGAGCCGCCGCCGTGCGTGCGCTGCGCGCCTCGGGCTGGGACGTCGTCGCCGTCGCCCGCCGGGAGGAAAAGCTGCAGGCGCTCGCCGAAGAGACCGGAGCCGTGGCCATCGCCGCGGATGTCACGGACGACGCGTCCGTGACGAGGCTTGCCGAGCAGGTCCTGGCCGGCGGGGGAGTAGACGCCCTGATCAACAACGCCGGCGGCGCCTTCGGTCTCGATCCCGTGGCGAACGGAAGCATCGGCGACTGGCAGCGCATGTATGACGTCAACGTCCTGGGCGCACTGCGGATGACCCAGGCCTTCCTTCCCGCCCTGCGCTCCAGCGGTCGGGGCTCTGTACTGCTGGTGACGTCGACGGCGGCGTTCACCGCCTACGAGGGCGGAGCCGGCTACAGTGCGGCGAAGTCCGGAGAGGAACTGCTTGCCCGGACCCTGCGCCTGGAGGAAGCCGAACACAATGTCCGTGTCATCGAAATTGCACCGGGCATGGTCAAGACGGAGGAATTCTCCCTGAACCGGGTGGGGGACAAGGAGGCTGCAGCGAAGGTGTACGCCGGGGTCGACAAGCCGCTGACGGCGGAAGACGTGGCCGAGGTCATGGCGTTCGCCTTGAACGTTCCGCACCACGTCAACCTGGACCAGGTGGTCCTGCGGCCGGTGGCGCAGGCGGCCCAGCACAAGGTCATCCGCACCGGGCAGTGACCCGGTTCCGGAGGTGCGGGCGCGCCCGGCCGGGACAGGTGCTTCGACAACCGGCGCGGGCGTGGCCTAAACTTGACCGGAGCAGCACTGACCCGGCCATCACCGGTGAGCTTCCGGAAGAACGGCCACCTCTTTAATGAGGTGCAGCCCAGTAGACCCGGACGGGTAAGCCCGTCACAGCAGTCAATGAGCGGCAGCCGCGCGCACTCCAGCACCACCGGAGGGCATGCGGCGGCAAGCGAGGTGGTACCGCGGTTACCGCCGGCCTTCCGGGCCGGCAGACGCCGCCCTCGCATCCTGTTCCACAGCCAGATTCACTTGCCGCTATCAGGATGACGAATATGCCCTCTGTATACCCCAAAGCCAGCACCGGCGACGCCGCATCTGCTGCCGTTCCCTCCTCTCCCCGGTTTCCGGAACTCGAAGAACGCGTTCTGAAGTACTGGGACCAGGACGGCACCTTCCAGGCTTCCATCGACGCCCGCCCTGCCGGAAAAGACGGCGAAAACGAGTTTGTCTTCTATGACGGCCCGCCCTTCGCCAACGGCCTGCCGCACTACGGCCACCTGCTGACCGGCTACGTCAAGGACCTGGTGGCCCGCTACCAGACCCAGCGCGGGCGCCGCGTGGAACGCCGGTTCGGCTGGGACACCCACGGCCTGCCCGCCGAACTGGAAGCCATGAAGCAGCTCGGCATGAGCGACAAGGTCCAGATCGAGAAGATGGGCATCGACAAGTTCAACGATGCCTGCCGCGCCTCGGTCATGAAGTACGCCGGCGAGTGGCAGGACTACGTCACCCGCCAGGCCCGCTGGGTGGACTTCGAGAACGACTACAAGACGCTCAACGTCGAGTACATGGAATCGGTCATCTGGGCGTTCAAGACCCTGCACGAAAAGGGCCTGACCTACAGCGGCTTCCGGGTGCTCCCGTACTGCTGGAAGGACGAGACGCCGCTGTCCAACCATGAACTGCGCATGGATGACGACGTTTACAAGATGCGCCAGGACCAGACGGTCACGGTCACCTTCCCGCTGATCGCCGGCGACAACCCGCTCTCCTCCGAGCTCGAGGGCGTCAAGGCCATCGCCTGGACCACCACGCCGTGGACCCTGCCCACCAACATGGCCCTCGCCGTCGGACCCGGAGTCCGCTACGCCGTCGTGCCCGCCGGACCGAACGGCACCCAGGCCGGAGAAGGACGCTTCCTCCTGGCGGAGGACCTCGTCGGTTCCTACGCCAAGGACCTGGGGTACGACGACGCCGACGCCGCCCGCGCCGCCGTCGCCTCCGTCCACCTCGGCAGCGACCTGGCCGGGCTGCGCTACGCACCCCTGTGGAACTACTACACCGACACGGAAAAGTGGGGCACCGCCAACGCCTGGCAGATTGTCACCGCCGACTACGTCACCACCACCGACGGCACCGGCATTGTCCACCAGGCACCCGCCTACGGTGAAGACGACCAGAAGGTCTGCGAGCAGTACGGCATCCCCGTGATCCTCTCCGTGGACGAGGGCGGGAAGTTCCTGCCCATGTTCGGCACCGGGGAACTCTCCGACATCGCCGGCCTGCAGGTCTTCGACGCGAACAAGCTGATCACCCGTGTCCTGAAGGCGGACGGCCGCCTGCTGCGCCAGGCCAGCTACGAGCACAGCTACCCGCACTGCTGGCGCTGCCGGAACCCGCTGATCTACAAGGCGGTCTCCTCTTGGTTTGTGGAGGTCACCAAGATCAAGGACCGGATGGTCGAGCTGAACCAGCAGATCAACTGGATCCCGGAGAACGTCAAGGACGGCCAGTTCGGCAAGTGGCTGGAAAATGCCCGCGACTGGTCCATCAGCCGCAACCGCTACTGGGGCAGCCCCATCCCGGTCTGGGTTTCGGATGATCCCAACTACCCGCGCACCGACGTCTATGGTTCGCTGGCGGAATTGGAAGCCGACTTCGGCCGGCTGCCGCTGAACAAGGAGGGCCAGCCGGATCTGCACCGCCCGTTCATCGACGAGCTGACCCGGCCCAACCCGGACGACCCCACGGGCCAGTCCACCATGCGCCGCGTCGAAGACGTGCTGGATGTGTGGTTCGACTCCGGGTCCATGCCGTACGCCCAGGTGCACTACCCGCACGAGAACGCCGACTGGTTCGAGAGCCACAACCCGGGCGACTTCATCGTGGAGTACATCGGCCAGACCCGCGGCTGGTTCTACACCCTGCACGTGCTCGCCACCGCACTGTTTGACCGGCCCGCGTTCCGCAACGTCATCAGCCACGGCATTGTCCTGGGCTCGGACGGGCAGAAAATGTCCAAGTCGCTGCGCAACTACCCGGACGTCTCCGAGGTCCTGGACCGTGACGGCTCCGACGCCATGCGCTGGTTCCTGATGGCCTCCCCGATCCTGCGCGGCGGCAACCTGATTGTCACCGAACAGGGGATCCGCGACGGCGTCCGCCAGGCCATCCTGCCGCTGTGGAACGTTTGGCACTTCTTCAGCCTCTACACCAACGCCGCGAACAACGGCAACGGCTACGAGGCCAAGGCCTGCTACGACTCCGCCGAACCCCTGGACCGCTACCTGCTCGCCGCCACCGGCGACCTGGTCCGTGACATGGGCACCGCACTGGACAGTTACGACGTGTCCGTCGCCTGCGAGATCCTGCGCGCCTACATGGACACGCTGACCAACTGGTACATCCGCCGCAGCCGCACGCGCTTCTTCGAAGAAGACACGCAGGCGTTCGACGTGCTCTACACCTGCCTGGAGACCGTGTGCCGGGTGGCAGCCCCGCTGCTGCCGCTCATCGGCGAGGAAATCTGGCGCGGACTGACCGGCGGGCGCTCCGTGCACCTGACCGACTGGCCGGACGCGGACCTCTTCCCGAGCGACCCCGCCCTGGTGGAACGCATGGAAGCCACCCGCAGGATCGCTTCCGTCGGCTCCTCGCTGCGCAAGGGTGCGAACCTCCGGGTCCGCCTGCCGCTGTCCGAGCTGACCGTCGTCGCCCCGGAGGCGCAGACCCTGGCCGGACAGTTCGCCGCGATCATCGCCGACGAGCTGAACCTGAAGAACGTCCGCCTCGTGGACGCCTCCGACGCCGACCCGGCCGAATTCGGCATCAGCCGGAAACTCGTGGTCAACGCCCGTGCCGCCGGTCCCCGCCTGGGCAAAAACGTCCAGACGGCCATCAAGGCCGCCAAGTCCGGGGACTGGTCCGTGGACGAGGCCGGCACGGTCACCGCCGCCGGCCTGGCCCTGGAACCGCAGGAATACACGCTGGAAACCGTCGTCGAATCGGGCGAAGGGGAATCGGCCAAGGCCGTTGCCGTGCTGCCCGGCGGCGGCTTCCTGGTCCTGAACACGGAGGTCACCCCCGAGCTGGCCGCCGAAGGCACCGCCCGCGACGCCATCCGCGCCATCCAGCAGGCCCGCCGCGATGCGGACCTGCACATCAGCGACCGGATCCGCACCCGCATCAGCACGGGTGAGGCCGAAGCAGCCGCCCTTGAAGCCAACGTCAGCCTGGTACAGGCCGAGACGCTCACCGACGATCTGGTGGTCGTGGGCGACCTGGTCACCGACGACGCTGCAGCCGACGCCGACAAGTTCATCGTTACAGTGGAGAAGATTTCATGAGTTCAGCAGACCGTCCGTCCGGATCCATTGACGGCTTCTCCGTGGAAAGCGTGTACGCCGAACTGCTCAGCCGTGCCCCGGAAAACAAGATGGAGCCGCGG
This sequence comes from Arthrobacter yangruifuii, assembly GCF_009192775.1. Lineage (GTDB taxonomy): Bacteria > Actinomycetota > Actinomycetes > Actinomycetales > Micrococcaceae > Arthrobacter_B > Arthrobacter_B yangruifuii. The sequence goes on from NZ_VTFX01000003.1 coordinate 28,871, forward strand.
ATGGCTCCGATGTTCCGGGCCATGGAGGTGCTGGGGGAGCCGAACAAGGCCTTCCCGATCATCCACATCACCGGCACCAACGGCAAGACGTCCACGGCCCGCATGATCGAAGCGGGGCTGCGGGCCTACGGGCTGCGCACCGGACGGTACACCAGCCCGCACCTGACCAGCGTCACCGAGCGGATCAGCATTGACGGCGAGCCCGTCAGCGATGAAACATTCGTCCGGATCTGGGACGAGATCCACCCTTACCTGCAGATTGTCGACGCCGAGCTCGAGGCGGCGGGGGAGCCCCGGCTGACGTACTTCGAAGCCGTGACAGTCCTGGCGTTCGCGGTCTTCGCAGACGAGCCCGTGGATGTGGCGGTCATCGAAGTGGGCCTGGGCGGCATCACCGATGCCACCAACGTCGGAGACGGCACCGTCTCCGTGGTGACCCCGATTTCCCTGGACCACACCGAGCTGCTGGGCGACGACGTGGCCGATATTGCCCGGGAAAAGTCCGGCATCATCAAGGAGGACGGGTTCCTCATCAGCGCCGCCCAGCCCATGGAAGCCGCGCAGGTTCTCCTGGAAAAGGCGCATGAAGCAGGCGTTCCGTTCCGGTTCGAGGGCGTTGAATTCGGCGTGGAGTCCCGCGTCATGGCGGTAGGCGGTCAGGTAGTCACCGTCAACGGCCTCGCCGGCCGCTACGAGGACCTGCAGGTTCCCCTGCACGGTGCCCACCAGGCCGAAAACGCGGCCGTGGCCGTGGCGGCGCTGGAAGCCTTCATCGGCGGCGGCACCAAGGAACTCGACGTCGAACTGCTGCGGACCGGGTTCCTCAGCGTCACCTCCCCGGGCCGCCTCGAGGTGGTACGGACCGCTCCCACCATCGTCGTCGACGCCGCCCACAACCCCGCCGGCGCCAAGGCGACCGCCGAGGCACTGCGGGAAGCCTTCAACTTCACCACGCTGGTGCTGGTGGTCGGCATCCTGGCGGAGAAGGACGCCGTCGGCATCCTCAGCGAACTCCGCGAGCAGCTGGGTGACCTGGTCAGCGGAATCGTCCTGACCCAGTCCGGTTCGCCCCGGGCCATCCCGGCCGAGGAACTGGTGCAGGACGCCGTGGATGCCGGCTTCGCGGATGAGGACATCCAGGTTGAACCCGGCCTGGACAACGCCCTCGAGTGGGCCGTGGCCAAAGCCGAGGAGAACAATGATCTCTCCGGCGGCGTGCTTGTGGTCGGTTCCATCACCCTGGTCGCCGAAGCGCGCACCCTCCTCGGAAAGTAGGCACCGCAGCTATGGCAAGACTGACCAAGGCGCAGCGCGAATGGCGTCCGGGCATGCCCAAGAAACGCCGCTCCATCAAGGTAATGTTCGCCTCCACGGTGCTGACGCTGGAGGCGTTCGTGGTGCTGTTCGGGACGCTGGCCGTTTTCGGACTGCACCGTGACACCGTCTCCCCGCCGCTGCTGCTGGGCGGGGGCGTGCTGCTCGCCGCGGCCATGATCGGCACGTGTGCGCTGCTCTCCAAACCGGCGGGGCCGCTGATCGGATGGATCCTGCAGCTGGTGCTCATCGCCACCGGATTCCTGGACTGGATGATGTTCCTCGTCGGCGGACTCTTCGCCGTGACCTGGTGGTACGGCCTGCGGGCCGGGATGCGGCTGGACCGGGAGAACCGCGAACGGGACCGGATGCAGGCCGAATGGGAAAAGGCCCATCCGGAAGACGGGACCACGCCCGCCGGACCCGGAACCGCAGCCGGCACCGACTAGGCTTAGAACCGATATCCGATCGTTCCAAGGAGATACACCGTGAGCACCGAGCGCACACTTGTCCTGATTAAGCCCGACGGCGTCGAGCGCCGGCTCACCGGCGCCATCCTGGCGCGGATCGAAGCCAAGGGTTACACCGTGGCGGAGCTGAAGAAGACCGAGGCCACCCGTGCCATCCTCGAAGAGCACTACGAGGAACACCAGGGCAAGCCGTTCTACGAGCCGCTGGTCGAGTTCATGCTCAGCGGCCCGGTTGTCGCCGCGGTCCTCGAAGGGAACCGCGTCATCGAAGGCTTCCGCTCCCTGGCCGGCACCACTGACCCGACGACGGCGGCTCCGGGCACCATCCGCGGCGACTTCGGCCGCGACTGGGGCACTGCGGTACAGCAGAACCTCGTCCACGGCTCCGATTCGCCTGAATCGGCAGCACGGGAAATCGGTATCTGGTTCAGCTAGTACCGCTTCGCGTACGGAACCACGAAGGGCCGGCACCAGTGATGGTGCCGGCCCTTCGTCTGTAACGGGAGGTTACGGAATCAGCTTTTCGTCCCGCAGGCGTGCAAAGAGTGCCTTGAAGGCGTCCTCCGTGCGGCGGTACCCGGTAAAGCCGGCCAGCCGGCTCTTGCTCATGTCCGTGAGCACTTCCACCTTCCGGCCCAGGTCCGCGTCAGTGTGCCACCAGGACGCCAGCCGTTCCAGCTGCGGTTCGGCCAGGCCGTGACGGTCCGCGATCTTGGTCCAGGCGTCGGCCATCCCGGCCATCTGCTCTTCCAGCGGACGCGGAACGGAATCGAAGCCTTCCGGCTCCACACCGAACTCTGCGGCGAGCCGCGGCCAGAGCGAACGCCAGCGGAACACGTCGCCGTTGACCACGTTGAAGGCCTCGTTGGCAGTGTTCGCATCCGTGGCCGCCCACAGCATGTGCTCGGCGAGCAGTCCGGCGTCGGTCATGTCGGTGACTGAATTCCACTGGGTTTCGGAACCGGGGAAGACAAACGGCATCCCGAGCTCACGGCAGAGCGTGGCCTGGACGGCCAGGGTCTGGCCCATGTTCATCGCATTGCCCACGGCGAAGCCGATCACCGTGTGCGCGCGGTGGACGGACCAGGCGAAGCCCTGCCGCTCGGCGGCTTCCATCAGTTCGTCTTCCTGCGCGTAGTAGAAGTTCTCCACCGGCAGCCGCGGCTCGTCTTCGGAGAACGGGGTGTCCGGCATGGGGCCTTCACCGTAGGCCTCGAACGGTCCCATGTAGTGCTTGAGCCCGGTCATCAGGGCCACGTGTTCCAGGGGAGCGTGTTCGAGCGCTGCCAGCAGGTTGCGGACCATCGCGGAGTTGACGGCAATGTTCTCCTTCTCCGTTTCCTGCCGGGACCAGGAGGTGAAGAACACGTGTGTGGGGCGGGTTCCTTCCAGCGCCTGCGCCAGGCTAACGGGTGAGCCCAGGTCCGCTGCCACGGGAACGACGGCGGGACGTGCCGGATCAGGGGCGCCCGCCTTCCGGGACAGGGCCAGGACGGTCCAGCCCCGGCTCTCCAGCAGGTCCACCAGGGCCGCCCCGGCAATGCCGGTGGCTCCCGCGACGAGGGCCGTCCGCGGAGCTTCGGGGTGGCTGGGGGTGGTTCTGAGCATGGTTCTCCTCATGGATCGAAAGGTGGCGCTTTCCGGCGGGATCCGCCGGGCGCCTTCCTTTGCGGCAACGGGGAATCGCCTGCGGAAATTCCTGACCGGGGCGCCAAAAGACGCCTAGGCTGTGCGCATGGCACTTATTTACGACGCCGAGCTGCGTCCGGACAAAATGGAACTGATCGCCGGCTGGCTGCCGGGAACCTGGTGGTTTCCTTCCACGGACCCGGTGGCGGTCCGGAAGGTGGCTTCCTTCCGGTTCGATGATCCGGAGGGTGAGGTGGGAATCGAAACCCTTATCGTCGAAGCCGGCCCGGCACTGGTGCAGGTGCCCCTGACTTACCGGGGCGCGCCGCTGGCAGGTGCCGAGGAGTTCCTGATCAACGAAATGGAACACTCGGTCCTCGGACGCCGCTGGGTCTACGATGCCCTGGGTGATCCGGTCTACGCCCGGGCGCTGGAAGCGGCCCTCCTGTCCCGGCAGCCCCAGGCCACCCAGTACCTGGACAACGACGGCGGCGCCCGCGAACTGCTGCCCGAATCCATGCAGGTCAGCAGTACGGGAATGCCCAGCGGCGCCGAGCTGGTGGATGCTCCCGCTGCCGAGCCGGAGGGCTGGGCCGCATCCGTGGTAGCGGGGGGCGGCTGGGAGTTCTCCGTAGTGCGGCTGCTGGACCTGGACGGCCGCACGGCGCCGGATCCTTCCCTGACGGCCACCTGGGAGGGTCAGGATATCCCCGTGGTGCTGGCCTGGGGAATGCCGCAGCCCGACTAGCTGAGGGGGCCGCCGCTAGCTGCCGAGGAAGGAATTCATGAAGCGGAAGAAGATGGACGCGGCGGTGGCCACCCAGAGCAGGACAACAATGGCCCAGGCCCATTCCGTGAGGAACCGCACCATCCCGGCCGGCGCCGGAATCACCCCGGCGGCCAGGTTGCGGATGGTGGTGAACACAAACAGGGGGATCATCGCCGCCCACACCGCGATGCAGTAGATGCACAGCACGTAGATATCGAACAGGGCCTGGCTCCACAGCCAGACGACGAACACCATACCCAGGGTGACGCCGGCCTGGAGTCCCAGCCAGTACCAGCGGGCAAACCGGGCCCGGGCCAACAGGCCCATGGCGGTGGTTATCACTACTGCGAAGGCCACAATGCCGATCAGCGGGTTGGGGAAGCCGAAGATCGCGGCCTGCCAGGTCTTGAAGACGGTGCCGCAGGACACCCAGGGGCTGATATCGCAGCTGGTGATGTACCCGGCATCGGCATACACATGCAGCCGCTCAATCACCAGGATGCCCGAGGCAATCCAGCCGACGACCGAGCTGATGAGCAGTGTCCAAATGAATGACGTTCGTTCCCGCGGCGCCTCCGTGGAACCCGGCCGGACGGCGGAGTCGGCCGGCTGGACGCCGGAAGATGGACGGGCTGCGCTGGAAGGCACGGAAAGCTCCTGACGGAGTAGGCGGCAGAGGTAACTATCTGCGTCGAGTCTATGCGCAGTGACGGGCCAAAAAGGCGGCCGTATGCGATAATGAAGCTTGGCTGATGGCGGAACCACATTCCGCCGCCGGTCCAGCGACAGGCTTCCGGTTCTGCCGGTGACGCTTCCCGTGTAGTTGACCCATCAATCCGGATGGGAACCAGGGAATCCGCCGGCCAGACCTACCCGCAGCCGTAGAGAACATTTTCCGTTCCGCGGGGGTAGCAGGAAAAGCGCCGTTGGTCTTCGAGTGATACCGCGCCCCACAGCTGGCACGACCTCGCAAGACATCCAGACGACTTCCGGCTGGCGGGTTGGCTGCGATGCCACCGTACAGCCGACACATTGCCTTGGGGCATTGGAATGTGGCCAGTGCCGCAGGGCCGGAGCATAGGCCTAGATGACTAATCAGAATGATGGAACCAATGAACTGCCTGTAGAAAACGGTACGGCGGGGGATCTGCAGCCGGACACGCAGCCGGCGCCGGCCAAAAAGGCCACCCGCAGCCGCCGCAAGTCCGTTCCGGTGTCCTCACCGGCGGAGTCTTCACCCGCGGCGTCTTCACCCGCGGAGCAGCCGACGGCGGAAGCCCCGGCAGCGGCAGCCGAGACCCAAGCGGAAGCCCCCGCTGAGAAGCCCAAGCGGACACGCGCACCCCGCAAGAAGGCCGTACCGGCACGCGAAGAAGCCGCCGCGGCCCAGGAGGCACCGGAAGCCGCGGAGGCTCCTGCCGCCGTCGAGGCTTCGGCTGATGCAGCGGCTGTCGACGCCGCTCCGGCGAAGACGGTCCGCCGCCGCCGCAGCCCGGCCAGGAAACCCGCCGCCGAGGCCGCGCCGGAGAGTGCCGCCGTCGAGAGCCCTGCCGATGAGGTGACGCTGGCAGCCGGCCCCGAGTCCACCAACACTGCCGGCCCCGCAGCTGAGGCACCTGCGGTAGCCGCACCGGCCCCGAAGACGCGTGCCCGCCGCCGCGCCAGCACCCCCACCGGTCCGGCGCGTTCGGCTGAGTCGGCAGCCGTGCCCGCCGCTGCAGACCCTGCCGCAGCCCCCGCGGAACCGGTGCTTCCCGCTGCCGCCGAAGCGGCCGCAGCAACGGAAACGCCGGCCAAGGCCCCCGCGCCGGCCGAGTCCCGGGACTCCGCACCGGCCAAGACCGAAGCCGCCGGGCCCATCTCCGCACTGGACCCGTTCTCTGTGCCGGAATCGCCCACGTCGGTGCTGTTCCACGCCCCCGATCTGGCAGCCGTCCGGTCCCTGCCGGTGGCCAGGCCCGCTGAGGTCGAAGAAATGGAACAGGAAGAGGCGGATTCGGGCCGTTCCCGCCGCCGCTCCCGCCGCGGCCGCAGCCGCCAGGGCTCGGACACCGCAGCCGGCCAGGATGCCCCTGCCGCAGAGGAATCCTCGACGGGCCCCGACAGTGAGTCCGACGGCGTGACCTCCCGCCGCCGCCGTCGCCGCCGCCGCGGGGACGCCGATCTGGAACTGACCGGGGGAGCGGACGACGATCCGCCCAACACGGTCACCCGGGTCCGTGCCCCCCGTGCGCACGCCGACGCCCCGGTTTCGGACCGCGTCACCAGTGTGAAGGGTTCCACCCGCCTGGAAGCCAAGAAGCAGCGCCGCCGCGAGTCCCGCGAATCGGGACGCCGCCGCCACGTCATCACCGAGGCCGAGTTCCTCGCCCGCCGCGAGTCCGTGGACCGGCAGATGATTGTCCGGCAGCGTGACGAGCGGATCCAGATCGGCGTGCTGGAGGACGGCATCCTCGCTGAGCACTTTGTCTCCAACACCCAGCAGGACTCGCTGATCGGCAACGTCTACGTCGGCAAGGTCCAGAATGTGCTGCCCAGCATGGAAGCGGCGTTCGTGGACATCGGACGCGGCCGCAACGCCGTGCTGTACGCCGGTGAGGTGAACTGGGACGCCGCCGGCCTGGACGGCCAGCCGCGCCGCATTGAACTGGCCCTGAAGTCCGGCGACTCCGTCCTGGTGCAGGTCACCAAGGATCCGGTGGGCCACAAGGGTGCACGCCTGACCAGCCAGATCTCCCTGCCTGGCCGCTACCTTGTGTACGTTCCGGGCGGGTCGATGACCGGCATCTCACGGAAGCTGCCCGACGTCGAGCGCAACCGGCTGAAGAAGATCCTCAAGGACCACCTGCCGGAAAACGCGGGCGTCATTGTGCGCACCGCCGCGGAAGGCGCCAGCGAGGAAGAGTTGATGAATGACATCAACCGTCTCCGCGCCCAGTGGGAGACCATCGAGGCGAAGTCCAAGTCCACCAAGACGCTGCCGCCGGAGCTTTTGTACGGCGAGCCGGACCTGACCATCAAGGTGGTCCGTGATGTCTTCAACGAGGACTTCTCCAAGCTCGTGGTCTCCGGCGAGGAAGCCTGGGACACCATCGAGGCCTATGTCACGTACGTGGCACCGGACCTGGTTGGACGGCTCGAGAAGTGGACGAAGGACGAGGACATCTTCGCCGCGCACCGCATCGACGAGCAGATTGCCAAGGCACTGGACCGCAAGGTCTTCCTGCCCTCCGGCGGATCCCTGGTGATTGACCGGACCGAAGCCATGACCGTGGTGGACGTAAACACCGGCAAGTTCACCGGCAGCGGCGGCAACCTGGAAGAGACCGTCACCAAGAACAACCTGGAAGCGGCCGAGGAAGTGGTCCGCCAGCTGCGGCTGCGGGACATCGGCGGCATCATCGTCATCGACTTCATCGACATGGTCCTTGAAGCCAACCGCGATCTGGTGCTGCGCCGCCTCGTGGAGTGCCTGGGCCGGGACCGGACCAAGCACCAGGTGGCCGAGGTGACCTCGCTGGGGCTGGTCCAGATGACGCGCAAGCGGATGGGCACCGGCCTGCTGGAAGTCTTCGGCGAAGAGTGCGAGGCATGCGCCGGCCGCGGCGTCATCACCCACGACATTCCCGTGGAGCACCGCCGCAGCACCAGCCACACCCCGTCCGGCAACGGAAACAACAACGGCCACGGAAGCGGACACGCGGTCGCCGACGACAACCACCAGCAGCACCTCAAGCAGGAGAAGCAGTCCCGCGGGGACCGTAAGCGCAACCGCAGCCGCGGACAGAACGGCGCCGTCCAGGCGGAAGAGCAGCCCCGGGTGGATGAGCCGGTGCAGGAGGACGCAGAGCGGCAGGCGAAAGCCGAAGCCGCCCGCGCCGCGCTGGCCAGCATCGCGGCTGCCACTGCTGCCGCCCACGAGGTGGTGGACGCCGCTGCCAATGGCAACGGCACCCCTTCGACGCCGGCGGCGGAGGACACAGCGGCCGTTGAGTCCGATACCGAACCCGGAGCAGTGCTGAACCTCCAGGGCGAGACCGTGGTGGTTCCGCGCCGCCAGCGGCGGCGTGCGGTAAAGCAGGAACCTGCATTGACCCTGGAAAGCCTGACGGAGGCCTTCAACGAGGTCGCCTCGGCCGTGTCGCGGCCGGTGGAGCAGGAGCAGGCACCGGAGCAGGCACCGGAGCAGGCACCCGCCGTCCGGGAACAGGACTCCGGGCAGCACACCGCCCGTAAGGCTGAGGTGCCGGCCGCTGCTGCGGAGGTGCCCGCCCGCCCCGTGCGCCGGCGCAGGGCAGCAAGCAGCCCACAGGGCGCAGCGGAGGTCACGGCACCGGCCGCAGGGAAAGCGGCTCCCGCCTCCCCGGCGCGGCATACGGTGACGGCTTCGGCGAAGCCTTCGGTTGCCCCGGAGAAGAAGGCCGGTGCTGCGGCACCGGTGATCCTGGGCGTGGGCGTGCCGGCCTCGGAACTGTAACCGGTTCACCCCCCTGCTGCGGGCGGGCCTTCCCCTCGGGGAGGGCCCGCCCGCAGCCTTTAACGGGTACGCCGCTCCGGGACGGCCCCGATGTCCGCAACAGCGCCCACATGGGATAAAGTAGAACCCGAGCAGTGGCACCGGTTCGGTGGCGCGTGGGTCCACCCGGCGAATGCGCACAGCATTTGCGGGTTATGGGCCCGTTAGCGTAGCCTTGAACTTCGGTGCGAACGCCTTCCAACCGTTTATCGGTTCAGGCGGAACTGCATGGCGCAAGGCAGGCCCAATCTGGGCCCGGCTAAATGCGCATCCAAGTATTAAACGTCGAGAGAAGTGAGTTCCCAAGTGGTGTACGCGATTGTCCGCGCTGGCGGCCGCCAAGAAAAGGTTTCCGTCGGAGACCTCGTAACCCTGGACCGCGTCCCCGGTGGAGCCGGTAGCACCTTTGAGCTGCCTGCCCTGCTTTTGGTTGATGGCGACAAGGTCACCTCTGCTGCACAGGACCTGGCCAAGGTTACCGTGACTGCAGAAATCGTCGAGAACTTCCGGGGTCCGAAGATTGTTATCCAGAAGTTCAAGAACAAGACCGGCTACAAGAAGCGTCAGGGCTACCGCTCCTCGCTGACCAAGGTCAAGGTTACGTCCATCAACTCCTGATTCTCCTGCCGGCCCCAGGGCCGGGAACGCGGGTGATCCCGCCTGAGGGTTTCAATATCAGTTAGCAAAGGCAGGCAAAGAAATGGCACATAAGAAAGGTGCGAGTTCCACTCGCAACGGTCGCGACTCCAACGCCCAGTACCTCGGCGTAAAGCGTTTCGGCGGCCAGGTTGTCAAGGCAGGCGAAATCATCGTTCGCCAGCGTGGCACCCACTTCCACCCGGGTGAGGGCGTTGGCCGCGGAGGCGACGACACCCTGTTCGCCCTGGAAGCAGGCGCAGTTGAATTCGGCAGCCGTCGAGGCCGCCGCGTCGTGAACATCGTGGCTGCTGCAGCCGCCGAGTAATCACCGGCATTTAGCTTTTCCGACGGGGCGGGCCTTGATGGCCCGCCCCGTCGTTTTTTAAGCCAAGTAGAATTGGCATGATCAAGAAGTTCCTCTGAAGGAGAACCATGGCCAGCTTTGTAGACCGCGTAGTGCTGCATGTTTCGGGCGGTACAGGCGGCCATGGTTGCGTGTCCGTCAAGCGTGAAAAGTTCAAGCCCCTGGGCGGGCCCGACGGCGGCAACGGCGGCGACGGCGGCGACGTCATCCTGCGCGTCGACTCGAATACCACCACCCTGCTGGACTACCACCACGCCCCGCACCGCCACGCCACCAACGGCGGCAACGGCATGGGTGACTGGCGCGCGGGCAAGACCGGCGAGACGCTGATCCTTCCCGTGCCGGACGGCACCGTCGTCAAGAACAAGGCCGGCGACGTCCTCGCGGACCTGGTCGGGGAAGGCTCCGAGTACATCGCTGCCGCCGGCGGCCAGGGTGGCCTCGGCAACTCCTCGCTTTCCTCGCAGAAACGCAAGGCTCCCGGATTCGCGCTGCTGGGCATCCCCGGCGAAGAATCCGACATTGTCCTGGAGCTCAAGTCCATTGCCGATATTGCACTGGTTGGCTTCCCGTCCGCCGGCAAGTCCTCGCTGATCGCCGCGATCTCCGCTGCCCGGCCGAAGATTGCCGACTACCCCTTCACCACGCTGATCCCGAACCTCGGTGTGGTGCAGTCCGGTGACGTGCGCTTTACCGTCGCCGATGTTCCCGGCCTGATCGAAGGCGCCTCCGAAGGCAAGGGCCTGGGCCACAACTTCCTGCGCCATGTGGAACGCTGCGCCGCCCTGGTGCACGTGCTGGACTGCGCCGCGCTGGAAACGGACCGCGACCCCATCGGGGACCTGGAAGTCATCGAGCGCGAGCTCGAGAAGTACGAAGTGGACATGAGCTACGCCGGCACAGACGGCGACGTCGTGCCGCTGAACCGCCGTCCCCGCCTGATCGCACTGAACAAGGTGGACGTTCCCGACGGCCGCGACATGGCCGAGTTCGTCCGGCCGGAACTGGAGAAGCGCGGCTACCGCGTGTTCGAGGTTTCCGCGTCCAGCCATGAAGGCCTGCGTGAACTCGGGTTCGCCATGGCTGCCATTGTCAAGGAGGCCCGCGACACCGTGGAGAAGGCTCCGCCGCGCATCCAGCCGCCGGTCCTGAAGCCGCGCGGAGTCAACTACAAGGGTGGATTCATGATCCGCCGCGAGGAGCGCAACCTCGAGCCGCTCTTCCGTGTCCTGGGCGAAAAGCCGGTGCGCTGGGTCCAGCAGACCGACTTCACCAATGACGAAGCCGTGGGCTACCTTGCCGACCGCCTCGCCAAGCTGGGCGTGGAGGAGAAGCTGTTCAAGGAAGGCGCAAAGCCCGGCGACGCCGTAGTCATCGGCGAGGGCGACGGCGTCGTCTTCGACTGGGAGCCGACCATGATTGGCGGTGCCGAGCTGCTGGCTGCGTCGCCGCGCGGCAGCGACATCCGGATCGAGGAATTCTCCCGGCCCACCCGCGAAGAAAAGCGCGAGGATCACCAGAAGCGCCGGGACGCCCGTGCCGCCGCCCGTGAGGAACTCGAGACCGAGCGCCGCGCCGGTATCTGGACCGAGTCGGTGAACTACAAGCACTCCTCCCGCCCCGCAGAGGAGCCGTCAGCGGGTAACGAAGGGGAGTAACTCCTTCACACACCGGCGGCGGACAGGGAACAGCGCATAGGCTGGGCAGGTTATGAGTGAACAGAGCGAATTCGCCCCACCTGCCCGCCGTGCGCTGACCTCCCGCTCCGGATTGGCCCGTGCCCGCCGCGTGGTGGTCAAAGTGGGCTCCTCGTCCCTGACCTCCGTGGCAGGCGGCATCTCCGATGCGGCGCTGCACTCCCTGGCGGACGTCCTGTCCGCCCGGCACGCGCAGGGCACGGAGATCATCCTGGTGTCCTCCGGCGCCATCAGCGCCGGGCTGGCACCGCTGGGCCTCACCAAGCGTCCGGCCCAGCTTTCCTCCCAGCAGGCTGCCGCCAGTGTGGGCCAGGGCCTGCTGATGGCCCGCTATACCGCCGCCTTCGGCGCCCACGGCGTCACCGTGAGCCAGGTGCTGCTCACCATCGAGGACCTGATGCGCCGTGCCCATCACGCGAACGCACACCGGGCCATGGAACGGCTGCTTAACTTCGGCGTCCTGCCGATCGTCAATGAGAACGACGCCGTTGCCAGCCACGAAATCCGCTTCGGGGACAATGACCGCCTGGCCGCCCTCGTGGCGCACCTGGTCAAAGCCGACGCCCTGATTCTGCTCTCCGACGTCGACGCCCTCTACGACGGCCCGCCGTCCGAGGGTGCCCGCCGCATTCCCGAAGTCACCGGCCCCAAGGACCTGGCGGACGTACGGATCGGAAAGGTCGGCAGAGCCGGCGTGGGCACGGGCGGCATGGCCACGAAGGTCGAGGCCGCCACCATTGCCGCCGAGTCCGGCATCCCGGCCCTCGTGACCTCCACCGCCAACGCTGCCGCCGCACTGGCGGGAGAAGACGTGGGCACCTGGTTCACCACCCGCGGCCGGCGCCAGTCCATCCGCCTGCTCTGGCTCGCCCACCTGGCCCGCATCCAGGGCACCCTGGTGCTCGACGACGGCGCCGCGGGTGCGGTGGGCAACCGGCACCGTTCCCTGCTGCCGGCAGGGATCACCGCCGTGAAGGGACAGTTTGAACCCGGGGACGCCGTCGCGCTGTCCGACACGGCCGGCCGGGTCATTGCCCACGGCCTGACCAACTACGGTTCAGACGAGCTGCCCTCCATGCTTGGACGGTCCACCCGGGAACTGTCCCGCGAACTCGGCCGGGGCTACGAACGTGCGGTGGTGCACGTCAATGACCTTGTTCTGCTGCATCCCGACTCCGGCCCGGCGCCCGCACCCGAGGCCGCCGGACCTACACTGGGGACATGACTTCCGTGAACACCTCCGAGGCACTGCCCGCCGCGCCGGAATCCGCCGGCACCGATCCCCAGGCGGACGCCGGCGTCGAAGCCCGGGTCCATGCCCTCGCCGACCGTTCCCGTACCGCCGCCCGGCGGCTGGCCCGCGCCAACCGTGCGTGGAAGGACCGCGCCCTGCTGCGCATTGCAGAGAATGTCAACGCGAAACAGGAAGCCATCCTGGCGGCCAATGCCAGGGATGTGGCCGCCGGACGGGAGAACGGCACCTCGGCGTCCATGCTGGACCGGCTGTCCCTGACGCCCGCGCGGATCACTGCCCTGGCAGCGGCGTTGGAGAACCTGGCTGGGCTTCCGGATCCCGTGGGATCCGTTGCCCGCGGCCAGACGCTGCCCAACGGCCTGCGGCTGCGCCAGGTGCACGTGCCGATGGGCGTGGTGGCCGCGATCTACGAGGCCCGCCCCAACGTCACGCTGGATATTGCAGGCCTGGCGCTGAAAAGCGGAAACGCGGTGCTCCTGCGCGGCGGCAGCGCCGCAGCGGCCACGAACGAGGTCCTGGTGGAGATCATCCGCGACTCCCTCGAGGACGTGGGCCTGCCCGCCGACGCGGTGCAGAGCGTGGACCAGTACGGGCGCGAGGGCGCCAACGTGCTCATGAAGGCACGCGGCCGGGTGGATGTCCTGATTCCCCGCGGCGGCCGGTCCCTGATCCAGTCCGTGGTTACCAACGCCACCGTCCCCGTGATTGAAACGGGGGAGGGCAACGTGCATATCTTCCTGGACCACAGCGCTCCGGTGGAAATGGCCGTCGATATTCTCCTTAATGCCAAAACGCAGCGTCCCAGCGTCTGCAATACCGTGGAAACCCTGCTCATCCATGACGGCGCCGCGGCGGCTCCGGATGTCCTGGCGGCCCTGGCGGCGGCCGGGGTCCGCCTGCATGCGGACCCCCGGGCCATGGAGCTGCTGCCGGCGGGCGTGGCCGCCGAACCGGCCGACGACGGCGACTGGGGGCGTGAGTACATGGACCTGGACCTGGCCGTGGCGGTGGTGGACAGCCTCGATGACGCGCTCGAACACATCCGGCGCTGGACCACCGGGCACACTGAGGCGATTATCACCAATGACCTGGCCAATGCCGAGCGGTTCACTGCCGAAATTGATTCGGCCGCAGTGATCGTGAATGCCTCCACCAGGTTCACGGACGGGGGAGAGCTGGGGCTTGGCGCCGAAGTGGGGATTTCCACGCAGAAGATGCATGCCCGCGGCCCCATGGGTCTGAAGGAACTCACCACTACCAAGTGGATCATCCAGGGCGACGGACAAATCCGCGACTAGCTTCGCCCGGGGGACTGCCGCCGGCACCGGCTGCGATGTGCACTCCGTTACGCGTACCATTGACACAGAAACCATTCCGCCGGCTGCCCGGCGGAAGTTACCACTCTCTAGGGGAGATACATGCTGATTCAGCTTACGGGCGCCGTGCTTACTGCTGCGGAAATGGCCGAAGAACACCACGTTGAACTGCCGGCGTCGCCGTACGTCTACGGCGGGGCCATCATGGCGGCGCTGCTGTTGCTGATGCTCATCACCGTGTCCTTCAGCAACGTGGGCAACCGGCACACGGCCGAGCCGGAGCACATTGATCCCCAGCGCCAGTTCCCCGACAAGCATGATCACGGCCAGGCGATCCGGGACTGACCTGATACGTGAATCCGGCGGAAGCGTTCCTGCCCATGAGTGAACCGCAGCGGACAGACGGCAACGGGAAGCGCAGGTTCCGGCTGGGAGTCATGGGCGGAACGTTCGACCCGATTCACCATGGCCACCTGGTGGCCGCCAGCGAAGTGGCGTCCACGTTTGACCTGGACGAGGTGGTCTTTGTGCCCACCGGAGACCCCTGGCACAAACCGGCCGCCCAGCAGGTGAGCCCGGCCGAACACCGGTACCTCATGACGGTCATCGCCACTGCATCCAATCCGCGCTTTACCGTGAGCCGGGTGGATATCGACCGGCCCGGGCCCACCTACACCATTGATACGCTGCGGGATCTGAAGGCGGCGCGCCCCGATGCTGAGCTGTTCTTCATCACCGGCGCGGACGCGATGGCGCAGATCCTGTCCTGGAAGGACATCCAGGAACTGTGGTCCCTGGCCCATTTTGTGGGCGTGACCCGGCCCGGGCATGTGCTGGAAAACGTGGGCCGCGACGATGTCTCGCTGATGGAGGTGCCGGCCATGGCCATCTCCTCCACGGACTGCCGGCGGCGGGTGGCCGGAGGGAAACCCGTGTGGTACCTGGTCCCGGACGGCGTGGTGCAGTACATCGCGAAACACCGGCTGTATGCCGCCGGGCAGCAGGCCCGGAGCTCCACGGAAACCGAAACAGAACCAGTAGCGTAAAAAACAGATACCGGATGGGTGGGAAATGACGAACGGTCCAGAGTCCGCGCCGCGGCGCAGCCGCAGGGCGGCCGATGTACCCGTGGATTCCCCGGCCGGTCCGAGGGAACGCGAATCCCTGCAGCGTGCCCGTGACAGGGAGGCGCTGCGTGCCGCCAGGGCCCTGGCCGAGGCGCGGGAAGGCCGGGACCCCGAGCCTGCCTTTCCCACCCGCCGGCAGCTGAGGCAACAGCAGCAGCGCGCCGCAGCAGGTGCCGGGGAGACCCCCGCCGCCGCCGGCACGGGTCCCAACGCCGACGTCGAGGGCATGAGCGTGGAGCAGGCCCTTTCCGCCCGCCAGGCACTTGAGGGGCAGGCCCGCAACCAGGTTGCCTCCATGGAGGCGCTGCAGGCAGCGGATCCATACGCAGTGGACCTCGACCTCCTGGCGCAGCAGAAGGCCCTGGCGGAACGCGCCCAGATCCTGAACCGCCGCACCGAGGCCATCCGGAAGCTGGCGGAAGAGAACGGGCACCGCCCGCCGGTGTCCGCCGAGCCCAGCGCGGCGGACAATCTGGCCATGGTGACTCCGCTCGAGTTTGTTTCAGTTCCCGGGATGGAACATCCCGTCATGAAGGCACCGCCCACTTCCCACATACCCATCGTTACTGCGGCAACGCAGCAGACGCCGGCACCTTCCGGTGTGCCGGATACAGCCGAAGACGCTGCCCCCATCGGGGCCCGCAGCGCCTTCGGGCTTAACCCCCTAGATGTCATGACGGCCGGACTCGGCCGTACCCGGAGGCTGCGTTTTGCGGTCGCCGGTGTTGCAGGTCTGGGCGTACTCGCCCTGATCGTCGGAATACTAATGATCGTCGGCGGCCTTGGCGGCTGACCGATTACCCCAAGGAGACACACTTTGAGCGCCACCGAATCTTCCATCGACATTGCACGGGCGGCGGCCAAAGCGGCGTCGGCCAAGATTGCGGACGATATTGTCGCAATTGACGTAAGCGAGCGGCTCGCCATCACGGACGTCTTCCTCATCGCCTCGGCGTCGAACGAACGCCAGGTCAACGCCATTGTTGACGGCATCGAAGAGGAACTGTCCAAGATGAACCTCAAGCCTGTCCGTCGCGAAGGACGGAGCGAAGGCCGCTGGGTGCTGCTCGACTACGCCAACGTTGTGGTGCATGTCCAGCATGAGGAGGACCGGGTGTTCTACGCACTGGAACGGCTCTGGAAGGACTGCCCCGAGGTTGACCTCCAGCTCGAGGACGCCCCCGCCGCCGCCGAGTCCGAATAAAGCAGGAGCTGTGAGCGCCCCCGCCCCCTGGGATCCTGATACGGCGTCGCGCCGGGTTGTTTTCTGGCGCCACGGGCGCACTGAATGGAACCGGGTGGGGCGCTTCCAGGGGCAGCAGGACATTGCCCTTGACGACGGCGGCCTCCGCCAGGCTGCCGAGGCGGCCGCGGTCCTGCGCTTCCTGGAGCCGGACGTTATTGTCTCCTCTGACCTCAGCCGTGCCCTGGACACGGGCAGGGCCCTCGCGGCGGAGACCGGTCTGGAGGTGTCCCGGGACCAGCGTCTGCGGGAGACTTTCGCCGGCACGTGGGAGGGACGTTCCTTCGCGCAGATCGCCGAACAGGACGCCCCCTTGCTGGCCGCCTGGTCCGCCGGCGTCGGCAGCGCCCGTGCGGGCGGCGGGGAGACGCGTGTTGACGTCGGACGGCGGGTGGCCGATGCCGTGACGGAGGCGGTGCGGGAGGTGCCTGCCGGGGGCACCCTGGTGGCGGTAAGCCACGGGGGAGCCATCCGTGCCGGGATCTGCGCCCTGCTGGGGCTCCCCACGGAGTCCTGGGCAGTCATCTCGGGAGTGTCCAACTGCCACTGGTCCGTCCTGCAGGAAATCCCGGACCGGCATGGCCGGTCCGCCTGGCACCTCACCCAGCACAACGTTGGACTGGACTCGCTGCCAAGCGGTCCGGTGGAGGGCTGACGGGCCGTCCTGTCTGCCCGCCGGGGGCGGCCGGAACGGATTTTGCGCTCTTCTCGATTTGTACTAAGGTAGAGGAGTTGCTTCGCCCCGGTGAACGGAAAAGTGAGGCAGACAACCTAGAGTTTTGGGGCTGTGGCGCAGCTGGTAGCGCACCTGCATGGCATGCAGGGGGTCAGGGGTTCGAGTCCCCTCAGCTCCACCAAAACCTTCGGGAAACCGGAGGATTTGCGGTGGATGACCACTGAAAGTTTGGGGCTGTGGCGCAGCTGGTAGCGCACCTGCATGGCATGCAGGGGGTCAGGGGTTCGAGTCCCCTCAGCTCCACCAAACAACCGCTGGATCACGGAAACGTGGCCGGCGGTTTTTTGTTGCCCGTAACCGCCGCCCGGAGTGTGACCTACATCTCAGTACCCGGTATCCAGGTCCCTTCCGTAATCTCCGCCACAGCCCTAGGCTGCTAATTGTCAGATTGACAATAAATCAGGAGAGCGACATGGACGCAATACTGGACTGGATGAACTCCCCGGCGGCAACCCTGCTCGGAGCACCGGTCAGCTGGATCGAAGTCATCGGTTTCATCACCGGCGCTGCCTGCGTTTACGGCGTGGCACGGCAGCAGGCCTGGAACTGGCCCGTCGGCATCATCAACAACGTCGCGTTCATGGTCCTCTTCTTCGGCGCCGGACTGTACGGGGAGACCGTCCTGCAGGCGGTGTTCGCCGCCGTCTCGGTCTACGGCTGGTACAACTGGGTCCGCGGCGCCAGGGCCACCACCGAGAAAGGCGATCTGCCCATCCGCGATGCCTCCCGCAAGGAGGCAGCCGCCGGGATCGGCGCAGTGGTCCTGGCCACCGCCGGGATTGCCATGATCCTCACGCACGGAACCGACTCGCAGGTTCCCTGGCCCGACGCCTTTGTCCTGGCCGCGTCGCTCCTGGCCACGTACGCACAGGCACGGAAGATTTTCCAGCACTGGTACGTCTGGATCGTCATTGATCTTGTCAGTATTCCCCTTTATTTCTCCCGCGGCCTCAACCTCACCGCCATCCTGTACATCGGCTTCACCGCACTCTGCGTCTACGGCCTGGTCGGCTGGAAGCGCACGCGCTCCGCAGCCGCCCGGCCCGAAGCCGCCGCCGGAAAGGTTCCGGTGTGAGCCGCTTCGGACTGGGCGTGGTTATTGGCAAGTTCTATCCTCCGCATGCCGGCCACCGGCACCTCATCACCGCGGCGTCGGAACAGTCCGCCAGAGTCGCCGTCGTGGTTTTCGGCAGCCGGTTTGAGAACATCGCCCTGGCTGACCGCGTGAAGTGGCTGGCCGCAGAATTTGAGGACACCAACGTCACAGTCATCGGAATGCCCGATGACTGCCCGGTGGACTATGACTCCCGGCCCATCTGGAAGGCGCACAACGAGGTACTGCGGCTCGCACTGCGGAACAGGGGCATCACGGAGGTCGACGCCGTCTTCAGCTCCGAGGAATACGGTGCAACCCTGGCCGCGGATTTCGGCGCTGAACACGTCATGGTGGACCGGGCCAGGAGCGCCTACCGGGTCAGCGGCACTCTGTGCCGCGATGACCTGGGCGCGGCATGGCGGAACATCCTCAAGCCCGCCCGGCAGGACATGGCCGTGCGGATCATCGTCGTCGGCGCCGAGTCCACCGGCACCACCACCCTCGCCGAGGCATTGATCCGGCATTACCGGCACCGCTATCCCGAGCTGGTGGACGTTCCCGAATTCGGCCGGCAGTTCACCTACGACAAGTTCGCGGCACTGCAGGCGGAGAAACCCGGCGCCGTGATCACCGACATGGTCTGGACGGCCGAGGATTTCGCGCTGATCGGGGAACGCCAGAACCAGATGGAAAACGAGGCAGCGGCGCGGTGCCCCCTGGTGATCGCCGATACCGACGCGATCACCACCAAACTGTTCGAACGCGTTTACCTGGGGGAGCGAAGCCACGGTTCCCGCCGGGCCGTTGAGCGGCTGCCGCGCCGTGACCTCTATCTTGTGACGGACCACGCCGGTGTAGCCTTCGAGGACGACGGATGGCGTGAGGCCGAGCACCCCCGGGCGGAGATGACCGAATGGTTTAAAGAGGAGCTTACGGCTGCCGGCTCCTCCTGGATCCTCGTATCCGGCAGCCCGGAGGAGCGCCTGTCCACGGCAACCGGAATAATTGATCCCCTCATCGCCCAGCGCAACCGCTTCACGTCCCCGCCCTGGGCAACACGGACGGTACTGGCAGGAGCCTGATGGCCACAGACGAAGAACAGTTCCTTCAGGACTACACGCCCGGGGAATACCCCCCGGTTGCGCTGGCAGTGGACCTGGTGGTCTTCGCCGTCACCGAAAGTACCCTGTATGCAGCCTTCGTCCGGCGCGGCGGGCACCCGTTCAAGGGTGCACTGGCACTGCCGGGCGGCTTCGTCGGAGCGGATGAGGATGCCCTGGCGGCGGCACGGCGCGAGTTGGAGGAGGAGACCGGGCTGGAGCTCGGAGGGCACCGCGCCCACATCGAGCAGCTCGCTACGTACAGCTCGCCCCAACGCGACCCGCGCATGCGCGTGGTTTCGGTTGCCCACCTGGCGCTGCTCCCCACCGACGGCCGGGCCCTGCCGGTTCTCAATCCCGGCACCGACAGTGCAGCAGCCCACTGGCTTCCCGTCTACGAGGTCCTTGCCGGTGAGACACTGGCTTTCGACCACGGGGAAATCCTCACCGCCGCACTGGAGCGCCTTGCGGGCAAGATCGAATACACCCTCACGGCGGCCAGGCTGCTGCCCGGGGAATTCACCCTTTACCAATTACGCCGGGTTTATCAGGCCGTGTGGAATACCGGCAGGCTTGACGCCGGCAATTTCACCCGGAAAATGACCGGTGCGCTTCAGGACACCGGGCGGAAAGCCATCGGAGATAAGGGTGCTCCCGCGGCATTATTTACCGTGCGGGAGGAATACCTGAGTCCGCCAATGATCCGCCCGGCAGCGAATAGCTGACCAACGCCCCGCGGACGCAGCCACGCGGACCGGGGTCTGGACCCGGGCCGGTCAGGAAGCGCTCCGCCAGGTCCGCAGGACCCCGGCAACAATGAGGCCCTGCCCGGCGCAGTACGTGAGCATGACGAGGGCACTGGTCCAGCCAGGCATGTGCTCGGGCAGGAAGATCCGGCAGGCCAGAATGGTGTCAGAGGCCAGGAACAGCAGACCGCCGGCCGCCACCATGGGCCGGCACCGGGCCGCCGTCGCCGCCGTGCCGGCCAGGACAATCCCGTAGGCGGCCACCGCGAAGGCGAGGCCGCCCAGGGAAGGCCAGAGGACCACGAGCATGAGTACCCACCACAGCGGGAAAACCAGCGCCCACCGGGGGAACCGGCCGGCAGCGCCGTCGCGCGACAGCAGCCAGATGTAACAGACATGGGCGAGCCCGAAGAAACCCAGCATGACGGGCAGTTCGGGGACCGACGGGAAGAACGCGCCCGCGCCGTCGCCGATCCAGGAGAAGAGCAGTGCTGCCAACAGCAGCACAGCCGGCCGCTTCCGGCCCGCCGGCCCGCCGGGGAGACCCCGCATGCCCCAGAGGGCAGCGGCCGCAAGCAGTGGCATCAACGTGAGCTTGGTCGGCTCCGCGACGGCCGTGGCATCCACGGCCCGGGCCGCGATGTGAACCGCCGAGGCGGCCGCAAAAGGCAGGAATCCCCACCACCACGAGCGGGGCAGGACAGCGGTTTCGTTTCGGACGGGCGCGGCAGTCACGGCACTCCTTTGGGGTCGGCTGCAGCCAATCGTACTGTGCCTTCGAAAAAGGGAGCTGCACCGTAATGCCTGTGCAGGATGCAGACAAGCATAGACGCACGTTAACCCCGCCCGTCACAGACAAACACCAGACTTTCGGGTTAGGCTAAATATATCTGGAGCGAAAACGCTCGCACCGCCGGCTGGGAAGTCGACCACCACCAGAAGGCAGAATGAGCGTACCTGCATCCTCCACTGCAATGACTGAAGAAAACGCGAGTGTAAAGAAACCGCGCCGGAATAACGTGACCAGCACCTACTCCGGACTGCTTAAAGCGGTCCGCGACGAAGGCCTGCTGAAGCGCCGGCGCTCTTTTTACATCACCACGTTCGTGTTCCTTTGTCTTGGCCTTGTTGCCGCTGCCACCGGGTTTTTCCTCATCGGGGAAAGCTGGTTCCAGCTGCTCATAGCGGCCGCGCTGGGTATCCTCCTGACGCAGCTTGCCTTTATTGCCCACGAGGCGTCGCACCGCCAGGTGTTCGAATCCGGTCCGGCGAATGACCGCGCCGGTAAGTTCGTGGCGAACGCCGTCGTCGGCATCAGTTACCAGTGGTGGATGAACAAGCACAGCAGGCACCATGCCAACCCGAACACGGTGGGCAAGGATCCGGACATTGACATGGACACCATCTCCTTCCTGCCGGAGCAGGCAGCCCGGCAGAAGGGGTTCATGGCGTGGTTTGCGCGCCGCCAGGGCTGGCTGTTCTTCCCGCTGCTGATGCTTGAGGGCATCAACCTGCACGCGACCTCCATTAAGCACCTCTTTGCCAACAAGCAGGTCAAGGGACGCGTATCCGAACTGGTCATGGTGTTCACCCGTCTGGGCCTGTACGTGGCTGCCGTGTTCTTCTTCCTGCCGGTGGGGATGGCCTTCGCCTTCCTTGGCGTCCAGCTTGCAGTGTTCGGCGTTTACATGGGCGCATCCTTTGCGCCGAACCATAAGGGCATGCCGATCCTCCCGAGGGACTCCAAGGTGGACTTCCTCGGCCGCCAGGTGCTGACGTCCCGCAATATCGTGGGACGCGGCATGAGCACGCTGATGGGTGGACTGAACTACCAGGTGGAGCACCACCTGTTCCCGAGCATGCCCCGGCCGCACCTGGCCCGGGCCAGCGAACTGGTGAAGGAACACTGCGCCAAGCACTCGATTCCCTACACCGAGACCACCCTGGTCCAGTCCTACGCGATTGTGGTCCGCTACCTCAATGAAGTGGGCCTGTCCGCCCGCGACCCGTTCGACTGCCCTGTCCGGTCCAAGTACCGCATCTAAGGCCAGCGCCTGACTGACGGCGAAGGTCCATAGCCTTCGACGCATCTGACAGAGTAGGAACATGACTAAAGACCCCGCAGCCCGCCCGACGGACAAGACGCCCGTGGCCCACCTCGGTATGCGGCTGGAGGACTCCCTCCACGCGTGGCGGGATGAACGTGCCCGCAACCGGGGCGATGTGCAGACCGTCCTCCCGTTCACCGGATACGGCTCCACCGAATGGGTGCGGGTACTCGGCCGGGTCATCCTGGCCAAGCCCGGCTACTTCGACGGTGCCGAGAAATCGATGGCGTCCAAAGCGATCGCCGACGGTATCCGCGGCTGGCGCAACTTCATGAGCCCGCCGGTGAACAAGGCCACGGTCACTGTCATTGTCGGCGATCAGAAGCATGTGGTGACCGCGGACCGCGGGGGAGTGGTGGACGCTGTGCTTCCCGCCGATCTCCAGCCTGGTTGGACCACCATCCTCTTCCGCTCCGAGGATGGTGAAGAAACCACGGCACCGATTTACGTGGTGGACCCGGCCGCTGAGGTGGGGGTCGTGTCCGACATTGATGACACCATCATGGTTACCGCCCTGCCGCGTCCGATGCTGGCAGCGTGGAACACTTTCGTCCTGGATGAGCATGCCCGGACGCCCACGCCCGGCATGGCGGTGATGATGGACCGCCTGGCCCGGGAAAACCCGGTGGGCCCCGTGCTCTATCTGTCAACCGGCGCCTGGAACGTGGCCGCCACCCTGACCCGGTTCATTACCCGCAACCTGTATCCGGCCGGTCCGCTGCTGCTGACCGACTGGGGTCCCACCACGGACCGCTGGTTCCGCAGCGGGCAGGCGCACAAGCGCACCCAGCTGGAACGGCTCGCCCAGGAATTCCCGGATATCAAATGGCTGCTGATCGGCGACGACGGCCAGCATGACGAAGAGATCTATGCCGACTTCGCCCAGCGGCACCCGGAGAATGTCCGGGCGATCGCCATCCGCCAGCTCTCGGCCGGTGAAGCGGTGCTGGCCGGCGGCCGGACGGGGAGGCCCGGACAGACCCCCGTGCAGGTGCCGTGGATCTACGCGCCCGACGGAGCCGGGATGGCCCGTCAGCTGGCCGAACTCGGACTGCTCACCGACGAAGGCTAGTTTTCCCCGGGCAGGGTGGGAACGGCAACGGAAACGGCGGCCGCTCCTGCCGTGCCGGCCCTACGCTGCGTCGCCGCTCTCCGCAGTAATGGTCCGCAGGATGCGGCGCATGTCCATGGCCAGGGCGGCCGTCGCATCCACCGGGCTTTCGGCCGAGGCCGAAGTGTTGATCAGGCCCACCAGCTTCACCAGTGCCTCCGTTGCTGCCGAGTGCTCCTCGCTCTCCGGATCCCACTTCTCGACCGCCTCGCCGCAGGCATTCACGGCGTCGGCCACCGGATTGATCAGGGCCGCCGGGACGGCGACGTGCTCCGGATTGCGCCAGATGGCGTCGGCGAGGACTTCGGTCATGTCCTTGACATGCCGGGTGGCACGTTCCATGGACCGCAGCGCGCGGTAGTCGGCGCTGATATCCCGGCGGTACTTGCGGCGGCGGATGTTCCCGTGCCGGCTGTTGTCGGCCAGCTCCACGGCTTCGCGGACCTCCTTGGTCAAGGCGTCCAGCTCGCTTTCCCGCTGGGACCAGTCCTCATGTTCGGGCGGCCAGGTTTCCCCCAGCGCCGTGCCCATGTCCCGCAGCTGCCGCGCCAGCGACCTCCGCAGGGTCACCAGCCCGTTGACTGCGCCGTTCAGGTGCAGCGGCGGGAAAACGAGGGCGTTGACGGATAAGCCGACGGCCACGCCCACCAGCATCTGCACGCCGTACCCGAAGGAGTACCCGTCCGGATCGTCACCGCCCAGGACCAGGACAAACAGCGCAGCCATGGGCACGTATTCCCGCCCGGACGCGCCCAGGAAGGACAATCCGCCGAGCAGTACGCCGATGCCCACAATCACGGAGATGGTCCAGACATTCGGGGCGCCGATCAGCAGCGCCCCCAGTGCCAGGAGCATTCCGGTCACGAGGCCCGCCAGGGTTTCCATACCGGTACGGAATGAACCGGACACCGTGGGGTACATGCTGACGATGGCGCCCAGCGGCGCATAGTACGGGTACTGCGAGGCGACCCCCGGTACGTGGGGGGCAAGGGTCCAGGCAATACCGACGGCAAGGGCCGCCTTGAAGGCGAGCTGGAAGCGGGTGTAGCGCAGGACTCCGGTCACCCGGTTGGTAACGGCACTCAGTGACCGTTTGGAGACGGTTCTTTCACCAATGGTCATGCTTCGAGTATTACCCGTGCCCTGGACGGGGCACGACTTTTCAGCCCTGCCCGGGGCCGGATGTGGGCAGCGGCACAATGCTCCGCCGGCCCAGGACTTCAGCCAGGCGGTCCAGGAAAAGCCGGACCTGGACGTTCTGTTCATGGATCAGCAGGGCGAAGATACTGCGTGCCAGCCGGATCTCCGGGACATCCAGCACCACCGTGCCGGCCGGGCGGTTCAGCATCGCCAGCTCCGGCACCAGCGCCGCCCCCAGACCCGCGGAAGCCATGGCCAGACTGGCGTTGAAGTCATCGCAGTACGCTGCCACCTGCGGGTGCAGGCTGCAGCTGGCGAAAAGCCGCTCAATCACCAGCGCATCCGGCGTACCCGGGTGGTGCATGATCCAGGGCATTCCCGCCAGCTGTTCAGCCGTCACTTCGGCACCGCTGCGGATGCCCCAGGATTCGGGCAGCACCACCCGGAAGTTGTCGTCTCCCAGCCACCGGCGGCTGATCGAGGAGGGCCAGGCCAGCCCGCCCTGGCCCACCTGGTACACCAGGGCGACGTCGAGGTTTCCGCCGGTGCGCAGGCCCTGGATGGTCTGCGCGGGTTCAGCCACGGAAAGATGCAGATCAATTCCCAGGTCCCGCCACTGGGGCGAGGCCAGCAGTTCCGGCAGGGCAAAGGTTGCGAGGCTGGGAAAGATGCCAAGCCGCAGTTCGTGTCCGGTGCCCGGTCCGGGCCGCGCCGCAGCGGCCAGAAGGGCATCCATGTCAGTGAGTACCTTGACGGCATGCCTGGCCATAACGACGGCGGCGTCCGTGGGGGAGGCAGTGCGGGCGGAACGCTCGAACAGGCGCGCTCCCGTGTCCTTCTCCAGAGCGGTCATCTGCTGGGATACGGCCGAGGCCGTGTAGCCCAGCCGCAGGGCCGCGGCCGCAAACGATCCCGTGCGGATAACCTCCAGCAGCGTCTTCAAGTGCACGGGGTTGACCATTCTGTGCCTCCTTTCCCGCCCGGCGGCGTCGACCACAATATCTAGTGTTGGCCGGTACTAGTCCCGACACGCCCACGGTACGCGACACGCAGGAATCTTGCCTGTCTCATCACATGTGCATCAAGTTCTGCACAGCCTGTGGAGAACCCCCGCCTGCCCTGCGGAAATCCGCCGAAAAACAGGCCCCCGCCTGTGCACAAACTGTGGACGGGCACCCTGTCTAATGACATACTTGTAATACATCATGTAGGGGTTCCACCTTGGGGGGCGCACTAGATGTAGTGTCTGGGCAGGGAACTGGATGTAGTATCTAGGGACAGACTTCGAGAGCTTCACGAAGCTCCACAAGCAGTTTTTCAGCACTCCGAACGTCCAGCATCACCAGCTCTTTGCAGCACCACAGAACAGACTTCACGCTTCACTAGGGGAGACCACGCCATGACCGTTACGGTTTACACCAAGCCCGCCTGCGTACAGTGCAACGCCACTTACCGCGCCCTCGACAAGAAGGGCATTGTGTACCAGAGCGTGGATATGTCGCAGGACCCCGAGGCCCTCGAGCGCGTCCGTGCCATGGGGTACATGCAGGCACCCGTTGTCGTCACCGAGCAGGACTCCTGGTCCGGCTTCCGTCCCGACAAGATCGAAGAGCTGGCCCAGGCGCAGGTTTCCTCCGTAGCCTAGGGCTCCGCCCCGCGGCGGTCCGGGACATCCCGGTTCCGCAGCACCTCGCATCATCCGCATTCCACAGCGGCTCGCACCATTGCACCACCCGTCAGGAGCGCAGCAACCATGACACTGGGGATGGCAGACCAGGCCGGCCTCGGGCCGGCATCGGCATCCGCAGGGGAGAGGCAGCCGGCAACGGATGCGTCCCTGATCTACTTCTCTTCAGCCTCCGGGTACACCCGCCGCTTCGTGGAGAAGCTCGGGATTCCCGCGGCCCAGCTTCCGCTCCACACCTCCCAGCCCACCCTGCTTGCCCGCCGTCCGTATGTGCTGCTGCTTCCCACCTACGGCGGGACGGCGGCCCAGCCCGGAGCGGCGGCCCGGGGGGCCGTTCCCAAACAGGTCATCAAGTTCCTGAACACCGAGCACAACCGTTCCTTGATCCGGGGAGTGATAGGCGCGGGCAACACAAACTTCGGGGATTCCTATTGCCTCGCGGCAGACATCATTGCCGTGAAATGCCAGGTCCCCGTGCTGTATCGATTTGAACTCATGGGCACGTCCGAGGACGTTGCCAAGGTTAACGAAGGATTGGAAAAGTTTTGGACACATCAGTCGCAGAAGCCGGCATGACAGGCTCCAAGGAGCTCCCCGAGGCTTACAAGGGCCTGGGCTATCACGAGCTCAACGCCATGCTGAACCTGTACGGCAAGAACGGCGAGATCCAGTTCGACGCCGACCGCGCTGCTGCGCGCCAGTACTTCCTCCAGCACGTCAACAACAACACCGTCTTCTTCCATGACCTGGAAGAGAAGCTGGAATACCTGGTCAAGAACGAGTACTACGAGCCGGAAACGCTCGAGCAGTACTCCATGACCTTCATCAAGGACCTGTACAACCGCGCCTACAAGAAGAAGTTCCGCTTTGAGACCTTCCTCGGCGCCTTCAAGTTCTACACCTCCTACACGCTGAAGACCTTCGACGGCAAGCGTTACCTGGAACGCTACGAAGACCGCGTCTGCATGGTTGCCCTGCACCTGGCCCGCGGCGACGAGCAGCTCGCCAAGCAGATGGTGGATGAAATCATCGAGGGCCGTTTCCAGCCCGCCACCCCCACGTTCCTGAATGCCGGAAAGGCCCAGCGCGGCGAGCTGGTCTCCTGCTTCCTGCTGCGCATCGAGGACAACATGGAGTCCATCGGCCGCTCCATCAACTCCGCACTGCAGCTGTCCAAGCGCGGCGGCGGCGTGGCCTTCGCCCTGACCAACATCCGCGAGGTGGGCGCCCCGATCAAGCAGATCGAGAACCAGTCCTCCGGCGTCATCCCCGTAATGAAGCTCCTCGAAGACAGCTTCTCCTACGCCAACCAGCTCGGTGCCCGCCAGGGTGCCGGCGCCGTGTACCTGCACGCCCACCACCCGGACATCAACCGGTTCCTGGACACCAAGCGCGAGAACGCGGACGAGAAGATCCGCATCAAGACCCTCTCGCTCGGCGTCGTCGTCCCGGACATCACCTTCGAGCTGGCCAAGCGCGACGAGGACATGTACCTGTTCTCGCCGTACGACGTCGAGAAGGTCTACGGCATGCCGTTCTCCGACATCTCGGTCACCGAGAAGTACTACGAGATGGTGGACGACGCCCGGATCAAGAAGACCAAGATCCGTGCCCGCGACTTCTTCCAGACCCTCGCGGAGATCCAGTTCGAGTCCGGCTACCCGTACATCATGTTCGAGGACACGGTGAACCGGGAGAACCCGATCGAGGGCAAGATCATCATGTCCAACCTGTGCTCGGAAATCCTCCAGGTTTCCCAGCCCACCACGTACAACGATGACCTGTCCTACAACGAGACCGGCAAGGACATCTCCTGCAACCTCGGCTCGCTGAACATTGCCAAGACCATGGACTCCCCGGACTTCGGCCGGACCATTGAGACGGCCATCCGCGCGCTGACCGCCGTGTCGGACATGAGCCACATCGGCTCGGTGCCCTCCATTGCCAAGGGCAACGACATGTCCCACGCCATCGGCCTGGGCCAGATGAACCTGCACGGCTACCTGGCGCGCGAGCGGGTCTACTACGGCTCCGAAGAGGGCATCGACTTCACCAACATGTACTTCTACACGGTGGTCTACCACGCCGTGCGGGCGTCCAACCTGCTTGCCATCGAAACCGGCCGGAAGTTCGCCGGCTTCGAGCGTTCCAAGTACGCCACCGGCGAGTACTTCGACAAGTACACCAACCGGGAATGGGCTCCGCAGACCCAGCGCGTGCGTGAACTGTTCGACGGCGTGCACATCCCCACCCAGGCGGACTGGGAGGCACTGAAGGCTTCGGTCATGGAGCACGGCATCTACAACCAGAACCTGCAGGCCGTGCCGCCCACCGGCTCGATTTCCTACATCAACAACTCCACCTCTTCCATTCACCCGGTGGCGTCGAAGATCGAGATCCGCAAGGAAGGCAAGCTGGGACGCGTGTACTACCCGGCTCCGTACCTGACCAACGACAACCTGGAGTACTACCAGGATGCCTACGAAATCGGCTACGAGAAGATCATCGACACCTACGCCGCTGCCACGCAGCACGTGGACCAGGGCCTGTCCCTGACGCTGTTCTTCAAGGACACCGCAACCACCCGCGACATCAACAAGGCGCAGATCTACGCCTGGCGCAAGGGCATCAAGACCATTTACTACATCCGCCTGCGCCAGCTCGCGCTGGAAGGCACCGAGGTTGAGGGCTGCGTTTCCTGCATGCTGTAAGGCTGCACCCGATCCGCACCCCTTTTCCCGAACCTTTGAAGACAAGGAATTACTCATGACCGAGAAGCTGAAGCTGATCGACGGCGTCGAGGCGATCAACTGGAACCGCATCCAGGATGAGAAGGACGTTGAGGTCTGGAACCGTCTGGTCAACAACTTCTGGCTGCCGGAGAAGGTGCCGCTGTCCAATGACGTCCAGTCCTGGGCCACACTGACCCCGGAGGAGCAGCAGCTCACCATGCGCGTGTTCACCGGCCTGACGTTGCTGGACACGATGCAGGCGACCGTCGGTGCCGTCTCGCTGATCCCCGATGCGCTGACCCCGCACGAGGAAGCGGTCTACACGAACATTGCGTTCATGGAGTCCGTGCACGCCAAGAGCTACTCCTCCATTTTCTCCACCCTGGCTTCCACCAAGGAGATTGACGAGGCGTTCCGCTGGTCCACGGAGAACCCGAATCTGCAGAAGAAGGCGCAGATCATCACCGATTACTACCGCGGCGATGACCCCCTGAAGCGCAAGGTGGCCTCCACCCTGCTGGAGTCCTTCCTCTTCTACTCGGGCTTCTACCTGCCGATGTACTGGTCCTCGCGGGCCAAGCTGACAAACACGGCCGACCTGATCCGCCTCATCATCCGTGACGAGGCCGTGCACGGCTACTACATCGGCTACAAGTACCAGCGCGGTCTGGAAACGGTTCCCGAGGAACGCCGTCAGGAACTGAAGGACTACACGTACGAGCTGCTGTTCGAGCTGTACGAAAACGAAGTCCAGTACACGCATGACCTGTACGACGGCGTCGGCCTGGCCGAGGACGTCAAGAAGTTCCTGCATTACAACGCCAACAAGGCGCTGATGAACCTGGGCTACGAAGCCATGTTCCCGTCCACCCTCACGGACGTGAACCCGGCCATCCTCTCCGCCCTGTCCCCGAACGCGGACGAGAACCACGACTTCTTCTCCGGGTCCGGTTCCTCCTACGTGATCGGCAAGGCCGTGAACACGGAAGACGACGACTGGGACTTCTAATTCCTTAGCCGGCTCTCTCTGAGCCACCGAACAATGCCCGCCCTCTGTCTGAGCAATGCCCGGACAGAGGGCGGGCATTCGGCATCCTGGGCGCTGGTCCTCCCGGTCTTAGTTTCCCCTCTCGCCCCGGAGCATCTCTGACGGCTTGTAGGAGACGAAACTCCCGCCGCGCCCAAGCCCGGACTCTTCCGCTATGGTGTCTGCCAGCCGGTTGAGTGCCGCCGGATGTGCCAGGTTCGCCCACCTTCCGGTCTCGAGCCGGCGCTGGAGACTAGTGACGGCGGCGGCAACCTCCGAGTCAGCGTAAACGCAGTGCCCCGGCCGGTCGACGAAAGCCTGTCGGAGCAGCCGATTATCGCCATTGGCCCTGACGCGGGACGCATATGTTCCTGCCTGCGTCACGGTGGGTGCCGTATCTCCGATCTCATGGAGGGTAAGCACCGGTCCGGAAAGCTCCCCCCTGGGCGTGGCGTTGGCCTGCATGTAGGCCAATGCGCCGGGATCGGCGGTGATCCTGTCACTGGCCGCCAAGGTCTTGAGGTCCTCTTTCAGTGAGATGCCGGCCTGGGAATAGAGGTCGCGGACCAACTTCGAGTTCCCCGAACGGCTCAGTGACCCGGCATAATCGACCCCGGTGTTCCAGGAGAAGTTTCCGCCCGCCCGTTCTTCAAGCGGCTGCCGGGGAGAGACGACGCCGAACATAAAGGCTGAGTACATCTGCTGCTGTTGAGCGGCATAGTCCTTTGGTGACGGCCGCGGATCCTGCGGCTGGGTCCACCCTGGAATCTGTGCGACGGCAGCCGCCAACGCGATTCTGGCCCGGCCGGCCGGTGTTGCCTGCGCTTCGTCCAGCACTTGGCGGAAGGCTGCCTGCCGTGCTTGTTCATTAGTGACATTCACGAGTTCCAGGCGTGGATCGTCGGGGGCGAGGAGCATCTTCAGGATGAAGGCGCCGTCGAGGCTGCCGTTGAGCATCGGCACTGCGCCGGCAACGGATCCGCACAGCGGCAGTGCTGCATCAACCTCTGCGGGATAGGCCTCCATGCTGGCCACGGAGGTCAGTCCGCCCATGGAGGCGCCCCAGGCGATGACGGATTCGGGTTCGCCCAGATTCTCCTCTATTACGGCAGCGACTGCGGGTTGGTTGGCGATCAACTCCTCTACTGCCCATCCGCCCGTCGCCGCGGTGGTCCCGGCGACGGCATACCCCTGATCCAGCAGCCAACGCCGAAGCCCGTCAGATGGAGCGGCTGCGGGTTCAGTGCCGGCACCGCCACCGTAGCCGGGGTTCCAAATTAGGGCCGTGCCGTTCCAGCGGGATGGTGCATACAGGACGTAGCGGCCACCCTGGGGCAGGTCGCCGCGGAATTCGGCGGTCGCTACGGCGGCCCCCGGAGATATCGGTGGGTTCGGCGCGGCGGTGGCCGTCGACGCCGGGATAAGGCAGAGGGCGCAAGCGATGCCGGCAGCTATGACAGCGCCGGGGCGTCGGGTGGAACGGGAGGTTGGGGTGCGGTATGACATGTTCGTCCTTCCGGCAGCACGTCTGTTCAGCGCACTGCAGTGGAGATGCATGACGGGAGGACGGCACCGTAGGGCATACGCCGGGAATCAGTCCTCCGAGAGAAGGGAAGCCGAGGCAGCGAACGTGTGGTGCGTGATGCGCTCAGCCAACTGCTCGTCGTGTACACGTAGTATCCGGCGAACACCTGCCTCGGCCGCTGGACCAAGGCTGTCATAGAGGGCGGCGCAGGCAGCAACGGCCCGGTACAGGGGAAAACCGGCCCCCAGCAGTTCATGAGGCAGGCGGGGATCCTGCCGGCGGAGGGTGCGCCAATCCGCCATCAAGGAGGTCCGCAACCGGAGGGCCTCGTCCCCTGACCGTTCCGATGAACCCGGCGACAACCCCAGCACTGCTTCCGGTCCCTGCTCGAGCTTCCGGGCGAAAGGCTCCCACCGATTGATGAAAGCGGCGTAGTCCGCGGCCAACTCCGGGAGGCCGAAGGCAGCATGTATCGCGTCCAGTCCCGTGCCCTCGGGTAGCCTCGCATCGGTAAAGACAGTCAGGTGGTCCTGGTTCAGCTGCGCTCCCAGGTTCGCCTGCAGTTCGACGACGGATTCGAGCTGGTTGCCGGGCCGGATCCAAAGTGCGTCGTAGAGATTTCCAAAGTGAAGTTGGCGTAACTGGTCGCGCAGCAACCGCCGCGTACCCCTGGCATCCTCCGGAAGCGAGTAGCCCACCAGCGTCCAGGTGCCGTCCCACGGCTGGGAGATGTGGCCCATGAAGAGGGCACGGACATGATAGTTGATGCGTTCGCGGCTCATGGGTGACACCGCATATGCCGTCAGGCGCCCTGCCTTGGTGCCGATCAGGAACCCTCTTTGGGCCAGGCGTTGAATCGCCGCACGTCCGCCTGTTGCCGTAATCCCGAAGACCTGGAGCAACTCGACAAGCGCAGCCGAGGGGATGGGCTCTTTGCGTGCGTGCCAGTAATCTCCCAACAGGACCGTCAGGAGCTGCTGCGAACGGGCGCCGTTCTGGAAGCGCGGAAGAATCGGCACGGATGCGGTTGCGGACGTGGACATGGGACGATTCTGTCATTCGCCCGGTCCGCTGGAAGCGGCGGCGCTGCCCGTGTCCGGTGTGACCCGCAGCCGGAGCGGGGCGGCTCGGGGTCCGTACTCCAGCCAGTTCATCATCACGACCTCACCCGCCAGCTCAAAGGCCTCCGTGTGTTCAAGAAGCACCTCCAATGCGATGAGAAGTTCCAGCCGCCCCATGGTTGCCGCGGGACACTTGTGCGCACCGCGACCGAAGGCCAAATGGGAGTTGTTCGGTCTGCGCAGCACAAAATCGTCCGGGTCCGGAAAGACCTCTTCATCCCTGTTCCCGGACGGGAATATGAGGGCGATGGGTTCGCCTTCGCGAACCCGCCGCCCGTGGACTTCCGTATCCCTGCTGGCTGTCCTGGCGAAGACCCGGTACGGGGCGTGGAGCCGGAGGAACTCTTCGATAGCGGCAGGAAGGTCTTCGGGGTGCTCCCGCAGATGCTGCTGGAGAATCTGGTCCTGTGCAAGATGCACCAGACAGCTGCCCAGAACGGCCTGTGGTGCGCCCATGCCTGCTACGATCATTTGCCGGATCGTGGCTATCGCCGTCCGCTCGCTGATATGGTTCTCCGGATTCAGGGCAGCCTGGTGAAGACTGGAAACGAGGTCCCGTTCTGCTTCGGCGCCGGCCTCCACCCTGTCGCGGTACACCTGCTCCGCTATTGCGTAGAGTTCGGTGCTGCACTGCCCGATGACGTCGTCATCCATGTCCTGGATGGCGAAGGAGTACCGGACCCCGATGTCCCGGATGCGTCGGGCGAGGGAGGCCGGAACAGCCAGAAAGGCTGCGAAGCAGTCCATGACATAGGGGGCTGCGAAATCGCGGACGCCGTCGGCGTCGTCCCTGAGGAAGAGCGACTGCACCAGCTCCCGTGCACTTGCTCGAAAGGCTTCTTCGTGTGCCCGGACCACTGAGCGGCGCAGGACGGGATCAATTGCTTCACGGTAAGCGGTGTGTTCCGGCGGATCGAAATGCAGGGGAGGCCTGCGTGAGGATCTGGGGACATGAGGCACTACGTTCTGCACCGAGGTGATGAAAAGTTCATCGTCCTGCGTAATGCGGAGAATATCCTCGTAGGTTGTTGCTGACCAGAAGCCGCCGAAGTCATCGCTCCACGGGAAGGGGTTGCTTCGGCGCAGTTCTGCGTAATCCTGATGCGCACTGCCGAACGTCTCGTCCATAGCGGGAGACCACTCCGCGCCGCGTCCTCCGGCTGCGGGGGCGCCGGCCGAGGCCGGCGAATCTGAAGCGTTGCCATAAGGGCACGGGGACATATTAGATAACCTTTCTGCGGGCCCAGCGGGCCACCGATTCAAGCGCGACGACCACAACAATGAGGCCGATGAGGATGCCTGCCGTCTGCTGGTAGTGCAGGGTGGCCACGGATTCGTCCAACAGGAAACCCACGCCGCCGGCACCAACAATTCCCAGCACAGCTGACTCGCGCAGGGCCAGGTCCGAGGTAAAGAGGCTGTTGCCAATGAAGCTCGGTACAAACTGCGGCCAGACCCCGCTGACGAATATCTGGACCCGGTTCGCTCCCGTCGCTTCAAGGGCCCTTATCGGTGCAGGGTCAACGTTTTGCAGGGAATCCGTGAAGAACTTGGATGCCAAAGCCGTGCAGGAGATTGTCAGAGCCAGGAAACCGGCGAACGGTCCAAGCCCCAAAGCGGCAACGAAAATCAGGGCGTAGACAATGTCGGGGATGCCCCGGACGAAAACCACCAGGCCACGCAACGTAAATGCCAGCGGGGCGAAGGTCACCAAATGCCGGGTGGACAGCACAGCGATGACCAGGCCGATCAGCACTCCGAAGAACGTGGCAGTGAACGCCATGATGACGCTTTCGAAGATCCCGAGGAGGATGTCCTGGGTGAATACCGGCGGGACAAAGCCGGCGAGCAGGGCGGTGGCGTTACCCCAGGCCTGTCCCAACCGGGCGGAATTTACGGAAAGCTGGCCCAGCGAGAATAGGAAGAGGCACGCGGCCGCCGCGCCTGCTCCCGTGCGCATCAGCCGTGACCGGTTCCATCCCGGCGTGGACGCCTCTTTGCCGGGGGCAAAGAGCCGGGATTCGGTGTGTTCATCCGCGTGCTCGGCCACCGCACGCTGAACGAGGTAGGCAATCAGTTCAAGGATCAGGAGGAGGACGACGATCGCCAGGATGATGCCCGCTGCTCTGCGGTAATTCAGGGATCCGATGGCAGTCTGCAGTGCAACACCAATACCTCCGGCCCCGACCAGCCCGAGTACGGCAGAGGCACGGACATTGATGTCCAGGCGGTAGATCACCAGCGACGCAGCGGCCGGCAGGGCCCGCGTCAGCGTAGTGGAAACAAAGTTCTGCATACGGTTCGCGCCGACGGCGGCAATTGCTTCATGCGGAGCCGGGACTTGTTCTTCAAAGACATCCGACATCATCTTTCCGATCATGCCGACGGAATGGAACGCAATGGCCAGTGCGCCGGCGAGCGGACCCAGACCGAAAATACGAACGAAGAGGATGGCAAAGATCAGTGACGGGACGGCTCTGGTGACGATAATGATGCCTTGGGCAAGCCAGCGGACTGCCCGAGGACCGGTGAAGTGCCGCGATGCCGCCGCTGCCAGGAAAACCGACGCGATTGCCGCCAGTCCCGTTCCTGCCAGAGCGATCCAGAGTGTTTCAAGTGTCAGGGTCAGGAGGGCCGGTACAGGGCCGGTGGTGGGAGGAACCATCCGTTGAAGCAGCCGGCCGATGTCGCCGAGTCCGGCGGCCACCGCAGCAGGGCGGATGTCGATCCACCAGATGCCGAAGACCGTCACAGCGAGGTAAGCCAGCGGAATGCCGAGCGTCGCAGCGCTTACGCGCGGCGGCCCGCCGGCGGCTGGCTTCGGTTCGCCGTTCCTCCCGCCGTCGAACTGCCGTTCCACCCCCGGCACTGCCCGACCGGCTTCATCGATACTGTCCGTGGAGGCACTCATGCAGTGCGGCCTTTCGCCTTTTCGTAAATGGCGCGGACAGCAGCCTCCGAGGTATCCGGGGTGGGGGTGTCGAGGATGAGCGAGCCGTCACGCACCGCCACCACCCGGTCTGAAACCTGCAGGGCGAGGTCAACCTGATGCAGGGAACAAATAACCGTAAACCCGTCCTCTGCACTGACTTTCTTCAGGGTGTTCAGGACCGAGAGACTGGCACTGGGGTCCAGCGACGCCACCGGCTCGTCGGCGAGGACAATGCGTGCATCCTGCATCAGTGTCCGCGCTATGGCTACCCGCTGCTGCTGTCCGCCCGAAAGCGTGTCACAGCGTTGGAACCTCTGATCGGCCAAGCCCACCCGTTCCAGGTTCGCTACTGCTTTCTCCCGCAGCGGCCGGGGATAGGTGGAAATCCCGTAGCGAGGCATCTTGAGTGATCCCAAAGTGCCCATCAGCACGTTCTCCATTGCGCTGAGGCGGCCCACCAGGCCAAATTGTTGAAAGACAAAGCCGACGCGGGTCCGCAGCTTCCGCAGGTTCTTCCGTCCGCACGTAGCGGGGTTCACCCCCAGAACGGTCACACTGCCGCCGGTTGGGCTGTGGCTGCCGTTGATCAGCCGGAGAAGCGTGGACTTGCCGGCGCCGGAGGGTCCGACGAGGGCAACGAACTGCCCCGGGCGCACATCCAGGTTTACTTCCCGGAGGACGGTCTTGGCCCCGAAGCTCATGCTTAGGTTCTCGAGAAGCAGACTGGGAGCGGTGTTGGTGTGGTTCGGGGACTGGGGAGCCACGGTGTGACGTCCTGACTCAGGCGTGGGCAGGGGCGCGGTCATTGTTTCTTCCTTACCGGCTATTCGTTTCGGCAGACTTCTGCCTGGGTGGTGTCGCAGATTTCACGGATGGTCGCGAAGTCATCATCCGTGGCAGGTTCAAAGGCGAAGGCGCCGGTTCCGCCCCACTCACACGCCATCTTGCCTGCATACTCCTCACCCCACGACGGCTGAGCCTCGCGTTGATCGTCCGGGCACAGACCCGCTTCGGCAGCGGTCACGGCATTGTATTTAAGTACCGCACTGGTGATCTTGGTGCGCAGGTCTTCGGGCAGCCAGTCGCCGATCACCATGGGAGTTCCCGGAATATCCGGAGAGGTCCACAGGGTCTCTACTTCACCGTCTTTAATGATTCCCCGGGCCGGAAGAATGTCAGTGATAAAGGTGCCGGCAACAAAGGCGACATCGCAGTCTCCGGCAAGCATCTGCGTCACGGCAACGTCATGAGAGCCAGCAAAAATCGGATTTATGTCGCTTTTCGGATCCAAGCCGATGCCGATCAATCCGGCCGCTGCCGCCAGGTAGCCGGTACTGGACGCGGGATCGGTAAAGCAGACGTTCCTGCCTTTGACGTCCTCGAGCGTCTTGATGTCAGAGCCGGCAGCAACGACGCCGAGCGATTGGACCGCGCCGGATCCGGCTGCCGGAGTCCGCTGGTCCATGGCCACCGGCGTGACGTCCGCGACATTCTGGGCAAGGTAGTAGGAGAAGGCTCCATAGGTGGCCACGTCCACGCGTTTGGCTGCCTGCGCTTCGATAACCCCGGCATTGCTGCTCACTGCCTCGATGCTGGTGGGGAGTCCGGTTTCCTTTTCGATCGCTGCAACGATGGGTTTGAAGCTGTTCTCAAGTTCCTTGCTGTCATCCGTAGGTACAACCGCGAAAACGAGGGACTGCGGTGCGTCGCCTGATGCACCATCGGAGTTGTTGCTGTTGTCGGCGGGCCTGGCATTCGGGCTGGTTCCGCAGGCACTGAGTAGGAGGCTGGCGGCGGCTAGGGCTGCGAAGGCCTTGGTTTTCTGGTTCATAGTCGGCTCTGACTCCTCTGATTGCGTGTGGATGTTCCGCCCGTGCCTGGCCGACGTTGCCCAAAGACAGGGGGAGTAAGCAACACTTAATTGATCGAACGCTTACAAATGTGTGGCCTATGGATCTGCGACTCTTCGAAACAGGGAATAGTGGTGTGCGTCACAGTCGACCAAGCATTGTTGACTTTGTCAATGGATGGGCGCCGGATTACCGTGGACGGCCAGGCCCGTCAGGCCTAGCCTTCCCGGCTATGACTGAACATGAGATGACCCGGAAGATCGAGCCTCCGCTGGCGGGCAGCGAAATAGAAACCCTGCTGGGATCCCTGGACCGGCAGCGCGCCACCTTTGCCTGGAAAACGGGCGGCCTTGACGCCGAAGCCCTCACCGCCACCGTCGGCGCCTCAGCCATTACCCTCGGCGGCCTGCTCAAACATCTGGCGGGTGTGGAAGATACCTACTTCGCCTGGCGGCTGAGGAGCCAGGACCCGGGCGAGCCGTGGAACGCCGTGGACTGGGCCAATGATCCGGACTGGGACTGGCGCACCGCGGCAGATGACCATCCGGAGGACCTCTATGCCCTGTGGGGTGACGCCGTCGGACGCTCCCGGAAACGTCTTGCCGCTGCGCTTGACGACGGCGGACTCGACCAGCTGCTGCCGGCCGTCGACGGCCAGGTGGGCAGCCTGCGCCGCATGCTGGCTGACCTGATCGAGGAATACGCCCGGCATACCGGACATGCCGATCTGATCCGTGAATCCGTGGACGGGCTGGTGGGGGAGGATCCTCCGGCGGACGTCTCCTGGCCCGCTCCGGCGGCCGGCGCCGCCGCCTATCCGGCACCCGCGGCAGGCGCGTAGCCTGGCCCGACGGGTTCCGGCTCAGCCTCCACCATCTCAACGCGCTGGCTATCGCTCACTGCCGACAGCTGGGCGGCCGTTACATCAGCGTGTCGGACTGGCCTGCCACTGCGACATTATTCGTAAAATGAAGTTTATTCGGTAAATAAACTTCCAATGACGAAAAACATGTGTAGGCTGGCAGCATGTTCACCGCATACGCCACCGTCCCGCAGGGATACACCGTCCATTCGGCCGCTACGCCGATGTCCTTCCCTGCCGGGGAGGCCCACCTCCAGGTCGCAGGCAGTCCGCAGGAAATCCCGCTCTACCTCTACCTCACCGGTGCTGATGCCAACGAGTACATGAGCGCCGCCATGTGGATCGACTACGCCCACCAGGGCGGCCACAAGGTCCGGGCCCTCATCCCGTACCTGCCCGGAGCCCGCCAGGACCGCGGCGTCCCCTTCGGTGCCAAGGTCTACGCCAACCTCATCAACGCCATGAACGCCGACGAGGTGGTCTGCTTCGACCCGCACTCGCCCGTCATGCCGGCCCTGGTGCGCAACCTGCGCATCGTGGATTCCTCCGCCGTGATCGCCCAGGTCCTGCGGAACAAGGCGGGGGCGTATGCAGGTGTCATCTGCCCGGATGCCGGGGCGAAGGAACGCACCGCCCGAACCGCCGCAGCCCTGGGACTGCCGCTCTACTCCGCCGAGAAGCACCGCGACTTCGCCACCGGCAGGCTCTCCGGTTTCACCTGCGAGGAGCTGCCCGCCGAAGGCCGCTTCCTGGTGGTTGACGACATCTGCGACGGCGGCGGAACCTTCATGGGCCTGGCCGCCGCCACCGGACTCGGGCCGGACCGCCTGGACCTGTGGGTCAGCCACGGCGTCTTCTCCGGCAAGGCATCCCAGCTGAGGCAGGCGTACGGCTCCATCTACACCACCGATTCACATCCCGGCGCCGCCAACCCGGACGTCGCCGCTTCCATCACGCCCCTGATTTCCCACCTCATCTGATTCCGTCTCAAGCCAAGGACGCCGCCATGACCACCACAGCACCCGCCGCCGCACTGACCACTGCCAGCATCACCGCCGCCCTCTTCCAGACGGACGCGTACAAGCTTGGCCACATCCACATGTACCCGCAGGGCACCACGAAGGTCCTCTCCAACTTCACCAACCGCGGCTCCCGCATCGAGGGCGTGGACCACGTGGTGCACTTCGGGCTGCAGGCCTTCCTGCAGAAATTCTGCATCGAGGCGTTCGCTCCGTTCTTCGCCGCCGACGAAGACGACGCCGTCGCCGAATACCAGGCCGGCCTCAATGACATCCTCGGTCCGAATACCGTGGGCACCGGCCACATCCGGGCCCTGCACCGCCGCGGCTACCTGCCGCTGATCTTCCGCGCCGTTCCCGAAGGAACCCGGGTACCCCTGCAGGTCCCGTCCGTCACCGTCGAGTCCACCGAACCGGAGTTCTTCTGGCTGGTCAACTACATCGAGACGGCGTTGAGTGCATCCATCTGGCAGCCCTCCACCGCAGCGACGATTGCCGACAAGTACCGGGGCATTCTCGATGCTGCAGCCGAAAAGACCGGCACGGACGCCGCGTTCGTGGACTGGCAGCTCCACGACTTCTCCTTCCGCGGCATGCCCGGCGTCGAGGCTGCTGCCGCCTCCGGCGCCGGCCACCTGCTCTCCTTCAAGGGGTCGGACTCCCTCGCCTCGGCAGACTTCATCCGCCGCTACTACAACTCCTCCTTCGGCGTCGACAACGGCCAGATCCTCGGCTCCATCCCCGCCAGCGAGCATGCGGTCATGTGTGCCGGCGGCCAGGACGGAGAAGCCGGGACCTTCCGCCACATTCTGGAGGTCAATCCCAGCGGCAACATCTCGCTGGTTTCCGACGGCTACGATCTGTGGCACGTGCTGCAGAACATCCTGCCCGGCCTCAAGGACATCATCACGTGCCGTGACGGCAACGTCGTCATCCGTCCCGACTCCGGGGATCCGGCCGACATTGTCTGCGGAACCTCCACCCGGCCCGGCGCCGCCGTCCCTGACGCGGTGCCGGCCATGACCAGCGACCCTGCCTTCTTCGGCGTGGTCGCCATCCTCGACGCAGAGTTCGGTTCCGCCCGCAACCAGGCCGGCTATAAGGTCCTGAACAACGTGCGCGTGATGTACGGGGACTCAATCACTCCGGAACGCGCCGCCGACATCACCGCCCGGTTGGAGACGGCGGGCTATGCAGCCGAGAACGTAGTGCTGGGTGCCGGGTCATTCACCTACCAGTACGTCACCAGGGACACGTTCTCCTCCGCCGTCAAGGTCACCTACATCGAGGTCAACGGCGAAGGACGCAACGTCTTCAAGGATCCGATCACGGCCAAGGGCTTCGGTTCCAAGCGTTCAGCCACCGGCCGGCTGGCGGTCACACGGAACGACGACGGCGGGCTGGCACTCATCGAGAAGGCCACCCCCGAGCAGGAAGAAGCATCCCTGCTGCAGCCGGTCTGGGCCAACGGCGGCTTCCTCCGCAGGCAGTCCTTCGCTGACGTCCGTGCGGTGCTCGGTAACATCGCTTCATGAGCACAGAACACCAACAGCCCCTCGTCTCCATTGATACCGTCCCCTTCATGGTGAGGGACGGGCGGCTGTACCTGGTCACCGCGGAACGGGCCAACGAGCCCTTTGCCGGCGCGCAGGCGCTCCCCGGTGTCCTGCTGCTGCCCTCCGAACGGCTGGCCGAGGCTGCATTGCGGGCATTGACGGTCAAAACCGGGGTGGGGCGGGAGCAGGTGGAACACATCGGCACGGCGGGCGTCTACGACAATCCGGACCGGGATCCGCGCGGGCCCACCATCTCGATTGTCCACACCGCCGTTCTGCATCCGGACGCCGGGCTGGATGAGGCAACGGTCCAAGTTGTTCCGGCGGAGCAGGTCTCCGGACTGCCGTTTGACCATGACACCATTCTCCGCCGCACCGCCGGCACCGCGCTGGACGCCCTCTGGGTGGACCAGCCATTGACCCGGGCGCTGCTGGGACAGCGCTTCACCACCGCCCAGGCTGCCCGCCTCATCCGGAGCCTGGCGGCCGCGGCAGGCCGCAGCGAACCGGACTCGTCCAATCTGGGACGGATGCTGGCGCGCAGCCCGGCTCTGACAAAGTCAGGCGAGGCAGTGGCTGCGGGGCGAGGCCGTCCCGCAGCGGGATGGTCCTGGAATCAGCAGTCCCGGCGTGATCTTTATTCCTTGCCGTAATTGCGGTTAGGATGCTTTCGCAATCATTTTCCGCAGCGGGCAACTCCAATGAAGGCCGGGTCTGAGCATGTTTTTGGGACAAATTCCAACGAGATATCTGGGCTTCGACGGAGGCGAGGTCAACTGGATAATCCTCTTGGTGATGATTGTGGTGATCGTGTTTATTTCCGTCGTGGCAAAGAGACCGAAGACAAAGGCGGTATCCGCCAAGCAAAGCGGATTACCGCTCACCGCCGAGGACGTCACCGCTAAACTGTTTCAGCCCACCAGCTTCCGGGAGGGTTATGACCAGAGGCAGGTGGATGAACTCCTTGAGCAGACGGTCCGGGAATTCCAGCGGCTCGACAGTGAACGCCTGGAGCTTCAGCAGGCCATTCCCCTGGGCAGGCTCGTTTCCCATACCGCTCCGGTTCTCACACCGGAGCAGGTGCTGAATTCGAGTTTCAGCCCAACGAAATTCCGCAACGGCTATTCGCAGGACGAGGTGGACGACTTCCTGACCGAGGTTGCCGCAGGTCTCCGTCAGCGGATGGACGAAAACGAGCGGCTTCGGCTGCAGGCGTCCGGAGGGACAACGCAGTACGGCACCGGGGCAACATCGAATTAGCGCAGATGCAGCCGGTAGCCTAAGGCGCCGACAGCATTTCCCACAGCTTCAGGGTGGTCTTCCAGCTGCGGATCGTCATGGACTTGTACAGCGGCGAGGCGGTAATGGCACTCAGCCGGCTCCTGGTGCGTTCGGCGCTGAGCCGCTGCGAGTAGATCACGCCGTCTCCCGCCCAGATCCGGTCCACCCCTTCCCTCGGCCGGAAGACCTGCAGGGCAGTTTCAGCCTCAATGCCCATGAGGAAGATGGCGTCACAGTGGTACAGCTCCGGCTGCTCACCGAAATCTGCGGGCCGGTGCGCGACGACGGATTCCAGCTGCGCCCGGCCGAGCACCAGGACTTTGACGAGTTCGTCATCAAGGTCGAAATGCCGGCTCAGGGCAGCTTCGATGGAACTGCCGATCGTGGCGGCATCAGCATCGGATGCCAGGAAGACATTGCCGCTGGCGATATAGGTGGAGACCTGCTGATATCCCAGGTCCTCCAGATGTCCCCTCAACGCCTGCATGGGGACCTTGTTCCGCCCGCCGACGTTGATGCCGCGGAGGAGGGCGAGGCGAAGCCCGGCATCCCCGTCCGGACTGCCCGTCACTGCACCGTCATGCGGCGGCAGATTTCCCGGACGGTGCCTGCCGGATCAACGTTGTGGTCATGGGACTCCGGCACCGTCACCAGGACCGCGTGCGGCATAAGCCGGGCCAGCTTCTCGGTGGCGTTCATAATCACCGGGTAGGTGGTGGCCCCCCGCAGGATGGTGACGGGCACCGGAACCTCCGCCATAGCCGGCGTCGGAGTCGACACGGCCTGTGACAGCAGGGCGTCGTAGACGGTGGACTGGGCCAGCGGGAGGAGGGACGCGAAAGAGGCACTGGTTCGGATCTGGTCGATCATCGGTTCGGGCAGGCCGACGGCTTCGCGCTGGAAGGTGGTGACGGCCTCGTCCGGGTGTTCGGCGTCGACGAGGGACTGGAGCCGGTCCGGAAGATCCGCTGACGGTTCCCCCTCCCCGAACAGGAAAGGAGGTTCGGAAAGGAACAGGTGGTTGATCGGTGCCCCTTCTGCTGCGGCCAGCAGGGCGAGCATGGCACCGGAAGAGTGCCCGATGACCGCCGCGTCGCCGCCCACGGCATGGATAACCGCCGTGAGGTCCTCCACCTCCCGCTGCGGGGAGTAGGGCGAGGTGTCCATGCTTTCCCCGCGGGCACGGCGGTCCACGGTCACCGCCTGGAAGCCGGCGGCCCCCAGTGCCTCCGCCAGGGGCGCGCCGTCGTCGGCGGTTGAAAAAGCGCCGCCGACGACGATCACCGGAATGCCGTGGCCCGTCTGGTCGAACGCGATACGGGTGCCGTCTGCCGAGGATGCGTACAACATGTCCCAGATTCGATCACACCGCCGGCGCCCCGACAATCGGTTGATCCGCCTCAGCTCCTTCGGCGCGGAACTTTTCCCCGCCCGCTACGCCGTGCGGCTGCGCTGGCCGGTATCGACGGCGGCCACGGCACCACCGTCAACCAGCAGGTCCGCGCCGGTGACGAAGCTGGCATCCTGGCTAAGCAGGAAGGCCGTGGCATTGGCGATATCGAAGGCGGTGCCGAGGCGCTTGGTGCCGGACGCCTCGATCATGGCCCGCATTTGCGAGCCGGATTCGCCGGCGAGTTCCTGCTGGCCCATCGGGGTGGAAATGACGCCGGGGCTGATGCTGTTCACGCGTGCCCCGCGGGCACCCCAACGCAGGCTGGCGGTCTGGACGCGGACCTGGTTGGCGCGCTTGGCCACGCTGTAGGCGTGTCCGGGGTGGTCGATGCCGGCAACAAACGGGATCAGCAGCAGATCGTCCGCGGGAACGGTGGCCAGGCTCGCCAGCACGTCGGCGGGCATCTGGCCGCCGGCCATGTAGGCGGACATGCTGGAAATGACGACGCCGGCACCGCCCGGGGCGATGACCTTCTCGAACTCCTCCAGCACCACGGCCACGCCGAAGAGGTCCACCTTCCAGATGGCCTCCACCGGTGCCTGGACAGGGGAGAGCCCCGCGGTATGTACGACGCCGGTGACGGCCCCCAGCTCACGGGCGGTTGCGGCCAGAGCGGCCACCGACTGCCGCGAGGAGACGTCCACCTGCTGGGAGACGACGTCGAATCCCTCGCCCAGTGCGGCGGCGACCGTACTCTCCAGGAGGGCTTCGTTGAAATCGGCCACCAGGACCTTGCGTCCCGCGCCGGACCGGCGCAGAACGGCCTGCCCCATGCCGCCCATGCCGATGATTACCAGAACTTCAGAGGACATAACGCTCCCATGTCAGAAGTGTCCGGCGGGGTATCCGCCGGACGTATGTTCCCGAGACTAGCGGGTTCGAAGGCCCTGGGGCGGCAGGCGCCGAACCGATTTCAGGGCCCGGAGCATTACGGCTATGCGC
The DNA here is from genome assembly GCF_009192775.1 of Arthrobacter yangruifuii. Lineage (GTDB taxonomy): Bacteria > Actinomycetota > Actinomycetes > Actinomycetales > Micrococcaceae > Arthrobacter_B > Arthrobacter_B yangruifuii. The sequence continues at coordinate 73,234 of NZ_VTFX01000003.1, forward strand.
GGGATGCGTTCACGGTGTATTGAATACCCATGGAGAGAAACCGCCGTTCACACCGGCATCATCCCGCCGTCGACGCCGCCGTCGGTTCCGCCGTCGACGCCGTCGACGCCGCCGGCCGGATACCCCCACTGTGGGCGGACCTTGCCCCGTTGCTGGCGCCGGGCACCGCGCCGGTGCCGCGGACCGGACCCCGCTGGTGGTGGGCGGGTGCCCTGGACGTGGAGGCGTTGGCCCTCGGCTCCCTGCAGGCCCTCGCCGGCGCGCTCGCGGCCGCTACCGCCGGTGCGGGCAAACGCCGGGACATCACCCTGGCGTCGCCCGGCGCGGCAGCGTCCTTTGCCTCCTATGCGCATCTGCGGGTGAACGGGAAGGCCGTCGGTGGATTCGCCCCGCTCTCGGGGTTCCGCCGGACCGGCGACGGGTGGGTCAGGCTGCACGCCAACTACCCGCACCACGAACGTGCGCTGCTTTCGGCGCTGGAGGTTGCGTCACCGGACGGGGTTGAGGCCGCGCTGCAGCGGCTGTCCTCGCGGGAAGCGGAGGGACGGATCACGGCGGCCGGGGGAGTGGCCGCCGCCGTCCGGACTCCGGAGGAATGGGCTGAGTCCCCGGCGGGACGGGCGCTGCAGGGGGAACCGTGGATCCGGGTGGACAGCGCAGCGGCAGCGGATCCGCAGCGAACGGTTGCGGCGTCCCTGTACGGCGGAAACGGCGCGGTGCTGGACGGCCTGCGTGTCCTGGACCTGACCCGGGTGATCGCCGGTCCGTCCGGCAGCCGGATCCTGGGTGCGCTGGGGGCCGATGTGCTGCGGATTGACCCGCCGGGCATGCCGGAGCTGGAGGAACAGTATCTGGACACCGGCTTCTCCAAGCGCAGCGCCGAGGCCGACTTCACCGATCCCGCCACCTACCGGCGGGTCCGCGGGCTCCTTGCCGCGGCCGACGTCGTGCTGCTGGGGTACCGGGGCGGCTCCCTGGCCCGGTGGGGATTGGATCCGGACGCACTGCGGGCGGATTACCCGGACGTGGGCGTCGTCAGCTTCGATGCCTGGGGTGATGCCGGGCCGTGGGCCGGACGGCGGGGTTTCGACAGCATTGTCCAGGCAGCCAGCGGCATCGCATACACGTACGGCAGCGGAGACTCAGAGTCGTGGCGCCCCGGTGCCCTGCCGGTCCAGGCACTGGACTATGCCACGGGCATCGGTGTGGCGGCCGCAGCTATGGCGCTTCTGGCTGCCCGGAACCGGGGAATCAGCGGATGGGCGCACCTGTCCCTGGCCCGCACCGCGCTGGAGCTGATGCGGTGTCCGGTGCCGCCTCCCTACGCGGAGCGGACCGAGCTGGTCCCGGAACTGCGGGCCTGCTCCAGTGCCTACGGGGAGCTGACGTACGTGCCGCCGCCGCTGCTCGTGGACGGTGAGCAGCTGGATTACGGCTGGCCGCCGCCGCGCTACTGCAGCTCGCTGCTCGAATGGTGACGTTGGTGCCGGCGTTGCCCTGAGGATCAGGCGGCAGGAAAACAGAGCCCGGGCCTCCGTCAGGGAAGCCTGCCGGGCCGCAGCAGTGAGGGGACGGCCGCCCGGGACGGATCCAGCGGCACGGGGCTGATGAGCACCGCCGGTCCGCGGTGAAGCGTCCCGCTGCTCAACGGCCGGCAGCGCAGCCCGCCGCGGCCCCGCATCGCCTGGTGCGCCCCGGGTGCCAGGACCGTATCCATCCAGGCGCAGGGATGGGCCTGCCTGCCGCCGTGGAACTCCACCCGGGCGTCCGCGGATTCGAGCACGAAATCCCGGCCCAGCAGCGGTGGGAGTTCCGCCCCGCGCAGGATCACGTTGCGGCGGGTCAGCAGCGGATCAAACCTGCCCGTCCCGAGCTCCGCGGCGATGGCCTCCAGGGACTCGACGGCGAACAGTGTGACGGCAGCGTCCATGTGGGCCGCCTTGCCGAAAAACCGGTCCCCGGAAATGCCCTTGCCGGCCACTACCTGCGCCTGATCGGCATCGGTGGTGGCGACGTCGGCCGGCCCGTCCTTGGCGCGGCCGAAGTAAGCGTGCGCCGGTGACACGAGCAGGTGGAGGATCTCGACGTCGTACGCATAAGCCATGCCTCCACGCTATCGGCTTCCTTTCCGGCTCGGGCGCGTGGCCGGGCGTGCCGGTGCCGGCCGCAGCGTGCCGCACATGCGAGGATGGCGCCAACCACGGCGCGGACCGGTGCCGCGGAACGGGCTGGCAGGGGGAACCATGCGGTACCTGTACCTGAAAACGTGTGCGGGCATGGCCGCCCTGCTCTGCGCCTGCCTGGTGGTGTCGCTGGCCGTTTTGGCGCACCTGTCCGCTGAGCCGCAGGCAGCCGACGCGGCAGTTGCCGCAGTCTCTGAGCCGCCGGACAGTCTTACCCACGTGGTCAATAAGACCCGTCCCCTCGCCGCGGACTATGTGCCGCAGGACCTGGTGGATGCGGGCGGGCTGCTGCTGCGGTCCGAGGCGGCTGAGGCCTATGTCCGGATGGTGGCTGACGCCGCGGCCGAGGACGTTCGCATAGCCCCGGTCAGCGGCTACCGGTCACGGGAGGAACAGGCCCGGCTGCACGCCTCCTACACCGAGCAGTACGGGCAGGAGGGAGCCGATTCGCTCTCCGCGCGGCCCGGGTACAGCGAGCATGAAACCGGGCTGGCCGTGGACATTGGAAATCCGGACGGAGCGTGTGCGTTGGAAACCTGCTTTGACGGAACCGCCGCCGGTATCTGGGCGGCGGCAAACGCCCACCGCTACGGTTACCTCATCCGCTATCCGGCCGGAGCCGAACACCTCACCGGGTACGCCTACGAGCCCTGGCACCTGCGTTATGTGGGGCCCGGGACCGCCGCTGAAATCGTCACTTCCGGAGTAACGCTGGAGGAGTTTCTCGGTCTTCCCGCAGCTCCCGGTTATTGAGCCGGAGGGGGGCGGCTGCGGTGCTAGTCCCGCGGCGGCTTCTGCCGCTGCTGTTTTGTTGCCGAGCGCTGTTTCTTGGCATCAAGGCGCCGGTAGGTTGAGCCCCGCGTGGGTTTGGTCCTGCGGCGCCGGGCCGGGCCGGGGGCGAGTCCCTCGGACACGAGGGCGGCGAGTTTGGCCAGGGCAATCTCGCGGTTGCGCAGCTGGGAGCGCTGCTCGGACGCGGTCACGGTGAGGACTCCGGCGATCAGCCGGTGTTTGAGGCGATGCAGCAGCATCAGGCGCTGCTGTTCCGAAAGCACCGACGACCCGGCGACATTCCAGGACACGGCCGCACGGCTGTCCGAGGTGTTGACATGCTGGCCGCCCGGACCGGAGGACCGGGAGAACCGCCACTCAAGCTCCGCGGCGGGAATCGTCAGTGCAGGTGATACCACTAGATCCATAGGTCCAGCCTCCCATGAACGCGGCAGGACGGGCCCGCCCCGGGATTGCCCTGGAAGAGTTCCGGCGGGGTCAGCGCGCCTTCACCACCGGCAGCTCGCTCCACTCGGTGGTGTACCGCGGCGAGGCATACTTCCGTGACATGGTCCATTCCGGCGTGGCCGTCGACATGCCGGCCAGCCCCAGACCGATGCTGGCCGCCCCGTATTTGTCCGTGACCTTCCCCAGCAGCTCGCCCAGGTTCCGCCGCTCCTGCGCGGAGACGAATTCCTCGAACAACGGCTGGGCATCGGCGGACTCCAGCCCGCTAAGCATCACCCCGGCCTTGGTGTACGGCACGCCCTCGATCACCTGGGACTCCATGGCGCCGACGGCGGCCCGGCTCAGGACCACGGGATCCGACGTCGGGGCGGCCAGCCGGACGGTGGCCGAGGGGAACGACGTCGCGCGCCCGCTGAAGTGCGACGTTCCCGCATAGGCGGTGAGGATGCTGGCCTGCTGTCCCTCGCGCTCCAGCCGGGCCGCGGCCTGCTGGGCGTAGATGCTCATCACCTGGCGCATCTCGGCACCGGTGGTGACCGGCGTCGAGAAACTCCGGGAGAAGATCAGCTGCTTGCGGTCCGCCCGCTCGTCCTCGTGCGGGATGCAGGCGGTGCCGTTCAATTCCAGGACGGTGCGCTGCAGCGTGACCGAGAATTTCCGCCGGATCACGGCCGGATCAGCGGCACGCAGGTCCGCGACAGTGGAGATTCCCATCGCCTCCAGCCTGGTTCCCAGCCGGGACCCCACGCCCCACAGCCCGGTGACCGGGACCCGGGACATAATCGCCTCCACGGCGGCCGGGCCCATGGTCTCCAGGTTGCAGACGCCCTGCAGGTGCCGGTTCTGCTTGGCGATCCGGTTGGCGAACTTTGCCAGGGTTTTGGTGGTGCCGATGCCCACGCAGACCGGAAGGCCGGTGTGCCGGGCGACGGCGGTGCGGATGGTGGAGCCTTGCGCCTCCAGTTCCCGCGGCGTGCCGGCGAGGCCCAGGAAGGACTCGTCGATGGAGTAGACCTCCTGCCACAGCGCATAGCGGCCCAGCAGTTCCATCACGCGGGAGCTGAGATCCCCGTAGAGCTCGTAGTTGCTCGAGCGCTGGATCAGGCCCACGCGCGGCGCGGATTCGGCGAGCTTGAACCAGGGCGTACCGGTCTTGATGCCCAGCGCCTTCGCCTCGTCCGAGCGGGCCACCACGCAGCCGTCGTTGTTGGACAACACCACCACCGGAACGCCGGCCAGTTTCGGATCGAAGGCGCGCTCGCAGGACACATAGAAGCTGTTCACGTCCACCAGCGCAATCCGCTGGGCGGCGTTCGGTGACGCAGCCGGCTCAGACATGGTGCAGGCAGCGGGTCACAACGCCCCACACGGACAGCTCCGACGGTTCCGCCACGCGGATGTCCGGATAGCCCGGGCTTTCCGCCCGCAGCACAACCCGCTGTCCGTCCAGCAGCAGCCGGCGGACTGTGAGTTCCCCGTCCACCACGGCGACGACGACGCCGCCGTCCTGAGGGGTGAGCGACCGGTCCACAATCAGCTCGTCACCGTTGCAGATGCCGGTGCCGGCCATGGAATCGCCCTCCACCCGCACCACGTAGGTGGAGGTGGGGTCCCGGATCAGGTGCCGGTTGAGGTCGATCCGGCCGTCAAAATAGTCCCGGGCCGGGCTGGGGAAGCCGGCGGCAGTTGCGGCATCGGTCTCCGCCGGCGGCGCGGGGCGGCGCGAACGGTCCGCTGAGAACACCGCCATCCAAGGCCTCCCTGGGGGATATGACTAGAACATACTTTCGAATCATAGCCTAGCACCGGGAAGCGGCCCAGGAGGGCGGCGCGGCAGGAAACGTGCGGCTACTTGAGCGGAACCCCGTAGGCGTCCGTACGGAAGGTCCGGGCGTTGGCGAGGATCATCACGCCTTCCACGAACCCCCAGACGGCACCCATGCCGGTGAAGCAGGTGAGGACAACCTGGGCAATCCCGATGCCGGTGTGGCCCAGATAGAACCGGTGGACGCCAAAGCCGCCGAGGAAGATCCCCAGCAGTCCGGCGACAACGCGCGACTTCTGCTCCGGCCGCCGCTGGCCGTAGGCCCCGAACTGCTGGTGTGCATAGCCGGGCGCCTGCGGCGCGCCTGTCGGATACCCCTGGACCGGCTGGTTCGGGTACCCCTGGCCGGGATCCGGGTAGCCCTGTCCCGGGGAGGGGCGGCCCTGGTATCCGGGCGTAGGAGCCTGCTGGGCTGCCGGCGGGGCTGGTTCCGGTTTCTTCGGATAGGCGTATTGCCCGTCCCAGTCCTCGTGCTTCTCTGGCCGCCTGTTATCGCGGCTGTCTCCGGGGAAAGGCCCGTTTCCTGACATGGTTCCTCCAATGTGTCTCTCCGGTGCTCAACCGGTGCCGCGGTGCGGCGCGCCCGCCCGGCGGTGCCGGACGGCAAGCGAATCCGGAGAGACCTGCTGCCTGCACTCTAACAGCGGCGTGCCGCCCGGAAGCGCAGGTCCCCCCGAGAGTCAGGCCCCCGCCCGGACCCACGCGGCCAGCCGGTCACTGAGATCCATCCAGGCAGTGTCCAGATCCTGCGGATGTCCGTCATGCCAGCGGACAATTTCCCGGGCGCCTTGGGAAAACGGGATCACCGCCTGGTACTCCGGCACGAGGGATTTGATCTTGCTGTTGTCGAAGATGACCGAATGGCTCTTGTCGCCCAGCAGTCCCGGCCCGCGGCCCGGATCGTGGGCGGCAATGGTTTCGGACGCCACATGCACCAGCTGCGGTTCCGGAACGCCTGCCGCAGCCGCGAGGGAACGGTAGATGGCATCCCACGGGAGGAACTCATCCGACGTGATGGTGTAACTCTCTCCAAGAGCTGCGGGCCGGCCCAGCAGGCCCACGAAGGCCTTGGCGAAATCCCGGCTGTGCGTGAGTGTCCACAGGGACGTGCCGTCGCCGGGCACCACCACCGGCAGTCCCGCGCGCATCCGGTGGATGTCCGTCCAGTGTCCGGACAGCGGCACCATGGTCGCGTCGTAGGTGTGGGAGGGCCGCACGATGGTGCCCGGGAAGCCCTCCCGGCGGTAGGCCTGCACCAGGATGTCCTCCCCGGCGATCTTGTCCCGGGAGTACTGCCAGAACGGGTTGCGCAGCGGGGTGGACTCCAGCACGGGAAGCCGTGCCGGCGGCTTCTGATAGGCCGAGGCCGAACTGATGAAGACATACTGCCCGGTCCGGCCGCGGTACAGCTCCACCGCCGCTGCCACATGCTCGGCTGTGAAGGAGAGAAAATCCGCCACGGCGTCGAAGGTCCGGCCGCCCAGGGCCGCCCGCACGGCACCGGTATCCCGGACATCCGCGGAGAGGACTTCGACGCCGGCCGGCACCGGACGCAGGGCGGACACCCCGCGGTTCAGCACCGTCACCCGGTGCCCGAGGCTGCAGGCGCGGGCGACGGCGGCGGCACTGATCACGCCGGTGCCGCCGATGAAAAGCAGATCAAGTGCCGCGGGAGGCGTCATGGCGGGTTTCCTTCGGGGTTTCCTTGACTGGAACAAGTGCGGGGGCTTAGGTGGAGGTGCCCGGCTCGCTGCACCCAGCCTAGATGACGTCACCGCAGGAAAGGCACCGCCATGACAGGAAGTCCCCGCACCGTTGTTCCGGACCTGACGCTTGGCAACTCCGTGCGGATTCCGCAGCTGGGATTCGGCGTCTTCCAGGTTCCGGCCGGCCGGACGCAGGAAGTGGTGGAGGATGCCCTGGCCGCCGGATACCGGCACATCGATACCGCCGCCGCGTACGGCAACGAGGCCGGAGTGGGAGCGGCCATCGCGGCATCGGGCATCCCCCGGTCGGAGATCTTCGTGACCACCAAGCTGCGCAACGGCGACCAGGGGAGGGCGCGGGCCGCGTTCCTGGACAGTCGGCGAGCGCTGAACCTCGACGTCGTCGACCTGTACCTGATCCACTGGCCCGTGCCCTCCCAGGGAATGTTCGTGCAGGCCTGGAAGGAACTCGAGGCCCTGTACCGGGACGGCTACATGCGCGCCATCGGGGTCTCCAACTTCCTCCCCGATCATCTGGATGCCCTCTACGAGCAGAGCCAGGTGCTGCCTGCCGTGAACCAGATCGAGCTGCATCCCGGCTTCCAGCAGGCGGACCTAGCAGCCGACACCGTGTCCCGCGGCATTGCCGTGGAGGCATACAGCCCGCTGGGGCAGGGCAGGGAGCTGGCCGGGTCGCAGGTGGCCGCGCTCGCAGAGAAGTACGGGGCGACGGCCGCGCAGATTGTCCTGGCCTGGCACCTGGCGTCGGGACGGATCGTCATTCCCAAATCGGCCGACTCGGCACGGATGCGGGAGAACCTGGCGTCGGCCGGCCTCGACCTCGCGCAGGAGGAACTGGATCTGCTGGACGGGTTGGAGGGCGGCCGCCGGATCGGTGCCGATCCGGCCACTGCGGACTTCAGCCAGCTCTGACCGGGCAGAGAGTGCAGGGAGGAAAATGCGGCCGTCTCCGCAGGCTTCGGATCTCCTGCGCACCGTCGCTGCCGAGCCGCAGGACTCCCGTCCGCTGACCGTGGGCAGTTGGCACCCCAATCAGTTGTCACCCAGGTACACCTTCGACAGGAGAACGCCGTGACTGAGTCATCCCCCCTGATTGCCGTTGTGGGCGCCACCGGGCAGCAGGGCGGCGCCGTGTCTGCCGCCCTGCTTGACCGCGGCGCACGGGTCCGTGCCCTGGTCCGGGACCCCCGCTCCGGCCGGGCCTCAGCGCTCGCGGACCGCGGCGTCGAGCTGGTTCCCGGGGACCTGACGGATGCCGCCAGCCTGGACCGGTTCCTCAAGGGTGCCGACGCCGCCTATGCGATGACGACCATGACCGGGCCGGACGGCACGGAAGGGGAGACCGCCGCCGGTATCGCCGTAGCGGACGCCGCCCGGCGGGCGGACCTCCGGCATCTGGTCTACAGCTCCGTCGGCGGCGCGGAGCGGCATACGGGAATACCGCACTTTGAGAGCAAGCGGCGGGTGGAGGAACATATCCGGGACCTGGGTATCCACGCAACCTTCCTGCGGCCGGTGTTCCTGATGGAGAACTTTCTGCATTACGGCGTGGGCGTCGGGGAAGACGGCCTGGTGGTGCGGCTGCCGCTCCCGGATGCTGTCCCCTTGGAAATGATCGCGGTGCGCGACGTCGGCGGGGCCGCTGCCTCCATCCTGCTCGGCGGCACCGGGGTGGAAGGGTCCGCCATCGAGATTGCGGGCGACCGCCGCACCGGCTCACAGATCGCTGCGGCCTTCGGCGAAACAGCGAACCTTCCCGCCCGCTATGACGCCCTGCCGCTGGATACCGTTATTCCCGACATGGCCGCCATGTTCCGCTGGTTCGCCGAAACCCCCGCGTACCAGGGCGACTTCGACGCCACCCGCGCCCTGGTGGACGGCATCGGCGGCCCGCTTGACCTCCCGGCGTGGATCCGGGCGTCGGGCTGGAAGGCGGGCCGGTAGCGGCCGGGCCGGGCCCGCCCCGGGTCACCCGCTGCCGCGGGCCGTCCGGTCACCCAGCGCCTCCCTGCGGCTGTTGTTGGTCCGGCGGGTCACCGCCGACGCCCACACCCAGGTGGCGCGCCGGATCCCGGCATCCTCCCACAGCACCTGCACCGCCCGGGATGACCAGCTGCAGGCCTCGCCCTTCACCCGTTCCGCCGCACCGGGGAACCGGATCCACGCCCAGACCGGCACCCCGGGCACAGAGGTGGTGACCGGATGGTTCTCGAAGTCCAGCTCTTCCGGCGTCAGGCTGATGGGCTCGGCACGCCGCGCATAACGGGCCGCCAGCCGCTCAACGGCGTCCTGGTTCATACTCTTAAAAATAGAACATATGTTCGAGTATCGGTAACCGGTTCCCGCCGGAAACCGGACGGCGGCCGGTCCATGGTGCACAATGGGTGCCATGTGCGGACGCTATGTCATGGCAAGGGCGACGTCGGATCTGGTTTCGGCGTTCGCGGTCGAACAGACGGTGGGGCCGGACGTGCTGCCGTCCTGGAACGTCGCGCCCACCGATGACGTGCGGATTGTCACCGAGCGCTACCACGACGACGCGCCGGTCCGGCGGCTGGCGACGGCGAAATGGGGCCTGGTGCCGGTCTGGGCCAAGGACCCGAAGATCGGCGCTCGGATGATCAACGCCCGCCGCGAGACTCTCCTGGAGAAACCCGCGTTCCGCAAGGCGGCCGTGAAACGCCGGGCCCTGGTGCCGGCGGACGGCTACTACGAATGGGAAAAGTCCCCGGACGGAAAAATCCCCACCTATCTGTACTCCGGGACGCAGGATCCGCTGGCCTTCGCCGGCCTGTACGAATTCTGGCCGGACCCGGCCCTGCCGGAGGACCACGAACACAAATGGCTGCTGAGCGTCACCATCATCACCACGAAGGCCACTGACGCACTCGGGCACATCCATGACCGCACCCCGCTGATCATTCCGCCGGATCTCTACGCGGACTGGCTGGACCCGCAGCTGACCGACGGAAGCGACGTCGCCCAACTGCTGGACGCCGTCCCCGAACCCACGCTCACCCCGCGGGTGGTTTCCCCCGAGGTGAATTCGGTACGCAATGACGGGCCGCAGCTGATCGAGCCTGCGAGCGCCTGATCTGCGCAACCTCTGCCCGCGGGTGCAGCCGTTACCAGGCGTAGTCCTCCGGCGCGGTGCGGTGGCCCGGGAAGATTTCGTCCAGCCGGTCCAGGGTCTTTTGATCCAGGGTGACGTCCAGGGCCAGGAGTGCTTCATCCAGCTGTTCCTGCGTGCGCGGACCCACCAGCGGCGCGGTGACGGCCGGCTGATGCAGCAGCCAGGCCAGGGCGAGGACCCCCGGCAGGACGTCGAGTTCGGCCGCCAGGTCCTCGTACTGCCGGATCCGGTCCCGATGCTTCTCCAGCAGATCCCGTACCCTGCCGTCGGCACGCCGCCCGCCGGCGTCTGCTTCCTTCTGCAGGATTCCGCCCAGCAGTCCGCCCTGCAGCGGTGACCACGGGAGCAGGCCCAGCCCGTACTGCTGTGCGGCGGGGATCACTTCCAGTTCCACTGACCGGTTGATCAGGTTATAGATGGACTGCTCGCTGACCAGACCGGTGAAGTGGCGGCGGCCGGCATTTTCCTGGGCCCGGGCAATGTGCCAGCCGGCGAAGTTGCTGCTGCCGTTGTAAATGATCTTTCCCTGCGCCACGGCCACTTCCATGGCCTGCCAGATCTCGTCCCAGGGCGTGTTCCGGTCAATGTGGTGGAACTGGTAGAGGTCCACGTAATCGGTCTGCAGCCGTTTCAGGCTCGCATCCAGGGCGCGGCGGATGTTCAGGGCGGAGAGGAAGGTGTCATTGGGCCGCTCGCTCATGGAACCGTAGAGCTTGGTGGCAAGCACCGTGTCCTCGCGCCGTCCGCCGCCCTTGGCGAACCAGCGTCCGATGATCTCCTCCGTCCAGCCCTTGCGGTCCCAGCCGTAGACATTCGCGGTGTCGAAGAAGTTGATGCCGGAATCGCGGGCGGAGTCCATGATGGCGTGCGCGTCCGCTTCCTCCGTTTTCGGGCCGAAGTTCATGGTGCCCAGGCACAGCCGGGACACGGACAGGCCGGAACGGCCGAGATGGGTATATTCCATTCGACCAGTGTGCCCTGCGTTACGTTTCGGGACCAGCGGTCCGGTGTCGCTGGGGTAGCCTGAGAGCTTCAATTTCCGGCAAGGCAGGGAGAAGCTAAGCACGTGGCTGAATCGTATTACCGCTCACTGGGCAACGGCGCCTATGAGGCAACTATTCACACCCAGGGGGCCTGGAATCCGCAGGAACAGCACATGGCACCCATCTCCGGCCTGCTGGCCCACTGCCTCGAGGAGTTCCAGCCGCGCCCCGAACTGCGCATGGCCCGGATCAGCTACGACATCTTCGGGCTGATCCCCCGCACCGCCTTTGAAGTGAAGACCTCCGTCCTGCGTCCCGGGCGCACCATCGAACTGGTGCAGGCCGAGATGGTGGCAGGAGGCCGCACCGCCGTGCGGGCCACCGCCTGGCGCCTTGCCCGCGGCTCCACGGCGGAGGTCTCGGCGGTGGAAGAGGACCCGATGCCCGGCCCGGCAGAGGCAGGCACCCACGAGGGCATGACGGCCTGGCCCGGAGCCTTTATCGAATCCCTGGAGAAGCGGGCACTGCCCGGGCTGCGTCCGGGCCGCGGCCGGGCCTGGCTGCGCACCCCGCACGAAATGGTGGAAGGGATGCCGACGTCGGACCTGGTCCGCCTGGTGGGTATGGTCGACACTGCCAACGGCATTTCCACCCGCGTTCCGCCGGGCGGGGACAGCTACATCTTCCCCAACGTGGACCTGCAGCTGCATCTGCACCGGGATCCCCGCGGGGAGTGGCTGGGACTGGATACCCGGGTCACATTCGGAACGGACGGCATCGGCCTGACCTCCGCCGTCCTGCATGACATCCACGGACCGTTCGGGCGCAGCGAGCAGATCCTCACCGTCCGCCCGATCGGCGGAGCGTAGCCGGTGCCCGCTGCCCTGGAGGTGTTCCGGCAGGACGAGTCCCTCGGAGCCGCCGCGGACCTGGACTTCGCGCTCGCCATGCTCGACGCCGTCCGCCGCGGCGAACTCGGCCCCTCCCTGCGGATTTACCGGCCCCGCCCCACGGTGGCGCTGGGACAGCGCGACGCGAAGCTGCCCGGGTTCGCCGCAGCGCAGCAGGCCTGCCGGCGTCACGGATTTGAGCCCCTGGTCCGCAGGGCCGGCGGGCGGGCCGCCGCCTACCACGACGGCTGCCTGATCCTTGACCATGTGGAGCCCGACGCCGGCGCCCTGGCCGGCTCCCGCCGCCGGTTCGCCGAGTTCGGCGAGGTGCTGGCCGCGGCCTTCCGCAAAACCGGCCTGACCGCCGGCGTCGGCGAGATCCCGGGGGAGTACTGCCCCGGGGAGTTCACCGTTTACGGTGAGGCGCCCGGCGGGGACCGGATCAAACTGGTGGGCACCGCCCAGCGGGTGGTGGCCGGCGGATGGCTGTTTTCCTCCGTGCTGGTGGTGGACAACGCCGTACCGCTGCGCGGGGTCCTCACCGACTGCTATGCCGAACTCGGGCTGGACTGGAATCCGGGCACGGCCGGCGCTGCCCGGGACCTCGTTCCGGGGCTGGACCTGGCGCAGGTGCAGGACGCCGTCCTGGCGGCCTATTCCGGGTATGCGCCGCTTGTCGCCGGGTCTTTTTCCCGCCTGCGGGCGAGAGTTTTGCAACACTAGGGCCGCGGTGCTTCGTCCCGGGGATTCCCGAGGATAGTCTGGAGGACGGTCAGCGGGCTTATTCGAAGCCGCTTTTTCATTCGTAACAAAGGAATTCCATTGGGCTCAGACACCGTTGAAAACACTGCACTGCGGCTGCGTTCGGTCCTTGAGATCCTCGCTGCAGAGGACCCATCGGCTACCGGCAAGGTCAGCCGGGCGAAGGTACTCGGCACCGTCCTGGAGCGTGTACCGCTTGCGGGACGCGAGGCGGAAACCCTGGCCAGCGGCACCACCCGCGGCGAGCGCGCCCTGGTAAATGCCACCACCAAGCTCGTCAAGGCCGGCTGGATCCTCAAGGAAGCCCGCTCCGGCTGGAGCATCACCCCCGCCGGCCGCCAGGCACTGAAGGACTTCCCGGAGCCGGCACATCTGTCCGCTGCCCTGAACGGCAAGCCGGTCCCTGAAGCGGAATCCCCGGCGGAGGAAGTAGTGGAAGAGGCGCTGCGCGACGCCGTCGCCGTCCCTGCAGCGCCCGCCGAGCAGCACGGTGCACACCCGGAGACCGATATCCCCGAACCCTCCTTCCCGCAGCCGGCCTCCGTGGCCCTTGCCGGTGATTTCGGCGCAGCGCTCGGCACCGAGGACTGGGACCCGGCCGGGGCGCAGTTCGCCTTCGACCGCCATGACGAGCTGTGGAAGCTCACCGTGGACCTGTCCGAGGGAACGTACCGCTACAAGGTGGCGCTGAACGGTTCCTGGGATGAGAACTACGGGTTCGATGCGCACCGCGACGGCGGCAACATCGAGATCCGGCATGCCGGCGGTCCGCTGACCTTCCTGTATGACCACGCCACGCATCATGTGGTCACCAAGCCCGAGGTAAACGCCTAGGACGGGATCCGCCCGGGACCCGGTCCCTCGACCGGGTCCACCAGGATTCCCCGCGGTTCGCGCACCCACCAGACGCGTTCGCGGCGCAGTTCAGCGGGTGTGGAATAGCGGTACCGGTACACCCGGGCGCGGATCCAACGGGGCGGCCTCCCGCCGAACGGATCCCTGCGCAGCAGGCGCAGGGTCCGGCGGTCGGCGGCGAGCAGCTTCTGCAGCAGCACCGGAAACCAGGCACCGTAGGAGCCCAGGGCCAGGAACCACATCATCCAGTCCAGCCGCAGGTGATAGGGCGCGAACTGGCGCGGCATCCGGTGCGGGTTGCCGGGCTTGCCCCGGAATTCGTACTCCTGCCAGCGGGCCTGCGGGCCCGGCGGGTCATTGGTGCCCTCAATCACCACCTCGTCCCGGTGCCGGGTAATGCTCCCGAACGCACCGTAGGCGTTGGACAGGTGCCAGCGGTTGAAACTCGCATTCATCAGCTGGTCGCGGCGGACCAGATTCTTCAGCGGCGCCCAGGCCCAGTACAGCAGCGCCAGGGTAACCCCACCGACAACGACGGCGAACGCGGCCGGCGTGCCTCCCGCGTCCGGTGCGGCGAACTGTATCTCCGGCAGCACGGCCTGCACGGCCGCATCGCTCACCGCCGCGCACGCCAGCAGGATGGTCAGCACGTTCAGCCAGGCGAAGTTCCCGGACAGCACCAGCCAGAGCTGGGTCACAATCACCACCGCCGCGGCAATCGAGGCCACCGGCTGCGGGAAGAACAGGAAGAACGGCACCACCAGCTGGGCAAAGTGGTTGCCCAGCACCTCCACCCGGTGCAGCGGTTTCGGCAGGTGGTGGAAGAACCAGCTGGCCGGGTTCGGCATCGGCTGCGTTTCGTGGTGGTAGTACAGGGCCGTGAGGTTCCGCCACACCTTGTCGCCGCGCAGCTTGATCAAACCGGCCCCGAATTCCAGCCGGAACACCAGCCAGCGGAAGGCCCAGAGGATGGTCACCGGTGCCGCGACGTCGTCGGAGCCCAGGAAGGCAGCCAGGAACCCGGCCTCCAGCAGCAGCGACTCCCACCCGAATCCGTAGAACGTCTGCCCGATGTTCACCACGGACAGGTACAGCCCCCAGAGAAGCAGGAACGCGGCCATCGGCAGCCACCACGGCCCGGCCTGCGGCACCCCGGCCATCAGGAGGGCGGCAACGACGGCGCCTACCCAGGTAACGGCGAGCAGGAACCGGTCCGAGTAATGCCAGTGGAAGAGGGTGGGGATGCCCCGGCCCCTGATCCGGGCCAGGAACCGCGGTGCCGGGAGCAGTCCGTCCTCACCCAGCAGCGCCGGGAACTGGGCGGCCGCGTTGAGGAACACGACCAGGTATACGGCGGCGATGCCGCGCTGCAGGACCTGCCGGGCGAATTCATAGCCCTCGGCGCTGAACCACTCCATGGCATGTCAGCGTAGTGCCGGAAGCCGGGATTGGGGGAGCTAGACTTCAACCTGGTTGGGGCCAACGTGTTGACCGCCACCGTCCAGGTTGAGCACAGCCCCGGTCATATAGCTGGAAGCCTTCGACGCGAGGTAGACGACCAGCCCCTCGAGCTCCGACAGGTCCCCGCCTCGGCCCAGGGCAGAGATTTTCCGGAAGTCACCCGTCATCGCCTCGGCCACGGGATTGGCCTTGCGGATGTTGGTCTCGAACAGTCCCGGCGCCAGCGCATTGACATTGATGCCGCGGTGAGCCAGTTCCAAGGCCGCGTTGCGGACCAGGGCCACCACTCCCGCCTTGGTGGCCGCGTAGGCATAGCCCACCATCGGATCGGCCCTGACCCCGCCCAGAGATGAGGTCACAATGATGCGGCCGGCCCCGTCGCGGATGTGCCGGGCTGCGGCAGACATGGTGAAGGCGGCACCGGTGAGATTGACGTCGAGCACTTCTCGCCATCGCTGCTGGTCGAGATCGGTGATACGCCCGCTCTTCAACCGGGGGCCGATGCCTGCGCTGATACCGGCGTTGGCGAATACGACGTCGAGCCCCGATTCCGCAGCGATCTGTTGGAACGCAGCATCGACCTGATCGAAGTCAGTGATGTCAACGATGCGCACGGATACAGCCAGGCCGTCCGCGGCCAACGCTGTCTGCGCTGCAGCCAGACTGGCCTGATCGCGGTCGATCAGGGTTACCTCGGCGCCGGCCCGCGCCAGTACGGTCCCCATCCGCAGGCCCAAGCCGCTGCCGCCTCCGGTCACTGCCACCCCGCGGCCTCGCAGGTCGAAGAGGTCGCCGAGCGTGGCCAGTCTGCGTTCATCGCTGTGCTGCAGGGCCGGGGCGTCCTGCGCGGTGGTCCTTGCCTCCACGGGCAACTCCAATTCTAGTTCGGGTGGTTCAGTGGGTCTGGATGACGTCGTTGAGGGGCACGGGGCCCTTCTCTTCGAAGCGCCGTTGCTGTTTGGCACGCTCCTGGGACAGGGTATGGTCATCGCCGCGATGCTGGGCTATCAGCGTGCGGCGGGCAGCTGGGGCCACATGGCACAGGCCGGGCACATCGGGGTTGTCCTTGCACTCGGTGCTTCCGCCCGCGGGCGCGATGGCGCTCAGCGAGGCCCCGGAGCGCAGGAGCCCCGCAACTGAGTACACCCGGTCCGCCTGGGCGGTGCAGGACCCGCAGTCGAGGGTGGGCGCGGCAGGGACGGTGACAAAGGCCTCGCCCTGCCATCCGCATGTCCGGCAGCGGTAGTCGAACAGTCTTCTCATCGGAGGTCCCTACTTCAGTTCCGTGCGGGGACCGCCGAAATCGGCCCAGTCCCGTTCATCGTGTGAAATCCACAGCCGTGCCTGCTCCTGTTCGGTGACGGCGAGCATCCGGTCGATGCTTTCCCGGCCAACCTCGTGGTTCCAATCGCTCGGATCGGCCTCCCGCCAGTCGACGGCTTCACGCAGGTGCACGGTGTCGGCGGTCAGCATGATGTTTTGGCTCGGCAGACGCACCAGGGTGGAGAGCTCTCCCGGCGTGTGGCCGGGGAAATGGTGGAGCTGGATCGCCCCGTCGCCGAACAGGTCGTACACGGGGGAATCGATGGTGGTCCAGTCGAAGTTCTGGATCTCGGCCCGCAGGATGTCCTGATGCATGACGAGGTGGGCGGAGCTGGCCGGCGGGTTCCTTGCGTAGTCGTACTCGCCGGGACCGATGAAGAACTTCGCGTGGGGGAACATGAACAGCCCCCCGGCGTGGTCGGTGTGGGTGTGCGAGAGCACAACATGGGTAACGTCGGTGGTGTCATACCCCAGCATGCGGAGCTGGTTGTCCAGGCGCTGCTCGGCGGTGCCGGTAATCATGGTGGATTCGGGGCGGTCGCCGAACACGATGCGGGGATCCTCGCATACGTCAGGGTGCATGCCCGTGTCGAAGAGGACCAGGCCCTGCTCGTGCTCGATTAGGTAGGCGGGCAGTGGAATATCCACGGTGCCTTCGGCGCCGATGACGAGGTGGGCGGCATCGATTCTCATGGTGGGGGAGTCCAGCCCCCACAGTCGGATTGCGGAGAATGTCTGAGCCGCCGAAGCGGACCGGGTCGAGGGGGAGGTCATGGTGAGGAGGATCCCATCTTGGCTAGGTGCATGCAGGTTGGGTGGTGCCGGCGGATCTATTGGTGGGCTTCAGAAGGTTCGGCGGGTCGCGGCGTTCAGGCTCAGGCGGGAGCGGTGGCCTTCAGCGCCTGCCGAAGGTCGAATCGAGGCTCGCGGGCCTGGTCGAGGGTGACGCTTGGGCCGGTTGTCAGGAGGCGCCGACCGATGTTCTGGTGGCCGGGCATATTGACGGATTCGACCGCAGCGAGGACTCCATCCCTGAACCCGAGGACAGAGAACCGGCGGGTGCCCGGATCACCGAGCACTACATAATCCTCGTCCGTTCCCGGGAGGCCGGTCATTTGGAGGCGCAGCGGGCCTTGGTGAGTGTAGAACCACGGCAGTTCAGCGTACGGACGCTCACCGGCGGTGAGCACCTTAGCTACGTGTTTGGCCTGGTCGGTGGCATTCTGCACCGATTCCAGACGGATCATGCCGCCGGAATGGATGCTGGGGAAGGAAGCGCAGTCGCCGATCGCGAAAATATCTGGGTCCGAACTCCGCAGGGTTTCGTCCACCACAATGCCGTTCCCGGTTGCGAGCCCGGAGGCTTCGGCCAGTTCGACGTTGGGAATGACACCGATACCCACCACTACAAGATCCGCTGCATACGTGTCACCTGTGGTGGAGACCGCCGCGGCCACTCGTCCGTCCGGTCCCGAAGTGAATTCCCGGATTCCCTCATTGAGCCGAAGGTCGATGCCCATGGACCGGAGTTCGGCGGCGAACCATTCACTCATCACAGGGGTCAGTGCCCGGCCCATCGGCCGCGGGGCGAATTCGAGCACGGTGACTGAAACACCGAATGCGAGGGCCGCGGTTGCGAACTCGAGGCCGATGAACCCCGCGCCGATGACCACGACGTTCCGGGCGGTCCTAAGTTCCTCCTGCAGCGTCATAGCGTCCCTGAGTTCGCGGAGGCCGTGAATTCCCGGGAGTTCGGATCCGGCGCAGCTGAGTTGACGGTTCCTGGTGCCGGTGGCGAGCACCAGGCGGTCGTAGGACACTCTGTCGGCATTATCGAGCACCACCGAATGGGCGGCCCGGTCGATGATTTCGGCGCGTACCCCGGTCAACAGGTCTATGCCGTGGTCAGCGTAGAACTCGGGTTCCCGCAGGGACAGGACGTTTCCCTCCTGCTCCGGTTTCATGAATTCCTTGGACAATGGGGGACGCTGATACGGGATGCCACTCTCCGCGGCGATCACCGTAAGTGCGCCGGCATAGCCCTCCTGACGCAATGAGGCAGCCGCTTGGATGCCGGCCTGCCCCCCACCGATGATCGCTACTGCGTTCATGCTCTAACCCACTCTCGATGTGTCTGGCAGGTAGAGGAGTCGCCCTCGACCGCCGATTGACGACTCATAAACTGTCGCCTCTATTCTATGAACTGGATCACATCTTGCCTAACTGGAGAGTCATGGTCAACCTTAGTGTCGACACAGTGGCGTGAAACGTGCTCGCTGGGTGGGCACGGGCCGCCGTTGTGGGGAGGGTTCCGCGGCGTGGCACCCCCAAGGTGACGTGCCGGGCGTTTAGCGTGGGTGCAGGCGTACAGACAGACTTCCCTTGCGGCAGGGCCGCTGCAGAAACGACGTGCCGGCTTTGCCCGCAACGGTGTGAGACAGGAATGAAATTCATGGAGGACGAAAACGGGAAAGACTTTTCCGTTCAGCTGATGACCCGGATGCTTCGGTTGGAGGATCGGGCCGACTCTCTCGTCGCGAAGATCGCCCTGGATGTCGGAACCCGCATCATCGAGGGCGCCCTGGCTCCGGGCAGCGACGTCAATTCAGTGGAGCTCTCGGAGCGGTTCGGCACCAGCCGCACGCCGGTCCGGGAGGCCCTGCTGCTCCTTGAGAAACAGGGCCTGGTGGAGATTCCTGCCAGGCGCAGGCCGACGGTGGTGGACCTGTCCCGCACGCCGGTGAAGGACATCTATGATGTCCGGTCCCTGCTCAGCGGCAACATCGCGGAGCTGGTGTGCGAGCGGCGGACGGCAAAGGATCTGGCCAAGATGAAGGAGGGACTCGAACGCATGCGGCAGGCGTGCGAATCCGGCGATGTCCAGGCCTACTTCTGGGCCAATGTCAGCTACAACGACACCGTCACCTCGGTGGCGCGTAATCCGGTGCTGTCTGAGCTGATCGATTCCCTGGGCCTGCGGGTCCTGCAGCTGCGCCGCCGATCAATGTCCCCGCCGTTGCGCATGGAGCGCTCCCTGGCTGATCACGACCGGCTTTTCCAGGCCTACAAGGTCAGGGACGGGGACCTCGCAAGGGCCCTGTCCGGAGCCATTATCCGCGACGCCTACCGCGCGCTTTCCGGCGGCATGGGTGCCCACGGGGAATAGCTGCACGACCGGCGGGATAAGCGTGGAATGAACTGCGCCCGGCGTTCGGAGGGGATGCCTCTCCGAACGCCGGGCATTGGTCCGCTGCTACGGGATCAATGCGCCGATGCGGGCACCTTGTGCTTAGCGTCCGCCGGAACCGGGGCCGGGGGGCGTACCACCCCGCTGGCCACCAGCGCGGCGATGTCTGTCTCGGCCAGCCCCAGAACGGACTGCAGGATGGCCGGTCCGTCCTGTCCCAGGGCAGGCGGGAAACTGTTGCGGCCCTCCGGGAGTGTGGCCATTTTGATGGGATTGCCCACCGTCCGCACGGTGGTTCCCTCGCCGTCGGACAGCTCGATGACCATGTTGCGGGCGGCTACCTGGGGGCTGTTAAGGGCGGAGGCCACGTCGTTGACGGTACCCACCGGGATGGCTGCCTCGTTGAACAACTCGACCCATTCGTCGGCCGTATGCTGCAGGAACGCCGGCTCAATGATGGACCACAGTGCCTCCTTGTTGCGCAGCCGGTCTGCGTTGCGGGCGAAACGCGGATCCTCGATGAGCTCAGGGCACCCGAGGGCCCGGGCCATCGCCTGCCACATGCGCTCGGTGTTCGCGGTGGTGACGATGGCGCGGCCGTCCCCTGCCTGGAACATGCGGTAGGTCGGGATTGAATCGTGGCCGCTGCCCTGGGGGCCGGGGACCTGGCCGGACTCCAGGTAGTACGTCGCCTGGTAGTCGACCATCGACACCAGGCAGTCAAGCATGGAGATGTCGATGTAGTCCCCGACCCCTTCCCGGGTCCGCCGGTTCAATGCTGCGAGGATGCCGATCACTGCATGGAGGCCTGCGGCGAGGTCGCCGATCGGCAGGCCTGTCCGGACAGGATCGCCTCCACGCTCGCCGGTAAGGCTCATGGTGCCGGAGAGGGCCTGGACAATCATGTCGTAGGCGGTCAGGTCCCGCAGGGGGCCGGTCTGGCCGAAGCCGCTGATCGAGGCCCAGATCAGCTCCGGCCGGCGCTCCATCTCAACTTCGCGGTCAACCCCGAGCCGCGCGAGGACTCCGGGACGGAAGTTCTCCACCACGATGTCGCACTGATCCATGAGCGAACGGATCAGTTCCGGTGCGCTTTCGTGTTTGAGGTCCACGACGATGGACTTCTTATTCCGGTTGATGGTGTGGAAATATGCGCTGTCTCCGCGGATGAAGTGCGGCGGGACGGTACGGCTCAGGTCCCCGGCCGGTGATTCGACCTTAATGATCTCTGCACCCATATCGCCCAACATCTGCACTCCGTAGGGCCCGGAGAGGAACTGGGTGAAATCCAGAACCCGGATACCGGCCAGGGGGCCAGGCGGTCGTGCTGCGGACTGTTGTGCTGATGCCATGGAAGGCTCCTGCTCTTTATATGTGACGCCGGTGCAGTTGCCTGCACGGGGATCTTCAGTGATTTCTTGACCCTCAAAGTACCCGGAAGTCGCCGTTATGTCGACACTTGACGTGATCCACGTCTCATAGTTAGGGTTCAAACCGAACATGTGCCGAAAACGTCGACACTTTTCGAGTGAGAGGACAGGACTATGCGCCTGAAGGATGAAGTGGCAGTGATCACTGGTGCGGGCTCGGGAATGGGCCAGGCAGGTGCGATCCGATTCGCCCAGGAAGGTGCCGCCGTCGTGGTGGTTGACCTGAACGGCGAAGCCGCCGAGAAGACTGCCCAGGACATTCGGAACAACGGCGGCCGGGCCATTGCCGTTGCCGCCGACATCTCCGGACTCGAGGGCAATGAGAAGGCCGTCAACGCCGCCCTCGAAGAGTTCGGCAAGCTGTCCATCGTATGGGCCAACGCCGGCCTGGCGACCAAGGTCCAGCCCCTTGCCGACGCCGATGAGGCAGTATTCCGCCGCATGCAGGACGTCAATGTCTACGGTCCGTGGAACATGGCCCGCGCTGCCATGCCGCATCTGGCCAAGGAGAAGGGATCCATGCTGATCACCGCCTCCCTGTCCGGCCTGACTGCACGCCCGGGCAACTCCGCGTACTCCGCCACCAAGGGCGCCGCCGTGCAGCTCACCCGCGCACTGGCCATCGAGTTCGCCCCGGATGTGCGCGTCAACTCCATCTGCCCGGTCGCCACGCAGACGCCCATGCAGGACGTGTTCACCCCCGGCGGCCTGAAGGATGAGATCCAGCCGAAGATCATCGCCGGTATCCCCATGCAGCGCCTGGCCGTCCCCGAAGACATGGCCAATGCTGCGCTCTTCCTCGTGTCCCGCGAAGCCGGCATGATCACTGGCCACAACCTCCCCGTTGACGGAGGCTCCCTTTGCTGACCGCTGCCACCACTGATTCCGCTGTCCGGGAGTTCTACGGCTCCTTCATTAACGGCGAGGAGGTCGGCGAATCAGCCGCCTCGACCTTCGAGACCCGCAATCCGGCCAACGGCCAGGTCCTGACCGTCATCCAGGAAGGCGGCCAAGCCCTCGTCGACCAGGCCGTGGCCAACTCGCGTGCTGCCTTCCCGGCCTGGCGCGACCTCCCCGGTGTCGAGAAGGGCAGGATCCTCCTGGCGATCAGCCGCAAGATCCTGGAGAACAAAGACCTGCTGGTCACCCTGGAGAGCCTGGACAACGGCAAGTCACAGATGGACGCCACCTTCGACGTCATCACCGCGGCACGGTACTTCGAGTACTACGCCGGAATGGCGGACAAGCTGGGCGGGGAAACCATTCCCCTGCCGGGCACCCACATCTCCTACACGCGTCCCGAGCCGTTCGGCGTCACCGCGCATATCGTTCCCTGGAACGCGGCCTTCCAGCAGGCGGCGCGCGGCGTGGCCCCGGCCCTGGCCGCCGGCAACACCGCCGTGGTCAAGCCCGCAGAGGACACCTCCATCTCCACCCTCGTCATGGCCCGGCTGGCCCTCGAGGCCGGACTGCCGGCCGGCGTGTTCAACGTCGTCACCGGCCTGGGCTCCACCACCGGTGCCGCACTGGTGAGCCACCCGCAGGTTTCCCGCATCACCTTCACCGGATCCGTGCCCACGGGCCAGGCCATCATGCGGGCAGCAGCGGAACACCTCAATCCGCTGACCCTGGAACTCGGCGGCAAGGCGCCGAACATCATCTTCGAGGATGCCGACCTCAAGGCCGCCATTCCTGGTTCCCTGATGGCCATCAATATCAACGCAGGCCAGGTCTGCGCCGCAGGTTCGCGCCTGCTGGTGCACCGCTCCCTGCACGATGAAGTGGTTGAAGGCCTCGTTGCCCTGAACCGCCAGGTCAAACTTGGTCCGGCTGCCTCCGGCTCGTCCATGGGCGCCATCACCACGGCCGCTCAGTACGCCAAGATCCAGGAATACCTGGAGATCGGAAAGGCGGAGGGCGCCCGCGCCGTCATCGGCGGCAGTGCAGCCACCGACGGGGAGCTGGCACAGGGCCAGTTCATCCAGCCGACCATCTTCACCGGCGTCGACAACTCGATGCGCATTGCACAGGAGGAGATTTTCGGGCCTGTGCTGAGCGTTATCCCCTTCGATTCCGAAGAGGACGCCGTCCGGATCGCCAACGACACCAAGTACGGACTGACAGCAGGTCTCTGGACCCGCGACCTGGGCCGTGCCCACCGTGTGGCGGCGCAGATCGAGGCAGGCCAGGTCACCGTCAACGACTTCTTTGCCGGGGGAGTCCAGGCACCGTTCGGCGGGTACAAGAACAGCGGCTTCGGCCGCGAGAAGGGAACCCACGCCCTGTCCGAGTACCTGCAGACCAAGACCGTCAGCATCAAGCTCTGATGGTCAACGAGCCCACGGCATCCAGTCCCGAAGAGGCCTTCATCAAGGCTGTGGAACGGTCCCGCGGCGTCACCGCCGCGGGACTGTCCCGGCGTGCCCGCAGTGTCGGGACGTTGAGCCTTCTCGACTGGCTAGGCTGTGCTGTCGCCGGAGGCAACACTCCGGAGGCACGGCAGACGTTCCAGGCCCTGGCGCCCGGCGTCGGTGACGCGGCTGTTGCCGGCACCGGGCTGTCGGTCGGATGGCGGGATGCCGTGGTGCTCAACGGTGTACAAGGGCATGCCCTTGATTTTGACGACATGCTGCCGGCCATGTCCGGCCATCCGAGTGCCGCGGTCCTGCCGGCGCTGGTCACCCTCGGAGCGGATCTCGGGGCCACCGTGGAAGACGTCGTTCTGGCGCTGGCTGCCGGCGTCGAATTCGGCGCCTGGGTTGCGCGGTACGTCATGCCGGGTCATTACGACGACGGCTGGCACGGTACCGGCACTGTCGGCACGCTGGCCGCCGCGGCCGGCGTGGCCCGCCTGCTGGGCCTCAGCCGGGACCAGTGGGTTACCGCCCTGGACCTGGCAGCCACGCAGGCCAGCGGACTGCGCGAGTTGTTCGGCACCGCCGGGAAGCCCCTGCACGCGGCCAACGCCGCCCAGGCGGGAGCCCTGGCGGGACGGATGGCGGCCGCAGGGGCTCACTCGGGGGGGCGGGGAATTCTCGGGCCGAAGGGGTTCATTGCCATTCACGGCGGCGATCCGGCCTCCGTGCAGGCTCCGGACACCGCGTGGGCTATTGAAGGCATGCTCTACAAGACCTATGCGTCCTGCTTTATGACCCAGGCCTCCGTGGACGCAGCCCTGCGGCTGCGGGCTGCGGGCATCACGCCGGAGCAGGTCAAGGCGATCACGCTGACGGTGAGCCCGAAACTCCGGGATGTGTGCGCCATCGCGGTTCCGCGGACCGGGCTGGACGCCAAGTTCAGCCTGCAAGCCACGACCGCGCTGGCCCTCGGCGGCCATGATATGGCTGCCGAGTCCACGTATCACCCGGACAAGCTGACCGGGGGCGCGTACCGGTCCCTGCTCTCCCGCATCACCCTGCAGTACGCGCAGGAGCTGGCGGGCAAGGAGGCAAGCATCGTCCTGGAAGCACGGCTGTCCTCCGGACACACGGTGGTTCACCGGGTGGACCGGGGGCGGCCCGTTGAGGACCAGGACGTACTTCGCGGGACCCTCACGGACAAGTTCACGGCCCTGGTGGGCCCCGTGCTGGGCGAAGGCCGCACCGCCGCACTGGCACAGCTGGCGGGCGACGGCGGCACACCCGCAGCAGTTCTCCTGGCTGCATCGGCCCCCGCACAAGAAACAGACGACCGGCCTGCAACGGCAGGCATGGCACAAAGGATTGACTGACATGACGACGACTGAACGACTCGCGCTGGATGACGTGGTGGCCATCGATGTCCACGCCCACGCGCTGAACAGCAGCCACGACCACGGTGATGACGAGACCGGCAACGCCACCAAGGCTGACCAGGCCAAGCGGTGGAAGACGGATTTGATCAACATCGATATTGCCGGCACGGCAGAGTACTACCGCAGCCGCCGGATCATGGCGGTCCTGTTCGGCGTGGACTCCGAGCGCCACATGGGGGACAAGCGCGTCCCGAACTACGAAGTCGCCGAAGCGGCCCGGGAGCACGACGACGTCTTCATCCCCTTCGCCAGCATCGATCCGTACCGCGGCAAGGCCGGAATTGCCGAAGCCATCGACCTCATGGACAACCACGGGATCCATGGCTTCAAGTTCCATCCGAGCGTGCAGGGCTTCGCGCCGGACGATCCGGTGGCGTACCGGCTCTACGAGGTCATTGCCGAGCGCGGCAAGGTGGCCCTGTTCCACACCGGCCAGACCGGCATCGGGCGTACCTCGCCCGGTGGCGGCGGAGTCCGGCTGAAGTACTCCAATCCCATGTATTACGACGACATCGCCGTGGACCTTCCCGATCTGAAGATCATCCTGGCGCACCCATCCTTTCCCTGGCAGGACGAGGCACTGGCGGTCGCCCGCCACAAGCAGAACGTGTACATCGATCTGTCCGGCTGGTCCCCGAAGTACTTCGACCCCAAGCTCGTCCAGCACGCCAACTCGCTGATTAAGGACAAGGTGCTTTTCGGCAGCGACTTCCCGCTGCTGACCCCCGACCGGTGGCTGACGGATTTCGCCGAGGCGCCCTTCAAGGACGCGGTGCGCCCGCTCATCCTCAAGGACAACGCCATCCGTCTCTTCAACCTGTCCTGAACCGCCGCAATTATTGGAAAGGCCACGACCATGAATGACACCGTCACCCACGCCGATGCCCCGTTCACGGTGCATCTCTCGCTGTCGGAAAAAACCTATGAGGTGCCTGCGGACAAGGGCATCCTGCAGGTCCTTGAGGAGGCCGGCGAGCCGGTCATCTCCTCCTGCCGGGAGGGTACCTGCGGGACGTGCGAAACCCCGGTGCTCTCCGGCGAGGTCGACCACCGCGACTCGGTCCTCTCGGACGAGGAGCGGCAGGCGAACGAAACCATGATGATCTGTGTCTCCCGCTGCCGGGGACCCCGCCTGGAACTGGACATCTAGGCATGCCCGGCATCAAGGACTTCAGCGGCAAGGTCACTGTGGTCACCGGCGGCGCCAGCGGGATGGGCCTGGCCATGGCCCGGCGCTTCCTGGCCGACGGCGCAAAGGTGGTCATCGCCGACATTGAACAGTCCGCGCTGGACACGGCGGTGCGGGACCTGGACCCCACCGGCGAAAGGGTCCTGGGGGTACGGACGGACGTCAGTTCCTCCGAGAGCCTGCAGCAGCTGGCGGACAAAACCGTCGACGCCTTCGGCGGGGTCGACATCCTGTGCAACAACGCGGGGGTCGAGACGGGCGGTCCGATCGCAGACGTCACCGAACAGGCCTGGCGGTGGGTCATGGACGTCAACTTCTTCGGAGTGCTCAACGGATGCCGGATCTTCCTGCCGTTGCTGGAACAACGTCCCGAAGCGCACATCGTCAACACCGCGTCCGTGGCCGCGTTCGCCACCGGCACCCCGACCATGGCCCCCTACTGCGCCTCCAAGTTTGCCGTCCTGGGCTTCTCCGAATCATTGGAGATCGAGCTGCGTTCCCACGGCTCCACCGTGGGGGTCTCCGTCCTGGCGCCGGGGCCGGTGAAAACCAGGATGACCGAGGCGGAGCGGAACAAGCCGGACTCGGTGAAGGTGTCCACCGACCCCGAGCGCCAAAAGGTCATCGAGAACCTGGCCCGGAAGACCGCCGAGGTCGGAATGGAACCGGCGGACGTTGCCGACATGGTGGCCGAGTCCATCCGCGACAACCGGTTCTTCATCCTCACCCACCCGGAGATCGCCGTCCAGGGGGTCAGGACCCGGCTTGCCTGGATGGAAACCGGAACCCCTCCGGCCCCGCGGACGGCCGGGGCCTGAAGCTATACCCGAACGGCATGCCTCTCCCATACCCCGGCCGGGCCCGACCCGGCATTACCAAAGGACAGCACCATGACTGCACACGTAAGCGATGAGGTCCGGGACGCGCCCGTCTTCGACGGCGATCCCTTCTCCATGGAGGCCCTCAACGACCCGCACCACTACGACGGCCTGGCCCGCGAACTCGCGCCGGTTGTCTACGTGGAGAAGTACGACTACTACGCCATCACCCGTTTCGCGGAACTGCAGAAGGCCTTGCGGGACTGGCGCAGGATCGGCTCCGCGGACCGCCCCTTCTACACGCCCAACCCGTTCCGGCCCACCGTCCTGGTGCTTGAGGACCCGCCCACCCATACGATCTCCAAGAACGCCGCCATGGCCGTGCTGTCCGGCGACAACCTGAAGAAGTTCGAACCGTACTTCAAGGAGCAGGCCGAAAAGATCATCGACGAGATCCTCGCCGACGGCCCGGCGGAGATCGACGGCTTCCGCGACCTCTCCGTACGCTACGTCCTGAAGGTCTTCCCCGATGTCCTGGGACTGCCGGAGGAGGGCCGGGAGGCCCTGCTCGCCTTCGGCGACGGCGTCTTCAACGTCTTCGGACCCGCGAACGACTTCCAGAAGGCCAAGCTGGCCCGTGCGGCTGAGGCACAGGACTGGATCGAGACCAACACCGACCGCGAGCTGCAGAAGGAAGGCAGCATCGGCGCCGACCTCTACAAGATGGCGGACGAGGAAAAGCTCTCCGGCGAGGTCGCCCAGCAGATCCTGAAATCCATCTTCTCTGCCGGTTTCGACACCACCACCGCGTCCATGGCCTCGATGCTTCGCGCATTCGCCGACAACCCCGGGGAATGGGAGAAGCTGAAGGCCAACCCGGACCTCGTGGAGAACGCATGGGAAGAAGCCATCCGCTTCTACCCGGCTTCCCGCTACGGTGGCCGGATCGCGAAGAAGGAGGTTGTGCTGGGCGGCATCCGCATCCCCGAGGGCGGCAAGATCCTCACCATGTGGCTGGGAGCCGGCCGGGACGGACGCCAGTACCAGGACCCGGACGAGTTCAGGATCGACCGGGACATGTCCAACGGCGGCCATCTGTCCTTCGGCTTCGGTATCCACACCTGCGCCGGCAACCTCATTGCCCGCCTCGAGGCGAGGACGCTGCTGCGCGCAATGCTGGAGCGGATTGAGACGATCGAGCTGGTGGGCGAACCCCGCCGGGCCTTGAACTACCAGGCCTTCGGACACGAGTACGTGCCGATCCGGCTGACCCCGAAGAAAAACTGACCCCGCTAAAGGTCATCGGGTGAACACATCCGGGCGTGTCCGCCCCGGACGGGGCGCGGCGGGCGGCCCGGGACAGGGATCCCGGGCGCCCGCAGGCCCGCCGCTGTGGACGGTGACCTTCACGGCCGCCGTCGTCGTCAACTTCCTGTTGAACCTCGTGTTCTACATGCTGATGACCACGACGGCGGTCTATGCCATCGGCAGGTTCGGGGCCGACGGCACCACGGCCGGGCTGGCCGCGTCCATTTTCGTGATGGGCGCCCTGGCGTGCCGCCTGCTCTCCACAGTCATGCTCGTACGAGTTGGGGCCATGCCGCTGTTCGTCCTCGGGGCCGCGCTCTCATTCCTTTTCTCGCTGCTGTACCTAGCCGCCGAGCCTCTCTGGGTACTGATGCTGGTTCGGTTCCTTCATGGTGCCGGGTTCGGCCTGGCCCATTCGGCCGTTGGCTCCATCGCCCAGTCTGTCCTGCCGCACGCGCGGCGCGGGGAAGGCGTGGGCTACTTCGGCACTGCGGCCACCATGGGCACGGCACTGGGACCGTTCGCCGGCCTGTATGCCATTGCCAACGCCGGCTATTCGGCCCTCTTCCTCGCTGTTGCCACTGTCCTCGCGGCAGCCCTGGCGGGAGGGCTTCTCCTGCGCGTGAAAGCGCATCACCCGGAGGGCACAGCGGCCGACGGGCGGCAGCCACGGGAGGAGCCGGATCCGACGCCGGCGGCACCGCCGTTGCGCGAGACACTGCGCCGGATTCTGCCGATCGGCCTGATCGCCTTCTTCCAGTCGATAGCCTATGCCGGCGTCGCAGCTTTCATGGATGTCCATACTGCTGCCCTGGGGCTCGGCGCCCTGGCCGGTTCCTTTTTCCTGGTCTACGCCTCGGCCGTTATCCTGGTGCGCCTGATGACCGGACGGATCGTCGACCGGCATGGTCCGGCGACAGTCTTCTACCCCTCGGCGGCCTTATACGCCGCGGGCCTTGTCCTGGTGGCGACCGCGCCGTCGGCGCCTGTCCTCTATCTGGGCGCCGTCCTGCTGGGCATCGGCTACGGCAGCCTCCTTCCCACCGGGCAGACAATCGCCATGGGGCTGCTGCCGCGCCGGCAATCCGGCACGGCCTTCGTCTGGTACTTCCTCTTTGTGGACCTCGGGTTTGGCTTCGGTCCGTTTCTCCTCGGTGCCCTGGTCGAGGGCATCGGAACCACCTCGATGATCCTCATCAGCTGCAGCTTTGTCGCCGTAGCCGGCGTCCTGTTCCGGACCCTCCTGCCGCCATCGGTCCGCTCCGGTTCCTGAAAAAGAGATTACATAAACCCTCCCTACATCGACACTAAGTGTCGACTCTAATTTCCGGTTCCAGCAGGAATCGGCTGACATTGGAGCCCACTTGGTTCTGAGGTTCTCGCCCCGGGATGTGCAGTTCTTCAACTGCTGTGCTTCTTCGCCTGGGCGGGAGCCGTCTATGACTTCATCCTGTTCGGCAATCTGTTGCCCATGATCGCAGGGGACTTCGGGCTCGACGAATCCGGGGCCACGGGCATCAATACCTGGATCACCGCGGGAACAGCCCTGGTGGCTCACTTCCTGGGCCGCGTTGTTGACCGGGTGGGGCGCCGCAAGGGCCTGATCATCGCGGTGGGGGAGCTGCCGTTGCATCCCTGTTAACGGCCACCACGGGGCTCCTCTTCGGTCTGTTCGCCGGGCTCGGACTCGTGGCCCTCGTGCTCATGCGGACCGTCGCCGGACTGGACTACGCGGAGATGGCCGTCAACGCCACCTATCTCTTCGAGGTCTACGCCACTACGGCGGCCACGCCCGCACAATTGCGGCGCCGAGGTCTGACGTACTTGCTGGTGCAGTCCGGCTGGCCCGTAGGTGCGGCGGTTGCTGCAGGATCGGTGGCCCTGCTGCTCCCGATCGGCGGCTGGGAGCTGTGCTTCGTGGTCGCTGCGTGCCGGCGGTCTTCATCTCCTGGGCTGCGCGGAAGCTGAAGGAGAGCCCCCAGTTTGCGGCCCGCCAGCAGATTCAAATGCTTCGAAACGCCGGGCGTACCGAGGAGGCCAAGGCCCTGGCCGCCGAGTTCGGCATCGAGGTCGCAGAAGTTGAGCGGACCTCCGTGATGGAGGTCTTCCGCGGAGAGTCCCTGCGCCCCATGCTGACGATCTGCCCCGCCTACCTTCTGAACGGCATGGTGCGCTGGTTTTCCAGATCCTGGCCACGTCGCTGCTGACCTCTGAATCCGGCATGAATATCAACTTCACCAACGCCCTGCTCATCCTGCTGATCTCCAACGGCATGGCTTTCCTGGGCTACCTCTTCCACGGGTGGCTGGGTGACCGGATCGGCCGCCGCAACACCATCGCCATGGGCTGGATCATGGCGTCGGTGTCCTACGGAGCCATGCTGATGCTGCCGCAGGGCAACTTTGGTCCGGTTGTGGCCCTCTACAGCGTGGGCCTGTTCTTCCTCATCGGCCCGTTCTCCGCCCTGATGTTCTTCACGGGGGAGAGCTTCCCCTCGACAATCCGTGCCACTGCAACCAGCATCATCACGGCCAGCGGAATGGTCGGGAATATCCTTGCCGGCGTCATCGTCACCACGCTGCTGTCCAGCGGTGAGGCCTGGACCCGCACGGCATTTATTGCCGGGATCGTCCCCACCCTGCTGGGCGGCATGCTGATCTTCTTCGCACCCCACCGCGATCCCCAGGTGGCCTGCCTGGACTGACGCGGGGTGCTTCCGGACACAAGCACTGTACGTTCAGCGCCGCTGGCAGAAACCGCCCCGGCAGCCCTCGGTGCATCCCCTCCAAACCGTTGGGATGTGCCAGGGGCTGCCGGGCTTTTCTGCAGGGGCCTTTTCTATGGAGCAACGCTGCCCGGGAATCCTGCGGGGGGGGAGAGGCCAGGTCGCCCGGACACGCCTTGGGCGGGCAGGACACTGTCCTGCCCGCCCAAGGCGTGCAACCGCTCTGAAAGCCGGGTGGTCAGCCCTTCATGCTGGCAGAGTCGACCAGCCATGTCACAAGCTCCGGGAACAGGAACAACATCAGGACTACAAAACCGACGACAGGCAACGCAAAGGCGCCGGCGATAAAGATATCCGACAGCTTGATCTTCTGACCCTGGTTCACCTCCGGGTCCTGGACCAGCTTGTAGAGGACAAAGCTGAGTACGCCCACGGGAGGGGTGATGCCGCCCAGTTCCGCCATCAGCACCGTCAGGACGCCGAACCAGAGAAGGTTGATCTCAAGATCCAGCAACGTGGGCATGAGGATGGGGATACTCAGCAGCATCATGCTCATGGGCTCGATGAACATGCCCAGGATCAGGAAGACCAGGAGGCACAGCAGGGTGAAGGTGACCGGCCCCAGTTCGGCGTCCTGCACAACACCGGCGAACCAGTTGGCGATGCCGCTCATGGACATCAACCGGTTGAGCAGCCCGGCTCCGATCAGGACCAGGAAGATCGCGCCTGTGGCCGCGATAGTGGCGACAACGGACTCCTTGACCGAGGTGATGAAACGCTTCCAGCCCAGGGACAGCAGCGCGATGAGCAACGCACCCAGCACCCCAAAGGCAGCTCCTTCGGTAGCGGTGAAGAATCCCGCGTACATGCCGCCCATGACGATGAAGATCAGCAGTGGCAGGGGTGCTACGTGCGTGAGCGTCCGCCACCGTTCATCCCAGCTCGTCTTGGGGGAGGCATTCGCTCCGCGGGGAACCATGCCCTTAGCAAATACGGCTAGGAGCACGATCATGATGATGCTGACGGCAGCGACCATGAGTCCCGGCACGATACCGGCCAGCAACGCCTGGCCCACCGGCGCGTTGACGATTCCCGCGTATACGACCATCAGCAGGCTCGGAGGAATGAGCTGTCCGGGAAGGCCTGCGGTGATGACGGAGCCGACGGCGAGCCGGCGGTCGTAGCCGGAACGGAGCATCTCCGGAATGCCGATTCGACCCAGCGCATAGGTGATGCCGATGGTGGATCCGCTGGCGGCGGCCAGCCCTGCTCCCGCGAGGTTGGTGGTAATCGCCTGGCCGCCGGGCAGCCAGCCAAGCCACGCCCGTGCCGCGTTGAACACCTTGGCCGTCGCGCCGGAGCGCCACAGGATCATGCCAAGGAGAATGAACATCGGCAGCACGCTCATGGACCAACTGGCCGCGGTACCGTACGGAACATCCATCAAGGTGCGGATCACCGCACGCTCTCCGCTGATGGCCCACACCCCGAGTATGCCCGAGGCTCCCATGGCTACGGCGATGGGAAACTTCAGGATGAGCAGGTCCAGCATCAGGATGATGGCCAGGCTGGCCTTCAGCTCCCGGCCGTCCAGGGTAAAGATCCCGATGACAAGCAGGACCGCCAAGCCCAGGAGGGCCAGATAAGCACCGCTGGAGATACTCCTGGCCGATCGCTTCGTTTCCCGGCGGCTGCCTGCGGGCCGGGAAACGGAGACGTCGTTAGAAAGCTGGGAGGTCACCGTTGTTCACCTCTTCCTGGGTGGTCAGGGTTTCTTTTCCGCGTGCTGCCTGCACCGCGTGCTTGATTTCGGCGATGAGCTGCAACACCAGGACCGCGATGCCGACCGGCACGATCCAGCGGGTTGGCCAGACCAGGGTGTTTGTGGCGGAGGTGAATTCTCCGACGGCCGTCTGAGCCAGGGCGTTTTCCACCCCGTACCATCCGATGAGCCCGACAAACACCAGAGTGGCGGTGTTGATGAGCGCGGTCGCGACCGCCCGCATCCTGTGCGGAAGCCGCTCGTGCAGCATCGGCAGGTCGATATGCTCGCCTCGACGCTGTGTGATTGCCATTGCGCAGAAGACCATTACCGGCATCCACCAGTACGTGACGTACTCGATGGTGCCTTCAATGGGTGCGTTGGCAAAGAACCGCAGGCAGACGTCCAACACCATGTGGGCCGCCAGCCCGAGCGCCGCAATGCCCGCGAGGACCGTCAGGGCCTGGGTCAACCGAAGAGTCGTCGTTTCCAACGCTCCCGTTCCCGTACCTTTAGCCATTACCTTGACCTACCTATTCCTCAGGAGAATGTCAGGACGTGGGCCGGTACTCGGCCAGAACCTCTTCGTTCAATGCCTCGATCCACGGCGCGAGGTCGATTTCGGGCAGTTCGGGGTACTTTTGAACCCATTCAGCCTTGGTCTTTACCCCCTGGTCATACCCTAGGTCTTCGACGATCTTGACCCACTTGGCCTGCAGCGCCGTGAAACGCTCGACCGTTGCCGCCGGGTCCTCGATGCCTTCCGGTGCGTTGGCCTTCAGATCGGCCAGCACGCTTTCGTGGTGCGTGTCGATCTTCTTCTGCATGGCGGTGTCGGCCTCGTGGAACACGATGCCATCCTTTGCACCTTCACTGAAGAACTGGTGCTGCTGCTTGATGTAGCCGCTGAACATTTCCTCCATGAAGGCCGGGATGCCCGCGTTCATGGCGGTCTTCTGGCTTTCGGAGAGGTCCTCGTAGAACACTCCTCCGGCGTCGACGGAGACGCTGTTCCATCCGGGGAGGTTGACCGAGGTGTAGTTCTTTCCTATGTCGGAGAGACCCAGGCCGAGCATGTCCACCTCGCCTCCCATGAAGCAGTCCACGATGCCGCGTTCAAAACCCTCGTAGATTTCGGCGCCGCTCAGTGAAACCGGGACCATGCCGAGATTCTCCGCTTCAGCAGAGTAGGCGGCTCCGCCGACCCTTACCCGTTTGCCGGCAGCTGCTTCCAAACTGTCCACTGGCTTATTGCAAAGCAGCTGATAATTATCGAAGTGCTGAAAGCGCGGTATGACCGGATGCAGGCCGAATTCTTCCTGCTCGGCGGCAAGGCCGGGTTCCGTAAGGCCGAATTCGATCATGGCGCCGGCGGACGCCAGGACACCCACCACCGGACGGGTGTCGCCTCCAATGCCGAGCCGGGAGGCCCAGCCGTCAACGGGGAAGTCTGCGGGAGTAAACGCCGGACCGACAAACCCAACATCCATGATTCCGTCGGAAAGTGCAGCTGCGAGTTCGGGCTGTTTGACTACGGAGTCGCCGTAGTTCCACTCGAACTCCATGCTCCCGTTGGACGCCTCGGTGGTGGCATCACCGAAGGCGACCATGGCTTTGGTGAAGATATGGTCCGGGCCGTAGGGGGCGGAGGCCGCGACGGTGAGCTCCTGCTCGGGACCACCTGCTGAAGAAGCGGATCCGGAGCCGCCGCAGGCGGCGAGTAAGCCAACGGCGCTGACGCCCGCCACGATAGATAGTGTTCGGTGCCCCTGCTTACTTGCCGGGCGGATTGCTGTGAAAATTCCCAATGTCTTCCTCCCTGGGAGTTGGCCGCTGGGGCGGCCCATGGTTTTGGTGTTGTGGCACTGCGGCCGGCAACCACTTCGTTGTGGAATGCAACGTTTAGGTCCGTAGATGTGATATTTGTCACGAACCTACCATAGTGTCGACAGAATGTATCCTAGTTTTCCCAGATATGCCGATTTGACGGTTTTCGGCGAGCCAAACCTATAACTAAGTCGACACTCTTGCTGCGTGTGTCGCCAACTGACCGGGCAAACCGGGCATCAAACTGGTGGGGGAAGGGCTCCAAGGCCTCCCTGTAAAGCAACCGGCGTCTCTTTTTGGGCGTCCGGCGGCTTGCCTACGGTGTCCCTAAGGACAAGGAGGGGCCATGCGAATAGTCGTGGGCAGCATCTTCGGCGAGGACCAGGACAAGGCATTGGATTTTTACACCCGGGTGCTGGGCTTCCAGGTGCGGGCCAACGTTCCGATGGGCGGTTACCGCTGGCTGACGGTCGGCAATCCGGGGGAGGACGGCGGCATTGAATTGTCCTTGGAGCCCAATGCGCATCCTGCCGTGGTGCCGTTCCAAGAGGGCCTGGTTGCGGACGGAAGTCCCTTCACCAATTTTCGAGGTGGAGGACGTCCAGGGGGAATATGAACGGTTGCTGGCCCTGGTGTGCAGTTCACGCAGCCGCCGGAGCAGCGGGCCCATGACTACCGCCGTGTTCGCCGATACCTGCGGCTATGTGCTACAGATGGCCGCGAACAGCGGATAGGGGATACCACCACGTAGACCCGGACGGTCTTAGAACCGGAACAGCGAATTGATGTCCTGTTTGGCATCATCCACATACACGCTGGTGCGTTCGTCGAAAACGCTGACCAGATCCTTTAACTGGGCCGAATCGGGCAGGACGGATCCGTAGGACCAGGCCAGATCGGTGCCTTCCTGACAGGCGGCAACGGACATTAGGAGGCCGTGCCTGGTAGGGACAGACGGAATGTCTGAGGGACGGATGCAGGGCGTCCCAGTAGCCAGTTGGCGCGGATGTGCCGCTGCGTAGGTTCAAAGCGCAGCTCGGCCAGGTTTCTTCAGAAGGAGGGGTGGCCGCGTTAAGAAAAGCGACCAGGTACACGGCGGCGATGCCGCGCTGCAGGACCTGCCGGGCGAATTCATAGCCCTCGGCGCTGAACCACTCCATGGCCAACCAGCCTAGCTCCCGCTGCGGTCCTCCGCGTCCAGTCTTCGAATGCGCGGCCGGTTCCTTCCGGAAGCTGCCCGTCCTAGGCTGGGACGGTGGCAGGACTCCAGAGAGCCGCAGGAGGTACCGGACATGACGGGCCCGCACGTGCTTGCCTTGGTTGTCGCGCATCCTGATGATGATGCGTACGGGCTGGCCGGAACGGTGGCGCTGCACGAAGACGAACCGGAATTCCGCTTTGTCCTGGTCCATGCGACCGACGGCGGCGCCGGGCAGATCGATCCGGCCTACCCTCCGGTCAGTGAACCGCTCGGTCGGATCCGCCGCCGGGAGACCGACGCGGCGTGGACCGCGCACGGCAGGCCTCCGGACCGCCACGAGTGGCTGGACTTCGAGGACGGTGCGGTGGCGCAGGTCCCCTTCGAAGATTTGATGCAACGGATCGGCACCATCCTGTCCGAGGAACGCCCCGACGTCGTTGTCACCTTCGGCCCCGACGGACTCACCGGGCATCCGGACCACATTGCCGTCGGTGCCGCCACGGACACGGCGTTCGCGCAGCTGTGCAGCGACGGCGGCCGCGGGTTCCGGCGGCTGCTGCATGGAGGGGTGCGCCGTTCCACCTGGGACCTGTGGAACCGGGCCCGGATCCGGCGCGGACTTCCGCCGTGGGACGAGCACCGGGTATATGACCTCCGCCCGATCCCGGATGAGCAGATCGGCGTCGAGGTGGACGTGAGCGGCGTGGCGCACCGGGTGGTGGCGGGCCTGTTGGAACACCGGACCCAGCGCCATGTGCTGTCGCCCGGGGTGCCTCCGGACGTGGACGGTGATGCCCGCTGGAGCCGCACCGTCGGATCCGAGATGCTGGCCATTGCCTGGCCGCCGCGGCCGCCGGGGGCTGCAGTCCTCGGTGATGTTTTCGAGGATCTGGA
This sequence comes from Arthrobacter yangruifuii, assembly GCF_009192775.1. Taxonomy (GTDB): domain Bacteria; phylum Actinomycetota; class Actinomycetes; order Actinomycetales; family Micrococcaceae; genus Arthrobacter_B; species Arthrobacter_B yangruifuii. Next base: position 109,749 of record NZ_VTFX01000003.1, read on the forward strand.
GTGAAGTACCCAGCCGCATCCCGCCGCCCATGCCGGGGCAGGCGGGAGAGCGGCTGGACAGCAATGAAGAACAGGAGCGGACATGAAGATCGTGGTGACGAGCGTTTTCGTGGAGGATCAGGACCGGGCACTGGACTTCTATACCCGGGTGCTGGGTTTCGAGAAGCGTGTGGATGTTCCGGCCGGCGGCGCGCGGTGGCTCACCGTGGGCACAGCCGGGGAAGAAGGCGGCGTGGAACTGCTGCTTGAACCCGCCGGCCATCCCGCCGTGGCGCCGTTCACGCAGGCACTGGTGGCGGATGGAATTCCGTTCACGTCCTTCGAGGTGGACAACGTCCAGGAGGAATACGACCGGCTCCGGGACCTGGGGGTCGATTTCACCCAGCCGCCGGTCCGGATGGGACCCATGACGACGGCGGTGTTTTCGGACACGGTGGGCAACCTCATCCAGATTGCCGGCAATAACGGTTAGACGGCGGCAGGATTCGTCAGAACCGGAACAGCGAAGTGATGTCCTGCCGGACGTCGTCCACATACACGCTGGTGCGTTCGTCGAAAAAGCTGACCAGGTCCTTCAGCGGGGCGGAATCGGGCAGGACGGTCTCGTAGGACCAGGCCAGGTCGGTGCCCTCCGCCCGGTCCGTGACGGACCAGTAGGACGCGGTGCCCTTGTACGGGCAGACCGAATGCTTCAGAGAGGAGCTCAGGACGTCCCAGTCGACGTCGTTCCGCGGAAAATAGGTGCGGGGCGGGAGCATGGTCTCGTAGACGAACAGCGGCTCGCGGGTCTCCGCCAGCAGTGTCCCGCCCAGGTGGACCCGCACACTGCGCGAAGACGGCACGGCGTCCACGCGGTGGAACGGGTCCCGGGGATGGCCCCGGACCTCCTGGTCCTCTTCCAGCCAGCGGTCAAAAGCAGCAAAATCCAGCAGCACGTGGCCGGCGAGGTCCGGATCCTCCGCCCGGAAACCAGCCCCGGGCAGGTCATGGGATCCGGCGCGCAGGTCCAGTACCTGCCCCGGGGCAGTGTGCGCGGCGAACGGGTAGCGCGGGTCCATCAGGGCATCCGGCGGCACGGCGGCCAGCGGGTCCTGCTCCGGCGCATCCGCGGCCGCCAGCTCCGCGGCAATGTCCCGGTCCGGAACGGCGTAGAGGGGGGTGACCCGCCGGGGTTCATAGGCCAGCAGCGCGTGGGTGGAGTCAACCACCGTGGTGTTGCCGAGCTGGGCCCGTATGCGCCGCGGTGTTGGTTCGTACCGCAGCTCGGGCAGGGTTTTCCAGAAGGTGGGGCTGATCTGCAGTGCCATACGCCCAGTGTCTTGCGGCACGGAAACCGATTCAAGGGGTTGCAGAAACTGCGGAAGGCCGGCCCCGAGGGCCGGCCTTCCGCAGCACGTCCGGCAGGGCACCGGCCGGGGCTCCGCTCATCTAGCTGATGGCGGCGCGCAGTTCCTTTGCCGCCAGGGCGGGATCGTCGGCGCTGTAGATGCCGCCGCCGACGACGGCGACGTCGGCTCCGGAGGCCTGCACATCGGCAACGGTCGCCAGCTTCACGCCGCCGGCGACGGAGAACGCCACACCGGCTGCCTTGCCTGCGGTGAGCAGGGTGTTGAGGTCGTAGCCGTCCTGGGCCTGCTCGTCGAGGCCGGCGTGGAACTCCACGAACTCGGCGCCCAGGTCGGTGACTTCCTTGGCGCGGGCCGCCTTGTCATCAACGCCGATGAGGTCCACGACGACGCCCTTGCCGTGGGCCTTGCCGGCCTTGATGGCTCCGGCGATGGTGGAATCATCGGCAACGCCGAGCACCGTCACGAGGTCGGCGCCTGCCTTGAAGGCGATGTCGGCTTCAAGCTCGCCGGCGTCCATGGTCTTGAGGTCGGCGAAGACAATCTTGTCCGGGTGGGCTTCCTTGATGGCCGTCACGGCGGAAAGTCCGGCGTTCTTGACCAGCGGGGTGCCCAGTTCAATGATGTCGACGTACTCGGCAACCTTCCCGGAGAGTTCGAGGGCATCTTCGACGGTCAGTACGTCCATGGCGAGTTGCAGTTTCATGGTGTTTCCTTTGATAGCTGGGAAGGGAAGTTGGTGTGGGGCACGCGCTATTCGAGGTTGGCGTGCCGGGGCCAGAGGTCCTCGGCGGGGGTGCCGTCGGACTTCCAGAGGGTGTTGAAGACGGCGTCGAGCACCAGGAGCAGTGCCTGCTCGAAGAGGCTGCCGGAGTACTGCCGGGACGCCGTGCCGCTGTGATCGGTTTTCTGCGCGGCAGGGATGACCACCACGCGGTGTGCGGTTTCCGCCAGCGTGGAATCGCCGTCGGTGGTCAGGGCAGCCACCCGGGCGCCGGCCGAGAGGGAGGTCTGTGCCGCCGCGACGGCACCGGCCGTGCTGCCGGACCCGGAGGCCACCACCAGCAGGTCGCCGGAACCGATGGCCGGCGTGGTGGTTTCGCCCACCACGTGCACGGTCAGTCCGAGGTGCATCAGGCGCATGGCGTGCATGCGCAGGGCGAGGCCGCTGCGGCCGCCGCCGGCCACGAAGATCCGTTTGGCCTGCCGGATTTCGGCCGCCAGTGCTGCCAGCTGGTCCTCCTGCAGGCCGTCTGCCGCTGTGGCGAGTTCGTCCAGGATGAGACGCAGGCTGTCCCGGACCGCAGGGTCCGTCACGGTTTCAGCCGCGGCGGCGGTGTGTTCCGGCATCAGTTGCTGCCTCCCTGGGCTTCCACGGCCAGCGGCTGCCACTGCTCCCAGGACGCGAGCCGGGACTCGTAGTCCGCTTTGGCGATAGCGAGCGGGGCTTCGCCGAAGAAGGCCCGCAGCGGGGGATTCTCGGCGTCGACGATGGTGAGGATCGGCCCGCGGGTGGCATGCGGGTCCCCGGGCGCAGCCGCGCGGCTCGGACGGTTGGCGGCCTGCTCCCGGACGCCGTCGTAGGCGGGAAGGGGCTCGGCATGCTTCGCGGAGCTGCCGCTCCAATCGGTGGAGAAGCCGCCCGGTTCGATCAGGGTGACCTTGATCCCGAAGCCGGCAACCTCCTGGGCCAGTGACTGGCTCAGCCCTTCAAGCGCCCACTTCGAGGCGTGGTAGATGCCCACGGACGGGAAGGCGGAGATGCCGCCGATGGAGGAGACCTGGATGATGTGGCCGCTGCCTTGGGCACGCAGGTACGGCAGGGCGGCCTGGGTGACCCAGAGTGCTCCGAAGAGGTTGGTTTCAATCTGGCCGCGTGCTTCGGCCTCGGAGAGTTCCTCGACCATGCCGAACTGACCGTACCCGGCGTTGTTGATGACGACGTCGAGCCGGCCGAAGTGCTCCTGCGCCTGCCGGACGGCGGCGAAGACCGCGTCACGGTCCGTGACGTCGAGCGAAAGCGGCAGGACCCGGTCGCCGTAGGTGTCCGCCAGTGCCGTGAGGCTGTCCGTGCTGCGGGCCGTGGCGGCCACCGAGTCGCCGCGTTCCAGGGCGGCTTCCGCCCATTCGCGGCCGAAGCCGCGCGATGTTCCCGTAATGAACCAGATCTTGCTCATGCTGTGCTCCCTGCTAAGTGTGGTGCCGAAACTGCGTGCTTGACCAAAAGCGGTCAGTCGGCGCTGATCTGGCGGCGGAAGGTGTCCCGGCCGCGGTGGAGATCCCACAGGACGCCGGCAAGGGCGTCCGGATCCTTCTCGGGATCGCCTTCAATGATGCGGCCGCCGATGATGAGCTGCGATACGTGGATGCCTTCCTCGCCGAGGACCTCGTGGAGCAGCTGGGCATAGGCCGCCTGGCCGGCGAAGGCCACCGAGGTTCCGGTGACGCCGCGGCCGGGCTTCACGGCGGAGCCGCCGTTGACGAAGAGGATGGTGCCGCGGTTTTCACCGAGGAACCGCATTCCGGGCAGCACCTGGTGGACCGCGGCAACCGGACCGTAGATGGAGAACTCGACGGGACCCACCAGGTCCGCCGGGGTGGTCTCGAGGACGGGCCGCATGAAGTCCTTCTGCGGCAGCGGGCTGTACTGCAGCACCTCGACCGGGCCGAGGGTCTCGGCGGCGGCCTCAAGGGCGGCGGCGATGGACTCCGGTTTGCGGACATCGGCAGCGAAGCCGCGGGCCTGGATGCCGGCCTTCCCGAGGTCTTCCGCCAGCGCGTCCAGTTTGGCCTGGTTCCGGGAAATCAGGGCCACCGAGAATCCCTCCGCGCCGAATCGCCGTGCGACGGCGGCCCCGAGGCCCCGCCCTGCTCCAATGATCGCGATTGTTGTCATGGGAAAGGGAACCCGTTAGGCGCCCGAATAATTCCGGGTCCCGGCCGCAGAGGCGGGAAATGGAGGAATACAGCACTTAAACCAACGATGCCCCGGCCTTTTTGCCGGGGCATCGTTGTCACGGGAGGCAGTGGTTAGTGCCCCCGGTCAATCCATTCCTGCAGGTGCGGCCCTTCAGCACCGATCGACGTCGAATCTCCGTGCCCGGTGAGCACCTTGGTTTCCGCCGGCAGCGTCAGCAGCCGTTCGCGGATGGACTCGATGATGGTGGGGAAATCGCTGTAGGAGCGTCCGGTGGCACCGGGACCGCCGTTGAACAGCGTGTCGCCGCTGAACACCACCGGTTCGGGAACATCGTCGCCGGCAGCCAGGGAGAAGCACACCGACCCGGGGGAGTGGCCCGGGGTGTGCAGGGCGCGCAGGGTGTGCCCGGCGATCTCGAACGTATCGCCGTCCTCGATTTCATCATCCGGTCCCTCGTCCGGGAACACTGCGTCCCAGAGCATCCGGTCCGCTGCGTGCAGGAACACCGGGGCGCTGAAGCGGTCCCGGGCCTCGCCGACGGCGCGGATGTGGTCATCGTGGCCGTGCGTGAGCAGGATGGCCATGACTTCCCGGTCCCCGACGGCTTCGGCCACGGCATTGATGTTGTGCGCCGGGTCGATGACAATCACCTGGGCGTCGTCGCCGACAATCCAGACGTTGTTGTCCACGTCCCAGGTGCCGCCGTCGAGGGAGAACGTCCCCGAGGTGACCACGTTGTCGATGCGGAACATTACAGTTCCACCACCGAACGCAGGACCTTGCCGTCATGCATCTTGGTGAAGGCTTCCTCAATGTCGCCCAGCCCGATGCGCTCGGTGACGAAGGCATCCAGGTCCAGCCGGCCGAGCTTGTACTGCTCCACCAGCATGGGGAAGTCACGCGAGGGCAGGCAGTCGCCGTACCAGGAGGACTTCAGGGAGCCGCCGCGGCCGAAGACGTCCGCCAGCGGCAGTTCGATCAACATGTCCGGGTTGGGGACGCCCACCAGCACCACGCGGCCGGCGAGGTCACGGGCGTAGAAGGCCTGCTTATAGGTTTCCGGGCGTCCCACGGCGTCAATGACGACGTCGGCGCCGAAGCCGCCCGTGAGGGCGCGGATGGCCTCCACCGGATCTTCGTCCTTGGAGTTGATGCCGTGCGTGGCGCCCTGCGCCAGCGCCATCTCCACCTTGGCGGGGTCGATATCCACCGCGATGATGGTGGTGGCTCCGGCCAGCTTCGCCCCGGCGACGGCGGCAATGCCCACGCCGCCGCAGCCGATCACGGCCACGGATTCCCCGCGCTGCACGGCGCCGGTGTTGATGGCTGCACCGATGCCGGCCATCACGCCGCAGCCGAGCAGGCCCACCGCGGCGGCGTCGACGTCGTCGTCCACCTTGGTGCACTGGCCGGCAGCCACGAGGGTCTTTTCAGCGAACGCGCCGATGCCCAGGGCAGGCGTCAGCTCGGTGCCGTCCTCCAGGGTCATCTTCTGCGTGGCGTTGGCGGTGTTGAAGCAGTACTGCGGCTCGCCCTTGCGGCAGGCACGGCACTCACCGCACACGGCACGCCAGTTCAGCACCACACGGTCGCCGGGAGCCACCTCGGTGACGCCGGGGCCGACGGCGGAGACGACGCCGGTGGCTTCGTGGCCGAGCAGGAACGGATAGTCGTCATTGATGGCGCCCTGCTTGTAGTGCAGGTCGGTGTGGCAGACGCCGCAGGTGAGGATGTCCACCAGTGCCTCGCCGGGACCGGGATCCGGAACCAGGATGGTCTCCAGGGAGACGGGGGCGTTTTTTTCCTTGACGACTACGGCCTGAACCTTATGAACCATGAGTGTGCTGCCTCTTTCGATGTTCGGGCGGGAAGCCTGAGTCCGGCATCCCGCCTTCCATCCTATGAAGCCTTTCACCGGGGGCGAAGCCGGGAATTACGCTTCCGCTTCCGGCGCAACCGTGCGGGGCCTGCCGCTGCCGCCGGCGGCGCCCTACGATGAAAGACGGAAAGGCCCGCAGGCGGCCGCTCCCCGCCCGCGGGAGGCCCCCTGGGGCGCCGCCTACCCCCGAGGACGGCCCCATGAACGCCTCAGTGTCCGGCAGCAGCACACCGGATTCCCCCGATGGTCCGCGGAACCGGGGGACAGGGCGGCGTACCGCACGGTCCCTCTTCCTGCTGCCGGTGCTGCTGGTCCTGGCCTGGCTGGCCGTCGGCGGTATCGGCGGCCCCTACTTCGGAAAAATCAGCGAGGTGGCGGACAACAACCAGACCTCGTATCTGCCCGCCAGCTTCGCGTCCACGAAGGTGGCTGCGCTGCAGGAGAAGTTTACGGACAGCGACGCTATCCCCGCCGTCATCGTGTACGTGAACAATGACGGCCTGACGGACGCGGACAAGGACTTCGTCACCGGCCGGACGTCCGCGTTGTCGGATGTCAGCGGCGTGGCCGGCACGGTTTCCCCGCCCCAGTTCTCCGCTGACGGCAAGGCAGCGGAAATCTTTGTGCCGGTGCAGGACAATGACGGCGCCACGGCCACCGTCCAGGATCTGAGCAGCGTCGTGGCGAAGGACCTTCCGCAGGGACTGGACAGTTACGTCACCGGACCGGCCGGACAGCTGGCAGACATCACGGAGGCCTTCGGCGGCATCGACACGTCGCTGGTGCTGGTGGCGGCAGTGGCGGTGCTGGTGATCCTGGTAGTGGTCTACCGTTCACCGCTGCTGCCGTTCCTGGTCCTGCTGACGTCCATTTTCGCCCTCTCGGCAGCCATCCTGGTGGTTTTCTACCTGGCCAAAGCCGGAACCCTGACCTTGAACGGCCAGGTCCAGGGCATCCTGTTCATCCTGGGTATCGGTGCCGCAACGGACTATTCGCTGCTCTACGTCTCCCGGTACCGGGAATCCCTGCGGGACTTTGAGGGCAGGTGGGACGCCACCAAGGCAGCGCTGAAGGGAACCTTCGAACCGGTGCTCGCGTCCGCGGCCACCGTGGTGGCCGGGCTGCTGTGCCTGCTGCTCAGCGACCTTAATTCCAACAAGGCGCTGGGGCCGGTGGCGGCCATCGGCATCGGGTTCGCGTTCCTGGCGGCCATGACCCTGCTGCCGGCACTGCTGATGCTGACCGGGAGGGCGGCCTTCTGGCCGCGCCGGCCGAAGTTCGGTTCCGAACATCCGGACCGGGACGGGAACTCCGCCAAGGGCCTCTGGCCCCGGGTGGCCCGGGCCGTCAAGGCGCATCCTCGCCGGCTCTGGGTGATTCCCACCGTGGTCCTCCTGATTGCCGCGGCTGGCCTGCTGCAGCTGCGGGCCTCCGGGGTGCCGCAAAGCGATTTCGTGCTGGGACAGACCGCCACGAAGGAAGGCCAGCAGGTCCTGGGCGAGCACTTTCCCTCCGGCTCGGGCAGCCCGGCGCTGATTGTCGCCCCGGAAGGGGAACTGGATGCCGTGGCCCGGAACATCCTGGCGGTTCCCGGGGTGGATGCCCTGTCCGTGAACGCTACGGGAACCCCGGCCGGTACCCTGCCGGTGACGGCAGACGGGGTGCAGGCCTCACCCGTGCCGGGAACCTCGGGCGCACCGAAGGTGGTGGACGGGAAAGTCCTGCTGGAAGCCACGCTGAAGGACGCCGCGGAGTCCGACGCCGCGGAGCAGGCCGTCTCGGCCATGCGGGAGAAAGTGGCCGGGATCAGCGACGTGCTGATCGGCGGTGTGACGGCCACGACCATCGACACCAACGCTGCCGCCGCCCATGACCGGGACCTCATCATCCCGGTGGTTCTGGTGGTGATCCTGTTCCTGCTGATGCTGCTGCTGCGGGCATTGCTGGCCCCGTTCCTGCTGATCCTGACGGTGCTGCTGTCCTTCGGGGCCACCATGGGTGTCTCCGCCCTGGTGTTCAACCACGTCTTCCGCTTCCCGGGAGCCGATCCGGCCGTGCCGCTGTTCGGCTTCATCTTCCTGGTGGCCCTGGGCGTGGACTACAACATCTTCCTGATGACCCGAGTGCGGGAGGAAAGCATCGGGCACGGCACCCGCGAGGGAGTGGTCCGCGGGCTGATGATCACCGGCAGCGCCATCACCAGCGCCGGCATTGTGCTGGCGGCAACCTTCGCCGCCCTGGGCGTGATTCCGGTGCTCTTCCTGGCGCAGCTGGCCTTTATTGTCGCCTTCGGGGTGCTGCTGGACACCCTGGTGGTGCGCTCCCTGCTGGTCCCCGCGCTGACCTATGACATCGGCCGGCACGTCTGGTGGCCGTCGCGCCTGGCCCGGAACAACGCCGGATCCGGCACGACGGCGGGCCGCACGACGGCGGGCGGCACGACGGCGGAGGGCTAAAGCCCCAGGCGGGACTTCACTTCCGAGGCGGACGGGTTGGTGGCGGAGGATCCGTCCGGGAAGATCACGGTGGGCACCGTCTGGTTGCCGCCGTTCAGTGCCTCCACCAGGTCCGCCGTGCCCTCGACGTCTTCGATGTTGACCTCGGTGTAGCCGATGCCCTGGCTGTCCAGCTGGGACTTCAGGCGGCGGCAGTACCCGCACCAGGAGGTGGAGAACATGGTGATGGTTCCGGCTGCGGGGGTAAATGCTTCGGCTGTGGCGGCCACGGTAGTGCTCCTCTTCCAGGGGAAATAGCTGATTGCCTACTCCAACAGTATTCCGGCCGGCGGCATTCCCGGTGGCAGACTGAAAGCATGTGCGGACGATATGTGATGGCCCGGACCACGGCGGACCTGGTGGCCGAAGCCGAAGCGGAAGCGGAAGCGGACGCGAACCTGGAACTGCGTGCCTCCTGGAACGTGGCGCCGACGTCGGACGTCCCGGTGGTGCTGGAACGCCTGGTGGACGGCCGGCGCGTCCGGGAAGTGCACGTGGCGAAGTGGGGGCTGGTGCCGGGCTGGGCGAAGGATGCCTCGGTGGGGGTGCGGGCTTTTAATGCACGAAGCGAGACGGTGCTGGAGAAACCCACGTTCCGGGACGCCGTCGCTGCCCGCCGCTGCGCCGTTCCGGTGGACGGCTACTACGAGTGGAAGGCCGGTCCGGGTAAGGCCCGCCGGCCGTTTTATGTCTCCCGGACCGACGGACGCCCCATTTTCCTCGCGGGGCTGTATGAGTGGTGGCGGGACCCGGCCAAGGGCCCCGGCGATCCGCAGCGGTGGCTGCTTTCCACCACGATCCTGACCGTTGCCTCGCCCCCGGCGGACAGCACCGAACCGGTGCTGCGGGAACTGGGGGAGCTGCATGACCGGCTGCCGCTGCCCCTGTCCCCCGAGGCGATGGCCGCCTGGCTGGATCCGGCGGCGCTTCCCCGGCGGAATCCTGCCGGAACAAACTCCGCCGGAACGAGTCCCGGCGGAACAAACGCCGCCGCGCTGGTGGGGATGGCCGTGGCACAGGCCCACCCCGCGGCGTCGGACTGGCAGGTGCGGCCGGCGCACCCGGAGGTGGGCAATGTCCGCAACGACGGAGAGTACCTGCTGCACCCGGATACCTCCGCCGCGGTGGACGTGCTCTTTTAGCCCACCGGGCTGTCCAGGCCGGATACCTCCGACGTGTCCGGAGTGAGGGCCGAGATGGTGACCCGGCCCTCGTCGTCCACTGACAATCCGGGATTGAAGCAGACCTCCCACCGGATACCGTCCGGATCGGTGAAGTACCCGGAGTACCCGCCCCAGCTCATCTGCGTCCCCGGTGCGGTGATCTGCCCGCCGGCGGCCGCAGCGTTGGCCAGAACCTCATCCACCTCCCCGGGGGAACCCACGTTGTGCCCCAGCGTGAAGGGCGCCTCACGGATGTCGCCCACCGGGCCGGCTTCGGCCGCCAGATGGTCGGCGCGGAAGAAGGCCAGGACCAGCCCGTGGTTGATCTGGAAGAACAGCACTTCCTCGGGAACGTACTGCACCGGGTCCCAGCCCAGCCGGGATACGTAAAACGCGTAAGTTACTTCGAGGTCCCGTACGCCTACGGTGACCACGGATACATGGGGGTTCACGTCTCGATCCTGCCACCAACGGCCCCGGATTACGCATTCCGGCGGAGGAGAATTTCGCAGCCGTGTCCCGGCGGGCCCCGCCAGCACGCACGAATTGCGGGGCCGCGGCCCGACGGTGCTGGATACTCTTAAAGCATGGAAGCAGCTGAGCAGAAATCCGTTTCGGGACAGCTAGACAATGTCCGGGCAGCAATTGACGAGATTGACGAGGAAATCGTTGCGCTGATCTGGCGGCGCGAGCGGCTGGTCCGCCTCGCCGGGGGACTGAAGGAAAATGACGCCGCCGTCCGCTCGCCCAAGCGCATGGAGGAAGTGATAGCCCACGTCCGGCAGGCCGCCGAGGAGCAGGACAGCGACTCCAACGTGGTGGAGCGGACCTACAAGGCAATGATCGAGGCCTTTATCGACTACGAACTCAAGGTTCGGCACCAGGCGGAGACCCAGCGGAAACTGGACGCGTTCAGCCGGAGCTGAGGACCGGGCCGGGGCATCGGGTAGGTTATGGCCCATGACGCTCACCACTGCTGCTGGTCCGTTCCGGGGGAAACCATGAATCCGGGAAAGACGGCGTCAGGGGAGAACCGCTGGCGTCTCGTGGCCGCCGCGCTGGCTGACCCGCGGCGCCTGCATCTCTACGCCCGCGCCGTGCTGGCGGCCGACGACGGCGCCCCGCTGGATCCGGCTGGACTCACTTCTGCAGAGGCCAAGTCGCTGGCGGTGCTGCAGCAGGCCGGGCTGCTGGACGTCCGGGAAAACCGGGTGGCGCCCTCCCCGGCAGTCTTCCGCGACCTGCTGGCCGCCGGAGTCCGCCCGCCTGATTCCTCGGCCCGCAGGTTCCTGGTGAGCGGCAGGGTCGAAACCTATCCGCGCAAACGCGCGGACCGGTTGGAGCTGCTGCATTTCCTGGCCGGAGAGGTCTTTGAACACGCCCGCCCGCCGGAGCCCGGACTGCGCCCCGTGCTGACGGAGAAGGAACTCACCACCCGGCTCGCCAAATTCACCGCCGACCCGGCCTCGATCCGCCGCTACCTGGTGGACGAAGGCATTGTGGCCCGGGATGCTTCCGGTACCCAATACTGGCTCACCCGGCCCCGCCCGGCGGAAGGCATGGAATTTGCCTGACGCTCCCGGCCGGCCCGCTACCGCTCTTTCCTGCCCCGATGCAACGGCGCGCACCGTTCCCGGGCTGGTCAACTTCCGTGACCTGGGCGGCCGACGCCGGAGCAACGGCGTGCTCACGCCGCACGGCGTCTTCTTTCGCTCCGAGACTGTGGATGCAGTGCCCCCGGCAGGCTGGGAGAAGCTGTACACGCTCGGGATCCGCACCGTCGTCGACCTCCGCCAGCCCGGCGAGCGCGCCCGGGACACCGGGACCCGTCCGCCCTGGCTTACCACCGTGCCCGTGGACCTGGACGGGCTGGCCGACCACCCGGATTTTTGGGCAGGCTACTGGGACAACGGGCTGATGGGCACACCCCTTTACTACCTTCCGCACCTCGTCCGCCTGCCCCAGCGGATGGGCGCAGTACTGGCGGCCCTGGCCGAGGCACCCGAGGGCGGGGTGCTCTTCCACTGCATGGCCGGGCGGGACCGGACCGGGATGACGGCCATGGTCCTGCTCGCCGCGGCAGGGACGGAACCGGAGGACATCCGCGACGACTACTTCGAGACGGTCCGCAACGCCGATGCGCTCGCTGCCGCCACGGGCCGTCCCAACCCGGAGGCCCAAGCCGAGCAGCTCTGCACCGTGCACGGCACCAGTATGGACGGTGCCTTCCGTGCGGCGCTGGAGGGCCTGGACCTGGAGCAGCTGTTTGACGCCGCCGGGCTGCCCGGCGACGTCCGGACCCGCATCCGCACCTGGCGGGGAACCGTTTCCGTGCTGTCCTGAGGTGCTACTCCGAGGTTCCCGCCTCCAGGATGGACACGATGGAGAAGAGGGTAAAGCAGACAGCACCGAGTCCAACCAGCACGTGCGCGGGGACAAAGAACGCCGGGTCCGTGCCTGCGGCTTCAAAGAGGAACGCGGCGAAGAACAGGCAGGTGAGCGCTGTTCCGATGGGCATGAGCGGGATGCGGTTGGCCAGCTCAAACGTGCGGCGCCACACGAGGGCCAGCAGCAGCACTTTCGACAGGATGCTGAAACAGATCAGCCCCAGGCCGATCAGCACACATCCCGGGGCCAGCCGATAGGGCTCGTCGGAACTGAACAGCACGAACAGCCCCAGCAGCAGGTTGACCGTGCCCGCGGCCGCCACGAGCCCGGCCCAGGCGAAACGTTCGCCGTCGCCGAATTCGTTGCGCACCTGGCGCACGATGCTAGCGACCAGAGCGATCAGTGACGTGCAGATCGCCGAGAGACCGATCAGGACGTGGCCGGCAACGAACCCGGGAGCATCTCCGCGCACCAACAGGCCGATCGCGAGGGAGAAACCGGCGATGGCTGCCACAACCGGAACTGCTGTCAGCACGGCGCCGATGGTGCGGGAGTGAGCACCTTCCGGCGGACCGCTCCGAGGCTCGAGTAACTGCGCTGACTGGATGAGCGAGAATTTGGTGGATGCGGCCGCTACGGTGCTGACGCATGCGGAAACGAAGCCGACGCCGATCACCACGAAGCCTGCCGTGAGGTTTTCCGCGGTGCCCTCCCGGTTGGCCAGAACAATGCCCCAGATGACGGCGGCGGCAGCAACCACGTAGCCGGAGAGCGGCAGGATGATTCCCCACACGCGCCCGTAGCGGTCGATGAGCTGCCGAATGATGGTGGCCGCCGTAGTGAACAGTGCATAACAGATGGCGGTCAGCCCCACGTTGACGTGTCCGGCGACAAAGTGGTCTGCATCCTTTGGTCCGGCCAGGATGTAGAGGCCATAGGACAGGCAGACAGCGCCCATCAGAAGCGGTATGGCACGAAAAATGACACTCACTGTGTGGTTCATGGCGTACCCCGTGAGAAACATCGTGGATTCCGCCCGGCTTCGACACCATGGCCGGTGCGCGGCTAGTGCCAGTCTGCGCCTGCCCTACCCGTGGAACAACGCCGGAGGGAGGAAGCAGTACATTCGGGCCAGCATGCGGAAGCAGTTTCCACCGGACCCTTGACGGGGCAGGTCCGCGGTCGTGCCATGGAGAGTGTCTGCGTCAAACTTTCCTTAGCCCCCAAGAAGGTGGATATGGCAGAGCGATTCACCGCCCGTGGAACAACAGCAGCCCACCCCGCCGCAGGGATGACCGGAGCCATGGGCGCTCCGGTCAGCACCGTGTCGCTCGCGGCCCATTCCGGTGCAACGCTGGCCCATCCGGCAGCCGTTCCGCATTCCGGCGCTTCGGCGGCGGGTGCCGATTCCCCGGACCTCCCCTCCGGCAGGCAGCCGGCACCGGAGCACTCCCGACGCCGTGTCGCCGTCGTCTTCGCCGGCCTGATGCTCTCGGTGCTGCTCGCTGCCCTGGACCAGACCATTGTCTCCACGGCGCTTCCCACCATCGTGGGGGACCTGCACGGGCTGGACCACCTGTCCTGGGTGATAACCGCGTACCTGCTGACCTCCACCATCGGCCTGCCCATCTACGGCAAACTCGGGGATCTGCTGGGGCGCAAGAACATCTTTATCTTCGCCATCGTGGTGTTCCTGGGCGGCTCGGCGCTGTCCGGCCAATCACACAGCATGGCCGAACTGATCACCTACCGGGCCATCCAGGGCGTGGGCGGCGGCGGGTTGATCATTGGCGCGCAGGCCATCATCGGCGACATCATTCCGGCCCGCGAGCGCGGCAAGTACATGGGCCTGATCGGCGCGGCCTTCGGCATCGCCTCCGTTAGCGGGCCCCTTCTGGGTGGATACCTGACCGATTACTGGTCCTGGCGGTGGGTGTTCTACATCAACCTTCCTATCGGGGTCATTGCGCTCGCCGTCATCATCGGCGCACTGCACCTGCCAAGGAACAGTGCCAAGGGCGTCCGCCTGGACTATGCCGGTGCCGCCCTGCTGGCCATTGGCAGCGCCGCCCTGGTACTGCTGACCAGCTGGGGCGGCAATAACTATGCCTGGACATCCCCGACCATCCTGACGCTGGGCGCCGTGTTCATCGTCGCCGTCGCCGTGTTCATCCCGGTGGAACTGCGGGCCAAGGAGCCGCTGCTGCCGCTGCGGCTGTTTTCCATCCGGAATTTCCTGATCTGCACCCTGGTGGGCCTGGCCGTGGGGCTGGCAATGTTCGGTTCCATTGCCTACCTGCCCACCTTCCTGCAGATTGTCAACGGAGCGTCCCCCACCATGTCCGGGCTGATGATGCTGCCCATGACGGCCGGCCTGCTGATCACCTCCATTGGCACCGGACAGCTGATCTCCCGGACCGGAAAGTACAAGATCTACCCGATCCTCGGTTCGGCAACGATGATTCTCGGCCTGCTGCTGCTCTCCCGGATTTCCAGTTCGACGCCGTACTCGCTGACTGCAGCGGGCATGTTCGTGCTGGGGCTGGGCATCGGGGCGCTGATGCAGAACGTGGTGCTGATAGTGCAGAACAGCGTCCCGTCCCATGACATGGGCACCGGAGTGTCCACCTCCAATTACTTCCGCCAGCTGGGCGGGTCGCTCGGGATAGCACTCTTCGGATCCCTGTTCATTCGCCGGCTGAACGACCAGCTGGCCTCTGCTCCCCCCGGGGCGGGTGACCCCGCATCCGGCGGGGCCAACTCGATCAGCCCCGAGGCCATCAAAGCCCTCCCGCCCGCGGCTCAGGACTTCGTCAAATCCGCCTTCGGTGAGGCGCTGCCGCCGATCTTCCTGCTGGGGGTGCCCATCCTGGCGGTGGCGTTTATCCTCACGCTCTTTATCGTGCAGCAGCCGCTGTCCAAAACCGCCCGCGTGGAAGCGGAAGTCGAATAGGGCACACCAATCAGCGAGGAGAACCATTTCCGCTATGTCCCACAAAGCCGTCACGCCGCGTGTTGCGGCAGTTCCACCCCGTCCCGTGCAGGCAGTGCCCAGACACCGGGAGGAGACCGTCCAGGGGGAACCGAAGCGGAGCCTTCCCTTTGTCCTTACCGGCCTGCTGCTGTCCGTACTGCTGGCTGCCCTGGACCAGACCATCGTGGCCACGGCGCTGCCCACCATCGTGGGTGACCTCAACGGGTTGGAGCACCTGTCCTGGGTAGTGACCGCCTACATCCTGGCTGCCACCATCGGACTGCCCATCTACGGCAAGCTCGGCGACCTGTTCGGCCGCAAGAACATTTTCATTTTCGCCATCGGGGTGTTCCTGATGGGCTCGGTCCTCTCCGGCCTGTCGCAGAACATGGGCCAGCTCATCGGTTTCCGTGCCCTGCAGGGCATCGGCGGCGGTGGCCTGATGATCGGGGCGCAGGCCATCCTGGGGGATCTGGTGTCTCCCCGGGAGCGCGGCAAGTACATGGGCCTGATCGGCGCTGCCTTCGGGCTGGCTTCGGTGGGCGGTCCGCTGCTGGGCGGGTGGATCACCGATGCCTGGTCCTGGCGGTGGGTGTTCTACATCAACCTGCCTATCGGAGCCCTGGCGCTCGCCGTCGTCATCGCCTCGCTGCACCTGCCCAAGCCGCAGGGGCGGCGCCCGAAGCTGGACTATGCCGGCGCGGGACTGCTGGCGCTCGCGAGCGCGGCGCTGATCATGCTGACCACCTGGGCCGGCACCACCTATGCCTGGTCCAGCCCGCAGATCCTGATCCTGGCCGGTGTGACGCTGGCGGCCGGAGCAGCCTTTGTCCCGGTGGAGCGGCGTGCCCCGGAACCCCTCCTGCCGCTGGGCCTGTTCCGGCACCGGAATTTCCTGATTCCCGTGCTGGTGGGCATCTCCGTGGGGATCGCCATGTTCTCCACCATCTCCTACCTGCCCACCTTCCTGCAGATGGTCAACCGGGCCACCGCCACGCAGTCGGGCCTGATGATGCTGCCGATGATGGGCGGGCTGCTGCTCACCTCCATTGGCACCGGCCAACTGATCTCCCGCACGGGCCGGTACAAGATCTATCCGGTGCTGGGATGTGCGGTGATCATTGCCGGGCTGGTGCTGCTCTCCAGGATTTCCAACACCACCCCGTACAGCTTTACGGCCATCGGCATGCTGGTGATGGGTATGGGCATCGGCATGCTGATGCAGAACCTGGTCCTGATTGTGCAGAACAGCGTACCCGGCAGGGACATGGGCGCGGCTATCTCGGCAGCCAACTATTTCCGCCAGATCGGGGCGTCGTTCGGCATTGCACTGTTCGGCTCGATCTTCATCCACCGGCTGGGCAACGAGCTTGCTGCCGCACCGCAGGGCGCCGGGGCTGCGGTGGGCGGGGACATCAATTCCCTGAGCCCGGCGACCCTGCGCGGCCTGCCGGCTCCCGTCCAGGACTTCATCGGGTCGGCCTTCGGACACGCGCTGCCGCCGATTTTCCTGCTCAGTGTGCCCATTGTCGCAGTCGCCCTGGTGCTATGCCTGTTCATCCGTGAGGTGCCGCTGTCCACAACGGTGCGGAGGGAAGCGGAAGAAGAGCTCTAGAGCGTACTCAACCGGAATGCCTGCACCGGATATCCCCGGTACATGGTCCCGTTTGTCCCCGGCCAGTCGTACACTGGTGGCGGAGCATTCGAACATATGTTCGAATTAGTTGCGGGTTAATAACCAGTGGCGGCCAAGGACGCAGGCGGTATGCCTGCACGGCGGGCGGAGAGGAAGCTGAATGGGTGTCTTCAGCGAAGCAATAGAGGTGGTGTGCTCGCCCGCGGGCCAGCCGCTTCGGCTGATCTGGGGCGGACACACCTACCGGGTGGGTGCGGATCCCGTGCGCTGGTATGAACGCCGCAACTGGTGGGAAGAGGAAACCCGTGCCGAACGCGGGCACGGCGCCGGGCTGGTGGATACCGAGATCTGGCGGGTCCAGGCACGCCTCAATGACCGCTCCGAACTGCGCACCCTTGACCTCTCGCACCATGTCCGCAGCGACCGCTGGCGCCTGATCCGGATCCACGACGCCCTGAAGGACAGCGCCTGAGTATGGGCTTTATCCATCTGCACGCAGCCACCGCCTTCAGCGCCCATTACGGGGTGTCCTGGCCGGAGGAGATGGCCTCCGCCGCCGCGGCGGACGGAGCCGACGCCCTGGCCTGCACCGACCGGGACGGGCTCTACGGAACGGTCAAGCATCTGCGGGCCTGTATGGACGCCGGCATTGATCCCATCGTCGGTGTGGACCTGGCCGTGCTGGATGACGGGAACGCCGTGACGGGACGGGTGGTCATCCTGGCCCGCGGACATGCCGGGGGAGCAGGTTACCGTGCACTGTGCCGGCTGATCTCCGCCGCACATGCCGCCACCTCCGCCTCACGCGCCCGTACCGGGAAGCCGGTGGGCGTCACCATGGAACAGCTCGCCGGGTATGTCTGCGTAGAGGGGGAGGAAGAACCTGTCCTGACCGTCCTGGTCGGCCCGCAGTCCGACGTCGGCCAGGCCATGCGCTGGCGCAGCTACGCCGTCGCCCGCACCCTGTTCGGCCGCTGGCGCTCGCTGATCCCTGCCCGGGCGCTCGCCGTGGAGGTGGTCACGCATCTGTCCGCACCGGGGGAGAACCTCAGCCTTGCCCACGCAGTGCGCATGTTCCGGCTGGCCGATGAGATGCGAGTGCCCGCCATCCTCACCAATGCCGTGCGGTACGTGGATGAGGACGGAGCCGCCACCGCCGACGTGCTCGACGCCGCGCGCTCGCTGACCTCGCTCTCGCGGCTGCCCGATTTACAACCCAACGCACAGGGCTGGCTCAAGGGGACACGGGAGATGACCGCCCTAGCCCGCGAAATCAGCTCGGAGGCAGGCTACGGCGCCTCGGGAGCGGCACGGATGCTCGCCGACACTGCGGCGCTCGCGGACAGCTGCCGGATAGACCCGGTGGCGGACATGGGCTGGAAGCAGCCCGTGGTACCGGAAGCCTCGGTGATCGGCATCGAGGCGGAACCTCTGATCGAACTGCGCCAGCGCTGCGAGGCGGGGATCACCCGCCGGCTGCGTCCCCGGGACTCCATTGCGGAAATGGAACTGCGCAACCGGCTCGAGCATGAGCTGGGCATCATCGAGCGGCTGGGGTTCGCCTCGTACTTCCTCACGGTGGCGGAGGTCTCGGCCATGATCACCGGAATGGGAGTACGCGCTGCGGCCCGGGGATCGGGGGCCTCCTCGCTGGTGAACTACCTGCTGGGCGTCAGCCACGTCAACCCGCTGGACCATGACCTGATCTTTGAACGCTTCCTCTCCCGGGACCGCTCCACGCTGCCGGATATCGACATTGACGTGGAAAGCGCCGAGCGGCACAACGTCTATCACCGCATCTTCGAACGCTTCGGCTCCGAACGGGTCACGCTGATGAGTATGCAGAACGGCTATAGGGCACGCGGGGCAGTGCGCGACGCCGGCATGGCGCTGGGCATGGCGGAAGCGGAGATCGGCGCTGTGGCTAAACAGCTATGGCGTTTCTCGGCCCGCAACTTCCGCGAGGCGCTCGCCGAAAAGCCCGAACTGCGGGAATTCTCCGGCCAGGTGGAAAAGAACCGGCAGCTGGACCTGCTGGTGGACCTCACCGAACGCCTGGACCGGCTGCCCCGGCACATTTCCATGCATCCCTGCGGAGTGATCCTGGGGGACACCTCCCTGCTGGACCGCACCCCCGTGCAACCCAGCGGACTGGGGCTGCCCATGTCCCAGTTCGACAAGCACGACATGGACCCCATGGGCATGCTCAAGCTCGACGTGCTGGGTGTGCGGATGCAGAGCGCCATGGCCTTCGCCGTCCGCGAAGTGGTGCGTGTGCATTCCTCCCGCGAGGACGTTATTGCCGCAGGCCGGCACCGGGCGGGACCGCAGACCCCGGATCCGGAGTTCATCGAAGCGGACGGCCGGATCAACCTGGATGCCGTGCCGTTCGACGACGAACCCACCTATGAGCTCATCCGCAGCACGCACACCCTGGGCTGCTTCCAGATCGAATCCCCGGGCCAGCGCGAACTGGTGGGCAAGATGGCGCCGCGGGAATTCAATGACCTGATTATCGACATCTCCCTGTTCCGGCCCGGCCCGATGAAATCCGACATGGTCCGGCCGTTCCTGGAACACCGGCACGGATTCTCCCCCGAGGTGTACCCGCACGAGGCGCTGCGGCCGGTGCTGGCCGAAACCCACGGCGTCACGGTCTTCCATGAACAGGTGCTGCGGACCCTGAATGTCTTCACCGGCTGCGGACTGGCGAAGGCGGATGAACTGCGCCGCCTGCTGGGCAACGAGACCGCCGAGCCGGGGGTGGAGGAATACTTCCGCAGCAAGGCAGCCGCCCGCGGCTACACCCCGGACACCATCAACAAGGTCTGGGAGACGCTCAAGGCCTTCGGCAGCTTCGGCTTCTGCAAGGCCCACGGCGCCGCCTTCGCCGTGCCCACCTACCAGTCCGCGTGGCTGAAGGCGCACCACCCGGCCGCGTTCCTGGCCGGGATCTTTGAGCATGATCCCGGCATGTACCCCCGCCGGCTGCTGGTGGCCGAGGCCCGGCGGATGGGCATCCCCATCCTGCCCCTGGACATTAACCGCAGCGGCGACACCTACCGCGTGGAACGCCTCGACGACGGACGGCTGGGTATCCGGCTGTCCCTGGCCGGAATCTACGGGCTCTCCGCCGTGGAGCTCCGGCGCATCGCCGCCGGGCAGCCCTACGACTCCCTGGCGGACCTGCGGGCACGGGCGAAGGTGTCCCGGCCCACCCTGCGCCGCCTGGCCCGGCTCGGTGCCTTCGATTCGCTCAGCCATCAGACCGGGTCCGGGGCGAGCCGGGCGGACCTGATCTCCTACCTCGACGCCGCTGCGGCCAAGCCCGCTTCCCGCAAATATGATCCGATTCCCGGGCAGCTGGCCCTGCCGCTGGGGGATACCGAGCTGGCGAACCTGCACCACGAGCTGCCCGAACCGGGACTGCGGGAAAAGGTCCGCACCGAACTGGACCTGCTGTCCGTGGATGTCAGTGCGCATCTGATGGAAAGCTACGCTCCGCTGCTGCGCAGCCTCGGGGTCACACCCGCGGAAGCCCTGGTGGACCTGCGCAACGGGACTGAGGTGCTGGTGGCCGGGATCCGGGTGGCCACGCAGACCCCGCCCATGCGCGGGGGCCGCAGGGTGGTGTTCATCAGCCTCGACGACGGCACCGGATGCATTGACTGCACGTTTTTTCATGAGGCGCAGGAGAAATCCGGTCCGCTGCTGTTCGGTACGGAACTGCTGCTGGTCCGCGGCCTGACCCGCCGTACCGGCCCGCGGGGCATCAGCCTCCAGGCGCTCGAAGCATGGAACCTGGCGGACACGGACTCGCTTCCGAAGCCCGCCGCGCAGCGCGGCATGTTGGTGGGGTCCAAGCGCAGCGGATAACATCGGTACGGGCGGAAGTGCGGCCGTGTCCAGGCCGTGCAGCAGACGCCGTACAACGAAATCTAGGAGACAACCGTGTCAGTGCCAGAGAAATTCACCCTCATCGTCGACGGCGAAGAGACCACGGTGGATACTGGCACCACCGGTGCGCAGCTCTTCTTCGACCGCCGCGACGTCGTCGTGATGCGCGTGGACTCCGTCCTCAAGGACCTGGATACCCCGCTGGAGCAGGGTGACGTTGTGGAATCCGTCACCATTGAATCCGAAGACGGACTGAACGTGCTGCGCCACTCCACCGCCCACGTGATGGCCCAGGCCGTGCAGCAGCTGCGCCCGGACGCCAAGCTGGGCATCGGCCCGTACATCAAGGACGGCTTCTACTTCGACTTCGACGTGGCCGAGCCGTTCACCCCCGAGGACCTGAAGACCCTCGAGAAGATGATGCAGAAGATCATCAACTCGAACCAGAAGTTCGTGCGCCGCGTGGTCAGTGAAGACGAAGCCCGCGAAGCCATGGCCAACGAGCCGTACAAGCTGGAGCTGCTCGGCACGAAGGACGGCGCCGAGGAAGCCGGCGAAGGCGCGAACATCGAGGTCGGCGCCGGCGAGATCACCATTTACGACAACGTGGACCGCAAGTCCGGCGACGTCATCTGGTGCGATCTGTGCCGCGGCCCGCACCTGCCCAACACCAAGCTGATCTCCAATGCCTTCGCCCTGACCCGCTCCGCCGCCGCCTACTGGCTGGGCAACCAGAAGAACCAGATGCTGCAGCGCATCTACGGCACCGCCTGGCCCACCAAGGACGCCCTGAAGGCCTACCAGGAACGCCTGGCCGAAGCCGAACGCCGCGACCACCGCAAGCTGGGCACCGAACTGGACCTGTTCTCCTTCCCGGACGAGCTGGGCTCGGGCCTGCCGGTGTTCCACCCCAAGGGCGGCATCATCCGCAAGGCCATGGAGGACTACTCCCGCCAGCGCCACACCGAGGCCGGCTACGAATTCGTCTACACCCCGCACATCACCAAGGGGCACCTGTACGAGGTCTCCGGCCACCTGGACTGGTACCGCGACGGGATGTTCCCTCCCATGCACGTGGACGAGGTCACCGACCCGGAGACCGGTGAGGTCACCAAGCCCGGCCAGGACTACTACCTGAAGCCGATGAACTGCCCCATGCACAACCTGATCTTCCGCTCCCGCGGACGGTCCTACCGCGAACTGCCGCTGCGCCTGTTCGAATTCGGCTCCGTGTACCGCTACGAGAAGTCCGGCGTGATCCACGGCCTGACGCGCGTGCGGGGCATGACCCAGGATGACGCCCACATCTACTGCACCCGCGAGCAGATGAAGGACGAACTGACCAACACCCTGAACTTCGTCCTGGACCTGCTCAAGGACTACGGCCTGGATGACTTCTACCTGGAACTGTCCACCAAGGACCCGGAGAAGTACGTCGGCTCCGACGAGGTGTGGGAGGAAGCCACCCGCACCCTCGCCGAGGTCGCCGAAGCCTCCGGCCTGGACCTGGTTCCGGATCCGGCCGGCGCTGCCTTCTACGGCCCGAAGATCTCCGTCCAGGCCCGTGACGCCATTGGCCGCACCTGGCAGATGTCCACCATCCAGCTGGACTTCAACCTGCCCGAGCGCTTTGAACTCGAATACCAGGCCGCCGACGGCACCCGCCAGCGCCCGGTCATGATCCACCGCGCACTGTTCGGCTCCGTGGAACGCTTTATGGGCGTGCTCACGGAGCACTACGCCGGCGCGTTCCCGGCCTGGCTGTCACCGGTCCAGGTAGTGGGCATCCCCGTGGCCGAAGCGTTCAACGACTACATGTTCGACGTCGTCGACAAGCTCAAGGCCCAGGGCATCCGTGCGCAGGTGGACACCGGCACCGACCGGTTCCCGAAGAAGATCCGCACCGCCTCCAAGGACAAGATCCCGTTCGTCCTGATTGCCGGCGGTGACGATGCCGAAGCCGGCGCCGTCTCCTTCCGCTTCCGTGACGGCAGCCAGGACAACGGAGTGCCCGTCGACGAAGCCGTGAAGCGGATCGTCGAAGCCGTCCGGAACCGGGACAAGTAGGGCGGCGGGGACGCTATGGGAGAACAACCTGACGACGCCGCAGTGACGGACACGTTCGAACTCGCCGGAGTCCCCGACGCTTTCCAGCGGCTCTGGACCCCGCACCGGCTGGCCTACATCAAGGGCGGACAGAAGCAGGTCTCCTCCAAGGAGACCTGCCCGTTCTGCGCCGCACCGCAGCGCTCGGACGAGGAATCACTCATTGTCCACCGCGGCAAGCATGCCTTCGTGATCCTGAATCTCTTTCCGTACAACGCCGGCCACCTGCTGGTCTGCCCGTACCGGCACGTACCGGACTACACGGACATCGATCTGGAGGAGACCGCGGAAATTGCGGCCCTGACCCAGACCGCCATGCGCGTGCTGCGGAAGGTCTCCAGCCCCACCGGGTTCAACCTGGGCATGAACCAGGGCGAAACCGGAGGCGCCGGGATTGCAGCCCACCTGCACCAGCACATTGTTCCGCGGTGGGGCGGGGACGGAAACTTCCTGCCGATCATCGCGCAGACCAAGGCCATTACCCAGACACTGGGTGACGTGCGCCGGCAAGTGGCGGACGCCTGGCCTGCGGACGGCTCCGGCCGGGACAGCGAGGACTGACACGTGCTCAACAAATATGCACGGGGATTCTTCACTGCCGTTTTCACTCCGCTGGCCACCTGGCTGCTGCGGCACCGGGTCACTCCGGACATGGTCACCATCGCCGGCACTCTCGGCGTGATGATCGGCGGCCTGGTGTTTTATCCGCTGGGCCAGCTGTTCTGGGGCACCATCTTCATCACGCTGTTTATCTTCTCCGACGTCATAGACGGCATCATGGCCCGGCAGCAGCAGCGCAAGGGCAGCTGGGGCGGGTTCCTGGATTCCACCCTGGACCGCTTCGCCGACGGCGCCCTGTTTGCCGGCGTCGCCATCTGGTTTTTCACCGGCGGCGGCAATGACGCCATCGGTATTGCGGCGATCCTGTGCCTGGTGGTGGGCATGCTCGTGTCCTATATCCGGGCCAAGGCCGAGTCGCTGGGCTTCACCGCCAACGTCGGCATTGCCGAACGTGCCGAGCGGCTGGTTTCGCTGCTGGTGGCCACCGGGCTGGTGGGTCTGGGCGTGCCCGAGGTCCTGCTGCTGGCGGTCCTCATCCTGCTGACCCTGGCCAGCTGCGTGACCATCGGCCAGCGGATGTACACCGTCCGGAAGCAGGCGCGGATGAACAACCCCGCGTAGGCGCCTCCGACCTTAACGGAAAAGACAGAAGGCGGGAACCGGTGATCCGGTTCCCGCCTTCTGCTGTTCGGCGTCCTGCGGGCGGGGCGGGCCGCCCGGGAAATTCCCCGTAGTAGGCTTCCGGCCATGGACAGAAGCATCGGCACCTCGGATTATCGGCTCTACTCCCGCCCCGCTCCCGGCGGAGGCGGGGACTATGTGGAAGTGGTGGACGACGGCGGGGAACTCCCGGCGGCTCCCGCCCGCGCGCAGGCGGAGGCCGGGGAAACCGGACCCGCCGCCGGCGCTGCCGGCGGCTGGGGACCGGATACGGCCCCCCGAAGCCGGTTCAACCCCTATCTGTGTGCCGCATGGGCGGTTGTGGCCCTGATGCTCGCCGGCGGACTGACCTGGCTCTCCGGTGCCCTTCCGGAGATGGCAACTGTCTACTCCAGCAGCGCGGCACACATGACCAGCCAGGACCTCATGAGGATGAACTTCCAGATGATGGGTGTGTACCTGCTGCCCTTCGGCCTTGCCGGAGCCCTCGCCCTGCTCACCGTTCAGGCTGCCCGCTACCGCGGGCCGGGCCGGCGCCGGTCCTAGGCCAGGCCGCGCCGGTTCAGCAGCGGCTCGATCTGTGCGTCCCGGCCGCGGAAGTTCCGGAAGGCCTGCAGCGGATTGATACCGTTGCCGCGGGAGAGCAGCTCGGTGCGGAAGTGTTCCCCGTTTTCGCGGGTGAGGCCGCCGTTGTCCTTGAACCATTCCACCGTATCGGCGTCCAGGACCTCGCTCCAGATGTAGGCGTAGTAGGCGGCCGAGTAGCCGCTGGCGTAAATGTGCTTGAAGTACCCGGTGCGGTACCGCGGCGGCACGAGGTCCAGGGCGACGCCGGCTGCCTGAAGTGCCTGCGCCTCGAAAGCCTCCGGGTCTTCAACGGTTTCGCCCGGTGCCAGCTCATGCCAGGCCAGGTCCAGCAGGGTGGCTCCGAGGTATTCGGTGGTGGCGAACCCCTCGCCCCAGACCGCCGCGGCGTTCACCCGGTCAATGACGTCCTGGGCCAGCGGCTCGCCGGTGACGTGGTGGTTGGCGAAGTTACGCACCACCTCGGGCCAGAGCATCCACATCTCGTTCACCTGGGACGGGTACTCCACAAAGTCGCGGGGGACCGCGG
Organism: Arthrobacter yangruifuii; assembly: GCF_009192775.1. Lineage (GTDB taxonomy): Bacteria > Actinomycetota > Actinomycetes > Actinomycetales > Micrococcaceae > Arthrobacter_B > Arthrobacter_B yangruifuii. The sequence continues at coordinate 134,888 of NZ_VTFX01000003.1, forward strand.
TGCCGGAGAGCAGCGGATAGGTGACTGAGGAGAAGAGCCCGTGCAGGGCGTGTCCGAATTCGTGGAACACCGTGACCACTTCGTCGAAGCTCAGCAGCGTCGGTTCGCCTTCGGCGGGCTTGGAGAGGTTGAGGTTGTTCAGCACCACCGGTTCCTGCGCCAGCAGGCGGGACTGGTTCACCAGCGAGTTCATCCAGGCGCCGCCGGCCTTGGTGTCCCGGGTGTAATAGTCGCCCAGGAACAGGCCCAGCCCGGTGCCGTCCTCGTTCTTCACTTCCCAGACGCGGACATCCGGATGGTAGCCGGACAGATCCGTGCGTTCGGTGAAGGTGAGTCCGTACAGGCGGTTGGCGGCGAAGAACACGCCGTCGGTCAGGACCCGTTCCAGTTCGAAGTACGGACGCAGGGCGGCGAGGTCAACATCGAACTTCTCCCGGCGGACCTGCCCGGAATAGAACGCCCAGTCCCATGCGGCCAGCTCATGCCCGTCCCTCGCGGCGGCTTCCTGCAGCTCCCCGGCTTCGGCCCGGGCATTGCGGACGGCGGCCGGAGCCAGCTTGTCCAGCATCTCGTGGATGGCGTCCAGCGAGGGCGCGGTCTGATCATCGGTGGCGTATTCGGCGTGGGAGCCGAAGCCCAGCAGGGCAGCCTTCTCGGCGCGCAGGGCCGCCAGCTCGGCGGCGATGGACAGTGTGTTGGACTCATTGTCCCGGAATCCGCGGTTCAGGGCGGCGGTGTGCAGCTGCCGGCGTACCTCACGGTTCGTGAGGGAGGCCAGGGCAGGCTGCGCCGTGGGCAGGACCAGGGACAGCAGATACTTGCCCTCATGGCCGGCTTCCCGGGCGGCCGCTGCGGCGGAGGCCACGTCGTCGTCGGACAGTCCGGCGAGATCGGCGGCGTCGTCCAGGACCAGGGCCGAATCATTGGTGTCTTTGAGCAGGCGCTGGGAAAACTCGGTGCTCAGCTCGGACAGGCGGGCGTTCAGTTCGCGCATCCGGGCCTGGCCGGCATCGTCCAGCTGTGCACCGGCACGGATGAAGCGGCGCTGGTATTCGGAGACCAGGCGTGCCTGCTCGTCATCCAGGCCCTCCTGCTGCCCGGCGACCGCCTGAACCCGCTCGAAGAGCTGCCGGTTCAGGTAAATGCTGTCCTCGTGTGCAGCCAGCTGCGGGCCGACCTGCTGCTCGATTTTCTGTACGCCTTCGGTGGCATCCGCGTGGGACAAAGTGAAGAAGACCAGGGCGGTGCGGCCCAGGACCTGCCCGGCGGTTTCGAGGGCGGCCACCGTGTTGTCAAAATCCGGGGCTTCCGGGTTCGCGGCGATCGCTTCGATTTCCGCCGTGTGCCGGGCGAATCCGGCGTCGAAGGCGGGGAGGAAGTGGTCCTCGCTGATCTGCCCGAACGGCGGAAGCTGGTACGGCAGGGTGCTGGGGGAAAGGAAGGGGTTGTCCATAAGGCCCAAGACTGGCACACCGTCCTCCCTCGGACCAACATGACGGTGCCGTAGGATCGCAGGCAATCCCCGCTGCCCATGTTGTGCAGATCCGGGGCCGGCCACTGAAGGAGTCGGGCTCCATGAGGCACCACACGTATGTCAGCGGGCGGGGACGGACCGCCCGGGCAGCCATGCTGATCCTGTTCTGCCTGCTGGCGGGAGCCTGCAGCCCGGCGGGGAACGACGACGGCGGGCCGGCAGGTACGCCGTCGTCCACCGCGCCCTCGCCAGCCGCGCCGTCCGGGACAGGCGGGGCAACGGCGGCCGCCCCGGAGCCCGAACCTGCAGCGGTTCCGGGCAAGGGGCCGGAATGTCCAACACGGAACTGCTTTTCGGTGCTGCTGGCCGGGGATCTGCTGGTCCATCCCCAGCTCTGGGACCAGGCCGCCGCGGATGCGGCGGTGACGGGAAAAAGCCCCTGGATTTCGAGCCGCTGCTGGCCGGCCAACGGACCTATATCGGTGCTGCGGACCTCTCCGTGTGCCACATGGAGACGCCGGTGGCGGAGCCGGACGGTCCGTACGCGGGCTATCCCATGTTCAACGTACCGCCGCAGATCCTCACGGCCGCTGCCGCCGTCGGCTACTCCGGCTGCACCACGGCCAGCAACCACACCGTAGACGCCGGGACCGAGGGGGTGAACCGGACCCTGGGGGTGCTGGATTCCCTGGGCCTGGAGCACACCGGATCATATGCCGCGGAGGCCGGTGCCGGCGCGCCCATGCGCCTGTCCGCCCCGGCCGGGGAGCTCGCCGTCATCGAGGCAACCTACGGGTTGAACGGGCTGGCGGCGGAGTATCCGTGGCAGGTGGACCTGCTCGACGCTCCGGCGATGACCGCCAAGGCGAAGGCGGCCCGTGCGGCGGGGGCCGACGTCGTTGTCGCCGCTATCCATGCCGGGGAGGAATACGCATCCATGCCCAACGCCCAGCAGGTGGAAACGGCCCATGCGCTGGCGGACAGCGGTGAGTTTGACTTCATTTACGGCCACCACACCCATTCGGTGCTGCCGATCGAGAACTACAACGGCACCTGGATTGTGTACGGGCTCGGCAACGCCGTGACGGAGCTTTCGCCCTGGTACAACGTCAACAATGAGGGACTGATTGTGCGGGCACAGTTCGCGCGCGACGACGCCGGGGACTGGTCCGTCAGCGACCTCGCCTGGGCGCCGTCAGTGATTGTCCGGGACCCGTACCGGTGGTGTTCCGTTGCCGGGGACCTGCCGCAGGGCGAGTGCGCCCCGGTGTCCCAGCGGGAAGCGGTGCGCACACGGACCATTCCGGTGGTCGAGTCTCTGGGAGCCGCCGACGCCGGGGCACACGAGTGGCTGGTGTCGCAGGACGGCGGGGGAGGGTAGGCGAGGGTTGTGCTGGCTAAAGCCCTTTGGTGAGGAAAATCCACTCCGGTGAACCTTGCCGCACCGGGCTTCGATCCCAGTTCCCCCAGCACTGATCGACCGTAAGTCCTGTGGCTTGCAGCCCTGAGGTCACCGTATCCCAGGAGGGGAAGCGGAGGGTCTCGGTCGTGGTCCAGGTGCCGGATCCGTTGGTCCAGGTATCCGTGTGCGTGACGAGGTCACCGTTGCGCCGGACGGTCTGGATGACTGTTCCCCGACTGGTGCTGTGCGTGCCCTCCCACCGGCGCCAGGCTTGAGCATCCGGGTTGCGCACTTCAAATGCCAGCCTGCCTCCGGTCCGCAGTGTCCGTCCGGCATGCGTGAGCACCTGCACCCAGGCGGTGTCATCAAGGAAGTACTGCGCCACATGTCCGGTCATCAGAACCAAATCGGCCCACGCATCCGGCAGGCGTTCCGCGGTTCCTCGAATCCAGGCGACGGCGTCGGCGTGCGGCTGGGATGCAGCAAGGGAGAGCATGGTGTCTTCCGGCTCGACGCCGGTGACCTCATACCCCTGCCCTGCCAGCAGGCTGCACAGCAGGCCTGTTCCCGATCCGATGTCCGCAACGCGGCGGGCTCCCGTCTCGGCGGCCAGGGTCAGGTAGAACTGCAGGTCCTGCCGGGATTCGGTATCGGCGTCGTAGGCGGCAGCAAGCTCAGGGACGGCGTAGTAGTTGGCCGGCTTCGGTGCAGTCACGAGGCTCGTTTCGGTCGGGGGCTTTTCATTGGGGGAGCAGGGTAGCTTCGGTCTGGGTAGGCGCCTGAACGGTAGCACGCGTCCCGGATCTGGGGTGGCCTGCGGGGGCACGCCTCCAGCACCCGGAACCGGCAGACCGCGGCAGGATCCTGACCGAACCTTTCAAGTATTTTCCCAAGTCAGGACCGGGGTACTTGGCGTTGTGGGTAGTTTTCCACAAGGACGAAAACTCCTATTGCAGGCTTGGTCTTCAGCCCATAGCATCGAACACATGTTCGAATCAAATCCAGGGTATTCACCACCTGTTGACGGCGCGTATCGCGGCAACGAACCGTCATCCCCGCAGGTCGCCATGTGGATCGCCGAGCTGTCTTCCGGGCGGGTCATGGAGGAGATCGCCTCCGATACAGACGGGGGTTTGATAGGCCGATTGCGGGTACTGGAGGAACTCAAGGCCGCTGCGGCAGCAGCCCAGGTTCGCGTCGCAGCCGCCTTCGATGCCTCCGTCCGTGCAGCACATGCCCGCGCCGGAATTCCCGAGGGGCAGCAGGGAAGAGGAGTTGCTGCCCAAATTGCCCTCGCCCGGCGCGAATCGCCTGCACGCGGCGGGCGGATTCTTGGCTTTTCCAAGGCGCTTGCACACGAAATGCCATGCACGCTCCGGGCGCTGTCCGAGGGCAGACTCAACGAATGGCGGGCCACGCTTCTGGTCCGTGAAACTGCATGCCTGTCGGTATCCGACCGTCGTTTGGTGGACCGTGAGGTAGCCGGAGACCCCGCAGGGCTGGAGGGCTTGGGCGATGGACGCCTGATCGGACGGATCCGGAAACTGACCTACCGGATCGATCAGGAAGCGCTGGTTCGCCGGGCTGCTAAGGCAGAGGCGGACCGTTATGTTTCCTGCCGGCCTGCCCCGGACACCATGACCTACCTGACCGGCCTATTGCCTGTGGCCCAGGGTGTCGCCGTCTTTGCCGCCCTCAGCCGTGAAGCAGATTCCCTCCGGGCACGTGGCGATGAACGCGGCCGGGGCCAGATCATGGCTGACACCATGGTGGAAAGAATCACCGGTCTTGCCCAGGCGGACCGGGTGCCTTTGGAGGTCCAGCTTGTTATGACGGACCGTACGCTGCTTGCCGGCTCGAACGAACCGGCCTATCTCAGCGGATACGGAGTGGTGCCGGCCAAGTGGGCACGAGACGCGGTGCGAAACGCCGGAAGCCGCAGCGGCGGCGGTGAAATGACCGAGAAGGAGCGGCCACACAAAGCCGGACACGATGAACCGGCCACCCGGCGTCGATCCTCTGCAGCGCCGGACCTCTGGCTCCGGCGCCTCTACACAGCACCGACCTCAGGCGAACTCATTGGCCTGGACTCCAAGGCGCGGTTTGTTCCCGAGTCATTGGCAAGGTTCATCTCCGCGAGGGATCAAACCTGCCGGACACCGTGGTGCAACGCCCCAATACGGCACCGCGACCACATCCGCCCGCACCGGACCGGCGGAAGCACTCACGCCGGCAACCTGCAGGGCCTGTGCGTAGCCTGCAACCAGGCGAAGGAAGCACCGGGCTGGCGGACTGAAAAAACTGAAAAACCTGGCCGGCACACAGTCGTAATTACTACGCCCACCGGACACACCTATCAGTCCACGGCGCCGCCGCTGCCGGGTGCCCGGGCGTTTTAAGTCACAGCGATAGCTCGCGTACTCCGCACCGCCGATTAGTCTGATGGTCATGATCCCAAGTGCCGACCTGGATGCCTACGCACAAAAGATGCGCCGGTTCATGGAAAACGGAATAGACCTCGAGGTCGACGCACGGTTTATCGACATGCTTGCCGCCCGCAAAAGCCGGATTCTCGACATCGGATGTGGCATCGGCTCGGCGGTTAGTGCGCTGCGTCATAGTGGGCATCAGGCGTACGGCATCGATCCGGCTTCCGCCGTTTTGGATGTCGCCGCTGACATTTTCGATGCCGTTTGGTACCGACAACTGGCAGTGGAGGAACTCACGGGTGACCGTTTGTCTCGTGAGGGTCTTCCTACCCGATATGAGGTCGTTTCCATGTGCGGAAACGTGCCGGCATTCCTTTCCGCCGAGGCTTTGCAGGACGCTTTCGGGAGAGTCAACGGGCTCCTGATTGAGGGTGGCTTGTTTGTGGTTGGTACAACCGTCGAGGCACGGGGAGGACCGAAGTCCCAAGACACGGCGGCTGGTTTCGCAGGGTTGACGTTGTTACACAGGTTTTCGGATTGGCACCTCGGCGCTTTTGATAAGGACTCAGGCTGGTCCGTTAGCGTGTACGCCAAACCTGGTGCGCTTCACCCTCGCACTGGCCCGGATGGGATCTTCATCCTGGAATATCCGGCAAAATGACAGTATGCCCCTCGAAGATCTACTTACCCGTCTGCGGACACTTCCTGATTCAAAGCGGAAAGAAGCGTATCTGCGCTTCTTGAACGCAGCGGGAACGGCAGCGCTGCGCAAGGACGGCGGCCCGGAACATGTCACGGGGTCCTGCTTCGTCTTTTCGCCCGGATTCGATCACGTTCTCCTGTGTTTCCACCGCAAGGGCCAGTTCTGGGTGCAGTTCGGCGGCCATGTCGAACCGGAGGATGCATCAGTGGCGGAAACCGCCCAAAGGGAAGCCCGCGAGGAATCGGGACTTGGCGACCTTGCTCTGCTTTCCCCGGCAATCATGGATCTCGACCGGCATGACCTGCAGGGCGGTTTCTCGTGTTCAGCACATTGGGACGTGGGGTTCGCTGCGGTCATTAGCCGGGATGTCGTGACCACTGTGAGCGATGAGAGCGAGGCCGTCCGCTGGTTCCCGATCAGCGAATTGCCGGCCAGGCTTCCTGAGGGATTCCTCGAACGCCTGGAATACGTGCGGCGCACGGCTATGTCTCTGCCAGGCGCAGGCTACGGCACCACCCGCGGCGGATAGGCTGCGTGCATGAACACAACCCGTGAGTACCGCCCGGCCTTCTTCATTATTGGTGCAGCCTTGCTCGCGGCCGCGGCCGTCATCCTGGTGCCGGGGTTATTCGATGATTTCGGGACACCCCGGCTAGTCGCGGTCCTGGCGCTGACGGCAGGTGCGGTGTGCTTCGCCGTCGCAGCTGTCCGGAACCGGCGCGCCGGCACCGACTAGGAGAGCCGCGACGCCGGTTCGGGGTGACCCCGACGCTACCGCGGCCGCTGTCCGGCGTGCTGGCGTGCCATTTCGGAGAGCTTCGACAGCTCGGCGAGGTCCTCTTCGGACCGCGGCACGGGGGAGAAGCTGCCGAACTTCCGGACGGCCGCCTGCTCGATCAGGAAGTCCGCAATCGCCGGATTCTTCGGCAGGAGGGAACCGTGCAGGTAGCTGGCCACCACGTTTTTATAGCGGGCACCCTCGGTGCTGTCCTTGGTGTTGTTGCCTTCACCCTTGCGGATCTCGGCCAGCGGCTTCACTCCCGGGCCAAGGAACGTCTGGCCGCTGTGGTTCTCGTAGCCGTGGATCTCGCCGAACTCCTCGCTGACGGACAGGACGTTGCCGATCAGCCGCACGTCACCGCCGTGGGTCTCCAGGTCCAGGATGCCGATGCCCGGAATGAGCGCGCCCTCATGCGTCCGAAAGAACTTCCCGAACAGCTGGTAGAGCCCGCAGATCACGAGCATGGGCAGGCCGTCATCGGCCAGTGACTGCAGGGTGGGCGCCAGCTGCTGAAGGTCCTGCTGGATCACCACCTGGCCGCTGTCCTGGCCGCCGCCGCCCACAATGATGTCGACGTCGGCCGGGAACTCGTCCCCGGCGTTGTACTCCTCGACCACCGGGTTGTAGCCGTACCATTTCAGGCGCTGCTTGAGCACCAGGACGTTGCCCCAGTCGCCGTAGATGTTCATTTCCCGCGGGTACAGCTGCAGGATCCTGATTGTGCGGTCCTCGGTCATGAGACCACCTCTACCTTCGTGATCTTGGAGAGCTCCCGGCGTACGGCCAGCATGGCCGTGTACGTGCAGAAGATCCGCATGGGAACTCCGGGGGAGTCCTTGATGAAACGCTTCAGCCCGTCCGTGATGTCCGGTTCGATGGTGCGGACGGGCACGTCGTCGTACTTCAGGCGCAGGGCCATGTCGTAGGCACGCACTCCGCTGACGACGTCGACGCCGCCCTCGGCCAGGGATTCGAAGTCCACGTCCCACAGCCAGGACATGTCCCGGCCGTCGGCGTAGTTGTCATTGATGGCGATCATCGTGGAATAGCCGTGGGCGGCGAAGGACTTCAGGCCCAGACGGAAGCCGCTGGGATTCTTGACCAGCACCAGTTCCAGCGGCTGCCCGTTGACGGTCAGGGACTCGCCGCGCCCGAACGCAGGCTCCACGTTGGCCAGCGCCTCGAACAGTGCATCGGAGTCCAGGTCTTCGCCCTTGATGGACCGGGCAAAAGCCAGCGCGGCGGCGGCATTGAAGATGTTGTAGACGCCGCGCAGCTTCAGTCCGGACGTGCGGGTTTCGCCGTCCACCAGGAAATCCGCCTCGGTTTCGCTGACCCGCTGCAGGACGACGTCGGCCTCCTGGGTGGCGGCGAGGGCCTCGGCGAGGCTGCCGCGCATTTCGTCGTCGTTGGGGAAGGTGCTGCGCAGCGAGGCATCGAGCCCGAAGTACACCGCACGCTGGCCGTTCAGGGACTCGGCAATGCCGGCCACGCGCGGGTCCTCGCGGTTCAGGACCACGGTCTGCGTAGTGGCCCGGGCAATCTGCTCCAGCAGCCGGGTGGTCTTGTCGATCTCGCCGAACCGGTCCAGCTGGTCCCGCAGCACATTGAGCAGCAGGCTGTAGCGCGGTTGGATCAGCTTCACGAAATGCACGGCATGGGCTTCATCCAGTTCCAGGACGGCGATGTCCGCGTCCAGCCGGCCACGCAGATTCACTTCGCCCAGCAGTGCCGCCGCCACGCCGCGGGTGAAGTTGCTGCCCGTGCGGTTGGTGAAGACCTTCAGGCCCTGGCTCTCGAGGAGCTCCACCACCATCTTGGTGGTGGTGGTCTTGCCGTTGGTTCCGGAGACGACGGCGACGCCGAGCGGCAGGTCCGCCAGCGTGCGGCGGATGAAGTCGGGGTCGATTTTCTCCACCACCAGGCCCGGCAGGGCGGAGCCGCCGCCGCGCAGTTTGGAGGCACTGCGGACCAGTTTTCCGACCAGGATGGAGAAAGAACTCATGGTTACTGAATATAGCGCACCCCCTTGAAACGGCACGGTTGCCGGGGGCGTGAGGCTGGACGCATAGTTGCCTGTCAACGCCGCTTTTACCTGTTCGAATCCGTCCCGGAACCCGGACAGGACGCGTTGACGGCCCCGGAAGCCGATTCGGTCGCTAGAATTGTGGCAGTGCGTTCGGGAAGCTTAGCTGGTCTCCCTGTCCGGCCCCGGGTTCCCCGGCGTTCCGGCGGGCGGCAAGCAGCCGGACTTTTTTTATTCGATCAGAGGAGAAGCGTAGAGCATGTCGGGCCACTCTAAATGGGCAACCACCAAGCACAAGAAGGCCGTAATTGATGCCAAGCGTGCCAAGTCCTTCGCCAAGCTGATCAAGAACATCGAAGTTGCAGCACGCGCCGGCGGAGCCGACATGGCAGGCAATCCGGCCCTTGAACTGGCGGTGTCCAAAGCCAAGAAGACGTCGGTGCCGATCGACAACATCAACCGCGCCGTCAAGCGCGGCGCGGGCCTGCTCGGTGAAGCCGTCGATTACCAGACCATCATGTACGAAGGCTACGGACCCCAGGGTTCGGCACTGCTGATTGAGTGCCTTACCGACAACAAGAACCGTGCCGCCTCGGAGGTCCGCCTGGCGGTCACCCGCAACGGCGGCAACATGGGAGATCCCGGCTCGGTGGCCTACATGTTCACCCGCAAGGGCGTCGTGAACCTGCCGAAGAACGGCCTCACCGAAGATGACCTGCTGATGGCCGTCCTCGACGCCGGTGCGGACGAGGTCAAGGAATCCGGCGAGAACTTCGAGATCATTTCCGAGCCGCAGGACCTGCGCGCCGTCGTCGGTGCCCTGGAGGAAGCCGGCATCGAGTACGAGACCGACGAGGCCGAATTCGTGCCGTCCATGCACGTGGAACTGGACGCCGACGCCGCCCGCAAGTTCCTCAAGCTGGTGGACGCGCTCGAAGACCTTGACGACGTGCAGAACGTCTACTCCAACGCGGATATCCCGGCCGCCGTCATGGCCGAGCTCGAAGAAGACGACTAAGCGCCGTCTCCGTGTCCTTACGCGTCCTGGGGGTGGACCCCGGCCTGACCCGCTGCGGCCTTGGAGTAGTTGAAGTCGAGGGAAACCGCCGGGCCACCCTTGTGGCCGTTGGAGTTGTCGGCACGGTGGCCGGAACCGCTTTGGACGCCCGGCTGCTGGTGATTTCCGAAGCCATCGACCTGTGGCTGGACACCCACCGGCCCGATGTCCTGGCCGTGGAGCGGGTGTTCAGCCAGCTCAATGTCAGCACCGTCATGGGTACGGCCCAGGCCTCCGGCGTCGTGATTGCCGCTGCCGCACGGCGGGGCATCCCCGTGGCCCTGCACACGCCCACCGAGGTCAAGGCCGCGGTCACCGGCTCCGGCTCGGCCAATAAGGATGCCGTGGGCAAAATGGTGACCAAGATCCTGCGGCTGGACGAAATGCCCAAGCCCGCCGACGCCGCCGACGCACTGGCCCTGGCCATCACCCATGCCTGGCGGCGCGGCGTCGCCGGTCCCGGCCCCACAGCGGGTTCCGCCTCGCGGGGCGCCGCACCGGTGAGCGGACTGACCCCGGCACAGCGGCTGTGGGCCGAAGCAGAAGCGCGGGCAAAACGCGGAAGCTACTGACCAGCAGGGGGAATGCGGCTGCCGGCAAGTAGGGTATTCGTAGATATGTTCTATACAGCCTCTGGAGTTCCTTCATGATCAGTTCCCTCCGCGGGGTGGTTTCACACGTGGGCCTTTCCTCCGCCGTCATCGATGTCCACGGACTCGGGATGCTCGTCCAGGCCACGCCCCAGACCCTTGCGGCCCTGCGCACGGGAAGTGAAGCCTTCATCCACACTGCCATGATCGTCCGCGAGGACTCCATGACCCTGTATGGATTCACGGACGCCGACCAGCGGGAAGTCTTCGAAATCCTCCTCGGCGTCAGCGGCGTGGGCCCGCGGATCGCCCTGGCCGTCCTGGCCGTGCACACGCCCGAAGCCATCCGGGTGGCCGCCTCCACCGGAGATGACAAGGCGTTCAGCAAGGTTTCCGGCATCGGCCCCAAGGGTGCCCGCCGCATCGTCCTGGAACTGGCGGACAAGCTGGTGCCGCACGGCACTGCGGACACCCCGGCCGCGCCGCGCTGGCAGGAACAGGTGCTGGCCGCCATGACCGGACTTGGCTGGTCCGAAAAGGACGCGACGGCGGCCATCGAGGACACCGCCGCCGAACATCCCGACGTCGCCGCCGCCGGCAACGTCGGGGAAATCCTGAAACTGACGCTGCGCCGCCTCGGGACCGACGGCGCCCGGGCTTCCTCGCGCCGAAAGGCCGGCTGACGTGTCAGCAACAGACTCCCTCGTCGCCCCCGGCCCCGATCCGGATGACAAAGCCATTGAGGCCGCCCTGCGGCCCAAGAACCTGGACGACTTCGTGGGGCAGAAACGCGTCCGCGAACAGCTTTCGCTGGTGCTCGAAGCGTCGAGGCTGCGCGGCCGCAGCGCCGACCATGTCCTGCTGTCCGGTCCTCCCGGGCTGGGCAAGACCACCCTGTCCATGATCATTGCCGCGGAGATGAACGCGCCGCTGCGGATCAGCTCCGGACCGGCCATCCAGCACGCCGGGGATCTGGCAGCCATCCTGTCCTCCCTGACCGAGGGCGAAGTGCTGTTCCTGGACGAAATCCACCGTATGTCCCGTCCCGCCGAGGAAATGCTCTACATGGCCATGGAGGATTTCCGTGTGGACATCATCGTCGGCAAGGGTGCCGGTGCCACCGCCATTCCCCTGGAGCTGCCGCCGTTCACCCTGGTGGGTGCCACCACCCGCGCCGGCCTGCTGCCTGGACCGCTGCGGGACCGCTTTGGCTTCACCGGCCACCTGGAGTTCTACTCCACCGACGAACTGGAACTGGTGCTGCGCCGCTCGGCCATGCTGATGGACATGAAGGTGAACTCCGCGGGCTTTGCCGAGGTGGCCGGACGCTCGCGCGGCACGCCCCGAATCGCCAACCGGCTGCTGCGCCGCGTCCGCGACTGGGCGCTGGTGCATGGCATCGAGCAGATTGACGCACGCTCGGCCGGTGCCGCCCTGGACATGTACGAAGTGGACGCCCTGGGCCTGGACCGGCTGGACCGTGCCGTGCTCACCGCCCTGATCACCAAGTTCAACGGGGGACCGGTGGGCCTGTCCACCCTGGCGATCGCCGTCGGCGAGGAACCGGAGACAGTGGAGACGGTGGCCGAACCGTACCTCGTCCGCGAAGGCCTGCTCGGCAGGACCCCGCGGGGCCGCATCGCAACCCGCGCTGCGTGGGAGCATCTGGGACTGCAGATGCCCGAGAACGTGGCGGCAGCGATGCCCCAGAACATGTTTTCCGGCCCCGGGACAAACACCTCGTCCGCCGCCGCCGATGAGAGCGCGCCGGAAACTTAACAGTCCGCTCCCACGTTTTCCGTTTAGACTGGCCCTTGGGCACGGTCCCGGCAGTATGCCCGGACGCCCCGCACTTCCCCAACAGAAACGGAACTCTCCACGTGAATATTGCTGATCTCTTTCTCCCTCTGCTGCTGGCGGTTTTCGTCATCATGATGTTCCGCAAGCAGAAGAAGACCACGCAGACGGTGGCCCAGCAGCGGTCCCAGATGGTTCCGGGTACCGAGGTCATGACCCAGTTCGGACTGTTCGGGCGGATTGTGTCCGTCGACCAGGAGGAAAACAAGGCTGTGCTGGAGCTTTCCCCCGGCAACACCGCCACCGTGCACCTCCAGGCACTGACGAAGGTCGTCACCATTCCCGCTGAAGAAGCAGCGTCTGCGGAGGACACCGTCGTTCCCGATGATGCCTCCTCGCTCACCCTCGGCAAGGACACCAACGGGAGCACCGACGCCGCAGTAGGCCGCGACGCAGCCGCTCCGCGGGATGAGACCCCCGAAGAAACACTCGAGCGCCTGAACCGCGACGAGAAAAAAGAGAACTAGACTCTCCACGAGCCAGGCGGGGCATCGGTGCCCTGCCTGCCGCCCGGCGACCATGACGGTCCCGGTGATCTTCGCCCTTAAGGAATATTCCCTATGCCCCGTACCGGCCCCGGCTCGGCTGCGAAAAAGACGCTCCTCTGGTTGGGCGTCATTATTGCTGCACTGGCCCTTCTCCTTGGCGGTGGTTCCATGTGGAGCAACGCCAGCTGGACCCCGAAACTCGCCCTCGACCTCGAGGGCGGCACCCAGATGATCCTGGCTCCCGAAGTGCAGGGAGGCGGCTCCGACATCACCACCGAGCAGCTCGACCAGGCGGTGGAGATCATCCGCCAGCGCGTGGACGGCAGCGGCGTCTCCGAAGCGGAGATCAGCACCCAGTCCAACCGCAATGTGGTGGTGTCGCTGCCCGGCGTCCCCGATGCCGAGACACGCGAACTGATCCAGGCTTCAGCCAATATGGAGTTCCGTCCGGTCCTGAGCGGCGGCGGGGGACAGGGTGCAGCAGTCACGGACCCGACTCCGGCAGAACAGCTGCCCACCCCGTCGGCCGAGCCCACGGATGCTTCGGACACCAACTGGATTTCACCCGAGCTGCAGACGCAGTTCGAAACCACTGACTGCCTGAATCCCGACACCATTGCCAACGCGGAGCAGGCTCCGGCAGACCAGCCCATGGTTGCCTGCGAACCGGGCACTGCGGGTAAGTACATCCTGGGTCCGGTGGAAGTTCCCGGCGTGGACATCTCCACGGCCAGCTTCGGCATGGCCCAGGGCAACAACGGCGTCTCCACCAACCAGTGGGCCGTGAACATCGAGTTCAACGGCGAGGGCACGGACAAGTTCCGTTCCGTCACCGAGCGTCTTTTCGCCTTCCCGGAGGGGGACCCCCGGAACCAGTTCGCCATTGTCCTGGACGGCCAGATCATTTCGGCGCCGACCGTCAACGCGGTCATCACCGACGGCAAGCCCCAGATCACCGGCAACTTCACGCAGGAGAGCGCCGAGGCATTGTCCGAACAGCTCAAGTACGGCGCCCTGCCGATCAGCTTCGAGATCCAGAGCGAACAGCAGGTCTCGGCTACCCTCGGCGCCGACCAGCTCCGCATGGGCATCATCGCCGGCCTGATCGGCCTCGCGCTGGTTGCCGTGTACTCGCTGTTCCAGTACCGGGCGCTCGGCCTTGTCACCATTGCCTCCCTGGTTGTCGCCGGTCTCCTGAGCTACCTGGCCATCGCCATCCTGGGCTGGAGCCACAACTACCGGCTCTCGCTGGCAGGCGTGGCGGGCCTGATCGTCGCCATCGGCCAGACCGCCGACTCGTTCATCGTCTACTTCGAACGCATCCGTGACGAGCTCCGCGACGGCCGCGGCCTGGTGTCCGCCGTGGACAACGGCTGGAAACGCGCCAAGCGCACCGTCCTGGCATCCAAGGCCGTGAACATCCTCGCCGCCGTCGTGCTGTACTTCGTAGCGGTCGGCAACGTGCGCGGCTTCGCGTTCACCCTCGGCCTCACCGCCATTGCGGACCTCATTGTGGTCTTTATGTTCACGCACCCGACCATGGTGCTGCTGGCACGGACCAGGTTCTTCGGCGAGGGCCACCGCTTCTCCGGCCTCGACCCGAGCCGCCTCGGCGCGGTACCGCTGTACCGCGGTGCCGGACGCGTTCGCACTCCCGCGGATTCCCCGGCGGTGCGCGGCAAGAACAAGGCGGCCGCCAAGGAAGCCGAACGCAGGATGACCATCGCCGAACGGCGCCTTGCCGAAAAGCAGGAATCCATGGCCGGATCCGGCCGCAGCTCCGAGAAGGACGGCGAGTCATGAGTAAGCTCCCCAGTTTCGCCGCATTCGGCAATGACCTCTACACCGGAAAGCGGTCCTACAACTTCGTCGGCAAGGCGAAGCTCTGGTTCTTCATCGCAGCAGCCGCCGTGGCGCTGTCGATCCTCATCCCGGTGGCCAAGGGCGGCTTCAACCTCGGCATCGAATTCCGCGGCGGTTCCGAGTTCACCGTCTCCAACGTCAGCAATACCGACGTCGGACGCGGTGAGGAAGCCGTGGCGGAGGTGGCAGGCACCACCGATCCGAAGGTCACCAACATTGCCCCGAACACCATGCGTATCCAGACGGAAAAGCTCAGCGATGACCAGACCATCCAGGTCAAGGAATCACTGGCGGATACCTATGGGGTGAGCCAGGACGAGGTGACCTCCACCTTCATCGGCCCCACCTGGGGAAGCGACGTCAGCCGGCAGGCGCTGGTAGGCCTAGTGGTCTTCGTCGCGCTGGCCGCGGTGCTGATGGCCCTGTACTTCCGGACCTGGAAAATGTCCCTGGCGGCCGTCACCGGCCTGCTGGTGGTCATGGTGGTCACCGCCGGCGTCTATGCGCTGAGCGGCTTCGAAGTCACGCCGTCGGCCATCATCGGCTTCCTCACCGTGCTCAGCTACTCGCTGTATGACACGGTGGTGGTCTTCGACAAGGTCCGCGAGAACACCAAGGACCTGGACAAGCGCACCAAACGGACCTTCGCCGAGGAAGTGAACCTCGCGGTGAACCAGACCCTGGTCCGGTCCATCAACACGTCCGTGGTGGCCGTTCTCCCGGTGGCCTCCATCCTGTTCATCGGTGCGCTGCTGCTGGGTGCCGGTACCCTGAAGGACCTGTCGCTGGCGCTGTTTGTCGGCATCATCCTGGGCACCCTCGCCACCATCTTCATTGCGGCCCCGATGTACGCGGTCCTGCGCCGCAACGAACCCGGGATCCGGAAGCAGGCCAAGCGGGTGGCCGAGCGCCGCGCAGCCGAGACCAAGACCTCAGCGGCGGTCAGCGCCTAGGCCAGAACCCTGGTATTCCCTTCCGGTTCCGTCCTCCTTTAGCGAAGGAGTACGGAACCGGCGGTTTAAGTGCGGCGCGGGCAGGCTTAGACTGGGAAACAGGAGCAGCCGCAGCGGCCGCGATGGAAGCGTTTTTAAGCACCTGCTTTGAATTAAGCACGGAAGAAAGGTCGTCAGTGGCCAACAGTGCAACGCCTGCCGATGAGGCGGGAAACAGCGGCACCGGGGGGATGGCCCCGGCCGGCGAAAGCACCGCAGCCAACGAAGCTGCGGCGCTGGATGCTGAGCAAAACCGCACCACCGACGCACTGGTCCCGGTACCGGCCCAGCCCAGGACCCCCGCACCGGCGAAGGCCGGCAGCGGCTCGGGGCGGGCGCCGTCAACCGGGCGCCGCACCTCCACCCGAGCCCGGCTTGCCCGGCTCGCCGGCCGGGGCCATCCCGGCTACTCACCCATGCTGGAGCCGCTGCTGCGCACCGTGCGGGTGAACAACCCCAAGGAAGACCTGGACCTGATCCAGCGCGCCTACGTGGTGGCAGAGCGGAGCCACGAGGGGCAGAAGCGTAAGAGCGGCGACCCCTACATCACCCATCCGGTTGCCGTAGCCACCATCCTTGCCGAACTGGGCATGACCGGCACCACCCTGGCGGCCGCACTGCTGCATGACACGGTGGAGGACACCAGCTACACCCTCGATGAGCTGCGCCGGGACTTCGGTCCCGAGGTGGCCATGCTGGTGGACGGCGTCACCAAGCTCGACAAGGTCACCTTCGGCGACGCCGCGCAGTCCGAAACCGTGCGCAAAATGGTTGTCGCCATGGCCAAGGACATCCGCGTGCTGGTGATCAAGCTGGCGGACCGGCTGCACAACGCCCGGACCTGGCGTTTCGTCTCACCGGAATCCTCGGCCCGCAAGGCGCGGGAAACCCTGGAAATCTTCGCCCCGCTGGCCCACCGGCTGGGCATGAACACCATCAAGTGGGAGCTGGAGGACCTGTCCTTCGCCGCCCTGCACCCCAAGGTGTATGACGAGATTGTCCGGATGGTCGGGGACCGCACACCGGAACGGGAAAAGTACCTGGACACGGTGCGGTCCCAGATCGCCGATGACCTGCACGCGGTCAAGATCAAGGCCACCATCACCGGCAGGCCCAAGCACTATTACTCCATCTACCAGAAGATGATCGTGCGCGGCAAAGACTTCGACGACATCCATGACCTGATGGGCGTGCGCGTCCTGGTGGACTCGGTCCGTGACTGCTATGCCACCCTCGGTGCCCTGCATTCGCGCTGGAACCCCCTTCCCGGGCGGTTCAAGGATTACATCGCGATGCCGAAGTTCAACATGTACCAGTCACTGCACACCACGGTCATCGGCCCCGGCGGCAAACCGGTGGAAATCCAGATCCGCACGCATGACATGCACCGCCGTGCCGAATACGGTGTGGCCGCGCACTGGAAGTACAAGGACGGCAACAAGGGCCCCGAGGGCGCCGATGACATGGGTTGGCTGCGCAGCCTCGTGGACTGGCAGCAGGAAACCTCGGACCCGGACGAGTTCCTGGATTCGCTGCGGTTCGAAATCAACGCCCGCGAGGTGTTCGTCTTCACCCCCAAGGGCGAAGTCATGGCGCTGCCGGCCGGATCGACGCCGGTGGACTTCGCCTATGCCGTCCACACCGAGGTGGGACACCGGACCATCGGGGCACGCGTCAACGGCAAACTGGTGCCGCTGAACAGCGAGCTGCAGCACGGCGACTGGGTAGAGATTTTCACCTCCAAGGCTGAAGGCGCCGGTCCCAGCCAGGACTGGCAGGGCTTCGTCAAGAGCCCGCGTGCCCGCAACAAGATCCGCCAGTGGTTCACCAAGGAACGCCGCGAAGAGGCCATTGAAAAGGGCAAGGACCTGCTGACCCGCGGCATGCGGAAGCAGAACCTGCCGCTGCAGCGCCTGATGACGCACGATGCGCTGGTGGCGGTGGCCGAGGAGCTGCACCACCAGGACATTTCCGCACTGTATGCCGCCGTGGGAGACGGCCATACCTCCGCGCAGAACGTCATTGAGCACCTGGTCGCCCTGATGGGCGGCCACCAGGGCGCCGAGGAGGACATTGCCGAAACACCCGTGGTGACGGCAGCCCGCCGCCCGAAATTCTCCGACTCGGGCGTCACGGTCCGCGGCGCCGGCGACGTGTGGGTCAAGCTGGCCCGCTGCTGCACGCCCGTCCCGCCGGATCCCATCATCGGCTTCGTCACCCGCGGCTCAGGTGTTTCAGTACACCGCAGCGACTGCCGCAATGTGCAGGAACTGCGGGCCACGCCGGACCGCATTGTGCCGGTGGAATGGGCGCCCACCCAGTCCAGCGTGTTCCTGGTCGAAATCCAGGTGGAGGCACTGGACCGCAAGAGCCTGCTCTCGGACGTCACCCGGGTCCTTTCGGAAAACCACGTGAACATCCTCTCCGCCAGCGTCAACACCTCCAGTGACCGGGTGGCTATGTCGAAGTTTGTCTTCGAGATGGGGGATCCGAAGTACCTGAGCCACATTCTCGGCGCCGTCCGGAAGATTGACGGCGTCTTCGATGTGTACCGGACCACCGGATCGCAGCGGCGGGTCTAGCGGCTATTCGGCGGCGGCAGCTGTGACGCGTTCCAGTGCCGCCGCTTTGCCGGGCACCCGGGTGCCCGCCTCCAGGGCACGCCGCACGAGGTCCAGCCGGCAGCCCAGCACCGGGTGCGCCGCCAGACGCCGCAGGGTGGGAACCGCCTCGGCGCTGCCCGCATAGAGGGCCACGTCGGCCGCGGTCCGCAGCGGAGACGTCACAGACACTGTTCCCACGTCCACACGGTCCGCCGGCCCCAGCAGGACCTCGTGCAGGACGGAGGTGCTGAAGGGCTGCAGGGCACCGGTGCGGCTGCGCCGGTCCGCCAGGACATCGAGCCGGGACGGCCGGGGCGCGCAGCCGTAGATCCAGGCGGCGGTCATCCGCCCCATGGTGAGACGCCGGCGCAGCTGCTGCGGCACTTCCGCGGACGCCGCAAGGGCACGGACCACCGGATCCGCCCGGACGTCCCAGCGCACAAAGGTTCCGGCGTAGACATGGCGCAGCAACCCGTCCATGGCCATGGCCTGGAGTTCCTCGTGGCGGAATACCTCCCCCGCGGTAAACAGCGCCCCGCCCGTGGACGTGACCTGCGGAAGGGCTCCGGGATACGGAAAGAGTGAAGCAGGCATACCAGCCAGCGTGCGTGCTCCGCCGGCAAAGCGAAAGCCCCGGCCCGCCCGCTGTGGATAACGGGGGACCGGGGCCTGCGCGGTGCGAAGGGGATAAAGCCTAAGCGAAGTCCTGTGCGGACTTCTGCAGCATGGCCAGCCACTGCTGGCGGGCTTCCAGGGCCTCCCGGGCATCGGCGATCTTCTTCGCGTTGCCGGCCTTCTCGGCGTCGGCCAGGTCCTGCTCGAGCGCCGCGATGGTGGCCTCCAACTGGGACAGCGCGGAGTTGGTGCGTGCCTTCGTTTCGGGGTTGCTGCGCTGCCAGTGCTCGTCTTCGGCAGCCTTGACGGCTTCCTCGACCTTGCGGATACCGGCTTCCATTCGGCCCATGTCCGCCCGCGGCACCTTGCCGGCGTCTTCCCAGCGTTCGCGGATGGACTGCAGGGCCTTGCGGGCAGCCGTCAGGTCCCGCACGGGCAGAAGCGCCTGGGCTTCCTTCAGCAGCTCTTCCTTCACCACAAGGTTGGCGGCGAATTCCTCGTCGATTACCTCGTTGGCAGCCTGCCGGGCGGTGAAGAACGCATCCTGCGCGGCACGGAAACGGGCCCACAGGGCGTCATCGTCCTTGCGGCTGGCACGCTTGGAGGCTTTCCACTCGTCCATGAGCTGCCGGTATTCGGCGGCGGTGTTGCCCCAGTCGGTGGAGGTGGCCAGTTCCTCGGCGCGGGCAATGAGTGCTTCCTTCGCAGCCTTCGCGGAGGAGTTTTCACTGTCCAGCTGGGAGAAATAGGCGCGGCGGTGACGGTCGAAGACGGTGCGGGCGGAACGGAACCGCTTCCACAGGGAATCTTCGGTGCTGCGGCCCAGGCGCGGGCCGTTTTTCTGCGCCGTCTTCCAGGCGTCGAAGAGCTCGTTCATCCGGTTGCTGCTGGTTTTCCACTGGATGCTGGCGGGGTCCTTGGCGGCGATCTCCTCCGCCTCGGCAACGATCGCCTCGCGGGCAGCCAGCTCGCGTGCCTTCACTGCCTCGGCTTCGGCGCGCTCGGCGGCCTCTGCTTCCTTGAGCGTGGCTTCAAGCTCTGCAATGCGTGCGTCCAGGGCCTTGATGTCGCCCACCATCTTGCGCTCGGCCACCTGCTGGGCCAGATGCTTCAGCGTCTTATGGATGTCAGCGGCCGGCGCCTTGACCTGCACCCGCTGTTCCAGCAGCAGGAGCTGGCTGGCAACGTCGTCGTACTTGCGCACGAAGTAGGCCAGCGCCTCGTCCTTGGACGCGTCGGGGAACTGCCCGACGGCGGTTTCCTCGCCGTCCACGATCAGGAAGACGTGGCCGTCCTCCTCCACGCGTGCAAAGCGGGCGGCTTCCTCCAGCGGGGTGGAGTGTGCTGCCGGCGCGGCCACCACCGGCTGCGCTGCGGCGCCGGTGCGGGCGCCTACGGCCGCGGGGGAGGGGTGCCGTGCCGCGAGTGCTGCCGGGCTGGGAGTGGCAGGCCGGGATGCTTCCGTGGAGAGCCCTGCTGTTTCGTCGGATTTCTGACTGTCTGTCACCGCTAAAAGTCTTTCACTCGATGGATGGCAGTTTGCGAAGCCCGCGCCGCCGTTTATTTCAGGGTGAACGAGTTAATCGTCACCGGGTCCTTCGGAAAGCCATCGGTCCCCCCGGAGTCCGTCCCCGAGGAAGCAATGGCCTGTACTACGTCAAGACCTGACGTTACCTTACCCATTATCGTGTAGCCGCCCGTTTCCTGGGGTAGCGTCGAATCCTTGTAAACGATGAAGAACTGTGTTCCGTTGCTCATCACGTCATTGCCGCGGGCGACGGCGACGGTGCCTGCGGGGTAGACGCCGTCTGCCGGGGCGTTTTCCACCGGCCCCCAGAGGAAGTCCTGGTCGGCCTGCCCGTCACCGTTCGGCGATCCGCACTGCAGCACGGACACGGTTTCCGTGGCGGTCAGGCGGTGGCAGTCCTTTCCGGTGAAATACCCGTCATCGGCAAGTGTCTTGAACACGGAGACGGCCTGCGGGGCGGCAGCGCCGTCCAGCTCCACCCCGACCTCACCCTGGCCAAGGGAGAGGGACCCGGTGAAGGTTTTGCCCGCAGCCACGGATGGATCCGGAACGTCGGGCAGCTCGGCGACGGCGGCGTCCTCCTTCAGCAGTGCCAGCTCCTCGGCCGTGGGGTCCGAACTGAACCAGCTCACCTGCAGGGCCACGGCCAGGGCCAGGAGAACGACGGCGGCCGCGGCCGCGAAAAGGTTGTCGCGTTTCCGGCGTTGGGCACGGGCGGCGGCGAAGGCCCTTCGGGCTTCCATCCTCGCCACGCGCCGCCGGTCTTCACGGCTGGTGCGGTGTGCTGACACCGTTGCCTCCTGTGCTGGATTGGATGCTGGATTGGATGCTTGATCTGTCATGGCGCGGCCCGGACCGCAGGGACCTGCCCCGCGCGTCCGGAACAAGGGCTGCGCCCGAGTTCGCTAAAATGAGTGCCGCACATAGTTTATGCACGCCTCGAGCGTGCACTTTGGCCGGGCGGAGCGCTGCCTGTGCCGTTTCGCCCACCTCTAAGGAGTTTGCCGCCATGGCACGCAAGGCCTCACTGTCCGGTTTCCCCGAATGGCTACCGCAGGAGCGCCTGGTTGAACTCCATGTCCTGGACGTACTGCGCCGCACCTTCGAACTGCACGGCTTTTCCAACATTGAGACCCGTGCCGTGGAAACGGTGGGCCAGCTGCTGCGCAAGGGCGAAATTGACAAGGAAGTCTACGCACTGAGCCGGCTGCAGGCTGAAGAAGGCGAAGCCTCCGGCAAGACGGATCCCAACTCCCTGGCCCTGCACTTTGACCTGACCGTGCCGTTTGCCCGTTACGTAGTGGAGAACGCCGGCCACCTGTCCTTCCCGTTCCGGCGCTACCAGATCCAGAAAGTCTGGCGCGGCGAACGCCCGCAGGAAGGCCGAGCCCGCGAATTTACGCAGGCCGACATTGACGTGGTGGGCGACGGTGCGCTGCCGTTCCGGTACGACGTCGAGCTGGCGCTGGTCATTGCCGAAGCCCTCGGCGCCCTGCCCATCCCCGACTTCAAGATCCGGGTCAACAACCGCAAGCTGGCCGAAGGCTTCTACCGCGGCATCGGCCTGGAAGACACTGCCGGGGTGCTGCGGAGCATCGACAAGCTGGAGAAAATCGGTGCGCAGCGGGTGGCCGAACTCCTGCAGGAAGAACTCGGTGCCACGGCCGAGCAGGCGGATGCCGCCCTGAAGCTGGCGTCCATCCGCACGGAGGACATGTCCTTCGTGGAGCAGGTCCGCGCCCTGGGCGTCTCGAACGAGCTGCTCGACGAAGGGCTGGACGAGCTTTCCCAGGTCATCTCGGAAGCCGTCAAGCGCGCCCCCGGCCGCGTGGTGGCGGACCTGAGCATTGCCCGCGGCCTGGACTACTACACGGGCACTGTCTACGAAACGGTGCTCGTGGGGCATGAATCCCTGGGTTCCATCTGCTCCGGCGGCCGCTATGACGCGCTGGCCAGCAAGGGCAGCCGCACTTTCCCCGGCGTCGGGCTGTCCATCGGGGTGACGCGCCTGGTCATGCGGATCCTCAGCCAGGACTTCGCCTCAGCCTCGCGCAGCGTGCCCACCGTGGTGCTGATGACCCTGGCCACGGATGACTCCTGGTCCTCCGCCCAGGACACCGCGGCACTGCTGCGCAGCCGCGGGATTCCCGTGGAGGTGGCAGCCAAGGCGGAGAAGTTCGGTAAGCAGATCAAGTACGCGGACCGGCGCGGCATCCCGTTTGTCTGGTTCACCGCCGAGGACGGCAGCCACGAAGTCAAGGACATCCGCACCGGCGAGCAGGTGCCGGCGGATCCCGCGCTCTGGACACCGCCGGCGGAGGACCTCGCCGTGCAGGTGACCCCGGCTTCGGTTCCCACCGCCTAGCGGAGCGGGCCGGGTAGCTGTTGCCGGCGGAGGCTCCTAGGCTTGGTCCATGGTTGCCGAACTGCTTGCCACCCCGCCCTGTGCCGAAATCCACCTGCACATAGAAGGGACGCTGGAACCTGAGCTGATCTTCGAACTGGCTGCGCGCAACGGCATCGACCTGCCCTACGCCGATCTCGAGGACCTCCGCGCCCGCTACCGCTTCACGGACCTGCAGTCCTTCCTGGACCTGTACTACTCCAATATGGACGTCCTGCGTACGGAGGCGGACTTCGCCGATATGACCCGTGCCTATCTGCGCCGGGCAGCCACCGCCGGGGTGCGGCATGTGGAAATGATGATGGACCCGCAGGCGCACCTCCTCCGCGGGATTCCGCTCGAGACCTCCGTCCGCGGCGTCTGCGCGGTGCTGGAGCGCAGCGAGGAGGAATTCGGCATCTCCACCGGGCTGATCGCCGCGTTCCTGCGTGACCGCCCTGCGGCGGAAGCCCTGGAGGTCCTGGAAGAGCTGCTGGCCATGGGTGCGCCGATCATTGCGATAGGCCTGGACTCCGCGGAGGTGGGGAATCCACCGTCGTGGTTCGTCGAGCTGTACCGGAGGGCGCGGGAGGCCGGACTGAGGACCGTTGCCCATGCGGGCGAGGAGGGGCCGCCCACCTACATCGTGGAGGCCCTGGACCTGCTCCTCGTCGACCGGATTGACCACGGCATCACCTGCCTGGATGACCCGGCCCTGGTCGAGCGGCTGGTCCGCGAGAGAATCCCGCTGACCATCTGCCCGCTGTCCAACGTGCGCCTGCAGGCCGTGGAGAGCCTGGCGCAGCATCCGCTGCCGCAGATGCTCGATCACGGGCTGAACATTTCAGTGAACTCTGACGATCCCGCGTACTTCGGCGGCTACGTGGATGACAACTTCCGGACCGTGCAGGAAGTCTTCGGCCTGAGCCGGGCGCAGCTCGCCCGGCTCGCGGAGGATTCCATCGAAGCTTCGTTTGCGTCCGCGGGACGGCGCGCCGAACTGCTGGGCGAAGTCCGTGCGTGGGCGGCGGCCGGGCCCGAAGCGGCCTAAAGCGCCGGCGGCGTCCTGGTGGAGCGCGGCCGCCGGAAACTCAACCGGACCACCAGCCCCGCCACGAGGATGATCAGCGTCAGGCTGATGGACAGCGGCGGCAGCGACAGTGCCAGCAGCAGGGCACCGGCCGCTCCCGCGAGGTTCAGGATCCGCGGGGCATGGCGGCTGCGGTCCTTGAGTGAAAATGCGCACACGGCGGTAATGGCCGCATAGAACAGCAGCGCGAAGGACGCCATCCCCAGCAGCTCGTCCAGATCACCGAACAGCACCAGCAGCAGGGCAATGCCGGCCGCCGTTCCCTGGGCAGCCCAGGGCACGGACCCGGTCCGGGTGTTCCGGGACGCGGCGAAGAATGCCGGCAGATCACGGTCGGAGGCCATGGCGGACGCTGTTCCGCCTGCCGAGTCCAGCAGGGACCACAGACCGCCAAGGGCAGCGGCGGCCACCGCAATAACCAGCGCCCCCGTCCCCACGTTCGCGCCGACGCTCAGCATGGGTTCCAGCAGCGGAGCGGGTTCCGCGGACAGCGCTGCGGCCCCGTAGTACGCCAGCAGGGAGGAGCCCATGAACCAATAGAGGATGAAGGCCACGGCCAGTGCCGCGGGGATGGCGAGGGGAAGGTTCCGTGAGGGATTGCGCACACCGGGACCCATGGTGGCCAGCCGGGTGTAGCCCGAGAACATGAAGAACAGGAGCCCGGCTGCCTGCAGCACTCCGGAGGTGGAGGCCTCAATCTCCGCGCCCACCCGCACCGGCTGGTTCGGTGCCTCGTTGAAGAGCACCACCACCGTGAAGGCGAGGACGCTGAAGACGAAGGCAACGGTGAAGCGGGTCACCCACGGGTCTCGGTGAAATCCCAGCAGATTCACGGCGGCCATCACCACGACGGCGCCTGCCGCACCGGCTCTGGGGTGCTCAGGGACAACATACGCACCAAGCGCGAGGGCCAGCACCGCGGAGGAGAGCAGCAGCCCCCACACCAGGGTCCAGCCGGACAGGAACCCGCTGTACGGTCCCAGCAGGATCCGTGCCGCGGTTCGGGCAGTGGCATCCCCGCCCTGGTCCTCGGGAAGGCGCCGCAGGACGGCGCGGCTGAGCTGGAAGGTCGAGAGTCCGCAAAGGACGGCCACTAACGCCGCGATTCCCAGGGCCGCACCCACTGCGGGACCGGCGGCGGCCGCCGCCGGCGCAAAGGCAACAAACGCACCCGCACCGACGATGGAGCCTAAGCCGGCAGTGGTGGCGTCAAAGCCTCCCAGGGGAACGCGCGGGTGGGTAGTGCCGGACAACAGGGGTGTCCCATCGGTAGGTGCTTGGCGGGGGGCTGGTCGGTTCACCGGTAAACTCTCAAGAAGACCGTGTATTCACAATGGGCGGAAACAGTGGTTTCCGCAAGTTTCTCGAAAGGACAGCTGTGCTGCGCACTCATGCCCTTGGTTCCCTGAGGGCCGAGCATATTGGACAGACCGTTACTCTTGCAGGCTGGGTCGCCCGACGGCGCGACCACGGCGGCGTTGCCTTCCTCGACCTCCGCGACGCTTCGGGCGTGGCGCAGGTAGTGGTGCGTGAAGAGGATGTCTTCCACGGCCTGCGCAACGAGTACGTCCTGCAGATCACCGGCACGGTGCAGAAGCGGCCCGAGGGCAACGAAAACCCGGCCCTGGCCACCGGCGAAATCGAGGTGATCGCGGACGACGTCGTGATCCTGAACACCTCCGACCCTCTGCCGTTCCAGATTGACGAGCACGTGGAGGTCGGCGAGGAAGCCCGCCTGCGCCACCGCTACCTGGACCTGCGCCGCCCGGCACCGGCAGCGGCCATGCGCCTGCGCTCCGAAGCCAACCGGGTGGCCCGGAACCTGCTGCATGACGAAGGTTTCGTGGAAATCGAAACCCCCACGCTGACCCGTTCCACCCCTGAGGGTGCCCGCGACTTCGTGGTTCCGGCACGCCTGGCACCGGGGTCCTGGTACGCGCTGCCGCAGTCCCCGCAGCTGTTCAAGCAGCTGCTGCAGGTGGGCGGCTTCGAAAAGTACTACCAGATTGCCCGCTGCTACCGCGACGAGGACTTCCGCGCCGACCGCCAGCCGGAGTTCACGCAGCTGGACATCGAGGCCAGCTTCGTCGAGGAAGATGACATCATCGCCCTGGGCGAGCAGATCGTGAAGTCGCTGTGGAAGCTGATCGGCGTCGAGATCAGCACCCCGATCCCGCGCATGACCTACGCGGACGCCATGGCCCGCTACGGCTCGGATAAGCCGGACCTGCGTTTCGGCCTGGAGCTGACCGAACTCACCGAGTTCTTCAAGGACACCACTTTCCGCGTCTTCCAGGCCCCGTACGTCGGCGCCGTGGTCATGCCCGGCGGCGCCTCGCAGGCCCGCCGTACGCTCGATGCCTGGCAGGAATGGGCCAAGCAGCGCGGCGCGAAGGGCCTGGCCTACGTGCTGGTCCAGGAGGACGGCACGCTGACCGGCCCGGTAGCCAAGAACCTGACGGACTTCGAGCGGGAGAACCTCGCCGAAAAGGTCGGTGCCAACCCCGGCGACTGCATCTTCTTCGCTGCCGGCGACAAGAGCGAGGCACGTGCCCTGCTCGGCGCCGCCCGCGTGGAGATCGGCCACCGCACCGGCCTGATCGATCCGAAGGACTGGGCCTTTGTCTGGGTGGTTGACGCCCCCATGTTCGAGCCGGCCTCCGCAGCCGTCGCCGCCGGCGACGTCGCAGTGGGCGGGGGCGCCTGGACCGCGGTCCACCACGCCTTCACCTCGCCGAAGCCCGAATTCATGGACACCTTCGACACCGATCCCGAGTCGGCCGTGGCCTACGCCTATGACATTGTCTGCAACGGCAACGAAATCGGCGGCGGTTCCATCCGTATCCACCAGCGCGATGTGCAGGAACGCGTCTTCAAGGTCATGGGCCTTTCGCAGGAGGATGCACAGGAGAAGTTCGGCTTCCTGCTGGAGGGCTTCAAGTACGGCGCACCGCCCCACGGCGGCATCGCCTTCGGCTGGGACCGCGTGGTGGCACTGCTGGCCGGCACCGACTCCATCCGCGACGTCATCGCCTTCCCGAAGTCCGGCGGCGGCTACGACCCGCTGACGCAGGCGCCGGCACCGATCACGGCGCAGCAGCGCAAGGAAGCCGGCGTGGATTACAAGCCGGAAGCCAAGAAGGACAAGGAAGCACCGGCGAAGGAAGCCTAGCCTTCTTCCGCCCCGACGGTACCCGGACGCAGCACGCGTCCGGGTACCGTGCTTTAACTCCCGGGCTTCGACTCCGGTCAACCCGCGCCGGGACATGCCGGCTTTCGCTGGACACTCCCGTGCCGGCACCCGATAGTGTTTGGGCATGAGAGAGCGCTGGTTCAAGCAGGTGGACGTCTTCGGCACCAAGCCCTATCTGGGCAACCCCGTGGCGGTGGTACTGGACGCGGACGGCGTCTCCGACGCAGCCATGGCCTCCTTTGCCCGGTGGACCAACCTTTCCGAGACCACTTTCGTGCTGCCGCCCACGCAGGCCGGCGCCGACTACAAGGTCCGCATCTTCACGCCCGGGGGAGAGATCCCCTTCGCCGGACACCCCACCCTGGGAACCTGCCACGCCTGGCTGGAAGCCGGCAACATTCCGCACTATCCCGGCGTCGTCATCCAGGAGTGCGGAGTGGGGCTGGTAACCCTGCACGCCTCGGCCGGTATGGCCGCCTTCGGCGCCCCGCCGTTGATCCGCTCGGGCGAGCTGGAGGAGAGCGTCCTCCGGCAGGCCGTCGACGCCCTGGGCATCACCCGGGACCAGGTTTCCGCCTCGAACTGGATCGACAACGGCCCCGGCTGGCTGGGCCTGCTCCTGAAGGACGCCGAAACCGTCCTGTCCCTGACTCCGGATCCTACGGCCATGGGTTCCCTCGCCGTCGGAGTCATTGGACCCCAGGCCGACGGCGGCGAAACGGACTACGAAGTCCGCGCCTTTGCGCCCGGCCACGGTGTCCTGGAGGATCCCGTCACCGGCAGCCTCAATGCCGGGCTGGCACAGTGGCTGATCGGCGCCGGGCTCGCGCCGGAACGCTACACCGTAACCCAGGGCACCGCGCTGGAACGCTCCGGGCTTGTGCGGATCTTTACCCGGGACCGCAAAACCTGGGTGGGCGGGGAAACCACCACCTGCATCGACGGCACCGTGAAGCTGTAACCGCCGGCCATGGTGACGCTGCACTCCCTTCCGCACGCCGTCGTCGGGGCGCCGATGGCCGGCGGGCCCTCCACGCCGTCTCTGGCGGCGGCCGTCAGCAACGCCGGCGGCCTGGGGTTCCTGGCCGCCGGCTACAAGGACGCCGCGGCGGTGGCCGAAGAGATCACCCGGACCCGGGATTTGACCGACGCACCGTTCGGAGTGAACCTTTTCGTGCCGGACACCGCCAGCACCGTCGGATCCGGAACATCCGGGCGGATCGGGGAAGCACTGGCGTACCGGCAGCAGCTGGCCCGCGAGTACCCGCCGGAACTATTGCCGTTGCCGGATCCGGAGGATGACGACGGCTGGGATGCCAAACTCGATCTGGTTCTCCGGCTGCAGGTACCGGTGGTGTCCTTTACCTTCGGCCTGCCCGCCCGGGAGATCATGACGGCGCTCCAGGATGCGGGCAGCGCCGTCGTCGTCACCGTAACCACCGCAGGGGAAGCAGCCCAGGCCGTTTCCGCCGGTGCCCGGATCCTGTGCCTGCAGGGGCCGGGGGCCGGCGGCCACCGCGGGACTTTTGACGCCGCCGCGGAACCGGCCGCACAGCCGCTGACCGAGCTGGTGCGCGGCGTGCGCACTATCAGCCCAGGCGTCGAACTCATTGCCGCCGGGGGGATCTGCACCGCCGCGCAGGTACGGACGCTGCGGGCGGCAGGGGCTGACGCCGTGCAGATCGGCACCGCGTTGCTGCTGAGCCCGGAGGCCGGCACCGCAGACGTACACCGGGCCGCCCTGCAGGACCCGCAGTTCACCCATACCGCACTGACGCGTGCCTTCTCCGGACGGTCCGCCCGTGGACTCGCCAACCGGTTTATGGCTGAGCACCCGGATGCTCCGGCCGCTTATCCGCTGGTCAACCAGATGACGAAACGCCTCCGGGCGCAGGCGGCGGCTGCCGGGAATCCGCACGGCACCAGTCTCTGGGCCGGAACGGGTTACCGTTCTGCGGCGCCGGAGCCGGCGGCCGCCGCGGTGGCGCGATTAGGGAGCGCGGCAGGCGTCCCCTAGGGCAGGGTGACTCGGACGAACACCGATGCCGCATTCCGGGCCGCCTGCGCCAGGACCGCAGCCTTCGGGTCAGGGACGTCCAGCGGACGCAGCCGGGGAAGGGCGGCCCAGCGGGAAAATTCCCGCCTGGCGGCTACCTGTTCGGCCAGCACCCGGTCGCCGCCGAAGACCAGGTACTCCGGGGTGGCACCCGCAAATACTGCGGCCGCCTGTTCCGCCGTGACCGCGGCAACGGCATCAGCTGCGTTGGTCCGGCGGCTGTTGGGGGAACCGGTTTTCGAGGCCAGCAGCCTGCCTTCCCGGGAGACCCCGACGGCGTAACCGCCGCGGCGCACCAGCACCAGGCCCAGGGTCCGGGCCTGCCCGGCCAGCGAAGCCAGGCGTTCGACGTCGTTGGCCCCCCGCCCCGGACGGCCGTCTGCGGGCCACGGGGCGAACAGCCGGGCCTCGGCACCGGAGGCCGCCCGCACGCGCAGACCCTCATTTTCGGGCACGAATTCCACGGTGCCCTGCGCGGCCTCGAACCGTTCCAGCCACCCGGACAACCGGTCTGCGGAAACATAGGTGGTGCGCGAGCCGGGCACGGCGGGGCCTGCTTTCCATGATGAGGGGGTGGACCAGCTCAGGTTACGGCACGAGTAGCCTTGAAACGTGAATGGTATGCCGGGGAATGATTTGTTCAGCACTGACGGGGACGACGACGCCGAGTTTGACGATGCCGGAGCGGCAGCGGGAACGAGGGTGCGTCCGCGCAGCCCCCTCGCCGTGCGGATGCGTCCGCGCACCGTGGACGAAGTGGTGGGCCAGCAGCACCTGCTCGGCCCCGGTTCGCCGCTGCGTACACTGGCCTCCTCCGCCGATGACCGCAACCCCGCCGGGCCCTCGTCGGTCATGCTGTGGGGTCCGCCCGGCACCGGCAAGACCACCCTCGCCCACGTCGTCGCCCGCGGCGCCGGACGCAAGTTCGTGGAGCTTTCCGCCATCACGGCCGGCGTGAAGGACGTCCGCCGGGTGATGGAGCAGGCCCTGACGGACCGTGACCTGCACGGCGTCACCACCATCCTCTTCCTGGACGAAATCCACCGCTTCAACAAGGCCCAGCAGGATGCGCTGCTGCCCGGGGTGGAAAACCGGTGGGTGGTCCTCATGGCGGCCACCACGGAAAACCCCTCCTTCTCCGTGGTTTCCCCGCTGCTGTCCCGGTCCCTGCTGCTGACCCTGAAACCGCTGACCGAGGAAGACATCGCGGCCCTGCTGCAGCGCGCCGTCGAGGATGAACGCGGACTCGCCGGGCGGGTCACGCTCAGCGACGAGGCACTGGAGCACCTGGTCCGGCTGGCGGCGGGGGATGCCCGCCGGGGACTGACCGCGCTCGAGGCCGCCGCCGGCGTCGCCTACTCGGAGAAGGCCGAGGGCGACGACGTCCCCGAAGTCACGCTCAAGCACGCCGAGGAAGCCCTCGACGTGGCGGCACTGCGCTATGACCGGGCGGGGGACCAGCACTATGACATCACCAGCGCCTTCATCAAGTCCCTGCGCGGATCCGACGTCGACGCCGCCCTGCACTATCTGGCCCGCATGCTGGAATCGGGGGAGGACCCCCGGTTCATTTCCCGGCGGCTGATCATCTCCGCGTCCGAGGACGTGGGAATGGCGGACCCGACGGCGCTGCAGACCGCCGTCGCTGCGGCCCAGGCCGTGCAGCTGATCGGGATGCCCGAAGGGCGGATCATCCTCGCGGAAGCCGTAGTGCATATTGCCACGGCGCCGAAATCCAATGCCGCCTACAACGGCATCAACGCAGCTATCGCAGACGTACGGGCCGGGTGGGGCCAGGGCGTGCCCGCACATCTGCGTGACGCCCACTATCCGGGGGCCAAGCAGCTGGGGCACGGCAAGGGGTATGTCTATTCGCATGATTCGCCGCACGGCGTGGCCCGTCAGCAGTACGCCCCCGATGACCTGGTGGGGAAAAACTACTACGAACCCACCGGCAACGGCGTGGAACGTGACATCTCGGCCCGGCTGGAGCGCCTGCGCGGAATCATCCGGGGCGGAAAGTCCTGACGGCCGCTCCCGCGCAGGGCGTCGGGCAGGGCGCGGCATGCGTGTTAGCATTGATGGTTGACTGGCAAGCCCAGACGCCGGCGTCCTCTTCCCCCGTATGTAAAAGTATGGCGGCAGTGGTGTGTCCGGAGTTCGGGTCTGTAGCAGACGGCAGCGGTTGGCCGGAGCTCTCCCTCATGGAGGCCAGCATATTTCGCAGCAGTCACGGCATGCAGCACCGCCGTGGCCAAACCGCCAAACAGTGAAAGGTGAACGTGGCTAACAACACACGTGCACGCCGGCAGGCACGCGCATCGCGCGCCCTCGGCATTGCTTTGACCCCCAAGGCAGCAAAGTACTTCGAGCGTCGGCCTTACCCCCCGGGTGAGCACGGCCGCGCCCGTCGCAAGCAGGACAGCGACTACGCGGTACGTCTGCGTGAAAAGCAGCGTCTGCGTGCCCAGTACGGCATCCGCGAAGCACAGATGACCCGTGTCTTCGAAGAAGCCCGCCGCACCGCCGGCCTGACCGGTGAAAACCTGATCGAACTGCTCGAAATGCGTCTCGACGCACTCGTGCTGCGTGCCGGCTTTGCCCGCACGATCGCCCAGGCCCGCCAGCTGGTTGTGCACCGCCACATCCTGGTTGACGGCGCCCGCGTGGACCGCCCGTCCTTCCGCGTTTCCGAAGGCCAGCTCATCCACGTGCACCAGCGCAGCGAGACCATGACGCCGTTCCAGGTTGCCGCAGCCGGCGCCCACCGCGACGTCCTGCCCGCCGTTCCGGGTTACCTCGATGTTTCCCTGGACAAGCTGCAGGCACGCCTCGTGCGTCGCCCCAAGCGCTCGGAAGTTCCCGTGACCTGCGAAGAGCAGCTCGTCGTGGAATACTACGCACGCTAATAACGGGAATTCTTTTCCGTTTACTGAACAGCCCGCGGCCCTGCGCCGCGGGCTGTTCCGTTGTCCGGAGCAGATTTCCCCCACGTGGCGCACGCGTCAAAAGTAAGTGCCGCGGGGCAGCAGTAGGTAAGGTACATAGCGGGGTCTTTAGCTGTTTTCAGGCAGGGACTCGCGGGCAGAGCCGGTCACGGTGATGTGAACCACAATTTTTGCGTAAAAGGAGTCCCATGTCGGGTGGAGATATAGCCGGTCTGATCGCGGCCGGTGTGTTTGCCGTGTTGGTCGCTTTGCTGGCCGTTCCCGTCTGGAAGCTGGGAAAGGTTTTTGATGAGATGCGCACCGCCATCCGGACCCTCAGCGAGGAAACAACGCCGCTGATAGACGAGGTCACCACCACGGTGTCCACCACCAACCTGCAGCTGCAGAAGGTGGACGGCATCTCCTCGAATGTCTCGGACGCCTCGGCCAACCTGTCCGCCCTCTCCTCCCTGGTGGCGGCCACGGTAGGTTCTCCGCTGATCAAGGTTTCGGCCTTCAGCTACGGTGTCCGCTCGGCCCTCGCCTCCCGCAGGACCGCCGGCCGCGGACGCCGCAGCCGCTAGGCTGCGAGCACACTCAAACAACTACAGGAGCCAGCCATGATCAAGCGCGTATTTTGGATGTCCATCGGCGTCGCCATCGGCGTCATTGCCGTCCGCCGGGTTTCGGAGGCCAAGGCCAGCCTGAGCCAGGCGGGTATCAACCGTGCCGTGGATTCCGCCGCGGGCGTGGTGCAGGGCTTTGCCGAGGCCCTGCGCGAGGGTATGGGCCAGCGCGAGGGTGAGCTGCGCGCCGCCCTCGGACTGGACACCCCCGAGAACATCACCGAGACGCTGAGGTCCATGCGCCGCTGAGCGCCGGTACTTCTTCATCGCTGGCAGCACAGCACCACGCACGCAGTTCCACCTGCATGCTGAACCATCATTACCGGAAGGGTATAGAAGCACCATGAAGTCCCACGAGATTGCACGCCGCTGGCTGGATTACTTCAGCGATAAGGGACATACGGTGGTGCCCTCGGCGTCGCTCGTCTCCAACGATCCCTCGCTGCTGTTCACCGTGGCCGGCATGGTGCCGTTCATCCCTTACCTCACCGCCCGGGAAAAGGCCCCGTATCCCCGGGCCACCAGCGTGCA
This sequence comes from Arthrobacter yangruifuii, assembly GCF_009192775.1. Taxonomy (GTDB): domain Bacteria; phylum Actinomycetota; class Actinomycetes; order Actinomycetales; family Micrococcaceae; genus Arthrobacter_B; species Arthrobacter_B yangruifuii. Next base: position 168,102 of record NZ_VTFX01000003.1, read on the forward strand.
GAAGTGCATCCGCACCGCGGACATCGAAGAAGTGGGCAAGACCGCCCGTCACGGCACCTTCTTCCAGATGGCCGGCAACTTCTCCTTCGGCGACTACTTCAAGGAAGAAGCGATCACCTACGCGTGGGAGCTGCTGACCTCCGAGGTTGATAAGGGCGGCTTCGGCCTGGACCCCGAGCGCCTCTGGGTCACCGTCTACGAAGACGGCGACGAGCGCGACGACGAAGCCCGTGCCATCTGGCGGGACAAGATCGGCATCCCCAACGAGCGGATTATCGGCACCGGCAAGGCCGACAACTACTGGAACACCGGCCAGGCCGGCCCCGGCGGCCCCTGCTCCGAGATCTACTATGACCGCGGCCCGGCCTACGGGCAGGAAGGCGGCCCCGCCGTCGACGAGACGCGCTACATCGAGATCTGGAACCTTGTCTTCATGCAGTACCAGCTCTCCGCCGTCCGCTCCAAGACGGACTTCGATGTTGCCGGCGAACTGCCGCAGAAGAACATCGACACCGGCCTCGGACTGGAACGCCTCGCCATGATCCTGCAGGGCGTGGAGAACATGTACGAGACGGACCAGGTCCGTCCCGTGCTGGACAAGGCCGCCGAGCTTTCCGGCAAGACGTACACCAGCGCCGAGGACCCGTCCGACCCGCACCACACGGACGACGTCCGGATGCGCGTGGTGGCCGATCACATCCGCTCCGCCCTGATGCTGATCTCCGACGGCGTGAGCCCCTCCAACGAAGGCCGCGGCTACGTGCTGCGCCGCCTGATCCGCCGTGCCGTGCGCGCCATGCGCCTGCTGGGTGTGGAAACCGCCGTGCTGCCCGAACTGCTGCCCGTCTCCCGGGACGCGATGAAGGGCACCTACCCCGAGGTCGACACCGACTTCGCCCGGATCAGCCGCATCGCCTACGCCGAGGAAAAGGCGTTCCTGCGGACCATCGCCTCCGGCACCGAGCGCCTGGAAGAAGCCGTCAAGGAGTCCAAGGCCGCCGGCACCCCGCTGAGCGGCGAAGAAGCCTTCGCCCTGCATGACACCTACGGGTTCCCCATCGACCTCACGCTGGAAATGGCGGAGGAAGCGGGGCTGAAGGTGGACGAGGCCGGCTTCCGGTCCCTGATGTCCGAGCAGCGCAAGCGCGCCCAGGCCGACGCCCGCGGCAAGAAGCACGGTCACGCCGACATGTCGGTGTTCAACGAACTGCTGGCTGCCGGCAATACCGTCTTCACCGGTTACGACGAGCTGAGCACCGAATCCACGGTCCGCGGCATCATTTCCGGAAACTCCCGGGTGGAATATGCCGGACAGGGATCGGAAATCTCCCTGGTCCTGGATGAGACCCCGTTCTACGCCGAAGCCGGCGGACAGGCGGCCGATACGGGCCTGATCACCGGTGACGGCTTCGTCCTCGAGGTGCAGGACGTCCAGCGCCCGGTCAAGGGACTGAGCGTGCACAAGGCCATTGTCCGCGAAGGCGAAATCGCCGCCGGCGCGCAGGTGCTGGCCGCCGTCGACGCCCAGCGCCGCCACGAAGCCGAGCAGGCACACTCCGGCACGCACATTGTGCATGCAGCCCTGCACCAGATCCTCGGCCCGGAGGCGCTGCAGCGCGGCTCCTTCAACAAGGCCGGCTACCTGCGCTTCGACTTCTCCTGGGGCGAAGGCCTCTCCGACGCCGCGAAGTCCGAAATCGAAGAGGTTTCCAACCTGGCGATCCGCAGCAACTACCAGGTCGAAACCAAGATCATGTCCCTGGCGGAGGCGAAGGCCCTGGGCGCCACCGCCCTGTTCGGTGAAGCCTACGGCGACACCGTGCGCGTGGTGGAAATGAACGGCGACTGGTCCCGCGAACTCTGCGGCGGCACGCACGTGGCCTCCACCTCCCGCATCGGCAGCCTGACGCTGCTGGGCGAGCAGTCCGTGGGATCCGGCAACCGCCGTGTCGAAGCCTTCGTCGGTATGGACGCCTTCCGCCACCTGGCTGCCGAGCGGGCACTGGTGAACGAACTCTCCGAGATGCTCAAGGTTCCGTCGGCACAGCTGCCGGACCGGCTTGCCGCCACCCTGGCCAAGCTGAAGTCCACCGAGAAGGAACTGGACAGGCTGCGCCGCGAGCAGCTGGCTGCCTCCGCTGCCGCCCTCACCGGCACCGCGGTGGATGTTGACGGTGTCCGGCTGCTGGCCCACGACGCCGGTGAAGTCGGGGGCGCGGATGACCTGCGCACCCTGGCCCTGGACCTGCGCTCCCGCCTGGGCAGCGAACCGGCCGTCGTGGCCGTGGCCGGTGCCTCCAACAACCGTCCCGTCGTCATTGTGGCGACCAACGAAGGTGCCCGCAGTGCCGGCGTCAAGGCCGGCGCTCTCGTCAAGGTCGCCGCCGGTGTGCTCGGCGGCGGCGGCGGCGGCAAGGATGACGTTGCCCAGGGCGGCGGCTCCGACACCGGCAAAATCGCGGAGGCCCTGACGGCCATCCGCGGAGCCGTGGCCGGGCGGGCCTAGCTTGGCCGGTCTGCGCGGCGTGAAGCTGGGCGTCGACGTCGGCCTGGTTCGGGTCGGCCTCGCCGCCAGCGACCCCGACGGCGTCCTGGCCATGCCGGTGAAGACGCTGAAACGGGACGCGAAGAAAAACAGTGACATCCGCGTGGTGGTCCGTGAAGCTGCGGAACGGGAGGCCGTTGAAATTTTCGTCGGCCTCCCGCGCAGCCTGAGCGGCGGAGAAACCGCCTCCACCCGGATGGCGCGCGACTACGCGCAGACGCTGGTCCGTGCCCTGGCCGACGCCGGGCAGGACCAGCAGGTGCGGCTCGTGGATGAACGCCTGACTACGGTTTCCGCGCACCGATCACTGCGTGAAGCTGGAATGAACAGCAGAAACCACCGTACAGTGGTGGATCAAGCGGCAGCGGTGGCCATTCTGCAGCAGTCTATTGACACACAGCGGTCCCTGAACCGGGACGTAGGGGAGCTGGTTACACTTAGCCGGCCGCACCGCCCAGGCGGAACGCCGGCCCCGACCGAGGAGTTCGACATTTCGCAGGACATCGAGCGTGAAGGCGGTATCACGCCGTGAGCCATAGACATTCCGAGTATCCGACCGCGGAGCCGGAACCCGGGCAGTCCAGCGTGGAGAACCTGCCCGTGGGCCGGTTCTTCGAAGAGACGTCCGAGCTGCCCGGCCGCGGGCTGCGGCCCGGCGAGGACAAGCAGCGGCGCCGCCGGCGCCGCACCGTCGTGATGCTCACGGTGCTGGTCGTCTTCGCCGGCGTGGTCTTCGGTCTCATCATGTTCCTGCGGGACCTGCTGGGCATGAACGAGGCCCAGGACTACGAGGGTGCAGGCAGCGGCACCGTGGCTTTTACCGTTGCAGAAGGTGACGGGCCGCTGCTGATCGGCGGCAAACTCGAGTCCGAAGACATCGTCGCCACGTCCAAGAAATTCGTGGACGCCTTCACGGCACAGTCCGACGGCCGGGAGATCCAGCCCGGCACGTACGAAATGAAGTACCAGATGTCCTCTTCGGCCGCCGTGGACGCCCTGCTGGGAGACGGCGAAAACCAGGTGCATTACGCGGCGGTGGCCCGGGACCTGCGCCAGAACGAGGTTTTCGAAGTCTTGAACACCTCCACCCGCATTCCTCTGTCCGAGTTCCAGGCGCTGGCCGCCAGTCCCCAGCAGTTCGGTCTGCCCGCCGAAGCAGTGAGCCTTGAGGGCTACCTGCACCCGGGCGAATACCGTTTCGACGTGGACAAAACCGCCACCGAAATCATCACCGAGATGGTGGACAACACCTTCGCCCAGCTCGAAGACGCCGGCATCATCGACCCCGCCGAGCAGTACCGGGTCCTGACCAAGGCCAGCATCATCCAGGCCGAAGCCGGGGAAGCCGACTACGGTTCGGTTGCCGGTTCCATTGAGAACCGCCTGGGTCCGGACAATAAGGAAACCAGCGGGCTGATCCAGTCCGATGCCACGGTGACCTACGGCCTGGGACGCAAGAGCTACGAACTCACCCCCGAGGAAAAGGACGACAAGTCCAACCCGTACAACACGTACGCGAACCCCGGCCTGCCCGTCGGCCCCATCGGCTCGCCGAGCCGTGAGGCCATCGACGCGGCAGCCAACCCGGACGACGTCCCGTACTTCTACTGGGTGACCGTCAACCTGGATACCGGCGAAACCAAGTTCTCCACCACGTACGCGGAGCACCTCGAATACGTGGAGGAATACCAGAACTGGTGCAGCAAGCAAAAACCCGGGCGGTGCGGATAAGTGGATGATCAGGCCCTGAGGCGCGCAGCCGTCCTGGGACACCCGATCGGCCATTCCAAGTCCCCCCTCCTGCACCGGGCTGCGTACGCCCATCTGGGGTTCGCCTGCAGCTACGAGGCCATAGACGTCCGCGAAGAGGAAGCCGCCGGGTTGACGGCTTCCCTCCGCGGCCAGGCGGGCTGGACCGGCCTGTCGGTGACCATGCCGCTGAAGGCCGTCATGGTGGCCCTCATGGATGAGGTTGGGCCGCTGGTGCAGGCCCTCGGGGTGCTCAATACCGTAACGTTCAGCCGCCGGAGTTCCCGCACGGTGCTGACCGGACACAACACCGATGTGGCCGGCATCGTCGGGGCCCTGCGGCACGCCGGCGCCGTGAGCCGGCCGCGCGCCGTCATTCTGGGCGCCGGCGGAACCGCGTGCGCAGCCGTGGCGGCGCTGGCCCAGCTCGACGCCGCCGGCGTGGACGTCTGCGCCCGGCGCATCCCGGAAGCGGCCGCCGGCCGGGCCGGAGTGCGTGAAGCCGGCCGGGCCACCGGAGTCACGGTGCGCACACGCCCGTGGGAGGACGCCGCGGCCGCCTGCTCCGACGCCGACGTCGTCATCTGCACGCTGCCCCCGCACGGTGCCGACACGCTGGCGGAGGCCGTCTCCGCGGTGCGCCCGGGCGCGGTTCTTCTGGACGTCGCCTACGATCCCTGGCCCAGCCGGCTCGCGGCAGCCTGGGCCGGTCTGGGCGGCACGGTGGCCCCCGGCATCGAAATGCTGCTGTACCAGGCAGTGGAGCAGGTCAAACTGTTCACCGGGGAAGCCTTTACCGATGAACCCGGCGTCACAAACGTGATGTGTGACGCCGTCGGAATCCCCCGGCGCTGAACGCCCGCGCCGGGCATGGCAGTATTGAAAGCATGTTGCGTTGGTTGACTGCCGGTGAATCCCACGGCCCTGCCCTGGTTGGAATTATTGAAGGCGTGCCCGCCGGAGTGGAAGTGGACAGCACTCTCATCTCCGAGGCCCTGAGCCGCCGGCGGCTCGGCTACGGCCGCGGCGCCCGGATGAAGTTTGAACAGGATGCCGTCCGCATCCTCGGCGGCGTCCGCCACGGTACAACCCAGGGCGGCCCCGTGGCCGTTGAAATCGGCAACACCGAGTGGCCCAAGTGGGAGCAGGTGATGGCAGCCGATCCCGTGGACCCGGAGGTCCTCGCCGATTCCGCGCGCAACGCGCCCCTCACCCGTCCCCGTCCGGGGCACGCCGACTTCACCGGCATGCAGAAATACGGCTTTGACGAGGCCCGCCCCGTCCTTGAACGCGCCAGCGCCCGGGAGACCGCCACCCGCGTGGCGCTCGGCGCGGTAGCGTCCGCCTTCCTGAAACAGCTGGGCATTGAACTGGTCAGCCACACCGTCGGCATAGCCGGCGTCATGACCCCCGGGGACGCGGCCCTGCCGCTGCCCGCCGACGTCGACGCCCTCGACGCCGACCCTCTGCGCTGCTTCGACGCGGCCGTGTCCGCGGCCATGGTGGCCGAAGTGGATGCCGCCCACAAGGAAGGCGAAACGCTCGGGGGAGTGGTGGAAGTGCTGGCGTACGGGCTGCCGCCCGGACTGGGCAGCTATGTGCACTGGGACCGCCGGCTGGACGCCCGGATTGCCGGCGCCCTGATGGGCATCCAGGCCATCAAGGGCGTGGAAGTGGGGGACGGGTTCCTCACCGCCACCCGCCGCGGTTCCGCCGCTCACGATGAAATCCTGCAGGACGCCTCCGGCCGGGTGGTCCGTTCGGGCAACCGCGCCGGCGGAATCGAAGGCGGCATGAGCATCGGCGAGCTGCTGCGGGTGCGGGCTGCCATGAAGCCCATTGCCACCGTGCCGCGGGCGCTGCGCACCGTGGACATCCGCACGTCCGAGCCGGCGCGCGCCCACCACCAGCGGTCCGACGTCTGCGCGGTCCCTGCGGCAGGAGTCGTGGCCGAAGCGATGGTGGCCCTGGTCCTGGCCGAGGCCGTGCTGGAGAAGTTCGGCGGGGACTCGGTGCCGGAGACCGCACGGAACCTGAACGCGTACCTGGCTGCCATCCCGCAGCCTCTGGAATCCACCGGTACCGATGTCCCCTAACCGCGGACGCAGGTGGAGCCCCGAAGGGCACCTGGTCCTGATGGGTTTTATGGCGGCAGGGAAGTCTGTGGTGGGACGCGGGTTCGCCAGCCGGCAGGGAATGCCGTTCGTGGACACGGATGAAGCCGTCGTGGCACGCTACGGACCCATTGCCGGCATCTTCAGCGCCTACGGCGAACACTATTTCCGGGAGGTCGAGGCGAGGACCGTTGCCGCAGCGCTTGAGGCACGGGTTCCCGCCGTGATTTCGCTGGGCGGCGGCGCGGTCCTGGACTCCGGTACCCAGCAGCTGCTGGGCCGGGCCACGGTAGTGTTTCTGGATACGGACCTTGCCACGGTGCTGCCGCGCATCACCCGTTCGGGCCACCGCCCGCTGCTGGCACCGGACCCGGTCCGGCGCTGGCAGGAGCTGGCGGACATCCGCCGTCCCATATACGAATCCCTGGCCGACATCACCATCGACACCAGGGGACTCACTGTTCCGGCCATCATTGACCGGCTGACTTCCGTCCTCACTAAAGGAGAAGACTAGATGCCCTCCGAACCGACGATCATCCCGGTGACCGGCTCCGCCCCCGCAGACAACTACGACGTGGTGGTGGGGAACGGCCTGCTGGGCCGGCTGCCGGAGATGCTCGGTGAACGCGTGCGCCGCGTCCTGGTCATCCATCCCCGCGCCCTGCGCACCACCGGAGACACCGTCCGCGATGAACTCGCCGCCACCGGGCTGGCGGCAGTGACCGCCGAGATCCCGGATGCGGAAGAGGGCAAGCACATCCAGGTGGCGTCCTTCTGCTGGCAGGTCCTGGGGCAGAACGACTTCACCCGGTCCGACGCCATTGTGGCCGTGGGCGGCGGCGCCGTCACCGACCTGGCCGGCTTTGTTGCCGCCACCTGGCTGCGCGGCATCAAGGTGGTGCACATCCCCACCTCCCTGCTCGGGATGGTGGACGCCGCCGTGGGCGGCAAGACCGGTATCAACACCGCCGAAGGCAAGAACCTGGTGGGCGCGTTCCACCCGCCGGCCGGAGTCCTGGCCGATCTTGACGCCCTGGCCACGCTGCCGAAGAACGAGCTGCTCAGCGGTATGGCCGAGGTCATCAAATGCGGTTTCATTGCCGACCCCGCCATCCTGGACCTGGTGGAAGCGAACCCGGAGGCCGTGGCGGACGGCGGCTCCGACGTCGTCCGCGAACTCGTGGAACGCTCCATCCGCGTCAAAGCGGAAATCGTCTCCGCGGACCTGCGCGAATCCGGCCGCCGTGAATTCCTGAATTACGGACACACCCTGGGCCACTCCATCGAACTGGCCGAGCGCTACCAGTGGCGCCACGGTGCGGCGGTGTCCGTGGGGCTGGTGTTCGCGGCCGAGCTGGGCCGTATGGTCGGCCGGCTCGACGACGCAACGGCGGACCGGCACAAGGAGATCCTCACCTCGCTGGGCCTGCCCGTCACGTACCGGAAGGACCGATGGTCCGCCCTGCTGGACGGCATGCGGCGGGACAAGAAATCCCGGGGCGACCTGCTGCGTTTCGTGGTCCTGGACGGGCTGGCGAAGCCCTCCATGCTCGAGGTGCCGGATACCTCGCTGCTCTTCGCCGCGTATCAGGAAATCGCCTCGGAGCCGCAGGGCGGAATCCGCCTCAGCCTGTAGGCTCCGCGCGAGCGGGTAGAATAGTCGACGGACTTGAATAAAACAGTCGACGGACCGGTTTAGAACGTGCTTCGACTAACGACTGACGGACAACGGAAGAGAAACTGTGGCGACGACCAACGACATCAAGAACGGCACCGTGCTGAAGCTTGAAGGCAACCTCTGGAGCATCATCGAGTTCCAGCACGTGAAGCCGGGCAAGGGTGGTGCGTTCGTCCGTACCAAGATGCGCAACGTGACCTCGGGCAAGGTAGTGGACAAGACGTTCAACGCCGGCATCAAGATTGAAACCGCGACGGTGGACCGCCGCGATTACCAGTACCTGTACCAGGACGGCGAAGACTACGTCTTCATGGATACCTCCGACTTCGACCAGCTCACGGTTCCGGGCAAGATTGTCGGCGACAACGCCAACTTCATGCTCGAGTCCATGATGGTCACCATCGCGATCCACGAAGGTTCGCCGCTGTACATCGAACTGCCGCCGTCGGTCACCATGGAAATCACCTACACCGAGCCGGGCCTGCAGGGCGACCGCTCCACCGGCGGCACCAAGCCGGCCACGATCGAGACCGGCTACGAGATCCAGGTGCCCCTGTTCCTGGAGCAGGGCACCAAGGTCAAGGTTGACACCCGCACCGGCGACTACCTGGGACGCGTTAACGAGTGAGCGCACGCAGTAAAGCACGGACCCGGGCACTGGAGGTCCTTTTCGAAGCCGAACAGCGTTCGGTTTCGGCCTTCGATGCCATCCGGGCCCGCCGCGAAAAGACCGACCAGACCATCAACCCCTACACCATGGACCTGGTGGAAGGCGTGGTCGCGATGCAGGAGCAGATTGACGAGTTCCTGAGCACGTATTCGCAGGGCTGGACGCTTGATCGCATGCCTTCGGTGGACCGCATCATTCTCCGCCTGGGCACGTGGGAACTTCTCTACAATGACGAGGTTCCCGACAAGGTGGCCATCAGCGAAGCCGTGGAATTGGCGAAAGCGCTCTCCACGGATGAATCCCCGGCCTTCATCAACGGACTGCTGGGACGGCTGCAGGAACTGAAGCCCTCCCTCCTGGCTTAGCCGGGACCCGCACTTTCCGGAAAAGACCGGCCCTCTGGGCCGGTCTTTTCTGCGTTGACGCCGGTCTTTTCTGCGTTGACGCCGGTACTGCCCTGCGTTGACCTCGGTACTGCCTTCGTCGCATGCGGCTGGTCAGGGCTGCCCGGCCAGCATGGCCGCCCGGATTCCGGTGACTTCTCCGAGCAGGGTCCGCTCGTATTCCTGGTTGGCGGGGACGTCACGGCCGGCGGCAATCTGCTGGCGGGTCAGCGCCAGACGGGTGGCACGCCGGATGAATTCCTTCATGGCCGGCGCCGTTCCGGTGGCCCGTGCCCACCGCATCGCCTGCCGGCGGCCGGCACCGGTGGCCAGCATCGCCACTTCAGCGGGGGCAAACCAGCCTGCAGCGGCGTATTCCTGCAGCCGGCGCAGGGTCAGGCGCTGTTCAGCACGGCGCAGCAGCCACACGCCGGTCACCGCCGCGGCGAAGAACGGAACCTGGAGCAGGAAGTAGAAGACGAAGAAGTTTCCGAACAGGAACGCGGGGCCGCCGTTCCACAGCATGTGCCCCAGAATCGCGGGAATCAGGCCGAGCACGAAGGCCGGCAGGATCCACGCGTTGCCGGCGCGGCGTGCGGCCAGGCCGAGGGCCAGCCCGGTACAGGCAGTGAACAGCACGTGGGCGAAGGGAGAGAGCAGCCCGCGGAGAATGAAGGTGAAACCGAGCTGATACACGGTCTCGGTTCCGGCAGCGAGCAGCGCCGAGCCGAAATACAGAATGTTCTCCGTAAACGCGAATCCGGCAGCCACCGCGGCCGCGAAGACTATGCCGTCCACCGGCCCGTCGAAAATCCGCCTCCGCACCACCAGAAGCAGCAGGATGCCGAGGCCCTTCGCGGTTTCCTCCACCACCGGTGCCTGGATCACCGCACCCAGAGCATCCGCGGATCCGTACGGCACCAGCTCCAGCAGGGCGAACGTGAAGTACGGCCCCACCAGCAGGGCAATCGCCACCGAAACGCCGGCACCCCAGAGGAAAGAGAACACCAGGGTGCTGCGCGGTTCAGGCTCCCACCGGTCCACCCACCAGATACCCAGCACGCAGATGCCCAGCGGCACCAGGGCCAGGAGCCCGCAGACAATGAAGGCCGGCGGGCCCAGGCTGTCCAGCAGGAACATTCCCACCCAGGCCAGGGCCGCCGCAGACAGCACAATCAGCACCACCGTGGCCACCAGCCCCTTGTCGCGGCGCAGTGCCGGAGGCGGCGTCCAGAACGCCTGCACGGGTGCCGAACCGTAGCCCGGAGGCGCGGGATGGTGCTGGCCTGGGGCAATCCGGGGTGTGCTCATGCGCTCGGTCTGTCCATAGTTGTCAGGATAGTTCCACCCCTGTCATATCCCCGTCACGGAACAGGGCCGCGGCGAGCCCTGTGATAGCTTGGTGCGGCATTCAACCTTTAAGTTCCGTCCTGTGAGGCGGGGAAGGAGGAAGCGAATATGACGGCTTCTGGTGCAGTTTCCAGCCGTACTGTTTTGTCTTCAGCTGACATTGACCGCGCCCTGACGCGTATTGCCTACGAGATCCTCGAGGCTAACAAGGGCCCCGAAGACCTGGTCCTGATGGGCATTCCCCTCCGGGGCTATCCACTGGCCCGGCGGCTCGCGGAGAAAATCGCCGCCGCGGCCCCCGGCGTCGATCCGGCGGCCATCACCGGGCAGCTCGACGTCACCATGTTCCGGGACGATCTTGCCCGCCGGCCCACCCGGCCGCCCTACGCCACACGGGTTCCGGTGACCGGCATCGATGACAAGGTCGTGGTGCTCGTGGATGACGTCCTGTACTCCGGCCGGACCATCCGCTCGGCACTGGATGCCCTCGTTGACCTCGGCCGTCCCCGCATTGTCCGGCTGGCGGTGCTGGTGGACCGCGGCCACCGGGAGCTGCCGATCCGGGCGGACCACGTGGGCAAGAACCTGCCCACCTCCTCCGCAGAACAGGTCCGGGTCCGGCTGGCCGAGTGTGACACCCCGGCAACGGATGAAGTAGTCATCGAGGGCACTGCATGAGGCACCTGCTCTCCACCGCGGACCTCAGTCACCGGGACGCCCTCGCCATTCTGGACACCGCCGAGCAGATGGCCGCGGTAGGGGAGCGGGAAGTGAAGAAGCTCCCCGCCCTGCGCGGCCGCACCGTCGTCAACCTGTTCTTCGAAGACTCCACCCGCACCCGGATTTCCTTCGAAGCCGCCGCCAAACGGCTGTCCGCCGACGTCATCAACTTCTCCGCCAAGGGCTCCTCGGTCTCCAAAGGCGAATCGCTGAAGGACACCGCGCAGACCCTGGCGGCCATGGGCGCCGACGCCGTGGTGATCCGGCACGGCTCCTCCGGGGCGCCGGCGCGACTGGCGTCCTCCGGCTGGATAGATGCCGCCGTGCTCAATGCCGGCGACGGCACCCATGAACACCCCACCCAGGCACTGCTGGATGCCTTCACCATGCGCCGGCACTGGGCACGCCTGCACGGCACCGAGTCCACCGGCACCGACCTGGCGGGCATGAAAGTACTGATTGCCGGGGACGTCCTGCATTCCCGGGTGGCCCGCTCGGACCTGTGGCTGCTGCGGACGCTGGGTGCGGAAGTCACCCTGGTGGCCCCGCCCACCCTGCTGCCGTTCGGCGTCGGGTCCTGGCCGTGCACCGTCAGCTACGACCTGGACGACGCCCTGGCCGCCCGCCCGGACGCGGTGATGATGCTGCGGGTGCAGGGGGAGCGGATGGACTCGGCCTTCTTCCCCTCCGTCCGCGAGTATTCCCGCCGGTGGGGACTGGACGATGTCCGCCTGGACCGGCTGGACACCCTGGGCCTGAAAGACACCATCATCATGCATCCGGGACCGATGAACCGCGGGCTGGAAATCTCCGCCCGGGCCGCGGATTCACCCCGGTCCACCGTGCTGGACCAGGTCCGCAACGGCGTTTCCGTCCGCATGGCTTCCCTTTACCTGCTGCTCTCCGGGGAGAACAGCACCGACCGTACAGCGCAGGAGCAGAAGCGATGAGCACCACCGGTACCTATCTGATCCGCGGAGCCGCCGTGCTCGGCGCCGAGCCCGCGGACATCCGCATCGAGAACGGCGTCATCACCGCCGTTGCGCCCGGCCTGCCGGTGCCCGGGGACGCCCAGCTGATCGAGGCGGAGGGCCTGATTGCCCTGCCCGGCATGGTGGACCTGCACACCCACCTGCGCGAACCCGGCCGCGAGGACGCCGAAACAGTCGAAACCGGAACCCGGGCTGCGGCGCTGGGCGGCTTTACGGCCGTGCACGCCATGGCCAACAGCATGCCGGTGGCGGACACGGCCGGCGTGGTGGAGCAGGTCCTTAGCCTGGGGGAACGGGCCGGGTGGGTGGATGTGCGTCCGGTGGGCGCGGTCACCGTGGGACTGGCCGGCGAAAAACTGGCTGAACTCGGCGCCATGGCCGATTCCCGCGCCCGGGTCCGCGTCTTTTCCGACGACGGCAAGTGCGTCTGGGACCCGGTGCTGATGCGCCGCGCCCTGGAATACGTCAAGGCGTTCGACGGCGTCATCGCCCAGCATGCGCAGGAACCCCGCCTGACCGAGGGTGCACAGATGAACGAAGGCGAAGTCAGCGCCGTCCTCGGGCTCGCCGGCTGGCCCGCCGTCGCCGAAGAATCCATCATTGCCCGCGACGTCCTGCTGGCCCGGCACACCGGCTCCCGCCTGCATGTCTGCCATGTTTCGACCGCCGGGTCCGTGGAGATTCTCCGCTGGGCAAAGGAACTCGGCATCCGGGTCACGGCCGAGGTCACCCCGCACCATCTGCTGCTGACCGATGAACTGGTGCGTACCTATGACCCGGTCTATAAGGTGAACCCGCCGCTGCGCACCGCCGCCGATGTGCAGGCCGTCCGCCTCGGCCTGGCTGACGGCACCATCGACATTGTCGGCACCGACCATGCCCCGCACCCCAGTGAACACAAGGAAGGGGAGTGGGCAGGCGCGGCCATGGGCATGACGGGCCTGGAAACCGCCCTGTCCGTGGTGCAGCACGCCATGATCGACACCGGGCTGATGGACTGGGCCGGTTTTGCCCGCGTCACTTCCCGGACGCCCGCCCTGATCGGACAGCTGCCGGATCAGGGCAGGCCGATCGCCGCCGGTGAACCGGCGAACGTCATATTGGTGAACCCGACTGCGTCGCGGCGGGTCGACCCTTCTAAGATGGCAACCAAGGGACGCAACAGTCCGTTCGCCGGACTGGACCTGCCCGGCGGGGTCGAAGCGGTGTTTTACGCCGGCCACCCCACCGTCCTGAACGGCAGACTGAACACGCCCCACCCCGCTGCCTCAAAGGAATTTTAGATGGAACTGGTCTTTTTCTTCGTGGGCCTGGCCGCCCTGATCATTGTTGTCCTGGGCCTGTTTGCCCTGGGCTGGCGCGGGCGGCGACGACGACAGCAGGACACGCCCCGCCCCCGGCCCCTGCCGGACACCCTGGCCGAACCGACCTTCCAGGCACTGGGCCAGTACGTGGCCACCACCACGGCCGGCGACTGGCTGGACCGCGTGGCGCTCTACGGTCTGGGCGTCAAGTCCAATGCCACCGCAGCCATCTTCCCCGAAGGCGTGCTGTTCGCCCGCTCCGGGGCAGAGGACCTCTGGATCCCGTGCGGGGACCTGCATGACGTCCGGCTGGAACGCGGCATGGCCGGAAAATTCGTCGAAAAGGACGGACTGGTCATCGTGACCTGGCAGCTGGGCCCCAAACGCGTGGACACCGGCTTCCGGACCCGCTCCGCGGATGACAAGACACCCCTTGTCCGCGCCATTAAAGAACTCCTGCCGGAATCGGCCACCCCAAGCGAGGAACAACTGTGACAGTGCACGAGATCATCAACCCCACACCGGCCGTCCTCATGCTCGAGGACGGGCGCAGCTTCCGCGGACGTGCCTACGGTGCGCAGGGGACCGCGTTGGGCGAAGCGGTGTTCGCCACCGGCATGACCGGATACCAGGAAACCATCACCGACCCCTCCTACGCCCGGCAGCTGGTGGTGCAGACGGCACCACACATCGGCAACACCGGCGTCAACGGTGACGACGCCGAGTCCCGGCGGATCTGGGTGGCCGGGTACATTGTGCGCGACGCCGCCCGCCGCCCTTCCAGCTGGCGCTCCGAACGGACCCTGGACGAGCAGCTGGCGGAACAGGGAGTGGTCGGCATCTCCGGCGTCGATACCCGCGCCGTGACCCGCCACCTGCGTGAACGCGGTGCCATGAAGGCCGGCATCTTCTCCGGCTCCGACGCCGAACGCCCTGATTCCGAACTCCTCGCCGCCGTCCAGGCCCAGCAGGGCATGGAGGGAGCCCGGCTGGCCGAAGAGGTCAGCGTGGACGACGCCTATGTAATAGACCCCGCGGACCACGGCTGGCAGGGCGAGCCGCTGGCCACCGTCGCCGCCATCGACCTGGGCATCAAATCCATGACCCCGGTACGCCTCGCCGAGCGGGGGGTGCGCACGCATGTGCTGCCCGCCGCCACCACCTTCGAGGACCTGCGGGCACTGGATCCGGACGGCGTCTTTATGTCCAACGGACCCGGCGACCCCGCCACCGCGGACGTGCAGGTGGCTCTGCTGCGCGAGGTGCTGGACGCGCGGATCCCGTTCTTTGGCATCTGCTTCGGCAACCAGATCCTCGGCCGTGCCCTGGGCTTCGGCACCTACAAGCTGCGCTACGGCCACCGCGGGATCAACCAGCCGGTCCTGGACCGCCGCACCGGCAAGGTGGAAATCACCAGCCAGAACCACGGCTTCGCCGTTGACGCCCCGCTGGACGGACCCGTCACCGCACCGGAAGCCCGCTACGGCCGGGTCGAAGTCAGCCACGTGTCCCTCAATGACGACGTCGTGGAAGGCCTCGCCTGCCTGGACATCCCCGCGTTCTCCGTGCAGTACCACCCGGAAGCGGCCGCCGGCCCGCACGATTCCGCCTACCTCTTCGACCGCTTCGTGGACCTGATGGCCGCCAGCAAGACCAAGGAAAGCCTCTAATGCCCCGCAGAACAGATCTCAAATCCGTCCTGGTCATCGGCTCCGGTCCGATCGTCATCGGCCAGGCAGCGGAATTCGACTACTCCGGCACGCAGGCCCTGCGGGTGCTCAAGGAAGAAGGCCTGCGGGTCATCCTCGTGAACTCCAACCCGGCCACCATCATGACCGATCCGGAATTTGCCGACGCCACCTACGTGGAGCCGATCACCCCCGAGGTGGTCGAAAAGATCATTGCCAAGGAACGCCCCGATGCGATCCTGCCGACCCTGGGCGGGCAGACCGCACTGAACACCGCCATTGCGCTGGATAAGAACGGCGTGCTGGAGAAGTACAACGTGGAGCTCATCGGCGCGAACATCGCGGCCATTGAGCTGGGCGAGGACCGCGAAAAGTTCAAGGGCGTCGTCGAGCGCTGCGGCGCCGAATCCGCTGATTCCATCATTGTGCACAGCATGGACGAGGCCTTCGCCGCGGCGGAGAAGCTGGGCTACCCGATGGTGGTCCGTCCCTCCTTCACCATGGGCGGACTCGGCTCCGGCCTGGCCTACAACGCCGAGGACCTGCGCCGCATCGCCGGCGCCGGCATCCAGTACAGCCCCACCTCCGAGGTATTGCTCGAAGAGAGCATCCTGGGGTGGAAGGAATACGAACTGGAAATGATGCGGGACAAGAATGACAACGTGGTGGTTGTCTGTTCCATCGAAAACTTCGATCCGGTGGGCGTGCACACCGGCGACTCCATCACCGTGGCCCCCGCCATGACCCTGACGGACCGCGAATACCAGAAGCTGCGCAACATCGCGATCGCCGTCATCCGCGAAGTCGGTGTGGACACCGGCGGCTGCAACATCCAGTTCGCGATCGAACCGGACACCGGCCGCGTGGTCGTCATTGAAATGAACCCGCGCGTCTCCCGCTCCTCGGCGCTGGCCTCCAAGGCCACCGGCTTCGCCATCGCCAAGATCGCCACCAAGCTCTCCCTGGGCTACACGCTGGACGAAATCCCCAACGACATCACCAAGAAGACCCCGGCGTCCTTCGAACCCACCCTGGACTACGTCGTGGTGAAGGTGCCGCGGTTCGCGTTCGAGAAGTTCCCGGCCGCCGACCCCACCCTCACCACCACCATGAAATCCGTGGGCGAGGCCATGGCCATCGGCCGCAACTTCACCGAAGCGCTGCAGAAGGCGCTGCGCTCCCTGGAACAGAAGGGCGCCTCCCTGTCCTTCGACCCGGTGGACGCCGCCGATGTACCCGGTCTCGTTGAAGCGTCCAAGCGTCCGACGACGGCGCGGCTGCAGCAGGTGCAGCAGGCACTGCTGGGCGGGGCGTCCATCGAGGAACTCTTCGACGCCACCGGCATCGACCCCTGGTACCTGGACCAGCTGGTGCTGATCAACGAAACGGCTGAACAGATCCGCGCCACGCCCTCCGTCAACGAGGACATCCTGCGCCTGGCCAAGCGCCACGGTTTCTCCGACGAGCAGATCGGGGCACTGACCAATACCCCCGAAGCCGTGGTGCGCGGCGTCCGGCATGCCCTGAACGTGCGCCCGGTCTACAAGACCGTGGACACCTGCGCCGCAGAATTCGCCGCCTACACCCCGTACCACTACTCCTCCTATGACGAGGAGGACGAAGTGGCCGAACACGCCAAGCCGTCCATCATCATCCTCGGCTCTGGACCCAACCGCATCGGCCAGGGCATCGAGTTCGACTACTCCTGCGTCCACGCGACCATGGCCCTGCGCGAAGCCGGCCACGAGACCGTCATGATCAACTGCAACCCGGAAACCGTGTCCACCGACTACGACATCTCGGACCGGCTCTACTTCGAGCCGCTGACCCTGGAGGATGTCCTCGAGGTGATCGCCGCGGAGCAGCGCACCGGCGGTGTCCTGGGCGTCTTCGTCCAGCTCGGCGGGCAGACGCCGCTGAAGCTGGCCCAGGCCCTGGCCGACGCCGGCGTCCCGATCCTGGGCACCTCGCCCGCGGCGATCGATTTGGCCGAACACCGCGGCGCGTTCCAGCAGGTACTGGACGAGGGCGGGCTGACCGCCCCGAAGAACGGCACCGCCGTCTCCTTCGAAGACGCCAAGCGGGTCGCGGACGAGATCGGCTACCCCGTCCTGGTCCGCCCGTCCTACGTGCTCGGCGGCCGCGGCATGGAAATCGTCTACGACGAAGCCAACCTCTCCCGCTACATCACCAACGCCACCGAGATCACCCCGGACCATCCCGTCCTGGTGGACCGGTTCCTCGAAGACGCCATCGAGATCGACGTCGATGCGCTCTTCGACGGCACCGAGCTCTACGTGGGCGGCATCATGGAGCACATTGAGGAAGCCGGCATCCATTCCGGCGACTCCGCCTGCGTGCTGCCGCCCATCACCTTCGGCACCGACGTCATCGACCGGGTCCGCGAGGCCACCCGGGTGATTGCCTCCGGCGTCGGCGTCCGCGGCCTGATCAACATCCAGTTCGCCCTGGCCTCGGACGTCCTCTACGTCATCGAAGCCAACCCGCGGGCCTCCCGCACCGTGCCGTTTGTCTCCAAGGCCACCGGCGTCCAGCTGGCCAAGGCCGCCGCCCTGATCGGCACCGGGGCCAGCATCGCCGAGCTGCGGGCCGCCGGCAAACTGACCGCCGTCGGCGACGGGTCCACCCTGCCGCTGGACGCTCCCGTGGCGGTGAAGGAAGCGGTGCTGCCGTTCAGCCGGTTCCGCACTCCCGAAGGCACCGTGGTGGACTCGCTGCTCGGCCCGGAAATGCGTTCCACAGGTGAAGTGATGGGCATCGACAAGTACTTCGACACGGCCTTTGCCAAGTCCCAGGCCGCCGCCAACAGTGCCCTGCCCACCGCCGGAAAGGTGTTTGTGTCGGTGGCGAACCGGGACAAGCGCTCCATCATCATGCCGGTGAAGCTGATGAGCGATCTCGGGTTCGAGATCCTCTCCACCGGCGGCACCGCCGAGGTGCTGCGCCGCAACGGCATCGCCGCCACGGTGGTCCGCAAGGTCGCCGAAGGAGCCGGGCCGGACGGGGAAGGAACCGTCGTCGACCTGATTACCGCCGGCGAGATCAACCTGGTGGTCAACACGCCGTCGGGCGGCCAGGCCCGCGGCGACGGCTACGAAATACGGGCCGCGGCGACCTCCATCGGCTGCCCGGTGGTCACCACCGTGTCCGAGTTCGGCGCCGCGGTGCAGGCCATCGAGGCCATGCGGTCCTACGAATGGGACGTGACCTCCCTGCAGGAACACGCAGCCCGGCTGAAGGCCGCCACCGGTGCCTGAATCCCGTCAGCCGGAACGTCCCGGTTTCGGGACCCGCCTGGCCGCGGCGATGGACCGCCGCGGCCAGCTGTGCGTCGGCATCGATCCGCACCCGGCCCTGCTGGCGCAGTGGGGGCTTAACGACGACGCCGCCGGGCTGGAGCGGTTCTCCCTCACCGTCCTGGAGGCGGCGGGGGAGCAGGCCGCAGCGCTGAAGCCGCAGGTGGCCCTGTATGAGCGGCACGGCTCCGCCGGGATGGCAGTGCTGGAACGCCTGCTGGCCGCCTGTGCGGAGGCCGGTGTCCTGAGCATTGCCGATGCCAAGCGCGGGGACATCGGTTCCACCATGGCCGCCTATGCCGACGCCTGGCTGCGGAACGGCTCGCCTTTGGCGGCCGATGCGGTGACGCTGAGTCCCTATCTCGGGTTCGAGTCCCTGCGACCTGCCCTGGACCTGGCCCGGGACACCGGGCGGGGAGTGTTTGTCCTGGCACTGACGTCGAACCCTGAAGGTGCGTCGGTGCAGCATGCCGGCGGTCCGGCCGGACGTTCCGTGGCGGCCCGGATTGTGGATGCCGCGGCGGCCGAGAATGCCGGTGCGGGGGACAGGCTGGGGTCCGTGGGGTTGGTGGTCGGCGCCACCGTAGGCACCGCACTCACTGACCTGGAAATCGGCCTGGCAGCTTCCCGGGCACCGCTGCTGGCTCCCGGCCTGGGGGCACAGGGAGCCACGGCCGCCGATCTGCGGAAAACCTTCGCCGCTGCCTATCCCCAGGTCCTGGCCACCTCCAGCCGCGGGATCCTCCGGGCCGGGCCGGATCCGCGGTCCCTGCGGGAGGCTGCGGCCCGGGCGTCGGGGGAGCTGGCAGCCGAACGGTAGCTGCGGAACGGGGTCCGCATTGCAATTCCGCTTCCATTGCGGATAGGTTCGGATCTACCAGCAGAGCCGCTGACCGCGGTCCGTCGTCGTCCGGGAGTCCGTTTTGAACCTCAAGCCCCTGACCGAAGCCGAGCGTACGCGGGCCCGCGAAAAAGCGACTGCCGCCCGGGCGTCCCGTGCAGAGGTGAAGTCACGAATCAAGTCCGGCGATCTCACCATTGAAGAGGTCATCCTGTCCCGTTCAGGGGAGGAAGCCATAGGCCGGCTGAAGGTCATGGACCTGCTCCGTGCCCTGCCTGGTGTCGGGGAGCGCCGCGCAGCTGGAATAATGGCTACCGTAGGCATTGCGCCCACCCGCCGTGTCCGGGGGCTGGGCGTCCATCAGCGCAAGGCGCTGATTGAACTGCTGGACGGCCATTGAAGGCAACGAAGTCAATAACGAGTGAATGAGGTTTACGTGTCGCAACCGCGGCTGACAGTTCTCGCAGGTCCAACCGCAGTTGGAAAAGGCACTGTATCCACCTATATCCGGGACAACTATCCCGAGGTCTGGCTTTCCGTATCCGCCACCACCCGTCCTCCCCGCCCGGGTGAAGAAGACGGCGTGCACTACTTCTTCGTCAGCGCTGAAGAGTTCGATGCCATGGTCGAACAGGACCAGATGCTGGAGTGGGCAGTAGTCCACGGCCGCAACCGGTACGGCACACTGCGCCGCACCGTGGAAGCAGCCATGGCCGAGGGGCGCAGCGTCCTGCTGGAGATCGATCTGCAGGGCGCGCGGCAGGTCAAGAAGTCCATGCCGGAGGCCAATTTCGTGTTCCTGGCCCCGCCTACGTGGGAGGAAATGGTCCGCCGTCTGGTCGGGCGCGGCACCGAAACACCCGAAGAGCAGCAGCAACGGCTGGAAACCGCTAAACTGGAACTTGCTGCCGAGTCCGAGTTCGATCACACCGTCATTAATGATGACGTCCAGCGGGCTGCAGCTGAGCTTGTATCACTCATGGGAATCAGTCCGCGCACGCGCTGACAAACCGCGAATCCCGTTCAAGAATTTTGGAGAACCCTGTGTCTGAAGGCATCATCAACCCGCCGATCGACGACCTGCTCGAAGCAGCAGATTCCAAGTACGCGCTGGTCATCTACGGTGCCAAGCGCGCCCGCCAGATCAACGCCTACTACTCCCAGCTGCACGAGGGCCTGTTCGAGTACGTCGGCCCGCTGGTGGAAACCAAGCTGAACGAAAAGCCGCTGTCCATCGCCCTGCGCGAAATCAATGACGGCATGCTCGTGGTGCGCCCGAACGAGACCGCCGAATAAGCAGCAAGGCATAACGGGGGAGCGGCAGCGTGCGCATAGTTCTGGGCGTCGGCGGCGGCATTGCCGCCTACAAGGCTGCGTCGCTGCTGCGGCTCTTCACGGAGGCCGGGCACAACGTCACCGTTGTGCCCACGGAATCCTCGAAGCAGTTTGTCGGGCCTGCCACCTGGGAGGCTCTCTCCGGCAACCCCGTCTCCTCCTCAGTCTTTGACGAGGTGGAGAAGGTCAATCACGTGCGGCTGGGCCACGACGCGGATCTGATCGTGGTGGCCCCTGCCACTGCCGACCTTTTGGCCCGGGCAGCTTCGGGTCAGGCCAACGACCTGCTGACCAACACGCTGCTCATGGCCCGTGGCCCGGTGGTGTTTGCACCGGCCATGCACACGGAAATGTGGGCCCATCCCGCCACGGTCGCCAACGTTGCCACGCTGCGCAGCCGCGGCGCCGTTGTCATTGAACCCGCCGTAGGCCGGCTCACCGGCAAGGATACCGGCCCCGGCAGGCTGCCGGACCCGGAAACCATTTTCACCGCCGCGCTGGACGCCGTTGACTCAGCCGGACCCGCAGGCCCGGGCGCGCTGGCCGGCACCACGGTCACCATTACCGCCGGCGGCACCCGTGAGCCGCTGGATCCGGTGCGGTTCCTCGGCAACCGCTCTTCCGGCAAACAGGGAACGGCCCTGGCCGCGGCTGCCTTGGCCGCCGGCGCCCGGGTACGGCTCATTGCGGCGCACATGGACGTTCCGGCACCGGAGGGTGTGGAACTGATCCGCGTCGAAACAGCCCTGGAACTTCGAGCCGCCGTGCATCGGGCCGCGGCGGACTCCGACGTCGTCATCATGGCCGCCGCCGTGGCGGACTTCCGTCCCGCCCAGGTGGTGGAGACCAAAATCAAGAAGCGCGACGACGAAGCGGATCCCGTCATCACGCTGGTCCGCAACCCGGACATCCTGCAGGAACTCGTCCGCGCCCGGGACGAGGCAGGCACCGGCACTCCAACGCTCATTGTCGGCTTCGCCGCCGAAACCGGTGATGACACCTCCGACGTACTCGAGTACGGCCGCAGCAAGCTGGCCCGTAAAGGCTGCGACCTGCTGGTCCTGAACCGCGT
The DNA here is from genome assembly GCF_009192775.1 of Arthrobacter yangruifuii. Classification (GTDB taxonomy): domain Bacteria; phylum Actinomycetota; class Actinomycetes; order Actinomycetales; family Micrococcaceae; genus Arthrobacter_B; species Arthrobacter_B yangruifuii. The sequence continues at coordinate 189,860 of NZ_VTFX01000003.1, forward strand.
CGGCAGGTCTTTGGTCTTCGGCCAGGACGAAACCGAGGTGAGGATTCTCTCACCTGACGATTCCCCCGAGGCCGCGCTCGAAAGCGCCGCAGGCACCAAAGCCGAGGTCTCGGCACGCATCCTCGCGCGGATTACCGCCGAACTCGCTGCCCGCCGCTCCTGACGCGGCCCACACGGTGCCCGTGCAGGATGGTGGGTGCGGCCCGGTAGAGTAAACCCCGTGACTTCTACTTCTTCCCCCTCTAAGCCGCAGTCGAACCTGCGCCTTTTCACATCGGAATCCGTCACTGAGGGACACCCGGACAAGATCTGCGACCAGATCAGTGACGCTATCCTCGACGGCCTGCTCAAGGTTGACCCCGAGTCCCGGGTAGCCGTTGAAACCCTGGTGACCACAGGCCTCGTGCATGTAGCCGGTGAAGTGACCACCGAGGGCTACGTGGAAATTCCGCAGCTGGTCCGCGACACCATCCTCGACATCGGCTACGACTCCTCGGCCAACGGCTTCGACGGTGCCCGCTGCGGTGTGTCCGTCTCCATCGGCCAACAGTCCCCGGAAATCGCTTCCGGCGTGTTCAACTCCCTGGAAAACCGGACCGGGAAGGTCGTGGATCCCTACGACGCCCAGGGTGCGGGGGATCAGGGCATTATGTTCGGCTATGCCAGCGATGAAACCTCGGTGCTGATGCCCACGCCCATCTGGCTGGCACACCGCCTCTCCGAACGCCTCACCACGGTCCGCAAGGACGGCACCCTGCCGTACCTGCGTCCGGACGGCAAAACGCAGGTCACCATCGGCTACGACGGCGACCGCCCCGTGTCCGTTGACTCCGTGGTCGTCTCCACGCAGCACGCCGCCGAGCTGGACCTGGAGCAGCTGCGCGCCGACATGGTCCAGTACGTGGTCAACCCGGTCCTGGCCGGCACCGACCTGGACGTCTCCGCCGTCGAACACATCATCAACCCGGGCGGCCCGTTCGTTATCGGCGGTCCCGTGGGGGACGCCGGCCTCACCGGCCGCAAGATCATCGTTGACACCTATGGCGGATTCGCCCGCCACGGCGGCGGTGCCTTCAGCGGCAAGGATCCGAGCAAGGTGGACCGTTCCGCGGCCTACGCCATGCGCTGGGTGGCGAAGAACGTCGTAGCCGCCGGCCTGGCGCGGCGCGCCGAAATCCAGATCGCCTATGCCATCGGCATGGCCCGCCCGGTGGGCATCTACGTTGAAACCTTCGGCACCGAGACGGTAGATCCGGCACGGATTGCCACGGCCATCCAGGAAGTGTTCGACCTGCGTCCGCTGGGTATCATCAACGGCCTGGACCTCAAGCGCCCCATCTACCAGCGCACTGCCGCCCACGGCCACTTCGGCCGCGAGGACGAAGGCTTCACCTGGGAGCGCAAGGACAAGGTCGAGGACCTCCGCAGCTACTTCAACGTGTAGCCGCAGGCCATGGGGGAACATTCCGGAGAGGCCGTGCAGCTGTCCCTGCTGCACGGCTTCACGCCGTCGGCCAAACCGGCGGGCAAGGCACAGCCGGCGTCTTCCCTGCCGATAGCCCGTGTGCTCCTGGATTCCCCGTTGCCGCATCTGGACCGGCCCTTCGATTATCTGGTTCCCCGGGATCTGGAGGCCGACGCCGTTGCGGGCGCCCGGGTTAGGGTCCGGTTCGGGGGCCAGGAACTTCCCGGATTCATCACCGAACGGGTGGCCGAAGCGGAGACCGCCGCACGCCTGATGCCGCTGGGCAAGGTGATTTCCCCGCAGCCGGTTCTTTCGCCCCGGATCCTGCGTCTGGCCGAAGCGGTGGCGGCCCGTTATGCGGGCACGGTGCATGACGTTCTGCGGGTGGCCATTCCCCCGCGTGCGGCCCGTGTGGACAAGGAATTTACTCCGGAGGCTCGGACTGCTGCAGCTGCCGGTCCGGGTCTGCCCGGCTCCGAGGTGGCCGGGGATACTGTCCCTGGCCCCGCACTGCCCGGACCCGAAGGTGCCGGAGCCAATCCGCTGGCACGTTATCCGCACGGTCCCCGTTTCCTCACCCACCTTGCCGCCGGGCACAGCCCCCGCGCGGTTCTGTCTTCGCTCGGTGGGTACGGGCCGCAGGACTGGCCGGCCGAAATTGCCGAAGCTGTCCGCTCCACATTGATTTCCGGCCGCGGCGCCGTCGTCGTTGTTCCCGATAACAAAGACCTGGCCCGGCTGCAGTCGGCGCTGACCTCCCGGATCGGAGCCGATGCCTTTGTCCGGTTGACCGCAGAGGACGGCCCCACTCCGCGTTACCGCAGTTTTCTGCAGCTGCTCCACGGTGACGTGCGCGTGGCTATCGGGACACGCTCGGCCGCGTATGCACCCGTGCAGGATCTGGGCCTCGCGGTCATCTGGGACGATGCCGATGACCTGCATGCCGAACAGCGGGCCCCCTACCAGCATGCCCGGGACGTGCTGCTGCTGCGTGCCGAACTGGAGGATGCCGCGCTGCTTCTGGCCTCGCATTCCCGGAGCACGGAGGCGCAGCGGCTGGTGGCCAGCGGCTGGGCGGCCGGCATTGCCGCGGAACGTTCCACCGTCCGCGCGCACGCCCCGCGGGTGGTCAGCACTACGGATTCCTTCACGATGGAACGCGATCCGCTGGCCGCCCGTGCCCGGATTCCGCATGCCGCGTGGAAGGCCGCCCAGGACGGACTGACCCGTGGGCCGGTGCTGGTCCAGGTGGCCCGTACCGGTTTTTCGCCGGCCCTGTCCTGCCAGGACTGCCGCGAACCTGCCCGCTGCCGGAACTGCTCCGGACCGCTCGGGCTGGCGAGCCGCAACGGCATTCCAGCCTGCCGCTGGTGCGGCCGCCCGGAGCCGATGTGGCACTGCGGCAACTGCGGCGGAACCCATCTGCGCGGGTCCACGGCAGGTGCGGGCCGCACCGCGGAAGAGCTGGGACGGGCCTTCCCGTCCACCACGGTGATTTCCTCTGCCGGCGACCACATCAGGACCGAGGTCCCGGATGCTCCGGCGCTGGTGGTTGCCACTCCCGGCGCCGAACCCGTGGCGGCCGGCGGCTACGCTGCGGCCATCCTGCTCGACGGCAACGCGATGCTGTCACGTGAATCGCTGCGGGCAGGGGAGGACACCCTCCGCCGCTGGTTCACTGCGGCAGCACTGGTGCGCCCTGCTGCCGAAAAGGGACTGGTGGTGGTCACAGCCGACGACTCGTCCACGGTGGGGCATCTGCTGAGGTGGGACCCGGCGTCGGCAGCGGAACGGGAACTGGAGCTGCGGCGGGAACTGGGGCTGCCGCCCGCCGTCCGGTATGCCGAACTCACCGGTTCCCGTGAGGGGCTGGACGCCTTTATTACCAGGCTGGGGCTTCCCGAGGGGGTTCGGGCAGTAGGACCTGCCCCGCTTGCGGATCCCTCGGTTGCACCGCCGGGCGCCGGCGGCACCCGCCGTGACGGGCCGCCTTCGGAGGGCCAGCTCGGCGGCGCGGGCGGACGTTTCCGGACGCTGCTGTTTTTCCCCTACGCGGCAGCTCCGGGGATTACCGCGGCGCTGCGCTCCACCAAAGCTGCTGCCTCCGCGCGCCGGACCGGCGATCCCGTCTACATCCGGGTGGACGGAACCGACGTTCTGTAACCGGTGGACCTCAAGCAGTTCGACCAGGAGGGCGTAGGCAACGGGCAGGGACAGCTGCAGTCTGCTGCCCACATGACTGCCCACATGACGAAGGGCTCCGGAAATCCGGAGCCCTTCGCTAATGGCGGACGTGTTCAACTAGGCCGAAACGGCTTCCTGCTCACCGTCTTCGGAGGCTTCGCCGACGACAGCCGCATCGTCAGTTGATGTCTGGACCGCGATCTTCCGAGGCTTTGCCCGTTCAACCACCGGAATGATGACGCTCAGGACACCGTTCTCATACTGTGCGGAGATCTTTTCGGTGTCGATTCCCTGGCCCAGGTTCAACTGGCGCAGGAAGGAGCCGCTTTCACGTTCGCGGGTCAGCCACTTGACCCCGTCTGCATTCAGCAGCGTGCGCTGGGCCCGGATGGTCAGCAGCTGGCCGTCAACGTCAATGTCGATGGACCCGGGATCGATCCCGGGGAGGTCTGCTGCGAGGATGTACTGGTCGCCCTGCCGGTAGAGATCCATGGGCATGGCGCGCAGTGTTCCTTCGCCGCGCAGTGCCTGAGTCATGCGGTCCAGTTCCTGGAACGGATCAAACTTCATAGCCATGGTGGTACCAACTCCTTCAACGTGATCGCCCGTCTCCGGGCGGTGCTGAGATTCAGTTCCAAAGTTGAGTCGGTGTCACTCAACTTGCAGAAAGAGATTAGCACTCTCATGTGGCGAGTGCCAACTACTTTTTCTTCTGTGGAAGTTGTTCTCCCGCCCGGCGGACGAGGTCCTGGACGTCGCCGGGATTTCCCCGCCATGGAGCTCCGTGTCCGGGAAGCAGCCAGCCGGCCTTTATCCCCGCGAGCCGGGCCAGGGAATCCAGTGCAGCCTCCGGATCATCGGTGAACGGAGCGGGCTGGATTCCCCAGCGGCCGGTCAATACGTGGCGCGTGGTGAGTGCGTCGCCGACGAAGACGGCATCCGCGGCGGGTACATGCACGGCGATGCTGCCCGGGGAGTGGCCGGGCAGGGCTATCACCCGTGGTGCTCCCGGCAGGGGGAGGATGTCTCCGTCTGCCACTTCGTTTACCTCAGTGAGGTACTGGGTGCGCCAGCCGCGCTTACGGAGCCCGTAGAAAACGAACTGCAGCAGGGGGAAAACGCGCATGGAACCCATGGCGGCTTGAGGCTTGCTGCCGCCACGTGCCCGATCGGCATCAAGCTTGTGCACGTAGACCGGCGTGCCGCACTCGCGCCGCAGCTTTTCTGCGAAGCCAATGTGGTCGCTGTCGCCGTGCGTGAGCACTAGGCCGCGCACATCGTGGAGGGAGCGGCCTGCGGCCTGCAGTTCCGTGAGCAGGTCATCCCAGTGCCCGGGCAGTCCAGCGTCGATGACGGTAATGCCATCCTCAGTGTCGACGAAGTAGGCGGCTACTATGTCGTTGCCGATGCGGTGCAGATGCGGTCCGAGTCTCATCAGAGCTCCTTGTGCTGGTGTCCGGTTGTTGGTGCCGCCAATAGCCCCGGTGCGGGGAGGGGGATCGACCACCCGGATCGACAACCAGAATCGACAACCAGGGTCACGCTGCCCGGATCAGGTCCGCAAAAAAGGCTTCGGTGGGGGAGTCTTCTTCTCTCTTCTTCGGCATGCTAGCCGCCGGAGGATTTCCAGGTAAGGGCGGCGGATTGGATCGATAAGTGTGCCCGGTAGGAGTGCAGGTCAGAACCGCGGGGGAGACTCCGGTCCCGCCGTCGGGCCCTTCCATCCCCTTGTCAGATCCGTCCATCCCAATTCCGTCAGGCTTCATTTCCTCCGGCTTCACCGTTCGTGCGCTCCAACCGGGTGCTTGCTTCGCATGGTTGCAGGCTTCGCACAGCCCCTGACCGTTCCCTGCGCTGGTTGGTCCGCCGCGGCTGTGGGGGTGGATATGGTCCAGGTGCCGGATCGGAGCTCCACACCAGGGCATCCTGCACGTCTGGTCGCGGACGGCAACGAACCGCGCCAGGGGACGGGGAAATAAGCGTGACCGGGAATCCATCGCCACCAGCTCCCCGGTTTCCGGCGCAGTGTAAAGCCTCCGGATCCAGCGTTCGGCATGTCGATCTGATCCGCCGCGGCTGCCACCGCCGGCGTCGGCAAGAAGATCGCGTGCCCACTGGGCCGGAACCGGACCGTAGCCCAAAATGAGGGCGGGCTCCGAGTCCCCTGCCAACAGGGTGCGGTCGGTCATCACCAACTGGACTTCGACTTTCAGCTGGCCCGCTTCAGCCTGACCGGTGACGCGTTCCACCAGGGTGTCCGCCATGATCTGGCCGCGGCCCCGGGCATCGCCGGCGGCACGAAGGCGGTCTGCCTCGCGGGAAAGCGCCGCATAGACCCCCACACCTTGGGCTACGGGCAGCAGGCCCGTCAGATAAGCCATGGTGTCCGGTGCCGGACGGCAGGAAACAAAGCGTTCGGAGGCGGCCTTGGAGGAACGGTTGGCCGCTGCCCGAGGGTCCAGCCGATAGGCGGCAGCCTTGGTGCGGGCAACAATCTGACGGTCCCCGAGGGTCTCCAGAAGCAGGAGATCACCGGCCACTTCCGCGTCTACCCGCCGGCGGTCCTTGGCGGACAGGCAGGCAGTCTCGCGGACCAGCAGTGTTGCACGCCATTCGCTGATCTTTCCCATCGTCAGCGCCCGAAGCGTGTAAGGCATTTCCGTGGTGAGCGCTTTTGCGAACCCCAGCAACCGTCCGCCCTTATGAGGGGATTCCCTCCGGGCCAATGCAACCTGCGATGCCACCCCGCGCCCCAGGAGATCGGTCCGCTCACCCGAGCGCGCCTGCAGGCGGCGCTGCGAGGCATCGAAGGCAGCTGCAATCCGCGCCTGCGCAGCAGCAGCGGCGCCCTTGAGTTCCTCCAGTGCCCTGAGCTGATCGATCAGTTCCGCATCAGACAGGGTCTCCGATGTTGAGCCCGTTGAGCCCATCCTGCTGGCATAGCCCGCTGCGCCTACTGAGACTACTGAGCCTACTGAGCCCGCGGAGGACAGGCCCGATTCGGGATAAGGGCGCCCGGCTTCCGTGTCCTGCAGGGTTCCGGAAACGTCCTCGAGATACTGCACCCACGCCCCAAAAACCGCGGATCGGACCTCCGGAGGTCCTTCACGACGGTGACCGGCAGGCGGTATGTATTCGAACATGTATTCGAATATATCGGCCCGGAACCCTGCTGCGGAAGACAAAATTTACGCAATTGACTACTTGTTTTTGCCTCACGCCCACGGCGGATCGGTTCATGCATTGCCCGTGGCGCGTGACGAAGGCGGCCCACAGGAAGGCGGCCTGCAGGAAAGCCGCCTAGAGGAAAGCCGCCTACAGCAGTTCGAGCAGCACAGCCGCGGCAGCCAGCAGGCAGAGCAGCGACACCTGGGCCGCGGTGCCCAGGCGGGAAACCTTGCCCAGGAGCCCGCGCGGCACCCCATGGATCATCCTGCCGTTGCGGTTGACGGTTGGCATTCTCACCGGTTATCCCTCTCCCTTCCCCGAGGTCCTTTCCCCGTGGCGAAAAAACTCGATTACCCTCAGTTTCCCGCCGGGGGGACAGAGGTTTCGAACCGGATTCGGGTGATGTTGGCCACCAGGCCGGTCAGGGCTGCGGCTGGTCCCATCGGCTGAGTACCCACTCGAAGATCAGCCGCGCGGTATGGCGGCCGTGGCTGCGCAGCTGCGGGCTTGCCCCAACCTCCGGCGCATTGCCGGAGTTGACCATGTAGGCCAGCAGAGCGGCAAGGAATGCGTCAATATGCTCCGGCGGCACGTCACACGTGAGGGTGGACCGCCGGAGCCAGGCCTCGACGTCGATCCCTCCGCCCCGGGCGTAGGGAAGGACACCAACCCAGTCGATCCAGGCAGCTCCGGTGCCCAGGAAATTCCAGTCGCAGAACAGGGCGCGGCCGGACCGGATCAGGATGTTGTCCGGTCTGAGATCCCCGTGCAGGACGGAGGTCCCCGCCAGGGCCCGGGGGCTGTCCTCCAGGCACTGCTGGAAGCGACGTGCCCGCGCAGCAGTCATGCCGGGCAGGAACCAGGGCGCGGGGCCGCCGTCGGCCACCTCGAGGAAGGGTGAGGGGGTCGAGAGGATGTCCTCGGCCACGGAAGTACCGGCCATCCCGGGCGGGAAACCCGCGGCCAGCAGGCGGGCGGACGTTGCACAGGAACTCTCCACTGCGGCAAGGTCATCCTCGGTCCAGGGGGTGCCCGGCATTCGGCCGTCCACCGCTTCATAAACGAGTACGTGCCAGCCCGTACTGTCCCCGGAGCCGGCCGGGACATCCCCGCCGGCGCCGCCGGAGGAATCAGCCGTGACGTCCCCTGCGGCAAGGAGCCTGGGCACCGGCATGCCGTCGGGGAGCAGCGGGACCACCTCGGATTCGCGCCGGTACGCGGGGTAGACGAACGTGTCGGAGGCCGGTGCCGCCTTCGCGAAAATCCGCTTCCCGTCGGCACTTGCCAGGATGCCGGCAAAGCCGGGGGTGAAACCGCCCCCGGCAAGCATCACGGAGTCCACCTGCCCGCCAAGCTGGGCGGCGAGGTACTCCTGGACGGCCGCCGGCAGCCGGCTCCACAGGCGGCGCCGGGCCGTGCGCCGGTAATCCGTTTCCGGTACTGGGGTCGAAGACATCAGCCCAGCCTACGGTCCGTGTCCGTCCGGGTGCCGTTAGCCCCGGCCGCGTTCCGTATCCAATATTCGGTTGTGCACAATTGAATTGTGTTCTAGTGTGGCCGGATGAACGAATCTCTGCAGCGTCGGGTGTGCTTTTCGCTGTACTCCGCCTCGCGGGCGGCCACCGCCCTGTACCGTCCGATGCTCGAGGAACTCAACCTGACCTACCCCCAGTTCCTGGTGATGACTCTGCTCTGGGAGCAGGACGGCCAGAGTGTGAGTGACCTGGGGCAGTCCTTGGAACTCGATTCGGGCACCCTCTCTCCGCTGCTCAAGCGCCTGGAAGCGGCCCGGCTCCTTCAGCGCAGGCGTGCCGTTGAGGATGAGCGCCGGGTCCGCGTCTACCTGACGGATGCCGGACGCGCACTGGAACAGAAATCGAGTGACCTGCCGGACCGCGTGGCCGAATCCGCCGGCCTGGAGCCGGAGGAACTGCGCAGCCTCCAGGAAACACTGGCCAAGGTTAATGCCGCCCTGCGGCAGTCCGTGGCCAAAGACCAGCACTGATTCGTCGCCACACCCCAACAGCGTCGCCACACCCCAACAGTAAGGACCCTTCCATGAGCACATACCCCGAAACCTCCCGCGAAATCCAGCTCGCTTCCCGCCCCGAAGGCTGGCCGACGGAGGAGAACTTCCGCCTGGCCGAGGCGGCGGTGCCCGAGCTGCAGGAGGGCCAGATCCTGGTCCGCAACCTGTACATGTCCGTGGACCCCTACATGCGCGGCAGGATGAACGACGTCAAGTCCTACGTTCCGCCGTTCACGCTCGATGCACCGCTCGAAGGCGGCGCCGTCGGCGAAGTCGTGGAGTCCCGCTCCGAAAGCCACAAGCCCGGTGACAAGATCCTCCACGGCCTCGGCTGGCGGGACTACGCCGTTCTCGACGGAAAGCGCGCCCGCGTCATCGACACCGAACAGGCACCCGCCAGTGCCTACCTCGGCGTCCTGGGCATGACCGGCCTGACCGCATATGTCGGCCTGACCAAGGTCGCCGAATTCCGGGAAGGCGACGTCGTCTTCGTCTCCGGTGCCGCCGGTGCGGTGGGCTCGCTGGTCGGCCAGATCGCCAAGGCGCTGGGAGCCAAAAAGGTTATCGGCAGCGCCGGTTCGGCCGAGAAGGTCCAGCACCTGCTGGACCTCGGCTTCGATGAGGCGTTCAACTACCACGACGGTCCGGTCAAGGATTCCCTGAAAAAGGCTGCCGGAGCTGACGGCATTGACGTCTACTTCGACAACGTGGGCGGCGAGCACCTCGAAGCCGCCCTTTCGGTGATGAACAAGTTCGGCCGGATCGCCATGTGCGGTGCCATCTCGCAGTACAACGATGCACCGGTCGGCCCGCGGAACCTGGCCATCGCCATCGGCAAGGAAATCACGCTGCGCGGGTTCATCGTCGGCAGCTACAACCAGTACGCCGACGAGTTTGCCTCCCTGATGACCGGCTGGCTCCAGGAAAACAAGGTCCGCTACGACGAGACCTTCGTTGATGGCCTGGAGAACGCCCCGCAGGCCTTTATCGACCTGATGAAGGGCGCCAACAAGGGCAAAATGATCGTGACCCTGGGCTAATCCGAGCAGGGATTAACGACGACGGCGGCGGCCGGGGAACAGGCGGACAGCCTCCCCGGCCGCTTCCATGAGCTGGACCGCGGAGGCACCCCAGCTGTAGTCGGCAGCACGCTGCATCCCGGCGTCGGACGCCTTCTGCCACCGCCCCGGCCCGCCCAGATCCCGGACAGCCGCGGCGAAGGCCTCCGGATCGTCCGGATCCACGAGCAGCGCCGCACCGTCGGACACTTCACGGAAAATCGGAATATCACTGGCGATGACGGGCGTGCCCACAGCCATCGCCTCGATCACCGGGAGTCCGTAGCCTTCGGCCCTGGAGAGCGTCACCAGCGCCGTGGTGCGGCGCAGCAGCGCGTCATACTCATCATCGGTGACACCGTTGTGGAACTTCACGCTGGCACCGTCGGGGACCATCGCTTCGAGCTCAGCCCGCCGCACGTCGGAAATCCGGCTGAGCAGGTGCAGGGTGAAGTCCGGCAGGTGCTCCATCCCGCGGATGACGGTTTCCACGTTTTTGTACGGCATGAAGGACCCCATATACAGCAGCGTGGCCTCGGGGGCGGTGTCCGGGGGCCGCGGTACGGCACCTTCCCGGGGAGCATTGCCCACCATCCGCACCGGACGCTTCGTCAGCCGGTGCCCGCGCATCAGGGCGCGCGTGGTGTCGCTGATGGTGGCGACGACGTCGGCCCGGTTCAGCAGCAGCCGCTGCGGCCAGTAGGCCATGTGGTACAGCCGCCACAGCCCCCGCACCGGAAGCGGCAGGAACGACGGCGGCGTCGGGTTCGAGTAATAGATCAGGTCATGCAGGGTCAGGACGAGCGGATACTTCCGCCCCCAGCTGCCCATGGTCTGCATGGGGCAGAAGACGGCGTCCGCGCCGAGGCGGTTGATCCGAAAGGCCACAAAGAGCTCGGCGGGGGAGAGGGGGCTGTTGATTTTCACCCAGGGCAGGTCCGGGAGCAGGGCCAGCTGGCGTTCGTCCGAGATCAGCATCACGACGTCGGCATGTCCGCTCACGGCCTCGATCAGGCTGGCGCCGTACCGGCTGATGCCGTCATGGTGATCCGTCCGGGTGAACCGTGCGTCCACTGCCAGGCGCATCCTCATGAATGCCTCCGGCTCAGGAAATCCTCGATGATCCCGGCGGCCTCGGCCGGTTTTTCGTAATGCACCAGATGCCCGACGCCGGGCAGGACGTGCAGTTCCGCGTCCGGAACCAGTTCTGCAAGCCTCCGCTGGCCCGCTAATGAGCCGATGTCATCCCGTTCCGCGGCGATCAGCAGCACCGGCATGGCCAGCTGCCCGGCGACGTCGCGCACCGTGGCGGAAATCGACGCCCGGAACGCGTCCAGAACCACGCGCCGGTCGGCAAAGGCACTGAAGTACGCATCGTGCTGGCCATGGATCCACCGGCGCAGGCCGGGATCCTTCGTCTTGGCCATCAGCATGCTCATGCCGCGGACAATCACGGGGCTGCGCAGTAGCGCCATGCCGGGTTTCTCCGGCAGTGCCGCGGCCAGCCGGTAATAGAGCTCGGCGGCCTTGCTGGTGATCCCCTTGGGGCCTTCGAGCGCCGGCTCACAGATCGGGTTGACCAGCACCAGTGCACTGATCAGTTCCGGCGACTGCGCCGCCAGATGCGAGGCGATGATGGAGCCGAAGGAGTGGCCGAGCAGGACGGTGTCAGGGCCGAGGCCCAGGTTCCCCAGGGCCGCACGGACAAAGGCCGTGTACGCGGCGACGTCGTGCGGGCCGGGAAGGGCTGCACCGGCGCCGAAGCCGGGAAGATCCGGCACCAGGATCCTGTGGCAGGGGAGCGCTTCGACAATCCGCAGCAGCCCGTGATGGTCGCCCCGGAACCCGTGGACCATAAAGATCGGGGGAGCTCCGGCGCCGGCGTCTGTTGCCGGCGGAAAATCTCGGCAGACCTGCACGGTGCCGTCCACGGTGAAGGACCGCACCGCCGCCGTGCGTGAGAAGGGCGCCGGGGCGCCGGGCGGCGTCAGTTCCCGGTGTGCCGACGTGCCGGACACTCAGTTCACCTCGTCGGGATGCGAACCGGAGCGGTATCCGCGGTCCAGCCCGTTCAGGGCGGTCCGGTGTTCCTCGGCCAGCTCAAAGGACAGGAGGTCCAGGTTGCCGGCAATCCGCTCCGGGCTGCTGGCCTTGGGGATGACGATGTTGCCCAAATCCAGGTGCCAGCGCAGGATCACCTGCGCGGGGGTGCGTCCCAGATCCGCGGCGATCCGGACAACGGTCGGATCGGCCAGGACCGCTCCCCGGCCCAGGGGGCTCCAGGCGGCGGTGCGGATACCCAGCTGCCGGTGCAGCTGCCGCAGTTCCTCCTGAGCCAGCCAGGGGTGCAGCTCAATCTGGTTCACCGCCGGCACAATCCCGGTCGCATCCAGCAGCTGCTCCAGATGGGAGGGCTGGAAATTGGAGACGCCGACGGCGCGGACGCGGCCGTCGGCGTAGAGCTGCTCCAACGCCCGGTACGTATCGATGAACTGCCCCCGCTGCGGGCACGGCCAGTGAATAAGATACAAATCCAAGTAGTCCAGGCCCAGCCGGGCCAGGGACGCGTCAAAGGCCCGGAGGGTCGAGTCATAACCCTGGTCGGTGTTCCAGACCTTGGAGGTCACGAAGAGGTCGCTGCGCTCCGCACGGCCCCTGCCGGTGAAGGCCTCCACCGCCTCACCCACTCCGGCTTCGTTGCCGTACAGGGCGGCCGTGTCGATATGCCGGTAGCCGGCCTCGAGGGCGTCCAGGCACAGCCGGGCGGCGTCGTCGGCGGCAATTTTGTAGGTGCCAAAGCCGATCTGGTCAATGAGGACACCGTTATTGAGCGGGACTCGAGGTGCGGGCTGCATAGGACGACTTTACCGAGGCACGGGGCGCGGCGCCGAATCCCGCCCTGACTACCTGTTTTGCCCTACGAAGATTGGCGTGCCACCAAACAGGTCGGCTAAGGTAATGGCGCTTCTTGTTAAAGATTGGTTGCATAGAAACCGACAGTCCGCGCGCCTAATCGGGCCGCGGATGGATACGAATGATCGGAGGAGTCGATGGTGACTCTGGGCGAAGTTTTCATCAGTGAGCTGGCCGGCACGGCTATCCTCATCATTCTTGGCTGCGGTGTCGTGGCCAACGTCGCGCTTACGAAAACGAAGGGTGCCGGCGGCGGCTTCCTGATGGTCAACTGGGGGTGGGCCATCGGTGTTTTCGCCGGTGTCTACGCTGCCGCTGTGTCCGGCGCGCACATCAACCCCGCCGTCACCGTGGGCCTCTGGGCGGCAGGTAACGACGAGTTCGCCCCGGGCGTCGAGGTCTCCTTTGTCAACGCCATGGTGTACTTCGCCGGGCAGATGGTCGGTGCCATCATCGGCGCCTTCGTGGCTTGGCTCGCGTACAAAAAGCAGTTCGACGAAGAACCCGATGCCGCCAACATCCTGGGTGTTTTCTCCACCGGCCCGGCCATCCGGTCCTACGGCTGGAACGTTGTCACCGAGGTCGTAGGTACCTTCGTCCTCGTCTTCACCATTGTCGCCTTCGCCGGTACACCTTCGGGCCTCGGTCCGCTGGCCGTTGCGCTGGTTGTTCTTGGCATTGGTGCCTCCCTCGGCGGCCCCACCGGGTACGCCATCAACCCTGCACGTGACCTTGGTCCCCGCATCGTCCACGCTCTTCTGCCCATCCGCCACAAGGGCAGCAGCGACTGGGCCTATGCCTGGGTCCCCGTAGTCGGCCCGCTGATCGGCGGTGCACTGGGCGGCTTCCTCGGAGCCCAGATCCCGCTTCCGCTTCCGGTCTAAGTGCACTGCCGGCTGCCATGCCGGCCACCCCTAATTTCCCCCACCGCAAGGAGCAGAAATAATGCCTGACAAACCCAGGTACATCATCGCCATCGACCAGGGCACCACCAGCAGCAGGGCGATCGTGTTCGGCCACGACGGAAACATCGTGTCCACCGGGCAGAAGGAACACGAGCAGATCTTCCCGCATGCCGGCTGGGTTGAGCATGATCCGATGGAGATCTGGACGAACGTCCGCGAAGTGGTCGGCCTGGCGCTGTCCAAGGCCAACCTGACCCGGCACGACATTGCCGCCGTCGGCATCACGAACCAGCGCGAAACGGCAGTGGTCTGGGACCGCAATACCGGTGAGCCCGTGTACAACGCCATTGTCTGGCAGGACACCCGCACGCAGCCGATAGTCAACCAGCTGGCCGAAAACGGCGGTCTGGACCGGTTCAAGGACACGGTTGGCCTGCCGCTGGCGACGTACTTCTCGGGCACGAAGATCAAGTGGATTCTGGACAACGTGGAGGGAGCACGTGAACGGGCAGAGGCGGGGGACCTCATGTTCGGCAACACGGATTCCTGGATTGTCTGGAACCTGACCGGCGGGACCGACGGCGGCGTGCACATCACCGATGTCACCAACGCTTCGCGTACCCTCTTCATGAACCTGGAGACGCTCGCCTGGGATGAGGACATCCTCAAGGAATTCGGTGTTCCGAAGTCCATGATGCCCCAGATCCGTTCCTCGTCCGAGGTGTACGGCACGGTCGCCGGCTCGCAGCTGCTGCGGGAAACCCCGGTGGCCGGCATCCTGGGCGACCAGCAGGCCGCAACCTTCGGCCAGGCCGCCTTTGCCCAGGGCGATGCCAAGAACACCTATGGCACCGGTTGCTTCCTGATCTTCAACACGGGTGAGGAAATTGTCCGTTCCGAGAACGGCCTGATCACCACCGTGGCCTACCAGCTGGGTGACGCCAAGCCGGTTTATGCGCTGGAAGGCTCCATTGCCGTCACCGGGTCCCTGATCCAGTGGCTGCGGGACAACCTCGGCATGATCAACAGCGCCCCGGAAATCGAGGACCTGGCCCGCCAGGTGGAGGACAACGGCGGGGTGTACATCGTCCCGGCCTTCTCCGGTCTCTTCGCGCCGTACTGGCGTGCGGACGCCCGCGGAGCAATTGTGGGCCTGACCCGCTATGTGAACAAGAACCACATTGCCCGGGCCGCCCTGGAAGCCACCGCGTTCCAGACCCGCGAAGTGCTGGACGCCGTGAACGCGGACTCCGGTGTTCCGCTGAGCGAGCTGCGGGTGGACGGCGGCATGGTCGCCAACGACGCACTGATGCAGTTCCAGGCAGACATCCTCGGCGTGGACGTAGTGCGCCCCAAGGTCATCGAAACCACCGCCCTCGGCGCTGCCTACGCAGCCGGCCTGGCCGTCGGTTTCTGGAACGATACGGATGAGCTTGGGCAGAACTGGGACGAAGGCAAGCGCTGGACGCCCCAGATGGAGCAGTCCGAACGTGAGCGTCAGATGCGACTCTGGAAAAAGGCCGTCACGAAGACCTTCGACTGGGTTGATGACGACGTCCAGTAATTCCTGAACAGCAGTAGTTCATGGCTACGGCCAAGGCCCCGGCGGATCTCCGCCGGGGCCTTCGTCGTCCCGACACGGACTGAGCCTGAAGGCGGGATGTTTGACCGGAAATAGACCCTTGGGTAGCGTTTGCCCCGCATCACAGTGATGCAGGTCACAGAAACAGGTAACAAGTGCCATCCGAACTTTCCACCACACGCCCCGGGTCTCCCGTCGCCGTTATCGGAGCCGGCCCCAGCGGCCTGGCTGCCATGAGGGCCCTGTCCAAGCGGGGATTGGACTTCGTGGGCTTTGAACAGCACACCGATGTCGGCGGGCTCTGGAACATTGAGAACCCGGCCAGTACGGTCTACGAATCAGCCCACCTGATCTCCTCCAAGGACACCACACAGTTCAGCGAATTCCCGATGCCCGACGACACCCCGGACTATCCGGACCACAGGCGGCTGCAACGGTATTTCCGTGCCTACGCGGACCACTTCGACCTGCGCCGGCAGATCCGCTTCGGTACCACGGTCACGGCTGCCGTTCCAACGGACGACGGCGGCTGGACTGTCTCCTGGGACGGTCCGGACGGCGCCGGAACCGGCAGCTTCAGCGCCGTCATGGTGGCCTCGGGTACGCTGCATACTCCTTCCGTGCCCACGTTCCCCGGCAGCTTCGCGGGGGAGATCCTGCACTCGGCCCAGTACAAGAACGCTACGGAATTCGCCGGCAAACGGGTGCTGATCGTCGGCGCCGGCAACAGCGGCTGCGACATTGCCGTGGACGCCGTGCACCATGCCGCCAGCGTCGATATCAGCGTGCGCCGCGGCTACTACTTCATTCCGAAGTATGTTTTCGGACGTCCCACGGACACCCTGAATCAGGGCAGGCCGCTTCCCCGCCCCCTGAAGCAGTTCCTCGACAAGCGCCTGCTGCGGATGTTCACCGGCAACCCCCGGCGTTTCGGTTTCCCGGACCCGGACTACCGGATCTACGAATCGCATCCGGTGGTGAACTCCCTGATCCTGCACCATCTGGGGCACGGGGACCTGTCGGTGCGGGCAGATATTGCCACGCTCGACGGACACACCGTGCACTTCCGCGACGGCAGTACAGGGGAGTATGACCTGATCCTGCTCTCCACGGGATATGTGCTGGACTATCCCTTCCTGAAGCGGACGCTGCTGGGCTGGGACGGACCCTCGCCGTCGCTGTACCTGAATATCTTCAGCCGGCAGGCGCCCAACCTGCTGGTCATCGGCATGGTGGAGGCTTCGGGCCTGGGCTGGGAAGGCCGGTTCCGCCAGGCCGAGCTCGCCGCGGCCTACGTGGCTGCACAAAGGTCGGACCCCGGTTCCGCGGAAAGGTTCCGGCTCCTCATCCAAGGCAAATCACCCGATGTCACCGGTGGTTACCGCTATCTGGGCCTGGACCGGATGAGCTACTACGTGAACAAGGACGCCTACCGCAGCGAACTCGAGGCGCACCTGCAGCTGCTGGCGGGCTCCGCCGCCGCTGCACAGGTTCCCGCCGGGACGCAGCTGCGCGAGGAAGTGCACAGCTGATGCCCCTCGACGACGTCGTCCTGAATTTCACCCCGGGCTCGCTGATCCTCCTCAACGTGGTGCTGGCGGTGATCATCCTCGGCATTGCCCTCGAGGTCCGCCCCGCGGACTTCCGTGCAGTGGCGCGCAGCCCCAAAGCGGTGCTGCTGGGAATCGCTGCCCAGTACCTGGTACTGCCGGCGGTCACCGTAGGCCTGGCGCTGCTGCTGCGGGTTCCTGCTTCCATAGCGCTGGGCATGATCCTGGTGGCCTGCTGCCCGCCGGGCGGCATTTCCAATGTCCTGACCCACCGAGCACACGGCAATGTCGCCCTGTCGGCATCCATGACGGCTGTCTCCAATCTGGTGGCCATCGCCGTCATGCCGCTGAACGTTGCGCTGTGGGCGGGACTGAACCCCGCCACCGCCGGTCTGATGCGGGACTTCTCCCTGAACCGCTGGGAGATGCTGGTGCAGGTGCTTCTCATCATCGGTGTGCCCTTTGCCGTCGGGATGCCGCTGGCCCGCCGCTTCCCGGACCTCACCGGCCGCCTGCGGCCATGGGTCCAGCGGATTGGGCTGGTGGCGCTGCTGGTGTTCATCATCTCCGGCACCGCTAGCAACCTCGGACCCCTGCGTGAGCATCTTGGCACTATTTTCCTGGTGGTCCTGCTGCATGACGCGGTGGCCCTGGCCGTGGGCTACTGGACGGCCGCCGCCGTGCGGCTCGATGAACCCAGCAGGCGGGCCTTCGCCTTCGAAGTGGGCGCCCGCAACACCGGGCTCGGGCTGGGACTGACCCTGACCTTCTTCGCCGGGCTCGGCGGGATGGCCATGGTTACCGCCTGGTGGGGTATCTGGGACATCCTGGCCGGAGTGCTGCTGGCCGCCTGGTGGCGCCGGCGTGATGCCCGTGCGGGGAAAACCGGCGACAAGACCGGTACCCCCGCGGCAGCCGGGGAGGCCGGACAGTGACCCGGGTGTGCGTTACCGGGGGCAACGGCTTCCTGGGCAGTGCGGTCGTGGCCAGGCTGGCTTCGGATCCGGAGATAACACACGTGCTCAGCGTCGACATCCGCGAACCGGCGGCGGAACGCCGGCTGCACGGCGTCGAGTATGCCCTGGCCGACGTCTGCTCCCCGGACGTCGCGCGGCTGCTGCAGCAGCATCGGATCGACACTGTGGTGCATCTGGCGGCGATCGTGAATCCCGGCAAGGACACCACGCGCGAACAGGAGTTCCAGGTCGATGTGGTCGGGTCGCGGAACGTCCTTGCGGCCTGCATCTCCTCCGGCGTCAAGCACGTGGTGATTTCCTCCTCCGGAGCGGCCTACGGATACCATCCGGACAATCCCGGGTGGCTGCGCGAATCGGATCCGGTGCGGGGCAATGACGAGTTTGCCTATTCGCGGCACAAGCGCCTGGTGGAAGAGGAACTGGCCCGCGTCCGGGAGGAGCATCCCGAACTGCAACAGACCATCTTCCGGATCGGCACCATCCTGGGGGAGCGGGTACGCAACCAGATCACTGCCCTGTTTGATGCGCCCCGGCTGCTGCGGGTGGCCGGCAGCGATTCCCCCTTCGTCTTCATCTGGAACGAAGACGTCGCAGCGATCATGGTCCAGGCCGTGCTCACCGGCCGCAGCGGCATCTTCAATGTGGCCGGAGACGGCGCCCTGACCGTACGGGAGATAGCCGCACTGCTGGGCAAGGGAACCATCACCGTCCCGGCACCCGTGCTGGCCGCAGCACTTAGGCTGGGCCGGATCCTCCGGCTGACGGTGCACGGTCCGGAGCAGGTGCGGTTCCTGCGCTACCGGCCCGTGCTGGACAACACGGCACTGAAACAGGAGTTCGGCTTTACGCCGTCCAAGACCAGCCGGGAGGCGTTCCTGGCCTTCCGGGCCGCGCGGGAGGCACAGGAGGCGGCTACACGCTAGTCCTGGTCCGGCACCGCGGGGCGCGTTCCCCGCGGTGCCGGACCACGACATCAGAAGTAGGACACCCCGTTTGTCCTGAACGGCAGTTCCAGGCCGCCGGCCACTTCCGCCAGCAGCTCCGGGCAGAAGAAATACCACTTCAGTTCGCGGATCAGCGGGTCCTCGTCCACGCCGTCGGCTGCGCGCATCCGGACGACGTCGGCCACCACTTCCGCAGCGTCCGGGCTGTCCTTGGGCCGTTCCCAGAGCAGGATGACCTTCTCACCGTCGAAGTCGTGCACCGTGGCCCGGTAGGTCTGGGGCGCATCGGGGCCGAAGGTGTGGTCCAGGGAACCGGTGCGGATTTCCTCATGGCCGGTTTCACTGACGTTGCCCACCACTTCGGTGCGCCCGTTGGCCAGGAACAGGCTGACCATGGCCTCAATGTCGTAGGAATTGAACGCATCCGCCAACCGGCGCAGCAGTTCGGCGTGCCCGGCAGGAACGGCGGCGGACGCCGCGGAACTGCCGTACCCGCCGTCGGCACGGGACGGTGCCTCCTGGGCGGCGGCCAACGTACTCCGGCCCCGGTGGAGAGCTGATTTCACCGCACCGGCACTGGTCTCGAGGACATCCGCGGTTTCGGCCAGGGAATAGCCGAAGATGTCCTTGAGGACCACGCAGGCACGTTCCCGCGGGGGCAGGAGAAGCACCAGCCGGTGCAGGGCCGCCTCCACGGCCACGGCAGTGAGGGGATCGGCGGCGCCGTCGTCGGGGCGGTCCATCTCCGGAGCGCTGAAGTCCGCCACAGTGTTCCTGGCGCTGCGCCGGACGGTGTCCAGCCAGGTGTTGGTGGCAATGCGGATCAGCCAGGCCTGCAGGTTCCGGATCGGCTCGTGCCGCTGGGATGCCTCGGCCAGAGCCTTGGTGAGGGTTTCCTGCAGCAGGTCCTCGGCGTCCCAAACGGTCCCGGTGAGGCTGCGGCAGTAGCGGTAGACGGAGGGGCGGACCGGCTCCAGGGCGAGCAGGAAATCCCGCCGGACCTGCCGCAGCTCGCGGGGGATCCCGCCCAGCCCCGCAGCACCCGGATCCGTACCGTCCGGCGCCGTTGCCGGTTTCGTATCCACTGACATTTCTACGCTCCTGTTCCACGGCCGTGACGGGCCGTTCCCGAACCACCATGGCACCGCGCCATGGTCTTTAACGGGTAGACGCACGGAGCCCGCCAAAAGATACGCCACTGTGCGCAGTATGCTGACGCGGCTCACCCGGACACACTGCCTTCGGCGGGCATGCTCTGTTGTAAAGTGGAGAAATGATCGCAGTACTCCTCCTTAGCTAGCCGCGCACCGTCCGTGCGCGGCCGCCCCTTGCTTGTCGAGGGGCTTTTGTGTGTCTGGGGAGGACCCAAAATCTTAGGGCCGGATTTACCGCCGGCCCGCAGCGCGGATCGATTTTCTTTGAGGACAGAGGCGAAGCATAGTGAGCACGCAGTCACAGACTGATCAGCAGGAAGAGGCCGTCTACAGTTTCGCGGCCATCGAGCAGAAATGGCCCAAGGTCTGGGATGACCTCGGCGTTTTCACCCCTGCCGACGACGGCTCGCGCGAACGACGCTACGTACTGGACATGTTCCCGTACCCCTCCGGCGACCTGCACATGGGCCACGCCGAAGCGTTCGCGATGGGCGACGTCGTCGCCCGTTACTGGCGCCAGCTCGGGTATGACGTGCTGCACCCGATCGGCTGGGACTCGTTCGGCCTGCCTGCGGAGAACGCGGCCATCAAGAACAACGCGCACCCCAGCGACTGGACCTACCGCAACATCGAGACGCAGGCGGAGTCCTTCAAGCGCTACGCCATCAGCGTGGACTGGTCCCGCCGGATCCACACCTCTGACCCCGAATATTACCGCTGGACCCAGTGGCTGTTCACCCGGTTCTACGAGCGGGGCCTGGCCTACCGGAAGAATTCCCCGGTCAACTGGTGCCCCAAGGACCAGACCGTGCTGGCCAACGAGCAGGTAGTCAACGGCGCGTGTGAACGCTGCGGCACCCAGGTCACCAAGAAGTCGCTGAACCAGTGGTACTTCAAGATCACCGACTACGCCGACCGCCTGCTCGATGACATGGAGCAGCTCAAGGGCCACTGGCCCGAGCGCGTGCTGGCTATGCAGAAGAACTGGATCGGCCGCTCCGAGGGTGCCCACGTCCGGTTCGTCATCGAGGCTGCCGGCGGCAAGTCCGAAGAGCAGGTCACGGTCTTCACCACCCGTCCGGACACCCTGGCCGGTGCGACCTTCTTTGTGGTTGCCGCCGACGCGCCGCTGGCACTGAACCTGGTCACGGACGAGAACCGGGAGGCACTGCTGGCGTACCGCGAGCAGGTCAAGGCGCTCTCGGACATTGAACGCCAGTCCACCGAGCGCACCAAGACCGGTGTCTTTACCGGCCGTTACGCCGTGAACCCGCTGAACGGTGAAAAGCTGCCCGTCTGGGCCGCCGATTATGTGCTGGCCGATTACGGTACGGGTGCCATCATGGCCGTTCCGGCGCACGACCAGCGGGACCTGGACTTTGCCAAGACCTTCGACCTGCCCGTGAAGGCGGTCCTGGACACCGGTGAAGAGGATCCGGCCGTCAGCGGCGTGGCCACCACCGGCGAAGGCACTCTGATCAACTCCGGTGCCCTGGACGGACTGCCGAAGTCCGAAGCCATCCCGGCCGCCGTCGCCATGCTGGAGGAACAGGGGACCGGCGAGAAGTTTGTGAACTTCCGGCTGCGTGACTGGCTGCTGTCCCGCCAGCGCTTCTGGGGTACGCCCATCCCGATCATCCACTGCGAAAACTGCGGCGAAGTCCCGGTCCCGGATGACCAGCTGCCCGTCACCCTGCCCACCGGCTTGAAGGGCGAGGCCCTGGCACCGAAGGGAACGTCGCCGCTGGCCTCCGCCGAGGAATGGGTCAACGTGGCCTGCCCCAAGTGCAGCGGCCCCGCCAAGCGCGACACCGACACCATGGACACCTTCGTGGATTCGTCCTGGTACTTCATGCGCTTCGTGTCCCCGCACTTCACCGACGGTCCCTTTGATCCGGAGGCGGCAAAGAACTGGATGCCGGTGGGACAGTACGTGGGCGGCGTCGAACACGCCATCCTGCACCTGCTGTACGCGCGGTTCTTCACCAAGGTGGTCCATGACATGGGCCTGCTGGAAGCCAGCGAACCGTTCAGCTCCCTGCTGAACCAGGGACAGGTCCTCAACGGCGGCAAGGCCATGTCCAAGTCCCTGGGTAACGGCGTGGACCTGGGCCAGCAGCTGGACAAGTACGGCGTCGACGCCGTGCGCCTGACCATGGTCTTCGCCTCCCCGCCCGAGGACGACGTCGACTGGGCGGACGTCTCGCCGTCGGGCTCCGCGAAGTTCCTGGCCCGCGCCTGGCGCCTGGGACAGGACATCACCAGCGAACCCGGCGTGGACTACACGGCAGGGGATCGGAAGCTGCGCGCCCTCACGCACCGGACCGTAGCCGAGGCCACCGAGCTGCTGGAGAACAACAAGTTCAACGTTGTTGTCGCCAAGCTGATGGAGCTGGTCAACGCGACCCGCAAGGCCATCGACTCCGGCGCCGGCGGCGCCGACCCGGCCGTCCGCGAGGCTGCCGAAGCCGTGGCCGTGATCCTGAGCCTGTTCGCCCCGTACACGGCCGAGGACCTCTGGAACCTGCTGGGCCGCGACGCTTCCGTGGTGAACGCGGGCTGGCCCGCGGTCGACAAGACCCTGCTGGTCCAGGACACGGTCACCGCCGTGGTCCAGGTGCAGGGCAAGGTCCGCGACCGCCTGGAAGTTGCCGCAGACATCAGCGAAGAGGACCTGCGAGAGGCTGCGCTGGCATCCGAGGCCGTGCAGCGGTTCCTCGACGGACGCGGTATCCGCACGGTCATCGTCCGGGCGCCGAAGCTCGTCAATATCGTTCCGGCCTAAGGCTCCGGACCCGTGGACTGGCTGGAGCGGCTCGCCGCGCGGGCCCGGGGGCGGCAGCGGGAAACCGCTGCCGCCCCCGGGCCGCTTGTGGGCGTGGTGACCGATTCCGCCTCCGCCCTGCCCGCCGGCTGGGCGGAGGCAGCCCACGCCACCGGGTTTGTCCGGGTGGTCCCTATGCCGGTAATGATCGGCGACCAGATCTACGGGGAAGGCTCCGACGAGCTGATTCCTGCCCTGGCCCTGGCGATGGCCCAGGGGCACGAAGTCCGCACCTCCCGGCCGGCGCCCGGACAGTTCGAATCCGCCTACCGTGAGCTGGCCGCGGCAGGGTGCACCGCCGTGGTCTCGATCCACCTCTCCGGACAGCTGTCCGGCACCGTGGATTCTGCGCGGCTGGCCGCACGGTCCGCCGACATTCCTGTGGAGGTCATCGACAGCGCGACGGCGGCCATGGGTCTCGGATTTGCAGTGGAGGCCGCAGCGGAAAGAGCCCGGGCCGGTTCCTCCGCAGCCGAGGTGGCTTCCTGTGCCCGGGCGGCAGCCGCAGGATCCAACATTCTCTTCTATGTTCCAAGCCTGGACCAGCTGCGCCGGGGCGGGCGGATCGGCGCAGCCGCCGGCTGGCTGGGAACCCTGCTCGCCGTCAAGCCGATCCTGGTGGTCCGCGACGGCAAGGTGCTCCCGCTGGAACGCATCCGGACCGCACCCAAAGCGCTGGCACGGCTCGCCGAACTGGTCCAGCAGGATATTGCCGCGCGTCCCGGGAAGGTCCGCGCCGCCGTGCACCATTTCGGTAATGCCGCCGAAGCAGAACGGCTGGCCGGTGTCATCGGCGCGGCAGCGCCCGAGGTGGAGATCCTCATCTGCCCGCTGCCTGCGGTCCTGGCCGCACATGCAGGGCTGGGGGTGCTGGCCGTGGCAGTTGCCGAAGAAGAGGGCGGCGGGCCCGCTGTTCCCGGCACCGAAGCAGTGTTGGAGGACGGATCCGGATTACTGCCCGGCGCCGCCGCTGCCGCGGAAAGCGACACAGCCCCCGAAGCGGATAAGGCGGCGGATAAAGTGCCCGGAGGAGATGCCTTTCCGCGGGGCGCGGCCGCAGGCCCTGTGGCGAAAGCAGCCCGCCCCGGCAAGGGAAGGACGAAGGGCTGACATTCCCCGGTATAGCCGCAGGGAATGCATTTTCCCTGCCGCTAATGAGCCGGCTGCCTAACAATCCGGTGTTATAGTTGCCGAAATTCTCCTCGCAGTGAAAGGGACTATACCCATGGCTCCGTTTGGATTCGGCAAGAACAATGAAGCAGCCGCGGAGGCTCCGGCACTGGACCTCGGCAAGAAAGCCGGCACCATTTCCCTGGAAAAGGGAAACCGGGTCACCATTGCGAAAACGCCGATTATTACCGCCCGTTGTGAATGGTCATCCAATACTGACTACGACCTTTACGCGCTGGTCATTCTCCGGGACGGAACGGAGCTGGTCTGCTCGACCTTCGGTTCCGAGGCCCAGCCGGTTCCCACGCCGGAACTGCTCGACGGCGCCGTCCGGCATCTCGGTGATGTGGGCCGCGGGCAGAACGGAAAGGCGCAGGAAACCATCGAGATCCGTCTGACGGACCAGATTGAAGCAGTTGTCCCCATCGCGTATTCGGCCCAGTCCAACGGCATGGGTTCTTTCCGCAAATACGGGGTGTCCCTGGGGATTGATAACGGTTCCGGGACCAGCGTCACCATTGATTCCGCAAATGCGTCAAAGCGAATGAGCGTCTTCACAGTTGCCATCGGGGTTATCCGCAATACCGCTGACGGAGTTGTTGTGGAGTCGCTGGAAACCTATTCGAAGTCCTTGAGCGAATTCCGTCCCGCCTGGCAGAACGGCCAGGTTGTTATGGACGCAGGGTCGAAAAACATCTTCAAGTAAGCAGGTCTGCGGCTTTCATCGCCGGGATCTTGTCCTCAACAATGCTGCATTGGGCTGCGGCGCCCCGGCCCTGTCCACCGGGCCGGGGCACGGGCGGCCGCTTGGAAACAGCGGTAACTAGTTTTGCCGGATGGCACAGCATCGATGGAACACCGCCGGCACCCGTGACACTGTGGGCCCCGAGCGACCGGAGTCCACTGAGCCCCCGGAGTCCACGGAGCCTCCCGGGTTCCCGGAGGCTCCCGGACTCCGACGCCGGTGGGCTTTTTCGCTGCCCGCGGCAGTGCTTGCGGTTTGCCTGCTGCTGGGATGCGCGGCAGCAGTAGTGCTGCTTCGGGACAAGGGTCCCGTTCCGGTGGCCAAGATCGAGTTGTCCCCGCCTGCCACCGGCCAACCGACGGTCCCTGACGGCGCCGGCAGCCCGGGCGCTGCTCCGGTTCCTGCCTCCCCGGTTCCCCTGCCGTCGCCTTCCCGGCAGGGAGAGGCGGCAGGTGGCCCGGTCATTGTGGTGGTGCATATAGCCGGCGCAGTGCAGCGCCCGGGCATTGTGCGGCTGCCGCCGGGCAGCCGGATCATCGATGCGGTTGATGCCGCCGGTGGAACGGCGGCGGATGCGGACCTCGCCGCCGTCAATCTGGCCGCCCCGCTGGAGGACGGCGCCATGGTGCTCGTTCCGCGCATCGGTGAAGTTGCGCAGCCGCCCGGCAGCACTACGGGAGGCACTGCCGGCGGAGGAACAGCGGGCGGTACCGGCACTGCGGACGGTTCCGGGACGCAGGCCGACGGCGGCCCACCGGTCAGCGTCAACCTGAACACCGCCGACTCCACCGCGCTTCAGACACTGCCAAGGGTCGGCCCTGTCCTGGCCGAACGGATCATTGCGTGGCGCACCGAGCACGGAAGCTTCAGCAGCCCGGAGGATCTGGATGCAGTTCCCGGGATCGGTGAAGCCATGATGGCGGCGCTGCTGCCTCTGGTCACGGTCTAACGGGCCGCGGATGTCCGGCGGGCCCGAGAGCAGATGGTCACGGTACGTCGACTCGGCGTTGAACCTGAATACACACCCGGGTGTTCGGGAGGGAGCCGGGCAGCCGGAAGCGGGACGCGGTGCAGGCGGAAAGCAGAGGGCAGCCGAAAAGCAGAGGGCACCAGGGTGGGGCATCCGGCTGCGGGAAGCCCGGGCCACCCGTGGAACCGCCGCGGCAGATGCGCCGCAGCCGCTCCGGGAACTCCGGCTGTTGCCCGCAGCAGCAACCGTCTGGGCTGCCGCTTACGTCGTGGTCCGGCTTCCTCCGCCGGCGGGGTGGGCACTGGCCGGTGCCGCAGCTGTTCTGGCCGTTCTCCTACTGACCGCCTCACGGGTGCAGACCAGGGCGGCGGCGGACACTGACGCCCCACCGGAATCGGTCCGGAGACCGATGCCCGCGGGTCGGGGAAGACGCTTCCTGCCGCAGGGGGCTGCTGCGATCCTTCGGGGTGCCGCCGTCCCCATGGCAGCGGCGGCATTGGTCTGCGCCGGTGCAGCGGCCAGCCTCGGCGCCCGTACCGCCGGCCCGATCTCCGGACTCATCGACGACGGGGCGGCTGTCACGGCGGAGCTGCGTGCCACGTCAGACGCCCGGCCGGGAATGCCGGACCGGTTCACCGGCCGTCCCCGGTATCTCGTTGATGCCGTGGCGGAATCCGGAACCGCCGCGGGCCGGCGTTTCGGGACGTCGGCAACCCTTCTGGTGATCGGCGGAGAGGACTATGCACCCATCAGGCTGGGGGACCGGTTTACCAGTGCCGGATCCCTGCAGCCCCTGCCCGCCGGGGACCGGAACCTGGCCATGCTGCGGGCGGGCGCCCCTCCTGGCATCACGCCTGCCGGTGGGTGGTACGGAGTAACCGCGGCGCTCCGGGAAACCTTTGTCCGGACGGCCGAAGACCGCGGCGCGGCGGTTGACGGCCTTCTGCCCGGCATGGTGCTGGGCGACCGGGGAGGACTGGACCCCGGACTGGGCCAGGCGATGAAAGATACCGGCCTGACCCACCTGACGGCAGTATCGGGCGCCAACTGCAGCTACCTGCTGGCCTTCGTCTTCCTCGCAGCCCGCGCCCTGCGGCTGCCGCGGGCCCCTGCGGTATTGCTGGCCCTGGCCGGGCTGGCCGCGTTTGTGCTCCTTGTCCGGCCGGACCCCAGCGTGCTGCGCGCAGCTGTCATGGGCGGGCTGGGAACCCTCGCAGTGCTCTCCGGGCGGGGACGCCTTTCCGCCGCACTGCTCTTCCTGTCGATCACGGTCCTGTTGTGCGTGGATCCCTGGCTGTGTGGAAGTTACGCATTCATCCTGTCGGTCTGCGCAACTCTTGGCCTGGTCGTGGTGGGACCGCACCTGGTCCGGGTCCTGTCCATGCGCCTGCCCCGCTGGTTCTCAGCGGCTTTGGCCATTCCGGTGGCTGCACAGCTGTTCTGCGGCCCGGTGCTGGTGCTCCTGCAGCCGCAGCTGCCGGTGTATTCGGTCCCGGCGAATCTCGTGGCAGCCCCTGTAGTACCGGCCGTGACCGTGGCCGGCATGCTGGCCGTAGCCCTGATCGGCGTTGCTCCCGTGCTGGCTGTGCCGCCGCTTCTGTTTGCGGCCGCGGGTGCCTGGTGGGTGGCGGGAACGGCCCGGTTCTTCGGAGCCCTTCCGGGCGCCCTGGCTGGGTGGCCTGAGGGCACGCCGGGAGTAGTGCTGATGGCTGCGGGGGCGGCGGCAGCGGTGGCCGGCATCTTGTACATCTCGCTGCGCGGCACCGGCGGCATGTCCGGTACCGGTGGCCGGCGGAGGCAGGTGAACCAGCAGTATCCGGAGTCCCCGCGGTCCCCGCGGAACCCGCCGTTTCCTCCGCAGGCCGGGTTTCGGGGTTCCCGCCGCACCCGTACGGCGTCCGTTGGAGCCGCTTTGCTGGCCTTTCCGGTGGCTGCCGTCCTCACTGCGCGTGCCATGCAGGAAGAGCCCGGGCAGGTTCAGGAGTGGGAAGTGGCAGCCTGCGACGTCGGGCAGGGCGACGGGTTCGCCGTCCGTGCCGGTCCCGACAGCGCCGTGGTGATCGATGCCGGCGGGGAACCCGGTCCCATGGACGCCTGCCTGGACAGCCTTGGCGTGCGCACCGTGGAACTCCTCGTGTTCACGCACGCCCACCTGGACCATTACGGCGGAGCCGCGGGAGTTCTTTCGGGCCGCACCGTGCTGCAGATCGGCTACTCGACCGCCGGGCCTGGGCTGCCGGATGAGCTGACCGGAATACTGGATGGTTCCGCTGCGCCCCGTACACCGCTGACGGACGGGATGGCTGGAACGGCCGGCAGTGTGCAGTGGGAAGTCCTATGGCCACCGGCTGCGGAGCCTTCCCTTGCCGCAGCGGGAGACGAGGAGGAGAACAACGCCAGCGCCGTCCTGTTGCTGACCCTTGCCGCGCAGGGGCCGGGGGAAGAGCCGTTGAGGATACTGTTTACCGGCGACGCCGAGGAAGATGCTTCCACGGCCGTCCTCGCATCCCATCCGGAGCTGCGGGCAGGGGTGGATGTACTGAAGGTTCCCCACCACGGGGCACGTAACGGCGGCGACAGTTGGATCCGGACCCTGCGGCCTTCCCTGGCCCTGATCTCGGTCGGCGCCGACAATGACTACGGCCATCCGGCGCCGCAGATCCTGAGCAGCCTTGAGGCTGCGGGATCGGCTGTTGCCCGGACGGACCTGTACGGAACGGTGCTGCTAATCCACCAAGGCAACACCCTTGCCGTCCGGAGCCTGCCGCCCTGACGGGGTGTGCAGTCCGGGCCGGGACCGTCCATCCACGTCACCGGGTCGACATCCCTGACCTTGGTGACTTGGCACGGCGCGACCACTGTGACTTTGACTGAGGGGACAGAGCCTGAGCCCCTCGTCAGGGAGTTCGAAGAGAAGTACCGGGACACTCGATTCACCATCGATCTACCTCATCGCACCGGGATTCGATCCTCACACGATCCGTATTGCTTCCAGTTCCGACTGCTTCATCTGGGTGGACGACGGCAAGTATAAGCGTGGGAATTTCTCAGCGGCCCTTCCGGGAGCGAGCCGGTTGGAGGTCAACACGTCCAGCGGGAAAATTGGCCGGACCGGGCGGGCGTGGCAATCTTGGAGGGGACCTGTCAGCGGTAGGGACGGGTTCCATTCCGCATAACCCGTCAGGCCCGACCGCACCGGGCCGCCCGCACCACTCCAGGAGAACCAGCTGTGAATCCGGCCGTTCCATCCAAGCGCAGCTCCGGCAGCAAAACCTCCTCCCGTACTGTGTCCTGGCGCGACGTCGAGCCGGCGCCGTTCATCCTTCTGGCCGGCCCCGAAGACTACCTGGCCTCCCGTGCACGGGACCGGCTGCGCAGCCTGCTGCGGGAAAAGCAGCCGGACACCGAACTCGTACAGTTCGACGCCGCCACCTATGCTTCCGGGGAACTTATGCTGCAGTCGAGCCCCTCGTTATTCGGTGAAGCCAAACTCATTGAAGCAGTGAACCTGGCGTCGATGAATGAGGACTTCCTCACCGAAACCCTCACCTACCTGAAGGACCCCTCACCGGACGCCGTCCTGGTGCTGCATCACTCCGGCGGCAACCGCGGCAAGAAGCTACTGGACGCAGTGAAGGCCGCCGGTGCTCCGGTGGTGGAATGCCAGCCCTTTAAGAAGGACGCCGAGAAGCTGGACTTCGTTACCTCGGAGTTCCGCTCCGCCCGCCGCCGGATTGACCCGGCCGCGGCCCGGGCACTGGTGAACGCCGTCGGCTCCAGCCTCTCCGAACTGGCCGCCTCCTGCCAGCAGCTGATCAGCGATTCCACCGGCGAAGTCACCGAGGAGCTGGTGGAGCGGTACTACGGCGGGCGTGTAGAGGCCACCGCGTTCAAGGTCGCCGACGCCGCGCTGGCCGGCCGGGCAGCACAGGCACTGTCCATGCTCCGGCACGCCTTGGATACCGGAGTGGACCCGGTCCCGCTGGTGGGGGCCCTGGCGATGAAGGTCCGGGCCGTCGCGCGGGTGGCGAACCTGCGGGGCTCCTCCGCATCCATGGCCAAGGACCTCGGGATGGCTCCATGGCAGGTGGACCAGGCCCGCAGGGATGCCCAGCGGTTCTCCTCCGAGTCCCTGATCGAAGCCGTCCAGGCCCTGGCCGAGGCAGATGCCCAGGTCAAGGGCGCCGGCAGGGACCCCGTGTACGCCGTCGAACGCGCCGTGACGGTGATTGCGCTGGCAGCGTCGGGCCGGTAGCCATCCGGCGGCCCGCACCGGCTCCACGGTGCCGGCACGCTGCCCGGACCGGCGCCGGGCTGCAGCTTCGGGGCAAAGCAAAAGCGGCCGGTCCCCGAAAGGGACCGGCCGCTGATGTAAGTCTGTAGTGCTGCTGCTTAGAGCGCGCTGACCTTCTTGGAGATGGCCGACTTGCGGTTGGCAGCGTTGTTCTTGTGGATAACGCCCTTGCTGACGGCCTTGTCCAGCTTGCGGCTGGCAGTCTTCAGCGCTTCGGCTGCTGCGTCCTTGTCGCTGGCCTTGACTGCGGCATCAACCTTGCTGATGACGGTCTTCAGCTCGGACTTCACCGAGTTGTTACGCTGACGCGCCTTCTCGTTGGTGAGGATGCGCTTCTTCTGGGACTTAATATTGGCCACTTATAAACTCTCTTTGTATTGCGGACTTGGTCGGTGAGGGTATTTCAGCCCAGACATTGACTGAGCGGCGTGGGGATACCGTAATGGCGCCTGAACCAAAGTGCCCGTCGACCTGCGCGGACACACAGCACAAAATGTTAGCAGAGTTTGGGCTCCGGTAACGAAAGCGCCGGTTCAGTGCGCCGGACGCATCACGGCCAGCCGCCGGGCCACAGTCTGGAAAACGCTCTTGTCCATGATCGCACCTTCCCGGCGCACGCTCCCCGGCTTCAGCTGCAGCACCCGGTCCAGCTTCACTTCGCTGGGGCGCCCCTTGCTGTCCCAGGGTCCGGTGCCGACGTCGAGGTACCGCGGATCAGACCCGCTGCTGTTGTTCCGGTCCCGGCTGGTCATCATGAGGCCCAGCAGCAGAGTGCCGCTGCGCCCGATCAGCAGAACGGGACGGTCCTTGCCCTGGCTGGGATCATCCTCGTACGGCACCCAGGCCCACACCACCTCGCCGGGGTCCGGATCGCCGTCGGGCTGCGGGGCGTAGACCGGAGTCACGGGCCCGGAGTAGTCGCCGGCGTAACCCGTTCCTCCGGGAACAGAGGATGCCGGAGCGGCCGACGACGGCGAAGGCCGGGTTTTCGGGGTACGCGGGGGAGCAGGCGGGGTCCGCGGAGGAGCAGCCGGGGTGCGCGGAGGAGCAGCCGGGATCCTGGGGGAAGGGGAGGGAGCGCGGCGGGTATCCGGCGTGCGGGACTGCCTGGCGGGGCGTTCACGGCTTGTGTCGGCAGATCCGGATGCGGAGGAAGCCTGGCGCAGCAGGTTGACGGCCGAGCGGGCAAGGGAGGCAAAGGCACGGGCGTTAAAGGGCATGGCACAACGATATGCTCCCGCCGCGCGGAACCCGGGGTGCGGCCGGTTCCTGATGCGGCGGGCAAACGTGGGAGACTGTTAACTCGACAGAAGAAGACCCATCAGACCCGCCAGGACTCCAGGACACCCGCGCACCGCGCCGCGTCCGGTTCGTCCCGGAACAGTAAAGGAACCGCCACAGTGTCACCTATGGCCCGCTTCTCGCCGGTGCCTGCCGCGACGGATCCGGCGATCATCAGAAATTTCTGCATCATCGCCCATATCGACCACGGCAAGTCCACCCTGGCCGACCGCATGCTCCAGTCCACCGGCGTGGTCGAGCACCGCAACATGAAGGCCCAGTACCTGGACCGGATGGATATCGAGCGTGAGCGCGGCATCACCATCAAGTCCCAGGCCGTCCGCATGCCGTGGGAACTCGACGGTGAGTCCTACGCACTGAACATGATCGACACCCCCGGACACGTTGACTTCACCTACGAGGTCTCCCGGTCCCTCGCCGCGTGTGAAGGGGCAATCCTCCTGGTGGACGCCGCACAGGGCATCGAGGCCCAGACCCTGGCGAACCTTTACCTGGCGATGGAAAACGACCTGACCATCATCCCGGTCCTCAACAAGATCGACCTTCCGGCAGCGCAACCGGAAAAGTACGCCGAGGAACTCGCCAACCTGATCGGCGGCGACCCCGAAGATGTGCTGAAGGTCTCCGGCAAGACCGGCGTCGGCGTTGAAGCGCTGCTGGACAAGATTGTCCGCGACATCCCCGCGCCGCAGGGTGACCCCAATGCGCCGGCACGGGCCATGATCTTCGACTCCGTGTATGACACGTACCGCGGCGTCGTCACCTATGTCCGTGTGATTGACGGATCCCTGTCGCCGCGCGAACGCATTCAGATGATGTCCACGCGGGCCAGCCACGAACTCCTCGAGATCGGCGTCAGCTCGCCGGAACCCACTCCCTCCAAGGGCCTGGGCGTCGGCGAGGTGGGCTACCTGATCACCGGTGTGAAGGACGTGCGCCTGTCCAAGGTGGGGGACACCGTCACCAACCTCGCCAAGCCGGCCGAGAAGTCCCTCGAAGGCTATGCCGATCCCAAGCCCATGGTGTTCTCCGGGCTGTACCCCATCGACGGCGCAGACTACCCGGTGCTGCGTGAGGCGCTCGAAAAGCTGATGCTCAACGATGCCGCCCTGGTTTACGAACCCGAGACGTCGGCAGCGCTGGGCTTCGGCTTCCGGGTGGGCTTCCTGGGCCTGCTGCACCTGGAAATCACCCGTGAACGGCTCGAGCGCGAGTACAACCTGGACCTGATCTCCACCGCACCCAACGTGGAGTACGAGGTGACGCTGGAGGACAAGAAGGTGGTCAAGGTGACCAACCCCAGCGAGTACCCCGAAGGCAAGATCAAGGAAGTCCGCGAGCCGATGGTCTCGGCCACGATCCTGGCGCCGAGCGAATTTGTCGGAGCCATCATGGAGCTGTGCCAGGCCCGCCGAGGTGTCCTGGGCGGCATGGATTATCTGTCCGAGGATCGGGTGGAAATCCGGTACCGCCTGCCCTTGGCCGAGATCGTTTTCGACTTCTTCGACATCCTCAAGTCCAAGACCCGCGGCTACGCCTCGCTGGACTGGAAGGCCGACGGCGAGCAGGTGGCCGACCTGGTCAAGGTGGACATCCTGCTCCAGGGTGAACAGGTGGACGCCTTCAGCTCCATCACCCACAAGGACAAGGCGTACTCCTACGGTGTGATGATGACGGGCAAGCTGCGCGAACTCATTCCCCGCCAGCAGTTCGAGGTCCCCATCCAGGCTGCCATCGGCTCCCGCATCATTGCCCGCGAATCCATCCGTGCCATCCGCAAGGACGTGCTGGCCAAGTGCTACGGCGGCGACATCAGCCGTAAGCGCAAGCTGCTCGAAAAGCAGAAGGAAGGCAAGAAGCGCATGAAGATGGTGGGCCGCGTCGAAGTTCCGCAGGAAGCCTTCGTGGCGGCACTTTCCTCTGACGAATCCAAGGACAAATCCAAGAAGTGACACCCAGCGCACTGCCCCTCGGAGACCCGGCCCCCGCCGACGGCCTCCTGCCCGCCCAGGCCGCGGACGGAGCAGCGGAGCGGAACTTCGGACTCTACGTCCACATTCCGTTCTGCTCCGTCCGCTGCGGTTACTGCGATTTCAACACCTACACCGCCACCGAACTCGGCGGCGGCGCCTCGCAGGACGTCTACGGCGGCACGGCAGCGCGTGAAGTCGTCTTCGCCGCCGACGCGCTGCGGCGTTCAGGCTTGCCCGAACGCCGCATGGGCACCGTCTTCTTCGGCGGCGGCACCCCGACCCTGCTCCCGGCGGAGGACCTGGCGCTCATCCTGCGCACCGCCGTCGACCAGTGGGGCCTGGTTCCCGGCGCGGAAGTCACTACGGAAGCGAATCCGGACTCGGTCACCCCGCAGTCCCTGCAGCTGCTGGCCGACGCCGGCTTCACCCGTGTGTCCTTCGGCATGCAGTCCGCCGTGCCCCACGTGCTGGCGGTGCTGGACCGCACGCACACGCCGTCGCGCGTTCCGCAGGCCGTGCAGTGGGCCCGCGACGCCGGCCTGAACGTCAGCGTTGACCTGATCTACGGAACGCCCGGCGAATCCATGGCCGACTGGAAGCATTCCCTGGAAGAGGCACTGAGCTACGAACCGGACCACATTTCTGCCTACGCGCTGATCATCGAGGAAGGCACCAAGCTGGCTGCCCGGATGCGGCGCGGCGAAGTGCCGCCCATCGACGACGACGACCACGCCGACAAATACGTGCTGGCCGACGAGATGATGACCGCGGCCGGCCTGAACTGGTACGAGGTCAGCAACTGGGCCCGCACCCCCGCAGACCAGTGCCGGCACAATTTGGCGTACTGGCGCAGTGATGACTGGTGGGGCATCGGCCCCGGAGCCCATTCCCATGCAGGTGGTGTGCGGTGGTGGAATGCCAAGCACCCCACCGCGTACGCCCAGCGGATCGAGGCGGGGGAGTCACCCGCCGTCGGACGGGAAACCCTCGACGCCGATACCCGCTACATGGAAGACGTGATGCTCCGGACACGGCTGGCCGAGGGCCTGGCCCTGGACCGGCTGCGCGAATCCGGACGGCAGGCAGTGGCCGGGCTGATGGCCGACGGTCTGGTGGACCCCCGGGCGGCGCTCACCGGCAAGGTCATCCTCACCCCCAAGGGGCGGCTGCTGGCCGACGCCGTGGTCCGCCGGCTGCTGCCGGACTGAGGCAGGCGGCCTGCGCCTGCCTCAGCTACTTGATCCGGCGCAGGTTCAGCGGGTAGCGGTAGGGCCGGCCGCGGTTGCATTCGATGCCCGCAACCACGGAGGACACGGCAATATAGACCCAGATCAGGGCGTTGAGCACGGCGAAAAACCCGCCGATTACCGGGATGAAGGACAATGCCCAGACCGTCAGGGCCGCAAGGCTGGGCGGAAGCGTGAAGTTCAGGGCTTCCTTGGCTTCCTGGGCGGTGAACGGACCGCGGTCGCGGAACACCAGGTAAATGATCAGCGACGGAACAAAAGCAAGGATCCCGCCGAAGTGAGCCAGGGTTGCCCACTGCCGGTCCTCTGATGCCGTCAGCGGCAGCGCGTTGGCCGGAGCCCCCTGGTAGACCGGGCGCTGCGCACTGCCCTGATCTTCAGGCCGGGGGTGGTGGTTCTGGCGTGTGTTGGACACGGGGCTAATTCCTTTTGGTTCAGGGTGACACAGGGTCGGTCCGCTACTACGTATTTCTCAAGGGTACTGGTTAGGGCACTTCCGCATGGAAAGGCCACAGCCGATGCGGCGCATGTCTCATCCCGGCACGGTCAGGAAATCGATGACTTCCTCAACACGCCCAAGCAGCGACGGTTCCAGATCCGCGTAGCTGTTCACCTGCCCCAGGAGCTTCTTCCAGCCCAGGGCGACGTCGGTATGGTCGCGGTGCGGCCAGCCCAGTCCCTGCAGGATTCCGGTTTTCCAGTCCAGGTGCCGGGGAACCACAGGCCAGGCGCTGCGCCCGATCACAGAGGGCTTGATCGCCTGCCACACATCCACGTACGGGTGACCGACAATCAGCACGTTGCCCGGCGCGCCCGGGGAGGTCATGGCTTCAGCTGCGATGCGGGATTCCTTGGACCCCGGCACCAGGTGGTCCACCAGGATCCCCAGCCGCCGGCCCGGCCCCGGGGCGAACTCACGGACCGCCGAGTACAGGTCATCCACGCCGTGGAGCGGTTCGACGACGATTCCCTCCACCCGCAGATCATCGCCCCACACCTTCTCCACCAGTTCGGCATCATGCTTGCCTTCAACCCAGATGCGGCTGGCCCGGGCGGTGCGGGCCCGCTGGTTCGCCACGCGGACGGAGCCCGACGCCGTGCGGGCCGGACCCGCCTTCACCGCGGCCGCCGCTGCGGGAACCACTTCCACCGGTTCGCCCTCGAGCAGGAAACCGAAACCGAGTTCGAAGGATTTCCTTTTCCCGCGCCGGTCCTCCAGCACCATCAGGTGCAGCCCGCCGGATTTCTCCACGCGCACCACCGCACCTACCCAGCCGGAGGCAACGTCCTCCAGGACCAGGCCGGTCTCCGCGCCGACTTTGCGCAGGGCGGTACGGGCCGGCGCGGTGATGTCCTGCGGACCCCAGGAAAAGCTGGACACGAAGTTGCCTCACTTACGGTTCGTTTCGGGTGGAAACCGCAGCTGGCCACGGGTTCCTCAATGCTAGCAACGCTGCTGATCCGTATTAGACTTAGCACTTGAACATTGTGAGTGCTAAATGTACGGCGCTCCCGCCGATCAACCGCCGATCAACAGGGAGGGACAACCATGAGTGAGCCACGCCGACTCGAGGTCCTCCGCGCCATTGTTGAGGACTACGTCCATTCGCGCGAGCCGGTAGGGTCCAAGGCGCTGGTGGAACGCCACCGGCTGGGCGTTTCCTCGGCAACCATCCGCAATGACATGGCTGTCCTGGAGGAAGAGGGGCTG
This sequence comes from Arthrobacter yangruifuii, assembly GCF_009192775.1. Taxonomy (GTDB): domain Bacteria; phylum Actinomycetota; class Actinomycetes; order Actinomycetales; family Micrococcaceae; genus Arthrobacter_B; species Arthrobacter_B yangruifuii. The sequence goes on from NZ_VTFX01000003.1 coordinate 226,025, forward strand.
ATTACCGCCCCGCATACGTCCGCCGGCCGGATCCCCACCGACAAGGGCTACCGGCTGTTCGTGGACCGCATCTCCGACGTCAAGCCGCTGTCCGCCGCGGAGCGCCGCGCCATCTCCTCCCTGCTGGAGGAAGCCGATGACCTCGACGACGTGATGGACCGGACGGTCCGGCTGTTGTCCCAGCTGACCAATCAGGTGGCCGTTGTGCAGTACCCGCACCTGGGCAATGCCAAGGTACGGCACATTGAATTCGTCCTCCTTGCGCCGGCACAGGTTCTGGTGGTCCTGATCTCGACCACGGGGCGCGTGGAGCAGCGCGTGATGACCGTTCCGCAGTCCGTGACCGAGCCGGACCTCATGGACCTGCGCCAGCACTTCCTCTCAGCGCTGGCGGGAACATCGCTCAGCGGTATCACCAGCCAGCTGGCCAATACCCTGGCTACCGTGCCCGCCGGCCGCCGCCTCGTGGGCAACGCCCTGGGCCACTGCCTGGAACAGCTGGCCGGCATTGACCGCGAGGACCGGCTGGTGATGGCCGGCACCGCCAATCTGGCGCGCTCCACTGTAGACTTTCCGCTGACCATCGGTCCGGTGCTCGAGGCCCTCGAAGAGCAGGTGGTCATGCTGCGGCTGCTGTCCGAAATGGAACAGGATGCCCGCGGGGTTGCCGTCCGGATCGGACGGGAAAACCCCCACGGCGGACTGTCCGAAGCATCGGTGGTGGCCACGGGGTACGGACCCGACGCCACCGCGAAGGTCGGCATCCTCGGTCCCACCCGGATGGACTATCCCACCACCATGGCGGCGGTGCGTGCAGTTGCCCGGTACCTGTCCCGAATACTTAACAACTAACGCGGTCCACGCAGTTACGGACCCGCCCGCCGGGGGAACCGGCGGGAACCCACACTCCGCCTTCAAACGCTGAAGGCACGCAATACAGGAAAGCGATGTGCACGAGTGAGCGATCACTACCAGGTTCTGGGTGTCGAACGAGACGCCACCGGTGAAGAAATCAAGAAGGCGTACCGGAAGCTTGCCCGCAAGCTGCACCCGGACGTCAACAACGCTCCCGGTGCCTCCGATGAATTCAAAGCTGTAACGCACGCCTACGAGGTGCTGTCCGATCCCGAAAAGCGGCGGATCTACGACACCACGGGCAACGAGAACGGCAATGACAACGGTTTCGGCGGAGGCGGCGGCTTCGGCGCCCAGGGCTTCGGCTTCCAGGACATCTTCGACACCTTCTTCGGCGGCGGAGCACCGGGCGGCGGACGCGGACCTGCCACCCGCAGCCGCCGTGGCCAGGACGCCCTGATCAGCGTCCGGATCGACCTGAAGGACGCCGTCTTCGGCACCAACAAAAAGATCGACATCGACACCGCCGTCGTGTGCCCCACGTGTGACGGCTCCTGCTGCCAGCCCGGCACCTCCCCGCGCACCTGCGACATCTGCCACGGCACCGGCCAGGTCCAGCGGGCCGTCCGCTCCATCCTGGGCCAGGTCATGACCTCCGCGCCCTGCGGCACCTGCAACGGCTTCGGCACCGTCATTCCCGACCCCTGCCATGAGTGCTCCGGCGAAGGCCGCGTCCGCAACCGCCGCACCCTCACCATCAAGGTCCCGGCCGGCGTTGCCACCGGCACCCGGATCCAGCTTGGCGGACAGGGTGAAGCCGGTCTGGCCGGCGGCCCCTCGGGGGATCTCTACGTGGAGATCCGGGTCAACAACGACCCCACGTTCCTGCGCGACGGCGATGACCTGCACGCCACGCTGACAGTGCCCATGACTGCGGCAGCCCTGGGCACCACAGTGACACTGGACACCTTCGACGGCGAACGGGAGATCACCGTGAAGCCGGGCACCCAGTCCGGCGAAGTCTCCGTGCTCAATGACCTGGGCGTCACCCACCTGCGCGGCCACGGCCGGGGCGATCTCCGCGTGCACCTGCACGTGGAAACCCCGCAGAAGCTGGACTCCGAGCAGGAGGAACTGCTGCGCCGGCTGGCCAAGCTGCGCGGCGAGGAATACAGCGAAGGCAGGCTCAACAGCTCCGGCACCGGTGTGTTCGCCAAGCTGCGGGACCGTCTGGGCAACCTCTGAGATGACCAACCCGATTTTCTTCGGTGACCCGGCGCAGGTTGCTGCCGCCGGGCCCGGGGCGCTTTTCCGCCTTGAGGGCCCCGAGGCCCGGCACGCCGTGTCCGTGAAGCGCCTGGGCGCAGGCGAAAGCGTGGACGTGGTTGACGGCGCCGGGCGCCGGCTCACCGGAACCGTCACGGAGACCGGTGCGTCCGTCCTGGAACTGCGGGTGGAAAACGTTCTGGATGAACCGGCAGCGTCCGAGCGGTTCATCCTGGTGCAGGCACTGGCCAAGGGGGACCGGGACGAACAGGCGGTGGAGGCAGCCACCGAGCTGGGGGTGGATGCCGTGATTCCGTGGCAGTCTGACCGCAGCATTGTCCGCTGGCGCGCGGAAAAGGCCGCCAAGGGGCAGGCGAAATGGCAGGCCCTGACCACCGCCGCGGCCAAGCAGTCCCGCCGCTCCCGCATTCCCGTCGTGGAGCCTGCACTGGACAGCCGTGCCCTGCCGGGCCGGCTGCGGGACCTGGACCTGGTCCTGGTTCTGCATGAGGAAGCGGACATGCCGCTGGCAGAGGCCGTGCACGTCCTCGAAACCCGCACTCCTGGTGTCGGCGCCGCATCCATTGCCGTGGTTGTGGGACCGGAAGGCGGTATCAGCCCCGCGGAGCTTGAGGCCCTGCGCGCTGTCGGAGCAGTGGCCGTCCGGCTGGGACCGCACGTTCTGCGGTCCTCGACCGCCGGGCCCTCGGCGCTGGCGGTGCTGAACCAGCTGCTCGGCCGCTGGTAGGAGGCTCCGCTACTGGTCCAGGGACCGGGCGGACTCGATCACCGTGATCCGTTTGGAGTCCCCGGTCGCTTCCTGCCCGCGGTAATAGACCCGAAGGCTGTATTCACCGGGGACAAGGGTGGCGGCGAAGCTGAACTCGGCGGTGTCACCGGGGGCCTTGTGCAGGTCCAGGGAACCGGAAGCAGCGGCGCTGCTGGACGGCCTGCCGTCCACAATGGGTTCGGCCCGCCACATCAGTCCCTCGGACTGCACCACTGCGGTGCCGCTGACCAGGATATCGGTGCCCCGGACCTGCGATTCCTGCGGATCGATCACCCAGATGGGCGCCACCAGCTCCGGATCCCGGTGCAGCGGTTTCTCCAGCGGAACATGGCCGAACGCCCGGTAGCCTTCCTTGCCGTCCACCAGGATCACCACACTGCTTTCCTGGCCCACGGTGGTCAGGCCTGCGTTGGCGGCGGCGGCCGTAGCGGTGTACACCAGCTGCTGCACCGCCCGGTGGGCCATGCCCGAGTCGAGGGACCCCTTAAACGCGTCCGATGAAATGTCCACCGTGATCACGTTCTTGCTGGAAATCGAAGCCGTAACGCTCTTCGCCGAGTGCCAGGGGGTGAAATAGTCCTGGTCCATCGGCTTCCCCGCACTCATGGCATGGACCGCTTCCCCGATGGGGTCACCGGTGTTGTCCGAGGAGAGGAATTCACGGTACAGACTGACCGTTGAGTCATTCAATCCCAGCCAGTACACCGGCATGAGGGTTGACGTGGGGCTCGCTTCAGCCGGCGGGGAAATGGTCATGGGAGCCGGGCCGACGGTACCGCCGTCGAAGGACGAGGGCATGGTGATGGCAGGATTCTCTGCCAGAACACCGCATCCGCCCAGCATCAATGCGGCCGCCGCCGCCAGCGGGCCGACGGAAAAACACCGGCGGCGCAGCCCGTGGAGGCAGGACGGACCGCGGGTGGTTCCGGTGTCCATCTATCCTCCTGGGGGCTGATCGCGAAAAGGTACGTCTTCCACCATTGCATACGCTTCCGGGCCCATCCGTGCTCCGGGCAGGCTCCTGCCCGGACTGAAACACGATTGAGACATCCCCGTTGCGGGGTCGAGATAAAACCAATGCTGCTCCGTCCGCCGGGGAGCGCATCAAGTAAGATTTAGGTAGCGGCGGGCGGCGGCGGGTCCGGGGACCTCAGGAAATAATCGTCTGGATCCGGGCGTTTGATCTTGCAGGACGGGTAACCCGTCCTCCAACAGGCTTTACCAGCAGACTTCAACAGCGATGTGCAACAGACTCTATAAGGGGCGATGAAAGGCCTGAGAAGGCCGTCTATATGACCGAATCTTCAATGGAAATCGGCACCATACGGCTGGATAACCAGACAATAGTCTTTGACTCCACGGAACACATGGTCGAGTCGCTGGGTGCCAATGATGAGGCACTCAGGATCATTGAGACGGCAAATCCAGAGGTAAGCCTGATGGTGCGTGGAAACGAACTGTCCGTTTCCGGCCCGGCTGCCGAAGTGGAGCAGACCGTGCGTCTGGTCAATGAAGTCCGCGTGCTGGCACGCAACTCCACCCGCGTGACCCCGCAGGTCCTTGAACAGCTGATCAGCATGCTGAAGGACCAGAGCACCCACCGCCCGGCGGACGTCCTGACCCAGAACATTCTTTCCACGCGTGGAAAGACCATCCGGCCCAAGACCCTGAACCAGAAGAACTACGTGGATGCGATTGACCGCAACACCGTTGTTTTCGGCATTGGGCCCGCCGGCACGGGTAAGACGTATCTGGCCATGGCCAAGGCCGTTCAGGCGCTGCAGCAGAAGGAGGTCAACCGGATCATCCTCACCCGTCCCGCCGTGGAAGCGGGGGAGAGGCTCGGTTTCCTGCCGGGCACGCTGAGCGACAAGATCGACCCGTACCTGCGCCCGCTCTACGACGCCCTCCACGACATGATGGACCCCGAGTCCATTCCGCGGTTGATGGCTGCCGGCACCATTGAGGTGGCCCCCCTGGCCTACATGCGCGGCCGGACCCTCAATGACGCGTTCATCATCCTGGATGAAGCCCAGAACACCACCCCCGAGCAGATGAAGATGTTCCTGACCCGCCTCGGCTTCGGCTCGAAGATGGTGGTCACCGGCGATGTCACCCAGGTGGATCTGCCCGGCGGCACCGCCTCCGGCCTGCGGATTGTCCAGGACATCCTGGGCGGCATTGACGACGTCGCGTTCTCCGAGCTGCAGGCCGTGGACGTCGTGCGCCACCGGCTCGTCGGTGACATCGTCACCGCCTACAGCGAATGGGACGAGGTGCGCCGCAGCGACGCAGCGCGCGGTGACGGCGCGCCGCGCGGCGGTGCAGTACGAAGTGACGGCCCCCGGAACGGAAGCCGCGCCAACGGCAGCGGCCGTTCCACCGGCGGCCACGGCAGGGAGGTCCGCTCATGAGCGTGGAAGTAAACAACGAATCCAGTGCACCGGCTGTCGACGAAGAGGAACTGGCCCGGCTGGGCAGGTACCTGCTGGACAGCCTGTACGTTCACCCGGAGGCGGACCTGTCCATCATCCTGGTGGACGAGGACGCCATCGAGAAGCTGCATATTGAGTGGATGGACCTGCCCGGCCCCACTGACGTGTTGTCCTTCCCGATGGACGAACTCCGCCCAGGGACCGCGGGACGCCTCACTCCCGCCGGGGTGCTCGGTGACATTGTGCTCTGCCCCCAGGTCGCGGCACGCCAGGCCCGCGACGCCGGGCACGGTACGGACGAGGAGCTGCTGCTCCTGACCACCCACGGTGTCCTGCACCTGCTGGGCTATGACCACGCCGAGCCGGAGGAAGAGAAGGAAATGTTCGGACTCCAGCGCCGGCTTCTTTCTGCGTACCTGGGCAAACAGGCACCCAAGGAGACCCGAAGTTGAGTATTGGCGTCCTCATCGTCATGGCCATGGCTTTCATGGTCCTGGCGGGCCTGCTCACCGCTGCGGAATCGGCCTACGGCTACCTGCCCCGGCAGGACGCCGAAGCGCTGCTGCACGGTAAGGCAGGAGCCCCGCTGCGCCGCATCCTGGCGCATCCGGTGGCACACATGCATGCGCTGCGGTTTTGGCGTGTGTGGTTCGAAATGGCCATGGCTGTCTCCGTGGCGACCCTTTTCCAGCTGCTGCTGGACAACATCTGGCTGGCCGGCCTGCTCGCGACGGTCACGATGGCCGGCGTCGGCTTCGTCCTCGTCGGCGTCTCCCCGCGGCAGATCGGACGCAAGCACGTCACCGCCGTCGTCGTCCTCACCGCCGGACTGGTCCGCGTGCTGCGGACGGTGCTGGGCCCGATTCCGGGCTGGCTCGTCCGCCTCGGCACCGCCGTCGCACCCGGCACGCAGGGGCCCGACGCGGCGTTCTTTACGGAAGAGGAGTTCCGGGAACTGCTGGACCGTGCCTCCGATGCGGACATGATCGAGGATACCGAGGCGGAACTGATCCACTCGGTCTTTGAACTCGGCGATACCAAGGTCCGGTCCGTCATGGTTCCGCGCACCGACATGGTGTGCATTGAGGCCGGCAGCACGCTGCGCCAGGCCATGTCGCTTTTCCTGCGCTCGGGATATTCCCGTGTCCCCGTGATCGAGGACAGTGCGGACCATCTGGTCGGGATCCTTTACCTGAAGGACGTCGCCGCACAGATGCACAGCGACCAGGAGCGCGCGTCGGTGCAGAAGGTCGAGGATTACGCCCGCAGCGTCCGCTATGTGCCCGAGTCCAAGGCCGTGAGCGAGCTGCTGCAGGAGCTGCAGCGGGAGTCCACCCACGTCGCAATCGTCATTGACGAATACGGCGGAACCGCAGGATTGGTTACGCTGGAGGACCTGATCGAGGAAATCGTCGGCGAAATCGTTGATGAATACGATTCGGAGCGTCCCGAAATCGAAGGGCTCGGCGACGGCCGCTACCGTGTCAGCTCCAGGGCCGGTATCGATGACCTCGGTGAACTGTTCGACGTCGAACTTCAGGACGATGAAGTGGACACGGTGGGCGGCCTGCTGGCCAAGGCCCTGGGCCGCGTCCCGATCGTCGGCAGTGAAGTAGTGGTCGAAGGCATTGCCCTGCACGCCGAACGGCTTGAGGGCCGGCGCAACCGTGTGTCGCATGTGCTGGCCTGGAACACCGAAAAAGAAGAATCCAGTGACGAGGGCAGAAACACGTCCCCGCGCTCCCGCTCTACAGAATTGGTACCCCGTAATGACTGAACCGCAGTTCCACGCAGGATTCGTTTCCCTGGTGGGCCGGCCCAACGCAGGCAAGTCCACCCTGACCAATGCCCTGGTTGGTTCCAAGGTGGCCATCACGTCCGCGAAGCCGCAGACGACGCGGCACACCATCCGCGGCATTGTTCACCGTGAGGATTCCCAGCTGATCCTGGTGGATACCCCCGGCCTGCACCGCCCGCGCACCCTGCTGGGCAAACGGCTCAACGAACTGGTGGCGGACACGCTCGCGGAAGTGGACGCCGTCGGCTTCTGCCTGCCCGCCAATGAGGCCATCGGGCCGGGCGACCGCTACATTGCGGCTCAGCTCGCCGCCCTGAAGCGGACCCCGGTCATCGCGTTGGTCACAAAAACCGACCTCGTGGACCGCGCCGCGCTGGCCCGGCAGTTGATGTCCGTCACCGCACTGGGCAACGAGGTCCTGGGGGAGGCGGGCTGGGCCGACGTCGTACCGGTCTCGGCTGCGGACGGATTCCAGGTGGACACCGTAGCCGATGTGCTGGTCGGTCACATGCCGGTGTCTCCGCCCCTGTATCCCGACGGTGAACTGACCGATGAACCGGAAGCGGTCATGGTGGCGGAGCTGGTCCGCGAAGCCGCGCTGGAGGGCGTCCGTGACGAGCTGCCCCACTCCCTGGCCGTGGTGGTGGAGGAGATTGTGCCCCGTGAGGGCCGCAGCGACGAGAATCCGCTTTTGGATGTCCGGGTCAACCTGTACGTAGAGCGCTCGTCACAGAAAGCCATTATTATTGGCCGCGGCGGGTCCCGGCTGCGCGATGTGGGAACCACTGCACGGCGCGGCATCGAGGCCCTGCTGGGTACCAAGGTCTACCTTGACCTGCACGTGAAAATCGCGAAGGACTGGCAGCGCGATCCCAAACAGCTGGTAAAGCTCGGGTTCTAGTCCGCCCGGACCGGTCCTTGTCCACAGGAACGGGCCGTACACTGTGAAACATTCGTTTGAGCTTATTGATTTATGAAGGGGACCGGTCATGTCATCTCGCCGTGCCGCAACGGGCGGCGGCCCCTTGGAAGAACCGACCAGCGGTTCGGGTTCAGACGAACCCGGCGGCAGGCACCTCTCCAGCAGGGCCTCCTCCGGCCGTGCCCTGCTGAAGGGGATCGCCGCAGTCCTCGCCCTGGTTCTCGTGGGAGGCGTGGTCTTCGGTGCCGTACAGCTGCTGCGGCTCAGGGGGAACTTTGATACCCAGCCACTGAACCTGGGCTCGGGCGACACCCCCGTGGAGCAGGTGGATGCCAACACGGATCCCATGCAGATCCTGGTCCTCGGCACTGACCAGCGCGACGGTCAGGACTCGAACAACTCCGACGTCATGATGCTGGTAAATCTCTCCGCGGACCGCTCAAACGTGACTGTGACCAGTTTTCCCCGCGACCTCCTGGTTCCGCTGCCTGCATGCAAGGATCCCAAAACCGGCACGGTTTATGACGCCATGGATTTGGGCCAGCTCAACGGCGCGCTGGGCAACGGCGGTCCCGGCTGCACTGTTGCTGCCATCAACAGTGTCACCGGCCTGTCGATTGACCACTTCATGATGGCCGACTTCGATGCCGTGAAGGAACTGTCCAACACCCTGGGCGGCGTGGATGTCTGCGTCAACCAGCCCGTTGACGATCCGCTTTCCGGGCTGAACCTGCCGGCCGGGGTCAGCAGCGTCCAGGGCGACCAGGCCCTCGCCTTCCTGCGGACCCGGCATGGGTTCGGCAACGGCGGCGATGAAGGACGCATCCGCGCCCAGCAAAGCTTCCTCGCTTCCATGGTCCGCAAGGTCAAGTCCGAAGGAACGCTGAACAACCTGCCTAAGCTCTATTCGATTGCCGAGACCGTCACGAAGAACCTGACGGTGGACAACGAACTCGCGAACATCCCGGATCTGGTGTCCGTAGCCACCCGTCTAAAAGACGTGGACCTGGGCAAAGTCGCCTTCGTGACCGTTCCGGTAATGCCCTACGAATACGATCCCAACCGGTTGGTCCTCGACGAAGCCAAGGCCCAGGTGCTCTTTGATGCACTGGTCTCGGACCGGGGCATCGCGGAGGCCGTGACACCGTCTCCCGCTCCCGCAGACACCGAGGCTGAAGTCCCGGCTGCCCCGGAGCCCACGGATCCCGCGGTTCCCGCCGTCGATCCGGCCGCCGTCCCGGTGACGCTGGTCAACGCCTCGGGCACCGCCGGCCGCGATGCCAAGATCCTGGCGTACCTCAAGTCCAAGGGATTCAGCCAGGCCCTCGCCGGCGGAACCGCTCCCGCCCAGAGCCCGGCCACGCAGATCTTCTATGGCTACGGATATGAAGAGATGGCGCTGGAAGTGGCCAAGACGCTGAATATCCCGGCCGTGCAGGTTTCCCAGAGTTCCGCGTACACCGGCATCTCCGTGGAGATCGGCGGGGACTTCACCAGCGGCACCGTGATGCGCGATCTGGGTGATCTGGGTGACCTCCAGGGGCAGACGGCGGCCCAGGTTACGTGCCAGTCGGCGTTTGGGAACTAGCGCTTCCTGCACCCGGCCCCCTGCGTGTTAGTCTGATCGCGTGCACGCAGAGACTCTTCTTCTTAGCTGCCGCGGCGAGGCCACACAAGCACCTGCTTAGGCCGCCCCTCGCTCGCGGAGTTTGTGTTGCCCGGCCACTCTTTCTGATGTTCGACTAGAAAAGGCCCCACCAACACCATGCGTAATGCACAGCAGTCCTCGGGTATGCCGATTGCCAAGTACGTCCCTTTCCACGAGCAGATTGCCGTGGACCTGCCGGACCGGACGTGGCCCGACAAGGTCCTCACCAAAGCTCCCCGGTGGTGCGCGGTGGATCTCCGCGACGGCAACCAGGCACTGATCGATCCCATGACGCCCGAACGCAAGCACAAGATGTTCGACCTCCTGGTGAACATGGGGTTCAAGGAGATCGAGGTCGGCTTCCCGTCCGCCTCCCAGCTGGACTTCGACTTCGTCCGCCAGCTCATCGAGGGGGACCGGATCCCCGACGATGTCACCATCCAGGTCCTGACCCAGTCCCGGGAACACCTGATTGAACGCACCTATGAATCCCTTGAGGGCGCGGACCGGGCTATTGTCCATCTCTACAATTCGACGTCGGTGCTGCAGCGGCGCGTGGTGTTCAACACGGACCGGGACGGGATCGTGGACATCGCCCTCTCCGGTGCGCGCCTGTGCAAAAAGTACGAGGAGCAGCTGCGCGGCGTCGACGTCACGTATGAATACTCACCCGAGTCCTACACCGGCACGGAACTGGATTTCGCCCTGCGCATTTCAGACGCCGTTGCCGAGGTCCTGGAAGCCTCGCCGGACCGGCAGATGATCCTGAACCTCCCCGCTACGGTGGAAATGTCCACTCCGAACGTCTATGCGGATTCGATCGAGTGGATGCACCGCAACATTGCCAACCGCGAATCCGTCATCCTTTCACTGCATCCGCACAATGACCGGGGAACCGGCGTGGCAGCTGCGGAACTGGGCTACCTGGCCGGAGCCGACCGGATCGAAGGCTGCCTGTTCGGAAACGGTGAACGGACCGGCAACGTGGACCTGGTGACGCTGGGCATGAACCTGTTCAGCCACGGCATCGACCCTCAGCTCGATTTCTCCGACATGGACGAGATCCGCCGCACCGTCGAGTACTGCAACCAGCTCCCCGTGCCCGAACGTTCCCCCTACGGCGGCGACCTGGTCTTCACCGCCTTCTCCGGCTCGCATCAGGACGCCATCAAGAAGGGCTTCGAATCCATGGAGCGGGACGCTGCCGCCGAGGGCAAGACGGTGGATGAGCTCACGTGGGGCGTGCCGTACCTGCCGATTGATCCGAAGGATATCGGCCGCAGCTACGAAGCAGTCATCCGGGTCAATTCCCAGTCCGGGAAGGGCGGGGTGGCCTACCTGCTCAAGAACGAGCACAACCTGGACCTGCCGCGCCGTGCCCAGATCGAATTCTCCGCCGTCATCCAGCGCCGCACGGACACCGGCGGCGGCGAGATCACCGGAGCGGAACTCTGGAAGGTGTTCCAGGACGAGTACCTGCCGTGCTCGCCGGATTCCGACGACGCCGCCTGGGGACACTATGAACTTGAGTCCGTGAATGCGGACACGGCATCCGACGGCCGTTTCAACCTGACCGCCACCATGGGCGTGGGCGGCGTGAAGCAGCGCCGGGTGGCCAGCGGAACCGGACCAATTGCGGCACTGCTGGCCATCCTGGAGCAGGACGGCATCGACGTCCGGCTGCTGGATTACACGGAGCATGCGCTGTCCGCCAGCGGAAACGCCCTCGCGGCGGCGTACGTTGAACTGGCCGTGGGCGAGCGGGTGCTGTGGGGCGTGGGCATCGACTCCAATACCACCATGTCCGCGTTGAAGGCCGTGATTTCGGCCGTAAACCGCGCCATCCGTGACCAGTCCTAGCTAAACCGGGGGCACGCCGGAGGACAGCGGTCCTCCGGACGTGCCCCGGCGTGGGAAAATAGCTCTTGTGGCCAAATCCTTTGCATCCCGCACCTACCGGGATGACGCAGTTGTCCTGCGCACCCACAAGCTGGGAGAAGCGGACCGCATTCTCGTCCTGCTGACCCGCGAACACGGGCAGGTGCGGGCGGTGGCCAAGGGGGTCCGGCGTACCTCAAGCAAGTTCGGCGCCCGGTTGGAACCGTTCATGGTGGCAGAACTGCTGCTCTCCCACGGCCGGAACCTGGACATCGTGACACAGGCCCAGACAAAAGGCGCCTACGGGCACGGCATCGCGGCGGACTACGCCCGTTACACCGCTGCGGCCGCCATCGCCGAAACCGCCGAGCGGCTGACCGACATTGACGGTGACTCGGCGAAGGCCCAGTACCAGCTCGTGATCGGCGCCTTTGCGGCACTCAGCCGGGGCGCGCACGCTCCGGAACTGATCCTGGATTCCTATCTCCTACGGGCCCTGGCCACTGCCGGATGGGCGCCGAGTTTCACCGACTGCGCACGCTGCGGTGCTCCCGGTCCGCACTCCGCGTTTTCCGCACCCCTGGGCGGAGCGGTCTGTCCCGCCTGCCGGCCGCCGGGCTCGGCGTCGCCGTCGCCGGAAACCATGGCGCTGCTGGCTGCGCTGCTTACCGGAGACTGGGCCGCTGCGGACGAATCCGGTCCGCAGCCCCGCCACGAGTCCGCCGGCCTGGTGGCCGGATATCTTCAGTGGCACCTGGAACGGGTGCTGCGGTCCCTTCAACATGTGGAGCGTGTCTGACCTTGCGTTCGAAGACCCCTGCTGCCAAAACGGCAGAACCCGCGAGCCGGCCTGAGCCGCACCCCTCCGGCGCGGTTCCGCCCCGGATACCGGCCGCGCTTGTGCCGGCCCACGTGGCAATCGTTATGGACGGCAACGGCCGCTGGGCCAATCAGCGGGGCCTGCCCCGGACCGAGGGCCACCGCGCCGGTGAGGCCGCGCTGCTGGACGTGATGGCCGGAGCCATCGAGATGGGCATCCACCACGTTTCCGTCTACGCGTTTTCCACGGAGAACTGGAAGCGGTCTCCCGAGGAGGTTCGGTTCCTGATGGGCTTCAGCCGGGACGTCCTGCGCCGCCAGCGGGACCAGCTGAGTGAGTGGGGTGTCCGGATCCGCTGGTCCGGCCGCCGGCCGCGGCTGTGGCAGAGCGTGGTGAAGGAACTGGAAATTGCCGAGGACGCAACGCGGAACAACACGGTCTGCACCCTGAACATGTGCGTGAACTACGGCGGCCGCGCCGAAATTGCCGATGCCGTCGCCGCGATCGCCGCCGACGTGCAGAAGGGCAGGCTGCGGCCGGGCTCCATTTCCGAGAAGACCATCCAGAAGTACCTCGATGAACCGGACCTGCCGGATGTGGACCTGTTCCTGCGCACCTCGGGGGAGCAGCGGTTTTCCAACTTCATGCTCTGGCAGTCCGCCTACGCCGAGATGGTCTTCATGGATACCCTCTGGCCGGACGTGGACCGGCGGACGCTGTGGGAAGCGGTGGAGATCTACGCCCGCCGCGACCGCCGGTACGGCGGCGCCGTGGACAGGTCCCTGGAAAACACCGGCCCCGCCGTTGACGAGGACGCCCGGGACGGCGCCGGGGCGGAAGGGCTTAGTCCGGAAGCATAAAGGCCCGTGCCCACCGTTCCATACCGGTGTAGACGCGGGTGCGGACCTGAAGTGCTGACAAAAGGGTGTCATGCAGGGCGCCCTCAAACCGGTAGACGGTGATTTCCGGACCCAGCAGTACCCCGCGCTGGACCATGAGGGACACATCCAGAACACTGTCGGTGCGCAGCATATCGGGATTCCACACGGGGGAGATGGTGGACGCCGCGGAAGCCAGCAGCAGTATCGGCACCCGGATGTCCAGGCCCTGCGCCACCCGTGCGTGGCCCGCCAGTACAGCCTTGATCCAGCCCGCACGGACGGGGAAGCTGAACGGCGGACGCCACCGCGGGTCCACCTCCCACTCGCCGTCCATCGCCGAACTGATGCTCCGGTAATAGAACCCGAACTCCGGAATTTTCAGCCGGGCTTTGGGCCGGCGCCGGGCCACCGGTTCGAGCAGTCCGTTGGTGGCGAAGCGGAGCATGGAGCTGCCGCTGAGCTCGAGCCAGGGACTGTTGAGGATCAGCGCCTGCAGCCGCCCGGGAAAGCGGTCGGCCCAGAGCGCAGCGACCAGCCCTCCGGTTGAATGCGCCATCAGGGTGGTGCGCATGCCGGTTCCGTACCGCACCCGGACGTCCTCCTCCATCGCCGCCAGCGCGGCCTCGATGTCGGCGTCGTACTCCGCCAGGTCGCTCACATACCCCTCCGATTGTCCGGGCCGCAGGCTCCGGCCGTACTTGCGCAGGTCGAGGGCATAGAAGGCGACACCCTGCCCCGCCCAGAACCGCGCCAGCCCGGCCTGAAAGAAGTAATCGCTCCATCCGTGCAGATACAGCACGGCGTCAACCGTGCCGGCAGCTGGAACAAGGGGACTGGGCGGAAGAAAGGAGACCAGGGTAGCCACCACCGGGCCTTCGTCATCCGCCTCCAGATCAAGGGTAAGACTGCGGAAACCTTCGCCGAGAACATCGGGTTTCCAGTGGGGAGCGTGCAGCATGCCCTCGACAATAGCCGACCGGCCGACGCATTAGCCCACGGGGTTTGGCACGCGCTGCCGGTTCTGGGATGTTTGACCTATGCGCATCTACCCCACCTTTTTCCGGCTGGTGTTTTCCGGCATGGACCCCGAACTGGCCCACCGCATCGGCTTTGTGCTGATCCGCGCCGCGGCCCGGACACCCGCCGGGCCGGTGATGCGCCGGCTGATGCGCCCCGCGCCCCGGCTGCGCACCGAAGCGCTGGGGCTGGAGTTTCCGTCACCGTTCGGACTCGCGGCCGGATTCGACAAGGAGGGCTCGGGCATCGCCGCCCTGAGCAACCTGGGCTTCGGGCATGTGGAAGTGGGCACTGTGACCGCCAAGGCCCAGCCCGGCAATCCCAAGCCGCGCCTGTTCCGCCTGGTCGAGGACCGGGCCGTCATCAACCGGATGGGGTTCAACAACGACGGCGCCCCCGCCGTGGCCCCCCGCCTCGACAAGGCGCGGAAAACGCTGGCGCGGACCTTCGGAACACCCCGACCGGTCATCGGCGTCAATATCGGCAAAACCAAGACGGTCGACCTTGACGACGCCGTCGAGGATTACCTTTCCAGCGCCCGGGAGCTGGCACCGCATGCCGACTATCTCGCGGTGAACGTGAGTTCACCCAACACGCCCGGACTGCGGCGGCTCCAGGACATTTCCGCTCTGCGTCCGCTGCTGGCCAGCGTAGGCAGTGCGGCAGACGAGGCTGCCGGCCGGCATGTTCCGCTGCTGGTGAAGATTGCCCCGGACCTCACCGATGCGGACATTGATGACGTCGCGGAGCTGGCCCGCTCTCTCAGGCTGGACGGAGTGATTGCCACCAACACCACTGTCACCCGGGAAAACCTGGTCACCGACCCGGAACGGGTGATTGCCTGCGGCGTGGGCGGGCTGAGCGGGGCGCCGCTGAAGAAACGATCCCTGGAAGTCCTGCGCCGGCTCCGCAGCCAGCTGGGGGAGGACGGCCCGGCCATTATTTCCGTTGGGGGAGTGGAGACCGCCGAAGACGTGCAGGAGCGGCTGGACGCCGGCGCGGTCCTGGTCCAGGGCTACACCGCATTCCTCTATGAAGGTCCCTTCTGGGCAGCGCGGATCAACCGCGGCCTGGCTCGGAACCGCGCATAGCCAAAAGTGCGTAGGAACAAAGAAGGGCCGCCCCGCGGGGCGGCCCTTCTTTTTGAATCTGTGGAAAGGAAAAGCGGAAATCAGGAGGGGTACTGTCCGCGGCGGACCTGCGCCTTGGGCAGCCGGAACCGCCGCAGCTGCAGGGACCGGGAAACCCCGTACCAGACATCGCCCGGATTGGGTCCGCCGAACTTGGCGGTGAGGCGCTTCCGGATCTGGCGGCGCAGCATAAAGCTGTCTGCGATGACCAGAAGGATGAGCACCCAGAAAACGGCCATGACAATCAGCTGGAGATCCACGTTCTGGATGAAGCTCAACACGACAAACACGAGGGCGGCGATCATGATGAACTCACCGACATTCCAGCGGGCGTCCACGATGTCCCGCACGAACCGGCGGTTGGGCCCCTTGTCCCGGAGCGGCAGGTAGCGTTCTTCGCCGGTGTCCAGGGCACGGCGGGTCTTCATCCGCTCCTCACGCAGCGCGTCCCGGTTGGCGGCCTTGGCGGCGTTGCGGTCATCCGGAACCAACGGGCGCCGGCGTGCAGCTACCTGGTCTTTGCGGCGGGGCGTGGGGGCACCTTTTCCCACCCTCGCGTTGGCTGCTTCGTTAGCAGCAGCTGCCTGGTCCACAGTTTCCTGCGCGGTGGGCGCTTCATTCTTTCGTCCGAACACATCCCAAGGATACCGTGAAAGATTGTAGGGTTTTGGCTATGACTTCCAATCCCACCCCAGACGTAACCCCCTCGTCCCCGGATATCCACGAGGACGCCCTCCGCTCAAGTGTGGCCGGTGATTTCCCCCGGACCGTGGAGCAGCTTAAGTCCCTGGTCAGCATTCCGGGCATCGCTTGGGACTCCTTCGATCCCGAGCACCTTAACCGCAGCGCCGCCGCCGTTGCGGACCTGATCCGCGAAGCTGGCATTGAAGACGTGCAGATTCTCCGCGTCGATAACAACGGCACACCCGGCGGCCCCGCCGTCGTCGCCCGCCGGCCTGCACGGGCCGGGGCGCCCACCGTCCTGCTCTATGCCCACCACGATGTCCAGCCGCCCGGAGACCCGGACCTCTGGGACTCGGAGCCCTTCACCGCCGAGGAACGCAATGGCCGGCTCTACGGCCGCGGCGCCGCCGATGATAAGGCGGGCATCATGGCGCACATCGGGGCCCTGCGTGCACTGGAGGACGTCCTGGGCGAGGAATCCGGCGTCGGCGTCACCCTGTTCATTGAGGGGGAGGAAGAAGCCGGCTCGCCGACGTTCCGCACCTTCCTGGAGACCTACCAGGATCTGCTCCGCGCAGACGTCATAGTGGTGGCGGACTCGGGTAACTGGAAAGTGGGCGTTCCGGCGCTCACCACCAGCCTGCGCGGCCTGGTGGACGGCACCGTGGAGGTCCAGGTCCTGGACCATGCAGTGCACTCGGGTATGTTCGGCGGGCCGGTGCTGGACGCGCCCACCCTGCTGGCACGGCTGATTGCCACCTTCCATGACGACGCCGGCGACGTCGCCATCGCCGGCCTGGTAGCCTCCGACGACGCCGCGGTGGATTACCCCGAAGCGGACTTCCGCGCGGATTCCTCCCTGCTCGAGGGCGTGCAGCTGGCCGGCACCGGTTCCATTGCCTCCCGCCTGTGGACCAAGCCCGCCCTCTCGATCATCGGCATCGACGTGCCGACGGTCGCCATGTCCTCCAACACCATCCAGCCCAAGGCCCGGGCGAAGTTCAGCCTGCGGCTGGCGCCCGGGCAGAGCCCCGAGGCGGCCATGGACGCGATCCGGGCGCATGTCGAGGCCCATGCACCCTTCGGCGCCAAAGTCACCTTCACCCCGGGGGAGCAGGGCAACGCCTTCGCTACCGACACCAGCGCCAGTGCCGCACGCACTGCACTCTGGGCCCTGGAACGGGCATGGGGAGTGGAACCGGTGGAATCCGGGATGGGCGGCTCCATTCCGTTCATTTCGGACCTTGTGGAGCTGTTTCCGGAAGCACAGATCCTCATCACCGGCGTCGAAGATCCCGATTCCCGTGCGCACAGCGCCAACGAGTCGCTGGACCTGAACGACTTCCGCAACGCCATCCTGGCTGAAGCGCTGCTCCTGGCCCGGCTGGGAGCCGTAGCCGGCTAGGAGAGGGGCGGGTAGATGCCGGGCGGGAATTCTTTTACGCCCGGCATCTGTTAGATCGATGGGGGTCAGTCGACGTACCATTGAGGCACTGGTCCGGCCCGTGGCAGGCGCCCAAAGTCTGCCGCGGAAAGACCAGCTGAGGAAAGAGAGAAACTATGAGCGTTTCCACCAGCGAAAACACGACCACTGCAGCCGAGGCCGAGCTGCCCGTCCATGAGGTGCTGCTGTCGGATGTAGCCGCGCAGAAGGTCCGCAGTCTGCTGGAGCAGGAAGGCCGCACAGACCTCCGTCTCCGTGTGGCAGTCCAGCCCGGAGGCTGCTCGGGACTGATCTACCAGCTGTACTTCGACGAGCGCGTCCTGGACGGCGATGCCGTCCGTGACTTCGACGGCGTGGAGGTCATCGTGGACAAGATGAGCGTCCCGTACCTGTCCGGCGCATCGATCGACTTCGAGGACACCATTTCGAAGCAGGGGTTCACCATCGACAACCCCAATGCCGGCGGCTCATGTGCCTGTGGAGATTCCTTCCACTAGGACCCGTGGCTGCGGCGGCCCGTAACAGGAGCATTAATGGCCCGGCGCGGCGGTGATCTGTCACTGGATCGCCGCGCGTACGGGTAAGCTCTACACGTAGTAGTAAAACTAATGTCCGTCACCGGGAACTTTTTTGTCCCCGGCCGGACAGCACTTGCACGCAACAAGAGGAAGGGCCGTCTGTGAGTTCGCAGGACCGAACCAGCAGCCGACGCGCCAGGATCTTAAAGATCTCAGCCGCAACGTCGGCCGGCGCGTTGTTTTTATCGGGGTGTTCATCAGAGGCTCAAACGGGCTGGTTGCCGTCGGACCGCGACACCACTAACCACACCGGCCGGATTATTGACCTGTGGGTCAACTCGTGGATTGCCGCCTTGGCGGTTGGTATCCTCACCTGGGGTTTGATCCTGTGGTGCATGGTTGCCTACCGCCGCCGCAAGAACGAGACCGGGTACCCCCGCCAGCTCAGCTACAACCTGCCGCTGGAAATCTTCTACACGGCGGTTCCGCTGTTCATGGTTCTGGTGTTGTTCTACTTCACCAATCAGGACATCAAGGCCATTAACGCCACCAGTAATGACCCGGACCGGGTCATTATTGATGTGCGCGCCAAGCAGTGGTCCTGGGACTTCAACTATGTCAATGAAGACAAGTACTACCAGGGCACGCAGGTGAACCTCGACGGCAATGAAGTGTCCGCCGACGAGTTCCCCACCCTGGTGCTCCCTGTTGACAAGACCATTGAACTGCAGCTGAACACCCGCGATGTCCAGCACTCCTTCTGGGTGCCTGCCTTCCTGCAGAAGATGGACATCTACCCCGGCCGCACCAACGTCATCACCCTCGAAACCGGCAAGACCGGCACCTTCGACGGTAAGTGCGCCGAGCTTTGCGGTGAATACCACTCCGAAATGCTCTTCAACGTCGAGGTACTCCCGGAAGACGAGTACGACGATTACGTCGCCGGGCTGCCCAGCGGTCAGGTCACCGGGGAATACGACCGCACGTACAACTCAGAATCAAGCGAAGTTAGGAGGTAGGAGGACGCTATGACTACTCTCGAATACACTTCGGAAGATTCCGGCACCAGGGTTGCACCCCGCGTAGTACCCGTCTCCAAGGGACGTATCGTCGTCAACTGGATCACCTCCACTGACCACAAGACGATCGGGTACATGTACCTGATTGCCTCATTTATTTTCTTCTGCCTCGCAGGCGTGATGGCCCTGGTCATCCGCGCGGAGCTGTTTGAGCCCGGCATGCAGATCCTGCAGACCAAGGATCAGTACAACCAGCTGTTCACGATGCACGGCACCGTGATGCTGCTGATGTTCGCCACCCCGCTGTTCTCGGGTTTCGCCAACGTCCTCATGCCCCTGCAGATCGGCGCACCGGATGTCGCCTTCCCGCGGCTGAACGCCCTGGCGTTCTGGTTCTTCCTCTTCGGCAGCACCATCGCCGTCGCCGGCTTCATCACCCCGCAGGGCGCTGCGTCCTTCGGCTGGTTTGCCTACACGCCGCTGTCCAGCACCACGTTCTCTCCGGGCGTCGGCGGTGACCTGTGGGTCTTCGGGCTGGCACTGTCCGGCTTCGGTACCATCCTCGGTGCCGTCAACTTCATCACCACCATCATCTGCATGCGTGCTCCCGGCATGACCATGTGGCGGATGCCGATTTTCACCTGGAACACCCTGGTGACGGCCATTCTGGTCCTGATGGCGTTCCCGCCCCTGGCAGCAGCACTGTTCGCCCTGGGCGCGGACCGGCGCTTCGGCGCTCACATCTTCGATCCGGAGCGCGGCGGTGCCATCCTGTGGCAGCACCTGTTCTGGTTCTTCGGCCACCCCGAGGTCTACATCATCGCGCTGCCGTTCTTCGGCATCGTGTCCGAGATCTTCCCGGTGTTCAGCCGCAAGCCGATCTTCGGCTACAAGGGCCTGGTGTACGCCACCATCGCCATTGCCGCACTGTCCGTGACGGTCTGGGCGCACCACATGTACGTGACCGGCGCCGTTATGCTGCCGTTCTTCGCCTTCATGACGATGCTGATTGCGGTGCCCACGGGCGTGAAGTTCTTCAACTGGATCGGCACCCTGTGGCGTGGCTCCATCACGTTCGAGACACCCATGCTGTGGAGCATCGGCTTCCTCATCACGTTCCTCTTCGGCGGCCTGACCGGCATCATCCTGTCTTCGCCCCCGCTGGACTTCCACGTCTCGGACACCTACTTCGTGGTGGCGCACTTCCACTACGTCATCTTCGGCACCGTGGTCTTCGCAATGTTCGCCGGCTTCTACTTCTGGTGGCCCAAGTGGACCGGAAAGATGCTCAACGAACGCCTCGGCAAGATCCACTTCTGGCTCCTGTTCATCGGCTTCCACGGCACCTTCCTCATCCAGCACTGGCTGGGTGTCCTGGGCATGCCGCGCCGTTACGCGGACTACCTGGTGGAGGACAACTTCACCGCGATGAACCAGTTCTCCACGATCGCCTCCTTCGTCCTGGGTGCCTCGATGATCCCGTTCTTCTGGAACGTGTACATCACCTGGCGCCACGGCAAGAAGGTTGAAGTGGATGACCCCTGGGGCTTCGGTGGATCGCTCGAGTGGGCTACGTCCTGCCCGCCCCCGCGCCACAACTTCACCTCCCTTCCCCGAATCCGTTCGGAGCGTCCGGCACTGGACCTGCACCACCCGGAGCTGCAGCAGCACGTCACTGACGATTCCGCCGCTGCCAAGGTCTTCGGCCCCGGCGACCGGAAGGAAAAAGCATAATGAAGGTTGAGACTAAGCTCTTTGCTTACATGACGCCGTTCTTCATCGTCGTCGGCGTGGTGTACGGATACATGGTGGAGTGGACGGAACCCGTCGGCTACCTGGCCCTGTTCCTCACCGGCGGCATGTCCGGCATGATCGCCTACTACATCGGCTTCACCGGAAAGCGGGTCGGTCCCCGTCCCGAGGACCGTCTGGACGCTGAGATCCATGAAGGCTCCGGCGAGCAGGGCTTCTTCAGCCCGTGGAGCTGGTGGCCGCTGCTGCTGGGTGCCTCCGCCGCCATTGGCTTCCTGGGCATGGCAGTGGGCTGGTGGGTACTGTACATCGGTGCCGGCCTGGCCGTCGTCGCACTGGTCGGCTGGGTCTTCGAATACAGCCGCGGTAACCACGCCCACTAGGGCTGGCAGACAACGCATAAGGGAAGGGTCCGCAGGTAACTGCGGGCCCTTCCCTTATGTCGTTAAGACTTCACGCGCCGGCAGGCACCGGGGGAGGGGGCGGGCGGTGATGCCGGTATTCTTAGACGGCAGCAGTTTTCCCAGCCGAAGGGGCGGAAGAGAAGTATGTTCAGCAATGGTCCGTCCACTATGGCTCCCGTCCTCCGGTGAGCAACCACAGGCTCCGGCTTCTCACCGAGGGCATTGACCCCGGTGCAGGCATTGCCAAACACGTGCAGCTGCAGGGGATCCTCCGGCGGTTCGTGGAGACGCATGCCGCGGCGGGGGAGATCATTCCCTCCGAGCGTGAACTCTCCGAACACTTTGCCGTCGCCCGCATGACCATCCGCCAGGCCGTGGACGCGCTGGTTGCCGACGGCGTCCTGGAGCGCGTCGTCGGACTCGGCACGTTCGTTGCCCGCCCCAAGATGGATCTCCAGGTGCAGCTGACCTCGTACTCGGAGGAGATGCACCGCCGCGGCATGGTGCCGGACGCTCACGTCCTGAGCTTCGAGCAGATCGGCGCCTCGCAGCTGGTGGCACGCGAACTCCACATCGAACCCGGCCAGCCGGTCATTCGCTTCCGGCGGCAGCTGCTGGCCGACGGCGAGCCCATGAGCGTGGATGAGAACTTCATTCCGTCGCACTATGTGCCGGGCATCCTGGAAGAGCAGCCGCCGACGTCGTTGTACAACGTCCTCAGCGAACGCTACGGGCTGGTGATGGAATGGGGCGAGGACACCATCGAGGCGACGGCGGCGTCGGCGTCCATTGCCCGCCTGCTTAACGTCGAGCTGGGTGCGCCGGTGCTGAAGATCCAGCGCCACGCCTACGTCTCACGCGCCATGGTCGACTATTCGGTGTCCTACTACCGTGCTGACCGTTACAAGCTCTGGGTGCCCCTCCAGCGGCCCGGAGTGCGCACCCCGCGTTCATACCACCCGCACCGGCACCGGCCCGCCTGAGCCTGCCCCGGGGGCCCGCAGCCCCTTACCCTAACCCCACTGCAAGGAAGAGGAACAGCACCATGATCACCATTCGGATGTACAAGCGCGACGACGCGGGAGTGCTCCATTTCCGCGAGGCACTCTATGACGAAGACGACGCCCAGCTCATGCTCACCTCCGGGACGGTCGGACACGAGGGGTCCGCAAAGGTCCAGGACGTGGCTCCGGAGGCGGCGGAGGATCTGCTGCACGCCTTCGCGGTTGCCTCGGAGGCGGACGGGTACGCAGAGATCGAACCGGAGGAGCAGCACTGGGTAATTGTCCAGTACGCGCTCAAGACCGCAGCCGGCACCGAACGGGACCGCTACCTGGAGCACAAGGCCACCCAGGCGATCTCCTCGTACTTCCTCTGGCGGGGACTGGGGGAGGTGGACCACACGGAGTTCGCGCCGCGCAAGCTGAACATCTACTGCCTGGTCCCCGACGTAAACAAGGCCGTGGCGGGGCTCAAGGTGGTCCTGCGTGATCCGCTGCTGGATTTCACCAAGCTCACCATCGGGTCCGCACCCGTGGCGGAACCGGCCGCGCTGAAGCAGCGCCATCCGCTTCCCGCCAAGCGTCCCTTCACCCTGGCCTAGCCGGGGACTGCGCCCGGCGCCTGCCGGTACCGCCTGGTAGGGGACTGTGCCGCCCGTAGGGGAGGGTGCCGCCCGCCGGAGAGGATGCCGCCCGCCGGAGCTGCGGGGCCCAGCAGGGCAGATAGAACATGCAAAGAGGGCCCGACCGGATGATCCGGTCGGGCCCTCTTTCTCTGCGTCAGCCTTTGAGGCTAGCGCTGTTCGATCGATGCGGAGTCGTCGGCCTTGGCCTCAACCTCGGCAGGCGACTCGTGGTGATGCGCGTTCTCGAGTTCGGACGGCGTCACCGGGGCAACGCGGTCCTCGAAGAAGAAGCGGGACAGCTTTGCGCGCCGCTTTTCCTTCCCGGAGACCTTGCCGTTGGCGTCCGGCTGGGCCGGAAGGGCCTTGTAGGACTCGAAGTCCACCAGACGGTAGCGCTTGTATTCGTCCAGCGGCTCGTGCACCTCGATGTACTCGCCGTGCGGGAGACGGACAATGCGTCCGCTCTCGACGCCGTGCAGGACAATCTCGCGGTCCTTGCGCTGCAGTGCCAGGGCAATGCGGCGGGCAATGATGAAGGCCAGGATCGGACCGACGAAGAACAGGACCCGCAGCCAGTACGTCACATCGTTCAGCGACACATGGAAGTGCGTGGCGATGAGGTCGGAGCTGGCAGCTGCCCACATCACGCAGTAGAACACGACGCCGGCGACGCCGACGGCAGTGCGGTACGGGGCGTTGCGCGGGCGGTCCAGAAGGTTGTGGACGCGCTTGTCCTTGGTCAGCCAGGCTTCGATCCACGGCCACGTGAAGAGCAGCGTGAAGACGAGTCCTGCCGGGCCCAGGGCGGGCAGCAGCACGTTCAGCGACAGTGTGTTGTCACCCCACGGGAACGGGATGACCCATTCCAGCGGGAACCCGCCCAGGTAGCCCGGCATCAGGCGCAGGGCGCCGTCAACCCAGCCGATGTACCAGTCAGGCTGGGTACCTGCGGACACGGGGGAGGGATCGTAGGGACCGTAGTTCCAGATCGGGTTGATGGTGAAGAAGCCCGCGATGATGGCGATCACGCCGAAGACGATGAAGAAGAAACCGCCGGCCTTGGCAGCGTAGACGGGGCCGACCGGGTAGCCGACAACGTTGTTGTTGGTCCGGCCGGGTCCGCGGAACTGGGTGTGCTTGTGGATGACCACCATGAACAGGTGAATGGCGATCATCAGCAGGATCAGGGCCGGAACCAGGAGGATGTGCAGCATGTACAGGCGACCGATGATGGCGGTTCCGGGGAACTCGCCGCCGAACAGGAAGAAGCTGATGTACGTGCCGACCACCGGAACGGACTTGATAACACCGTCGATGATGCGCAGGCCGTTGCCGGAGAGCAGGTCATCGGGGAGGGAGTAGCCGGTGAAGCCTGCAGCCAGGGACAGGATCAGCAGGACGCCGCCCACCACCCAGTTGAGTTCGCGCGGCTTGCGGAAAGCACCCGTGAAGAAGACGCGGAGCATGTGCACCGAGACGGCTGCCACGAAGAGCAGGGCCGACCAGTGGTGGACCTGGCGCATGAAGAGGCCGCCGCGGACATCGAAGGAGATGTTCAGGGAGGACTCGTAGGCGACTGACATTTCGACGCCGCGCAGCGGAACGTAGCTGCCCTGGTAATGCGTTTCTGCCATGGACGGATCGAAGAAGAACGTCAGGAACGTTCCGGTCATCAGGAGGATGACGAAGCAGTACAGCGCAACTTCGCCGAACATGAAGGACCAGTGGTCAGGGAAGACCTTGCGGCCGAACTCCTTGACCATGGCGGAACCGCTGACCCGCGAGTCAACGAAGTTCGTGATGCGGCCCAGACGGGTTTTTGCCTCGTAAGGGGTGGCGGAGGGAACACTCATGGTTAGCCACGCTCCCAGTAGCTCGGTCCAACGGGTTCAAGGAAGTCGCTCTGGGCGACAAGGTAACCCTCGGAATCAACCTCGATCGGCAGCTGCGGCAAAGGATGGCCGGCGGGACCGAAAATGACCTTGCATTCCTGCGTCACGTCGAAGGTCGACTGGTGGCAGGGGCACAGCAGGTGGTGCGTCTGCTGCTCGTAAAGAGCAACCGGGCAACCAACGTGGGTGCAGATCTTGGAGTAGGCGACAATGCCGTCCACAGCCCAGTTTTCGCGCCCGGGAGAGGGGTTCAGATCCTCCGGGTTCAGGCGCATCAGCAGGACAACAGCCTTGGCCTTCTCCTCGAGCTTGTGCTCGGGCAGATCGTTCAGGCCGTTCGGAATGACGTGGAAGGCAGAACCCAGGGTGACATCCGAAGCCTTGATGGGGGTACCGCTGGGATCGCGCACCAGGCGCGTACCCTTCTTCCA
Source organism: Arthrobacter yangruifuii (assembly GCF_009192775.1). GTDB lineage: Bacteria > Actinomycetota > Actinomycetes > Actinomycetales > Micrococcaceae > Arthrobacter_B > Arthrobacter_B yangruifuii. The sequence goes on from NZ_VTFX01000003.1 coordinate 251,236, forward strand.
CATCGTGTGGCGGAGGGTGTCTCCCGGAAGGGGACCCAGGTCGCGGAAGACCGCGATGGCGGGCAGCGGTGCCAGGACCATGGCGCCAAGGAGGGTGTTGCGGATCAGGGGACGGCGCTTGATGCCCGTTTCCTCAATGATGTCGCCAACCATCTTCTCGGCGATGACCCGGTCCTCTTCAGGACGGATTTCGTGCCGCTCTTCCGTGATCTCGTGGTCCGGCATAAGCGTCTTCGCCCAGTGGACAATGCCCACGCCGATGCCGAGCATGGCAAAGGCGGTGCCCAGTCCCAGGAGGATGTTCTGCAGCCGCAGTTCCGCGATGCTGGCATCATCCAGGTGGATGCTGAAGTACCCGATGAAAAACACGATGGTGCCGATGATGGAGATGACGAATAGAAGCGCCACCTGCCGTTCGGCCCGCTTTTCGGCGCGGGGATTTGTGTCGGCTAGACGAGGGCGGTGAGGGGGAAGTCCTGGATTCTGGAACTTCTCCTCATCTCCCTGGCCAGCCGTAGCGACGGTGCCCGAGGTGTTCGGACTGCCGTGACTATGGTCGCCCATGATCCCCCTCATCCTTCTGTGAAAACTGCATTTATAGACCTATATGTAACTGTGATGTCACCCGTGGAGGTGAGCGCGGCTGTGGTTAGGAAGACCGGGCGGTCAACCAAATGGTGAAAGCGATGATGATTCCCAGACCGGCGGTCCAGATAAACAGACCCTCGGATACCGGGCCCAGGGAACCCAGCTTGGCTCCACCGGGGGAACCCTCGGATTCGATGTCCTTCAGGAACGTGATGATGTCCTGCTTCTCCTCGGGGGAGATGTTGGTGTCATTGAAGACGGGCATGTTCTGCGGGCCGGTGACCATGGCCTCGTAGATGTGCTTTTCGCTGACGCCTTCAAGGCTCGGAGCGAACTTGCCGCGGGTCAGTGCACCGCCGGCAGCTGCTGCGTTGTGGCACATGGCGCAGTTCACGCGGAACAGCTCGCCGCCTTCGGCGGAAGCCTCTGCATCAGCGGTGTCCGGCTCCAGGTATTCCGAGTCCGGAACTGCGGGGCCGGCGCCGAGGCTGGAAACGTAGGCCGCCAGGTCAGCGGTCTGGTCCTCGTCGAACTGGACCGGCTTCTGCTGGGCCTGCGGGCCCTGCATAGCCATCGGCATGCGGCCGGTGCCTACCTGGAAGTCGACCGATGCTGCGCCGACGCCGACCAGGGACGGGCCGTTTTCCGTGCCGGAGGCCTCAATGCCGTGGCACGTTGCACAGTTGGCGACGAAGAGCTTCTCGCCCTCGCTGACGTCGTCGGCAGTGTACGTGGTGGTCGCTGCCTGGGCCTGGTTGGCTCCGTTGGCCATGGCATAGAGACCGCCCGTAACGAGAAGTCCCAACAGCAGCAGCGCGACTGCTGCGAGGGGATGACGCCGCCTTTGCGATAGTGCCTTCACTTCGTAGTTCCTAACTTATGTGGTCTTTGGGAAACTGGTGCCACTTTGAAGTATTTCGTGGGGTGCAAGTCCTCAAGCAGTGTTACTTGAGGAAGTAGATGATGACGAACAGGGCAATCCAGACCACATCAACGAAGTGCCAGTAATACGAGGTTACGATCGCCGACGTGGCTTCGAAGTGTCCGAAGCGCTTGGCGGCGTAGGCACGGCCGATGATGAAGAGGAACGCGATCAGGCCGCCGGTCACGTGCAGGCCGTGGAAACCGGTGGTCAGGTAGAACGCGGAACCGTAAGAGTTCGACGAGAGGGATACGCCTTCAGAAACAAGGGTTGCGTATTCGAAGGCCTGTACGGAGACGAAGATTGCTCCAAGTACGAAGGTCAGCAGGAACCACTCAGTCATGCCCCAGCGGGAAAGCTTCAGGAGCCCTCCGGTGCGGCGTGCCTGAAGACGTTCTGCGGCGAAGACGCCAGCCTGGCAGGTGAAGGAACTGGAAACAAGGATCACCGTGTTTACGAAAGCAAACGGGACGTTCAGCTTCTCGGTCTCCATGGCCCACAGGTCGCTCGAAGTCGAGCGAAGGGTGAAATACATGGCGAAGAGGGCAGCAAAGAACATCAGTTCGCTGGAGAGCCACACCACGGTTCCTACGGAAACCATATTGGGGCGGTTCAGCGTGGGGTGAGCCGGGGTACTGGGGGCATGGGTCGCTGTTGTCACATAGACATTATGGCGGTAAAAGTGCCCACTTCACCAACAGATCAGGGCCTGCGGCGCGTCCCGGACCGGCCTCGGCGCCCCGGATCCCTGTATTGGCGCGGAAATGGGCCTCAAGAAAGAAATCGGCTTTTTCTACGATTCGTAGATAACCTAGGGGATGTGACTACGATTCCGAGTTCCGGTGACACCTGGCCAAGCCTGATTACTGCGCTGATCGGGGGCAGGAACCTTTCCACCGAGCAGACCCGATGGGCCATGGGGACCATCATGGCCGGCAACGCCACGGACTCCCAGATCGCGGGGTTCCTGGTGGCACTGCGCGCCAAGGGAGAGACCGTGGACGAGCTCACCGGGCTTGTGGAGGCCATGGTCGCCAACGCGCGCCCCATCGATATACCGGGGGAGACCCTCGACATTGTGGGCACGGGAGGTGACCGTCACAATACGGTCAACATTTCTTCCATGGCTGCCTTGGTGTGTGCCGGCGCCGGGGCGAAGGTCGTCAAACACGGAAACCGGGCGGCGTCGTCGGCTTCCGGATCCGCCGACGTCATCGAGGCGCTGGGAGTCCGGCTGGACCTGCCCGTAAAGCGTGTTGCGCAGGCTGCCATCGAGGCGGGGATCACCTTCTGCTTCGCCCAGGTCTTCCACCCGTCCATGCGCTATGCCGCCGTGCCCCGCCGTGAGATGGGCGTGGCCACCGCTTTCAATTTCATGGGGCCGCTGACCAACCCGTCCAACCCCAGTGCGTCGGCGATCGGTGTCGCCGACGCACGGATGGCACCGCTGATGGCCGGAGTGCTTGCCCGGCGGGGCGTGCGCGCGCTGGTGTTCCGCGGCGAGGACGGGCTGGACGAGATGACCACCACCGGCGTCTCCACCGTCTGGGAAGTCCGTGACGGGGCCGTGGAGCAGTCCGTAGTGGATCCCCTGGACCTCGGCATCAGCCGCGCCACGCTGGAGGACCTGAGGGGCGGTGACGCCGCGGCGAACGCCGCAGTGGTGCGCAGCGTGCTGGCGGGGGATAAGGGGCCGGTGCGTGACGCCGTCGTCCTGAATGCGGCGGCAGCACTCGTGGCGCTTGACCGGGAGGCGGAGGGTCCGCTGATGCAGCGGCTGGCGCGCGGCCTTGCCCGTGCCTGCGAATCAATCGACAGCGGTGCTGCCCAGACGGCGCTGGACCGCTGGGTGGCCGTCACCCGCTAGGCAGGCCCGCGGGCCGTCAGCTGTCGAAGCCGAGCGAGAACGCGGCGTCGAGGTCATGCTGGGAGTAGGCGCGGAAGGCGATCTGCGTTGTCGTTCCGATCACGCCGTCCACCTTGGACAGGCGGTTGGCAATGGTGTCCGCCAGGTCCTCATGACGCTGTACGCGGGCAATGGCGATGAGGTCGCAGTCGCCGGTGACGGAGTAGACCTCGCTGATGCCCTCGAGCTCGGAGATCTCCTCGGCGCATTCCGGAATCCGGGCCGAGTCCGTCTGGATGAGTACAAAAGCGGTGATCATGGGGGGCCTTTCGATGCTGGGTCGACGCGGAGGCGTCCGTTCCCTTTGAGCCTAGTGGATTCCGCGCCGCCGGTGCCCTGCGGAGCGGGAAACGACGAGCCACACCAGCCGGTGGCCCAGCAGGAACGCACCCAGCACCGTCAGGGTCACCACTTGGAAGCTGAGGGCCGTGCCGCCGCCGGACAAGGCCCGGATAGCGAGGCCTCCGGCCACCGTGACGAGCCAGACCACGATGCCTGCGGGCCAGAGCTGCCCGGGGCGGCGCCAGGCACGCATTGCGGCCCAGGCGATGAGGCAGGCAAGGATGAAGGGCAGGGCCGTCAGGAGAATCCCCGTGACGGCAAGTCCGTGCTCATGGCTCTGCCGGCCCAGGGCAGCGAAAACGGTGATGAGGACCAGGTCCAGCCCCAGCATCCAGGGCCAGCTGCGGCGGTTCACCGCAGTCGTGGCTGTTTCGGTGTTTCGGGAGTCCGTGGAGTTCATGCTGTCCGTCCTCGTGAGTTCTCCCTCACATAGGGGCCGAGCAGCTCGCGGACGCGGGCTTCCACCGACTCTCGTCCGGTACCCGATTCGAGCAGCCGGGTGGAGGAGTGCACGATCGCGTTGATGAGCTCCGCCGTCACCGCGGGATCCTCGACGCCGAGCAGGGTCAGGGTATCCACCAGGGGTGTGAGCAGCTGCCGGTGCATCATGGCGCTCTGGTTGTCGAGTTCCTCGCCGGGGGCGACGGCGGCGAGTGCGTTGCCGACCGCATGCTCGCCCTCCGCTACCAGGGCGATGTTGGTCAGCACGTAGGCCATGATGCGGTCCGCCGGCTCGGGCTCGGCGTCCATGGCCTCCCGGACCCGCCGGGTCCAGCGGGGAAATACGTCCAGCACCAGGGCGTGGAGCAGGTCCTGGCGGGACTTGTAGTACTGATAGGCGCTGGGACGGGCGAGGCCCGCCAGCGCGGCAACTTCTGCCATGCTGGGGGCCTCACCGGTCCGGGCCAGGAGGGTGCGTGCCGCGTCAAGCAGCGCCCGCTGCTGTGCCGCCCGGTGTTCGGCCACCGTGGGGGCGTTTATTCGGGGCACTTGCCCTCCTGTTCATACCGTTCACATGTTTGCACCGTCCGGAAACGGTGCACGTCTTAGCCGACCAGACGCCCGTCCACCATTTCGACGACGCGGTCGCAGTGGTGCAGGACATCGTGATCGTGCGTCACCATAACTGTAGCAACGCCGCGCTCGTGGGTTTCCCGTGCCAGCAGGGCCACCACGTCCTGGCTGCGGGCCCGGTCCAGGGCCGCCGTGGGCTCATCCACGAGCAGCAGGGAGGGCCGGTTGACCAGTGAGCGGGCAATGCCCACGCGCTGGCGCTCACCGCCGGAAAGCTGGTCCGGGCGGCTCTTGGCTTTGTGGTCCATTCCTACGGCAGCCAGCAGCTCCAACGGGTCGAAGCCGTCCCGGCTGCCGGCCAGCTTCAGCATGAGCTTGAGCTGTTCGGCGGCGTTCAGGGCCGGGATCAGGTTACCGGACTGGAAGACGAAGCCGATTTCCTTCAAGCGGAACTTGGCCCGCTCCGCCTTGCTGAGGGTGCCCAGATCCACGCCGTTAACCTTTACGGTTCCCGAATCCGGTGTGGTCAGAGCTCCGGCGACGGCCAGCAGGCTGGATTTCCCGGCACCGGAGGGGCCCACAACGGCCACCATTTCCCCGGGCGATACGGACAGTGTGACGTTGTCGAGCGCCTGGACGGTGGCCTCGCCGTCGCCCAGTGCCAGGTTTGCTCCCGAGATCAGCAGCCCGCCGGTGCGGGTGCCGGGATTGGATGTCTGTGTTTCGGTGCTCATCGCTGTCCTCCAAGTGCCACCAGGGGATCTACGCGGGAAATCCGGACGATGGCAAGGGCGGCGCCCACCAGGCCCAGAACGATCGTCAGCACGGTTGCTGTGGCGATCGGGGCTGCTTCCAGGGCGAACGGCATGGCCGTTCCGCTCAGTCCGGCGCCCATGCCGAGTCCGGCAAGGATGCCGACCACGGTGGAGACCACCAGGATGATGGCGGCCTGGAGCAGGCCGTCGCGCAGCAGGTAGCCGGTGGAGGCGCCGACGGCGCGCAGCACGGCGAGTTCATGGCGGCGCTGGATCGTCCAGACGGTGAAGAATGCGCCGACCACCAGGGCGCAGATGGCGTACAGGAAAACCTGGATCATTTCGAGCGTCATGGTTTCGGCGGAGTAGCCGGGGGAGGCGTCGAAGGATTCCGCCAAGGTGGAGGTGACGGTTCCGGCTGCGGAATCTCCGGCGGCAAAGTCAATGTCCGCTCCGTCGGCGGCCTTCAGGGCCACGGTGCTGGCGGTGTCGAAGTCCACACTGCTCACTGCGGCCTGCGTCGGGGTGCCCGGAGAACTCTGGCCGCTGGCCACGTATTGCCAGGTGTCCAGGGGCAGGTAGGCCAGGTCTACGTGGCCGAACGTCGCCTGGCCGTCCGTGTAACCGACCACCGTGAGTTCGACGTCGATGCGCTCGAGGGTTACGACATCGCCGATGGCCAGGCCGGCGTCAGCGGCCGTGGAGGAGACCACAATCTCATCCGGCGCCTCAATGCCGCGGCCTTCGCCGATTTCGGGGGCCAGGAAGGAGTCCGGCTCGATGCCGAACAGGGCCAGGTCAACCTGGGTGCCGTTGCCGGTGGTGCCGTTCATCATGGCGGTGCCCATCAGGGCAGCGTCCTCGACGCCGGGCTGTTCCGCCCAGGTGTCTGCCTGGCCTTCATCCACCACGCTGCGTGAGAACGCGTTATCTGTTTTGGTGCCCTCATTGAAGGCAAATGCGGTGGCCGGCATGGACTTCAGGCCGGACACGCCGTCGTTGACGAGGCCTGAGGACAGGCCGGACAGCAGGACCATAAGAACGGCTATCAGGGCAACAACGCCACCCATTAGTCCGAACCTGGCCCGTGCGAAACGCAACTCGCGCAGCGCTAAAAACATCGGAACCCCTTGTTGGATTGTCTGGTTGCCGACAGCTTGTCGGTAACATACCAACATAATGTCAGAAAGATGCGCGGGGAGCCAACCGGGCTGCGGCCGGTACGGCGGGCAGCCCTGTCGGGCCCTGGTGGGGGGATGGTCTGCTTTAGCAATGGCTGGCCGGCAGGCGCCGGTGTGGGGTTCCGCGAAAACCTGGCGGGGCGGCTGAGCGCGAGCCGGACCTACGCCGCCGCAGGGGCCGTGGTACCGGTGCTCTTCGTCGTCGTTCTGGGTCTGTTTGTGGTGCTGAACGGGCACTGTGCCGCGGCAGTGCGGGCGGCCCGGGCCGTGGCGGGCGCGTTCCTCTGCCGGCGCCGGCCCTGGCCGGCTTTGGAACACCGGCCGGCGTGGCTGTCCCGGGGTGCTGTCCGGGGGGTGCTCTCCTGGCGGATCAGGCAGTGCTGCTGCCGATCCTGCTGGGCACACTGTCCTATGTCTCTCGGGGTCCTGCGGGAGGCTGCCCGCCGAGCCGGGGGATGGTTCTTCCCCGGCACCGGCGGGCAGCGGGCGGTTTAGGACCAGATGTCGTCGCCGCGCAGCGTCGCGTCGGCGCCGCCGTCGGTGTAAATGGTCTGTCCCGTGGTGTGGCTGTTCTCTTCGGACGTCAGCCAGATCAGCAGGCGGGCGATCACTTCCGGGTCCGAGTGGCCGTTCAGCGGCATCGGCACGTTCGCGTCAACCATGGCCCGGCCCTCGGGGGTGGACAGCAGATCCCGCGTCATGGCCGAGACCACGGTGCCCGGAGCAACGGCGTTCAGCGGAATGCCGTTGCCGGCGAAGGCGGGGCTGATGCTTTCGCGGCGGACCCAGCGGCTCAGTGCACGCTTGCTCGAGGGGTAGTTAAGGTATCCGGTCTGGGGGCCGCTGTCGGCGAGCGTCTGGCCGATCCGCAGGGCTTCCTCTTCGTTGCCGGCAAGCATCGCATCCACCAGCTCGGGGGAGTTGGGCTGCAGGCTGGCCATGGAGCTGACGACGGCGGCGCGGGGCGCGCTGCTCTTGGCCAGGACCGGCACCAGTGCGGTCAGGAAGTCTGTGACTCCAAAGAAGTTCACGGCAACCGTGATGGGTGCCGGTGCGGAGATGCCGGCGCAGGCGATCACAGCGTCCACGTTTCCGCCGGCGAGCTCCACGGCCTTGGCGACGGCGGCGGAGCGGCCCTCCGGCGTGCTGAGGTCCGCTTCGACATCTGCGTTGCGCAGGTCGACGCCGATGACGGTGTTGCCGCGCTCCTTCAGGATGGCGGCGGTTGCTGCTCCGATGCCCGAAGCTGATCCGGTCACAATGTAGGTTCTAGTCATGTTTACAGTGTAGACCTGCCGGATCGGATGCTGTCAGTGCAGCATCTCCTGCCAGCCTGGAGGCACCCGGTTAGCCGGGCCGGGAACGGACTGGGAATCGGGATGGTGCTCCGGCGGAGCCAGCGCGGGCCCGGCAAAGACCGAGGAATCGGCATAGTTCCAGAACCAGTCCTCGCCGGGCTCGTAGCTTTGGATGACCGGATGGCCGGTCTGCTGCTCGTGGCGGGTTGCGTGCTGGCCGGGGGAGCTGTCACAGCAGCCGATGTGCCCGCATTCGGCGCATCGGCGCAGGTGGTACCACCACCCGTCCTGCTGCGTGCATTCCACGCAGCCGGGTCCGCTGGGGGGAACCGAAACATTGATGCCGGGAATCGCGTTCATGAAGGCCTCCGTGGGGTGCATGGAACCGGTGCTGGACGGGAGCCTCGGGGCGCCCGTCCTTCCACGGTGTAGCCAGCGGGCCGCCCCCGTCAACAGGTGACGGGAGCGGCGTCCCGGTACGGCTAGGCCAGCCAGGCGGTGGTGTCCGGCGGCAGCAGGGAGCCGTCGAGTGCGGCGCTGCTGTGCAGCACGGACCCCTCGGGCAGCGCGACCGGTTCCGTGCCGAAGTTGGTGATGCTCTGCCATCCGCCGGGGCGGCGGAAATGCAGCACCGTGTCCGCGCTTCCAATCCAGTCCAGCTCCTCGGCACCCTGCTGCTTTCCGCGGAACTCCAGGGCGCGGCGGTAGAAGTTCAGGGTGGAATCCGGATCCTGCTCCTGCCGGGAAACCGACGAGGGGCCGAACTGTTCGGGCTGGGGAAGGTGCGCCGTGCCTGCCCCGAAACCAAAGGAGGGGCCTTCGGGAGTCCAGGGCAGCGGGACGCGGCACCCGTCGCGCCCCTTGTCCACCCCCGGACTGCGGTAAAACGTCGGATCCTGCCGCTCTGCGTCGGGAATCTCCGCGACTTCATGCAGGCCCAGTTCCTCGCCCTGGTACAGGTAGGCGGAACCGGGCAGCGCCAGCATCAGCAGCGTCGCGGCGCGGGCGCGGCGTAGTCCCAGTCCGCGGTCCAGGGCGGGTTCGGTGCCTCCGGAGAGCACCCAGTCCTTGCCGTCCCGGCCCTTCGCACTGCCCGTCGGCGCGGGCGGCAGGCCGTACCGCGTGGCGTGCCGGACCACGTCATGGTTGGACAATACCCAGGTGGAGGAAGCGCCGGTGGCGGCCGCCTGTTCCAGGTTGGCCGCGATGATCTGCCGGAACCGGCCGGCGTCGAAATCCGCCTGCAGCAGGTCGAAGTTGAACGCCTGGCCCAGACCGTCCGGGCTTGCGTACCGGCCCCGCCGGGAGGCATGCACCCAGGCCTCGGCCACTGCCGTGCGCGGCGGGTCATACTCGTTGAACAGCTTCCGCCACTCTGCATAGATCTCGTGGACCTCGTCGCGGTCCCAGAACGGGTGGCCGCCGTCGGTCCCCTCACCTTCAGGCGAGAGGTCGGAGCTGGAGGCCAGCGGTTCGGTCAGGTCCTTGGCCAAAGCATGGGCCACATCGATCCGGAAGCCGTCAACGCCGCGGTCGGACCAGAACCGCAGGGTGCTAAGGAACTCCTCACGGACCTCCGGATTCTCCCAGTTGAAGTCCGGCTGCTCGGCCGCGAACAAGTGCAGGTACCACTGCCCGTCCGGCACCTGCTCCCAGGCGCTGCCGCCGAAAACGGACTGCCAGTCCGACGGCGGCAGAGAGCCGCCGGGGCCCGTTCCGTCCCGGAAAATGTAACGGCTGCGGGCCGGGGACCCCTTCGGGGCGGCCAGCGCCTCCTGGAACCAGGCGTGCCGGTTGGAGGAGTGGTTGGGGACAATGTCCACAATCAGTTTGATGCCCGCGCCGTGCAGGGCCGCTGCCATGTCGTCGAAATCGTCCAGGCTCCCCAGCCGCGGATCCACGTTCCGGTAGTCGTCGACGTCGTATCCGCCGTCGGCGAGGGCCGAGGGATAGAACGGGCTGGGCCAGACCGCGTCCACGCCCAGCGCGGACAGGTACGGGACCTTGGACGTGACGCCCGGGAGGTCACCGAGACCGTCTCCGTTGGCATCGGAGAAGCTGCGCGGATAGATCTGGTACACCGCTGCCTGCCGCCACCAGTGCGGGTCCGTCGTCGGGTTGGTCCTCGGGTCTTCGGGAAGTGGCTGCGTGGAAACGGTCAAGATGGTCCTTAGGGTGAGGGAATGTTCCCTGGACTCTATCAACGGGTATGGCGGGACCCGTTCCAGACACTGCCCGCGCGGTGTTCCAGCACGTCCCGTTCACGCCGGTTTTTGGCCAGGGCGGCCGCCGCGGCAAACTCCTCCCGGGCCTCCTTCGTCCGGCCCAGCCGGGCCAGCAGTTCACCCCGGACACTGGGCAGCAGATGGGATCCGCGCAGGGCCCCCTCGTCCCCCAAACGGTTCACGATTGCCAGGGCTGCCTCCGGCCCGGTGGCCATGGACACCGCCACGGCACGGTTCAGTTCGACGACGGGGCCCGGGCTGACCCGGCCCAGTGCTTCATAAAGCACCGCGATGGCCGGCCAATCCGTCTCGTCGGCACGCCTGGCGGTGGCATGGCATTGAGCGATGGCCGCCTGCAGTGCGTAGCTCCCGCGGGACCGTCCGGCCGCTGCTGCCAGGGCGTCCGCGCGGGCCAGCGACGCGCGCCCCCGCTCAATCTGCGCCCGGTCCCACCTGGTGCGGTCCTGGTCCGGCAGCAGCACCGGCTTGCCGCCGGGACCGGTGCGGGCCGCGAAACGGGAGGCGGAGAACTCCATCAGGGCCACCAGTGCGTGGGCTTCGGGGACCGTCGGCACCAGGCCGGCCAGGATCCGGCCGATCCGCAGTGCCTCGTTGGCCAGATCAAGCCGCATCCAGGCTTCACCTCCAGTTACCGCATAGCCCTCCGTGAACATCAGGTAGACAACGTGCATCACTCCGCGCAGCCTTGGACCCCACTCGTTCGGTTCGGGGGCCTCGAACGGGACCCGGGCGGCTGCCAGCGTCTTCCTGGCCCGGAGGATCCGCTGCTGCATGGTGGCAACAGGGACGAGGAACAGCCGGGCGATCTCCTCCGCGGTGAGTGAACCGACCACCCGCAGCGTCAGTGCAGTCTGCGCTTCCGTGGACAGCACCGGGTGGCAGGCCGTGAACAGCAGCCGCAGCACGTCGTCGGGCAGCGGGTCCCACTCGGGGGCCGCCGCGTCCTGCAGTCCTCGGGCCTGCTGGGCATAACGCTCGGCCAGCCGGTGCTCCCGGCGCCACCGGTCGATGGCGCGCCGCCGGGCCGCCGTCGTGATCCAGGCACCGGGGTTCCTGGGAATTCCTCGGATACCCCACTGCAGCAGCGCCTCGGCCAGTGCATCCTGGGCGGCGTCCTCGGCCAGGCCCATGTCGCCGGTGGCACGCGCCAGGGAAGCAACAATCCGGGCACCTTCGATGCGCCACAGCGCGTCGAGGCGGCGCCGGATTGCCGCTGCCTGCCCGGGGTCCGGCGCTACCGGTGTTCCGTGCGCAGCTTCTCCTCGTCCCTGCGCCATCCTTCTTCCTTCCGGATGTACTCGTTGCCGGCGAAATCGGCGAAGTCCGCAGCCTCCGTTACCCGCCGCACTTCCAGCTTCGAACCGGGCCCGAGGGGGCAGCGGCCGGCCCATTCCGCCGCTTCCTCACGTGAGGCGGCGGAAATGATCCAGAAACCGTTGAACAGCTCGTGGGTTTCCCCGTACGGTCCGTCGGTGACCAGCGGCGGTTCTTCGGAAAAATCCACCACGAATCCGCTGTCCTGCGAGATTTCTGCAAGGCCTTCGCCGGCCAGCAGTACGCCGGCGTCGATCATGGACTCGTTGTAGGCACCCATCCTGTTAATGACTTCCTCGAAGGGGATGTCCTTGTAGGCCTGCGTGCCCGCGTCGGTGGAACGCATAATCAGCATGTACTTCATGGTGAACTCCTTCCGGCAGTTGCTGCCGCTTGTGTTGCTGCCATGGTGAAGACGCGGTGTTGCGTCTTCTACTATGGCGTCGAACGGGCGGTGCGGATATCGACAGCGGCAAGGAAAAAGTCTGTTCCGCACTCCCGCGGCGTTCTGCTCGCAAACCAAGGACGTGAGGATATGGTCGATTTCGATCCCGAGGCGGACAGCGTGATCAAAGCGAGGCTCAGGGCCATCTGGTCGCTGGGGAATTACGCGGCGGTCGCCGCCGAAACCGTTTCTCCCCTGGGTCCCGTCCTCGTCCGTGCCGCCGGCATCAGCGGCAGCGACCGGGTCCTGGACATTGCCGCGGGGACTGGAAATGCCGCAATTCCGGCGGCAGAAACCGGGGCTGATGTCACGGCTTCGGACCTGACGCCGGATTTGCTGAATTCCGGCAAGCAGCTGGCCTTGGCCCGGTACGTCCACCTGACCTGGTCCCTTGCCGATGCCGAAGACCTGCCGTATCCGGATGCGTCCTTCGACGCGGTGATTTCCTGCGTCGGCGTGATGTTCGCTCCGCACCATCGGCTGGCCGCCGCCGAACGGCTCCGCGTCTGCCGGCCCGGGGGACGCATTGGACTGATCAACTGGACTCCCGAAGGATTCATCGGCAGCCTGTTCGCCGTCCTGAAGCCGTACTCGCCTCCGCCGCCGCCGGGAACACAGTCGCCTCCCCTGTGGGGAAACCGGGAGCACATTGAATCCCTGTTGGCGGGACAGGTGCGGCAGCTCCGCACCGAGCGCCGCACCCTGCTCATTGACCGGTTCGCAGCGCCGGAGGACTTCCTGGCCTTCTTTAAGGCACACTACGGACCGCTCCTTGCGGTATACGAATCCCTCGCGCCGAGCCCGGATCGTATAAACGCACTGGATGAGGAACTGCTGGAGCTCGTGAAGAGGTACAGTGCCCGGGCAGGCGGCATGGTCATGGACTGGGAGTACCTACTGGTGACCGCCACACGGTCCTGACAAGGGCCGCCGCCCCAGGGAGGCGAGACAGGGGAGAGGGGTAGGGGGAGGAGACAGGGGAGGGGCGCCGGAACTCAGGCAGGGGCTGCGGCCAGGCCTTCGCCCGCCGGCAGCGGCAGGTGCATGAGGACCTCGTCACGGAAGTCGTCTGCACTGAGCCGCAGGGCGCGGGGCTGGCGGCCGTACTCGATCCAGCCCAGCCGGGCGTAAAAGGATTCCAGCCCCACGCCGCCGCGGACCGCGAGGACCAGCTCATCCAGCCGCAGCTCACCGCGGGCATATCGGGCGGCTTCCTGCATTAGCGCGGAGCCAATGCCCCGGCCGCGGGCGGTCAGTGCGGTCTGTACGCGGGTGATCCGGGCCCAGTGGCCGATGAGGGTGCCCGGGTTAACTGTCAGGACCAGCCAGCCGGCCAATGCGCCGTGTTCCGCGGCAATCAGCAGCCGGGAGCCTGTGGGAGCGAGGGCGGCAACGAGCGCTGCCAGCGCCGGCTCGACGTCGTCGGTACCCACCGGCAGCATCGGGAAGCCGACGGCGCCGCCGGCGTTGCTGACATCGGTCCAGCAGTGCAGCAGTTGACGGCGCATGGCAGGGGAAAGGCCGCCGGGGGAGTCAACCCAGCTGAAGTCCGTCATTTACCGGCCCCGGACCCCGGGCCTGTGACCGAAACCTTTGCCGATGGCACGGCCTGCTGCAGGCAGTCGGCAATCCGCCGGGCATCATCTGCGGTTGCTTCCGAAATCAGGGTCACGCTCATGTGGGAAGCCGGGTAGTCCGCGGACACAAACGACTCCTCAACTGACGGATCCTCCAGGCACTGCCCGTAGGATCCGGGCCCGGGATCGACGATGCTCACTGACCACTTGCTGGGCCTTCCGCCTGTGTCGCCAGATCCAGTGCCGTCACGGCCGGAAGCGCCGGCGCCGCAGCCGGCCGTGGACAGTACGACGATGCTGAGGGCTGCGGCAACGGGAAACCAGCGGTGCGTGCCCATCATGCCTCCCGTGAACACCGGACGTTTTCAGGAAGCATACCGGCTGCTGCCGGGCGCGGGTATCAGGTGCTCCAACCCGGTCCGGGGGACCTCCTTCTCAACGCTAGTTGACATAATGTGGATTATCGGCGTTTATATAGGGGGTCCGGAAGGGGGTAAAAACCCACATATGCCCGCAGGCTCCATCCAGGACAAAATGTGCCCGAATCCCCCGTTTTGCTGCTTTTCGGCAGTCTTTCTCCGGTTTTCGCTCCTCGGGAACGTCCGGCACGGCATCAGGCCCGGAGCCGGATGCTGCCGGGGACGGCCCAAAACGCCCGACCTGGTTAGATGATTTCCCGGCCCCCGCCGCCCCGATGCACTTCCCTGTTTCAGTTGACATAACGTCCCCCGGGACTCGGCCGGGCTGCCTGAACGGCTTGACATAACCGATACGCCCGCCCCTGCCCTGTCCGAAACGGCCGACCTGGTCGGACATGTTGCCGCCTCTGCCGCCAATGCAGGCCGGTCCGCAGTTGATTGACATAATGCTTTTGCCCCGCAGCGGCGAGTTGACATAACCTACCTTCGGGCGCTGCCCTCCCGGGGGTTTCCGCCGGTCCGGTACCGCGCCCTCGGCAGGGAATACAAAGTCCTGACGGGACGTTGATCACTTTCCAGCCGTATTTCGTCATTCGCGGTCCGCCGCGCCTGTACGGTTTGGTGCAGCGACTTTCGTTGCCTATATGATCTACGCTCGACCCCCCCACGACCAGGAGATACACACAAGAAAATGGCTACCGATTACGATGCCCCGCGCGTCAAGGAAGAAGACCAGCCCACAGACTCCCTGGAGGGGCTGAAAGCTCAGCAGCGCGGCGGAGCGATGACGGCCGTCATCGATGTCGAAGAGTCAGACGCCATCGACGGTTTTGACCTTCCCGGGGCAGATCTGTCCGGTGAGGAACTCCTCATCAAGGTTGTTCCGCCGCAGGCTGACGAGTTCACCTGCATGTCCTGCTTCCTCGTCCGTCACCGTTCGCAGATTGCGCGCGAAAAGAACGGCGAGGCCTACTGCGTGGACTGCGAGGGCTAGCCTCTTTCCGAGCCGCACAGCCGGGTTCCGCCAGACGGCGGCCCCGGCTGTTTGTCTTTAACACCGCGTTGTCGTTAACACGGCGCCCTCCCGTAGACTCCCCGCGTGAACACCCGACTCCCCGCATCTTTCCTTCCACTCACTCCGGCGGACCGGGAACTCGTGGATCTGGCCCGGAGAACCATTGACGCGGTCACCGACGCCGGTCCCGGCGAAGACGGCATCCACACCATGGGTGCCGCGGTCCGCACGTCCGACGGCGGCATGTACGCGGGCGTGAACCTGTATCACTTCACCGGGGGCCCCTGCGCCGAACTCGTTGCCCTCGGCGCTGCCCGGGCGGCGGGTGCCGGCGATCCCACCTGTATTGTCGCCGTCGGCAACCACGGCCGCGGGATCCAAAGTCCCTGCGGCCGGGACCGGCAGGTCCTTGCCGACTACTACCCGGGCATCCGGGTGATCCTGCCGACGGCGGACGGACCGCTCAGCATTCCCGCCGGCGAGCTGCTTCCGCTGGGCTTCGTTCCGCCTGCGGCATAGGCGGCATCATGACCGCCTCTCCCCTGCTGCGCCGACGGCGGCTTGTTCCGCCTGGGGCCCGGACACGGGAGCGACAGCCCTGCATCCTGTCGGGCGGCGGAAAACGGCGGAAAAGGCGGGTTTCCGGCTCGGAGGCTGGGTCAGTCCCCCGGCCCTTCCACGCTCTGAACCACTTCGTTGCGGCGCAGGAACCACGGCCGGAAGGGCGGATCGAAGCGGGCGAAACGCGGACGGCCGAGGGTCGTGAACCCCTCGGCGGAGACCGCCGCCAGCAGTTCGGCCAGATGGCTCTGGAAGTTCGCCTCGCTCCACCGGCCGGAAAAGGAGGCGGCCGCGGCCGCCTGGCCCGGTACGGCGACAATGCTCACGGCGGGGTCCTCGGGGATGGGAGCCGGCCCGGCGGCGGCGGGCAGGACAAAGGCCACGGTGAAGGCTCCCGGAACCGGGCTGGGTTCCAGCAGCACAGGCGCCGTCATGGCCAGCGACGTCCCGGCTGTTCCGGCGGTGTCCGTTTCCGCCGGGGACGTGTTCTGCCCGGTGATGTAGGCGAAAAGGTGCCTGAAGCCGGCGTTTCCGGCCCCTTGGAACCCCGCGTTCACTGTGACCTGGGCCAGCACATGCGCGGGGTAATGGCGTAACTCGAAACCCGGGTACTGTCCCAGGACGGTGTATGGCTGCTGCTCGGTCATGGTGGAGAGGAGGTTACGCCCTCCGGCTGCACGGGAACACCGTGGCGGCTACTAGGATAAAGCGGTGCCCACCGATTCCACCGCCCTGCTGCGCGACCTGGTCCTGCCGATGCTGGAACAGGATCTCGTGCCCATAGTCCAACTGGGGCACCCCGCCCTCCGCCGCGCCGCGCTGCCCTTCAACGGCGAACTGGACGCCGTCGAACTTGATGCCCTGATCGCGCTGATGCGCCGGGTCATGCACGCCGCTCCCGGCGTGGGCCTGGCGGCCCCCCAGCTGGGCATTCCGCTGCAGATTGCGGTACTGGAGGACACGTACGACGTCGGGGCCGAGTCTGCGGCGGTCCGGGAGCGGTCTGCCCTGCCCTTCTTCTCGATTATTAACCCGCGCTACGAGCCCGAGGGCGAGGAAACCGCCGAGTTCTTCGAAGGCTGCCTGTCCTTCGAGGGCTACCAGGGAGTGGTCCGGCGGCCGCTCTCGGTGGTGCTGCGCTACACCGATGAACAGTCCCGGCAGCGCGTGGAACGCTTCAGCGGCTGGCAGGCACGGATAGTCCAGCATGAAACGGACCACCTGGACGGGACGGTATACGTGGACCGGATGCTGCCCCGGTCGCTGTGCAGCAATGCCGAATACGCACGCCGCTGGGCCACGCCGGATATCGGCGAGGCCCGGCGGGTGCTGGGGTTCTAGGGCATAGCGGCACTCGGCCGAAGGCAGGCCACCCGGCGGCCGGCTGCTTCTAGGCCCGGGCAGGCTCCGGTTCGCGGGCCTGCTCCGGGGCCGGATTCTGCGGCGTCGGCAGCCAGCGGGACCACCAGGCCAGCAGATGCTCGAAGCGCCGGCGCCGGTGCCAGGGCGTGCCGCTGCGGGAGAGCTCATGGTTCTCGCCCGGGAAAAGCAGCATCTCGGTAGGCACGGAGCGCAGCTTCAGTGCGGTGTAATACCGCTGGGCCTGCTCCACCGGACAGCGCAGGTCCTCTTCGGAATGAACCACGAAGGTGGGGGTGCGGACAGCGTCCACACACGCCATCGGGCTCTGGGCCAGGACGGCGGCCGGGTCGGTGCCGGTGTAACCGGCGCTGAAGAACCAGCCGATGTCCGCCGAGCCGATAAAGGACAGGGGATCCAGGAAGCCGCGTTCCACCACCGCGGCGGCAAACCGGTGGTCGTGGGCAATGGTCCAGGCTGTCAGGTAGCCGCCGTAGGAACCGCCCATGATCCCCATCCGGCTTCCGTCGAGTTCCGGATGCGCGGCCAGCGTGCCGTCCACGAAGCCCAGGATGTCGGCCAGGTCATGGGTGCCCATGGCCTCCTTGATGCTCCGCCCGTGCGCCTGGCCGTAGCCCGCAGACCCCCGGGGGTTGCACATCAGCACTGCATAGCCTGCCCTGGTGTAGACCTGCGTCTCGTCGAAATACCCCCAGCCGTACTGGGAAAACGGGCCGCCGTGGATATTGAGCAGCACCGGATGCGGGCCGGGCCCCTCCGGCAGGGCCAGCCAGCCGTGCACGGGATAACCGTCCCCGGAGGGGTGGGTTTCCTCCACCGGCAGCGCTACCCGTGTTTCGCGGCGCAGCACTTCGGAAAAATCGGTGACCGTGCGGAGCCCGCCGTGCTCGACGACGGCGAGGTCCCCGGCGGACCGGGGATCGGTATAGCTGACCACGACGACGCCGTCCGCCGATCCGGCGGCTTCAATGACCAGGGGACCGGAGGCCAGCACCTCCACGCCGCCGCGGGGATCCACAGCCAGGAGTTCGCCCGCCCCGCGGGTGCGGTTGAAGACCAGTGCCTCTGCCGCCAGATGCGGCACGATGGTGCCGTCGGAGAGGTCAACCGTTTCCGGATCCGTGAGGCGGCGGACCGCCGTCGGGTCCCCTGCCGGCGCCGCATACAGGGCGGTGTTGCGGGCAACGAAGTCGGTGCCCGTGGCGGACAGCTCCTGGCCAAGGTAGAACAGCCAGAGGCCGTTGGCGCTTTGAACCGGGTCCGAGACCGTGAGCGGGTTCCCGGGATCGTGGTTGGTGAGCCGGGCCAGGCCGGTGCCGTCGGGGGCGATGCTGAAGACGTCGGAGGCAAGGGAAACGTCCTGCTCCGATGAGGAGGTGAACAGGATGCTGCTGCCGTCCGCGGAGAACACCGGCCGGAGATGGTCTGCGGCATCAAAGGTCAGCTGCACGGCTTCGGGCAGGCCGGTGCCGGAGTCGGCGTCGGCGTCGTTCTTGGCCCTGCCCCGCGGGTCGATGTGCGGCTCGGCGTCGAGGTCCGGAAGGAACAGGTGGAAGATCTGGACGGGCTTGTCGCCGGTGTAGCCGACCCCGTTCATCCGGTACTTCAAGGTGGTGATCAGACGGGGATCCTCGGCGCCGGGCCCCACGCCGTCCATGGTCCCGTACCGGCCGTCCTGAGGCACCCGGGAGGAAAACACCACGCCGGTGCCGTTCGGCGAGAACTCGAACCAGGACACTCCCAGCGGCGCATCGGTCAGCTGCACGGGCTCGGCGATGCCCGCACCCAGGACATACAACTGTGCCGGCTCCCCCGGTGCCGCCCGCAGGAACCCCAGGCTGGAACCGTCGGCACTGTACCTGGGCAAGGTATCCCGGAAACCGCGCGTGAGCCGGCGGGGCCGGCCTCCCGGTGCCAGCGGAACGCGCCACAACTGCCCGGTAGAGGAATCGGCGGTGAAGTCCGGGCGGGTCACGGAGACCACGCAGTGCGAGGCATCGGGATGCACGGCCGGAGCGGAAAGGGAATTAAGGAGAGGCAAGTCACATGGTTTCACGCTCCGAAGCCTAATGTCCCCGGCCGTGCAGGCCAACTGCCGTCTTAGGATGGAGTCATGCCTTCACTGCCGCCTCTGGTCTGCCCCGTCTGCGGGGCAGACCTTAAACCCGAGGACGGATTCCGGTCCCTCAGCTGCCCGGCAGGACATCGCTATGACGCAGCCAAGCAGGGCTACTTCAATCTGCTCACCGGCAGCGGCACCAAATTCCAGGCCGACACCGCGGACATGGTCCAGGCCCGCGCAGACTTCCTGGCCGGAGGGCATTATCAGCCCATGGCCGAAGAGCTGGCACGGCTGGTGGCCGCCGAGGCACCGGACGCGGCAGCAGTCCTCGACGCCGGCGCGGGCACCGGCTACTACCTCGGCGAGGTGCTGCGCCGGCTTCCGGACGCCGCCGCGGTGGCACTGGACATTTCGAAATACGCGCTGCGCCGTGCGGCCCGTGCACTCCCCGGAAGCTATGCCCTGGTGTGGGATGTCTGGAGGCCGCTGCCGCTGCGGGATGCGTCCGTGGATGCGCTCCTGAACGTTTTCGCGCCGCGGAACCCGGCCGAATTCCGGCGGGTCCTGGCTCCCGGCGGCATCCTGGCCGTGGTGACACCCCGGCCGGAACACCTGCAGGAAATCCGGGCCGAGGCGGCAATGCTGGGCATTGCCGGCGAAAAGGAGGAACGGATTTCCGCGTCGCTGGCGTCCGGGTTCACTGCCCTGCAGGCGGTACAGTGCACCTACACGATGCAGCTGCACCGCGCCGATGTCCGGAACGTGGTGCTGATGGGGCCCTCGGCCCGGCACCTGGACCCGGCGGCACTCGAGCGGACCCTGGCTGCCCTGCCCGATCCGGTTGCAGTGACCGCGTCCTTCACCCTGCAGGTTTTCCGCGCCGGCTGAGGCCCCAGGGGGCAAAACGTTATCCTTCCGCCGTCTGCAGCACTAGGTCTGCGGCGCCGACTCGGGCAGAATGAACTAAACGCCGGCACCTGCCCGCTGCGGTGCGGGAGCCGGGGCCCGCCGGAAAAGCAAATGCCCGCAGCAGGTTCGGATCAAACCACGGTCATCAAAAGACAAGGGGAAATCGGATGCAGGAAGTCTATGAATGGATGCTCAGCTACGGCTGGGCCCTCTGGCTGGTCCTGTTCCTGGGCTTCGCCGCCGTGGAAGCCCTCACCCTTGACCTGTTCTTCGGAATGCTGTCCGTGGGATCCCTTGCCGCCATGCTGAGCTCGTTCTTTGCCGTACCCCTGTTCCTGCAGGTGGTGGTGTTTGCGGTGGTGTCCGTCCTCATGATCGGCGTCATCCGGCCGCTGGCCCTGAAACACCTGCAGCACACCAGCAAGGACCAATTGTCCAACGTGGACCGGATTGTGGGCGCGCCGGCGCTGACGCTTGAGTCCGTGACCGGTTCCTCCGGATTGGTGAAAATCGGCGGCGATACCTGGACCGCCCGCAGCGTTGACGGGTCCAGCCTGCCGGCCGGCGTGGAGGTGAGCGTGGCGCGCATCGAGGGTGCCACCGCCCTGGTTCAGGCCGCAGGTACTGAAAAGACAGCATCGTACTGATGAACTCCGGCGGCCTGCCCGCCGAGCGAAAGCGCAGGGTCCTTCCGGGTCCTGCTGAACCAAACCGCGGGGCTCCTTGTGGGCCCGGCGGATTCAGAGGGGGAACATGAGCGCAACAGCAGTCCTTGTCATTCTTGCCGTCCTGGTGATTTTTGTCCTGGTCATCCTGGTGAAAGCAGTCAAGATCATTCCGCAGGCCCGGGCCGGAGTGGTGGAGCGACTCGGCAAATACCAGCGGACCCTGAATCCGGGGCTGACCATCCTGATTCCGTTCGTTGACCGGATGCTGCCCCTGCTGGATCTGCGCGAACAGGTGGTGTCCTTCCCCCCGCAGCAGGTGATCACCGAGGACAGCCTCGTAGTCTCCATCGACACCGTGGTGTACTTCCAAGTCACCGATGCCCGGGCCGCCACCTATGAAATTGCCAACTACATCCAGGGTGTGGAGCAGCTGACCATCACCACGCTGCGCAACGTGGTGGGCGGGTTGAACCTGGAAGAGGCACTGACGTCCCGTGACCAGATCAACGGCCAGCTGCGCGGCGTGCTGGACGAAGCCACCGGCCGCTGGGGCATCCGCGTTTCTCGGGTGGAGCTGAAGACCATTGCTCCCCCGCTGACCATCCAGGATTCGATGGAAAAGCAGATGCGTGCGGAGCGGGAACGGCGTGCAACGGTGCTGACCGCCGAAGGCAGCAAGCAGTCGCAGATCCTGACCGCGGAAGGCCGCCGCCAGGCTGCCATCCTGGCCGCCGAAGGCGATGCCAAAGCCGCGATCCTGCGGGCCGACGGCGAATCGCAGGCCATTGCCAAGGTCTTCGAAGCCATCCATAAGGGCAACCCGGACCAGAAGCTGCTCGCCTACCAGTACCTGCAGACCCTGCCGAAGCTGGCGGAAGGCACGTCCAACAAGCTGTGGATCATCCCCAGCGAACTCGGCGAAGCGCTCAAGGGCGTGGGCAGTGCGCTGGGCGACTTTGTGCCGGACGCGGCCAGGCCCTCAGCCAACGGCACCGCCCCCGCTCAGGCTGCGGACTCCGCCGAGGCCGCAGGTCCGGTCACTGCGCCGGGAAGCACCGGAAAGCTCTAGCCCGTCACGCGGCCATGGTAGGCGGCTGAGCGCGGATGCCGGTATAATTGTCTGTTTGCCGGGCAAACAATGCGGCACCGGGCGGGACCGCCGTCGGGAACAGCTGCAGCGCCGTTGGCGTTGTACTGACAGAGACAGCCGGCCTGCCGGTTCGCCGCGGTGCGGCAGACGGGGTCCGGCCCCGGCATAACAAGGGGATCCGCTCGCGGATCCAGCGGATTGAAGAGGGAGAAAAGATGAGCGATCGTAGCCTGCGGGGTATGCGCCTCGGCGCGCAGAGCATGGAGACTGAATCCGGTGTGGAGCCGGCTCCCCGCCAGCGGGTGGAATACCGCTGTGAGGACGGCGAGCGTGTTTTCGTCACTTTTGCTGCCGAAGCGGACATCCCGCCGGTGTGGATCTCCAAGACCGGTAAGGAAGCCCTTCTGGTGGACGGCGAGAAGCCTGACACCAGCAACGACAAGCCGGTGCGCACGCACTGGGACATGCTGCTGGAACGCCGCAGCATCGAGGAGCTCGAAACGACCCTCCAGGACCGCCTGACCATCCTGCGCGAACGCCGCGGAGAGCGCGCCAAATCCTAGCGGTGCTGCACCGACGGTCCAGCACGGCCGCAGAGTAGCTTAAAAGAGCGGGGCGGCTGCCGATTGGCAGCCGCCCCGCTCTGGTGGTTTTTAAAAACCCCCGTCCCGAGGGCGTCAG
>NZ_VTFX01000004.1 GCF_009192775.1 Arthrobacter yangruifuii
CCCCCCCCCCCCCCCCCCCCCCACTGATCCATCCACGGGGGGGGGCCGGCCCCACCCCCCCCCCCCCCCGCTCTTTTGCTTTTAACTCAGCCGCGTCCGGTGAGCTTCTGCCAGCGGGCGGTCAGCCCCCAGCGGGTCACATTGGCCATGGCCTCGACCACAATGTTGCCGCTCATCTTCGAGTCACCCAGCTCGCGCTCCACGAAGGTAATCGGGACCTCCGTGATGGACAGGCCCATGCGTGCCACACGGAACGTCATGTCCACCTGGAAGCCGTAGCCCACGGATTCGACCGCGGAGAGGTCCAGCCGTTCCAGGGTGCCGCGGCGGAAGGCCCGGTAGCCGGCGGTGATGTCGCGGACCGGGATGCCCAGCATGAACCGCGAGTACGTGCTTCCTCCGCGGGACAGCAGCTTGCGGTGAAGCGGCCAGTTGACCACCGATCCGCCCTTTACCCAGCGGGAACCGATGACGAGGTCCGCGCCGGCCTTAGAGGCCTCCAGAAGGCGCGGCAGTTCCTCCGGCCGGTGCGAGCCGTCGGCATCCATTTCGACCAGGATGTCGTAGCCGCGTTCCAGGCCCCACCGGAAGCCGGCGATGTAGGCTGCGCCGAGCCCTTCCTTGCCCTTGCGGTGCAGCACATGCACCTGCGGGTCCTTGGCAGCGATTTCATCCGCGTAGGCGCCGGTGCCGTCCGGGCTGTTATCGTCCGCAATCAATACATCCGAATCGGGAACTGCGTTCCGCAGCCGCTTCAGCGTAATGGGGAGCGACTCGATCTCGTTGTATGTGGGGATGATGGTCAGGACACGCACTGGGTAAGCCTTTCAGCGGACGCACGCCGCGGTGTTCGGAGCCGGTAAGGGTTACTCCTCCGGCAGACTATCCAGTATATGGGAGTATGCGGCGCGTCAGGTCGGGTGCTGGAGCCCCGGACAGCACAACCGGGCGGATGCAGCCGTCTTCGGGCCAGTTCCGGCGGATGCCGGCCCTGTTTTCTACTGACGGTTGAACCCACCCGGTTGGGTGATGCTGGACCCGGTCACCGGCTCGGCGGAGCATTTTCCTCCGGTGCGCGCGGTGCGGGCCATGGCAGTAAGGATCCGGCGGAAAGGCGTCCGGGGCGCCGCTCCGAAAAAGATCCAGAACGGTGCCCGGCACGCCTCAGGAAGCCGGTCCCGACCACGATCCTCATAGCCTACGTGCTGGCAAGCACATGTCAATAAGGCCGCTGACTAGGACCTTTGCACGTTCCTGCAGGTCAGACGCCGTGCCCGCAAACGCCGGAACGGGCAGGTAGTTCCACGGTTCACACCAGGTCCGGAGCACGGTAGAGCTCCCGGCCGTTGTGGACCGTCTGCAGGCAGCGCGGCTCGTCCCCGTTGTCCAGTGCAGGCAGCAGCGGGGTTCCCGCGCGCGGATCCGTGCTCCACGCGGATACATTGGCATCCGGTGTCTGAACCATCAGCTCCTGTACCTCCCAGAGGGCGAAGGACGCAGGAGCGCCGGCCGCCAGCTGGCCGAGCATGAAGTTGCCCTCTCCCGCGGCACGCCAGCCTGCCCGGGTGTGGCCGATAAACGCAGCCCGGGCCGAGACCCGCTCCTTCGGGTTGGAATGGGACACGGCGGCCCGGACCCCGGCCCACGGGTCAAGCGGCAGGACGGGAGTATCGGAACCCAGCGCGACGGGCACACCGGCGGAGAGCAGCGAGGCCATACGGTTCATGGTCTGCCGCCGGTCCCCGAGACGCTGTTCGTAAAGCCCGCCGGGATGGCCCCAGGCAGCATCGAACCCGGGCTGCAGGCTGACGGTGACGCCAAAACGCAGCAGCTCAGCGATGGCGGCGTCATCGATCATCTCCGCATGCTCCAACCGGTGATGCGCAGCCCGGACAGCTGCCTCCCCCACGGCGTCCGCAGCCAGACGGAGCCCGGCCAGTGCGGTGTCCATCCCGGCGTCACCGATAACGTGGAAGCCGCCTTGGAGTCCGGCCCTGGTCATCAGTTCGAGATGGCGGCCGACCTGTTCGGCGCTCAGGTACGCGGTGCCTGCAGTGTCGGGACGGTCGGTGTACGCCTCGCGCAGCGCAGCCGTCCGTGCCCCGATGGAACCGTCGATGTTCAGGTCGCCGGCCAGACCCAGCAGCCGGCCTTCGAACAGTTCCAGGAGGCCGGTGACTTCGGCCTCGGTTTCCACCAGTTGGCCCCAGTACGGCAGGACCTGCGGCAGCGGACCGTCACTCAGTGGTCCGTCCAGTCCCAGCAGCCGGCGAAGGTCCTCGGGCGGGGCGATGTGGGGTGCGGCCATCTCGGCCACAGCCACCACGCCGCGGGAAGCGGCATGCTTCAGGGCTGCCAGCTGGAATGCTCCGCGTTGGTCCGGGTCCGCGTCCCGCGCTACGGTGCGGGCGGCGTCGTGTGCGGCCCGGACAACGAAGCCGTTGTCCCAGCCGTCATATTCCTGCAGCCGCAGTTCAGCCGCCAGCGTGCCGGATACGGCGGCGCAGTGCACATCGGAGCGGGATAGGTAGACGGGCCGGTTGCCGGACGCAGCGTCGAGCTCGGCAGCGGTGGGGACACGCCGTTCCGGCCAGCGCGACTCGTCCCAGTTGGTACCCAGGATCAGGCCCGAGGTCTCCGCGGCATAGTCCGAGACCTGGTCCAGGAGGTCGGCCAGGGAGGTGCAGCCGCTCAGGTCCAGGGTGACCAGGGACATGCCCAGTTCGGTGGTGTGGACGTGGGAGTCCACGAAGCCGGGCGCAACCAGCGCTCCGTGCAGGTCCACTACGTCCATCCTGCTGTCCTGGATGGACGTGGCGGCCTGCTCGGAGCCGACCCAGGCGACGGTGTCGCCGTCGACCAGCATGGCCGTTGCAAAGGGATCGCCGGCGCTGTATACCGAACCGTTGCGGTAGAGCGTCAGGGTGCTGGCGCTCTGGATGGGACTGCCGTTCAAGGACTCACCTGTTTTCTGTAGCACGTTGATGATGGCGGCGGCCGGGGTCAGTCGCCGACGTTGGAGTAGGCGACGACGCCGCGCCGCACCAGGGAAATAGCGTCCAGGAAGCGGCGGCGCATACCCGCCGGCAGATCCGGAACCTTGGCCAGCTGGTCCAGCAGGTCGATCACCTGTTTGGCCCACCGGACAAAGTCCCCGGCCGCCAGTTCGGTGCCGTTCAGGGCCACCTGCAGATGCTTGCCCTTGACCCACTTGTACATGGGCCAGACCAGTCCCAGCTCAGGTTCACCGGTCAGCGGCAGCCGGGACGTCTCTTCCAGATCCGTGAGTTCGGACCATTGGCGGATGACGGTATCCACGGCGGATTCCAGCGAAATACTGGGCATCTTGGGCCGCAGCCCCCGCTCCTCACGCTTGGCCTGGTAGACCAGGGCTGTGGCCAGGCAGGCCAGTTCGGCGGGGTCAAGGTCATCGAAGGCGCCGTGTTCCAGCGAGAGGGCCACGAGCAGGTCCTTTTCACCGTAAATGCGCCGCAGTTTCTGTCCGGCGGGGGTCACGCTGTGGATACCGGGATCCTCCGGGTCGATGTAGCCGTACCTGGCCAGCACGTCGCAGACCCGGTCGAAGGTCTTGGCGATGGTGTTGGTGCGGCCCCGGATCTGGCCCACCAGGTTGTCGGTTTCCCGGCGCAGCTTCCACCAGCGCTCGGCCCAGCGTGCATGGTCTTCCCGGTCGCTGCACCCGTGGCACGGGTGGGCACGCATTTTCCGGCGCAGTTCGGCGATGGCCTTCTCCTGCCGCTCCGTACCCGCGGTATGCATGGCATTGGCGCGGGCCGCCGCCGGCCGGGGCGGGCGGTGCTCATGCAGCGCGTTCCGGAGCGAGGAGGACAGATCCCGCCGGTCCTTGGGTGAGCGGGAGTTGAAGGACTTCGGGATGCGGATGTGTGAGACCGGTTCCAGGGCATCGTCGAGGTCGGCGGCACTGAGACGGCGGATCTGTTTATCCTCCGTCAGGATTGCAGGCCGCACCTCGCGGGCTGACGCATCCACGTCCAGCACAACGGCGTGGCCGGCATTCCGGCCGCCGGGAAGGTACACGATGTCGCCGGGACGCAGGTTCTCCAGCGACGCGGCCGCAGCGCTGCGCCGGTTCCGCGCCTTGGTCTTGGACGCGGTGTTTTCCAGGTCCGAAAGCTGCCGGCGGAGGGCAGCGTACTCGTTGAAATCCCCCAAATGGCAGGTCATGGCTTTTTCGTAGCCGGCCAGCGACTCTTCGCGGGACCGCACCTGCTTGGCCAGGCCCACGACGGACCGGTCCGCCTGGAACTGCGCGAAGGAAGACTCAAGGATTCCGCGGGCCCGTTCCCGGCCGAACTGGGCCATCAGGTTGATGCTCATGTTGTAGGTGGGCCGGAAGCTGGAGTTCAGCGGATAGGTCCGGCGCGAGGCCAGGCCGGCCACGGCCGCCGGATCGGTGCCGGGCTGCCAGAGGACGACGGCGTGGCCTTCGACGTCGATCCCGCGGCGTCCGGCGCGGCCGGTCAGCTGGGTGTACTCCCCGGCGGTGATGTCCACATGGGCTTCACCGTTGAACTTGTCCAGTTTCTCCAGCACCACCGAGCGGGCCGGCATATTGATGCCGAGGGCCAGGGTTTCGGTGGCAAAAACGGCACGGACGAGCCCGGCGGCAAACAGGCGTTCCACTACTTCCTTGAAGGTGGGGAGCATGCCGGCGTGGTGTGCGGCGAAACCCCGGACCAGGCCCTCCCGCCACGTCCAGAAACCGAGTACCTCCAGGTCATCCTCCGGGATGTCCTGGGTGGCTTCGTCAACGACGCGGGCAATTTCCCGGCGTTCATCTTCATCCGTAAGCCATATCCCGGACTCGACACACTGGCGTACGGCTCCTTCACAGCCGTTCCGGGAGAAGATGAACGTGATGGCGGGCAGCAGGCCGTTGCGGTCCAGCTGGGCGATGACCTGCGGGCGGGAGGCCCGCTGGATGCGGGTGATCGGCGGTCCGCCGTGTCCGCTGCCGTGTCCCCCGCCGGAACGTCCGCCGCGGGAATCCCGTCGTCCGCCGCGGGAGGAGCCGCGCGGCCCGCCCCAGTGGCTGCGCTGATTGACGCGGGACTCGGCGCGTGCCAGTTCCATCAGTTCGGGGTTGACCCGGTAGCGCTCCTTGATGCCCGGCTGCTCGCCGGCGGCCTCGTCGAAGGACACATCGGATTCAAACAGGTCAAAGATGTCCCGCCCCACCATGACGTGCTGCCAGAGCGGGACGGGCCGGTGCTCGGAAACCACCACGTCGGTGTCGCCGCGCACGGTATCCAGCCAGGCTCCGAATTCCTCGGCATTGGAGACCGTGGCGCTGAGCGAAACCACCAGCACGTCGGAAGGCAGGTGGATGATCACTTCCTCCCATACGGCCCCGCGGAACCTGTCCGCCAGGTAGTGCACCTCGTCCATGACCACGTAGCCGAGGTCAATGAGGGTCTCCGAGTTGGAGTACAGCATGTTCCGCAGCACCTCGGTGGTCATCACGACGACGTCGGCGTCCGGGTTGATGCTGGTATCACCGGTCAGCAGGCCCACCCGGTCGCTGCCGTAGGTTGCTGCCAGTTCGCTGTACTTCTGGTTGCTCAGGGCCTTGATGGGTGTGGTGTAGAACGCCTTCAGACCCCGCTGCAGGGCCAGGTACACGGCAAACTCCCCCACCACCGTTTTACCGGCCCCCGTGGGGGCGGCGACGAGGACGCCGCGGCCGGACTCGAGGGAGCGGCAGGCTTCGGACTGGAACGGGTCCAGGTCAAATCCCAGCGACTGCTCGAAAACGCCCAGGCGGGTCCTGGCATGTTCGGAACGTTGTTTGGCGGCAAGGTACCGCTCCGAAGGAGAAGTCATAAACCCAGCCTATGCGCTGCGCCGGGCCCCGCATGCCACAATCACCGGTGGGCGAACGGCGTGCAGGGGCACCCTAGAGCTTGTCGACGGGGGTGGCCGTGTCGGCGTCGGCCTCCACGGCGGCTTCACGGGCAGCCTGCCTCCGGACGCGGCGCCGGTCATTGATCAGGCAGATGCCCACCGCGAGGGCGAACAGCGCCAGCAGCGGTGCCGCCAGGTAGAACATGCTCAGGGCGTCTGCGCCGGGAGCGGCCATGGCGGCAAAGAGGCAGATCAGGAACACCGTGATGCGCCAGTACTTGATGATGGTCCGGCCGCTCAGCAGCCCGGCCAGGTTCAGCCCGACCAGGAAGACGGGGATGAGGAAGGCAACACCGAAGGCCAGCATCAGCCGCAGCACAAAGGCAAGGTAGACCGAGGCGGTGATGACGTTGGAGCCGCCTTCGGGCGTGAACTCGGTCAGGACCCGGACAGCGTTGGGCAGGATCAGCCAGGCCAGGTAGACACCGCCGATGAACAGCGGTACCGCGGCGGACAGGAAGCCCAGTGCGGCCCGCCGCTCCTTGCGCTTCAGGCCGGGCGTGACGAACGCCCACGCCTGGTAAAGCCAGACCGGGCTGGAGACCAGCAGTCCGATGAAGAGCGAGACCTGGATCATCTGGTCGAAGGGAGTTGCTACTCCCTCGAAGTTGATGGTGGTGAACCGGCCGTCGCTGTTGCCCGCGTCGATCAGCGGCTTGGTGAGCGCGTCAAAGACGGGCAGGTACAGGAAGAACCCGCCAACGGTGCCCAGGACAACGGCGATTCCGGATTTGAAGAGCCGGTTGCGGAACTCCCGCAGGTGCTCTTTAAGGGCCATCCGCCCTTCGGGGTTGGATTTGCGCCCTTTACTCAGCGCCACGGCTGCTAGCGGCGTGTTGGCGGGTTACCCGCAGAATCCGACGGTCCGCTCGGGGTGCCGGACGGCGGGTTCTGCCCGGGGAAGAAGGTCTGCTCTGCCGCCGCGGGACGCGGTTCGGGATTCACGACGCGTCCTTCCACCGGATCACCTGCGGCGGGTTTGGAAGGGTCTTCGTCCTTCATCTGGCGTACCTCGGACTTGAAGATCCGAAGGGACTGTCCCAGGCTCCTTGCCAGCCCCGGGAGCTTGGGAGCGCCGAAGAGCAGAACAGCCAGTACAACAATGACGATAATCTGCCAGCCTTCAAGCCTCATGGCGGTGTCCTTTCGTTGGAGAATATTCTATGTCAGAGTTCCGGGAAATCCCGCCACGCGCGCGGCTGGCCTTTGGCCATGCGGCGTTCGACACGACGGTGCCGACGGGCTTCGCTGCGGGCCGCCTTACCGGCGTCGTAGGCCTTCCGGGCCTCGGCCGGCTCCGTGAAGATGTCCGCGGGGACGTCCTCGACGATGCTGGACGGAACGGTGTCCGGAGTGCGGAGGGACAGCTTGGCCGAAGCAGCTTCGAATTCCCGGAGGATACCGAGGAACCGCTTAAACAGCCGGTAGCCGATCAGGGCGTAGAAACCCGCGGCGCCTGCCGCGAGGGCAAGCCAAATCAGTATCCAGGACCACCAAGGCATACTCCCAGCATAGTGGAGACTGCCTGCCCGCTCGGACCGGCGGTGCCGGAGGCGCTTATGCGGACGGGTAGTTGGCGGCCGCCTCCTGCAGCCACGCCAGGGTGGCCCGGCGCAGCTCCGCGGGCTCGGCGACGGCGGCCGTTCCGCCGAGCCGGGCCGTGAACGCAGGAATCCAGCCGGCATCGGAGGTGCGCAGTTCCACCGCTGTGCGTCCGTCCGGCAGCGCCGCCCGCCGCTCGGCGTCGTACGCCTCGGCAACCCAGAGTGCGGCCGGCGCCAGGACCAGCGTCACCCGCTGGTCCAGCGGACCGGGCGTGAACAGGCTGGCCGGGAACGCTGCCCCGGGCTCCGGAGCGTGGGTGAGTGCAGGCCCGGCGTCCCGCACGCCGTGGATGCGGTCAACGCGGAAATTCCGGGGTGCTTCCGCCCGGTGGCACCACGCTTCCAGGTACCAGGTGTTGTCCACGGAGAAGAGCCTTCGCGGGTCCACGGTGCGGCGGGTGACCTCGTCGCGGCGCGGCACCAGGTAGCGCAGCTCAAGCTGGCGTGCACCGCTGATCGCCTGCTGCAGTTCGGCCAGGACGGTGCCGCCGGCGGTATCGTCCAGCCGTGCCGCGACGGCGGTTCCGACGCCGCCGGCCTCCCCTGCGGCCTCGGTCAGCTTCTCCAGGGCACTGGCTACGGCAGCGGTGGCGCCGATGCCCGGAAGCGCTGCCAACGTGTCCAATCCCACGATCAGGGCGGCCGCTTCATCCATGCCGAACCGCACCGGTTCGGAGAGGTCCTCGGCGTTGTCGATATAGATCCGGTCGTCGTCAAAACTGACGTCCATCAGTCCGTTGGGGTAATGCCGCGGCCCGCTGACGAACAGCAGGTCCAGATCCTTGGCGAGCTGTTCCTTGCTCACGCCGAACGCGGCGGCCGTTTCGTTCATATCCGCACCCTGGTCCGCCAGCACATACGGCACCAAGTCCAGCAGGCGCGTGAGGTGGTCCTGGGCGCCTGCGGACGCCGGCCGGCGTGCCGGAGCCGCGGCGTCCGCCAGTTCGAAGTCCGGCAGCGGCAGGCTCTGCGCTGCCAGGGCGCGGGTAAGGGCCGTGTGGACGGCCGTCACGTAGTCGGGCGGCGAGACAGCCACAGCGGCGGCGCCCAGTGCAGCCGTGTCGGCGGCCAGGGCGTCCAGGTCACGGACCCGCAGATGCAGCCGGTCCCGGAATGCATCAAGGGCCTCAACGGACTCCGCCTGCAGGCGCAGGGCCGCCCCGGCATCCGTGTGCACATCCACCACTGCCGGCTGCGGGGCGTAGACGTCATCCAGGGACGCCAATGAGGTATCAATGTCAAAATCCGCCGGCACGGTGTAGGTGCCCGGGCGCAGCCGGACCGGGGGCTCCATGCGGGAAAGCCGGAAAATCCGCTCTGCTGCGCGGTCCAGGTCATAGCCCACCAGGTACCAGTGGCCGAAACGGCTGCCCATCCCCCAGGGCTGGACCCGGCGGACCGACGGTGCGGCCGCGCCCGGCGGCCGGTAACCGAAGGTCAGCGGCGTGCGGGTGGTGGCGGCGCGCCAGACCTCGTCGAAATGCGGATCATTGGTGCGGATGCTGGGCTGCAGGGGCATGGCGCCGGCGTCCCCGGGCAGCACGCCCCGGGCGTGGAGTTTGCGCAGGGCCCGGGCCGCGGCGGATCCCAGCGAGGCCTGGTCCCACATCCGGGCCGCCAGGGTCAGGACGGCGGATTCCTCCGGCGTGAACCGCACCCCCGGGAGCCGGTAGGCGTCCTGCCGGATGCGGTAGCGCTGGGTGGTGCTGTCCTCGAACATCGCCTCTTCGGTGTAGGACTCCACCGGAATCCCCTGCTCGCGCAGGAACGCCTTGTCCCGGTCGAAGAGTTTCTCCCGGGCATCGGCGGTGGCGGCTTCCCCGTACAGTTCAATCTCATCGAACAGCTCGTGCTTGGTGAAGCCCCGGCGTGTGGAGAGCAGCGCAATGACCAGATTCAGCAGGCGTTCGGTTCTCTTGGCGGACACGGGAGCTAATCTACCTTCCTTCCGGGCGGCTGCATGCGAAAGGGGCGGGGCCGCCGTCGTTATGACAGCGGCCCCGCCCCTTTCAGGCGGTGCGGATCAGCGGACGCCCAGCAGGTCCACGACGAAGATCAGGGACTCTCCCGGAGCCACGGCGGAACCGGCGCCGCGGTCGCCGTAGGCCATGGCGGAGGGGATTTCCAGCCGGCGGCGGCCGCCGACCTTCATGCCCAGCAGGCCCTGGTCCCAGCCCTGGATGACCTGGCCGACGCCGACGCGGAAGTCCAGCGGGGTGCCGCGGTTCCAGGACGCGTCGAACTCCTCGCCGGTGGAGAAGGCTACGCCCACGTAGTGGGTGGACACGGTGTCTCCGGCCTTGACCTCCTGGCCGTCACCGACCACGAGGTCCTCAATAACGAGCTCGGTGGGGGCATCGTGGGCCGGGAAATCGATTTCCGGCTTCTGGCGGTCGTATTCGCGCTTTCCGAATGACATGGGACTCCTTTGTTTTGGGACTGCGTGCAATCCTATCGGGTTACTTGGCCTCAAGGATGTCGACCACGAACACCAGGGTTTCGTTCTGGAGTTCGTTGCCTTCGCTCGCACCGTAGGCAGTGGCGGGCGGGGCCACGATCAGGACCTGCGAACCGACCTTCTTGCCTGCCAGTCCGTCGGTCCAGGCGGAAATGACCTGGTCCAGACCGAAGGTGGAGGGAGCGTTGCGCTCCCAGCTGGAGTCAAACACGGTCCCGTCGGACCACTTGACGCCGTGGTACTGCACCGTGACAGTGTCATCGGCCTCCACAACGGCGCCGTCACCGGTCTTGAGCTCCTGCGACACGAGTTCGGTAGGTGCATCCGTCTTCGGAACCGTGATGGTCGGCTTTCCGTTGTCGTCCAGTTCCACGGTGGGCAGACCGTCGACCGGCGCCACATCCGAGCCCCAGGCACGCTTTGGAATGTCACGGGCATCGGTGAGCGTGAAGATGACGAACTGCGCCTCGGTGCCTGCCTCCTCGTCGCCGGGGATGTAGTAGGCGAAGTCGGAGCCGACCGGCGCGCCCTTCAGGGCGCTGTACATCTGCTCGTTGCCCTGCTTGAGGGCGTCATCGAGGGCAATGTCTTCCGCTGCTTCAGCCGTGTAGGATTCCTGGCCGGCCTCTCCGCTCTCGGGATCAACCATCATGAGTCGGATCGACGCCGTCTGGCCTTCGGCCAGTTCGTTGCCGTCGCCGTCGTTGACCCGGGTCAGGGTGGGTTCATCGGCGCTGAGCGGCTCGTCGAATTCGACCTTCGGGGCGGTGCCGTCCTCTCCGCGTTCAATCTTCACGGAGGAGAGCGGACCGCCGCCCTCCGTGCTGTCGCCGCCGGAACAGGCGGTCAAAAACAGCAGGAAAGGCAGGAGAATGGCTAGTACTTTACGCACAGTACTTCTTTCAGTGGTGGACAGGTGAGCACAGCGGCCAATGGGCGGATGCCCGTATACCGGGCAGCTCAACGCCGCACGGCCGCAACCGCCCTAGAATAGCCGGTCCGGCTGAACGAAACCTAGGTGAGGGGTGCGGCAGGGCTCAAAGGGTGGACAGCAGCGCCTCCACGCGCTCGTCGACGGACGCGAAGGGATCTTTGCACAGCACCGTCTGCTGGGCCCGGTCATTGAGCTTCAAATGCACCCAGTCCACGGTGAAGTCACGATTGGCAGCCTTGGCGCGGCGGACAAAGTCTCCGCGCAGTTTGGCCCGGGTGGTCTGCGGCGGCTGGTCGACGGCTTCCTTGATGTCGCGGTCCTCCACCACGCGGGCCGTTTCCCCGCGGGCCTGCAGCAGGTAGAACAGGCCGCGCTGCCGGGAAATGTCGTGGTAGGTCAGGTCCACCTGGGCCAGCTTCGGCGCGGACATTTCCAGGCCGTGCCGCTCACCGACGCGGTCCACCAGTTTCTTTTTGATCGCCCAGTCGATCTCCGTGTCGATGCCCGAGTGGTCGCCGGACTCAATGGCGTCCAGGGTCCGTGTCCACAGGTCGAGGACCCGCCCGACGTGCCGGTTATGCTCGCCGTTCGCGGCAACGAAATCCTGCACGCGGTCCAGGTAGATCCGCTGCAGGTCCAGCGGAGTCATGGTGGACCCGTTGGCCAGCTTCAGCGGCTGCCGTCCCGAGAGGTCGTGGGAGGTTTCCCGGATACTCCGGATCGGGTTCTCGAGGCGCAGGTCCCGCATCAGGACGCCGGCCTCGATCATCCGCAGCATGAGGTCCACGGACCCGGCCTTCAGGAGCATGGTGGTCTCGGACATGTTTGAATCGCCGGCAATGACGTGCAGCCGGCGGTAATGTTCGGCGTCGGCGTGCGGCTCATCGCGGGTGTTGATGATGGGACGGGACCGTGTGGTGGCCGAGGACACCCCTTCCCAGATGTGGTCCGCCCGCTGCGAGAACGCGAAGAGGGAACCGGACTGGGTCTTGAGCACCTTGCCCGCTCCGACCAGCAGCTGGCGCGTGACGAGGAAAGGAATCAGGATGTCCGCCAGACGGGAGAATTCGAGCCGCCGCGGGATGAGGTAGTTTTCGTGGCTGCCGTAGGAGTTTCCGGCGGAATCGGTGTTGTTCTTGAACAGATAGACGCTGCCGTTGAAGCCCTCCGCCTTGAGCCGGTCCTCCGCCTCCTCCACCAGGTCCTGGAGGATCAGTTCGCCGGCGCGGTCATGCGCCACCAGCTGTGCCAGATCGTCACACTCGGCGGTGGCGTATTCGGGGTGGGAGCCCACATCGAGGTACAGGCGCGAGCCGTTGGTGAGGAAAACATTGGATGACCGGCCCCAGCTGACCACTTTGCGGAACAGGTAGCGGGCTACCTCCTCCGGGGAAAGGGGACGTGAGTCGGGTCCGGAGTAGGCGATGCCGAATTCGGTCTCCACTCCGTAGATCCTGCGGTCCATCAGTCTCCTTCCGCGCCGGACAACAGACGGTCCAGCTCTACGGTGTTTATCCTGCGGAACGCGCGCACGGTGCCGCGTGTGGACAACGGATCCCGGTCGAGGACGGCGACCTCCAGCAGACCGGCGCCCAGTGCTTCCCGCGCATTGCCGGAGCCATCGGCTGACCGGGTGGCGGACAGTGCCTTCACGGCAGTCCTGATGGCTGAAGCGAAATCCGCGTCCTGGTTCCAGGTCCGGCTGAGGGCTTCATTGACCGTTTCGGCCTGCCCGCCCATCACCGTGTAGTTGCTTTCATCCGCGATGGAGCCGTCAAAGTTCAGCCGGTACAGATGGTCCGAGTAGGGTTCCTCCCCCACCTCGGCCACGGCCAGCTCGACCTCGAACGGTTTGCCTTCGGTGGTGAACACCGAGCCGAGGCTCTGTGCATAGACGCTGGCCAGTCCCCGCGCGGAAACGTCCTCGCGCGAATACGAGTAGCCGCGCACGTCGGCAAACCGGATACCCGCCTGGCGCAGGGACTCGAACTCGTTGTACTTCCCGACGGCGGCGAAACCGATCCGGTCGTAGATTTCGCTGAGCTTGTGGAGGGACGGCGAGGGATTCTCCGCCACCAGGGCAATGCCTTCGCGGCAGGTCAGGACCACCACCGAACGTCCCCTGGCAATGCCTTTCCGGGCGAAGTCCGCCCGGTCCTTCATCAGCTGTTCGGGCGAGACGTAGAACTGCTGTGTCACGGCTACGCCTCCAGTCCGGCGGCGGTGCGCCTTGAGATGAGGTCACGGGACAGCTGCTGCAGCTCCCGCTCGGGGATCTCCCGGTTGCCTGCGCTGTTGACGACGTAGACCACCGGCCAGAGCCGGCGCACCATGTCCGGACCGCCGGTGGCGGAGTCGTCGTCGGCGGCGTCATAGAGGGCCTCCACGGCCACCCGGACCGCGTCCTCCTCATCCAGGTTCGGCTGCCAGAGTTTTTTCAGGGCGCCGCGCGCAAAGACCGAACCGGAGCCGACGCTGTGGTGCTCGTACTCCTCGTACCGGCCGCCGGTGACGTCGTAGGAAAAGAGCCGCCCTGCCCTGTGCTGGGTATCAAACCCGGCGAACAGCGGCACCACGGCCAGCCCCTGGAGTGCGAGGGGCAGGTTCGAGCGCACCATGGCCGCGAGCCGGTTGGACTTCCCGTCCAGGCTCATGGGCGTTCCTTCGATTTTCTCGTAGTGCTCCAGTTCCACCTGGAACAGCCGGATCATATCCAGCGCGAGCCCGGCCGTCCCGGCGATTCCCAGCACGGAGTAGTTATCCGCCGGGAAGACCTTCTTGATGTGCCGGCTGGCAATCATGTTGCCCATGGTTGCCCGCCGGTCCCCCGCCATCAGCACTCCACCGGCGTAGGTGAGGGAAACAATGGTGGTGGCCTGAGGCGCCAGCTCCGCCGCGGAACCGTGCGACGACGGCCCCAGGGAGCGGGAGGAGGGAAGCAGTTCCGGGCGGTGCCGGGTCAAATGGTCGGTAAAGGAGGAAGTCGGAGCTTGGTGAACGGAGTCGGCGGGGTCCCGGGGGGCCATCCGTTACTGTCCGCCCTTTTGGATGAAGCCGCGGACGAACTCTTCGGCGTTGCTCTCCAGCACGCCGTCGATCTCGTCCAGCAGATCGTCCACGCCTTCGGTTTCGGCGGAGGCCTCCGCTTCGGCTGCGGGGGACTGGACGGCCCCGGTTTCCTCTTCTTCAACTGGTTGTGTTCCGGTGGTTTTGCGGTCCTGGGTTGCCATGATGCCTAGCCCTTTCTTGCCCGGGGGTTGAATCCTAGTCCTATGGTGCCACGGAGGCATCGGAACCGGTCAGGAGCCTGGTGACAAAATCCTCCGCATCGGCCGATGCATTGAAAAGTTCCTCAGTCAGGGCCCGGGTTCCCCGAAGCGGTTCCCGGGTGGGGATCCGCTGGAGCCGCCGCCGGGAGGGAAGTTCGAAGATGATCGAATCCCAGCTCGCACCGATGACTTCCTTCGGGAACCGGGTGAGGCAGTTTCCGCGAAAGTAGGCCCGGGTGTCGTCGGGAGGAGAGGAAACGGCACGGGCAATCTCCTCGTCGGCCAGCACCCGTTCCATCTGCCCCCGGGCCGCCAGCCGGTAATACAGGCCCTTCTCCGGCCGCATGTCCGAGTACTGCAGGTCCACCAGATGCAGCCGTGCGTCGGACCAGGCCAGCCCGTCGCGTTCGCGGTAGGCCTGCAGCAGTTTCAGCTTCGCCACCCAGTCCACGGAAGCGGCTGCCTCCAGCGGATCCCGCTTCAGGGTGCCCAGCAGGGAGGACCAGCGGGCAAGGATGTCTTCGGTGTCGGCATCCGTTCCTCCGCCGGCCCGGGAGTACGCCGCAGCGGCCTCGCAGTACATCTCCTGGAGATCCAGGCCCGTGACCATCCTGCCGTCCGTCAGTTCCACCAGCTGTCCCAGGGAGGGGTCATGGCTGATGGCCTGCAGTGCGCCCACCGGGTCCCGGAGTTCGAGGGCGGGGGCGCGGCCGGCTTCAATCATGGACAGCACCAGCGACGTGGTGCCCACCTTCAACAGGGCGGAGACCTCACTGAGGTTGGCGTCGCCGATGATCACGTGCAGGCGCCGGTATTTTTCCGCCACTGCATGCGGTTCATCCCGGGTGTTAATGATCGGCCGGCGGATGGTGGTTTCCAGGCCCACCTCCGTTTCGAAGAAG
The DNA here is from genome assembly GCF_009192775.1 of Arthrobacter yangruifuii. Taxonomy (GTDB): domain Bacteria; phylum Actinomycetota; class Actinomycetes; order Actinomycetales; family Micrococcaceae; genus Arthrobacter_B; species Arthrobacter_B yangruifuii. The sequence continues at coordinate 15,114 of NZ_VTFX01000004.1, forward strand.
TCCGCCCGCTGGCTGAGCTGGAAGCCCTGGCGCTGGTTGCTGGTGCCGATACCCACCCTGCCGGACCCGACGATGACCTGCCTGGACACAAAGAACGGCACGAGACCGGATGCCAGCGCCCCGAACGGAACGCTGCGGGGCACGAGGTAATTCTCATGGGACCCGTAGGAGGCACCCTTGTTGTCGGTGTTGTTTTTGTACAGGTTCACCGGCGCGAACCCGGGCATCCGGGCAATGTGCCGCATGGCGGCCAGCACCACGGCATCCCCCGCCTTGTCCCACAGCACCGCGTCCCGCGGACGCGTCACCTCCGGCGAGGAATACTCGGGATGCGCGTGGTCAACATACAGGCGCGCGCCGTTGCCCAGGACCATGTTCATGAGCACCGGGTTTTCCTGCAGCTGCTCCCCGTAGAGGGCGGCGGGGCCGCCGCCCTCCATGGCGATCTGCTCGGCATCCAGCACCGGCGGTTCGTCCGTGAGGGAGGTGGGGTCCGCCGCGGCGCGGGGCACCGCAAAACCGCGGGCATCGTTCAGCGGAGCCTCGTCGGTGTAATCCCAGCGGGTCCCCGTCAGGTTGCCCGCCCCCGCCCGCAGGGTGGCCGCATAGGCGTTGACGATCTGGCTGGACAGGACGGTGGCGTTGGCGGACGGCAGGGACGGAGCCAGCACGCCGTACTCGGTTTCCGTCCCCATGACACGGCGGACGGTCACAGATACTGTCCCGGGTTGGCAGCGGTTTCGATGGTCCGGCCCGGTTCCTGGCCGGCCTTGCCCTGGACGATGGTGCGGATGTAGGTGATCCGCTCGCCCTTCTTCCCCGAGATCCGGGCCCAGTCATCCGGGTTGGTGGTGTTGGGCATGTCCTCGTGCTCACGGAACTCGTCCACCACGGCGCGCATCAGGTGTTCAATGCGCAGGCCGCGCTGGTGCAGCTGCAGCAGGTCCTTGATGGCGTACTTCTTGGCCCGGTCCACCACGTTCTGGATGACCGCACCGGAGTTGAAATCCTTGAAGTACAGCATCTCGGTGTCGCCGTTGGCGTAGGTAACCTCGAGGTATTCGTTGGCCTTGTCCTCGGCGTACATCTTTTCCACCGTGCGGCGGACCATGTCATTGACGGTTTCCGCCGGGTCGTAGCCGTGTTCGGCCAGGTCTTCCCGGTGCAGCGGCAGGTCCGGGGTGAGGTACTTGGCGAAGATTTCCGCCGCCCCTTCGGCGTCCGGCCGCTGGATCTTGATCTTCACGTCCAGGCGTCCGGGCCGCAGGATGGCCGGATCGATCATGTCCTCGCGGTTGGAGGCGCCGATGACAATCACGTTCTCCAGCTTCTCCACGCCGTCTATCTCGCTGAGCAGCTGGGGAACAATGGTGGTTTCGACGTCGGAGGACACCCCGGTGCCGCGGGTGCGGAACAATGAGTCCATTTCGTCGAAGAACACCACCACCGGGCTGCCGTCGGAGGCCTTCTCTCGGGCGCGGCCGAAGATCAGCCGGATGTGGCGTTCGGTCTCTCCCACGTACTTGTCCAGCAGCTCCGGGCCTTTGATGTTCAGGAAGTAGCTGCGTGCACCCAGGGTGCCGGTCTGCTCCATGACGCGTGCCGCCAGCGCGTGTGCCACGGCCTTGGCAATCAGCGTCTTGCCGCAGCCGGGAGGGCCGTACAGGAGGATTCCCTTGGGCGGCTTCAGCCCGTGTTCGCGGTACAGGTCAGGATGCATAAACGGGAGTTCGACGGCGTCGCGGATCTGTTCGATCTGGGGGCCGAGTCCGCCGATGTCCGCGTAGGAAATGTCCGGGACCTCTTCGAGGACCAGGTTCTCCACTTCGCTGCGCGGTATTTTCTCCAGCGCGTACCCGATGCGGGTGTCCACGGTGAGGGCGTCCCCCACCCGGACCTTGTCCAGGCTCAGCGGGCCGTTGAGCCGGACCACGCGCTCGTCGTCTGCCCGGCCGATCACCAGCACCCGGTCCGGGTCCAGGAGTTCCTTCACCGTGAACAGCTCCCCGGCGCGTTCGAAGCCGAGGGCGGCGATGACGGTGAGGGATTCATTCAGCAGCACCTCCTGGCCGGGGACGATCTGTCCCAGGTCCAGGAGGGGCGACACCGCCACGCGGAGCTTGCGGCCGGACTGGATGATGTCCAGGCTTTCCTGCACGGCTGCGATGGTGGTGACGCCCGGCTCGGCCTCGCGGCGCTGGTTCACACCGATGACGGTGCCGAAGCTGAACGGAGTGGCGCCCTCGTTCTCCAAGGCGTCCTTCAACCGGATGATTTCGGCTTTCGCCGTTTCCAGCATGGTGACGAGCCGGGCGTTGTGGTGCGTCAGGGCAGCAAGCTGCCGGTCCAGATTCCGAAGTTTGTCCCGCAGGACGTTGAGTTGGCGTGCCTCGGTTGCTGCTGCGGACGCGGGACGGGACCCTCCGGTCCCGGTTCCGACGTTTTCAGGTTCAGCCATGATACCGACCGCCTTCACGTAGGTCTGGGTCTGTCCAATGACAGTACCCCGGGCCTGCGGAAGATACACCGGCTATGGCGTCTTGTGTTTCAGCAGTTACCCGTTATGGGGTGTCGGTCTCCTGCTGGAATTTTTCGGCGTTCTCGAGGGCTCCGCGCTGGACGGTGGAACTGGCATCGCGGGCTGCCCGGCGCAGTTTGTGGGCGGAGACTTCCCGTTCCCCCACTGCTGCCGGGGTCCACGCGTTGAGGTCCTCTTCGCTGAAGTTGGTCTTCGAGGCACGGCGCTTGGCTACCAGTCCGGTGGCCCCCTCCGCCAGCCGCCGGGCGGTCAGGAGGAAGCCTGTGTGCGCCACCATGCGGTGGTCCGGACGGACGGCCAGGCCCTCGAGATGCCACCCCCGGACGAGGGACTCCCAGCCGTCGGGCTCGGTGAAACGCCCGTCGGCGCGGATGGCTTCCGCGGTACGGGAGAGCTGGGTGACGGTGGCCACGTAGGAAATCCAGACGCCGCCCGGGGCCAGCACGGTGGCTACGGCGTCGGTGCACTCCCACGGTGCAAGCATGTCCAGGACTACGCGGTCCACGCTGCCCGGCTCCTGGTTCTTCACCACTTCATCCTGGAAATCCCCGAGGGTGATGTCCCAGGCGGGGTGCGGTCCGCCGAAGAAGGTCTCCACGTTGCCGCGGGCGATCTGCGCGAATTCCTCACGGCGTTCGTAGGAGTGCAGGCTGCCGGAATCGCCGACGGCGCGCAGCAGCGAAATACTCAGGGCGCCGGAGCCGACGCCGGCCTCCACCACGCGGGCGCCCGGGTAGATGTCCGCCATGGTCACGATCTGGGCCGCGTCCTTGGGATAGACGACGGCGGCGCCGCGCGGCATCGAGAGGACAAAATCGGAGAGCAGCGGGCGCAGGATCTGGTATTGGTGACCGGCGGTGTTGGAAACCACGGAGCCTTCGGGCAGCCCGATGACGGAGTCATGCTGCAGGTATCCGCGGTGGGTGTGGAAGGCGCCGCCCTCCGTGAGCGTGATGGTGTTGCGCCGGCCCTTCTCATCGGTCAGCTGGACCCGTTCCCCGGGGCGCAGCGGTCCCCTGCGGATCTCGGCGCCGTGGGGTGCAGCAGTGGCAGGCTGCGCCTGGTTTTCGGAGTTCATGGTGTTCCTTTGGTTCTCTTACGGGGTCATGGTGGCCGGCGTGTGGATACCGGCGGGCAGTAAAAAGACGGGGTGTCAGCGCCGCGGGCGGACGGGTTTCCCGGTGACGGCGGCGACGACGGCGGCCTGGCGCAGCAGGCCGGTCACCGTTCCGTCACTGTTGATCACGGCGTATTCGCTGCCCTGCAGTTTCGCCAGGTAGGAAACCAGTTCCTGGCCGGCGGCGACTTCGGGGACGTACGCCCCGGGTGCCAGCGGGCGGGCCACCGCGCTGACGGGGACCTGGTCGGCCTGCTCCGGCGGGACGGAGGCCAGGGCGCTGCGGTCCACGACGGCTTCCGGCTGGCCGGTGGGTGCGGTGAGGATCAGGGCGGCGTTTGGATGCTCGCGGACCAACCGGAGCGCCTGGCCGACGGGTGCGCCGGCGGGCAGGGACAGGGCCGGTTCCATCAGGGTGCCGGCACTGACCTGGGGCAGCCGCAGGCGAACCCGTGCGTTCGTGACGGCAGCCCCCGCCCCCATCCAGAGGAAACCGCACACCAGGGCGGTCAGCAGGACCAGGCTCAGGGAGGGCGCGCCGCCCCGCAGGTAGGGCGGGATAAAGACGGCGGCCAGGATCAGGACCGCAATGAGGCGTCCGGCCCAGCCGGCAGCGACGGTGCCGCGTTCCTGCGATCCGGTGACTTTCCAGACCGCGCTTTCCACAATGCGTCCGCCGTCCAGGGGAAGCCCGGGCAGGACGTTGAAAATGCCGATCAGCAGATTGGCGGACACGAAGATGAAAGTGACCAGCCAGGCCACGCCGTCCCGGGAGAGAAGCTGCAGGACGCCGAATCCGGCTGCAGCGAGCAGGAAGTTGGCTGCCGGGCCGGCCAGGGCCACCAGCAGGGACCGTCCCGGCGTGGAGCGCAGGTCACCGAACTGGGTGTGCCCGCCCCACAGGGTGAGGACGATCTTCGAGGTAGGCCAGCGGTACGCCCTGGCAGTCAGTGCGTGAGCTGCCTCGTGCGCCAGGACCGAGAGCAGCAGCAGGATTGCGTATCCCAGGGCTACGGCATAGGCGCCGGCACCGAGGCGGGGGAAAGCATCGCGCACCTGCGGTCCGAAGACCGCCACGATCAGCGCCGCGATGAGGAACCACGAGTAGGCCAGGATGACGGGTACGCCGGCAATGCTGCCCAGCGGAATGCCTTCCCGGCGTTGCGTACCGGGCCCGGTGCTGCTCACCTGGCGGACTCCAGGACGGAGCCGGGCAGCAGCCCGCACAGGTGGTCCACCCCGCGTCCGGCCAGGGAATCCCATTCGTGCCGGAAGACTCCCGGGGGAAGCGCCACAAAGTTCGGTACCGTCAGGGTTACCAGGCCGGCTGCCTGGGCGGAGGTGGCACCGGGCAGGGAATCTTCAATGGCGACCACCCGGGCCTTGTCCAGCCCCGGAACGGTACCTTTCAAGGTGTCGAAGGCCAGCTGATAGGGCTCGGGGTCCGGCTTTCCCCTGCCGACCATATCTCCGGTCACTACTACCCCGAAGGTTCCGGCGGGCAGGGCGCGGAGGATTTCCTGTGCCAGTACCTGCTCGGACATGGTGACCAGGGCGCAGGGGATGCCGGCGGACTGCAGCTCGGTCAGGAGTTCCCGTGCCCCCGGCCGCCAGGGCACCTCGCGGCGCACCTGCGCTGCCACCTGCCCGATCAGCCGGTCGATGATCTCCCGGATGCCCAGGGGGACGCCGGCCTGCTGGAGCATCCCGGCACTGACTTCCAGCGCCTGGCCGACCATGGCTTCGGCCTGGGCATCCGACCAGTCGACGCCGAAAGCCGCGGTGAGTTCCTTCTCAGCGGCAATCCAGTACGGCTCGGTGTCCACGATAGTGCCGTCCATATCCCAGAAAACCGCCTGCAGTGCTGCGTCGGGTTGGCTGCGGGCGGAATCGTCTGTGGTGAGGAGGGGCATGTCCCCAGTCTACGTGGCGGTACGGAGCCGGTGTTTCTTTTGCTCTCCGCGAAGGTCCGTGGCACGGTCCTGACACGCGGGCGGACGGGGCATAGTGTGAAGTGGTGAGCAATACCGACGGCTTTGAAGCCACAGGCCTCCAGGATTTTTTCGGCGACGAGACGTCCTCCGAACGCGTCACGGTGATGCTGGCCGCGTTCGAAGGGTGGAACGATGCGGGCGAAGCCGCCTCCGACGCCCTGAAATTTCTCAGCAGGCACTGGGATACCGAAAGATACGCCAGTATCGACGCCGATGAGTACTACGACTTCCAGTTCACCCGGCCGACCATCAGGCGCACGGCCACCGGCGGACACCGGATCAAGTGGCCCACCACGCGGATCTCCCGTGCCGAGGTGCCGGACAGTAACCTGGACGTCATCCTGGTGACGGGGGTCGAGCCCTCGTACAAGTGGCGCGCCTATACGGCTGAACTGATTGCCCTGGCCAAGGAACTGGACGTGGACTGCATTGTCCTGGCCGGCGCCCTGCTAGCCGACGTTCCGCACTCGCGCCCCATTCCCGTGAGCGCGTCCTGTGAGGAAGCCGACCTGCAGAACAGCCTGGCCCTCGAGCCGTCCTCCTATGAGGGGCCGATCGGCATTGTGGGCGTGGTGTCCGAAATGGCTGCCCTGGCCGACATTCCGTCCATCTCGCTCTGGGCTGCCGTGCCGCACTATGTGGGGCAGGCGCCGTCGCCCAAGGCGCAGCTTGCCCTCTTGAACCGCATCGAGGAACTGCTGCAGGCTCCCCTGGATACGCACCCGGTGACCGAAGAGGCCGAAGCCTGGGAACGGGGCGTGGATGAGCTGGCCACGGAGGATCCGGAGGTGGCCGCCTACGTCCGCCAGCTCGAAGAGGCGAAGGACACGGCCGAGCTGCCCGAGGCCAGCGGGGAATCCATTGCCCGCGAGTTTGAACGCTATCTGAAGCGGCGCCGCAGGGACTGAGTTCCTAGAGCTGGACTCCGAGCAGCGCATTCAGCGCGGAACAGACGAGTTCGGCTCCGGCCTGGGTGCCCGGCTGCCCGCCGGCCGCTGCGGCGTCCGCCCAGGCATCAACAGCCCGCAGCGCGGCGGGTGCATCCAGATCATCAGCCAGCGCGGCACGGATGGAGCGCAGGAGAGCTTCGGCGGCGTCGTCACCGGTGAACTGCAGGGCCTTCCGCCACGCCACGAGGCGTGCTTCGGCTCCCCGCAGCTGGTCAGTGGTCCAGAACCAGTCGGTGCGGTAGTGGTGGGAGAGCAGCACCAGGCGGATGGCTGCCGGTTCCACTCCCTCGCTGCGGAGCCGGGACACCAGGACCAGGTTCCCCAGCGACTTGCTCATTTTCTCTCCGTCGAGCCCCACCATGCCGGCATGGGCGTAATGCGAGGCCAGGGGCGTGCCCTCGCAGGCGAAGGCATGTCCGGCACTCATTTCGTGGTGCGGGAAGACCAGGTCCGAGCCGCCGGCCTGCACGGTAAACGGGCGGGGCAGGAAACGCTGGGCAATGACTGAACACTCAATATGCCAGCCGGGGCGTCCGGTGCCGAGCCGGCCGCCGTCCCAGGACGGTTCGCCGGTACGGGCCACCCGCCACAGCAGCGGGTCCAGCGCATTCCGCTTGCCGGGGCGCTGCGGGTCTCCCCCGCGTTCGGCGAAGACCGGCAGCATCTGCTCACGGGTCAGGTGCGAGACCTGCCCCAGCCACCAGGCGCCGGGATCGCCGTCCGCCAGCCGGGAGGCGGCGTCCACGTCGAAGTAGAGGTCGCCGTCGGGCTCACCCGCGGTACCCGGGACCCGGTAGGCCAGTCCGCGGTCCAGGAGCTCCTCAACGGCCGGGACGATCCACTCCACGGCCTCAACAGCACCGATGTAGTGGTCCGGGGCGAGGACGTTCAGGGCTTCCATATCCTCACGGAAAAGCTGGGTCTGCTCGGAGGCGAGTTCGCGCCAGTCGGCGCCGGTGGCATTGGCGCGCTCCAGCAGCGGATCATCGACGTCGGTGACGTTCTGGACGTACCGCACCGTGTGTCCGGCGTCGCGCCACTGGCGGTTGAGCAGGTCGAAGGCCACGTACGTGGCGGCATGCCCCATGTGCGTGGCGTCGTAGGGGGTGATCCCGCAGACGTACATGCTCGCTTCGCCGGCGGGCCGGATGGCAACCTGCGCCTGCGCGGCGGTGTCATAGAGCCGGACATCGTCCGACGTGCCGGGCAGGGAGGGCAGGGATGAGGATTTCCAGGCAATCACTCTTCCACTCTAACGGGCACGGCTAGGCGGTGAGGACGCCGAAGCCCAGCAGGAGGTAGATGCACAGGCCCAGGAGGATGCGGTACCAGACAAAGAGGCTGTAGCTGCGGGTCGAAACGTAGCGCAGGAACCAGCCGATGATGACGAAGCCCACAACGAAGGCAACCACCGTAGCGGCGCCGGTCTGCAGGCCGGTGTACGGCATCGGCTCGTCCAGTGACTTCACCAGCTGGAACAGGCCGCTGCCGAAGACGGCGGGAATGGCGAGCAGGAAGGCGTAGCGCGCGGCTGCCTCGCGGGTGTAGCCCATCAGCAGCCCGGCGGTGATGGTGCCGCCGGAGCGGGAGACGCCGGGGATCAGTGCCAGGGCCTGGGCGAAGCCGTACAGGATGCCGTGCTTATAGGTGAGCTGGTCCAGGCTGCGCTGCTGGCGGCCGAAGGCGTCGGCCACCGCGAGGATGATGCCGAAGACGATCAGCATGGTGGCGACGATCCACAGGCTGCGGAAGGTGCTTTCGATCTGGTCCTGGAACAGGAGGCCAAGCACCACGATGGGAAGGCTGCCGATGATGATCAGCCAGCCCATGCGGGCATCCGGATCGCTGCGCGGTACGCGGCCGAAGAGGGAGCCGAACCAGGACCGGATGATCCGGACAATGTCCTTCCGGAAATACACCGCGACAGCGGTTTCCGTGCCCAGCTGGGTGATGGCCGTAAAAGCCGCCCCCGGATCCTGGGCGCCGGGCAGCAGTTCCCCCACAATGCGCAGGTGGGCGCTGGAGGAGATGGGCAGGAACTCTGTCAGGCCCTGGATCAGGCCAAGGAAGATCGCTTCAAACCAATTCACACCTAAGACTCTAATTGACAGCAGGGACACAGCCGTCCACCGGCGGGTCCGGCCGCCGGCCGCGGGCTTCCGCCCGGAGATGCGTCAATAGGTGCTACCGGTTGGCCGAACGGCCCAGCGGGCTGCCGCCGTCCTGGTCCGGGATGGCATCCGGACCGTCCGCCGGGATGCCGTCAGCGTCATCCGCGCCCTCGTAATCCTCGTCGTCCTCATCGTCCTCGTAGATTTCCAGCGGCGTTACCTCGCCGTAGGCGTCGTAGAGGACTTCCTCATAGACTTCGAAGGCATCCGCGATGGCAAGATACGCACTTTCCACCACCGGATCCTTCTCGCCGCGGCGGGCGGCCGCAGCCGCCAGATGCTCTTCAAGGGCGGCGACGAGGGACTGGAGCGCGATGCGCGGATCTATGCTCATGCCCTAGACGTTATCGGTAAAGTAGGGAAAATTGGAGGGAAATGCGCGAACAAATTCTTGCACCTGATGTCTCCCGCCGGCGCGAAAACTCCCGGGACTATGAGTACCTGGTGGTGTCGGTGGATCCCCACGAATCCCTGCCGGACGCCAGGCGGCGCCTGGTGGAGCACGCCGAATACGGCAAATGGGAACTGCACCGCAGCCGGATCTACAGCGGCGGCGGCCGGCGGTTCTGGCTGCGCCGCAGGGTCCTGCGCGTGCAGCGCACCACCTAGCCCTGCTCCACCGGTCCCAGGACCGCGTTGGCCACGGACCCGTGCACCGAATCCTCGCTTGAGGGGTGGAACATGCCGGCGAGGACGTCGCGGTAGAGCCGTTCCAATTCCGATCCCCGGAAGTAGCTGCGGCCGCCGGCAACCCGGACCGCGGTTTCCACCACACCGCGGGCCGTTTCGGTGCTGCGGTATTTGAGGCCGGAAAGCAGCGGGAACCAGTAACTGCCGTGGTCCGCGCCCTCTTCCAGGTCCCGCGCCACGGCTTCCAGCTGAAGGTGGACGCCGTCCACGCGCAGCGCGGCATCGGCTATCTTCCAGCGGGTGGCGGGGTCCGAGGATGCCCGAACCCCGTCGGTCGACGTCCGTCCCCGTGCGGCCTCCGCCGCCAGTTCCACGGCCCGGTCCGCCAGGCCCGTATAGACCGCGGACAGCAGGGTCTCGAACAGGGCGAAAATCCCGAAGACAAAGGGATCCTGATGCGGTCCCACCGGCGTCGCCCGGACCATCCGGGATGCCGGCACCTCTGCCTTGTCCAGGCGTGTGGTGCAGGACTGGCTGGCACGCATGCCCATGGTGTTCCAGTCGTCGGCGATGGTGATGCCGCCGGTTCCCCGGTCGGCGAACCCGAAGACCAGCCGCGGCTCCGAAGGATCGGAGGAGTCCTTGCCGAAGATGCCCAGCCGGGTCCACGCCGGGGACAGGCTGGTGAAGATCTTGGTGCCGGTGAAGGCATAGCCCCCTCCGCCCGTCGGCTGCGCCGCGGTGTGCGAATCGAACAGCACGGCCGGGTTCCCGGGTTCGGAGATCCCGAAGGCAAACAGCTCCCCCGCCGCTGCCTCGCGCAGGACGAAGTCCAGCGAGTTATCCCCGCGCAGGGCCAGCAGATGGGCCACACCGCACCAGACCAGGTGCATGTTGACGGCGAGGGCCGTTGCCGGAGCGGCGGAGGCCAGCCGCCGCTGGCAGACGACGACGCCGGGAATGTCCAGCCCTGCGCCGCCCTCGGCCGCGGGAGTGAACAAGGCCAGGTAGCCGGCTGCGCGCAGGTCTTCCAGATCTTCGGTGAAGAAGCTGTTGGACTCGTCGTAGCCGGCAGCGCGGGAGCGCAGCCGCTCCAGCAGGTCCGGACTCAGGATGTCGCTGGGGATGTCAGTGGCAGGCACGGCGGGTTCCCTTCGGCGGGGCTGCAGGGGCAGTCGGTCAGTAGTCGGTCAGGAGGCGGGACAGCACCCGGGTGCCGAACTTCAGGGAGTCCACCGGCACGCGCTCGTCCACACCGTGGAACATGCCGGTGAAGTCCAGGTCCTCGGGCAGGCGCAGCGGGGCGAAACCGTAGCCGGTGATGCCCAGCCGGCTCAGGGACTTATTGTCGGTGCCGCCGGAGAGCGTGTACGGCAGTACCGGCGCCCCCGGGTCCTCCGCCTGCAGTGCGGAGATCATGGAATCAACGAGATTGCCCTTGAACGGCACCTCGAGGGACACGTCCCGGTGTTCGTAGCTGATGTCGATGCCTTCACCCGCCAGTTCCCGGATCGTGGCCAGCACCTGCTCTTCCTGGCCCGGCAGGGTCCGGGCATCGATCAGGGCCTCGGCGGTGCCGGGGATAACGTTGTGCTTATAGCCGGCCTTCAGCACCGTGGGGTTGGCGGTGTTCTGCAGGGTGGCACCCACAAAACGGGCCACAGTGCCCAGTTCGGCGAGGATCCGGTCCGGGTTGTCCGGATCGAACTCGACGCCGGTCAGCTCGGTGACACCGTCCAGGAAGGCGCGTGTGGTGTCCGTCAGCTCAATGGGCCAGGGGTGCGCGCCGATAGTGGCGACGGCGCGGGCCAGGCGGGTGACGGCGTTGTCGGTGTTGATCTGCGAGCCGTGCCCGGCCCGGCCGTGTGCCACCAGGCGCAGCCAGGAGATGCCCTTCTCCGCCGTCTGCAGAAGGTACGTTCGTTTCCCGCCGATGGTTGCCGAGAAGCCGCCCACCTCCGAGATGGCCTCCGTGGCGCCGTCGAAGAGCTCGGGGCGGTTCTCCACGGCCCAGCGGGCACCATAGTCGCCGCCGGCTTCTTCATCTGCGAAGAACGCAAAAACAATGTCCCGGCGCGGCCGGGTTCCGGTGGCCGCCATGGAGCGCATCACGGAAAGGATCATGGCGTCCATGTCCTTCATGTCCACGGCTCCGCGGCCCCAGATCAGCCCGTCCCGCTCCTCGGCGCTGAACGGGTCCACCGTCCAGTCCTCTTTCTGGGCCGGCACCACATCCAGGTGCCCGTGGACCACGAGGGCGGGAAGGGAGGAATCGGTGCCCTCCATCCGGGTCACCACGGAGGCGCGTCCGGGAGCGGACTCGAAGAGATCGGCGGTCAGGCCGGCCTCCTCGATCAGTCCGGCGGTGTATTCGGCGGCCGCCCGCTCCCCCGGCCCGGAGTTGTCACCGAAGTTGGAGGTGTCGAAGCGGATGAGCTCCCGGCAGATCCGGGCGACCTCGTCTTCGGCGCGGGGCTGCTCGGCAGGGACGTCTGTAGGCATGGTTTCTCCTTCGGTGAACTGTGCAGCCAGCTTAGCCAGCGCGGTGCCATGATGGGCCGCATTTCGGCGCCGGGGCGGGGCAACCCGGCCCCGGCTTGGGCCGATTCGTGCTTCGCGCCTAAACCGTGTTAGAGTTTTTCCCGTTGCTTCCACAGGTTTTGAACAACAGGAAAGCCTGTGGAGATCACCCAAGCGCGGGTGGCGGAATGGCAGACGCGCTAGCTTGAGGTGCTAGTCCTCTAACGAGGGTGGGGGTTCAAGTCCCCCTCCGCGCACAGCGAAGTCCTCCTGGAATCACCGGATTCCGGGAGGACTTTTTTGTTATCTCAGACAGCCCGGTGTGATCTTTACCTCACATGGCGTGCAGGGCTTCGGTACTCTCGCACCATGGACGGCAGCGGCGTCTTCAATCTCCTGCTCGTGGTGTTCTTCATCCTGCTCGGCGGACTCTTCGCCGGAGCGGAAATGGCGCTGGTGTCCCTGCGCGAGAGCCAGATCACCGCCCTGGAGCGCAGTGGGAAGCAGGGCAGGCGCACGGCCCGCCTGGCACGCAACCCGAACCTGTTCCTGGCGGCGATCCAGATCGGCGTCACCCTCACCGGTTTCTTCTCGGCCGCCTACGGCGCCTCGGCCCTGGCTCCGGCGGTTGTGCCGCTGCTGCGGCAGTGGGGGCTGTCCGTATCCGCCGCGGACGCGGCAGCGTTTATTCTGCTGACCCTTGCCATCGCCTATCTGTCCCTGGTGTTTTCGGAACTGGTGCCCAAACGCCTGGCCATGCAGAATGCGGTGCTCTACGCCCGGCTCCTCTCCCCCGCCCTGAACCTTTTTGCGGTGGTGATGCGCCCCGTCATCGCGCTCCTGTCCTTCTCGACGGACACGGTGGTGCGTCTGCTGGGCGGCAATCCGGGGGTAAAGACCGTGCCGGTGAGCAGCCAGGAGCTCCGGGACATGGTTGCTGCCAGCCCCATGCTGGCGGAGGACAGCCGGCGCATCCTCTCCGATGTCTTCGGGGCAGGCACGAGGCTGGTGCAGGAGGTCATGCGGCCCCGCACCGAGGTGGTGTTCCTCCGGGCGGAGCTTCCGCTGGAAGAAGCCCGGCGCCGGGTACGGCATCAGCCCTATTCCCGGTATCCGGTGACCGGTGCCTCCGTGGATGACATTGTCGGGTTCATCCATGTGCGGGATCTGATGCCGGACCCGGACGCCCCGGACCCGGATTCCCGCAGGGTGGCCGACATCCTGCGCCCGATCCTGTTCCTGCCGGGGACCGCCGCCGTCCTGCCGGCACTGGGCCGCATGCGCGGCGGACACAGCCACATCGCGGTGGTGGCGGATGAATACGGGGGCACTGACGGCATCGTGACACTGGAAGACCTGGTGGAGGAGCTTGTCGGTGAAATCTACGACGAGTATGACACCGGGCGGGATCCGGAAGACCGCTACCGCAGGGAAAAAGGGCAGCTGGTGGTGGACGGCGCACTGATCCTGCAGGAATTCCACCGGCTGACCGGTTTCGCCCTCCCCGAGGGCCAGTATGAAACGGTTGCCGGGTACATCCTGGACCGGCTGGGGCGGATGGCCCGGCCCGGCGACACGGTGCAGGCCCCGGGGTGCAGGCTGGAGGTCCTGGGCGTGCGCCGCCGGCGGATCGGAGCGGTTCGGGTGATTCCGGAGATACCTGTGTAAGGCCCCCATTGCCAGATCCGCCGCATACCGCGCAGAATACCGTCCAATGCGGCATCCCCTGAACGGCCGGAAGGACAGCGATGGCTGATACCAAGACGGGCCAGACCGAACTCAAGCGGGTCATGGGCACCAAGCTGCTTTTGCTGTTTATCGTCGGCGACATCCTGGGCACGGGCGTGTACGCCCTGACCGGTCAGGTGGCCGGAGAAATCGGAGGCGCCGCCTGGGCGCCCATCCTGCTGGCCTTCGCGGTGGCAACCATCACCGCGCTTTCGTATCTGGAACTGGTGACCAAGTATCCGCAGGCCGCCGGTGCCGCGCTCTACACGCACAAGGCCTTCGGAATCCACTTCCTGACCTTTCTGGTGACCTTCGCGGTGCTCTGCTCGGGAATCACGTCTGCCTCGACCGCCTCCAAATTCCTTGCCGAGAACTTCATTGTCGGGTTCCACCTCGAGTGGGGACAGACCGGCGTCACCTGGATCGCGGTGATCTTCATGCTGCTGCTGGCAGCAGTCAATCTCCGGGGTGCGGCCGAAAGCGTCAAGTTCAATATTGTGCTGACCGCCATCGAACTGACGGGCCTGTTGATCGTGATCCTCATCGGGTTCTGGGCCATGGGCCAGGGCAACGCTGACTTCTCCCGGGTGGTGGTCTTTGAAACCGAAACCGGCAAAAGCGTGTTCCTCGCCCTGACCGGAGCCACGTCCCTGGCGTTCTTTTCCATGGTCGGCTTCGAGGACTCGGTGAACATGGCGGAGGAAACCCACGACCCGGTCCGGATTTTCCCGAAGGTGATGCTCACGGGGCTGAGCATTACGGTTACGGTCTATCTGCTGGTGTCCATTGCCGCGGTTGCCGTGGTGCCGGTGGGACAGCTGTCTGAATCCAGCACCCCGCTGCTCGAGGTGGTCCGTGCAGGTGCCCCCAACCTGCCGGTGGACACGATTTATCCGTTCCTGTCCATCTTTGCCGTCGCCAACACTGCCTTGATCAACATGCTGATGGCCAGCCGGCTGCTTTACGGCATGGCGAAGCAGGATGTCCTGCCCCGCGGGCTGTCGGCGGTCCTGCCTGGACGCCGCACCCCCTGGGCGTCCATCGCCTTTACGACGCTGATCGCGGTGGGGCTGATCATTGTGGTCACCAATTTCATGGGCAAGGGCACGGTGACCGCCCTGGGCGGGACCACCGCATTGCTGCTGCTTGCCGTCTTCACCGTGGTCAATATTGCCTGTATTGTCCTGCGCCGGACCCCGTCCGAGCGTGCACATTTCCACTCCCCCAAGGTGATGCCTTTCATCGGCGCCCTCACCTGCGCCTTCCTGCTCGGTCCGTGGGCGCAGGATCCGGTTGAGTACCGGATTGCCGGGCTGCTGCTGCTGCTCGGGCTGGCCCTCTGGGTGCTGACCTGGATATGGAACCGGGCAGTGAAGGCACGCAGGACCCGTTTCACCGATCCCACCCAGCTGAGCTGAGCGAGCCAGCGGTCAAGCAGCCAGGAAGAAGGCAACCATGAGCGTCGTCGTCGGATACGTGCCCACTCCGGAGGGGGAAGCAGCGCTCCGCGCCGGAGTCCGCGCAGCCGGGGACCTGTCCGCCGAACTGGTGGTGGTCAACGTGGAGAGCACCCGCAAACAGCGCCCGGCGGAGGAGAGCGGTACCCTCCCCGCACTGAACCGCATCCTGGAGGAGAGCAGGGTGTCCCATCTCCTGGTGCATCCGGTCGGTGATTTCGATGCGTCCGAGGAAATCCTGAAGGCGGTGGAAGAACACAGCGCCCGGCTGGTGGTCCTGGGACTCCGGCACCGGACACCGGTGGGGAAGCTTTTTTTGGGCAGTACCGCCCAGCGCGTGCTGCTGGAGGCTGCGTGCCCCGTCCTGGCGGTCAAAGCCGGCCAGGCCTGAGGCCTAGCTCTCCGGATCAAACATGAACTCGCGGAGCTCCTGCGCACAACGGCAGGACACCGCGATCTTCCGGGCCCACTCCACTGCCTCCTCACGGGTCGGGAGGTCCAGCACAGTGAAGCCGCCCTTGAGGTGGCTGCCGGGATAGAGCCCGGGGTTCACGGATCCATCGGCGGAGACAAGCACGGGATCCACCTTTTCCTCGATCCCACCGCCGAAGATATACACACCGGCAGCCTTTGCCTCCCTGATGACGGCGCGCGAATCGGCTGCCACAACGGGAAACTCCTCGTCGGTGAGCACCATGGCTTCGCTGGGAAAGGAGATGAGGTATTTGGTCATGCCCAAGGGTGGCCCGCAGCCGGCCGGACGGCAACGGGTAACCGTGTGCCTCTAGAGCTCGCCCAGGATTGCTTCGATCCCGGTGAAGGTTTCCACGAAGGACGTGGACAGCGGCGACAGGCCCAGCCGGATGCCGTCCGGGTTCCGGTAGTCCGGGATGATGCCCCGTTCCCAGAGCGCGGCCGTGGCGGCCTGGAACTTCGGGTGGTCGATGGTGATGTGGCTGCCGCGGCGGTCCGGATCGCGCGGCGAGGCCAGCACGACGCCGTGCGGCGCCAGCAGTGCGTCGACGGCAGTGACGGCATAGTCCGTGAGTGCCTGCGACTTTGTGCGGACGGCATCCATGCCTGCCTCACGGATCAGGGCAATCATGTCCCGCATGGCGAGCATGCCCAGGATGGGAGGGGTGCCTGAGACCAGGCGCCGGATGCCTTCGGCCGGAACATAGCCCTGTTCCATGCCGAACGGATTGCGGGAGCCGAGCCAGCCCTGGATGGGCTGGGAAAAGTCCGCCTGGTGGCGGGCGGCCACATAGGCCCAGGCCGGGGCGCCCGGGCCGCCGTTGAGGTACTTGTAGCTGCAGCCCACGGCGTAGTCCGTTCCCTCCGCATCCAGCTGCGCGGGTACGGCCCCCGCGGAGTGGCACAGGTCCCACAGGACCAGGCCGCCGGCGTCATGCACCACTGTGTTGATAGCCGCGGCATCGGCGAGGTAGCCGGAGCGGTAGGCTACGTGGCTGAACACGGCCAGAGCCGTCTGCGGCCCGACGGCGTCCGCCACCGCCTCGGCGGTCACTCCGCCGGCGTAATCGGCGGCTACCCAGCGCAGGGTCAGCCCGCATTCGCGGGCCACACCTTCCAGGACGTACCGGTCGGTGGGGAAATTGTCCGCGTCGAGCAGGATCTCGCTGCGGCCCGGGCGGGCGGCCACAGCTGCCCGTGCCAGCTTGTACAGCAGCACGGTGGTGGAATCCGCCACGATGCACTGCCCGGCGGCGGCACCGAGGGCCACCTCGCCGAGTTCGTCGCCGATGCGGCCGGGCAGGTCGAGCCACTCTTCATCCCAGCCGCGGATCAGTCGTCCGCCCCACTGGCCGGCGACAAAATCCTGCAGGTTTTCGGCAGTGGCCCGGAGCGGGCGGCCCAGCGAATTTCCGTCCAGATACGCCCTCACTCCCTCCGCCGGCAGGAACCTGTCCCGATAGCCGGCGAGGGAATCGGCGGCGTCCAGTTCCTTGGCGGCCACGAGCAGGCCGGGAGCATCAATCATGAGGGAACTTTAGCAGCAGGCACGCAGAAGCCCGTCCGCTTCCGGTGCTGCCGGAGGCGGGCGGGCTGCGGCGAGGATGTGCTCAAGCCTGCGCTGCGGCGCTGAAACCGGAAGAGCCTGCCGCGGAATCCAGCGGCGTCACCGAACCGGTGAAGTGCCGGCGGTGGGAGCGGGGGTTCCAGCCCGTGAAGGTGGCACCGGCCCAGCCGCCCGATGCCTCATTGTCGTCCGTGATTGCCACGGCAACGGTGGCCGGGAGGAACACCGGTGACTCGAAGTCGATGCTCCACCGGAACGGCCCCTCGTGGGACTGCACCGCATCGGCAACCACCCGCGAGGCAAGGTACATGCCGTGGGCCAGCGACTGCTTCATGCCCAGCGCCTTCGCCGACAAGCGGCTGAGGTGGATGGGGTTGAAGTCACCGGAGACCCGGGCGTAGCTGCGTCCGGCGTCTGACCCCAGGCGCCAGAGCGCCGTCGGCAGCGGCGGAACGAACTCCGCCCGCACCGCTGACTTCTCCGGGCGGTCGATCTTCGGCAGGAAAACACCCTTGGCCAGATAGGTGGAGCGGCCGCGCCAGACAGTCTCCGGCCCGCCGTCCGCCTCGACCGTGACTTCGGCGACCAGCTCCACCTGGGTGCCCGCACGGTGGCCTCCGAGGTTCTCCGCCCAGGCGGTCACCGTCAGGGGTTCCCCGTAATGAATGGGCCGCAGATGCTGCACTTCGTTGCGCAGGTGCACCATCCCCAGCAGCGGCAGCGGGAAGTCCTCGCGGGCCATCAGGCTCATGGCCACCGGGAACGCAAAGGTATGCACGTATCCGGTGGGCAGGTAATCCGTGGCGCTGTGCAGGACCAGGTGCTGGAACTCGGTGAGCCGGGCCAGGTCCACCGAGGCTCCGCGCACCACGTGCCGGTCCGCGGGAAGCGCGCCGGTGGTCTTCGACGGCGACAGGCGCGACTTCGCCGCGCTGCCGAGCGCGCCCGCGTAGAGCCGGCCGAGGGCCGGGATCTCGCTCAGCTGGGTATCTGTCATGCGCCGACCATGTTCTGCCCGCAGACGCGCACTACCTGGCCGTTGACGCCGGCAGCGGCGTCGGAGGCCAGGAAGGAAATGGTCTCCGCGACGTCGATAGGCAGTCCGCCCTGCTGCAGGCTGGACAGCCGGCGTGCCACCTGACGGGTAAGCGCGGGGATCGCGGCCGTCATGTCGGTTTCGATGAAACCGGGTGCAACGGCGTTGATGGAGCCGCCGCGCGGTGCCAGCAGCGGCGCGGTGGCGCGGACCATGCCGATCACGCCGCCCTTGGAGGCTGCGTAGTTGGTCTGGCCGCGGTTGCCGGCAATGCCGCTGGTGGAGGCCAGCGAGACAATCCGCCCTTCGGGGCTGAAGCCGCCGGAGGCCAGGAAGGTTTCGTTCATCCGCAGCTGCGAGGCAATGTTCACGGCAATGACCGAGCCCCAGCGGGCCTCATCCATGTTGGCCAGCAGCTTGTCCCGGGTGATGCCGGCGTTGTGGATCACGATGTCCAGGTGCCCGTAGCGTTCAACGGCGTGGGTAAGGATGCGGTCCGCTGCGTCTTCGCGGGTGATGTCGACCTGCAGTGCGGTCCCGGAGATTTCGTTGGCCACCTTCGCCAGCTGCTCGCCGGCGGCGGGGACGTCCACCACAATGACGGACGCGCCGTCGCGGTGCAGCACGCGGGCAATAGCGGCGCCGATGCCGCGGGCGGCACCGGTCACCACGGCAACCTTGCCGGCCAGCGGCGCGTTCCAGTCGGCCGGAAGCTCGCCGGCGTCGGAACCCACGGTGATGAACTGGCCGCTGACATAGGCGCTCTTGCCCGAGAGGAGGAACCGCAGGGCGGCGGCCACCGAGGGGG
This sequence comes from Arthrobacter yangruifuii, assembly GCF_009192775.1. GTDB lineage: Bacteria > Actinomycetota > Actinomycetes > Actinomycetales > Micrococcaceae > Arthrobacter_B > Arthrobacter_B yangruifuii. Next base: position 34,105 of record NZ_VTFX01000004.1, read on the forward strand.
CTGAGGCCTTCACACCGTTGGCCAGCACAATGCCGTTGGCGGTGGCCCCGCCGCGCAGTTCGTGTGCAATGGAACGCAGTGTGCCGTCAATGCCCTGGCGGGCCGCCGCGGCGGCCGGATCCTGTGCCTCGGCCGCGGGCCGGGACACGGTGATCACCCGTCCGCCGGGGGCAAGGTCCCGCAGCGCTGCACCGGCGGCCAGGGTCGGTTCGCCGAGGTCCCCGGGTGCCGCAGCGTCGTCGAGCACAATCAGGATGGCACCGAGCTTCTCCTTCGGGGTGGCGTGCCGGCGTACGTCCTGGTCCCAAGAGAGCAGCAGCTGCGACAGGTCATCAGCGGTTTCGCCCTTGCCCAGGACCAGCACCGGTCCCGGCACGAGCGGCTTGGCGGGGTCGAAGCGGCGCAGGATGGCCGGCCGGGGCAGGCCGAGCTTCTTGGACAGCTCCTTGGTGAAGCCGCTGTTGACGAGGTTCAAATAGGTATCACTCATGGTTAGCGCGCCTCCAGGATCGCGACGAGGCCCTGTCCGCCGGCAGCGCAGATGGAGATCAGGCCGCGGCCCGACCCCTTTTCATGCAGCATCTTGGCCAGTGAGGCGACGATGCGTCCGCCGGTGGCCGCGAACGGGTGCCCGGCGGCCAGCGAGGAGCCGTTGACGTTGAGCTTGCTGCGGTCAATGCTGCCCAGCGGTGCCTCCAGCCCCAGCCGGGTGCGGCAGAATTCTTCGTCCTCCCAGGCAGCCAGGGTGGAGAGGACGGTTCCGGCAAAGGCCTCGTGGATTTCGAAGAAGTCGAAGTCGTCGAAGGTCAGGTTGTGACGGGCCAGCAGGCGCGGTACGGCGAAGGCCGGGGCCATGAGCAGGCCGTCCTTGCCGTGCACGAAGTCGACGGCGCCGGCTTCGGCGTCCACGATGTTGGCCAGCATCGGCAGGTCGTGTTCGCGGGCGTAGTCCTCCGAACCGAGCAGGACCACGGAGGCACCGTCGGTCAGCGGCGTGGAATTGCCGGCGGTCATGGTGGCGGCATCGCCCAGGGACTTACCGAAGGCAGGCTTGAGCTTAGCCAGCTTTTCCATGGTGGTGTCCGGGCGCAGGTTGGCGTCCCGGGCCAGGCCGCGGTAGGGGGTGACCAGGTCATCGAAGAAGCCGCGGTCATAGGCGGCGGCCATGTTGCGGTGGCTGTTGAAGGCCAGCTCGTCCTGGGCTTCGCGGGTGATCTTCCACTGTGCGGTGGTCAGGGCCTGGTGCTCACCCATGGAAAGCCCGGTGCGCGGCTCGCCGGTGGACGGTGCGTTCGGGGAAAGGTCCTTGGGGCGGATCTTCGCGACGGCGGCCAGTTTCTGCTTGGTGGTGCGGGCGCGGGAGAGGTCCAGCAGTGCACGCCGGAGGCCTTCGCTGACGGCGATGGGAGCGTCCGACGCGGAGTCGACACCGCCGGCAATGGCGGATTCCAGCTGTCCCAGCTTGATCTTGTTGGCCAGGCCGACCACGGTCTCAAGCCCGGTGGCGCAGGCCTGCTGAACGTCGTAGGCCGGGGTTTCCGGCGACAGTGCCGATCCCAGGACAGCCTCGCGGGTCAGGTTGAAGTCCCGGGAGTGCTTCAGGACGGCGCCGCCGGCCACTTCGCCGATACGCTCGCCCTGCAGGCCGAAGCGGGCAATCAGCCCGTCAAGGGCGGCCGTGAGCATGTCCTGGTTGGAGCTGTAGGTGTATTTGCCGCCCGAGCGGGCGAAGGGAATGCGGTTTCCGCCGATCACCACCGCCTTGCGCACGGAAGAGCCGGCGACGTTGTTCGTGGGGGTAGCTCGTGCTGATTCAGGCTGTGCAGCCATTCGTCGTTCTCCTTGGGAGTCCGTGGGGTTTGGTGTGACGTCAGTTACTGTTACCCAGCGTACCTGATACGCTCAGTATCGTGAACATCGCACTTGAGGATCCTTCCGGGCCGCCACCGGCTGCCGACGGCCGAGCGCTTCGCTGGGAAGCGCACCGCGCCGAGCGCCGTCGCACCCTGATCAAGACCGCGCGCCGGGCCGTCCATACTTTGGGCTGCGCAGCGTCGATGGAGGAGATAGCGGCCGCCTCCGGCACCTCCAAGTCCGTGTTCTACCGCTACTTCGGGGACAAGGCGGGCCTGCAGAAGGCCATGGGGGAAATGGCCGTGGCCCGGATGCAGGAAAAGATCATCGAGGCGGGACGCACTGCCGCCTCCGCCCGGTCCGGTCTGCGGGCCATGGTCTCGGCCTACCTGCAGATGGCCGAGACCTCCCCCAACGTCTACCTGTTCGTGACCGGCCAGCTTGGCGACGGCGGGCCGGGACAGATCGATACGGCCCTGTCCTCGTTCTTCGAAACGATCACGGCAATGATGGACGCCGCCATCGGGGAGTATCTGGCCGGCCGGGAGATGCCTCCGGAGGCCAGCGCCACCGCACACTACTGGCCTACGGCTGCCCTGGGAATGATCCGGGCCGCCGGAGAGCGCTGGATCGCCGCTCCCGGCGGACCCGGGAAACCAACCGAAGAACAAATGACCGACCAGCTGACCGCCTGGCTTTTTGACGGCATCGGCTATGACCGGGGCCCCGGCCCCGACTCCACGGATTTTCCATCTGCTCCCTCCACCGACCACGAGAAGGAAACGCAATGACGCAAACGCTTTCAACCACCGAACGCCAGCTTCCGGCGAGCACCACCATCCGCGACAACGACGCCGCCGTAGTGGACGTCGAGGCGCTGGGCCGCGTCCTGCTTGGCAAATGGGCCGAGAAGCGGCTGGCGGCGCGCAGAATCGCGGGCATGGAAGCCATGCAGACCCCCGCGGGCCTGACGCACACCGAGCACCGCGAACGGGTCATGGACCAGCTGAAAATCCTGGTGGAGAGCAAATCCGTCCACGGCGCCTTCCCCAAGTACGTGGGCGGCGAGGACAACCACGGCGGCAACGTCGCGGGCTTCACGGAGCTGGTAGTGGCCGATCCGTCCCTGCAGATCAAGGCCGGCGTCCAGTGGGGCCTCTTCGGCTCCGCAGTGATGCACCTGGGCAACCGGGAACACCATGAAAAATGGCTGCCGGGCATCATGAGCCTCGAGGTGCCGGGCTGCTTCGCGATGACCGAAACCGGACACGGATCCGACGTCGCCAGCATCGCCACCACTGCCGAGTATGACGCGGCCACCGAAGAGTTCATCATCAACACCCCCTTCCGGGCCGCCTGGAAGGACTACATCGGCAACGGTGCCGTCAACGGCAAGGCCGCTGTCGTCTTCGCCCACCTCATCACCCGCGGGGTGGATCACGGTGTCCACGCGTTCTACGTTGAACTGCGCGACGACAACGGGTTCCTACCGGGCATCGGCGGCGAGGACGACGGCGTCAAGGGCGGTCTGAACGGCATCGACAACGGGCGCCTGCACTTCTCCGGCGTGCGTATCCCCCGCACCAACCTGCTGAACAAGTACGGCGACGTGGCCGCGGACGGCACCTACACCTCGGAGATCAGCAGCCCCGGCCGCCGCTTCTTCACCATGATCGGCACCCTGGTGCAGGGCCGCGTCTCGCTCGACGGCGCGGCCGTGGCTGCGAGCAAGCTCGCGCTGAAGACGGCCATCCAGTACGGCACCGAACGCCGCCAGTTCAACGGGGCCTCGGACATCAAGGAAGAGGTGCTGATGGACTACCAGCAGCACCAGCGCCGCCTGCTGCCCCTGCTGGCCACCACCTTTGCCGCCTCCTTTGCCCACGAGGAACTGCTGCAGAAGTTCGACGACGTCTTCTCCGGTGCGCATGACACCGATGCGGACCGCCAGGACCTGGAAACCCTCGCCGCAGGCCTGAAGTCCCTGTCCACCTGGCACGCCCTGGACACGCTGCAGGAATGCCGCGAAGCCACCGGCGGCGCCGGGTTCCTGGCCGAGAACCGGCTCACCGCCCTGCGTGCGGACCTGGATGTGTACGCCACCTTCGAGGGTGACAACACGGTGCTGCTGCAGCTCGTGGCCAAGCGGCTGTTGGCTGACTACGCCAAGGAATTCGCCGGTGCGGACTTCGGCGTCCTCGCCCGCTACGTGGTGGGGCAGGCCACGGATGTGACGCTGCACCGCACCGGCCTGCGCCGGATTGCACAGTCCGTCCGTGACTCCGGATCCGAAAAGAAGTCCGCCATTGCCCTGCGCGATCCCCGGACCCAGCATGACCTGCTGGCGGACCGGGTTGCCACCATGGTGGCCGAGGTGGCAACAGCGCTGAAGGAAGCCCGCGGACTGCCCAAGGACAAGGGTGCCGCGGTGTTCAACGACAACCAGCACGCCCTGATCGAAGCCGCCCGGGCGCATGCCGAACTGCTGCAGTGGGAGGCCTTCACGCGGGGCCTGGACCGGATGGAGGACGCCGGCACCCGCCAGGTGATGACCTGGGTCCGCGACCTGTTCGGCCTGTGCCTGATCGAGAAGAACCTCGGCTGGTACCTCATGAACGGCCGTCTCTCGGCCCAGCGCGCCCGCACCCTGGGGCCGTACATCAACCGCCTGCTGGCCAAGCTGCGCCCGCACGCCCTGGACCTGGTGGACTCGTTCGGCTACGGCCAGGAACACCTGCGCGCGAAGATCGCCTCCGGTGCGGAGAAGGCGCGCCAGGACGAGGCCATGGAGTACCAGCGGCTGCTGCGCGCCAGCGGGGCCGCTCCCGTGGACGAGAAGATCCTCATCGCCCGTGAGAAGGCCGCCAAGAAGACGGCTAAGAAGTCCGGCCGGAAGTAGGCCCCAAAGCCATACGCGCGAAGAAGGCGCTGCCGCGTCACCGCGGCAGCGCCTTCTTCCATGTCCGGTCCGGTGTGGTGTGGTCCTAGAGCACCGACCGGTAGACGTCCAGGGTTGCGCCGGCAATGGATTCCCAGGAGAACTGCTCGGTAACCCGGATGCGGCCGGCCTCGCCCATCTGCCGGGCCAGGACCGGATCCGTGACCACCGTGGTCAGGGCCGCGGCGAAGTCCTGGACGAACTTCTCCGGGTCCAGCGGGGTGCCGGTGCCGTCAGTGACCTGCTCGATGGGCACCAGCAGGCCGGTGACGCCGGTGTCCACCACTTCCGGGATACCGCCGGTGGCACTGGCGACGACGGCGGTGCCGCAGGCCATAGCCTCAAGGTTCACGATGCCCAACGGTTCGTAGACCGACGGGCAGGCGAAGACGGTCGCGATGGAAAGGATCTTGATCAGCTCGGCGCGCGGCAGCATGCGTTCGATGACGACGACGCCGGTGCGGGTACGCCGCAGCTCCTCGATCAGGACGGCGGTTTCGGCCGCCAGCTCGGGCGTGTCCGCCGCGCCCAGGCACAGGACCAACTGGACCTCCGGCGGCAGCAGGGCCGCGGCCCGGAGCAGGTACGGCACTCCCTTCTGGCGGGTGTTCCGGCCGACGAAGACCACGCTGGGACGGTCCGGGTCTATGCCGAAGGCACGGACACCCTCGGCATCGGCATCGGGCTGCCACTGCTGCACATCGATGCCGTTGTGGACCACCTTGACCTTGGCCGGGTCCACTTCCGGGTAGCTGCGCAGGATATCCCGGCGCATGCCCTCGGAGACAGCGATGATTGCGGCGGCCGCCTCGTAGGCGGTTTTCTCCACCCAGGAGGAGACGGCGTATCCGCCGCCCAGCTGCTCCGCCTTCCACGGGCGCAGCGGCTCCAGGCTGTGGGCGCTGAGCACGTGCGGAACCCCGTGCAGCAGCGAGCCCAGGTGACCGGCCATGTTGGCGTACCAGGTATGCGAATGGATCAGGTCCGCTCCCGCCAGTCCACCCAGGATTTCCAGGTCGGTTCCGAGGGTCTGCACCGCGGGATTCGCGGATTCCAGTTCCGCCGGCACCGCATAGGCCTTGACTTTGGCTCCGTGGAAATCTTCGGGGCGCGGGGCTCCGAAGCAATGCACATGGAGATCAACTTCTCCGGCCAGAACACGGCTGAGCTCGGCTACGTGAACGCCTGCTCCTCCGTAGATTTCCGGCGGGAATTCCTTCGACACAATATCTACTCTCACTAAACCAACGTAGTGCACCGGGCAACCTGTGATCTAGTGTGAAGTCAGCAGTCTTATTTTTTGGAAGAGGTTCAAGACAATGGCGCCTAAGAAGGTCCTGGCAGTAGTTCTCGCAGGCGGCGAGGGAAAACGGCTAATGCCACTCACAGCAGATCGGGCTAAACCGGCTGTTCCGTTCGCAGGGCGTTACCGCCTCATCGACTTCGCACTATCCAACCTGGTGAACTCCGGGTACCTGCAGATTGTGGTCCTGACGCAGTACAAGTCCCACAGCCTGGATCGGCATATCTCGGAGACCTGGCGGCTTTCCACCCAGCTCCAGAACTACGTGGCCTCGGTGCCCGCCCAGCAGCGAGTGGGCAAGAGCTGGTTCCTCGGCAGCGCGAACGCCATCTACCAGTCCATGAACCTGATCGACGACGCCCAGCCGGACATCGTGGTTGTCATCGGTGCGGATCACGTGTACCGCATGGACTTCTCCCAGATGGTCGAGGCGCACATCGCCTCCGGCGCGTCGGTGAGCGTAGCCGCAGTGCGGCAGCCGCTGCACCTGGCGGACCAGTTCGGCGTGATCGAAACCGATCCCCAGAACCCGGAGCGCATTGCTGCGTTTGTGGAAAAGCCGGAAACCACCCCGGGCCTGGCCGATGATCCGCACAGCTTCCTGGCCTCCATGGGCAACTACGTCTTCAACACCGATGCCCTGGTCTCGGCGCTGCAGGCGGACGCTGAACGCCTGATCACCAAGCACGACATGGGCGGGGACATCATCCCGTACTTCGTGGAACGCGGCGATGCGGCCGTCTACGACTTCACCCGGAACATCATTCCCGGCGCCACCGGCAGCGACCACCAGTACTGGCGCGACGTCGGCACCCTGGATTCCTATTACGACGCCAACATGGACCTGATCTCCCCCCTGCCGGCGTTCAATCTCTACAACCTGCAGTGGCCCATCTACACGCGGCAGAGCATCTCCCCGCCCGCCAAGTTTGTCCGCAGCGCCTCCGAGCAGGCCGGCACCGCGTTCGACTCGATCGTCTCCGACGGCACCGTCATCTCCGGCGGCAAGGTGACCCGCTCCGTGCTGGCACAGGACGTTTTCGTGGCGTCCAACGCGGAGGTGACCGATTCGGTGCTCATGGACAAGGTGCACGTGGGTGAGGGTGCAGTGGTCCGCCGGGCCATCATCGACAAGAACGTGCGCATCCCCGCCGGCGCCACCGTGGGCGTGGACCGGGAGCTGGACCGCAGCCGCGGCTTCACCATCACCGAGTCCGGGCTGACCGTGCTCAGCAAGGGCCAGCGCATCCCGGAGAACTAGACCGGGACTAAACGTTCAGCGGCAGGGGCACGGGTGTGAGATATCCCGGTGCCCCTGCCTCTGGTACCGGCGCGGGCTGGCTTCTCCGGTATCCTCGTAGAGCGCACACGGTGCGCCTGCACTGTGGATCCTCCGGTGCCGATGAGCGTAAAGGCCCACATGAGCACCCCTGAACTAAGCACGGAAGAAATCCAGACCGCCCTGAAGGTCCTGGCTTCCATCCATGTCCTGGATGAAGAAAACCCCGACTACGTCGCGGTCCGGCGGGCCACCGCCAAGATGTTCAAGTCCGTGAAGAAGCACCGGAAGAACGAAAAACGCTCGGCAGTCGCCGAGGCGGACCGCGCCGTCGTCGCCCTCACCGCCACCGGCGCCTCGGACCGTATTGACGATGAAACCCGCGGCGCGCAGCTCACCAGCGCCGCCCACGGCCCTTCCGCCGGAACCCTGCTGAAGCCCCGCAACTGCTACATCTGCAAGCAGCCCTACACCGTGGTGGATGCCTTCTACCACCAGCTCTGCCCGGAATGCGCTGCCTTCAGCCACACCAAGCGCGACGCCCGGACGGACCTGACCGGCAAGCGGGCACTGCTGACCGGCGGCCGGGCGAAGATCGGGATGTACATTGCCCTGCGGCTGCTGCGCGACGGCGCGCACACCACCATCACCACCCGGTTCCCCAAGGATGCCGCCCGCCGTTTCGCCGCCATGGAGGATTCCGGCGACTGGTTGCACCGCCTGCGCATTGTCGGCATCGACCTGCGTGATCCTGCCCAGGTGATTTCCCTGGCCGATTCCGTTGCCGAGGCCGGTCCGCTGGACATCCTGATCAACAATGCGGCGCAGACCGTGCGGCGGTCCAAAAACGCCTACCGGCCGCTGACCGACGCCGAGCTGGCGCCGCTGCCCGATGGTCCCATGCCGGAGCTGGTCACCTTCGGCCACACCTATGACGCGCACCCCACCGCGCTGGCCGGCTCGGTTGCCGCGCATCCGGTCCTGGCGGCCGACGCCGTGACCTCCCTGGCACTGACCGCCGGATCCTCGTCGCTGGCCCGGATGGAAGCCGGCACCGCGATCGACGCCGGCGGGCTGGTGCCGGACACGGCTCCGATCAACAGCTGGACGCAGGTGGTGGACCAGGTGGATCCGCTGGAAATGCTGGAAGTGCAGCTGTGCAACGTCACGGCACCGTTCCTGCTGGTCAACCGGCTCCGGCCCGCCATGGCGGCCTCTTCGGCGCGGCGGAAGTACATCGTGAATGTCTCCGCCATGGAGGGCCAGTTCTCCCGCCGCTACAAGGGGCCGGGCCATCCACACACCAACATGGCGAAGGCGTCCCTGAACATGCTCACCCGCACCAGCGCCGAGGAAATGCTGGAAACGGACGGGATCCTGATGACGGCCGTGGACACCGGCTGGATCACGGACGAGCGTCCGCATCCCACCAAGGTGCGCCTGGCGGAGGAAGGATTCCACGCCCCGCTGGACCTGGTGGACGGCGCGGCGCGTGTCTATGACCCGATTGTGATGGGCGAAACGGGTGAGGACCAGTACGGCGTCTTCCTCAAGGACTACAAGCCCTCCCCCTGGTGAGCTGCTGAGGCCCGGCTGACGCGGGCCTCACCCGTGGCGGCTGCGTTGCCCGTGTCTGCGCGGCGGCGGCGTGCGGCAAGCCGCTGCACGGCCTTGCCGAGCTCGGAAGCCACCACCACCGTGGCGCCCACCGCAATACAGAGGAACCACTGCGGGGAGGTCAGCGGCACGGTGTCGAAAATGTCCCCGAAGATGCTCAGCTGCACCACCAGGACCTGCAGCACCACCACCGCGATCAGCGACACCCAGATGGCACGGTTGGTGAAGGTCAGCAGCGTGAAGACGCTGCCGGTCTCCGAACGGACATTGAGCAGGTTGAACACCTGGTAGAACACAAACGTCGTAAACGCCATGGTGGTGGCAAACTCCGTGCTGCCGGCGCTTTCGGGGAACCACCGCGGCGCATTCACCAGCACCGTGCAGGTGCCGACCGCCATCACGATCCCCAGCACGGCCAGCACCGCAATCCGCCGCCCCGTGAGCAGGGGCTCGCCGACCGGCCGGGGCGGCCGCTTCATCACTTCCGGGTCCGTCCGGTCCACGCCGAGGGCCAGGGCCGGCGGGCCGTCCATAATGATGTTCACCCACAGAATCTGCAGTGCGGTGAAGGGTGCCCCGCCTGCAAAACCGAAGGCCGCCGCCGCCAGGAAGATCAGCACGAATCCCCAGGCCGTGGTCAGCTGGAACCGGACGAACTTCAGGATGTTGTCATAAATGCCGCGGCCCTCCCGGACGGCGGCCACGATGGTGGCGAAGTTGTCATCCGTGAGGATCATCTTCGCCGCACCCTTGGAGACGTCGGTGCCGGTGATGCCCATGGCAATGCCGATGTCCGCACGTTTCAGCGCCGGAGCGTCATTCACGCCGTCGCCGGTCATGGCCACAACATAACCGTCCGCCTGCAGTGCCTTAACGAACCGGATCTTATGCTCAGGGGAAACCCGGGCCAGCACCCCCAGATGCGGTGCTTCGTTCCGCAGCTCGCGGTCATCCATGGCATCCAGGGCCGTGCCCGCCGCCGCCCGCCCCTCGATCCCCAGGTCCCGGGCAATCGCGGACGCGGTGACCAGATGGTCACCGGTAATCATGTGCACGCTGATCCCGGCGGCCCGTGCGGAGGCGACGGCCTCGCCGGCCTCCTGCCGGGGCGGGTCCAGAATCCCGACGACGGCGTACAGCACGAGGTTCGAGGCCTCGGCGAAGAGCGCTTCCGGGCTGGAGGGCAGCTGCGCATCCAGGAGCCGCCCCGCCACCGCCATGGTCCGGAGGCCGGCGTTGGCCAGGGACTCCACATCACGGGAAATGCGGGCGCGCTCCTCCGCGTCCAGCGGCACCGGGCCGTCCGGAGTCTGCAGGAACGCGCTCCGGTCCAGGACGACGCCGGGCGCGCCCTTGACGTTGCAGGTGACGGAGGTGCCGGCGTCGTCCGAACGGTTGAAGGTGGCCATGAATTTGTAGTCGGAATCGAACGGCACTTCCGCGAGGCGCCGGTGCGTGGACCGGGCGCCGGCCACATCGATGCCGCCCTTTTCGGCCAACACCACCAGGGCCCCTTCGGTCGGATCGCCGGTGAGCCGGCCGTCCTCTACGGAGGCGTCGTTGCACAGCGCCATGGCCAGGAACGCTTCGGAGGGCATCGGGGCGGACTGTCCGTCCGGGCTGAGGATCTTCCCGTCGGTGGAATAGCCGTTCCCGGTCACCCGGAAGCGGCGGCCCGACGGCGAATACAGCCGGCGCACCGTCATTTGGTTGAGCGTGAGCGTGCCGGTCTTGTCCGTGCAGATCTGCGACGTGCTGCCCAGGGTTTCCACGGCGGCCAGCTGCTTGATGATCGCGCCGCGGGCGGCGAGCCGGGACGCACCCATGGCCAGGGTAAAGGCAACCACGGCGGTCAGGCCCTCCGGGATGGTGGCCACGGCCAGGGACACTGCGGTGAGGAACAGGTCCTCCCAGCTGTCCCCGCGCAGCAGCCCCAGCACGAAGACGACGGCGACGACGGCGAAGGCGATATAGGTCAGGACCCGGGCCAGCTGGTCGATGCTGCGCTGGAGGGTGGTTTTTTCCTCCATGGTGCTGCCCAGCAGGTGGGCGATGGTGCCGATCTGCGTGTTCATGCCGGTACCGGTCACCAGCAGGACGGCGCGGCCCCGGGTGACGTCGGTGTCCATAAACAGCAGGTTGGTACGGTCAGCGACCGGCAGCTGCGGATCGGACAGCGGGGCAAGGACCTTGTTGGTGGGCTTGGACTCGCCGGTGAGTGCCGCCTCGGCCACCTGCAGGCGCACGGCTTCAACCAGCCGCCCGTCCGCCGGCACGCTGTCCCCTGCCTCCAGGAGGACGACGTCGCCGGGCACCAGCTCAGCCCGCTCCACCGTGGCGGTGCTGCCGGAGCGCAGCACCCTGCAGTTAGCCGCCGAAGCGCTGCGCAGGGCCTCCAGGCTGTTCTCGGCCCGCTGCTCCTGCACATAGTTCAGTGCAGTGTTAAGGATGATGACCAGCAGGATCACCACCGGGGTCTCCCATTCCCGGGACACGACGGCGCTCACCACTGCGGCAATAATCAGGACAATGGTCAGCCGGTCCGAGAGCAGCCGGAGGATACGGCGCCAGGCCGGTATTTTCGGAGCTTCGGCAAGCAGATTAGGGCCGTAGCGTTCCCGGCGAGCCCGGACCTCGCCGGCGTCAAGTCCGGCGGCGGGATCGGTTCCCAGTGCCGCGGCAACCTCGGCGGCGGGGAATAACCAGGGGGATTCGATGATCTGCTGCGCCGGGGCGCCGTCAATGCCCTGGCCGTTGTTGTGCGAACTCATGTCGCTTCCCCCGGGTGGCTTGAGGATGGTGTCCCCATCGTAGCAACGCAGGGACGGCGGCCAGTATGGCGCGCACCGTTTGGCGGCACCGAACGGTGCAGCTGCCTCTGTGGAGGTGTGTCGAACAGCGCGCCGGCGGGGTGCGTCGAACATTGCGCCGGTGGGGTGCGTCGAACAGTGCGCCGGCGGGTGGTGCACGGGGCAGGCACCGCCGGTATTCCGGGGTGCTTTGGAGAAGCGTGCGGACTACGGCAGGCTGGAGACGTGCCCGCCTCCCCCGCTTCGCCCGACCCTTCTTCCTCCTCCAACACTTCATCCCCTGCGACGGCCTCCTCCGCGTCTTCCTCCACCGCCCCCTCATTCCCTGCTCCCTCCTCCACCGCGTCTTCCTCCCCCGCGCCGGCCTTTGGGGCCCGCATACGCGCTGCTGTTCCGGGTCTGCTGGCCGCCGCGGCCGCCGTCGCCTTGTCCTACCTGCTGCATCGGCTCCTGCCGGCGGTCCCCGTCCTGACCGCGGCGGTGGTCCTGGGCCTCCTGGCCGCCAACCTGCCCGGTGCTGCGGCCCGGGCAGCGGGTTCCTGGAAACCCGGGCTCGCCCTGGCCGCACGAAAGCTCCTGCGCCTCGGAATTGTCCTGCTGGGGCTGAAGGTTTCCCTGGTGGACATCGCTGACCTGGGATGGTCCGCACTGGTGCTGATTGTGGCCCTGGTGCTGGCGGCCTTCGCCGGCACCTACGGCATCTGCCGGCTGTTCCGCCTGCCCGGCGACGAGCCGGTGCTGATTGCGGCGGGGTTCTCCATCTGCGGGGTGTCCGCCATCGGGGCGATGGCAGCCGTCCGCAGGACGCGCACCGAAGACACGGTGGTACCGATTGCCCTGGTGACGCTCTGCGGCACCCTGGCCATTGCCGCGCTTCCGGCGGCCGGTGGGCTCCTGAACCTGCCGCCCGGGGTTTTCGGTTCCTGGGCCGGAGCTTCGGTACACGACGTCGGGCAGGTGGTGGCCACGGCGCAGACCGCAGGCACCGCGGCGCTGGCCGCCGCCGTCGTCGTCAAGCTGGCCCGCGTGGTGCTCCTGGCACCGATGACCGCGGCAGCCGGGCTGCTCGCCCGCCGCGCCGATGCGGCACAGGGTCCGGGAGCAGGCAAGCGGCCGCCCCTGGTTCCCCTGTTTGTCCTGGGTTTCCTTGCCCTGATCCTGGTGCGCACCTGGGGCGTGCTGCCCGAGGCAGTGCTGGACGCCGCAGCGGTACTGCAGGAGCTGCTCTTCGCGGCCGCACTGTTCGCGCTGGGTGCGGGGGTCCGGGTCCGTGCGCTCTTTGCCTCCGGCGTCCGCGCCGTCGCGGCCGCGTTGGCCTCATGGGTGCTCATCTCCGGGCTGGGGCTCGCCGTGGCTGTGCTGCTGGCCGGATAACGGCAGTGGCCCGGCGGGCCTGCTTGCGTCACGGGCAACGCCGGCTCCCGAAGAAGTGATTGAATGAACAGGTGCCTAACCAGAACCTGAGCCGTGACGAAGCCGCTCTGCGGTCCCACCTGCTGTCCGTAACCTCCTACGATGTCCAACTGGACCTGGGGAACGCCGAGGATCCCGAGGCCGCCGGCTTCCGGTCCCGCAGCACCATTACCTTCAGCTGCTCGGAGCCCGGCGCGGCAACGTTCCTGGACTTCATTCATGGCGGGGTGTCCTCCGTAGTCCTGAACGGCACCGAGCTGGATCCGGCGGAGGCCGTCGATTCCTCCCGGATCCACCTGTCAGGCCTGCAGGCGCAGAACACGGTGACCGTGGACGGTATTGCCCTGTACAGCCGCAGCGGTGAAGGCCTGCACCGGTTCCTGGATCCCGCGGACGGCCGCACCTACCTGTACACGCAGTACGAGCCCGCCGATGCGCGCCGTGTTTTCGCGGACTTTGAACAGCCGGACCTGAAAGCTGCCTTCCGCTTCACCGCGACGGCACCGAGTGGCTGGGAAGTTGCTTCCAACGGCGTTGAAACGCAGCGGACCCCGCTGGGCGACGGGACGCTCAGCCGGTGGGAATTCGCCCCCACGCAGCGCATTTCCACCTATATCACCACCGTGCTGGCCGGCCCCTACCACCGGGCCGACGACGAGTGGTCCCGCCGGCTCGCGGACGGTACGGACCTGCGGGTCCCCCTGGCCGCCTACTGCCGCACTTCGCTGGCCGAGTACTTCGACCCGGAAAACATCTTCGCTGTGACCAAGCGCGGACTGGACTACTTCCATGAGCTCTTCGACTACCCGTACCCCTTCGGGAAATACGACTCCGCCTTTGTACCCGAGTACAACCTGGGTGCCATGGAGAACCCCGGGCTGGTGACGTTCACGGAGGCATACGTCTTCCGGTCGCGGGCCACCGAGGCACAGTACGAGGCCCGGGCAAACACCATCCTGCACGAAATGGCGCACATGTGGTTCGGGGACCTGGTCACCATGAAGTGGTGGGATGACCTGTGGCTGAAGGAATCCTTCGCGGATTACATGGGCGCCCTGGCAGTGGACCGTGCCACGGAGTTCACCAATTCCTGGGTCAGCTTCGCCAACCGGCGCAAGGCCTGGGCCTACGTCCAGGACCAGCTGCCCACCACGCACCCGATTGTTGCCGATATTCCGAACCTGGAGGCGGCGAAGCAGAACTTCGACGGCATCACCTACGCCAAGGGTGCCTCCGTCCTCAAGCAGCTCGTGGCCTATGTCGGGTTTGATACCTTCATCGAAGCGGCCCGGGGATACTTCCGCGAGCATGCCTTCGGCAATACCACCCTCGCGGATCTTCTTACCGCCCTTGAGACGGCGTCCGGCCGGGACATGGCATTGTGGTCCGGCCGGTGGCTGCAGACCGCCGGCGTTCCGGTCCTGGTTCCGGAGACGGAAACCGACGACGCCGGTGCCTACACCTCCGTGGTCATCCGGCAGAACGCCCCGGATCCGGTCAGCGGAGAACAGGTTCCCCGGCCGCACCGGCTCCGCATCGGGCTCTATGATTTCGATGCCGCCGGCGCCCTGTCCCGCATCGACAGCGTGGAACTGGATGTTGCCGGTTCCCGCACCGAGGTGCCCGAACTGATCGGCAGGCAGCGTCCGACCCTGCTGCTGCTGAACGACGAGGACCTGACCTACGCCAAGATACGTTTCGACGACGTGTCGCTGGCGACGCTGCTCGAGTCGCTTCACCTTGTGGCCGATCCCCTCGCCCGGGCCATCGCCCTGTCCGCTCTGTGGAACAGCGTCCGCGACGGCATCCTGAGTGCCAAGGACTACGTGCGGCTGGTCCAGCGGGTCGCGCCGGCCGAAAGCGGTGCCGGGGTGCTGCAGGTGCTGCTGGACAATGCCCTCAGCGCCATCGAGTACTACGCCCCGGCTTCGCGGCGGGATGCCCTGCGCGAGGAGTTCTACGCCGGTATCACCGAGCAGCTGAAGGCAGCAGCCCCGGGCAGCGACCGGCAGGTCATCTGGGCACGCGCGGCAGCCGGCGCAGGGCGCCGCAGCAGCACCCATAACGAGCTGCTCCGCGGACTGCTTGACGGCAGCGCCGGCATCCAGGGCCTAACCGTGGATTCGGACCTGCGCTGGCGCCTGTGGGTGGCGTTGGCGGCCAGAGGATCCGCTACCCGTGCCGAGCTGGATGCCGAGCTGGAACGGGACACCACGGCGTCGGGACGGGTGGGCCACACCACCGCTGCCGCAGCGTTCCCCAATCCGGAGGTCAAGGCAGCAGCCTGGCAGGCAGCAGTCCATTCGGACGGCCTTTCCAACGAGCTGCTTTCGGCCACCATCCACGGTTTCAACCTGGGCAGCCACGAGCTGCTGGACGGATATGTGGAGGACTACTTTACGTCCCTCACCGAGGTCTGGGCCGGGCGCAGCATCGAGCTGGCCTCACGGGTGGTCGGCGGTCTCTATCCGGGACACCAGGATGCAGCCGAGCACCTGGCTCCGGCGGATCATCCCGTGGTGCAGAAGTCGGTGGAATGGCTGGAGCTGCACCCCGATGCTCCGGCTGCGCTGCGGCGGATCATCATTGAGCAGCAGGACCAGCTGCTTCGGTCCCTGCGCGTGCAGGCAGCGGCACTGTAAAACCCGGGCAGGCACCCGGTGCGTGGCGCCGGCTGCCTGCCGGGGTCAGTTCCGGCTCAGGCCAGGTTCTGCTCAGGCCAGCTGCGGCTTGGCCACGGTGAGGAGGATGGCCGAGTCTTCCAGCGCTTCCACGGAGTGGCGGGCCTGCGGAACAATCAGGAGATCCCCTGCGGAGCCGTCCCAGGTGTTGCCTTCCGCGGACAGGGCGACTCTGCCCTTCAGGACGAAGACGGTGGCTTCCCCCGGGTTCTCATGCTCATCCAGAACAAACCCGGCGCGGAGGGCGATCACGGTCTGCCGCAGGATGTGTTCGTGTCCGCCGTAGACGGTGGAGGCGCTGCGTCCGCTGGCGGCCTTCCGTGAGGTTTCCAGGTGTTGGCGGGCAAGGGCGGTCAGCGACTTTTTCTCCATCTGCGCAGTCTAGGCCTACGGACCGCCGCCGGGGTAGCGCGGCGGTCCCCCGCCGCGGGACTACGGTACGCGGTTAAGCCATTCCGCCGTATCGAACTTTTCGGCGACCTTCTCCTCCGCGCGGGCCAGCTCCTCGTCGCTGATTCCGGCCGTTACGGCGCCGTACCGCGTGGCGAAGGTATCCATCATGGTGGCGATGATGTCCTCGCGCGAGAGCCCGGTCTGCCGCTTGAGCGGGTCCACCCGCTTCTTGGCACTGGTGGTGCCCTTATCCGAGAGCTTCTCCTTGCCGATCCGCAGCACCTCCACCATCTTGTCCGCGTCGATGTCATAGGACATGGTCACGTGATGGAGCATCCCGCCGCTGCTGAACCGCTTCTGGGCGGCGCCGCCGATCTTGCCCTGGTCGGTGGCCATGTCATTGAGCGGGACGTACCAGGCGGAAATGCCGAGTTTCTTCAGGGACTCCATCACCCAGGCATCCAGGAAGGGATAGGAATCCGCGAAGCTCAAACCGTCCACGAGGGACTGGGGCAGGTACAGCGAGTAGGTGATGGCATTGCCGTGTTCCATGAACATGGCTCCGCCCCCGGTGATGCGCCGGACCACGGTCACTCCGTGCCGTTCGGCTCCGTCCGGGTCCACTTCGTTCTTCAGCGACTGGAAGCTGCCGATCACCACGGACGGCGTCTCCCATTCCCAGAACCGCAGCGTCGGATTGCGCTGGCCGGTGCCGACTTCCTCGGCCAGGACCTCGTCCATCGCCACGTGCATGTGCGTGGAAAGCGGGGTGGGAGGGATGATCTCCCACTGGTGGTCCCCCCAGCCGGTGGCCTTGCCCAGGGCACGGCGCACGGCGGTGGCTACAGCCTCGGGCGAGAAGCCGAAGAGCACGGCGTCGGGGGCCAGCCCGGAACGCACCGCAGCAGCGATGTCACCGAACGTCGTCTCGGAGGGCAGTCCTTCGAGGGCGGCATTGATGTCCCCGAGCGCTTCATCCGGCTCCAGGAAGAAGTCGCCGCCGAGGGAAACGCCGGCCAGCCGGCCGTCACGGACCTCCAGATCCACAACCACCAGTTTGCCGCCGGGAACTTTGTATTCACCGTGCCGGCGTCCGCCGTGTTCTGCGCTTGTCATCAAGACTCCTCTGCTGGATCCGGTGCCGGGACCGTACGGCCCCCCTTATAGGGAAAGGCCCGCCGGGCTGATGCCGGCGGACCTTTCTCCAAATACTGCTGTGTATGCCGAACTGGCTACTTCTTGGCGCCGAAGCCCTTGAAGCGGGCGTTGAAGCGCTCCACGCGGCCGGCGGAGTCCATGATGCGCTGCTTGCCCGTGTAGAACGGGTGCGATGCGGAGGAGATTTCCACCTCGATGAGCGGGTAGGTGTTTCCGTCTTCCCACTCGATCGTCTTGGAGGACGTGGCGGTGGAGGCCGTCAGGAAAGCGGTGTCGGACGCGAGATCGCGGAAGACAACCGGAGCATACTTGGGGTGGATATCAGACTTCACAGTTTTACCTTCTTTTGGTGCCTGGATTTTGCCAGGCACAGTGTGGTTGAAAGCTTTATCGGCCGTAGATTCGGCCAGCAACCAATACTAGCGCATTTAGCCATCCGGCGGGAAACAGCCCGGCGCGCGTTTTGCGGGCCGGGACAACGGGTTTCACGGCAGGGCCCGGGCACCCCACTGCGCGTTGACCGCGGTGATGGTCGAAACGATCCCCTGGTTCAACCCGGAGATTTCGATCCGGACGGGCCGGTAGTAGTCATCAAGCCAGAGCGAGAATGACCCGGCCGGAAGCACGGCGGAGGAGTCTGTTTCCTGCGGGCCTTCGGACCCGTCTGCCGTGGTGTCGAAGTTTCCGCTGATCTGCGTGCAGGCCGCCCCCTCCAGAGGCACCCCGTACCGCACGGCCACCTCCGGCGCCGGGGAGAGCAGGGCGGCGACTTTATCCGGCCGCACGGTCAACTCAGCCGCATCGGCGAGGACTGCGGCATAGGCCTCTTCGGCCGAGCCCCGCGGGTCGGCGGTGATGTCCTTGTCATTTTTCCGCAGTACGCGCTGTCCGTCACGGATATTCACCGCGATTTTCCCATCCGTGCCCCGAAGGGTCATGGCGAACCCGGGACCGGTGGCAAAGCGGATGGTGTAGGTGTCCGCGGGGAGCCAGCTGGTGTCGGTCTGCAGGGTTTGAATGCCGCCCTCCCCCGCAGCCATGGCTGCGGCCACGCAGGTCCCCGCTTCGGCACCGGACATGGGCTCCGGATCGCGGCGAAGCAGCCATTGGCAGGCGTCCTGGACGGGCTGCGGCATCCCGGTCTGTGTCCCGGTAACCCCCACGTGCGGTATTGCGGCGGCGGGGTCTGAGGCAGCCGGGGCGGAGGCAGCGGCTTCCTGGCCAGGGGATTCCAACGCCGTCGGTGTCGGCGACCCGGTGCCGGACGGTGCTGCCGGAACGGATCCGGTTCCGAGCGGTGACGCCGACGCGGAAGCCTCACGTTCCTGCACCTGTTGCGCCGTTGGCCCGCAGGCCGACACCGTCAGCAGCAGCCCGGTGCACACCGCCAGGACACTTCCTGGCCGGGTCCTTGCACGGGATTGCATGGCAGCTCCGCTGGCGTCCTCAGAGGGGTGGGGTAACGGCCATAGTCTCGCACCCGACGCGCCGCGGGGTAAGGGCAGCGGGCTTTCCTGCACCCGTTAGGGGCGACACTCCCAGAAAGCCACGGCGCTGGCGGCGGCCACGTTCAGCGAATCGACGCCGCCGCTCATCGGGATGCGCACCGCCAAGTCGACGCCGGCCAGCGTGGTGTCGGCCAATCCGTCACCCTCGGTGCCAAGGATCAGGGCCAGGCGTTCGTCGCGGCGGGCGCTGAGTTCATCCAGGGTCAGGGAATCTTCGCGCAGGGCCAGGGCAGCAGTGACGAACCCGGCGTCCCGCAGCTGCTCCAGCTGGCCGGGCCAGTCTGTCAGCCGCACCCAGGGAACCTGGAAGACGGCGCCCATGCTGACCCGGATGGCCCGGCGGTACAGGGGATCCGCACAGCGCGGGGTCACGAGGACGGCATCCACCTGCAGGGCGGCGGCCGAACGGAAAATCGCACCGATATTGGTGTGGTCGACTATGTCTTCCAGCACGGCCACGCGGCGCGAGGATGCCAGCAGCGCAGACAGCTCCAGCGGAGCGGGCCGCTCCATGGCCGCCAGGGCACCGCGGTGCAGGTGGAAACCGGTGATCTCCTCGAGCACCTCGGACGTGCCGACGAAAGCGGGCACGTCCGGGAACCTGTCCAGGATGTCCCGCAGATCATCAAGCCACTTCTCGGCCAGGAAGAAGGACCGCGGACGGTGGCCGGCGTCCACGGCGCGGCGCAGCACCTTGGAGGATTCTGCAATGTACATGCCCTCCTCCGGCTCCCGGCGCTTCCGGAGGGAGGTGTCCGTGAGGGAGGTGTAGTCCCGCACGCGCGGATCGTCGGCGGACTGCAGGTACTGGAGGTTCACCCGGGGACCTGCTGCCTAGCTGCGCCGGGCGGTGGCCGAGTACCGGCCGCCCTCGCGGCGCAGTTCCACCGGCAGGTCAAAGGCGGTGCTCAGGTGTTCTTCGGTGAAGACCTCGTCGATGGGGCCGGACGCCACCACGCCGCCGTCGCGCAGCAGCAGGGCGTGCGTAAAGCCGGTGGGGACCTCTTCGAGGTGGTGGGTCACCAGGACCATGGCCGGTGCTTCCTCGTCACGGGCCAGCTCGCCCAGACGGAAAAGCAGATCCTCGCGGCCGGAGAGGTCCAGGCCCGCGGCCGGCTCATCAAGAAGCAGCAGTTCCGGGTCCGTCATCAGGGCACGCGCAATCTGCACCCGTTTGCGCTCACCCTCGCTGAGCGAGGAGAAGCGGCGGTTCATGAAGGTGGACATGCCCCACTCGTGCAGGAGATTGAAGGCGCGGCGCTCATCAAGCTTTTCGTACTTCTCACGCCAGCGGCCCGTCATCCCGTAGGAGGCAGTGACCACCACGTTGAGGACCGTTTCGTCGTCGGGGATCTGCCCGGCGAGGGCAGCGGAGGCCAGGCCGATGCGGGGGCGGAGCTCGAAAACGTCCACGGCTCCGAGGACTTCCTCCAGGATGCCCGCTACGCCCCGGGTGGGGTGCATCCGGCCGCCGGCAATCTGCAGCAACGTGGTCTTGCCGGCGCCGTTGGGGCCCATGACCACCCAGCGCTCCCCCTCCTTGACCTGCCAGTCAACGCCGTCCAAAAGGGTTTTCCCGCCACGTACAACGCTGACACCGGCAAATTCAAGAACATCACTCATAGCACTAGACATTAGGCTAAGGAAAGGGGCATTGGCGAAACGATACGCTTTCCCGGCCACGCAGCCGCGGCTGCGAAACCCCCGTACCGAACAGGTACCCCCGCCCCGAACCGAGCCCCGAAGCGAGCAGAACGGAAGCCATGCCGAACTCCCCCGAATACAGTGTCGTCAGCTACGGGAAGGACCTGTCCGACGCCTATCTTGGCGCGGTGCAGGCCGCCGTGTCCGGGCTGGGGGCGCGGATCCTGGAACTGGAGAACGCCGCGGGGAACGGTTACACGGTGTCCAAGCTTTATGTGGAGTACGACGGCGGCCTTTCCCGGCTGCGGCGCACCGTCGCCGCGGCGTCCGCAGCCGTACCGGCAAAGCCGGGAGGGGAGCACAGCGCCGTGGTTCCGCCGTCGCTGCTGGTCCAGGCACGGAAGCTGTTGGTGCTGGACGTGGACTCGACCCTGATCCGGCAGGAGGTTATCGAACTGCTGGCGGCCCATGCGGGACGTGAAGCGGAGGTGGCCGCCGTGACCGAGGCGGCCATGCGCGGTGAACTGGATTTCGCTGCGAGCCTGCATGCCCGCGTCAAGACGCTTGCCGGGCTGCCGGCATCCGTCATTGACGAAGTAGGCGCCCGGATTGAGTTGTCCGACGGAGCCGAGCTGCTGGTGAAGGAGTTCCTCGCTGCCGGGCACGGCGTTGCGGTGGTTTCCGGCGGGTTCAGCCAGGTGCTGGATCCTTTGGCCGACCGACTGCAGCTCACTTTCCGGCGGGCGAACCTGCTGGAAATCGAGGACGGGGTGCTGACCGGTGCCGTGTCCGGGGAGGTGGTGGACCGCGCGGTCAAGGCCCGCTCACTGGCCGAATGGGCCCGGGAGCTGGAGGTGGCACCGGAGCACACCGTTGCGGTGGGCGACGGCGCCAATGATCTGGACATGCTTGCGGCGGCCGCACTGGGAGTGGCGTTCAACGCCAAACCGGCAGTGCAGGCCGCCGCGGATGCCGTGCTGAACCTGCCCGCTTTGGACGTGGTGCAGCACTTCGTGAAGCTCTAGGCGGGGTCGCCCGCCGTCTCAGCTGCCGCACCGGCGGAGAGGTAATCCGCCCCGCCCACATATTCGGTGTGCCCGGACGGCACGTCGGCTGTGGCCATGCGGGCCACCTCGGCGCCGAACTCGGCCACGGAGTACAGCCGGCCGGCTTCCTCCCGGCGGGCTTCGATGGCGCCCGGGTTTGCCCGGTCCAGCAGAGTCGCCGTCACGGTGCCTTCGATCATGTCTCCGGAGACCACCACCAGGGTGATGCCCTTCTCCTCGAGCTGCGGGAGCATGCTGCGGAGCGCATCTTCGCCGGCCCGCTTGCTGAGGGCCACCGCTTCGTATTCGGGCATGGTGGGAACGGACTTGATGAAGTGCGCCTGGTGGCTGGTGACGAAGACCACCCGCGAACCGGCCGGCATTACTTCCACGGCGGCACTGAGCATGTTGACCTGCGCGTCGCGGTTCAGCTTCAGCGCGTAGTCCTCGCCCATGCCCGTCTCCATGCCGCCGGAGGCGTTGAGCACCAGGACGTCCAGGCCGCCGAAGTTCTCCCGGGCTGCGGCGATCAGCGCTGCCGGCCCTTCGGGCACGGTCAGGTCGGCACCTATGGCGACCGCGCGGCCGCCGTCGGCCTCGATAGCCGCCACGACCT
This sequence comes from Arthrobacter yangruifuii, assembly GCF_009192775.1. Classification (GTDB taxonomy): domain Bacteria; phylum Actinomycetota; class Actinomycetes; order Actinomycetales; family Micrococcaceae; genus Arthrobacter_B; species Arthrobacter_B yangruifuii. The sequence continues at coordinate 56,365 of NZ_VTFX01000004.1, forward strand.
TATTGGCGCGAGGTGCCTTCTGCCGGTAGTTGACCACTACGCCGGCACCTTCGGCGGCCAGGTACTTCGCCACCTCGGCACCGATACCGCGTGATGATCCGGTGACAATCGCGGCTTTGCCGTCCAGCAGGCCCATGGGAACTCCTTTTGTAGAAAGTGTCTAAGCGTCTTGCTCTCCGAACCCATCCTGCCAGCCGGCGGCCCGCCCGGCATTTGAGGAAACCTCCAAGGAATGCCGGGCGGGCCGTTGGCGGGGCTAGTGTCCCATGCCCAGGCCGCCGTCGACCGGGATGACCGCACCGGAAATGTAGCCGGCTTCCTCTCCGGCGATCCAGCGCACCACGTTCGCCACTTCCTCGGGTTCGGCGAACCGGCCGGCAGGAATGGAAGAGAGGTAGTTCTTCTGGGTGTCCTCGGGCAGGGCGCGGGTCATGTCGGTGTTGATGAATCCGGGTGCCACAACGTTGGCCGTGATGTTGCGGGAACCGAGTTCGCGCGTGAGGGAACGGGCAATGCCGATCAGCCCCGACTTGGAGGCGGCGTAGTTGATCTGCCCGGGAGAACCGTAGAGGCCGACCACCGAGGAGATCAGCACCACGCGGCCCTTCTTCATCCGCAGCATGCCCTTGGATGCGCGCTTGACCACCCGGAAGGCTCCGGTGAGGTTGGTGTCGATCACGTCGGAAAAGTCATCTTCGCTCATCCGCAGCAGCAGCGTGTCCCGGGTGATCCCTGCGTTGGCCACGAGGACCTCGACCGGGCCGTGGGCGGCCTCCACCTCGGTGAATGCGGCGTCGACCGATGCCATATCCGTCACATCCGCCTTCACGCCCAGCATGCCGGCGGGCACCTCGCCGCTGCGGTAGGTGATGGCCACGCGGTCCCCTGCGGCCAGGAACGACTTGGCGATTGCCAGCCCGATTCCGCGGTTTCCTCCGGTGATCAGGACGCTGCGGCCGGATTCGTTCTCTGGGGTGTTCTGCATGGATGGTCCTTCTTTCAGCCAGCTGTTGGGGTTGCCTTGATCCTACGTGCGCCGGATTCAACTTCTACAACGCGGCCGCTAGTGAGAGAATGAACAAACCTGTTTGGAGGGTGATGAGGACTACCAATGGCTACTGATGGCTAAGGACACGAACCGCGGGGAGAGCATCCCTCGAATCACGGACGCGCCCAGCCCGCACACAGACGAAATGCACGGCCGCATGCTCAAATACGGGGTGTCCATGGGCATCCGCGTGGTCTGCCTGTTCCTGATGTTCTTCGTTCACGGCTGGCTGTTATGGGTGGTGATCGCCGGTGCCGTGGTGATCCCCTACTTTGCCGTCATCATCGCCAACGGCGGCTCGGATACACGCCTCATGACCGCTACCGACGCGATGATTGACCGTCCGCCGGTTACCGAGCTGGAAGCTCCGCGGGTGGCCGACGAACCGGGAGAAACCCCCGAGACCACTGTGTTGGCGGGTGAAATCGTAGACAACGACGACGACGAAACCACCGGCACCACTATGAACACCGGCACCAACAACGAAGACAAGGCCTGATTCTCCAGCATGAACCTTCTCGATTCACTCTCCGGCAACTCCGGCAACTCCGCCGACGACGCCGGCACCCCGGTGTGCTCCCGAAAGGCCTGCCGGCTCGACGCGGCCTGGCGTCTGCTGTGGAACAACCCCCGGATCCACACCCCGGAGCGGCGCAAGACCTGGTTGTCCTGCGATGAACACCGCGAGTGGCTGGAGGACTATCTGCGTACCCGAGGCCTCTGGAAGGAAACCCTTCCCTTGGGCGAAGGCGGGGCCCAGTAGATGTACCGCTTCCTGCTTTCGCCGCGCTGGGTTGGCTGGCTGGTCCTCGTCTGCATCCTGGCAGCAGCCTGCGTTGGTCTGGGCAGGTGGCAGATGGACCGCCGCGAGGCATCCCTGGCCGACAGCGCCCGGATTGAGTCCAACTACGACGCCGCACCCGTGCCCTACGACGAGGCTCAAAAGTACTTCGACGAGTACGACGAAAACGCTGAATGGCTGCCGGTGACGCTGGAGGGTACGTACGACTCCGCCGAGCAGCGCATTATCCGCAACCGCCCGCTCAAGGGACGGCCCGGCTACGAGGTCCTGTTGCCGCTGAAGCTCGACGACGGGACCAGCGTGGCGGTCAACCGCGGCTGGCTGCCCATCGGTGATGACAAAGCCGGCAGGCCGGACAGCATCCCTGCCGCGCCCGAGGGACGGGTCAGCGTGGTGGCACGGATCAAGCCGTCAGAGCCCACCCTGTCCCGCGGGGCGCCCGAAGGACAGCTGGCCTCCATCGATCTGGGCGCCTTCGCCGAACAGCTGGACTATCCGCTGCACCGGGGTTCCTATGCCCTGATGGCCAGCGAGGACCCGGGAGCCGCCGTCGTACCCGAAAGCGCACCCCGGCCGGAGGTGGACGAGGGGCTGCACCTTTCCTACGGACTGCAGTGGTACGGATTCGCGCTGATGATGTTCATTGGCCTGGGCTATGCGGCCCGGCAGGAAGCCCTTAACCGTTACTACGACGGCATTGACGATGACGACGAGGATGAGGACGACATCATTGCCGCCCACCCCGCCCCGTCCCGGCGTCGGCCGCCGCGGAAGAAGCGCGGCCCGACGGGCGAAGAGGAAGAGGACGCGATTCTGGACGCCCAGGGCTTCTAGGACCGCGTGCCCAGGACGCACTAAACGGCCCTGCTCCGATGGGAGCAGGGCCGTTTAGTTTTGAAGCAGATTCAGTTGTGACGCGGCATTCAGTTGTGCCGGCGGCTCCGGCTAGGCCAGGGTCACCAGGTCAAGGTAGTTCTCGTTCCAGTGGTCCTCGTCGCCGTCGGGCAGCAGAACCACGCGTTCCGGGTTCAGGGCTGCAACGGCGCCTTCATCGTGGCTGACCATCACCACGGCTCCCGTGTAGTTGCTCAGGGCACCCAGGATTTCCGCACGCGAGGCGGGGTCCAGGTTGTTGGTGGGTTCGTCCAGCAGCAGGACGTTGGCGGAGGAGGCCACGATGGTGGCCAGCGCCAGCCGGGTCTTCTCACCGCCGGACAGGACGCCGGCCTTCTTCTCGACGTCGTCGCCGCTGAACATGAACGAGCCCAGCACGCTGCGGACCTCGGCGTCGTCCATATCCGGAGCGGACGAGCGCATGTTTTCCAGCACCGTCCGGTTCGTGTCCAGGGTCTCGTGCTCCTGGGCATAGTAGCCCACCTTGAGGCCGTGTCCGGCAATGACCTTTCCGGTGTCCGGCTTGTCCACGCCGGCCAGCATCCGCAGCAGGGTGGTCTTACCGGCACCGTTGAGGCCCAGGATCACCACCTTCGAGCCGCGGTCGATGGCCAGGTCCACATCGGTGAAGATCTCCAGCGAGCCGTAGCTTTTGCTCAGACCCTCGGCCATCATCGGGGTCTTGCCGCAGGGGGCCGGATCCGGGAAGCGCAGGGCCGCAACGCGGTCGGTGGCGCGGACGGCGTCGAGGCCGCCCATCAGGCGGTCTACGCGCTTGAGCATGCTCTGAGCTGCGGAGGCACCGGAGGCACGCGCCTTCATCTTGTTGGCCTGGGCCAGCAGGATGCCGGCCTTCTTCTCGGTGTTGGCACGTTCGCGTTTGCGGGCGCGCTCGTCGGTCTCACGCTGGATCTTGTAGCGCTTCCAGTCCATGTTGTAGATGTCGATGGTGGCGCGGTTGGCATCCAGGCTGAAGACCTTGTTGACCGTAGCTTCGAGCAGCTCGGTATCGTGGCTGATCACGATCAGGCCGCCGGTGTGGTTCTTCAGGAACTCGCGCAGCCAGGCGATGGAATCGGCGTCGAGGTGGTTGGTGGGCTCATCGAGGAGCATGGTGTCCGCATCCGAGTACAGGATCCGGGCCAGTTCCACACGGCGGCGCTGGCCGCCGGAAAGCGTGCTCAGCGGCTGGTTCAGCAGCCGGTCCGGCAGGGCCAGGTTGGCGCAGATGGTTGCTGCCTCGGACTCCGCTGCGTAGCCGCCGGCCGAGAGGAACTCGGACTCCAGCCGGTCATAACGGTTCATGGCCTTCTGCGAGATTTTCGGATCATCGCTGGCCATTTCATCCTGGCACTTCTTGAGCTGGGCGGAGACCTTGTCCAGTCCGCGCGCGGAGAGGATGCGGTCGCGGCCGAGCTGCTCCATGTCCGGAGTGCGCGGATCCTGCGGCAGGTAGCCGATTTCACCGACGCGCTTGACCGTACCTGCGGCGGGAAGCGTTTCCCCGGCGAGGACCTTGGTCAGGGTGGTCTTGCCGGCGCCGTTGCGGCCGACCAGCCCGATTTTGTCTCCCTTGTCAACACGGAATGAAACCGCTTCCATGAGCAGCCGTGCGCCTGCACGCAGCTCGAGACCAGATACGGAAATCACTCAGTGGACCTTTCGAAGGTTTTGTCTTGCAGAAACGCTGCGCGGTGCGCGGGCCTTGAACGGTGGGAGTCCACCGAGGCGGGAAGGGTCACAATGACCGGTCATGCAGGCCTGGTTGGCCGTAACAGCCTTTCCAGTCTAGCCGCCATAGCCCATTTGTAGAAAACCTCCAATGGAATCCCGCCGCAGCGCAGCTACTGTTCGAAACGTAATCGGGTCCGGTTTTCTTCCCCCTAAGGAAAAGTGCAGCCATGAACAACACTTCGGCCGACGCGCCGCGCTCCGCCGCAGGGCCCGGCGGCACAGGCTCTCCCGATCCCCGGGTGCACTCCCGCGAGAACCTCCGGGCAGCTTCAGGGCCGGCTTCCGGGCGATCTTCGGGGCGACCTTCCCGGGGATCTTCCGGGCGCCGGCGGTGGACGTCGGCGGACCTGTCCCTGATTGCCGTGTTCGCGGCCCTGACGGCGGTTTTCTCCGTCCTTCCCGGCGTGCCGCTGGGGGCCGGCGTCCCGATCACCCTGCAGACCCTTGCGGTGATGCTCACGGGCATGCTCCTGGGGCCGTGGCGGGGAGCCGCCGCGGTGGGGCTCTTCCTCCTCGCCGGCCTGGCCGGTCTGCCGGTCTTCAGCGGGTTCAGCGGCGGCCTCGGCGTCCTTGCTGGTCCGTCGGTCGGCTATCTGCTGTCCTTCCCCGTGGCTGCCGCCGTCGCCGGGCTGCTGTCCGGACTGGTGCTGCGGCGTCCCCGGCGTGCCCGCGCCGTCCTGCTCTTTGCAGCGGCACTGGCCACGAGTTTCATTGTGGTGCATCCGGCCGGAATAGCCGGGCTGATGCTCAATGCCCATCTGTCCTTCCCCGCAGCGCTGGCTGCGGACATGGCCTTCTGGCCCGGGGATGTCATCAAGAACGTGTTCGCCTCGGTGGTGGCGGTCAGCGTGTTCAAAGCCTTCCCGTCCATGGCAACCCCGGGGCGCGGTTCCCGCTGATGCCCGCCATCCTGCTGCAGAATGTCTCCGTGCTGCCCGCCGGCGGCGCGGCCGGCGAACCGATCCTGCACCCGCTGTCGCTGGAGCTGCGTAACGCCCGCACCGCCGTCGTCGGCGCCAACGGCTCCGGCAAATCAACGCTTCTGAAACTGCTGAACGGCCTGGTCCTGCCGGACACCGGCAGCGTCAGCATCGACGGACTGGACACCGCCACGCAGGGGGCGGCCGTGCGAAGGCGCGTGGGGTTTGTCTTTACCGATCCAATCTCGCAGCTGGTCATGCCCACCGGGCGGGACGACGTCGAGCTGTCCCTGCGGGCCTCCATCCGCAACCGCGGCCAGCGCCGCGCTGCCGCCGAGGCCCGGCTCGAGGCTCTTGGGCTGCTCGCGCTGGCGGACCGCAGCATCTACGACCTTTCCGGCGGGGAACGGCAGCTGATGGCACTGGCCTCCGTACTGGCCGTTGACCCTGCCGTACTCGTAGCGGACGAGCCCAGCACCCTGCTGGATCTGCGCAACACGGCACGGCTGCGGCGGGTCTTCGCCTCGCTCCCCCAGCAGGTCATCTACACCACCCATGACCTCGATTTCGCTGCCGATGCGGACCGCGTCCTGGTGATGGACAACGGTGCGGTGGTGTTCGACGGCGGCCCCCGGGAGGGCATAGCCGCCTACCGTGCGCTGGCGCTGGGGGTGCGGTGAGACGGGCGGCCGGCTCCGCGGATCTCCTGGGTGCCTACCGTCCGGGGAACTCGTGGCTCCACGCGGCACCGCTTGGGCTGAAGGCCGGCGCACTGGTGGTCCTGTCTGCGGCCGTGCTGGTGCTGCGGTCCCCCGCGGTGGTGGCGGCCGCAGCGGTCCTCGTGCTTACTGCTTATGCAACCGCGCACCTGCTGCGCGAATCCTGGCGGCCGCTGCGGTCCATGTGGCCTGTCCTGCTGCTTCTAGGGGCGTTCCAATGGTGGGCGTCCGGGTGGGAGGCAGCATTGCTGGTTCCCGGCAACATTGCGCTCTGCGTAGCGGCTGCCCGGCTGCTGACACTGACCACTGCTCCGCAGGTGCTCATGGACGGGCTGGTGTCCCTGGCACGGCCGCTGCGGCAGCTGGGTGCGGATCCGGAGAGGTTCGGGCTGACCCTGGCGCTGATGCTGCGCAGCATTCCGTTCCTGCTGGGCTCGGCCAGGGATGTCCGGGAGTCGGCCATGGCACGCGGACTGGAGCGCAATCCCCGGGCGCTCACCGTTCCGGTGGCCATCCGGGCGCTCACCGTTCCGGTGGCCATCCGGGCGGTTGCCTATGCCCGGCAGACCGGCGATGCGCTGGCGGCGCGCGGAATCGGCGAAAGGATCTGATCCCGGCGGAACTAAGGTTGCTGACGGCAACCGATAACCTAAGGGAATGAGTTTCAATAACAACGCCCGCCTGGATTCCTCCCGGGTCAGCGACCGGCGCGGCAAAGGAAAAGGTATTGCCGTAGGCGGAGGACTGGGCGGCGGCCTGCTGCTGATCCTGTCCCTGTTCTTCGGATCGGATGTGATTGACGGGCTTGGCCTCAGCGAGGGTTCCGGCACAGCTGCAGGCCAGGCGCAATCCGAGAGTATTGACACGTGCCTGAACGGCCAGGACGCCAATGAACGGCTGGATTGCCGCATTCTGGGGACCGCCGAAAGCCTCGACAGCTTCTGGGAGCCGTATCTGGCCGATTCCGGCTTGACCTACACAGAACCTGGCGTGGTGCTCTTTACCGACCAGACCAGCACCGGCTGCGGCTCCGCCACCAGCGCCGTCGGCCCGTTCTACTGCCCTGCCGACGAGCAGACCTACTACGACACGGCGTTCTTCTCCGATCTGGTCACGAGCTACGGGTCCTCCGGAGGTCCGCTGGCGCAGGAATACGTGGTTGCGCATGAGTTTGGCCACCATATCCAGCAGATCACCGGCTCCAGTGCCGGCCGGAATGCGGATCCGCAGGGCGCCGACTCCGCTTCCGTCCGTACAGAGCTGCAGGCCGACTGCTACGCAGGCCTGTGGGCCCGCCATGCGGCCTCGCAGCCTGCTCCGGGATCGGACGAGCCTTTCCTGGCGCCGTTTACGGAAACAGACATCAGCGATGCACTTTCGGCCGCCTCTGCAGTGGGAGACGACCGGATCCAGGCGTCAGCTACGGGACAGGTGAATCCGGAAAGCTGGACCCACGGCTCCAGCGCCCAGCGCCAGTCCTGGTTCCTGGCCGGGTACAACGACGGCGGCAGCCTGGAAACGTGCGATACCTTCAGGGCTGCGGACCTGTCCCGTCCGTAGCGTGGTCCGGACGGGCCGGTCCGGCTTGTCGAATAGCCCGGATGAGCGTCCTCTGCGTCCACCCCGGGGGCTGTCCGGGTGAGGGTCCAGCAAGGACCGGCCCCTGCACCCCTTCACCTCTGGGCCCCTGGGCCCCTGGGGCAGTGTGAAGGGTGTCCGACCGGTTGAAAGGGTCTGGTCGACGATCCAAACCATTGGGCCGTCTGAGTAACTGGCAAGGTTGGGCCGGGGCCGCCGCTGAACGACTGTGTACTCCTCCAGTGGGCTGGCTGGGCCACGGGTCTTCGACTGAGCCAGCGCGACTCAGAACGGCGGCGGGTCCTCGTCCCGGGGATCTGTCTCCGCATCGTGGCTTCCCAGTTCGAGGAACGGTTCGGTCCGGTAGACCCGTCCCGTCGGGGACGTCCACTCCATCACTCCCGGTGTCGGTTGGGTGGCTTTCCAGAATCCCAGGGTCTTGAACCGGTGATGCCGGCGGCAGAGGTGTTCCAGGTTGCCGTGTTCGGTGTTCCCGCCATTCACCCAGTCGGTGGTGTGGTCGATTTCCGTGACCGCAGTACCGACCCGGCATCCCGGGAACCGGCACGTTCCGTCGCGGGCCCGTAGCCAGCGGGCGAGTCCGGCGGGGACTTTCCGGCGTCGTCCGACCCCGAGGATCTCCCCGGTGGCTGGGTCCTGGGCCAACCCGGTCCAGTGCACGGCGTTGCGTGCGAGTCGGCGGGCTGCGTCGGCGCTGATCGGTCCGTAGCCGTGCAGTTCGGCAGGCTGCTCGTCGGCACCGAACAATGTTTCGGCGTTGATCAAGACCATGATCTCGGCCCGCGGCAAAACACCCATGGGTTCGGACGGCTCGTCAGGTTCGGTGCCACCGGCTTCGCGAGACTTGCGAGCATTCCCAGTCCCGCGACCGGTTCCATCTGTGCGGTTGACCCCACCACTGGAACCACCACGGGGTGAACCAAGCCCGCCCATCAGCAGTTGGGTCAGGATGTCGGCACGCAGCTGGTCCGCTGTCCGCAGGTCCCCGTCCGCCTGCTCACCACGGGCTGACGTACACAACGCTGTGTAGATCTGCTGGGCATGCTCGGCCCGCAGATGGGCGGAGAGCCAGGACATGCCGTCCTCGTCCCGTTCCAGGATCACCTTGCGTTTCTCGAACGCTGTCCGGTGCCGTTCGGCAATGGTCTCGGGATAGGTTTTCTCCCGCAGCCGGCGTGCCTTGGCACAGAACTGTGGCCGGGTTATGCCTTCGGCTTTGGCGAGCAGCTCCGCCTCAAACTCCGGGAGTTTGGAAGCGGGAATGTCCTGGCACTGGTCCAGGACCACCTGCGCGTGCGCATAGGAGAAGCGTCCTTCTTCCAGTCCGGTCAGGGTGGCGGTGTGGGTGCTGCAGAGTCTGCCGGCTTCGACCATCATGCCCTGCGCGGTGGTCTGCGGAACATTCAAAATCGCAGCGCACTCGGAGGCAGCGAGGCTGAACGCGAGCCCCGGACCTTCACTGCCGAAGTGCTTGCACACATCCTTGCGGAACAGTTCCTCCATATGGTTGAGCGCGCGGGCCTGCTGGGCCTGCGTCCACCGAACCAAATGCGACAGACGGGCCAATACCTCACCGGTGGCGTGTTCGTCGAAGGACTCCAGATTCGCCATCGCCAGCACCCCGGTAAAACCGTCCGGAAAGCCATCACCATCAGCACCGGTGGCACCTGTGGCGGGTTCTGCAGGTTCAGCGGGCTCCGCAGGTTCAGCGGCCGGCGAGTCTGTGGTGTCCTCTGGGACGGGTCCGGGTTCTGCGGGTTCAACCGTTGGGTCGGGGTCGGCGGATGCGGATCCTACTTCCGGCCCCGCAGCGGAATCCGATGTGGAGTCTGCCGCCGGTCTTGCGGTGAAGTCGGGATCCGGCGCGGAACTGGGTGCGTCGAAGAGGGTGGCAGCAGGCGTATCGGCGGGATTGGTAGAGGCATCGCCGGTGTTGGTGTTGGTATATGCGGACGCGGCAGTGTCGCCCTCAGCGCCGGCCTGAGCGCCGCCGTCACCACTGACATCCGGAACCGCCCGATACACCGCCACCGTGCAGGGCGTGCGCGAAGCATCCTCGTTGCCAGCCGGGCCTGTTGGCTGCTGGTCGTACCTGCCTGATTCTTCGGTTGTCCGGTCGGTGTCCCCGAGCTGATCCATACCCTCAGGATTTCACCCGGCACTGACATTTCCGCCCGAAAACAGGCCAAAAACGGGCCTCCCGAAAAAGCGAAAATACCCGTCTTTCTCAGACGACTACCTAGTCCGCACCACCCCGACAGGTCATCTCCGAGGAACGGTTTTACCCCTCAATGTCCCGAATCAAGGACCTCAACTGCGGAAGCTGGAATGGCGCCGGACAGCCAAACCCCCGACGCCGATCGATAGAAGCTGACCCCTGCCGAAGCCGCAATGTCCGTGGCGATCCGGAGAATCACGGGGTCGGCGTCCTTGCGCTGTCCCACCTGATGTGCCTGCTCGACCGTTTCCGCCAGATGGACGTACTGCCGCTTCATGGGCAGGAGCCCGGACCTGCGGATGGCGGGCAGGGAGGCCCGGGCTGTGCCGTGGAAAAGCACGACCGGCGGCGTACAGGGCTCCTCAGCCGGCAGGACCGGTACGGAGTGTCCATGCACGGCCCGGATCCGACCATTGCTCATCTGATGCCGCTTCTTCTCCGATGCTTCGAGCACCTCCCGAAGCACTGCCTCGTCGACGTATGCCCACCCCGGACCCAGCCGGTGAAGGGCGTCCAGCACGTCGCTGATCGGTGCCCATCCCTCAGGATCCAGCTCCAGCAGGTACTCCCCCGGTGCGTGACGGAGTGCATGGGACAGGACCCTGCTGATCTCGGTTCGGCTTGGCTGCTCACCCATAGGTCTTCTCCCTCTTCCCGAGTCTCTTTCCCCGTTGAAAAGTCCACCTGAACTCTCCACAGTCCCCGCAGCCATCAACCCCCGCTTGGCGGAACGGGTACCCTACCGCCGCAGGTCCGCCAGCTCGCGCCTAAGATCCGTGCCGGCACCGAAAAGTACGGTCCGGAAGCCCAGCGCCTGTGCTGCCGAGATGTTCCGGGTGTTGTCGTCTATGAACACCACGTCTCCAGGCGCCGCCGGCAGGTCCCGCAGCACATGCTCGAAGATCCGACGGTCAGGTTTAGTCATCCGGAGCGGCCCGCTGAAATAGGTTTTCTCGAAGTACTGAGCCCAGGACGACTCCCGCAGGTACCGCTCAGACATCCCCTCCGGCATGTTGGAGAGCAGGGCCAGGCGTGCGCCCTCGTCCGCAAGGCTTTGCAGCACGCCTACCGTCGCCGGATTCAGGCGGGACCACTGCGCGGCATCCAGGTCTTCCAGAACCGCCAGGCGTTCCTCCTCCACGGTCCTGCCAAGCACCGCTGCCCAGTAGTCGGCAGGTGTCAGCGTGCCGGCGTCGAAGGCTTCCCGGTGCGTCCAGTACCGGCTGTCAGCGTGAGCAAGGTCCCTGCCGGCCTGCGCCTGAAGGGCATCCCAGTCGGCCGGCTCAGGAGCTGTCGAAATCACCATGCCGTAGTCGAACAGATACCACATTCCGGGAGAGGACAACGGCACCTCAGACGCCCGGCTGCCCGACATTTACTTCGGTAACGTCCCGGCAGAGCAGCCAGCGGCTGTCCTCCAGCCGCCAGGATTCCATCAGCAGCGCCCGTGCGGTGATTTCACCTTTGTTGCGGTAGGTCATCTCGTAAAACACCACGGCTTCCTCCCGGCCGCGCGGGGCGACGGTACGGAATCCCGCATGCACGGTGCTGCCCTGAAGCGCCTGGACCGTGTCGCGGAAACCCTTTCTGGCGCCTTCGCCGTCAAACGGCTCCGCGGCATCGGCCGAGGAGCCCAGCCAGCCGTGATACCCGGACGCCAGGCAGGCCTCAATGGGGGTGCTGTCCCCCGTCGCCATGGCCTGGTTCCAGGCCGCCAGATACTGGTCGTGGAAGTGAACGGTGCTCGCGGTATTCCCCATGCCGCGAACGCTAGCAGCGGCCGGGAGGAAAAGAGTGCAGACACGCAAAGGCCGCCCCCGGCAAATCCGGGAGCGGCCAATAGGCGCAAACGCTAGATGTTGAAGCCGAGGGCCCGCATCTGGTCGCGGCCGTCGTCGGTGATCTTGTCAGGTCCCCACGGCGGCATCCATACCCAGTTCAGGCGCCATTCGTCGACGACGCCGTCCAGTGCCTGGGCGGTCTGCTCTTCGATCACGTCGGTCAGCGGGCAGGCTGCCGTCGTCAGGGTCATGTCGATCAGCAGTGCGCCGTCTTCGGCGTACTTCAGTCCGTAGAGCAGGCCCAGATCGACAACATTCACCCCCAGTTCGGGGTCAATGACGTCCTTGAGGGCCTCTTCAACGTCCTCCAGGGACGTGGAGGCCAGGTCGGAGTCGCTCATTTTTGCTCCTTCAGCTGTCTTTGCTACGCGCCGGCTGCGGCGTTGGCGCCGGTGAAGCGGTCGTAACCTTCTTCTTCAAGCCGGTCCGCCAGTTCGGGCCCGCCCTGCTCGGCGATGTGTCCGTCAACGAAAACGTGGACGTAGTCGGGCTTGATGTAACGAAGGATACGCGTGTAGTGCGTGATGAGCAGGGTGCCCATGCCGCCCTTGGAGTGCTCGCGGTTCACGCCTTCGGAAACAATCTTCAGGGCATCGACGTCGAGACCGGAGTCGGTCTCATCGAGGATGGCGAACTTCGGGTGGAAGAGTTCAAGCTGCAGGATTTCCACGCGCTTCTTCTCGCCGCCGGAGAAGCCCTCGTTGACATTGCGCTGGGCAAAGTCGGCGTCGATACGCAGGTCGGCCATGGCCGCCTTGACGTCCTTGGTCCAGTGACGCAGCGAGGGGGCCTCGCCGTCGAGCGCGGTCTTTGCGGTGCGCAGGAAGTTGGTCATGGTGACGCCGGGAACCTCAACCGGGTACTGCATGGCCAGGAAGAGGCCGGCGCGGGCACGCTCGTCCACGCTCATGGCGAGGACATCTTCGCCGTCGAGGGTGATGGAGCCGCTGTCTACGCTGTAGCGCGGGTGCCCGGCGATGGTGGAGGCCAGGGTGGACTTGCCGGAGCCGTTGGGGCCCATGATGGCGTGCGTCTCACCGGTGTTGATGGTCAGGCTGACACCCTTCAGGATCGGCTTGCGGCCCTGTTCGGTCTCAATGCTGACGTGAAGATCCTTGATCTCAAGAGTAGACATGCGAGTTGGCTTTCTCCTTTGCACCCGCGGGTGCGTTACTAAGCTTTGGGGATGGAAGGCGGCGCTGGCCGAAGGTGCCGGGGTGAGCCGGCACCTTCGACGCGTGGCCTAGTAGGCTCCGGAGGCTTCGAGCTCACGCTCGACGGCGTCGGTGAGACGCTCTTCCAGGGCAGGAACCTTGATCTGCTGGATGATCTCGGTAAGGAAGCCGCGGACCACCAGACGGCGGGCAGCGTCCTCGGGGATACCGCGTGCCATCAGGTAGAACAGGTGCTCGTCATCAAACCGGCCGGTGGCGCTGGCGTGGCCGGCACCCTCGATCAGTCCGGTCTCGATCTCCAGGTTCGGTACGGAGTCGGCACGGCCGCCTTCGGTCAGCAGCAGGTTGCGGTTGACCTCGTACGTGTCGGTGCCTTCGGCTTCCTTGCGGATCAGAACGTCGCCAACCCACACGGTGTGTGCGTCGCGGCCCTGCAGGGCGCCCTTGTACATGACGCGGGACTTGCAGTTGGCCTCGGCGTGGTCCACGAAGAGACGCTGTTCCAGGTGCTGGCCGGCGTCGGCGTAGTACAGGCCGAACATCTCCACGTCGCCGCCGGTGGCGGTGAACTTGGAGGACGGGGTGACGCGCACCAGGTCGCCGCCGAGGCTGACGACAACGTGCTTGAACTTCGCGTCGCGGCCGATCTTCGCGTACTGCGCGGAGGCATGCACGGCGTCGTCGTCCCAGTCCTGGACGGAAACAACGGTCAGTTCCGCACCGTCGCCCACCACAATCTCCACGTTCTGGGACAGCACTGCCGAGCCCTTGTGGTCCAGGACCACAACACCCTTGGAGAACTTCTCCGCAGTGATGACAATGTGCTGCGCGGCCGGATCCTTGCTGACACCGTTGATGGTCAGCGTGACGCTGCCCTCAATGACGGTGTCGGCGGGAATGGTCACGGACGTGGCCTCGCGGAAGTCCTCCCATGCGGCAGCGGCAACCCGGTCTTCAGGGATGCCGGCAGAGCCGATGCGGGCGTCCGTGCGGGCAATGCTTTCCACCCGCACACCGTCCGGGGCGACGACGGCGAGCTCGGGAGCCGTGCCGTCGAGGTCCGCGGTGTGCAGTCCGCGCAGGCGCTTGAGCGGGGTGAACCGCCAGTCTTCTTCCCGGCCCGTCAGTTTGCCGAAGTCAGCCCGGTGGAAGGAGGTGGTACGGCCGGCGCGTGAGCTGTCCGGGATACCCTCTCCGCCGCCGTGGCTGTGGGACTTGCTGCTGTCGCCGCCCAGCGGTGAGGAGTCCTCGTTCAGCGGGGAGAGGTTTTCGCCCTCCTCGGTGAAGCCGTCAATGCGCACACGGCTGGTTTCCGTGGGGGAACCAACCTTCGCCTTGACCTCCTCCACTACGTTGCTGACCTTTTCGGTCACGGTTTCGACGACGTCGTTAAGCTTCGACATTAACCGACGGCTCCTTCCATCTGGAGTTCGATGAGGCGGTTGAGTTCAAGGGCGTATTCCATCGGCAGTTCACGCGCGATCGGCTCGATGAAGCCGCGCACGATCATGGCCATTGCCTCGTCCTCGGGAAGGCCGCGGGACATGAGGTAGAACAGCTGCTCCTCGCTGACGCGGGAAACAGTGGCTTCGTGGCCCATGGTGACGTCATCTTCACGGATGTCCACGTACGGGTACGTGTCCGAGCGGGAGATGGTGTCCACCAGCAGGGCGTCGCAGCGCACGGTGTTGGCCGAGTGCGTGGCGCCTTCGCGGACCTGGACCAGGCCGCGGTAGGCGGCACGGCCGCCGCCGCGGGCCACGGACTTGGAAATGATGGAGCTCTTGGTGTTCGGGGCAATGTGGACCATCTTGGATCCGGTGTCCTGGTGCTGGCCCTCGCCCGCGAAGGCGATGGACAGGGTCTCGCCCTTGGCGTGTTCGCCCACCAGGTAGACCGCCGGGTACTTCATGGTGACCTTGGAACCGATGTTGCCGTCGATCCATTCCATGGTGGCGCCCTCGTGCGCAATGGCGCGCTTGGTCACCAGGTTGTACACGTTGTTGGACCAGTTCTGGATGGTCGTGTAGCGGACGCGGGCGCCCTTCTTCACGATGATTTCGACGACGGCGGAGTGCAGCGAATCCGACGTGTAGATCGGTGCGGTGCAGCCTTCGATGTAGTGGACGTAGGAATCCTCGTCCGCAATGATCAGCGTGCGCTCGAACTGGCCCATGTTTTCCGTGTTGATGCGGAAGTAGGCCTGCAGCGGAATCTCGACGTGGACGCCCTTGGGGACGTAGACGAAGGAGCCGCCGGACCACACTGCGGTGTTCAGGGAGCCGAACTTGTTGTCACCGACCGGGATGACGGTGCCGAAGTACTCCTGGAACATTTCCGGGTGTTCCTTCAGCGCGGTGTCGGTGTCCAGGAAGATGACGCCCTGGCGTTCCAGGTCCTCGCGGAGCTGGTGGTAGACAACCTCGGACTCGTACTGCGCCGCGACGCCGGACACCAGGCGGCCGCGCTCGGCCTCGGGGATGCCGAGCTTCTCGTACGTGTTGCGGATGTCCTCGGGGAGGTCTTCCCAGGTGTTGGCCTGCTTCTCCGTGGAACGCACAAAGTACTTGATGTTGTCGAAGTCGATGCCGGAGAGGTCTGCACCCCAGGTCGGCATGGGCTTGCGGTCGAAGTACTTCAGGCCCTTGAGGCGAAGGTCCAGCATCCACTGCGGCTCATTCTTCTTAGCCGAAATGTCACGGACAACTTCCTCGCTCAGGCCGCGGCGGGCGGTTGCACCGGCAACGTCCGAGTCGGCCCATCCGTACTCGTATGTACCGATGCCCTCGAGCTCAGGGTTCTTTTCCAGGATGTCTGAAATCACAGACTCCGGCACCAATGAAGGTGCCGTTGGCTTCTGGGTTACTTGATCCGTCATCACGGCCTTTCTTGCTGATGAATGGATGTGGACTGGGTGGTCTCGGCGCGCAGTGGAACCTGCGGCGCGGATCGGGTCCGACCCACGGGAATGTGGGTCGTACAAACGTGGCCGCCCCTCGAAAGCGTGGACAGTCGGCGGACGTCCACGTCCAAAAGGCGGGCAAAAACTTCGGTCTCCTTGTCGCAGAAGACCGGGTAGGCCGTGGCGAGACCCTGGATGGGGCAGTGTGCCTGGCACAGCTGGACGCTCAACAGCGTACTTTTCTTCGCGCCGGCGCCGATCATGGTGGTCGACGCCACGAAGCCGTCCTTGCTCAGTTCCGCTGCCAGCGCCTGGGCGCGGTCACCGACGTCGGGACCCGCTGCGTCGACAATCGGACGGTACCGCTCCTCCATCTTCCCGAAACGCGCCGCGGCGAAGGCCTCGATCGCCTGGGGGCCGAGCGCGGCACCAAGCTGGCGCAGCGCCTCGGTGGCAATGTCCAGGTAGTCGTTGCCCAGATGCGCCTGGCCCTGGGGGCTCAGGACGTAGCGCCGGGCGGGCCTTCCGGCGCCCGAAGAGGAGTTGCGGACGAGCTTGACCTGAATCAGGCCCTTGCCGGACAGGGCGTCAAGGTGGCGGCGCACGGCGGCAGGCGTGAAGCCCAGCCGTTCGCCCAGCTCGGCGGCACTGACAGGACCGTGTTCCAGGACGGCTCCCAGGACCTTGTCCCGGGTGCGCTCCTCTGCCTCGCGGGCAGCACTGGGTACGGCCGCTGCCTTCGGTTCTGAGTTGCTCACAGAATACACAACACAAGCATGTCCTAATCTGTTCCCCGATGCCACTAAGGCAAGGCTTGCTCTTTTCACAGCTGCGCCCCGGCCGTTCCCGCCACCGGTACTACCTAACGTAGAATATGCAGGTGCCTATCGATGAACCCTGCCTGACCATTAAAGGTCTGATCAAGGACTGCGGCCCGGTTGCAGGTCTCGACGGCAAGATGATCCGCGTCCTCGCCGGAGTCGACTTCACAGCCCGCCGCGGCTCCGTGACTGCCCTGCTCGGCGCCAACGGTGCCGGCAAGACCACCACGCTCGAATGCGCGCAGGGCCTGCAGCCCATCAACGGCGGGGAAATACGCCTGCTCGGACAGGACCCGTACCGTGCCGACGCCCACCTGCGCAGCCGTGTCGGGGTGATGCTGCAGGACGGCGGCCTCCCGCCGTCGGCCCGCCCTGTTGCCCTGCTGGAACACGTGGCGCGCATGTACGAGTCGCCGCGGCCCGTGGCGGAGCTGGTGGAGCGCCTGGGTATCCGCAGTTTTGCCAATACCGGGATCCGGCGGCTCTCCGGCGGCCAGAAGCAGCGCCTGGCTATGGCCGCGGCGCTGATCGGCCGGCCTGAGGTGCTGTTCCTGGATGAACCCAGTGCCGGCCTGGATCCGCAGTCCCGCCAGATTGTCTTCGAACTGATCGAGGAGCTGCGGGCCGAAGGCCTCGGCATCATCCTCACCACCCATCTCATGGACGACGCGCAGAAACTCGCGGACTACGTCTACATCATCGACGCGGGCAAGACCGTCGCCTCCGGCACCGTCGCCGAACTGACGTCCGCCACGGGGCAGCAGGCCGAACAGCGGCTGCTGACGTTCGACGCCGCGCCCGGCCTCGACGTCGCCGGCCTGGCTTACGGGACGCTGCAGCACCTTGAGGTGACCGAGGCGGCCACCGGCCACTATGCCGTCCGCGGCGCGCTGACCCCCCGGGACCTTGCCGCGCTGGCCGGCTGGTGGGCCGAGATGGACATCCTCCCATCGTCGGTCCACATGGCCTCACGCACCCTGGAGGACGTTTTCCTCGATCTTTCCGGAAGGACCATCCGTTGAGTGCTCCCGCTTCCCTTCCGGTACGCATCCTGAACCAGGGCCGCTATGAGGCCGTCATGATGCTGCGCAACGGAGAGCAGTTGATCCTCGCCGTGGTCCTGCCGCTGCTGGCCATGGTTGCCCTCGTGGTCACTCCCCTGTTGGACGGTTACGGCACCAGCCGCATCAACATGGCCACTCCGGGGATCTTCGCCCTGTGTGCCATGTCCACTGCCTTCACCGGGCAGGGCATCGCCACCGGATTCGACCGCCGCTACGGCGTCCTGCGCTACCTCTCCACCACGCCGCTGGGCCGGGCCGGGCTGATTGCCGGGAAGGTCATCGCGGTCCTCGCCGTCCTGCTCATCCAGGTGGTGCTTGTGTCCGTGGTGGCCCTGTTGATCGGATGGCGGCCGGAGCTCAGCGGACTGGTGCCGGCGCTGCTGCAGCTGTTCCTGGGGGCCATCGCCTTTACGGCGCTGGGGCTGCTGGTGGCAGGGACCGTGCGACCCGAGGCCACGCTGGCCATTACCAACCTTCTCTGGATCCTTCTGGCAGCCGCCGGCGGTATCATCATCCCGGTGGGCCACCTGCCCTCGTTGCTGCAGCCGTTCATCGAAGTCCTGCCCTCAGCGGCCCTGGGCGATGCCCTGCGTTCGGCCCTGATCGATTCGCAGTTCAATATTTCCGCCACGCTGATTCTTCTGGCGTGGACAATACTGGGCGGCCTCGGTGCTGTCCGCTGGTTCAAATGGAGTTAGAGACCGTGTCACAGACCTCGGCCGGAGTCCCCGCCCGGCAAGCGAACAGCCCGCAGCCGGCAGCGGCCGGACGGCTTATCCGCAACCTTGCCGTCGCCTCCCTGGTGGCCAACATCGTCATTGTGGTGACCGGCGGAGCGGTGCGCCTGACCGCATCCGGCCTCGGCTGCCCTGAGTGGCCGCTGTGCACGGCGGACTCCCTGGTCACGACGCCGGAGATGGGGCTTCACGGCATCATCGAGTTCGGCAACCGGATGCTGACCTTCGTGCTGACGGCCATTGCCTTTGCCACGGTGTTCTCCGTCTGGCGCGTCCGGGCCGAGCGCCGCGACCTCTGGTGGCTGTCCATCGCACTCCTGGCCGGCGTCCCGGCGCAGGCCGTGATCGGCGGAATTACCGTCCTGACCGATCTGAACCCGTGGGTGGTGGGCCTGCACTTCCTCGCCTCGACGGTCATGATCAGCGTGGCCGTGGTGATGGTCAACCGGTCCCGCCTGTCTGCGCTGGACCTGCAGGCACGCCATGCACCGCTGGCGGACGGGAGCCTGCGGCCCGTGCTGGGAGCCATCGGCGTGCTGGCCGCGCTGACGGTGGTGCTGGGTGTGGTGGTCACCGGTTCCGGCCCGCACGCCGGCGATCATGGTGCAGCCCGCAACGGCCTGAATCCGGACCTGATCACCCGTATCCATGTGGTGCCCGTGTACCTGCTGGTGTTTGCGCTGGCGGTCGCGCTGTACCTGGTCTTCCGCCGGGGCGCTGATGCCCGGGTCCGCAAAGCCGTGCTGCTGCTCGGCGTCGTCGTCCTGGCCCAGGCGGCCATCGGCTACGTCCAGCACTTCCTGCACCTGCCCATCGCCCTGGTGGCGCTGCACATGCTCGGTGCCTGCCTGCTGACGGCTGCCGCGGCGCAGACGGTGTACATCGGTTTCAACAAGCAGGTCCCCGGCGGTGCTGCTGTTGCCGTGGAGCAGGCACGGGCCGCCCGGAACACCCGGTCCGGCCGCCGCGCTGCCCGGAAGTAGTAACCGGCTGCGGAAGTAGCGCTGCGGTTCCCGACGAAAGGGCCGGACTCCCCCGCGGGGTCCGGCCCTTTTTGTGTCCTAGGGCTGTGCCGGGCCGTCGGTCGCAGGGAGGCCTCCCCGCCGCAGAGGCTCCCACACTCTGGTACTGCTGTTCCGGGTGTGACCCCTGAAGCAACACCTGTCCCAAAGCGTGGGAAGCTGTGCGCTCCGGGGCGGCTGGCCCTCGCCCGAAGCCACACCATTCCCGGCTTCCGCCCGTCGACTGAGCAGATAACGCGGTTATCCGGTGTCCCATAGCCCGTTATCTGCTCAGTAGATGAACTGTTGCAGCCCGATGAGGGACCTTCCTCCACAGACGTGCAGGACGTTCCGGGTTAGGCGGCTTTAATACTCCCGGCGAGCTCTGCGAGCCGGGAGTTTCGTTGCCGCCGTTCCGGAACACCCGGAACGCCCGTCGCCCCAGGCGCGAGGCCACCAGCGAACCCCGGAAACAGCAGCGGCCGGACCCCCGAAGGGATCCGGCCGCCGGAAGCGGAGCAGGAGGCTACACCAGCGCGGAACCCACGAACGGGTCCACGGCCAGAGCCAGGAAGAGGATGGTGAGGTAGCTGATCGACAGGTGGAAGACCTTCATGGCGGACTTATCGTTGAGCTCTTCACGCTGGGCCCGGGAGTGCAGCTTGTGTGCCTCGGCCACGAACCAGCCGCCGGACAGCAGCGCGGCGATGGTGTAAACCCAGCCGGCACCGCCGACGGGAACCAGGAGCAGCGAGCAGGCCACGGTGGCGTAGGCGTACAGCACCACCTGGACGGAAACCAGCTTGGCACCGGCCACGGCCCCGAGCATCGGCACGCTGGCATTGCGGTAATCCTCGCCGTACTTCATGGACAGCGGCCAGTAGTGCGGCGGCGTCCACAGGAAGATGATCATGAACAGAATGATGGCCGGCCATTCCACCTTGTTGGTGACGGCAGCCCACGCGATCAGCACGGGCATGCAGCCGGCGGCGCCGCCCCAGACAATATTCTGGGTGGTGCGGCGCTTGAGGATCAGGGTGTAGAACACCACGTACAGGAAAATGGCGCCGACGCCGAGCAGGCCCGTGAGCGGGTTGGCTCCGAACCAGAGCAGGGCAATGGCCACAATGCCCAGCACCCAGGCAAAAACCATCGCCTCACGCGGGGAGACTTCGCCGGTGACCAGCGGACGGTTCTTTGTCCGCTTCATCAGCTTGTCCATATCGCGGTCGATATAGCAGTTGAAGGCACCGGCGCTGCCTGCTGCAAGGGCACCGCCCACCATGGTGGCCAGGATCAGGCCCAGGGACGGCAGTCCCCGTTCGGCGAAGATCATGGTCGGCAGGGTGGTCACGAGCAGAAGTTCGATGACGCGCGGTTTGGTGAGCGCCACGTAAGCCCGGGCCTTGCGGCCCACCGTCATCTTCCCCGTGTAGACAGGGGATTCGGCATGCTGGGTAGTCACGAAGCGATCACTTTATCCAATCTGGAACGAAAAAGTCCGTCCCCATCATAACCTCTATCGGTTGTAGAAAACGAAGCCCTTCAGGCGTGCTGGCCCACCTACCCGCAGGCATGCCAAAGTTCGCGCCCCGCACCGCGCGGCACGGCCCGCCGGGGCAGGCAGGAAGCAGCCTTAGACGATAAGGTTGGAACGGACCTTTCCCGCGGCCGGCAACGGTGCGGGAGGGGTAAAGCAACACACACTATTAAGCAGTATCCGCAGTCTCGGCTGCGGGACGCGGAACAAGTTATGCCGTGCGCGGTATCGATTTGCGTCTGTCGTTGGTTGTAGTGGTAAAGGAACCGGACGCACCCGTTCACGGGGCATCCGGGCATGTCCGGTGCTGTACAGCACCGGTTGTCTGCAGAGAGAGGGGCCCGGTAAACGTGCCACATATGGAAGAGCAAGAACTGATCTGGACCGATACGGACCGCAGGGCAGTTGATACCGCCCGTGTGCTGGCCGCCGATGCCGTGGAGAAGGTCGGCAACGGCCACCCCGGTACGGCCATGAGCCTTGCCCCGGCCGCGTACCTTTTGTTCCAGAAGGTCATGCGCCACGACCCGTCGGATCCGCACTGGATCGGACGCGACCGGTTCGTCCTCTCCCCCGGGCACACCTCCCTGACCCTCTACATTGAGCTCTTCCTCTCCGGCTACGGCCTGGAACTGGAGGACCTGCAGTCCCTGCGTACCTGGGGTTCCAAGACCCCGGGCCACCCCGAGTACCGCCACACCGACGGCGTCGAAATCACCACGGGCCCGCTCGGCCAGGGCCTCGCCTCCTCCGTCGGCTTCGCCTTCGCCCAGCGCCGCCTGCGCGGTCTGCTCGACGCCGACGCCGCCGACGGCACCAGCCCGTTCGACCACACCATCTGGGTCATCGCCTCCGACGGCGACATGCAGGAAGGCGTCACGGCCGAAGCGTCCTCGCTGGCCGGGCACCAGGAACTGGGCAACCTCGTAGTGATCTACGACGAGAACCACATCTCCATCGAAGACGACACCGACATTGCCTTCACCGAAGACGTGCTCAAGCGCTACGAAGCCTATGGCTGGCACACCCAGCGGGTGGACTGGACCAAGACCGGTGAATACGTCGAAGACGTCAACGAGCTGTACAACGCACTGATGGCAGCCAAGGCCGAAACCGGCCGCCCCTCCATCATTTCCCTGCGCACCATCATCGGCTGGCCTGCACCGAACAAGCAGAACACCGGCAAGATCCACGGTTCCGCCCTGGGCGCCGACGAAGTAGCGGCACTGAAGGAGACGCTGGGCTTCGACCCGGCGAAGAACTTCGACGTGGACCCCGAGGTCCTCGAGCACGCACGCCAGGCAGTGGCCCGCGGAGCGAAGGCCCACGAAGAGTGGAACGAAGGCTTCAAGGCCTGGGAAGAAGCCAACGCCGAAGGCTCCGCCCTGCTTGCCCGCCTCGAAAAGGGCGAGCTCCCCGAAGGCTGGGAAGCATCGCTGCCCGTCTTCGAAGCCGGCAAGGACATGTCCACCCGTGCCGCTTCCGGCAAGGTCCTCTCCGCCATTGGCCCGGCCCTGCCGGAACTGTGGGGCGGCTCTGCCGACCTTGCGGAGTCCAACAACACCACGATTGAAGGCTCCCCCTCCTTCATCCCCGCGGGCAAGCAGACCAACGCCTGGTCCGGCAACCCGTACGGCCGCGTGCTGCACTTCGGCATCCGCGAACACGCCGCGGCGTCGATCGTCAACGGCATCACGATGCACAGCAACACCCGGGCCTTCTCCGGTACCTTCCTGATCTTCAGCGACTACCAGCGTCCGGCCATCCGCCTCGGCGCACTGATGGGCGTGCCTGCCATCTACGTCTGGACCCACGATTCCATCGGGCTCGGCGAAGACGGACCCACCCACCAGCCGGTGGAGCAGCTCGCCTCCCTGCGCGCCATCCCGGGGCTCGACGTCGTCCGCCCGGGTGATGCAAACGAGGTGGCCGTCGCCTGGCGGACCATTCTGGAAAACACCGAAAACCCGGCCGGCATTGTGCTGACCCGCCAGAACATCCCCACCTACTCCCGCGACGAAGGTGCTGCCACGGCCACCGAATTCGGCTCCGCCGAGGGTGCCTCCCGCGGCGGATACGTGCTTGCCGAAGCCGTCCGTGACGGCAGCGTCGTCACGCCCGACGTCATCCTGGTCGGCACCGGTTCCGAGGTCCAGCTGGCCGTCGAGGCCCGCGAAGCCCTCGCCGCGGAAGGCGTAGCCGCCCGCGTGGTGTCGATGCCGAGCATCGAGTGGTTCAACAAGCAGGACCAGGATTACCGCGAGTCCGTCCTGCCCAAGGACATCCGTGCCCGCGTTTCCGTGGAAGCGGGCGTTGCCCTCGGCTGGCGCGAAATTGTCGGCGATGCCGGCCGCAGCGTCTCACTGGAGCACTTCGGGGCTTCCGCCGACTACAAGACACTGTTCCGCGAATTCGGCATCACCGCCGACGCCGTGGCGCAGGCTGCCCGAGACTCCCTTGCGGCCGTCGGCGGCAGCGGATCGGCACCCGACGGCACCACCGGTGCCGCTTCCGGAGCGCAGTCCACCGAGACCGGCGACCAGCAGTAACCCCCTGATCTAAAGGAGCATCACCCATGACTTCAACTCCCACGGCCCGGCTTTCCGAAGCCGGCGTCTCCATCTGGCTGGACGACCTCTCCCGCGAACGGATTGTTTCCGGTTCCCTGAAGAAGCTCGTTGACGAATGGAACGTGGTCGGCGTGACCACGAACCCGAGCATCTTCGCCGCAGCCCTGGCCAACGGCGAGTCCTACGCCGCCCAGGTGCAGCAGCTCGCCCGTTCAGGCGCCACCGTCGACAAGTCGGTCTTCGAGATCACCACCGACGACGTCATCCAGGCCTGCGATGTTTTCGCCCCCGTAGCCGAGGCCACGCACGGCGTGGACGGCCGTGTGTCCATTGAGGTTGATCCGCGCCTGTCGCGTGACACCCAGGGCACCATCAACGAGGCGAAGGAACTTTTCGACAAGGTCGGCCGCTACAACGTGCTGATCAAGATCCCCGCCACCAAGGAAGGCCTGCCGGCAATCACTGCCACGCTGGCCGCCGGCATCAGCGTGAACGTAACCCTGATCTTCTCGCTCGAGCGTTACCGCGAGGTCATCAACGCGTACATGCTCGGCATCGAACAGGCGAAGGAAAACGGGCACGACCTGTCCACCATCCACTCCGTCGCATCCTTCTTCGTTTCCCGGGTCGACGCCGAGATTGACAAGCGTCTTGACGCCCTCGGCACCGAGGAAGCCACGGCATTGAAGGGCAAGGCCGGCCTGGCCAACGCCCGCCTGGCCTA
Organism: Arthrobacter yangruifuii; assembly: GCF_009192775.1. GTDB lineage: Bacteria > Actinomycetota > Actinomycetes > Actinomycetales > Micrococcaceae > Arthrobacter_B > Arthrobacter_B yangruifuii. The sequence goes on from NZ_VTFX01000004.1 coordinate 80,674, forward strand.
CCAGGTCTTCGAAGAGCAGTTCGCCACGGAACGCTGGCAGGTGCTGGCAGCAGCCGGCGCCAACGCCCAGCGCCCGCTGTGGGCCTCCACCGGCGTGAAGGACCCGGCCCTGCCGGACACCCTGTACGTCACGGGCCTGGTGGCACCGAACACCGTGAACACCATGCCGGAAAAGACGCTGGCAGCCACCGCGGACCACGGCGAGGTTACCGGGGACACGATCACCGGCACCTACGCTGAATCCAACGGCGTGCTGGATTCACTTGACGGCCTGGGCATCTCCTACAACGACGTTGTGGAGCAGCTCGAAACCGAAGGCCTCGACAAGTTCGTGGTCAGCTGGGGCGAGCTCCTGCAGACCGTTCAGACCGCACTGGATACCGCGAAAGAGGCATAGGAAACATGACCACACTGTCCTTTGAAGCAGCCGGGGCGGCAAGCATCGCCGTCGACGCCAAGGTGCCCGAACTCGTGGGGGATGAAGTAGCGTCCCGTCTTGTGGCCCAGGATCCCACCCTGTGGGGACCCGACGCCGAAGCCGAGGCATCCATCCGCCTTGGGTGGCTGAATCCCGGAGAAAGCTCCCGGCCGCTCGTGGGACAGATTGCGGCGCTGAGGGAAGAGCTCGCCGCCGAGTCGGTGACCCGCGTGGTCCTGGCCGGCATGGGCGGCTCTTCCCTGGCGCCCGAGGTCATTACCCGCACGGCGGGCGTGGACCTGACCGTGCTGGATTCAACCGACCCCGACGTCGTCGCGGCGGCCCTGGAGGACCGCCTCGCCGAAACCGTGATCGTCGTGAGCTCGAAGTCGGGCTCCACGGTGGAGACCGACTCGCAGCGCCGGGTCTTCGAACAGGCCTTCACGGACGCCGGCATCGATGCGAAGTCCCGCATCGTGGTTGTCACCGACCCGGGATCCCCGCTCGATTCGGCGGCCCGCGAAGCCGGATACCGCGCCGTGTTCAACGCCGACCCCAACGTGGGCGGGCGCTACTCCGCCCTGACCGCGTTCGGCCTGGTGCCCTCCGGCCTGGCCGGAGCGGACATTGAAACCCTGCTCGACGACGCCGAGCTGACCGCGGAAATGCTGCGGGACGACGCCCCGGACAACATCGGACTGCAGCTCGGGGCTGCCCTCGGCGGAACCGAGCCGCTGCGCAACAAGATCGTTATTGTTGATGAGGGTTCGGGACTGGCCGGTTTCCCCGACTGGGCCGAACAGCTGATTGCCGAATCTACCGGCAAGCTCGGCACCGGCCTGCTGCCCGTCGCCGTCGAACCCGGTGCACCGGAGATGGTTTCCGGCGCCGGCGACGTGCTCACGGTCCGCCTTGTCCCCGTCGACTCGGAGGCCCTTCCCGAAGGGGACCAGGTGATGGTCTCCGGCAGCCTGGGCAGCTCCATGATGCTGTGGGAATTCGCCACCGCGGTGGCCGGACGGCTGCTGAACATCAACCCGTTCGACCAGCCGGATGTCGAAGCTGCCAAGAAGGCGGCCCGCGGACTGCTGGACTCCACCCCCGAACCCACGGAACCGTCCTTCATTGACGGTTCCGTCGAAGTACGGGGTTCCGCTGACCTGCTCGGCACCGCCCACACCCTCCGCGGTGCGGTATCGGCCCTGCTGCGGCAGCTCGGTACGGACGGCTACCTGAGCGTGCAGGCCTACCTTGACCGCAACCGCCAGGCTGAGCTCGCCGGCATCCGCCCCGAGCTGGCGGCGGCCACCGGCCGGCCCGTGACCTTTGGCTGGGGCCCGCGCTTCCTGCACTCCACGGGCCAGTTCCACAAGGGCGGGCCGGCGCAGGGTGTGTTCCTGCAGATCACCGGCAAACCCGCCCGTGACGTTGCCATTCCCGACCGCCCCTTCACCTTCGGGGAGCTCATCAGCGCGCAGGCCGCCGGCGATGCGCAGGTCCTCTCGGACCAGGGCCGCCCGGTCCTTCGGTTGCACCTGCTGAACCGGGCCGAAGGGGTCCGCGAGATCGAGAACGTTGTGCGCGCCCTGGCCGCAGATGAAAGCCGCAGCTAAATGCCCGCCGAGGAGAAGGCGGGGACGCGCAACCCCCTGCGGGACCGCCGCGACCTCCGGCTGAGCCGGATCGCGGGTCCTTCCTCGCTGGTGATCTTCGGCGTGACCGGAGACCTCGCGCGGAAGAAGCTCATTCCGGCCGTCTATGATCTGGCCAACCGGGGCCTGCTTCCCCCGAGCTTTTCGCTGGTGGGCTTCGGCCGCCGTCCATGGAGCCACGAGGACTTCGCCGCGCAGGTGCTGGAGTCCGTCAAGGCCTACGCCCGGACCGACTTCAACGAAGGCGTGTGGAAGCAGCTCGCCCAGGGCATCCGGTTTGTCGAGGGCGGTTTTGACAGCGACGAAGCCTTCGAAAAGCTCAAGGCAACCCTTGAGGACCTCGATGAACAGCGCGGAACCCGGGGTAACCACGCGTTCTACCTCTCCGTGCCGCCCAAGTCCTTTGAACAGGTCTGCCAGCAGCTGTCCAAACACGGACTCGCCAAAACCTCCCAGGGCAAGTGGCGGCGCGTGGTCATCGAAAAGCCGTTTGGGCACGACCTCGCCTCGGCGCGGGAACTGAACAACGTGGTGGAATCGGTGTTCCCGGCGGATTCGGTGTTCCGGATTGACCATTACCTGGGCAAGGAAACCGTCCAGAACATCCTGGCCCTCCGGTTCGCGAACCAGCTCTTTGAACCGATCTGGAACGCCAACTACGTGGACCACGTGCAGATCACCATGGCCGAGGACATCGGCATCGGCGGCCGTGCCGGATATTACGACGGCGTCGGGGCGGCCCGCGACGTCATCCAGAACCACCTGCTCCAGCTCCTCGCGCTGACCGCCATGGAGGAACCCATCTCCTTCAATGCGGACCACCTGCGCGCCGAGAAGGAAAAGGTGCTTGCCGCTGTCCGGCTGCCGGAGGACCTGTCCCGCAGTTCTGCGCGGGGGCAATACACCGGCGGCTGGCAGGGCGGTGAGAAGGTGACCGGTTTCCTGGATGAAGAGGGCTTCAACCCGGAGTCCAAGACTGAGACCTTCGCCGCCATCCGGCTGGACATCAATACCCGCCGATGGGCCGGAGTCCCGTTCTACCTGCGCGCCGGCAAACGGCTGGGCAGACGCGTCACGGAAATTGCCGTGGTCTTCAAGCGCTCCCCCAACCTGCTGTTCCGGCCGCACAACGGGGACGACTTCGGCCAGAACGCCGTAGTTATCCGCGTGCAGCCCGACGAAGGCGCCACCATCCGCTTCGGCTCGAAGGTGCCGGGCACACAGATGGAGGTCCGCGATGTCTCCATGGACTTTGGCTACGGACATTCCTTTACCGAGTCCAGTCCGGAGGCCTATGAGCGGCTCATCCTGGACGTGCTGCTGGGTGAGCCTCCGTTGTTCCCGCGGCACCAGGAAGTGGAGCTTTCCTGGAAGATCGTGGATCCGTTTGAAGAATACTGGGCGTCTCTGGACACCCAGCCTGAGCCTTATGCCCCTGGAAGCTGGGGGCCGGACTCCGCCAACGAGCTGCTTGCCCAAGACGGAAGGACCTGGAGAAGGCCGTGATAGTGGAACTGCCGGACACCACCACATCCAAGGTGTCCAAGGAAATTGTTGCCATGCGGGAACGGGGCGGCGTGGTGACCCTCGGCCGCGTGCTGACCCTGGTGGTGGATACGCAGCCGGACTTCGTTGAGGAGGCCATCGCTGCCGCCAACGAAGCCAGCCGTGAACACCCCTGCCGCATTATTGTGCTGGCCGAGGGCAGCGCGGAGGAGAAAACCCGCCTGGACGCACAGATCCGGGTGGGCGGCGACGCCGGTGCCTCCGAGGTGATTGTGCTGTCCGGGTACGGCGAACTTGCAGGTGAAAGTGAATCCCTGGTGTCTGCCCTGCTGCTGCCGGACGCACCGATCGTGGCCTGGTGGCCGCATGGAGTTCCGCAGGATCCGGCACGGACACCGCTGGGAGCCATCGCGCACCGCCGTATTACCGACGCCGCCACCGAGGAGGATCCCAAGAAGGCACTGCTGGGACTGGCCGGCAGCTATGCGGCCGGCGATACCGATCTCAGCTGGACCCGCCTCACCAACTGGCGTATTCAACTGGCTGCGGTCCTGGACGGAGTCGGAGCCGCAAAGGTCCGGTCCATTGTGGTCGAAGGCGCCTCGGACTCGGCCAGCACCTTCCTGCTGGCGGCCTGGCTCAAGAAGGCGCTGCGTGTGCCGTTGGAGATCATCGAGGGGAAAGCCGGGACCGGTATTCACCGGGTGGTGTTCACCTGCGAGGGCGGGAACGTGGAACTGGCCCGCCCGGACCAGGTCACGGCCCACCTGACGCAGCCAGGACAGCCCGAACAGCAGATCTCCCTTCCCCGGCGTTCCCTGCGGGACTGCCTCGCGGAGGAACTGCGCCGGCTGGACCCGGATGAGGTCTACGGAGAAGTACTTACTGAGGGACTGGCGGCCTGCCTGTCCCCGGAAAGGGCGCAGGCATGAGGCCCTCCCCCAAAGGCGTAAGCATCCATCCCACTCCGCAGGCGCTCGTGGCGACCAACGCCGGGCGGCTGATCACCAAGCTCGTGGATGTCCAGAGCCGGCGCGGTGAGGCCACCGTGGTGCTGACCGGCGGCTCTGTGGGCATAGCAACACTTGAGGCGGTGACGGCCAACCCGGCGCGGACGGCAGTGGATTGGACCCGCGTGAACTTCTGGTGGGGTGATGAAAGGTTCCTTCCGGCCGGAAACCGGGAACTGAACTCGGTACAGGCCCGGCAGGCGATGCTGGACCCGCTTGGGGTTCCCGCCGGCCGGATCCACGCCGTCGCCACGGCCGACGAGGTGGGAACGGTGGAAGAGGCCGCCGCGGACTATGCGCGCCAGCTGGCCGATGCGGCCGCCGGTGAGCAGCTCGAAGCCGGGTTGGAGCCGGTGGATGCACGGCTTCCGCGTTTCGATGTCCTGTTGCTGGGCGTGGGACCGGATGCCCACATTGCTTCCCTGTTCCCGGAGACCCCCGGCATCCGCACCGTCGGACAGACAACCGTTGCTGTCCGGGACGCCCCGAAGCCCCCGCCGGAACGGGTTTCCCTGACCCTGGAAAGCATCAACACTGCCTCCGAAATCTGGCTGGGCGTTGCCGGCAACGACAAGGCCGGCGCGGTCGGCCTCGCCCTGGCCGGAGCCGGGCCCATCCAGGTACCCGCCGCCGGAGCCCGCGGGCGTACCAAGACCCGCTGGCTGATTGACGAGGCCGCGGCGTCGCAGCTGTCCAAGCGGCTGCTGGCCTCGGATGAGTCCGAGGAGGACGAGGACTAGGACCTGCACCCCGGCATACCAAGAGGAATGGCCCCCGGAAATATCCGGGGGCCATTCCTCTAAATGCTGCTTTCGGGGACTGCTGCCTATGCCTCGCCGGCGAAGCGCTGGATCAGTCCGAGAGCCACAATAACCAGGCCCCATGAAACGGCCAGGGCCACAGTGAATCGGTTCAGGTTCTTTTCGGCAACGCCGGAGGAGCCGAGGCTGCTGGTCATGCCGCCGCCGAACATATCCGACATACCGCCGCCGCGGCCCTTGTGCAGCAGGATGAGCAGCGTCAGCAGCAGGCTCGTGATCGCAAGGAGCACCAGCAGGACGATCTTCAGAATTTCCACTTACGGCCTTTCGGGTGACTCATGGATTGGAGACGCCGCTGCGGCGCCTTCAGCTGCAGTTCAGTCAGTCACCAGATGTTGTTCGAACCTGACAATATTAGCAAATTCGCCTACATCCAAACTGGCACCGCCAACCAGCACGCCGTCCACGTCGCGTTCACCCAGAATGCTTGCCGCATTGGCGGCCTTGACCGAGCCGCCGTAAAGCAGGCGGGTCTTGGCGGCGACGGTATCGTCGTAGAGATCCGCGATTTCGGCGCGGATGGCCGCGCACATTTCCTGTGCGTCATCGGGACCGGCCACTTCGCCCGTGCCGATGGCCCAGATGGGCTCGTACGCAATAACCAGGCTGGACACCTGTTCCGCATCGAGGCCGGCAATGTCGCTGCGGACCTGCTCCAGGGTGTGCGGGACGTGGTCCCCTGCCTGACGGACCTCCAGGCCCTCACCCACACAAAGGATCGGCACCAGGTTATGGCGGTAGGCAGCCTTGAGCTTCTCATTCAGCAGTTCATCGCTCTCGCCGTGGACCGACCGGCGTTCGCTGTGGCCCACCAGGACATAGGTGCAGCCGAGCTTGGCGAGGAACTGGCCCGAAATGTCGCCGGTGAAGGCACCGGAATCATTCGGTGAAAGGTCCTGCGCGCCGTATTCCACCTTCAGCTTGTCGCCGGCCACCAGCGTCTGCGTGCTGCGCAGATCGGTGAACGGAGGGAACACCACAACCTCCACCCGGCCGTAGTCGTGGCGTGCGTCGCTCAGCGTCCATGCCAGTTTCTGCAGCAGGGTAATGCCCTGCACATGGTCCATGTTCATTTTCCAGTTGCCGGCGATCAGGGGTGTGCGGTCGAACTTGCCGTTCGTGGAGGTGGTCATGGTGACTCCGGTTTCTTACTCGCGGTGCACCGGCCGCAGGGGCCGGGCGGGATGGGACATGCAGGTGCGGGCCCGCTGACGCAGCGGACCCGCACCTTCGTTCTACTTGTCGAGGACGGTCAGGCCCGGGAGGGCCTTGCCTTCCAGGTATTCGAGGCTGGCGCCGCCGCCGGTGGAGATATGCCCGAAGTCGGCTTCCGAGAAGCCGAGCTTCCGGACGGCGGCCGCGGAATCACCGCCGCCGACGACGCTGAAGCCCGAGGAGTCCTTCAGCGCCTGCGCTACCGCACGGGTGCCGTTGGCAAAGGCCTCGAACTCGAATACACCCATGGGCCCGTTCCAGAAGATGGTCCTGCCCTTGCCGATATGCTGGGCAAACGCGTCGGCTGATTCGGGTCCGATGTCCAGGCCGATGCCGGAGGCGCCGAAGCGGCTGTCCTCCATCGCGTTGGCGGGGACGGTGTCGACATCGGCGTCGGCGGCGAATTTATCCGCCACCACAATGTCGGTGGGCAGTACGAATTCGCAGCCGACCTCCTTGGCCCGGCTCAGGTAGCCCTTCACATTTTCAATCTGGTCTGCCTCCAGCAGGGACGCGCCCACCTTGTAGCCCTGGGCAGCCAGGAAGGTGAAGACCATGCCGCCGCCCACCAGGAGATAATCGGCCCGGGCCATCAGGTTTTCGATCACGGCCAGCTTGTCGGAAACCTTGGATCCGCCCAGCACCACCACATAGGGCTTCTCCGGGTTTTCGGTGAGGCGCTTGAGCACCTGGACCTCGGTATGGACCAGGTCGCCCTCATAAGCCGGCAGGACCTCGGCGATGTCATAGACGCTGGCGTGTTTGCGGTGCACTGCACCGAACGCATCGTCCACATACGCGCCGTTGCCGCCGGTCAGGGAAGCCAGTTCCGCGGCCAGCGCCTGGCGTTCGGCGTCATCCTTCGACGTTTCGCGCGGATCGAACCGGATGTTCTGCAGCACCAGCACGGATCCGGAGGCCAGTGCACCCGCCCGCTCGCGCGCACTGTCCCCCACGACGTCGTCGGCGAACTCGACAGCGAAGGGAGCGAGTTCGTCGAGGCGGTCGACGGCGGGACGTAGGGAGTACTTCTCGTCCGGCTTGCCCTTGGGGCGGCCGAGGTGGGCCATCACAATGACCTTTGCCCCGTGCTCCACGAGGGTCTGCAGGGTGGGGATGGACGCCCGGATGCGTCCGTCGTCGGTAACCCGGCCGTAATCCAGCGGTACATTCAGGTCCGAGCGGACCAGGACGTACCTGCCGTCGACGCCGTCGCTGATCAGGTCGGAGAGGGTTTGAACAGTCATGTCTACCTTTGCGTACTTGGTTGGTTAAAGCTTCGAGGCAACAAGCGAGGTGAGGTCCACCAGACGGCAGGAGTAACCCCACTCGTTGTCGTACCATCCCACAACCTTCACCTGGTTCCCCATCACGCGGGTCAGGCCGGAATCGAAGATGCACGAGGCAGGATCGGTGACGATGTCCGAGGACACAATCGGCTCGTCGGTGTAGCGCAGGATGCCTGCCAGCGGTCCGCTGCCTGCAGCCTTGTAGACATCATTGATCTGCTCCGCCGTGGCTTCCTTGGAAACCGTAACCGTCAGGTCGGTCACCGAACCGGTGGGCACCGGAACGCGCAGCGCGAAACCGTCCAGCTTGCCGTCAAGCTCCGGCAGGACCAGACCGATGGCCTTGGCCGCGCCGGTGGTGGTGGGGACAATGTTAAGGGCTGCGGCGCGGGCCCGGCGGAGGTCCCGGTGCGGGCCGTCCTGCAGGTTCTGGTCAGCCGTGTAGGCGTGCACGGTGGTCATCAAGCCGCGCTCGATGCCGAAGGCCTCGTGGAGCACCTTGGCCAGCGGCCCGAGGCAGTTGGTGGTGCAGGAGGCGTTCGAGATGATGTTGTGCGAGGCGGGATTGTAGTCACCGTCGTTGACACCCATCACGATGGTGATGTCGGCGCCCTTGCCGGGAGCGGAGATCAGGACCTTCTTGGCCCCTGCGTCCATGTGCTTCTTCGCGTCCTCCGCCTTGGTGAAGAACCCGGTGGACTCGATCACGATGTCCACGCCAAGGTCACTCCACGGCAGGTTCGAGGGGTCCCGCTCGGCGAGGACGCGGATGGTCTTGCCGCCGACGACAATGTTGCCCTCCCGCACCTCGACGTCGGCTCCCAGCCGGCCGGTCACGGAATCGTACTTCAGGAGGTGGGCGAGGGTCTCGGGGCTGGTGAGGTCATTGACGGCCACAATCTCGAGGTCGGCGTTCTGCTCCATCGCCGCCCGGAAGTAGTTGCGGCCAATACGTCCGAATCCGTTGATTCCAACACGAGTAGTCACTGGTCTGTCTCCTTGAGTAGGGGTTCAATCGAGAGCTGCGTGACCTCAGGGTAAGAAGCCACCGGACTAACTGCGGCCTGACACTTCCGCTTCGGAAAACCTTCCGGCCGCGGCGCCTGACCCCGTCCCGACCGGTGCCGGAAAGCACCGGACGGGACCGGGCCTACGGAATTTATCTTACGCGTCACAGTCTCCGTAGGGACCGGGGCACCCGCACAATTGTGCGGCTGGGGTGCTGACTAGGCGGGGACGATCAGGGACTTGGCGCCGGTGCGGGCGGCATCGAACCGTGCCGCGACGTCGGCCCAGTTGACGATGTTCCACCAAGCCTTGACGTAGTCGCCCTTCACGTTGGCGTAGTCGAGGTAGTAGGAGTGCTCCCACATGTCGAGCATCAGCAGCGGAATGGTTCCCACGGGAACGTTGCCCTGCTGATCGTAGAGCTGCTCGATGACAAGGTTCTTGCCCAGCGGTTCGTAGGCAAGGATGGACCAGCCGGAGCCCTGGATGGAGTTGGCCACGGCAGTGAACTGACCGCGGAATCCGTCGAAGGAGCCGAAGAACTCGTCGATGGCTGCAGCCAGCTCGCCTTCGGGCTTGTCGCCGCCGTCCGGGGACATGTTGTTCCAGAAGACGCTGTGGTTGGTGTGGCCGCCCAGGTGGAAGGCCAGATCCTTGGACAGCTTGCCGATGGTGCCGAACTCGCCCTTTTCGCGCGCTTCGGCCATCTGCGCCAGGGCCGTGTTGGCGCCGGCAACGTACGTGGCATGGTGCTTGTCGTGGTGCAGTTCCATGATGCGTGCGGAAATGTGCGGTTCAAGTGCCGCGTAGTCGTACGGCAGTTCCGGCAGTGTGTATTCGTTCATGAAATCCTCCGTTGGTGTCGGATCAATGCTCCGGACGGAATTTCCCTCCGGAAACTCATCGTGCCGCCAAAAGGCAGCAGGCTTAGTCCATCCTATGCAATAACGCTATTCATCCAACATCTCAGGAGTGACACTGGACTCGGTTCCGGGGACGCCGAGCTCGACGGCGCGCTTGTCCGCCATGGCGAGCAGCCGCCGGATCCGCCCTGCAATGGCGTCTTTGGTCATGGGCGGGTCAGCCAGGTGTCCCAGCTCGTCCAGGCTGGCCTGCTTGTGTGCCACGCGCAGTTCGCCGGCGTAGCGCAGGTGCTCCGGAACGTCCTCGCCGAGGATCTCCAGCGCACGCTCCACGCGGGCGCCGGCTGCGACCGCGGCCTGGGCGGAACGGCGCAGGTTCGCATCGTCGAAGTTGGCCAGCCGGTTGGCGGTGGCCCGCACCTCTTTGCGCATGCGGCGCTCTTCCCAGACCATCAGGGCGTCATGGGCACCCATCCGGGTAAGCAGGGCCGCAATGGTGTCCCCGTCGCGGATGACGACCCGGTCCACGCCGCGGACCTCGCGTGCCTTGGCGGCAATGCCGATCCGGCGGGCGGAACCGACCAGGGCCAGGGCCGCCTCCGGTCCGGGGCAGGTGACTTCTAGGGAGGAGGAACGTCCGGGTTCGGTGAGTGAACCGTGGGCCAGGAACGCTCCCCGCCAGACTGCCTCGGCGTCGGCGGCTGAACCGTTGACCACCACGGAGGGCAGGCCCCGCACGGGACGCCCGCGGGCATCGAGCAGTCCGGTCTGCCGGGCCAGGGACTCCCCGTCCTTCACCACGCGGACAACGTAGCGGTTGCCGCGGCGCAGTCCGCCGCCGGAGACCACGATGATGTCGCTGGCATGCCCGTAGACCTCGGCGATGGCTGCCCGCAGCCTGCGGGCCGTCGAGGCCAGGTCCACCTCGGCTTCGATGACTATGCGCCCGGAAATGATGTGCAGCCCGCCGGCAAAACGCAGCATTGCCGACACCTCGGCCTTGCGGACTGAGGATTTCTTCACGTCCAGACGTGACAATTCCTCTTTTACTGCTGCGGTTAACGCCACAAAAACACTCCTAATTCTCCCCAAATATATCGTGGAAGGCGGTCGCGAGGCGGAGCGGATCATGGATCGGACGCCCCGACGCTGCCCCCACCTTACCGAAGACCGGACGCCCGCCGAGTTCTGCTACCGCGTCCTCAAAGGCCGCCCGGTCCGCGACGACGGACGGATCCACCAGCACCGCATCCACTTTAAACTCCGGGGCGTAGCGTCGGATGACCGCCAGATGGTCCACGGCGGTCATTCCCGAGGTTTCGGTGGTCTCGTTGGTGAGATTCATGGTCAGGCAACGTTTGGCGGATGTGGCACACAGCGCGTCCCGCAGCTGCGGAAGCATCAGGTGCGGAAGCACGGAGGTGTACCAGGAGCCCGGCCCCAGGACCACCCAGTCGGCCAGCTCAATGGCCTCCAGCGCTGCCGGACAGCCCGGTGCATCTACGGGCAGCAGCCGCACGTCGTGGACGTCGCTGCCCACTGCGGCGAGGCTGGCCTGGCCGCTGATGGTCTCCAGCACGTCCCCGGCGGCTGTCCGGCGCAGGACATCGCCTTCGATGGTCAGCGGCAGGGTGGACATGGGCAGCACCTGGCCGCGGGCACCCAGCAGTGCGCCGGCCCACTGCAGGCCGGCGACCGGGTCCCCCAGCAGCTCCCAGAGCGTCACGATCAGCAGGTTGCCCAGGGCATGGTCATCCAGGGAGCCCTCGATGCCGGGCTGGGAACGGAAGCGGTGCTGCATCACGTCCCGCCAGGTCCGCCCCCAGTCGGTGTCATCGCAGAGCGCTGCGAGGGCCATCCGCAGGTCTCCGGGCGGAAGGACGCCCAGTTCGCGGCGGAGGCGGCCGGAGGAGCCGCCGTCGTCGGCCACCGTCACCACGGCGGTGAGGTCACTGGTGAGGAGACGGAGGGCCGAGAGGGAGGCAGACAGGCCGTGGCCGCCGCCGAGGGCGACGATGGATCCAACCGTCTGGCCTTCGGTCTCCCGTTCGCCCTGCCGCTGCGGAATCAGGGGCAGGGGTCCGGTAAGGAAGGTCATTACTCACGCCCCAGATCGCGGTGGTGCGAACTGACGGTGACATGGGGAAGCTGGGCCAGCCGCTTTGCCAGCTCCTCGGTGACCGCGACGGAGCGGTGCTTGCCGCCCGTGCAGCCGACGGCGATGGTGGCGTAGTGCTTGTTTTCCCGGCGGTAACCGTCAATAACGGGCTCCAGGGAGTGGACATAGCGGTCCAGGAAGTCTGCAGTCCCCTCCGCCTTCAGCACATAGTCGCGGACATCCTCATCCAGCCCCGTGTGCGGCCGCAGCTGCGGAACCCAGTGCGGGTTCGGGATGAACCGGACGTCGGCGACGTAGTTCGCGTCCACGGGCAGGCCGTACTTGAAGCCGAAGCTCATCACATTCAGGCGCAGCACAATGGGGCCGGATTCCGTAAAGAGCTCCGTCACGGTGGTGGCCAGGGCGTGAACGTTCAGTTTGGAGGTGTCCACCACGACGTCGGAGGCGTCCCGCAGCTCCGTCAGGACCTCACGTTCGGCGGCAATTCCGTCCAGGATGCTGCCGTCTGCCTGCAGCGGATGGGGGCGGCGGCCCTGTTCAAAGCGGCGGACCAGGGTGGCATCGTCTGCGTCGAGGAAGAGCAGCCGGTAGGTGACGCCGGCGGTCCGCAGGTTCCGCAGGGCTTCGCGGATGTCCTGGAAGAGTTCCTTGCTGCGGACGTCGATCACGACGGCGAGCCTCGGAATGGACTGCGGCATCCGGGAAACCAGTTCGGTGAGGGTGCCCAGCATCAGCGGAGGAAGGTTCTCGACGACGTACCAGCCGTGGTCTTCCAGGGCATTGGCCGCCGTACTGCGTCCGGCACCGGACATACCCGTGACAACGAGCAGTTCCGATTCTTCCGGTTTCACTACGGTCAACCCGTCCTCTTGCGTCATTGCTGTGATCCCATTCTGATTGCCCTGCCTTGGTGGAAACGCCGAACGGTTCGAGCCGACACGCCGGTTTCCAAGAGTAACTAAGTTTCCAGGATTTCGCCGGTGGTCATGTTGACCGCCGGAGCGCCCGCGGTCTCCCGGTCAGCCAGCCGGCTGCGCAGGGTCGCGGCCATGGCGGGGCCGATTCCGGGAACCTCCTGAAGCTCGTCCTCGGTGGCGGCACGCAGTTTCTTTACCGACCCGAAGTGTTTGAGCAGCGCCTGCCGTTTGGATGGACCCAGGCCGGGAACCTCGTCCAGCAGGGACGCGGTCATGGATTTGCCCCGTTTCTGCCGGTGGAAGGTGATGGCGAAGCGGTGCGCCTCATCCCGGACCCGCTGCAGCAGGAACAGCGCCTCGGACGCACGGGGCAGGATCACCGGGAACTCGCTGTCCGGAACCCAGACCTCCTCCAGCCGCTTGGCCAGTCCCACCACCTGCACATCGGTGATGCCCAGGTCAGCCAGGGCCTTGGACGCCGCTGCGACCTGCGGCTGGCCGCCGTCCACCACCACCAGGTTGGGCGGGTAGGCGAACTTTGCCTTGGCCGCCGGGGTCAGCGTGTCCGTCAGGGGCTGGACGTCGCCGTCGCCGTCGCGCTCGTCCGGCAGTTCCGAAGGCGCATCGGGATCCGCGGCGGGGTCCGCGTTTTCAGCCAGATAGTTCCGGAAGCGGCGGGAAATAACGTTGTACATGGAGGACGTATCGTCGCGGGCTGCATCTCCGGTGATGGAGAACTTGCGGTAGTCCGATTTCTTCGGCAGGCCGTCCTCAGCCACCACCATGGAAGCCACCACGTTGGTGCCCTGCACATGGGAGATGTCATAGCACTCGATGCGCAGCGGCGGCGAGGGCAGGTCCAGGGCTTCCTGCAGTTCCTGGAGTGCCGCCGATCGGGTGGTGATGTCCCCGGCGCGGCGGCTTTTGTGCAGCCGCAGGGCGTCCGCGGCATTGCGGGCCACGGTCTCCATCAGCGCCTTCTTGTCACCGCGCATGGGCACCCGGATGTCGACCTTGGCGCCGCGCAGCCCGCCCAGCCATTCAGCGAGTTCGCCGGCGTCCGGCGGCAGCACCGGGACCAGGACCTGGCGCGGAATGCGGTCCGTGGAATTGGCCTCCCCGTACACCTGCTGGATCAGGTGCTCCACCAGATCGGCGGTGTCGTTGTCCTCGACCTTTTCCACCACCCAGCCGCGCTGGCCGCGGATGCGCCCGCCGCGGACGTGGAACACCTGGGCGGAGGCCTCCAGTTCGTCTTCCTCCAGGGCGAAAATGTCAGCGTCGGTATCTTCGCTGAGCACCACGTTGTTGCGTTCAAAGACCTTCCGCAGGGCGGAGATGTCATCCCGGAGCCGGGCGGCGGTTTCATAGTCCAGTTCCGCGACGGCGGCCTGCATCTCCTTTTCAAGGCTGGAGATGAAGCGCTTGCCTTCGCCGGCCATGAAGTCGCACAGTTCGGCGGCGAGCTCGCGGTGGTCCTCGGGGCTGATGCGTCCCACGCAGGGGGCCGAGCACTTGTCGATGTACCCCAGCAGGCACGGCCTGCCGGTGCGTTCGGCACGCTTGAAGACGCCGCTGCTGCAGGTGCGTACCGGGAAGACGCGCAGCAGTGTGTGCAGGGTTTCCCGGATGGCCTTGGCCGGATAGAACGGCCCGAAGTAGCGGGTGTCCTTGCGCCGGTCTCCGCGCATGACCTGCGCGCGGGGGTACTTCTCCCCCATGGTGACGGCGAGGTAGGGATAGGACTTGTCATCCCGGAACATGATGTTGAACCGGGGATTGAATTCCTTGATCCACGTGTATTCGAGCTGCAGCGCTTCAAGTTCGGTGCCGACCACCGTCCACTCGACGCCTGCCGCAGTGTGCACCATGGCCCGCGTCTTGGGCATCAAACCGCGCGGGTTGGCGAAATAGGAGTTCAGGCGGGAGCGGAGGTTCTTGGCCTTGCCCACGTAGATAACCCGGCCGTGTTCGTCCCGGAACCGGTAAACGCCCGGTGCCGTAGGGATCTCCCCTGTTTTCGGCCGGTAGGTTGCTGGATCTGCCACTTCTCCATCCTACGTTCGCCTGCGGGCCGCCCCCGACGGCGGCGCGGGGTTTCGCGCGGCGCTGAACGGGGCGCCTGACCGGGGCTCCTGGCCGGGGACGGGGCCCGCTGCGATTTTTCTACCCCTCGGGGCGGTTGCGGTTATAGCTCTCCGAGCGCTCCTGGCCGCTGAGCTCCGCAATCGCTTCCATGACCCGGTCGGTGGCCTGGCGGCGGGCCGGCAGGGCATGGTCCGGCCCGGTTTTCTGGAAGTACAGCGGGGACCCCACCTTGAGGCTGAAGTGTCCGGGCTTGACTGTTTTCCTGCCGGCAGGCTGGAGTTTGTCGGTGTCGATCAGCCCCACCGGCACCACGGGTGCCCCGGAGGTCAGTGCCAGCCAGCCCACCCCGGTGCGGCCGCGGTAGAGCAGGCCGTCGCGTGAGCGGGTGCCCTCGGGATAGATCCCTACGCCTCCGCCTTCCTCCAGGATGTCCAGCAGGGTCTTCAGGGCTGCAACGCTGGCTGCCTGCTGGTCCCGCTGCACCGGAATGGACCCGACTCCTTCGAAGAAGCTCTTCATGGCGTAGCCCTTGAGCCCGGTGCCGGTGAAGTATTCCGCTTTGGCGAAGAAGCCCACCCGCCGGGGAAGCAGAGCCTGCACAAGGACGCTGTCCAGGAAGGACTGGTGGTTGCAGGCAACAATGAACGGCCCGGAGCTCGGCACGTTCTCCAGACCGGTGATGGTGGGCCGGCACAGCCCGGCGACCAATCCGCGGATGCCGGTCCGGGTGAGGTTATAAAGCGCCATGAAGGGCCGGTCCGTTCTCCGCAACACGCAGCACTGCGTCCACCAGTTCAGCAGCGGTGTCCACAACGACGGCGGCCCCCGCCTCTTCCAGTTCCCCGGCTGCGGCAAAGCCCCAGGAGACGCCGATGCAGTCCAGCCCGTTGGCCGCGGCCCCTTCGACGTCGTGCCGGCGGTCCCCCACCATCACGGCCCGGTCATAGGTGCCGGCGTGCCGTTCCAGGGCAGCACGGATAATGCCGGCCTTTCCATTGAGTGCGGCGGCAGCCTGCTCATCCGAAGGGGCACCGTGCACGGAGGAAAAGAGCTGCTCCAGGCCCTGCACCGCCAGCAGTTCCAGTGCCAACGGCTCGGGTTTCTGGGTGGCGACGGCAACCGTCGCTTCCCTGCGCAGCCGTTCCACGGCTTCGGGCATTCCCGGGTACGGTCGGCTCTGTGCCATGCCGGAGCGGCGGTAACCCTGCCGGTAGTTCCTGATGACGGCGTCCAACCGGTCTTCCGGCACGCCGGCAATGTCCCGCAGCGAGGTTCCCAGGGACGGGCCCACCATGCGGTGCAGATCCGCTTCGGACGGCACGGGAAGACCGCACGCCGCCAATGCGGAGCCGATCCCGCCAGTGATGGCACCCGCGGGGTCCACCAGCGTTCCATCAAGATCGAAAAGCACCAAAAGCCGGGGAGAAGTCACGGGCCCAAGTTTCGCATATCCGGGCGGGCTAAGGGAAAAAGGCATACCGGCAGCGGGGCGGCGCCGGCCGCGTAGTCAGCCCGGATAATGCCTGGGAAAGCACCATACAGCCGGTGCGGGCGGGAAGCCCCGCAGGCCGCACCGGCTGGACGGAAGATGGCCGACGACGGCGCCAAGGCGCGCAGCGGCCGGAACGCACCGGCTACGGGTTGAGGATCTCCGCCAGGAACGTTGCGGTATGGCTGCCCTCAACCTTGGCAACCTTCTCCGGGGTGCCCGAGGCCACCACCCTGCCGCCGCCGTTGCCGCCGTCGGGCCCGAGGTCGATGATCCAGTCGGCACTCTTGATCACGTCGAGGTTGTGCTCGATGGTGATCACGGTGTTGCCCTTGTCCACCAGCCCCTGCAGCACCTCCAGGAGTTTGCGGACGTCCTCGAAGTGCAGGCCCGTGGTGGGCTCGTCCAGGACATAGATGCTGCGCCCGTTGGAGCGCTTCTGCAGCTCACTGGCCAGCTTCACGCGCTGCGCTTCACCGCCGGAGAGCGTGGTGGCCGGCTGGCCCAGCCGTACGTAGCCCAGGCCCACGTCGACCAGGGTGTTCAGGTGCCGCGAGATCGGTCCGAACGCGGCAAAGAACTCCGCCGCTTCCTCGATCGGCATGTCCAGCACCTCGGCAATGTTCTTGCCCTTGTAGTGCACTTCCATGGTTTCCCGGTTGAACCGGGCGCCGTGGCACACCTCGCAGGGAACGTACACGTCGGGCAGGAAGTTCATCTCGATCTTCAGCGTGCCGTCACCGTGGCAGGCCTCGCAGCGCCCGCCCTTGACGTTGAAGGAGAACCGGCCCGGCAGGTAGCCGCGCACCTTCGCCTCGTTGGTCTCGGCGAAGAGCTTGCGGATGTGGTCCCACACGCCGGTGTAGGTCGCCGGGTTGGACCGCGGGGTCCGGCCGATGGGGCTCTGGTCCACGTGGATGACCTTGTCCAGCTGCTCCAGGCCTTCCACCCGGGTGTGCCGGCCGGCCACATGCTTGGCGCCGTTGAGCTTGTTCGCCATCGTCTTGTACAGGATGTCGTTGATCAGCGTGGACTTGCCGGAGCCGCTGACGCCGGTGACGGCGGTGAACACGCCCAGGGGAATGTCCACGTTCAGGTTCTGCAGGTTGTTCTCCCGTGCCCCGACGATTTTCAGCTGCCGGGACTTGTCCACCTTGCGCCGCTTGGCCGGAATCTCGATTTTCTTCCGGCCGGAGAGGTACGCACCGGTGATGGACCGCTCGTTGGTGAGCAGGTCCTCCAACGAGCCGGAATGCACAATCTCGCCGCCGCGCTCACCGGCGCCGGGGCCGACGTCGACAATCCAGTCCGCTTCCTGGATGGTGTCTTCGTCGTGTTCCACCACAATCAGGGTGTTGCCCAGGCTCCGCAGCCGGGTGAGGGTTTCGATCAGCCGGCGGTTGTCCTTCTGGTGCAGGCCGATGGACGGTTCATCGAGCACGTACAGCACGCCCACCAGACCGGATCCGATCTGCGTGGCCAGGCGGATGCGCTGGGCCTCGCCGCCGGACAGCGTGGCGGCCGGGCGGTTCAGGCTCAGGTATTCCAGTCCGACGTCGAGCAGGAAGGTCAGGCGGGCCTGGATTTCCTTCAGCACGTTGGTGGCAATCTGTGCTTCACGGCCGGTGAGGGTGAGGGTGTTCAGGAAGTCGGCGGCCTCGCGCAGCGGCAGGGCGCTGATTTCGGCAATGTTGCGGCCGTTGATCAGCACGGACAGCGAGGCGGGGTTCAACCGGGCACCGCCGCACTCGGGGCAGGCGATTTCGCGCATGTACTCCTCGTACCGGTCCCGGGCATGGTCCGATTCGGTTTCCAGGTGCTTGCGGTGGATGTACTGGATGACGCCCTCAAAGCCGGTGCTGTATTTGCGTTCCCGGCCGAAGCGGTTCCGGTACTGGACCACCACCTTGTGGTCCTTGCCGTTAAGGACGGCCTCGCGGGCCTTTGCCGGCAGCTTCTTCCAGGGGGTGACCATGGAGAAGCCCATGTCCTTGGCCAGGCCGTCGAGCAGCCGGTTCCAGTACTCGGTGGTGGCGGTGCCCAGGGACCAGGGGGCGATGGCGCCTTCCGCCAGGGACTTGGACGGGTCCGGGATGATCAGGTCCTCATCCACCTCCAACTTGGAGCCGATGCCGGTGCAGACCGGGCAGGCACCGAAGGGATTGTTGAAGGAGAAGGACCGCGGCTCAATCTCGTCGATGGCCAGCGGGTGCTCATTGGGGCAGGCCAGGTTTTCCGAGAAGGCGCGGGTGCGGTCCTCACTGTCCTCCGGCAGGTCCACGAAGTCGACCACTATCCGGCCATCGGCCAGGGCCAGCCCGGTTTCCACCGAGTCGGTCAGGCGCTGCCGGATGCCGTCCTTGGCCACCAGCCGGTCCACAACCACTTCGATGTTGTGCTTGATCTGCTTGCCCAGCTTGGGCGGGTCGGAGAGCTGGATCTGCTTGCCGTCCACCCGGGCACGGGAATAGCCCTTGGCTGCCAGTTCCTTGAACAGATCCACGAATTCGCCCTTGCGGCCGCGGACCACGGGAGCCAGGATCTGGAAACGGGTGCCCTCCTCCAGTTCCAGGAGCTGGTCCACGATGGCCTGCGGGGTCTGCCGGCTGACGGGCTCGCCGCAGACGGGGCAGAACGGACGGCCAACGCGTGCCCAGAGCAGGCGCATATAGTCGTGGATCTCGGTGATGGTGCCCACCGTGGAGCGCGGGTTCTTGCTGGTGGACTTCTGGTCAATGGAGACCGCAGGGGACAGCCCCTCGATGAAATCGACGTCCGGCTTGTCCACCTGGCCCAGGAACATGCGCGCATAGGCGGACAGGGACTCCACGTAGCGGCGCTGGCCTTCGGCGAAGATGGTGTCGAATGCCAGCGAGGACTTACCCGAGCCGGAGAGCCCGGTGAAGACGATCATGGCGTCCCGCGGCAGGTCCAGGTCAACGTTTTGGAGGTTGTGCTCGCGAGCCCCCTTCACTACCAGTCGGGAAAGGTCATTGGCAGTATGCGGCGCAAACGTGGTGTCCGCCGTCGTAAGAGTCGATTTAGGCACGTTTTCCACTGTAGTTCACACGCTGATTCGAACGAGTATTCGACCCCCCGGTTTTCGCCGCAGGCGAAGCAGATACGGTTCCGGCCCTCGGCTCGGATCATACGCAGTGGCGTACGTAAAGGTAGATGGCGCCGCCGTTCGACCAGGCTGCGGCATCCATGAGGTTCTGCAGTTTGCCCACGTAGCCCTGCGAGGCGGTCAGGATGCCGCTGGAAAGACCGGAGAGATCCACATACCGATTCATCTCGCCCACTGAGGTGCCGGCCTGGTCAAGGGCCGTGGCCAACCAATCCCCCACGCCGTCCCTGCCGGCTGTTCCGTACGGAGATGCTGCCAGCAGTTTTCGTGCCTGGGCCCGATCAGTGGCGTCACGGTTCATTACCGCGGAAAACACCGAACAGGCGGTATGTCGCAGGACCCGCTCCGCTGCTCCGTCAATGATCGTTTGGAAGGCCGGGGAGTGTGGAGCGTTTGTCCGGAAACTCTGCACCAGCATGACGGCGTCCCGGCTGAGCAGGAAGGTGAAGGAATCCGATTCGGGGATGCCCTTCACAATCTGCTGCAGGGCGGCGGAACGCTGCGCGGCAGCGTCCACAATGGCACGCTCCTGCACACTCAGTCCGGACCGGTCCGTCTGCCTCAGGAGATTGTCCAGCGAAGACCTGGCCCCGTTGAGTTCGGCAGGTTCGGCGGCCGCATAAATGGCCCTTGCAGCTTCGTCGGCGCTGTTCCTCACGGCACCAAGCGTCGAGGTCCCGCCGCAGCCGGCACCTACGCCGCCGAACAGGATGAGAGCAGCCAGAACACCGGTCTGGGCGCGGGTGGAACTCTTCGGCGACGGACCCATGATGCATCACCCCTCAACGGTGCTTTTGGTCTACACCCCGCCGACTCGCTTGTCGATACAGATGAAGGCACCAGCGAAGGTTTGGCGCGTCATTTCCGGCCGGCACGGCCGGGCGCACCCCTCCCCGGACCTAGCGCAGCGCTGCCCGCAGGAGAGACACGGCGTCGTCATCCGAGACGCCGTTGGCCCGCACCGTCTCGGCGTACGCGGCGGCGGCTTCGGCCACCCGTCCGCGGCTGCTGTCACCGTTCGCAGCGATGACGGTTCCCTGCCGGGACCTGGTGGCGACCACTTTGGCCTGCTCCAGCTCACGGTAGGCTTTCGCCACGGTGTTCACCGCCAGCCCCAGGTGGCCGGCCAGCGCGCGGACCGTGGGCAGCCGCGTGCCGATGGCGAGGCGGCCGTCATTCGCGGCGTCCAGGATCTGCCGGCGGAGCTGTTCATACGGGGGAAGCGGGTTGGCGGCGTCGATGCCGACCCAGGCCAGCGCTCCGGCGTCGTGGCCGGCAGGGGTCGGTACGGATCCGGGGCTCGTCTCGGCAGTCATGCTGCAATGCTAATGCCCGGCGGGATCCGCCGGCGCCGCGGCTCCGGACTCCCCGCTCTCCGCGCCCTCCGCGGGACCGGCGAACTGGGAGCGGTACAGCCGGGTGTAAAAGCCCTCCGCCTCCAGCAGGGCCTCGTGCGTGCCCTGCTCCACGATCTGTCCGTCCCGCACCACCAGGATGATATCCGCGTCCCGAATGGTGGACAGGCGGTGGGCGATCACGAAGCTGGTGCGGTCCTGCCGCAGCGCGTTCATGGCGAGCCGGATGGCAATCTCGGTCCGGGTATCCACCGAGCTGGTGGCTTCATCCAGCACCAGGATGGACGGGTTCGAAAGCCAGGCGCGGGCGATCGTGAGCAGCTGGCGCTGGCCCTGGCTCAGGGCGCCGCCGTCATAGCCGAGCACGGTGTCGTAGCCGTCGGGCAGCGACCGGACGAAGTGGTCCACATGTGTTGCCTGCGCCGCCGACACGATATCGTCCTCGGTGGCGCCGGGCGCCCCATAGGCCAGGTTCTCCCGCATCGTGCCTTCGAACAGCCAGGCGTCCTGGAGCACCATCCCGATATGGCTGCGCAGCTCCTCGCGGCCGAGCCGGGAAATATCGACGCCGTCGATGGTGATCCGGCCGGCATCCACCTCATAGAAGCGCATGAGGAGGTTGACCAGCGTGGTCTTGCCGGCGCCGGTGGGCCCCACGATGGCCACCGTCTGTCCGGGTTCAGCCGTGAAGGACAGGTTCCGGATCAGCGGGGCGTCCGGGCTGTAGCTGAAGGACACATTCTCGAACGCCACCCGTCCGCGGACATTTTCCAGGTGTTCCGGATGTTCGGGATCCGGCTCCTGCTCCCTGGCATCCAGCAGCGCGAACACCCGTTCGGCCGAGGCGACCCCGGACTGCAGCATGTTGATCAGCCCGCCCAGCTGGCCGAGCGGCTGGCTGAACTGCCGGCTGTACTGGACAAAGGCCTGCACTCCCCCGATGGACAGCTGCCCGCCGGCCACCTGCAGGCCGCCGACCACGGCCACGGCCACGTAATTGAGGTTCGAAATGAACGTCATGGCCGGCATGATGATGCCGGAAACAAACTGGGCCCGGAACGCAGACCGGAAGAGCCGGTTGTTCGCCGGGGCGAAGCCCTCAATCACCCGTTCCTGCTGGCCGAAGGCCTTCACCACGTCCTGGCCGGTGAACATTTCCTCGATGTAGCCGTTCACCTCGCCGGTGGATTTCCACTGGGTCTTGAACTCCGCCTGCGAGCGCCGGGCGATGAGCACGGTCACCAGGGCGGAGACCGGCACCGTGATCACGGCAATCAGCGCCAGCAGCGGGGAGATGGAGATCATCATGGCCAGGACGCCGATGATGGTCAGGACCGAGGTGATGATCTGGGTCAGACTCTGCGACAGGGTCTGGGCCAGGTTGTCGATGTCATTGGTGACGCGGCTCAGGACGTCGCCGCGTGACTGCTGCTGGAAGTGGGACATGGGCAGGCGGAACAGTTTGCCGTCAACATCGCGGCGCAGCCGGTACATGGCGTTCTGCACAATGCGCGCAGTCACCCGTGCCTGGAACCAGCCGAAGACGAACGCCGCCAGGTAGATGCACAGCACGCCGAGCAGGATCCCGCCGAGCCGCGCGAAGTCCAGTCCCTGCCCGGGGACCACGTCCATGGCGGCGAGCATGTCCGCCATGGTCCCGTCCCCCGCAGCGCGCAGAGCCTGGACCTGGGCATCCTTGGACATCCCCGCCGGCAGCGACTGCCCGATGAACCCGTTGAAGATGACGTTGGTGGCCTCGCCCAGGATCCGCGGTGCGCTGACCGCGAGCGCCACGGAGACGACGGCGGAGACCACCACCGCAGCCACGCGCAGCCGGTCCGGAGCCATCAGCCCCAGGATCCGGCGGACACTGCCGGCGAAGTTCTCCGGTTTGGCCGAGGCCCCCGGGCGTCCCCGTCCCCCGTGCATACTCATGCGACTTCCTCCGCGGTCAGCTGCGACGCGACGATTTCCCGGTACGTGTCGGAGGACGCCATCAGCTCCGCATGGGTTCCCTGCCCCACGATCCGTCCCTCCTCCAGGACAAGGATCCGGGCGGCGTCGGTAATCGTGTTCACCCGCTGGGCCACGACTATCACCGTGGCTTCCCGGGTCTGCGGCTTCAGCGCAGCCCGCAGCCGGGCGTCGGTGGCGAAGTCCAGCGCCGAAAAGCTGTCGTCAAAGAGGTAGATGGAGGGCCGGACCACCAGGGCACGGGCAATGGCCAGGCGCTGGCGCTGTCCCCCGGAGAAGTTGGCCCCGCCCTGCTCCACCTGGTGTGCCAGTCCCCCTTCGGCCGCCCGCACGAAATCTGCCGCCTGCGCGGTCTCCAAGGCCTCCCAGAGTTCGGCGTCCGTAGCCTCCGGTTTACCGAAGCGCAGGTTCGAGGCGATGGTGCCGCTGAACAGGTACGCCCGCTGGGGCACCAGGCCGATGCCGCGGCGCAGCGAGGAAAGGGTGACCCCGGCAATGTCCTGTCCGTCCACGGTGATGCGTCCGGACGTGGAGTCGAGCAGCCGCGGGACCAGGCTGAGCAGCGTGGTCTTTCCCGACCCCGTTGACCCGATGATGGCCGTGGTCTCCCCGGGCAGGGCTTCAAAGCTGAGGTTGAACAGCACCGGGTCCTCAGCCCCCGGATAGCTGTACCCGACATCCGTGAAGGTGAGCCTGCCGCCGTCGTAAGCCAGTTCCGCTGCCCCGGGGGCGTCGGCGACGGTGGTACGCGTATCCAGTACTTCGAAGATACGTTCGGCACACACGGCGGCCCGGGGCAGCATCATGATCATGAACATGGACATCATCACGGCCATAAGGATCTGCATGATGTACGCAATGAAGGCGGTGAGCGCACCGATCTGCATCTGACCGGCATCAATCCGGAAGGCACCGAACCAGACCACGGCGACCGTGGCCAGGTTGGCCACCAGCATGGCGGCGGGAAACAGCAGTGCCAGCAGCTGGCTGATCCGCAGCTGCGTGGAGGTGAGGTCCCGGTTCGCCCCGGCGAAACGGTCCTGCTCGGAGTGCTCCCGGATAAAGGCCCGGATCACGCTGATCCCCATGATCTGTTCCCGCAGAACCGAGTTGACGCGGTCAATCTGACGCTGGGCGCGCCGGAACAGGGGAATCAGCCGCCGCAGGACCAGGCCGATCACCAGGAACAGGGCCGGCAGGATCAGCAGCAGGATTCCGGAGAGCGGAATGTCCTGGTTCAGGGCCAGCAGTACTCCGCCGATGCCCATGATGGGCGCCGAGACCATCATGGTGAACGTCATCAGGAGCGTCATCTGCACCTGCTGCACGTCATTGGTGGTCCGGGTGATCAGCGACGGCGGGCCGAAGAGCCCCACCTCCCGGGAGGAAAACGTCTCCACGTTGGTGAACAGGGCGGCTCGGATATTCCGGCCGGCGCTCATGGCCACCCGGGATGCGAGATAGGTGGCGGAGATGGAACACAGGACCTGGACGGCCGTGACGGCAAGCATCCACCCGCCCACCTGCATAATCACACCCGTGTCCCCGGTAACCACGCCGCGGTCAATGATGTCCGCGTTCAGGGTCGGCAGATACAGCGTGGCGACGGTCTGCAGCAGCTGCAGGAGAACGACGGCGGCCACCGCGCCTTTATAGGGGGCCAGGTTTTCCCGAACCAGCCTCAGAAGCATCCTTGCAACGTACGCCCCTCGGCGAGCGCAGACAATAGGTCCCCTGCGCCAAGTGCCTCGCTAGACTGGCCCCATGGAGGATCTGGAGAACATTACTGTCCGCAGCGTGTCCGTCAGCGAGATGGACAACAACGTCTATCTGCTTACCGGGAAGGCCTCCGGTGCACAGGTGCTTATCGACGCCGCCGCCGACTTCCCGGCCATTGAGCGGCTCCTGGCCGAGGGGGCACGGGATGCGGAGGTTCCGGCGACGCTGGAACTGGTCATCACCACGCACAGCCATTGGGACCATGTGCGGGCGCTCGCCGATACGGTGGCGGCCACCGGGGCACGAACCGCAGCCGGCACACCGGACGTCCCGGACATTGAGGTTCCCACCGTGCTGGAACTAAACCACGGGGACGTGCAGGCCTTCCCGGACTTTGAGCTGGAGGTCATCTCCCTGCGCGGGCATACGCCGGGCTCCGTGGCCCTGCTTTACCGTGATCCGCACGGGCCGGCCCATCTGTTCACCGGGGATTCGCTCTTTCCCGGCGGGCTGGGCAACACCCAGAAGGATCCCGAACGGTTTGCCCTGCTGTACCAGGATGTATTCGAACGTGTGTTCGATTATCTGCCGGATGACACGGTGGTGCATCCCGGCCACGGGGCCGGCACCACTCTGGGCGCCGAGCGTCCGCACCTGACGGAGTGGAAAGAGCGCGGCTGGTAGGCCAGTCTCAATACCCCGGGCCACGGAAGAGCCGCCGCCTGCCGCCCGGGGCCTGACCCTAACCCTGCTTCCGGCCCACCATGAACAGCCGGCGGAACGGAAAGACGGTTCCCCAGTCGTGCTGCGGGTAGGCCGTCCGCAGCAGGGCCGCGTATTCGGCCTCGAAGACGGCGAAGTCCTCGGCGGACAGGGCATCGATGACCGGACGCAAAGCGGTGCCGCGCACCCACTCCAGGACCGGATCAGCGCCGGGCAGGACCTGCGCGTAGCTGGTCTCCCAGACATCCGCGTCGAATCCGGCCTCGGAGAAGAGTGCCAGGTAGTCCACGGGCTCGTCCACGGCGTCGGCCTGGCGCAGCACGCCCGCCAGCTTCGGGGCCCAGGCGGCGCTCGCCGCCAGTTCCCGCATCAGCACATGGGAAGGTGCAGTGAAGTTGCCGGGGACCTGTACGGCCAGCCAGGCGCCGTCGTCGAGCTGCTTGGCCCAGCGGCGCAGGAGCTCCTGGTGACCCGGCACCCACTGAAGGGCCGCATTGGACACCACCACGTCCGTGCCGGCCTCCGGTTCCCAGTCCTCGATATTCCCGTGCACGAACTCCAGGTTCGACGGCGCGCCCTCCAGGGCCTGTGCCTGCGCGATCATGTCCTCCGAGGAATCCACCCCGGTCACCTGTGCCTGCGGCCAGCGGGCGGCGAGCGCCGCGGTCAGGACGCCCGTGCCGCAGCCCAGGTCGACCACCCTTCGGGGCGAGTCCGCGGCTATCCGGGCGGTGAGGTCGAAGAACGGACGGTCGCGGTGCGAGGAGAACTGTGTGTACTTTTCCGGATCCCATTTCATGCCGCCAAGCCTACTGACGGAACGGAAGGGAAAACGGGATCGGCGCGGCCCGATAGTCTGGTAAGGACATGAAACTTCTTGAGCAGCTGCCCTCCGGTCCCTCCGCCACCCGCACCATCGACCCCGATGAGACCTACACGTCTTTCCTCGAATGGGTCGAGAGCCGCGGAATGTCCCTGTACCCGGCACAGGACGAGGCCGTGATGGAACTGGTGACGGGCAACAACGTCATCCTGGCCACCCCCACCGGGTCCGGTAAGTCCATGGTGGCGATCGCGGCGCACTTCTACGCCATGGCCCAGGATGAGCGCAGCTATTACACCGCGCCTATCAAGGCCCTGGTGTCGGAGAAGTTCTTCGCGCTGTGTGAAATCTTCGGCGCGGAGAACGTCGGGATGGTCACCGGCGATTCCTCGGTGAACAAGGACGCCCCGATTATCTGCTGCACGGCGGAGATCCTGGCGAACATTGCCCTGCGCGAAGGGCCGGACGCGGATCTGGGCACCGTCATCATGGACGAGTTCCACTTCTACTCCGATCCGCAGCGCGGCTGGGCCTGGCAGGTGCCCCTGCTGGAGCTGCCGCAGGCCCAGTTCCTGCTGATGTCCGCCACCCTGGGCGACATGACCCGGATCGCCAATGAACTCAGCGAGCTCACCAACCGGGACACCGTCACGGTCTCCTCCGTGCAGCGGCCCATCCCCCTGCACTACTACTACGTGGAAACCCCGGTCCAGGAATCCCTCGAGGAACTGCTGGCCACCAAGCAGGTGCCGGTCTACGTGGTGCACTTCTCCCAGATTGAGGCCATTGACCGCGCCCAGGCGCTGATGAGCATCAACGTGTGCACCCGGGAGGAAAAGGACCGGATTGCCGAGCTGATTGCCGGCTTCCGCTTCGCCCCCGGGTTCGGCAAGACACTGAACCGGTTGGTCCGCCACGGCATCGGCGTGCACCATGCCGGCATGCTGCCCAAGTACCGCCGCCTGGTGGAGCAGCTGGCGCAGGCCGGGCTGCTGAAGGTCATCTGCGGCACCGACACCCTGGGCGTCGGCATCAACGTGCCCATCCGCACCGTGCTGATCACCGCCCTGTCCAAGTACGACGGCACCCGCACCCGCCCGCTGAAGGTCCGGGAATTCCACCAGATCGCGGGCCGCGCGGGCCGGGCCGGCTACGACACGGCCGGCACCGTCGTCGTGCAGGCGCCCGAACACGTGATTGAAAACGTCAAGGCCATGGCCAAGGCGCACGCGAAGTTCGGCGATGACCAGAAGAAGCTGCGCCAGGTGGTGAAGAAGAAACCGCAGGCCGGTTTTGTGTCCTGGGGCAAGCCCACCTTCGAGAAGCTCGTGGACGGCACCCCCGAGCCTCTGACCTCCAGCTTCAACATCACCCACTCCATGCTGCTGAACCTGCTGGAACGCCCCGGGGATCCGTTCACCGCGGCCAAGCGGCTGCTCACGCACAACCACGAGACCAGGGCGTCGCAGCTGGCGCTGATGAAGAAGGCCCTGAGCATCTACCGGGAGCTGAAGACCGCCGGCATTGTCGAGGTGCTGCCGGAGCCCGACGCCGACGGCCGTACCGTCCGCCTGAAGGTGCACCTGCAGCCGAACTTCGCCCTGAACCAGCCGCTGTCCCCGTTTGCCATGGCCTCCCTGGAGATCCTGGACCCGGACAGCCCCTCCTACGCCCTGGATGTGGTGTCCGTGATCGAGGCGATCATGGAAAAGCCGCGTCAGGTCCTCTCCGCCCAGGAGAAGAAGGCCCGGGGTGAGGCCATTGCGGCCATGAAGTCCCAGGGCATCGAATACGACGAGCGGATGGCCCTGCTGGAGGAAGTCACCTACCAGCAGCCGCTGGCCGAGCTGCTCGAGCAGTCCTTCGAGGTGTACCGCTCCGGCGCCCCCTGGCTGGGCGAGTTCGAACTCAGCCCCAAGTCGATTGTCCGGGACATGTACGAGCGCGCCATGAGCTTCGGTGAGTACGTGCAGTTCTACTCCCTGGCCCGTTCCGAGGGTGTGCTGCTGCGCTACCTCTCGGACACGTATAAGGCGCTGCTGCACACGGTTCCCCCGGAGCGGCTGCGCGAGGACCTGGAGGACATCATCGAGTGGCTGGGCGAACTGGTCCGCCAGACGGACTCCTCGCTGCTGGACGAATGGGAAGAGCTGACCAGCGGCGTCAACCCCGACGCGTCCACGGAGCCCGTGCTGCCGCCGGTGCCGGACCGGCTGACCGCCAACGTCCGGGCCTTCCGGGTCATGGTCCGCAACGAGATGTTCTCCCGGGTGAAGCTGTTCGCCGACGAGGACGACCGCGCCCTGGGCGAGCTCGACGGCGACGCCGGCTGGGACGCCGACCGGTGGGCAGACGTACTGGACGCCTACTTCGAAGAACACGAAGACATCGACGACGGACCGGACGGCCGCGGCCCCAACCTCCTGATCATCAAGGAACTTCCCGGCAAATGGGAGGTCCGGCAGATCTTCAAGGACCCCGCCAATCACCTGGATTGGGGCATCACCGCGGAGGTGGACCTCGCGGCGTCGGATGAGGCCGGCAGCCCCGTCATCAAGGTGATCTCCGCCGGACGGCTGGACTAGGCTGGGCAGCATGCAGATCCGTCCCGCACGCCGGGAAGACGTCCCCGTCATCCTCGAGCTGATCCATGACCTGGCCATCTACGAAAAAGAGCCCCATGCCGTCAAGAACACGGTGGAGGCGCTGGAAAAGAATCTCTTCGGCGAGCATCCCGCCGTCTTCGCCCACGTGGCGGAGGACCGTGGGCAGGTGCAGGGTTTCGCCCTGTGGTTCCTGAACTACTCCACCTGGGAGGGCGTGCACGGAATCTACCTGGAGGATCTCTACGTCCGGCCCGGGGCCCGGGGCCGGGGCATCGGGAAGGCGCTGCTGCGCACCCTGGCCGAAACCGCCGTCGACCGCGGCTACGCCAGGGTGGAGTGGTGCGTGCTGAACTGGAATGAACCCTCCATCGGCTTCTACCGGTCCCTGGGCGCCGTCGCGCAGGACGACTGGACCACCTTCCGGCTTACCGGGGACGCCCTCGCCTCCTTCGGCGCGTCCTCCCTGGAGGAAGCACGGTGACCGCGGCCACCGTTCCGCACACGGCGTCGCAGCCCTACCCGGTGCGCGGAATGACCGTCACCGACCACCGGTTCACGGTACCCCTGGACCACGCGGCGCCTGACGGGGAAACGATCACCGTTTTTGCCCGCGAATATTCCGACGCCGAGCTCCCCGCCGCTGAAGTGCAGGACCTTCCGTGGCTGCTCTATCTGCAGGGCGGCCCGGGTGGCAAGGGCAGCCGGCTGCTGCAGTTCGGCGGCTGGACGAAGGCCGCGGCGAAGCATTTCCGCATCCTGATGCTGGACCAGCGCGGTACCGGGCTCTCCACGCCTGCGGAGCGGTTGACCCTGCCGCTTCGCGGAGACGCCGCAGCACAGGCGGAGTACCTGACACATTTCCGGGCGGACTCCATTGTCGCGGACGCGGAGTTGATCCGGCAGGCGCTGGGCTCCGGACCGTGGACCACCTACGGGCAGAGCTACGGCGGTTTCTGCACCCTGACCTACCTTTCCTTCGCCCCCGGGGGTTTGAAGGAATGCCTGGTGACCGGCGGCCTGGCCCCGCTGACGGGTCCCGCGGACCGCGTCTACGAGGCCACGTTCCAGCGGGTCGCCGCCCGCAACGCCGAGTACTTCCGGCGTTATCCCCAGGACCGGGAGACCACTACGCGGATTGCCCGGCACCTCGCGGACGTGCCGGAGTACCTGCCCTCCGGTGAGCGACTGACCGTGCGCCGCTTCCAGATGGCCGGGTCCTTCCTGGGCGGCAACACCCGGGTGGACGGGCTGCATTACCTGCTGCAGGAGGCGTTTGTCCCCACCCCGGACGGGGAACGCCTTTCCGACACATTCCTTGAAACAGTCCACGGGCTGGTCAGCCGTGCAGCCAATCCGCTGTACGCAGTGATGCACGAGTCCATTTACGGCCAGGGCGAAGCCACCAACTGGGCGGCCGAGCGCGTGCTGGCATCCTTCCCCGAGTTCGAACCGACAGCACCCGAGCCGCTGTACACCGGCGAGATGGTCTACCCCTGGTACTTCGAGGAGGACCCGGCCCTGGTGCCGCTGAAGGACACCGCCGAGCTCCTGGCCCGGAAGCAGGACTGGGGGCCGCTGTATGACACCGGTCAGCTGGCACGGAACACCGTGCCGGTGGCGGCAGCGGTGTACACGGAGGACATCTACGTGGACCGGAACCTGTCTCTGGAAACGGCTGCCGCCGTGCAGGGGCTGCAGGTCTGGGAAAGTGCAGACTTCCACCACGACGGCATTGCCGACGACGGCGAAGCGATATTCAACCGGCTGCTGGGCATGATCCGCAGCGGCCACCGCTAGGCCAACCGGCAGGCGGCAGGCGGCAGGCGGCAGGAAAAAAGCAGGTCCCCGGCGGTTCGCCGGGGACCTGCTGTGTCGCTGGGGGGCTGTCGCTTTGGAATGCCGTGGGGATTCGAGACCGCTACAGCGGGCGGTCGGCCAGTTTCCGTACCCAGTCCGGGGTGGGCTTGCCGAGCTTGCGGTCGGTGGTGAGGCGGAGCCGTGCGGCCCGGATCTGCACCCGTTCGCGGTCGCGGTCCCGTTCCGGCTGATCGGCGGGGCGCGGGGCCTTACCTCCGTGTGCCAGCGGCAGTGCTGCTGTTGTCATCGTCGGCCTCCTCCGTTTCGGGTGCGCTCGTGATGGTTTCATTCTGGCTCATCTCGCCGTTCGAGTCCACTAGCGCCGTCAGCGGGCGCGCCCACGCAATGCTGATGATGGCTGCTTCCTCGGCACCGGCCAGATCGCTTTGGGCCAGCAGGTCCAAAACACCCAGGCCGGTCTCCTGCCGCCGGGGATCATCCGACAGGGAGGCCTCGATGGCCCACTGGGCACGGGCCCACCACTCCGAGCGCTGATCCGCCTTCCGGCGCTGCTCCAGGGTCTTCCAGCCCACGTAAAAGGTCAGGGCACCGGCCAGGAGCACCGCCAGCGGCCCGAGAGCGGCGAGGATTTCCCACCAGGGGGTATCCAGTACCGCCGCCGGCTCCGGCACAACCGGGCCGGGTGTCGCGGTGGCCGTAGCGGCGTGTAGCAAGGGCATCCACCCAGCCTACGGCCACCGCGGCAGGTCAACCGGTCGACATGCCCGGCCGGGCACCGGCGGTCTGCGGAGCGGCCCGCCGGTTTCCCCGCCGCACCGGTGCCGCGTCCCCGCATGTGCAGGGACGCGGCCGCCGTCGTCAGGACCTGTTGAACTCGATGATTCCGCGGATGTTGATGCCTTCGCGCATGTCGTCGTAGGCCTCGTTGATCTCATCGAGGGAATACCGTTTGGTGATCAGCTCGTCCAGCTTCAGCCGGCCCGCCTGGTAGAGGCGCAGCAGCATCGGCATGGCTTCGCGCGGGGAGGCCATGCCGTAGAGCGCACCCTGGATGCGCTTCTGGAACATGGCCAGCGTGAAGGCATTGATTCCCGGAATGCCGTCGTCGGTGTCCTTGCCGACGCCGGTGACCACCACGGTGCCGCCCTTGCGGATGGCTCCGTACGCCCGGCCGATGTCTGCACCTCCCACGACGCCGATGCAGATGATCGCCGAATCCGCGCCCTGCCCGTTGGTGATGGACTTGACGAAAGCATCCGCCTCATCGAAATCCGCGTAGACCTCGGTGGCACCGAACTGCGGTGCGAAGTCCTTCTTGGCGGGTGCCGGATCAACCACCACCACATGCGCGGCACCGGACAGTGCGGCACCTTGGACGGCGTTCATGCCGATGCCGCCGGCGCCGATCACCAGGACTACATCCCCGCTCCGGACCTGGGCTGCATTGGTGGCCGAACCGAACCCGGTGGCCACCCCGCAGGCGACGAGGCAGGCCACATCCAACGGCACCTCCGGATCGATTTTCACTACGGACATCTGGTCATACACCTGCCACTGGGCAAAGGTGCCCAGCGTGCTGGCCGTGCCGACATCGGTGCCGCCGGCGTGCATCCGAAAGCCACCCGAGGGCTGCGTTCCCTCGAGGATGATGGAGCCGGAGTCGCAGAGGTTCTGCATTCCCATGGCACACCACCGGCATTTCCCGCAGCCGGGAATAAAGGCGGTGACAATATGGTCGCCCTCGGCCAGATCATGCACCTCCGCCCCTACCCTGCGGACAATGCCGGCGCCTTCGTGGCCGCCGACCATCGGTGTTGTACCTACCTGGATATCGCCGGTGACAAAATGGTCATCGGAATGGCACAGGCCGGTGGCGACCATTTCCACCAGGACTTCGGTGGGTCCCGGTTCGTCCAGGTCAACTTCCTGAACGGTCCATTTTCCGGGTGCTTCCCAGATAACTGCTGCACGTGTTTTCATTGCTGCCCTCTCCACATCATTGTTGGAATTGGAGTCGCAGGCTACAACAAAGCAAGGGCCGCGCCAGCAGGTAATCCTGCCGGCCCGGCCCTTGCCTTTTCGCCGTTCTGCGGGGACTACGCGTGCCCGGCGGACTGCATCTGGCGCAGTTCCTTCTTGAGGTCCCCCACCTCGTCGCGGAGCCGTGCGGCAAGCTCGAACTGCAGCTCCGCGGCAGCGGCGTGCATCTGTTCGGTCATGGAGGCGATCAGTTCGGTCAGGTCCTCGGCGGGTGCAGCAGCGAGACCGTCCTTCCGGACACCCTTGCCCTTGCCCGTCTTCTTTTTCTTCGCGGCCTCTTCCAGGAGTGCCTTGGTGTCGGCGTCCTCGCGGGCCAGCTGGTCCGTGATGTCCGCGATCTTCTTACGCAGCGGCTGCGGATCCACGCCGTGCTTCTTGTTGTAGGCCACCTGGATCTCGCGGCGTCGGTTGGTTTCGTCAATGGCCTTCGCCATGGAATCGGTGATCCGGTCCGCGTACATGTGCACCTCGCCGGAGACGTTACGGGCTGCACGGCCGATCGTCTGGATCAGTGAGGTGGAGGAACGCAGGAAGCCTTCCTTATCAGCGTCGAGGATGGACACCAGCGACACCTCGGGCAGGTCAAGTCCCTCACGCAGCAGGTTAATGCCGACGAGCACGTCGAACGTACCCATCCGCAGTTCGCGGAGGAGCTCCACGCGCCGCAGCGTATCGACGTCGGAGTGCAGGTACTCCACCTTGATGCCGTGCTCAAGCAGGTACCCGGTGAGGTCCTCGGCCATCCGCTTGGTCAGGGTGGTGACCAATACGCGCTCATCCCGTTCCGTACGGGTGCGGATCTCCCCCAGCAGGTCATCGATCTGGCCCTTGCTCGGTTTGACCACAATCTGCGGATCCACCAGCCCCGTGGGGCGGATGATCTGCTCCACGAAGCCGTCCGCCTTGGACAGCTCGTACTTGCCCGGGGTGGCGGACATGTAGACGGTCTGCCCGATCCGTTCCAGGAACTCGTCCCATTTCAGCGGGCGGTTGTCCATGGCCGAGGGCAGCCGGAAGCCGTGGTCCACCAAGGTGCGCTTACGGGACATGTCGCCTTCATACATGGCGCCGATCTGCGGGATGGTGACGTGGGATTCGTCCACCACCAGCAGGAAGTCATCCGGGAAATAGTCCAGCAGGCAGTGCGGAGCGGTGCCGGGCCCGCGGCCGTCAATGTGCCGCGAATAGTTCTCGATGCCGTTGCAGAACCCCATCTGCTGCATCATTTCCAGGTCATACGTGGTGCGCATCCGCAGCCGCTGGGCTTCGACCAGCTTGTTCTGCGACTCCAGTTCCTTCAGCCGCACCTGCAGCTCATCCTCGATCTGCCGGATGGCCCGCTGCATGCGGTCCTCGCCGGCCACGTAGTGCGACGCCGGGAAGACGTACATTTCCTGCTCTTCGTGGATCACATCGCCGGTCAACGGATGCAGGGTGTAGATGTTCTCGATCTCGTCGCCGAAGAACTCGACGCGGATCGCGTTCTCCTCATACATCGGAATGATTTCCACGGTGTCGCCGCGCACGCGGAACGTGCCGCGGTGGAAGTCCATGTCGTTGCGGACGTACTGCATGGCCACGAACCGGCGCAGCAGGTCGTCACGGTTCATCTGCTGGCCCCGGCGGAGGGTCACCATGGCTTCGATGTACTCTTCCGGGGTGCCCAGGCCGTAGATGCAGGACACGGTGGCCACCACAATGACGTCGCGGCGGGTCAGCAGGGCGTTGGTGGCCGAGTGCCGGAGGCGTTCGACTTCCTCATTGATGGAGGAGTCCTTCTCAATGAAGGTATCCGTCTGCGGCACGTAGGCTTCGGGCTGGTAGTAGTCGTAATACGAGACGAAGTATTCCACCGCGTTGTTGGGCAGCAGTTCCCGGAACTCGTTGGCCAGCTGGGCGGCCAGGGTTTTGTTCTGCACCATCACCAGCGTGGGCCGCTGCACCTGCTCCACCAGCCAGGCCGCCGTCGCACTCTTACCGGTACCGGTGGCACCGAGGAGCACGACGTCCTTCTCGCCCGCGTTGATCCGCTCGGCAAGTTCCTTGATGGCGGTGGGCTGGTCACCGGCGGGTTTGTATTCACTGACGACCTCAAAAGGTGCCACGACTCTCTTGATGTCCTGCGCAAGACTCATGCCTTTAAAAGTACTCCGCGATGCGGACAGCCGCCGTCCGCTTTGCTAGCGGCTGAACGGACCATGCCGTGCAGCCGGCGCCTACGGTGCGCCCTGCCCCCGTGCGGCGTTCAGGGGCACCAGCCGGGTTTCCCACAGATCCCGCACGGCGGCCTCCAGCTCCGCGGGGCTGCCGGTATTGTGCAGCACGACGTCGGCGGCTTCGGCCCGCTGCGCGGCCGTGGCCTGGGCGGCGATCCGGGCGCGTGCGGCGTCGGGCTCCATGCCGCGGTCGCGGACCATCCGGTCCAGGCGCACTTCTTCGGGTGCTTCGACAACGAGGACGACGTCAAAATTCCCCGCCTGGCCGGTTTCCACCAGCAGCGGGATGTCCTGCACCAGGATTCCGTCGGCGGGCACTTCGGCTGCCAGCTCCGCGGCACGGGCACGCACCAGCGGATGGATGATTCCGTTGAGCACCTTCCTGCGGTCCTCATTTCCGAAGACCAGGGCGGCCAGCGCGGGACGGTCCAGGGAGCCGTCGGCGGCCAGGATGTCCGGGCCGAAGGCCTCGACGACGGCGGCCAGCCCCTGTGTGCCCGGCTCCACCACTTCACGGGCCAGGGCATCGGCGTCCACCAGCACGGCACCGCAGTCGACGAGGGTCCGGGCAACCAGGGATTTTCCGGCGGCGATCCCGCCGGTGAGTCCAACCTTGAGCATGCCCCCACCCTACCGCTGCCCGTCCGGCCGCCGCGGCAGGCACGGACGCCGGCACCGGCCATTAGACTGGAGAGGTGAGCGATATTGACGCGGCGGCGGGGCGCTACACCACCATCGCCGCGGAACACCGCTCCGAGCTCGAGATCAAGCGCTCCCGTTTCATCACCGTGCTGCGCCGTACCGAAACCGAGGACCAGGCCCGTGCCCTGGTGGCGGACCTCCGCCGGGAATTCCACGACGCCCGGCACCACTGCAGCGCCTTCGTCCTGGGTCCCGACCGCGGGGTCCAACGCTCCAGCGACGACGGCGAGCCCTCCGGCACCGCCGGCCTTCCGATGCTTGAGGCCATCACCAAGCGGGAAACGTTTCGCGGTGCCACCGACCTCAGCGACATTACCGCTGTGACCGTCCGCTACTTCGGCGGCATCCTCCTCGGTGCCGGCGGCCTGGTGCGCGCCTACTCCGAGTCCGTCTCCTCGGCCCTCGCCTCCGCTCCCCTGCTTCGCCGCCGCCGGATGCGGCTTTACGGCATTCCCGCCGGACACTCGGCGGCGGGGCGGCTGGAAAACGATCTCCGCACCGCAGGCGTGTCCGTGCTGGGAACGGAGTACTCAGCCGCCGGAGCCTTCATCAACGTGGCCCTGCCGGACACCCCGGACGCCCTGGACTCGTTCCAAGCCCGGCTTGCCGCCCTGACCGCCGGAGCCGCCGCGCCGGTCCCCCTTGGAACAGAATGGATTGACCTTGACTGACCCCGCACCGGGCCGGACCGATTTTGACTTTGCGCGGCTGCGCCGCCGGCCGGACGTGGAGGCCCCCAACCTCCAGGCCTGGGACGCGGCGGACCGCCTCCTGCTGGACACGGCAGCCGCGGACCTCGCGGCAGCGGCGGACCCGGAGCAGGCCGGCATCGTTGTCATCGGCGATGCCTACGGCGCCCTGACCCTGGGCGCTGCCTCCCGCCACGGGCTGAGCGGACTCCGCGTCCACCAGGATCCGCTGAGCGGTGAACAGGCACTGGAGGCGAACGCCGCGGAGCTTGGCCTGACGGACGTGTTCACCCACCATCCCCTTACACCGGCACTGGTGGAAGGTGCCCGTACGGTGCTGCTGCGGCTTCCCCGCTCGCTCGCCGCCCTGGAGGAGATTGCGTCCCTGATCGCGGCTTCCGCCGCGCCGGACGTCACCGTGTACGCAGGCGGACGCATCAAGCACATGACCACTGCCATGAACGACGTCCTCTCGCGCTACTTCGGCTCCGTCACGGCAGGACTGGGCCGGCAGAAATCGCGCGTGCTCACCGCAGCCTCCCCCCTGCCTGCGGAGCAGCGTCCCGCCGCTCGTTTTCCGCTTTCCCAGCGGTACGACGTCGGGCTGGCACAGCCGCTGGAGCTGTGGGCCTACGGCGCGGCCTTCGGCGGTGCCGCACTGGACCCCGGCACCCGGTTCCTGCTGCCGCATCTTGCCGGGGCGCGCGCTGCCGGACATGCCGTGGATCTGGGCTGCGGAACGGGAGCCATTGCCGCATATCTGGCGCTGACACGCCCGGACCTGCGGGTCCTGGCGACCGACCAGTCCGCCGCGGCTGCCGCC
This sequence comes from Arthrobacter yangruifuii, assembly GCF_009192775.1. Classification (GTDB taxonomy): domain Bacteria; phylum Actinomycetota; class Actinomycetes; order Actinomycetales; family Micrococcaceae; genus Arthrobacter_B; species Arthrobacter_B yangruifuii. Next base: position 117,684 of record NZ_VTFX01000004.1, read on the forward strand.
TCCGCCGAACGGACCCTGGCTGCCAACTCCGTGGCGGACCGCACCGTCGTCACCCGCGCCGACGCCCTGGCGCCTCTGCCCGACAAGTCCGAAGAACTGATTGTGCTGAACCCGCCCTTCCATATCGGCGCCGCGGTGTACGCCGGCATTGCCCTGAAGCTCTTCGCCGACGCCGGCCGTGTCCTCAAACCCGGCGGAGAGCTGTGGACCGTCTGGAACAGCCACCTGTTGTACAAGCCCGCCCTGACCCGACTGGTCGGGCCGACGCGCGAGGTGGCGCGGAACCCGAAGTTCACGGTCACCGTCAGCACCCGGCGCTAGTCCAGCGATTCCATCCAGCGCGCGTTAGCCGGGCCATAGGTTCCGCGGGCACCCGGAGGTCTTCCCCGTTTCCGGTGGGTGGGAAAAAGAGGAGAGAGCGCTCTCTTGACAGTGGCGTAAGTCACTCCTAGGCTGTCATCTGAGTCAAGAGAGCGCTCTCTCACCCCGGTATCACCCCGGCGGAGCGCCTGGACCTGTTAGGCAGTCAAACCAATATCCCGCCCCTGTCGGATCCCGCCCAGAGTATTAAAGGGCCCACGGTCCACTAGTTCCGGGACTTTACCGAAGTACCCACACACAAAGGAGTGACCGTGAAGAATTTCCGACATCCCGCGGCGGCTATTGCAGGTGCCGCCGTCGTGGCGCTGCTGGCCGTAGGCTGCGGCGGCGGCGACAATGAAGCTGCCAGCGAAGACAACCCCCTGGAGCTAAGCGTCACCACGTTCGGCACCTTCGGTTACGACGATCTGTACGCCGAATACGAAGAAGCCAACCCGGGCATCGACATCAAGCCCAACAACATTGACCGCGGTGCCAACGCGCAGACCGACCTGTTCACCAAACTCGCGGCCGGTTCGGGCGTCAGCGATGTTGTGGCCCTGGAGGAGGGCTGGCTCGGTGCCGTCATGGACGTCTCGGACCAGTTCGTAGACCTCAATGACTACGGTGCAGAGGACATCAAGGACAACTGGGTGGACTGGAAGTTCAAGCAGGGCACCGACAGCGAGGGCCGGGTCATCGGCTACGGCACCGATATTGGCCCGCAGGGTCTGTGCTACAACGGCAAGCTCTTCGAAGCAGCCGGAATGCCCAGCGACCGTGAGGCGGTTGCCGAGCTCTTCGGTGGAGACGACGCCACCTGGGACACCTACTTCGAGCTCGGCAACCAGTACAAGGAGAAGACCGGCAACGCCTGGTATGACCAGTCCGGGTTCGTCTGGAACTCCATGGTGAACCAGATGGATGAGGGTTACTACACCGCGGACGGTGACCTCAACATCGAAGGCAACACCGCCATGAAGGACCGGTTCATGCAGCTTGCTGCGGGCACCGAAGCGGGTCTTTCCGCCAACGAAACGAAGTGGGACTGGGGTACGGGCCGGGCATTCACTGACGGCTCCTTCGCCACCTTCGTCTGCCCGGGCTGGATGCTCGGCACCATTCAGGAACAGCTTGAATCGGCAGGCGGCGGCGCGGACTCGGGCTGGGACTTCGCCGATGTTTTCCCCGGCGGAGCATCCAACTGGGGCGGCGCCTTCCTGGCAGTCCCCGAAACGTCCGAGCACAAGGAAGAGGCAGCCAAACTGGCCGCCTGGCTCACCGCCCCGGAACAGCAGGTGAAGCAGTCTGCAGCCGCTAACAACTTCCCCAGCACCATTGAGGCGCAGGAGCAGTTGGCTGAAGAGGCCACTCCCAACCCGATGTTCAACAACGCTCCCACCGGCGCAATCCTGGCCTCACGGGCAGAAGGCGTTGTTGCCCAGTTCAAGGGCCCGGACGATTCAGTCATCCAGGAGAAGGTCTTCGGCGCGGCTCTGACCCAGCTTGATGCAGGCAAGACCGACGGAGAAGGTGCCTGGAATGAAGCAGTCCAACTCCTGAACGAGCTGGTCGTCAAGGACTAGCACTTATCGGAACGGGGCCCCCGGGAATCCGGGGGCCCCTGGATGGACTGTGAGAATCGACATGACCGTAACCACCAAGCGCCCCGCCGCAGCTGCAGCGCCGCCGCAAAAGATCAAACCCACCTTTAGGCAGCGGCTGAACGTCTGGGACGTCAAAGCCTCTCCCTACCTGTACATTTCCCCGTTCTTCCTGCTCTTCGCGCTGGTAGGCCTGTTTCCCCTGATTTACACGTTCTGGGTCTCGCTGCATGAGTGGCACCTCCTGAAAGGGCAGGGAGAGTTTGTCGGCCTGGGTAATTTCGCCGACGTCCTGGCAGACCGTTTCTTCTGGAACTCGCTGTTCAACACGATGAGCATTTTCCTGCTCTCCGCCATTCCGCAGCTGGCGGGCGCATTGGTGATCGCCGCCGTCCTGGACCAGAACATCCGGGCCAAGACCTTCTGGCGCATGAGCGTTCTGCTCCCGTATGTCGTCACGCCTGTCGCCGTCGCCCTGATTTTCACGAACATGTTCAATGAAGAGCACGGCCTCATCAACAGCTTCCTGGGCAACTTCGGTGTTGATCCGATCATGTGGCGCACGGAGACGTTCCCGAGCCACGTGGCGATTGCCAGCATGGTCAACTGGCGGTGGACGGGCTACAACGCGCTGATCCTGCTGGCAGCCATGCAGGCAGTCCCGCGGGACATTTACGAATCCGCCGCCCTCGACGGCGCGGGTGCCGTACGGCGCTTCTTCAGCATCACCCTGCCGAGCATCCGCCCCACCATGATCTTCGTCGTCATCACCTCCACCATCGGCGGCCTGCAGATCTTCACGGAACCGCGCCTGTTCGACCCGACGTTCGCAGGCGGCCCGCAGCGCCAGTTCCAGACCACCGTCCTCTACCTGTGGGAAATGGCTTTCCAACGGCAGGATTTCGGGGCTGCGTCTGCCATTGCCTGGCTCCTGTTCCTGATCATCGTTCTTTTCGGAGTCCTCAATCTGGCCCTGTCCAGGCGGATCGCGTCATCCGACGGCAGGCGGCAGCGCCGCCGGCCGGCAGCTGAAGGGAAGCACTAGTGAGTATCCTCGAACGTCACACCACGCCCGGCCAGGAGCTACCGGCGCCGCGCCGGCGCCCGGCCCTGCGGCACCGCCTCCTCGGTAACGGCCTTCGCCCCGGCTACCTCACCTACGGCCTGCTCCTCGCCTTCTTTATTGGTTCCGCCTACCCTCTCTGGTGGTCCGCGGTGGTGGGCAGCCGGTCCAATGAAGCACTCAGCCTCACCTGGCCGCCGCTGTTTCCCGGCGGCAACTTCTGGAAAAATGTTGCCGAAGTCATGGACACCATCCCCTTCTGGACGGCGCTGTGGAACAGCATCCTGATCTCGAGCATCATCACTGTCTCCGTGGTCATGTTTTCCACGCTTGCCGGCTACGCGTTCGCGAAACTCCGGTTCAAGGGAAACAACCTCCTGATGGTCGCGGTGGTGGCGACCATGGCAATTCCCACCCAGCTCGGCATCATTCCACTGTTCATGCTGATGCGGACCTTCGGCTGGACCGGTGAGATCGGTGCCGTCATTGTCCCCACCCTGGTCACGGCCTTCGGTGTGTTCTTTATGCGGCAGTACCTGGTGGACGTCATCCCCGACGAGCTGATCGAATCAGCCCGCATGGACGGCGCCAACATGATCAAGACCTTCTGGCATGTGGCACTGCCCGCAGCGAGACCTGCCATGGCCATCCTGAGCCTGTTTACCTTTATGTCCGCCTGGACGGACTTCCTCTGGCCGCTGCTGGTGCTGGACGCCGGCAACCCTACCCTCCAGACAGCACTCAGCCAGCTGCAATCCAACCGGTACACCGACTACTCGGTGGTCCTCACCGGAGCCGTGCTGGCAACCATTCCCCTCCTCATCCTTTTCGCTGCGGCGGGCAAACAACTTATATCCGGAATCATGCAGGGAGCAGTGAAGGGCTAATGACGAACAACACCACGGAGTGGAAGAACTTCCCGTCAGGCTTTATCTGGGGATCCGCCACGGCGGCAGCCCAGGTTGAAGGAGCTGCCCGGGAGGACGGGAAGGAAGACTCCGTCTGGGATGCGTTCGCCCGGACCCCCGGCAACGTGAGGAATCTGGATACTCCGGAAACCGCGGTGGACCACTATCACCGCATGCCGGCCGACGTGGCGCTGATGAAAGAACTGGGCCTGGATTCCTACCGGTTCTCCACCAGCTGGGCCAGGGTCCGGCCCGGAGACCGCGGCACCAACGCCAAAGGGCTGGACTTCTACTCCCGGCTGGTGGATGAACTGCTGGAAGCGGACATCCTGCCCTGGCTTACGCTCTACCACTGGGACCTGCCGCAGGCGCTCGAGGACAAGGGCGGATGGGCGAACCGGGACACCGCCTACCGCTTTGCGGAGTACGCGAATGATGTCTACTCGGCTTTGGGCGACCGGGTGCAGCACTGGACCACGTTCAACGAACCGTTCTGCTCCTCCCTGTTGGGGTACGGATCCGGCGTGCACGCACCCGGCCGGCAGGAACCCCGCGCCGCCGTTGCCGCGGTGCACCACCAGCACCTGGCACACGGCCTGGCTGTCAATGAACTTCGCAGCCGCGGTGCCCGGCAGCTGGGCATCACGCTGAACCTGAGCAACTCCATCCCCCTCGACGCCGCGGATCCCGCAGACCTGGAAGCGGCCCGGCTTTTTGACTCCCTGCAGAACCGCATCTTCCTGGACCCCATCCTTCGCGGTGCGTACCCGGAAGACACTCTGCAGGATCTCGAGTCTTTCGGATTGCGCGAGGTCATCCTGGACGGGGACCTGGAGATCATCGGAGCTCCCATCGATTTCCTGGGCGTGAACCACTACCACGATGACCAGATCAGCGGGCACCCGGATACAAGCGGTGCCGACGGCCACTCCGGAGGTTCGGGCCGGCCGGTGGCCTCGCCCTGGATCGGGGCCGAGCACATTACCTTCCCCACCCGGGGACTCCCCCGCACCGCCATGGGCTGGGAGGTCAATCCGGACGGGCTGCGCAGGCTCCTGGTCCGGCTCGGCGAGGAGTATCCGGCCCTGCCCCCGCTGTACGTCACCGAAAACGGCGCTGCCTATGATGACGCCGTGAGCACGGACGGATCGGTCCACGATCCGGAGCGCACCCGGTTCATCCTGGACCACATCGGCGCCGTCGGGCGCGCCATCGATGCCGGTGCCGACGTGCGCGGATACTTCGTCTGGTCGCTGCTGGATAACTTCGAGTGGTCCTGGGGATACAGCAAACGGTTCGGTATTGTGCGCGTGGATTACGAGACCATGGAACGTACCGTCAAGGACAGCGGCCATGCCTACAGCGCCCTGATCGCGGAATTCCGGGCCGGGGATACCCGCCGGGGCTCGCCCCTGGAAACAGCACCGGTGCCCTGAGTGGCCGGTAAAGTGGGTCCCGGCCCGCACTATCCGTCTCGAGGAACCGACTTCAGTACAGGAAGGCAGCAATGAGTGCTGAACCCGGGAGCAGGCCGGCCCCCACACTCGAAATGGTGGCGGCGCTGGCCGGAGTCTCGCGTGCCACCGTGTCCCGTGTAGTGAATGGGGCCCAGTCCGTTGCACCGCATCTGGCGGAGTCTGTCGAGGAGGCCGTCCGGACCCTGAACTATGTTCCCAACCGTGCGGCCCGGACCCTGGCCAGCAGGCGGACCCACACGGTGACCCTGCTGGTTCCGGAATCCACCTCCAAGGTGTTCGCCGACCCGTTCTTTGCCACCGTGGTGGAAGGAGTGACCCGGTACCTGAACACCACCGAATACATGCTCAACATCGTCACGTCCTCGGAGACCGATCCGGACAAGACGCGCCGCTATCTGATGGGCGGCAACGTCGACGGTGTGCTCGTGGTCTCCCACCACAGCGGGGACCATTCCTGGGCCAGCCTGACGAACTCGCTGCCGGTGGTCTTCGCCGGCCGGCCGCTGGTCAACGCCGACGAAAGCTACTTCGTGGAGGTGGACAACGAGGAAGGCGCCGTGGCTGCCACGGCCCGTCTGGTGGAGGGCGGGCGCCGCCATATCGGCACTATCGCCGGCCCGCAGGACATGCCGCCGGGGGTGGACCGGCTGGCAGGCTGGCGCGCCGCACTGGCTGCGGGCGGCCTGGATGATGCCCTGGTGGAAATCGGGGACTTCACCGTGACGTCCGGGGCTGCGGCCATGCGACGCCTGCTCGAGCGGGGCAAGCCGCTGGACGGCCTTTTCGTGGCTAATGACCAGATGGCAGCCGGGGCCTACTCCGTCATCAAGGAGAAGGGGCTGCGCATCCCGGAGGACATTGCCGTGGTGGGCTTTGACGATGATTACTTCGCCACCAGCGTGGTTCCGCTCCTGACCACCGTCCACCATCCCATCTCCGCCCTGGGGGAAAAGATGGCGGAGGTTCTTGTGGAACTCATTGAGGGCCGCCCCGCGGCACGGGTCTACCGTCTGCCCACCTCCCTGGTGGTGCGCGACTCCGCCTGAGCCGGGCAGGATACAAAAAAGGCGGGCCCCCACCTTCCGGTGGGGGCCCGCCTTTGTGCGGTTACCGGCTCCGGTGAACCGGAGTCAGCAGCCTGGGGGAATTAGTTTCCCGTGAGCTTCTCGCGCAGTGCAGCCAGGGCTTCGTCGGAAGCCAGCGTGCCGGCACCCGTCTCGGCAACGGCCGGCTCGGAGGAGTAGCTGGTGGTGCCGGAATCGTTGGATTCCGATGCAGCAGCGATGTCCTCGGAGTTGTGCTGGGCGACCTGCTTCTTGTGGGCTTCCCAACGGGCCTGGGCGTCAGCGTACTGCTGCTCCCAAGCGGCGCGCTGGGTCTCGTAGCCTTCGAGCCATTCGTTGGACTCGGGGTCGAAGCCCTCCGGGTACTTGTAGTTGCCGGCTTCGTCGTACTCTGCGGCCATGCCGTACAGAGCCGGATCGAATTCGGTGCCCTCGGGATCGACGCCCTCGTTGGCCTGCTTCAGGGACAGCGAGATGCGGCGGCGCTCAAGATCGATGTCGATGACCTTGACGAACAGTTCGTCCCCAACGGAGACAACCTGCTCGGCGAGCTCCACGTGGCGGACAGCCAGCTCGGAGATGTGGACCAGGCCTTCGATGCCGTCTTCGACGCGAACGAACGCGCCGAACGGAACCAGCTTGGTGACCTTACCCGGAACAACCTGGCCGAGGGCGTGGGTGCGGGCGAAGGTCTGCCACGGATCTTCCTGCGTAGCCTTCAGCGACAGGGAGACACGCTCGCGGTCGAGGTCAACTTCCAGAACCTCAACGGTGACTTCCTGGCCAACTTCAACGACCTCGGAGGGGTGGTCGATGTGCTTCCAGGACAGCTCGGAGACGTGCACGAGGCCGTCTACGCCGCCAAGGTCCACGAAGGCACCGAAGTTGACGATGGAGGAAACAACGCCCGGACGAACCTGGCCCTTTTCCAGCTTGTTGAGGAACGTGGAGCGAACCTCGGACTGGGTCTGCTCGAGCCAGGCACGGCGGGACAGCACAACGTTGTTGCGGTTCTTGTCCAGCTCGATGATCTTGGCTTCGATCTGCTGACCGATGTACGGAGCCAGGTCGCGGACACGACGCATCTCCACGAGGGATGCCGGCAGGAAGCCGCGCAGCCCGATGTCGAGGATAAGACCACCCTTGACAACCTCGATGACGGTACCGGTAACGACGCCGTCTTCTTCCTTGACCTTCTCGATGTCGCCCCAGGCACGCTCGTACTGAGCACGCTTCTTGGAGAGGATCAGACGGCCTTCTTTGTCTTCCTTGGTGAGCACCAGGGCTTCGACCTGATCGCCGACGGAGACAACGTCTCCGGGATCAACGTCGTGCTTGATGGAAAGCTCGCGGGAAGGAATGACACCCTCGGTCTTGTAACCGATGTCGAGCAGGACCTCGTCGCGGTCAACCTTGACAACGGTACCTTCGACGAGATCGCCGTCGTTGAAGTACTTGATCGTTGCGTCAATCGCGGCGAGGAAGTCCTCGGCAGTACCGATGTCGTTGATGGCGACCTGCGGGGTACCGGACTTCTCGTTGGTGGTGATGGTCATGTAGTTGGGACTCCGATGTGGAAGTTGTTTTGTATTCCGGACCGGCTTCCACTAAACCCGCGGCATGCCTAACGGCCGCCGCAAGCAGGTTACTTGCCCAAGTGCAGGCCCTAGGCACGAAAACGCCTCTGACACACAGCTTGTTTGTCCGGAGATGGACAGGATTGGTAATAACTCGCGCTATTACGCGCCCGATCAGTCTAGCCGGACGCGCCAACGCAGGTCAAAGGGAACCGGCGCGCCGCGGGCACAAAAACACGTGGCCGACTACTTGGGCGGCTAGAAATGCGTGCTGCAGTAGGGTGCGGGGCCGGCCGTGAACAGTTCGTCCAGGACAGCAAGGGCGTCCTCCCCTGCCTGCACTCCCCCGGCCGCGGCCAGGGTCCGAGCGCTCACGGCCCCGAGATACAGCGATCCGAGGGCGGCTGCAGTCAGCCGGACCCGCGGCCGCTGGGCATGTTCCCCGGGTCCGGCCGGCCGGGCCGTCCCGACGCCGCCGTGCACCTCCAGCAGGAAGGTTCCCGCCGCCAGTCCGAGCGGATCGTCGATTTCAAGCACCACCGTTCCGCCGCCGAAGTATCCGCGGGCAGCCAGGGCAGCCTGCGGGTCCAGGATCCGCAGCCACAATACGTCCTCCACGGAGGTGACCTTGTACCGCCTCCGGTCCGTCAGCATCCACGGCAGCGGATCCTCCACGGGAGCTTCGGTGAAGGTCAACCGGTCCACGAGATCGATGGACCCGAGGTACCGCCACAGCTCCCGGTAGGCCTCGTCGCTGGCTGCCACCAGATCGATGACCTTTATGGTGTGCGGCTCCTCCCGCCAGCCCAGCGACTTGTAGGCCGCATAACCGTCCGGGACGCCCTCGGCATCGAGGCGCAGAACACCGCGCACGGCCCGGTCCGGTTCGGTGTTTTCCCCGTTCCATTCCCCGGCAGCACGCATGGCGTACGCATGCTGCCGGCCCAGGGCGCCGAAGGTGCGCTCAAGGTGGAGGCGGAAGATTTCCGGCACGAGTGTCCGGAGCCTGTCCGGATCGGCAATCGCAACGGTGCCCCGCGCCGGCGCCGTGAATCCAAGTCCGCCGCGGGTTTCCAGCTCGACGCCGGCGGTGGACGTGGCGGCACCGAAGCCGAACCGCCCGTAAATGGTTGCCTCCGAGGCCGTGAGCGCTGCCAGCGCCAGGCCGGCCGCTTTGGCCCGGGCCAGGTCCCCGGTGATCATCTTCCGCAGGATGCCGCGGCGCCGGTGCGTGGGCCGGACGGTGACCGCGGTGACCAGATGCGTGGGCAGCAGCTGGGTCCCGCCCACGTTCAGCGTATTCACCATGGTGGCGTAGGTGGCCACCGGCACCGCCGGATCCCACGCGTACTCCGTTCCGCCGTCGTCGTAAACGGCGGTCAGGACGCGGCCGTCCCGCAGATAACCGTCCACCTGGGCCGGGAACCGTTCCTCGTTGCTGCGGTCCTCATGGAAGCCCAGGTTGACGGCGTCGAACCACCGAGCCGTCCGCTGGTCGGCCTTCGCCGGGTCCGCGGGGTCGTAGCCGGCCGGAAACGACTCGAAGCGCAATCCGTCCGTACCGCTGCCGGCGCTCTGCCCCGTACCCATGGTCCCCCCTGGTTGCTCTGCGGGATTCTCCCGCCTAGTGCCCTGCCTCGTGCCAGCTGATGCCCTGCCCCACGGAGACGTCCAGCGGAACAGACAGCTCCGCGGCCGAGCCCATCTGTGCCCGCACCAGCTTCTCCACTGCGTCCCGTTCACCGGGGGCGACTTCGAGCACCAGTTCATCATGGACCTGCAGCAGCATCCGGGATTTGAGGCCCTGTGCCTTCAGCTCTGCGTCCACCCCGAGCATGGCCTTCTTGATGATGTCCGCGGCGGATCCCTGGATGGGAGCGTTCAGTGCGGCGCGTTCGGCCATTTCCCGCAGCTGGCGGTTGTCGCTGGACAGATCCGGCAGGTAACGCCTGCGGCCTTCAATGGTGGAGGTGAAGCCGTCCTTGCGGGCCTGTTCGACGACGCCGCGCAGGTAGTCCCGCACGGCACCGAACCGCTCGAAGTAGTCACGGATCAGCGTGCGGGCTTCATCCACCGGGATGGCCAGCTGCTTGGACAGGCCGAAGGAGCTCAGGCCGTAGACCAGCCCGTAGGACATGGCCTTGACCTTCGAGCGCATGGCGCTGGTGACCTCTTCGGGGGCCACGTTGAACACATGCGAGCCCACGTAACGGTGCAGGTCCTCGCCGGCGCGGAAGGCGGAGATCAGGCCTTCGTCCCCGGAGAGGTGCGCCATGATGCGCATTTCAATCTGGGAATAGTCGGCCGTCAGGAGGGTCTCATACCCTTCGCCCACCACAAAGACCTCGCGGATGCGGCGGCCTTCCTCGGAACGGATGGGAATGTTCTGCAGGTTCGGGTTGACGGAGGAGAGCCGGCCGGTGGCCGCCACCGTCTGCGCGTAGGTGGTGTGGATGCGGCCGTCGTCGGCCACGGCTTTCCGGAGCCCCTCCACCGTGGAACGCAGTTTGGACGCGTCGCGGAAGGCAAGCAGCTGCTCCAGGAAGGGATGCCCGGTCTTGATAATCAGGTCCGTCAGCGCATCCGCGTCCGTGGAGTAGCCGGTCTTGATCTTTTTGGTCTTCGGCAGGCCGAGTTCGTCGAACAGGACGGCCTGCAGCTGCTTCGGGGACCCGAGGTTGATTTCCTTGCCGATGATGCGGAAGGCTTCCTCGCTGACGTGGGTGATGGTGGCACTGAAATCGTCCAGCAGCCGGTCCAGCTTTTCAGAGGACACGGCGATGCCGGCCAGTTCCATCTCGGCGAGGACTTCGGACAGCGGCAGTTCCAGGCCGCCGAGCAGTTGGTTGGCGCCGCGCTCCACCAGCTGGCCGGCGAAGTGCTCGCTCAGCCGCAGGGCGGCGAAGGCCTTGGACACGGCGGGCGTCGCGGCGTCTTCATCACCGAGGGACAGCTCCAGCTGGTTGCTGGCGGCGGCGGCCGGAACAATGTTCATCCGCAGGTGGTACTGGGCCAGGTCCGCCAGCTCGTAGCTGCGCCGGTCCGGCTGGATCAGGTAGCCGGAAATGGCGGTGTCATCGACTTCGCCGGCCAGGTGCAGCCCGCGGGCTGCCAGCGCCTTGTACGCCTCTTTGAAGTCATGCACGATTTTGGGCGCGTCCAGGTCCGCCAGCCAGGCCGCGAGGACCTGCTCGGCGTCGGCGTCCAGCTCGGTCAGGGGCAGGTAGTCGGCGGCGGAATCGGTGACGAGCGCCAGCCCGACGACGTCGCGCGTCGCGGCTGCTCCCTCGGTGACCAGCTGCACGGCTGTCCGGGCCTGGTTGGTGGCGCGGATCCAGGATTCAAGCTCCCCGGCGTCGGTGATGGTGCTGTGCGCCGGGGCGGCCACCTCGGCGTGGCCCGCATCCGCGCCTTCATCTTCGCCGTAAACATCGAAGAGCCGCTTGCGCAGGGCGTTGAACTGCAGCGCGTCAAAGAGTTCCTCGATGGCTTCCCGGTCCGGCCGCTGGGCGGCCATGGCGTCCAGGTCCACCGGCAGGTCCAGGTCCCGCAGCAGGCGGTTCAACCGCCGGTTCCGCTTCACATCCTCGATGTTGGCGCGAAGGGAATCCCCCACCTTGCCCTTGATGGCGTCCAGGTTTTCCAGGATTCCCTCGAGCCCGCCGTACAGCTTGATCCATTTGGCGGCGGTCTTGGGACCGACGCCGGGAACGCCGGGCAGGTTGTCGGCGCTTTCGCCCACCAGGGCGGCCAGGTCGGAATACTTGTCCGGCGGCACCAGGTATTTGGCCTCAACAGCTGCGGCATCCATGCGCGGCAGGTCGGAGACACCCTTTTTGGGATAGAACACGGTGACGTGGTCATCCACCAACTGGAAGGCATCCCGATCGCCCGAAACCACCATGACGTCCCAGTTGCGTGCCGAGGCCTTCTCCGCCAGCGTGGCCAGGATGTCATCGGCTTCGTAGCCGTCCATGGAGAGGGTGGGAATGCGCATGGCTTCCATGACCTTGATGATCAGGTCAATCTGGCCGTGGAATTCCTCGGGGGTCTTGTTCCGGCCGCCCTTGTATTCGGTGTATTCCTCCGAGCGGAAGGTGGGGGTGTCCAGGTCGAAGGCAACGGCAACATGAGTGGGCTTCTCCTCCTTGATCAGGTTGATCAGCATGGAGGTGAAACCGTAGACGGCATTGGTGTGCTGGCCGGTGTCGGTGGAGAAGTTCTCTGCGGGCAGGGCGTAAAAGGCACGGAACGCCATGGAATGTCCGTCAATTACCAAGAGCCGGTTGTGGCCTCCGGCGTTCACGGTGCCAAGGGACGCTGCGGAGGCACCGGCCGGCGGGGTGCCGGGGATTTCCGTGGCGGTAGTGCTGGTTTCCGTGTCGCTTGAAAGGGGGGTTGCGGCCAGTTTGGTAGATTCACTCACAAATGCAAGCCTAGTTGGCATGAGCGAGATTTTCACGCCGGGTACGGCCGGCCCCACAGCGGATACCAACCCCCACAAGCAGGAACTCATTGACGCCGGTGTCCCGGAGCAGATGCATGACTGGCTGTCCGCGCACGGCGTGGGTGCCCTGGTGGTGAAGATGGGCATCCGTTTCCTGGAGATGTCCGCGGAACGGCTGGTGGCCACCATGCCGGTGGAGGGCAACGAGCAGGTGGCGGGCATCCTGCACGGCGGCGCGCACCTGGTCCTCGCGGAGACCCTGGGCTCCTTTGGTGCCGGCATCCACGCCGGGCCCGGCCGGCACGCCGTCGGGATTGAAATCGGTGCGACCCATCACCGGTCCGCTTCCTCCGGACTGGTGACCGGTACGGCAACGGCCGTCCATCTGGGCAACACGCTCACCACGCATGAAGTGGTGATGACCGACGAGGACGGCCGCAGGCTGTCCACGGCACGCATCACGAACATGATCCGCGAGTCCCGCTAGGGCTGCCCGCCGTCCCCGAATCCGTAACAAAGCCGGAGACTTCCGTCGGCGGACGGCCCGGCGCTGAGCAGCACTGCCGGCCGAACCGCGGCGGAGGCCAGCAGCGGACGGCCCTGTCCCGCGAGGAACGGATGCACCACCAGGCGCAGTTCGTCGAGCAGCCCCTGCTGCAGGTACTGGCCGGCCAGGTCCGCGCCGCGCAGCCAGACGTCTCCGCCGTTGGCCGAGGCCGAGATGTCGGCGGCGAATTCCTCCACCGGCCCGCGGACAAACATCACGTCCGCGCCGGGGACGCCGGGGAATTCATGGTGCGTGTAGACCCAGACGGGTTTCGGCGGGCAGTCCCAGGCAACGGAACCGCCCTGTCCTGCCTGCTGCAGCCGCGCATAGGTGCCCGCCCCCATAACGACGGCGCCGGCAGTGGACGGCGATTCCCTCACCCCGAACCCGTCTCCGCCCCACCGGCCGGCCTCGTCAGCGTTCGTCGCCGCGAATCCATCCAGGGAAACTGCTCCGTAGTACACAGTGCGCGCCATCCCGCCATGCTAGCCACCGACCGGGCGGCCGGTCATGGCCTGTGCCACAAAACGCACCGCCGGCGGAATAGGTTCAGCCGGGTGCCGGTTACCGCCTCTGGAACAACACCGCTGCCGCGCCCTGCGAGGGCCCGGGCAGCGGCAACCTAGAGGAAGAGTTTTTAGTGAACCTGTTTTCCCCGATGACCGCGGGCAGCTTCGAGCTGTCCAACCGCCTCGTCATGGCTCCGCTGACCCGCCAGCGCGCCGGCCGCGACGGAATTCCGGGCCCGATGATGGTGGAGCACTACAGCCAGCGGGCCTCCCTTGGCCTGATTGTCAGTGAGGGCACCTACCCCAGCCGCGGCGGGCAGGGCTTCCCGGGCCAGCCCGGACTGGTGGACCCGGAACAGCTGGCCGGCTGGCGGAAGGTCACCGACGCAGTGCATGCTGCCGGGGGCCGCATTGTGGCGCAGGTGATGCACGCGGGCCGGGTGACCCACCCGAACATCAACGGCGGCCTGGATGTAGTGGCTCCGAGCGCGGTCGCCGTGGACGGCATGTCCCACACCTACGAGGGTAAGCAGCCCTACCCCGTGCCGCGCGCGCTGGAAACCGCGGAACTGGCTTCCGTGACCGCTGACTTTGTCCGTGCCTCCCGCGCTGCCGTGGACGCCGGCTTTGACGGCGTGGAACTGCACGGCGCCAACGGCTACCTGCTCCACGAGTTCCTGTCGCCGACTGCGAACCAGCGGACGGACGGCTACGGCGGAAGCCCGGAGAACCGGGCCCGGTTCGTCATTGAGACGCTTCAGGCAGTGGCGGCGGAGATCGGCGCCGGACGGGTGGGCCTGCGCATCTCGCCGGAACACAACGTCCAGGGCTGCCTGGAAATGGATCCGGAAGACCTGCTTGCCACCTACGGCGCCCTGCTGGATGCCGTGGCTCCGCTGGGGCTGGCGTACCTGAGCATCCTGCACCGCGATCCTGCGGGTGACCTGGTCCAGGCCCTGCGTACGCGTTTCGGCGGCAAAGTGCTGCTGAACACGGGCTTCGGTCCGCTGACCACCCGCGAGGAAGCACTGGCGATGATGGCAGACGGACTCGGCGACGCCGTCGTCGTGGGCCGTCCCGCCATCGCCAACCCGGACCTGGTGCGCCGCTGGCAGGAAGACCTGCCCCTGAACACGCCGGACGCGGCCACGTTCTACTCCTTCGGCCCTGAGGGCTACACGGACTACCCGTTCTACGTTTCCGAAGCTGCGGCACGGAACTAGGACCGCAGAAGCACCAAAGGCCTGCAGGATCATAGGATCCTGCAGGCCTTTGGTTTGCCCGGGGCGTACCCGTTACCGGGTCAGTTGTGCAGCGCGGGCACAATCAGGTAGATGCCGTACAGCACGGCCACGGCACTCAGGGCGAAGCATGTAAACGCCCCCGCCTTCGCCAGCGCCAGCCGGTTGGTCGGCATGGTTGCGGAGTCTTCGTCCTGGGAAACCGCGTACAGCCGCACGCCGAAGGAATAGATGCCGACTACGGTCAGTGCGGCCACCAGGGTGACTCCGAAGACTACGAGGTAGTCCAGCCAATGGATGTTCATTTGGAACCTGCCTTGAGCTTGCCGTTGTTCTTGCTGTTCCCGCCGGACTTCACGGCTTTGCTGCCCTTCTTCTTGCCCTTGCCCCGGCGCTTCCTGATCCGGACCACTTCGCCGGCATTTTCGATATTGGACACGGCGTTGTCATGATTCACGTGGTCCCGGCGGGACCACAGGAAGATGCCAGGATGATCAGCGTTCCGAGGACGGCGTCCACAACCACGCCCGCCGTCCCGGTGGAAGCGATCAGAGCGGTGACGGCTCCCATTGCAGCGGCAGCGGGGAGGGTAAGCAGCCAGCCGCTGGCGACCCGGCCGGCCGTTCCCCAGCGGACCTCGGCGCCCTTGCGGCCCAGGCCGGAGCCGATGACCGAGCCGGACGCCACCTGAGTGGTGGAGAGGGCGAAGCCCAGGTGGGAGGAAGCCAGGATGGCGGCGGCGGTGCTGGTTTCCGCAGCGAATCCCTGTGCAGGCTTGACCTCGGTCAGGCCCGTTCCCATGGTGCGGATGATGCGCCAGCCGCCGGCGTAGGTGCCTGCCGCAATGGCAACGGCACACGCCGTGACAACCCAGAACTCCGGGCCGGTTCCTGCTGTCTGGAGGCCACCGGCCACGAGGACCAGGGTGATGACACCCATGGTCTTCTGCGCATCGTTGGTGCCGTGGGCCAGGGCAACCAGTGACGAGGAGAAGATCTGCGCGTACCGGAACCCGCCCCGCTTACGGGGCAGTTTGTTGCCTGAATCCGGATCATGCCGGCGCGTGATGCGGTAGGCGAGCTTGGTCGCGAGGTACGCCACAAAACCGGCGATCACGGGAGCGATCAGCGCCGGGAGGATCACCTTGGACACGAGCACGGAGAAGTTGACCGATCCGAAGCCTGCACCGACCACTGCGGCGCCGATCAGGCCGCCGAACAGGGCGTGCGAGGAACTGCTCGGCAGTCCCTTCAGCCAGGTGATCAGGTTCCAGATGACCGCGCCCATCAGGCCGGCGAAGATCATGACCGGCGTGATCTGGATCCCGCCCTCACCTTCGCGGATCAGCCCGTGCGAGATGGTCTTGGCAACTTCGGTGGAGAGGAAAGCACCCACCAGGTTGAGGACGGCAGCCAGCGCCACAGCTGTCTTCGGTTTAATGGCACCGGTCGCGATGGGTGTTGCCATCGCGTTGGCTGTGTCGTGAAAACCGTTGGTGAAGTCGAAGAATAAAGCCAGCGCGATAACCAGCGCGACCATGAGGGTGAGATCCACCACATACCCTAACTAAAGACGAGGAAAAGTGTCCGCGCAGCAGGAGATACCCCGCACCGGTGTTGCCCGGCGGAGTCCGCTTTACGCCAGGATTGATCGTATGCGCTCGGACCGGCGCGGACCAAAGCGGAGGGTGTGCTCTTAATCGCTACGGGCCTGGGAAACAGGTCAAATGCGCAGCCCGGTGTGCGGTTCCCGGTCCCCCAGTTCGACGTCGATGACGGCATCCGGGGCCGGGAGCGCTACCCGCCTGCTGTGGGTTCGCCGGCCGTCGGGCTCAACGATGGTCAGGATGTAGGTCCCTGCGCCCGGCAGCGTCAGCTCATATCGGCCCGAGGCATCGGACCGGGCGGCCGCCGAGGTTTCTCCGCCGGGCCGCACCAGGAGCACCAGCGCGCCGGAGACCGGCTGCCCTTTGTGGCGGATGGTTCCGGCCAGGGCAAGCCGGTGCCGGAAGGTGATGTTGTGGTGCAGGGACGAGCCGGGGAAGGAAAGGACTTCGGCAGCCGGCCGCCACTGGACCTGGTTGGCCACCAGCACGTACCGGCCGTCGCCCGGAAGCACAACACTGTAGCGCCCGTCTTCATCAGCCCGGTCCCAGTCGACGGGGCGGCCTTCGGAGTCCATCACGGTGACCGTTCCCTTGCCTACCGGCTGCCCGTCCTGGGCTGAAAGCATGCGTCCCTGAACCAGCAGCTCCCGTTTCCGATCCGCGCGCTGCGGCTGTTCCTGCCCCGGCGCGGCATGCAGGTCGGGATGCGTTGCCTCACGCCGGCGCGAACGCGGGATCAGGCAGGACACACCGGTGGCCGCGATGGCGGCGAAACCCGCGAGCACGAACACGGTGCGGAACGCATCCAGATCCGGGAACACCGTTCCGTTGATGGTGACAGTGACGGAAGCGAGAATGGCAGCCACTGCCGCACTGCACGTAGAGGTACCCACGGAGCGCAGGAGCGTGTTGACGCCGTTCGCCGCAGCAGTGTCCGTGAGCGGAACGTTGCTCATGATGATCGTCGGCATGGCTGCCATGGAAACGGCGGTGCCGACGGACACAATCACCGCGCCGATGATGACTTCCGGAACCGTGGCGACGAACAGCACCCGCCAGAGATACCCTGCCGCCATCACGGCGCAGCCCGTCACCATGGTGACCTTTGCCCCGTAGGTATTCGTGATCCGGGCAGAGACCGGGGCAGCCGCGACCATGGCCAATCCTGAGGGGATCATGGTGAGCCCGGCCGCCAGCACGCTCAAGCCGAAGCCGTAGCCGGTTTCCCGCGACATCTGCAGCTGCTGTGTGGTGACCAGCATGTTGGCGTACATCGAAAACCCAACCAGGACGGCTCCGATATTGGTGAGCAGCACCGGCCTGCGGGCGGAGGTCCGCAGGTCCACCAGGGGCTGCCCGTTGCGCAGTTCTGCGGGGAACCACAAGGCGAAGGCAACGGCTGCGGCAGCCAGAAGCCCGAGGACCGGATAGCTGGTCCAGCCCCAGACCCCTCCCTTGGTAATGGCCAGCAGCAGCGCGGTCATGCCGGCGGACAGCAGGATGGCACCGGCGTAGTCAAACGGGGCGGGCGTGCGGACTTCGGATACGGGGACGAAAACGGCTACCGCGGCAATCAGCAGTACCCCGATCACCCCCACCATCCAGAACGTGGCCTGCCACCCCAGCCGTTCGTAGACCAGCCCGGCGAGGGGAAGGCCCAGAGCGCTGCCGATGCCGAAGCTCGCGCTCATCAGTGAAACCGCACCGGCGATCTTCTTCTGCGGAAGGGCATCCCGGAGGATGCTGATTCCGACAGGAATCACGGCACCGCCGGCGCCCTGCAGCCCCCGGCCGACCAGCGCCCAGGTGAACGTCCCCCCTATCGATGCCGTGAAGGCTCCCGTCACCATAAGAACCATCGCCACCAGCAGCATCCGGCGTTTGCCGTACATGTCCGCCAGCCGGGAAACGATGGGGGTGGCCACCGCTGCGGAAAGCAGGGTGACGGTGACCATCCAGGACACGTCATCGGTGGTGACCCCGAAAATGCGGGGGTATTCGGGAAGCAGCGGAACCACCGCCGTCTTCTCGAGCGAGACCACAATTCCCCCGCACCCCAGGGTGGCAATGATTAGCCAGTCCGGGAACGTCCTCGTGCTGCTGCGTTCTGCGGGCTGGGCGGTCATACCGGTCCTCCAGGGTCGGCGGTCCAGACTCGGTAATGCAGGCTGCGGGGACCGGCCCTAGCCCCGTGAGACGGGAACTTTGGTGGACGACGGTCCGGATTCGGGGATGGGCACGCGGATTTCCAGTACGCCGTCGTTATACGTGGCCGTGACCGAGTCCTGGCCCGCGCCGGCGGGCAGCGGCACGTCGCGGGTGAAGGACCCGTAGCGGAACTCGGAACGGTACCCGTGCCGGGTCTTGTGCTCGCTTTGTTCCTTCCGCTCCCCCTTGATGTGCAGGATTCCGTCACTGACCGTGACGTCCAGATCCTCTTCGGGGTTGATGTTGGGCAATTCGGCCCGGATCACCATGGCCGAGCCGTCCTGGTATTCCTCGACGGGGAAGGCCGGAACCTCCCAGTCCCCCTCAAAGAACCGGCGGACCTGGTCAGGCAGTTCAAAACGCTCGCGTCGTGCAAGGGAAGCCATGGATTTCTCTTTCTCTCTTGCCGGGCCGGGCCGCGGAGTGCCGGGCGCCGGAAGGAACAAACGGTGCAGCAAGGCTACGTCCGGCGGTGTGCCGCCCTCAATGGGATACCGGCGATTTTCCCGGCCCCGGCGGGCTTTTAGTGCGTCTTGGCCGGCACCGCTGCTAAGCGGCGGCCGGGCCTAGTCATGGATTTGCAGCACCCGTATAGTTTTTCCTGCGCGCGCTGACCCTATGAGATGAGGTGGCGATTGGGCTGTTCACTACCGCCCAATGCCTCTGGGCACACCGTCGATGATAGGACTTCACCATGGCTCAGAATGAATCTGATTCCCTTAATGTCAACCCTCTTTTCGCCCGCCCGGGCGAAAAGACTGCTGCCCCGAAGTTTCGGCTGAACGACGGCGAAATGCTGCCGGAAACGGCCTACCAGATTGTCCACGACGAGACCATGCTGGACGGCAACGCCCGGCTGAACCTGGCGACCTTCGTCAGCACCTGGATGGACGACCACGCGAACCGGCTCTACAGCGAGACGTTCGACAAGAACATGATCGACAAGGACGAGTACCCGCAGACCGCGCAGATTGAGCAGAACTGCTGGCAGATCCTTGCCGACCTGTGGCATGCGCCGTCCCCCCGGGAAACCATCGGCACCTCGACCGTCGGTTCCTCCGAAGCCTGCATGCTCGGCGGACTGGCATTCAAGCGGCTGTGGCAGCACCGGCGCCGCAGCGAGGGAAAACCGACGGATAAACCCAACCTCGTGATGAGTTCAGCGGTGCAGGTGTGCTGGGAGAAGTTCTGCAACTACTTCGACGTGGAGCCGCGGCTGGTGCCCATCAGCGAGGAGCATAAATGCCTGGACGGCTTCGGGTTGGAGAACTACGTCGATGAAAACACCATCGGCGTCGTTGCCATCATGGGAGTGACCTACACCGGCATGTATGAGCCGGTACAGCAGATTGCCGCCAAGCTCGACGAGATCCAGTCCTCCACCGGGCTCGACATTCCGATCCATGTGGACGGCGCATCCGGCGCCATGATCGCTCCGTTCATCCAGCAGGAGCTGGAGTGGGATTTCCGGCTGGAACGGGTCCACTCAATCAGCACTTCAGGCCATAAATACGGCCTCGTCTATCCGGGCCTCGGCTGGGTGGTCTGGCGGGAACGGCAGTGGCTTCCGGAGGACCTGATCTTCTATGTCAGCTATCTCGGCGGGGACATGCCGACCTTCGCCCTGAACTTCTCCCGCCCCGGCGCGCAGGTAGTCCTGCAGTTCTATTTGTTCCTTCGCCTGGGCCGCGACGGGTATGCGCGGATCCAGCAGGCATCGCAGGACGTTGCGCTGCATCTCTCCGGAGCGATCTCGGAAATGGGCCCCTTCGAGCTGTGGAACGACGGTTCGGACATCCCGGTCTTCGCGTGGCGCCTGAAGGAAGGCCATACGGACAAGTGGAACCTGTATGACCTGGCAGACCGGCTCCGCACCAGGGGCTGGCTGGTGCCCGCCTATCCCCTGCCGGACGACCTCTCGAACCTGACGGTGGAACGGATTGTGGTCCGCAACGGCCTGAGCATGGACCTGGCGGACAAGCTGCTGGCGGACATCCGCCGCGAAACGACGTACCTCGAGCAGCTCAGCGCCCCGATGCCCCGCGAGTCGGAGCATCCCGGATTCCATCACTAATCCCAGGAGGTGGGCTACATGAGCGATTCAAAGGCAGCAGATTCCTCCGCAGCGAACCAGCAGCGGGCGAAGTCGAAGCAAAATGCGCAAATCACCATCGGCGCCCTGGCAGTGATGAACATTGTGGCCGTGGTCAGTCTCCGCGGACTTCCGTCGGAGGCCGAGTACGGCCTGAGCTCGATTTTCTATTACGTCCTGGCCGCCGTCGTCTTCCTGATTCCGGTCTCCATCGTGGCGGCCGAGCTGGCCACCGGCTGGCCGGAAACGGGCGGGGTCTTCCGGTGGGTCGGCGAGGCCTTCGGACCGCGGTGGGCCTTCCTGGCCATGTTCATGCTCTTCATCGAGGTCACCATCTGGTTCCCCACTGTCCTGACGTTCGGCGCCGTGTCGCTTGCGTACACCGGGGACAACCAGAACCTGGATGCGCAGCTGGCCGGCAATAAGCTCTTCGTCCTGGCGGTAGTCCTGGTGGTCTACTGGCTGGCCACGTTCATTGCCTTCCGGGGCGCGAAGGCCTTCTCGCGGGTGAGCCAATGGGGCGGCATCATCGGCACCATCATCCCTGCGGTGATTCTGATCGTGCTCGGTTTCGCCTACTTCTTCGCGGGCAATACCCCGCAGATCCGGATGGGCTGGGGCGAACTTATTCCGGACTTCGGCAACTTCTCCAACGTGGTGCTCGCGGCATCGATCTTCCTGTTCTACGCCGGCATGGAAATGAACGCCATCCACGTGAAAGAGGTCAAGAACCCCACCCGTGACTACCCGATCGCGGTGCTGACCGCGGCGGCGGGCACGGTCATCATCTTCGTACTGGGAACCCTGGCCATCGCGTTCGTGGTGCCCCAGGCCGACATCAACCTCACCCAGTCCCTGCTGACCTCCTACAACGACATGTTCGAATGGGCCGGCATCGGCTGGGCCGGACCGATAGTCGCGTTTATGCTGCTGATCGGCGTCCTCGCCGGCGTGGTGACCTGGGTGGCAGGTCCGTCAACAGGCATGCTCGCCGTGGCGAAAGCAGGCTACCTGCCCCGTTTCTGGCAGCACACCAACAAGAACGGCATGGGCACCCACATCCTGTTCTTCCAGGCCTTTATGGTCACCGGCCTGGGACTGACCTATGTAGTGCTGCCCTCGGTTCAGGCCGCCTACCAGATCCTGAGCCAGCTGACGGTAATCCTTTACCTCATCATGTACATGCTGATGTTCGCTGCCGCGATCTACCTTCGCTACAGCCAGCCGAACCGTCCGCGGCCCTACCGGGTGCCCGGAGGCGACGTGGGAATGTGGATCATCGGCGGCGTGGGTTTCCTCGGTTCACTGATGGCTTTCGCCTTCAGCTTCATCCCGCCGGACCAGATTTCAGTGGGATCCCCGGTGGTATACGTGGGCATCCTCGTGGGCGGAGCAGTGGTGATGGTGATCCTGCCGTTCGTTATCTATGCCTGCCGCAAGCCGCATTGGCGGGACGAGTCCAGCGAGTTCGTCCCCTTCACCTGGCAGATTGAGCATACGCACCCCGGGACGGTCACCGAGTCCAGTGTTTCCACCCAGCAGCTGACCCGGGAAGCGGAATCCTCCGGTTCACCGGTGACGTTCTCACATCACGACGACGGCGGGCCCGGGGAACACCACGGGGAACCTGCCGCGACGGTACAGGGCACCGCACCGCCGGCGCCTTTAGGCACCAGACGCGGCAAAGGAACCTCAGGTGGGAGCTCAGCGGTATGAGACTCGACCGTTCCGCAATAGAAGCCGCCGTCCGGACGGCGTACACGGATCACCGGAACGATTCCGGGGGAAAGAACGCCGGGTACATCCCGTATCTGGCCTCCGTGAACCCGGACCTCTTCGGGGTCTGTGCGATGACCGCGGACGGAGCGTTGTTCGAAGCCGGTGACACAGGGTTCGAATTCGCGCTGGAATCCATTTCCAAGGTGTTCTCCATGGCGTGGGCCATGGAGAAGGTGGGGCTGGAAACCTTCCAGGAAAAGGTCGGGGCGGATCCGACCGGTGAACCATTCAACTCGGTGATCTCCGTTGCGCTGCACGGTGACACCCCGGTTTCGCCGTTGGTGAATGCGGGGGCCATGTCCACGGTTTCCCTGATTCCGGGTGACACCGCCGAGGACAAGTGGGAGGCAATCCTGCAGGTCCAGAGCGCCTTTGCCGGCCGGAAAATCAGTTTGAGCGACGAGGTGAATGACTCCGAGCAGTCCACCAACTTCCACAACCGGGCCATTGCCTGGCTGCTGTATTCGGGCGGCACCATGTATTCCGATCCAATGGAAGCCTGTGACGTGTATACCCGGCAGTGTTCCACCCTGGTCACTGCCCGGGACCTCGCCGCCATGGGAGCCTCCATCGCCAACAGAGGCATCAATCCCCTGACCGGGGACCGGGTGGTCTCCGCGGCGAACATCCCGGCCATGCTTGCGGAAATGACCATGGAAGGGATGTATACCGCCTCCGGCGACTGGGCCTACCGCGTGGGGCTGCCCGGCAAGTCCGGCGTGGGCGGGGGCATACTGGCAATCATGCCCGGCAAGCTCGCGATTGCCGGGTTCGCACCTCCGCTGGACGAGGTGGGCAACAGCGTCAAGGCGCAGCGGGCGGTGGCCCAGGTTGCCGCGGCGCTGGGACTGAGCATCTACAAGGCCAGCGAGTACAGCGACTAGCCGAGGTCCCGGCCTATCCGGTCCGCGGCGGCGCGCAGCGGCGGAAGCACGGTGTCCGTCACCCGCGATGCACTGTGCAGCTGCAGTGACACGTTGGCTGCCGCCACCACCGCGCCGCCGCTTCGGACCGG
Organism: Arthrobacter yangruifuii; assembly: GCF_009192775.1. Lineage (GTDB taxonomy): Bacteria > Actinomycetota > Actinomycetes > Actinomycetales > Micrococcaceae > Arthrobacter_B > Arthrobacter_B yangruifuii. Next base: position 141,182 of record NZ_VTFX01000004.1, read on the forward strand.
AACGGCCACACCCCGCATGCCGTCCTCCAGCTCGTCCGCTACCCGTGACCAGCCCTGCTCGCCGGCATCCCGCACAAGGGTCCGGAGCTCCTTCACGGTGCGCACGGTGGAGGCGGTGTAGGGCGCCAGTTCCACGGTGTTGAAATAGGCTTCCTGCTCACCTTCCGGCAGGGCCGCCAGCAGCACCCTGCCCATGGAGGTGGCCCAGGCCGGGAACCTGGTTCCAACGTTGACCGCCACCCGCACCAGCCGGGCGGAGGTGATCCGCGAAACGTAGACGACGTCGGTCCCGTCCAGGATGCACAGCGACGTTGTCTCGCCCAGGTCTGCACTGAGCTGTTTCAGGTGCGGTTCGGCGGCGTTCGGCAGGGACAGATGTGCCAGGAACGAGGAGCCGATGTCCAGGGTGCGCGGCGCCAGCCGGAAGGCGGTTCCGTCGAAACGCAGGTAGCCCAGATCGCGCAGGGTCAGGAGGAACCTGCGGGACGCTGCCCGGCTGATCCCGGCCGCGGCGGCCGCGGAGCTGACCGTATGTTCGGGCGCGCTCAGTGTGAAGGCACCCAGCACGGCGAAGGCCTTCTCCACCGACTTCACGTAATAGCTTTCGGCGTCCTCCACTTAGCCGTCCTTCCGGTTCGGTTCACCGCGGGAAGCGAGGTACTGGGACGCCAGCCGGACGGGTGCATTGGGTGCTCCGTACCCTTCATACCCGCCGCGACGCTCCACCACTTCGAAGAACACGTTGCCCACGGTGCCGGTGTAGAAGTGCAGGAAGGCACCGTCGCCGTCGCGGTCATAGAGCAGGTTCAACTCCTGCAGTTCGGCCAGGAATTCCGGATCAAGCCGGAAGCGGGCAGCCAGATCCTCATAGTAGTTGGCCGGCACCGGAAGGAACCGCAGCCCCCTTTCCGCTGCGGAACGTGCCGTCGCTATCAGGTCGGTGGAGGTGAAGGCCACGTGCTGGGGGTACTCCGCACCGCCCGGCCCGGATTCCACGATCAACGGGGCGATGTTCAGTGCCAGCCGCACCCCGCCGTCGGCGCTGCGCATCACCTGGCTGCGGACCAGGCCCATGGGGCTGGGAACCTCCTGCGAGGCAATGGGCGTCAGGGAGAGCGTGGACTCGTAGAACAGCACCGCCTCGTCGAAGTGCTGCCAGGGCTGCGACAGGTTGATGTGGTCAATGGCCGAGATCAGCGGCTGCGCCGGCTGCCCGCCGGTTTGTGCCCCGCCGGTTTCCGCGGGGCCGAACTCGTCCGCCCACGCGGCAGTCCCGTCGGCCGTGGCTTCGCAGAGGAAAACCTCCGTGGAGTCCGGGGCAAACACGGCCTGCAGCACCTGCTCATCGGCCTGGCTGCGCCGGGGTACCGGGCTGGCGCGCAGCTGCACCGCACGGGACGCAGCGGCCAGCGGGTCCTGCACGTCCAGCCCCAGAGCGGAGATGCCCGGTTCCATGCCGCCGGCCTGCTGTCCGTTGATGATCACCCGCGCAGTGCCCGAGGTCCACAGCTGCACGGGTTTGCTCCGGTGCCGGCCGGCGAAGGTAAAGCCCAGCTGGTACAGGAGCTCGGAGACGGCGTCCGGATTCCCGGCCTTGACTTCGGCGAAGTTGAATCCGGTGGGCTCGGCCACGCCCGGGAGGGTCGCGAGGGACATCGGATACTGCGTGCCGCCGTCATGCTGCCCGAGATACGATGCCGTGCGTTCCTCCAGCCAGATGAGGGACCGCATGGCGTCCACGGCGGTGCGGTCCTCGGCGGTCTGCCGGAAAACGTCGTTGAAAATCTCCAGGGATACCGGCCCGTCATAGCCGCTGCGGACCAGGTGCGCCATGAACCGCACCAGGTCGAAGGCTCCCTCGCCGGGAAAGACCCGGTAGTGCCGGCTCCAGGACAGGACGTCCAGGGATAGTTCCGGGGCGTCGGCCAGCTGGACGAAAAAGATTTTCTCCGCCGGGATTTTTTCGATTGCCGCCGGGTCCCAGCCGCGGGAGAGGATGTGGAAACTGTCCAGGCAGGTACCGATCTGCGGGTGGTCGGCCAGGTCCACAATGCGCTGGGCATGCTCGAAATCATTCACGTAGCGCCCCCAGGCGAGGGCTTCGTAGGCCACCTTCACCCCGTAACCCGCCGCCAGCCCGCCCAGCAGGCGCAGGTGTTCCGCCGCCACGGCGTCGTCGTCAATGGTGGCCGTGCCGACGTTGCTGCACAGCAGCATGGTTCCGATTCCCAGCCGGTTCATCAATTCGAACTTGGCCCGTGCCCGCTCCAGGTTGGCATCCAGCAGCGGGCCGTCCACGCCTTCAAAGTCGCGGAACGGCTGGTACAGGTCCAGGGTCAGGCCCAGGCTCTCCGCGAGGGCGCGGATCTGCTCCGGGCTGGACGGGGATACCAGAAGGTCGGGTTCGAAGATTTCAACGCCGTCGAACCCCGCATCGGCGCAGGCACGCATTTTCTCTTCGAGCGTCCCGCTCAGGCAGACGGTGGCAATTGACGTGCGCATGATGCTCCGGTTCCGGCCCTCAGCGGCCCTGGTCGATGAGTTCGTGGAAGTGGGCGAGCATCCGCTCGGCGTCGGGGCGGATGCCGGTGATCAGCTCGAAGGCGTCCACTGCCTGCCCCACGGCCATCCGGCCCCCGTCGAGCACCCGGCAGCCCATTGCCCGGGCACCGCGGATCAGCTCCGTTTCCACCGGGCGGTAGACGACGTCGGCCACCCACTGGGAGGGGCTGAGCAGCTGCAGGTCGACGGCGATGCCGGGATGGGAGTGCATTCCCACCGGGGTGGCATGAACCAGGCCGTCGGCTCCGGGCAGGACGGAGGGAAGGTCCGCCGGAGTGCCGGAAGTAATCCGCCGGTCCGGGAAGAGTCCGGACAGCGCCGCGGCGCGTTCGGCCGCCCGCAGGGGATCCAGGTCCAGCAGTGTCAGGGCGCCGGTGCCCGCCTTGAGCAGGGCGTAGGCTACGGCTGCCCCGGCTCCGCCCACGCCCAGCTGCACCACCGAGTCCAGGGCCGCATCCGGAAGCCCGCCGGCCAGTGCCCCGCCGAAGCCGGAAAAGTCGGTGTTGTGTCCGAGGAACCGGCCGTCCCGGATCAGGACCGTGTTGACCGCGCCCAGCCGGGCGGCGTCGTCGGACACCTCGTCCAGTTCCGCCAGGACCAGCTGCTTGCAGGGATGGGTGACGTTGAAGGCGTTGAAGCCCAGGTCCCGGCATGCACGCAGCAGTGCGCCGACGTCGGTGCCCGGGCGGCCCAGGGTGGTGAGGTCGATGGGCCGGTAGATATACCGCAGCCCCTGCTGATCCGCTTCCCTTTCATGCATGGGAGGAGTGAGGGAGGCCGTGATGCCTTCCCCGATCAGTCCGACAATAAATGATTCGCCGGTGCCGCTCATGGCGCTGTTCCTTCCGGTCCAAACGTGGCGGGCCGGTTCCTTTACATGCGCCGCGGGTTTCCGCTGCCGCTTGCCCGGCCTGTAACTGTGGGCTACATTACTTCAAGCGTACGGAGAATGCACAAGTGTGCGGATAACGCACGGAATTTTCCATCCTAGATCTGCCCCCCTTCACCTCAGCCACCGTCAGGAGAGATGCAATGGACGCATCCGCCCCCGCTGGGCCGGCAACGGGCAAGACCCCGCGCAAGGCCGCCACTGCCAGCTTCATGGGCAGTGCCGTCGAGTACTACGACTTCTTCATCTTCGGTTCCGCCGCCGCGCTCATTTTCCCGCGGGTGTTCTTCCCGGATGCCGACGCCCAGGCCAGCGTGATGTCGCTGGCCACCTTCGGCTTCGCCTACATTGCCCGTCCGGTCGGCGCCGTCATCCTCGGGCACTTCGGGGACCGGGTGGGGCGCCAGAAGGTCCTCATGTTCACCCTGCTGCTGATGGGCGGGTCCACCTTCCTCATCGGCTGCCTGCCGGACTTCAGCACGATCGGCTGGTGGGCGCCGGTCCTGCTGGTTCTCTGCCGGTTGATGCAGGGTCTTTCCGCCGCCGGCGAGCAGGCCGGTGCCAGTTCCATGACCCTGGAGCACGCACCGGACAACCGCCGCTCCTTCTTCACGTCCTGGACGCTGACCGGCACGCAGGGCGGGCAGATCCTTGCCGCCCTGGTGTTCATCCCCGTGGTGGCCCTGCCGGATGACATCAAATACGGCATCGGCTGGCGCATCCCGTTCTGGCTGAGTGCCGTGGTTGTCCTCGTGACGTATTTCATCCGGCGCTCGCTGCACGAAACCCCCACCTTCACGGAGGCCAAGGAACGCAACGAAATTGTGAAGCTTCCGGTGGGTGTGCTGCTCAAGGACCACTGGCGCGACGTGCTGCGGGTCATCTGCTGTGCCTTCATCGCTGCCGTCTCCACCGTGTACGGAACACTGGCCATCAAGTACGGCACGGAGGTGGGCAACGTGAACGCGGACATCACGCTGTGGCTCGTGGTTGCCGGCAACGTTTTCGCGCTGTTCACGCAGCCGCTGTTTGGCCGGCTGGCGGACCGGATCGGGCGCCGTCCGGTCTTCATCTACGGCGCAGTATCCAGCGCGGCGATCATGCCGTTCTACCTGCTGTCCATGGAATCCGGGAACACGCTGCTGCAGTTCGCCCTCTCCGTTGCGGTCTTCTCCTTCGGCTACGCGGCGGCGAACGCTGTCTGGCCGTCCTTCTACGGGGAAATGTTCAGCGCCAAGGTCCGCTTCTCCGGCCTCGCCATCGGAACCCAGCTCGGGTTCCTGATGGCCGGATTCGCACCCTCCATCGTCGCTGCCATCGGCGGCCTGGAACCGGGCGGGTGGGCAGTGACCAGCATTTTCACCGGCGTGATCTGCGCCATTGCAGCGGTTTCCGCGCTCACCGCGCGGGAAACCGCGCATGTCCCGACGGCGGAACTGGGCCTGGATCTGGACCGGGCCGCAGCGCCGGTGCGCCCCGCCACGGCGTAGGACGTCCGCCCGGCGGCATGCGCAGAACCGGCAGGGCCGGGACGGGAGCCTTCCCGTCCCGGCCCTGCCGTCTCTGCTGTCCCTGTCCTTACCGTCTGCTGCTCCGGCGTTACATGCCGCGCAGCCGGGCACGGCGCGATGTCCAGGCGATGTAGCCGCCCAGCGCCCCCGTGGCGGCCAGCCCGGCACTCATCAGGGGTGCCTGCCACGATTTCCAGCGGGACGAATCCCCGAGGGTCAGCTCCCCCACTCCCCGGATGAACGCCGAGGCGAAGATGGCCGCCACCATCCGGTTTCCCACCCGCTCCAGACGGATGACCAGCGGGAACAGTTCCTCGGCGCGGATATGGACTTCCATACCCTCCACGTCCAGGGTGTTCATCAGCCGGCGCACCTGGTCCGGCAGTTCCGTACTCAGCTCCAGCACTTCCGTTCCGGCGCGGCCGAGCCTGCGGGCGTAGTTCACGGGGTTGAGCTGCTGCAGGGCCATCCGGCGTGCATAGGGCCCCAACGTGGGCCCCAGCCGGAACTGCGGATCCAGCACCTCCCCCATCCCCTCGGTCAGGATCAGCATGCGCAGCAGCAGCGCCATTTCCCGCGGGAGCTGGATGTGGTGCGTACGCAGGATGCCCAGCCCGGTGGTGATGATGCTTCCCACCGGCACGCTGCCCAGGTCCTTGCCGGAATACAGCCGGATCAGCGGCCCCAGGTCCATGCTGAGCTTCACCCGGTTCACCCGCCTTCCGGAGGCATTGATCCGCACCAGCGCATTGGTCATCCGCTCCGGATCCTTGCGCATGATGCCGATAAACAGGGCCGAGAGCTGGCTGCGCAGTTTTTCATCCACCTCCCCCACCATCCCGAAGTCAATCAGCCCCACCCGGCCGCCGGGCTCCACGAACAGATTCCCCGGATGCGGATCAGCATGGAAAAACCCGTCATCGAACACCATCTTCATTTCCACCCGGGAGGCAGCCACCGCGAGCGCCGGACGGTCGATCCCGGCGGCGTCGAGTGCCGCAACATCGGTAACCTTCATCCCCCGGATCCGGCCCAGGGTCAGGACCCGGGAGGTGCTGTGCTCCCAGTACACTGCGGGAATGTCGATTGCCGGATCGTCTTCGAAATTTGCCCGGAACCGGTCCGCGTTGCGTCCCTCCTGGAGGTAGTCCAGCTCGGTCCGGAGCGTTGCCGCGAATTCATCCATCAGTCCGGGAAGGTCATAGTCCCGGGCTGCTTCCCAGCGTTTGCCGGCCGCATTGGCCAGGTTCTGCAGGATCTCCAGGTCCTGCTCCACCTGGGGCACGACGCCGGGCCGCCGCACCTTGACCACCACCTCCGTGCCGTCCTTCAGGGTTGCCGCATAAACCTGCCCAATCGAGGCGCTCGCCATGACCGTGGTGTCGAAGGACCCGAAGACCTCCAGCGGGTCCCCGCCCAGTTCCTGCCGCAGCTCCTCCACAATCTGCGGCCAGGGCACAGGGTCCGCGTTGTCCTGCAGCTTTGCCAGTTCGCGCTGGTAGTCCGGCGGCAGCAGATCGGGCCGGGTGGAAAGCAGCTGGCCGATCTTCACATAGGTAGGTCCCAGCTCCTCGAGAGCGGCGCGCAGGTACTGCGGACGGGTTTTGGGCCGCCCCGCCGGCTTCGGAGCCTGCTGCTTCCGGAACGGCAGCCTGCCCTCAAGGCCCAGGGCGGACACCAGAAACCCCAAACCGTTGCGGGAGAGGATTTCGGCGATCTGCCGGTACCGGTCAAGCTGGCTGATCATGGGTCTGCTCCGTCCGGGAGATCGCGCGTACTGAGATGCGGTGGTTACCGAAACAGTAACGGGAGGACGGGTTCAACCAACAGGCTCCGGGTCCGGTGCACGCCTCTGCGGCGGCTCAGCGCCCCGGTCCTCTTCCGGCCGGTGCCGGATGCACCCTAGACTCCGGCACATGCCAGCTTCCACGCCAGACCAGCCCTCCGTTCCCACGCCAGAGGAACGGGTATCCGCGCTTCCCCCGGAGGAAAGGCCCGTCCTGCTCTCCGGAGCATCCTTCTGGACCACCGAGGCTGCCGAAGCGGCGGGGCTCCGCTCCCTGGTGCTCGCGGACGGGCCGCACGGTATCCGGCGTCCGCGAAGCGATGCGGAAGCGGGCATCGGCGATGCGCTGCCTGCCACGTGCTTCCCCGCCGAATGCCTCACGGCGTGTTCCTGGGACCCGGACCTGCTGGCCCGGCTCGGCACAGCCACGGCAAGGGAAGCGGCGGCGGCACACGTCGACGTCGTGCTGGGTCCGGGGCTGAACATCAAGCGCACCCCGCTGTGCGGACGCAACTTCGAATACTTCTCCGAAGACCCGCTGCTGGCCGGGACCCTCGGCGCCGCATGGATCGGAGCCCTCCAGGCGGAAGGGGTAGCGGCCTGCCCCAAGCATTTCGCCGCGAACAACCAAGAAACGGACCGGATGCGCATTGACGCGGTAGTGGATGAACGCACGCTGCGCGAGATCTACCTCAGAGCCTTCGAGTCGGTGGTGCGGACGGCCCGGCCGTGGACCCTGATGGCGGCCTACAACAAGGTCAACGGCATCCACGCCGCGGAGAACGCCTGGCTGTTGGAAACTGTTCTGCGCGGCGAGTGGGGGTTTGACGGGCTGGTGGTCTCGGACTGGGGCGCCGTCACGGACCGGGCAGCGTCGCTCGACGCCGGGCTGGACCTGGAGATGCCGGCCAGCAACGGTGTGGGGCTGGATGAACTGCGGGCCGGCCTGGATGCCGGCACGGTGAACCGGGAGATGGTGGATGCCTCCGCGGCGAGGCTGCTGCAGCTGGCGGACCGCACCGCGTCACCGACGGGCGGGGCCGTGGATCCCGAGGAGCACCACCGGCTGGCGCGGGAAGCCGCCGCGGCTTCCATGGTGCTGCTGAAGAACGAAGGCGGCGTCCTGCCGCTTGCCCCCTCGCTGCGGCTGGCCGTGGTGGGCGAGCTGGCGCGCACGCCCCGGTACCAGGGCGCCGGGTCCTCGCAGGTCACCCCCACCCGGGTAAGCGTCCCGCTGGAGGTTTTGGCGGAGCGGACAGCCGCAGCAGTCTTCGCCGCCGGCTATCGGCTGGATGGAATACCCGACCCGGAGCTGTCCGCCGAAGCAGAGGTCGCGGCAGCGGCGGCAGAGGCGGTGCTGTTCTTCCTGGGGCTGCCGGAGAACCTGGAATCCGAGGGCTTTGACCGCCCGGACCTGGGCCTGCCGGAGAACCAGCTGGCGGCCCTGCGGGCAGTGACCGCGGCGAACCCCCGGACGGTGGTGGTCCTGTACAACGGAGGTGCGGTGGACACCGGCTGGGCAGAACAGGTGCCGGCGGTCCTGGAGGCCTGGCTGCCCGGCCAGGCCGGAGGCGAAGCGCTCGCCGATGTGCTGCTGGGCGAGGTCAACCCCTCCGGGAAGCTGGCCGAGACTTTTCCGCGCCGGCTGGAGGACACGCCGGCGTTCGGAAACTATCCGGGCGAGGCCGGCACCGTCCGCTACGGCGAGGGGGTGCTGGTGGGCTACCGGTGGTACGACGCACGGGACATCGAGCCTGCGTTCCCCTTCGGCCATGGACTGTCCTATACCAGCTTCGAATTCAGCAACCTGGCCCTGGGCCTCACGGATCCGGCCGGCGGGGGGCCGGCCCTGACGGTTGACGCGACCCTGACCAATACCGGCACGCGCGCCGGCGCGGAGGTTGTGCAGGTGTACTCCGGCGCACCGGACGACGCCGGTTTCCCGGACGGAGTGCCAGTCCGTCCCCCGCGTGAGCTGCGGGCCTTCCGCAAGGTGTTCCTGAACCCCGGTGCGTCGGCCCCCGTCGCGTTCACCCTGCCGCTGCCGGACCTGGCACGGTTTGATCCGGCGTCGGACTCGTGGATTACCGACGGCTGCACCTACCGGATCGACGTCGGCTCCTCCTCCCGGGACATCCGGCTCAGCGGAACGGTGGACCTGCCCGCCCCGGACCGCGGCGGGCAGGCACCACTGACGCTTAATTCCACGATCTCCCAGTGGCTGGCTCATCCGCTTGGACAGCAGCTGTTGGGCGGACTTGCAGCGGGCGCCGGATCTGGTAGCGGGCCTGCCGGGTCTGCCGGGTCTGCTGCCGGCGGGGGCATGGCGGACGCGCTGGCCATGATGGGCAGCATGCCCCTGCGCCGGCTGGCGCGGTTCCCGGGCAGCCCGCTGACCCCTGAGGTGCTGGCCGCCCTGGAGCAGGCGCTGCGGGCGGCCGGTCCGGACTCGGAACAGTCCTGACACCAAGCCGGAGACCGAGTGTGCGCTGCCATCAACCACGGCCATGCCAAGGCGATCCCTCAACGGAACGCTCTATCTAGCTCGTCAGTTCTAAGCCCTAACGGTAAAAGGGCAGGTTCTCATTCTTCTCGGCCGTAACGACGTCGAGGCTTGGTTCGGTCAATAGGTGATCGATCAGTTCACGCTGGCCCCCGATGCCGGCCCAATGGGGATCGATGTCTTTGGTGATGCACCAGGAACGGTCCGAGGGCCATATGAAGGCAGGAAGCGGCGTGGGGTGATTCGTTTCCGCCTGCCAGGAGTCCTCAAGCGCCCCGGAGACAAGGTCCGGCAGCGAGACCCTGCACAGGTAGTACTCGCGGTTTGGGACCACCACACGGGGTGTGCGCAGCACGGATTGGGGGAACGCATCCTCACCCCACCCGTCCCACAGCAGCGCATAGCCCTCGGTAGGCGAGCCGGAGCGCTGGAGCAAGGCCCCAACCGCGACGCGGAATTGATCAGTATCAGACGGGGCCTCTCTCCGGCCCGCACCCTCGTTTTCGGACTGACCGGCATAGGCGGGATCGGGGATGAACCGCAGTCGTGCGTAGGCCGGGAATCCCGGAGGGCCCAACGTCACCAGGCTCCACCACTGCTCCCCACTGGTGGCGATCCACTCCGCGGGCGCCTGGTCACAGCAAGGAAAGAACGTCATCCGGTCATGATGTCATCGACAACTGGTGCACTGTAAAGCATTCCTACGAGACGATCGCCCGTCAGCCGATGCCTGAGCGACATTTCGGAGGAAGGCTCTGGCTAGACTCGCATAACCGACTTTAAACTGCTGCTGATCCCAAACCACCATCGCCGAACCGTCGGTATTGCACGGAGCCGTTCCGTTTTTTCCTATTGCCGTGGGCGTCTAGGTTGGGCACATGGGGATCTTTTATGGTGTTTTACTCATTGCAATGGGGGCGGCCCTCTCGTGGGTTGCAGAAGCAACAGCGAGCGGCCGTATCGGAATGAATTCGTCGGTTGGGATACGTACCGAGTACGTGACTCGGTCGCCGGAGGCCTGGCTTGCGGGGCACCGGGCAGCTCGCATGTTGATCAACTGCAACGCAATTGTCCTCGTACTGGCTGGCGTTCTTGCACTCGTTCCGGCGTTGAACGCTTCATGGATGGCTATTACCGCCAGCTTGATCTGTCTGATTCTGCTGGTGCCAGCAGTTAAGCGAGCAAACCAGGCCGCGAAACAGGTTGCACTAGATGTTGAACATGACGGCTGACCGCTCCGATAACAAGCTCGCATTGCTGGGGACCATTGGCACCCAAAAGATGACGGCTGCCTCCTCCTCGTGGCGACCACAAGGTGCGCGCGCGTCGAATCAAACGGCAAGGGTATAGTCGCAGTCATGCTTTGCACGCGTCGATTTACGTGCCCCCGACCGGTTTCCGGTCGCGAGGGCATTCAGGCGTGCGCCGAGGCCCTTAGCGCCTGAGCTGAGTCGGGGGAGGAACCCGTCACTCAAGCACAAGCCTTAGGACCAACAATGCTCAGCTATCTCACCACTGCCGAACTTCACGACGCTCTGATGATCAGAGATCTCTCTGACCCTGCGGGTGAACCCCACGCGATGCAGACGCTCCTTCAGGGAGTGACTGACGCGCTGGCCACTCAATGGTCGGTGCCACACCGGATCATCCGGCACAGTCCTTTGGTCAGCGTGACCGATAACTACGACCGGTTGGGTTTCAACGCTTCAGACGTCACTCGGGATCAGCGGTACTCCCGCTACATCAGCCCCACCGTCATGCTCCGTAGTCACACCTCAGCGTCTATCCCTTCCCTGCTACGAGCTATCAACCCGGGGGAAAGCACAGACGAACTGTGGGTCATTCCCGGCCTCGTCTACCGACGCGATTCCATTGACCGGACTCATGTGGGAACACCGCACCAGGTGGACCTCTGGCGGGTGAGCTCCAAGAAGCGGTTCGCTGCTGATGACCTGCAAGGCATGGCCGCCGCACTCGTCGATGTGGTGCTCCCGGGCGCTCATTGGCGGGCGGTGCCAGCAGTGCACCCCTACACCGAACACGGTTTCCAGATTGATGTCCTCAGGGAGGGCGAATGGCTGGAACTGGCCGAGTGCGGCCTTATGGCTCCTCACCTCTTCACCGATGCCGGCCTCGATCCGCAAGAGTGGTCAGGCCTGGCGCTCGGGATGGGCCTGGACCGGGCGCTGATGCTGCGCAAGGGGATTCCCGATATCAGGCTCCTACGATCTACCGATGAAAGAGTGAAACAGCAGATGGTGAACCTGGCGGCGTGGAAGCCGGTCTCCCAGATGCCGCCTATCCGTCGAGACATCTCCATCGTGGTTTCAGCTGATACGGACGCTGAACTGCTCGGAGACCGCGTTCGAGCCGCGTTAGGCACTCAGGCCGATGATCTGGAAAGCGTTGAGCTGCTGACACTCACCGCGTATGCGGGACTTCCTGAGGCTGCCCGTGCCAGATTGCGTTTGAACGAGGACCAGGCGAATGCGCTCATTCGTCTCGTGCTGCGTCCGCTTGAAAGGACGCTCACAGACCCCGAGGGCAACCAGTTTCGCGACACGGTCTATCTGGCCCTGCACGAAGGTCCTGTCCAAGAACTCATCGCACAGTAGGGCCCTTGGTGCTGTGCCGATGCGCGCGAACCTCATCGGCACGGCACCAACTGCAGAGACCCCCACCTCCGCGGAGTGACGGTCACGGATCCCTTAGCTGGACGGAGGTTCGAGCCCGTTGATGTACTGGTCGATGAGGCGCTGAGCCCGCTCGGATGTCATTCGGTCGGTCTCGGTGACCCTGGCGATGGCTAGGCCATCGAGCAGTGCCATGAGCATGGCGGCGTCATCCCGGTCGAGGTCCGGGTTCCATTGCCGGAGCAGAGTTGTCAGGCCTTCTTCCATAAGGCGCCAGGATGCTTGGTGGGCGCTGGCAACTGCGCTGCTGGTTGTCGCCTTCGAGGCGTAGGACAACCAAATGACCGAAGCGGTGCGGGATTCGTCGTCCACCCCGCCGAGAATCCTGCACACCGCGCCCAGGTTCTGCCGCGCCGATGCCTCCGGGTGCACTGCCGAGCCCACCCGCTCGATGAATTTCCTGGAGACCTCGTTCATGGCCGCCATGATCAAATCGTCTTTCGTCTTATGGTGATGCTGGACGGCGCCTATCGAGAGGCCGGCGGCTGCAGCGACGTTGCGGATCGTCACCTCTTCAAGCCCCCGCTCAACCAGAATGTCCTGCACAGCCGTAAGAATGCGCTGCGCGCCCGCCGAAGTCATGATTCGAGATTACTCCGAACCAGACCATACGTTCGTATTGTATGCTCGGGCCATGACACGACTTCATTTGGGCGCCGCGCTATGGACTCTGTGCCTGGTGACCTTTCCTGCTCAGGTAATTGCGGCCGCGCAGTGGCCAAACCCCTACTCCTGGTCCTCAAATTTCATCAGCGATCTCGGCGTGACCTCCTGCCGGACTTTCGACGCCGGCACGCGCGTTGAGCGTTACATCTGCTCCCCCGGCCATCTGCTGGCCAACGGTTCCACGATTGCCAACGGAGCCCTCATGGCTGTGGGAGCCATCCTTCTGTGGTCGGTCTGGCCTCGGCAGCGGACAGGGAAAACCGCGATGTTCTTCCTCGCAGCGGGCGGTGTACTTGTGATGCTGGTCGGCTTCCTAGCCTGGGATGTTCACCCGGGGGCTCATGACGCCGTGGCCCTTGCCCAGGCCCTGATGCAGTGGATCGGAATGGCCTTCCTCGCCTTCGCGCTCAAAGGCAGCACGGCGGCACGATGGGCGTCAGCCCTGACCATGGCGAGTCTCGCACTCTCGATCGCCGGCTTTGTTCTCTTCATCGATGCGATCAGCGGTGGACCATCGATTTCACTGGGCCTCGGAGTTACCGAGCGCCTCGCCTTCGACACCCTCACCATATGGGGCGCCGTGCTGGGCGTGATCCTGCTGATGACGACGCTCGGCCACCGGAGCACCGCCTCGAACCAAGAAGCGATTCCTGGTTCCGCACCGACGACGTCCCCGGCTGCATAAGTCGGCGATAAACCGTCCCCGATAACGATCCTCGTTTGGATCCCTTCCGGGCAGCCGGACGATAACCAGCGATGACGCGGCATGTCCGGTTCAGTATTTCCGCCGGCAGGCAGAACGGAGGGAGAGGAAAACAATGGCCACCATGGCGGATCTGCCAGCACACTAGCTGTAGGGACGGCTGGAGAACGGGGAGGCTATGAGCGCGGAGTTGGCCATCAGTGTTCAGGGGCTGGAGAAGGCTTTCGGGAGATTCCAGGCTCTGAACGGGCTGAACCTGCAGGTTCAGCGTGGGCAGGTGCACGGTTTTCTGGGGCCAAACGGTGCAGGGAAGTCAACAACCATCCGCGTGCTCCTGGGGCTGTTGAAGGCCGACGGCGGAGACCTGCATGTCCTGGGAAAGGATCCGTGGCGGGAGGCCGTGCCGCTGCATCGGCGGCTTGCCTATGTGCCGGGCGATGTCGCGTTATGGCCGGGCATGACCGGCGGCGAGGCCATCGACCTGCTGGGATCGCTCCGCGGCGGGCTGGACGAGGGCCGGCGGGCGGAACTGATCCAGCGGTTTGAGCTGGATCCCGCGAAGCGGGGCCGCCAGTACTCCAAGGGCAACCGGCAAAAGGTAGCCATCGTCGCCGCCCTGGCCTCCGACGTCGAGCTCCTGATCCTCGACGAGCCAACCAGCGGTCTGGACCCGCTGATGGAGAACGTCTTCCAGGAAGTGATCGGTGAGGCAAAGCAACGCGGCGCCACGGTGCTGCTCAGCAGCCATATCCTTGCCGAAGTCGAAACCCTCGCGGACCGGGTGAGCATTATCCGGGACGGACGGATCGTGGAGGAAGGCACGCTGGCCGAACTTCGCGGGCATACCACCGCCGCCGTCCACGCCACTCTGGAACGGAACCCGCAGCCCGGCCAGCTGACCGCATTCGGGGACGTGCACCTGGACGGCGGCAAACTCACGGCGGTGGTGGAGAGCGCACGGGTAGGTGAGGCTATGGCAGCACTCACCCCGTTCGGCATCACCTCGCTGACCGTTGAACCGCCCTCGCTGGAGAGCCTTTTCCTGCGGCTGTACGACGATGACACCCCCTCCACACGGGCGCGCCCATGAGCAACGCCCTGACGGGTACCGGTCCCCTGCTGCGTGCTACTCTCCGGTTCGACGGACGTAGCTTTGTGCCGTGGATCCTGATCGCGACGGCGCTCTCTGCGTCCTCCGTGCTCGTCTACCCATGGGTCTTTCCCACCCAGCAGGACCGCCTCGGACTAGCCCTTGCCATTGGCTCCAACCCGGCACTGGGCCTGATCTTCGGGCCCGCCTACGATCTGAGCACCGACGACGGTTTCAACGCCTGGCGCAGCCTCGCCCTGGGCGGATTCCTCGCCGCACTCGGATCGATTTTCACCGTCACCCGGTCCAGCCGGGGCCAGGAGGACTCCGGACAGGCCGAGCTTCTGGCATCCGGTGTGCTGGGCCGGAGCAGCCGTCTGCTGGCGGGAGTGGGCCTGGCCCTGATCGGCTCGGTGGCTCTGGGAGGCGTCGCCGGAGTTGTCACGTCCTGGTGCGGCGGCGGCTGGAATGCGTCCCTGCTGCTGGGAGCAACGTTCGCTGCCACGGGTTGGATGTTCGCTGCGGTCGCTGCCGTGACCGCGCAGCTGGGATCCGATGCGCGGACGGCCAACTCACTGGCCGTGGGCACCTTCGGTGCGCTGTTCCTGCTGCGCGGCTTCCTGTACTCGGTGGAGGCACCGGATTGGACGTCCTGGATAAATCCGTTGAGTTGGATGACGGAAACCCGGCCGGCCAGCGGCAACCACTGGTGGCCGCTGGTCCCCGCGATGGCCCTCACCCTGGTCCTGCTCGGTATAGCCTTCCTGCTGCAGTCCCGGCGCGACTTCGGGCAGGGGGCAATCGTCCCCGGACCCGGCCCCGCCCGGGGCAGGGTTGGAACCCCGTGGAGCCTGGCGGTCCGGCTGAACCGTGCCCCGCTCCTGACATGGGCCGTTGCATTCATGATGATCGGGGTGGTCTTCGGGTTTTTTTCCCGCTCCTTTAAGGACATCCTGAGCGGTGACAGCGCAGCCGCCTCGGTTCTCGCATCCGGTGCAGCCACGCCGGATGGCCTCGCGCCGGCCTTCCTGGTGACGATCCTGAGCCTGGTCGGTATCCTCGCCGCCATTCCCGGCGTGCAGATCCTGCAGAAGGTGCGGATCGAGGAACTGGCGGGCCGGCTGGAGCCCGTTCTGGCCGCCGCCGTTCCGCGCTCCCGTTACTTCACGGCAAACGTCATGCTCGCATTGGCCACACCAACCATCTACCTGCTCCTCGCTGGAGCCGCCATCACGGCACTGGCCTCCGGGGACCTGGGAATCGATGCCGGCAAGGTTCTGCTGCAGGCCGTCGTGACGGTTCCGGCCGTATGGACGGCCACCGCCGTCTCCGTGGCGGTCGTCGGTGCGCGGCCGCAGGTGGTCATCGCGTCCTGGGCCGGTGTGTTCATTTCCTTCGTGCTCACGTTGCTGGGCCCGACGTTCAGGCTCTGGGACTGGGTACTGGCGATCAGTCCGTTCTGGCACGTTCCCAACGTTTCCGTCGACGACGGCGGGTGGTCCGGGTTGGCGGGAATCTCCGCCGTCACCGCTGTGTTCCTGCTGATCGGTTTCACTGGTTTTCGCCGTCGGGACCTCGACGGGTAGCCATTCGTCGCCAATGGAGCCGGCAGGGGTGTTTAGCCGTCGCGGTGGGGGCCTCGCAGCGCTTGGCGAGAGCGGTCGTTGCAGTTGGGTGTCCCCGCTCAAGGATCCCTCAGCGCACAGGATGTGTGGTTCAGGGTTTCTGACTGTAATGCTATGGAAGTGGATGATTTTAGTGGTGTGGGAGCAGTCGCGCGTTTACTCGGCGTGAGTGTGCGGACGTTGCATCATTGGCACCAGTCTGGGGTAGCTGTTCCCTCCTGTCGCAGCGCGGCGGGGTACCGGGTGTATTCGCCAGCCGATGTCGCCCATCTGCGGCGGGTGCTTCTTTTTCGTGACCTCGGCGTGCCGTTGCAAAGAATTCCGGGACTATTGGAGGCCGGGGCCGCCGCACGTAGGAAGGAGTTGGAAGGCCGGCGGGCAGAGCTCGCGGCAAAGATCCTTCACCTCCAGGAGGTTGACCGGGAAGTTCAACGTCTCCTGGCAGCTGATGAGCAGGGAGTTTTGTTGTCGGCGGCTGAGGAAGTGCAGGTTTTCGGTGCGGGTTGGGACAGATCTTTGGTTGTCGCTGCGCGCGAGCGGTGGGCAGACTCTCCCCAGTGGGCCGAGTACACGGAGCGTTCCGCCAGCCGGGCTGCCGAGGACTGGCGCCTCGTTGCCTTAACCATGGAATCCGTTACGGAACGCTTGGCCGAAGCGAAACGTCGGAACGTTCTACCCGGCGATGAGCGGGCGAACGCTTTGGCGGAAGAACACCGTGAAGTGATGAGCGAGTACTTCCACTGCACCCACTCGATGCATGTCCTTATTGCGAGACGGTATGTAGCCGAAGCGGGGTTTCGGGAGTTTTACGAGCAGGTCGAGCCTGGCTTAGCGGTTTGGTTGAAGCAGGTCATCGACGCCAATGCGCGCTCCGCAGGGATAGAACCGGACACGGCAGCCTGGGAATAGCAGATCAGCGAACTGCGCCAAGGGCCACTTTGATGATTTCCCCGCTCGGAACATGCAGCGCTTGCACGGCTGTTAACCCAGTGGTTTCGAGATACGCGTCGACCAGGCGGTTTCCTGCCGCGTATCCGGCCCCTGTTGGCAACCCAACAGGTTCACCGCCGAACCGCTTAGCGGATTCATCGCCGTGCACCCAGGCAGTGAAATTCTGCATACCCTGAACCTTAAGGCCGGTAATGACCTTCTCGAAGACTCTGTCATCGTGGAGGTGCGGTAGCCCGATGGGTGTGTACCCGGCATGACCGTATAGCTGCCGGGCGAAGGCATCAGCCAAGCCTTCGGAAATGATTTGCTCACCGACGTCAACTTTGGCGGGATCCCAGACGACGCCTCCTGGGGCGTAGCGAAGGTTGTGGTTCAGCTCGTGGACTGCGGCCGCTTCAATCCGGTTGAGGTTCTCCTCGGTTGGCCACAGGGTCAGCGAGATGTAGCCGGTTGAACTGCCGTTTCCGCTAAACCCACGTAGCGGCCCCATGAAGTACTCATCGTGCGGGTTCCCCAGAACAATGAGGACGGTGATGTCTGGGACGTGGATGCCCGGGGTCGCGGCGAGTTGCTCGTCCAATGCCTCGGCCATTGCCCTTTCAACTCGGACCCACACATCATTCTTGCGAAGAAGCTCGAGGGCCTGATGAATTTCGGCACTAAGCCGGTCAGGGGGAAATCCGAAACTCATTGCGTGCATCGTCAGCAGATCGACCTCGCCAGGGAAATACTTGAACATTCCCTCCATAGGAGCCAACACCCCGCGAAGCACGTCACTGCGATCTGCTTCGGAAGCCCTTAGTACGGCTTCCATCCCAGCTTTTGTATCCAAGGTCGTAATAGTCATAAGACCGAACGTAAAGCCTGACGCTACGTTAGGGTCAACTTCCATGGCCCAGGGTCCGTATACCGATCCCTGTGCGGACACTGTTGGGCCGGGGACTGTCTCTTTGGAGTACAACGACTAGAGATGCATTTAAGCGTCAGAAGTGTGAGTTTCCGCGAGAACGCTCAAGCGACGGAGCCAGGGCTCGGATGACAACCGCAGCGCCGATCAGGGTTGCACCCATGGGTATCAACGCCCAACGAACCAACGTGAGAACAACGTCTACGGCACCGACTCCAATGGCTGCTGTCGGGCCCGCAGTTTCTACGAGCAGGCCGGTCAACAGTGGAAGCAGCACGAGCACAAAGCCGCCTACAACAATCAGCACAACACCCCACTTGATGCACTTCTTAGCTGTCGATTCCATTGTTCCCCCCGATGACGAGCGGCTACGTTCCCTCGAGTGTATCCACGGAGTTTATAAAAAGGGGTCGGTTACCGGATCCGATTCAGAAGCTACGAAGCTACAACGCCCCGGGTGATACGCCCGTAAGCCGATGGGCTAGTGACGATAGTTCTGCTGTGATCCACCATCCAGCCATAGCATTACGCGTCGAGCACATCTAACCGCATCGTTCGCTTCGGTACGGGTGGCGTGCACCGCTTGGTGAGCAAACTGGTTTCGGTCTTTGAAGACCTTTTGTACCGTCGGCCACAGCTTCGGTCGCTCCTTCTTTAGGGAGCGTCCTAGGTACTTCGTGGATACGGACGAGAACAACTTCAGCACTTCGAACTTGAGCGGAGCTGTCTTTGGGACCTCTAGGAGCATCGCCTCCTGCATGTCCGAGGGAGTATCACGCCAGAGCACCCGCTTCATTTTTGTTTCTAGAACGAGTGCCGCCAAGAACATCGACAGCGAAGGATTGCTCTCCCAGTTCATCTGCGCATAATGCCTAGCCTGCGCGATGAGAATGTCAAGATCCCAATCATCGTTCAGTTCCCGCTGAACCGCGCGCCTGAAGTCATTCGCGTGCGGCTGCAGCTCCTGAGGTCTAATGATCATCGCCACTTCGCGATAGCCCTCCCTCCAGTCGAATCCGAGAGGCTCCACAGTTGAGTCACGCCTCAGCACCACGCCACTGAAGTTTGGCAGCGTGCCAGGAAGACCAGTCGTCGGTTGCGTAACGCGGATCATATCGAGCACGTTTTGGGTCGCGTCAACAAGAAGGTCAAACGCGCACTGGGGCGTGAATACCCCCTCCGAGAAACTAACCGTAACTGTGAGGGTTGAGGGCATGACGCTGTAGCCCGACGGGGACAAGGGAGAGAACTGGATGGTGACTTCTGCGCCATCGACATCAGCTGTGATGCCGTTTCCTACGTCCGCTCCGATCTGCGGCAGGATGCCCAACATGGGTCCCAGCGGCACGGTACCTTCCAACTTATATATCCCCATGCTGCCAACCTAGCGTGGGGTCCGCGTCCCATCGTTCAATGCCGCGCTGGGACGCGTCTCATAACCAATCCTCCGACGGGCTCATTTGCGGGCAGGGCCAACGCGGCAGTGGAGCGTTCTGCCCCGACGAAGGGCGAGGAGCAGGTTTACCGCGCGCGAACAGGCAAACCCCGACTTGACTCCAAGGGCTGGACTGCCGCCGTCACCGGTGTAAGTGCTAGCCGGTTAACCCGTCAAAAGTCGTATCGCATGTATACCTGGAGCACCTTGGCATGAGTCAAATAGTCGGCTCCGACGCAGACCCGACTCATTGTCAATATATTTCTAGATCCGCAGCGCTCTTCAGCCAGGTCCATTTTCGTGATGATCTGGTAGGCGCTCACTGAGTCTGCCTCGATGACCATTACACGCCAGCAACCCCCTGAACCGCACTTCACCTCGTTGCTCTTTATGACCGCGTTTGGGGGCACCGCAGGGAAAGCTGATTCGGGTGGCGTTCGCCCGTCATCAATGGCGTTGTGCCACACCGCACTCATCACCCATGCAAATGCCAAGAGGCCTATGACGATAGTGACCAAGCATCCGTTGGACTTATTCATTTCGTGATCCTACATAGGGGATGGCTCCTCACGAGAACGCTCCTTTCCATGCGCCCGGTCTGTCCATGATGCGTATTCGCTAATTAGGGATCCCTCAGTGCAACGTTTCCTGCGTCTAACCCCCAGCGGGCCGACAGCTAAGTCGGTCCAAATCGCTACACTTCAAACATGAATGAGGTCGGAGTTACGAAGAATACCTTGGCATTACTCGGAGCTGGCGCAAGCATCGATGCTGGAGTGCCAGGGTCGACGGCTATGACGCAACAGATCGTCGCTGCCTTAGATACACCCCAGAATCAGTACTACGGGATAACGCACGCGGTGAACTACGCGATTGGTGCAATGATTGCTCACCGCACGGCCAATGGCGCGAACGCTTACGCCGGCATTGACGTGGAAGACCTGTTTTCCGCAGTCCAGATGCTGGCGGAACGCGAGTCGCTGGAGATTGCACCCTTCGTCCAATGGTCTCCGGCCCTCGCTGGCGTCCGGCAGGGTGGCGATTCAATGCCTGCCTTCTTCGATAAGGATTTTCGTGAGGGAATGTTTGAAAATCGAGCTTTCAAGGGCCCCGGCGAGATGATTAAGAAGGCCGTAGAAGCGCTGACAGGCAGTAACTCTGCTTCTACTGAAGAGCTCTACAACCGTCTGCAGACGGAACTCCTCAACGCGTTGACTATGCTCGTAAGCGTCACGGATAAAGACGTTGATTACCTTACTCCTCTGCTTCAGGTGAGCGATAGTCCTGTAGAAATCGCGACCCTGAACTACGATCGATCGATCGAACTTCTGTGCGAGCGACGCGGTATTCGATTGGATACGGGCATTGCCAGTTGGACCGGCGGGAGCGACTGGCACTGGGATGATGACGCAGAGGTGCGTCTGCTGAAGATTCACGGTTCCATCGATTGGCGGATGCGTCAGGAAAAAGGGCTCGGTGGTCTCTACGAAACCAAAGTTGTGACCGCAGGTAAGGCTGACTCTTCGCAGTACGGATCGTTGCCCGGGGTCGTCTTCGGGGCACGAGGAAAGCTGCGCGCGGATGGACCATTTCTTTCCATGCTGCGAGAATTCGAGAATATGCTCTCGCGTGCGGACCGGTTGCTGGTAGTCGGTTATTCGTTTCGTGATGCGCATATCAACGTAGCATTGACCCGTTGGATCAACTCTTCTCCTTTGAGGGATATGACCGTCATTGATCCTGCGTTCAATAATGATCCCCGAGTGTACGAACGCAATAGTTTTCCGACCCAGCTACTGTCCGCTACGCAAAGCTACGAAGAGAGCAAGCCGATTCGTAAGTTGAACCTGCGAGTTCTGAAGGAGACGGCTGCTCAAGGGCTAACTGCATCCGATCTGTGGTCCCGGTTGCCAGAAGGGGCCTCTTAGTCGATCCATGCAGCGATGTGATCGCCGTTCTAAGATATGGAGAACGGCGCTGGAGCATTGCGGTCCACTCGGCCTTCCGGTAGCCGGAAGATACTGCCCGTAAACCGGTCCTTCACCGCGACGTCGGTTGCGCTGAAGGCCGAAGGCACCTCCGTGGAGGAGGCATTGATTCCCGTCATCTATTACTCCTCGGATTCTCATTTTGAACGGACCATGGACCCGGGGTGCAGTTACCCCGGGTCCATGAACGGCACGTAGGCGCGTGCGCTCAGACTGCTGCGGTTAGGGCGCCGAGTCCACCACGGAAGTTCTGACCGATGTCCAGCTGGAGATGGTCCCGGCGGGAGAGCCCAGAGAGTCATCCAGCAGCACGTCCTGTTCCCCGACCACCAGCCCCGAAACGGGATCAATGATGATGTCGGCCCGCGATGTTCCTTCCAAAGAGGGGATACCGATGGCGATTCCCGTCCGGCCGTCTACCGTTGCCTGCCGGTCCCCCACAATGACGCCGGGAATCAGGGCAGCAGCTTTGTACATCGCGGCCCTCAGATCGGCCGGGACAGCCCCGGTACGCAGACCGTCAGCGATCGTGACGAAGGCTGCTAGTTCCGGGGATTTGTTGGCGCCATTCGTTCGCTCATAGATGAGGTCCAGCAGGGCGCGGGGATCCCGGGGCAGGCTTCCGGCTTCGTTCAGGGAAGTACCGATGATGACCATCGGCGCATTCCCGTAGAAGTCCCCGCCCTGGCCACGCTGAATTCCTACCGTCGGATCCGGCATCCCGCCCTTCGGCGGCAACTTGGCCATTTCAGCGGCCGCAGCCTTGGCGGCGTCAGACGAGGACTCCAGCGGTATCCGCTCTCCGCGGTTCCAGACCCATTCCCCGTTCTTGTCTGCCGGTATGTAGATCTGATCACTGACGGTCGCCTGCCAGGAAAGGTCGCTGCCGTCCGGCATCTGCGAACCACTCCAAGTCAGCTCTTTTGTGTCGATCTTCAGGTACTGACCGGGACCCACCACGGGATCGGAGGTCCGGATGGTTGCTTCCGCAGCGTTGCTCAAGACCTCGGCGGCTTCAGCGGTTGCGCCGGGACCTCCTGGGCGCACCACGTCGGCCACCACCACCCCACCCACGAGCAGAGCCGCAGCCGCGGAGGCCAGGAGGACACGACGCCGGAGACGCGGCGCGGTAGCCCGGCGGGATTCAGGCAGCGGAGGATGGGCATGCAGGCGGGAAGCCGAGCTGCTCTGTACCGCCCGCGGAGAATCCATTACGGCTAGCGATCTGGCGCGGCTGCGAGCCAGGTCGTTGTCGCTGACGGAGCGTGCGGGGTCAACGGAGGCAAGCATGCTTTCAAGACCTTCCGGCAGATTGGTATTGCTCATCATTTCGCTCCTTCTGAAAGTGATTCTGTTTCGAGCAGGCGGCCGAGTGCCTTACGCGCCCGGTGCAGGCGCATCCTGACGGCGGTAGCACTGGTGTCGAGCAGGTCCGAGACCTCGCTGGAGCTAAAGCCATCCCAGTAGGTCAGGAGGAGGACTTCTCGTTCATCGGGTCCGAGCCGGGCGAGGGCCTCATGGAGCCGGGAGTCGTCGTCGTTCCGCTCGTGGTTCCGTTCGAGCTGAAGGGCTCCCAGAAGATTCGCGGACCGGGACGCGGACCGGCCATGGGTGCGCAGGACGTTTTTCGCGATCCCGAAGAGCACCTTGACGGAAAGGGACTCGTTCGTCCCCGTCTTTTCCCAGGTGATCCGGAAGACCTCGGCGCACAAGTCTTCAGCGGTGGCGGCGTTATCTGTCCGACGGCGGAAATAACGGTAAATGCGGTCGTGACCGGCAGCGTGGGCGGCCAGGAAACGTTTCTCCCTGTCCATGTCCCGCTGTTCCTTCCGGATGGTTTGTAGGCTCATGCCCTGTTAATGTCCGGCAGCCACCAAAGTGTAACCAGGCGATCAAACTATTTTTGGCAATCCTCAGAAGAAACGACTCAGATAGTCCACTTCCGTAAGCCGGTCCCCTACCGCGAACCTCTGGCGCCACTCCCCTAGCAAGGAATGTGCGTCGCAGCGGCAAACGGATTATTTGGAAGCGCCTTGCGGCGACTGCCTAATCGCCTAAGCCGATCCGCCACCGCGACGCAGAGGCCGAAGGCGGCCGTGATTTGGCGGACTGCCCAGCAGATAGGGTGCACTCGTGAGCATGTTCAATCGAAAGAATGCGGTCGGGGTGATCGCCGCTGGGCGGCGTCACTCAATCGGCGCGAATTCAGACGGCTCAGTGGTGGCCTCAGGAATTCCTCAAGCCGAGGAGTGTCGTGTTGACGAGTGGCATGACATCGAATCAGTAGCCGTCGGAAACGTCCACCCAGCTTCCAACACTGGCCGATCCCACACCGTGGGATTGAGCGCGAACGGCACTGTCCTTGCGACCGGATGGAACAACGATGGACAGTGCGATGTCAGCGGTTGGGTTAGCGTCGTTGGCATAGCCGCCGGCTGGCGACGCACGCTTGCCGTCCTTGCGGACGGTACAGCGCGAGCTACCGGCCGTCGACGCGAGGGTGCGTGCAATGTTGACGCTTGGAGTGAGATTGTGGCAGTTGCCGCCGGAGATTGGCACTCTGTAGGACTTCGGGACGATGGTACGGCCACGGCGGTGGGAAATAACCGCAGAGGACAGTGCGAGGTTACCGAGTGGCGGAGTCTGCACGGCATCGCCGCAGGTTACTTACATACCGTCGCCCTCGACACAGACGGATTTGTGTTCGCCGCGGGAGACCGAGCGTCCGGCGTCCAGGAGGTTTCTGCGTGGCGCGACGTCGTCGCTGTGTCGGCAGGCAGCCATCACACGGTGGGCGTCACTGCCGGAGGGCGTGTTCTTGCCGTTGGAGACAATAGCCGAGGACAATGCGAGACCGCATCTTGGCGTGATGTTGTTGCCGTTGCGGGCGGCTCGACACATACCCTCGCACTTCGCCGTGATGGATCCGTCTTAGCTGCCGGCAACAATGATGACGGTCAGTGCAACACCACGGGGTGGATGCTCGCGCGGGAAGCTGTCGGGTAAAGGGGCGGTCAGCGTGCTTACACGGGACACATACCGACTTTCGACGGCAAAGTGTCCCGGGTAGAGATTCCCTTGCGGGGCGCGGCCTTACAAGGGCGACTACCCTAGCCACATGAGCTTGCAGGAACCCTGGCGTTCCTACGACATCAATGAGGAACGACTCATCCCACTCGGAGAATCCGCCGCCGTGCTCGTCTATCGAGGTACCGCCTACCGCGACAACCCAGCACCGGCATTCGAGTCCCTGATGACCAGCGTGTATGTCCGTAACGGCCCCGGTTGGGCTCTAGCCTCCTATCAGCAGACTCCGATCCCAAGCTGACCACCGCGCTGAGGGATCGGCTACCGCCATACGACGTTTCTCCTTGCTCTTCGATGAGAGCATGGCGGAATGGCTACTCTCGATGTTCGCCCTCTGCCGGCAGGAGCGGTGGATCTGCATGACGCGCGACGCCGACGTCACTGGTCCGTGAAGCTCGAACCGTTCTCCATCGGAATCGTTCCCGTTACTGAAGCCAAATACGCCCAGGTGATGGGCGATGATAAATCAAGTGCCATGTCGCCCGTGGTGGATCTGAGCTGGCTGGATGCAGTCAGGTTCTGCAACGCCGCATCAATTCACGACGGACTCGTGCCCGTCTATGTAATGGATGAGGGCAATGTAACTTGGCAGACTGAAGCTACCGGGTACCGACTACCGACGGAAGCCGAATGGGAGTATGCCTGCCGGGCCGGAATGACGGGGCCGCACTACGGATCCCTCGACCGGATCGCGTGGGCTGCCGATGATCAGGTGGATGAACCTCAAGCTGTCGGGTTGAAGCAACCCAACACTTTCGGCCTGCATAACACGCTGGGTAACGCTTGGGAATGGTGCTGGAATCTGCTCGACCCAGCACGCTATGGAGACTACCGAGTCTTTCGTGGAGGTGGATTTGCCGACAAACGTTGGAGCGTACGCGCGTCCACGCGGCGGGGAGGAGCCTCCGGGATGAAGCATCCCGACGTGGGCCTCCGAGTAGCCAGAGGCCTTTTTCATACGGGGCAAACTACACAGGGCTGGTCAGCTCAAGCAGACAACAAGCGAGGGACCGTCCGAGGGCCTCTACCGTCAGGCTGGACGCCTTTAGGTAAGTAGTACGCGGCCTACCCCTGCGAACCCGCGTGCTGACCCTGAGAGGGATCCCTCCACAGGGCGGGACTCGGTGCTCTTCAGTGAGCCCGTGCGATGGGCCGTTCCCAGAGGGTGACGGTACTGCTGAGTTTGTCGTAGTGGTACGGTTTTCCGTTCGCCGGTCGGCAGGTATCCGAGTGCTCGCCAGAATGGTTCCGATGCAGCCGCGTTCTTCTCGATGATCCCGAACCGCAGGCGTTCGGCGGACGATTGCCGGTGAACGCGCGCAAGAACCGCGTCGTGGAGCTCTCGTCCCAAGCCCTTCCCAGGGTGGTCGCCGTGCACGATGAAAAGTCCGATATAGGCCGCGGCGGGATCAGGGTAACCGAAAAGGATGTCGGCAAAGGCGACGAGGTCGGCACCATTCCACCAGCCGGTTCCACGCTTGCCCGCGGAAAGTTGAGTGGTACGGAGATCAAGGCGCTGGGGGCGTCCGCCGGCCCCGGCGGATAGCCGGCAATCCGCTCGGCATAGTCCGGGACGATTCGAGTAAATTCTGCAGCGCCTCGACATCGGCAGGCCCTAAATCGCGGATGGTGTTTATCACTTCACCCAGTTTGCCACCTACCGCTTGACTCCCTGAGTGGCCGTAAGAGGAACCCTAGCCGGGCAACGTTGAACAGGATTGAAATCTTAGTTGTCTGTGATCCGCTTGAGTGCCGCGATGTGTGCGGTGAGGGCTGCGTGTCCTTCTTTTGTGAGGGATGGCCACGTCTTCATGTAACGGCCCGATCGCTGCTTATCGATACGAACGTAGCCAACATCAGAGAGTCTGGTGAGCTGTCGTGAAAGCTCAGCGTCGTTCGTTTCAATTGCGTCGCGAATGGCGGCGAACTCAGCTTCGCCCACTCGGGAGAGAGCGGCGAGGATGGAAAGCCGGAGAGGAGAGAGTAGTTCTTTATCGAGCTCGGATCGTGGGTGTGCCATTAGTGGGCCGCTCGGTTTCCTGTGACGATGAAGGCGACAGGCGGGGTTGCACACAGGATTGCCGCGGGAATCCAGAAGCCCGGTACTTGCGGGTAGAGGTACATGCCTGTGATGATCGTCCCGGCGAAGAACAGACCCCAGAAGCCAATAGTAAAAAGGTAGCGGCGAGAGAACGCCCGGTCGCGTGCTCGTGCGGTTGCGCCGACGAGTGATACCGGAATGCTTGCCGCGACTACCGCGGTGGTTCCAGCGACGACAGCACCGATCGACGGGACCAACCCAATGATGAGCAGCCCGAAGGCAGTAGCGGCGGCCAGGCTCACCATCGCGACACGCATTGCATACACATCTTTGTGCATTTTTGCGGCCAGCCGGTCGGTTTCCGCGATCGTGATAGCGGCCTCTTGGGGGCTTACCTCATAGGGGCTCACGAGCGTACTCCTTGCTACAGTGGACGGGGTATTTGCAAGCATCGCATGTACTTGGCATATACGCAAGCATATTCAAGGCGCGAAACTACTACCCTTCAGATCCCTTCGGCCTGGCGGTGGCTTTGTCCTTTTCGAAAGGGATCCCTGTGTGGACGCTGTTGGGCCGGGGACTGTCTCTTTGGAGTACAACGACTAGAGATGCATTTAGGCGTCAGAAGTGTGAGTTTCCCCGAGAACGCTCAAGCGACGGAGCCAGGGCTCGGATGACAACCGCAGCGCCGATCAGGGTTGTACCCATGGGTATCAACGCCCAACGAACCAACGTGAGAACAACGTCTACGGCACCGACTCCAATGGCTGCTGTCGGGCCCGCAGTTTCTGCGAGCAGGCCGGTCAACAGTGGAAGCAGCACGAGCACAAAGCCGCCTACAACAATCAGCACAACACCCCACTTGATGCACTTCTTAGCTGCCGATTCCATTGTTCCCCCGATGACGAGCGGCTACGTTCCCTCGAGTGTAGCCACGGAGTCTATAAAAGGGGTCAGTTACCGGATCCGATTCAGAAGCCACGAAGCTACAACGCCCCGGGCGATACGCCCGTAAGCCGATCTGTGACCGGGACAAGCTGTGTAAGAAAACTCGGTAAGGAGCCGGGCGACGCGGTCACCGTGCACCTAACCGAACGGCTCACCTGATCCCGGGTAGTCAGCTAGAGCGGGCGCTTAGTTCGGCGACACCAGCACCGGTGAGCTCGGCGTAGTACGCATCTCGGCCGGTCATCGCCATGATGAGCGCTAGAGTGCTGCCGCGGACGACGTCGCCCTCCCCGAGGGTGACACCGGTGTCGAAGGCCTCCAAACGAAGGCCACGTACTCGCTTTCTCGCGATGACAATTTGGTCGGTGCCCGCGAAATAGCGCAGGAGCGAGGAGAGGGTTATGGCCGGGTAGTCGCGGATAAGACCGAGCGGTCGGCGAATGTCCTCCCCGTGGACCACGGTCTCGCCCAGCAGTGCCAGGCGCGGCAGGGGTGGCGATGTGCGGCTGCCGATCGTCGCCCGGAAACGGCTCAGCGTCTCCGCGGGGGAAGCGCCGAGTTGCTCGCGCAGACGGTCATCTACTTGCTTGTCGAAGTCGAAACGGGCGCGCAGGACGCCGGCAAACCAGCGCGGACCTGACACGGCCCCGCTAACCGTCAAATGCGCGAGCACCTCTCGCACCGACAGGCCAACGCAAAGCGAAGGCACCGACCACAGCGGCTCGTCCACCTGCGCAAGGTCATCAGCCAGGGCTTGCCGCTCGACGTCGATGCTCGGCCAGACCATGTTCCCTTCCATGCCATCATCCTCCCGTAATCGCGTTCCGTGCGCGGTCCCCCACCGGGCGCCGCCGATTCCCGTTTATGGTGCTTAGGCCTTCGGTGCATCCGCAGTCTGTGCGATGCGGCGTTCGTAGGTTGCGTTACCCTCGCGGTGGCTCAGGCCAATCTGCAGCATGGGAGCCTGCAGTACGTGCGGTAACAGCTCGATCAGAGTGTCGTGTTCCGCCCAGACAGCGGAACGATAGGCAGACGGGCCTTCCTGCTCAGTAAGCGGCTGCCCGTACAAGCCGATGAGTCCATTTCTTACTGCGTCGTATCCGGTACCGACAGCAGCAATGGTGTCCCGGGCATTCGCGTAGGTGAAAAAGTTGAGGCTGAAGAGAGATCGGTCGAGGGCCGCCCATAAGGCATTGGCTGTCGCGATACGGGGTATCACGAAGGCTCCTCTGGTCATGCCAAGCAGGGTCTCATCATCAGATCCGCTGACAGGCCTAAGCTCGCATCCAAGGCGTTCAAAGTAGTTGCGGGAATCTACCGATCCCGAGGGCCAGGGAGTCTCTACGACGGCTTGAACGAATTCCACGATGACACCCGGAGGGGGATCGAGGGACTCTGTGCGTCCCAGAGGCGTGTTCATGGCTTCTGCGGGACATCTGTGGTGTCGGGGCCGCTACTCGTCGTATTCCACGTCAGCGAAGGCTTTGACCTCTGATCGAAGTTGCTCGGCGATACTGGCACCCTCAGCCTTCCATGCCCGTTCCTTGGCGCGTGAACTCCAACCGTTTTCATAAAGGTTCTCGGCCTCCCAGGCGTCGTACCAAGCGCGAAGTCGGTCAGTTAGGGTTTCTGACAGCCCGAAGTCTGCCGGCTCCATTGTGTATTTGCTCGGGTGGCCGGGGGTGCTGTTCTCTCAGAGTGGCCACCGGTGCCCGTAGTCAGGAAACAGGCGGATGACTCGACGGGCGGGGTCGTCTGGCATGACCAAATACTAGCCCCAAGCGGGCATCCTAATGCCGGCCTTCCGGTGTTGATCGGACTGCCTGTAAGCCGATGGGTCAGCGGGCGCCTTCGCGGGCGGGGCCAACGAAGCACTCTAATGACCTCCCCGGGACAAGGGGAAAATCAGTTTAGGGACTGGGAGTATTGTCCATGGGGCCCGGTGAGAGCGACCGGGCAACCGTTTCTGGCCAGAACAAAGGCCCCGTCTTCTGGCATCGTCCGGGTAGGGATCCGGGCGGTGATCTCGGGCAAGACCGGCAGGCCTTCGTTACTTAGCCAGACGCAGTCGAGGGCATTCACCTGGTCCACGAATTGCTGCCGCTCCGGGAGCGTGAGGTAGACGAGCACAGCGCTGTGGAAGATGACCAAGGTGGCCTCCGGCGGCGCCAACCGTGCCAGCCTCCCGATCTCCTGGTTCAGGTCACCGGCCACGAGCATCGGCGGATCTGCGGCGACCACAGCCGCGGCGGCGTGGAGGCGCTGGCGCCTGGCCTCGTGTTCAGGCCAGATGAGCGTCTCCAACCACTGCAGGTTCTCCCGGTCGCTGATGTCGATGGGGTTTATATCGATACCCGCGCGCCAGATCACCTCGGGAACCTTGGTCGGGACGGTGGCATTGCCTCGCCATTCGCATTCGAGCACCACATCCGTAGCCTGCGGCGGATCCACCCGGACCTGTCCATCCCCCCGCTGGTAGGTGTAGCTGTATCGGTCCGGGTAAAGGCAGAGCCCGGCTGAGGCTCCAACTTCCAGCAATGCGACCGGTCCTTCGATGACGGCTAGTTCGGGAAGGAGGACCGCGCACCGACCGGCCTCGTTGGTCTGGGTGGAACGGGTGCGGATGACCGAGTCCACGCTCTGCCAGTTGCTGAGAAGCCAGGTTCGGAAGTTCTCGTAGTTTCCAAGGGGTGCACCCTGGGACCGTGCAGATGCGAAGACAAGGTTCGGTTGCCGCTTAGCCGGCGGAAGCCCGCCCACCAGTGCCTGCACCGACGGATCTTCGGCGACGCCGTGGGCCCAGTCCTCATAAATGTCGGAAACGCCGTGTGCTTCGAGTTCCGCGAAACGCCGGTAATTCTTCGCAATGGTCATGGCTGGACACTAGCGCGGCAAGATCAGCCCCAATTGGAGGGTGAGATGCGAAGGGATACGGGTCGGAATGCGCCGCGGACTCCGAACCTCCGCAACCTCCTGTTCATTGTGCTGACGGCAATAACCACACGAGTTCACCCTCATCATGGGTCGTTCCTCAAGGGATGCCTACCTGAGACAGTGCTGAAGATCGATCACAAAGTGTGCCCGCTGGGGATCCCTCGATGGGGCGTCAGCGTCTTCCTCAATGGTCTGGCGTTGGCGCTGGAATGTGGTCGGCAGCCCATGAGGTCCTACAATCGGCAGAATGAATGCTCGCCCCCTTACAAAAGACCAGTACGACAGCGCCGTTTCCTTGTGGACGACTACCGGTCTCACACGCCCGTGGAACGATCCAATGGACGAACTCCTCCGTGCGATGAACGGTCCGACATCCACAGTCCTTGGGTACTCACTGGACGGAGACTTGATCGCCACCGCGATGGTAGGGCACGACGGGCACCGAGGCTGGGTCTATTACCTCGCGGTCGCCCCAGACAGGCAGGAATCCGGATTGGGGCGCCTGATGATGGAGGCCTGTGAACAATGGTTGATTGAACGCGGTGCAGTAAAAGTGCAACTCATGATCCGCAGCGACAACAGTCCGGTTATCGGGTTCTATGACCAGCTCGGATACGAGCTCTCAGACGTTCAGGTTAGGGCTAAGTGGCTCAAGGCAGGTGATCACGCCCACACAGGTTCAGCTGCCCTCTGAAGGATCCCTCAACGGGCGCTTTTCTTACCGCGATGGGGTAGGTGGGTCGTCTGGGTTCGGGCGTGAACTGGGTTCCTGGTGTAGCTGTGTCCAGGCATGGGCGAGAAGGTCTTGTGTCTCTCGAAGGCTGAGTCCTTCTTGGATTGCCCGATGAGCAAGGTCTCCAACTGTTTTGATGAGGGGTTCTGTGCTGGTGTGACCGGGGTTGACCCGGGTGCCTGCTGCCCGCTTGGTGCGGATGAGCCCTGCTTTCTCGAGTTCTTTGTAGGCCTTTGCCACGGATCCTGGTGCTACTCGAAGGTCAGCGGCGAGCTGGCGGACCGGGGGCAGCCGTGTGTCGGCGGCTAACTGGCCGGCGCGGATCCGAGCGGCTATTTGGGAACGGATTTGCTCCACAGGGGACACTGATGATGAGGAGTCGATGCTGATCATCGCTCTGGCCCATGGTTAGAGGCGCGTGCTGTTCTTTCAGCGGACCAAAGGTCCGCTACTACGGTAAGAGCTTTGATGAGGAGGATAACCGCGGCCACGGCGACGGCCAGGGAGGACAAGATCGCAATCAGTGCGAGTGTGTGCCCAGGCTCGACCGGGACCGTGTTAGCAGTTGCGAAGGTATCGGCAGTAGGGACTGCGTCGAGGTGACTGACCCGTAAGACGTTGCCGGTTACGGCCAGGAGTCCTGCGACTTGGAAAGCGAGGGCTGCACTGGAGGTGGCCATGACGAACACGGTTCTTAGTGATCTGAGAGTCGTATCCACGTGGAAAAGACCCGGTGAGGTCGGTCTGGCTGCGGCGGCGATGCGGCGTAGCGACCAGTACACGACGATGATCAGCAGGACCGTGCTGATCATGACGGGGACGCCGTAGTACCAGCCGGGGAAAGGACCAGTCGAGGACAGGTTGTACTGCACGTCCACTACCAGTCCGTCCTCGATACCCCAGCCTGAGAGCCCGCGGCGCTGGTAGATGCGATGCAGCCCGTTTTCGTCGGTCGATGAGTACAACCCGGTGAGTACCAGTCCGAGAATGAGGGTGAGTGCCGTAGCAAGTGGAAGGGCGAATACCCACTGACGGGCAAACGAGGCGGGCCCCCTGGGTGTGAGCTCCGCATGAGTCCGCTCCCCTGGAGGTGAGTCCCAGAGTGTCCTTCGATGCAGGTTGTAAGTGATGAGTCCTGCGAGAGCGCCTACTGACGCGGCGAGAGCGTATGGGAGCCCGTACCCCTGCGGCCACCAAATGCCGACCTGCCACGTCAGGACAGTGGCGGACACCCCGATGAGTAAAGCTGTCAGTGATGCCCGCACCTCGCTGCGGTATACCGGAGCATGGTCACGGTCCCCGGATGCAGATGCAGGAACAGGTACGAGTGTCACTTGGGAGCCCCGGATGGCTCGTCGGACGAGAACCCACAAGCCGGCTCCGAGCAAGGCTGCTACAGCAACCGCTAACACTACCGCCATCGACCCCATGGAATGTCCTCCTAGGACTGCTTGTATCTTGACGACAATACAAACGGAAGGCAAAGCCTTGTGTCAAGGCAGCGATACAAGAGGTGCCTGATCACATCCGTGCTTGAGGCCCGCAAGCCGGTCCCCCAATGCGCCGCGCTACCGCCACTTCCCCCCCCACCAGCACTGTCATGTCGATGCTGGTGGGGAGGATTTGCATATACCCCGCTCTCAAAGATGCCCGGTGAAGGTGGCCCAAACGCTACGGCTCACCTGACGGACCACGGGATCCCCAAGCGGGCCATTTGGGCCTGCAGCCCATTCCCGTTCACACATATCCTCGTTTGTAGTCAAGGCATGAGCATGGTTGGCATTCTCCCTGAAGACGCCCCCGCCCCCGTGCTGAACGGGCCGAGAACCTGAAGCGCATGCCTATTCCTGTGCTGGGGCTTATGCCCCAGCCGTCGCTGGAGGACACGGACTCCGTCAGCATGAACTACGCCCGTACTGACCTTGGGTACAGCGAAATGACAGCGAGCATACCCGCAGGCGGACGAGGAGGTTCCGCCCTGGCCCCGGCCCCCTTGGCTGATCGAACAAGTGGCGCGAATGCGCTATCCGCAGCTGTGGGAGGCCGTTGCGAACCACATGGCACCGCGAACCGCATTCTTCGCTTCAAAGCGTCCTGGGTAACCACGTCAACCACATCCTCATGAACCAGTACCGGCAGGAGATCTGGCCAGGCGGCAAAGCCCTGGAGCAGCACCACGCGCTGAACTCAATCGGATCCAGGTCCGCTTTGCGACCCGGAGCTAACGACGATAGCCCGCTGGCAACGTTCGTAGACGCCGAGATGCCACACCGATCCCTCGCACCCAGAAACGTATTGCGGCATCCATATCCGTGGTCGGCCGTGCAATTCTCATGTGGGCAGTTGAGCTGGTCATATATGACGGCTACCCAAGTGACATAGTGCAGTTCAGCGGGATCCGGGTGGCCTCCGCGCGGTAGTGTCATGCGGGAAGCTGCACCGTCCGCACCGCCACGGAGTTCAACCGGGGCGTGACGTTCCGCCCCCTTCTGGAAGGCACCGCACATGCATTCATCGCTTATCCCGCTTCCGCCGCGCCAGGTCGGGATCGCCGACGCGGCACAGTTCGCCGGCACCACTCCGGAAGCGATCCGCCGTTACCACGGGATCGGCCTGCTGCCCGAGCCCGAACAGGGCAGCGAAGGCCACCGCCAATACGGCTATGACGACATGATCCGGCTGCTGTGGATCCGCAAGATGGTCGACGCCGGGATGGGGATGGACGACATCCGTGAAGTCTTTGCCGACCCCGCTCCTGTCGGCGCCGACAGCGGCCGCGGTGCCGCCGTCGGCGTGAAGCGCATGCGCACCTTGGAGGGCCGGATGGGCCTGCTCTCCGACGTCGTCACCGGCCGCCTCAAGGAGCTGCCGGAGGGCTGGCTGCGCCAGACGGACCTGGACAACCTGCTGGTCATGGAGCAGATCTTCGGGCCGCTCGGTGCGGCCGTCAACGCCGGCCGTTACGCCGCCATGGCCGCCCACCCGGGTCTGCGGGAGGAATCCGACCGTGTGGAGGCCGCCGAGGAGGCACTCGACGACACGGTCGCCGTCGACGACCCCCGGGTGGCGCGGGCTGCTGCCGAAAGGCACGCCTTCGAAGGGAAGCTGGACGCCGCCATCATCAATTGCGGCCAGGCGCAGAGAGACGATGAGCTTTTCGAGTCTTGGGATGCTCTGCACTCCGCTGGCGCGGCGAGTGAGAATGCCACCGGCCAGGACGTCAGCAGAGGGGAAAAGCACGTGAGCCTCATCGACGCCGTTGGAATGATGCCCTACGACTACTCCCCGGCCCGCCTGCAGTGCCTGAAATTGACCGGAGAGCTCGCCGCCAACGAGCCGCCCGCTGCCCCTGCTGCCGCTGCTAGGTAGCAGAAACGGCAGCTACGCCGTCGCCGGATCCATGCTTGAAGAGCGGGCCTGGCATGTCGCTGATACGGGTACCCTGCTCGGTCGTGGCGGCCATGACCATCACACCAAACTCGAAGCCTGAATAGCGTGTCCGTTTAAACAGGCCGGCCTTGGGCTCAGCGTGCGCGCCGGGCCCGATAGCCGAGACAAAGACATCGCTGGCCTCGTCGCCACTGGCAATGAAGGCCACCCGGCGCTCGAAGATCTCAGACTCGAAGCGGGCGCGCAACTCAACGACAAACTCGCCACCGACTTCCACATAGGGATGCATAACACTCCCGTCCCCCAAGGCGAATTCACCTGCGGGCTTCAACGTTCCGTCAGGCTGGCGGACCCATACCGTCGCGCGACCTTCCCGAACCTTGCCGTCTTTCGCCCATGCGACATCATCACGCGGATAACATCCCAAGGTCACCTCTGCATTCACAACGTCCACCCTTTCCGAAGCCATTAGGGCACAACGTTACGACGGCATTCGAGGTCCGATCCACATGACGCCCTCAGCCGCGCCGACCCGGTCCTCTCCATGCCGCCATCCTGCCGCAACAGGGCGGTGAGGGTTGTCCGGCCATGCCCGTGTTCAGCGGACCGAGACGGTGTTTGTCCCCTCGGTTTCGATGACGGGATCCCCGGAGGCGTAGGTGACGCTGTTGTTCTGCCCTTCGACCTCGATGTCTCCGGTCTGCTCAACGCCGACGGTGTTGGTGGTGCCGTCGACGTCGATCTCGGGCACATTCCGAAGGTCTGCCTTGTTGTTACTTCCCTCGACGTCGAGGCTCTCCGCATCCTCTCCGCTGACAGAGTTGTCATTGCCGCGGAGCTCGATGTCTTCACACTGACCGGTTGTCCGCACGCTGGCGCCATTAGTCTCGACGTCGATGTCCCCGCCGCCGGAGCAGGTAATGCTAACGCTGGTGTTCGCATCCGTAATCCTGTGCTCCTGACCGCGGCTAAGCGTGATCGCAGCACTGGAGGCAGACTGTGCCGCTGACGCGCTTGGATCCGTGGGGGAGGCGGAAGCCGTGCTTTCCGGTGTCCCGACGGTGGTTGACGAAGCGGTTCCGGTTTCCTCGGGTGCCGGCGCCGGGTCGGCGGTGCACCCGGTGATGAGTGCCAGGCCGGCGACGGCGGTGAGCACGGGCGCGGTGATGCGCAGATTACGGTACATGCGGGTTCTCCTCAGCTAGGCGGGCTGGTGTGGTGTGGCCTGCCCCAGGGAAGTTCGAGCAATTCCTCGCTTGGGGCTCTTCCGCTTGCCTGTTTATTGTCCGGCATCCCGGGCCGGACAATAGGAAGAAGGATTATGTCTTGCAGGTAGTTTCACCCAAGTATTGCGCAGGGGCGGCAAACGGTTTCCAATAGCCCAATGACGGAAGAGACCGGCACCACCACAGAAAAAACATCACCCGGACTGAAGCGTGCCGTTGGTGTGCCGCTGCTGTTCGCGTTTATCGTGGGCGACACCCTCGGTGCCGGCATCTACACCCTCGTGGGGACCATGGCCTCCGACGTCGGCGGTGCGATCTGGCTACCCCTGCTGATCGCCCTGGTGGTCGCGCTGCTCACTGCCGCAACCTACGCGGAACTGATCACCAAGTACCCGCACGCCGGCGGAGCCGCACGCTATGCCGACCGGGCCTTTGGCATCCCCTACGTGTCATTCCTCGTCGGATTCCTGATGATGGCTTCTGGAATCACCACGGCCGCTGCCCTGGCGAACGCCTTCGCGGGCGACTACCTCACGGCGCTCATCGACGTACCGGCCGCCCCCGCAGCCGTCGTCTTCATCATCCTGCTGACCCTGATCAACCTTCGCGGCGTCAAAGAGTCCCTCGCCGCGAACCTGATAGCTTCCATCATCGAGGTCACCGGCCTCGTCATCGTCATCGTCGTCTGCGCCATCGTCTTCGCCTCCGGCAACGGGGAACCCTCCCGGCTCCTCGAATTCGCACCGGACGTGCCGCCCCTGCAGGGCGCCTTCGCGGCGTCGATCGTCGCCTTTTTCTCCTTCCTCGGCTTCGAGGCGGCAGCAAACATGGCCGAGGAAGTCCGCAACCCGTCCAAGGCCTACCCCCGGGCACTGTTCGGCGCCATCTGCACCGCCGGGGTGGTCTATCTCCTGATCGCCCTCGGTGCCGTCATCGTGATGGACCCGACGGAGCTGGCAGAGTCCACCGGCCCCCTCCTCGCCGTCGTCGCCGCCAGCGGCGTCGGAATCCCGCCGGGACTCTTCAGCATCATCGCGCTGATCGCCATTGCCAACGGAGCGCTGCTGTTCATGGTCATGGCCAGCCGGGTCGGCTACGGCTTGGCGGAAGCGGACTTACTCCCGCGGGCCTTCAGCCGCGTGCTGCCGGGCCGCCGCACCCCGTGGGTCTCCATTGTTGTTGTTGCCGGATTGACGATTGTCCTGACCCTCACCGGAAATGTCGCCACCCTGGCGGAAACCACCGTGCTGCTCCTGCTCCTGGTGTTCCTTTCGGCCAACGTCAGCGTCCTCGTCCTCAAAAAGGACAAAGTGGACCATGACCACTTCTCAGCGCCCCGGTTCATGCCGGTCCTCGCCATCATCGCCAGCATCGCACTCCTCACCCAGCAATCCGCGGCCATCTGGCTCAGCGCCGCCGTCTACGTTGCGATCGGATCCTTGTTGTTCCTCGCTGCGCGGGCCGGACGCAAACACGAGGAACGCGCGAACGCGTAGCTGACCTGCGGCCCCCGCTGCCCGCTGGACCAGCCCGCACAAGCGGAACGACGCCGGCGGTTACAGCAGGGAGCGGTAGATCGCCTCATGGGCGGCGGCCACCCGGCGTCGCTCGGCGGTCCGTTCCTCCCGGCTTAGTCCGGACCAGTGCCGGGACGCGTGGACCTGCTTGAGCGCGGCGGCGAGGGACTGGGCGTCGAGCCCGTCCTCGTCATGGATGAACTCGGTGACGGCGGAGCGCTGCTGGGCATAGAAGCCGCAGGACGGTGCCAGCACGTTTGTGCCCAGGTCCGCGCAGGCCTCCAGCCAGCCGGAATGGGTGCCGAAACGGTACGGCAGCACGGACACGTCCAGGCTGGAGAGGTAGTCCCACAGCGCCGGCTCGTCGAAGTAGTCGCGCACCTGCAGCTCCAGCCGCCCGGCGGCGGCGGCCTCCGTGAGCCAGCGGTGCAGGTCCGGACGGAACTTATCCCCTCCCGGTGTGAGGATGTCCGGGTGTCCGTTCACCTGCAGCACGGCGCCGGGCAGCTGCTCCACGGCGTCGAGCAGGTCCGGCAGGATTGCCCCGTCCATCATGTTCGGGCGCAGGCTCTTCAGGTGCACGCCGACGCGGAACTGCGTCCGGGGCCCGGCAGCGAGCCGCTGCGACTGGCGGCGTTCCAGCTCATCAAGATCCACCACATGCGGGTGCGGCAGCACCTGCGGGCGGCGGCCCCATCGACGCTCGACGACGTCGGCGGCTCCGGGGGTGAGCGTGATCAGCGCATCGGCCGCGGAGACCAGCACGTCAAGCTGCGCATCGTGGGCCTGAGGCGTGAGATGGTGCGGATTGCGCAGGTCATGGACCGTGTAGACCAGCGGTTTGCCCTGCGCCTTCAACTCCGCGGTGACGGCCCGCAGATCCGCCGGGGAAATAGCATCGAAGCCGAAGTGGATATGCATCAGGTCGAAACCATCCGCGTTCTCCCGGATCCAGGCGGGGTCCAGCATGACCGGCGGCCACCACGTCGCTTCCGTGGACTGGCCCGGATTGCGGGGGTCCGGGTCCGGCAGGCGCACAACGGGGTTCGGCTCCCCCGGGACGGCTCCGGTGTGCCGGATATAGACCTGGCTGTGCGGCACCGATGCCACCCGGATGATCGAACCCGCCGCCGTGCCCATGCCTGCTCCTTCTCCGCCGCAAATTCCTTTCTTCAGTATACTTAGTTCTTTCCGGCGCCCGGCTGTGGGCGCCTCCGGCGGAAGGTAACAATGCAGCCCACGGGCTCTGGATTTTCGGTCCTGATCATCAGCTCCGGGCGGGACGCCCACCTCGCGAACACCGTCCGCGGCATCGGACGCTCCACCCACCTGCCCGCAGAAATCGTGGTCTGCTACCTGAACCAGCCCGACGCCGTTCCCCCGCGGAGCGGAGTACCGCTGCGGGTGGTCCATGTGTCGTCCGGGCCCGGAGACCCGCTCCCCCTGGGTGCGGGCAGGAATGCCGCGGCAGCTGCGGCCCGGTCCCGCACGCTGGTTTTCCTCGATGTGGACTGCATCCCGGCCCCGGCAATGTTCGAGCATCTGCTGGCGGACCTGGACCGCAGCGGCGGCCTGGTGATGGCAGCACCCCGCTACCTGGCAGCCGACGCAGACGTCCAGGCCTGGGTGGCCGACGGCGACGAGTCAGTGCTCCTGCATGGTTCCGTTCCTCACCACGCACGCGCTGCCCTGGCGCCTGTGCCGGGAGAGCCGGCACTTAGCTCGCAGGACTATGCCCTGTTCTGGTCCCTCGGATTTGCGGTGCACCGGGACACGTTCGCCCGGATCGGCGGCTTTGATGAATCCTTCGCCGGCTACGGCGGAGAGGACACGGACTTCGCCTTCACGGCCCGGCGGAAGGCTGTGCCCCTGGCGTTCTCCGCGGCCACAATGTTCCACCAGCACCACGGCGTGCACCGCCCGCCCCTGCAGCATCTGGACTCCATTGTGGTCAATGCCGCGGCATTCCGGCGCAAATGGGGCAGCTGGCCGATGACCGGCTGGCTGGAGGCCTTCGCCCGGGACGGCTACGTCCGGTGGGACCGCGACGGAGACGAGCTGCGCCTGCTGCGCCGCCCCGATCCCGCCGAACTGGCAGCGGTCAGGGTCAACGCGCCTTACTAACGGCTGCGAGGAACCGTTCCCGGTAATCCTCCTCGGACACCAGCAGTGTGCGGGCCAGCAGCTCCGGGTCCGCTCCGCGCAGATCCTCCAGCAGACCCGCCCAGTCCGACACTGAAGCGAAGTCCGCCGCGGCGGCTGCCCCGGCCGCGGCCAGCGACGAAGCAAAGACCGCCTGCTCGCGGAACGGCCGGGGTTCGGGGATCAGCAGTGCCGGACGCCGGGCAGCGGCCGCAGCGGCAACCGCATTGTGTCCGGCGGAGGTGATGACCACGTCTGCGGCGGCCAGCCGGGGTCCCGGGTCCGCCACCACGCCGGGCAGGGACACGTTCACAGGGACCTCCCCCGGCGCGCCGGCGGCGTGGCCCAGGACCTCCCATTGCCATCCCGGGGTCTGCCGGGCCGCGGCGAACACATCCTCGAGGGGTACGCCGCTGCCGCCTAATGAGGTCTGCACCGCAACGGTCCGGGGCTGCACCGGAATGAGCCCGGGCCGCGGCGCCGTGTGCGGGGCGAGCATGCCCACGTAGGTGCTCTTGGCGCCGTAGGCCTGCAGGTGCGCCGGGTCCTCGACGGCTTCCGGGAAGTAGGCGACCAGCCCGTGCACGGATTCGTACGCCAGCCGGTGGGCCTGGTCTGTCCGTTCCCCGTGCATCCGCCGGTGAATCACCGGGTAGCCGGCCAGCCGAGCAAAAACCGCCACCTCCACGGACACGTCCACCACCACTACGTCCGGGGCAAATTCCTCCCACAGCCGGTGCAGCCGGGCGAACCTGGCCTGCAGTTCGGGGCCGGCCGGTGCGTAGTGCAGGAACTGCCCCGGTCCGGACGCAAAGGGACCCTCGGGGGCGACGTCGGGAGGCAACGGAGCGAACCGCGCGCCGCCGGGCAGCCGGGGCGCTCCTCCGGCGGGGGCGGTGCCGGTCACCAGCAGCTCCACGCAGTTGAGCCGGGCCAGGTTCGCGGCATGCCGCAGGTGCCCGGTGCCGTGGTGATGGGCGTAGTAGGCGACACGGGGAAGGCGCAGGGAAGGCAATTACGGCTCCGGTTACGGGACGAGGGCTTCGGCGTGCGGGGCGGACGGCACGTCCGGAGTGAGCAGGGACCGGATCTGGTCTTCGTAGGAGTTCACCATGGCT
Source organism: Arthrobacter yangruifuii (assembly GCF_009192775.1). Lineage (GTDB taxonomy): Bacteria > Actinomycetota > Actinomycetes > Actinomycetales > Micrococcaceae > Arthrobacter_B > Arthrobacter_B yangruifuii. Next base: position 181,627 of record NZ_VTFX01000004.1, read on the forward strand.
GCCGCGCTGAAGCGGGCAGCCGATGCCCGCACGCGGTCCCGGTCCAGGCGGCGCGCGGCCGTGACGGCGGCAGCCAGGGCAGCTGCGCCGAGTCCGTCGGCGAGCCGCCCGCCGTCGTCGTCAATGATTTCCGGCATGGCGCCCAGCGGCAGGGCTGCAACCGGGGTGCCGCAGGCCATGGCTTCCAGTGCCGTGAGCCCAAAGGGCTCGGACCAGACCGGGGAGGCGATGAAGACCTCGCCGGATCCGAGGAAGGCGGCGAGGTCCCGGTGATCGAGGTGGCCGACGTGGCGGACTCCGCTGCCCAGATGCGGCGCCACGGTGCGTTCGAAGTATTTTGCGTCGCTGATGGGCCCTGCGAAATGCAGTTCCATGCCTGCCGCCTGCGCCGCGTCGATGGCAATGTGCAGGCCCTTTTCCGGTGTGACCCGCCCGGCCCAGACTGCAGTTCCGGAACGGGATCCCGTACCGGCCGGCCAGTCCGCCAGGCGGATGCCGTTGTGGATCACGTGCAGGTCCGGCAGGTGCGCAGACCAGCCCGTGGCATTGCGGGCGGACACGCTGACAAACCGGTGCAGCGGCGGCAGGGGTGCCCGCCCCTCCTCGACGGCGTCCACGATCCACGGCAGCGGCGGGGTGTGCAGGATGGTCAGCATGGGCACATCCGCGAGTTCGAGATACGGAAGCAGGCTCAGGGAGTTGTTGACCACGACGTCGAACCCGCCCTCCCGGACGGCCGTAACGGCGGAGCCCAGTGCGGTGTCGAGGACCTGCTGCTGGCGGCTCATCCGCTCCGGGGCAAGGCTGCGGCGGAACTCAAAGGTTTCCGGAAGGACCTCCACCACCCGTGCCCGGGACACGGAGCCGGCTTTGGCGAAAAGGGTGACATCGTGGCCGCGTGAGGCGAATTCATCCGCCATCAGGGAGGTGTGCATTTCCAGCCCGCCGAGGAACGGGCTGGAAATCGGGTGATGGAGGTGGGACAGGATGGCGATCCGCAGTGGCTTCCCGCCCGCCGCGTGCCCCTGCGGCAGGGGAAGTCGAGACTCATATTAGTAAGTATGCCTTGTATCCCGGTCCCGGGCCGGGAAGGGCACAGGCTCAGGACAGGTGCCGCTGGGGCTACTCAGAGAGGGCAGGTTCCGTGCCGAACGGCACCGGCGGGATGTGGTGGGACGGCAGTCGGTCACGGTCGTAGCTGATGGTGGTGTAGCCGTGCGGGACGGGTTTGCCGTGCTCATCCAGGTTGACGAACACAATCTTGTCGATGGTCAGGATGCTGCGGCGGGTGATCATGTTCCGCACCTCGGCCTGCATGGTCAGGGACGTCCGTCCGAACTTGGTTGCCGTGAGCCCCATTTCGATCAGGTCTCCCTGCACCGCCGAACTGACGAAGTTGATCTCCGACATAAACTTGGTGACTACCCTGCCGTTGCCCATCTGGAGGATGGCGTACACGGTGGCCTCTTCGTCGATCCAGCGCAGCAGGCTGCCGCCGAACAGGGTGCCGTTGGCGTTCAGGTCCTCGGGGCGGACCCATTTACGGGTATGGAAATTGATGTTTTCAAGGGGCATAACTTCAGCTTATCCACAGGTTTGCGGCGGACCGGGCCGATCCGTGGATGCTTTGATCACAGACCCCTGTTAGGTGCCCGACCCCCTGTGACGCCGCACGCGGGAAGGTCCCCTGCGGGCCGCCCGCCGCCGGCAGGAGCCGGCCGCGGGGCGTCGCAGATTCAGATTAATTCAGTCCGGGGCCTCATTAAGGACGTCTCCGATCCGGGTCACGTCGCCGTCGAGCGGCACCTCCACGGCTTCAAACGTACCGCCCTGCAGCAGGTTCCGGATCAGCTCCGCCGATCCGCCCACAAGCGTGGAGTCGCTATCCACCTCTGACGCCAGGAACCATGCCGCGTCCGCCGGCCATAGCAGGTTGGGGCTTTGGATCGGATCCCAGCCGTTGCGTTCCTGCCACCCGAGCTCGCTGAATACCGCCAGCTCCCCGGCAAACAGCAGGTAGTTCCGTGCCGGAAGTTCCAGACGCGGAGCCGGGTCCGCCGGCGCGGCCACCCAGCCCCATCCGTCCCACAACCCGGCAAGGCAGCGGTCCGGGGTCGACGTATGCAGGGTGAGGAGGGTAACGACGTCGGCCAGTGTCCGGGCGGGCAGCGCACCGACCAGGGGATCCTCGTAATGCCATCCCGGCTCGTTCCACACCGGATTGCGGTAGCCGGCCAGGATGGCGGGCCACTGCATCAGCGGGTGCGCCACGGTCCCCCGCATCTGTGCGAGTTCCTCCCAGCGCAGGGAGCGGGATTCGACCGTGACGGGTCCGTCCTCCTGCCAGTTCAGCAGCTGCGCCCGGATCGGATGGAAGATCCTCGCATAGGCCGCATATCCCTGCGGGACCGCACCGGAGACGGTCCCCGCCCGAGCAAGCCGCGGGGCAATCCACAACCCCGGCCGAGGGTCGGCAAGCGGTCCTTCCAGCCTCGTCATCCGGCCAGTATGCCCTAACCGGCCCCGTTAGGGATCCGTGCCGGCGATGGTTCGCACCGGCAGGTCGCGGGCATCCACCGGGCCCTGGTCCAGCCGGAACGGGGGATACTCGTCGCGCAGCAGCGCCGTGTAGGCCAGCACCCGGTAGGACCACCGCTGCAGTCCCATCACCAGGTCGAACAGCGGACGCGGGTAGCGGCCGGTGAAAAGCAGGGCCACGGCGGCCACCAGCACCAGCAGGGCGAGCAGGGAAACGCCGACGGTCCAGCTGCCCGCCGAGCGCAGGCTTTCGGCGGCCGGGTCCGTTGCCCAGTTCATCGCCCCGTCCCAGTCCCAGTTGCCGGCCTGCCGGACCATGACGTACCCCGAACCGCTGAACGCGCCGACGATCAGCGCCTGCGGGAGAACCAGCAGCCACCACTTCACCAGCACCAGCCCGCGGGACAGATGCTCCGGATACGTCACGTCGAAGTCCGCCGGATAGTCGGTCCGCTCAAGGCTGAAGGGCGGATACCGGTCCGTGCCCAGGACTCCGTTGGCATAAAAGGCCACCCGCCAGCTCCACCGGATTACCCCTACATTGAAATCGAAGAGGGCCCGTGGATAGCGGGTGGTGAAGAGGATCGCGAAACCGGCAACAAGGGTCGCCACTGCGAAGGCAATCCAGAGGAAGGCGAGCAGGAGGTAATGCGGGATGGCCAGGAACCACTTCACCAGCCACAGCCAGCGGGACAGTCCCGGATCCAGTTCCCCGTAAAGCCGGGCCGGGTAAGGCGCACCGGATCTTCCTGCGGTCAGCTGTTCCGCCCTGGCCGGCGTGTACGCCGGCGCGGCTGCTGCCGCCGGAGCCGCGGCATGACCGTAGGGTCCGTGGCCTCCTTCCGGGCCCGGATACCCGCCCGCCGCCGGATGGGGTCCGCCGCCTTTGCGGCCGGTGAGGATGCCGGCGAGGATCAGCGCTATGCCGCCGAGCACCAGGACGACGGCGCCGAGGATGAGCCATCCTGCCAGCGGGCCCAGCACCTCCACGCGCACGCCCGCCTGCAGATCGGCCGTAACCCGGGGCGCGGCGTCGGCGTTCATCACGACGACGGTCCAGTTCCCTTCCTGCAGCGGCCAGTCAATCTCCCGGGTGCCCGGCCCTTCGGAGGAGGCGGCCCAGAAATCCTGGAGCCCCGGCGGGGCGGGGATGCCGGCACCCGCGGTCTCCTCATACTCCGCGGAGAACGGGTCAAAGCGCACATCGCCGAGCTGTGAGTGCGGCACGCCGGCCAGGTACCGGTCGACGTCGGCCCGGGCGGCAATCCCGATGAACAGCTCGCCGTCCGGAGCGGTGCCCCGGATCTGCACCCTGCCGACGTTGTCCCCGGCGCTGATTCCGTTGATGTCGACGTCGTCACTGATCAGGGCATAGGTGCCCACGCTGTAGGTCTCTTCGGGAACGGACAGGTAGCCGTTTTCGGACTGGCCTGTCGCCAGGATGCCCACGGCAGCGGCAGCGGCCCCTGCGGTGAGCCCGGCCAGAAGCAGCAGGGAACCAATGACGATCAGAGCGATTCTGCCGGCATTCATAACTGTGCCCTTCGCTCAAGCGAGGCGGAAAACTAGAAGTTGATCATGTGGCCGGTCAATCCGTGGAAGGCTTCCTGCAGGGCCTCGCTCAGGGTGGGGTGGGTATGCACATTGCGGGCCAGCTCATGGGCAGTCAGGTCCCATTTCTGCGCCAGCGTCAGTTCAGGCAGCAGCTCGGAAACATCCGGTCCGATCAGATGACCGCCCAGCAGCTCCAGGTGCTCCTTGTCCGCCACGAGCTTCACGAAGCCCACCGGTTCCCCCAGCCCGTGTGCCTTGCCGTTGGCGGTGAACGGGAAGGTGCTCACCACGACGTCGTGCCCTTCGTCGCGTGCCTGCTGTTCGGTGAGTCCAAAGCTGGCCACCTGCGGCTGGCAGAACGTGGCACGCGGCATCATGCGGTAGTCGCCCAGCGGAAGGGTTTCCGCCTTGCCGATGGTTTCGGCAGCCACTACCCCCATCGCCTCCGCCACGTGGGCGAGCTGCAGCTTGGCGGTGATGTCCCCGATGGCATAAATGTGCGGGACATTGGTGCGCATGTACTCGTCGATCCCGATGGCCCCGCGCTCCGTCAGCTGCACCCCGGTCTTTTCCAGGCCGTAGCCCTCCGTCCGCGGGGCGAATCCGATGGACATCATGACCCGGTCCGCTTCGATGCTCCCCTCCCTGCCGTCCTTGTCCGTATAGGTGACGGTGACGGACGAGCCGTTGTCCTTTACCGTTTCCACCTTGGTGGAGGTCAGGATGGGGATGCCGAGTTTCTTGTACTGCTTGGCGATTTCCTTGGAGACATCCGCATCCTCATTGGGCAGCGCCCGGTCCATGAATTCGATGATGGTGACGTCCACGCCGTAGCTTCGGTGCACATAGCCGAATTCCATCCCGATGGCACCCGCACCGACGATCACTATTTTCTTCGGCAGGTCACGTTCCATGATCTGCTTTTCGTAGGTGACCACGTTCTCACTCAGTTCGACGCCGGGAAGCAGCCGCACATAGGTGCCGGTGGCGATGATCGCGTTGTCGAAGGTGATGGTCTCGGTGCCGCCTTTGGCCAGGTCCACTTCGATGGTGTGGCCATCGGAAAAAACGCCGTGGCCGTCATACTCCGTGATCTTGTTCTTCTTCATGAGGAAATGGACGCCTTTGACCCGGCCGTCGGCCACCTGGCGGCTGCGGTCAAAGGCAGCCCCGTAGTCGAAGCCGACCTCGCCGGTCATGCCGAAGGTTTTCGCCTGGTTGGTGAAGATCTGCGCCAGTTCGGCATTGCGGAGCAACGCCTTGGACGGGATGCACCCCACGTTGAGGCAGACACCGCCCCAGTATTTCTCCTCGATGATGGCTGTCCTCAAACCCAGCTGCGCGGCACGGATTGCTGCCACATAGCCGCCCGGTCCGGCCCCGAGGACCGCGACGTCGTAATGTTCGCTCATGGGAACCAACTCTCCTTGCCTGGGGTGCGGGAAAATGCCGAGCCGGCTTAAGGCTCTCACGCGGTGCGGCTGGGGGCACGGGTGCCCGGAAGCTTCAGACGTAGCCCCGGTACCCGGACCAGGCAAGGCGCCGCTCCGGGAAGGGATCCGACTCGATCCGGTCGAGCTTGTCGAATACCCGGGTGTGCCGGTGGAACTCGTCATAGGCGGGCCACCCGGCGCCCGGGTGGGAGTGCTTGGCAAGGCTCAGCAGCGAGCCCTGGAACCGTTCGGACAGGGCCTTCAGGTTCCCGGTTCCGCCCAGCAGGGTCAAGGCCCTCGCCGTCCCGGTGTTGATGTCTCCGAACATCACCGGCACATCGAAGGAATGGGTGGCGCCGAACCCGAGAAGGTTCATTGCCGGCGTTGCATAGTCATAGCGGTATGACCACGTGGGGGCAATGCGGGAGTGCCCCTCGGCCACCATCTGGCTCGGATACCAGAACACCAGGTCGCCGCTGATCTCCACGGACCGCCTGCGGGAAGGGTATCCGGGATAGGCAGCAACGACCCGGTCCCGGGCCAGCGGATCAGTGCCCGCAAACATCTTTTCGATCCGTTCGGGAGTGGAAGGCAGGATGTTGGAGACCTTGGCAAAAAGCGCGCCTTCCTGTGCCATGGTTCCCAGCACGAGGGGAACGGGAAGGGATTCACCGGCCAGGAAGGCGTCAATCGGATGCCGGGGCAGGAAATCCCCGTCAATGACCGGAGAGACGCTGAGCGATCCTGGTTGCTTGACCGGGCCGATCTTCGTTGTCAGTTTCCGGGTGGCATTCACCAGCTTGGCCGCCGGCATGGTGGTCAGGGCCTCCACGGCTGCCGAGGCGGGAACGCCCAGGATCTCCAGCAGGTCAGCGGCCCAGGAGGCATGGATGGCCGGGGAATAGGCCGCGGACGATGCAGGACTCTGCGCGTAGGCCTGATGGAACAGGCCCCGGGCGGCGGGAACGCACATCAGCGTCGTGAGGGCGAGGCCTCCGGCGGATTCACCGAACACGGTGACATTGGCGGGATTCCCTCCGAAGGCCTCGATGTTCTGCTGCACCCATTCCAGGGCAGCGAGCTGGTCCCGCAGGCCCATGTTGGCGTCGAACTGCCGTTCCGGCGTCGAATACGCACGGAAGTCCATGAAGCCCAGCGCGCCTATGCGGTAATTGAGCGAAACGTAGAGGACCTGGCCGTCCCGGACCAGCTTGGTTCCCCGGTAGGTGGGCTCCGCAGAGGATCCGGAGCTGAAGGCTCCCCCGTACAGGTAGACGAGGACCGGGAGCAGCCCGTCCTCCGGTTCCAGCGGTGCCGAGACATTCAGGGACAGGCAGTCCTCAGCCATGGGCACCTTGCGCAGGGTTCCCGTGAGGCTCGGCGCCTTGGACTGCGGGGGCACCGGGCCGAATTTCCCGGCCCTGCGGATGCCGCTCCAGCTCCGCGGCGACTGCGGCGCCCGGAGCCGCAGTTCACCGACCGGCGCTGCCGCGTAAGGAATGCCGCGCCACGTCCGCACGCCGTCGTCCACAATGCCCTGCACCAGTCCGTTGCTGGTTTCAACCACCAGCGACGCAACGTCAATAGTCACGGTCGACTCTTTTCAGCCGGGGATGCTCCCTTGCGACTATCCACGATAGGCCCGCCTCAGGGGCGCCGCCAGATGCAGGGCCGGTTGGCAGCCGCCACGGCCGGAGATCCGCGGCGGGATGCCAGGTGACGGGCTACGCGGCGGTGACCAGCCGGCGGCCCGCGACGGCGCGCCGTTCCTGCGCCGGACGGGTCATCAGGCGGCGGTGCTGGAGCACTTCCTTGAGGCAGAGCGCAGTGACCGCTGCTACGTTGAGGGCGATCTTCGTGCCGGTGGACCAATCGGTTCCCACGCACAGCATCCAGACCAGGATGAGGACCGGCACCTCAGCCGACCTCAGGGCCTTCACAGGGTGCTTTCGAGGCGAGTCGACGGAGTAGTCGCATGTGCTGCGGGTCCGTAAGAGTTGATCACCGCATTGCGGCGGCTACTGCCGCTGTGCACGGAGACTTTGCTGCACTTTCCAATCCATGGAGCCATGAGGACACTTCTTCCGTGAAATCGCCCGAGACCTAACGCGCCGCACCTCCCAAGGGTGCACCACAGCATACTTTTTATCACATTTTCGGGTACGCCGACGCCGCGCCGGTTCCGATGCGGTTTCACCGGCTCCGGGGCGGCGGCGGCTCGGGAACCTCAGCCGGCGCTGACTCTTCCGTCCTTCACTTCCCAGCGGCTGTCCAGGCGGACGTTTTCCAGCAGCCGGCGGTCGTGTGAGACCAGCAGGAGGGCGCCCTCATAGCTTTCCAGGGCCTCCTCGAGCTGTTCGATGGCGGGCAGGTCCAAATGGTTGGTGGGCTCGTCCAGAACCAGCAGGTTCACGCCGCGGGCCTGCAGGAGGGCCAGGGATGCGCGGGTCCGCTCCCCCGGCGACAGTGCCTGAACCCGGCTGCCGACCTGGTCCGCCTTGAGTCCGAACTTGGCCAGCAGGGTCCGGGCCTCCGACGAGGAGAGGTCCGGAACAGCGGCCTCGAAAGCCTCGCCCAGCGGGAGGTGCGGAGGCAGCTGGCCGCGGCCCTGGTCGATTTCCCCCACGGCTACGGAGGTGCCCAGGGAGGCGGTGCCGGCGTCGGGCACCTCGCGCCCGAGCAGCAGCCGCAGCAGGGTGGATTTGCCCGCTCCGTTGGGTCCGGTGATGCCGATCCGCTCCCCCGCGTTGACCTGCACCGACACCGGGCCCAGGGTGAACCCTCCCCGGCGCAGCACTGCTTCGTTCAGGGTGGAGACCACCGAGCTGGAGCGGGGCGCGGATCCGATGCGCAGCTGCAGCTGCCATTCCTTCCGCGGCTCCTCCACCTCGTCCAGGCGGGCGATGCGCGATTCCATCTGCCGGACTTTCCGTGCCTGCTTTTCGGAGGATTCGGTGCTGGCCTTGCGCCGGATCTTGTCATTGTCCGGGTTCTTCTTCATGGCGTTGCGGACGCCCTGCGAACTCCATTCCCTCGTGGTCCGGGCGCGGGACACCAGATCGGCCTTCTTGTCCGCGAACTCGTCATAGGCTTCCCTGGCATGGCGCCGGGCGACGGCGCGTTCCTCCAGATAGGCCTCGTAACCGCCTTCGTACACGGCCGTGCTGTTCTGCGCCAGGTCCAGTTCCACCACCGTTGTCACACACCTGGCCAGGAATTCCCGGTCATGGGATACCAGGACGACGCCGCCGCGCAGGCCGCGGACAAACTGTTCCAGGCGTTCCAGGCCGTCCAGGTCCAGGTCATTGGTGGGTTCATCGAGCAGCACGATGTCGAAGCGGCTCAGCAGCAGGGCGGCCAGCGCCACGCGCGCCGTCTGACCGCCCGAAAGCCCCGCCATCGGCGTATCCAGTGCAAGCTCCAGGCCCAAATCGGCCAGGACCGCAGGTGCGCGGTCCTCAAGATCGGCGGCACCGGAGGCAAGCCACCGGTCCAGGGCGGATGCGTAGGTGTCATCAGCCCCCGGGAGCTCCGACCCCAGCGCTTCGGCCGCCGCTTCCATCGCCTCGGTGGCAGCGGCCGCCCCCGTGCGGCGGGCCAGGTAGGCTCCGACGGTTTCACCGGCCAGCCGCACATGTTCCTGCGGAAGCCAGCCAACAAAGGCATCCGCCGGCGACGTGCTGACCGTGCCGGCCTGCGGCTCGGATGCCCCTGCCAGCAACCGCAGCAGCGTCGATTTTCCGGCGCCGTTGGCACCCACCACACCCACGACGTCCCCCGGTGAGACGGTGAGGGAAAGATGCTCGAAAAGGGTGCGGTGTGCGTGGCCGCCGGATAGGTCCCGGGCGACGAGGGTTGCAGTCATTCCTCCATTCTATTTTGTGCCTGCACCTGTTTAGGCCCGCCGGAGCGGCGGTAAGGTGGGCTTCTCCGACGTACCAAAGGACGATCATGACCTCCATGCATCCATCCGGACCAGGTAGTCTTCGGCTGATTTTTCCGCAGTGGCAGGGTGCTGCCGGAGCAGCCGCCGTCGGCTCGCTGCCCGCCGGGCCGCCGCACCAGACGCAGCTGTCCTACCACCTTGGACCGGCCCTGCTGGAGCTGCTCTCCCCGGAGCACGACGGACCCGCCGCCTACGTGCCGGTCAGCATTGATACCTCGGATGAGGCCGTGGAAACGGTGGACGGAATTTATGCCCGCGGGACAGTCCTGCACCAGCTCCGGGAGGCGCTGGCGCTGGTCTCCGAAACCGCTCCGGACTCGGTGGTCACCTTCGGCGGGGAATGCTCGGTGAGCGTGGCTCCCTTCAGCTATCTGGCCTCGCAGTACGGAACGGACCTGGCCGTGCTCTGGGTGGACGCCCACCCTGACACGGGGTTGCCCGGTGACAGCTACACCGGTTTCCGGTCCATGTCGCTGGCCACCCTCGCCGGAGAGGGTGACGCGGAATTCATCGACGCCCTGCCGGCAGTGGTGCCGCCGTCGAACATCCTCCATGTGGGCCTGCAGGACTGGCAGGATCCCGGCATTGCCAATAAGCAGCGGATGGGCATCGCCAGCGTAGGCATCACGGACACCCCGGAGGACACCCGCAGGATCGTGGACTGGCTGGCGCTGACCGGTGCCGCCAAGCTGGCGGTCCATGTTGACCTCGACGTGCTGGACCGGCGGGACTTCTCCGGCTCAACGGGCAACGGCACCCGCGGCATGCGTGCGCCTGATCTGCTGCGGATCATCGATGTTTTGGGCGACGCCGGGGAGATAGTCGGCCTCACCCTGGCGCAGCACGCCCCGCTGGAACTCCTCCGGCTCGGCGGGCTGCTCCGGGACCTGCCGGTCTAGGGGTCAGCGGTAGCCGCGGTAGCCGTTCCAGGCTTCGCGGCGGGTCCGGTGCGGATCATGCATGACCCGGTCGGTGCTGTCGAAAATCTTGGTGGTCCGTGTCCCGGTGCTGTAGCCCGGCCAGAGCCCCGGACGGCCGGTACGGGCGAACCTCAGCAGGGAGGCGCGGAAGCGGTTGCCGACGGCCACGGCGGTCCGCCTGCCGCCGGCCAGCGTCAGGAACCGTCCCACGCCGTCGTCGTAGTTTCCAAACACCGCGGGGATGTCCATGGCGTGGGTAGCGCCCATCCCCAGCAGGTTCGCCATGCGCGGCGCGTAGTCGAACCGGTACGCCCACGTTGGTGCGTGGGCGGAGTGTGCCTCCGCCACCTGGACGCTGGGCAGCCAGAAGACGACGTCACCGCCCACGTCCACCGCAGCGCGTTTGGACGGGTAGCCCGGGTAGGCCGCGAGGACCCGGTCCTTCAGTTCCGGCGCCGTGCGGGCAAACATGGTGTCGATCCGTTCCGCCGTGGTGGGAAGGATGTCCTGCACCCGGTCAAACAGTGCACCCTCCCGGAACATGGTGCCGATGACCAGCGGAATCCGGTGTGCCCGGCCCGTCCGGAAGGCATCAACGGGATGCAGCGGCAGGAACTCCCCGTCAACCACCGGCGCCACGGCCCGGGCGCCGGGCTCGGACTGCGGCGTCACCTTGCCGGCGAGTTTGCCGACCGCCTCCACCAGACGCTGCGCCGGAAGCGTCTGAAGCGCGGCGGGGGCCTCCGCCTCCGACACCCCCAGCAGGTCCATCAGGCTGCCGGCCCATTTTTCCGGCAGGCCGGGACCATAGGCGGTGGCCGGTGCCGAGCTCTGCACGAAGGCCCGGTGGAGCAGTCCCTCGGCAGACGGAACGCACATCAACGCGGTGATCGACATGCCCCCGGCAGACTCGCCAAAGACCGTGACATTCTCCGGGTCCCCGCCGAAGCCGGCGATATTGCGCTGCACCCAGCGCAGGGCGGCGACCTGGTCAGCCAGGCCCACGTTGACGTCGAAGGGCCGCTCGGGTGTCGAATACCGGCGGAAATCCATAAAGCCGAGCGCTCCCAGCCGGTAATTCATGCAGACGTAGATGACGTCCCCCTGCTCCACCAGTTTCCGGCCGTCGTATGCCGGGGAAGACGCTGCACCGAAGGTGAACGCCCCGCCGTAGAAGTACACCAGGACGGGGCGGGGCGGCGCGTTGTCCAGCGGCGCCGTGACGTTGATGGTGAGGCAGTCCTCGTCCATCGGAGTCTTCCGGCCGGCACCCATGGACGGCAGGTTGGGTTCCTGCGGCGGAACGGGCCCGAAGGCCGTGGCCTCCAGCGTCCCTTCCCAGGGCTCCGGGGGCCGGGGCAGGCGCAGCCGCAGGTCCCCGGTCGGCGGGGCCGCGTAGGGGATCCCCCGCCACGTCCGCACCCCGTGGGCGACCATCCCGCGCACCCTTCCGTCCGCCGTCTGCACAGTGAGATCCGGTGTTGCCGTAGTAGTTGCCACAGGGTTCCTTCCGCGGTTTTGCTGCCCTGCGCGATCATATCCGCGCCCCGATGCTGCGGCCATCCCCGACGGCACTATTCAGTGCGGCGGACTAAGCCCTCGGCGGACGCCGGGCTCTATTGCGGCGAAAAAAGGACAGCATGCTTATGGTGGAAGGACAGTTATTCAACCGAAGGAGTGCAATATGTCCCGCATCGCCATTATCGGAGGACACGGCAAGGTAGCCCTGCATCTGGCCCGCCGGCTCAGCGGCAAGGGCCACACCGTCACATCCCTGTTCCGCAATCCGGACCACACCGCCGACGTCGAAGAAACCGGCGCCCAGGCCGTCGTGGCCGACGTCGAGAACCTCTCCACCGAGCAGATCACCGATCTTCTCCGCGGCCAGGACGCCGTGGTCTGGACGGCCGGAGCCGGCGGCGGCGCTCCCGAACGCACCTACGCAGTGGACCGCGATGCCGCCATCCGCTCCATGGACGCCGCAGAGGCCGCCGGAGCGAACCGCTATGTCATGGTTTCCTACTTCGGTGCCGGCAAGAACCACGGGGTTCCCGAAGACGACGGGTTCTACGCCTACGCCGAGGCCAAGGCCGACGCCGATGAGCACCTGCGGGCCAGCAGCCTGAACTGGACCATCCTCGGCCCCAGCGCGCTGACCATGGACCCGGGCACCGGCCTCATCGAAACCGGCGCCGGTGTCGAGGGCTCCTCGGTGTCACGCGAGGATGTAGCCCAGGTGGCAGCCGAAGTCCTTGAGCGCCCCGAAACCGCCGGCCGGACCATCGAGTTCAACAACGGGTCGACCCCGGTGGCCGAGGCCCTGGATTCACTCGCCTAGTCCCGCCTTTGGCGGACACCGCCGCCGCACGGCCGCCCCGCACCGCACCGCCACGTCCCGCACCGCCACGTCCCGCACCGCCACGTAGAGGAGCATCATGAACCAGCCCGAACAGCAGCAGGAAGTACCCGGAACCCAGGCCCGGATGACACCGGTTCCGGATTGCGGTGAGGAAAGCTACCGCGGCAGCGGCAAGCTCCAGGGCAAGGCCGCCGTCATTACCGGCGGCGACAGCGGTATCGGCCGGGCCGTGGCCATCGCCTTTGCACGCGAAGGCGCGGACGTCCTGATCTCCTATCTGAGCGAGGACGAGGACGCGCGGGACACTGCCCGCCTGGTGGAAGAGGCCGGCCGCAAAGCCGTCCTGGTGCGGGGCGATCTGGACACCGCCGAACAGTGCCGGAAAGTCATCAGCACGGCCGTCGACGAGTTCGGCAGGATCGATGTCCTGATTCACAACGCGGCCTTCCAGATGGACCGTCAAACCATTGAAGAGATCCCGGATGAGGAATGGGAGTACACCTTCAAGGTCAACATCAATGCGATGTTCTTCCTGGTGAAGGCCGCGCTGCCGCACATGGCGGCGGGCTCCTCCATCATCGGCACTTCCTCGGTGAACTCGGACATGCCGGTGCCCACACTGGCACCGTACTCGGCCACCAAGTCCGCCATTGCCAATTTCTCCGCGAGCCTGTCCCAGCTGCTGGGCGAGCGGGGCATCCGCGTGAACAGCGTGGCACCCGGACCCATCTGGACGCCGCTGATCCCTGCCACCATGCCTGCGGACAAGGTGGCTTCCTTCGGCACAGATACTCCGCTGGGCCGGCCCGGACAGCCCGCCGAACTGGCGCCGGCCTACGTGCTGCTCGCCTCCGATGACGGCAGCTACATGTCCGGTGCCCGGATTGCCGTCACCGGCGGCAACCCGATTCTGTAACCGGTCCCGACACAAGGAACGGCAGCCGCTGATCGGCTGCCGTTCCTTTTTTGCCGTGGCCCAACCAACGCAACCGCGCTGGTGCACTCTGGGCGGTGCTAGCCGGTGATTTTGTACTTCTCCCGGTCCGCGGCGTCGAGGACCTGCTGTTCCTCCACGCCCATGGCGCTGCCGCCCCGGCTGCGCGGCATCCACCAGGCACCGGGCTCCGCGGCCACGGGGTAGGTGTCAATGCAATGGTCAATTCCAGCCTGCAGTTCATCCTGCAGCCGGCGGGTTTCCTTAACGACGTCGGCATCCGCGTCAACGCGGATCATTTCACTGACGTGCACCCGCACCGGAGTCTTCCAGACGGACTTCAGGCTCAGACCGTGGGCCCGGGTTTTCATCCGGTGGGCGCCCCAGATCGATACGGGAATGATCGGCACCCCGGCCTCGGCGGCCATGCGCACGGCACCGGTCTTCAGCTGCCGTACCGTGAAGCTGCGGCTGACTCCCGCCTCCGGCAGGACGGCAAGGTAATGCCCGGCACGCAGTTTCTCCACCGACTCCCGGTAGGCGGCGGCCCCGTCGGCGCGGTCCACAACCACGTGCTCGCACCAGTCACAGACGGCCTTGACGAACTTCTTCTTAGCGGCCTTCTTGGTCACGAGGAACCGCATGTGGACCTTCAGCTTCCGCCACATCAGCAGCTCCGCAAACGCAAAATCCAGATACCCGAAGTGCGTGATGGCCACCACGGCTCCTTTGCCCGGGACCCTGGTGCGGTTGAGGCCGCGGATCTCTTCATCCGCAGGGAGGTTCTCCAGCCCGGACGGGATCACCGGGATCCGAAAGAGGCTGCGGGCTGCAAGGCCCGTGAACACGATGCCTCGATAGACGAACTTGTTGGGGTTACGCTTTGCGGGCAACGTCGGCTCCTGAGTTGGGGAATTTCGGGGCAGGCAACGAAATTCTACCGCGGCAACGGCCCGGCGCGGATTCGCCGGTACGCCTACCGGGTAAATCGCCGGATCCCGTCCTCCAGGCACCGGAACAGGCGACGGCGGCAGCTGCGGGCGGCTATGTTTTAGCCATGGTGCTACACGGGAGGTTCGCCGGCCGGGGGTCTCCCGGCAAGGCCGGCGCGGAAGAGCCGGGGACGGTTGACCCGGCTGCCCTCCGGGACGCGGAACTGGGTGACGTTGACTGGTTCGCTCTTCCGGAGGGAGCGGTCCGTTCACGGTTCGCGGCGCCCAGCGGGTCCCTGGCTGCCGTCAGCATGGGAGAGCCGGGCAACCCACCGGTGGTCCTCGTGCCCGGTGCCATGGGGTCGAAGGAGGACTTCTCCCTGGTTCTGCCGGAGCTTGCGGCTGCAGGGTATTTCGCCTTCTCCTTCGATCTTGCCGGGCAGTACGAATCGGCGGGCGCGGGCCCTGAGCATCTCCGCCCGCCGCGCCGGCGGTACGACTTCGATCTGTTTACGGACGACCTCACGGCAGTGCTGACAGCGTGCGGCCCGGCCCATGTGGTGGGCTATTCATTTGCCGGCATTGTTGCCCAGCTGACCCTGCTGAAACGGCCGGACCTGTTCCGCAGTATTACCCTGCTCGGCTGCCCGCCCCAGGGCGGGCAGAGTTTCCGCGGCGTGAGCTGGATCGGCTGGGCGGCCCCCCTGGTCGGGGACAGGATCAGCGCGGACCTGATCGTCTGGGGCGTGAAGCGCAATTTCATCCGCGCTTCCCCGGGCCGGATGGCGCTTGTCATGCACCGGTTCACGCTCACCCGGAAGGATTCGATCCGGGACATGGTGGGACTGATGCGCCACGCCCCGGACCTGAGGCCGGCCCTGCGCGCCACTCCGGTTCCCAAATTAGTGGCCGTGGGCGAGCATGATGTGTGGCCGCTTCAGCTGCACCGCAGTTTTGCCGACAGCATCGGGGCGTCCTTTGCGTCCTACAGCAGCGGACACAGTCCCAGCGAGCAATCGCCGTACGAGTTCACCCGCGACCTGCTGCGTCTGTTCGGTTCCGCGTCCTGAGAGCGGCCCGCTCCCTGCGGCGCCGCAGCGGCGGCTCCTCGCGGAACTCCACTTTGAAGGTGTCATAGGCCATGGCCACCCGCCGGCCGAGGCCGCGCCACGTGCTGAACGGCCGTGCGGAGACGGCCACGCGCAGGTCCGGATCCCACCGGACCTGCATCCCGGGACGCACCTGATAGCAAAGGTCAAGGTCATCATGCACCCGCGGATTGTCCCGGTGCACCCGGGTCCTTAGCCGGTTCCACATGCTGCGGTGGAGGCCGAAGTTGGAGCCGAAGATCGGCGGGTGGCCCATCAACAGGGTCATGGACCAGCGGTACCCGCCGATGTAAAGGTGCTCCGCGATCCACCGGATCAGCCGGTTCGAACCGTAGAACTGACCCGGTCCGGTCACCGCAGTGTCTTCCCCCGCTTCAAGCAGGTCTGCTTCCAGCCGTTCCAGCCAATGCGGCGGCGGTACAGAGTCCGCATCCAGCCGGGCCAGCCATTCGCCCCGCGCCTCGTCAAAGCCGCGGAACGTCGCGGAGGAGACCCCCACGCGGGGTTCGTAGATCCGGCGCACTCCCGCTGCCCGGCAGACGTCCGCCGTTGCGTCGGTACTCGCGTTGTCCACCACCAGCACCTCGTCCGGTGCCCTGGTCTGCCGGGACACCGCGTCCAGGCAGGCGGCCAGCATGACGGCGTCGTTATGGGAAGGGATTACCACTGTGATAGTTGACATCGCGTCCTGGCTGCCGGTTGTCCGCTGCGTGCCCTCCCGATTGTGCCACCGCACCCCTTCCTCGGCCATGCCACGGGCGGCTGGGGCGGTGCCGGGCACCAAAACGGGAACCGCCCCTCCCGGACCGGCCTTCGTCCAGCCGCCCGTCACACGGCTTAACCCGCGGACATACGGGGCCACAATCCTTGGCGGGGCGAAACCTGCTCAATTAGCGTGGCAGGGCTGCGGCAGTCGGCTGCGCAATCCTCTTTTCCTAGGAGCAGTTTCCATGCTTATTTCAGGCCTGCTGGTTGGACTGGCGCTCGGGTTCGTGATGCAGCGCGGCCGCTTCTGCGTCACCGGTGCCTTCCGGGACGTCTGGGTCACCCGCAACACCCGGTGGCTCACCGCGTTCCTGGTGGTGGTGGCAGTGCAGAGCGTCGGCGTTTTCGCGCTGGACGCCGCCGGGGTCATCACCCTGGAAGCCAACGCGTTTCCCTGGCTCGCCACTATCGTGGGCGGCTTCATTTTCGGCTTTGCCATTGTCCTCGCCGGCGGCTGCGCCACCGGAACGTATTACCGGGCAGGCGAAGGCCTGGTCGGCAGCTGGCTGGCGCTGATCAGCTACGCCCTGTTTGCGGCCATCATGAAAACGGGACCGTTGGCGGGATTCAACACTGCAATGCGTTCGGTCACCGTGGAACAGAGCAACTTCTACAGCATCCTGGGTGTCTCGCCGTGGCTGTTCGTCGCGGTGCTGGTGGCGGCTGTGGCACTGGCTGTCCGGCATCACCTGGCCAAGCCCAAATTCACGATGGCGGCCCTGCCGGCGTCGAAAACCGGGTTGGCGCACCTCCTGTTCGAAAAGCCGTGGAACGCCTTCGCCACCGCCGTCGTCATCGGCCTCATCGCCATTGCCGCGTGGCCGCTGAGCTGGGCCACCGGCCGTGAAGACGGCCTGGGCATCACCACCCCCTCCTCCAAGCTGGTCACCTACCTTGTCACCGGCGATGCCGAGCTCGTGGACTGGGGTGTGTACCTGGTCATCGGCATCCTGCTCGGCTCCTTCATCGCAGCCAAGGGCAGCGGTGAATTCCGGGTCCGGGTCCCCGACGCCGCAACCGCTGTGAAGAGCCTCGGCGGCGGTGCCCTGATGGGCATCGGCGCCGCCCTGGCCGGCGGCTGCACCATCGGCAACGCCATGGTGCAGACGGCCCAGTTCACCTTCCAAGGCTGGACCGCGCTGATCTTCATGATCCTCGGCACGGGCGTCGCTGCGAAGCTCACCATCATGAACCACCGACCGGCGCCTGCCTCCGCACGCGTCCCCGTCGGCGTCTGATTCCCCCACCCAAAAGCTCGAAAAGGAAATACACCATGGCACAGGTCACCCTGGAAACCAACGGATCCGTCTGCCCCTTCCCCCTCGTGGAGGCCAAGCAGGCTATGACAACACTGACCAGCGGCGATGAACTCGTCATCCACTTCGACTGCACCCAGGCCACGGACGCAATTCCGCGCTGGGCTGCCGAAAGCGGCTACCCCGTCACGGATTTCTCCAAGCGCGGCCCCGCGGAGTGGTCCATCACGGTGCAGAAGCCCTAGCACCGCTTGACCGCCGCACCGCTGAAGCCCGGCTCCGCCGTTCCGCGCCAGTCAAGAGCGCAGGATCCGCTGGCGCCGGGCTTCGGCGATGGCGGCGGTCCGGTTGTCCACACCGAGCTTTTCGTAGATGTGCACCAAGTGCGTTTTCACGGTCGCTTCAGAGATAAACAGCTTCCGGGCGATGGCCCGGTTCCCGAGGCCCGTTGCCAGCAGCTCAAGCAGTTCGAGTTCACGGCTGCTGAGGGCCGGTGCCGGACTCCGCAGATGGCCCATCAGCCGGGCTGCAACCAGCGGCGACAATGCCGTCCGCCCGTCCGCAGCAGCAGTGACCGCGGTACGGATCTCCCCTGGATCCGCATCCTTGAGCATGTAACCGGCCGCCCCGGCTTCGATGGCCGCCAGGATATCGGCGTCAGTGTCATAGGTGGTCAGAATCAACACCGGCGGGCCGTCGGCCGCCCGGATTCTCCGCGTGGCCTCCACTCCGTCCATGCCCGCGCCCATCTGCAGATCCATCAGTACAAGATCGACTGGGGTGCCCAGCACCTCCTGTTTACGGACTTCGGCCACGGCTGATTCCCCGTCCGCGGATTCGGCGGCAACCCGAATGCCTTCAAAGTCCTCCAGCATGGCGCGCAGACCGGCCCGAACCACCGGGTGATCGTCAACCAGCAGGATCCGCATCACTCTCATGTCCGTGTCTTCGCCGGAGCCGGTTGCGCCGGTTGCTCGGCAGCCGGCAGCGGAAGCCGTACCGCCACCACCGCGCCTTCGCCGGGCGCGGATTCGATGCTCAGCACCCCGCCCAGATCCGCTGCCCGCTCGCGCAGGGAGAGCAGCCCGAATCCGCTGCCGTCCCGGCGGGGGACGTCCGGGAGCGTTGCGGTGCTGAAGCCCGCACCGTCATCGAAGACATCCAGCGTCACTGCGTCGGGGGCGTAGCTGAGGGTCAGTACCGCGGTATGTGCGCAGGAATGCGCCCGCACGTTGGCGAGGGAAGCCTGCGCCGCCCTCAGCAGGGTGGTTTCATACCGGGCATCGAGGTCCACTGGCTCTCCGTCCACCCGGAGGGTGCACTCCAGCGGCTGACCGCCGGAAGCCGCCTGCCGGGAGTTATCGGCGCAAAGGCGCTCCAGCCCCGCGATGAGGGTCCCGCTCCCCGTTGCCGGTTCGGTCAGGCCGCGCACAAACTTCCTGGCCTCGGCCAGGTTTTCCGACGCAGTGGCCTGGACGGTGGCAATGCGTTCCCGGGCCAGATCCGCCTGTCCGCTTTCCAGTGCCGCGCCGGCCGCCCGCGACATCAGGACAATGCTGGAAAACCCCTGGGCCAAGGTGTCATGGATCTCGCGGGCCAGGCGTTCCCGTTCCGCCAGGACGCCCGCACGATGCTGGGACGCTGCCAGCTGCCCGCGGGTACGCCGAAGCTCGGCCAGCGCACGCCGCTGGTTCACGCTTTCTCCGTGCAGCGCCGCGTAGGCGAAACCCATCACCACCGCAAAAAGGGCCCCCACCACCGGGCCCAACAGGACTGCGAGAGTAAACCCTCCGGAGTGCACGCCTTGGGCGGCGACCACCGCAGCCGTCATCGCGGTTACTGCCGCCAACGCGGGCACGGTCCGCAGCAGATGCAGGTCCAGGAAGAACAGGGGGAAGGCCAGCCAGGAAAAATCGGCGCTTATCAGCAGCAGAAGAAGCCATAGGAACGTTACGGCCGCCAGCCAATAGGGCCCGGCACGGCCGGGGTCCGGCCCGGTCCCCGTTACTGCGTAGCGTTTCTCTGCCACGGTTCCGGCGAGATAGACGACGGCGAGCACACAGGCGCAGGCATAGGCAGCCACGAGGCGGGGTGTTCCGGGCCCGTCCAGGGTCAGCTGGACCAAAGCCAGAACAAGCAGCCCGGCGAAGGCAACGTGCAGTGCTACCCGCAGCAGGCGGAGCACGGCGTCCCCTGCGACGGTCGCTGCAGCGGCAGACACGGTGCCGGCGCCGCCGTCGGGACCCCCACTGCTTTGATTCGGCGCGCTCATGATTCCAGCCTAGGTCCGGCAGTCGGCGTCGGCATCAACCAAACGGTTGAGCGCAGGACCAACCGGTTTCTCCGCCCGGATCATCCGTCCATGCGATGGGTTCGCCCCGGAACCGGCGGAGGGTTGAAAGGTACCCTCCACTGCCGCTGCGGCGGCCGATCCGAAAGGAAGCAAAACGTGTATCTGGCACTCCGCGACATTCGCTTCGCCAAGGGGCGGTTTGCCCTGATGGGCAGCGTCGTCGCCCTGATTACCCTCCTTCTGGTGCTGCTCTCCGGGCTTACCGCGGGCCTGGGCAACCAAAACACTGCGGCGATCAAGGACCTTGGCTCCGCCGGGGTGAACATCGTTGCCTTCGGTGCACCCGACGGCGGTGAAGCCAAGGTCTCCTATACGGAATCAACCGTCACAGCTGAGCAGTTGGCTGAGTGGCGGAAGACGCCCGGCATCGAGACCGCTGAACCCGTAGGCATCACCCAAACGCGCATTACCGGCGGGGCCAGCGCAAACGTGGCTGTCTTCGGCGTCGAACCGGGCAGCACTCTCGCGCCCCGCCAGGTCGGCGACGGACAGATCCTCATTGGATCGGAAACAGCGGATTCCCTGTCCCTGGATCCGGGGGACGAAGTGCGCCTGGGCGGCCGGGTCCTGACTGTTGAAGACATTGTCGACCAGTCCTACTACAGCCATACGCCGCTCGTCTGGACGTCCCTGGCTACGTGGCAGGCTGCGGCCCATACCAACGATGAGGGCTCCGACGCGGCGCCGGTGGCCACCGTGATCGCTGCCTCGGGCTCCGCCGCCGAGCAGGCAGACGACGCCGCAGGCACAGTCTCCACGGGTATCCGCGGCTCTTTCAACGGACTGGGCGCCTACACCTCGGAAAACGGTTCGCTGCTGATGATGCAGGCGTTCCTGTACGGCATCTCCGCACTGGTCATTGTGGCCTTCCTGGCGGTCTGGACCATCCAGCGCACCCGCGACATCGCCGTGCTGAAGGCCTTGGGCGGCAGCTCCGCTTACCTGATGCGTGACGCACTGGCCCAGGCCGGGACCATCGTTGCCGCAGGTGCCGTCACCGGCGGGGTGCTCGCCGTACTGATCGGCCTGGCCGCCGCTGCGGTTGCTCCGTTCATCCTGTCGGTTTCCACCGCACTGCTGCCGATCCTCGGCATCGTGGTGCTCGGGCTTGCCGGGGCGGCCGGCGCCGTACGCCGGGTTGCCAAGGTAGATCCGCTGACTGCTCTCGGCGGCAACTAGGGACCTCCAGTCTGTATTCCCAAGAAAGGACCAGCACAACATGGCAGAAACCTCAGCTTCGGCATTTGTTCCACCCACCCGCGCAGCCACTGCCGCACTGCACCTGCAGGACGTAACCCTCGAATACCCCGACGGCGTCAGCACGCTGAAGGCACTGGACCGGGTCAGCCTGGCTGTTCCCCGGGGAAAGATCCTCTCGCTGGTGGGTCCGTCCGGGTCCGGCAAGTCCTCCCTCCTCGCCGTTGCCGCCACTCTGATACGCCCGGCGTCGGGCACCGTGACGGTGAGCGGCCGGGATGCCGGCGAACTGGACGACGCCGGCCGGACTGCACTGCGGCGTACCGCACTTGG
Organism: Arthrobacter yangruifuii; assembly: GCF_009192775.1. Taxonomy (GTDB): domain Bacteria; phylum Actinomycetota; class Actinomycetes; order Actinomycetales; family Micrococcaceae; genus Arthrobacter_B; species Arthrobacter_B yangruifuii. The sequence continues at coordinate 203,256 of NZ_VTFX01000004.1, forward strand.
CATTGTCTTCCAGCAGGCGAACCTGCTTCCGTCCCTCACGGCCGTGGAGCAGCTCGTCATCACTGACCGGCTGCGCGGCAGGGCCGGGAAGGAATCCGAGTCCCGGGCGCGGGAGCTCCTGGAACTCGTGGGGCTGTCCCAATCCACCGCGGCGCGCCATCCCCACCAGCTCTCCGGCGGACAGCGTCAGCGGGTCAACATTGCCCGTGCCCTGATGGGCAGTCCGTCCCTGCTGCTGGTGGATGAACCCACCGCCGCGCTGGACCACGACCGGTCCGAGGCGATTGTCCGCCTATTGGTTGCCGTGACACGCGAATTCGACCTGGGTACGGTGATGGTGACCCACGATACCGAGTTCGTGCCCCTGACCGATGAGGTGGCGGCCATGCGGGACGGCAGGCTTATTGAACACGGCCCCGCAGCCTAGTCCTTCCGACGGGCGCGGCTGGGCTGGACCCGGGGCGGCTCCCCCGGCATCTTCGGATAGTCCGGCGGGAAGGGCAGCTCGCCCAGCCCGTTGGCCAGGTCCCGCTCCCACCAGCCCAGCAGCACATCAATGGAGCCCGGCCTGGCGTACATGTCTGCCCACGGGTCCCCCACTGTACGCAGCCGTTGAGGGATGGTGGCAATGGTGAAATCCGCCGGATGCACCCGCTCGAGCTCATCCCAGCTGACGGGGCAGGACACCGGGGCGTCCGGCAGGGCGCGCGGGCTGTAGGCACCGGCCATGGTGCGGTCCCGGTTGGCCTGGTTGAAGTCCACGAACACCCGCCGGCCGCGCTCTTCCTTCCACCACGCCGTGGTGACCTTCTCGGGCATCCGCCTCTCCACCTCCCGCGCTGCGGCGATCACCGCATGCCGCACGTCCTGGAACTCATACTCGGCCCGGATCGGTGCGAACAGGTGGATGCCGCGGTTGCCCGAGGTTTTGATGTACCCCTCCAGCCCGGCCTCGGCGAGAATCGCCCGCAGTTCCAGGGCGGCGGGAACGGCGTCGTCGAAGTCCGTGCCGGGCTGCGGATCCAGGTCGATGCGCAGCTGGTCCGGATTGTCCGTGTTTTCCGCCCGGGAGGGCCAGGGATGGAAAACCACCGTATTCATCTGCACCGCCCAGACAGCGGCCGCCGGCTCATCCAGCACCACCTGCGGATGGGACCGCGCGCTGGGATAAGTGACGGTAACGCCGCGCATCCACTCCGGCATGCCCCGCGGCGGGTTCTTCGAGAAGAACACCTCGCCCTCGATCCCGGCGGGAAACCGCTCCAGGGACACAGGCCGGTCCCCGTTGGCCCGGATAAACGCCTCGCCCACGTCCGCCATATAGCGGGCCAGATCAAGTTTGGTGATCCCGGGACGCGGCCAGAGCACCCGCCCGGGACTCGATATCCGTATTTCCCGGTCACCCTGCGGACCGGGAACCGTCAGTGTGGTTTCCTCGCGTGCCATGGTGCTGCTTTCCCTTGACGGAGCCGTTGTGGGAAAGAGGCTACCGTGCCGGGCGGCAGGAACACCCCGGGACATGCCCTACGGTGTGCCCGGGCGGTAGTTCCGCTGTCCGTGGACAAAGTGGTAGAGCACGGTGCTGGCCAGCAGGACGGCGGCGAGCACCCAGTACATTCCGTGGAAACCCGTGAGCGGCAGGAGCGCACCCAGCAGCAGTGGGCCGAGGCCCACACCCGCATCCATCAGGATAAAGAAGGTGGAGGTGGCCAGCCCGATCCGGGACGCCGGGGCCGTGCTGACGGCAATCGCCTGGGCACACGGCATCAGGGCGCCGAAGCCGAAGCCCACGAAAACCCCGGCCACGGCCATCACGGCGTCATTCGGTGCGTAGGCCAGCAGGGCCAGCCCGGCGGCAAAGGAGACCAGGGTCGGGTAGATCACCGCGTTGTCTCCGTGCCGGTCCTGGATGCGGCCCACAAACAACCGCGAAACCAGCACCACGCACGCGTAGACCACAAAGAAGAGGCTGGCGCCGAGCAGCAGACCCTCGTCCTGCGCATAGGAGTTGAGGAAGGAAAGGATGCCTGCATAGGCGGCGCCGGCAATGAACATGACCGAGGCGATGGCCAGCGCGGACGGGTCGATGATGTCCGTCAGATGCATCCGCCACTTGTTCTTTTGTTCCTCGGGACCCGGGGTGCGTTCGGGCAGGCGGAGCACCAGGGCCAGGACCAGGGCGACGGCGGCGCAGCCGGCCGCGAACAGGAACAGGGCACGGTAGCTGACCGAGTTCGCGAGGTAGACGGCCAGGAAGGGACCCACGGCGGTGGCCAGCGTGGTGGAAATACCGAAATATCCGGTTCCTTCACCGCGCCGGTGGACGGGAATGAGACTCATGACCGAGGCGGAAATACTCGTGCTGGCGGCCCCGAACGCCATGCCGTGCAGGATCCTCACGGTCAGCAGCAGCGCCAGGCTCGAGGCCGGGATGTACAGGAGCGAGGCGGCCACGAACACCGCGAGGCTGATGACGAGCAGGCGGCGGCGTCCCACGAAGTCCAGGAATTTCCCCGCGAACACCCGCGCCGTCAGGGCGCCGAGCACGAAGGATCCGGAGGCAAATCCGGCGGCGCCGTCCGAGGCGTTGAACTCCTGCACCGCGTACAGCGCCATGCTGGTCATCAGTAGATAAAACACCATGGAGATAAAGAGGTTGGTGATGATCGCCAGCACAAATCCCCTGGTCCATAGTTTCGAACCGCTGCCAGCCACTGCACTCTCCTGATCTGCTCGTCGATACTTGGCCCTGTATTGAAAGGCTCCCTAACAATATTAGGCATGCCGTGAGGCTGGTAAGGCGAGATTCCACCCCTAATAGCCGTGATCCCGGACACAGTTTGAGGAGCACTGGGATTGACGTTGCAGATGGGGTCACGCCTGTCACTCCCGTTTCAGCGGCGGAAAACGGCTCCGAGGAAACCAGGTCCGACGGAGGGCCGGTTTCCGCCGGTTGGTACGCATGTGATTTCTGGGAAAACATCCGTAACTTGCGCCCCGGCGGCTGAACGCCAAGCGTCTCGGCAGCAGAAGAATCCTTGTGACTGGCGTGGCTGAAAGCATGAAGTGAGACCCCTGTAATGCCGATTTAGCGGCCAAAAGCGAAGCAGCTCACACAATGGTTATCCAACCGTAACTTTCTTGTACGGTTATTCCCATGCCGCTTTCTGATGCGGCTCCTCCGGGGCTTGTTACCTAGCTCTGCCGCTGGTTCCGGGGGTCCACAGAACGCACCACACGGCAGAGGCGGGGGAACCAATTACGGGTTCCTTGAATCCTTGGGGTTAAGTCGACCGGTTTCCGCCGGCGGCCGGGTGTCTCCCATCCGAATCCGACAGCTCACCTCGCAGGTATTGGGAGAGGTATATTTCAAATGACTTTCAACAAAACTCGTGGCCGTCACCGTGCCGAGAACACCGCCGCATCGACCATCTCGCAGGCCGTTGCAGGCCGCGGACGGACCATGGGCAGCGCCGCAGCCGTAGTCCTCGCCGGTTCGGGCCTGATGCTCAGCATGGCAGCACCCGCTTCCGCCGGAGTTGTCGCCAATGACAACTACACCCCGACGCAGGCAGCTGCACCGGCCGCTGCGGTAGCTCCGGTTGCTCCGGTTGCACCCGTCGCCGCTCCGGAAGCTGCACCCGCCACCACCCACACCGTGGTATCCGGTGACACCCTCGGCCAGATCTCCGCCGCTTACGGTGTTGGCCTGGACTCCGTCCTGGCGCTGAACGGCCTCTCGCTGGCGTCCATCATCTACCCCGGCGATGTCATCACCGTTGCCGGCGAAGCCGCACCGGCCGTCGCAGCTGCACCCGTGGCCGCACCCGCAGCTGCACCCGCTGCTGCACCCGCCGCCGCTTACGAAACCGCTGCCGCCTACACGCCGGCTGCTCCGGCTGAGGCCGTCAACACCGGCGTCATCACCACGCAGTCGCAGTCGATCACCCCTGCAGCAACCCCCGCAGCCAGCGGCACCAACGCCATCATGCTGGCTTCGGCACAGTCGCAGCTGGGCGCAGCCCAGGACTGCACCGTGCTGGTTGAGGTTGCCCTGCGCGCCGCAGGCCACAGCGTGGGGGACCTTGCTCCCGCACAGCTGGCCGCCTACGGCACCCAGGTCTCCACCCCGGAGCCCGGTGACATGGTCTACTACGCCGACGGCGGCATGGGCCTGGCCCACATTGCCATCTACGTTGGCAACGGCGAAGCCATCCACAGCGGCTGGAACGGCAACCAGACCGTAGTCCAGTCCGTCAACGTCGGCTCCGGCCCCGTGTTCTACCGCGCATAAGGCTTCCTAGCCGCATCGTGCACCGATGAGCGTCCGACCCTCCGGGGTCGGGCGCTCATTGTTTTATGCCCGTGGTTCACGAAGGGGTCACGGCTCAAACCGGTACCCCATGCCGTGTTCGGTCAACAGGTGCTCCGGCGCTGCCGGATCCGTCTCCAGTTTCCGCCGCAGCTGACCAATGTACAGACGCAGGTAGCCGGAGTCCGTGGTTCCCGGACCCCAGACCTTGGTCAGCAGCGTCTGCCGGGTGATCAGCATCCCGGGATGGGCGAGCAGCTCCGCCAGGAAGCGCCACTCGGTGGGGGTGAGGCGGATCGCGGAGCCGTCGTCGAGCCGTGCAATCCGGCGTGCAGCCAGGTCCACCCGCACTGCCCCGAACGTGATTTCGCTGGGCCCGGCAGCCGTGGGCCTGCGGCGGGACAGGGCACGGATCCGGGCGAGCAGCTCCTCGGTGGAGAAGGGCTTGGTGACATAGTCGTCCGCTCCGAGATCCAGCGCCCGAACCTTGTCCGCCGGATCGATCCGGCCGGACACCACCAGGATCGGTACGGCACTCCAGCCGCGGACGGCTTCAATAACGTCCATGCCGCTCAGTCCCGGCATGCCCAGGTCCAGCACCAGCAGGTCCGGATGGGTGTCCACCGCCTTGCGGATGGCGGCGCTTCCGCTTTCCGCGGTCACCACCTCGTATCCGTACGCGCTCAGAGTGATCCGCAGTGCCCTCAGGATCTGTACGTCGTCGTCGGCGATCAGGATCTTCATCCGGCCACCGCCGACAGTCCGCTTGCGGGGACGCGGGGCGCGGCAACCGGCAGTGAGAGGACCATGGTCAGCCCGCCGCCGGGGGTGTCTTCGGTGTCCAGGGTTCCGCCCATGCCTTCCGTGAATCCCTTGGCCAGGGCCAGGCCGAGGCCAAGGCCGGTCGAGTTGTCGATGTCCCCCAGCCGCTGGAACGGTACGAAAATTTCCCCGCGCCGCTGTTCGGGAACGCCCGGTCCTGAGTCTATGACGCGGATTTCCACCCGGCCGGCAAACTCGCTGACCGACAGCACGATTCCGTCCGGGCTGAAGCGCACCGCGTTGGCCAGCAGGTTGACCAGCACACGCTGCAGGAGCACAGGATCGGCCAGGACCACGCGCGGCGCGGCAGGGATTTCGAGTTCCACCTCCGCCGGGCCCAGTTCCAGCTCCTCGAGCGCCGGCAGCACCGCATCGGCGACATTCACCGGCTCCAGGCTCACGCCGACGACGCCGGCCTGCAGCCTGCTGACGTCCAGCAGGCTGGTGACCAGTCCGGACAGGGAGGCGAGGGATTCCTCGGCAGTGGCCAGCAGTTCGTTCCGGTCCTTCTCGGACCAGGTGACGTCCGTCGCCCGCAGGCTGGTGACGGCCGCGGTTGCCGCCGTGAGCGGACGGCGCAGGTCATGTCCGACGGCGGCCAGCAGCGCCGTGCGGACCTTGTCCGCCTCGGCCAGGGACCCCAGTCCCCGAGCGGTTTCGGTCAGTTCCCGGTGCTCCAGCGCGGCCTCCAGCTGGGCGGTAATGACTGCCAGCAGGCGGCGGTCCGACGCAGCCAGTTCACGGCCCCACAAATCCAGGAAGCAGCGCTCCCCGACCGGGAGCCGGGTGAACGCGGGGTCGTCCGGTGCCACGGACGCCGGCCACTCGCCGTCGGCGTACAGGTCTTCACCCTCGGACCGCATCCGGGCGGCGCTGACGTTGAAGGCCTCGCGGGTCCGGCTCACCAGGGCACCGAGTGCGTCCTCCCCGCGCAGCACGCTGCCGGCCACGGAGGCCAGCAGTTCGGATTCCGACGCCGAGCGCCGGGCGGTGCGTGCCCGCCGGGCGGCGGCATCCACCACGTAGCTCACGAGCATCGCGTTGACGATGTACAGCCCCAGTGCCAGCATGTGGGACGGGGTGGCCACGGTCACGGTGTAAAGCGGAGAGATGAAGAAGAAATCCAGGGTCAGGCCCGAGAGCAGGGCGCCGAACAGTGCCGGCCAGATGCCGCCGACCAGGGCCACCAGGATCACCAGGAGCTGGTAGCTGAGCACGTCGCCGGTGATGGTTTCGGCGCTTCGGGCTGCCACCAGCCCGGCAGTGAGCAGCGGGCCGCCCACCAGCGCGAAGCCGAAGCCGAGCAGGCGCCGGCGCACCGAGAGGGCACTGCCGAAATGCGGCAGCACCAGGGTCCGGGCGGCCGCCGAGTGGGAGACCATATGCACGTCGATGTCCCCGGACTCCCGGATGACCGTGGCCCCGATTCCCGGCCCGGACAGCAGCGCCGCGATCCGGGGACGCCGGCTGACACCCACCACCAGCTGGGTGGCGTTGACGCTGCGGGCAAAATCCACCAGCGCCCGCGGTACGTCATTTCCCACCACCTGGTGGAAGCTGCCTCCGAGCTTCTCCACCAGGAGCCGCTGCGAAGCCAGCTCCCCCGGTTCCGGTCCGCGCAGCCCGTCTGCCCCGGAGACATGAACGGCCAGCAGCTTGCCGCCGGCGGACCGGGCGGCAATCCGCGCACCGCGGCGCAGCAGGGTGCGCCCTTCGGGTCCGCCGGTGAGCGCCACCACCACCCGCTCCCGTGCCTCCCATTTGCGGCTGATGCCGTGTTCTTCGCGGTAGCGGTTCAGCGCCGAATCCACTTCATCGGCCAGCCACAACAGGGCCAGCTCGCGCAGGGCCGTCAGGTTTCCGAGGCGGAAATAGTTGGACAGGGCGGCATCGACGCGTTCGGCGGGGTAAATGACGCCGTCGGCCAGGCGGCCGCGCAGCGACTGCGGAGTGAGGTCCACCAGCTCCACCTGTTCGGCGCCGCGCAGGACGGCGTCCGGCACGGTTTCGGCCTGCAGGGTGCCGGTGATCTGCTCGATCACGTCATTCAGGGAGTCAATGTGCTGGATGTTCACGGTGGACAGGACGTTGATCCCGGCGTCAAGCAGGGCCTGCACGTCCTGCCACCGCTTTTCGTGCGCCAGCCCGGGCACGTTGGTATGGGCGAGTTCGTCCACCAGCGCATATTCGGGCGCCCGCGCCAGGACCGCAGGCAGGTCCATCTCCTGCAGTTCCAGCCCCCGGTGCCGCAGGACGGCGCGCGGGATGGTTTCCAGGCCCTCGGCCACGGCAGCCGTCCCGGCGCGTCCGTGCGTTTCCACCAATGCGATGACGACGTCGGATCCCTCATCCCGGAGGCGGCGCCCCTCTTCGAGCATGGCGTAGGTTTTGCCCACACCGGGGGCCGCCCCCAGAAAAACCCTCAGTTGTCCTCGCGTCATGGACTAAGTGTCCAGCTCCGCCAGCGAAATGTTCAAAAGCAACACGTTGACGGTGCTGCTGCCGAGGATCCCGGCGAACGGTGCCTGCGTGGCGTCGTCCACCAGGGCGGAGACCTGTTCCGGGTCCAGGCCGCGTTCCCGCGCTACCCGGTCTACCTGCAGCCGGGCGTATTCGGGGCTGATGTGCGGATCCAGTCCGGAGCCCGATGTCGTGACGGCATCGGCGGGGACCTCTTCCGGAGCCACACCTTCCAGCTCCGCCACTGCCCCCCGGCGCTCCGCTACGGCGGCGGCCAGGTCCTCGCTCAGGGGTCCGAGGTTGGAACCGCTGGAGGCGCCGCCGTCGTACCCGTCTCCCGCCGCGGAGGGCCGGGACTGGAACCACTGGGGCAGGGCCGCGCCGTCGGCGTCTGTAAAGGACTGGCCGATCAGCTCCGATCCCACGTCGCTGCCTCCGCTGCTGACCATCGAGCCGTTGGCCCGGCCGTGCAGTGCGGCCTGGCCGATTCCCGCCATTGCCAGTGGATATCCGACGCCGAGCAGGAGCGTGAGCATCACCAGGACGCGGAGGGATACGCCAAGCTGGCGCATGCTGGTGCGGACGGGGTTCATTTCCTGCTCCTTGTAAGGGGGGTGCTGCGTTCAATCCGGATGAGGTGGAGGATGCGGATAAGGGCCGTCACGTCAGAACCCCGGGATCAGGCTGATCAGGAGGTCGATGAGCTTGATGCCGATGAACGGCGCAATGACGCCGCCCACCCCGTAGATCAGCAGGTTGCGGCTGAGTATCGAGGAGGAGCCGGCGGCCCGGTACTTCACGCCGCGCAGCGCCAGCGGAATCAACGCCACGATAATCACCGCGTTGAAGATCACCGCGGAGAGGATGGCCGAGGCCGGCGAATTCAGCTGCATCAGGTTCAGCGCGGCCAGGCCGGGGAAAACCCCCACGAACATGGCCGGGATGATGGCGAAGTACTTGGCAATGTCGTTGGCAATCGAGAAGGTCGTCAGGGCGCCGCGGGTGATGAGCAGCTGCTTGCCGATGCCGACGATGTCGATCAGCTTGGTGGGGTCCGAGTCCAGGTCCACCATGTTGCCGGCTTCCTTGGCCGCGGAGGTGCCGGTGTTCATGGCGACGCCGACGTCGGCCTGGGCCAGTGCCGGGGCGTCGTTGGTGCCGTCGCCCGTCATCGCCACCAGATGCCCGCCCGCCTGTTCGCGGCGGATCAGGGCCATCTTGTCTTCAGGGGTGGCTTCGGCGAGGAAGTCGTCCACCCCGGCCTCGGCGGCAATGGCCTTGGCGGTGTACGGGTTGTCGCCGGTGATCATCACGGTGCGGATGCCCATGGCCCGCAGCTGGATGAAGCGCTCCTTCAAGCCCTCCTTGACCACGTCCTTGAGGTGGATGACGCCCAGGATCCGGGTGCCGCCGTGGGCGTCCCGCACCGCCACCAGCAGCGGCGTGCCGCCTGAAGTGGAGATTTTCTTCACCTGGTCCTCGACGGCCATCAGGACGTCCACCTCTATTCCGCCGGATTCGGCGGTCCAGTCCAGGATGGCGCCGGAGGCACCCTTGCGGATCTTCGCTCCGTCAGGGAAGTCCATGCCGCTCATCCGGGTCTGGGCTGTGAACGGCACACTCACGGAGCCGGCCGGCGGTTCCGGGCGGCAGCCCTTTGCAGCAGCCAGCTCCACCACCGATTTGCCCTCGGGCGTGGGATCGCCGAAGGAGGACAGCACGGCGGCGTCGATCAGGTCGGTGCTCTGGGTGCCGTCGATCGGGATGAACCCTGCGGCCTGGCGGTTGCCGTAGGTGATGGTCCCCGTTTTATCGAGCAGCAGGGTGGTGACGTCACCGGCGGCCTCGACTGCGCGTCCGGACATGGCGAGGACATTGCGCTGGACCAGGCGGTCCATGCCGGCAATGCCGATGGCCGAAAGCAGCGCACCGATGGTCGTGGGGATCAGGCAGACCAGCAGGGCCACCAGGACGGGGATGCTGACGGTGGCGGACGAGTAGCCTGCCAGCGGGTTGAGCGTCAGCACCACCACGATGAAGATGAGCGACAGCGTGGCCAGGAGGATATTCAGGGCAATCTCGTTGGGCGTCTTCTGCCGTGCGGCACCTTCAACGAGCCGGATCATCCGGTCAACGAAGGTTTCACCGGGTTTGCTGGTGATCCGGACAACAATGCGGTCGGACAGGACACGGGTGCCTCCGGTGACGGCCGAGCGGTCGCCGCCGGATTCCCGGACCACCGGGGCGGATTCCCCGGTGATGGCCGATTCGTCCACGGAGGCAATGCCGTCAATGATGTCGCCGTCGCCGGGGATGATCTGCCCGGCCTCGACCACCACTACGTCATCAAGGCCCAGATCGGCCGAGGGAACCTCCGAGATGCCGGCCCCGAGGGCTGCGGGATCGCGGCCGGAGTCGTAACCCTCCACCCGGTAGGCGGTGGTGGTGGCCCGGCTGTTGCGCAGGCTGGCTGCCTGCGCCTTGCCTCGGCCCTCGGCCACTGCTTCCGCGAGGTTGGCAAAGATGACGGTGGCCCAGAGCCAGCCGGCAATCAGCCAGGAGAACGCGCCGGGGACGGGGGTGCCGCCGGAGTCCTGCGGGCCGCCGAGGAAGGGTTCGGCGACGGCGATCGCAGTGATCAGGACCGCCCCGATCTCGACGATGAACATCACCGGGGTGCGGACCATCAGCCGCGGGTCCAGTTTCCGGAAGGCTCCGGGCAGGGCTGCAGCCAGCGAGCCCGCAGTGATGCCGCGGGCGGCCGGAGCCGGGGCCGGAACCGATTCGGACTCCAGGGGTTTGGTAAGTGTGGACATGGTTATTGCAGTCCTTCCGCCAGGGGACCCAGCGCGAGTACGGGAAAGAAGGTCAGGGCGGTCACGATCACGGTGACGCCGCACAGCAGCGTCACGGACTGCGGCCGGTGGGTGGGCAGGGTGCCGGCCGAGGCGGGAACCTTGCCCTGCTCGGCAAAGGCTCCGGCCAGCGCGATTACGAAGATCATCGGCAGGAAGCGTCCCACAAGCATGGCCACGCCCAGTGCGGTGTTCAGCCACGGAGTGTTGGCCGTTAGCCCGGCGAACGCCGAGCCGTTGTTGTTGGCCGCGGACGTGAAGGCGTACAGCACCTCGCTGAACCCGTGCAGTCCGGTGTTCAGGATGGAGGTGCCCTCAATGTCGGCCCGGATCCCCGGGACCGCGAAGCTCAGCGCGGTTCCCACGAGGACCAGGGTCGGCATGGTGAGGATGTACAGGCTGGCGAGCTTGATTTCCTTCGGCCCGATCTTCTTGCCGAGGTACTCCGGGGTGCGTCCCACCAGGAGTCCGGCCACAAAGGCGGTGATGATCGCCAGGATCAGCATGCCGTAGAGACCGGAGCCGACGCCGCCGGGGGCCACTTCGCCGAGCATCATGTTCAGCATGGCCATCATGCCGCCCAGCGGGCTGAAGCTGTCATGCATGGCGTTCACCGCACCGGTGGACGTCAGCGTGCTGGTGGAGCCGAAGAGTGTGGACGCGGCGATGCCGAACCGCTGTTCCTTGCCCTCCATGGAACCGGCGGTTCCGTCCGCAGCACCGAATTCGAAGGCCGTCATGGCGGCCAGCGACACCGTGAAGATCGCAGCCATGGCCGCCAGGATGGCGTACCCCTGCCGCCGGTCCCCCACCATGGTGCCGAACGTGCGGGGCAGGCTGAACGGGATAACGAGCATCAGGAAGACTTCGACCAGGTTGGTCCACCCGCCGGGATTTTCAAACGGATGGGCGGAGTTGGCGTTGAAGAAGCCGCCGCCGTTGGTGCCCAGCAGCTTGATGGCTTCCTGGGACGCCACCGGACCGCCGGGGATCGTTGAGGTGCCGCCGAGGAGGTTGGTGACCGCGGTGAAGCCGTTGAAGTTCTGGATCACACCGCCGATCATCAGCACAATGGCGCCCAGGACTGCTCCGGGCAGCAGCAACCGCAGTACGCCGCGGGTCAGGTCCACCCAGAAGTTGCCGATGGTGGATGAGTTGCGTCCGGCCAGCCCGCGGATCAAGGCCACGGCCACGGCCAGCCCCACGGCTGCCGAGAGGAAGTTCTGCACCGCCAAGCCGAGCATCTGCACCGCGTAGCCCATGGTTACTTCCGGCGAGTAGGACTGCCAGTTGGTGTTGGCCACGAAGGACGCCGCCGTGTTGAAGGACAGGGCCTCGGGCACCGCCGGAAGTCCCAGCGAGCCCGGCAGCAGCGGCTGGACGCGCTGGAGCAGGTAGAGCAGGAGCATGCTGGCTCCGGAGAACACCAGGACGCCGCGCAGGTAGCTCTGCCAGGCCTGGCCGGAGGAGCCGTCCACTCCGGCCAGGCGGTAGAAGCCGCGTTCCACGCGGAAGTGCTTTTCGGAGGAGTACAGCCGGGCCATGTAGTCGCCAAGCGGCCGGTGGACCGCAGCAAGCAGGACCACCAGGCTCAGGGCCTGCGCAACCGTCACCCAGCCGCCCATCAGAACCGCTCCGGTCGGACAAGAGCAACCAGGAGGTAGCCGGCGGCGGCCACCCCGAGGCAGAGTGCCAGGACGTTGAAAACAATCACAGCTTTTCCACCGCCCCGGTCATCAGGACAAACGCAGCGAAAAGCCCTACGAAGCCCACTACAAATAAAACGTCAAGCACGGGAATTGCCCCCAGCCGGTCAGCGTGCTGCCCCTGGCAGCACGGGCACACCTTGTGCCGCCTTCGATTAGATGCCTCCGCCGGTGCCCGGATGACCATCCTCACGTTTCCCTCACGTACGGGTGCCAAACCCTTACGGAACGCATGTACCGGGCGGTTTATGACCCCGTCTACCGGGGCTGCCCCGGAGGCCCGCCCGGCGCGGTATACACTGTAAACAACCGACCACCGAAGGAAGACTCTTGTCACGGAACCTGCCCCTCAACCCGGCTGCCATAGCTGCGGCCGCCGTCCGGATTGCCGATGCGGACGGTTTGGATGCTGTATCCATGCGCCGGGTTGCCGCTGAGTTCGAGGTTTCCGCCATGGCGCTTTACCGCCACGTGGCGGACCGCAGCGCCCTGCTGCTGCTCATGGCCGAGGCCGCGACCAGGGATTACGCACTCCTGCCGGCACGGGATCTGGGCTGGCAGGAAACCCTGGCACACCTGGCCGACGCCCAGTGGCGTGCCTTCTCGGCGCACCCCTGGCTGCTGCGCATTATCCTGACCCCGCGGCGGCTCGTGAACATGGCGACGCCTGCCGAGGTGGAACTGATCCTCACCCGCCTGGCCTCCGCCGGCCTCACCGAAGAAGACGGTTTTGACTGCCTGCTGGGCATCTCGGCCGCCGTGATCGGCACTGCTGCGATAACGGCGGCGGCACACTCCAGGGCGGCGGAGAAATCCGGGCAGCCGGCAGCCGGGCACCGCCCCTGGACATCGGAGGATGCGGCGGAGTATCCGCAGGCAGCCCGGTTCCAGGCCCGGGGCATCAGCTACCCGGACTCACGCCGGTCACTGGAGTTCTTCGTCGCGAACTTCATTACCGGCGTCGAACAGAACCTCAACAACGCTCCGGACACTGAAAAACCGTCCGGTTTTACGGAAGGAAGAAATGAAACTCACGAATAAGACGGCCATCATCACCGGAGGCGCCGGCGGCATCGGCCAGGGCATTGTCCGGCGTTTCCTCGCCGAGGGCGCCAAGGTGGCAGTGGTGGACATCGACCAGGCGCAGGGTGACAAGCTGCTGGCGGATCTGGAGGGCAAGGGCGAGGTCATGTTCATCGCCAAGGACATCTCCAAGGCCGAAAACGCCGCGGCCATCGTGGCGGAAACCGTGGAGCGCTTCGGCGGCCTGGACATCCTGGTCAACAATGCGCATGCCTCCAAGCAGGCCCCCATTATGGAAACCACCCAGGAGATCTGGGACCTGTCCTTCAACACGGGCACCATGGCAACGTTCCACCTGATGCGCGCTGCCTACCCGGAGCTGAAGAAGACCCGCGGCAGCATCATCAACTTCGGCTCCGGTGCCGGCATCAAGGGCCTGCCCAACCAGGTGGCCTACGCAGCAGCCAAGGAAGCCATCCGCGCCATCTCCCGCACCGCGGCCAACGAATGGGCCGCGGACGGCATCCGCGTGAACGTGGTCTCCCCCGTCGCGCTCACCCCCGGCATTGTCCAGTGGAGCAAGGCGTTCCCGGAGGCCTACCAGGAAGTCGTCGACGGCGTGCCGCTGGGCCGGCTGGGCGATCCCGAAACGGACATCGCCCCCATCGTTGTGTTCCTGGCCAGCGAGGATTCACAGTACCTGACCGGCCAGACCCTCATGGCCGACGGCGGAACCATCAAGCTGTACTAAGCCAGGTTGTCCTAAGACGCAGGGCCGAGAACGGCCCAGCCCGATGCCGGCAGCGCCAGCCGCCCGCCCGTTCCGTCCAGCCCGCCCGCGCCGGCCAGGACGTCCCGGGCGGCGGCCGGCACCTGCACGGTGACCGACGTGTCCGCAAGGTTCATGGCCACAAAAAGCGAGTGGCCGGCGTCGTACACCTCATAGACGAGCTGCTCATTGCTCAGCGAGTGCACCCGGGCGCGGGCGGCATGCACCCAGTGGTGCCGGCGCCGCAGCCCAATCAGTTCCTGGTGCAGATGGTAGAGCGGCTGCCCGATCGCCGAGAGTTCGTCCGGCGAAGCGGGGAAGGACGGACGGATATCGTCGTCTCCCCCGGCGCGGTCCTCCTTGATGCCGCGGTACCCCTGCTCGTCGCCGTAATAGACCACCGGGGTGCCCGGCAGGGTGAACAGGAGCACCAGTGCGTGGGCCAGCCTGCCGGACGGGTCCAGCCGGCTGGCGATGCGGGTCACGTCATGGTTGCCGATGAACGTCAGCGGGACGAAGGTGTCCAGGAACGTGTTGTGCCGCTCCAACGCGGCGGCCAGTTCGTAGAAGTTCGCCTCTGCCAGGGAGCTCCAGACCGCCTTCCACAGTTCGTACTGGGTCACGGCATCCAAGTGGCCTGCGAGCACGTCCGCGGGATAGTCGCCGTGGATGTACTCCCCCACGAAGTAGGCGTCGGGGAACTCGCTGCGCACATTGTCCAGCACAGCGGCCCAGAACGGTGACGGCACCGCGTAGGCGGCATCCAGGCGCCAGCCGTCCGCGCCGCGGCCCAGCCAGTGCTTCATGACATCGGCCACGAAGTCCGCCACGGCCGGCTCGGCGTGGTTCAGGGCAACCAGGTGGTGGTGGCCCTCGAAGTCTGCGTAGTCCGGTTCGGTCCCGGGAGTCCAGCCCTCCGGCCAGGTGATACCGAACCAGTCCGCCGTCGACGCTTCCGGGCCCTGTTCTAGCGCCTGCCGGAAGGGTGCGAAGGAACGTCCGGTGTGGTTGAAGACCCCGTCCAGGAGGACCCGGATGCCTCGGGCGTGGGCCTCGCGGACCAGTTCATCGAAGTCCGCGTCATCGCCCAGGCGGGGATCGATGTGGTAGTAATCCGTGGTGTCGTACCCGTGGGTTTCGGAGGCAAACACCGGGCCGAGGGCGAGCCCGGAGGCGCCCATCTCCACGAGGTAGTCCAGCCACGCGGTCAGGTGCGGGAGCCGGTGCCGCACGGGTGCGTCCGTCTCCGGAGCTGCCTGTTCCGCCCCGGTGAAGCCCAGCGGATAGACCTGCCACCACACCACATGATCCACCCAGTCAGGTGTCGTCATTCGTTTTGTTCCCCTTCGCAATGGAAGCTAATGCCTTCTACAGTCTGCCATCAGCACCCTTAGCTTCGGGAATTTCCTCCCGGGCGGCTGCGCTTAAACCGGAAGAACCAACCGCAGAAGGAGAAGGACACCATGGCCTCAACCGCCGATTCCAGCATCCGGCTTTCCACGAAGCAGCGCGTCATCGACTACGTCCGCCGCTACGGGAGGGTCCAGCCGCAGGACATTGCCGAAGAGTTTGACCTGGGCGGGGTGGAGACCCTCAATGTGCTGACCGAGCTGGAAGAGATGGGGGCGCTCCGGCTGGTTTCCGGCGGCGACGGCGTTGCCGCCGTCCCCACCGGCCAGTCCCTGTGCGATCCCTACACCGGCACGTGCATCTAGCGCTTGGCGCCTAGCGCAGGCTCTCCGGCACCGAGGGGAAGGACTCCGCCCCGTACAGTTTCGCCACCGAGCTCATATACTCGGTCCACTGCGCACCGGCGAGGGCGGAACCGTCCACATAGGAGCGGGTCACGCCGTTGATCGACTGGTCGTTCAGCGAGGAGTACGAGTTCCAGTTACCCACCCAGGACGCCGTGGAAATGCCGGTGGTGTACCCCACGGTCCAGGTCTGCTCCGACATGTCCGTGGTTCCGGTCTTGGCGGCCGCCGGAACCCCGATCGGATGGATGCTGCCCGGTGACCCCTCGACCAGCTTCTGCAGCGGTTCGGTCACGGCCGCAGCCACGTCCGCACTGATGGCTCGGGTGCATTCCCCGCCGGCGACGTCGTAATCATTACCGGACCTGTCGGTGACCTCGGTGATGGCGGTGGGCGTGCAGTATTCACCGCCGGCGGCGAACGCCGCGTAGGCCGAAGCCATGGTCAGCGGAGAGACTTCCTGGCCGCCCAGGACGAAGGACGGGCTGGTCACTTCCAGCGGTTCCCCGTCGACGGCGCGGTGCACGCCCATACGGGTGGCGGTATCGCGGATGTCGCACAGGTCGAGCTGGGCTGCCTGGGCCACCGTGGCGGTGTTGACGGACTGCGTCAGGCCTTCCGCAACCGTCATCTTCTTTTCATAGCCCTCGGAGGCGTTCTTGAATTTCCACGCATCGAATTCCGCATTCGCGCCCAGGCAGCTGGCCTTCCAGTCGAAGCCCGCCGGGTAGGACGTGCGGGTGGCGTCGATGGTGTCGCCGAGTTTGTGGCCCGCCGCCAGCCACGCGGCGGTGGTGAACGGCTTCATGGTGGAGCCGGGCTGGAATCCGTAGGGCGTTCCCCCCATGCCGGCGTCCACGTTGAAGTTCAGCTGGGTTTTTCCGCTGCCTGGTTCCGGCGTGTACTCGGTGTTCTGTGCCATGGCCAGGATTTTGCCCGTGCCCGGTTCCACCGAGACGATGGCGGAGCCGGCACCGGAGGGATCCCCCACCGGCACCTGCGCCTCGATCTGCTTCTGGGCCTGAGACTGCAGCCTGGAGTCCAGGGTGGTCCGGATGGTCAGCCCGCCGCGGGCCAGGAGCCGGGCGCGTTCCTTGACGTCGGCGCCGAAGGCTTCGGACTGCAGGACCGTCTGTTCCACGTAGCTGCAGAAGTACTGGGCCGTCTCGGCTCCGGTGCAGCCGGAGACCACCGTCTGCGGATTGAGGTCCAGCCCGGTGGCCACGGCCTCGTCATACTCGGCCTGGCTGATCTTGCCGTTCTTCAGCATGGCGGCAAGCACCGTGTCCCGGCGCGCCTGCGTTCCCTCCGGGTTGGTGAACGGATTGTAGTGGCTGGGCGACTGGACCATGCCGGCCAGCATCGCCGACTGCGCCGGTGTCAGCTCAGCGGCGGAAATGCCGAAGAAGCTGCGGGCTGCCGCTTCCACTCCGTAGGTCTGCCCGCTGAAGAGCACAATGTTCAGGTACCCCTCGAGGATCTCGTCCTTGGAGTATTCCTTCTCCACGGCGACGGCGAGCTTGGCTTCGCGGAGTTTGTCCCCCAGGTCCTTGGTTCCGCTGAGTGTCAGGTCGCTGCCGGCCTTGCCGGAGGCGACGTCCCGGCTGATGAGCACGTTGTTCACGTACTGCATGGTCAGGGTGGAAGCGCCCTGCGTGTTCGAGCCGGACGCATTGGAGGCAACGGCGCGGGCAATGCCCTTGAAGTCGATGCCGTTGTGCTCGTAGAAGCGTGCGTCCTCGATGGAGACAATGGCGTCCTTCATGCTCTGCGACATTTCGTCCAGCTCCACCGGCACGCGGTTCTGCGCATAGAACGTGGCCATCAGCACGCCGTCGGCGCTGTAGATCTCCGACCCTTCGTCGAGGGGGCCGGTTTCCAGCTCGTCGGGGAGCTGGTCCAGTACTCCAACAGCCATATCCGTTCCCGTGGCGGCTACGGCAGCCATGGGAATTACGGTGCCAGCGGCGAGCACGCCGGCCAGCACACTGGCGAGAAGGAACAGAACCAGCCGTCCGGGCACTGCGAGTTTCGCCAGGAACGGGGATTTGGGGGGACGCATCCGCCCAATTTATCGACACTGCCTGTGAACCCTCTTGACCGTTTCCGCCCCGGGAGGTATGCGCCGGGGATGTGTGCATGGCCCGGCGGGGACAAAAAATCCGCGCCGTTACAGGGAACCGGGCCGCGCATCGGCTGCACCGAGGCGAAATCCGGGGGCGCCGGACAGGCACCGGGCCGAGAACAAAGTCACACCGAATGAGGCGGAGTATCCGGCCGCGGAGATCCGGCCCCGGAGACAAGGGAGGGGCCGCCGTCGAACTAACGACGGCGGCCCCTCCCTCTGTTTCAGCTAACGCCTCACAGCGCCTGCACTTTAGGCGTCGACGACAATCGAGGTGATGGCCGGGGTGCGGTTGTAGAAGCGGCGCATCCAGTTGGCGACGGCGCGCTCGATGATGTCTTCGAGGTCCTCGCCCTTCGCGCCGCGGCGGTTACCGGCGTTGGCCAGGGCCTTTTCCACGGCTTCCTCGGCCTTGGGCAGGTCCTCGGACTTGATGGTGAAGCCCTTGGTGAAGAACTCGGCCGGCTCGGCAATGGTGCCCGTGTCGGCGTCGACCAGGGCCAGCACCGTCACGGCACCTTCCTCGGCCAGCTGCATGCGTTCCTTCAGCGTTTCCTCAGTGGTGTGGCCAACGCTGTCGCCGTCCACGAAGACCAGGTCCACCTGGTGCTTGCCGGAGATCGTGGCGCGGCCGCGGCGCAGGTCCACGGTCATGCCGTTCTCGGCGATGACGACGTCCCGCGGATCCATTCCGGTGGCCTCTGCGATGGCTCCGTTGGCCTTGAGGTGGCGCCATTCGCCGTGCACCGGCATCACGTTGCGCGGCTTGACGATGTTGTAGCAGTAGGCGAGTTCGCCGGCGCTGGCGTGGCCGGAGACGTGCACCTTGGCATTGCCCTTGTGCACCACGTTGGCGCCGATCTTGGTCAGGTTGTTGATGATGCCGTAGATGGCGTTCTCGTTACCCGGGATCAGCGAGCTGGCCATGAGCACGGTGTCGCCCTCGTGGATGCGGATCTGGTGGTCCTTGTTGGCCATCCGGGACAGCGCAGCCATGGGCTCGCCCTGCGAACCGGTGCAGATCAGCACCACCTTGTGGTCATCGGTGCGCTGCAGGGACTTGAAGTCCACCAGGATGCCCTTGGGGATCTTCAGGTAGCCCAGTTCCTCGGCAATGGTCATGTTGCGGATCATCGACCGGCCCACGAAGGACACCTTGCGGTTGTAGCGCTCGGCGGCGTCAATGACCTGCTGGATGCGGTGGATGTGGCTGGCGAAGCTGGAGACGATGATCCGGCGCGGGGCGGTGCGGAACACGGTGTCGATGGCCGGAGCCAATTCCTTTTCCGAGGCCATGAAGCCGGGAACCTCGGCGTTGGTGGAGTCGGTGAGGAACAGGTCCACGCCCTCCACGCCCAGCCGGGCGAAGCCGGTGAGGTCGGTGATGCGGCGGTCCAGCGGGAACTGGTCCATCTTGAAGTCGCCGGTGTGCAGCGCCATGCCGGCGGCGGTGCGGATGGCAATGGCCAGGCCGTCCGGGATGGAGTGGTTCACGGCAAGGAATTCAAGGTCGAAGCCGCCGATGGTGCGGCGGTCACCTTCCTTGACCTGGATCAGCTTGGGCTTGATCCGGTGTTCCTTCAGCTTGGCTTCGATGAAGGCCAGGGTCAGCTTGGAACCGACGATGGGGATATCGGAGCGCTCGCGCAGCAGGTAGGGCACGCCGCCGATGTGGTCTTCGTGGCCGTGGGTCAGGACTACGGCAACGACGTCCTGCAGGCGGTCGCGGATGGCGGTGAAGTCGGGCAGGATGAGGTTGACGCCCGGGTGTTCTTCTTCGGGGAAGAGCACGCCGCAGTCAACGATCAGCAGCTTGCCGTCGAATTCGAAAACGGTCATGTTCCTGCCGATTTCGCCAAGGCCGCCGAGGTTCATGACACGCATGGTTCCCTTGGCTAGTTCCCGGGGGGCTTTCAGGACGGCAGGTGTTCTATTCACGGATGATGGTTCTTTCGTCGGGGATGGGATTTCAGGGTGGAACGGCAGCCGTACGGCGGCATTCCGGAAGTCTGTGGTGCGGCCAGAACAGGGCCGGCAGCTGTTGTGCTTCTTTCATTCTATTGACTTTTCCGCCGCGTCGGGACACCCGGCGCTTCCGGAGAGTCTCCGGACGTCCCATGAAGCGGCATCAGGGGCGCTGCAGCGCGTTCTTCTGTGACCGGCTGATCCCGGTGCTGCGGCCGCAGTTGGAGCAGGTAAAGGCGTACCGGCGGCTGGTGGTGAGCACGGGGATAAAAAAGACCGTCAGGCGGTTGGCCCGCTCTTCCACATGCTGCTCCGCGTAGGCACCGCAGTACTGGCAGGTGGCCGGCCGGGAAAAGAGCGTGCGGAGTACGGTCTTGAATCCAATGAGCACAAACACCTGACCACTCTAGACTGTCCGCACGGGCTTCGCCGGGTTGCCCACCACCACGGTATTCGGCGGCACGTCACGCGTAACGACGGCGCCGGCTCCCACCACGCTGTTCTCCCCCACCGTGATTCCGGGCAGGATGGTTGCCCCGCCTCCGAGCCAGACGTTGTTCCCGATGCTGATCGGCCGCGCGGCTTCGAGCTTGTCCCGCCGGGGTCCGGGCTCCACGGGATGCGTGGGAGTCAGCAGCTGGACGTTTGGCCCTATCTGAACGTCGTCGCCGATACTGATGGCCGCGACGTCGAGCGCGGTGAGGTTGAAGTTGATGAAGGTGCGCGATCCGACGCTGAGGTATTTGCCGTAGTCGACAAACAGCGGCGGGCGGATTTCCGTATCCTCACCCAGGCTCCCCAGCAGTTCGGCTAGGACGGTACGGGCCTGCCGGCGGTCGGTGGGCCAGGTCCGGGCATAGCGGTCCGCCAGTTCCATGGCGCGCAGGCTGTCGGCCGCGAGTTCCGGATCGTCGGCGAGGTAAAGATCACCGGCCATCATCCGCTCCCGCATAGTCCGGGGATCTCCGGCAAAGTAGTTCCGCGTGTCGGCGTCCATGGCAACCACTCTAAACGGCGCGCCCCGTGGGCCACAGGAGTACAGACGGCCTTTACTAAGCTTGCTTAGCAATAATGCTGTTGGATATGTTTCCGGCATGGTGAACCGCAGCCCTCGGCTGGACGCGGACTACATCCTGCCGCTGAAGTGGTCCAAAGAGACCGGCCTGCCCGAGCTGGTGGGGTATCTCGAGGTGCTCAGCAGGTACGTGCGGGTCCTTGTGGTGGACGGTTCCCCGGACGAGCTGTACTCCAGTCACGAAGAGGCTTTTCCTGCCGGCGTACGCCATTGCCGGCCCAGGCATCCCGAGTGTCGGAACGGCAAGGTCAACGGTGTCCTTACCGGCCTCGATGCGGCCGAGGGAAAATACCTGATCATTGCCGACGACGACGTCCGCTACGCGCCGGCGCAGCTGAGGCGGATCTGCGCACTGCTGGAGGACGCCGACGTCGTCCGTCCGCAGAACTACTTTGCATCTGGGTCCCCTTTACCCTGGCATGCCCGTTGGGATACCGGACGGACCCTGCTCAACCGGGCGTTCGGCTCGGATTATCCGGGGACGCTGGCGGTGCGGACAGAGGTGCTTCGGCGGACGCGCGGCTACAGCGGGAATGTCCTGTTCGAAAACCTCGAACTCCTGCGCACCGTCGCAGCTGCCGGCGGAACCGAACTACGTGCAGATGGCCTGTTCATTGCCCGGCTCCCCTCCTCCACAGCGCAGTTCTTCGGGCAGCGGGTGCGCCAGGCCTATGACGACCTGGCCCAACCGGTGCGGCTGGCTGCCGAGCTGTCCCTGCTTCCGCTGCTCTGGCGGACCGCCCGCAGGCCCGGGCGGCTGACCGCTTTTGCCGTGGCCTGCTCCGTGGCAGCGGAATACGGACGCCGGCGCAACAGCGGGCGGCAGGTGTTCGGACCGATGTCGGCCCTGTGGGCTCCGCTGTGGGTTCTGGAAAGGGCAGTGTGTGTCTGGCTGGCGGTGCAGTGGCGGCTGCGCGGCGGGATGCCGTATGCCGGTGAGCGGCTGACGACTGCGGCGCATTCGGTCCGCCGGATCAGGCGGTGGCTGCGGGGGTAGACCGGGCTCCCGCACACATCGTGTCCGCGAGCGCATGCTGCCTCCTAACGGCCTTCGCTGCAACGCCCCTTCAACCCTTGGGTGTAGTCCGCTAAAAACAGGTAGTAGATCGCGTATTTCTTTGCTTCCTCTGACTGTTTTCACCCGATAAAATCGAACACATGTTCGAATACTCAGCCGCGGAGCATCCCGGGCGACCCAATGAGGCCATGGTCAGCAGTGGACTGGTCAGCAGTGGACTGGTCAGCACCTGGGTTGCAGTGCTCGCAGACGAGGCCAGCACGGACCCTGCCCGGCAGCCCGACGCCGAACTCATTGACCGGATCCGCGCCCTTGAGGAGCTAAAGGCGGCGGCTGCGGGGGCGCAGGCCCGTGCGGCCGCAGCGTTCAATCTGTCCCAGCGCCAAAAGCAGGTACTGGCGGAAGTGCCAAAGAGCAAACAAGGCTGCGGTGTGGCCTCTCAGATAGCTCTAGCGCGGAGGGAATCGGCAAACCGCGGCGGACGGCTGCTCGGATTCGCCAAGGCACTTACGGAGGAAATGCCCTGCACCCTGCACGCGCTGAGTCAGGGAAGCATCAGTGAGTGGCGGGCAACGCTGCTGGTACGGGAGACCGCGTGCCTGAGTATCGAGGACCGCCGGCAAGTAGACCGGGAAGTAGCGGGCAATCCGGACGTGCTGAAGACCCTGGGCGACCGGCAGATCATCTCCCGCGCCAGGACGGCCGCGTACCGCCTGGATCCGCAGGCTGCCGTGAACCGGGCTGCGAAGGCCGCTTCCGAACGTTTCGTGTCCTGCCGCCCGGCTCCTGACACCATGACCTACCTGACGGGCCTGCTTCCGGTGGCCCAGGGCGTAGGCGTCTTCGCTGTCCTGTCCCGGGAAGCGGACCGGCTCACGGCGGCAGGGGACGGCCGCACCCGGGGACAGATCATGGCAGACACCCTCGTAGGGCGGGTGACCGGCCAGATGCGGCCGGACGCCATGAAGGTGGAAATCCAACTGGTCATGACTGACCGGGCGCTGCTTACCGGAGAGTCCGAGCCGGCCTTCGTTCCCGGATACGGTCCGGTTCCGGCGCAGTGGGCCAGGGATCTTGTCCGGAACCGCAACGGAGGCGAGCGCCAGGCCAAGGGTTCGGGCGGAGGCGGGAGTCAGGACCCGGGCCAGGAGCCAAGCGGGAGCGAGAATCCTAAAGGCTCCGTCCGAGGCTCGGACGGAGCCGGGAGTCACGACCCGGGTCGCAGTCAGAGCCCGGGTCAGGTTTCGGCCGGCCGCCACAAGCACCGGAAAGAGCGCTCGCAGGACAGGAACATCCAGACCTTCATTCGCAGGTTGTACACGGCTCCCGAAACCGGTGAGCTGGTTGCCATGGATGCCAGGGCGCGATTGTTTCCTCCGTCCCTGAGGCGGTTCATTGCCATCCGGGATCAGACCTGCCGAATGCCGTGGTGCGGTGCTCCCATCCGGCACATCGATCACGTCCGGCCGCACGGTGGAGGCGGTCCCACCAGCATCGACAACGGGCAAGGACTCTGCGAAGCATGCAATCACGCCAAGGAGGCTCCCGGGTGGTCGGCGGAAGTCGTCAACTCGGCCAGGATCATCAAGCCGCCGGGCACGTCAGCCACATTAGGTGCAGGCACATCAGGTGCAGGCACACTAGGCGCTTCAGGCAGACCGGGAACAACCGGTCTACCCCGACACACAGTGGAGACCTCCACTCCCACCGGGCACACTTACCGTTCCCTCGTGCCTCCCTTGGCCGGGGCGCCGGAGGCCCTCTCCCCCGTCGAACAGGTGATGGCGGACCTGGTGTGGGCAGCCTAGTCGGGCTTCCCGGCGCTCGCCGACCTCCATGGCATGGGCTCCAGTCCATCCCGCCGGCATCCGTCCCGGTCCGCCAGTCCCGGTCCGCCGGCATCCGTCCCGGGCTGCCAGTCCCGGACAGTGGCCGCCGCCGGTAGGCTGTTGGAATGGCCAGATACTTTGACATACACCCGGAAAATCCACAGCCCAGAGCCATCAGCCAGGTGGTCAACCTGCTCGAATCCGGCGGTCTGATCGCCTACCCCACCGACTCCTGCTACGCACTCGGGGTGAAGCTGGGCAACCGTGAAGGGCTGGACCGGATCCGCCAGATTCGTCAGCTGGATGACAAGCACCACTTCACCCTGGTCTGCCGGAACTTCGCCCAGCTGGGACAGTTCGTACAGCTGGACAATTCGGTGTTCCGCAGCATCAAGGCCGCCACCCCCGGAAGCTACACCTTCATCCTGCCTGCGGTTAAGGAAGTGCCCAAGTGGCTGCTCCAGCCCAAGAAGCGGACGGTCGGCGTACGGGTCCCGGACAACACCGTGGTGCAGGCACTCCTGGACAGTCTTGGCGAACCGCTGCTTTCCAGCACACTGCTGCTGCCCGGGGACGAAGATCCGATGACCGAGGGCTGGGAAATCAAGGAACGGCTGGACCACCAGGTGGATGCCGTGATCGATTCCGGCTTCTGCGGCCCTGACCCGACCACCGTCATCGACTTCTCCAGCGGCTCCCCCGAAATTGTCCGGCGCGGAACCGGAGATCCAACGCCCTTCGAGTAACCCCCGGGGTCGGTGGCCCTTTAAGGGTCCCTGCGGTTGACTCCCCACCGGCGCGCGCTGAGTCTGGCACGCGTCAAGGGGGAACCAACGCTAGTCACTCGCAGGGGAATCCACATGAAGAAGACGGCCAGCACATTATCAACGGCGATATTGAGTATCTGCGTCCTCGCGGGATGCGGAGTAGGCACCGGGCTTCCGGGCGTTATCGGCGGAACAGGCCATCCCACCAGCCATCCCACAGGCCATCCCGGACCCACCAAAACGCCCACTCCAACACCGACCATCTCCCCCACCGGCACACCGCCGACGTCGACACCAACCTCACCGCCGCCAACGCAGACACCCACCCCTCCGCCGCCGGACGACGGCGGGGACGACGGCGGCGATCATGGCGGTGGTCAAGGCGATGATGACGCCGTCAACGTGATTTTGATGGTCGGTGACGGCATGGGCACCTCGCAGCGGGACGCCATCCGGCTGGCCTCGGTGGGCCTGTCCGGAGAGCTGGCCATGGATACCCTGCCCCAGGTGGGACGGGTCCACACCAACTCGGCGGACCCCGGCACGTTTGTCACTGATTCGGCCGCAGCCGCCACGTCCATGGCCACCGGCGTCAAGACCTACAACGGAGCCATCGGCGTAGACCTGGACCAGCAGCCGGTAACCTCGGCCCTGGAAATTGCGGAACGGCTCGGCAAGTCCACCGGCCTGGTCACCACCGCCCAGGTCACCGATGCCACTCCGGCCGCCTTCGGCTCGCACGTGCTGGACCGGGATGAGCAGAGTGCCATCGCCGCCCAGTTCCTGCGCAGTTCCCACCCCGAAGTGATTTTGGGCGGCGGGGAGGACTACTGGTACCCCGCGGGGAACCCGGGACGGCTCCCGGACAACCCGGCAGAGGATGACTCCGAAGAGAGCGCCGGCACCGAAGGCAACCTCGTGGAGGAGGCGCAGGAGCAGGGGTACGAATACGTGTGGGACCTGCCCGGCCTGCAGGCGGCACAGGGCGACCTGCTGCTCGGTTTGTTCGCCAACGAGGAAATGTTCCAGTACGGGGATGACGTCGAGGAGGTCTACAACCCCACGGTTCCGCTTACCGAAATGACCGGGAAGGCCCTGGAGGTGCTGAACAGCAACCCGGACGACAACGGCTTCTTCCTCATGGTCGAGGAAGAGGGCATCGACGCGATGAGCCACGTCAACAACGGAGCGCTGACCATCGAGTCCGGCATCCAGTTCGACCGTTCGGTGGCCCTGGCCAAGGAGTTCGCCGAACAGGACGGCAACACCCTGCTGATCACGGTGGGTGACCACCAGACCGGCGGCATGACCATAGAACCCCTGGGTGATGCCACCAACCCGGACAGCCCGGTGCAGGAAGAACCCTTTGACGTCGCCGATTCGGACCAGCAGTTCCGGATTGACTGGACCACCAACGGACACACGGGCGACGACGTTCCCCTGACGGCCATGGGACCCGGTTCGGAAATGCTTACCGGTGTCTACGAGAACACCCGCATCTTCGATGTCATGGTCTCCGTGATGCGCTCCGGAACGGACCGCGACCTGGACCTCCAGGCACACCGCGGCGGCCGGGGCGAAAACACGGAGGAATCCCTGGCGGCCTTCGCGCACGCGCTGGAACTCGGCGTGACCACCCTGGAATTGGATACGGTTTTGACCGAGGACGGCCGGGTGATCGTCTGGCATGACGACACGATTATGGACACGAAGTGCGCCGACACCGCCCCTGCCGCGGCCGGGGACCCGGAGTTTCCGTATGTGGGTGACCGGGTGGCGGACCTCACCCTGGCGCAGGTGAAGACCCTGGACTGTGGCTTCCAGCAGCTGCCCGGGTTTCCGGAGCAGAATGTGGCGGAAGGCAACCGCATTGCCGAACTGCGCGACGTCTACAGGCTTGCCCGCGACTACCGTGCACGCCGGATCCAGTTCAACGTGGAGACCAAGGTGGAGGACGGCCAGGCAGGCGGTCCGCGCAGCGTCGCCCTGACCAGGGCCGTGGTGAAGGTCGTGCGGGACTCCGGCCGGTCGCGCCGCACCACTATCCAGTCCTTCGATTGGTCCACTCTGAACCTCCTGGACCGGATCGCCCCGGACCTGACGCGCGTGGCCCTGGCCGGCACGGCGGAGGAGCTCGGCGTCGGCCAGCCCGGGGCTGCGCCGCAGCTGGGGGGAATCGACATTGACGATTTCGGCGGCTCCGTGGTCCAGGCAGCCCATTCCCGGGGCTACGACGTCGTCTCCCCCATCGCCACCACCGTGACGCCGGAGATGGTGCGCAGCGCCCACGAGCTCGGCATGACGGTCATCCCCTGGACGGTGAACGAGGTGGCCGACATGCACGCGCTCATTGACCTGGGTGTGGACGGGATCATCACCGATTACCCCACCCGGCTGCGGGCAGTGATGGCGGAGCGGGGATTCGATCTGCCCCGGACCTATCGGCGCTGAGCTGACCGGGTAAGCGGGGTCACCGTGTCGGGGCCATGGCACCGGTCCCGACACGGTGCCCGTTTGGGGATGCGGCGAAGGCCAGTGCGAAGCTGGACCAATGCCCGGTCTCTACATCCTTCCTTCCAGTTGGCTGCTCGACGCGACTCCGGAGGCGGTCTGGGAGACCATCGCCAGTCCTGACATGAGCTGGCCCCGCTGGTGGCCGGGCTGCACGCTTCAGGAGCTTGCCACCGGTCCGTCCGCGGACCCCGGGGATCCGATCGCACGGCTGCTCGGCACCACCGTCCGCCTGCAGTTCCAGGCTGCCCCGGGTTACCGGCTGTCCGTCGCCATTCATCCCACCCGTGCCCTCCGGCCCCGGAACATAGAGTTCGACGCCGATGGAGACCTGGCCGGCACCGGCCGGATGCGACTGTTCCCCGCCTCCTCGCCGGGCCCCGGATGGAGACCGGGACCCGGATCGAGACTGGGCTCCGGATGGAGACCGGGACCCGCATGGAGATTGATTGGCGGGTGATGCCCACGCGGCGGTGGATGCAGGTGCTCACTCCTGTGGCCCGGCCGGTCTTCACCGCAGCGCACGCCCTGCTGATGCGCCGCGGTGAACGGGGCCTGCGCCGGGAACTGGGTCAGGCTATCCGCCGGGGACGGCCAAACACCGTGCTCACCCCGGGTGAGTAATGCACCGTGTCCGGCGGTCCCTCCACGGGAATCCCGGCGGCCGGCACCAGTTCATCGCGCAGGTACGTCAGCCGGGCAGGATGCAGCGGCCACGGCGGGTGCGCAATCGGGACAAACGCGGTGCGCCCGGCCAGGGACGTGTGCAGCCCGAAACGTGCGGTGAGCAGGAGGGACAAATCATCATCCGCCTTACGGCCGTAATCCGGCACCACGGCGAAGGATGAGCGGGCCTGGCCGCCGAACCGGTCGACGTCGTACCCCAGGCCCCAGCCGGTCCGCCGGGGACGGCAGCGGGACCAGACGTACGGGACGCCCAGGGCCCGCGCCGTCAGCACGGGCGCAAGCCTGGAGGCATCCAGGCTCAGGAACAGCACCCCGCGGCTGCCGTCCCGGCCCCGGGAATACAGGCGCACGTTGATCTCCGTGTAGGTACCGAAAAACGGCACCGGAATCGTTCCGAGTTTCGTCGCCGGCGCCCGGAAGCCGATGAGCCCTACCCAGGAGGAGCCATGGAAAACATCGGGTTCGACGCCGGCCGGCATGTACGGCGCAGCAAGGGCGGGATCGATGCGCCAATGCAGGAACACCGCAGCCGCCCAGGTCTGGGCCATCAGGGCCGGAGACGGAAGCGGCGCTCCGGCAGGCGGACCCGGGTCCGGGCGGGCGGGCGAATTCATAGCGCCAAGCTAACAGCGGGGCCCGGGTGCGAACAGGGCAGGTACCGCCGGCCGGGGGTCAGACAGGGGTATCCGGACGCTCGTCGCCGAAGCGTTCCACGGCAGTCTTCCGGCGGATCCGGTCCAGCCGGTTAATCACCGGGGCCGCCGTGATGCCGTGCAGCACGATGGAGGAGGCCACCACCAGCCCGAGCAGGCCCCAGAGTTGTTCCTCGTTCCCGAAGTGTCCCTTGTCCAGGGCGTAGCTGAGGTAATAGAGCGATCCGATGCCCCGGACTCCGAAGAACGCGATGGCCAGCCGTTCGCGGGGACCGGGCCGGCCGCCCAGCAGGCCCAGCCAGCCGGCAAGGGGACGGACCACCAGCAGGAACGCTGCGGTGACCACCACTTCGCGCCAGCCGATGCCGGCCAGCAGCCCGCGGGCAATGGCACCCCCGAGCAGGAGCAGCAGGACCACAGTCAGCAGCCGCTCCAGCTGTTCCACGTAGCTGTGCAGCACCCGGTGGTAGCCGTGGGTGCGCTCCGCGGTACGGATGGTGACTGCGCAGACGAAGACGGCCACGAAACCGTAGCCGTCCAGCATTTCGGTGATTCCGTAGGCCAGAAACGTGGCTGCAAGGGCCACGAATCCTTCGGAATGGTTGGACAGGCGGATGCTTTCCAGCCGCGCGGAGAAGAAGAGCCGGCTCAGCATTTTGCCGGTGAGGAAGCCCAGGAGGACGCCCATGCCGATCCGCCAGACGATGTCCACGCCGATCCAGTGCGGGAACCACGCGGACGGCGCGGTTCCCACCAGGCTCATGCCGATGGCGAGATAGACAAACGGAAACGCCAGACCGTCGTTGAGTCCGGCTTCGGAGGTCAGGCCGAACCGCACCTCGTCCTCGGCTTCACCTGCCGAATCCTCCTCCTCGGAGTCGGCAGGTTCCCCCACCTGCACTTCGGAAGCCAGGACCGGATCGGTCGGAGCCAGGGCGGCGGCCAGCAGCACGGCTGCCGCGAGGCCGAGGCCGAGGACCCAGACATTGAGCAGGGCCAGGCCCAGCAGGCTCAGCGGCATGGCGATGCCCAGCATCCGCCACGTGGTGGACCAGCGGTGCCAGCCCAGCGGGCGGTCCAGGGCCAGGCCCGCACCCATGAGTGAAATGATCACGCACACCTCGGTGAGGTGTGCGGTGAAGTCTCCGTGGCGCACCGGATCAGGGTCGGGCAGATCCTTCAGGAGGTTGAACGTCAGGATGCCCGCCCCGAGAAAGACCATGGGCATGGACACAGGGACGTCGCGCAGCAGTTTGGGCAGCACTGCGGCGAGGAACACGGCGAGGCCGGCAGCAAGGAATACAAGGCTGGGTCCGTCAAACAATCCGTCGAGCACCGCCCAGACGTTACTGGAAGATCGGGGTCCGCGATAGACGGCGCGCCCGGGCGGATCCGCCGGTCAGGCCTCGCGGAGGTGGACGGCTCCCGGTTCCGCGCCGTCGGCGCCGAACACCAGCCAGCGGGTGGCGATCTTTTCCGTGAAGAACCGGTCATGGCTGACCACAATCACGGCGCCGGGGAAATGCAGCAGGGCACGTTCCATCACCTGGGTGCTGGACATGTCCAGGTGGTTGGTGGGTTCGTCCAGCAGCAGCACGGGTGCACCCGAGAGCAGGCACTGGGCCATGGCAACACGGGCGCGCTGGCCGCCGGAGAGGTTTCCGATCTTGGAGGTCAGGTCAGCTTCGGAGAACTGGAACATCGTCAGGAACCGGTTGACGGACTTGCGGGTCGCGCTGAAGGCGAGGGACCCGGGCAGGGAGTTCACCGCGTGGGTGACGGTGTCGGCGTCGTCAAGCTCCGCCAGCATCTGGTTGTAGGACACCATCGCCGGACCCTTGGGCCAGGTGACCTCGCCGGCGTCGGGCTTCTCCTCGCCCGTCAGTACGCGCAGCAGCGTCGTCTTGCCGCTGCCGTTGGTTCCGGTGACGGCAATGCGGTCCCCCTTGTTCACCTCGAAACTCAGGTTCTCGAAGAGCACCTTGTCGCCGTAGGACTTGGACACTCCGCGGACGCGGCCCAGGACGTCCTTGACGTGCAGGCCGCCGTAGATGCCCGTGATGATTTCATCCACGGGCCGCGGGGCCCGGGATTTTTTGATGCGGGTCAGCTGGGTGCTGAGCCGGCCTCCGGCTTTCGCAGCCTCGCGGCGGTCGGCGATGCCTTCGGCCTCAAAGGCCAGCAGCTCCGCCTCGTGCACGAACTGTGCCTGGAGGTTCTTGAGCCGGAACTGTTTCTGCACCACGTATTCGGCAAAGTTTCCGGGGTATTCGTGCAGGTGGAAGTTCTCCACCTCCACGATGCGGGTGACGACGGCGTCCAGGAACTTCCGGTCGTGGGAAACGATGATGGCCGCGCCCCGGAAGTCGCGGAACCAGCCCTCAAGCCATTCAACGCCGGCCACGTCCAGGTAGTTGGTCGGTTCATCCAGGAGCAGGACATCGGGCTGTTCCAGCAGGATTTTTGCCAGTGCCGCGCGGTTCCGCCAGCCGCCGGACAGCGCATCGACGGGGCAGACTCGGTGTGCGGCGGTGAATCCGAGCGTGGTGAGCACGGTGTCGATGCGGCGGGGGTAGTCCCAGCCGTCCAGCCGGTCCATGGTTTCGAACAATTCGGACTGACGGCGGATCAGCCGGTCCATTTCCTTGTCCGCGGGATTGGCGGCGATGGCTGCATCAATCCCGGCCAGCTCGGCCTCGACGTCCTTGATCTCCATGAAGACGGCGTCCAGGATCTCGGCGATGCTGGCCTTCCCGTCCAGTTCGGAGAACTGGGAGAAGTAGCCGATCCTGACGCCCGGCTCCACGGTCACGGTGCCGGAATCCGGCTGGACCTGGTCCAGGACCAGTTTCAGGATGGTGGACTTGCCGGAGCCGTTCCGGCCGATCAGGCCGATCCGGTCCTTGGGATCGAGCCGCAGGAACGCTTCGCGCAGGACCTGCTTGTTCTCGAAGGAAGTGTTGACGTCCTGCAGCCGGATCAGGCTCATGGTGTCCTCTCAAAGGGGTTGGTTTCCTCGCCCCGCGGGACAACGACCATTCATCCTACCGGCTGCGGTCCGCAGTCCCCGCCGAGGCGCAGCGCCCCACGCGCAGGACGGCGGCTCCCCGGCTAGCCGCGCAGGGTGTAAGTGCCGGCGGGGCGGCGGTTGAGGTACGCGGCGGTGTCCACGTAGCTTCCCGCGTGCCGGGGGCGGGCGGCGTCGGGGCGGTCCGCGGACACATAGGTTCCGGCGGGGCGTGCGGTTCCCAGCGGAGTGTCATAGCTGGTGGTGTAGGTGCCCCGGCGGCGGGGCCGGGCAGCCGGGACAGCAGCGGTGTACTCAGCGGCGCGCTCAGCGGTGTGGGCGGCTGCAGGTCGGTTCATCAGGGTGGTCATGGTGTCTCCTCAGTTGACGCTTGGGGGTGAGACTCGGGCCGCGGCGACGGTTTTTGGGCAGCGTTGAGCCCGGTAGTGAGTCGCCGTTGAATAGTGCCCGCCGAAATGAATGGCGGTGCTGCGCGTTAGCGGGCGGAGGTCTCCGCCTGCTGTGCGCAGGTGCTGCAGATGCCGCTGAAGGTCACTTCGGCGGCCAGTACGGTAAAGCCGGAATCGTCGTCCGGGGTCAGGCAGGGTGCCTGGCCGATCACACAATCGACGTCCTTGATGGCTCCGCAGCGGATGCAGACCAGATGGTGGTGGTTGTCCCCCACCCTGGCTTCGTACAGTGCCGGTGAACCCGCAGGTTCAACCCGCCGGGCCAGTCCCGCCTCGGTAAAGGCGGACAGAATGCCGTAGACGGCCTGGGCGGAAATGTTCGGCAACGTCGAACGGACCGACACCAGGACAGCGTCTGCACTGGAGTGCGGTGCCTGCTGCAGCGCCGCCAGGACGGCAACGCGCTGTGACGTGGATTTCAGCCCCGCGGCCCGGATGTCTCCGGCCAGGGTTTGGGCTGTGTCCGCCGCTTTCCGCATAACAAAAACCCTATCAGTTGTTTTGATTGCCTCAAGACAACTGAGTCCTTTTTGGGGTGTGATCCCGAACGCTGTGACCGCGGCCGCATCCGGTTCTCCGGGGCGGCCCCGCATGGGGGACGATGGAAAGGGAAAGCTATACATCACTGAAGGATGAGGACCATGGGCACTTTGAAAGAGCAGCTGCAGGCGGACATGAAAACCCACATGAAGTCCGGCAACCGAACGGCCCTGACCACGGTGCGCAACGTGCTGGGCGAAATCACCACCCGGGAAAAGTCGGGCAAGACGCCGGTGGAGCTCGACGACGCCCAGGTCGTCTCCCTGCTGCAGAAGGAAGCAGCCAAGCGCCGCGACACTGCCCGGATCTACACGGAGGCCGGCGAAGCCGACCGGGCGGCCTCCGAGGTTGCCGAAGCGGAGATCATCGAGGCCTACCTGCCCGCTCCCCTGACCCGGGAGGATGTCGAAGCCATTGTGGACGGGGCCCTCGCGGAGCTTCGTGCCGGCGGCGCCGAACTCTCGATGCGCCAGATGGGACAGGTCATGAAGCCGGTCACCGCCAAGGTGGCGGGACGGTTTGACGGCAAGGCCGTAAGCGAGATTGTCCGCTCCCGGCTGGCCTGACGGCAGCACGCTCCCCCGCTGTTACTCTGGTGGCTAAACGCTCATTCCGCCCACCACCGGAGGTACAGGTGCCCGCAAACGGCACGGGCCAGCGCCTGCTGGATTCCGCCACGGAAGCCTTCGCGGCCAAAGGTTTCCACGGCACCACCACCCGGGACATCGCGACGGCGGCCGGGGTCACCCCGGGCGCCGTCTATGTGCATCACCGCTCCAAGGAGGAGCTGCTGTACAGCATTTCGCGGGTGGGGCATGAACGCACCCTGGAGCTGGTCCGCACCGGTGCCGCCTCAAGCAGCGACCCCGTGCAGCAGATCTCGACCATGGTCCGGGACTTCGTGGAGTGGCAGGCGGCCAACCGCACCAAGTCCAGCGTGGTGAATTTCGAGCTCGCGGCCCTCACGGAGGAGCACCGGGCCGATGTCCTGGAAATCCGCCGTTCCGTGGACGCCGAGTTCCGCGCCGTCGTGGACCGCGGGCGGCAGCAGGGACTGTTCCACATTGAGGACACGGGGCTTGCCGTCCTGGCCCTGCTCTCGCTCTGCGTGGACGTGGCCCGCTGGTACCGCGGAGACGGACGGCAAAGCGCCGCCGGCATCGGAGAACACCACAGCCGGATGGCGCTGCGGATGCTGGGTGCCGAGCCGCCGTCGTCGTGACCCCGGAACAGGAATTTCCGGAAGCCCCGGCCCGTTCTCCGCTCCGGGCGGCATACTGGAAGCCGGACCCTCCGGGAATCGAGGTGCGTACGCAATGGACCCCACGACGCTGGTTTCAGGAATCGGCATGGGCGAATCGGCCCGCTGGCATGCCGGTGAATTCTGGTTTGCGGACTGGACGGCCGGGACCATCTCGGCGCTGGATTCATCCGGCTCAGTACGGCGGGTAGCCGCTGTCCCGTCATTTCCCATCAGCTTTGACTGGCTGCCGGACGGGCGGATGGTGGTGGTCTCCGGAACGGACGGACGGGTCCTGCTGGAAGTGCCGAATGCCGGCCTCGTGCCGCTGGCGGATCTGGCCGGGCTCTCCGATTATCCGTGGAACGAGATTGCCGTGCACCCCTCCGGCAATATCTACGTGAACGGCCTCGGCTATGACTATGCGGACACCCCGCAGAACAACGGTGCCATCGCCCTGGTGAGGCCGGACGGCTCGGTGGAGCCCGTGGCGGACGGTTTGGCGTTCCCCAACGGGATGCTGGTATCCGACGACGGCGGCACGCTCGTTGTCGCCGAGTCCGACGCCGGCCGCCTGACGTCCTTCCACATCGGCGACGACGGAAGCCTGACGCCCGCCGGGGTCTGGGCCGAGGTCTCCGGCAGTGCACCGGACGGCATCAGCTGGGACGGCAGCGGCGGCATCTGGTTCGCCGAAGTACCCGGGGAACGCTGCGTCCGGGTCCGCGAGGGCGGGTCGGTGCTGCAGACGGTGCAGCTGGATCAGGGATGCTTCTCCTGCGCCACCGGCGGCAGCGACGGCGGCCTGCTGTTTATGATGACTGCCCGCTGGCCGGAGGCCATGGATCCCGCAGCCCCGGGCAGCGGCCGGGTGCTGGGGCTGCGGGTACGCTGACCTACGCGGGAGATG
Organism: Arthrobacter yangruifuii; assembly: GCF_009192775.1. Lineage (GTDB taxonomy): Bacteria > Actinomycetota > Actinomycetes > Actinomycetales > Micrococcaceae > Arthrobacter_B > Arthrobacter_B yangruifuii. The sequence continues at coordinate 237,754 of NZ_VTFX01000004.1, forward strand.
ACCTGGAGTACGGCTGCGGTTAGGCGAACGCGGACAAGCCGGTGATGTGCCGGCCCAGGATCAGCGACTGCATGGAGTCGGTGCCCTCGTAGGTGAACACCACCTCCATGTCGGTCAGGTGGCGGGCCACATGGTTTTCCAGCAGCAGCCCGTTGCCGCCCATGATGTCCCGCGCCTCGGAGCAGATCCACCGGCCCTGCCGGGCGGCAAACATCTTTGCCATGGAGGCCATGGGGCCGGTCATCTTTCCTTCCTCGCCGAGTTCGTTGAGGCGGAAGCAGGTCAGCTTGATTGCGGTCAGCTGCGCGAGCATGTTGGCCAGCTTGTTCTGCACCAGCTGGAAACCGGCGATAGGCCGGCCGAACTGCACCCTGTCCTTGGCATAGGCCACGGCGATCTCATAGGCGGCCACTGCGTGCCCCAGCGCTTCCCAGGCGACTCCCCCGCGGGTGGCGGCCAGGACCTTGTTGACATCCTTGAAGGAACTGCAGTTCTCCAACCGGTTTTCCGCGGGAATGCGCAGGTTCTCGATGCGGATGTCCGGCTGCAGCACGGCCCGCTTGCCGATCTTCCCGGTGATGACGTCCGCCCGGTAACCGGCGGGGTGGTTGCCGTCCGCGTCCTTTTCCATCACGAACGCCTTCACGGCGCCGTCCGCTTCGTCGCGTGCATAAATGATCACGATGTCGGCAAAACTGGCGTTGCCGATCCACCGCTTGCTTCCGTTCAGGATGTAGGAATCACCCTCGCGGCGCGCGCTGGTCTCCAGTGAGACCGAGTCCGATCCGTGGCTGGGCTCCGTCAGGGCGAAGGCGCCGATTTTCTCGAGGCGGGCCATCGCCGGCAGCCAGCGCTGCTTCTGCTCCTCGCTGCCGAGCATGTCGATGCTGCCCATGGCCAGGCCGGAATGGACGCCGAAAAAGGTGTTGATGGAGCCGTCGCCGCGGGCAAGCTCGGCTGCGGCCGTGGAGGCGGCAATCCGGCTCAGGCCCGGACAGCCATAGCCCGTGATGGTGCCGCCGGCGATGTTCAGTGCGGCGAGCCTGGGAACCAGCTCGAATGGGAACTCGGCCCGCTCCCAGTAGTCGTTGATGACCGGCAGCAGGTCCCGGTCCACGAATCCCCGGACCCGGTCCCGGACGTCCCGGGCCTGGTCATCCAGCAGGTCGTCGAGCAGGTAGAGGTCGGCGTCGATGCCGTCCAAAGCGGTGGGATCGAAATCGGGAGGCGCGGTCTGCGTGACGGTCATGGGGGCTCCTGGGTTCACTAACTAATCGTTCAGTTAGTATGCGGTGCATCACAGGAAGGGTCAAGGGTTCCGGAACTCCTTGACCAGGGCCAGCGATTCCCGGAGGATGTCCGTCAGCTCCGCACCGGGCCGGTCCAGCCACTGCTCGTAGGCCGCCAGGCATAGGCCCAGCAGGGCCCACGCGATGGCCTGCGGCTGCAGGCTCCCCTCCGGCACCCCCAGCCGCGAGGCAGCGAACCGTGCCACCACCTGCCGCCACGCCGTGTAACGGAGTGTGGAATGGGCCTGCAGGGCAGGCACCCGGAGCAGCAGTTCCATGCGCTGACGGTGGTACGGGACTTCCTCGGGCGGCAGCCGGTTGAACTCGATCACGGCACTGCAGAGGGCGTTACCCAGCGGCACGCTCTCCGGCAGTGAGCGGAGGTAGGTTTCCATCCCGGCCAGCAGCTCCTCAAAGTCGCCCCAGGGCAGATCGTTCTTGGAGGGGAAATACCGGAAAAAGGTCCTCCGTCCAATACCTGCCGCGGCGGCAATCTCATCCACGGTGACCCGGTCAAAGCCCCTGCGGTCAAACAGCGCCAGGGCCGCGTGGCTAAGTTCAGCCTTGGACGTCACAGGTTTTCGTCCGGTCCGCGCCGGCGGCTGGCCTGCCGTTTCAATAACCACGAAATTACCTCTTCCCTTTGGCACCGGGTGCCGTTACTGTCGCCGGCACACAGAGTAACGCCACTGATGCCGGTTTCTGCCGCGAGGAGCACATAATGCGACCTGGAAAAGACCTTTTCGATACCCCGCCCACCGACACCGCCGCCCCGGCGGAGACGCAGCAGGACGCTCCGGAGGACCTGTTGGTGGAGGAAGTCTCCATTGACGGCATGTGCGGCGTCTACTAGGCCGTCCCATGCAGGCCTTTGACCTGGACCGTTCCTGGCGGCTGCATCCCCAGGTTTCGATACGCCCCGAACCGTTCGGAGCACTGCTCTATCACTTCGGCACCCGCAGGCTGTCCTTTCTGAAGGACAGGACCCTGCTGGCGATTGTGCAGCGGCTGCGCACCGAGCCCAGCGCCGGTGCTGCCTGTACCTCCGCAGGGGTAGGGCCGGCAGACCTGGCCCGCTATCAGCGGGCGCTCGGCGCCCTGGCCTCCTCCAACATGGTGATCGAAAGGCAGCAGCCATGACAGTTCTTTCCACACCCCGTCCTTCCACGCCCAGTCCGGGAACGCTGGTGGATCTCTTTGAAACCGGACTGGATGCCCCCATCTGCCTTACCTGGGAATTGACCTACGCCTGCAACCTTTCCTGCGTCCACTGCCTCTCGAGTTCCGGCCGGAGGGATCCGCGGGAACTTTCGACCGGGGAATGCAAGGCGGTCATTGACGAGTTGGAGCGGATGCAGGTGTTCTACGTGAACATCGGCGGCGGAGAACCGACGGTCCGCCCGGACTTCTGGGAACTCGTCGACTACGCCACCGCCCACCACGTGGGTGTGAAGTTCTCGACCAACGGCGTGAAAATCACACCTGAAATAGCTGCCCGGCTGGCTGCGAGTGATTACGTCGATGTGCAGATTTCCCTGGACGGAGCCACTGCGGAAGTCAATGACCAGGTCCGCGGACCGGGCTCGTTCGATACGGCCATGCGGGCCATGCAGAACATGGCGGACGCCGGATTCACCGGCTTCAAGATCTCGGTGGTCTGCACCCGGCAGAACATTCCGCAGCTGGACAGGTTCAAGGAAATTGCGGACCGGTTCCAGGCCCAGCTCCGCCTGACCAGGCTCCGGCCCTCGGGCCGCGGAGCGGATGTCTGGGATGAGCTGCACCCCACGGCGGCGCAGCAGCGGGAACTGTATGACTGGCTCGTGGCGCACGGCGAAGATGTGCTGACCGGCGACTCGTTCTTCCACCTCTCCGCCTACGGCGGTTCCCTGCCCGGACTGAATATGTGCGGCGCAGGGCGTGTGGTCTGCCTGATCGATCCGGTGGGCGATGTCTATGCCTGCCCCTTCGCCATCCATGACGAGTTCCTGGCCGGCAGCATCCGCAGCCCCGGCGGCTTCACGGAGGTATGGCAGCACTCCGAGCTGTTCCGGCAGCTGCGCTCACCGCAGACCGGCGGAGCCTGTTCGGGCTGCCCGTTCTTCGACACCTGCCGCGGCGGCTGCATGGCAGCGAAGTTCTTCACCGGACTGCCGCTCGACGGTCCGGATCCGGAGTGCGTCTGCGGACTGGGGGAAGCCGCCCTTCAGGCCCGCCCTGCGGCCGGCCTGCCGCGCCCCGACGGCGACCATTCCCACCGCACCTCTCCGCCGCGGCCCCGCACGGGCCCGGTGCCCGTGACCATTTCCAGGCGCCGGGTCGATGCCGCACCGGTCAGCGCCTGCGCCGAAGATCCGCTGGCGGGCTTCAACCCGGCCTCGGAACCATCCGGCTGCGGCGGAGGCTGCGGCAACTAACGTTCGGCCCGCAGCAGGCGGGCCGTCGAATAAGGAAAGAAGGTACACGCAATGGGGCGTGTTGAAGGCAAAGTCGCATTCATTACCGGTGCCGCCCGCGGGCAGGGACGCAGCCATGCCCTCCGGCTGGCGCAGGAAGGGGCGGACATCATCGCCGTCGACCTGTGCGGGCAGGTGAACAGCGTGCGGTACCCCCTGGCCACCCCGGAGGACCTCGCCCAGACGGTCAAGGACGTGGAAGCACTGGACCGGCGGATTGTCGCAGTGGAGGCCGATGTCCGCGACTTCGGAGCGCTGAAGGCAGCGGTTGAAGACGGCGTCGCCCAGCTCGGGCGGCTGGACATTGTCAGCGCCAACGCCGGCATCGCCGGTTTCGGGTCCGCGGAAGAGCTGACCGACGAGGAGTGGGGGGACATGCTGGACATCAACCTCACCGGTGTCTGGCACACGGCCAAAGCCGCCATTCCGCATTTGAGGGCGGGAGGCAACGGCGGCTCCATTATCCTCACCAGCTCCACCGCGGGGCTGATGGGCATGGAAAACCTGGCGCACTATATTGCCGCCAAACACGGCGTCGTGGGTTTGATGCGCGCACTGGCCCTGGAGCTGGCACCGGACATGATCCGGGTCAACTCGGTGCACCCGACGAGCGTGGACACCGACATGATCCACAACAGTGCCACGTACAAACTTTTCGCACCGGATATCGAGAACCCCACGCGTGAACAAATCGGCGAGCGGTTCCAGGCCCTGAACGCACTGCCGATCAAGTGGGTGGACGCCGTCGACATTTCCAACGCCGTCCTGTTCCTCGCCTCCGACGAAGCGCGCTACATCACCGGCGTCACGCTGCCCGTCGACGCCGGATCCACCACCAAATAACCGATCCACCACCTTTACTCCAGGAGGCATGCCGTGGGGCGTGTAGAAGGAAAAGTTGCTTTCATTACCGGTGCCGCGCGGGGCCAGGGGCGCAGCCACGCCGTCCGGCTGGCGCAGGAAGGCGCCGACATCATTGCCGTTGACCTCTGCGGCGCCCTTCCCGGCGTCGCCTATCCCTCCGCCACCGAGGAAGACCTGGCCCAGACCGTCAAGGAGGTCGAGGCACTGGACCGGCGCATCATCGCCACCAAGGCCGACGTCCGCGACCGGGGCGCCATGCAGCGTGCCATCGACGCCGGCGTAGCCGAGCTCGGCCGCCTGGACATCGTGGTGGCCAACGCCGGGATCTGCATCATGAAGCCCTGGGACGAGATCACGCCGCAGATCTGGGACGACACCGTGGGCACCAACCTCACCGGCGTGTGGAACACCGTGCAGCTCACGGCACCGCACCTGGTGAAAGGCGGCGGCGGCTCGATCATCCTCACCAGCTCGGCAGCCGGGCTGAAGGGACTGCCGTTCCTCACACCCTATGTTGCCGCCAAGCACGGCGTGGTGGGCATCATGCGTGCCTTCGCCACGGAACTGGCCGAGTCCAACATCCGGGTCAATTCCGTCCACCCCACCGGCGTCGACACCGCCATGGCCTCGGGGGACGGAATGGCGGCCATGGGCGGCATGCTCGAGGCCCATCCACGGCTCGGCGCCATGATGACCAACCTGCTGCCGGTGGACATCACCCAGCCGGTCGACATTTCCAATGCGGTGCTTTTCCTTGCCTCGGACGAGTCCCGCTACGTGACGTCGCTGGCCATGGCCGTCGACGCCGGCAACACCCAGTACTGAAAACCAACCGAAAGGAGCACGCATTGGGGCGTGTAGAAGGAAAAGTAGCGTTTGTCACCGGTGCAGCCCGCGGACAGGGCCGCAGCCACGCGGTCCGTCTCGCCCAGGAAGGCGCCGACATCATCGCGGTGGACCTCTGTGATTCAGTCCGGGGCGTGAAATACCCGGCCGCCACCGAGGAAGACCTGGCGCAGACGGTCAAGGAAGTGGAAGCCCTGGACCGGCGCATCATCGCGTCCGCTGCCGACGTCCGGGACCGCGCCTCAATGCAGAAGGCGATCGACACCGGGGTGGCGGAACTGGGCCGGCTGGATATTGTCGTGGCCAACGCCGGGATCATGATGATGAAGCCGTGGGATGAGCAGACCCCGGAAATGTGGGAGGACACCATAGGCGTCAACCTCACCGGAGTCTGGAACACCGTACAGCTCACGGCACCGCACCTGGTGGAATCCGGCGGCGGCTCGATCATCCTCACCAGTTCCGCCGCCGGACTGAAGGGCCTCCCGTTCCTGGTTCCCTATGTCGCGGCGAAGCACGGCGTCGTGGGGCTGATGCGCGCGTTCGCCACCGAGCTGGCCGAGTCCAACATCCGGGTCAATTCCATCCATCCCACCGGTGTGGAGACCACCATGATCACGGGCGAGGACATGCAGGCCTTCCCGGGCTGGCTTCAAGCGCATCCGCGGCTGAGCGCCATGTCCACCAACCTGCTGGATGTGCAGTCGGTCCAGCCGGGGGACATTTCCAATGCCGTGCTGTTCCTTGCCTCCGAGGAGGCGCGTTACGTGACGTCACTGGCCATGACCGTCGACGCCGGCGTGACCCAGTACTGACTCAACGAAGGGGAAAACACACATGGGAAATCTCGAAGGCAAAGTAGCACTGATCACCGGTGCAGCACGCGGCCAGGGACGCTCGCACGCCCTGCGCCTGGCATCGGAAGGCGCGGACATCATCGCCGTCGACCTCTGCGGGCCGGTGGATACCGTCACCGATTTCTATCCCCCGGCAACACCGGAGGATCTGAAGGAAACCACGCGGCAGGTCGAAGCACTGGACCGGCGCATCGTGGCGGTGGAAGCGGATGTCCGGGATATCAATGCCCTGACGACGGCAGTGAATGAAGGCGTGGCGCAGCTGGGCCGGCTGGATATCGTGGTGGCCAATGCCGGAATTTTCACCTTCGGTCCGGACACCCACAAGGTGGACGAGCAGTCCTGGCAGGACCTGATGGACATCAACGTGACCGGCGTTTGGCACACCTACAAGGCGGCCGCCGAACACCTGATTGCCTCGGGACCGGGCGGCTCGGTCATCATCATTTCCTCCCTCGCCGGATTCAAGGGGCTGGCCAACGTTGCCGCGTACACCACCACCAAGCACGCGGTGGTGGGCCTGATGAAGGTCCTCGCCAATGAGCTGGGTCCCCTGGGGATCCGGGTCAACACCATCCATCCCAATTCCATCGACACCCTGATGGTGAAAAACCGGAAGACGTATCAGTTGTTCCGGCCGGACCTGGAGGATCCGCAGGCCGAGGATGCGGAAGCGGCCTTCGCAGGAACCAACCCGATGGGTAAGGCGTGGATTGAACCCGAGCACGTGTCCAACGCCGTCGCCTGGCTGGCCTCCGACCAGTCCTACTACGTGTCCGGCGGCCAGATACCGGTTGACGCCGGCGGCGCCGTCGCCTGAACGGCCGAAAGGAACCCCGTGCAGACTACGGATATTGCCGCGACCCGGACCCGTATTGCCGCGCACCTCGTCGGCCGCGGGCGTGAACTCGAACTCACGCTCGCGGCCGTCGCAGCGGGCCGCGACATTGTCCTGGAAGGTCCTCCCGGGACCAGCAAAACCACCATGCTCAAAGCCATCACCGCAGAGTGGGGCATCCCCCTGCTCTTCGTGGAGGGCAATGCCGATCTCACCCCGTCCAAGCTCGTGGGCCACCACAATCCGGCCCGCGTGCTGCGGGAGGATTACAGCGCGGATAACTTCGTTGCCGGACCCCTGGTGGAAGCCATGCAAAGCGGCGGGTTCCTCTACATCGAAGAATTCAACCGGGCCCCGGAAGACACCCTGAACACCCTGCTGACGGCCATGGCGGACCGTTCCATAGCGGTCCCCCGGGTCGGGAGCATTGCTGCCCTGGACACCTTCCGGGTCATCGCGTCCATGAATCCGTACGACAACCTCGGCACCACCCGGCTGTCCACCTCGGTGCATGACCGGCTGAACCGGCTCGCCATCGGCTACCAGGACGACGACGCCGAGCGCGGCATCGTGTCCCTGCGCACGGGGGCGCAGGGACCGCTGGGCGAGGTGCTGATCGGCGACGCCGTCGCCCTCACCCGCGCCACCCGGGACCATCCCGACATCCGGCAGGGCTCCAGCGTGCGCGGCGCCATTGACTGCGTCCTGGTGGCCGGCCGGCTGGCGGAACTGCGCGGCATCGAAGATCCCGGCGACCCGCGGTACCGCGAAATGGTGTACGACGCAATGGTCGTGACCCTCTCCGGACGCATCCATCTGGACGAGAGTGCCGAGACCACGCCGGAGCGTGTCCTGCGGGAAATCTGGGAGGACCATTTTGTCCTCAGCCCGGCGGCGGCGGCTCCGGGTTGAAGAGAGGTCTCCGCCGATTCCCCGCTGACCCGGCGCACGGCACGGCGCCCGGCTCCGCGGACGCCGCTGCGGCGTGCGCCCAAACAGCTGACAGAGGAGCCCACCATGTTTGAGCCGGTGCCCGGCGGCGGTTCCGGAGCCGTGATCCGGCCGGTCCCGGCGGGCCGCCGCGCCCCTGCGGGTGCGGCTCCCCCGGGATCGTCCCGGCCGGGTTTCACCGACGACCCGGCAGAACGCACCGGGGCCGGTCTGTCCTCCGTTGCGGTGGACGCAGCCGTCCGCGCCCGGGTCCGGCACATCGCCGCCCTGATGTCCGTGCCCCGGCCGCGGCACGATTCCCTGCAGCGGCGCGGCAGTGGAACCCTCGCCAGCCTGCCCTACCGCGGCGGCACCGACGAAATCGATCTGGACCGGACCCTGGAGGTCCTGGCCGAACGGCCGGTTCCGGACGATGAAGACATAGTGGTCCGGGACCGGGTGCGCACCCGCCGGTCCGTGGTGCTCGCCGTGGACGTTTCCGGGTCCATGAAGGGGGAACGCCTGCAGACGGCTGCGGCCACGGTGGGAGCCCTGGCCGCCGAACTGCACCGGGACGCGGTGGCCGTTATTGCCTTCTGGTCCGATGCCGCCCTGCTCCTGCCCCTGGGCGGAGAGCTCAAGCCGATGGATCTGCTGGACACGCTGCTGCGGATCCCGGCCCGGGGACTGACCAACATCAGCTTTCCGCTGGAGCTGGCGCGCCGGGAGCTGCTGCGGGTGCCGGCGCGGGATGCCCGGGTGCTGTTGCTTTCAGACTGTGTCCACAATGCGGGACCGGACCCCCGGATTGCCGCCGCGCACCTGCCGAGACTGGACGTTTTGATCGATACCAGCGCCGAAACCGACGTCGATCTGGGCCGGGAGCTGGCCCGCGAAGGCCACGGCACCTCCCGCTCCATCCGCACTTACCGGGATGCTGCTCCGGCAGTGAGCTCGGTGTTCGCCACCTGATGCCCGGCAGGCAGTTCCGTGCAGAAATCCAGTCTCAACTCCGAAAGGCAGACTCATGTTGACCAACCCCTGGTTTGAAACCGTTGCCGAGGCGCAGCGCCGCGCCAAGAAAAACCTGCCGAAGTCTGTCTACTCAGCCCTGGTTGCCGGCTCCGAGCGCGGGGTGACCGTCGAAGACAACATTGCCGCGTTTTCCGAGCTGGGGTTCGCCCCGCACGTGGTGGGGCAGTCCGCCAAGCGCGACCTCTCCACCACCGTGATGGGGCAGCCCATTTCCCTGCCCGTGATCATTTCCCCCACCGGGGTGCAGGCCGTGCATCCGGACGGCGAAGTAGCCGTGGCGCGGGCCGCGGCGAACCGCGGAACCGTGATGAGCCTGAGTTCCTTCGCAAGCAAGCCGGTGGAACAGGTCGGGGCGGCGGCCCCCCAGCTGTTCTTCCAGATGTACTGGAGCGGTACACGTGACGCCATGGTCCAGCGGATGGAACGTGCCCGGGCCGCCGGAGCCACGGGCCTGATTTCCACCCTGGACTGGTCCTTCTCCAACGGACGGGACTGGGGCAGCCCGGTGATCCCCGAGAAAATGACGCTCAAGGCCATGGCCCGGCTGGCACCGGAAGTCCTTCCGCATCCCCGCTGGCTGCTTGCTTTTGCCAAATCCGGCCGGGTACCGGACCTGACGGTGCCCAACCTGGTTCCGCCGGGCGGCCAGGCGCCCACCTTCTTCGGTGCGTACGGGGAATGGATGCAGACGCCGCCGCCCACCTGGGAGGATGTCGCCTGGCTGCGCGAGACCTGGGGCGGTCCCTTCATGCTCAAGGGGATTACCCGTGTGGACGATGCCCGCCGGGCAGTGGACGCGGGCGTCACGGCCCTTTCGGTGTCCAACCACGGCGGGAACAACCTGGACGGCACCCCGGCGACCATCCGGATGCTTCCCGCCGTGGCGCAGGCCGTCGGCGACCAGGTGGAGGTGCTCCTGGACGGCGGCATCCGCCGCGGAAGCGACGTCGCCAAGGCGCTGGCCCTGGGTGCCCGGGCCGTGATGATCGGCCGGGCCTACCTTTGGGGCCTGGCGGCAAACGGGCAGGCCGGGGTGGAGAATGTCCTGGACATTCTCCAGGGCGGACTGGACTCCGCGCTGCGCGGGCTCGGAAAGACCTCCATCCAGGAACTGCGTCCGGGTGATCTGGTCATCCCGTCCGGCTTTTCCCGCTCGGTGGGTGACCCGCCCAAGGACCGTGAGGGCTAGGGTGGCTGCGTTTCCTCCCCGGACTGCGCTGGCCGGCCTGGCCTGGCCGGACGTCCGGCCGGGACTCACGGTCCTGGTGCCCACCGGATCCACCGAACAGCACGGGCCGCATTTGCCCCTGGATACGGATACCGTCATCGCCGCTGCCGTGGCGGCGGAAGCGGCAGCACAATCCGGGGCGGCCGACGTCGTGGTTGCGCCGGCGCTGGCGTACGGCGCCAGCGGAGAGCACCAGGATTTTCCCGGAACCGTCTCGCTGGGACACGAGGCGCTGCTGCTCGTCCTGGTGGAGCTCGCCCGCTCGCTCTCCGTCTGGGCGGAGCGCATTGTCTTCGTCAACGCCCACGGTGGAAACGTGCCCACGCTGGTACGGGGGGTTCGGCAGTTGGCGGCCGAGAACCACCGGGTGGGCTGGGTGCCCTGCGGGTTTGCCGGAGATGCCCATGCCGGCCGGACCGAAACCTCGCTGATGCTGCATCTGTCGCCGGAACGGGTCCGCCTGGACCGGGCGGTGCCGGGCAACACCCGGCCCATAGCCGATTTAATGCCTGCGCTGCGCTCCGGCGGAGTGAAGTCAGTGTCCCCGCTGGGGGTGCTGGGCGATCCCGCCGGCGCCTCCGCCACCGAGGGGAAGGCTCTGCTGGATTCGGCAGCGTCCGCTGTCCTTGCCCGGCTGGGCGGTTCGGCGGATGCGAACGGGTGTTTGGTGCGCTTGCCCGCGGGGGTCCGGTGACTGCGCTTGCCCGCGGGGGTCCGGTGACTGCGCTTCCGGCGGGTGCACTCCCTGCAGGTCCGCTCCCGGCTGGATTCCGGCTCCCGGCAGGATTCACCGTGCAGCTCTCCGGCAGGGTGCGGGTCGGCCCGGAGAGCCGGGTCCTGACAGGGGGCGCTCCCCTGCGGGTCCTGTTTCCCAATGCCGCCGCCCGGAACCTGCTGGCAGGGGGATCCTTTTCGGTCTCGGACGAAGCGTCGGCGGCATTAGCGGAAAAGCTCCTTGCCTTCGGCATGGCTGATCCCGCGGCGGATGCGGGAATCCCGGTGGACGCCGAAGCCGTTGCGGATACCGGCGCCCGGCTTCCCGCCGGCACCGTGACTGTGGTGGTGCCGGTCCGGGACCGGCCGGACCAGCTGGATCGGCTGCTCGGCAGCATCGGTTCCGGATACCGGGTCATTGTGGTCGACGACGCTTCCCGTTCGCCGCAGCCCGTCGCGGACACGGCGGCCGCCCACGGCGCGCGGTACCTCCCGCTTCCGGTCAATGTGGGCCCCGGTGCTGCACGTAATGCGGGGCTGGCCCTGGTGCAGACCCCTTACGTAGCGTTCGTGGACTCGGATATGGTCCTGGATCCCGGAACCATTCCGGAACTGCTGCGCCACTTTGCCGATCCGGGGGTGGCACTGGTGGCGCCCCGGATCCTGGGCTGGAATCCGGACAACAGCCCCGGCTGGATCTGCCGGTATGAAGATTCGCGGTCCTCGCTGGATCTGGGCCGGCGCGCTTCGCTGGTGCATCCCCGGGGACCGGTTTCCTGGCTGCCCGCCGCCTGCCTGGTGGGCCGGGTCGACGCCCTGGGCGGCGGGTTCAGCCCGGAACTCCGGGTGGCTGAGGACGTGGATCTGGTCTGGAGCCTGGTCCGCCGGGGTTGGCGGGTGCGGTACGAGCCCTCGGTTGCGGCCCGGCATGAGCACCGGCGGGAAGTGTCGGCGTGGCTGGCGCGGAAGGCCTTTTACGGTACCGGGGCGCACGAGCTTGCCCGGCGGCACGGCAACAGCGTTGCGCCCGCCGTCCTGGCTCCGTGGAGCGTTGCCTTCCTTCTGGCCCTGCTGGCGCAGCGGCGCTGGTCGCTGCCCGTGGCCGCAGCCCTGGCCGGAGCCACCACCCTGCGCCTCAGCCGCCGGCTGCGGCGCAGCCCGCAGCCGGCGCGACTCGCCGGGGAGCTGGTGGGACAGGGCATCCTGGCGGCACTGGGACAAGGCTCCGCGCTGCTGCTTCGGCACTGGTGGCCGCTGACCATTGCGGGCTGTGCGTTTTCGGCGCGGCTGCGGCGGGCAGCGTTACTGGCCGCCGCAGTGGATGCCGGGGTGGAATACGTGCGGACCGGAGCGGACCTCGATCCGCTCCGGTTCGCAGCGGCCCGCCGCCTGGATGACCTTGCCTACGGTGCCGGGGTCTGGTTGGGTGCCTTCCGCGGACGGTCGGCGGGAGCGCTGCTGCCGGAAATCACCGGGCTGCCGGCTTTCCGGCGGCGCAGCAGCCGCTCCCCTTCCCCGGGTTCCGGGACCTCCTAGTGGGCGGCCAACCCCTCGGGCAGTTCGTTGGTGGGCCGGCGGACGAAGAACGAGGCCGCCACGGCCACGAGGGAAACCGCCGCACCCCAGAAGAACGCCGTGTGCACGCCGGAAGCGGCAGCGCCCACGGCTGACGCGCCGTCGGCCAGGGCCGCCGTCGTACCGGTGGTCATCAGGGTGATGAAGACAGCGGTGCCGGCCGCTCCGGCCAGCTGCTGCAGTGTGTTGATGATGGCACTGCCGTGGGAGTACAGGGACTTGTCCAAGGAGCCCAGTGCCGAGGTGAACAGCGGCGTGAAGATGAAGCCGAGTCCGGCATTGAGCAGGCAGTGCAGCAGGATGACCAGGCCCGTGGGGGTTTGATCGGTCAGCAGGGTCATTCCCCAGAGCGCGCCGCTGAGCACCACGGCACCGGGAATCACCAGCGGGCGGGGACCGAACCGGTCAAACAGGTTGCCCACGATCGGAGACAGGATGGCCATCACGGCGCCGCCGGGAAGCAGCAGCAGCCCGGTATGCAGTGTGTCCAGGCCCAGCACGTTCTGCAGGTACAGCGGCAGGACGATCAGGCAGCCGAACAGGGCCATCATGGAAACCAGCACCATCACAATTGCCACCACGAAGGGCTTGCTGGCGAACGTGCGAAGGTCCATTAAGGCACTGTCCGTACGCTGAAGCACCAGCTGGCGCAGGACGAATCCGGCCATGGCAAGGACACCGACGGTGAGCGGAATCCACAGCGGCATCAGTTCCTTGCCCTGTGCGGCCTCGCCGATGCTGCTGAGCCCGAAGATGAGCCCGCCGAAGGCAAAGGTGGACAGCACAATGGAGAGCACGTCGAACGGCACGCGCTTGGTCTCCGTCAGGTTCTGCACCTTCACCGCGCCCAGGATCAGGGACAGCAGGGCGATGGGCAGGACCAGCCAGAACATCCAGCGCCAGTCCAGTGCGTTGAGGATGATGCCGGAGACCGTGGGGCCGATGGCCGGCGCCACCGCGATGACAATGGAAATGGTGCCCATCATCTGCCCGCGCCGGTGCGCGGGTACGGCGTTCAGGACAGTGGTCATCAGCAGCGGAAGCATAATGGCGGTACCGCCGGCCTGGATGACCCGCCCGCCCAGCAGCGTGCCGAAGCCAGGGGCCAGAGCGGCCAGCAGGGTGCCGGCGCTGAACAGGGACATGGCGGTCAGGAACAGCCCGCGCATGGAGAAGCGCTGCAGCAGGAAGCCGGTGGCGGGAATGACCACGGCCATGGTCAGCATAAAGCCGGTGGTGAGCCACTGGGCGGTTCCCGCGCTGATGTTGAGGTCTGCCATAAGCCGGGGCAGCGCCACGCTCATGATCGTTTCGTTCAGGATGACCACAAACGAGGACACCAGCAGCAGGCCGATCACGGTCTTGGTACGCGGATCCAGTTTGTCCCGGCCGCCTGACACGGACGGTGCGGCGGAGGCGGAGGGTGCGGCTGCAGCTCGCCGGGAGGTTCCGGCGGCGGGCACGGGTTGTGCGGAGGGATCGATACTCAAGGAGGCAGGGTCCTGTTCAGGGTGCGCGGGCGCCATATGCGGCGCGGGGATGGACGGCACTTCAGCGGGCCAGGCCTGCCAGCCTACGTTGGCCGGGGATTCCACGGTGCGGATATTCGCCCTCCGCGGAAAAGGTGCGCCGCTAGAAACCGGTGACCAGCAGCCCGAAACCCAGCACAAACAGCACTACCATCGCGCATCCGCCCAGGATGGCAGCCGCCGCTGTGAGGATCAGCCCCGTCCCGGGCCGGAAGCGGTTGCGCAGCCAGGTGAAGACCAGGGGGGCGGAGAGCATGAGCATCACCGCCGAGCCCAGGAGCAGGGCCAGCAGTACGATGGCCTGCACCGTCTCGGGGAAGATCCAGAACTGCAGGACGACGACGGTGACCGCCAGCACGGCGGCCGCAACCGACTGCACCAGCCAGGCCACACCCAGATGCGGCCAGGTCTCTCCATTGTTGCTCATGGTGCCGAAGTCTAGTGGTGTTCCCGGCGGTCCATGGTCACGGTGCGCAGATCCAGCCGGCGCAGCACCCTGTCCACGGCTTCGGGATCAACGCCGCGCTGCTGGCGGGCGTCGAGCACTTCGCGGCGCGCAGCATCCATGGCCTCGCGCTGGACCACGTCCATGATCTCCAGGGTGGCCTTCCTGTCCAGCAGCTTCTGCGACTCGTCCTCTCCGTCGCTCTCCAACATGGCATGCAGTGATGACATCCGCTTGGCCAGGGCGGCGCGCCGGTCCGGAGGCAGCTGCTGGATGGCCGGTGAGCGCTTCATGGTTTCCACGGCAACACGTTCGGCCCGGAGGGCGAGCTCGCGTTCCATCCGGTCCGCTTCCCTGGAGTCGTTGGGAAGCTTCAGGACGCGCATCAGCCACGGTAGCGTCAGCCCCGGAACCACCAGGGTCACCACGAGAACGGCACACGCACAGGCCACCACGAAGTTGCGCCCGGGCAGGGCCTCGCCGGCGAGCGTGGTGCCCGGAAGTGCGAGGGCAAGGGCCAGGGTGGCCAGCCCGCGCATGCCGCACCAGGTGAGGACCAGAACCTCCTTCAGCGAACCCGGCACGCTGTTCTTTTCCGCGCCGCCGATCCGGTAGATGGCCATCATCCACAGGAACCGGACTATCAGCACGGCGGCGCACACGGCCACGATGCCCGGAATAAACGCCAGCAGTTCCCTGCCTTCGTCCTCAATGATGTACCGCATCTCGATGCCCACCAGCCCGAACGCGGCACCGGTGGTCAGCAGCTCCACCACATCCCAGAAAGCGGTTCGTGTCAGGCGTTCCTCGGAGTCCTGGGGACGTGCACGGCGGCCCAGCTCCAACGCCGTGACGACGACGGCAACCACTCCGGAGAAGTGGAACTCTTCGGCAAGCAGGTAAACGGCAAAGGGAGCAACAAGCGTCGACGCCGAGCGGGCCACGAGGTTCGGCACGAAGCGGTTCAGGCTGCCGACCACCCAGGCCATGGCCAGCCCCAAAACCACGGCCCCGGCCGCGGCGATCAGGAACTTCGGTACAACGTCCCAGCCCACGTCTCCGCCGCTGGTGCTGGCGGCGACTGCTGCCTGGAAGATGACGATGGCAATGGCGTCATTGAAAAGGCCTTCGGTCTGCAGGACCGTGATCAGCCTCCGCGGCATGCGGACCTTGCCCGCAACTGCTTCCACTGCCACCGGATCAGGCGGAGCGACAATGGCTCCCAGCGCAATCGCGGCCGGCAGGCCCAGCGCCGGCACCATGACCCAGGAGACACCCGCAACCACGGCCACGGTAACGGCCACCAGGGCCACGGCCAGCAGTATCAGGGAACGCCAGCGCAGCCGGAAAACAGACCAGGAGCTCCGCTGCGCTGCGGCGAAGAGCAGCGGCGGAAGGAACAGGGGAAGGATCAGTTCAGGGTTGATGTGCACTTCGGGAATGATCGGCAGGAAGGCGATGAGTGCCGAGAAGATCAGCATCAGCACCGGGTACGGCAGCCGGATGCGTTCGCCGATTCCGGCGGCCAGCACGGTGCCGAAAAGCAGCCCGATCAGGAGTACCAGGAAATCCACCGGCTCAACCGTCCGCTCGGAGGTTGCTTGGGACCGACCGCGCCGCGTATTCCATGACCGCACCTGCTTCTTTCGGATGTGTAAGTATTTCGTTAATTATTGCATTGAGTGCATCTACTACGGGGAATTTACACGGTGGGCGCGGCACGCCGCCGTTCACACTGGCGGACACTCGGGGTGGGCTGGGAAGGTTCTATAAGCCGGTGAGGGAGACTACTGAAAACCGGGAGCCCGGGCCCCCCGCACCGCGGCGGAAACCCGGTAACCTTGAACGGAAATTGTCGTGTGGCCAAGGAAGCCAGGCCGGTGTCCATCAGTGGCATGGGGCGGTCTTGGCCTCACCTGCCGTCCGTAAGGAGGCGCTGCACCCCGTGACTGCCGTCTACGGCCAGGTAAGGGAAACCCGCAACCCTGCAGCTGCAATGAATGCACCGGGGGACGAGGACGCCGGGCAGCACGGCCGGGACAGCCGGCACAGTTCTCCCTCCGCCACGGGTGCCGTGATTACCTGGGATCCCGATGACCTCCCCGGTGCCCTCCATCGGCTTCTTGCCGCCCACCCCCGCCGTTTCTCCAATCCGGAACAGATACCGGCCCGCCCTATCCCGTTCCGGATGCATGTCATGGACGCGGATATACCCAAGCCGATTCAGCTGCATCCCCGGCCGGACCAGGCGTTGGCCGGTTATGTCCGGGAACAAACCCGCGGGGTCCCCTTGAACGCCGGAAACCGAAACTATAAGGACAGGTACGCCAAGTTTGAAGTAGCCGTAGCGCTCACGCCGCTCCGCGTACTGTCGGGAGAGCGCAGCCGGGAAGAACTGCGGGCCATCGCCGACGGAGCGGGCCTTCCGTGGCTTCGCGGCATATTGGCGTTCCGGCATGAGTTGCCGGTACACGCCCTCCTGCGCATGGAACCGTCCGAGACTGAGCGTGCAATCCGGGAAACCAAGGCCGCCATGGCAGAGGTGACCGAAACCGACGGTCCCACGGCTGACGCGGCTGGCGTCTTCCGCCGGCTTGAGCCGCTTTTCCCCGGCGACCGCGGGATTCTCATAGCCCTCTGCATGAACCTCCTCAAGCTGGACACCGGACAGGCAATGGTGACCCCTGCGGGCTGCCTCCACTCCTATCTTTCCGGGCAGTCGCTGGTGGTGATGGGCCTGTCCGACAATGCCCTGAAGGCCGGGCTAACCACGGACTACGTGGACGTTGCCGAACTGCAGCAGGTTCTGGACAACGGCCGGCCCGGGCCCGCACCACTTGAGGTGGAGCGAATCAACGAGTGCCAGGAACATATTCCGCTGTGGAGCGAGGATCTGGACCTGCGGCGGACCGTGATCCAGGGCGGCACCGCCTCCATCCCGCTGGAACGGTTCACCGTGGTGCTCGCTGCCCGGGGAGAAGCGATGGTTTCGGTGGGCGACGTGAACACCTACCTGGAACAGGGTGCCGGCATGCTCTACCTGGGTGACCCGACAACGGCCGACGTCGAGGGCTCGGCACAGCTCTTCAGCGCGTCGAGGCAGTAGCAGCCGTCGAGCCACTGCGGGTGGTGGCGGCAATGACCGCCACGGCTACGAGCGCCCCGATGGTCGTTTCGACGGCCCGGTCCAGGGTCACCGTCAGCACCGGCTGGCTGGCGACAAACCCCGTCATGAGCAGGGCCACCGGCGTCAGGAACACCATGGCCAGGCCATAGTGCCGCGCCACGTAGATCTCCCCGCATAACTGCAGCACGGCTAACAGCACCGCCAGCTGGACCGGCGACCATGAAACCTGGAGCAGCACCGCGGAGACCAGCACACCCCCGTAGGTACCCAGGATGAAGTGCACGGCGCGGATGGTTCCCCCGGCTGCATCCACTGCCGCGATCGGAGCACAGGCGGCGAGCATCGCCCAGTATCCGTGCCCCAGTCCCAGCCCTGCCGAGACCGATCCGGCGGCGGCGACGGCCACGGCGTAACGGCCCGAGTGACGCAGGATCCGCCCCCACGACGGCGGCCGGTACGGCGGCAGCGGGCGCGGAGTATGCCGACGCGCGTGCAGCCTGCCGGCAAAACCCAGCGCTACGGCGAGCAGTACGCTGCCCGCCACGGTCAGCGCAGCTTCCTCCAACCGGCCAGGGAACGGTGCCGCGGACGTAGCGGTAAAGGCGAAGATGTAGGTAAACGGACCGGCGGGCCGAACCCTTAGATAACTGGCAGCCACCGCAACAAGGCCGGCAATGAGGGTTCCGGCGCCTACAACAGTCCAGGACTCCGCGCCGGAAAGGGACAGAAACACACCGGCCACCACGGTCAGGACCATGAGCAGGCCTGACAGGGACTGGTGCTGCAGGCGCCGCCAGTGCACTTCCGCACGGCCGAAAATGCCGGTCAGTGACCCGAAGACGGCACACATCGTCAGGTCGGTGCGGCCCAGCAGGATCAGGACCAGCAGCGGTGCGAAAATGCCCGCAGCCACGCGGACGGCGGGTAGCCGATGCCCGCGCCCGGACGGCACGGTGAGGAAGTCACGGAGGTGTAGCTGCATGGAAAAAACTACATCCGCGCCTTGGTCCGGGCAGTGGCCCTGGCAGACCACGGATCCTCCGGCCAAGGGTGCTTGGGATACCGCCCGCGCATCTCGGCCCGGACCTGCGCATACGGACCTGACCAGAAGGAGGACAAGTCATCGGTAACCGCCAGCGGCCGGCCCGCCGGGGACAGCAGGTGGAACAGCACCGGGACCCGCCCGTCCACGAGCCGCGGTGTCTGCGCCCACCCGAAGCACTCCTGCAGCTTCACCGCCACCACCGGCCTGCCGCCGTCGTGCCCCGCCTCCGGATACTCAATGCGGACCCGTGAGCCGCTGGGAACCTCCAGGCGCTCGGGCACGAGTTCACCCAGCCGCGACGCGGCCGGCCACGGCAGCAGCCGCCGCAGCGGATCGGCCAGGTCGATGCTGCGGGTGGAGGCCCCGCCGGCCAGGCGGTCCAGCTCCGGTCCAAGCCAGTCCTGCAGCCGGCCCAGCAGGGCCGCATCGCTGACATCAGGCCACGGCTCCCCCAGTTCCCGGTGGAGCAGGCCAAGGCGACGGCGGAGTGCCTCGGCTGCGTCGGAGAAACCGATGAGGTCCAGGCCGCGGGCCGCCAGGGCGCGGGCGACGGCGGTCCGGCCCTCTTCAGCGGTCGGGCGTACCGGGGTGGAACCCAGCAGGATGGCCCCCAGCCGGTGTTCGCGCCGTGCCGTGATCCGGCCGCCGGCAAAGTCCGCTTCCACGGTGTCCGTCACCAGATGTTCGGCCGCGGCTTCCGCAGCGTCCAGGGTCAGCGGCGCCGCCGAGCGGATGACGGCACCGGTGCCCGCGGCGTCCCTGCCCTGTGCACGGGTGGCTTCGGCGACGGCCAGCCACTCCTGCCCGGTCAGGGAGCTGCCGGAGGGAAGGCCGGCCCTGGTCCCGGAGGCCAGCAGATACTGCTCCGGCCCCGAGCCTGGAACGCGCCGGGCAATCCGGTCCGGGAAGGCCAGGGCAACGACGTAGCCCAGGGCGTCCGAACCGGAAACCCCGGCCGCGGCCGGAGCGCCCGTTGTGGTTCGGCGGGCCAGCTGTTCCAGTCGGCGCACATCCTCGGACCAGCGCCGCTCCCCCGGCTCCCGGCCGTTGCGCAGTCCGGACGCCAGCCTGGTGAGGTCCGCACCGGGTGCCCGGTGGTCCGCCGAGAGCAGGGCGACGGCTTCGGCTGCGGCCCGCACTCCCACTGCCCCTGCGCCGTCGAGCAGGGCCCGGGCAAGCCGCGGATCCGCCGGAACGCGGGCCAGGGTTTTACCCCGGGACGTCGCCTTCCCGGCAGCGTCCACGGCGCCGATGCCCTGCAGCACCTCCACGGCATCGCGCAGGGCGGCGGCCGGCGGAGCATCGGGAAGGGCAAGCCCTTTACCCCCGGGTGCGCCCCAACAGGCCAGGATGAGGGCTGCGGAGGTGAGGTCTGCGACGGCGATCTCCGGGGTCTGATGCGCGGGGGCGGCCCCGAAGGCCTTGTCGTCATAGCAGCGCACCACGATGCCGGGGCCGAGCCGGGCGGCACGTCCGGCCCGCTGGTCCGCCGAGGCACGGGAACAGGACAGGGTGACGAGCCCGGACATCCCCCGCAGAGCGTCGCGGCGCGGCTCACGCGCCAGGCCGGAGTCGATGACCAGGCGGACACCGGGCACGGTCAGCGAGGATTCGGCCAACGAGGTGGACACGATGATCCGGGCCGGCTCCCCGGCCGAACGCCCGGACACGGCGCGGTCCTGATCGGCGGGGCCCACCTGGCCGTGCAGCTCCAGCACTTCGGTGCCGGCCGGGACCCGGGAACGCAGCCGGCCCGCCACCACGGACACTTCGCGGGCACCGGGGACAAACACGAGTGCGTCGATGCCGGGGTCCCCGGCGACGGCGTGCGAGTGTTCGCGCAGCGCCGTGTCCGCCACATGGTCCAGGAAGCCGCGGGTCACCCCGTGCTCATCCAGCCGGGGAACCGCTGGCGGCGCCCAGACGGTCTCCAGCGGATGCAGTGCGGACGGGCAGCCGATCACCGGGGCCGGACCGTCACCGGAACCCACCAGTGCGGCGAAGCGCTGCGCGTCCAGGGTGGCGGACATGGCAACCAGGGTCAGGTCCCCGCGCAGCTGGCGTACCTCGGCAAGCATTCCGAGCAGCAGGTCCGTTTCCAGTCCGCGCTCATGGACCTCATCCAGAACAACCGCCGCGGTGCCCTCCAACCCGGGATCGGCCAGCAGCCGGCGCAGCAGGATGCCCGGAGTCACGAACTCCACGAGCGTGTCCGGTCCGCTGCGGCTCTCGCCCCGGACCGTGTAGCCGATCCGCCCACCCGGGGCAGTGCCGTCCAGCTGCGCCAGCCGGCGCGCCGCGGACCGGACCGCGACACGCCGCGGCTGCGTGACCACCACCTTCGGCCGGGTGCGCCCTCCCGCCAGGATATTGGCGACGAGCGGCGGCACCAGCGTGGTCTTGCCGGTTCCCGGGGGTGCCTGCACGACGGCGGTGCCACCGTTTGGCTGCAGCACGCCCGCCAGCTCCTGCAGGGAGGAGGCGAAGACCAGTCCGGTGCCGATGCGGATCAGGTCGAACGGCTGCCGAAGGTCCGGCGGGAGCTGGGAGGCTGGAGCATTCACCTTTCCATTCTGCCTCCCTGCGCCGCGGGGTCCGTCGCCTGCCGGCGCAACGGCCGCCTCCTGAATTTCGGGCGCCGCGTACCCGCTTCTGCCCCGGGCACCGGTTTTTACCGGCGCGGACGGCGTAAAATGGAAGGAGCGGCCAAGCTCGCAGGCAGGCCCGTCTCCACCGGTGGTTCCGGGGATGCCTGTGCTTTCCGGCGCCGGAGTCCCGCCGGCCCTGAAACGATGGTTACCGCCGGCATCCTGCCGGGCGGCGTCGAGCGTGGCACCCGGACTTCCGCCAGGAGGTAGCTACTTGCCATTTTCAGAGGGCCAGGTTCTGGTCCATCCCCACCACGGCCCCGCGGTCGTGATGTCCTATCAAACCCATCCCCGGATGCAGAAGGACTGTATTGTCCTGGAGGTCCAGTCCTCCCGGCTGATGGTCTGGGTTCCGGTTGACCAGGTGGAACACGTGGGCCTGCGTCCGGTGCTTGACGGCGCCGGCCTGGCCGCTCTGTTCGCGGTCCTGAAGTCTCCCGCCGATGATGAGGATCCGCAATGGTCCCGTCGGTTCAAAGAGAACAGCGAGAAAATCGCCACCGGCGATCCAATGGTGATTGCCGCCGTCGTCCGTAACCTCATGCTGCGCGAGGCTGACCGCGGACTGTCGCAGGCGGAGCGGGAAATGCTGCGCCACGCCCGCCGCCCGCTGCTGACCGAGATCTCCCTTGCCCTGGGTATTTCCGAAGACGACGCCGGCGGCCGGCTTGACGCCGTCTGGTCGCCCTCGGATGCGGCCGCCTAGGGCTGCGGTTCCGAACCTCCGGACCTTCGCGGGGGTCTCTCCCGGGCCCGCGTCCCGGTGTCATGCCGTGATTCGTGATTAACTGTGATCCCCGCTGTTTATCACTTGGAGAGTGCGTTCCCCATGGCCTCTGGCGAACTCGATCCTGCCTCCGGGGTCCCCCTGTACCGGCAGATCAAGGACATCCTGCGCACGGAGATTTCCGACGGGACCGCGGATCCGGGAACGCCCATGACCGAGGACCGGCTGCTGGACCGTTTCGGCGTCAGCCGGGCACCCATCCGGCAGGCCCTGAAAGAGCTCTCCTCGGAAGGGTACGTCTACCGGAAGCAGGGCAAGGGCACCTTTCCGGTCACCGGTCCGCGCATTCTCCGTCCGGCGCACGTGCGCACCGGCGACCTTTACCATTACCTGACGGAAAGCGGCCTGCATCCGGCGTCGATCGTTTCGGACATCGAGCGGGTGGCACCTCCGGAAAAGATGACGGAAATCCTGGGCATCGACGCCGCGGAACGCGTCCTGCACTTTACGCGGGTGATTTCCGTCGAGGGTGAGCCTCTGCTCGAAGCGCGCATTTACATCCGCGCTCCCGAAGGGTTTGCTCCCACCGTCTCCGAACTGGAGGAATCAGGTTCCGGCTTCGAGCTGCTGGAGCAGGATCTGGGCATCGCCCTGGGCCGGGCCGAGCACGAATCCTGGGCCACCGCCGCCTCGTCGGACCAGGCCGCCGCCCTGGGCGTGCGCGAGGGCAGTCCGCTGCTGGTGATCGAGACCGTTTTCTACACCACCGACGGGCAGCCGGCCGGCTGGCGGTCGGCGGTGCACCGCGCGGACCGGTTCAAGTACCGGTTCGTTACCGCGCGCTAGGACCCGCCCCGGTACCCGGCCGGCCGTTCGTTTGGATATCTTCCGGCGCAGCCGTATGGTTAAAGCTTCAACCATCTCCTTGAAGGAGGACTGCTGCGCATGAGCGACGGCACTCTCGAATCAACCTCTGCCCTCGACTCGGCAGCACTGGACCTTCTCTTCCGCGATGCCCGGACCGTCTCCGATTTCACGGACCAGCCGGTCACCGACGAACAGCTCCGGGACATTTACGAACTGACCAAGATGGGTCCCACGGCGATGAATATCCAGCCGCTGCGGATCACCTGGGTACGTTCTCCCGAGTCCCGGCGGCGCCTGGTGACGCATATGGCCGACGGCAACAAGGCCAAAACCGAGGCGGCGCCGCTGACCGCAGTCCTGAGCGTGGACATCAGCTGGCACCGGCATTTCGCCACGGTTTTCCCGCCCGCTCCCGCACAGGGCGCCGTCTTCGCGGCCAACCCCGAGCTCAGCACCGTGATGGGCAACAACAACGCCCACCTGCAGGCCGGTTATTTCCTGCTCGCGGTACGTTCCGTGGGCCTGTCCGCCGGACCCATGGGTGGCTTTGACGCCGCAGGCCTGGACGCGGACCTGCACGCCGGCCTGGACCGCAAGTCTTTCCTGGTGGTCAACATCGGTGTTCCGGCTGCCGGCGAACCGCGCTACCCCCGCCTGCCCCGCCTGGATTACGAGGCAGCAGTCACGGAGCTCTAAGAACCACGGAACACACAAAAAGGCCCGCCGGAAAAAACTCCGGCGGGCCTTTTGGGCGAAAGCGCCTGTCAGGAATCATCACACAGCAGGTGGTACCAGCTGTCGGCCAGCACCTCGAGCGCATGCTCGCGGTGCGGCTCGAGCTTCCGCCTGGTCCACAGCGTGGCCACATAGTCCAGCTGTGTGTAGGCGAGGGTTCCCCGGATGTGGTGGGTTTCGGCGGCGAAGCGGCCGGCCACCTGCAGTCCCCGGACCAGGTCGGAGATGACTTCCTCATGCCAGGCATCCATGAGGGCACGGACCTCCGGGTCAAGGGCCGCAGCCTCCTCCAGCACGTCCAGATAGGGCCGGAATACCGGCCAGAGCGCTGCCCGGGACTCGAGCCAGCCCAGGATGCCGGCCAGCTCCCCGGCGTGCACCACGTCTACCAGCTCCTGCGCGGTGGAGGGCTGTCCGGCACCGGAGGCGCGTTCCAGGACCGCGTTGACCCGGCCCATGAAGTCCTTCATCAGCTCGGTGCGGGAAGGATAGTAGGCGTAGAAGGTGACCCGGGTGGTGCCGGCCGCCACCGCAATCTCATCGATGGTGGTGGCGGCGTAGCCCTTGGCAGTGAAGAGCTCCAGGGCGCACTCGACAATCCTGTCCCGCGTCAGTTGTTTTTGGGCCTCACGCAGCGACGACATGCTGTTCACACTAACAGCCGGTCAGGGCTGTGATGGCACCGGCGGGCCGAGCGCAGCCGGTCCCTGGTTAGCCAGGCGGCGCAGCCTGGGAACCGGGATCCGGTAGTTTACCGACACCGCGGTTCCTGCACCGGCAGGATTGGCCCACCACATCAGCTGCGAGTCCTCATCGGACCCCTGCCCGGTGTAGTCGGGGGCGCCGCTGACGGGCGTGAAACCCACCGATTTCAGCGACAGGCCGAACGCTTCGGTCCAGAAATACGGCTGGAACTTCAGCTCGGCTGCCTCCTGCCCCCGCAGCAGCCCCGCAGCCGCCACCTTGGCCTGGTCAATGGCGCTGGTCCACAGGGGTACCCGGGCCAGGCCCCGGCCGGTTGGAAAACCGGCCACGTCCCCGGCGGCAACAATCTCCGGCCGGACCCGGCCGCGGGAATCCACCCGGCCGCGCGAATCCACCCGGAGGGCACCGCCGGTCAGCAGTCCGGAGCCGGCCAGCCACTCGGTGTTGGGCAGATCGCCAACGGCCGTCACCACCAGGTCCGCTTCCAGCACGGTGCCGTCGGCCAGCAGCACCCGGGGGCCGGAGCCTGAAGTAACAAGCTCGGCCCTGCCGCCGTGAACCATCCGCAGGCCCTGCCGGGCCGCCGCGGAGACGAACAGATCCGCCAGGTATCCGCCCAGCTGCCGGGACAGCGGCTGCCCGTCGGAGACCAGCGTCACCTCGCAGCCCGCCGAGAGGCAGCCCGACGCCACCTCCGTTCCGAGCGGTCCGCCGCCCACTACTATCACCGACGGCCGGCCGGCGGTCAGCTGCTTGAGCCGGACCGCGTCCTCGAACGTCCGCAGGGTGAGTTCCTGCCCCGCGCCGCCGTCGTTGGCAGTGAGCCGGCGCGCCCGGGACCCCGAGGCGATCACCAGGCCGTCATAGGGCAGCTCGCCTCCGCCGCCCAGCCGGAGCACCCGTGCCCGGACGTCCAGCCCGGCGGCGGTTTCCCCGAGCAGCTCTGTTGCCCCGTGGGTGGGGGCGGGCAGTTCGTGGGCGGACAGGGTGTCCCCGCCGTGCAGCAGCGCCTTGGACAAGGCCGGACGGCTGTAAGGCTGGTGGGGTTCTGCGCCCACTACGGTCAGCTCTCCGTCGAAGCCGGCCGTGCGGAGCGTGTCGCAGGCCGTGAGGCCCGCGATGCCGTTGCCGACCACCACTATGCGGCGCTGTTTCATCCTCCGGGCCTCATACGCTAAGCCGAAGGGCTGCCACGGGGCAGATCCGCACTGCTGCATTGGCCGCCGCCGCGTCCGCCGCATCCACCTCCGGGACGTCGAGCACCAGCTCGCCGTCGTCGTCCAGGTGCATCAGCTCCGGTGCCGCTTCCTCGCACAATCCGTGCCCCTCGCAACGCGGCCGGTCCAGTTCGATCCTCATGCTGCCTCCACCCCGGTCACCTGCAGCTGTTCCAGGCTGCGCGTAATGTTGCTGGGAATCCGCTGCTCCCCGCTCACCGTCCAGGACTTCATATGCCGGGCCAGGGCGGACACAATGGCGTGCCCTTCCAGCTTCGCCAGCCCCTGCCCGGCGCAGCCGTGGGGTCCGTACCCGAAGGAGAGATGGTCCACGGGGTTGCGGGTGACGTCGAAGGTATCCGGATTTTCGTAATGCCGCGGGTCGTGGTTTCCGGCGCCGAAGAGGATGCCGGCCTGCGCGCCGGCCGGCAGCACGGCGGAGCCGATCTCCACGTCCCGGGTGACCCGGCGTCCCCACACATGGATCGGCGCCCAGTAGCGCAGCACTTCGGCGAATGCCGCCGGTACCAGCGCCGGATCTTCCCGGACGAGTTCCAGCTGCTCCGGATGGCGGCCGAACAACGCCACAATATTGCCGATGGAGGCGATGGTGGTGTCCACGCCGGCACCGAGGTACTGGTGGATGATGTTCCCGGCGTAGCCTGCGGGAATCTCCCCACGGGCTTCGGCGTCGAAGATGCCGCGCCCGATCGAGCCGGGCAGCAGGTCCCGGGCCGTTACGGAGGAACACCACTCGTACAGTTCACCCGCAATGGGGAAGCTCTCCTGGGTGCGCTGGTTCAGCGGCCCGATCACCTGCATGGCTGCCTGCCCCCAGCGCAGCATGTTCGCCTTGACCGGCCCCTCGAAGCCGATCAGATCGGAAACAATATCCAGCGGAAAGGCACGGGCAAGCGCGTCGACGGCTTCGAATCCCCCGCCCGCGGCGAGCGCGGCAACGAGTTTGTCCGCCTTCTCGTCGATCACTACCTTCAGTCCGCGCAGGGCGCGCGGCGTGAGGTTTGCGGACAGGACGGCCCGCAGCTGGGTGTGCAGCGGCGCATCGGAGGCCAGGGAGGTCCCGGCCAGCGCCTCGTTCACCATCGGGTTGAATCCAATGGACGTGGAGGAGAAGGTTTCGGGATCCCCGAGTGCGTCGCGGATGGTGTCATACCGGGTCAGCACATACACATCGTTGCGCGGCAGGTAAACCACCGGCGCGAGTTCGCGCAGTTCGGTGTACACGGGATACGGGTCAGCGAGGATGGCGTCATCCCAGAGATCGACGTCGGATTCGGCGGGTGCCGTCATGGCACTCTCCTGTCTGTTGGGGTACGGGGGTGTGGGGTACGGGGGTGTTGGGGAAGATCCGGGCCGGTTCAGAGGCCGGCCTTGGCTTCGGCGGATTCATCCGCGGCGTCCGCGGCGTCGGCGGCGGTACCGGGTGCCGAGGTTGAGGCGGAGGTAATGAAGAGCGTGAGGAAGGCCGAGACCGTCGCGGCAATCCCGGCGGTCAGGTACACGGCCTGGAAGCCCCGGCCCAGTGAGGACCCGGCAGCTCCCTGGATCTGCGGCTGCACTCCGGTGAGGCTGCGGACCATACCGTCCACGGCTTCCGCCGGGGCGCCGCCGGACAGTGCCGAACCGGAGAAGGTGCCAACGACGTCGGACCAGCCGGACAGGAAGGCCAGCGGCGGCAC
Source organism: Arthrobacter yangruifuii (assembly GCF_009192775.1). Taxonomy (GTDB): domain Bacteria; phylum Actinomycetota; class Actinomycetes; order Actinomycetales; family Micrococcaceae; genus Arthrobacter_B; species Arthrobacter_B yangruifuii. Next base: position 265,131 of record NZ_VTFX01000004.1, read on the forward strand.
GTTGGACAGCCCCTCAACGGCAGCGGGCGTGAGCCCTGCCCCCGTGAGGATTCCGGCCAGCGGCGCCGCGAAGGCGGTGGCACCGATGCCGAAGGCAATGACCGACCCGAGGACCGGTCCGAGGGCGAAGCCCAGGTCCCGCAGCAGGTTGGTGGTGGCGGAGGCCATGCCGATATGGTGCTCATCCACCGTGTTGATGGCGACGGCGGTGATGGAGCCGACGGTAAGGGCGAAGCCGATCCCCAGCAGGAGCAACGGCAGCATAAACGCCGTCCACGGGGTCCCTCCGAACGCTTCGGGTGTGCCCAGCGGGAAGGTGGAGAGCCAATAGCCGGAGACGGCCATCAAGGCGAAGCCGGAGGTCAGGACCCAGCGCGGGGCTACGTGGTGGATCAGCCATCCCACCACGGGGATGAAGACAAAGGCCGGTCCCTGGATAAAGACGAACAACACCCCCACCTTCCAGGTCTCGGCCAGGGCCAGCCCACCCACCGCCACGCTGGTGCTGTAGCAGACGGCCAGGAAGGCGAACATGCCCGTGACGGCCACGATGCCGGTGATGGAGTAGGCCCGGTTCCGGAACAGCGAGAGATGGATCAGCGGCTGCTCCGTGCGGGATTCCACCACTACGAAGAGGATCAGGAGGATGCCGCCGGCAAGGTAGCCGGTGATGACGTCCCACGCGCCGAAGCCGGCGTCCACGGCCCGCACCGTTGCATAGAGGGCGGCAATCAGGCCAAGGGCCAGCGTTGCCTGTCCGGGCAGGTCCAGCCGGCGGCCTTCGGGGGCAGCGGAATCCTGCGCCCGGGTGGCGCTGACCATGACGCCGAGGGCGATGGCCGCGGCAATGAAGTACGCCACCCGCCAGCCACTGAAGACGTTGGGATCACCGGCGCCGGCGCCGGGCACGGTGAAGAGCTGGGAGGTCAGGCCGGAAAGAACCGGGGAAATCACCGCCCCCAGGGACAGGAAACCGGCCCAGGTGGCAATGACGCGTGCCCGGGCCCGGTGATCGGGGGTAATCGCGGCGATCATCGACAGTGAAATCGGGAACAGGATGCCCGCCCCGATGCCGCCGATGGCCTGGGCGGTAATCATCACGCCCGTGGTGGGGGCCAGACCGGCCAGGACGGACCCGGCGATGCTCAGTCCCGCTCCCACATAGAGCAGCTTTTTCCGTCCGAACAGGTCTCCCAGCAACCCCCAGCTGAGCTCAAAGACGACCACGCCGATCATGAAAATGCCGGCAATCCACGTCAGGCCGGCGCCGGAGGTATGAAACTCCGCCGCGAAAGTGCCGTTGAGGGCACCGGGCAACGCGTTGGTGATCTGCGCCAGGGCAACCGCACTGTAGGCAGTGAAAAACGTGGCCCGCGCCGATCCCGAGCGCGCTCTCAAGCTGGTGCTCATGGGTGAAACTCCTTCGTTTCCGTCCGCCGGCAGGGCGCCGGCCGTGAAGCCGCTGGATCCCGGCGTTCAGGTGACAGTGTGGATGAAAGCTTTACAATGTGTCAAGCATCACATATTTGCCTGACATCCCGATGGCTTACTTGACACGATGTAAAGAAATCTGTGATGCTAGGCACTCCCAACCCGGGTGTGACCAGCGCCATCTGGGCGCCCCGAATCCACCCGAGCTTCAAAGGAGAGGCAAGTGAGCCACTTCGTCGGCGACGACGCCGCACGTACTTCCCACGGCGCCGTCGCACATCAGAACGGCAACGCCGTCGTCAATACCGTCCTCGGTCCCGTCCCCGCAGATCAGCTGGGTCCGGTGGCCGTCCACGAGGCACTCCTCTCAGTGGTTCCCGGCGCGGAATACGCTCCGGAGATCACCATGGACCGGGCGGAGATTTTCGATGTCCTCGCCGCGAAGCTGACCGATTTCCACCGCCACGGCGGACGGACCATCGTGGACAGCACCGGCATGTTCCACGGCCGGGACCTTCGTTTGTATGAAGCACTGTCCCGCTCCACCGGCGTGAACATCATCGCCTCCACGGGCATGGGTCCCGAGGAAATGCTGGGCGGCTACTTCCTCACACCGCAGACCAACCCGCCCACGCCGTGGCCTGCTGATAAGTTCGCGGACCTGTTTACCAGAGAGGCAACCGAGGGCATGGTGATCCCCCGCCTTGAGCGCCGGGCCGCCGCCGGGCTGGTGACGACGACGGCGGACCGTGCCGGCATGACGCCCACCGAGGAGAGCCTGTTCCGCGGCTCTGCACGCACCGCGCTGGCCACCGGCGTTCCGCTCTCCATCCGCTTCGGGGCGGACGCCCTGCATGACCTCGACGTGGTCCTCGACGAGGGACTCCCTGCGGACCGCGTCCTGGTCGGCGGCCTGGACCGCCGCGACGCCGTTGAGGCGGGTGCGGCCCTCGAAATCGCCCGCCGCGGCGCCTACGTGGGACTGGACCATGTTGGCCTCAATGAGGATCCCGGGTATGTGGATGACCGGCAGCGTGCAGCCCTGGTGCTGGAACTCGTTGCTGCAGGTTTTGCCGACCGGATCCTGCTCTCCGGCAACGCCGTCGGCGTGGCCAAGGGCCACCCCGACTATGACCTGCCCTTCAGTTACGTACTGTCCGCCTTTATGCCCTTCCTGAAGTCCCGGGGGGTTGGCGGCGCCGATGCCGAACGCATCCTGGTCGGCAACCCCCGCGCCCTGCTTTCCGTGCAGGCAGCCGTCCCGGCCCGGGCCTGACGCACAGGCCTGAAAACCGTAAAACCTATCTATTTTCTGAGGTGTTGGTGTTGGCAAAAGTAAACACTGTTTTGGGCACGATCCCTGCTGCCGAGCTGGGCATTGTCGCCATCCATGAACATATCGGCTACGGCATGCCCGGCAGCGAGCTGGACGAGAAATGGTGGAAGACCCCCGAGCAGCGGTACGCGGAAACCGTCCCCAAGCTCCGGCAGTTCCACGAGTACGGCGGCGGCACCTTCGTGGATGCCACCGGCATCTGCAACGGGCGCGACGTCGACTATTACAAGTCCCTCTCCGCGAAGACCGGCGTCCACATTGTGGCCTGCACCGGCTTCGTGGGCGGGGACACCGCCCTGCCGCACTTTGCGCGGGCCGGCGTCGCCTACCTGGCGGAGGTGTTCATCTCCGAGATCACTGTCGGCATCGGCACCACCGGCAGCAAGGCCGGCGTCATCAAGGTGGGCGTCAGCCGCGGCGGCCGGATGACCGAGCTGGACAAGAAAATCTACCGGGCGGCCGCCCGCGCCTCCGTTGCCACCGGCGCCCCGATTCTGACCCATCTGGCCATCGATCCGGCACCGGCCATCGACATCTTCGGTGAGGAAGGCCTGCCGCTGGACCGGGTGCTGTTCGGCCATGCGGATGACGGGCTCAACGCCCCGAATACCCCGAGTGAATGGATCATGGGCCAGGGCGGCCGCATCGGCTTCGACACGTTCGGCTACGAAACCGAGCTTCCTGACCCGCCGTTTTGGGCACGCCCCCGTAAGGAACGGCTGAACCACTTCCTGACCCTGATCGAAAAGGGGCACCTGAGCCAGCTGCTCGCCTCCGCCGATGCCAACTGCAGCCCGCTGGGCTGGCCGGGCGTCAAGGGCCACACGGTCAACTACATCTTCGAGGACCTCATGCCGGACCTGAGGAACGCCGGCATCGACGAGGAAACCATTACCACCCTCTTCGTTGACAATCCTGCCGACTTCCTGTCGCTGTCGGTCTGACCTGCGGCTTCCCTGTCGCAACTCCCCGACCGTTCTCCCCACGGCCATCCCCTCCCTCCCCCTCCGTCCCCTCCCCCTCCCTCCCGATTCGTTCCGCCGGTGCACCGACGCAGCGGCGAAAAGAAAGTGAAGAATCCCATGCAGAATCTCAAGGACCTGAAGATTGCCATTATCGGCGGCGGCTACGGCGGCGCCGCGGCTGCCATCGCCCTGCGCAGCGCCGGCGCTGAAAACGTCCATGTGTATGAGCAGGCACCGGCCTTTGGCCAGGTGGGTGCGGGCATTGGGCTGCGTCCGGCCACGGTGGAGCTGTTCCGCGAGTGGGGCATCTTCGACGAAATCGCCGCGGTGAGTGCCCCGAGCGAATACCTGGAAATCGTCACCGCCGACGGCGGGCAGGTCCTGGCCCGGGAAGAGTGGCCGATGCTGCACGGCTTCGCCCAGACCAACCACACCCGCATCATCCACCGCGGAGACTTCATCGAAGCCCTCTTCGGTGTGCTGCCCCCGGAATTCGTGCACACCGGGCACAAGATGACCGGCATCAAGGATAACGGCGACACCGCAACGGTGACCTTCGAAAACGGCAGCACGGTCACCGCGGACCTGGTCATCGGTGCCGACGGCATCCGTTCCCTGGTGCGCCAGCAGCTTTTCAGCGACAAGGAACCCGTCTTCGCCGGCGAACACGCTTACCGCACCGTCATCTCCATAGACGATGCCTTCGGCCTGGTCACCGACGACAACCCCCGTTTCTACGTGGCACAGACCGGCACCATCGCCTACAACCTCCCGCTGCGGCACCGCAACCAGGTGTCCTACGACATCACGGCTGCCTCCGACGACGACAGCTGGGCACCGGTGATCACCAACGACTACCTCGTCTCCCTGCTCGAAGGCTTCGACGAGCGGATCGTCAATGTGGCCCGCACCCTGGACATCAGCCAGGTCACCAGCCGCTCCGTGTACGACATTGATCCCATCGACTGCTGGCACAGCGATTCCGTCACCCTCATGGGCGATTCCGCGCATGCCATGCTCCACCACCAGGGCCAGGGCGCCAACTCGGCCATCCAGGACGCAGGTGCACTGGCCGACGCCCTGGTGGCCGCCGATTCCGTGAAGGACGCCCTGGAGCAGTTCCAGGCCACCCGGAAGCCGCTGACGGATGAACTGCAGCGGCTCTCCCGCCTGGGCTGGACTCCGGAGTCCGCGGAAAACGCGTTCCCCGAACACACTCCGACCACGTAAGGAACCGAGCCATGACCATCCATCCCGAAATCGCGAAGATCCTCGCCGCCCTGCCCGCTCCCGACGGTTCACCGCTGGACCCGGCCGCCATGCGAGCCGGTGAGGCCGCCCAGGTACCCCCGCTCGAAGACCGGCTGCCGCTGCATGCCGTGGAGGACACCACCGTTCCCACGCCGTCGGGCGCAGTACCGGTGCGGATCTACACTCCGGCCGAGGCCGAATCCTACGGGCTGCTGGTGTACATCCACGGCGGTGCGTTCTTCCTGGGCAGCCTGGACACCCACGACCATGTGGCCCGCTCCCTCGCCAAGGAAACCGGCTGCCGGGTAATTTCCGTGGGGTACCGGCTGGCGCCGGAGGCCGCCTTTCCTGCCGGGCTTGAGGACTGCTACGGCGTGCTGCGCTGGGCTGCGGAGCACGGGGACCAGCTCCAGTGGAACGGCCGGACCCTCGCTGTCGCCGGTGACAGTTCGGGCGGCAACTTCGCCGCCGCCGCCGCGGCCATGGCCAAGGACGACGGCTTCACCGGCATCACCCACCAGATCCTCTTCTACCCGTCCCTGGACCTGGATTTCGACGTCGACCGCTATGCCTCGCTGCGCGAGAATGCCGAAGGGTACGGGTTGGAAACAGCGGGCCTGGCGCCCTTCAACGCGTTTTACCTGGATAACGGCGCAGACCCGGCGGACCCTCGGGTCTCCCCGATCAAGCGCGCGGACCTCACCGGGCTGCCGCCGGCCCTGATCCTGACGGCCGAACACGATCCGCTGCGTGACGAGGGCGAGCTGTACGGAAAGCTGCTGGCTGCGGCCGGTGTCCAGGTGCAGGTCTCCCGCTACGAAGGCGCCAACCACGGCTTTGTAGCCAACTTCTCCTGGCTGCCCGAGTTCTACCAAGCCTTCCGGGAGACGGCAGGGTTCCTTGCCGGCACGGGCGCTGTCACCGGCGCCGCGACCGGGAACGGGCAGGCATGAGCCGTGCCACCGCGACGCCGGTGAACATCCGGGAGTTTATTGCGGACACTCCGTTCAACCGGTTCCACGGCTGGATGCTCTTCTGGGCCTGTTTCATCATCACCTTCGATATGTATGACCTGGTGGTGTACGGGTCGGTTCTTCCCGTCCTGATGGAGGAATGGTCCCTGGGTCCGGTTGCGGCCGGCGCGATCGGAAGCTACGGCATCTTCGGCATGATGGTCGGTGCCATCCTGTTCGGCATTCTTGCGGACCGGATGGGACGGCGGAAGGTCCTGACCCTCAGCGTCGTGCTGTTCTCCGTTGCCAGCGCCCTCTGCGGGTTTGCCCCCGGACCGGAGATTTTCTCCGTGCTGCGTTTCCTGGGCGGACTGGGGATCGGCGGCATCCTGCCGTGCCTGATCGCGATGCTGACCGACTACGCACCCAGGGGCCGGGCCAACACCCTGGTGGCTGTGGTGATGTGCTTCTTCTCCGTGGGCGGCATCCTGGCCGCGTTTGTGGCCATGTTTATGCTTCCCGCCTTCGGCTGGCACAGTGTCTACTGGGCTGCTGCCCTCCCCCTGGTGTTCCTGCCGTGGATGACCCGGTTCTTCCTCGATTCCCCGGCCGTCCTGCTGGAACAGGGCAGGATGGACGAGCTGCGCTCCGCACTGGCCAAGGTGAACCCCGGCGCCGCGCTTCCGGCGGATACTGCGTTCACCGGCATCGCCGTGAAGGAACCGGGCAGTCCCGTGGCTGCGCTATTCACCAACCGCCGCACGCTGGGGACGCTGATGATCTGGGTTGCGTTCTTTATGTGCCTGCTCATGATCAACGGCTTGTCCACGTGGCTGCCGAAGCTGATGGTGGAGGCAGGATATGCCCTGAACTCCAGCCTGACCTTCATGATCGTCCTCAACGTGGGTGCCATCATCGGCACCCTGGTCCTGGGCAGGCTTTCGGACATGTGGGGCGTCAAACGGGTGCTGGTTCCCATGTTTGTGGTCTCGGCCGTTTCCCTGACCCTGCTCGGCTTTGGCAACAACATGGCCGTCCTGCTGCTTCTCGTGGCGGTCACCGGCGCCTGCACCATGGGTGCGCAGAACATCTCCTACTCCTTCGTGGCGCAGTACTACCCGTCCTTTATGCGCTCCACGGCGATCGGCCTGGCCTCGGGTGTGGGACGGATGGGAGCCATCCTCGGGCCGACGTTCGGCGGCGTGCTGCTGACCCTGGGCCTGCCGGTGCAGATGAACTTCGTTTTCTTCGCTATTCCCGGAATCATTGCGGCGCTGGCATTCGCCTTTGTGCCGCTGGCTGCCGGGAAAACTGCCGGTGCCGGGAAAACGCTCACTCATTGATGCAGCGGCACCGCTCCGCTGATCCGCCGCCGGCAACTGCACACAGGGGAATCCCCCAGACGAAAACGACGCCGGTCCGCATCACGCGGGCCGGCGTCGTTGGTGGTCATCCCTGCCCCAGTCCCGCCCGTCGCCAGTCCCGCTACTTACCGGAAAACGCCCTGCGGTAGCCGTCCAGGGTGGTGAAGAAGGGCGAAGGCTCCAGCGTGGGGTTGCCGGTGTAGCCAAGCTCCGCCGCCACGGGCTCAAACGGCGAGTATGCCGAGTCCGTGTCCCGCAACCCCTCCTTCAGGTACCTGGCCGCCGCGCCGGCGATGCGTGCCTCAATGTCCAGGCTTTCCTGCAGCGCTTCCCGGGCCCGGGCCGCGTCGAGTTCCACGCCGTAGGGCACGCCGTCGGACCGGCGGTATAGGTGGCCCAGATAAAGGTGCCGCGGGGCGACGTCGTCACGCAGGTACGCCAGGCTCGCGCGGTAGGCCGCCGGGTCCTCGTAACCGGGGAAACCGTTGGCGGCGCCGTGGACCTGCACCGCGTCCCCCACAAAGACATCGTTCTGCCCGTCCACCACATAGGCCACCGAGCCCGCGGTGTGGCCGGGGACCGAATGCACCGACACGGTGACCCCGCCGCCCAGCGAAAGCGTTTCGCCGCCCCTGACCAGCATGGTCGGCTCCAGCTCACCGGAGATCACGGTACCTGCCGCTTCGGTTTGTTCGCGCACCCCGTCGGGGTTGTTAAGGTACTGCTGCCGCACCGCCACGTACTGGTCCAGATGCCGGTCGCGGGAGCGCAGCAGCGGTGCGTCGGCCTCGTGGATGACCACCTGGGCCTTGCGGTCCGTGAGTTCCCACAGCGCACGGGCACCGCCGAGGTGGTCGATGTGTCCATGGGTGAGCAGGATCCAGCGGACATCCTTGATGCTGCGGCCCAGTGCTTCGAGGGCCGGCACCATTCCTTCGGCAGGCGATGAGGAAATCCCGGTGTCCACAATGGCCGGCTCGGGGGCATCGATGAAGAAGCTGTAGAGGCCGAACCTGCCCCAGGGGGACTCGAGGGGGTGGATGTTCACGTCCTGCGTCATTGCTGCTCCTAGCTGAGGATCCTGCCTGTGGTCTTGCGCACACAAACTTTATTATAATAATATGTCGTTGTCACGCCCTCTTGGGCCTGCCTGCCAGGTACAGCACTGGCACCTGACTGTTTCAAAGGAGCTTCACCTGCATGGCTGAATTCAAGACGTGGAATGCCGGCGGCGAGACCATTTCCATCCGCAAGGACCTGCGCGCACCGATGCGTGACGGCGTCGAGCTGGCACTGGATGTCTACCACGGTGCCGAGGACAAGCCCCGCCCCGCGCTCGTCGCCTTGAGCCCCTACGGCAAGGAACTCCAGGCACTCGCCCTCACCATGCCCCCGCAGCGCCGGCCCAGCCCGATGTGGGACGGCTGCATCGAGGCCGGCGATATTGCCAGGATTGTGAAGGAAGACTATGCCCACGTCATCGGTGACCTGCGCGGCTCCGGGGACTCGGGCGGTGAGCACATCGGCAATTACAACGCCGGCGGCGTCTCGCTGGGCCAGGACGCCTATGACTTCATCGAATGGGTTGCCGAGCAGCCATGGTGCGACGGCAACGTCGGCATGGTCGGTATTTCCTACTTCGGCTCCATGCAGGTCCTCGCCGCGGCCGAACGCCCGCCGCACCTGAAGGCCATTTTCGTTTCCGGCGGCCACTACGACTTCTACGAAACCACCTACCACGGCGGGGTCATGTGGTTCATGCCGCGCGCCGCCCGCGAAGGCCGCGGCGGTGATTCGGGCTGGGCGTTCACCGACCGGACCAAGTCCCGGATGCTGGAGAAGCACTCCCCCGAAGAACTGAAGAAACTGGTCGCCGAGCGCCTGGCCGATCCGGACGTCGCCGCCTGGCCCAACCTGGTCCACGTGCTGAACTACCCCAAGCACCACGAAGCCTGGTTCGACATTGCCATGAACGAGCTCGACGGCGACTGGTACGAGGAGCGCAATCCCATCACCCTGGCCCCCAACATCGACATTCCGGTGTACCTGCAGATCGACCAGGGGCGCGGCTGGACCATGGACGGGACCATTGAACTGTTCGATGCGCTTCAGGGTCCCAGGAAGCTGGACATCGGCCCCTACCCTCCCATGCAGTCGCGCCCCTTCATCGAGGAACACGACAAGATGTTCCGCTGGTACGACTACTGGATCAAGGGCATCGACAACGGCATCATGGACGAGCCGGCTGTCAGCGTTTTCGTGGAGGGTTCACGGGAGCACGCCACCGGTGCACAGTGGCCGCCGAAGGACGTGGATTACCGTCCCTTGTATTTGCGGCCGCGGCGGAAGCTTTCTCCCGAACCCGAACCCATGGGCACGGAATATGCCGCTCCGGACGGCTTTTATCAGGCCCCGCTGACGGTCACGGACAAGGTCGAGATCCTGGACTGGAGCACGGACGTGTTCGAGGAGGACACCGAGCTGATCGGCACCGGCGCTGCGCACATCTTCGCCGAGATTGACCAGCCGGATACCAACTTCATCCTCCGGCTCTGGGACAGCGCTCCCAACGGCAAGCGGCAGCTGGTCACCACCGGTTATCTGAAGGCGTCCCACCGTGAACTCGACGAGGACCGGACCACCGAGGGCAACCCGTACCACCCGCACACCCGGGCCGTTCCGGTGGAACCGGGCACTATCGAGGAGTACGTGGTGCGCCTGTACCCGTTCGCGACCACATTCCGGCCCGGGCACCGCCTGGTGGTGGAGCTGTCCAATGACGAGCCGCTGGCGGACGAGCACAACGCCCTGCTGCCGCCGGATTCCTTCCATCTGCCGGTGGGCCGTCCGGTGACGCACAAGATCTACCGCGACGCAGCGTACCCGTCCCGGCTGGTGCTGCCGTTCACTGCTCCGGCTGCAGGGAACTGACAGAACTGTTGGACACACGCCAAGGGCGGGCACCGGTTCCGGTGCCCGCCCTTGGCGCTGTTGATTCTGTGGCTGCTAGGAAGCCATCGCCGGAATCTTCATGCCGTGCATGTTGACCAGCAGGTCGCGGGCGCCCTCGACCTGGCGCTTGGCCTCGGCGTCGTCCCAGCCCAGCTGCGGGGCCAGCAGAGAAGCCATCTCATTGAGCATTTCCTCGGACACGAGTCCGCGGAAGGCCAGCGAGGTGCGGCGGATCAGGACGTCGGACAGACGGGTGATCTGCTCGTGCTCCACCATGTACTCAAGCTCGCGGGTGCTCAGCTCCTTGGTGGAGGCCAGCAGCTGGTCCCCGCCCTGGGCCAGGAAGGCCATGACGTCGGTGGCACGGGTGCCGTAGCGGGTCAGCAGGACGCGGACGCGGTCACGGTCGGCCACCTCGTTTGCGGTGCGGTTGACCCACAGGCGCTCTTCAGCCGCTGTGCGCGGGAAGTCCTTGCCGCCGCCGATCTGCAGTTCGGCCGTGGTGGTCTTGCGCGGCATGCCGAGAGCGGTCATCGCTTCGGTGGCGAGGTTCTCGGACAGGGCGCGGAACGTGGTCCACTTGCCGCCTACCAGCGAGAGGCTGGTGACGTTCCTGCCGGCACGCTTGTCCGTGCGCTTTTCGATCCGGTAGTCGCGGGACACGAAGCCGGGCTGCGTGTCGTCGTGCTTCGGGAGCGGGCGGACGCCGGAGAAGGTGTACACAATATGGTCACGGCGCACATCGACGGTCGGGAACACGTGGGCGATGAGCTCGAAGAAGTACTCGATCTCCTCGTCGGTGCAGACCGCGGCTTCGCGGATGTCGGCGTCGATGTCCGTGGTGCCCACCAGGACGCGGTCGCCCATCGGGTAGATCAGGACGATGCGGCCGTCGGTGTGCTCGAAGAACATCTCGCGGCCGTTGCAGGCTGCGAGCAGTTCCGGGTGGTCCAGGACGATGTGCGAGCCCTTGGTGCCGCCCATAAAGGAGGTGCGCTTGCCGAAGGAATCGTTGGTCTCGTCCACCCAGGCGCCGGTGGCGTTGATGACGACGTCGGCCTCGAAGGTGAATTCCTCACCGGTGAGCTCGTCGCGCAGCACCGTGCCGGCGTCGGTGGTGCCAACGGCGGACACGTAGTTGCTGGCGCGGGACTGCGGGTTGGCTTCCAGACCGTCACGCAGCACATCCAGGGTCAGGCGCTCCGGGTTGTGCACGGAGGCGTCGAAGTAGGTGGCCGTGTACTTGACGTCCGGTCGCAGCAGGGGCAGTTCCTGCAGGGACTTCTTCTTGCCCACGAAGTTGTGCCTGGGGGCCACGCGGCCGCCGCGGGAGAAGAAGTCATACATCATCAGGCCGGCCTTGATCAGCAGCGCGCCGCGCTCGTTCGGCTTGCCCGGCTTGTGCGTCAGGAAGCGCATCGGTGCAGCAGTGATGCCCGAGAACGTGCTGGTGATCGGGATGGTGGTCTGCAGCGGCTTCACGTAGTGCGGGGCCAGGCGCAGCAGCGCGTTGCGCTCGACGACGGACTCGTGCACGAGGCGGAACTCGCCGTTCTCCAGGTAGCGGATGCCGCCGTGGATCATGTGGGAAGAGGCTCCCGAGGCGCCCTGGCAGTAGTCGCCGCGCTCGACGAGGGCTACGTCCACACCCTGCAGCGACAGGTCCCGGAAGGTGCCGACGCCGTTGATGCCGCCGCCGATGATCAGCACCGAGGCCCGGGGGCGGTCCTTCAGCTGCTGTACAACCGGACGGGTCCGGGCGGCGGTCTTTGCCTTGCTGGGGTTCACGGAATTGTCCACGTATATCTCCAAACGCTTCTGTGGCTGCATTGCCATATCTACTCAATGGTCGAAGCCCTGCAACCCCGGGGCCGTACCAATGCACATACGTGCACCCTGCGATAATGAATTCATGGAGTACGCAGCGGTGTCGATGGACAGCGAATGAACATTGGTGTCAGTGGACGGATCCCGGATGCGTCCGGTCCGGGCCAGGGCCCCGGCCCGGCAGCGAGTGAGCGGGAGAGCCGCGACAGGGATGCTCTGCGGGCAGCCCAGATGTATTACCTGCAGAGCCTCACTATGGAGGCGATTGCGCGGGAGCTGCGGATCTCCCGTTCCACGGTGTCCCGCCTCCTCTCCTATGCCCGTTCCACCGGGCTGGTGCGGATTGAAATCCGTAACCCTTCGGACCGGGCGCCGGCGCTGGAACAGGAAATTGCGTGCCGCTTCGGTATCCAGGCCCATGTGGTTCCCGTTGCCGAAACCGTCTCCCCCGCGCAGGCCCTGCAGCGGGTTGCCGTGCAGGCCGCCCATCTGATCAGTCCGTTGATCGATTCCGACGCGATCATCGGCGTCGCCTGGGGATCGACCCTGACGGCTGTGAGCCAGCATCTACCGATCAAGAACACCCACGACAGCACCGTGGTGCAGATGAACGGGGCAGGGAACTTCCGGACCTCGGGCATCACGTACGCCAGCGAAATCCTGCAGCGTTTCGGCCATGCCTACGGTGCGCGCGTGGTCCAGTTTCCGGTTCCGGCGTTCTTCGACCATGCGGAAACCAAGGAAGCCATGTGGCGCGAACGCCCGGTGAAGCGTGTCCTGGACCTGCAGGCCCGGATGAACACGGCGATTTTCGGGGTTGGTTCCATGGAAGCCGGAGTTCCCAGCCACGTTTACAACGGCGCCTACCTCGATGAAGAAGACCTCCACGAACTGATCGCCGAAGGTGTCGTGGGCGATGTTGCCACCATGTTCTACCGGGCCGACGGAACCTGGGACGGAATCAAGCTCAACTACCGCAGCACCGGTCCGGACCTTTCCACCCTGCGGCAGGTTCCGCGCCGCATCTGTGTAGTGGCCGGGGAAACCAAAACCACCAGCCTCCTGGGTGCCCTGCGTGCCGGGCTGGTCACGGATCTGATTCTGGATGAAAATTCCGCGCGGCGGCTGGCGTCGTCGTAGGAGCTGTAGTCTGCAGGCGAGCCGGTGTTCCCGGGCCGGGCCGGATCTGACGCGGTTCGGATGCGGTTCGGTCCAGTCCAGTCCAGCACCCAGGAGGAATCAGCATGGATCCCGTTCCCCTGCAGCGCCTGCAGGACCTGCAGGCCGGTACCGACGCCGGCACAGCCCTGGCCTTCTTTGATTCCCTGCCTCCGGTTCAGGTAGCGGACATGTACGGCTCCTGGCGGGGCACCGAACTGCCCACTGGGCATCCACTTGACGGCCTGCTGGAGCCGCTGGGCTGGTACGGAAAGCGGTTTGACGGCGCGGAGGAGGTGTTCCCCCTGGTGTTCTCCGGTGGCGGCGTCTTCAACGTCAATCCTTCGCTGGTTCCGCTCCCGATGGTTCTGCGCTTCAGCCCCATGCTGCGGAAGCGGGAACTGCTGGCGTCTGCTCGTCCCTTCCTTCGTGTTGCGCGCACCCGAAGGCCCGGCGCGCGGTTGCGGATGACCGAGTACCGGGGCGTGTCCAGCGCGACCATGATCTACGACGCTCTGCCGGTCCTGGACGTTTTCCGCAGGGTCGACGCCGACACGGTGCTCGGTGCCATGGATTTGAGGGGGGTAAGGCTTCCGTTCTTTTTCGTGCTGCGCAGGGACTAGTTCTGCACGGGAACCAGTTCGGCGCAGGGACCAGCGGTGGCAGATCAGAACGGCGGCGGAGGTTCGTCCCGGGGGTCCGTCTCCGCATCGTGGCATCTCAGTTCCAGAAACGGTTCGGTGCGGTAGACCCGTCCGGTCGGGGACGTCCATTCCATCACCCCGGGTGTGGGTTGGGTGGCTTTCCAGAATCCCAGGGTCTTGAACCGGTGGTGCCGGCGACAGAGGTGTTCCAAGTTTCCGTGTTCGGTGTCCCCGCCATTCGCCCAATCGGTGGTGTGGTCGATCTCCGTGACCGCAGTACTGACCCGGCATCCCGGGAACCTACAGGTCCCGTCCCGGGCTCTGAGCCAGCGTGCCAGCCCGGCCGGGACCTTCCGACGACGTCCGACCCCGAGGATCTCCCCGGTCTGTGGGTCTTGAGCCAGGCCGGTCCAGTGCACGGCGTTGCGTGCGAGCCTGCGGGCTGCATCGGCACTGATCGGCCCGTAACCGTGCAGCTCGGCAGGCTGCTCATCGGCACCGAACAACGTTTCGGCGTTGATCAACACCATGATCTCCGCCCTAGGCAGAACACCCGTGGACCCGGACAACTCATCGGATTCGGTGCCGCTGGCATCATCGGGCGTGCCGGCGGTTGCGGCACCGCCGCTGCCACTGCTTCTGTCTCGCCGAACTCGGTTACCAGAACCGCCGACACCGTGGGCGTTCCCGGTCCCGCCGCGTCCTCCGCTCCGACCAGCACCCTCCCGCGGGACCCCTCCACCGCCGCGGGGTGAACCGAGGCCGCCCATGAGCAGTTGGGTCAGGATGTCGGCCCGCAGTTGGTCGGCTGTCCGCAGGTCCCCGTCCGCCTGTTCACCACGGGCTGAGGTACACAACGCTGTGTAGATCTGTTGGGCATGTTCGGCCCGCAGATGGGCGGAGAGCCAGGACATGCCGTCCTCGTCGCGTTCCAGGACCACTTTCCGTTTCTCGAACGCCGTCTGGTGCCGTTCGGGAATGGTTTCGGGATAGGTTTTCTCCCGCAGTCGGCGGGCTTTGGCGCAGAACTGTGGCCGGGTTATGCCTTCGGCTTTGGCGAGCAGCTCCGCCTCAAACTCCGGGAGTTTGGAGTCTGGAATGTCCTGGCACTGGTCCAGGACCACCTGGGCGTGCGCGTAACTGATGCGTCCTTGTTCCAGTCCGTTGAGGGTGGCGGTGTGGGTGCTGCAGAGCCTGCCGGCTTCGACCATCATGCCCTGGGCGGTAGTCTGCGGAACATTCAAAATCGCAGCGCATTCGGCGGCAGCGACGCTGAACGCGATCCCCGGACCTTCACTGCCGAAGTGTTTGCACACATCCTTGCGGAACAGTTCCTCCATATGGTTGAGCGCCCGTGCTTCCTGGGCCTGCGTCCACCGGACCAAATGTGCCAGCCGGGCCAATACCTCGCCGGTGGCGTGTTCGTCGAAGGACTCAAGATTCGCCATCGCCAGCACCCCGGTAAAACCGTCCGGAAAGCCATCCAAACCGGTGGCACCCGTGGAGGGCTCCGCAGGCTCAGCGGGTTCGGCAGGTTCAGCGGGTTCGGCAGGTTCAGCGGGTTCGGCAGGTTCAGCGGCCGCCGAGCCTGAGGTGTCCTCTGGAACGCGTCCGGGTTCGGCGGCTCCAGGTTCAGCGGTAGTCAAGCCGGACGCGGAATCCGGTGCGGGAGTAGGTGCGTCGAAGAGGGTGGCAGCAGGCGTTGCTGCGGGGTCGGTGGAGGCGTCGCCGGTGTTGGTGTCGGTGTCCGTGGACGTGACAGTGCCGGCCTGAGTGCCGCCGTCGTCGTCGGAGTCCGTACCGTCGCCACCCTCGTGGCCGCCGGCATCGTCGCCGACGTCCGGAACCGCCCGATATACCGCCAGCGTGCAGGGCGTTCGCGGAGCACCCTCGTCGCCAGCGAAGCCTGTGGGCCGCTGATCTTCACTGCCTGCTTGTTCGGTTGTCGGTTCGGTGTTCCCGAGCTGTTCCATACCCTCAGGATTTCACCCGGCACTGACATTTTTGGCCCGAAAACGGGCTTCGAAGGGTCCCGGACGGAACCCAAAATTACCTGTCTTTTTGAGCCGATTACTTAGTCTGAATCAGGACGTTTTTGTAGGCCGGGACGGTCTGCGGGGCTCCCACAGCCCGCTGGCACCGGATGCAGAGCGGGAGGGCAGCGGGGTCCGAATCGACCCAGGTCATGGTTTCCATCTGCAGCCCGGTCTGCGCCCGAACCATCGACCCGTAGTACGGAGCCCCGGAGTAAGGGACCCGGCGCAGACCGGGCTGTGCCGGCCACAAGCTGTGCCCGCCACGAGCTGTGCAGGCCACAAAGCGCCACCCGATCCTCAGCACACAGCCAACCACCGAGCAACTGAACCGGCCCGCCGCAACCTGGCTGCCCGGCGAACCTCTCAGTCGCGGATGCCCTCCCTGAGCAAGATTTCCCGGCGGCCAAGAGCCTTGATCAGCCGGCGAGCAGTGCCACCGAACGGTTCCAGAGACCCAAAGCCAGGGCGGCATCTCCGGCCTGCTTGTTGGGCCGAGCCACCTTGCTCCGGACAAAGTACTTGCCGGTCGGATAGTCCGTCCCCGGGGTTCCCTCCGCCAGGTACACGAGCGTCCGGGCACCCTTTTCCGGCGTCGGAAGCAGCCTGCGCAGCAGCGGCGACTGGTAGACGGCCCGCATTGCCGAACCTTCTGCGCTGGAGAAGCTCGACCCGATCACACCCGGGTGGAAGGCGGTGGAAGTTGCACCGTGCGAACGGTACCGGCGGTCGAACTCCTCGGTGAACAGGATCTGCTCCAGTTTGGCGTTGCCGTAGGCCTTGCTGGGGTTGTACCCGTTTTCATTCTCCAGATCGTCCAGGTCCACGTTGCCAAACAACCGGTTGGCCAGGCTGGAGGTGTTGATCACGGTGCCCTTGGACTCAATGAGCCGGTCAGTCAGCAGCTGCGTAAGCAGGAACGGCGCCAGGTAGTTCACCTGGAAGGTCATCTCGTGTCCATCCCCGGTCTGCCGGCGCTCATTGCCGAAGATCGCGCCTGCGTTGTTCGCCAGCACGTCGATGCGCGGGTAACGCTGAAGCAGTTCCGAAGCCAGGGTACGCACGCTGCCGAGGTCCGCGAAGTCGGCGAGGAAATACTGGCCGCCGGTGTCCTTGGCGACGGCGGCGGTCTTCTCCGGCGAGCGTCCCACCACCACGACGTGGTGCCCGTTTTCGGTCAGCTGCCTGGCGGCGGCCGCACCGATTCCGTCACTGGCGCCGGTGATCACGATGGTTTTGGGAGACACAAAAGCCTGCTTTCCTCATAGCGCTGCCGTGAGCGGCAACACGGTTCCCACCTTAGTCCGGCGTGCCGGGGAGTCTAACCCTGCAGCCCCACCAGCTTGTCCGGATTGCGCATCGCATACACCGCCTGCACCCGGCCATCCACCAGTTCCAGCTGAAACACGGTAGTCACAGTTCCGTCTTCCCGGAACGCGACCGCCGGCAGTCCGTTGAGTTCAACGAATTCGGGAACGGACCCGGCGCCGTACTTGTCCGCCAGCCCGATCATCAGGCGTGCCACCTTCTCCGGACCATGCACGGGCCGCAGCGCGGCGCTGACCTTGCCGCCGCCGTCGGACACCAGGACCACGTCCGGAGCCAGCACATCCAGCAGGGACTGGATCTGTCCGGTCATGGTGGCGGCCAGGAAACGTTCGACGGCGGCGCGGTGCTCTGCGGTGTCCGGCGCAGTCCGGGGCGTGCCCGACTTCAGCCGGGTCCGCGCCCGGTGAACCGTCTGCCGCACGGCGGGCTCGCCGATCCCGAGGGTTGCAGCAATCTCCGGATATCCAAAGTCGAAGACCTCGTGCAGGATGAACGCGGCGCGCTCCGGACCGCTCAGGGTCTGCAGCAGGACGAGCATGGCGGTGGACACCTCGCTGGCCGTGAGCGCGGCGGCTTCGGGATCCGCTGCCAGCCGGGCCGGACCGGTAGGCAGCGGTTCCGGCAGCCACTCGCCCGGATAGTCCTCCCGCCTTCGGGATGCTGTGCGGAGGGAATTCAGTGCCTGGCGGGAGGCGGTGCGGGCCAGGTAGGCCCGTGGGTTTTCCACTGGAGTCTCCACCGCACGCCACCGGAGATAGGTCTCCTGCACTACGTCCTCGGCATCGGCCAAGGTGCCGAGGACATCGTAGGCGATGGTGAAGACCATGCCCCGGTGCCTTAGGAATTCGGCGTCACGGCCATCCCGCGCACCGCTCAGCTGCGTGTCATCGGCACGGGACCCGCCGTCGTCGCCCTGCCCGCCTGCGGACCTGTTGGCCATGTGTACGCTCCGCTTCGTTTGGCTTCACCACGGATCCACCGCAGTGTCATCCGGCAGATGATTTCCTTCTGGACGGCCGCCGTCCTGCCGTGCAGGTGAAAGCGGGTGGGCGAGTCGTCGGCAGACAGGAACTGCACCGCTCCGTCGCTGCGGCCCAGACTAATGCACAGGCCGCGGAATCCGCTGTCGTGCCGCACTCCCGCCTCCCCGTCCAGCGCCCGGAGGATGTTTCCTGCCGCGTCGGCTCCCATCGGCAGCGCAGCCGCGCAGCACATCCGGAGGTAGTCGTACAAGGGTTCGTCGATCACGGCGGCGTCGCCGGCTCCGTAGATCCGGTCCTGTCCGCGCACCCGAAGGCCCGGATCCACACGCAGCCTCCCGTCGTCGTCCACCGGGAGCCCACTTGCCGCGGCCAGCCCGGGCACCCCGAACCCGGCGCACCACAGCACGACGTCGGCACCCAGGCTGGCGTGCATGTCCTCGTCGGCACGCACCGGCGTCCCACTGTGTACTTCCACTCCGGCCCGGCGCAGGCTTTTCTCCACTGACCGTCGGGTCCGGGCTCCCAGCCGCGGCACGATGGGACCTGCGCTGTGCAGGCTGACTCGGATGTGGGCATAAGACCCGGCTGCTTCAGCGGCAGTCTCCACGGCGGTCAACCCGCCGCCCACCACCGCAACGCGGGCTCCGGCGGGCAGGGCAGCCAACTCGCGGCGTGCCGCCGCGGCACCGTCCAGCTGTTCGATCCGGAGGGCGCCGTCCGGTGCCGTCCCCGCTGCCGAACCCACGGCGTACACCAGGTAGTCGTAGCCCGCTTCTGCTCCCCCGGTCAGGTGAACCGTCCGCTCCCCCGACAGAATCCGCTCCGCACGGCCGGAGATCCGGCACACGCCCGGATGCAGGATCGAGTCGAAATCAACGGTGGCGTCCGCACAGGTGCCGGCAGTGTATTCATGCAACCGGATCCGCTCCACGAACCGGGGCTCCGGGGTAACCAGGACGACGTCGAGTCCCGGCCTGCCGCTGCCGGCGAGCCGGTTGGCGGCCATGACCCCTGCGTATCCCCCGCCCAGAATGACTGCTGTGGTGCCCATGAGTGCACTCCCTGATGTCCGTCGCTTCCGGCTTCCGCGCCGGCTGCACATTGGACACCGCCCGGGGAGGATTTGTGACCGGTTGCGGGGAAATCAGTCGGGCCGGACGGGCGCCGTGCCCGCAATCTCCTGCAGGGCCAGCACGTGGGCGTCAAAGCTGTTGCGGCCGGCCGGGGTGAGTGCCACCCAGGTGATGCGGCGGGCGTCCCGACGGGCGGGCGACGTCGTCTTGGCCAGGCGCACGTAGCCGGCCTCCGCCAGGATTTTCAGTTGCTTCGAGAGCGTGGCATCGGAAATTCCCAGGGTGTCCCGGAGGACGGCGAAGTCCATCTCCTCCAGCGGGCGCAGCAGCCCGCAGATCCGCAGCCGCGTCGGCGGATGCACCACCTCGTCAAACCGGGGTTCAGGCATGCGGAACCGCGCGGAGCTGGGCAACAGCGGCCCGGAATGCGACTCCGGCGAGTCCGTAAACCGCCGTGAACGCCGCAAGGCTGGTGATCATCACGGCCCAGCCGAGTCCCAGCGACACCAGGCCCAGACTCACGGAAAAAAGAAACAGGCAGACCAGCGCAGCCAGGGCAATTGCGCCGTTCGCCCGCGCGCCCAGCCTGCGGAACTTCAACCCGGTGTCACGGCGGATCAAGTGCAGGATGACGAACAGCAGTCCCGCGAGCAGCCAGGGCCAAGACGGCGATTGATAGTCGGCACCGGGCCGGGCATCCAGTGCCGCCGCCACCCAGCAGGCAGCCAGTGCACCGATGGCTGCCACCAGCGCACGGGGAGGTGTGACGCCTGCTGCCAGGGTGTCGCGGTCGGCGGTCAAGTCTCTGAGCCGGGCGGCAGCATCCTCTGCCGCACCCAAGTTATTTTCCATGATGGAAAGAGTATTGGCCGGCAACCCCGGCGTCAATGTTGTGGAAGAGGCTACGGCAAGGGTTCGTGCGCGGGCTTCGAAGGCGGGGACGGCGGCTTCGGCGGCTCATACAGCCCGGCATACTGCTCCAGCGTGATGCCGGCGTCGTGGATCTTCCCGGCCGCGGCGGGGCCCACATACCGCAGGTGCCAAGGCTCGTAGGCGTAGCCGGTAATCTGCTCGGCGCCGGCGGGATAGCGGACAATGAAGCCGTACCGGCGGGCGTTGGACGCTGCCCACGCCCCGGCGCCGGTCCCCTCGAAGCAGGCCTGCAGGGAGCACGCACCGTCGGCGGCGCCGATATCCACGGCGAGTCCGGTCTGATGTTCACTCTGTCCGGGAAGGGCCGAGATCGATTCCGCCACGTCACTGCCGTACCGCCCGGCATAATCGGCGTGCAGCGCCGCCTGGGCCTCGGCCGTCCGGAAGCCGCTCACCCCGGTGATGGTGACACCGGCCCCGGCAGCATCGGCCGTCATCCGCACAAACGCATCGGAAGCCTCGCGACGCAGGGCCACGCCGCCGACGTCGGCCAGATCCCCCGGCGCATAGGCGGGGTCCAGGAGCGGCCGTTCCTTGTTGACAACCACCAAGACGCTTGCCGGGGAGCTAAAGTCCTGTCCGGACGCATGCGTCGTTTCGGCCGAGACCGGCTGGTCGAGGTGGAAGAGGTATGCCTGAAGCCCGAGGCACACGCAGCCAAGGATGGCGATGTGTGCGGTGATGTGCTGGCGCGGCATGGTGTTTTCCTCCCCTCCCACTTTCCCATAGGCAGTGGCCCAACAAAAACCTTGTTTCCTTCAAAACCCAACGATAAATTTAGGCGGCCGATCCTTTTCCGTTCCGCAGCACCGAAGGAACCATCATCAGCGACGCCGGGAAAACCTCCTCTACTTTGACCGCGCTTTGGATAATTCAATCCGTTCTCGCCATTATCGGTTCAGCGTCGTCGCTCGCAGTGTCCCTCGTTCTCTTCGAGAATTCGGCCAGTGCCGCGGTCCTGGCAGCCTCCACGTTCCTGGGCGCCGCGGCCGCGATCTACCTGGCGCCGCTGATCGGGGGTGTGACCGACCTCTTTTCGCGCCGCACCGCCATCTGTGCGGTCAACATCGCCAATGCGGGCGCGATGGCGGCGATGGCCTGGGCGACCGTCATTCACAGCATCGCCCTGATGCTCATCTTCGTTTTTGCCGCCTCCGTCTGTTCCACGGCCCTCGCGCTCACACTGCAGGCATCCGTCCGTGTACTGCGGACCGAGAAGGACCTCACCAAGGTCAATGGAATGCTGGCCCTCATTGATTCGGCGCCCGTCCTGGTAGGGCCGCTGCTGGGAGCAGTCCTCTATTCGCTGAAGCTGCCGGTTGCGGTGTTTCTGGCGGATGCAGCGTTGAGCCTCGTCGGTGCCGCCCTGGTGCTGCTGCTCGCGTGGCCTGCGGAGGAAGCCCGGGGCGGGAAGGCGCAGTATTTCGGCGGCAACCTGAAAGCCGGTTTCGGGTTCATTTACGCACGCCGTGACCTGCTGCGGCTGCAGCTCTCCTTTGCGGTCCATAATTTTGCCGGCGGGCTCTGCGTTCCGGTGGTGATTGTTTTCGTCCTTTCTTTTCCGGGCACCGGCACACCGGAATGGAACCTGACGGCGAGCAATATCGCCGGCGCACTGGGATTGATGGCCGGAGCGGCTTTAGTCACCAGATTCGGCACATCCATTCCGCGGGTAACCCTGGTCTGCGGGTCAACCTTCCTCGGCTCACTGTTCGGGCGTGCCCTGGTGGTCCTGGCTCCGACTCTTTGGCTCGTCATTCCCGGGATGTTCCTCCGCAACGCCATGGTCCAGGCCGGCAACGCCGGGTTGTCGGCCCTCTGGCAGGAACGGACCCCGCCCCGGATCCAGGGCATCGTCTTCGGCTGCCGGCGCCTCCTCGGCCAGGGTCTCTTTCCGGTTGCGATCCTGCTGGGCGGGCTGCTGGTCGACGCGCTGGCAGCACTGGACGGCATGGACCGGCTGAGTGCGGCGAAGGCGGTGCTTGTTATCGGCGGGGCACTCGAGATCGGGTGCATTGCCTATATCCGTTTTTCACGCACTAGCCGCGTCTTCGCGCCCCTTCCGGAGCCCGCCGGGGAAGCTGTGGAGCCCGCCGGGGAACCTGCCGGGGAAGCTAGGTGATTCTGGTTTTCCGCGAGAAGACCTTCTGCAGCAGGATGAACAGGAGCAGAAGCGCGCCGATGACTATCCGCGTCCACCAGGAGCTCAGGGTCCCCTGGTAGGAGATGAAGGTCTGCACAATGCCCAGGACCAGAACCCCGGCAAGGGATCCGACAACATATCCGTAGCCTCCGGTCAGGAGGGTTCCCCCGACCACCACCGCGGCAATGGCATCCAGCTCCATCCCCTGGGCGGCGAGGCTGTAGCCGGAGAGGCTGTAGAAGGAAAAGAGGATGCCGGCGGTGGCGGAGCAGAAGCCGCTGACCGTGTAGACCAGCACTTTGGTCCGCGGCACCGCCAGTCCCATCAGTTTGGCCGAGGCTTCACCCCCGCCGATCGCATAGACCGTCCTGCCGAAGCGCGTCTGGTGCAGCACGAAGAACGCGGCCGCGACAAACAGCAGGGCAATGATGACCCCGGGCGAGACGAACATATGCCCCGGCAGCCGGATGCGTGCCTGCGCCATGGAGGTGAAAAACGGGTCAGTGACCGTAATCGCGTCAAGGCTGATCACATAACAGAGCCCGCGGGCAAGGAACAGCCCGGCCAGGGTGACGATAAAGGGCTGGATCTCGAATACCTGGATCACCAGTCCCATCAGCAGTCCGAAAACCGCTCCGGTCAGCAGCACCACGGCGATCACGGCCAAGGGGTTCCATCCCTCCTGCAGCAGGGCGGCCGCAATCATCATGGACAGTGCGACGACGGAGCCCACGGACAGGTCAATCCCGCCGGTCAGGATCACAAACGTCATTCCCACGGCGAGCACAATGAGGAAGGTGTTGTCGATCAGCAGATTCAGGAACACCTGCCCGGAAAAGAATCCCGGATAGATCACGGACCCCGCGGCAAACATGGCAAAGAACAACACAATGGTCGCCGCCGTCGGCGCGTATCTGGCCTTGCCCTGCAGCCGGCTGATCCGTTGCCGCGTGGCAGGTGCTGACGGGCTGGTGAGGACAGACATCTAAACCGCCGCCTTCGTTTCGGGAAGCACGGGGACCCGCCGTCTGCGTTGCCGCAGCAGCGTCCGTGCCTTCGGGGATTGGAGCAGGCACACCAGGATGACCACGAGTGCCTTGAAAACCAGGGTCACCTCGGGCGGGATGCCGAGTGTGTAGACCGTGGTGGTCAGGGTCTGGATGATGAGGGCGCCGACCAGCGTGCCTACGAGGCTGTAGCGTCCGCCGGCCAGGGACGTGCCGCCGATGACGACGGCGAGGATCGCATCCATCTCAATGAACAGCCCGGCATTGTTCGCATCCGCTGCAGTGACGTTTGAACTGATCATCAACCCGGCGGCGGCCGCACAGAAACCGCTGAAAATATAGACGATCCACAGGATCCGCCGTGCACTGAGCCCGGACAGGCGGCTGGCCACGGGGTTGATCCCCACGGACTCGATCAGGGTGCCCAGTGCCGTGCGCCGGGTCAGCAGCGCGGCTCCGGCAAAGGCTCCGGCGGCAATCAGGATGGATATGGGAAGGGTGAGGAAGAACCCCGACCCGATGGCGTGGAAGGGTTCGTTTGACACCGAAATGATCTGCCCGTCGGTCACCAGCTGGGCCAGCCCCCGGCCCGCCGTCATCAGCACCAGCGTGGCGATAATGGGCTGGATGCCGATGACGGAAACCAGCAGTCCGTTCCAGGCACCCAGCACCAGACCCGCGGCCACTGCGAGGGCGACGGCGGAAGCCGCCGTCGAAAAGGAGCCGGGATTATCCGAGTTGTAGATGTAGGTGCAGGAAACGGCCCCCGCGATGGCCGCCACGGCTCCCACCGACAGGTCGATTCCGCGGGACGCGATAACGAGCGTCATACCCAGCGCGATCAGGAGGGTGGGTGCACCGTTGCGCAGGATGTCGATCAGGCTGCCGTAGAGATGCCCGTCCTGAAGCCGGACCACCAGGAAGTCGCTGCGGAATCCCTGGTTGAGCAACAGCAGCAGCACCAGGGCCAGGACCGGCCAGACCAGCCGGTGCCTGAGCACGCCGCTCACTCGCCTGTCCCGGCAATAATCGTCATGACATCCTCCATACTGACTCCCTGATTGGGCAGGTCGGCAACCATCCTGCGGTCCTTGAGGACGGCAATACGGTCGCTGAGGCGCAGCACTTCCTCGAGTTCCGCGGAAATGAAGACAATGGACATCCCCTGATCGGCCAGGGCGCTGATGTGCATCTGGATCTGCGTTTTGGCGCCGATGTCGATGCCGCGGGTGGGTTCGTCGAGGATAAGCAGCGCCGGGTCGGTGATCAGCCAGCGGGCCAGCAGCACCTTCTGCTGGTTGCCGCCGCTGAGGTCCCGGATCAGCGCATCCTTGTTCGCGGGGCGGATATCCAGCGCTTCAATGAACTTGTCCGCAAGCTGGTCCTGCACCTGCCGGGGCACCTTCCTCAACCACCCCTTCCGCGCCTGCAGGGCCAGGACCATGTTGTCCCTGACGGAAAGATCGGCCACCAGGCCCTCTTCCTTGCGGTTCTCCGAAGAGAAACCAATGCCCTGGTCGATAGCGGCCCGGGGGCTGCGCAGGGAGCGCTCCGTACCGCGGATACGGAGGGTCCCCTGGTCCGCATGGTCCGCGCCGAACAGCAGCCGGGCGGTTTCCGTGCGGCCGGAGCCCAGCAGGCCGGCGAGACCGAGGATCTGTCCCGGCCCGATGGAGACGGTGATGTTCTCCACCGACCCTTTCCGGCCCAGGTTTTCCGCCTGCAGCACGGGTTCGGCGTCCTGCGCGCTGCCGGCCGTCCGGGTGTCCCCGCGGTCCAGTTCCTCCAGGACTTCCAGGTCCTTGCCGATCATCTTCTTGATCAGGTCCATGCGGGGCAGGTCCGCCGTCAGGTACTCCCCCAGCAGGGCGCCGTTGCGCAGCACGGTCATCCGGTCGGAAAGCTCGTACACCTGCTCCAGGAAATGCGAGACGAAGAGAACGGCGACCCCGCGGTCACGGAGTGCGCGGACCACGCCGAAGAGCTGCTGCACTTCATCGGCGTCGAGGCTGGACGTGGGTTCGTCAAGGACGAGAACCTTCGCGTCCACCTGGACGGCCCGGGCAATGGCCACCAGCTGCTGGATGGCAATCGAATGGGTGGACAGCACCGAACCCGGATCGATATGGCCGAGCTGGAGCTGGGCCAGCACGGCACGGGCAGTTTTCCGGACCTCCTTCCACCGAATATGGCCGAACCTCCGGGGTTCGCGTCCCAGCAGGATGTTCTCTTCGACAGTCAGGTTCGGGCACAGGTTCACCTCTTGGTAGACGGTGCTGATCCCGGCCTCCTGCGCCGCCGACGGCGTCGCAAACTGCCGGGGCCGTCCGGCAACGGTGATGGAACCGCCGTCCGTCCGGTAGACCCCCGTGAGCGCTTTGATCAGGGTCGACTTTCCAGCTCCGTTTTCGCCCATGAGGGCGTGGACCTCGCCGGGAAAGAGACGGAAGTCCACGCCGTCGAGCGCTTTCACCCCTGGAAAGGCCACGGTGATCCCGTGCATTTCCACCACGGGAGAGGTTGTCCCCATGGTCAGTACTTGCGGGTCGGCAGGGCTTCCTTCGCCTGCTCGGACGTGAAGGTGGTTTCCTCGGTGACCACGCGGGCAGGGACATCTTCGCCGTTGACAACCTTCTCGGCCAGGTCCATGAGCTGGGCTCCCAGCAGGGGATTGCACTCGGCAATGAAGTTGATTTTCCCTTCCGAGAGGGCCGTCATGCCGTCCTTGACCGCATCCACCGTGATGATCTTGATGTCTTTGCCCGGCACCATGCCCGCGGCCTCGATCGCTTCGATCGCCCCGAGCCCCATGTCGTCGTTGTGGGCGTAGACCACGTCGATGTCGGGAGTGTTCTTCAGGAAGGCTTCCATCACCTGCTTGCCGCCGCTGCGGGTGAAGTCACCGGTCTGGGAAGAGACAATTTTCAGGTCCGGATCCGCTGCGATGGCCGCTTCGAAGCCTTCCTTCCGGTCGAGGGCGGGGGCGGCACCGGTGGTTCCCTGCAGTTCCACGATGTTCACGGGGCCGTCCGTGGCTGCACTGTCTTCAACCAGCCATTCGCCGGCGCTCTTGCCCTCCTGCACAAAATCCGAGCCCAGGAACGTGGCGTACAGGGATGTGTCCGCTGAATCCACGGACCGGTCGGTGAGGATCACCGGAATGCCGGCGTCCTTGGCCTCCTTCAGGACGGTGTCCCAGCCGGATTCCACCACGGGCGAGAACGCAATGACATCCACCTGCTGCTGGATGTAGGACCGGATGGCTTTGATCTGGTTTTCCTGCTTCTGCTGCGCATCGGTGAACTTCAAATCGATGCCGGCTGCCTTCGCCGCGTCCTGCACATCCTTCGTATTGGCCGTCCGCCAGCCGCTCTCGGCACCCACCTGGGCAAAGCCCATGGTGATGCCGTCCTCCGAGCCGCCGCCGGCATCCGAGTTGTCTCCGCCTCCGCAGGCGGAAAGAGCGAGGGCGGATACGGCCAGGGTTGTCATAAGGGATTTCCGAAACACTGCTGCCTCCTGGTAGTTGAACCGCAGCCAGGAAAACGCACCTTCATCGCTGCGCGGGCACCGTGCCCTGCCAGCAGTGTGACCGTTCACATTCCTGTGGTCAAGGGAAATTTCTCTCGGTTCGTCCCCCGGGAAACCGGCGGACGGATCCGGACGGGCGGCCGCCGGGGCAAGGCTCGGGTCGAGCCGGGGTTAAACAGCCATGGGCCGCTGCAGTGCAGCGGCCCATGGGGGTGTCCTTCAGGGACAGGTCAGACGGAGACCGTCTCCTTTTCCTGCACGGCAGGGGTTTCGGTGTCCACAGGGTGGGCCTCTGTGCGCGGCGGCTTGAAGTGGTCGATAACCGCCACTACTGCCAGCGACACGGCACCCCAGATGCCCAGGGTTCCCAGATGGGACCAAACGGTGTCGGAGCCGAAGTAGAGAATCGAGCGGATCGATTCCACCGCAGCCGGCATCGGCAGCACTCCATGCAGGAACCGGAAGATTTCCGGCTCCATGTAGATGGACATGGCCGCACCGGAGGCCGGCACGCCCAGGAACATCAGGATGCCGATCACCGGAAGAATGGCCAGCATCCCCATGAACCGCTCGAAGACCGTGGTGAACATGGCCACGCAGAAGATCGCGACGGCGCCGGCTCCCCAGAGCGGCAGGAAGTGTCCGTCAATTGCCCCCACGAATACGGCGGCGATGACCCAAAGGAACGCGGACATTCCCACGGCCCAGGCGGCGACAATCGGAATCAGCATCCGCAGCGGTCGGCTGGCCGGGGCCGCCGTCGAACCGACCACAATGATCATGAATCCGGCCATGATCCAGCCCATGGCCAGGTACATGGTGGCCATGCCCATGGAGTCCGAGTCTTTCAGCGGAGCGACGTTGTCCTGCGTCAGTTCCATCTGCTGGCCGGCGGCCACCTGACCGAACACGGAGGTAAGCACCTGTTGCTGGCTCATGCCCGCCGCCTGGTTGGTGATGAGGGTGGCGGCGGGGTTTTCGGCGGACGGCAGCACATAGGCACCGACAACCGTCCGGTCCTGCACCTGGTCGCGGGCATCGTCCGCGGAGTCCAGCGGGCGCAGATCAAACAGCCCGGACATGTTTTCCTCCAGCCCGTCCACCGCCTGCTCTGCCTGCTCAGCGGTGGCACCGACGACGGCCACGGGCATGTCCCGCGGTGTGGGTTCGTACATGGCGCCGAGCATGAAGGAAAGCATCATGGTCACCATGGCCAGCGGGAAGAAGGCGAGGGTGCCGTAGCGCCACCCGCGGCTCTTCGGGCGCGGCCCGCCGTGCAGCGAGGCCACGTTGATGGCCGGCGGAGCGGCGTTCGGCTTGCGGCGGCGCTTGCCCGCATCAAGGATGAGGGTGAGCAGCAGAGCCGCGACGGCGCCGATGATGAGCACCATCAGATGCGGCCACGCGCCGCTGCCGTCGAAGTAAAGATAGGAACGCAGGGATTCGCCGGTGGCGGCTGCGGGCAGGAAGCTGTGCAGGTACGGGTAGAGGCCCGGCATGGTGTGCACGGACATGCTCATATTGGACGCCGGAACCCCCAGCACCATCAGGAACAGCATGCCGGCGAGGACGGCCATGGGGCCGAGGATCCGCGTCAGGAACAGCTGGACGCTGCCGACGGCGAAGACCGTCAGCCAAGACACGCCCAGCACCGCGGCGGAATGCCCCTCGATCACGCCGAGCATCGGTCCCGTCACGGCCCAGACGAGGCCGGCGATGAGTGCGGCCCATCCGGCGAGCAGGGGAACAAAGCGACGGAAGCGCAGCAGCTCGGGCGAGTTGGACAGCACCAGGCTCAGCGGCATGTAGCCGGCCAGCATCAGGGCCGTTGTCAGGAACATTGCGCCCAGGCCGGCCATGTCATTGTCCGGCAGCGGGGCAAGGTCCTCGGACTGCAGGGCCAGGCCCTGTGCGAGTACCTGCGGGGCCAGCAGCGCAGTCACGGTGCTGGACTGCGAGGCGCCGGCTGCACTGGCGGTGTAGAGGGTCGCCGCCGTGCCGTCAATGGCGACGGCACCGGACACCTCGCGGTCGAGTACCAGCCGGCGTGCGTCGGCGTCGGATCCCACTACCCGGACGTCAACGGCGTCCGGGTCGGCGCTTTCCAGGGCATCGGCGAACCGATCCGCGTCCTGCGCCGACCCGCTCACGGCGATGGGCATGTCGTTCGGTGTCGGTGCGTGCATCGCGGCAAGATAGCCGCCCACCAGCATGGAAACCATCAGCAGCGGCATGAGGAACATCGCCACGTACCGGCCGATCTTCTCCGCCTTGGCGCGCTTGAGGGCCGCCGCGTCCGCGGTTGCCGCATCAGCAGTTTCGGAGTCCGCAGTTTCGGCGTCCGACGGCGCGGCGGTGGCCTCGTCGGCCGGATCCGGCGGAGAACCCGGGGAGGTCGGGGAAATACTGGTCAAGGACGTGCTCCTGTAGCTGAATTCAAGGGTGATGGTGCGAAGTGCGCGTCGACCGAACAGTCGAGGCGGGGTCTGTGGGACCGACTCGTCAAAATTACGCCATGTGGCGTAAATTAGATAATCGAAGCCGAAGCAGCGCCAACACAAAGGGATTCCACATGGGACAACACGGCGAGAAGGCACGCGAAATCCTGCTCGATGCCGCCGAGGAGCTCTTTGCCCGGTACGGCATCGACGCGGTTTCCAACCGGCGGATTGCGGAGCATGCCGGCACCGCCAACCATTCCGCCGTCGCGTACCATTTCGGCGGCCGGGATGAACTGCTGCGCACCCTTCTCACCCGGCATCTGGCGGACACCACCAGGCGCCGAAGTGCGCTGTTCGAGGCACTGCCAGCGGACGCCGGGCTTCCGGACCTGCTCGCCTGCCTGATCCTTCCCTGGACCGACCATCTGGCATCACTGCCCCTGCCGAGCTGGCGGGCGCGCTTTGTGCAGCAGATGCGTTCCGTCCCGTCCATGCACAGCATGCTCGGGCAGGCAGCGGTTGCCAGCCCGCTGACGGACGAGCTGGTGAAACGCGTGCATGCCGCGCTCGGTGGCGTTGCCCCCTCGGTCCTGTACGGACGCTCGTCGATTCTCGGCACCATGGTGCTGGGGGTCTGCGCCGACTACGAGGAGCGTGTGCAGGACGGCGTCGAGGAGCCAAACTGGACCGGCGTCGGCTATTTCCTGATCGACTCCTGCGCGGGCATGCTCTCAGCCCCCGTGACCCATCCCGGGGACTTCCTGGCCGCGCCGTCCTCGGTCTATCTGTTGTAGGGCTCCGCTCGCTGGCCGATTCGAAGGTGTTCAGCGAGCAGGTGCGGCCGGACCGGTTAGGACGACGGCGCCGTCTGCACGGCCCGATACCCGAAGGCCTTGTCATAAACGGCCGCGAAGATCATGGCCAGGGCCACGGCAATCAGCATGATAATGAGCATGCCGATGATGCCGCTCTGCACTCCGGCGTCAGCGTCGGCGTTGAAATAGAGCACCGCCCGGTTGGCCATGGTCATCTGGTACAGCGGTTCGCCGCGGGCTATGAAGGTGAAGAAGCCGGGCAAGGCCTCCAGCGGCACCACCCCGCTGGCCGCCGGCAGGCCCATAAACACCACGTAGAGCAGTGAAAGCACCATGCCCGCGCTGCCGAAAAGCGTAATCAGCGCCATGGTCACGGCTGACACGGTGACGATGGACAGCCACGTAGTGAGGAAGAACCACCCCCCGTGCGGTATCGGCATGCCGACCGCGGAAGCCACCCACATCATCAGTCCGGCAGTGGGCAGCGCGCCCAGGACCACCAGCCCCCACTTAAGCAGGTAGGTCTGCCAGCGGGCAGGCTGCAGCGGCCGGCCCAGCGAAAAGCGGGGACCCAGTTCCACGGGCGCCACCCCCAGCCGGGCATCCACGAGGAAGTGGATGGCCACCGTGCCGCTGAGTCCCACCACCATCAGGAGCACGGAATAGAAGAAGGCCCCCATGCCCAGCGCTGCGCCTTCCGGCGGCGCGTTGTAGACGGCGCTCTGGACAGCGATCGGCTCCGCCAGCAGGTCCGCGGACGTTCCGGTGACCTTCGGAGCCACCTGCTGCTGCAGCTCGGCCGGCAGATCGGCTCCCAGCCGTGCCAGCTCCTGCTCGAGCTCACCCTGGGCCTGGCCCTGGGCTTCACGGGCCGAAGTTGTCAGCTGTTCACCCAATCCCCGGTTGACCTGCTCCACAGCCGGATCCAGCGCGGAGGTAGCCAGGCTGCTCGCCAACGGTCCGGCCAGCGGGTTGGTGTAGACGGTGATTTCCGGCCGCGAAACCTCCGTGTCACTGAGTGTCCCGCTGACCAGGGCGGCCGCATCTGCGGAGAAGGATTCCGGGATGACCACGGTGCCGTGGATCTGCCCCTTCCCCATCTGCTCCTTCGCCTGGTCCCAGGACAATACCCGCAGGTCAATCTTGTCGTTGCCGTTGAAGCCCTGCTGCATCTGGTCAGTGATGTTCTCGCCAAGATTCTCCTGGCCGCCGCCGGGCATCTGTGTTCCCGCGTCCTCGTTCACCACGGCAACCGGGAAGTGCTTCAGGTGGTCCCCCGGGCTGCCCAGGCCGCCAATGTACAGGGCCGTACCCGCTCCGCCGAGCAGCAGGAGGACCAGCAGCGGCAGCAGCCACATGCGCGGTGACAGGTAGGTACCGGATCTCGACGGCGGGGGCCCTTGGCGGCTCTCCGTCGGCCGGGTTCCGGGCTGATCCGGTTGCGCTGAATATGCGGGCATGGGGATACCTCCCGGAAACCGAGCTGAACTGTGGATGCACGTTCTCACTCCTACCGTTCGAGGCTAACCGCCCGCCCAGCCCGGCCGATACGTTCCGGCATCCCGGGGCGGGTCGAAAGGCCAGATTCCCCGGCGCACACACCGGGAGGGCTCACGGGCCGGGCCGGGCCCCCGGCACAGCAGCACAAGCAGGTCTTGACCTTGACGCTGCGTCAACTTCTACGCTGGAAGGACAGGCAGAGGGAAGGACAGCGGAAGGAGGAGCGCGTGGATCTGTCCATCCAGGAGGTGGCGAAGCTGTCCGGGACCACGTCCCGGACGCTCCGCCATTACGACAGCATCGGCCTGCTGCCGCCCACACGGATAGGCAGTAACGGGTACCGGCGGTACGGCCCGGAGGCCTTGGTGCGGCTGCAGCGCATCCTGCTGCTGCGCGACCTTGGCCTGGCGCTGCCGCAGATCGGGAAAATCCTGGCCGGTGAACAGGATGACGCCGCGGCCCTGGCCCGGCATCTGGTCCAGCTGCAGGCGGAACAGGACCGGCTGCAGGCCCAGATCACCGCCGTCCGCGCAACGCTGGCGGCCTTGAAGACAGGAGAGGGAATCATGGCGGAGAAGATGTTTGAGGGTTTTGATCACACGCAGTACCGCGAAGAGGTGGAGGAGCGCTGGGGCCGGGAGGCCTCTGCTGCATCCGACAGCTGGTGGAGTGACCTGGACGAAGCGCAGAAACGCGGCTTCACCGCCGAACACGCGGCCCTCCAGGATGCCTGGGATGCGGTGCAGCGCAGCGGTCTGGATGCTGCGAGCGCCGAAGCGCAGGAACTGGCCCGGCGGCATGCACAATGGATTGCCGCCGGCACCGGGAAGCGGCAGCCCGATCCGCAGATGCTGGCCGGACTGGCGGACATGTACGCCGCCGACGAACGGTTCGCAGCGCATTACACCCGCGAGTTCTCCGGCGGAGCAGAGTTTGTCCGGGACGCGCTGCAGCACTACGCCCGGTCCCTGGCCGGTTAGGTCGGTTCCGGCATCCCCGGATCCAGCACCCGCAGCAGCGCATCCAGCACCTGCCCCTGGCCGCGAACCAGCTTGAGCCTGGCCTCAGGTTCCGGAAACCAGCCGGCCCGGTCGATCTCCGGATACTCGCGCACCTGACCCGAGCCTTTCGGCCATTCCAGCTCAAAGGTATTGCTCTGGATCCGCTCCGGAGCAAAGCCGGCCTCGGCGATGAAGACGGTGATGGTCTTCTGCGCGGACTGCCGGAAGCTGCCCAACAGCACATACTCGGCCTCCGGTGCCGGAGTGCCCATCTCCTCGGCGAATTCCCGCAGTGCAGCGGCCAGCGCTTCCTCCCCCGGCAGGTACTCCCCCTTGGGAAGGGACCAGGCGTGCTCCTCCTTGCGCGCCCAGAACGGCCCGCCCATGTGGCCGATCCACACCTCCAGCCCTTCCGGGCCCCGGCGGTACAGCAGGATCCCGGCGCTCATCGTCATGGCTGAAGCCTTTCTCCACCTATGGCGTCGGCAAACCCGAACGCGAGAATCGGCGGCAGCCCTGTCCGCAGCCGCTCCAGGACATACCTTTCATGCGGTACGACGGCGTCCGGCAGGTCGTCGAGGGAAAACCATTCCAGCCGGGCCGCCTTATCGGGTTCCTGGATCCGCGGTTCGCCCTGCCAGGCACTGCACAGGAAGAAGAAGTCCACCCGCTCATCCACGGGCCGGCCGCCGCCGTTGCTCCGGTGCATGGCGGTCAGGGGCACGACGTCGCCCGGCGCCACCTCGATGCCCAGCTCCTCCCGCGCCTCCCGCACGGCGGCCTGCACCGCAGACTCCCCCGCTTCCACGTGCCCGGCAGCCGCCGTCGCCCAGTAGCCGTCCCGATAGCCGGTGCCCTGCCGCAGTTGCAGCAGCACGGAGCCTCCTCGGCGGAAGAGCAGATAACTGGCAGGCACTACGGAGAACCGGTCGGTCAACGGAAATCGACTCCTCAAGGGGTGGCGCCCGGTGAAAGGCGGAAGCTTCAGCCTATCCACGCCGGACCCGGCCGGCATGCCCATCGAAGCGGGATTCATGCGAGGATCTGCCCTATGACCCAGCGCCTTATGCTCCTGGATACCGCGTCGCTGTACTTCCGTGCCTTCTACGGCGTGCCCGACAGCATCCGCCGCTCCGACGGTACACCGGTGAATGCCGTACGTGGACTGCTCGACATGATTGCCCGGCTCACTACCGACTACGCAGCCACGCACCTGATCGCCTGCTGGGACGATGACTGGCGTCCGCAGTGGCGGGTCGACCTGCTGCCCACGTACAAGGCGCACCGGGTAGCCGAAGAGGTCAGCGGACACCCCGACGTCGAAACCGTCCCGGATCCCCTCGAGGCGCAGATCCCGATGATCCGCCGGACGCTGGAGCTGGCGGGCATCGCCGTCGTCGGCGCCGCCGAACACGAGGCCGACGACGTGATCGGCACCTACGCGTCCACAGCCGACATGCCTGTGGATGTAGTGACCGGGGACCGGGACCTGTTTCAGGTGATTGACGACGACGCCGACGTCCGGGTCATTTACACGGCCCGCGGCATGAAGAACCTGGACGTGATGACGGATGCGTCGGTGGTCGCCAGGTATCGGGTGCTGCCCGGGCAGTATGCGGACTATGCCACGCTGCGCGGGGATGCCTCGGACGGCCTGCCCGGTGTCTCCGGGATCGGCGAGAAGACGGCGGCGTCGCTGCTGGGCGAATACGGCACGCTGGATTCCCTGCTGGAAGCGGCGGCGGACCCGGACAGCGGACTCTCATCCCCCGTGCGGTCCAAGCTCGCCAAGGCCTCGGACTATCTGGCGGTTGCCCCGAAAGTCGTGAAGGTGGTACGGAATCTCGATCTGCCGGCTCCGAAAAAGGCCGGGGCAAAGCTGCACGCCGTCACCGGGGAGGAACGCCGCGAATTGGAGCGCCTCGCCGGGGACTGGAACCTGGGCGGGTCCGTGAAGCGGCTGCTGGACGCCTTCGACCGCTACGCATGACCGGCCTGTCATCCTGAACGTCTCCACCGTGAGATGCTCGGCTTCATGACCACAGCCACACGCCTTCGCCCCGCCGGGGTCAGCGATCTGCCGTTCATTTTCAGCAAGGAACTCGAGTACATGGAGACCATTGAGCCTGATGGGCTCCAGGGGTGGATGTCCGCTATCGAGCCGAATCTCGCAATGTGGATTGAGTGCCTTCCCAGCACGATGTTCTGCGTTGACGACGACGGACGGCCGCTCGG
The DNA here is from genome assembly GCF_009192775.1 of Arthrobacter yangruifuii. Taxonomy (GTDB): domain Bacteria; phylum Actinomycetota; class Actinomycetes; order Actinomycetales; family Micrococcaceae; genus Arthrobacter_B; species Arthrobacter_B yangruifuii. The sequence continues at coordinate 300,036 of NZ_VTFX01000004.1, forward strand.
GTACGCCATGTGGACTTTGGAGGAAAAGAGCGCAACCCTGGCCTCGATCCATGTCCTGGACAGCCATCGCCGTCGAGGACTTGGACGGCGGCTTCTGGATGCGTTCGAGCAGAGCGCCAGCCCTCGAGGAGAGCGCGTTGTGAAACTCGGCGTTCACCGAAGCAATCCGGCCCGCCTGCTCTATGAGGCTGCGGGCTACGAAACCGCGGGCCGGGACGGCGACTATGTGCTGTTCAGCAAGGTCCCTGCTGCTCCACAGTGACGGCTGTCGAGCGCCTGCGCCGGTACTCCACGGATACCTGCCGTGGCCGCGCCGGCCCGCAGCCCGGAACTAGAAGACCCGGATGGGAACCTCCGCCGGGTCCATCAGCAGCGACTCAATCTCGTCGTCGAGCTTCACCAGCGTGATGGACGCACCGGCCATGTCCAGGGAGGTGCAGTACTCCCCCACATAGCTGCGGCCCACGGTGATGCCCTGCTCCGCGAGGCGCTTGTGCGCCAGCCCGTACAGCAGATACAGCTCGCTGATCGGAGTACCGCCGAGTCCGTTGACCATGAGGGCAACGCGGTCGCCCTCAGTGAAGGGCAAGTCACGCACCACCGGGCCGAGGAGCTCCTCGACGATCCCGCTGGCGTCCATCATCTTCGCCCTGCGCCGCCCCGGCTCGCCGTGGATGCCGACGCCCATCTCGATCTCGTCCTCGCCCAGCTCGAACAGCGGGCTTCCCTTCGCCGGCGGCGTGCAGGCGGTCAGGGCAACACCCATCGTCCGGGTCACGGAGTTGACCTTCTCTCCGATGCGGATCACCTCGTCCAGGTCCGCCCCGCGCTCGGCCGCGGCGGCCACGGCCTTGATGACGAAGAAATTGCCGGCCACACCGCGCCGGCCGATCGTGTAGGTGGAATCCTCCACGGAAACGTCGTCGTTGATGAAGAGCGTCTTGACCTCCATGCCTTCGGCGGCAGACATCTCCTGCGCCATCTCGAACACCATCTTGTCGCCCGTGTAGTTATTCACCAGCAGCAGCACGCCCTTGGGCGAGGCCATGAGCTTGGTCGTTTCGTACACGTAATCGAGCGGCGGCGCTGCGAACACGTCGCCCGGGCAGGCGGCGTCGAGCATGCCCTTGCCCACGATCATCACGTGGGCCGGCTCATGCCCGGAGCCGGAGCCCTGGATGATGGAGACCTTGTTCCGGTCCGGGCCGTCGGCGCGCATGATCAGGTTGTACTCCGGCACGTATTTCAGGGTGTCCGGGTTCGCGAGGGCGAGGCCTTCGAGCATATCGGGGACGAACTGCTGCGGATCATTGACGAACTTCTTCATGGGGGCTCCACGTTGTTGGAAGGTGGCAGGAACAGGACTTGATGCGGGCGAAGGGTTGTCAGGGCCAGTCGGCGACCATTTGTTCGATGATGACGGCGACCGCCGCCGCCCCGGCGTCCGGGGAACCGATGCTGCGTTCTCCGCTGTAGCTTGCACGGCCCCGCCGAGCTTCCAATGCCGAGGTTGCATCAGCGCACTCGCGGGTCTTGGCGGCGAACGCGGCCCGGCATTGAACCGGTGACGCGCCCGCTGCGAGTTGGCGTTCTAGTTCGTCGGTCGCGGGTATCAGGGCATCCAGCAGGGTTTTGTCACCGAGTTCGGCGTTGCCGCGTGCCTTGATGCCGTCGGTGGCCCCGCGCAGCATGGTGACGACGGCGGTGCCGTCAATCGTGTCCATGGTCTTTGCGGCAGAGGACGCCCGCAGGAACGCCGTACCCCACAGCGGACCCGAGGTTCCGCCGATCCTGCTGGAAATGGTGAGTGCTATCTGCTGCAGGAAGGTGGCGACGTCGTCGCGCTTGAACGAGTCCCAGTCCGCCAGGACCTTCTCAAAACCGCGGGCGAGGGAATACCCGAGGTCACCGTCACCCACCACGGCGTCGAGGTCGCCGAAGTGCTTTTCCTTGTCGACGGCCGTCTGGGCCAGGGATCGGACAACGAATTCGACGTCGGCCAGGTCGGTGTCGCTCATGGTGTCTCCGTTTCGTGCGTCGTGGCGGGGAGGGCAAGCAATTTCTGCAGGGTGGCGAGGGTGACGACGCCGGACGGGCGGACGCCGTGCGGATCCGCGAGCACCTCGGCCTGTTCCCCATCGGGATCGCCCAGCGAGGACACCACGAGTGCCGCGCCCGCGAAATCCTCCCCGCGGGTGAAACCGCTGACCGTCACGACGGTGCGAAGCCCGGCGGCGACGGCGGCATGCAGCCCGTTTGCACTGTCTTCAAGGACAATTGCGTCCTGCGGTTCGATGCCGAGTTCCCTGAGCGCGAGGAGGTAGATGTCCGGCGCGGGCTTCTTCTTCGGCACCACGTCCCCGGCGAACACGGAGAAGTGCGAAGCGAGGTCCTCCCCGACGGCGTGCGCCAGGACGGCACGGACAGCCGGTTCCGCCGAGGTGGAGGCGACAGCGAGCGTCCACCCGGCGTCGTGCGCTTCCCGGGCGATCCGCGCAATGCCCGGCCGAGCGGGCATAACGCCGCTCTCCACCAGGGCCTTGTAGGTCTCGGTCTTCCGCTGGTGCCAGGAGGCAATCGCGTTGTCGACGGCGTCCCCATCCTGCAGACCCAGGGATGCGGCGAGCGACGGCGTAAGGATGCTGCGCATCCGCTCCTTGCCCCCGCCGATCTGCACCTTCTCCGCGTACTCCTCCACCGACCACTGCACGGGAACGCCGAAATCGGCGAAGGTCCGGTTGAAGGCGGGCAGGTGCCCGTACTGTTCGGTGTCGGCGAGCACACCGTCGCAGTCGAAAATGAGGGCGGGCATGGTCAGCGGCCGCCCTTGCCCGCGCTGCCGAACTGGGTGCAGAGGTCCGTGACCATGGAGACGACGTCGGCCCGGGTGTGCTGAAACAGCGACGGCGGATCCCACTTGTTGTTCTGCTCGGCCTTTGTGAGGAAGGCCAGGCTGGACTGCATGTACGTTTCCTTGAGCGCGGTGGAGATGTTGACCTTCGCGCAGCCGCGGGCGATGAGGTCCGCGAACTGTTCGGCGCTGAGGCCGCTTCCGCCGTGCAGGGCGATGGGTATATTGCGTGCCTCGACAATCTGCGTGACGCGTTCGGCGTCGAGCACGGGTGCCGCCTTGTAGCTGCCGTGGGCGTTGCCGATCGAGGGAGCAAAGACGTCTATCCCGGTGGCGTCGATGAAGGCGAGTGCCACGTCGAGGCTCTGCTGCTTGGAGACGTCGTCGGACCCGTGGTCATCTTCGACGCCGGTGATTGCCTCGATTTCGCCCTCGACCTGGGCACCGTAGCTGCGGGCCTCGGCGACAACCTCGATGGTCTGGCGCTGGTTCTCCTCGACGGGGAGGTTGGAGGCATCGAAGAGCACCGAGTTCCAGCCGGCCCTGAGGCACTCGGTGACCACCGCACGGTCCGGGCAGTGGTCCAAATGCAGGGTGACGGGCACCTCGATGCCGCGGGTCATCGACTGCCACATGTCGAAGAGGACCCGGGATCCGATGCTGCGCACGGTCTTGACCGAGGTCTGCAGGATCACCGGCGAGTTTGCCTCCACCGCTCCTGCGAGCACACCCTCCATGGTCAGGTCGTTGAAGATGTTGATGGCGGGCACCCCGTAGCGCTCCCGGAATGCCGGATCAACAATGTCCTTCAGCGGTACAACGCCCACAACTCTTCCTCCTGGCTTGGCTTCTGCCCACGCTAGGCGTGCTGCCTCCGCGCCGGAATGGGTGGTATCCCTCCCTCCGTCTGGGGGTAATCACCACCTCGCCGGCGCACGGAGACGGTGGTTGAATAGGCGCGGCCGCTCCGGCCACCGCGTCTTCCATTTCCAATGACGAAGGACACCCATGCCCCAGGGATCAGTGCTCGAGACCATCACCGCCGAGGAAGCCCGCCGCGTGATCGACGCGGCCGCAGCCAAGGCCACGGAGATCGGACAGCCGATGGACATCGCCGTCGTCGACGCCGGCGGAAACCTGAAGGCGCACGTCCGCATGGACGGTGCCAACATCGGCAGTATCACCATCGCGGTCAACAAGGCCTACACGGCCATCGCCTTCCAGTGCGAAACGGCGGACCTGCAGGGCGTCACCCGGCCGGACGGTCCCATCTTCGGGTTGAGCGACGCGCACGGCGGCCGGCTTGCGGTGTTCCCGGGCGGCATACCGCTGGTGCGTGACGGCAGCATCATGGGTGCCGTGGGCGTCTCCACCGGAACCATTGAACAGGACCAGGAGGTCGCCTCGGCAGGCGCGGCCGCTTACTGAGGCTTCTCCTGGCGCAGTGTCGCCAGCATGGTGCGGTTGCGGGCGCCGGTCTTCCGCAGCATCGCGCCCACATGCTTCTCCACCGTTTTCACGGAAATCCCAAGCCGCGTGGCAATCTGCTTGTCTGCCAGGCCGTCCGCCAGTAGGTTCCGCACCTGACGCTCCCGGACGGTGAGGCGGGCGGTACTGACCGCCGGCGCAGCGGCGGCGCGGCCCTCCGCAAGGCGGCTGAAGACCGCCCCGTCGAGCAGGGCGTCCCCGCGGGCCGCCGCAACCACCACCCGCGCCACCTCCGCGGGAGTCGAGGACCGCGAAATGAAACCCCGCACCCCCGACGACGCCGCCAGCGCCAGCTGCTGATCGGTCAGGTGATCGGTCACCACAACGACGGGCCGTTCGACCGTGTCACCGCCGATCAGCTGTGCCGCCGCGTAGTCGCCGAGCAGGAAGTCATCAAGGACAATCAGGTCCGGTTGGAGCAGCGACACGGATTCCGTGAGGTCCTCCAGGGTGGCCGGTTCGCCGAGGACCTGCACGGACGGCTCGGAGGTCTCGAGCAGCCGGACAAGCCCGGCCCGGATGAGCGGCTGGGTACACGCAACGAGGACTTTCCAGCGCTCCCGGGACGCGTCGCCGTTGGAGGAATACGGCACCTGCACGCGGATGCGGGTGCCCCAGCCCGGCGTCGAGTCCACGTGGAGTTCGCCCCGCAGATAGTGAGCGCGTGCGGCTATGCCGTGCAGGCCGAGCCGGCTGCCCTGCGCACTTCCAACGTCGCCCTCCGTGTTCGGGCGCTCGAATCCGCGCCCGTCATCCTCGACGACCACGCTGACGCCTGCTGCGTTGTAGAAGATCCCGACCCGGCAGGCGGTGGCACGGGAATGGGCCACCACGTTGGCCACGGCTTCCTGGATCACCATGAACAGCTGGTGTGCCACCACCGGTGCCAGATCGTGCTGCTCGCCGGTGACAAGGAACGTGATGATGATGGGATAGCTGGCACGCACCGTGTCGAGTTCCTGCCGGACAGCCTCCTCGATGGTGCTGCCGGCGAGGCTGGAAGGAGCGAGGCCAAGCACAGTGCGACGGGCCTCAAAGAGGGCTTCGTGGGCGAGCACCCGGGCGGAGTCGATGTGCGCGATGGAGGGCGAGCCGCCCGGCGTGGCCTTGTCCGCGCGGTCGAGGTGGAGCAGGAGGGAGCTCAGGGACCGGCCGATGGCCTCGTGGACTTCCTGTACGGCCCTTTCCCGCTCACCGGCAACCGCTGCCTCACGCTCCTTCGCCGCGGCGGCCTGATGGAGCCTGCTGTTCATGATGGCGATGGCGGCGTGGTTGGCAAAGAGTTCCACGAGCGAGGCGTCTTCGGCGGTGAAGACCCGGCCGGGTCCGTTGCTGAAGATGGCCAGGGTGCCGATGATGGTGCCGTCCCAGGCAATCGGCACACCAATGACAGCACTTCCCCATCTCGGATCGCCGGGATCGATGTGGCCCTCGGGCACGGACGCGTAGCGGTCGAGGAGAACCGTCCCCCGCGTCGCGACGATCCGGCCGGTCAGGCCTTCGGTCAATGAAAACGTCTGGCCCTGGGGGCATCCGACGCCCTGGTCCACTTCCTTGCGGTAGTACCCCTCGGTTTCGTGCACGATGGAGATGGATCCGCTCTCGCAGCCGAGGAGGGCGACGGCGTGCCCGAGCACGCGTTCAAGGAGCGGCACCAGGTCAAACCGGCCGGCGAGGTCACCGGCGAGGTCCGTGATGCGGTCGAGTTCCGAGACCGGAGGGTGGCTTGGGGAGTTCCGGATAATGCCGGGCGTGGGAAGCTGCTGCATGTTCGGCACCTGTCTCCTGCGGCGCAACGCTGCGCCGGGGCCTTTTACAATAGCTTGTCGGTCAAGGCCTGCACCGGGCATGTCCGGAACTGCGAAATCGATAATCCGGCCCCGGGAAACTCCGGACCATAACCTATCCACCCGGAAACAAAAGAAAACACCCCGGTCCGAAGACGGGGTGTTACGGAGACTCATCACAGCGGTGCCCGAAGTGGGACTCGAACCCACACACCTTTCGATACTGCATTTTGAGTGCAGCGCGTCTGCCAATTCCGCCATTCGGGCGTGCCCTGCGTCACGAAGTACGTGTACTTACCGTGTTGGGCGCAAAACAACTGTACATGCGGATACGCTGAATGTGTGAACTGTCGGTCTGCCGGCAGGAGAGACCGTATCTGAGGAGCATCTGTGTCTGAGTCCCCCGAGTCCGCGCCCGCCGCGTCGTCCAACGCTGCACCCGCAAACGCTTCCAACCGCCCTGCCCGCCGTGTGCTCGTCGCCGAAGACGAGACCCTCATCCGCCTGGATATTGTGGAGATCCTCACCGGCGAGGGTTACGACGTCGTCGGCGAGGCAGACAACGGCGAGAAGGCCGTTGAGCTCGCCAAGGAACTGAAGCCGGACCTGGTGCTGATGGACGTGAAGATGCCGCTGATGGACGGCATCACCGCCGCCGAGCAGATTGTGAAGGCCCGGATTGCCCCCGTGGTGCTGCTGACCGCGTTCAGCCAGAAGGAACTGGTGGAACGCGCCCGTGAAGCCGGTGCCATGGCCTACGTGGTGAAGCCTTTCACCCCGGCGGACCTGATTCCCGCCATCGAGATTGCCCTCTCCCGCCACGAGGAGATCAAGGCCCTCGAAGAAGAGGTCACTGATCTGAAGGAACAGTTCGCCACCCGCAAACTGGTGGAGCGCGCCAAGTCGCTGCTGACCACCAAGATGGGGCTGACCGAACCCGAAGCCTTCCGCTGGATCCAGAAGACCTCCATGGACCGCCGGCTGAGTATGCGCGAAGTCGCCGAAACCATTATCAACCAGGTCAACTAAGTCACTTAAGTCAGTTAAGCCTCCCGCGGCATAACGCCTCCGCCGCAGTAGCCTGAGGCGGCAATAGGAAAGGTCCCGTCCAATTGGACGGGACCTTTCCTATGTGAACAGGGGAACCGGGACCTTAGATGGCCTTGGCCTTGCCCTTCTTGCTTTCCTTGACCGGCCACGGGCCGACCTTTTCCTTGATCCGCTCCTGGCCTTCGTAGCGCTGGCCGGCGTCGGCAATGTCGCCCACGCGGTGCACCTTCAGGCTGTTGGTGGATCCGGCCTGTCCGGGAGGCGAACCGGCTGCGATGACCACCAGGTCATTGTCTTCCACCAGGCCCTCTTCAAGCAGGGTGCGGTCCACCTGGGCGGTCATCTGATCGGTATGCTCGGCGAACTCCACCAGCATGGGTGCCACGCCCCAGAAGAGCGTCATGTACCGGTAGGTTTCCTCCACGGGAGTGAAGGCGAACACCGGCTTGGACGGGCGGAGGCGGGACAGGCGGCGTGCGGAGTCACCGGACTGGGTGAAGGTACAGATGTACTTGGCATCCAGCTGGTCGGAGATCTCGACGGCGGCACGCGTGATGGCGCCGCCGCGGGTGCGCGGCTTGGAACCCAGCGGCGGAACGCGGTTCAGGCCGTGCTCCTCGGTGGACTCGATGATGCGCGCCATGGTTTCGACGGTTTCAATGGCGTACTTGCCCACGGACGTCTCACCGGAGAGCATGACGGCGTCGGCGCCGTCGAGCACGGCGTTGGCGCAGTCGGAGGCCTCGGCACGCGTCGGGCGGGGGTTGTCGATCATTGATTCGAGCACCTGGGTAGCCACGATGACGGGCTTGGCCCAGCGGCGTGCCAGTTCAATGGCGTTCTTCTGGACCAGGGGAACCTCTTCGAGCGGCAGCTCGACGCCGAGGTCACCGCGGGCAACCATGATGGAGTCGAACGCGTCGATGATTTCCTCGAGGTTCGCCACGGCCTGCGGCTTCTCGACCTTGGCGATCACCGGTACGCGGCGGCCTTCCTCATCCATGATCTCGTGCACGCGGGAAATGTCACCGGCGTCGCGGACGAAGGAGAGGGCAACCATGTCGACGCCGCGGTTCAGGGCCCAGCGGAGATCGTCCTCATCCTTTTCGCTCAGTGCCGGAACGTTGACGGCAACACCTGGCAGGTTAATGCCCTTGTTATTGGACACCTTGCCGGGGACTACCACCTGGGTGACCACATTGTTGGCAGTCACGTCCACAGCCCGCAGCTTGACCTTGCCGTCATCGATCAGCAGGAAGTCTCCGACTTTCACGTCACCCGGCAGGCCCTTGTACGTGGTGGAGCAGATGTCCTTGGTACCGGGAATGTCATCGGTGGTGATGGTGAAGGTATCGCCCACGTTCAGGAAGTGGGGTTCCTCGGTGAACCGGCCCAGCCGGATCTTGGGTCCCTGGAGGTCGGCGAAGATGCCTACGGGCATTCCCAACTCGGCAGAGGCCTTGCGCACGTTCTCATACGTGGCGTTGTGTACGGAGTGGTCGCCGTGGCTCATGTTCATACGGGCAACGTTCACGCCCGCGCGAAGAACCGCTACGGTGTTCTCGTAGCTGGCGATCGCAGGTCCAAATGTGGCAACAATCTTTGCGCGTCTCATACTTCTAGCCTAGTCTCCCTTGGCAGTTTGCGCATGGGAACAAGCTGTTGGCCACGCCCGAAACCCGGGCGTGGGCCCCGCCGAGCACTTGCTGACCCCGACCGGTAGTGGGATGGCCTGCACAGATTCCCAGAAAGTGCGCGAAGCTCGGGATTCCGGGGGCAGATAGGTGGCTCACCTGCCGGCGGTCGTGGGAATCTGTGCACGCGGATCAGGCGCAGGCCTGGCCCTAAGCGGGCTGAACAGCCTCCGCCAGCACGCAGTGGGTCTTCCCGTAGACGGTGAACATGCACTTGTTGCAGTGAATACAGAGACCGGGCTTGGTGGGGTCCTCCGCCAGGCGGTTGATCAGGTCCGGCTCGCGCAGTAGTGCCCGGCCCATCGCAGCGAACTCGAATCCCTCGGCCATGGCGGCCTCCAGGTGGAGCATATTGTTCACCCCGCCGAGCAGGATGAGCTTCGCATTCTTCACCACCGGGCGGACCTGCCGGGCGGCCTCCAGCATGTAGAGATCGTAGTAGGGGTATTCCCCCAGGATCCTCTTTCCCAGCATCTTCACGCCGGTCTTGAACGGCTCCTTCATAACGGCCGCCATTCCGTCCACCGGCACGTCGCCGCGGAAGAGGAACATCTGCCGCTTCACCGAGGAACCCATGGTCAGCTCGATGGCGTCCAGCACCTTGTCCGAGTCCAGCAGCTGGGCGGACTGCAGGGATTCATCCAGCCAGATGCTTCCCTTGATCCCGTCATCCATACTCATTTTGGCAATGACGGCAATGCGGTCGCCAACGGCGTCCTTCACCGCCTGGGCAATTTCCCGGGCGAAGCGGGTGCGGTTCTCGATGCTGCCCCCGTATTCGTCCCTGCGCTTGTTGATCCAGGGGCTCATAAACGAGCTGGGAAGGTACAGGTGGCCGAAATGCAGCTCGACGGCGTCGAATCCCGAGTCCACCGCAACGAGCGCCGCATCCCGGAACTGCCCGACGACGCCGCGCATCTGCTCCCGGGTGATCTCCTTGGAAAGCTGGAATGACGTGGGGTTCAGGAAAGTGCTGGGCGCCAGGGCCGAAGTCCCGGTCACGGCACGGCTGGCGACGACGCCGGCGTGGCCCAGCTGTGCGGAGATGGCGGCGCCTTCGGCATGGACGGCGGCGGTGAGCCGCTGCAGTCCCGGCACGGCTTCGGCGGACATGATGATCTGCCCCGGGGCGCTGCGGCCCTCCTGCGCCACCGAGCAGTAAGCCACCGTCGTCATGCCCACGCCGCCGCGGGCAAACCCGACGTGGAAGTCGATGAGATCCTGGGTAACGAGTCCTTCCGGCGACCTGCCCTCCGACGTTGCGGCTTTAATGATCCGGTTGCGCAGGCGGACCGGCCCCAGTGTCTCCGGGGACAGCGGCGACGGTACGGGCGGACGGGTACCCAGGGTGACATCAACAGACATGGCAGAGACTCCTTGGTGGCGGGAAAGACGCTCAGTACCAGGAACTGTAGACCACAGCCTCCGGCGGATCAGTTCATCCGGCGCCGGTAAATGGCCGTGGCGCCGCTGTGCGGCCGGAACCGGGTTACCCGTCCGCAGCCTCGTCCTCGCCCGCGAGGACGAACATGTCTCCGGACTTTACGATCAGCACCGGATGCAGGGCACCCATGATGAACACACAGGCGATGCTGAACACCCAGGTGGGCAGGTCCGAATCCGCCGACAGCAGCAGTGCTGTCCACAGCAGCACACCGATGGCGCCGATGAACAGGACCACACCGCGGAATCCCCGAGGGCGAAACCGGATCTGTGACCTCCGGTGCGGATGCTTTTTGTCCACCTTTCGGAGCTTTTTCAGGAAAAGGCCGAGCGCAATGATGCCAACCGTAAATGCCCCGCAGACAAACGTTGCAACAACTCCTGCCACCATGCGCTCTCCCCCAACGTGCTCATCGGAAAACGCAGCCGCGTGATCCACCGCGTAGTCTACCCAGTCCCGGCGGGAGCGGACCTACAGTGCGGTGATGGCCCGGTCGGTCGGCGCCACCGGTGCCGGCAGGCGGGTGGAGCCCATGAGCCACTGGTCTACGGCTGCCGCGGCCGCCCGTCCCTCGGCGATTGCCCACACGATCAGGGACTGCCCTCGCCCGGCGTCGCCGGCGGCGAACACGCCCGGGGTGCCGGTCATGTAATACCCGTCGCGGACCACGTTGCCGCGCTCGTCGAATTCCGCGGAGACCTGATCGGCCAGCCCGGCGGGTTCCGGGCCGGTGAAGCCCAGGGACAGGAACACCAGGTCCGCCGGGAGAATCCGTTCAGTACCGGCCTTGGGCAGCCGCTTGCCGTCCACGAACTCGGTTTCAGCCACCTTCACCCCGGTGAGTTTCCCGTTCTCCCCCACGAACTCCACCGTGGAGGCCAGGAAGGTGCGTTCGCCGCCTTCCTCGTGGGCGCTGGCCATCTCGAACAGCGTGGGGTACATCGGCCAGGGCTGGTGGGCGGCACGCTCGGCGGGCGGCTGCTGGCCGATCGCCAGCGTGGTGACCGAGGCGGCCTGCTGGCGGTGCGCGGTGCCGAGGCAGTCCGCGCCGGTGTCGCCGCCGCCGAGGATGACCACGTGCTTGCCCTCGGCCGTGATCTGGTTCTTCACGGTGTCACCGGCCACGGCACGGTTGGACTGCACCAGGTAGTCCATGGCGAAGTGCACGCCGGACAGTTCCCGGCCGGGGATGGGCAGGTCACGGGGCACGGTGGCTCCGGTGGCGATCACCACGGCGTCGTAACGGCGGCGCAGCTGCTCCCAGCTGATGTCCTTACCCACTTCGACGCCGGTGCGGAAGCGGGTGCCCTCGGCGCGCATCTGTTCCAGCCGGCGGTCCACCTGGATCTTTTCCATCTTGAAGTCCGGAATGCCGTAGCGCAGCAGCCCGCCGATCCGGTCCTCCCGTTCGTACACGGCCACGGTGTGTCCGGCGCGGGTGAGCTGCTGGGCGGCGGCAAGGCCGGCGGGGCCGGAGCCGACGACGGCGATGGTCCGGTCCGTCAGCCGCTCCGGCGGGTGCGGGGTAACCCAGCCCTCGCCCCAGGCTTCGTCGATGATGGAGACCTCCACCTGCTTGATGGTCACCGGCGGCTGGTTGATGCCCAGCACGCAGGACGCTTCGCAGGGGGCCGGGCAGAGCCGGCCGGTGAACTCCGGGAAGTTGTTCGTGGCGTGCAGCCGTTCAATGGCTTCGGCGCCCTTGTCCCGCCACATCAGGTCATTCCATTCCGGAATGAGGTTGCCCAGCGGGCAGCCCTGGTGGCAGAACGGAATGCCGCAGTCCATGCAGCGTCCCGCCTGGGCCTGCAGCACGCCCTTTTCCTGCGCTTCGTAGACCTCCTTGTAGTCCATGATGCGCACGCTGACGGGTCGCCGCGGCTGGGTTTCACGATCGCGTACCTTCAGGAATCCGCGTGGGTCAGCCACCGGTAACCTCCAAAATCTTGTTCCAGGCCTCGGCGCCGTCGGGATCAAGTCCCGCTTCGGCGGCGGAGGCGCGGGCGCCGAGCACTGCGGCGTAATCCCGCGGCAGTACCTTGGTTATGCGGGACACGGTGTCCTCGAAGTTTTCCAGCATTTTCCGGGCCAGGTCGGAGCCGGTTTCCTCGAAGTGTCGGATCAGCAGCCCGCGGACAATGTCGATGTCCTCGGCGTCCGGCGCCTCGAGCCGCAGCTCGCCGCGTTCCAGGGATTCCTTGTTGACGTTGGCCGGTTCCAGGTCCGCCACGTACGCGGTGCCGCCGGACATGCCGGCGCCGAAGTTCCGGCCGGTGGGTCCCAGAATCAGGGTCTGCCCGCCGGTCATGTACTCGCAGCCATGGTCGCCGATGCCTTCGACGACGGCGGTGGCTCCGGAGTTGCGGACCAGGAAGCGTTCGCCCACCTGGCCGCTGAGGAACATCTCGCCGCTGGTCGCGCCGTAGCCGATTACGTTGCCGGCAATGACATTCCGGTCCGCTGCAAAGACGTTGCCGCGGTCCGGGCGGACAATGATCCGGCCGCCGGAGAGGCCCTTGCCCACATAGTCGTTCGAGTCGCCGAACAGCCGCAGGGTGATCCCGGCGGGCAGGAACGCGCCGAGGGACTGCCCGGCCTGGCCGGTGAGGGTGACGTCGATGGTGTCCGGTGCGAGGGTTTCCGCTCCGAACGTCTTGGTGACGGTGTGCCCGAGCATGGTGCCCACGGAGCGGTCCGTGTTGACCACGTCCAGGGCGATCCGCACCGGCGCCCGGTTCTGCAGGGCATCGGCGCTCATCTCGATGAGCCGGTTGTCGAAGTGCTGATCGAGTTCGTGGTTCTGCGGCACCATGTTCCTAAGCGGCGCGCCGGGGTCAACCTCGGGACCGCGCAGGATGGGTTCCAGGTCCAGTCCGTCGGCCTTCCAGTGGTCGACGGCGGCCCGGGTGTCCAGCAGTTCCGTGTGGCCGATCGCCTCTTCCAGGGTGCGGAATCCGAGGTCGGCGAGGATTTCGCGGATCTCCTCGGCGATGAACTCGAAGAAGTTCACCACGAATTCCGGCTTGCCGGTGAACCGTGCCCGCAGTTCGGGGTTCTGCGTGGCCACGCCCACCGGGCAGGTGTCCAGATGGCAGACGCGCATCATGACGCAGCCGGAGACCACCAGCGGTGCGGTGGCGAAGCCGAATTCCTCCCCGCCCAGCAGCGCGGCCATCACTACGTCGCGGCCGGTTTTCAGCTGCCCGTCCACCTGGACCACCACCCGGTCCCGGAGTCCGTTGAGCATCAGGGTCTGCTGGGTTTCTGCCAGGCCGAGTTCCCAGGGAGCCCCGGCGTGCTTGAGCGAGTTCAGCGGGGAGGCGCCGGTACCGCCGTCGTGCCCGGACACCAGGACGACGTCGGCCTTGGCCTTGGTCACGCCGGCCGCCACCGTGCCGATTCCGGCTTCGGAGACCAGCTTCACGTGGACCCGGGCGCTCGGATTGGAGCGCTTGAGGTCATAGATCAGCTGGGCCAGGTCCTCGATGGAGTAAATGTCGTGATGCGGCGGCGGGGAGATCAGTCCGACGCCGGGCGTGGAGTGGCGGGTGCGGGCAACCCATGGGTAGACCTTCTGCGCCATCAGCTGGCCGCCCTCCCCGGGCTTGGCGCCCTGGGCCATCTTGATCTGGATGTCCTGCGCGTTGGTCAGGTAAAGGCTGGTGACTCCGAAGCGGCCCGAAGCCACCTGCTTGATCGCCGAGTTGCGCTCGGGATCCAGCAGCCGCTCCGGGTCCTCGCCGCCCTCACCGGTGTTGGACTTGCCGCCCAGCCGGTTCATGGCGACGGCCAGGGTTTCGTGGGCTTCCTGGGAGATGGAACCGTAGCTCATGGCACCCGTGGAGAAACGTTTGACGATGCTGGAGACGGGCTCCACCTCGTCCAGCGGCACGGGGGTGCGGTCCCCGGTGCGGAAGTCCAGCAGCCCGCGCAGGGTCATGAGGTTCCTGGACTGATCGTTGACGCCGCGGGTGTACGCCTTGAACACGTCATACCGGCGTTCACGGGTGGCGTGCTGGAGCCGGAACACGGTCTCGGGATTGAACAGGTGCGGCGGTCCTTCCCGGCGCCACTGGTATTCGCCTCCGTTGTCCAGGGCGCGGTGGGGCTCCTCGACGCCGTCGCCCGGATAAGCGTCGGCGTGCCGGGCGGCCGCCTCGGCGGCAATCACGTCCAGGCCGACACCGCCGAGCTGGGTCTGGGTGCCGTGGAAGAACTCGTCCACCAGTTCCTGGCCCAGGCCGAGGGCTTCGAAGGTCTGCGCCCCGCAGTAGGAGGCGACCGTCGAGATGCCCATCTTGGACATGATCTTCAGGACGCCCTTGCCCAGGCCCTTGATCAGGTTGGTGACGGCCTGTTCGCCGGTGACCCCGGTGATGTCGCCGTTGCGGACCAGGTCCTCGCAGGTTTCCATCGCCAGGTACGGGTTCACGGCGGAGGCACCGTAGCCGATCAGCAGGGCCACGTGGTGGACCTCGCGGACGTCGCCGGCTTCCACCAGCAGGGAAATCTTGGTCCGGTTGGCGCTCTTGAGCAGGTGGTTGTGCACCGCGGAGAGCAGCAGCAGGGACGGGATGGGGGCCCACTGCGCGTTGGAGTCGCGGTCCGAGAGCACAATGTACTGCACGCCGCGGTTCACCGCCCCGGAGACCTTTTCGCAGATTTCGCTGATCCTTGCCCGCAGTTCGGCTTCGCCGCCCTGGGGACGGTAGAGGCCGCGGACCTTGAGCGCTATCCGGTCGCCGTCGTCGTCCGTGAGGTTGGCGATCTTGGCCAGTTCGTCATTGTTGATCACGGGGAACTTCAGCGCGATCTGGCTGGTCTTCACCTGCTTCAGGGACAGCAGGTTGCCGTTGGGGCCAATGGAGGCCTGCAGGGAGGTGACCAGTTCCTCGCGGATGGAGTCCAGCGGCGGGTTGGTGACCTGGGCGAAGGACTGCACAAAGTAGTCGAAGAGCAGCCGCGGCCGCTTCGAGAGGACGGCAATGGGAGTGTCCGAGCCCATCGCGCCCAGCGGCTCGGCGCCGTTGCGGGCCATCGGACCCAGTAGGATCCGCAGTTCCTCCTGGGTGTAGCCGAAGGTCCGCTGGCGGCGGTTGATCGAGGCCTTGGTGTGCAGCACGTGCTCACGCTCGGGCAGCTCTTCCAAACGGACCTGGTTTTCCCTCACCCAGTCCGCCCACGGGTTGGCAGCGGCGATCTCGGCCTTGATTTCCTCGTCTTCGATCAGCCGTCCCTCGGCCGTGTCGACGAGGAACATCTTGCCGGGCGAGACGCGGCCCTTGCGGACCACCTTCGCGGGGTCAATGTCCACCACGCCCACCTCGGAGGCCAGCACCACCAGCCCGTCATCGGTCACCCAGTAGCGGGCGGGGCGCAGCCCGTTGCGGTCCAGCACCGCCCCCACCTGCACCCCGTCGGTGAAGGACACGGCGGCGGGACCGTCCCACGGCTCCATGAGCATGGAGTGGTACTGGTAGAACGCCCGGCGGGCCGGGTCCATGGTGGCGTGGTTCTCCCAAGCCTCCGGGATCATCATCATGATGGCGTGCGTGACGGGCCGGCCGGAGAGCATCAGCAGCTCGGCGACCTCGTCGAAGGACGCGGAGTCGGACGCGCCGGGGGTGCAGATCGGGAAGAGTTCTTCCGGAGTCTGCCCCAGCAGCGGGTTCTTCATCTGCGACTGCCGGGCCCGCATCCAGTTTCGGTTGCCCTTGACGGTGTTGATTTCACCGTTGTGGGCGATGGCGCGGAACGGCTGGGCCAGCGGCCAGGACGGGAAGGTGTTGGTGGAGAAGCGCGAGTGCACAATGCCCAGGCGGGTCTTGAACCGGGGATCGGACAGATCGGGGAAGAAGGGTTCCAGCTGCGCGGTGGTCACCATGCCCTTGTAGACCATGGTCTTGGAGGACAGGGAGGGGAAATAGACGCCGAACTTGTTCTGTGAACGCTTGCGGACGCGGAAGGCACGCGCGTCCAGGTCCTCGGTGCCGATGCCGTCTTCGGGGGCGAGGAACACCTGTTCGAAATGCGGCATGCAGGCCCGGGACATGGCGCCTACAAGATCGGCCACGACGGGCACCCCGCGCCAGCCCAGCACGCGCAGGCCCTCGCTGGCGGCAATCAGTTCGACGCCGGCGCGGGCGGTCTGCTGCTCCCGGTCCTCGGTGGGGAGGAAGGCGGTGCCGACGGCGTACCCTCCGGCGGCGGGAAGGTCGAAGTCCGTGACCGCACGGAAGAATTCGTCGGGAACCTGGGTGAGGAGGCCGGCGCCGTCGCCGGTGCCTTCGTCGGCTCCCACGGCACCGCGGTGCTCGAGGTTGCGCAGGGCGGCGAGGGCGGCGTCGACAATCCCGTGCGTGGGTTCGCCGCGCAGGGTGGCGATGACAGCCAGGCCGCACGCGTCCTTTTCATTCTCCGCCCGGTACAGTCCGGCATCCTGGGGAAGCGCGGCAAAGCGGGTAAACGGTGACACGACCGTGTTCGGGTATGCAGACAGGGAATCAGCCATACGTGAGTCCTTCCCCCTTGGTAGAGCGTTGGGAGGGGACAGCGCTGGCCCCGGCGGAAATTCCCGAGAGGGACCTTCCGCGGCATTGATTGATTTTACGGCTCACTCCACCCTGATAAACCCGGAAACTGATCCGTTTTTATGAGGAATTCCTGTGCCGTCAACCGCCGCTTTCCGGAAAGGGGTGGCCCCGGTGCTGCAGCAGCGTTTTGGCGCCACGCCTATGTGGCTTCCGCCTGCAGCACCGGGGTTACCGGGCTCTAGGCCGAAGGTCCGTTGTCCTTGGACCGGTGAGGATGGGACTCCTCGGTTTTTGTCTTTGCGAGATTAGCACGCACCGGACGGTCAGTTGGCGCGGATCCGGTATTCCCGGCTTCTGTTTCACTCTTGTTACCGGCGGTGCCAACACCGCCCGCGGGCTCCGGCTCATGGCCATGAAGGTACAGCGAGCCCTCACCGCCCTTGCGGGCCTTGCCGGTGAGGTAAATAAAGATGCCTACGGAGGCTGCCAGGATGAGCAGGCTGGTCCACACATTGAGGCGTTGTGTGACGCCGAGCAGCGTAATCATTTCGGCGTCATCAATGCGCAGCAGTTCAATCCAGAGCCGTCCGGCCGTGTAGAAGGCCGCGTAGATCCAGAACAACCGGCCGCCGCGGAGCCGGAACCGGCGGTCCAGCAGCAGGAGCAGGGCAACGCCGGCGAGGTTCCAGAGCGACTCGTAGAGGAAGGTCGGGTGGAAGGTGGTGCCGGGGGCTGCGTCGGCGGGGAAATTCGCGTTGTCCGGATCGATCTCCAGCCCCCAGGGCAGGTCCGTTTCCGAGCCGAACAGTTCCTGGTTGAACCAGTTGCCCCAGCGGCCCACAGCCTGGGCCAGCAGCAGCCCGGGGGCGGCGGCGTCGGCAAAGGTGGAAAGCTTGATCCCGGCACGGCGGCAGCCGATCCAGGCACCGACAGCACCCAGGGCCACTGCACCCCAGATACCCAGGCCGCCGCGCCAGATCTGCGGGATGAGGGACAGGTCCCCGTCCGCACCGAAGTAGGCGTCCGGGGAGGAGATGACGTGGTACAGCCGGCCGCCGATGATGCCGAAGGGAATGGCCCAGATGGCGATGTCCCAGACGGACTCCTCCGGCAGTCCGCGGGCCTTCCAGCGGCGGGAGGTCAGCCAGAGGGCGATCATGATGCCGGCCAGGATGCACAGCGCGTACGCGTGGATGGTCAGCGGCCCCAGCGAGAAGCTGCTGAACTCCGCAGGCGGGCTGGGGATGCCGGCGTACACGGACAGAGGGTTCATCGGCTCGCCTTCGCGGTTCCGGAGCTGAGGTCGCGGGTGAGGGCGGCCACGGCGTCGGTGCCGCCGTCGCGCAGGGCAGCCACCAGGGCGGTGCCCACAATGACGCCGTCGGCGTAGGCGCCGATCTCACGGACGTGCTCGGCGCGGGAGACGCCCAGCCCCACACAGACCCGCTCGGCACCGGCGCCGCGGGCGGCGCTGACCACGCTTTGGGCGGCGTCGCTGACACTGTCCCGGGCGCCGGTGACGCCCATGATCGAGACGGCGTAGACAAAGCCGCGGCTGGCGGCCACGGTGCTCTTCATCCGGGCTTCGGTGGAGGACGGGGCAACCAGGAACACCCGGTCCAGGCCGTATTTGTCGGAGGCTTCGAACCATTCGGATGCTTCGTCCGGGACCAGGTCCGGAGTGATCAACCCTGCTCCCCCGGCTTCGGCCAGGCGGCGGGAGAACTCGTCCACGCCCATCCGGACCACGGGATTCCAGTAGGTCATCACCAGCACGGCGGCATCGGTGGCGGCAGTGATGCCGGCGACGACGTCGAACACCTGCGCTACCCGGAAGCCGTCTGCCAGCGCCTGCGTGGTGGCGGCCTGGATGACATGGCCGTCCATGACGGGATCCGAATAGGGAATGCCGATTTCAATCAGGTCCGCGCCGTTCTCCGCCAGGGCGATGCCGGCGGCGATGGTGGCTTCCACCGTGGGATACCCGGCGGGCAGGTAGCCGATGAGCGCAGCGCGTCCTTCGGCGGCGGCCCGGTCAATGGCTGCGGCGGACTTGCTCTGCGGTGCCTCGGTGCTCACAGCTGTTCCCCTTCTTTGCCGATTTCCGCTTCGGCTGATTCGTTGTCCAACAGGTTGAACCACTCCGCGGCGGTGGCCACATCCTTGTCGCCGCGGCCGGAGAGGTTCACCAGCACAATCTTTTCGGCGGCGTCACCCTCCTCGGCGGCAAGCCGCTGGCCCACCTTGATGGCGCCGGCAAGGGCGTGGGCGGATTCGATGGCCGGGATGATGCCTTCGGTGCGGCAGAGCAGCCGGAAGGCCTCCATGGCCTCGGCATCGGTGATCGGTTCGTAGCTGACCCGGCCAATATCGGCCAGGTAGGCGTGCTCGGGTCCGACTCCGGGGTAATCCAGACCGGCGGAGATGGAGTGGGACTCGACCGTCTGGCCGTCGTCATCCTGCATCAGGTAGGAGCGGGCGCCGTGCAGCACGCCGGGGCGGCCGAGGGTGATGGTGGCGGCGTGGCGGCCGGTTTCGACTCCGTCGCCACCTGCCTCGAAGCCGTAGATCCTCACTTCGGGATCATCGAGGAAACCGTGGAAGATGCCGATGGCGTTGGAGCCGCCGCCAATGCAGGCGCACACGGCGTCCGGCAGCCGGCCGGCCTGCTCCAGCATCTGGGCGCGGGCCTCTTCGCCGATGACCTCGTGGAAGTAGCGGACCATGGCCGGGAACGGGTGCGCCCCGGCGGCGGTGCCCAGCAGGTAGTGGGTTTTGTCCACATTGGCGACCCAGTCCCGCAGTGCCTCGTTAATGGCGTCCTTAAGGGTCTGGGAGCCGCTGGTCACCGGAATGACCTTGGCGCCGAGCAGTTCCATCCGGGCCACGTTCAGGGCCTGCCGGCGGCAGTCCTCGGCGCCCATGTAGACCACGCACTCGAGGCCGAGCAGGGCTGCGGCGGTGGCGCTGGCCACGCCGTGCTGTCCGGCTCCGGTCTCAGCGATGACCCGCGTTTTACCCATCCGCTTGGCAAGCAGCGCCTGGCCCAGCACGTTGTTGATCTTGTGCGAGCCGGTGTGGTTGAGGTCTTCGCGCTTGAGGAAAATCCGCACTCCGCCGGCATGTTCGGAGAACCGCTTGGCTTCAGTGAGCAGGGACGGGCGGCCGGAGTAGTTCTTGTTGAGGTCCGCCACCTGGGCGGTGAACTCCGGATCGGCCTTGGCCTTCTCGAAGGTGTCTTCCAGCTCGTCCAGCGCCGCGATCAGGGACTCGGGCATCCAGCGGCCGCCGTACTCCCCGAAGTACGGGCCGGAGGCGTGGCGCAGCGAGGACACTCCCCCGTTCAGGAAGGCCTCCGTAACGCTTCCGCTTCCGGACTCCGCGGCAGCACCGGCTGCCTGTGCCTGTTCCGACTTCCCGATCATGGGCTTTGTGTCCTGTCCTGCTTGGGCCCGGGCCGTTCCTGCCCGGACAGGGGGTGTGGGGCGGAGCGTCAGCTTCCGCCGTTGTTCCGGCTGCGGGCAGCAATTGCCTTGGCGCCGATGGAGGTGAATTCGCCGATGGTTTCGGCCGGAGAGGAGTGCTTGACGAGGGCCTCGCCCACCAGCACGGCGTTGGCTCCGTTGGAGGCATAGTGTTCGACGTCGGCGGCGTCACGGACACCGGATTCGGCGATCACCACGGGGCCGGCCGGGATGCTTCCGGCGAGGGCGGCGAACACCGAGCGGTCGACGTCGAGCGTCTTCAGGTTGCGCACGTTGATGCCGATGATCCGTGCACCCAGGGCCAGGGCCCGGTCCACTTCTTCGGCCGTGTGCGTTTCCACGAGCGCATTCATGCCCAGTTCGTGAGTGAGGTCCAGGAAGGTGCGCAGCTGCTCATCCTCCAGTGCGGCCACGATGAGCAGGACCAGGTCGGCGCCATGGGCGCGTGCTTCCCAGATCTGGTACTCGTCCACGGTGAAGTCCTTGCGCAGCACGGGAATCCCGACGGCGGTCCGGACGGCATCCAGATCCGCCAGGGATCCCCGGAAGCGGCGCTGCTCGGTGAGGACGCTGATCACAGCGGCTCCCCCGCGCTCATAGGCGGCCGCAAGGGACGCCGGATCGGCGATGTCTGCCAGTTCGCCCTTGGAAGGGCTGCTGCGCTTGACCTCGGCGATGACGTGCAGCCGGGTGCGCGGAGCCGCGGTTCCGCCCAGCGCAGCGTAGGCATCAAGCGGCGCCGGAGCCTGCAGCGCCAATCCGCGGACCTGCTCGAGCGAAACGCGTTGCCGGCGTTCGGAAAGATCCTCCCGCACGCCGGCAATGATGTCGTCGAGAACGCTCACTCAGTGGCCGCTGTTCTTCAGCTTTGATCCGTTGACGCCGTAGCCTGCCTTGCGCATGATGAAACCGACGACCAGGCCGATCAGCATGACGGCAATGCCGGCAAAGAAACCGATGAAGCTGGCCATGATGAAAGCAACGGAGGACACCGCGGCACCGACGATCATGATCAGGACGCAGGTCCACGCCGCAGGCGTGTTTCCGTGCCCGATGGTCTCATCGTGGATGCTGGCGTGGCTGGCGGTCCCGTTTTCCTGACCGGGCTTCAGGCGCTGGTCTGTGGCGTTTGTGCTCATGATGAATCTCCTCGTTAACGAATCTGGTTTCCATTCTGCCATTACTGGCCGGAAACCCTTTCACATATTGCACCGGCGGTCCGGGGCAATCAGGTTCTCTGGCGGGCGGACGCAGGATCCGCGGGTCCTACTTGGTGTCGGTGGGGTCCTCGCCGCGGGTCAGCCGGTCCCAGCTGTCGATCTCGTCGACGGGCGGGCCTGCTGCTGAGTCCTTGCCCGGGTCTGCCGGGGCGGCCGCGGTGGTTCCGGGGCGGGAGCCCGCAGCGGACCCGGTGCGCCGGGCATCCGTGTCCGGGGCGTCCGTACCGGCGCCGTCAGTACCGGCGTCCGTCGTACCGGCGTCGGTCCCGGCGGCGCCGGGCTCGGCAGCCGGGGCGTAACGGCGCGACGTCGTCCAGTACCGGCCAGCGAGGGCCAGCCAGATGCCGGCCAGGGCAATCAGGATCCCGATGACCACTGCGGCGTACGGCATGGCTGTCAGTTCCGCTACGGTGCCTTCGGCGGAACTCACGCCGATGGCCTTGCCGATGGCGCCGGCGGCACCCTGCAGGGGGTCGCTGATGATCCGGTAGCTGGACACGGCTACACCTACCCCGGAGACCGTGACAATGACGGCAATGATCCAGCGGGCAATCCGGCCGGCTATTCCGGCCGCCAGAGCGGCAGCCACACCCACCACGGCGAAGGCCGTGACGGCGGTGGCAGCATCACTGCCGGAGACGGCGACGTCGGGCGTCACCACACCCGTGGCGGGCAGGGTGACGTTGAGCCAGGTACGGGTGGTGGTGCCGAAGGCCAGGGCTGCCAGCAGGACGGTCCCCATGATGACGGTGCCCTTGCGGCCCCAGCGGGGGGTGGTGGTGCTCACTTGTCTGCTTCCTGTGCGGTGATGCGGGTTGGAGGTGCCTCAACGGTCTCCAGTGAAGCGGCGAGGAGGGCGGCCCGCAGCGGCGCGGCCGCCTTATTGACGGTTTCCTGCGCTTCGGCTTCGAGATCCGAATCGTTGACAATGCCGCCGCCGGCCTGGACATAGGCCTTGCCGTCGCGCAGCAGGGCGGAACGGATGGCGATGGCCATGTCCATGTCCCCGGCGAAGTCGAGGTAGCCCACTACCCCGCCGTAGATTCCGCGGCGGTGCGGTTCCACTTCGTCCAGGAGGCGCAGGGCACGGGGCTTGGGGGCGCCGGACAGGGTTCCCGCGGGAAAGGTCGCGGCCAGTACGTCGTAGGCGGTGGAGGCGTCAGCGAGCCGCCCGACGACGGTGGAGACCAGGTGCATGATGTGGCTGAAACGCTCCACCTCCATGAACTGGGTGACGTCGATGCTGCCGGGGCGGCAGACCTTGGACAGGTCGTTGCGGGCCAGGTCCACCAGCATCAGGTGTTCGGCCCGTTCCTTTTCGTCTTCCAGCAGTTCGTCCGCCAGGGCACGGTCCAGTTCCGAGGTCTTGCCGCGGGGCCGGGAGCCGGCGATCGGGTGCGTGATCACGTCGCGGCCGGTCACGGTCACCAGCGCCTCCGGGGAGGAGCCCACCACGTTAAAGGGGTTGCCGTGCGCGTCCTCGAAGTTGAACAGGTACATGTAGGGGCTGGGGTTGGTGGTGCGCAGCACCCGGTAGACGTCCAGGGCCTCGGCCCGGCAGTCTGCCTCGAAGCGGCGGGAAATGACCACCTGGAAGACTTCGCCGTCCACTATGGCCTGTTTGCCGCGCTGCACTGCGCGGGTGTAGTCCGGCTTGGGCCAGCTCTCCTTGACGTTGGCAGCCACGTCAATGGTGGTGCCCGGCGCCAGCACGGAGACGGCCTGCGGGATAGGGGACGCGAGCCGGCCGAGCATCGAGCGGACGCGGGCCACGGCGTCGTGCCAGGCTTCGTCCATGCGCTCGTCCGAGCCGTCGAAGTTGATGGCGTTGGCCACCAGGGTGACGGTGCCGTCACTGTTGTCATGGATGGCCATGTCCGAGACGAGGTTCATGGCAATTTCGGGCAGGTCCAGGTCATCCGCCGGCGGGTTGGGCAGCTTCTCCCAGTGGCGGACGGTTTCCCAGCCGACAAAGCCGACCATGCCGGAGGTGAACGGGGGAAGCTCGTCGAAGCGGTCCGTGGCCAGCAGCTCAACGGTGCGGGCGAGGGCCTCCACCGGGCTGCCGTCCACGGGCACGCCGGCCGGCGGGGAGCCCAGCCAGTGCGCCTGTCCGTCCAGCGTGGTCAGCGTGGCACGCGACCGGGCGCCGATGAAGGAATAGCGCGACCAGACGCCGCCGGACGCGGCGGATTCCATCAGGAAGGTCCCCGGCTCGCCGTTGGTGAGTTTGCGGTAGATCCCGATCGGGGTGTGCGCGTCCGCCAGCACGGTGAGGCGGACGGGGATCACCCGGCGGTCGCGCGCCAGGGCCCGGAATTCGTCCAGGCCGGGGCGGATGGCTCCTAGCTCCTGCATGTTTTTCTACTTCTTCCCTGCGTTGGTGGTGGAGCGGGGTCTTAGGCGGCGCCGACGACGGCGGGCAGCTCACGGCCGTCGAAGCAGGTGCGGGTGCCTGTGTGGCAGGCGGCGCCTACCTGGTCTACACGGATCAGGAGGGCGTCGCCGTCACAGTCCAGGGCCACGGACTTCACCCACTGCACATGCCCGGAGGTATCCCCCTTGCGCCAGTACTCCTGCCGGGAGCGGGACCAGAAGGTCACCCGTCCGGAGGTCAGGGTGCGGTGCAGTGCCTCGTCATCCATCCAACCGAGCATGAGGACCTGGTTGGTATCGAACTGCTGGACGACGGCGGCCACCAGGCCGGCGTCGTCGCGCTTGAGTGCCGCCGCGAGCTCCGGATCGAGGACAGCCGGCGGATTCTGGGGGGAAGGTGTGGGAAGCATCGCTACCGATTCTACTGCCCGGCGCTAAAACGCCGCGTTACGCGCGGATTAGAGCCGAAGCCCCGGCGAAAAGCAGGGTTCCATGCTAGTTTCAGCAGTGATGCATTTTGTTGACCCGTCCCGTGAAGTCCTGGCCGAGACGCTGCTTGCAGCCGGGCCCCATGCACCCACGCTTTGCGAGGGGTGGCAGACGAAAGAGCTCGCAGCCCACCTCTACCTGCGCGAGCACCGTATGAGTACTGCCCTGGGCATGTTCATCAAGCCCCTGGCAGCGCGGACGGACAAGGCCCTGGAGGAAACAGCGCAGAAGGCATCCACCACGGAGAGCTACGGCAAACTGGTCCGCGCGTTCCGGGCCGGGCCGCCGCGCCTGTCCCCCATGCACCTCAAATCAGTGGACAACAGCGCCAACCTCAGCGAGTACTTTGTGCACACCGAAGACATCCGGCGCGCCTCGGACCGCTGGGCGCCGCGCGCCCTCGATTCCGATTATTCTGACGCGTTGTGGGCGGAGCTCATCAAACGTGCGGCCATCCTGTACCGCGGCGTGGACCTGGGCATAGTGCTGGTGCGTCCGGACGGTCCCCGGCATGTGGCAAAGCGCGCTCCGGTGTCCGTGGCGATTGTCGGCGAACCGTGCGAGCTGCTGCTGCACGCCCACGGCCGGACCGGGCATGCCCTGGTGATGTACGAGGGCCAGCCGGACGCCGTCGCACTGCTGGAAAGCGCCGACATCGGGCTTTAGACGGTTTCGCCATGACAACGGACCGGACTCGACGCTGATTGGCGCGGCTGGTGGGGCGAGGATCCGCCCTTCCATATTCCCGTTTTTGTGCTGGAGCGAGCCTGACGCTGCCCGGTCTGCTCCTGGATTGTAGAGAATCCGCACGCACGCAAAAAGGGGCGGCCCCCTTAGCAAAGGAGGCCGCCCCTGAGACAGGAGTCCAGGTTAGCCGGCGGGGTCGGCGTCCGGTTTCTCCGGGTTGTGCCCGGCTGCTGCGGCCCTGGAGTCACCGTCCTCATGTCCGTCCTTCTTGCCGAAGGGCAGTACCTTTTTCAGCGGGTGCAGAATCGCCATGACAACCAGGCCCCAGGCCAGTCCGACGATGGCCGAGCAGAGCGTATTCACGAGCCAGCCCAGGATGCCGCCCACAACTGCAAGGCCGGCCACGGGGTGCTCCAGCGTGTGGACCAGGTCATACGGCGCGTGCCAGCCGAGGTCGGAGACACCCACCAGCATGATGTGGCCGCCCACCCAGAGCATGGCGATGGTTCCCACGAAAGTAATGGCTGCCAGGACGGCCGGCATTCCCTTCACCAGCAGACCGCCGATTCGCTGGGATCCTGCTGAGTCCTTTTTGGCGAGATGCAGGCCGATGTCGTCCATCTTGACGATCAGCCCGACGGCCCCGTAGACGAGGATGGTGATCGCAATAGCCACGACCACGAGGATGACCGCGCGGACCCAGATGGACGCGTCGCCCACCTCGTTCATGGAGATGACCATGATCTCGCAGGACAGGATGAAGTCGGTGGTGATGGCACCCTTGACCACCTTGGACTCGGCGTCGGGCCCCCGCTCTACCGCAGGGGCCTCCTTGTCCTCATGGTGGCCGAAGAACTTGTGCCAGACCTTCTCTGCGCCCTCGTAGCAGAGGTACGTGCCGCCGAGCATCAGGATGAACGGGATCACACCCGGAATGAAGGCGCTGATCAGCAGCAGTGCCGGAAGGATAAAGAGCAGTTTGTTGCGCAGCGAACCCCAGAAGATCTTTTTGATCATCGGCAGTTCACGGGACGGGTCGGCACCGGATACGTACTGGGGGGTCACTGCGGCATCGTCAATCACGACGCCGGCGGCCTTGGCTCCAGCTTTCGCGGCTCCCGCGGCAATGTCATCCACGGAGGCGGCGGCTATGCGTGCAAGCGCGGCAACGTCATCCAGCAGGGCGACGAGTCCCCCGCTCACAGTCCGGCTCCGTGCTGCGGGACGGGCAGGTGTTCGTAGATGGCGTCCTCGAGACGCAGAATTGGCATAACGAAATTATAGGTGGGCCGGGATAGTCGTCGGGAACCGATACCGGGCCGAACCTGGTCCGTGTTGTATTCTCCCTGCCATGAGCTACGACATTTTGGCGTTCGACGCGGACAGTGTCACGGACACGGATTTTCCTGCCTGGTGGCGCGAGCAGTCCAGTTGGTCGGAGAGCCATTCCTATGACGACGTCGCTGTAACCACTCCGGCCTTGAGGGAGTTTTACAGGGAGCTTATTGCAGCGTTTCCCCCGATGAACGGCCCGGGCTCTCCGACCGATGACGAATTCGATGAGGACCCTGAGTTGGAGACCCGGGTCACCGATTACACCATCGGAACGGCTGTGGTCTATGCGGCGTTTGCGTGGAGCCATGATGCAGAGGCAAGGTCGCTTTTCACCTCCCTTGCTGCCAAGCACGGTGTTGCCGTGGCTTTGGTGAGCGACGGTGATGAGATCCTGCGGCCATAGGCGTCCCGGAGCGCTTCATACACTCGGTCTCCATCTGCTCTGGCACTGTCCATCCGCGAGTCCTCAGGGCTTGTCGCAACGACCCTCGACCCCGCTGCCTTGCTCCGAAGGGTGCAGGGTCTCCGGCCTAATACTCAGCCAACTCGCTACCCGGAAACACAAACCCTGTTGAGAACTCGACCCAGTCCTCGTACTTGCCCTCCTTGTAGAGACGACCGGCGATCCTCTGACATTCCTGCAGGTCATTCTGAGTGCCCTTCGGGTCTAGTCCCAGGGCTTTATCCAACCGTTTCGCTGGCACCGTTTCAACTACTCCGGGACTCGTCATCACGTCGTACACATAATCCCCCCAGACCAGCAGGCCACGACGCTCAGGTACACGTACTTGCCGAACATGTCTTTTCCCCCTAACCGCTACTCCACTCTCCATAACAACAGGGGTTCACGCACGGAGGGCTAGGCTGCCTGGGCCGCATCAGCTACTGGCCATCCGAGCCGGCTCCTAGGGGTATAACAACTCATCAATCACAGCCCCTGACGGATAGCCTACCCAGGCCGACCGCCCCTGGAGGAAAAGTTCACTAGCCCTATCAAGGCACATATAGGCATCTGTTCGTGAGCTGTCGTGATCGGGAACGAGGACTCTGAGTAAGTCGATTGTATTCAAGCGGTCTTCCGTGCCTTGCTCATTAATAAGCGCATACATCCAGTGGTGCGACAAACCAAACAAACCGGCACGCCGATGCTCGACGGCCTTTAAATACCTTTCCCGGTAAGCCATAACCCACTACTCGCATTCCATGATGCTTGCGGACCAAACTATCGCCACGATAGCCCGAACCCCACCCCCACCACCAGAACACCAATGACGTTCCCTGGTATGAGTACCAGCCAAGGCTGAGGAGGTGTACACGTTTATTCCGAGACGGGCCGACCGTACGGATAGTCCACCCAAGTGCCGGGGGTTCCGTCTCCCGCGACCGCCTGCGCACCGTTCTTTACCGTCTGGTAATCGGCCGGGTAACGGGCACCCTGCAATACGTCGTCCAAATTCACATCATTTTGAACTCGGCCATCCTGAAACTGAACATCATACGAGTAATATGTCCTACCGAATACGAGAGAAGGTCGCTTTCTCGTTACCCTGGTGGCCCTGACCTGTACGGGCATGCCTCTCATGTATATCTCCGAAAAACCTGACCGCCCGGGTGGGGTCGACGGTCCACATGTCACTGTTCGGTGAGAAGTTACCTATATCCGTGCATGTCAGCGCAAGGAGTGACACGACCCTCCATCCATCAACCCATCACCTTAGGGGTCCGCCCGTAGCCAGCTCGATCGCCGTTGTTCGAAGCTGCCTTAATAAGAGAGTCAGCTCATCGTTGGCCGACATATCGACTTGGCCATCAGCCATAATAACTAAATCATTGAGACTGCCCATTCCCCGATAGGCCGAGAGAATACTCCTAGAGACATCCTTCAGCGCGTCAGGGTCACCTTCTGCCCTCGCCAGGGAAGCGCGAACCGATTTGAAATAACGTTCTTCCGACTCGTAACCATAACGTCCCAGAAGCATCGCCAAATCTGCTGCTCGTTGTGCCATTCGTGAAGTCACTTGAGCCCCTTGATTCGCCACACCACCTGTATGTACGACAGTACCTGCGGGAGACTGGACGTAACGGGACCCCTAAGCACCATTTGCGAAGTCGGTCAGTTTTTGAAGGAGGGTTTCGTATTCGGCGTTCAATGCCTCATCGATTACTCCATCACGATAAACATACCGATCGCCGAGGCTGCTACTGCCTCGTCCGAAACTGCTCGCGACCCAACCCCGCGCCTCCTTCACAGCCTCACGCGACTGATCATTTCGCAGCTTCCCGGCAAGTTGCTCATACTTCTGAGCCAAATCAGATAAACCCATCACTCTTAGAATAAAAGCGAAGCGAGACATATCTTCAGTCAACAAACCAATTTTATTCTGCATGACCCATTCCTTTAAACCCGAGTTTCCTATAGTCCCTCCGACATTCTTAGCATCCGGAATGTACAACTGGTGAGTATCACCAGGGTAGACACGTCCATCAGCACTCGTCTGGGGTGCCGTAGATCGTTCAGAGACAGCTGTACCGGGCTGGGAAGCTGGCAACATAACCGCTATCGATGGGGTTGCTATGTCATCGGGCACGATAATAGGTCGCATCTTCGGTCAGGTAACGACCCGTATAGACACCATCGGTAAAGTTGTCTACCGGATTACCCGGCATACCCTCCATTTTCGGCGGAAGTTCCCGAGGTTTGGGTCACTTAACTTGTGATTCCGGCTTGGCAGAAAGCCCTCCAAATGGCGCAGCGCCAGTGGCCCCGCCCACCGCGGCGGCTTCCAACGCACCCGGGTCTGTGTGCGGACCCGGTCCGGCGCAATACTCTCCTGCCCCGGTGACTGCGCCCTCGACCTCGTTCTCCACGGCCTGCTGGATCACGGGATTGCTGACGATCTTGCCGGCCGCCGCGCCGAGACCCAATCCACTTCTCATTCGCCCATACGTGTAGGCCGATGTGATGCGGTTCTGACAGGTGCTTTCTCATGAACTGATAAATGGCGTCCGGCGACGACTCGTAATAACCCATAGAAGCCAAACCCACCGTCATTGGCCAGATTCTCCACTATTGGCACTCCATCAAGCAGATGAACAGAGAGGAGCTCATCCAGTCGTTGGTCACCGTGACCGGATCGACCTGACAGCGGCTTTCCAACAACGCTTTGGCAACCCGCTGCCAGGAACCGTGAACGAATCTCCGGCTCTCATGATCATCGGAGAGTCTATCCAGCACGAGACCGCAACCAGCATCCTTGTGCTGCGGGTAGGGGGTGGTCGGTCACGACGTTCTGTCGGGTCCCCATTGACCAGAACGACCGACGCTTTTAGCTAACCAATGCCCAAAACTTCACGCCTTTCGTGACCTTCAGCTTCGTGTACGAGCGGTACCGCGACTGGGTTCATGCACAGGCGGACGAAGGCATGCACCTCCACCAAAGCGGGCTATTTGCCCGTCAGCTGTCAGCAATCACCGCCCAATCCGGCGAGT
The DNA here is from genome assembly GCF_009192775.1 of Arthrobacter yangruifuii. Taxonomy (GTDB): domain Bacteria; phylum Actinomycetota; class Actinomycetes; order Actinomycetales; family Micrococcaceae; genus Arthrobacter_B; species Arthrobacter_B yangruifuii. The sequence goes on from NZ_VTFX01000004.1 coordinate 329,965, forward strand.
GGACACGCGTTTACGTCGCTCATCGCAGCGATATGGCGGCCTACAACACTCCTCGGACCAACAGACCACGGCGTACAGGGACGTGAACTTGATGAACATGAGTGCTCCTATTGCTTGCGGAGATTCCCAAACACGTTGGGCGAGTTGCCTTCACAACGTGTGCCCGGGATCAGCCTCTGCATACGCCTCCTGCGGCACGCCACAAATGGGTCAGTGGTTGATGTATTCTCCCTGCCAGCCATCAAGCCATCAAGCCATCAGAGATAATCGCCTAAATCGGCGACTACCGCCCCGGACGGATACCCGACCCACTCAGGCCTGCCCTCCCGGAAGAGCTCGACGGCACGATCCATACATCTGAACACGTCCTGATTCGCTGCATCCGGTCGATGCTTCAGGGCTTGCCGCAGCTCGGCTCTATCCATTATGAATTCGTCCCCATTGGGACCGATAAGCACAAACGTCCATTGGTGTTTCAACCCGAAGGCGCCCGTCCTCGTATGTTGAACCACCTTGAAGAACTTTTCCCTATACATGCCATCCACCTCGGAGTTTTCCAACTCATCAATCACAGCCCCTGAAGGATCGCCTACTCACACCGATCAAGCTTGGAGAAAGAGCGCCTTGGCCCTATCGAGACACATATAGGCATCGGTTCGTGAGCGATTTTTATCGGGAACGAGCGCGCCTTCAGGTATCTCTCTATACGCAGTATCAACTCCTCAAATTCCATGATGCCTGCGGATCCTGACTATAGCCAGGATAACCTGACACTTGCTCTAGTCCATATCATAGTAAGGACTCGGATCTGTCGGTATCCCCCGGACCGCAGGTCCCATCGGGGCTCCTATGTCAACAAGAGACTTTCCCTGTTTCATTTGATAATCGATCCATTTCTTGTTGGCCCAGAGATGGATTCTTTCATGACTATTCGGGAGATAGTCCTGAGTGAAGTCATAAAACTTATCCGGCAGGGCTTTGTAATAGCCCATGCCGTTCGCATCAGCGTAAGGCACCACGAGGTACTCCATGCTCCGGCCCATCGCCATTGTGCCCGCATCAGGGCGCGCGGTGACCGCCGCCATCAATTTATTCTCGATCTTCTGTCCGACTACACGGATGAGGTTCGGGATAGGAAGCGCACCCGCCCCTGCCCCGGTCGCCGCAGCTTTGAAAAATCCTGTAGGAGTATGCGGGGCCGGCCCAGTGAAATAACCGCCGGCTCCGCTTACTGCCCCCTCGACACCGTTCGTCATGGCCTCACGCACCAGCGGATTGTTAAACGCCCTGCCCACCGCCGCGCCGGCACCGAAACCAAGCATTCCCAGGCCGCCGTTGATCCCCGCCTGGGTCCAGTTCACCTCCCCCGTGGTGGCTTTCTGGATGACGACGTCGGCACCGAAACTGATCAAACCCGCGCCGAAGATCTGTCCGCCGGGAACAAACATCAGCGCGGCTCCGCCAATAATCGCCACACCGCCGACGATGTATTCCCAGTTGTCCTTAACCCAGTCCCCCGCAGCGGCCAACGCGCCGCGGTTGGCCGCGTCGTAGGCTTTCAGATCCTCATCCGTGAGCGGACGCAGACCCGTCGGGTCACTGGCATTCAGCGGGTCATTCCCCGCATACGCGTAGGGGTTACCGTCCCAACCCGCACCCAGCACCGGGGCCAGCGGATCTATGGAAAGGAAACCGCGGGCCGCCGGATCATAGGCACGGGCACCGAGCCATTCCAGGCCGGCAACATCCAGGCCACCGCTACCGGTCAAACTGATCCCGCCCGGCAAACCGCCGGACATCGCGCCCGCCCCGGACATAGCACCCGTTCCGGATACTCCGTCCGGGATCCGTCCGCCTCCGGCACCGAGAGCAGCTGGCCGGCGGCATCGTAGGCATAGGTTCGCGGCCCGGTGGGAGGCGAGGACCAGCCGGCCGCCAGCGTCGTACTCCCTCTCCGAGACCTGCGCCCTGACGGTCGGCGCGGCATCCCACTTCCCCAAATTCGAGTCGCAGCAGCGACCACCTGACTCGCCCCGTCGGACCCGTACCGGGTCACCGGGCCCGCCCGGGTCAGCCCCGTGATCCGGCCGCCCCCATCCCCGTGGCAATCGGCATCCGCCGGTTCAATCTAACCCGGACGCTACCGGCAGACGTCAGCCGGTAGCGTCCAGGACCTCTACCGCCGTCGCGGGAACGGGACCGGACAGCCAAACTCCGGAATCCGACCGATAAAAGGAAACACCGCGCGAGACCGCCATACCGGTGTCAATGGCAAGAATCATGGGAGAGCTGTCCTTACGCTGCCCGACTTCCCTCGCCTGCTCCACGGTCTCAGCCAAATGCACATACCGGCGCCCCATAGGCAAGATCCCGGCGACCCGAATCACCGGGACAGTATCTCGCGCGGTCCCGTGGAAAAGCACCGCGGGCGGCTCAGCGGGTTCCTCCGCCGGTCGGACCGGCACGGAATGTCCGTGCACCGCGCGAATCCGTCCATCACTTATCTGATGGCGCTTTTTCCCAGCAGCCTCAAGCACCCCGTGAAGCATCACCTCGTCAACGGCTTCCCACTCCGGACCTAACCGATGCAGGGCAGCAAGCACTCGAGGAACCGGCGCCCAGCCTTCCGGATCCAGCACCAGCCCATACTCACCCGGGGCATGACGAAGCGCATGGGACAACACCCTGCTGATCTCGGACCGGCTCGGAGTACTCGTCAATTGCGTGGTGCCTTTCGGTGTGCCGGGCGGAACTGTTCATTTTCTCCCCTGGGAGCAATCCGGGTACAAGGGCCAACCCCCCTATCAGACCCTTCTGGGGGCCCAGGTCAACTCCAGTCGAACTCGATGAAGTCTCGGGCGGCAGCAAGGAACCATTCCTCCATGGAGGCGTACTCCCGCCCCACACGGCGTATCGGCATCCCGTTCTCATCCGGCCAGACATCCCAGTCATCTATCACAACAACCTTGCTGCCGGTCCAGCACGCCACGTCGTCATCATCGGTCCTCCGCGCAAAAGGAATGATCCCCCAACCTGGGAGTACCTCGTCGATATGTTGTGCGCGCCGCATCTGGGCTTCTCCCTGCAGGAGAAACCAAGGATGAAGATCGATTATCCCGCACTCGATCATGTGGGAATACAGAGCAGGCAGCGATTGAGTTTCTGTCATTAAATTCTCAGTCTCCTAAAAACTGTTAGTCCCCGGCCCAACCGATAAACGGTGACCCCTGTGGGTAAGTATTCCTAAAGATAGAACCTTGATCATTGATTCTATTCTCAATCGCTTGCCCCCACGTCTCAGCAGGCTGGCCTTTGTTTTTCCCTCGGGGCACAGGGAAACGCTCGCCCACTTCTGGTTTCTCAAAAGGGTCAGAGTGATGATGGACATGAGCATAAAGGGGATTATCCGTCGCGCGTGCGGCCAGCACTCGCCTATGGTCCAGTGTCGTGTACCCGCCGTCAGGCATGATGACAACGTCCGCAGGATCCAGGTCCCTTGTCCAGCCATGCTCGGCCATGTTATCAATTCGGTTTTGCAAGTCCTTGACACTTCGCTGACTGAAACGCACATCGGCAGGGTCAAGCACAGTTACCGGAAAGTCTCCAAGTTTTTTGTACGGCAGCCCTCCTATAGGCGCCGCGCTCGTGGCCCCGCCTGTTGCGGCGGCTCTCAACGCACCCGAGGCTGTATGCGGACCCGGACCGTTGTAATAGTCCCCCGCCCCGGTAATTGCCCCTTCTACCCCATTCTCCACGGCCATCCGGATCACGGGATTGCTGACCATCCTGCCTGCGATCATTCCCACGCCGGCGCCGGCCATACCCAGACCGCCGGAAATTCCGGCCTGGACCCAGTTCACGTCCCCCGTGGTGGCTTTCTGGATGACGACGTCGGCACCAAAGCTGATCAGACCGGCGCCGAAGACCTGGCCGCCGGGAACAAACATCAGAGCCGTCCCGCCGATGATCGCGGCACCGCCGACAATGTATTCCCAGTTGTCCTTAACCCAGTCCCCTGCAGCTGCCAGCATGCCGCGGTTGGCCGCGTCGTAGGCCTTCAAATCCTCATCGGTCAGCGGACGCAGACCCGTAGGGTCACTGGCGTTCAGCGGATTATTGCCCGCATAGGAGTACGGGTTGCCGTCCCAGCCGGCGCCCAGGACCGGCGACAGCGGGTCGGTGGAGAGGAAACCACGGGCTGTCGGGTCATACGCCCGGGCGCCCAGCCACTCCAAGCCAGCAACATCCAGGCCGCCGTTACCGGTCAGACCGATGCCGGCCGGCGAACCGCCGGCCATCACACCAGCGCCGGACATAGCACCCGTTCCGGACACGGCACCCGGCTCCGGAATGACCGAGGCACCCAGCACCGCCCACGGATCAGCCTGGTCCGTTGCCCGGGCAGCACGCCACCCCGGAGCGATCCACGCCTCACTGATCCCGGTCACCCCGCCGGGCAGGCTCACCACCTGCTCCTCACCGACGCCGGCCAGCGTGGGAATGGGGTTCGCACTGTCCCACCACACCGGGCAGCCGTCCACCGCCGCCAGCTCGCCCAGGGCATCTACCCACAAGCGGTGCCGGGCTGTTTCGGCGCCGTCCGGGGTGCGGTCCACGGTTCCGTGCAGGTACCCGGTCTCGCCCCAGGCGTATTCGGTCCAGGACCCGTCCGCGCGAATCAGCCGCGACCTCCGGCCAAGCCCGTCGTAGACATATTCCGTCCGGGACCCGTCCGGCTCGATGACGGAGGTCAGTTCACCGGCAACGTCATAGGCATACAGCCGCGAACCAGCGGGTGTGAACTCGCGGACCAGCCGGCCGCCGGCGTCGTACTCCCACTCCGAAACCTGCGCGCGGGCGGTGGCCGCGGCATCCGACTTCCCCACAGGCGTGGTGGCAGCAGCCACGAGCTGGCCTGCCCCGTCGTAGCCGTACCGGGTCACGGCACCGGCACGGGTCAGACCCGTTATCCGGCCGTCCTCATCCCGGCCGATCATCGTGATATCTGCAGGACTGTCGGTATCACCCCGGTTGGTGCGCGTGTGTTCGGCCAGGTAGCCGTTGCGGTACGCCCATTCCTGGACCAGGTCCCCGGCCATGACAGCGGTCAGCCGGCCGGAGGCGTCATGGGTGAACTGCGCTGACCCCAGCCGGGGGTTGTGCACTGTCCTGATCCGGCCGGCTGCGTCCCGGGCATAGGTGGTGGTGGTCCCGGCGGTGTCAGTGAAGGACGAACGGTTCCCGTCGGCGTCATAGGACCATGACATGCCTTCGGCGCCTCGGGCGCGGGAAGTCAGCTGGCCCCGGCGGTTGAAGCCGAGTTCATGCTCGACCGTCAGCCCGTCGTCCCCGGTGAAGTCGGTGACCACCACCCGCCGGTTCATCCGGTCGCGGTCCACCGATGCCAGCAACCTCCCGTTCCACGAGGTGCTCTGCTCCCGGCCTGCCGCGTCATACGTCCAGGTGGTGGTGTTTCCGTCCGGGTCGGTCTGGGAGAGCTGCCGTCCCGCCGGATCATAGGTGGCCGTGGTGACCCGGCCCAGCGGATCACTAACCGAATCCACCTTATCCGTCTCGGTATAGGTGCGGGCGGTCACCCCGCCCAGCGGATCGGTGATCCGGATCAGCCGGCCGCGGACGTCGTACTCGAACCGGGTCCGCCCGCCCACACCGTTGACGGTTTCGGTCAGTTCCCCGGCCACGTTGTAGCGGAAACGCCGCGTCCCGTACCAGGAATCCTGCGAGAAACTCAGCCGTCCCGCCTTGTCATACCCGTAGCGGGCATTGCCGCGGCCCGGCGTGACGCGCAGGATGAGCCGGCCGCAGGCATCGTACTCGAACGTCTCCGTCTCCCCCGTGGGAAGGATCCGGGCCGTGACGCGCTGATCGGCGTCGTAAACCAGTTCCGTGACAGCACCTAGCGGGTCGATGGTCTTCCACGGCCGGCCGCAGACATCGTACTCGTACCGGGTCACAGCCCCGGAGGGCGAGGTCACCGAAGTGATTTTCCCGGCGGGGTCGCGTTCCAGGCGGGTCAGCCCGCCTTCGCCGTCGAGCAGTTCCACGGGGTTGCCGGCGGCGTCATAGGTGGTCAGTTCCGCGGACCCGTCTGCGGCTTCGGCACGCACCGGGCGGCCGTATTCGTCGAAGCTGTAGGTCGAGGAGGAGAACGCATCCGCGACGGTGGCAGTGCCTGCCCCGCGGTCGGTCACGGTATCGGAGCGCACGCCGGTGGGGTCGACGACGGCGGTGAGGTTGCCGACCTTGTCGTACTCCCGGATCCAGTCGTGCCCGGCCGGGTCGGTGATGCCGGTCAGCCGGGAGAGCGTGTCATGGGTGAAGCCCCAGCGGGCACCATCGGGCAGGATCGCCGCGGTGACGTTGCCCAGTTCATCGAAGACCCGCTCAATGGCCCGGCTGAGCGGGTCAATGGTTCGGACCAGTTCCCCGTTGGCCGCGTATTCCAGTGCGGTCCGGCCCCCATCGGGGGCGACGGAGGCGGTGAGCCGCCCGGCGGCGTCGTACTCGAAGGCCCAGACTGCACCATCCGGGTCTTCGCGCCGGACCAGCAGGCCCGCAGTGTCATATGTGAAGCGGGTCTCCGCGCCCGAGGGAGTGATCGAGGCAACTGGGCGGCCGGCAGAATCGCGCACTATCCGTGCCGTGTCACCGAGGGCGTTGCGTGTCGCAATCAGGTCGCCGTAGTTGTCATAGTCGAACTCAACGGATACCCCGGCCGGGTCCGTGACCCGGGTTAGGAGTCCGTGGTCCCAGGTCAGTTCGGTGCGGCCGCCCAGCGGATCCTCGATCACTGACGGGTCCCGGGTGAACTCATCGCCGTATTCGTAGCTGACGACGGACCCGGATTCGGTGACCAGGGTGGTGATCCGGTCCTGCTCATCCCAGCCGTAGGTCAGGTCCGCCCCCTCGGGCGTGACGGTACGGATCTTCCGGCCCCGGTCATCGTAGGCGTGCACGGTAACGGACCCGTCCCGTTCAGTGAGGGACACCAGGTTGCCGTGCCGGTCATAGGCCATGGACTGACGCTGGTCATGCGAATCCAGCACCCCGACCAGCCGGCCCTTGGGATCGGCGATCCAGGAGTTGGAGCGGGTGCCGTCTTCATCCGAAACCACGGTGACCCGGCCTGAGAGGTAGGCGAAGCGGGTGCGGCGGCCGTGCTGGGTGACCTGCAGGATTACCCGGCCCTGCTCGTCATAGGTGTTCTCCGCTTCCAGCACACCGGCGGCAGAGTAAACGGCGTCGATCAGCCCCTGCTCGTTCCACCGGTAGGAGCGGGTGCCGGTCTCGGTAGTGACCGACACGAGGCGGCCGGCGTCGTTGTACCCGTATTCGGCCCGGCGCCCGTCCGAGGCCCGGACGACGACGGCACGGCCGCCCACGTAGTCGACGTCCAGGAACCGGCCGCGCACATGGGACAGGCGGGTTACTTGGCCGGCGCCGTCGTCGGTGTCTGCCCATGCCATCGGCTCCCGGTGGACAGAGACTGTCCGGCCGGGACCGGACCCGGCTCCGAGCCAGACCCCGGACAGGCTATACGCCCACCAACCGCCCTGGTTGTCCCGGACCACCAGCAGGTCCGTGCTGTCCTCAGGCAGGGATGCCAGTTCCGCGAGTACTCCCACGGTGGCCGGTTCGCGGGTCAACCAGTAGCTCTCCCCCACCGCCCGTCCCCAGATCTCGCCCTCGCGGGGGAAATCCACGGCCCGGCCGTCAGCCACGATCCACCGGCAGCCCTCATCCGAGAGCACCAGCTGCTGGTCCAGGACCGAGGACCAGCCCGGACCGAAGACACCGGAAGCCTCCTGCGGCGCCAGAGAGTTGTACATCCGGGACAGAACCAGGTTCGAGGCGGTGCCCGCGAATCCGAGGTCCGTTTCCGGCTCCACGAAGTTACCCGTGGCCGTGTTCACCGGGTCATTGGCGTACCCGGTGGTCGGGACCGCGCCGTAGGCTGTGGGCGGGTCAATCTTCAGTCCATCGCGGGTCGCATCCACGCCCGCAGCGGCGAGGGCGGCCGCCAGCGCAGCGTCAGAAACCGTTGAGACGTTGCCTTCTCCTCCGGCCTTGGCGAAATTATCCGCCAGAGTCAGCGCCCACTGTGCATCATTCTCGTTGGCATCCAGATAGGCCCTATAGGCAGTCATCACCCCATCCGCCTCGATCCGTCCCCATCCGCAGCGGGCCGCGAAGTCAGTTAGGTGTCCCTCCAGCATGCCGGGCACGGCGGTCAGGGCGTCATCCAGGGAACGGGAATTTGTTGCGAACGTGCGCAGGTTCTGCGGCCGTGCCGAGGACGTGCCGCCGCTGCCTCCCATTCCGGGCTGGGTGTCCCGGGACCCCACGGAAGCCGTGGTCGAATCAAACGTGGGAGCCGGGCCCCGTTCGGCGTTGGGCCGCTCTTCCCCGCCCCCGAATGCATCCCCGATACGCTCGGCAAGATCGCGTTCGTTTTGCCGCCGGACCCACTCGTTGTTCTCCCTGCGGCGGGCGTCCTCCTCCCGCGCTGCACGGATCATCGTCCCCACATAGTCGGCAACAGTGCCCAGCGCCTGTGCCAATGCCTGCGCATCATTGGCCGCCGTGTCAGCATTGGCCTGGAACACCTCGGAGAAGAACCCCGCGAAATCCTCCTTCGCCGCGGATACATACGACGTCCGCGACGCTGCTTGATCGGTCAGACGAGAAGCTTCGGCCCTGAATGCGGACCTCATTGCCACCGCCACACCGTAATCAAACCGGCCCCGGGAATCCTCCGGCAACAACGGCACCTCAACGAAACGATCTTCCAACCCAAACATGCGCAATGCCCCCCACTGGACAAACCGAAAAAGTCAAAAATGCGACGCCGCTGTTCCACCCCGGGACGTAACACCGGAGGCAAAACTGCAGGAACAACTCTCGCGGATCTAGCTCCCCGGACACCGGCCGCGAAAACCGGGACAGGCGGCCAGTAACTGCAGCGCAGCCGGCCGCTCGCGTGAGCGGACCGGCTGCGCTGCAGTTACCTAGAGACGAAGGGAAACTTTAAGCACCGCCACCGGCGGAGAAAATGTCCTGCGAGATCTTCTCCAGCTGGGTCCGCAGTTCTTCCAGTTCCTGCTTGGCCTTGTCCAGGGCGGCCTTGGTTTCCGGCCAGGTGGATCCGCGGAACTGTGACGCCAGCGGGCCGTCCCAGATGTTCGGGTCCGAGAGGATCTTGCCCTGCGCATCAAGCGCCGAGATCTGGTCTGTAAAGCCGCCGTTGACGATGGACTGTACCTGGCCGATGGCAGACTTGGCCTGCTCTGTAGACAACACACGTGACATAAGAATTCCCCCAATTCGAGACATTTATGCGCCGGGCACATTATGCCGGCGACCGGTCGTGGAAGAACCTACCAATGCCGACGGATAAAGCCAATAGGCAATTTAAAACCACTCGGTTGGGTCGGTGACACGGCGAGGCCTCTACGCAGGCTCAACTCAACGAGAACTCGACGAAACCCTCGGCGGGAGCATGGAACCAGTCCTTTATTGAGGCATATTCCCGTCGGCACTACCGGTTCACGGCCCGAACCGGACGTCGTCCGCTCCTGGCCATGGGGATACCTTCCTTCGCCTTTAGATTCTTGCGATTTTGGTAAACCGAACCCGGACCGGGACTGCTGCGGTGGATTGCGGGCCGGTCCAATTCAAATAAATCCGGAACCGGACTCTTTCACCGGCAGCGCGCGGCTTGAACGTCGCCATGCTAAATGAGAAAACGTCCTCCGCTCCCCCAGCCTGCCGCATATGAATCGTTCTGCCATCTTCACTGACCATCTCAATGAACGAACGTGTTATACCCGTAACTCCGACGGCGGCGGCAGTCATGACAATCGCGTAATTGCAGTACTCATTCAAGGTGAACGTTCCGCCGTCCTCAAACGCAACCAGGTTTGGGTTCACGCTTTCGGATTCATCGGGAACCACCCAGCTCATAACGGTAGGCCTACCCTTTGGAACCGGTACCCCTGGCGGATTCTGCCACTCCGAATGGTTGCCGCCGGTAACCGGCATGGAAAGAGCCGCAATGATCTTGTTTCGGGCCATGGGTGAGGAAAGCGCATAGACGCTTCCATGCCGGAGGGTCTGGTCCCGGTGGAGGACATAGGGGGCAGTCACTACCTTGGTTGCTGGGGACCACGGCCCGTTGAGGCTGGCGGCTTCGCTCCAGTGCAGCCCCAGATTGTTTACGTACCGGTCAAAATACATCCGGTATGTGTCCCCGTCCTTCAAAACGGCAGGTCCCTCGATACCGCTTCCCCACCCGGCCCAGTTGCCTGAACGATCGGTTCGCCAGGGGCCCGTGATGGTGTCGCTTGCGGCCCGGTCAATACTGTTTCCTGTGGAATAGAACAGATACCATCGCCCGTCCGTCCCGCTGACCGGTACACCGTCAATGTAACTCACGGGTTCGTTCGCAAAGGTAACGGCAACGGGAGTGCTCCAGGCAGTCAAGGCGGCATTGGCCGCCTTGACGTAGTACATATCGCCTACGTTTGCGGACGTGATCCGGCTGAAGAACACGTAAACGTCATTGCCATCCACCACCAGTTCCGGGGCCCACGCTTTGACGAGTCCGGGCGCGGCGGCAACAGAAACCCTGGTCAGCAGACTCCACGACCCGGGGTGTCCTGTGGAGCTCGACGCAATGGCAAAGTCCTTATTCCGGCCATCCATACTGGTGTAAGCCACATACCAACGATCATTCCGGTACAGGATGGACGGGTCCCGGAGTCCGCCACCATCCGCCGGCACATACACCGGGTTATTGTCTCCGCCGAACAGCGTTTTCCCGTCCGGTGAGTAAAACAGGTTCAGGGTTTCCCCTGCTGAACCGTTTCCAACAAAGGTGGCAAAAACAAAACCAGTCTCTGCACCCTCTTCAGTAGCGGCTTCCTCAAAGTCGGTTTCCATAACCTGCCGTTCCCGTTGGTGGAAGGGCAAACTATCAATCCGTGCGGATAAAGCCAAGAGGAAACAACTAACCGCAGCACCACCTATGTCACTGCGAGACCGCGCCGGATCATGTGCGGGCCCAGAAGGGAGGCCGCCGGCGTCGTCGGACCATCTAAGCCGGGTGAAACGCAAAAGGCACCCCGCCAACCGGCGGGGTGCCTTTGACTCTAAGAAATTAGATAGTCGCTGCGTCAATGACGAACCGGTAGCGGACGTCGGATTTCAGCACACGCTCGTAGGCGGTGTTGATGTCCTCGGCCTTGATCAGCTCGATCTCGGGGGCGATGTTGTGCTCGGCGCAGAAGTCCAGCATTTCCTGGGTTTCGCGGATGCCGCCGATGTTCGAGGCGGCGTAGGAGCGCCGCTTGCTCATCAGCGTGAAGACGGAGATCGGCAGCGCCTCGGGCGGGGCACCCACGCTGACCATGGTGCCGTCCAGACGCAGCAGGGACAGGTACTGCTGCAGGTCGATCGGCGCACTGACCGTGTTGATAATCAGGTCAAACGTGTTCGCGAGCTTCTCGAACGTGCTCTCGTCACTGGTGGCGTAGTAGTGCTCGGCACCGAAGCGCAGGCCGTCTTCCTGCTTGCTCAGCGTCTGGGACAGCACGGTAACCTCGGCGCCCATGGCGACGGCGATCTTCACGGCCATGTGGCCGAGCCCGCCCATGCCGACGACGGCGACCCGCTTGCCCGGACCCGCGTTCCAGTGTGCGAGGGGCGAGTAGGTGGTGATGCCGGCGCAGAGCAGCGGAGCGGCTGCTTCATACGGGATGCTTTCCGGAACGCGGAGCACGAAGCCGTCATTCACAACCACGGAGGTGGCGTAACCGCCCTGGGTGATGGTGCCGTCGCGGTCCTTGCTGGCATAGGTGCCGACGTTGCCGTTCAGGCAGTAGTTCTCCATGCCTGCCTGGCAGTTTTCGCATTCGCCGCAGGAGTTGACCATGCAGCCCACGCCTACGCGGTCGCCGATCTTGTGTGCGGTGACCTCGGTGCCGACCTCCGCCACGGTGCCCACGATTTCGTGGCCGACAACCTGCGGGTACGCGATGGGTCCCCATTCGCCGCGGACGGTGTGGATGTCCGAGTGGCAGACACCGGCATAGGCAATGTCGATGAGGACGTCATGCGGGCCGACCTCGCGGCGTTCGATCGTGGTGGGAACCAGAGGATCGGTGGCGGAGGTGGCTGCGTAAGCGCGTGCGGTAGTCATATTTCTCCAAGCTGTGGGGGAACCGTGCCGTAGGGCACTTAAAGCACAAGTCCGATCCGGCGTCGTTTATTTCCTCCGGGTTCCGACGACGGCGGATCCGGCCCGCGTTGAGCCCAGCCGCCGGTACGCCAGGCCGATGCCGCCGCACATCAGATGGGCCGCGCCGATGCACAACCACCCGGCGAGGAAACCGCCGGAGTACTGGAGCAGCAGGCCCATGGCCAGCGGCCCCAGCGCGAAACCGGAGTACATGCCCAGCGAGACCGCCCCGGATGCCGCACCCACCCGTTCCGGCGGCACTTCCCGGAGCACCCCGGCCATCACCACCACGTTCACGCCCAGTACGGAGGCGCCGTGGAAGACGACGCCGGACCACAGCAGCCCGGGTGCTCCGGTCTGTCCGGCGGCGAGCAGCAGGGCGGCTCCGCAGACGGCGCCGGCGGACAGGATCAGCAGCAGGGTGGAGGCGCGGACGCCGTCGGCCATCCTTCGTCCCCAGAGCACCCGGGAGGTCACGCCGACGACGCCGGCCACTGCCGCGGTGACGCCGCCCATCAGCAGCGAGAAGCCGATCTCCCGCTGGGCGAACAGGGGCAGGTAGACGTTGGTGGCCTGCATGCCCGCACCGGAAAACAGGGCGAACGCGGCCAGCAGCCAGACCGCGCCCGGGAACTTGCGGTCTGCCGCCCGTCCTGCCGAGGCCGGCCGGTGTGCGAGCCGCGGTTCGGGAGGCACCCGGAACCACGCGTAGGCCAGCAGCAGGAACAGCACGACGACGGCGCCGACGGCGGCTCCGCGCCACCCGGCGACCAGCGCGGCTGCCGGGAAGAAGAGGCTGGAGAACAGCTGGCTGGCCTGTACACCGGACTGCTTGATGCCCATCCAGCCGGGCCGTTTGCCCGGTTCGACCGCGTGGATAATGATCCGGTTCGTGGTGGGATTGGATATGGCCTGCGCCGGACCGGAAAGCAGAACGGCGGCCAGCAGCCACAGATAGTTGCCGGACAAGGCGGCGAAGCCGAGGGCGAGGGCGGTGCCGCCGAAGATGATCAGCAGTTGGGAGCGGGCGCTGATCCTGTCGCTCAGCCGGCCCAGCCACATCGAGAACACTGCAGCCCCGGCGAAGCAGGTGGCCGCCAACACGCCGAACTGCGCGTCGCTGATCCCCAGATCGGCCATGATCAGGGTGCTCGTGGCGGAGAGCCCGTAGTTCATCATCGGGCCGGCGCCCATGGCGCAGACCAGCACAAACAGGAGGCCGGGTCCGGCTGTGGAGCGCACGCTTATCCCTTCGTGGAGTAACAGGATCCATTGTGGCCTGTGACTCCGGAGGTTAACGAGTGAGACACCCGGGGCGTCCGGATATCATTGGTGGGCGCAGCATCTCCCCACTGCCGATCGCAACCCGCCGCTTCACCGCTAGGAAACCGTTGAACAGGAAAACACTCAAGGACGACGGCTTCACGGGATTCCGTCCCATCAAGAGTCTCGAGATCAACCGGATCCCGCAGCGCCAGGGAATGTTCGCCGTCGTGCGGCCGGAGGGGTTTGAACCGCGGTTCCTCTCCAAAAGCACTGCCGGGGTCTTCAAGCGCAGGAATCCTTCCCTGTCCCAGACTGATCTCGCCGCCGAGTGGGTCGCGGACGCGGACATCCTCTTCTTCGGCAAGGCCGGCTCCGGCAGCAAGGGCAACCGCGGTCTCCGGCGCCAGATATCCGAGTTCATCGATTTCGGAAACGGCAAGCCGCCGGGCCACTGGGACGGCCGGCTGATCTGGCAGCTGGCGGATGCAGGGAATCTTCTTGTGGCCTGGAAGGAACTGCCGTTGGACGCGCTCAATGCGGCGCTTTCGGACTGCCAGTCGGACTTCCGCCGGCAGTACGGCAGCCTGCCCTTCGCCAATCTCGTCCAGGCACGCGCTTAGGAGTTTTTACCCCGGTTGGATAGGCAAACATCACATAGAGCCAGGCCGCTCTAGCCGGTTCCTCTGCGGCGGAACTGGCTAGAATTTAAAAGATCGAGTGTGTCCGTGTAGGGCCCACTGGTTCCCCATTAACTTCCTTTATGTCCACTCTGGTGATGTTAGTGACCCACGTGCGTACTGGTTCTGATCTCTCAAGGTCCGTAGCATCCGCTCGCCGGCTTTTGCCACTGTCCTCCCGCGGCCTGCTGATCGACTGGGATCCCGCGACGTACCGGCAAACGCTGGAGCGGTTCGCCGGAGATCGGCCGGTCAAAGTCCCCCATCCGGAAGCCGGCACCGGCTCACCGTTTCCCTTCCGCCTCTGCGTGGTGGATGCCGACGTTCCACCGCCGATCATGCTGCACCCGCACTGGGAGCAGGCGCTGGCGGGTTTCGTGCGGGAACAGGCCCGGGGCGTGCCGCTGGGTGCGGATAACCGTAACTACAAGGACCGCAACCCGAAGTGCGAGGTGGCCGTAGCCCTCACGCCCCTGCGCGTGCTCGCCGGGGAACGGTCCACGGAAGAACTACAGGCCATCGCTTCGGGGCTGGAACTGCCCTGGCTGGGTTCGTACCTCCGCTTCCGCCATGAGACCGTCATCCACTCCGTACTGCGTATGTCGCCTGCAGAAACCGCAGCTGCACTGCGGGAAACAGCCGACGCTGTGGACCGGGTCCGGCACGTTGAAGGACCGGCGGCCGAGGCGGTCACCGTCGTACGCAGGCTGCAGCAACTTTTCCCCCACGACCGGGGCATCCTGCTGGCTATCTGCATGAAGTTTATTGAGCTGAAACCCGGGCAGGCAGCCGTGATCCCTCCCGGGTGCCTGCATACCTATTTGTCCGGCCAGGCAGTGCTGGTTATGGGCCACTCCAATAATGCGCTGCAGGCCGGCCTGGCCAACGGGTACGTGGACCTATGCGAACTGCAGCTCCTGACGGGGGACGGACAGCCGCAGCCTTCTCCCCTGCCCGTGCTCGACGCCGGCGACGGCGAGCAGCGCATTCCGCTCTGGAGCGAGGACATGGACCTGCGACGGGTGGTCGTAGGCGATGATCCAAAGCCCGTCCGTTTGGGGCCGTTCAGCGTAGTGCTGGCCGCAATGGAACCTGCTGCCATCACCATGGACGACGTTACGACGGACATGGAGCCCGAAGAGAAGATCCTGTACGCCGGGGAACCTGTGACGGCCACGTTCACGGGGCCGTCACAGATCTTCGTGGCCTCCACACGCTAGCTGCTGCTAGCGGACGTCGAACCCGGCGTCGCGGATGGCCTGCTTGACCTGGTGGATCGCGTCATCCGGGCCGAAGTGAAACACCGAGGCGGCCAGGACGGCGTCGGCACCGGCGATCACCGCGGCCGGGAAGTGCTCGGGCTTGCCGGCCCCGCCGGAGGCGATCAGCGGCACGTCCACGGCGGCGCGGACGGCCCGGATCATCTCGATGTCGAAGCCCTCGCGGGTGCCGTCGGCGTCGATGGAGTTCAGCAGGATCTCCCCCACGCCGCGGTCGGCCGCCTCCTTGGCCCAGGCGACGGCATCGATCCCGGTTCCGGTGCGCCCGCCGTGCGTGGTGACCTCGAAGCCTGACGGCGTGGCGCCGTCGTGCGTGCGCCTCGCGTCCACGGAGAGCACCAGCACCTGCGAGCCGAAGTGCCGGGTAATTTCGTCGATCACGTCGGGGCGTGCGACGGCGGCGGTGTTGATGGAGGCCTTGTCCGCGCCGTAACGCAGCAGCTTATCCACGTCCGCGATGGAGCGCACTCCCCCGCCGACGGTCAGCGGAATGAAGACCTCTTCGGCGGTACGCGCGACCACGTCGAACGTGGTGTCCCGGTTCCCGGAGGAGGCGGTGACGTCCAGGAAGGTCAGCTCGTCGGCGCCGGCACGGTCATACCGGTGCGCGAGTTCCACCGGGTCTCCGGCGTCGCGCAGGCCTTCGAAGTTGATGCCCTTGACCACCCGGCCGGCGTCGACGTCCAGGCAGGGGATAACGCGGATGGCAACACTCATGGCGTTCCCTTTCCTAGATCCGGCAGGCGTGGATGCTGCTGACCAGGATGGCGCGGGCGCCGATGTCATAGAGCTCGTCCATGATGCGGTTGGTCTCGGACTTCTTGATCATGGAACGCACGGCCACCCAGTCGCTGTTCTGCAGCGGGGAGACGGTGGGCGATTCCAGTCCCGGGGTTAATGCGGCAGCCTGCTCCACAAGGTCCTTGCGGACGTCGTAGTCCATCATCACGTACTGCCGGGCCACCAGCACGCCGCGCAGGCGGCGGATGAGGACGTCGACGCCGGCCGGGTTGGCGCCGGGGCGGCCGATCAGCACGGCCTCGGACTTCAGGATCGGGTCCCCGAAGATTTCCATGCCGGCGGCGCGCAGAGTGGTGCCGGTTTCGACGACGTCGGCAATCGCGTCCGCGACGCCGAGCCGGACGGAGGACTCCACCGCGCCGTCGAGCCGGACCACGGAGGCGTTGATGCCGCGTTCGGCCAGGTAGGAGCGCAGCAGGCCGTCGTAGCTGGTGGCCAGGCGCTTGCCTTCGAGCTGGTCAATGGAGGAGAAGTCCCCCACGGGGCCTGCGAAGCGGAAGGTGGAGGCGCCGAACCCGAGGCTCAGCACTTCCTCGGCGTCCACCTGCGCGTCCAGGAACAGGTCGCGGCCGGTGATGCCGACGTCGAGAGTTCCGGCGCCAACGTACACGGCAATGTCGCGGGGGCGGAGGAAGAAGAACTCGACGTCGTTATCGGGGTCCACCATGACGAGTTCGCGGGTGTCGCGGCGCTGGCGGTAGCCCGCCTCGTTGAGCATGGCGGAGGCGGATTCGGACAGGGCACCCTTGTTGGGTACGGCTACACGGAGCATGGGAGGCATCTTTCGCTGGAAGTTCGTTTTACTGAGAAAGTTCGACCGGCGGGCCACACGCTGAAACGGGTCAGCGCGCGGCTAGAGATGCTTGTAGACGTCCTGCAGGGTCAGGCCTTTAGCGAGCATCAGGACCTGGAGGTGGTACAGCAGCTGGGAAATTTCTTCGGCGCATTCGGCATCGGATTCGTATTCGGCGGCCATCCAGACTTCGGCGGCTTCCTCAACAACCTTCTTACCGATGCCATGCACGCCCGACTCGAATTCGGCCACGGTGCGTGACCCGGCGGGGCGGTCCTGAACTTTCCGGCTCAGCTCGGCAAAGAGGTCTTCGAAGGTTTTCACATGGTCAAGGGTACGCCGTGGCGCGGTGTGGAACGGAATCGTGGGGCGTGGTGTGACGGTCGTCGAGGGGCAGTTATCGACACGAAGCTCGTCTGACCTCTGTCTTGAAGTCTCGCATCAGCCACGTGCTGCTCCGCAACTCAAGGCTCTTCCGCAATTACCGAAGTGGATATATCGTCAGCCGGGACTTGCCAATTCTTGAAGCCTAAGTGTTAGGGGTGGCGATATGACAGGGACTATGAAGCACGCGGTGGTGGTGGGCGTTGACGGATATCTTCATGCACCTCCCCTCCGCGGATGCGTAAATGATGCTGGCGACATAGCTGAGTGCCTAAGTCTCGAGCAATACGATTTCGACGTAACTACGCTGTTTAATCGTGATGCTACTCGTTCAAATATTCTCGAAGCGCTTGGCCAAATTGCCTATGGATCCGTCAGTGGCGACACCCTACTATTTTACTTCGCTGGGCATGGTGCTGTCGTGGGCAATTCCGGTCACCTCGTCACGCACGACGCAACAACCTTCGACCCGGGCCTGTCCCTTTCTCACCTGTCAGACATCATGGAGTCTGCCAGCCACTACTTTACAAACGTTGTAACTATACTCGACTGCTGCCACGCAGGTTCGGCACCCATATGGACACATAGCCGCGTCATGGCAGCCTCTGATATCGAACGGGAGTTACGCGTAGTAAATTCAAGCCGCAGCATTCTGGGTGCATGCACGGCGGACGATACGGCCAAAGAACATGCTGACCCAGCACGGGGTGTCTTCACAGAGGCTCTCGTCCAGGGACTGCTGGGCGATGCCGTGAACTTCGAAGGTGAGGTTACGCTCCTACACCTGCACGAATACGTTTCACGAGCGGTAGATCCTCTATACCAAACACCTGTTTTTAAGGGCGACCTCACAGGGACCGTCGTCTTGGGTAAGGGCTTCGAACCCCGTCGTGGAGCTCCCATCGCTGTGGATGATCGCCGGCGCATCCTTGCGAAGGCCCAACTTCTAATGGATAAGCACTTCGAACTACAAAACCGGGAACTTTTTGAGAAAGAAACACGAATCCACGGAGGCAGTCGACGCTGCGCCAAGGACCTCGAAGGAGTGGTTCGATGGTTTGAAGACACACAAGTAAGTCTGCCTGACCTTGGACGCGAGCCAGATTGGAGGCGACTCTACGATTCCATGCTCGACGCACAACGGAGGGTATCCGAAGTGGTGCAGGGTGAGGAGACCGCCGTTGGAACCCTTGTCCGTAAGATTGGTCAAGGTGGATTCGGCCAGGTGTGGGAGGTCAAGACGCCCTCCGGCGAATCAGCGGCCCTGAAGATCTTTCACGGTGGAGAACTGCATGATCAGGTGAAGGCGGCACGCTTCCGCAATGGCTTTCAGAACATGCGCAAACTCCAGCATCCGAATATTGTTGGAGTATCCTCAATGACCCTGGCTCCGCTCGCATTCGTCATGGAATATGTTCCGGGGCCCGACCTAAGAGACTTCTATGTTGATCGTTCCGAGGTCGAACCAATGGTTCAACTTGTACGGGACATCGCGGAGACTTTAGTTCATGCCCACCACCATAAGGTGCGACATCGAGACATTAAGCCCGAGAACATTATTGTTGTACAAGACCTATACGGCAATTTGACCCCCCATCTCACGGACTTTGACCTCGCCTACCACGAAACTAACCGCACGGTCACAACGAACCTCGGAGTAGGGGGAGTAATCAACTATGCGGCTCCGGAACAGCTCTACGAACCCAATGCTGGCACATCACGGGAAGTCACAGTCGATGTTTACAGTCTCGGCCAACTCATGTACTTCATCTTTGTCGGAACCGATCCTAGCGGGGAGAACCAGCAAAGAAATACAAAGGAATTACGGAGGGTGCTCTCCGAGTGGACGGACGAACGAGCTGCGAAAATAATATTGGAACTATATGGCGCCTCGACGGCACGGAACCCCAAGGACCGTCCAGCTAGCGTCAGTGAAGTCGTCGGACAGCTTTCCCTTGCATTGGGTTACATCCAAGCCGCGAGCGGGACGAACATTATCGAACGCGCAAACTTCTGCAACCGTATCGCCTATTTGTATGGCGGATTAGATATCCATGACGGTAGTCGATTCGACGAAAACATCGCAATTAGAAGCAAGTCTGGACAAATTGACATTCAGCTAGCACTACGTGAGGAAACCGGTAAGGGCAACTCAGGACTCGAATTGCGTTTCGCCGTAGAGCGACTATCTCTCACGGATATAAGTTCTTCATCTAACGCCCGGAATGCGCTCAATCAACGTCTCGATAAGGTGGCTTCTCGCTTCCCGGGGGCATCGCGCAGGAATGGTAAGCACGGCCAGTATGAAGTATTTATTGATATGAAATCGGTTCCGCTTTCTGTTGAGGGGGCAGCGACGGTCAGAGAACTAATTTCGGATGCAATCGGAGCGATCGAAAGATGACAAATTTGTGACTTATGTCTAGGACCCACTACGTGTTCGAGCGTGGGCGCAGACCTGTTGCTCACTACCCTGGCGGGTCCTGGACGACTCTTCGAGTGGCAGAGCAAAAGAACGACGACGAGGCACCCGCATGCAGTTCATGTATGGCTCTACCACCGACCGAAGGGCAGCGGTAGAGCCATTGAGGGCCAGGCGGTCTCCCCCCGGTACATTTCGTGCGGTACGGGGTGGAGGCCCGCGGGCGCCGGGGCTTTGTTCAGCAAGGACTACGTGGGCTACGTCCTGCCGCTAGACGCGGCGTATGCTGAGCTATGGAATCCGAGGTGCGGAATCTTCCGCTTTACACCGGCATCACGGTGCCCTGCCTCGTCCAGGGCGACGCCGATGCACCGCCGGTACTGCTGCTGCACGCCTGGGCCGAATCCCGCCGGAGCTTCGACCGGCTGGTGCCCCGACTGGCCGGCTTCCGGATTTACGCCCCCGATCTCCGCGGCCAAGGCGATGCCGACAAACCGCAGGACGGATACTCACTGGCAGAACAAGCCCAGGATGCCGCCGCTGTTCTAGATGCGCTGGAGGTGCCGACGGCTTCGGTCCTTGGGTCCTCGAGCGGCGGTTATGTGGCCCAGCAGCTGGCCGTTGCGCACCCCGACCGGGTGGCGGCGCTCGTGCTGGTGGCCGCTCCCTTGACCCTCCAGGGCCAACCCCCTTTCGCCGAATACGTCGACAACCTGACGGATCCGGTCGCCGAGGACTGGGTGCGCGGTTTCCTCGCCTCGTTTCCCCTGATTCAGGAGGTTCCTGCACGGTTCATCGAGGACCGGGTGACCGACGGCGTAAAGATGCCCGCGTACGCGTGGAAGCTTAGCCTTCGCGGTTTGTACACGGCAGCTCCGCCCACCGAAACCGGATCCATCTCCGTTCCCACGCTGATCCTGCGGGGTGGGCAGGACGGCCTGCTGCCCCGCGCGGACCAGGACACCCTGGCCGCCAAAATTGACGGCGCAGAACTGAAGATCTATCCCGATGCCGCCCACTTGGTCTTGTGGGAATGCCCGGACCAGGTGGCAGCGGATGCGGCGGCGTTCCTGAGTTCTCTCGCTTGAGGCCAGGTCCCGCCCGAAAACCCGTCAGGCGTCGGCAGGCACCCGGCGGGCCTGCCCCGCACCCACCAGGCGACTGGGTTCCGCCGGCCAGATCGAGGATGGACGCGCTGCCCCAGCAGCCAAGCGTCAGATCTGTAAGCGGCGGATGGATCGAATGACTGAGGACGCCGGTATGGAACGGACTTTTCCATGCCCACTCGAGAACCGGCCTGTAGCAAAACCTCCCCCGCAGTCGGCGCACGCCCCGGCCTTTTACCGAGAACACCTGTATGCAAACTTCCCGACAGCATGTCGGTATAATAATCCGGGCGGGTAGCTCTGCCCGCCCAGACCGTTGAGAGGACGCAAATGTACGTAGTGGTCAACACCTTGGAAGTCGGGCCCGAAACCGCCGAGGCCTTTGAAAAGGCCTTCATTGACAGCATGGTGAATCTGGAAGGCGTCCAGGGACTGGGCCGCAGCACGCTGATGCGTCCCGAGGGAAAGAGCAAAACTTATCTTTCCACCATGGAATTCGACTCCAAGGAAAGCTTCTTCGCCTGGCTGAAGTCCGATTCCTTCAAAGCTTCGCACTCCGACGACCAGGCGCCGGGTATGCAGGCACCGAACGCCGTCGCTTCCTACACCGTCATCAAGGACACCGCTGCGTGACTGCCCGGGGTGCTGACGAACCGGCTAAAGCGTCTCCGGGATTTTGCGCCCGGGAAAGAGCGTCGAATATTGTCGCCGAACATTCGGCGCCCCACGAGGCGGTAGGCAAGTCGGACCGGCGCAGGGATTTCCTTGAAGAAAGCCTTTCGGTCTTCCAGGGGGTTCGTGGCCATCATCATCCCGAGGTAGCCCATCAAAAACTTCTTGTCGAACTGTTCGATCCCGTGCTGACCGACCGCGACCATTTCCTTTTCGCTCAACACCCTGTCCACCACGGGCATCACTTCAGTGACTTCGCGGAGCAGGTTCACTTTAAGCAGTGTGGAGAGGTCCTCGTAGCGTTCAGCGAGTTCCTCGCCGGCCGCCGCGTCTGCCGTCTCCATCCAGTGTCGCCGGACCGGTTCGATGCGTTCAAGCCGCTGCCCCACCTGCCGATGCTGTTCCAGCATCTGCGCTACATGCAGGGCGCACCCCGGTGCTCGGCCAGCCAGCTGGGCATACGCGAGCAGGTCCTCACCCTCGTGGCGGATGTGCAGCACGCGACGACACGCTGCAGCTGTATTTCCTCTGTGCGCATCCGTCGCTGTCCCCGTCCTCGGCGGTGGCATTGACCCTGCGCGCAGTCTGCGGGCTTACAACCCTGCAGATCGCCTCCGCGTATCTGGTGCGCGAGGCCACCATGGCGCAGCGGATCAGCCGGGCTAAACGGACCGTTGCCGGCGTCCGCTTCGACGCCCCCGGCGACATTGCCACGGTGCTGCGGGTGCTGTACCTGGTGTTCAACGAGGGCTACTCGGGCAACGTCGACCTCGCCGCCGAAGCCATCCACCTCACGCGCCATCTGGCCGCCGCCGTCGACCATCCGGAGGTGCGGGGCCTGCTGGCACTCATGTCGCTGCACCACGCCCGGCGGGCCGCACGGACCGACGACGGCGGACGGCTTGTTCCGCTGGCCCAGCAGGACCGCATTCGCTGGGATACCCGGGGAATCATTGAGGGAATGGCCATCCTGCAACCGGCCTTGGTCCGCGACCGGCTGGGCGAGTATCAGGCCCAGGCTGCCATTACGGCCCTGCACGCGGACGCGCAGACGGCGGAGGACACCGATTGGCCGCAGATTGTTCAGTGGTACGACGAGCTGGTCCGGCACACGGACAGCCCGGTCGCCCTGTTGAACCGGGCCGTCGCCGTCGGCGAGGCGGACGGGCCGCGTGCAGGCTTGGCCGCACTGGAGGAACTGGATCCGTCGCTCCCCCGATACACCGCGGCTCGGGAATACCTGCAGGAGAAGAGCGGCGACGTCGAACAAGCCGCGCGGCTCTACGCGGAGGCGGCCCGGCTGGCACCGAACCTAGCCGAGCATGACCACACGATCCTGCAGCCCGCGCGGCTCAATGCTGCCGGCCACGAGGGACATTCGTAGCGGTGCGGCTCATTTAGCGAAGGCGACGCAAGTGCTAAAACACGGTGTACCCGCCATCGACGACCAGCACGGAACCCGTAATGAAACTCGCCGCATCAGAGGCTAGGAAAACTACTGATGGGCTGACCTCGTCGGGGTCTGCATAACGCTGCTGCGGTGCGTCTTCGATCCAATAGCGCCGGAACCGGGGCTCATCCACCGGTGACATATCCGTTTTCACGTAACCAGGCGCTACGGCATTCACTCGGACACCGAGGGGAGCCCATTCGGCCGCCAGCGATTTCGTCAGCTGATGCACGGCGGCCTTGGATGCGTTGTATGCCGGCTGCATTTGCGGGCGGTTTACGATCATTCCCGAGATTGATCCAATATTCACGATGCTCCCGGATCGGCGCTCGGTCATATGAGCGCCGACTTGCTGGGACATGTGCCAGAGTGCCGTGAGGTTCGTATCGATCACATGAGACCACTCGTCCTCCGTGACCTTCAGCGCCTCGTGGTGAATACAGGCACCCGCATTGTTGACGAGGACGTCAATGCGTCCCACCTTGCTGAGCGCCTCGGCAACAATGCGCTCGATGCTTGACCTCTCCGTCAGCTCCCCTAGGACAACGTGGGAAGTGCTGCCGCGCGCCTCGATCTCGCTCTGCAGTTTGGCTGCGGCTTCTGCATCGCGTCCGTGCACGACGACGTCGGCGCCAGCTTCGGCGAGGGCAAGGGCAAACGATCGGCCGAGGCCGCGGGTCGCACCGGTCACCAGAGCAACACGGCCGTCCAGGCGGAACTTATTAAGTACGGTCACAGGTCTCTCCCATCTCTTCGGTCCATTTGGAGTTTCCGGCGTAACCACGGATGCTAGTTGCCGATAAGCCCGGCTTCCTTGTACAAGTCGATGTACTCCTGTGTGTTGTCCTTCGTGATGAGCGGATTGCCTACGTTCACCGAGACATTGTCTTCAGCCCCGGACAAAAGGTCGTGCACTGCTTTGAGGTTCAGCTGGGCCAGCTCCGCGGCGTCCTGCAGTGAAGTAGCGGTCATCGTGCCCTCCTGGATGAGGAGGGTGGCTTCGGGTGTGCCGTCGACGCCGTATGCCAGCATCCCGTCGAAACCGGACTTGCCCTTCACCGCTTCGAGCGCCCCCGAAGCCATGTTGTCGTTCATTGAAATGACCGCGTCGATCTTCGGGTTGGCCAGCGACCAGTCCTCCATAAGGGTGAGCGCCTCATCCTTATTCCAATTGGCAGTGTCCTCAGCAACGATCGTGACATCCGGGCGCTGATCAAAGAACTCCTTTTCCCATGCCTCACGGCGGGCAGTGCCGTGGAAGTTCGCGGCTGGCCCGTTGAGGACCACAACATTGGCGTTCTCAGGGACTTGTTCCAAGGCAGCCTGAGCAACTATTGCGCCCTGGTCGTACGGATTGGCGTCCACGGAGCTCGCGCCGTCGATTCCCTCCACACGAGGATTGGTAGTGACCGTGACGATGCCGGCGTCGACGGCCTGCTGGATGTACGGAAGTTGGGCATCGGCGTTATTGGGCTGAATGATGATGGCGTCAAATTTGTTGGCGATCGCGTTCTCGATCAGTCGGTTCTCGATTTCATCGTCGGCCTGCCCATCGAAAACCTCCAAGGTGATGTCTTCATAGTTCGCAGCCTCGGCCTTCATTTCGTTCGCGAGCCACGCGGCGAAGGAATCCGCCTGTGCCCGGGCGATGTACGCAACCCGGTATTCATCTTTCTGTTCGCGTTCTCCGCCACCGTCGGAGGTGGGGTTGCCCGTGGTTACTGAACAACCAGCAACGTTGAGTGCCAAAAAGGCTGCCGCGCTGACCGCGGCGATCCTGCGGGTGAGGTTCTTCATTGAAGTCTCCTAGTGGACGTTGAAGGCAGAACGATTGGGATAGGTCATTGCTTGGGATTGGCGTTTTCCAGGGCACCGGGTGACTCTCCGGCGGATGGTGGGGGCTGAACCGGCGGGGCCGACTTGAGGATGGTGGTCTTGGTCCTGCCCCGCTTGCTGAACACGTCGTAGGCCACGGCGACAACGATGATCAGCCCCATCACGATCTGCTGCACATAAGAGCCGATACCGATGAGATTCATAATGTTTCCGAGTACACCGACGATAAGTGCGCCGGCGAGCGTGCCGAAGACCGTCCCGACCCCGCCGGAAAAGCTGGTTCCACCGATAATCGGTGCGGTGATGGCCTGCAGTTCATAGCCGATGCCCGCATTGGGGAGGCCCGCGTTGACGCGTGACATGAAGATAACTCCGGCGATCCCGACCAACGCGCCGTTGATCAAGAACGCCTGATACTTCACACGCTCCACCGCAATGCCGGCCGCACGTGCCGCTTCCTCGTTGCCGCCCACGGCGTATACGGACCGGCCGTAACGGGTCTGGTTCATCAAGTACCAGATGACGGCAGTGATGATGAGCAATATCAGGACCGGTATCGGCAGCAATCCGAGGTTGCCCTGGCCGATCAAGATGAAATCCCCCAGCTGCAGGACGTTCTGCCCCTGCGTGAGTTCGAGGACCGCGCCTCGGGCCATCAGCATCATTCCAAGAGTGACGATGAAGGCCGGGGTGTGCAGAGTGGCTACGAGGAACGCATTGATGAGATTGCAGATCACGCCCACCGCTATCCCGGCTAGGAAGGCGAGAAGCATGCTATTGCTCGACTTATAGATCAGGACCGAAGCGACACCTGCGAATGCCATCACGGCGCCGGCAGAAAGGTCGATCATTCCGCCGATAATCAGCGTCATGGCACCGTACGCCAGGATCGTGATCACCGCGACTTGCCGCAGTACGTTGAAGACGTTGTCACCACTGAGAAAATTGGGGCTTAGGAAACTCGCTGCCACGAGTACCACTACCAGGATGATGAAAATGGAGTAGCGGCTTGCTTCGAAAGATCTCAGCCTGGACAACATAGTCATGCCACCTCGATTTGATTCATGGCGTGTTTGAGGATGGTTTCCTGTGAGAACTGATGCGGCTCCAACTCGGCGGTCATCCGCCCTGCCGACATGACGTAGATGCGGTCGCACATACCGATCAGCTCGGGCAACTCGGAAGAGATCATCAGGATGGCGCGGCCCTGGCGGGCCAGTGCGGTCATGAGCTTGTAGATCTCGAACTTGGCGCCCACGTCGATCCCCCGCGTGGGCTCATCGAGGAGCATGACTTTGGGATCGGCAATAAGCCAGCGGGCCAGGAGAACTTTCTGCTGGTTGCCTCCGCTGAGCGATTCGATGCGGGTCTCGGTGCTCGGCGCCTTTACATTCATCTTCTGGAAGTACTCAGTGACTAATTGCTCTTCGACACTTGATCGATGAAACCCGCCGTGTATGACTTTCTTGAGACTGGCGAGCGTCGCGTTCTTTTTGATGCTGAGTTTCGGAATGATGCCCACCAGTCTGCGGTCCTCGGACAACATCGCTATTCCGTGCTCGATCGCCTTCTTCGGTGTATTGGTCCTGACCAGCACTCCGTCCACTTCGACGGTTCCTGAATCGAGAGGGTCGAGTCCGAAAACTGCTCGAACCACTTCGCTCCTGCCGGCACCGATCAGGCCCGCAAGGCCGACGATCTCGCCCGCCCGGATCTCGAGGTTGATGTCCTCGAAGGCATTCTCCCGGGACAGTCGCGAAGCTTTGAAGACCATGGCTCCCAGCTCAACACGTTCTTTTGGATAGCTTTGGTGGTCCAGGTCGCGTCCCACCATCTGGGCAATCACCCGGGCCGAGGTGGTTTCCTGTGCCGGTTGAGAACTGACGATCGCGCCGTCGCGGAGAACGCTGACATCATCTGCGAGCTGGAACACCTCGTCCATTTTGTGGGAGATGTAGATGATCGACTTGCCTTCATCCCGAAGCGCCCGGATCTTCGCGAAAAGCGACTCGACTTCCTTGTGCGCGATCGCCGAGGTGGGCTCGTCCATGATGAGAATCTCGGCACTGTGATAGACAGCGCGCAAGATCTCCAGCGTTTGAATCTCGGATACCGTCAGCGTGTTGAGACGGCGGTTGCCGGAAAAATCCAGCCCCTCCTCTGTCATCACCCTTTTCGCTTCGCCGCGGATATAGCGCCAGTTCACCCTGCCGTACTTGAGGGGAAGACGTCCCATGAAGAAGCTCTCCGCGATTGTCATCTCCGGGACATAGTTCAATTCCTGGGAGATCATCGCAATACCGTGGGCCCGTGCATCGATCGGGCTCTTGATGTGCACCTCCTCGCCGCGAACGTGGATCGTTCCGCTGTCGGGCTGGTAGATGCCGTTGATGATCTTCATGAGCGTGGACTTGCCCGCGCCGTTCTCACCGCAGACTGCGTGCACGGAACCGGGACGCACATCAAACGAGACCTGGTTCAGCGCCTTCACCCCGGGAAAGGACTTATTCAGGTCCCGGACCGACAGCAGGGTGCTGCTCATGCTGTGCCCCGCATATGCGGATTCTCCACGGTGCGCACGCCCGGGAGGACCATCCGCTTGAGGGAATTTCCGGCGCCTTCACCTACGAGAGCGTCCTCGACCTGCTCAATTCCGTATTCGTGGGTGACAAGCGAATCGACTTCCACAAGACCGGATATAAGAAGCGACCGTGCTATCGGCCACGTATTCGTATATCTAAACGTCCCGGTGACACTCAGCTCCCGCATGGCGATTTCGGGCACGGAAAGCGGAAACTCATCAGCGCTGCCGACCAGTACTACTGTCCCGCCTGCACGCGTGGAACGGATTCCGTTGAGAATGGCCGGCGTCGCCCCCGAGGCGTCAACGAATACATGCGCACCCAGTTGCTCCGTGGAATCCACAGCTGGATCCACGACGCGGAGGCCATAACCTGCAGCAAGAGCGCGGCGGCCAGCGTTAATGTCGGCGACGACGACGTCGGTGGCGCCGAAGGCCCGCGCGACCTGGCCCGTCAGGATCCCAATTGGACCGCCTCCGGCGATGAGTACGGTATTTCCCACCTCTATCCCGCCCTTTTGTGCAGCGGCGATGCCGACGGACAACGGTTCCATAAGAGCCGCAGCATGATCGCTGATCGAGTCCGGCACGTCGTACGCGAAATCGTCTTGGATCAGGACGTATTCACAGAACGCTCCGTCAATCGGGGGCGTGGCATAAAACTCCATCTTCGGGCACAAGTTGTAGGCGCCCTCTCGGCAGAATTCACACACTCTGCAGGGACGCTGCGGCTCGATTGCCACCCGGCGGCCAACCCGGGACTCATCTACATCTGCACCGACGGCAACGATGGTGCCGCTCGCTTCGTGGCCGAGAACCAACGGGGACTCCACAACATAGGGACCGATACGGCCATGCTGGAAGTAGTGCACGTCTGACCCGCACACCCCCACGCTGTGAACCCGGATCAGCACCTCATCGGCCGCGGGAACCGGCACCGGCCGCTCCTCGACGATCAGGTCTTTCACTCCTCGAAGTACGCTCGCAGTCATCGTCGACGGGATCAGCACCATGAACTCCTTCGTTCCAGGTCTGCGCTTCAGTAGCGGGATGCGGTGAACATTAGAACGGTTTACGTAGAGCGGTCAATGTCTCCTCAAGGCCTGTACTTCGCATGGAACTTTTCTACTCAGGTAGTCGTGGCAGCGTTTAAACGTTTAGGTTGTTAGCATCGCGCAGTGACTAGGCAACCGAATCCCTCTAAGGCACCGACACTGACGAGCATCGCCCGGTCCCTGGGGCTTTCTCCTGCGACGGTCTCCAACGTCTACAACCACCCCGAGCGGGTCTCAACGTCGGTAAGCGAGCGTGTACTCGCCGCAGCGGATGCGGTCGGGTACGCGGGACCGGATCCAGTCGCCCGCCAATTTCGGCGCGGGAAATCGGAGACCATCGGCATTGTCTTCACAGACGAGATGTCCTTCGCCTTGCGCGATCCTGCCTCGGTCTCCCTCCTCGCGGGCCTTTCGACGGCCCTGCAGGACGCCCAGCTGAACCTGCTCCTGCTGCCGGCCGGGTCACCTGTTGGCAACTCACGCGTATCAAACGTGATGGGCGCGGTGGTGGACGGCTTCGTGTTCTATTCGGTACCCGAAGATGACCCGCATTTGGCTGCTGCGCTCAAGAGAAGGTTGCCGATTGTCGTCGTCGACGAGCCGGAAGTTGTGGGAGACGCCGACTGGTTGGGCCTCGACGACCATTTGGCAGCAGCTGATCTTGGCCGCTACTTGAGCCGCTTGGGCCACCGGAAAGTGGGGGTGATTACCTCCAGGTTGGGCCGCAGCCGGCATAACGGGCCAGCCGATGAAGAGATGTGGAAGAACGCTGTCTACCCAGTCCAGCGCAATCGCATCCATGGTTTAAGGGAAGGCCTCTTCGGCGCGGAAGTTGGGTCAATTGCGGTCGAGGAGCGCTTCGAAAACTCGGTTGATGCCGGGCTTACGGCTCTTCACGCACTTCTGCAACGGGACCCGGATATCACTGCGGTCTGCTGCTTCGGCGATGTCCTGGCAATAGGCGCCCTTGAGGGGGCACGCCAGCGCGGATTGAGTGTGCCCGGAGACCTGACAGTCACAGGATTCGACGACGTGCCGGAAGCAGCACGGGCGGGTCTGACCACTGTGCGTCAGCCGCTGTTCGAGAAGGGCCGCATCGCTGGTGAAATGCTGCTCAGCCATCCGTTCTCCGATCGCCCCCGTCGCAGGTATCTGCCGACGTCACTGGAGGTTCGATCGACAAGCGGCCGCCCGAACAGCAATTCCATGTGAACCGGGGCCGTTCAACTCGTCGGGTCCCCGCTGCCCGGAACGACAACACGCCTGGACTGAACGCGTGACCGCGACACCATCTTCCTTCCCTTAGCCGAGAAGTATTTAGCTGGGACTTCCTTGGCCTGATACGGTTTTTAGTCTAATTCACGCCCGTTGTGAGGACCGCATGACGCCGCACATCGCTGCGACCACGTCAGCCCCCGCGGCCCGCTGCCCCACCAACACCAAAGCACCGAGAGTAAAACCCCACATGAGCAAGCACGCTGCAACCCCCGAACGTCCCGAACCGACACCGATCCCGAACCCCGGCCGGACTCTCACCGTCTGGGAGGACGGCGTGCAGCTGGACTTCACCTTCGCCGACTGCATGAAGTACCACGGCCCGGGTTTCCCCGGCGGGGTGGCACATGCCTTCGCTGCACTGGGAAGGGCTCTGCCGGAGCTGGCCTCCCGTAACCCGGGCGGCCGGCTTCAGCGCCGGGAGATCCGCGTACGGACCCCCTTCGGCGGTCCCGGCGCCCGGGACGCCTTTGAGCTCGTGACCCGCGCAGTGACCGGGGACCGCTACGCCGTGCTGCCCGAGCTCGCCCGTCCCGAACGCGGCAGCACCCTGGCCCGCTACGTGTTCGAGCTGAGCACCCGGGAGGCCTCCGTGACGTGCGTGCTCCGGGATGACGGAATTGTTGCGGACGAGTTCATCGAGCTGACGGGCAAACCGGAAAAGAGCCCGGAGGAGCTGGCCCATCTGGAGGTCCTGAAGCTGGAAATGCGGGACCGGATCCTCCAACGGGATCCCGCGCTGGTCTATGACCTAGAGGGCTGAACCGGATTCCGCAGGCACTTGCCCGGCGCATTAATCCGTCCCGGCGCCATGCCCCGTGCCTCCAAACGCTCATCGAGGCGGCAACGGATGCCGGACGGATCATCCCCGGACCCTA
This sequence comes from Arthrobacter yangruifuii, assembly GCF_009192775.1. Taxonomy (GTDB): domain Bacteria; phylum Actinomycetota; class Actinomycetes; order Actinomycetales; family Micrococcaceae; genus Arthrobacter_B; species Arthrobacter_B yangruifuii. The sequence goes on from NZ_VTFX01000004.1 coordinate 360,700, forward strand.
GACCTGCCCCTCCAGCTCCAGCTCATCCGGCAGCATTTCCCCGGGTACCTGCCTGCTCTGGCCACCCCGCCCGGCCGCGGCTAGGCTCCTTCACCGGGACGCGTTTCCTTCACCGGGACGGGTCCCCTTCGCCGGGGCCAGCTTCCTGCTCCGAGCCCCTGAATCCGGGGGCCAGCTCTCCTGGAAGGACAACCATGCGCATCGTGCGGACGTGGAGCGGCGTCATCCACTGCGAAAACCCCGCCCGGTCTGCGGAGTACCCCAAGGCGGTGCATTACTTCGGGGACGATCACACCCCGTCGGAGTGCGACACCACGGCGTCGCCGTACCCGCCCGCCGTTTAGGTGCCTGGAGTGTCCGGCACCGCCGGCGAGCAGCCGGGCACCTCAGGGAACACCCGGCTGCTCGCCGTCGCCGTCCTGGCCACCTTTGTGGCGTTCCTCGACGGGTCCATCGTCACCGTGGCACTGCCCGCCATCAGCGCCGACCTCGGCGGCGGCCTGCCCACCCAGCAGTGGACCGTCAACGCCTATCTGCTGACCCTCGGCGCGTTTATCCTGCTGGCAGGTTCGCTCTCGGACTCCTTCGGCAGGCTGCGGATCCTGCGGATCGGGATACTCGGCTTCGGAACCGCGTCTCTGGCGTGTGCCCTGGCCTGGAGCCCAGGCCTCCTCATCGCCGCCCGCGCCGTCCAGGGCCTCACCGCGGCACTGCTGGTTCCGGGCTCACTGGCGCTCATTACGACGGCGTACCGGGACGCCGCCCGCGCGGCCGCGATCGGCCGGTGGACGGCCTGGACCGGCACAGCCGCGATCATCGGCCCGCTGCTGGGCGGGGTGCTGGTGGACGTGGGAAGCTGGCGGCTGATCTTCGCGGTGAACGTGCTGCCGGTGGCCGTCTGCCTGCTGCTGATGACGGGCCTGCAGGAGAGCGCGGGGCGCCGGACGGCCGGGTTTGACCTGCCCGGCGTCGTACTGGCCGTCACCGGACTGGCCGGTTCCGTCTATGCGCTGATCGAACAGGAAAGGCTCGGCTGGGGGCATCCCGCCATCGTTGTTCCCCTGGCCGCGGGACTGGCCGCCCTGGTGGTGTTCGTGCTGCACGAGGCACGGGCACCGTCGCCGATGATGCCGCTGTCCCTGTTTCGGGCGCGGAACTTCCGCTACGGCAACCTGGTGACCGCCGGCGCGTATGCCGGGCTCTCGCTGGGAACGTTCGCTGTGACCGTCTTCGTGCAGGAGGCTGCCGGGTTCTCCGCCACCGCTGCCGGGTTCACCGCACTGCCTCTGCCGCTGGCGATGCTGCTGCTCTCCGCCCGGATGGGCCGGCTGGCAGGAACCTTCGGTCCTCGGCTGTTCATGGCGGCCGGACCGGTGCTCTGCGCCGGAGGGTTCCTGCTGATGCTCGGAGTGCGGCCGCCGCTGGATTTCCCCACCGAACTCCTGCCCGGCCTCGTGTTGTGCGGACTGGGCCTTGCGGTGATGGTGGCGCCGCTGACCTCGGCGGTGCTGGGCGCCCTGAACGAGGACGACGCCGGGATAGGCTCTGCGGTCAACAATGCCGTATCGCGTGTGGCCGGGCTAATCGCGATTGCGCTGGCCGGAACCGTGTCCGGCGGTGCCCTGGATTTCCCCGGCTTCCGGCAGACCGTGCTGGTGAGCGCCGTGCTGTTCCTGGCCGCCGGGCTCACAGCGTGGCTGGGGATCCGGAATCCGGACACCTCCGGCCGGTCGGGGTAAGCAGGGCAGCACGCGGCGGGCGGTGCCGGCCGTCCCCGCGCGGTGCCCGCCGTCGCCGTCGTCGCCGGCCGTGCGAGCCGTCCGCGCGCCGGCCGCCGTCGTCGCCCGGCCCTCCGTCGTCGTCCGCGCGCCGGCCGTCGTCGTCGTGCCCTTCGCCGTCGTCGCCGCCTGCGTGCGAGGATGCAGTCCATGGACGCAGGTCAGGAATTCATCAGGTATCAGGCAGCCGAGCCCAACGCCCGCGGTGCCCGGATCGGCATCTTCGGACTGGCCAACGCACTGGCGGGCGAGGGCGTGCTGAGCCGGGAAGACTACGAGTGGTGGCGCAGCTCCAATACCTGGTACAACGACGCCTATCCGGATCCGAGCATTACCCATCCCTCGGTGTATGACCGGGGCATTCACCCCTACGCGCAGGCATGGTTCAAGACCTCCGCCGGCCATCTGCTGGCGAAGATCCCCGGCTATCTTGAGCTGCTCACCCGGTACGGGGTTCGCTGGGAGGAGTCCCGGTCATCGGATCCGGGGCGGGTCCTCTACATGGACGATGTGCAGGTGGTGGTGGATCCCTACCGGTGACCCCGCACCACTCTTGACAACGGCCGACATGTAAAGCTCACTAGACATGTAAAGCACGCTGTACACCCGAGGAGGAGCGGCCATGTCTGTGGGGCAAGCACGTTCGAAGTGGGGATATGCCAGGTTCGGAACCGGCCGGATACCCGCCCTGGCTGTCGCCGTTCCCTCGGGGATGATCCTGGGCGGGGCTGCAGGATTGCTGGCTGTCCTCGCGGGTGTCAGCGGACCGAGTCCTGTCCTCGGTTTCGCCGTGTTTGCCGTCTTCTTCGCGTCGCCCGCCGCGGGCCTGGTGTACGTCCTCGTGGTGGACCGCAGCACTTTGGCCGGAGCACCCGCACGCCCGGATGACTCCGTTGAAGCGGGCTGGCTCGACAAGGCTGCTGCAGGCTCCTTCACGGACCTGGTCCTCGTGCTCGGAATAACCGCGACCGTCCTGGCCCTCATCCCCCGGGATTTCCCCGTGGACCTCAAGCTCGTTCTGCCTGCCGTGATCCTCCTCGGCTTTGCCTGTTTCGGCATCCGTTACCTGGTGCTGCGGGGAAAAAACTGACGTGAACAACCGGGTTCACGAATCCCGCCAACGGCTGGGCTGGTCCCAGCAACGGCTCGCCGATGAGCTGGGCGTCTCACGGCAAACCGTCATCTCCATTGAACGCGGCCGGTTCGATCCGTCGCTTCCGCTGGCGTTCCGGATCGCGGCCGTCTTCAACAGCACCATCGAGGAGTTGTTCTTTCCCGACGACATGGTGTGAGCACGCTGCCCGCGGTCCAGCGCGGCTTCCGGTCAGGAAGGTGCGACGCCGGTCCTTACCGTCCCGCGGCGGCTCCAGGCCAGAACCGGAAGCAGCACCAGGGCCAGCACTCCCCCGGAGAAGGCGAGGGTGGCATAGCTGGTTCCGGCAACCACAAAGCCTGACAGCGATGCTCCGCCCGCTCCCGCCAGGGCCACCAGGACATCGATCTTGCCCTGTACCCGCGGGCGGACCTCGGGAGAGGTGTTGTCGACCACGAGGGCCGTGCCGGAAATCAGACCGAAATTCCAGCCGAGCCCGAGCAGTGCCAGGGCCGCGATCATCGGCCCCAGGGAATCGCCGGAGGCGAGGGCAGCGGTGGTTCCGGCGCACAGCAGGGTCACGGCGGAAGCCACTGCCATAGGGGTGCGGCCAATCCGGTCCACCAGCACACCCGTGACCAGGGAGGGCAGGTACATCGACCCGATGTGCACGCCGATCACCAGGCCGACGTCGGCCAGGTCATGGTGATGCGCCCGCATGTGGACCGGCGTCATGGTCATGATCGCCACCATCGCTATCTGGGTCAGGACCATCACCGCTGCGCCCACATACCTCCCGGTCCCCTGCGCGCCGGCCGGTTCACCGGGCTCACCTTCGCCGCTCTGCCCCGCATTTCGGGCCGCCCAGGCCGCTTTGTCCGAGTCCAGCTTCCGGGCCAGGAGAAACGGATCGGGCCGCATCAGCAGCAGGAGTACGACGGCGGCGGCCAGGTAGGCGGCTCCCGCCAGCAGGAAGGGTCCGGCTAGCGCGGGTATGCCCAGCTCCGCCGCCAGGCGGCCCATGGGCAGAACGAGGTTCGGTCCGGCAACGGCGCCGAGGGTCGTGGACACCATGGCGATGCTGATCGCCTGCCCCCTCCGGTCAGGTACGGCCAGATCCGTGCCTGCGTACCGCGCCTGCAGGTTGGTTGCCGTTCCCGCCCCATAGACAAACAGGGCGGCGAACAGCAGGACCGGGCTGTCAAGCACCGCGGCGAGGACAACGCCGAAGGCACCCACGCTGCCGGCGGTGAAGCCGGCCCCGAGCCCGATTCGGCGTCCGACCCGTTGGGTCATCCGCCCCACAAGATAGGCGGCCAGTGCAGAACCCAGTGTGAACAGCCCTGCGGGAAGTCCGGTCAGACCCGCGGAGCCGAGCATCTCCTGGGCCAGGAGCGAACCCACGGTGACGCCTGCAGCCAGGCCTGCCCCGCCAAGGACCTGGCTGACAACAACCACAGTCAACGTCCGGCGCTGCACGCCCGCCCGGGAGGACTCGTCGTCGTGCGGCGCTGCTGCAGCGTCACGGGGTGCATCTTTCATGCTCCGAGGATAACCAGCCGTTCCCGCCGGCGGAGTATCCGCGGCGGGACCGGACGGCAGGGGACGGCCCGGGGCCGGTGCGCCGCCCCGCCGGACCTCCGGATACCGCCGCAGCGTGAGAGGATCGGCCCATCAATGGTCCAGTACCGCCGAATATGCCTATGCCGCCGCCGGGGCGGAACTTGGGGACGTCGTCAGCACGCGGGTCCTGGTCGCTTCGAGCTCCCAGTCCGATCTGGTGGCCGCCTGGGAGGTGGTGCGTGATGCCTTTGGCAGCCATGACGTACCCGGCACGCTGCTGGGTGTGACCGTGCTGGGCTATGACCATCAACTGGTTGAAATCGAAGCGGTGGCAGCCCTGCCCGAATAAGTCCCGAAATCCCCTACCGTAGGTAGTGTCCCATTGGTACAGTGCCAGCCATGGACACTAATGCACTGCCTCAGGCACCCGCTAACGCCCGTTCCATTTTGCTGCCGTACACCCTGGTTCTGGTGACAGCCATGCTGCTCATACAGATCGGCATCGCGCTGAACGACGGCGCCGTCGGCCTCCTCGCCGGGATCCTCACCGCCGCGGTGGCGGCGGGAACCGCTGCCTGGATGTGGCGCAGCTACCGCAGGCTGATCCGCGTCCGGTTCGGCTTCGCCGTCGCGCACGCCATCGCCTTCGTGACCGTGACAACCTCGTTCAATCTGCACGCCGCCTTCCTGGTCTTCGCGGCCGGCAGCGGCACGGAGGCAGCGGATATCCTGCTTGGTTCGCCCTGGTTCGGAGCCACCGTGCTCATGAGTGCTGCCTGGGGCATGGGCCTTTTGGTCCACCTTGCGGGCTCGGTCCTGGGCCGCGGCTGGGAGGACTGAGATGACCCGCCCCACGGAGGACCGGGAATGGCTGGAGGCCCGGATTGAGTCCTGGGTGGAGACCTACAAGAAATCGATGCTGACGCCGGTGATCCTCCAGATCGTGGCGGACCGGCAACCGGCAACGGTGGCTGAAGTTGCCGCCGAGGTCGGCTCGGCAACCGGATGGCGGATCACCGAGCGCAGTCTGTACCGGACACTGAAGCGACTGCAGGAGGCCGGTTTCCTTCACAGTGAGGAGGTGGATGCTCCCCGGACCGGTGCGAAACGCAAGGAGCTGTCCCTGACGGCGGAGGGCATGCGGTTCCTTGTCGGCATCAACACCAACCTGCTCGGTCCGCGGTTTTCAGGCTAGTTGGCCACCGCCACCCATCTGTGTTGCCCCGCAGCCGGGCTTCGCGGCGGGTTCGGGTTTCCGGTCTTCCGCCAACCCTTGACTTAACTGCTAGGCAAGTAAAAGACTTGCCACCATGAAAAACAACTTTGGATCCGGAATGAACGGCGATGCGGATCGCGCAGGTGCACGGGAGACACTCGATGCCCTGTCCAATGACCGCCTTGCCCTTGCGGAGCGGGTGAAGACTCCTCCTTGGTACTATCCGCTGCTCGGTGTGGCAACGGTGTTCATCATCGGCTCGCCCGGCGTGGAACAGCCCTCGCGGTCCGTGCTGGTTGCATTTGGCGTCATAGCACTGGTCGCCCTTACCGTGGCATCTCAAAAGAAGACCGGCGTGACTATCAACCGGACGGCAGGGCCGCGGAGCTTGGGCATTGCGGTGACCCTGGGCGTCGCCGTTGCGTTCTTACTCGGAGTCTCTCTCACCTTGGAGTCCACCGGCCATGAAGCCTGGATTGCCTTGACTGCAGCGGTCGCGTTCCTGGCGGTGTGGCTCCTCGGCAGGCTTTACGACCGTGCCTATTACCTTGAGCTCCGTAGTGGCCGCTGACTGCGGCGTGGAGGCCGAGCCGGCCTTCAACGAGGCGATCCACGCTCCGAACCGCCTCCGGATCTGCGGGATCCTGCGGCCCGTGGATAGTGCCGAGTTCTCCGTTATCCGCGAGGCCTTGGATCTATCCGAGGCTAACCTCTCGAAGACGGTCCGCAGCCTGGCCGACGTCGGGTACGTCCGGGTGACCAAATCTGCGTCCACCAGCCGGACCGATAACCGCCGCACCACACGCCTCAGCCTCACCTCCGCCGGCCGGCAGGCCTTCGATGCGCACGTCGCGGCTCTGAAACGGATGGTCGAGGGCGCCCTCGATTGACGGAATTGACGGATGCGGCGGCTGGCCCGGCCAGCGGAGCGCTCCGACCGTGCCCGGTCCTCGCGGGCAAGGGCCGACGTCGGTACCCGGGTTCGTCGGCGCCCTGGCTCGTCGGTGCCCGGGGCTCGGGGTAAACATGGCCGGACCCATGCGGTAGGCTCCCCGGCATGCCACTGATCAGGCGATCGATTGACCCTGTGCTGGAAGGCGTTTCGCTGACGTGGTCCATGCCTGTGCTTCCCGAGCGCGTGTGGTGGGGCCTGACGGATCCTGAGGCCTTGCCACACTGGCTGGGGACACTTGCCGCTGGCGAGTTCGCAGCGGACAACACCGTGAGGATCAAGCACGCGGAGGACTACTACTCCGTGAGCACGATTCTGGACTGCGAACCGGAACGGCTCCTCTCGATGACCTGGGATTTTCCGGACGAACCGCGCTCGGCGCTTCGGATTTCCCTTAGTTCCGACGCCGGTGCGACGCAGATGACGCTGCTGCACACAGGATTGGGTGCCGAGACAGCTTCCTACCTGCCCGGCTGGCATACGCACCTGCTGTATCTGGAAGGATTGCTGACCGGTCGGCCACTGGATCCAGCCGGGTTTTGGGGCACCTACGAGCAACTCGCCACTCCCTAGGCGAACCGCTTTCGGGGTGGTTTGGGGTTCCATCGCGTGGTCGGAAGCATCCAAGTAGTCGTTTGAGAAAGACGGGTATTTTCGGTTTTTTCGGAGGGCTGTTTTGGCCTGTTTTTGGGCCGGAAATGTCAGTGCCGGGTGAAATCCTGAGGGTATGGATCAGCTCGGGAATACCGAACGGACAACCGAAGAGCAGGGCAGTGAAGACCAGCAGCCGAAAGGCTCCGCTGGCGACACGGATGCTCCGCGCACGCCCTGCACGCTGGCGGTGTATCGGGCGGTTCCGGACGTCAGTGGCGACGCTGGCGACGGTACGGACTCCGACGACGACGGCATCCAGACCGATTCCACGGAGTCCAGCTCCGGCACCGGGTCTACGGGTACCGGTTCAACGCCTTCTGCCACTCTCTTTGATGTACCCATACCGAGTCCCGAATCTCCACAGGTTCCCACCGAAGCGCCGGCAGCAGGATCCGCACCTAATTCGACCGGCGGGCTGGACGCCGGGTCCGCATCCGCCGCCGCTGACACAACGCCTGCAGCTACCGAACCCGGGTTCGTTCCGGAGGACACCACAGGCTCGGCAGGCTCTAAACCGACGGATCCGGCGGAACCCAGCTCCGTTCCAACGGACACCGCCGGGAGAGATGGCTTCCCGGACGGTTTTACCGGGGTGCTGGCGATGGCGAATCTGGAGTCCTTCGACGAACAGGCTACCGGTGAGGTGTTGGCCCGTTTGGCGCATTTGGTGCGGTGGACGCAGGCCCAGCAGGCCCGGGCGATCAACCATATGGAGGAACTGTTCCGCAAGGACGTATGCAGGCACTTCGGCAGTGAAGGTCCGGGGCTGGCGTTCAGCGTCGCCGCCTCCGAATGCGCTGCGATCCTGAACGTTCCGCAGACCACCGCCCAAGGCATGATGGTCGAAGCCGGCAGACTCTGCAGCACCCATACCGCCACCCTGACCGGACTGGAAGAAGGACGCTTCTCCTACGCGCACGCCCAGGTGGTCCTGGATCAGTGCGAGAACATACCCTCCGCGGAACTTCCCGAGTTCGAGGCCGAACTGCTCGCCACAGCCGAAGGCATAACCCGGCCACAGTTCTGCGCCAAAGCCCGCCGGCTGCGGGAGGAAAAGTATCCCGAGACCATTCCCGAACGGCACCGGACCGCGTTCGAGAAACGCAAGGTGATCCTGGAACGGGACGAGGACGGCATGTCCTGGCTGTCGGCCAATCTACGGGCCGAGCATGCCCAGCAGATCTACACCGCACTGTGTACGTCGGCTAGGGGTGAGCAGGCGGATGGGGACCTGCGGACAGCGGACCAGCTGCGGGCCGACATCCTGACCCAACTGCTCATGGGCGGGCTCGGTTCACCCCGCGCCGGCGGTTCCAACGGCGGGACCGCATCCGCCGGCAGGACCGACAAAGTCGGTGGCCCCAAATCTGAGGAGTCATCCGGGTCCATGGGTGTTCTGCCGCGCGCGGAGATCATGGTGCTGATCAACGCCGAAACGTTGTTCGGTGCCGACGAACAGCCCGCTGAACTGCACGGCTACGGGCCGATCAGCGCCGAAGCCGCCCGCAGACTCGCCCGCAACGCCGCCCACTGGACCGGACTGGCTCAAGACCCAACCACCGGGGAGATCCTCGGGGTCGGACGCCGCCGGAAAGTCCCCGCCGGACTCGCCCGCTGGCTACGGGCACGCGACGGAACCTGCAGGTTTCCCGGCTGCCGGGTCAGCACCGCGGTCACGGAGATCGACCACACCACCGACTGGGCGAAAGGCGGCGACACCGAACACGGCAACCTGGAACACCTTTGCCGCCGACACCACCGCTTCAAAACCCTGGGCTACTGGAAAGCCGCCCAACCCACACCGGGAGTGATGGAATGGACGTCCCCTACCGGGCGGGTCTACCGGACCGACCCCTTCCTGGAACTGAACCCAACCAGTTCATCCTCGATGTCAGGTCAACAGGCCACAGACCAGCGGGAGTCGGTACCGCCGTTCTAACCACAACAGGACTTCCTCGCTCCTGGCTGCCGGGGAAGATCCGTTGCACCGAGCCTTCGCTAGCCAAGGAGCAGCAAGCCGTCAGGAGAAAAGCCCCTTCCCTTTTCGCCGCCGTCGAGCGGTTAAATCTTCAGCTCAAACTCGAGCCGGCCGTGCCGGACGCCGTTGACCTGGAGTTCGAGGGCGTGGAGCCCGGTATAATGCCGACGGGTGGTCATTTGCCGGAAGGCATGCCGGCCGGAAAGACTGCGGGACTCCCCCGGCGCGAGCTCCACAGTGGCCAGCTTGAACACCTTCTCGGTGGTCGCTCCGCTGGCTTTCACGTAATGGACGGCATAATCCACCGCCAGCCGCGCCGAGACATCCCCGGTATTGGCCAGAAGGAACCCGAAGACCAGATCCGCAGGCAAGGCGAGAACCTCAGCCTCGGCTTGCAGCTCGGTAACGCTTACCGAGGCCGGAGCGAAGCCCATCAGCTCCAGTGCCCCCGGATTGCCTTTCTTGATCAGAGTGCGCAAGGCGTGACGCACCACCCATGTGCTGCCCGGGGTGCCGGTCTGCTGCCATCGCGCAGCAGCCTCCAGCACCAACTCCGGGGCATGCCGGGCCAGATCATTGGTGTGGTTGGCTACGGACCGGCGGACATAGTCCTCGGGATCGTTGTGCATGGCTTCCAGGATCGGCAGCGTAGCCTCGGGCCGGACCATCAGCTGCGGAACCCGGACGGCCCAAGGCAGGTATGGACGGGTACCCTCGCTAGCCAGCCTGCGAACATGCTGATCCGGATGGACGGTCCACGACTGGATGATCTCCAGCGCCCGGTCCGGCCGTTCCCGCAGCAGCCTGCGGATGGCAAACTCGCTGGTTAGCCGCGGCGTCAGCTCCGCCAAGAGGGCCAGCGCGTCGTCGAAGTCTGCATCCCTGCCGGACCGCAGGGCGAGCGTGACGGCAGCCTCGGTGACAGGCCAAAGCATCCATCCGCTGAACGCCGGTTCGGCCATGCCCGCACGAAACGCCGAAGCGGCTGTCGGATAGGAAACCAGCGTTTCCACCAGGGCATTGGCGACGACGTCGGTTCGTCCGCGAAGCGATAACGGCTCCAGCTTCTCCCCGGCGGCCAGCAGCTCGTCCCATTCACAGGCCGGGGCTGCGGCGGTAAGCACGTGCTGCAGCACGCGGACCTCGCCGATTCCGATCAGGTCATCCATCGCACCCAAAGATGTGTCCCCCTTTTTCTACCTTCTGAAACCCTACGCCCCGCCGTCGTGCAGCTATTGTGCGGCAAGGCCGGAGCGCAGAATCGACCCGTGGCCCAGCTCCGTCGTATCCAACAGGTCAGGACGGTTATCCGTTTGCAGGGTGCCGCGTCATCTGGAGATCTCCTCCGTTTTGATCAGGGTCGTCCACGAATCCGTATCGCCTGTATAGACGCGCACTGGCCTCGGTGGTGGACTCCAAATGCACCGGTTCGGTACACCCATCCAGCCGGTGCGAGAGCAGCAAGCTGCCTATCCCTTTGCTTCGGCCGTGGGCGGAAACAGCGATGCCTTCCAGGAGCCACCCGTTCCGGCCCGTCCGCTCTGGCTGGTTGTCCGGCCTCCTCCGGCTCTGCCGCTTCCACGCAGAAAACAACCGCGGGATCCGGCCAAGCAGCCCGTCCGGACGCTGACGCGGCGGATACCAGAGCGCCACCCCCACAAGCCGATCGCCGTCCCAGGCACCATCGGCGTTGGACTCCGGAATCAGATCCCGAAGGCAGCGGCGGTAGTAACGCGTCAGCAGAGGCCTAACCAGACGGCGGACGCGGATCACGCGCTGCCAGCTGGGATCGGCTGCAAAAACATCCACCAGGATGGCTAGCGCCGCAGCCTGCTCACCGCGAGTCAGCGGCCGGACACTAATATCCGCCATTCCTAGACTCCTGCGCCGCGAAGCTCCGCCACGGTCAGCACCGCTGCTGCCGTTGCCTCATAACCCTTGTCCTCCGAGGATCCCGGCAGGCCGGCACGGTCCAGGCCCTGCTGCTCGGTGTCGCAGGTCAGGACTCCAAAGCCAATCGGGGTGCCGGTGCGGACGCTGACCTCGGTGAGGCCGGTGGTTGCAGCGGAGCAGACGTACTCGAAGTGCGGGGTGCCGCCGCGGATCACGACGCCGAGGGCCACCACCGCGTCATAGTGCGGTGCCAGCCGGGCAGCAGCAACGGGCAGTTCGAAGCTGCCGGGAACCCGGATCAGCTTCGGTTCCAGTCCGCCTTCTTCGACGGCGCGCAGGGCCCCGGCGATGAGTCCGTCCATGATTTCGGTGTGCCAGCTGGCGGCAACGATGGCCAGCCGAACGGGTATGCCCGCCAACTTGATACCGCTGAGGTTGGTGGCAGGGGCGCCGTGTCCACTCATGATGCTGCTCCTTGGTGTTGGGGTCGGGGGTGTTTTGATGCCGGGGATGTTCCCGGGTTACGACTGCTCCCGGGAGCGTGGGGGCCCCGGGATTTCCGGGAACGGGGTCAGTCGAAAGATCTCATTCAGCTCTGCCGCACGGGCTTGGTGCGCAGCAGGGTGAGGTGATGGTCCATCCGGTCCCGCTTGGTCTGCAGGTACCGTTCATTCTCGGCACGGACGGGCACCTCGGAAGGCACCATGGCCTCCACCTCCACCCCGTAACGGCGCATCCAGTCCCGCTTCGCCGGGTTGTTGGTCAGCAGCCGGATCCGGTGCAGGCCCAGCTGGTGCAGGATCTCGGCAGCAGCCTGGTAGTCACGGGCGTCCACAGGCAGGCCAAGCTGTTCGTTGGCCTCCACAGTGTCCGCACCGGCTTCCTGCAGAGCATAGGCGCGCAGCTTATTGGCCAGCCCGATCCCCCGGCCTTCCTGGCCGCGCAGGTACACAATGGTTCCGCCGTACAGTGCTACCAGTTCCATGGCCTGCTCCAGCTGTTCTCCGCAGTCGCAGCGGAAGGATCCGAACACGTCTCCGGTGAGGCATTCCGAATGCAGCCGGACCAAAGGCGCTCCCTCGCCCAGAGTGCCGGATTGTTCGGTTGACGTGCCGGGCGCAGAAAGGGTCAGATGTTCGACGCCGGTGCGGGAGTCAGTCCAGGCGATGGCAGTGAAGTCTCCGGCCGCGGTGGGCAGATGCACTGCGGGCCCGGGCAGAACCGGCGAGGTGGCTGCGGCTTCGCTCATGCGCCGGCCCTCCGCTCCTGGACGTACTGGACCAGGTCCTCGATGGAGACCAGCGGAATCCCGTGGGTATCCGCGAACGTGCGAAGCGCAGGCAGGCGCATCATCTCGCCGTCATCATGCACGAGTTCGGCAATGACGCCCACCGGAGCGCAGCCGGCCAGCCCGGCCAGCTCCACGGCAGCTTCGGTATGGCCGCGGCGTTCGCGCACGCCGCCGTCGGCAGCGCGCAGGGGAAAGACATGTCCGGGGCGGTGCAGATCGCCCGGCCCGGCAGCAGGATCAGCCAGCACCCGGGCGGTGAGGGCACGGTCCGAGGCGCTGACCCCGGTGCTGGTGCCCTCCGCGGCGTCGCAGGAGACGGTGTAGGCGGTGCCTTTCGCGTCCTGGTTGACCGCCGTCATGGGCGGCAGCTCCAGCCGGTCCGCATAGCTGCGGGGAAGCGGCACGCAGACAACACCGGAGCTGTAGCGGATGGTCCACCCCATCAGCGCCGGGGTGGCATGCTGGGCGGCAAAGACGATGTCGCCCTCGTTCTCACGGTCTGCATCATCCACAACGACGACGGCCCGGCCGGCCGCAATCGCTTCGACGGCTTCGGAGACGGGGTTCAAAACAATGGCGGGAGCGTTCATTGAGCCTCCTTCGCAGAGCTGTTGGACGGGGTGGCGTCGGACAGGGCGCCGTCGGACGAGGTCCCCCCGGATGCAGCGCCGTCAGACAAGGATCCCCCGGATGCAGCGCCGTCGGACAAGGTCCCCCCGGATCCGGCACCGGCAGACGAACCGGGCGTACGCGGACCGGCGAACGCGAGCAGCCGTTCGGCGTACTTGGCCAGCACGTCCACCTCCAGGTTCACCTGGCTGCCCGGCACCAGTGCCCCGAGCCCGGTTTCAGCCAGCGTGGTGGGGATCAGGCCCACCTCGAACCAGTGCTGTTCCGCGTCGGCAGGACTGACGGCGGTGACCGTCAGGGAGACGCCGTCCACGGCGATGGACCCCTTTTCCGCGACATACTTCGCCAGCCCGGCAGGCACGGAGAACCGCAGCCGGTCCCAGGTGCCCAGCGACTTCCGTTCGAGCAGCTCGCCCACACCGTCCACATGGCCCTGGACCACATGTCCGTCCAGCCGTCCGCCGGCAGGAACGCAGCGCTCCAGGTTCACCTTGGCGCCGGGCGTCAACCCGCCGATGGTGGTGCGCGTCAGAGTTTCACCCATGACGTCCACGCTCACGGCACCGTCCCGAAGTTCGGTTGCGGTGAGGCACACGCCGTTGACGGCTATCGAGCCGCCCAGCCCGAGGCCGGTACTCGTGGCCGGAGCGATGATTTCCAGTACCGCGCCGTCACCGGCAGGGTTCGGAAGCAGCCTAACCACGCTGCCCTGTTCAGCAACGATTCCAGTGAACATTTATCCGTCCTTCGTTTCGTCGTCGAAAGGTGGAGGGACCGGTTCCAGCCGCAGCCTCAGGTCCGCCCCAAGATGCATCACAGCGCCTCCGCCCGCCGTGTCCCAGCGCCAGCGGGGAGCGTCGGAAAGGGTCGCCACCCCCAGTCCCGTGACGGAGCCGAGGCCCGCGCCGAGCAGCAGCGGCGCGGTGTACACCACCAGTTCATCCACCAGGCCGGCACGGAGGAAGGCACTGGCCAGGGTGGAGCCGCCTTCCACCAGCAGGTGCCGGACGCCGCGCCCGAACAGGTCCGCGGCAGCCACGGCAGGATCGTGCGTGTCCAGCTGGACGAACCGCCCGTCGCGGCCCCGGACGGCAGCATCCGCGGGAACAGGCCGGCGGCCGACGACGACGCGCAGCGGCTGCCGCTCCGCTTCGGCGCCGTCCGGGGTACGGGCGGTCAGCCGCGGGTTATCAGCCAGTGCCGTGCCGGTGCCGACCAGGATGGCGTCCACCCGGGAGCGGATCGCCTGTCCGTCCTGCCGGGCCTGGGCGCCGGTGATCCACTGGCTGGTGCCGTCCTCGGCAGCGATCCGCCCGTCCAGGCTGGAGGCGATCTTCAGTGTGACGAAGGGCCGCCGCTGGTCCGCGGCCAAAGCCCACCGGGCGTTCAGCTCCATGGCAGCTCCGGCCCCCAGCCCGGAGGCCACCTCGATCCCGGCGGCGCGCAGGGCAGCAGCTCCCCCGGCCGCGGCATCAGTAGTGTCTGCGGCGGCGAACACCACGCGGCCCAGGCCGGCGTCGATGATGGCACGGGAGCACGGTCCGGTGCGGCCGGTATGGTTACACGGTTCCAGGGTCACCACCATCGTGGCGCCGGTGACGACTGCGTGGGTGGCCCGGGCGTTGGCCAAAGCATCGGCTTCGGCATGGGGCGTTCCGGCGCCGCGGTGGTAGCCGGTGGCCAGGGTGGCGCCGTCGGCGTCGAGAATCACCGCCCCAACCAGCGGGTTGGCACCGCGCACTCCCCGGGAGGCCAGGTCCAGGGCTTGATCCATGGCCGAGACCTCGCCGGGAGTGAAGGTTTCGGTGCCCATGGTCAGCGCGTCCGGATATCCGGCATCAGGACCTCAACCTGCGGCTTTTCGTTCCTTTTGGCCTTCCACCAGACAAAGAAGCCGGCCAGGGTGAAGCCGCCGTAGAAGAGGTACATAAACGCGGTGGCGTAGTAGCCGGCACTGAACAGCAGCGGCACGCCCACAATGTCCACGGCCACCCAGATGAGCCAGAACTCCACCCAGCCCTTGGCCATGCCGTAGGTGGCCAGCAGCGATCCGACGAAGGTCCAGGCATCCGCCCATACCGGTTCGTAGGAGCCCAGCCGGGCGAAGACGGGAGTCAGGGCAACAGTGCCCAGGACCATGATGGTGACCAGCCCTATCCGTTCCCGGCCGGAGGCCCACTGCGGAGTCACGGCCGCGCCGCCGTTGGTTTTGGCCTGACGCCAGCGGCGCCAGCCGTAGACGGATACGGCAATGAACATGATCTGCCGGCCGGCCTGGCCCAGCAGCGTGGCGGTGTCCGCGTCGCCGAAGATGGAGCCGAGGAAGACGGTCAGCAGGAGCAGGTTGCCCAGGATGCCGACGGGCCAGGCCCAGACCTTGCGCCGCATGCCCCCGAGGGCGCTGAGCAGTCCGAAGATGTTGCCGAGAAGTTCGCGCACCAGCAGCGAGCTTGAGCCCACCGGTATCTGTGCATCAAAGAGCCACCGCAGAATATCCATGTCGTCCTTTTATCCCTAAGCTGCTGCTCCGGGGGGGGGTACGACAGGCGTACGGCAGTGGGTGCATCGCCGGCAGCGGACCAACCTCACGGGGAATCCGCACCGGCCCCGTTTAGCGGGGCCCGGAACGGACCCTCGCCTCGGGTCCCGAAACGGGTCCCCTTGGAAGGGTCGGCAAAGCCGGCGGAACAACAAACTGCACGTGCTTCTCCCATCCAGACTTTAACTGTCGGTATCGGAATTTCACCGATTCAACCGCACCGCTTCCCCGAGGTTCTCGGATCAGCAGTGCGGGTCGCGGACTATAACCGCCGGTTCGGAATTACACCGACCCCGGAGCACGTTTGTTGCTAACTATTCTTACACAGCCGCTTCGGCTGCGGCGCGCAGTTTGCGGATAGCGTCATTAGGATCACCGGCGCCGTACACGGCGGACCCGGCCACGAACACATTCGCGCCGGCCTCGGCGGCCCGTTCGATGGTCTCCGGAGAGATCCCGCCGTCCACCTGGATGGCCAGCGGCAGCCCGGAACCCCGGACGGCCTCGGCGGCCCGGCGGATCTTGGGCAGCGTGACATCCAGGAACTTCTGCCCGCCGAAACCGGGTTCCACCGTCATGATCAGCAGCATGTCCAGTTCGGGCAGCATGTCCAGGTACGGCTCCACCGGGGTGGCCGGGCGCAGGGCCATGCCGGCCTTGGCACCGCGCTCCCGCAGGTCGCGGGCGAGCTTGATCGGCGCCGTCGACGCTTCCACATGGAACGTGACCGAGGCGAGGCCCGCCTCGGCGTACAGCGGAGCCCAGCGGTCGACGTCGGCGATCATCAGATGCGCGTCCAGCGGCAGCGCGGACACCTGCTGGATCCGTTCCACCACGGGCAGCCCGATGGTCAGGTTCGGCACGAAGTGGTTGTCCATGACATCCACGTGCACGGCGTCCGCGGCGCTGATCCGCTGCAGCTCGGCTTCGAGGTTCACGAAGTCGGCCGAGAGGATGCTCGGGTTGATGCAGCACTTGCTCACGAAGGGTCTCCTAGATCTTGCGGCGGATCAGCGCCAGGAACATGGCGTCGGTGGCGTGGATATGCGGCCACAGCTGCGCGGTGTTTTCATGCCCGGCCTCCAGCGCGCCGGGCAGGCTGACCGCGTCCAGTGCGGCGCCGGCGTCGAGCAGTTCCAGGTCGTTGCGCTTGCGCATGACGTCGGCGACGACGGCGGTGGTCTCCGCCGGGTGCGGCGAGCAGGTCACGTAGGCCACCACGCCTCCGGGCTTCACCGCGTCCACGGCGGTGGTGAGGAGTTCGCGCTGCAGGATGCCGAGTTCGCCGACGTCGGACGGCTGGCGGCGCCAGCGCGATTCGGGCCGGCGGCGCAGGGCGCCGAGACCGGTGCAGGGTGCGTCCACGAGAATCCGGTCGAAGGTTTCCGGGTAGTCCTCGGCGATGGTGCGGCCGTCGCCGGTACGCACGTTCCAGGTCTCCCCCGGCACTGCTTCCAGTGCCTGGCGGACCAGCTGGGCGCGGTGCGGAGCGGGTTCGTTGGCGAGCAGCACGGCTCCGGACTCGTGGGCGAGGGCGGCGAGCAGTGCGGCCTTGCCGCCGGGGCCGGCGCACATGTCCAGCCACTTTTCCACGCCGTCCTCATCGAGGGATGAGCCGTCCAGCTTCAGTTCGGCCAGGGCGCGGGCCACCAGCTGCGAGCCGGCGTCCTGCACCCGGGTGGTGCCGGCGCGGACCGAGTCCAGCCGGCCGACGTCGCCGGCGGAGAAGAGTGCGGAGTCCTTTACGAGTTCGCCGTCCACCGCGCCGGCGGCACGGGCTTCGTCGAGGTTCCCGAGCCCGGGCAGGGCCACGAGGTTCACCACGGGGGCGTCATTGTCGGCGCGCAGCAGGTCGGTGATTTCCTCGACGCTGCGTCCGTGGGCCACCAGGGACTGGCGCAGGGCGCGGACGATCCATTCCGGATGGGAGTATTCCACGGCCGAACGTTTCACGGCGTCGGCTTCCCCGGCAGTGAGCATTTCCACCCACTCATCCAGGCTGCGGGCGGAGACCTTGCGCAGCACCGCGTTGATCAGCGCGGACGGACCGGCACCGATGACGGCGCGGGCCAGGCCGACGGTCTGGTCCAGGGCGGCGTGGGCGGGCACGCGCATGGCCAGGAGCTGGTGCGTGCCGATCCGCAGGGCATCCAGGACGGCAGGGTCCAGGCGTTCCAGCGGACGGTCCACACACGTGGCGAGGATGGCGTCATAGGTTCCCTGGCCGCGCAGTGCGCCGTAAGCCAATTCGGTGGCGAAGCCGGCGTCACGCTTGTCCAGCCGGTGCTTGCGGATGCTCTTGGGCAGCACGAGGTTGGCGTAGGCGTCCTCGCCGGAGACGGCGCGGAGGACTTCGAAGGCAACCAGCCGGGCCGGATCCGCAGCACGGGTGCGCTGGCCGGGAGCGGCGGCGGTGCGGGTTTTGACGGCGGCGCGGCGGCGTTCGTGGCCCTTGTCGTTGCGGTGTTTGTTGGGCTGGTCGGGCTGGGGGGTCATTCGAAGACCACGTCCTCACGGTTGGCGAGGCCGCGGGCCCAGTCGGCCCCCGGCATCATTTTCTTGCCTGCGGGCTGGACACGCAGCAGTTCGAGTCCGTGTGAGCCGGTACCCACGACGGCGGCGGCATCAGCGCCGCCGGTAAAGCGCACCTGGCCGGGAGCCAGGTCGGTGACATCGGAGCGCAGCTTGGCCGCCCCGATCTTGAACCGGGCGCCGTCCCAGGTAGTCCAGGCGCCGGGTTCGGGGGTGACGCCGTTGATCCGGCGGCGGATGGCGAGGGCGGGCTGCTGCCAGTCCACGCGGGCGTCGTCAATGCTGAGCTTTGGCGCCAGGGTGATGTCACCCTGCTGTGGTACCGGCACGGCCGCACCGGCGTCGACAGCGCCCAAGGTCTGGGCCAGCAGCACGGCACCGGAATGCGAGAGGCGTTCCAGCAGATCGCCGCTGGTGTCCTCGGGCCGCACCGTTTCGGTGAGCGTGCCGAAGACCGGGCCGGTGTCCAGCCCGGTTTCGAGCAGGAACGTGGAGGCACCGGTGATGTCGTCTCCGGCCATCACGGCGTGCTGCACGGGGGCGGCGCCGCGCCAGGCGGGCAGCAGGGAGAAGTGCAGGTTGATCCAGCCCTGCTTCGGCACGGTGAGGGCACGGGCCGGGACCAGGGCGCCGTACGCCACGATGGCGGCGACGTCGGGATCCAGCGCGGCGATGGCGGCAATGGCCTCATCATCCACCTTCGCTGCGCGGATCACCGGCAGGCCCAGCTCCTGGGCTCGGGCGGCCACCGGCGACGGCGTCAGGACCTTCTTGCGGCCCAGCGGCGCGTCCGGACGGGTAAGAACACCGACGACGTCGAATCCGGCGTCAATCAGTGCGTTCAGGGACGGCACGGCCACCGCGGGGGTGCCGGCGAACAGGACTCGCAGTGTCACGCTTGCCTAAGCTCCGGTCCGGGTGCCGAAGGTGCCGAAGCTGGAGCCGACGTTCTGGGCGCGCTGGGCTACGGTGCGGTCCGCGATGGCGTCGTATTCCCGCTGGCGGATGGCGCGCAGGGCCTCCTTGCGGTGTTCGCCTTCGAGCCGGTCGATGTAGAGCGACCCGTTCAGGTGGTCGGTCTCGTGCTGGAAGCAGCGGGCGAGCATTCCTTCGCCCTCGATGCTGATCGGGTTGCCGTGCAGGTCGACGCCGGTGACCCGGGCCCAGCGGAAACGCGGGGCCGGGTAGCCGAGGCCGGGGATGGACAGGCAGCCCTCCAAGTGGTCCGGCTGGAGGTCTTCGCTGAGTTCCAGGACCGGGTTCACCACGTGGCCGGCCTGGCCGTCCACGCGGTAGGTGAAGACGCGCAGGCTGACGCCGACCTGCGGAGCAGCCAGACCGGCGCCCTCAACGTCCTCCATGGTTTCCTCCATGTCCGCTACCAGCTTCGCCAGTTCGGGGCCGAAGTCGGTCACGTCTTCGGCGCGGGTCCGCAGGACCGGGTCGCCGAGCGTGCGGATAGTCAGGATGGCCATTGGAGTTTCGTTCCTTACTGTTGCTGCATGGGATCGGAATCCAGTCTAGTTGGCTCCGCCGCTGACCGGGACGATTAGGGCCGGGGAGCACCTGCCGGCACCGAAGTCTGCGGATCGGCAGTCTCCGGGCCGGGGGCTTCCGGAGGCACAGCCTGCGGGGCAGGGGTTTCGTGTGCACCCACAGGAGGCGGCGGCACGGGCAGCAGGGCCCGGCCGGCGGCCACTGCATCAATGCTGGTCTGCCAGACACGGCGCAGCGCGCAGAACTTGAACCAGTGCTGGGGAAGCACATCCGGGTTGGCCCGCATGGGCCGCACCTCGGTCTGCCCCACTGCGACGCCCAGCAGAAGCGGGCTCTGACCGTAGGCCCACGGCTCCCAGATGCCGGCACCGGCGTCCACCAGCGATTCCTGCGCCTTCATCCCGGCGACCAGCTGCATCACCACCTTGTCATCCAGCTGCTTGACCTGGCCGTCGCGGTCAGTGTTCTTGGTCTTGTAATCGATCAGGCACAGCCGGCCGCCAATCCGTGCCACCAGGTCCAGGGTGCCGGCGTAGCCCAGCTCCGCGTTCCACACGGTGATTTCCGGGGCGAGGGGCTGTACGTCGTAGAGCTTCCACCATTCGTCGAACCGGTCAGCGAACTGGTGCTCGCCGCGGGCGGAAAGCTCTTCACGTGCGCGTTCGACCTCGTGCGGCCGGTCCAGGGCACGCAGTGCCACCTGCTCGCAGTAGTAGTGGACGCGGGTACCGCGCTGGGCCGCGGCGTCCCGGTAGCGTTCGGAGGCCGAGGAGGCTTCCTTCACCACGGAACGCAGCTGTGAGGGGCTGCCGAGTGCCGCAGTCAGTTTGGGATCCTTGACCACGGCGGAGGCCGCCATGTAGCTGTGCCATCCGTCGAGGGACGTGGACCCCTGGGAGATCACCGTAGTGATGGACGGGACCGTGGGCGGCTCGGAAAGCGACCGCGAGTACATCCGGCCGTATTCGGTGGCGTGTGCCAATGCTGGTTCAGTCATGTTTCCAGTCTGCCACCCGGCGGTGACAGTCTGCTGCTCGGCACCGTGCGCCCGCTGCTAGCGGCTTCCACCCCCGTGAACCCTGCGGATAATAGCGTCGATGCGGTCGCGGATCTCGCCCGGGGTCCTGACCAATCCATAGGAGGGGCCGTCTTCCGTGGTCCCCCAGGGGACGAGGACGTCAAAGTCGAGATCGCGGACCAGTGCAAGGCTGTCCAGGTAGTCACCGCGAAGGTGCTCCTCAAGGACCACGGCTTTCCATTCCCCGTGGTCAATCCAAATGAAATCTCCGGTGAAGAGAAACCGGCGGTCCCCGTTGTCCCAGAGGTAACTTGTGGTCCCCGCGGTGTGGCCCGGCGTCGGGATAACCTCCAGATCGCGGCCGATCATCTGATGCCCCGTAAAGACTCCGGCCACCGGAAGCGAAGATTCCACCGCTGCCCGGTCCAGTTGGTGGACATATGTATCGACGTCGATCTCCGGTGGACCGTACATGGCCTCATGCTCGTGGTTGATCAACAGCCCCGCGGCGCCGCCGAGCTCCCCAATTGCCTCCCCGGAACCGGTCACGCCCGGGGAGTTGTAGATGATCAGGTTGCCTTCCTGACGTTCGAGGACGAAGGAGCGCAGGAGCACATCATGCTGGTACGGCAGACGCACCGCGGAGGTGGCAAGCAGGCCGTCTACCGGCGTTTCCAAAGGGCTGGACTGCGGATGGGACACGGTTTGCTCCGATCGCCGGAGGGCATAGCCAGGGATGCAGGCCTCCTGACTACACCTCACAGCGAATAACCGCCAGAAGGACACAAAAAAGGCCGCCGCTTTCGCAAGGAAAGCAACGGCCTTTGAGGGTGGGCGATACTGGGTTCGAACCAGTGACCTCTTCGGTGTGAACGAAGCGCGCTACCACTGCGCCAATCGCCCCGACTTGCTGGTGCGCCCGGAAGCACTCCAACGAGTAAAGATGCTAGCCCAGATCTGCCGCGAGTCCAAACCAGCGCCGTTTCCGGGGCCGATTGGACGAACCCGCAAACGTCCTATAGAGTTTTTCTTCGTTGGAAAGCGGGGGTTCGCCGCGGAAAGCGCAAGCAATCCAGAGGCAAATAACCCACACCTTCTTCAACGTGCGGACGTAGCTCAGCTGGCTAGAGCACCACCTTGCCAAGGTGGATGTCGCGGGTTCGAATCCCGTCGTCCGCTCGCAAGTCACTGTACAAGCTGCCCCGGTTTCCGGGTCGGTTCTCCAAAGCTTTATGCGGCGGTTACGGTGGGGTGGCCGAGAGGCGAGGCAGCGGCCTGCAAAGCCGTATACGCGGGTTCGAATCCCGTCCCCACCTCCACAGTGGATTGTAATGACCCATTTATGGGCGCGATTGGCGCAGCGGTAGCGCGCTTCCCTGACACGGAAGAGGTCACTGGTTCGATCCCAGTATCGCGCACGAACAGTACTGTTTCAGTGCTTTTCTTGCGGACGTAGCTCAGCTGGCTAGAGCACCACCTTGCCAAGGTGGATGTCGCGGGTTCGAATCCCGTCGTCCGCTCTCCCTGCTGCCTAAGGTTTTCCAGGAGTTATCCTGAACGGGCCGGGCAGTCGGGCGCGATTGGCGCAGCGGTAGCGCGCTTCCCTGACACGGAAGAGGTCACTGGTTCGATCCCAGTATCGCGCACGGACAGTTTCGATTGTCTTCTTTTGCGGACGTAGCTCAGCTGGCTAGAGCACCACCTTGCCAAGGTGGATGTCGCGGGTTCGAATCCCGTCGTCCGCTCTCCCCCGGCCCTAACAGCCGGCTAAGAAGGAACAGGTTTTCGCCTGTTCCTTTTTTGTTTAAGCGTTTCCTCCACCAGGGCGACACCCGGGGCGCCATATGTAAGCTTGCTTATTAGTTGTCCTACGCATAAAGTCTCTGCAGTAGAGAAAATGTCGACATGGTTTCAGTAGCGGGATCAAAGTTGCATGGCCGCCAGGCCGCTCACACCACTACTTAGGAGACCCACATGGCGAATACGCAGACTCACAACGATCACAACACCACCACCGTTCGCAACGCCAACGACATCAAGGTATCCACGCGGACCCTCGAATTCGCCGTATACGTCCTGGCGGTTATCGCCACGATCATCACGGCTGCGGTTGTCGGCGACAACGCCAGCGAAAACGGCCTTGACGCGTTCAACGCCGCGCAGGCAATGGAATACATCACCTTCCTCACGGTTGGCCTGATGGTTGCCCGTGGCCTAGCCAAGTCCGGCCACCGCGGACACAGCAACAACAACGCGTAACCAGCGCTGACCGGCCCTGTGCCGGAAGTGTTTTAACTGCCTAGAGTGTCGTCCATGGACATCCGCCCGCTGGACCTCTCTGATGACGCCGACATGGCCGCTGCGTACCGCGTTGAGTGCGCAGCTAACCAATATGTCCGGACCGGATGGACCCCGCTCGGCCGGGAAGCACGCATTCTCGGGTGGCGCACACCCAACGGCTGGCAGAATCACCTCGTCGGTGCCTGGGACGGGACGACACTGCTTGGCTTTGCTGCCGGGATGAATTCAGCAGACACCCCGGACACAGCGTGGATATTCGTCTGGGTTGATCCTGCCCACCAGAACACGGGAGTTGGGTCCGCCCTGGCCCGTGCAGCGGAAGATGCGAGTCCGGCGTCGACCGCACGGTTCGTGGCAAGCGCCTACCGCTCCACCACAGCCGAAATCGCTGCGCTCACCCGGAAGTTCGCCTCCCCGCTGGGCTATGCCGCGGCGACCACCGAGACCGTCGTCGAACTTGACCTCCGCGATGCCCGGCTGACCGGCCCGACGGCGGCGCCGGGCTACGAGATCTCGACGTACGTCAACGGCGTCCCGGAACGGTTCCGGGAACAAGTGGGACAGATCAAAGGCCTGGTGGACGCCGAGGCCCCCAACGGTGAGCTCGGCTGGGGCGAGACCCCGGTCTCCCCCGCTGAATACGCGGAGGAAATCGACTTGTGGGTGGCCCAGGGACACACGGTCATTGAATCCATTGCCCTGGACCTGAACGCAAATGTGGCGGCCTGGACCTGTCTGCTTGCCGCGGCCGACCCCGACCGCCCGGCGCAGATTGAAGGAACGCTTGTGGTTACCGGACACCGCGGCCACGGACTCGGGGCTGCCGTGAAGCTCGCGTCGCTGCACCGTGCTGTTGAGAATGGAAATGTCTCCAGGGTCCGGACGAGCAGCGATGATCAGAATGCCTGGATGCGTTCCATCAACACCCGGCTTGGTTTCATGCCCGTCGAGACCGAGATCATCCTGCAGAAGAAAAACATCAGGACCTGAGTGCCTCCGCCAGGTCCTCGGCCGCAGAGAGATCCGCCAGCACCACCTGGTAGCGGTGTCCACCGGCGTCGGAGAATGTCACGGCACCGGCGCCGCCCAGGTTCAGCCTCGTCAGGGAACCGCGTGCATGCCGTGTGACCGGCCAGTTCACCAACCCGGTATTCAGGCCGTGATCTTTGGCCACCGTGATGTCCTGTATGTTTTGGCGCTGAATGGCGCGCTTCCACAGGGGTCCTCTCAGGGTGGCGGCTTGCTGGTTCACCGCGACCGTGATCCGCGCAAGGAAGCACCACCAGCCGGCGGCGAGCAGGAGTCCTGCGGCGGCTAAATACAGCGGCCAGACCGAATCGGCGGATGCCCCGGCGGCTAACGCGCCCCCAACGGCCGCCAGGAAGGCACCGCCTCCCCACCGAAGCCAACCGGGAGGGCGCTCTGTGAACCTGACGCCCCCAGCCAATCTCCGCGAATACATGGTGCCCCCTTCTGCGTTCTGCGTGGCCGGCTGCCGGCTGCCGGCTGTCGATATGCAAACGCTACCGTTCACTTGCCTCGCTGGCGACGTAGGCAGCGGCGTCCTAGTCTGTCACCGACTCCTGCAGCCGGGCTTGGCATTCGGGACTTCATTGAAAGGAACTACCCATGAATGTTGCCATCTTCGGTGCCACCGGACAGCTCGGCGGCCTCACCATCGACTCCCTGATCGAACGCGGCACCGCCCCGGGGAACATCCTTGCCCTGGGCCGAAACCGGGACCGATTGGCCGAGCTTGCCGGCCGCGGCCTGCGTACGGCAAGGGTTGACCTCAACGACGCCGCCACCGCAGCCGGCGTACTGGACGGCGTCGAAAAGGTCCTGCTTATTTCCATGAGCGAACCGGGACGGCGTGTGCCGCAGCACGCTGCCGCCGTGGAAGCGGCGAAGAATGCCGGGGTCCGCCAGCTGGCCTACACATCGGTT
Organism: Arthrobacter yangruifuii; assembly: GCF_009192775.1. GTDB lineage: Bacteria > Actinomycetota > Actinomycetes > Actinomycetales > Micrococcaceae > Arthrobacter_B > Arthrobacter_B yangruifuii. The sequence goes on from NZ_VTFX01000004.1 coordinate 385,582, forward strand.
CTTGACGCGCCGACGACGGTGCTCGCCCTCGCTCCGGAGCATCGGGCCACGGAGGAACTTATCACCGCCTCCGGCATACCGTCGACCTTTCTGCGCCACGGCTGGTACACGGAAAACCACCGGCAGGAGTTCGACGCCGCACGCCGGACGGGCGTCATTGCCAACAGTGTGGGTTCAGGCCGCATTGCCAGCGCTCCGCGCCGGGACTATGCCGAGGCGGGCGCCGTCGTGCTGAGCACTCCGGGCCATGATGGCAAGGCCTATGAGCTGTCCGGGGACACGGCCTGGACCTACACGGAGTTCGCGGCTGCCGCGCAGGAGGTGCTTGGCATCCCCGTCCGCTACGAGGTCCTGACACCGGCGAAGGAACAGAAACAACTGATCGGCCTCGGACTCGATGAAGGGACCGCTGGATTCCTGGGCACGCTCAATGCCAACATGCGCGACGGCGCTCTGGCTCCAGCGCCGGGAGAGCTCTCCAAGCTGATCGGCAGGCCTACCGGGCCGCTGATCGACACGATGCGTTCCTGGATCGGCTGAGCAGCGTCTTATGCCGACGTGCGGCGGCCGCCTGACATCCACGGCAACGAACCATATGGTTTGTTAGCCTAGGGGCATGAGCACGTACCCCCACATCTCTCCGGCCAAGGCGGGGCGCAAGGAATGGCTCGCGCTCATCGTCCTGATCCTGGCCGTGACCCTGCTGGCCATTGATGGAACCGTCCTCTACATGGCTGTCCCCGCACTGACTGCCGAGCTTGCGCCTACCGCGACACAGATCCTCTGGATCGGTGACATTTATTCGTTTGTCCTGGCCGGGCTGCTGGTAACCATGGGCAACCTCGCGGACCGGATCGGCCGTAAACGGCTCCTGATGATCGGGAGCATCGCGTTCGGCGGCGCCTCTCTGCTGGCGGCCTTCGCGCCTTCCGCGGAGATCCTGATTGCAGCCCGCGCTTTGCTGGGTATTGCCGGCGCGACCATCATGCCGTCAACCCTGTCGATCATCCGCAACCTGTTCCACGATCCGATCCAGCGGACGCGGGCCATAGCTATTTGGTCTGCCGGAGCAATGGCAGGCGGCGCGGTCGGGCCGCTGGTAGGCGGCGCCCTGCTGGAATTCTTCTGGTGGGGTTCGGTCTTCCTGATCAACGTTCCGGTGATCGCCCTCATCGTGGTCCTTGGCATTTGGCTCCTCCCCGAGTCGCGCAATCCCGACGCCGGAAGAATCGACCTCGTTTCCGCCGTGCTTTCCGTACTGGCCATTGTGCCGGTGGTCTATGCCGTCAAGCAGGTGGTCGGTCACGGGATCGATGGGTCCGTCTTCCCGGGCCTCATCCTTGGTCTGGCCGCCGGGTGGGTTTTCGTCCGTCGGCAGCAAAGGCTGGAAACACCCCTGGTCGACATCAGCCTGTTCCGCATTCCAGCCTTCGGCGGAGCGGTTGCCGCCAACGCGCTTTCCATCTTTGCCTTCTTCGGACTGCTGTTCTTCTTCTCCCAATACCTGCAATTGGTCCGCGGATACTCCCCCTTCTGGGCCGGCATGGCCGAAATGCCCGCGACGGTTGCTTCCCTGGCCGTTGTAGGTGTGGTCGGGTTCGCCTTGTCCAAGCTGGGCTTGGGCCGTGCCATTGCAACCGGCCTGCTTATTGGCGCTGTGGGGCTGACGTTGCTCGGCGCGACGGAAGGACTGCCCAGTTACACGGGCATCGGCATTGCGCTGGCAGTAATCGGCCTGGGGACGGGCCTGGCCATGACACTGTCCACGGATGCCGTGGTGGCTGCGGCTCCGCCGGCACGTGCCGGTGCCGCATCCTCTATCGCCGAGACGGCCTATGAGCTCGGTGTTGCCCTGGGCATCGGTGTCCTCGGATCGGTCCAGACCGCCCTCTACCGGGCGGAGCTGGAGGTTCCCGCCGGCACCCCGCCCGAAGCGGCGGCGGCGTTGCAGGATTCCCTGGCCAGCGCCGCCGGCGAACTGGGCGGAACCGATGACGCATTGCTGGCCCTGGCGCAGCAGGCGTTCACGCACGGCATGCAGGTGACATCGTTTATTGCTGCCGCGCTGCTGGTGGTGGCCGCGGTTATCGCCTGGCAGCTCATCCCGTCGGACCAGAACACCGGAGAACCTCATGGAACCCGCTGAATCGATAGCAACGCGCGACAAGGAACGGACCCGGCGAGCAATTATCGACGCCGCGTCCCGAATGTTCCACACGCACGGCGCGAACGTCAGCCTGGCTGACATTGCGGCAGCAGCCGGAGTGTCCAAGGGTGCGTTGACCCACCACTTCACCACCAGAAGCGCCCTTGAAGAAGCAATCCTGGTGGACGTGTCACAGCGCTTCCGGGACGCGGTCCACGAGCGCTTGGATTTATCAGAGGACCGGCCGGGCAGGCTGCTCCGCGCGTACATCCGGACTTTGACCGACGACGACGCCGCAGCACGAGACGTCTTCTCGGCCGGTTCGCTCCTGCTCATTATCGGGAGTGACCAGACCGGCCAGGAGGTGCTTAAGGCAGATGCGGAGAAATGGCGGAAAGCCTTCGACGCCGACGGTATCGATTCCGTCCTGTCGTTGATTATCCGCTATGCGGCTGAAGGACTCGCGGCCTCTGTCGGAACCCCCTACCTGACTGCGGCTGAACTCAAAGCCGCCCGCGCCCGCCTCCTTGCGATGGCCGAACAAGACTAAGGGGATGCAGTGCCTTCGTTTGCAGCGCCGGTTCGACCGGCCCGGCGCTCCAACCGCCGCCGTATGGCTACGAAGACAATGCCGGCAAGGACTATGTGCACCAGGACGAGGACGATCGCATCCGGCTCGACCCACGCGATGGCCCATCCCGAGTCGAGCCAGCCTGTTCCGCCCAGGACCGTGCGGGTGACCGTCAGCTGCGTCCAGTGGAATGCAACCGCCACCAGCAACGCCCCGGACAGAGGGATTCGGCGGGCCGCTATGAGCGCCAGCCCGAACAGCACCAGCTGCACGATATAGACAACCGGGTCATTGCCTGCCGGGAACACCTCGATGTGCCCGCCGTCGCCCCCGAGCACCGTGGTGACAGCCCACCGGACCGGACCAACCACCACTCCAATGAACGGGAACAGGGCCGTGGTCACCAGCGTCGCGACCGCGGTCCCCCAGCCATCCCGCAGGTTCGTCCAGACATACCCCCGCAGGGCCAGTTCCTCCGGAAACGCCTCGTAGAGGGCCAGCACCACGCCGTTCAAGAGGAGGAAGCCCAGGAAAGCGGCGACGTCGACCTGTTCCACACGTATCCACCCGGCCAGACCGGCGGGCAGCCAGACGAGAAGTCCGGTCACGGCGCCGACGGCGACGCCCAGGGTCAGCGGGCGGACGACTGACCGGCTGACGCCGAGCCCGTCCAGACCGCGGTGGTCCAGCCTACGACGCAGCGCCACGATGCCCGGCACCACAATGGCGGTCATCAGGAGTGCCTGCAGCAGGACTTCAGCCAGCCGCCCCCAGCCAAAAGACTGACCCAGGGCTTCCGAGATTCCGATCGCCACACCTAGGCCGAGTCCAAGGAACACCCAACCGACGACCGCCGTCACAGCTGCCCGTCCATGCGGAATTGGCCGGCGGGTGTGCTCCGGCAGCGGGGACGGGTCCCCGGGGGTCAACGTGTGTGCAGGCATCGATCGGTCCTCGTGCGTGGGCGGTAGGGCATCGATGATATGGCCCCAGTGAACCACCCGAAACCCCAGGACCTCTGGAGCCACGCCCGCCCGGTGGACAGCACCTCGAGCCAGGCATGCAGCCGGAATACTCGCATAGGCACCGCGGGGACTACTTGGTTTTTCTGAACGCCGAGCCGGCCCATGTGCAAAAGCTACGTGTTCGCGGCACTCAGCCGCCCCTAGGCTTTCACTGCCTCGGCAGGGGGCGTGGAGGGGAAACCACGGGAGGCCCGGAGGCAAGTCTCGCATTGCACACACCAATGCTGAGGAGAACACCGTGAAGAAATCATCACCCGCACTCGCCGTCCTCGCCGCAGCCGCAGCTCTGGGGCTCATGGCCTCACCTGCGTCCGCCGGAGGCCGGCACCACCCGCCATCACCACCGCCCGTTCCCGCTGCCGGGGAGGTAACCACCGTCGCCGGCGGGCTGGCCGGCCCCCTGAGCTTCGCCGTCGGCCGTGGGGGCACCATTGACGTAGCCCAGTCTTTCGCCGGGATCGTCAGCCGGGTCACCAACGGCGGCGGAACTGAACTCCTTGCTGCGGCACCGCAGGACCAGCCGTATGGCACCGCTTCCGTCTCCCGCACACGCGGCACCACTTACTTCTCGGTGAGTGCCGGGCAGGACTCGCGGGATCCGGCAACAAACATCGGGCTGCTGCAGTCCGTTGACCGGAACGGCACCGTTCGGACAGTCGCCGACATTGCCGGCTATGAATATGCTGCAAACCCGGACGGCATCAATACCTACGGCTTCGAGGAAGCGGTTCCCGCCGATTGTGCCGCTCAGCTGCCGGAAGGCATCCAACCTGCGCCTTACACCGGCCTGCGGGACTCCAACCCGGTTGCTTCCCTGCCGGGCCGGAACGGAATAGTCGTGGCCGACGCCGGGATGAATGCCCTGGTGCTGGCCGGTTACGACGGCAGTGTCTCCACGGTTGCCGTGCTGCCGCCGATTCCGTTTACCTTCCCTGCGGGCCTCGGGTTTCCCGAGTGCATCGGCGGACTCACCTACCAGGCGGAACCCGTCCCGACCGACGTCGAACGCGGACCCGACGGCGCCCTGTACGTGACTTCGCTGCCGGGGGCGTTTGACGCCGGCGCCCCCGGATCGGTCTACCGAATCAATCCGGTGACGGGCACGCCGGAGCTGGTGGCCTCAGGATTCGTCGGGGCAACCGGACTGGCGGTGAACGACAACGGGGACATCTTCGTGGCAGAACTATTCGGCAACCGGATTTCCGTGGTGCCCGCCGGGACAGGCACCCCCCAGCTGTTCCTGGAGGTCAACCAGCCGGCCGCCCTGGAACTGCGCGGGGACAGCCTGTATGCGTCCGTGGATGTGCTGGCCGGAGGCGCACCGCAGGAGCCGGGCGCGGAGGAACCGCCGGTCACAGAGCCGCCGGCCGAACCCGCGCCGCCGGCCAGCAGCATCATCCGGATCGAACTGGATGACAACTGCCGCGGCTACCACCATCACCACCGCGGCGGACATCACGGGCACGCCGACAACGGCGGCCTTAACGACGGGTCGGAGGACTAGCTATGCCGGTAGAGGAAAGATCTTTCCTCTACCCCGCGCCCGGCCTACGATTGACGGGAACGGGAAACGAGCGGGTTTCCCCTGTGAAAGGAGGTGATCCGTGTCTGTATTTGACGAGCTCAAGGGCAGGGCCGGTGAGCTGAAGGAAAAGGCCACCGGATTTGTCGGTCAGAATGCCGACAAGATCAAGGGCGGCATTGATCAGGCAGGGAACTTCGTGGACCAGAAGACCGGCCGCAAGTACTCCAGCAAGATCGATGGTTTCCAGAGCAAGGTCTCCGAAGCGGTGGATAAGACCAACCGCAGCGGCGGTCCGGGCGCCGGCAACGGTCCCGAACAGACGCCTCCGGCCTAATCAGCCCTCCGGGCACGACAAGGGGAAGCGCCGGTCCCGCCGCGAGGCGGCACCGGCGCTTTCGCCTTTTAAGGGGTGTTTAGGATTCCTCGCCGGTCTGGCCTTCACGGGCCAGGGCGGTCAGGCGGGAGACGGCACGGAAATACTTCTTCATGTAGCCGCCGCCCATCATTTCCTTCGTGAACAGCTGATCGAAGGGCACCCCGCTGGCCAGGATCGGCACGTCCTTGTCGTAGAGGCGGTCCGCCAGCACCACAAACCGCAGTGCCACGGACTGTTCGGTGATGGTCTGCACGTTGTGCCAGACGACGGCGTCCACACCGTCAATGAGCTGCCGGTAGCGGCTCGGGTGAACGCTGGAGAGATGGGAGATCAGTGCGGAGAAGTCATCGGCCGCTACGGTCTTGCCGCTGAACTCGGTTTCCATCCGCTGTTCCAGCTCGGCGTCCTCCAACGGCGCCGGGGACTCCGGCAGGCCGCGGTGGCGGTAATCCTCGCCGTCAATGCGGACGACGTCGAACTGGTCCGCCAGGACCTGAATCTCACGCTGGAAATCGACGGCGGCAAAGCGGCCCTCACCCAGGGAACCCGGCAGGGTGTTGGACGTGGCAGCAAGCTTGACGCCGGCGTCGGCCAGTTCCCGCATCAGGCGGGACATGAGCACGGTGTCGCCCGGATCGTCGAGCTCGAACTCGTCAATACAGACGAGCTTGTACGCGCTCAGGGCGTCCACGGTCTTGCGGAACGTCATTGCGCCCACCAGGTTGGTGTACTCCACGAACGTACCGAAGGCCTTGGGACCTTCCACGGCGTGCCACAGCGAGGCCAGCAGGTGGGTCTTGCCGACGCCGAAGCCGCCGTCCAGATAAAATCCGGCCTTGGCCTGGGGCTTTTTGCCGCCGAAGAACTTCCGCAGTCCGCTGGGCTCGGGCGTATCGACGCCGACGGCGAACCCGCGCATCGCTTCTACGGCCTGCGCCTGCGAGGGCTGTGCCGGATCGGGCCGGTAGGAATCAAAGGACACGCTGCCGAACCTCGGGGACGGATAGAACCCCTTCAGCAGCTCGTCTACCGATACCTGGGGAGTCCGCTCTGTCAGGTGCTCCAGTTGTGCCACTTCGCGTTGTCCGTCCGTTCCCTGCCCGGCCGGCAAGGGGTCTGCCGGTTCTGATGCTCTTGTCTGGCGGTGTTTTGCCGCCCTGCACACGATACGCCACCGCGACCGGGAATCAGATTTTCCAGCACCCGCCAAGGAGCGGCGAATACGTACTGTTCAGCAGGACCCTGCCTAAGGCTTCACAGCGGATTCCCGGCCCGCCGGCACCGTTGCTGCCCGGTGGCGTGTTTCGGCCCGCAGCCCCAGATAGGTCCCGGTAATGATGAGTGCGGCACCGATAACGCCCAGCACGGTGAGGGTTTCCCGGCCGATGGTGATCCCGATGAGGACGGCCCAGATAGGTTCGGTGCCCATGAGCAGGCTCGCCCGGGAGGCCGAGGTCTGTTGAATGGCCCAGGTCTGGACGAGGAACGCAAACACGCTGCACGCCACCCCAAGGTAGAGCACGCCCAGCCATTGGCCCGCGTCGAAACCGTGCACTGCCCGAAGCACACCCTGGTAATCGGCGAGGGTATAAACGACGGCGCAGACCGCGCTTTGGGTCAGGGTCAGATGCAGCGCACTGTAACCGCGCCCCCGGGTCAGGGCGGAGACTGCCGTGACATGGATGGATCGTACTGCGGCAGCTGCCAGCACGAGCAGGTCTCCAAGGGTCGGGGCAGCAAATCCGTCGCCGGAGACGAGCAGGCACACGCCCACCACCGCTGTAACCGCTGCGACGAATAGCATCCGCGGCAGCCGTACGTGGAAGGCAACGCTTTCGGTGAAGGGGGTGAAAACAATGACGAGGCTGATGATCAGTCCGGCATTCGTGGCGCTGGTGCCGGAGATCCCCTGGGTTTCGAGGAGAAGTACCGCCGCCTGCGTGAAACCCAGGATGACACCGGTCACGAGTTCGCGGCGTCCGGCCCGGCGGCGGTTCCCGATCAGCCAGATCAGTGCCAGTGCCAGCGTGGTGATGAGGAAACGCAGCGAGAGGATGACGGTGACTCCCACCGTCCCGGTCAGGGTTTTGGCTGCAAGGTAGCTGCTGCCCCAGGCGACGGCGACCAATAGAAGCAGGAGATCCACCCTGCGTGCAGCAAGCAGCGAAGACAACCGGCGTTGTGGTTCAGTCCGGATTCGCGGGGAGGGGGTCAGGGATGATGAGGGCACCCGACAAGTCTTATGGCACTTAACCGATAAGACGAGAGGGCACTTAGTGAATTAATAGTTTAGATTGCCCTTATGGATCTTCATCAGTTGCAGTTGCTTCGGGAGTTGGGCGAACGCGGCAGCCTTGCCGCCGTCGCCCGCGCGCTCCACGTCTCCGCCTCTGCCGTGTCGCAGCAACTGTCGGCGCTGCAACGCCGGGTCGAGGCTCCCCTCACCGAACGGCGGGGACGCAATCTCGTCCTCACCGGTGCCGGTCAGGCCCTGGCCCGCGCCGCCGTCGACATCAGCGTTGCAATGCGCTCCGCCGAGCAGGCCGTCAGCCAGTATCTCCAGGACCCCCGGGCAACGGTGAGCCTCTGCGCGTTCAACAGTGCCGGCCTGACCTACTTCGGACCCCTGGTGCAGGCCCTGGCCGGAGAGGGGAAACCGGGCATCGTCTGCAGCGACAGGGACGTGGGACAGGAAGATTTTCCTGCCCTGACTGCCGATTACGATCTGGTCATAGCGCACCGCCTCGAGCACAGTCCGCCGTGGCCCGAATCCATCACCGTGCTGCCATTGGTGCGGGAGCCCCTGGACGTCGCTATGTCAGTGCGGCACCGGCTTGCCGACGCACCCAGCGTCGGTATCGCCGACCTCATCGACGAAGAATGGGTTTCTGTCCAGCACGGCTTCCCGCTCGTGCCTGCCCTCCAGGCAATTGCCGTCCATGCCGGTCAGCCCCTTAAGGTCACACACCGGATCAACGAGTTCTTTATTGCCGCCGCGATCGTCTCCGCTGGACCCGCCGTCGCACTCATGCCCCGCCACACCGCATCCCCGCCTGCCGGCAGCGGAATTGTCCTCAAACCCATCCGCGATCTGCCGCTGGCCAGGCGCGTTGACGTCCTCTGCCGTCCGGAAGCCCTCCAACGGGCAGCGGTCTTGGAAGTCCTCCATACTCTCCGAAGGATTTCACCGCCAATCCATTCGTCGTCGCATGCCGACAATGTCCACTGACCCTTCTTGAGGAGCCACCCGGCAGGCCCCGACCCTCTGCCTCTGGACGCCCGCCATAACGCGGCCAATACTCGACTCATGACTCCTCGGCGCAGCCGTGCAGAACGAACCCTGCTCGGCCTGGAATTCGGCACGGCTGCCGCTGCGCTGGGCGGCGGCATCCTCCTGGCGGTGCGTCCCGACGGCGCCTTCCTGCACGCGGACCCGCACGTCCTGCGGCGCACCCCCTTTACGGACTGGCGGCTTCCCGGACTCCTCCTGGCCGCCGGCTGCGGCGGAGGGTATCTGGCCACCGGGCTGCTGCAGCTGCGCCGGCACCGGGCGGCCCGGCCGCTGGCCGTCGCGGCCGGGGCAGGCCTGGTGGGCCTGGAAGTATGGGAAACGGCCGTTATCGAGTTCCAGCCGTTGGAGGCCCTGTTCGCCGTCGTCGGGGCCGCCGTCGTGGTCCTGGCACTGCGCCTGCCGCCCGGTGCCGCCACAGGTTAGGCAGGCATTGGAAGTTTTCGTCCTCCGGCGTCGTTAGGCTTAGAAGAAGCCCATAGCCGAGGAAAGAAGCCCTACGTATGTCGATCGCCGCTGACCATAACCCCAAGTTCGCCGCCTACGCGCACCCGGAGCGCCTGGTGTCCACGCAGTGGCTCGCGGAACGCGTGGAATCGCAGGACCTGGACAAGCTGGTGGTCCTGGAATCCAACGAGGACATCCTGCTCTACGAAACCGGCCACATTCCCGGCGCGCGGAAAATCGACTGGCACACCGACCTCAACGACACCGACACCCGCGACTTCGTGGACGGGGCCGCCTTCGCCGACCTGATGTCCCGGAAGGGAATCACCCGCGATTCCACCGTGGTGATTTACGGCGACAAGAGCAACTGGTGGGCCGCCTATGCCCTGTGGGTCTTCACCCTGTTCGGCCACGAAGATGTCCGCCTGCTGGACGGCGGCCGGGACAAGTGGATTGCAGAAGGCCGGCCGATGACCACGGACAAGGTCTCCGTTCAGCCCACCGACTACCCCGTGGTGGAACGGCGCGACGAAGAGATCCGCGCATTCCTGCCCGACGTCGTCGGACACCTGGGCAAGGGACCGCTCATCGATGTGCGCTCCCCCGCCGAGTACACCGGCGAACGCACGCACATGCCCGATTACCTGGACGAAGGCGCCATGAAGGGCGGGCACATTCCCACCGCCAAGTCCGTGCCGTGGGGCAAGGCCGCCGCCGAAGACGGCACCTTCCGCACCCGTGAGGAACTCGAGGCACTCTACAAGGACGGTGCCGGCCTGAAGGAGGGCGACGACGTCGTGGCCTACTGCCGTATCGGCGAACGTTCCAGCCACACCTGGTTTGTGCTCAAGCACCTGCTCGGCTTCGACTCCGTGCGTAACTATGACGGATCCTGGACCGAGTGGGGCAACGCCGTGCGCGTTCCGATTGCCCGCGGCGAAGAGCCCGGCAACGCACCCCGCTGATTTCCACTGCATCAAGAAAGAACCGCCTTATGACTGCCACTCCCGATACCGCCGTCCCGGACTCCCTGGCCGAGATCATTGATGATTTCCAGGCGATGGAGGAGGCCGAGCGGCTTGAGCTGCTGCTGGAATTCTCCCTCGGCCTGCCGGACCTGCCCCCTGACATTGCCGACCGGCCCGAGCTGCTGGAACAGGTGGTGGAATGCCAGTCGCCGGTATTCCTGAGCCTGGACGTGGACGACTCCCCCGAGCACCTGGTCACGCTGTTCTTCAAGGCACCGCGGGAGGCACCCACCACCCGCGGCTTCGCCGGCGTGCTGTACGAAGGGCTGAACGGGCTGCCCGCGGCGCAGATCCTCGCCGTGCCGGCCGATGTTCCTGACCGGCTTGGCCTCACCCGCGCCATCACTCCGCTGCGCATGCGGGGAATGTCCGCCATGCTGGGACGTATCAAGCGCCGGCTTGCCCAGCACGAGAAACTCGCGCAGGAATAACCGGCTCCCTCCAGCTCCTCAATCCCTCGCAGCGGAAGGCATCAGTGATGGCAGGAAACCGGGACAAGCATTCGGGCAAGGGCGCGACGCCGGCCACGCGGCTGCTCGATCAGGCCAAGGTCGCGTACACCGTGCGTCACTATGAGCACGATGCCGGAGCGCCCTCCTACGGGCTGGAAGCGGCGGAGAAGCTTCAGCTGCCGCCGGAGTCCGTCTACAAAACCCTGATGGTGGATCTGGGCGGGCATCTGGCCGTGGCCATGGTGCCGGTGGCACTGAACCTGGACCTGAAGAAGTTCGCCGCCCTGATGGGTGCACGCAAGGCCGTCATGGCGGACCGGCATGAGGCGGAGAAACGCACCGGCTACGTGGTGGGCGGCATTTCCCCGCTCGGGCAGAAACATTCCTCCCCTGCCGGAATCGATAACCGGGTGGAGCTGCTGGACACCGTGTATGTGTCGGGCGGGCGGCGGGGGCTGCAGATCGGGCTGTCTCCCTTTGACCTGATCCGGCTGACCCATGCCATCACCGCTCCGATTGCTGCCGTGCCTGCCTAGCGGCGGTTCGGCTCTCCTTTGGAGAGGTGGTGCAGGGCGTAGCCGTAGCTGAGCCGGGTCCGTCCCGGGTTCCGGGCAACCCAGCCGGCCCCGGTGCCGTCGGGGAATTCCATCCGGAGGACATCTGCGAGGTCCTCCGGCCGGTCGAAGGTCCAACTGCTCATCACTGTCGTGGTGGATGCGCCCCTTTCCTTCCACCAGGCGGCAATGTACCCGCCGTCGCCCTGACCGGCGGCCGCGTTGGCGGCGTCGAGCAGGTCCGCAAACTCGCCGTCGTTCTGGTCATTGTCGATCACCACCAGGGATCCGCCCGGCCGCAGCACGCGCAGGACTTCGGCCAGGCCTGCGGAGCAGTTATTCTGCGGCGACGGGAAGAAGTACGCGAACCGGGCATGGACAACGTCCACCGAATTATCCGGAAGGGGGATGTGCTCTGCCGAGCCGTGCAGCACGGAGGCGCCGCCGGGCCGGGACCGCGCCGCGGCCAGCAGTTCAGGGTCCGGTTCGACGCCGATCACCGAGGCGGCCAGCTCCGCGTAACGCGGCAGCCAGAACCCGGTGCCGCAGCCCAGGTCCAGGAGAATCCGGTCCTCCCAGGGCGCGAGCCGGACAAGGGCGGCCCAGACATGCCCCTCCCGGTCCAGGGCACGGTTTTCACTTTCGTACAGGTCCGGATGCAGCCCCTGGTTCCAGGCACGGAAGAAGTCGGCCGGCAGTCCGGCCTGGTCATGGTTCAGCATTGGTCACGTCTCAGCATTGGGTCCCCCATCGGTACGGCTGTGCTTCACCGAAGATACAGGTTCCTCAGGAGATACCTGCCCGGAAGGGTCCTCGTCCGGAAGGTGCCGCATCCCGCGCAGCGGTGACAGGAGAACCGGAAGGAAGGCCAGGCAGGCCAGGGCACCCGCAATCCAGAGCGCGGCCCGCGCTCCGTAGGCCTGCCCCAGCACTCCGCCGAGGACCGCACCGACTGGCTGGGTGCCCCAGACCAGAAACCGCATGGTGGCATTCATCCGTCCGAGCAGCCGGTCGGGGGTCACCCGTTGGCGGAAACTGACCTGCGCAATGTTGTAGATCACGACACCGAAACTCGCGACCCCCAGGCCTGCCGCCCCCAGCCAGATGGACCAGCCGTTCGTAGCTGTCGGCCAGAGCAGGGCGAAAGGGGCCGTTGCCGCCACCGTGATCCAGATGGCAGGGCCCTCGCCCAGCCACACGGTTACCCGCTTCGCGGCCAGGGCCCCCAGCAGCCCGCCGATCCCCAGCACCGAAAAGACGAGCCCCATTTGCCCTGATCCCAGACCCATCTCGCGGGGAAGAAAAAAGATCAGCATCGCCATGTAGGCGGAGAACGCCAGGTTAAACAGGGCGCTGGACCCGGCGATGGCGCGCAGCAGGGGGTTGGCCAGAACAAAGCGGAGACCCTCCGCGATATCCGCGAAAAGCTTCGACCCGGGCTCCCGCTCCGGTTTGGCCTGCGGTTTCCGGATCCGGAAGACGAAGAGCGCCGACAAACCCATGGCCAGGGCATCCAGAGCCAGCGCGACGGGCGCGGTGAGCCAGGCAATGAGCTGTCCGGCCACCGCGGGGCCGCTCAGCTGGGCTACGGACCGCACGGTTTCCAGGCTGGCGTTGCCGTCCACCAGCCGGCTGCGGCCGATCAGATGCGGAAGGCAGCTCTGATATGCCACGTCGAAGAAGACGCTGAAGATGCCGGTGACCAGCGCCACCGCGTAAAGCTGCCAGATGGACAGCACTCCCAGCCACCAGGCCAGTGGAATCGTCAGCAGGATCACGGCCCGGATGACGTCGGAGAGAATCAGGACGTGCCGGTACCGGAGCCGGTCCACCCAGACGCCTGCCGGCAGTCCGACCAGCAGGAACGCCACGCTGCTCATCGCAGCCAGCAGGCCCACTTCCAGCTCGCCGGCGTTCAACGAGAGCACAGCCACCAGCGGAAGCGCCAGGCCGGAGACCTCCTGCCCGAATCTGCTCAGTGCCGTGGAGTAAAAGAGGCTGCGGAAGTCGTGCTCCCGCAGCACCCCGCGGCCTGCCCGTGCCGGGGTACCCGCGTCCGTGTTTGCCGCATTCTCATCCGATGTCATGCCATGTCCGTCGTCATGCGATTGACTTTGAACAATCGATTGAGATTTGTCAATGGGTGTCTGGTAGTCTGCCTCTCATGACGCAAGAGCCCCGCCCGGCCCCGCGGCGCGCGCCCACGGAGGAAGAAGCCAAAGCCCTCGCCTCCGCAATACGGCTCCGGATCCTCCGGCTCTGTTTCAAGGAACAGCTCACCAACAAGGAAATCGCCACCCGGCTGGGGGCCAACCCCGCCACGGTGCTCTACCACGTCCGTAAACTCGTCGCCACCGGCTTCGTCGAGGCACAGGAGGCCCGGTCCGGCCCCAGCGGAGCGTACGAGGTCCCCTATCTGGCCACCGAAAAGTCATGGCGGCTGGAGCAGGACGGGCATGACCTGGATGTCCGCCAGGCCGTGATCGGCGCCTTCGTCGATGAAATGGGGCAGGTCCCGGCCTCGGAGGAGGTCCTGATCTCCCGACTGGCGGTGCAGCTGACCAAGGAAGGACACGACCGGTTCCTGGAACGGGTCATGGGCATCCTGGAGGAGATCAAGGCAGAGGAAACGGACGAGGAAGCAGACAGCACCAGGTATTCGATCTTCCTGGCCGTGCACCCCGAGAAGGGGTCCGGCCCGGTCCGGGGATAGGCGCGGACGGCATCGATGCGCTCAGTTAGAGATGCGCTGCGTTAGAGATGCGCTGTGTTAGAGATGCGCCGTGTCATTCAGGGAAACCACCTGCCGGTCGTGGAAGACATCGTCCTCGCGCAGGTGCGTAATGCTGCCGGGTGAGATCTGGAACTTCACATAGCCGGCGGCTTCGAGGGGAAGACCGATCCACGCTGCAACAAGATAGGTTGCCGTACCTCCGTGGGTGACCGCCACGGTGTCCTGCGCCCCGGCTGCCAGCATCCGATGGAGGGCGGTGTAGGCCCGGCCCGCCAATTGGAACCTCATCTCGGAGCCGGCATTCCCGTCCCAGTGGTGCATCCGGTCCCCGTGCGGCGGCGGGGGCAGATACGGCGTGGACCCGGCAGGGGTGCCGTCCGCGATGCCGTAGGTCTGTTCGCGAAGATTCCGGTCCTGATGAACTGACAGGCCCAGCCGCTGGCCGATCGGGTCCGCCGTCTGGCGCGTGCGCCGAAGGTCCGAGGAAAAAAGCAGTGCCGTCTCCCGTCTGGGAATCCGTTCGCCCAGGTCCGCCGCGATCCGCTGCGCCGCGACGATCCCGCGGTCCGTCAGGGCCGAGTCGTACCACCCGCCCACCAGCTTCCGGACATGGTGGTCAGCCTCCGGATGGGTGACAACGTACAGGTTCCGCATACGCGCCAGTCTCGCATGTGCGGCTCCGGGTACAACGACGCCGGGCACCCCGACCGGCATCACCGGCATCAGGAGCATCAGTGTCACCTGCACCATTCACTGGCGCTGATAGGCATTTCCGTTGTTGGATACAAAAATGCCAACCGTCGAAATCCGCCGCAGCACCGAAAACGACATGCCGGCCGTCGGGCTGGTGCATGTCTCCGCCTGGCAATGGGCATATCGCGGCCTGATGCCGGATGCCGTTCTCGACGCAATGGATCCCGTCCGCCGGCCCGCAGGTCGGTGAGGTCACCTCCCTGTACCTCCGGGAAGGGTACGTCGGCTCGGGCATCGGGCGCCTCCTGTGGGAGGCAGCACTGGCTCAGCTGCGCGAAAGCGGGCACACCTCCGTCCGTGTCTGGGTGCTGGAGACCAATAGCCGCGGACGGACCTTCTATGAACGAAGGGGGCTCAGCCCGGACGGCGCCGTCAAAACAGAGATGCTTCGCGGATCCCCGCTGACCGAGGTCCGCTACGGCTGCCCGCTGGCTTGAGTTACTCCGCCGTGCGGTGCTCCGAGGGATGCCTGGTGCGGCTCAGCGCATCCGTGAGCCAGCCCAGCACTACGCGCTCCCACCGCTCGGGATCCACGTTGTATTCCTTGGTGTGACCCGCCCGGGTAAAGGGCTCGAAGGTGATGACGTCCGGGTTCTTTTCCGCCAGTTCCGCCGACGGCCCGTACGGCACAAAGTCGTCATCCTTGCTGTGCAGGATGAGCGTCGGAATACGGATTTCCTCCGCACGGGTGACCCAGTCCATGCTCTTGAGGTCCAGCGGAGCGGCAAGGCCCGTAAGCGCCCGGCCTGCCGCGTTGGAGATCAGCCATTGGCCCAGCCGGCCGGCCTGCGCCGGAATCCGGTTGACCCGGGCATGGTGGGACAGGACATTCAGCCAGTTGATCACCGGACCGTCCAGCACCATGGCACGGATGTGGCGGCGCAGCGGCGAGCGGTCCGCCGCCTGCAGGCTGATGGCTCCGCCCATCGACCAGCCGAACAGCACCACGTCGCTGGCCCCGTGGTCCAGTGCGTACTGGATGGCGGCTTCCACGTCCTGCCACTCGGTCAGGCCCAGTCCGTAGCGGCCGTCCGGCGCGTAGGGGGCCTCGCCGTCGTTGCGGTAGGAAATCACCAGGCTGGTCAGGCCGGCTTCACGGGCGGTGCGCAGTGCCCGCAGGCATTCCGTACGCCTGGCGCCGCGGCCGTGGACCATGACCGCCCATGTCTGCGCCCCGGGCGTCCGTACCAGCCAGGCCGGTGCTTCGCCGCCTTCCACGGGAATGGAGACTTCCTCTTCCGGCAGCCCGACGGCGGCAGGCGAGGGATAGATGGAACCGCTCCACCAGCCGCGCCGGGCCTTGCTGAGGTCACCGCTGTACACCTCTTCCACGTCCCGCTGCACGGTACCCTCGCGCGGCACATAGGAGCGGATGGCACCAATCCGGGCGTGCCCGTCGCCGCCGTCGAAATACAGGCTGTAGGTGCCCTCAACCGTGGTGTCCAGGTTCGCCGGGAGAATGACCTGCCGGCCGTGCTCGCTGTCGGTGACCGCCAGGATCTCCAGGTTCGCGTCACGCGTACGGGCCGGCGTGACTACCTGGCGGGCAAAATAAATGCCCAGACCGGAGGCGGCGGCCAGGACCGCGGTGGATGCCGCAGCACCGACGCCGGCACCGAACGCCGTCCACCGGACCCACGGAACCGACATAACCGGGGTGCCGGCGGCGGATGCATCAGAAGGAACGGAGATAGCCATAGGAACATTTTTACCGGATGGGCACCCGCTCCGTGTAACGGCGGGCCGGTGCGGCCCCGATGAGCCCTTGCGGGACGGGCGTACTAGGCTGGTGCGCATGACTTCGACAATTGTGGTGCTGACGGAAGAATCGCTGGTTGACCGCGATATTGAGAACCTGCGTTCCCTGGTGGGTGACACCCCGGTGCGCTTCGATGTGCTGGTGCCGGCCGATCCGGGGCGGAACCTGCTGGTGGACGTGCTGGACAACCTCAGCCTGCTGGATTTTGCGCAGGCGTTCCGGGACCTCACCGGCGGCCGCCCGTCCAAGGCCGATGAGGTGAAGGAAGCGGTGACATCGCTGGCGGAATCCCTCGAACAGCTGAAGGCCGCCGGACTGGAGGCCACGGGCACGGTCACCGGTGAAGACCCGGTGGCCGCCGTCGTCGAGACCGCAAAGCGCACCTCCGCGGACCAGGTGGTGGTGATTACCCGGCCGCATGCCGTCGAGGACACATTCCGCACCGACTGGGCCAATGAGGCGCAGCACCGGCTGGGCGTGCCCGTGCTGCACCTGTACACCGGCTCGGGATTTATTGGCGAGTCTTAAGCGTTGACCCGGATATGACTACCGAAGAGAACACCGGAACCATCCCGGTCCAGAAGACCGACGAACAGTGGCGCGAGGAACTCACCCCGCAGGAATTCGCCGTGCTCCGCCAGGCCGGCACGGAACGGCCGTACACGGGCGAGTACTGGGACACCAAGACCGCCGGCACCTACCAGTGCCGTGCCTGCGGAAGCGATCTGTTTACCAGCAGCGAAAAGTTCGATTCGCACTGCGGCTGGCCGTCCTTCTTCGCCCCGCTGGCCGAGGGCAAAGTGCGCTACCTGCATGACCGCAGCATGGGCATGGACCGCATCGAGGTCCGCTGCGCCAACTGTGATTCGCATATGGGCCACCTGTTCGAGGGCGAAGGGTTCGACACGCCCACCGACCAGCGGTTCTGCATCAACTCCATCTCGGTGAAGCTGGTCCCGGCCGACGCCGCCGCAGAGTAGGAACCGTGGAGCACGGAGTTTTCCCGGGCGATACCGTCACCGGACCGGACGTCCCGGAGGAAGTCACTGACCGGTACCGCGAGCTGAGCGCGGACATCGCCTCCGGCGTCGGCGTGGTGTCCACCCGGCTGCGCGGACGCGACTATGCGGCCACCGTCAGCGGGTTCCTCTCCGTCTCCTACGATCCGCCCACCCTCCTGGTGAGCCTGTACGCCGACGCGCGCATTGCCGAAGCCGTGGTTGACGCCGGCAGCTGGGTCCTGAGCCTGCTGCCGGCGCGGCTGCGCGGCACCGCCAACTGGCTTGCCAGCCCGGGATCGCCCCTCGAAGGGCTGCTGACCCAGGTTGACTACGGGCGCGCGCCCGAGACCGGTTCCGTCATCATCGAAGACTCGATCGCCTGGTTCGAGGTTCGCACCACGCAGGTCACGACGGCGGCCACACACCTTTTGATCGTGGGCGAAGTGGTGTCCATGGGCCGCCGGGCCGACGCCGACGACGAGGCGGACCCGCTGCTGCACTTCGCCTCCGCATACGCCCGTCTGGCGCGCTGACCCAGGCCTCTCCTTCCTCCCCGGCCGCCGCGTTGCGGCCGGGGACCATTGTTTCCCCACCACGTCCCACGTAACGTCGATGCACGGGCAATCGTTCTGCGGCGCACACGGACACGGCGTAACCTCCGGTCCTCAGGAGAGGCACATGGGCACTGATCAGTACCAACTCCCTGCTAAAACCCGTACCTCTCCATGCATGTGCGCCAGTCCCGCCGAGGAAGCCTCCGCCGACTAACCCATTCCTTCGTTCCTCCGCTCAGGGAGGTGCCGCATGGCACGCAACAGCCTGCTGGACCGTTTCCGTCCCGTCGGAGCGCCAGGGCCCGCCGGCCCCGCCGGTGTCCCGGCCGCTGACGATCAAGGGGTAGCCGCCGAGCTCATCCCGGTCTTCGAAGCCCTCGACGCCACCATCAACGACACCCGTGAGCGAACCGAAGCCGCCGCTGACCAGGCCCAGCACACCGTTGCGGCGGCGCGCCGGCAGGCGGCCGCCCTGGTGGAGCAGGCCAGAATCAACAGCGCGGCAGTACGCGCCGACGCCGCGGCGCGGGTCTCCGCCGACGCAGCGCAGGAGGACCAGCGGCTGCTGGACGAGGCAACCGAGGAGGCCGCCGCGCTGCGCAGCCGGGGTGAAGCCCGGGTACCGGAGCTGGCTTCCGCCATCGTGGCGGACCTGGTGCAGGATCTTCTGGGCCGCGGAACGGGTACCGGCTGATGCGGGCGGATTGGGTGGCCGCTTCGGTGCGGGCACGGTCCATGGCGCAGCGGCGGCTGGGTGCCGGCACCTGCCGCGACCTGTCTGTGCTGCCCAGCCTTCCGGCCGCCGTCGACGCATTGGACGGCTCGGTGTACGCGGACCAGCTGTCCGCAGCCCGGACCCTCGGCGCAGCCCAGCTGGCCACCCGGCGCACCGTGTTGTGGCAGCTGCGTGTCCTGGCCGGCTGGCTGCCGACCGGTGGGACACCGCTGGTCCGTGCCGCTGCGGCACGGTTCGAGGCGGACAACATCATTGCCCTCGCCGCGGCACTCCGGGCAGGCTCCCGTGCCGATGGCCCCGCCGCCGGAGACGCCGGCGACGCCGGCCAGGCCGGACCGGATTCCCCCGCAGGCGCAGGCACCCGCGGCGGCGGCACAGGCGCTGCCGGACCCGGCCCGGCCTTTCCCCCGCCGGCACCGGCGTTCGACCTCGGCGGGCTGGCTACGGCCTGGCCACGCCTGAGCACCGCCGACTCCCCCCAGACACTGCTGGCCATGCTCGCCGCTTCCCCGTGGGGGGACCCGGGCACCGCTGCGGCACTTCCGGACACGCTTACAGCCGTCTGGCTGCGCCGGCTGGCCTCCGCTGCCCCGGCTGCACGCCCCTGGGCCGTGGCCGGCGCCGTGCTGATTGCCGCCCGCCTCCTGCTGGTGGACAACGCCCGTCCACCGGAGCGGCTGTCCTCCCTGCTGCGTCCCCTGATAGGCACGGGCTGGACCGAGGCGGCCACTCTGACCGAGCTGACCGCCAGCCTGGGCCCGGCTGCGGCCCAGGTCCTGGCCGACGTGCAGGAACCCCACGAACTATGGCAGGCCGAGGCACGCCTCGCCGCCCGAGTGGAGGCAGACGGATTCAACCTGCTTCGGGCCGGGCTTCCCGGCCCCGACGTGGTGCTCGGGGCCATGGCGGTCCTGGCCGCGGATGCCTGGCGGGTCCGGGCTGCGCTGGCCGCTGCGGCCGCGGGGGCCGGGAGAAGCGAGGTGCTTGATGCCGTGGCGTGAAACCCTCAGCCCGGTCCGGATGGACCGCATTGCCCTGGTCTGGCCGGTCGCGGCCGCCCGTCCCGCGCTCACCGAGGTGGCGGCCAGCGGCGCCGTCGAACTCGATCTGCCGTATGAGCCCGGCGACGGGCCGGAGGAACTGGACCGCGCTGCGGACGCCGCCGTCGTGCACGGCCCCGTAGCCGCACTCGTCGGCTGGTCCCCCACCCAGCAGCTGCCGGAGCTGCGGAAGGCCCTGGAACCCCACGGTGCGTCCGCGGTTCCCCTGCGCCGTCCCCGCGGAGTGCAGCCGCCCACCCAGCTCACCGGTGAGGAACGACGCCGGCCGCGGCTGTCGCGGCTGCTTGTGGATACCTACACCACGGTGCCGTATGCGGACCTGGACCCCGCACGGATCGCCGCCGTGGCGTACGTGGTGATGTTCGGAATGATGTTCGGCGACGCCGGACAGGGAGCACTGCTGGTGATTGCCGGGCTGCTGGTGCGGTTCCTTCCGGTGCCGTGGCTGGAGCGGTACCGCAGGACCTGGCTCTTCATCACCGGAGCAGGTGCCGCCGCGGTGTTCTTCGGCTTCCTGTACGGGGAATTCTTCGGGCCAACGCATGTGCTGCCCGTGTTGTGGCTGGAACCGCTGGAAGAACCCATTCCGCTGATCGTCGCTGCCCTGGTGCTCGGGGCGGTGCTGCTCGCCGGGTCCTACGCACTGGGAAGCATTAACCGGGTCCGGGAGGGCGGGTGGGCGTATGCCCTGTACGCCCGCTCCGGGCTGGCCGGGGCACTGCTGTTCGCTGCCATCGGCCTGGTCGCCTGGGGGCTGCTGGCCGGCAGTCCCGTCATCCTGGTGGCGGCCGGCGCCGTCGCGCTGGCGGCACTGGTCCTCATCTTCATTGGCCTGTTCGTGGAATCCGGCGGCGGTGCCACCGGCGGGCTGCAGGCCACCGTGGAGCTGGTGGACACCGTGGTGCAGCTGGCCTCGAACCTGGTGTCCTTCACCCGCCTGGCAGCCTTCGGACTCACCCATGCGGCCCTGATGATGGTGGTCTGGCAGGCGACAACGGCCATCTGGGAACCGGGCTGGCGGATCATTCCGGCCATCCTGATGTTCGTCCTGGGCAATGTGCTCACTTTCGCACTGGAAGGCCTCGTCGCCGGCATCCAGGCCCTGCGGCTGGAGTACTACGAGCTCTTCTCCCGCGTCTTCACCGAGGAGGGACGCCGCTTCCGGCCCTGGACCCCAGAGCTTGGCCAAGCCGCTTCCTCCCTTCCTGCTGCTGAAAGGCACCTGCCGTGAATCCCTGGTTTGCCGTCCTCCCGCTGGTCCTGATCATCACTGTCCTGCTGGCCGGGGGCGCCCTGGCCCTGATCCGCCGCCGGCGCCGGGCGGGCGTGCGTGCGCTGCTCGGGCTGAACGGGGTGCTCATGGCCGGTGCCCTGGCACTGCTGGTATCGGCACTGAACGCCGCCCCGGCCACGGCCGGCACCGGGGGGGCCGCCGCCACCGCCGTCGCGGCCGCCACGGACGGCAGTGACAGCAGCGGCGCCGCCCTGATCGGTGCCGCCATTGCCGTCGCCGGGTCCTCCATCGGCGCCGCCATCGCCGTGGCGTACACGGGTTCGGCTGCCCTGGCAGCCATGAGTGAGCGGCCTGAAATCTTCGGACGGGCCATGGTTGTGGTGGGACTGGCAGAGGGCATTGCCATCTACGGCCTGATCATTTCCATCATCCTCATCGGCCAGGCATGACCCGCCGGGAAGGTACCGTGGCCGCACTGGGCAGTCCGTCCCAGCTGGAGGGGTACCGGCTCGCCGGGGCCGCACTGTACCCGGCCGCCGGAGCAGCGGATGTGCGGGCGGTCTGGGACGGGCTGCCCGATACCGTCTGCGTTGTCCTGCTCACGCCCGACGCCGCCGCACAGCTGGGCATCGAACTGACGGATCCGGCGTCGCCCCTGACGGTGGTGCTGCCTTCATGACCCGGTTGCCGCAGGGCGCCGAAGCCGCCCTGGAGCCGGTGCGCCTGGCACTGCGGCAGGATGCCGAAACGGCAGCGGCCAGGTCCGAGGCAGAAGCCCGGCAGCAGGCAGCGGATCTGCTCGGCAGGGCCCAGGCCGAGGCTGACACCATCCACCGCACCGCGCAGCGCGAAGGTGAGGAAGCGGCCCGCGCCGAAGCCGCGGCCTCCTCCGCCCGTGCCCGACGGCAGGCTCGGCGGACGGTGCTGGCCGAGCAGGAACACCTGCGCACCCTCCTGGCCGAGCAGGTGCAGGAGCAGGTCCGTGAAGTGCGGCGGGATCCCCGCTATCCGCAGATCCTGCAGCGGTTGACGGCGCAGGCGGACCGGGTCCTGGGTCCGATGGCATCAGTCACCGAAAGCCACAAGGGCGGCGTTATCGGCACGGCCGGCAAGCGGCGGCTGGACCTGTCGCTGTCCACCCTGGCGGAGCAGGCACTCGAGGACTCTGCCGGGGAGGTGCAGCGGTTATGGCACAACGCGTAGGCACGCCCCATCCGGCGGAATCAGGCGGCCGCATCACCCGGGTGAGCGGACCGCTCGTGGAAATCAGCGGGCTGCCGGGGTTGTCCATGCTCGAGGTGGTCAACATCGGGCCCGACGGCATTGCCGCGCAGGCCGTGTCCATCAACGGAGACGAAGCCACCCTGCAGGCCTACGAATACACGGGCGGGCTGAAGGCCGGCGACCGCGCCGAGCGGACCGGACACCAGCTGGCCGGGCTGCTGGGGCCTGGGCTGCTGGGCACCGTCTTCGACGGGCTGCTGCGTCCGCTCTCCTCCGCTCCCCTGTGGCTGACGCAGGAGCGGCAGAGTTCGGCCGAAGACCCGGCGGTGCTGGAGACCCGGTGGGAGTTCGAACCGTCCGTCGCGGTCGGAGACACCGTGCACGCCGGGCAGGTCCTCGGCACCGTGCCGGGGGCGGGAACCGTGGAGTTCCGGGTGATGGCCCCGCCGTCGGTCTCCGGCGAGGTGAGCTGGCTCGCCGAGGGCAAGGTGCGGCCGCTGGATCCCGTAGCCCGGATCGGCGGCGTCGACGTTCCGCTGGCGCAGCGCTGGCCGGTGCATCGTCCAAGGCCCTTCCGCGAGCGCATCACCGAACTGGCTCCCCTGCAGACCGGACAGCGCGTGCTGGACCTTCTCTTCCCCGTTCCCCGCGGTGCGGCGGCAGCGGTTCCCGGCGGCTTCGGCACCGGGAAGACCCTCACCCTGCAGCAGATTGCCAAGTGGTCCAACGCGGACGTGATTGTCTACGTGGGCTGCGGCGAGCGCGGCAATGAGATGGCGGACGTGCTGGACGGACTCTCCGGGCTGGATGATCCCCGCACCGGCGGCAAGCTGATTGACCGCACCGTCATCATCGCCAACACCTCCAACATGCCCATGATGGCGCGGGAAGCATCCATCGCCACCGGAGTCACCGTGGCGGAGTTCTTCCGCGACATGGGCTACGACGCCGTGGTGATTGCCGATTCCACCTCCCGCTGGGCCGAGGCACTGCGGGAGTTCGCCAACCGCAACGGGGACCTCCCCGCCGAGGAAGGCTATCCGGCCTCCCTCGCCAGCGAGCTCGCCGCGTTCTACGAGCGGGCCGCCCGGGTACGCACCTTGGGCGGGGCGACGGCGTCGGTCACTGTGATCGGGGCTGTCTCCCCTCCGGGCGGGGACATGAGCGAGCCGGTCACCACCGGCACCCAGCGCTTTGTCCGCTCCCTGTGGCTGCTCGACCGGGACCTGGCCTACTCGCGGCACTACCCTGCGGTCAGTTGGCGCGGTTCCTTCTCCCGCGACGCCGAGTCCCTGGGGCGCTGGTACGCCGCCCACGGTGATCCGCAGTGGGCGCAGCGCCGGGCACAGGCCTCCCTGCTCCTGGCCGAAGCGGACCGGCTGACCGCCCTGGCGGAGATCATCGGTGCCTCTTCCCTTCCCGGCCACGAGCAGATGGTCCTGCTGGGCGGGCGGCTGCTGCGGGACGGGGTGCTGCTGCAGAACGCCCTCAGCCCCAATGACGGCTACAGTTCCGCCGGCAAGGGCGCCGCCCTGCTGCAGGCGGTGCTGGACGTGGTGGACACCTGCCAGACCCTGGTGGCGCGCGGTGTGCCGCCGGCCGACGTCGACCAGTATGACTTCACTCCCGTGCTTCGGCTGCGGGAGGACACCGGGCCCACCGATGCCGACGGTGTGCAGGAACGGGGCCGGGCCTTTGTACGGCAGCTGACCGAGTCCCTGGACCGGCCGCAGACAGGAGATGCGAATGGCTAGCAGCAACCGGGCGCGGGTAGGCCACAGCGATGTGCGGGAACTGCGTGGACCGTTGCTGGTCCTCGGAGACACGGAGGGGGTAGGCTGGGACGAGTTCGCCACGGTTGACGTCTCCGGGGCAGCGCCGCGGCACGGGCTGGTGCTGGAGGTCGACGGGGACGAAACCACCCTGCAGGTCCTCGAAGGCACCGAAGGCATGTCCCTGGGCGGCGTGGAGGTCCGGTTCTCCGGCCGGCCGCTGGCCGTTCCGGTGGGCACCGGCTGGCTGGGACGGGTCTGCAACGGGCGGGGCGAGCCGCTCGACGGCGGCCCTCCGGTCACGGCGGAGCGCAGCTCCCCGGTCAGCGGCTGGCCGTTGAACCCGGTCTACCGGGAACCGCCGCAGGACCCGGTGATCACCGGCATCTCCGTGGTGGACGCCCTGACCACCCTGGTCCGCGGACAGAAGCTGCCGATCTTCTCCATCCCCGGACTGCCGCACCTGACCCTCGCCACCCAGATAGCGGCCCAGGCCACCACATCCTCCGGCAGGGCCTTCCGGGTGGTGTTCGCCGCCATGGGCATGACCCACGCCGATATCAGCTACATCCGGGACCGGCTGGAGGAACGCTCCGCCGCCGGGGAACTGGTGCTGCTGTTGAACGCCGCCGATGATCCGGTGATCGAACGCATCCTCACTCCGCGGATAGCGCTCACCATTGCCGAGTCCCTGGCCTTTGACGACGGCTCGGACGTGCTGGTGGTGATGTCGGATATGACCAGCTACGCCGAAGCAGTGCGCGAGGTCTCCGCCGCGCGCCGTGAGATTCCGGCACGGCGCGGCTACCCCGGGTACCTCTACAGCGACCTCGCGGAACTGTACGAGCGCTGCGGGCGCGTCCGGGGGCAGGAAGGTTCGGTGACCATTGTGCCGGTGCTGACCATGCCGGCCGGAGACATCACCCATCCGGTGCCGGACCTCACCGGGTACATCACCGAAGGGCAGGTGGTGCTCGACGGCGACATCGACGCCCGCAACATCTACCCGCCGGTGGACGTGCTCTCCTCCCTGTCCCGTCTCATGCGCAGCGGCGCCGGGAAGGGGCGCACCAGGGAGGACCACCTCGACGTCGCGGCCCAGGTGCTCTCCGCCATGGCCCGCGCCCGGTCCGCCTCGGAGCTGGCAGAGTTGGTGGGTGCCGCGGCGCTGAGTGAAACCGATAAGGCCTATATCGAATTCCGGACGGTGGTGGAACGGGAACTGCTCAACCAGGGACGGGATGAGCTGCGCACCCTCGAGCAGACACTGGATCTGGCCTGGCAGGCGTTGTCCCTGCTGCCCCGGCGGGAACTGACCATGCTCTCCGGGGAGTTCCTGGACCGGTACCTGCCCGACGTGGGGGCCGCAACGCCATGAGCAGAGCCCGGCGATGAGCGGGTTCCGGTCCGGCGGCAGCCGGGCCGAACGGTCCGAGGTGCAGCGGCGGCTCGCCACTGCCCGGCGCGGGGCCGAGCTGCTGGACCGCAAGCAGCGCATCCTGCAGGCTGCCATCGACGGACTGCAGGAGCGTGCTGAGGAGGGCACCCGTGCCTGGGAAACCGCGGCCCGGGCCGCAGCCCGGTGGCTGCAGCGAACTACCGGGCTGGACGGTGCGGACAGGCTGCTGGAGGCCGCCCCGGCGGACGCCGCCTCCGCCGTCGTGCAGTGGGGCGGCTCCATGGGCATTTCCTATCCGGAGTCCGCGTCCTGCACGGTGCCGGCCGCTCCGCCGCCGGGCGGCAGTTCCGCCCTGGCCTACGCCGCCACGGCTCACCGTACAGCTTTGGAGGCAGCCGTATCAGCGGCTGCAGCGCAGCGTGCCCTGTTGCTGGTGTCGGAGGAACTTGCCGCCACGCGCACCCGGCAGCGGGCCGTGGAAAACCGGTGGATTCCGCGGCTGGAGGAGCAGCTGGGTGCCATCGAACGCCGGATCGCCGAGCAGGAGCTGGAGGAAAGCCTGCGGCTGCGCTGGGCTGCGGGGCTGATGTGAGGTGCAGGGCTGATCTGTGGTGCCGGGTGAACAGAGCCGCGCGTGGACATGGCCTGCGCCTGCGGCTCTTTCGGGGTTCCTTCGCGTAGATTTCTGCCCGGCGGCACAGTGCGCCAAGGGAAGGAAAAATGGGGATCTTTTCGCGCAGAGTCGATCAGCCGGTACCGATGCATCCCGTCACGGCGTTTTGGCAGTGGTGGAGCCTGGAAGGAGCAGACCGCTTCACCGCCGCGGCCGATACCGGGCAATGGGACAGTCCTGCCCGGGAGATGGGGGAACACCTTGCTGCGGTCCATCCGGATCTGGCCTGGGACACCGCCGCCGGACGCAGTGCCCGTCACCTGCTTGCCGTCAGCTCCGGAGGTGATGCCGCCCTGCGGCGGATTGCGGAACAGTGGCTGCGGGCGGCTCCGGCGCCGGACGGAATCTGGGAGTATGCGGCCGCCCGGCAACCAGTCGCGGACATAGGCAGCAAGGCACTGACCATTGAGGACCGGACCGTCGATTTTCGGGATCTCCGGTTCGACATCACGGAAGATCCCGGCGGTGCGCGCCTCCATGTGGACGTCTGCCACCCGGAATTTCCGCGGCTGGGTGACCGCGGCGCCCAGCAGGTTGCCTTCCTGGCCCTCGACTGGACCCTAGGCGAGGACGGGGTGGAGCGTTGGGTTGGCGGCGTCCGGACGAGCGGCAGCGCAGCAACGGCCACAGCCTCCGTGTCCGATCTCAGCGCAGCAGCCGCGGGCCTTGCGGCCCGGGAACGGGAGGGCTCCTGGGTCCTGATGGAGGCAGCTGGACCGGCCGGGGAAAGGATCATTGCCAAAGCCCGCCGGCCCCTGCGCTGGATCGACTATCCGCTCCTGGACCTGCATACCGAAGTGCACCTGTCCTATGGCAGCAGGCAGGAAGACGGCCTGCCCGCGCAGGACGCCCTGGACGGACTCCGCCGGATCGAGGACGGTATCTCTGCCGCGCTGGGGCCGCGCGGAATCCTGGTGGCCCAGGAGACTGCCGGCGGCACCAGGGTGCTGCACTATTACTCCGACTCCGAAGACGCCAACGGCGGCGGGGCCCTCGAGGCGGCGGCCCGTGCGGCAGGCGGGGAGGCCCGCCACACCCCGGACCCCGGCTGGAAACGGGTGCGCCGGTTCTCCTGATGGTGCGGAAATCGGTGGCTGCCCAGCCGTGCCGGGAGCGGCGGCAGCGCACCCGGCGGGTCAGGGCCGCCAGGCCACGGCCCGCACCGGTGACCCGTCCAGCCCTTCCAGCTTCAGGGGCAGTGCCGAGAACCGCGGTTCCGGCCAAACCACCTTCTCCAGGTTGGTCAGGTTCTCGACGATCCCTCCCCCGGCGCCCAGGAACGCATCGTGGAACGGCAGGGCCGTTCCACCCGGGGTTTGTCCGGGTTGCGCCGGTCCGGGAGTCGGATCCGGGTTGAGGGTATCGACGCCGACCAGCCGCACCCCCGCTGCCACGAGCTGTTCGGCAATGCCCGCGTCAAGCGTCGGATGCTGCAGGTAGGCGGGGGTGCCGAAATGCCGGGACCATCCCGTGCAGAACAGCACAATGGTTCCGGGCTGCAGCCCTTCCAGCTGTCCGCCCACCTCCGTCCAGCGGACGACGGCGTTGGCAGCCGCCCCGGGCACGGCCACGATCCGCGCAGGGCCCATCAGGGTCTCCAACACCATGGTGTCCACGGATCCGCCGCCCTCAACGGTATGCAGCGGGGCATCCAGATGGGTTCCGGAATGGCTGCCGAGGTGAAGCTCCGCCACGGCAAACCCGTCCGCAGCAACGGTGGCGGCAGAACGGAGGGTGACGGACGGATCGCCCGGGAAAACCTGCATTCCGCAGCGGACCGGATGGCTGAGGTCAACAACCTGCATGGACTAGCCCGCCCCTCCCGCAGCCGGGGCCGGAACGGCCTCGCTCAGGTGAAGGGACTTCGGCCGGCCCGAAACCATGCGGCCGGTTACCGCGCACCAGCCGAGGTACAGCACAAAGGTGAGCGCAAAGGTGGGGATGGTGGCCCCGAGCGGACTGGGCACCACATAGGTCAGCAGCACGGAGGCACCGGCACCCACCAGCCAGGCCACCAGCGCCGCGGCGTTGATGCCGCCCCGGAACCAGTACCGTCCCCCGTCCCCGCGCAGGATGTCCGGAGTGTAGGACCGCTTCTGCACCACGTAGTAGTCCGCGATCATCACCGCGAACACCGGAATGAACAGGGCACCGATGACTGTCAGGAAGGACGTGAAACTGTCCAGCAGGCCCAGCCAGGTGGACCCGAGGATGGACACGGCACCCAGCACCAGGGCGGTGGGGAGGAAACGGATCCGGCGGGACGGGACCATGTTCACCACGGAGGACACCATGCCGTACACCACCATGGTGTTGGTGGCCATCACGGACAGGAAAATCACCACAGCCAGCGGAGCCCCGAAGATCCCCACAATCAGGGCGGGATCAAAGCCCACCGCTTCGCCGCCGTCGAGCACCACATAGCCGATGGCCGTGGCGCCCAGTGCCATGGCCAGAACGGTGGAGACCACGTAGCCGACGGCCGAGCCCGCCACGCCGGCGGTCTGCGACTTGGCCAGCCGGTTGAACTCGGCGGAAAGGACGGTCCAGGAAATGGCCGTGGCAATAACGACGTCGAGCACCGAGATTGCGGACATCCCGGCGCCGGCGTCCCGGGGAATGGCGGCGAAGTCCGCCACCGGGAATTCCCGGAACGCGACCGTGAAGATCCAGGCCATGATGGCCAGGATGACCAGTGCCAGCCAGGGCTCCACCCGGGCAATTCCCTTGTGCCCGAAGATGGCCAGCGCCACCACCAGCAGCTGGCAGAGTACCGAGAAGAGGACCGGGCTGGAGAAACCGGTGGCGCGTTCCACCAGGAAGTTCACGGTCACCCCGGCGAGCATTGCCTGCACCCAACTCCAGCCCATGAGGATGACCACGTTGGCGGCCACGGGCAGGAACGAGCCGCGCAGGCCGAAGGACCCCTTGGTCAGGGACATGGTGGGCAGACCGGTGCGGGTGCCCATGTTGCCCACGAGGACCAGCACGGCACCGCCGATGAGGGTGCCCAGAAGAATCATGCCCAGGGCCATGGGCCAGCTGACTCCGGGAACAAACAGGGTGCCGGTGAGCAGCGTGGTGACCACCAGGTTGGCGGCCAGCCAGATCATGCCGATGCGCCCGACGCCCAGGGTGCCGCGGAGCGGGCCGTACCCTTCGGCGTCCTCGTCGAGGCGGCGGGAGAGGCGGGTCCAGGCGGACGGCCGGGTATTCGCTGTCATCGTCTTGCCTTAGGCGACGACGACGACGGGTGAGTCGGCGGAACCGGCGGCTGCGGCACCGGCCTCACCCACGGCGACCATGCCGGGCGCAGGCGCTGCGGAAAGGTGCTCGTGGACCGCGAGGATGCGGCCGCCGGAGCGGGTGAAAACGATGGTTTCCCGTTCCCGGGTGGTCTCCTCCGCACCCGGCGTGCCGGCGGTGGTAAGGACGGTATGGCTGAAAACGGCGCTGGTGCCGCACAGCTGGACCCGCGCGTCGGTGCTTTCGCACGCCGTGACGGACCAGCCGACGGCAAGCCAGGACGCCCAGAGCTCTTCATACTCTGCCCGGCTTTCGAGCCGTGCCGGCTCGGTGTGGAAGACGAAGGTGGCCAGCGGATCGAAGGCGGCGAAGTACTCGGCCGTATCGGTGCGGGCGAACGCACCGACCAGGCGAGCTGCTGCTTCGAGGACTTCGTTTTCGGACAGGGACTGGGCCGGGGTGGGGGTCTCCATGGGCCAGCCTTTCGGTACGGGCTGCGCACAGCGTAAGCGGATGGGGTGCTTTCCAACAGGGGCTTAGTCAACAACTGATGCGTATTGGAAAACAGCTTTAGTCTGGAGTGAGCCCGGTCACGTGTCAAACGGGGCCTCGGGAAACCCGCCGCCCGCTCTCCCGCCCTGTGCCCGCCGGAGAGGCCGTGCCCTCACCGCAGGTCCGGATGGATGAGCGCGCCTGAGCCGGAAATCCCCGCAGGGGGCCGCCGTCCGCTATCTTCGAGGAACGGGCCCGCCGGAGGCTCCGGAATGTCTCCGGGATGCCAGCGGGCCGGTGCGGATTGCGCCCCGATGGAAAGCGGATAGATGCGACGCGGAACCAATCTCCCGAAGATGGGGGACTTCAACCAGACCGTCATCCTGGATGCTATCCGGCGCTCCGGGCAGGGTCTGAGCAGGGTCGAGCTGGTGGGCGCCGTCGGGCTGGCCCCGCAGACCGTCTCCAATATCGTCCGCCGCCTCCTGGACGCCGGCCTGGTGACGGAGGCCGGAAAGACCAGCGGCGGCGCGGGAAAGCCGAGAACAACCCTCCGGGTACATGCCGCGGGAAGCTACGCCGTCGGAGTCCAGCTGGATCCGGCCGTGACCACGTCGGTGCTGCTGGACCTGATGGGGAACGTGGTGGCCCGCCGGATAGCGGACACCCCGCACGGCAACAATCCTGCGCAGGTGCTGACGGCCATCACAAGCCAGGTAGCCTCCCTTCTCACCGAGACCGGGGTTGACCGGGGACGGGTTGCCGGCCTGGGCGTGGCCACACCGGGTCCCATCGACAGGGAGTCAGGTACGGTGCTGGATCCGCCCAACCTCCCCGGCTGGCACCGGGTGCCGCTTCGAAGCGGGCTGGCTTCCTCCACGGGACTGCCTGTCCTCATCGAAAAAGATGTCAGTGCCGCTGCCGCCGCCGAAATCTGGGTCAGCGGGCGGCGGAGCACGCCCAGCTTCCTCTTCGTCTACATCGGAACGGGCATCGGGTGTGCCGTGGCACTCGACGGTGAAGTGCTGCACGGTGTTTCCGGAAATGCCGGTGAGATCGGACATCTGGTCACGGATGCCTCGGGTCCGGAATGTTCCTGCGGACAGCGCGGGTGTGTGGCCGTGACCTGCACGCCGCGGAGCCTGGTCCGCGCAGCGCACGGGCCCGGATCCGCGCCGGCGGTGCCGCCGGGAGCACCCGACTCCGCAATCACTGCGGCGTTCCTCGACATATGCCGGTCCGCAGTCTCCGGGGATGAGGCGGCGGCCCGGCTGGTGGACCGTGCCGCTGTCCGCACCGCCAATGCCGTGGCTACGCTCGCAGCCGTCTACGACGTCGACCGCGTCATCTTCGGCGGGCCCTTCTGGTCTCCGCTGTCCGCCCGCTATCTGGCGGCCGTTCCCGCGGCCTTGGCGGACCGGCCCGTGCCCGGCAGCCGGCCGATCGAAGTCAGTGCCACGGTGCTGGGCGAAGACGTGACGGCTGTCGGTGCGGCCTGTCTGGTCCTGGACCGCGCCCTTGGTCCCCGGCGGGAGCGGCTCCTGCTGGAGGGGTAGCATCCATGACGCTTTGGCTCCTTTGCCGGAACCATTGAGTAAATCCATTCGATGTACTAGCCTCGTGCCACCGAAGGGGCGCCGGTGCCTGCTCGGGGAAGTCGTGGATCAAAGGAGAACCATGCGCGGCATGAAAAAGACGTTGATGGCATTTACGGTCGTGGGCCTGGCGCTCACCGGCTGCTCCGGCGATTCCGGCGGGGATGACTCCCAGACGCTGAAGATCGCCTACAAGAAAACCGATCCGGTGCTCGAATCCCTGATGGAAAACACCAAGGAGCAGTTCGAGGCGGCCAATGAAGGCGTCACGGTGGAGCTGAGCCCGATCGAGGGCAACGACGAGGACTATGCAACCAAGCTCGCGCTGTCGCAGCGTTCCCCGGACACCGCGCCGGATGTCTTCGTGGAGGATTCGTTCAAACTGCGGGCCGACGTCGACGCCGGCTACGTCCTGGCGCTGGACGAGTACCTCGCCGACTGGGAGGACTGGGACACCTTCAACGAGACCGCCAAGCAGGCCGGCGTAGGCGACGACGAAGGCGGCACGTACGCGGTTCCGCTGGAAACAGACACCCGCGTCATCTGGTACAACCAGAACGTCCTGGGCGCCGCCGGCATCGAATCGCCGTGGCAGCCCGAAACCTGGGACGACCTCCTGGAGATGGCACGCACGGTCAAGGACTCCAATCCTGACGTAGTGCCCTTCAGCATGTACGCCGGCACCATGCAGAGCTTCTATGAACTGCTGTACGGCACCGAAGACGGCGCGCTGTATGACGAGGACGAACAGAAGTGGGTCACGGGCTCCCAGGGCTTCGTCGATTCCCTGGAATTCCTCAAGACCATCTACGACGAGGGGCTGGCTGTCACCCCGGCGCAGGCGCTGGACCCGAACATCTGGCAGGAGATCGTGGGCGAGATGCTGCCCCAGGACAAGATGGGCGCCACGGTCGAGGGCTCCTATGCGCCGCAGTTCTGGCAGGAAGGGGCGGACTATGAGTGGCCGGAATACAGCGAAGTCATGGCCACCGCGCCGTTCCCCACCCAGGACGGGCAGGACCCCGGGGCCGTGAGCATGTCCGGCGGCTGGACCCTCGCCGTCGGAGCCGGAAGCGCGAACCCCGATCTGGCTGTGGAGTTCCTGAAAACGGCCATGAACAAGGACAACTCACTGGCCTACACGGTGGAGGCCTCCAAGATTGCCGTCCGCACGGATGTGGCTGAAACCAGCGAATACCAGGAGATGAATCCCTTCGCCGGCGAGGTCACCGAGGTCCTGGACGTAAGCAACTACCGCCCGGCAACAGCCGACTTCGCAGAGATCGATACGGCCGTGCTCACCGCCACCCAGGAAGTGGTGGCCGGCGGCAAAAGCCCTGAAGAGGCAGCAGCCACCTATGACGAGACACTGAAGCGGATCGTCGGCGAAGACAACGTCGTTGAAAAGTAGCCCCGCATTGTCCGGCGCCTCCGTTGCCGGAACCGCCGGCGCTGCGGGGGCCCGCGGCCCGCGGAAGCAGGACAGCCAGACACCGGGAAGGCCCGCACCGCGGGTCCGGCTGCGGCGCGCCGCCCGCCTCCTGCCGCTGCTGCCGGCAGTCCTGCTTCTGCTGCTGTTCCTCGGCGGTCCCATCCTGTGGGCCTTCTACGGGTCCTTCACCGACGCCGGCCTGACCGGGGCCAGTGCCCGGAACCCGGATTGGATCGGGCTGGACAACTACCGCACGCTGTTCACCGATCCGCAGTTTCCCCGCTCCCTGTGGCTGACGTTCGTGTTTGTCCTGGGTTCGGCCGTCGTCGGGCAGAACTGCCTGGGGCTGGCGCTGGCCCTGGTCATGCAGCGGGCCAGCCGCGTGGTGGCTGCGATCGTGGGCACCTGTGTCGTGGCCGCGTGGGTACTGCCGGAAATCGTTGCCGCGTTCATCGCCTACGCGTTCTTCTTCCGGGACGGGATGCTGAACCAGCTCACTGCGCTTGCCGGGCTGCCCGGGGTGGACTGGCTCTACGAGTACCCCATGCTGGCCCTGGTCCTGGCCAATATCTGGCGCGGCACGGCGTTCTCCATGATGAATTACCAGGCTGCACTGAACGACGTCCCGCCGGAGATCACCGAATCCGCAACCATTGACGGAGCCGGCGGACTGCAGCGCCTGCGGTTCATCACCCTGCCCATGATCAAGCGCAGCATCGCTACCAACCTCATGCTCATCACGCTTCTGACCCTGGGCACCTTCACGCTGATCTACGTGGTCACCGGCGGCGGGCCGCTCAATGCGAGCACCACGCTGCCGATTATGGCGTACGAGCAGGCCTTCCAGTACGGAGATATTGGCTACGGCACCGCCATTGCCGTGGTGATGCTGTTTATCGGAGCGGTGTTCTCCATCGCCTATATCCGCATGCTGCGGGAACGGAAGGACTAACCCATGGCCGCCGTCGTCACCGCAGCCTCTGCCCAAGCCACCGCCAAAGGAGCCGGCAGGGGGGCCGGAAGAACCCGCAGCGCCCGCGCAGCCAATATCGTGCTGGTGCTCCTGGCAGCCTGTTTCCTGCTGCCGCTCAGCTGGCTGCTGGCCGCCTCCGTCAACGCCGATGCCACCTATGAGCTGGCCGTGCCGGCCACGCTGACCCTGGAGAACTTCCGCGCCATCATGACCGCGGAACAGACCTTCATCCCCCTGCTGAACAGCTTCATCCTCGCCGTCGGTTCCGCGCTGGTCACCGTCATAGCCGCAGTGCTCGCCGCCTATCCGCTGTCGCGTTACCAGATGCGGTTCAAACGTCCGTTCATGTACACCGTCCTGTTCGGTACCTGCCTGCCGATCACCGCGATCATGGTGCCGGTCTACAGCCTCTTTGTGCAGCTGAACCTGCTGGATTCCCTGGCCGGCACCATCTTCTTCATGGGCGCCACCTTCCTGCCCATCGCGATCTGGATGACCAAGAACTTCATGGATTCCGTACCGGTGTCCCTGGAGGAAGCCGCCTGGATTGACGGGGCCTCCTCCATGAAGGCGCTGCTGTACGTGGTACTGCCCCTGATGCGGCCGGGCCTGGCCGTGGTGTTCATCTTCGTGTTCCTGGAGGCCTGGGGAAACTTCTTTGTTCCCTTCATCCTTCTGTTCTCACCCGACAACCAGCCGGCTGCGGTGAGCATTTTCCGTTTCTTTGACGAGTACGGCGGCGTGGCCTACGGCGAGCTGGCTGCGTTCTCCGTCCTCTATTCACTGCCCGTGATTGTCCTCTACATCGTTTCCCGCGCGCTGGGCGGTTCCTTTGCCCTCAGCGGCGCGATGAAAGGCTAGGTGCCCGGTGCATGAGAACCGCGAACTAGTTGAAGCCCGCATCAGCCGGTTCCTCCGGGAACGGCTCGAACCGGCGAGGTGGCGGGACAGGCGCCCGCTGGACCTAGCCGCCTGGTCCGAACCGGGTGAACCTGTGCCCTTCGAGGAGGCAGTACGCCGGGAATTCCTCCCCTTCGAAGCCGGCCGGTCCTGGGGTGCTCCGTGGGACACCACGTGGTTCCGGGTCGCCGGCACCGTACCCACGGACTGGACCGGGAACGACGGCGCCCGGCCCGAACTGGTTATCGATCTGGGCTTCAGCGGCGCAGGGCCGGGATTCCAGGCCGAGGCGCTGGTCTACACGGAGCACGGCTCCATCGTGAAGGCCGTGGAGCCGCGGAACCAACACGTCCCGCTCCCCCACCGGCCCGGGGAAACGTTCAGCTACTACATCGAGGCCGCCTCCAATCCGGACGTGATCGAGGGCTTCACCTACGCACCCACCCCGATGGGCGACCGGGCGACGGCGGGGCAGGCCCCGCTGTACGTCTTCCGTGCCGCGGACCTTGCCCTGCTGGATGTGCCGGCGTGGAACCTGGCGAGGGATTTCTGGACCCTGAACGGGCTCATGCACGAGCTGCCCACGGACCTGCCCCGCCGGCACGAGATCCTTCGGGCCATGGAACGGGCCGTCGACGCCGTTGACCCCGCGGATATCACCGGGACCGCCGGCGCCGGCCGCGCCGCACTGGCTGCCGTACTCGCCAGTCCGGCGTACGCGAGCACACACCGGATCTCCGCCGTCGGGCACGCCCACATTGACAGCGCCTGGCTGTGGCCGGTGCGCGAAACCGTACGCAAGGTTGCCCGGACCTTCTCGAACGTGCTGGAGCTGATGGACTCCGACCCCGGCCTGATTTTCACCGCGTCGTCAGCCCAGCAGTACGCCTGGCTGAAGGAGTACTACCCGGAGCTTTTCGCGCGGGTGGCCGAGCGGGTGCGCGAAGGGCGGTTTGTCCCGACCGGCGGAATGTGGGTGGAGTCGGACACGAATATGCCCGGCGGTGAAGCGCTGGCCCGCCAGTTCCTCGCCGGGAAGCGCTTCTTCCAGGAGGAGTTCGGTGTGGACCCCGCGGTGGTCTGGCTGCCCGATTCCTTCGGCTATTCCGCTGCACTGCCGCAGATTGCCCGGGCGGCCGGCGCCCGCTGGTTCCTCACGCAGAAGATCTCGTGGAACGAAACCAATACCATGCCGCATTCCACGTTCTTCTGGGAGGGCATCGACGGTACCCGCCTGTTTACCCACTTCCCTCCCGTGGACACGTACAACTCGGAGCTTTCCGGCCAGGAACTGGCCCGTGCACAGCGCCAGTACGCCGAGAAAGGCTTCGCCAACAGTTCGCTGGTGCCGTTCGGATGGGGCGACGGCGGCGGCGGACCCACCCGGGAGATGCTCGCCGCGGCTGCCCGGACTGCGGATCTGGAAGGCTCACCGAAGGTGCAGCTGGCCGGCCCCGAGCAGTTCTTCACCACGGCGGAGCAGGAGCTCGCGGAGCCGCCGGTATGGTCCGGGGAGCTCTACCTGGAGTTCCACCGCGGCACCTACACCAGCCAGGCCAACACCAAAAAGGGCAACCGGCGCAGCGAGCACCTGCTGCGGGAAGCAGAGTTGTGGGCCACCACTGCCACCATCCGCACGGGCGCCCCCTATCCTTACGACGCACTGGACCGGGCCTGGCATACCGTCCTGCTCCAGCAGTTCCACGACATCCTTCCCGGCACCTCCATCGCGTGGGTGCACCAGGAAGCCGAGCGCAACTACGCCAGGGTGGCCGCGGACCTCGAGGCCCTGATTAACGGTGCCGCCCGGACCCTCCTGGGCGACGGCGGAACCTCCGCAGTACTCAACGCGGGACCCTATTCCCAGCAGGACGTGCCCGCGGGCGGTTCCGCCCCGGCGCCGGACCCCCGGGGCACCGAAGACGAAGTCCTCTGGGAACACACCGGCTCCGGCTGGCAGCTGTCCGGTCCGCACCTGCGGCTCACGGTCGACGACGCCGGTCTGTTCACCTCCCTGGTCGCCGGGGGACGGGAAATCTTCCTGCCGGGACGTCCGGGGAACTCGTTCCAGCTCTTCCGCGACACCCCCAACCAGTGGGACGCCTGGGACCTGGACGCGCACTACCGGTTCAGCAGCACGAACCTGATGGAACCGGACGCCATGGTGCTGGAGGAGGACGGACGGATCCTGCGCATCGAGCGGTCCTTCAGCGCGTCCACCCTGGTCCAGCGGATCGGATTCAGCCCGGACGGCAGGGCAGTGGACCTCACCGTTGATGTGGACTGGCACGAGCGGCAGAAGCTGCTCAAGCTGGCCTTTCCACTGGATGTGCATGCCGACCGTGCGGCGTCGGAAATCCAGTTCGGGCATCTTTACCGCCCCACCCATGCCAACACCTCGTGGGACGCTGCCCGCTTTGAAACGGTGGCGCACCGCTGGATCCATGTCGCGGAGCCGGGCTTCGGCGTCGCCGTGGCCAACGACAGGACCTACGGGCACGATACTGTCCGGGACGAAGTGGACGGACGGCCCTGCACCACGGTCCGGTTGTCCCTGCTGCGCTCTCCCGTGTTTCCGGATCCGCACACTGACCAGGGGCCCCACCGGTTCCGGTTTTCGCTGCGCCCTGGCGCGGGAATCCCGGAGGCGGTGGCGGAGGGATACCGGCTCAACCTGCCGTTGCGGGAGGTGGCCCAAGTTGGCGGAGGCGAGCTGGTTCCGCTGCTCGAGGTGGATTCCCCCGCGGTGGTGGTCGAGGCGGTCAAGCTGGCCCAGGACCGCAGCGGCGACGTCGTCGTGCGGCTGTATGAAGCGTTCGGCGGGCGGGCGGCGGCGCGGATCAGCACCGGATTCGGCTACTCGTCGGTAGTGGTGACGGACCTGCTGGAACGCCCGGTGGAGTCCGGGACCGTGGAGAAAACCGACGGCGGCGTTCAGGTGTCGCTGCGGCCCTTTGAGCTGATGACGCTGCGCTTCCGCGTCCAATGACGCTTACCGGTCCCCGGCACGTGCCGGGGACCGGTAAGCGTGAAGCTCTGCGGGCGTGCGCCCCGGCCTCACGGCCCCTAGAGCCGGAAGCCCTCGTCCAGCCGCTCGATAATGGTGACGTTGGCCTGCCCGCCGCCCTCACACATGGTCTGCAGCCCGTAGCGGCCGCCCGTGCGCTCGAGTTCGTGCAGCAGCGTGGTCATGATCCGGGCACCGGTGGCCCCGATCGGGTGGCCCAGGGCAATGCCGCCGCCGTTGACGTTGACCTTGGCCATGTCCACGCCGAGCTCACGCTGCCAGGCCAGCACCACCGAGGCGAAGGCCTCGTTGATTTCCAGCAGGTCCATGTCCTCGATGCTCATGCCGGTGCGCTTCAGCGCATGCCGGGTGGCTTCAATGGGTGCGCTGAGCATCATGACCGGATCATCCCCGCGGGCGGAGATGGAGTGGATCCGGGCACGCGGCTTCAGGCCGTACCGGCGCACGGCGTCCTCGGAGGCGATCAGCAGGACCGCAGCGGCGTCGGAAATCTGCGAGGACGTGGCTGCGGTGAGGGACCCGCCTTCGGCCAGCGGTGCGAGGGTGGCGATCTTTGCCCGGTTGGGGTCCCGCGGTCCCTCGTCCGCGGTGACGCCGTTCATCGGCAGGATCTCCCGGTCAAAGCGGCCTTCGGCCTGTGCGGCAATGGCACGGACATGGGATTCGACCGCGAAGTCCTCCATCTCCTCCCGGCTCAGCCCCCACTGCTTCACCATCATCTCGGCCCCGATGAACTGGGAAATCTGCTGGTCGCCGTAGCGCTTCTCCCAGCCGACGGACCCGGAGAACGGGTTCGGGAAGCCCAGGTCCCTGGCCGCGGTGTTGGCGAAGGACAACGGAACGGAGGACATGCTCTGCACGCCGCCGGCAACCACCAGATCGCTGGTGCCGCTCATCACGGCCTGCGCTGCGTAGGAGATTGCCTGCTGGCCGGAGCCGCACTGGCGCTCCACCGTGGTGCCGGGAACACGCTCCGACAGACCCGCAGCCAGCCAGGACGTGCGGGCAATGTCCATGGCCTGCGGTCCCACCTGGTCGATGGCGCCCAGGATGACCTCGTCATATTCCTCGGAATCGATCCCCGCGCGCCGCACCGTTTCGGCAATGACGTGAGCGGCGAGGTCCGCCGGGTGAATGCTGCTCAGTCCCCCGTTGCGCTTGCCGACAGGGGTGCGGACGGCGTCGATAATGAACGCTTCAGCCATTTGGAGGGCCTTTCGTCGTTGTAAGGCGGTTGGTCGCCGAGTCTTCGGGACCCGGGGCGGCACTCGATGCGCAAGGCATGTGCCGTGCACCACAATAAGCGATTCCGACGCGCGGGTAACCAGACCGGCGGTATGTGTCCGGCCGCGCACGCCCGGCCCCAGACGCGGATGACGGCGACGACGGCGACGCCGACGCCGGCACCGGCACCGACACACCCGTCCGGGTGCCCGGCAGAGGACGGGTAGAATGAAAAAGCTGTGTTCTGAGCAGCCGACTGCCCGGCAGCAAGCAGTTCCCCCGCCGGCAGTCCCACCCACCAGAGTCTGAAAGCAGCGGAGTGTCCCAACAGGTTTCCACCACCGTCAGCGCCACCGCCACCAAAGAGATCCTCAAGGAGTCCGCGCGACGGCGCACCTTTGCCGTGATCTCCCACCCCGACGCCGGCAAGTCCACGCTCACCGAAGCGCTGGCCCTGCACGCCCGGGTGATCGGCACCGCCGGCGCCACCAACGGCAAGGAAAACCGCCGCGAGACGGTTTCCGACTGGATGCAGATGGAGAAGGACCGCGGCATTTCCATCAGCTCCACGGCCCTGCAGTTCGCCTACCGGGACACCGTGATCAACCTGCTGGACACCCCCGGCCACGCCGACTTCTCCGAGGACACCTACCGCGTCCTTGCCGCGGTGGACTGCGCCGTGATGCTCGTGGATGCCGCGAAGGGCCTGGAAACCCAGACCATGAAGCTCTTCGAGGTCTGCCGCGCCCGGAACCTGCCGATCATCACCGTGATCAACAAATGGGACCGGCCCGGCCTGGATCCGCTGGCCCTGATGGACGAAATCACCGAACGCACCGGCCTGGAACCCATGCCGCTGACCTGGGCCGTGGGCATCGCCGGCGACTTCCGCGGCGTGTGGGATCTGCAGAAGGACGAATACGTCCACTTCGAACGGCAGAACTCCGGCGCCTCGCTGGCCAAGGAAGACCATTTCACCCCGGAGCAGGCCCTGGAACGCGAAGGCGATGTCTGGACCGATTCCCTGGATGAGGCCGAGCTGGTGATTGACGGCCGCGAGTTTGACCGCAACAAGTTCCTGGACGCCAAGGCCACCCCCATCCTCTTCTCCTCCGCCGCGCTGAACTTCGGCGTGAAGCAGATCCTCGACGCCCTGGTGGACCTGGCGCCGTCGGCCTCCGCCCGCGAGGACAAGGACGGCGGCCTGCGCCCGGTCGAGGCACCGTTCTCCGGCTTCGTGTTCAAGGTCCAGGCCGGCATGAACCGCGCCCACCGCGACCACGTGGCCTTCATCCGCGTCTGCTCCGGCATCTTCGAACGCGGCATGGTGGTCACCCACTCCAACACGGGCAAGACCTTCGCCACCAAGTACGCCCAGCACCTGTTCGGCCGCGAACGCGAAGTGATTGACCAGGCCTACCCGGGCGACGTCGTCGGGCTGGTGAACGCCTCCGCCCTGCGCGTGGGCGACAGCCTCTATGTGGAGGAGCCGGTGGAGTACCCGCCCATCCCGTTCTTCTCCCCCGAGCACTTCCGCGTGGCCCGCTCCCAGGACCCCAGCCGGTACAAGCAGTTCCGCCGCGGCATCGACCAGCTCGAGCACGAAGGCATCATCCAGGTGCTGCGCTCGGACCGGCGCGGTGACCAGGCTCCGGTGCTTGCCGCCGTCGGCCCCATGCAGTTCGAGGTGGTGGAGGACCGCATGACGCAGGACTTCAACGCGCCCATGCGCTACGAGCAGCTTTCCTACTCGCTGGCCCGGCTGACCACCGCCGACGCGGCGGAAATCCTGTCCAACGTCCACGGCGCCGAGGTCCTGGTGCGTACCGACGGCGCGTACGTGGCCGTCTTCAACGATGTCTGGGCGCTGCGCCGGGTGGAAAAGAACCACCCGGAGGTATCCCTGACCGTCATCGGTACCGAATCCCCGAACAGCAGCCGCGGCTACTAGCGCGCCGCTAGTCCTCCGTGGGCATCTCGGGGACGGCGC
This sequence comes from Arthrobacter yangruifuii, assembly GCF_009192775.1. Lineage (GTDB taxonomy): Bacteria > Actinomycetota > Actinomycetes > Actinomycetales > Micrococcaceae > Arthrobacter_B > Arthrobacter_B yangruifuii. Next base: position 426,775 of record NZ_VTFX01000004.1, read on the forward strand.
TGTCCATGCGCTCCGGTGTCGGCGAATAATCCTGCCGAACGGAAGCGGAACCGCAGGAGTGATCCCGGCCACAGGGGGTCGAGCATAAGCGTTGCTAATCCATGGCTGTCAAACAGGTAAGCGTTAGGAATTTGTGAGTATGCTGGCCGGAATTACTCCGCCAGCCGATCCGGTTCATCCGGAAAAGCCCGTTCCGGAAGGCAAGCACCATGTCCTCCCCCGCTTTTTCCTCGCTGTCCCGCCCCGTCTTCGCCGCCGTTGCGGCCGATGCCCGTCCCGCTGACAGCGAGGCCTGGGCAGCGCTGAAGCAGGCCGCCACGCACCTCCAGGGCCTGCAGAACAAAAACGGATCCGTGGATCCGGAGCACCACGGGCAGGCAGCCGAACTGATTGGAACGATTGCCGCAGCCGTCACGGCCCTGGCTCCGGCGTTCCCGCACGACGCCGAGTACCTGCGCCTGGTTGTGGAGGATTTCGAGCGCTGGGCAGCTGCCGGACTGGAAAAGGAACCCGATTTCCTCGATTCGCTCATGGCCTTCGCCCCTCAGCGGGACCGGGTCAACGGTCTGGCCCACCTCGTGGTCTTCCCCATGTACACGCAGAACGGCTCCACCTCCCGGCTGGTGGAAGCAGTGCTGATTGAAGTCATCTGGCCGGAATTCGTGGCCGAGCTGGAGGCCGGCGAGTACTCCAACGGCCTCTTCGTACCGATCCGCTTCCTGGACTTCACCCCCGGCTATGACACCAACTCCGCCGTCCTCTTCCCGGAAACCGTTGCCGTCCGCGAAACCCCCGCCTTCACTTGGGGCGCTATCTTCGCCGACCGCGAAGCGGCCCGCTTCCGCAAGGTGCTCGGCGCCGCAGCGGACATCACCTCGCTGCAGCTGCCGGCCGAGGCCGCCGAGCTGCTGCATGACCAGAAGCTCGCAGAGGAAACCTTCATCATGTGGGACCTCATCCATGACCGCACCCACATGCGCGGGGATCTGCCCTTTGATCCGTTCATGATCAAGCAGCGCATGCCGTACTTCCTCTACTCGCTGGAAGAACTGCGCTGCGACCTCACCGCCTTCCGCGAGGCCGTGAAGATCCAGCGGAACGAGGAGGCTCCGGAGGAAACCCGCCGGCACGCCCGCCTGGTCCAGTACGCGGTGATCTTCGACCGCATCTTCCGCTTCGCCATCACCGGCAGCCGGGTGCGCAACTATGACGGACTGGGCGGCCAGCTGCTCTTCGCCTGGATGCACCAGAACCACGTGCTGCACTGGACCGACGGCAAGCTGAGCATCGACTGGGAGGAGACCGCCGACGTCGTGGTCCGGCTCGGCGCGGAAATCGAGGAGCTTTACTGGCGTTCCATCGACCGACCCAAGACGGCGCACTGGCTGGCGGCGTACGATCTGGTGGCAGGAACCCTGACGCCGAACCCGGCATCGGTCTGGGCCGAAGGCCCCAAGGCCCTGCCGCTGGACGGACCGCCGCGCGGACTCACCGACCAGGTGCTCGACGACGAATTCCCGCTGTCCATGTTCTACGAAGCCCTGTCCAAGAAGATGGCCCCGGTGATCGAATCCACCGCCGGGATCACCGGACACCGCACTGGAGGCACCCCCGAATGAGCACTGCACCCGGCACCGCGCCCGCAGAAGACACCGGCGTCCTGAGCGGCCGAACCGTCCTCGTGGCCGGTGCCGGGAGCCCCTCGGGCACCGCCGTCTGCGAAGCCCTGAACACCGCGGGGGCCAAGGTGGTGGCCATCGGCCGCGACGCGGCACGGCTGGAGAACACCCTGTTCCGCCTGAACAACGCGGATCTGCGCACCTGCAACCTCGACGACCCTGAGGAAGTGGCGGCCCTGGCGGCCGACATGCAGGAAATCTACGGTGGGATAGACGGCCTGATCCATCTGGTGGGCGGCTGGCGTGCCGGCACCGGGATCGGTTCGCAGACCGAGCAGGACTGGGATTTCCTGGAAACCAACATCCTGCGCACCCTCCGCAATGTCAGCCGCAGCTTCTATGACCAGCTTGCGGCGTCCCCGGTCGGACGCCTGGCCATCGTGTCCTCCACCTCCGTGGACACCCCCACCGCGGCCGGTGCCGGCTATGCCGCCGCCAAAGCCGCAGCCGAGGCCTGGGTGCGGGCCATCGCGCAGGGGTTCACCGGGGGCCAGTCCGGGCGGAAGGAAAACCCCGAACCCCAGCATTCAGCCGCCGTCGTTTTTGTGGTCAAGGCGTTGGTGGACGAACAGCAGCGCAAGGCCTCGCCGGAACGGAAGTTCCCCGGTTACACCGACGTCCGCGATTTGGCCGCCGCCGCCGTCCGGCTCTTCCAGCAGGATGCCGCTGAGATCAACGGGCAGCGGATTTCCCTCGTTCCGCCGAGGTGACCTGAACTACATCGAGGTAAGAGATACTAGGAACCGTGACTGACATTCTTCCCCTGCACGACAGTGCCATCCGGGCTTTTGCCTCCGACAACTACTCCGGCGTCCATCCGGAAATCCTCGCCGCGCTCACCGCAGCCAACCAGGGCCACCAGGTGGCCTACGGCGAAGACGTGTACACCGCCAAGCTGCGCGAAGTGATGACCGACCAGTTCGGCAAGCACATCCGCGCATTCCCCGTGTTCAACGGCACCGGGGCCAACGTCATCGCCCTGCAGTCACTCCTGCCGCGCTGGGGTGCCGTTATCTGCCCGACGACGGCGCACATCAACGTGGACGAGAACGGTGCTCCGGAACGCATCGGCGGCATGAAGCTGCTGGGCATCCCCACCGACGACGGCAAGCTCACCCCGGAATTGATCGACCGCGAGGCCTGGGGCTGGGGCGACGAGCACCGTGCCCAGCCGCTGGCCGTGTCCATCACGCAGTCCACCGAGCTCGGCACGTTGTACACGGTGGAGGAAATCGCCGCCATCGCGGACCACATCCATGCCCGCGGCATGAAGCTGCATATGGACGGTGCACGCCTGGGCAACGCTGCGGCGGCCCTGGGCGTGTCCCTGAAGGAAATGACGGCCGACGCCGGCGTGGACATCCTGTCCCTGGGCGGCACCAAGAACGGGATGATGTACGGCGAATGCATCATCACCTTCGACGCCGAAGCCTCCCCGGGCCTGGACTACCTGCGCAAGATGAACATGCAGCTGGCCTCGAAGATGCGCTTCATTTCGGCGCAGTTCGTCACCCTGTACGGTACGGACCTGTGGCACCGTTCGGCGTCGCACGCCAACGCCATGGCGCAGCGCCTGCGCGCCGCCGTGGAGAAGATCGACGGCGTCGAAATCACCCAGCCCACCCAGGTCAATGCGGTCTTCGCCAAGCTGCCTGCCGGCGTCGCCGACCGGCTGCGCGCGGACTTCCGCTTCTATGACTGGGACCAGTCCACCGGCGAGGTGCGCTGGATGTGCACCTTCGACACCTCCCAAGATGACGTAGACGCCTTCGCCGCGGCCATTGCCCGGGAAATTGCCGCAGATCCGGCGCCCCTGGGAAACTAAAATCCTTTAGTTCGCCAACACACAAAGAGCGCGGTTCCGGAAACAATCCGGAACCGCGCTCTTCGTTTGTGTATACGGATCCCGCAGGCCCCGGCCTGCACCCTCATTCCGGGTAGGTGACGATTAGGCAACAATGAGGAACTGCACTATAGACGTGCCCTTTATGACTGCACAACCCTATATGCTCGCTATCGCACGTTGCCGCGTAATTCTTTGGAAACCTGCCATTCATCGGGTGCCAACCCCGTGGATTGTCTTTCAATAGTCCCTGCAATTCCCCGAGGAGCATCTTTGGTGAACGATCTTTCCTCCGGCCAGGCAACCGGTTCCGCAGTTGAGGCAGAAAATCCGGAAGCCGAAATACCCGCGGACCAGGCGGTAATGACGGAAACAGAAGACAGTGCGGCGGAAACGGACGCCGCTCCAATTCCGGACGCGGCTGCAGGGCATGCCGGGAATGACGGAACCTCCCCGGCCGGGGAGATTCAGGATGAAGCCGCCGCAAATGCTGAGGCAGCCGGCGGCACAGGCCTCCCGGATGACGGGACGGTCCTGCTGAAACGCATTGATGCTGCCCTCGAGTCCTTCCACTCCAGGGCACAGCACTACGAAGAGACCAACCGGCTGCTGCATTCGCGCATTGAAAGCCTGCAGAGCGATCAGGTCCGGGTGCTCCTGAAGCCGGTCTTCGAACGGCTGGCCACCCTGCAGGCACAGGCGGCGGACGCGGCCGCCGACGCCCGGGACCGCGACCCCTCCAGCGCCGGGGATTTCGACTTCTTCGCCATCTCCATCGATGAGCTGCTGGCACTCTATGACGTCGAACCGGTCGGCGCTGCACCCGGAATCGCTTTTGACTCCAGGCTTCACCACGGCGCACGGATTGTTCCCACGGCCGACCCTGAACTGGATGGACGGATACAACGCGTCCAGCGCCAGGGCTACAAATATGCCGGTGCCGACCGGGTAATGCTCCCTGCCCGGGTCAGCGTATACCGCCACACCGCACCGGATCCGGCCCCGGAAGCTGTGCCGGATTCCGAACAAACCATTAGCTGACTCCCGCGGATTCCCGCAGTCAAAGCACATCTCGGAGCAAAGGACCTTTGATTTACATGAATGACAGCGTTTACGGCATCGACCTTGGCACCACCTACTCGGCCATCGCACGAATCAGCTCCCTGGGGGCTGCCGAGATCATTCCCAATTTCGAAGGCGAGCAGACAACTCCCTCAGTTGTTTACTTCGAAAGCCCGTCAAGCGCCATTGTGGGCTCTGAAGCCAAACGCGTCGCGATAACGGACCCGGACAACGCCTGCCTGCTGATCAAACGGCATATGGGAACGGAATACCCGCAGCATTTCCAGGGTGAGACATACTCGCCCGAAGCAGTTTCGGCACTAATCCTCAAGGAACTGGTCACCGCCGCCAATAAGGAATCGGGCGCCGAGGCAACCAAGGTGGTTATTACCGTTCCGGCGTATTTCGGCGTCCAGGAACGCGAAGCCACGCGGCAGGCCGGGGCCATTGCAGGCCTGGAGGTCATCGGCATCGTCACGGAACCGGTGGCTGCTGCGCTGTCCCTGGGAATCAGCGGCGGCAGGGCCGAAACGATTATGGTCTATGACCTCGGCGGCGGCACATTCGATACCACCGTGATGCGGGTCGACTCCGGACGCGTTGAAGTGGTGGCCGTTGACGGCAACCGGAAGCTGGGCGGTGCGGACTGGGATTCGGCGCTGGTGGACCTGATCGTCGAGAAGTTCGTGGCACAGGCCGAACTGGGCGATGACGATCCGCGTTACGACGAAGAGTTCATGCTGGACCTGCGCCTCGGAGCCGAAGAAACCAAGAAGTCCCTGACAAAACGGGAAACGGCGACCATACGCTGCGCCTACGACGGCAAGAAGGCCAACATCGAGGTGACCCGGGCCGAGTTTGAGGCCGCCACCGAGCACCTCGTGAACCAGACCATCGAAATCTCCGCACGCACCCTCGAAGCGGCGACGGAAAAGGAAGCGGGCCTGTCCATCGACCGGGTGCTGCTGGTGGGCGGATCTTCGCGCATGCCCATGATCTCCGCCGCGCTCACGAACCGCCTGGGCTGGGATCCTCAGCCGACCGATTTTGACCTGGCCGTCGCCAAGGGAGCGGCAATCTACGGCCAGTCGGCAGTCGACGAGGTCCTCCTGTCCGAAGGAGAGGAAGCCATGCCCGGCGACGCTGCGAATGCGGCACCCCGACCGTTCCTCGCCGGGGCGACTTCCCTCACCATCGAAAACGTACTGGCCCGCGGTGTGGGGGTGAAGTTTGCCCGCGATGTCACTGACGAGATCGGGTACATCTCGTTCTTCGCCAGCGCCAACGATTCCATCCCCAAGACCCCGGAGCCCATCGGTGCCGCCACGCTCTCCGAGGGACAGCGCTCGGTCCAGATTGCCATCTTCGAACAGGGCGGCGAGCGTGAATCAGAGCTCCCCGCGGACAACCGGGAACTGAAGACCGCCGTTCTGCCGCTTCCGGCGGGGCTGCCCAAGGGATCCCCCATTGACATCACGGTCAATATCACCGGCGAAGGCATCGTGAAAATGATCGTGACCGATGACGTCAGCAAGGAGCAGATTGAGCTCGAGGCCATGGTCTCGGTGCTCACCCAGGAACAGGTCGATGAGGAGACCGTGAAGGTCACCGCATTGGCTCTTCGCTCCTAGGGCTGCGCGCACACCGATGGCAGGTTTTGACGCAAAGAAATACCGTGACACGGTCCTGAAACCCATGTCCAAGGGGGAAGGGTACGAGCAACTCCGGGAAGTCCTGGCCGAGCTGCGCCAGGATGAGCGGAGCACGTCCTATGCCCGGCTGGACCTCAATGTCCTGTATGACATTCCCAGTCCGGTCAAGGCGGAAGAGCTCAAGGCGTGGAAGGCGCAGATTGTCCCCGCCCTCAACAAGAGCGCCCAGCTGCCTTCGGCCCCCCTCCTCAAGGCGCTGCTGGACCTGTTGGAAAAGCAGGGACATGACCTGACCGAGCCTTCCTTCTGGGGCCGCCTTCAGGACCAGCGGCAGAAGCAGATCCGGACCAAGCTCGAAGAAGGCCTGCGCCAGTTACGCGTCGAATACCCGCTTGGCTTCGTGGAGAGCACCGAGCTGCTGTCCCGGCTCTCCACCGTGGGAATCACGGGCGTGACGGACAAGAGCATTTTCCACGTTGCCCGCGAACAGGGCCTGCAGGTCTTCACCAAACTGCAGCTTGATGCCACGGGGGTCCCGGACAAACTCAAGAGCGTCTGGCGCGCCGCGGCCAGGCATCCCGAGTACCGATCCGTTCTGGACCTGCTGCTCCTGCACCGCAGCGAGGACATCAGGGACGTGCAGTTTCTTGACCAGCTGACCGCCGGCGGCGGGCCGTTCACCCTTGCCGACCTCGACGCCGCCAGGAGCCAGAGTGAACGCGGGCAGGACACCGATGCCCTGCAGGACGCCCAGAAGTTCCTCGGCGCGGCCAAGGACGTCCTCCACTCACAGGCGGACCTGCAGCAGCTGGTCCTGGGTACGGTCATCGAGTGGGCGGGCGGACAGCTGGGCCGGGGAAAACCGAAGCTGGAGGTCCGTGAGGACCTGGTGCGCCGGGGCTTCCACCTCGATGACGCTTCACGCCTGGTCAGCACCCTCAGCACCGGTGCCCACGCGGCCCGCACCGGTCTGGGGACGGTCCGGGACAAACTCAGTGAGGGGCTGCTGGCAGAGGCGAGCGCGGCCCTCACCGCCCTGGTCCCGGCCGAGGACGAGGAGAACGAATACGGTATCCTCTCCGCACGGGTCGCCGAACTCATCGAGAAGAAGAAGGCCCTGCTCCAGAGCTACCACCGGTCCATGGCAGCAGGTGATTTCCCCTCCGCATTGGCTGCCGTGACGGAGGCCATGCGGATTGACCGGGCGGATGACAACCTGGCCGCCCTGCAGGATTCCATCCCGCCGGCCGCGCCCGCGTCCCTGGCGGCGCGGGTTGAAGGGACCAGTGTGCTGCTGCGCTGGCCGCAGGTCGAGTCGCTGGAGTACACGGTGGTCCGGGAAGAGGGCAGCGTCCCCGCCACCCCGCAGGACGGCACCGTCCTGGCCACACGGATCCGTGCCGGAAGTTATTCCGACACGGCAGCCCCGGCGGGCAAAACCGTCAATTACAGCGTGTTCGCCAGCCGGGACGGGAAGGTGTTCTCCGGTCCCCGAACCGATTCGATCGCTGTCCTTCCTGCGCCCACCGGCCTCACCGCCTCATCGGATCCCACCAGTGCCCTCATCACCTGGTCACGGCCTGCGCAGGCTGCCGGTGTCGTGGTGACCCGCTTGGGTCCGGACGGCAGCCGGATCGAAACCGAGCTGGCGAGCGGTTCGTCCTTCCGCGCCGCAGGACTCCGGACGGGGGCCAGCTACCGTTTCTCGGTCAAGGCCTATTACCTGCTGCCGGACGGACGGAAGTTCTCCGAGGACGCCTCCCTCGTCGTCATTCCCCGGGGCGAGGCCACGGCCGTGGCTGATCTGCGCCTCACCGGCCCGGACTCCGACGGGATCATCCGGGCCACCTGGAATAGCGCTGACGGCTTCGACGTCGAGCTGTGGAGGTTCCCCCTCCTCAACGACCTGCCCCCGCACCGCATGACGCTGCAGGAGGCCAAGGCCCGGGGCGGGCAGCCCATCCCCCGCCTGCCCGGCGGCGGAAAATCCGGCAGCGAGACACGCATGCTGTTCAAGGCCTTCGCAGGAATCAACGCGGTAGTCCCCCTCACCGTGGACGATGCCGGTTTCCTCGTTGGCAACAGTGTCCTTTCGGGATCCGCGCCGCAGCCTACAGCCGTCCTCGCCGAAGCCTTCGGTGATGACCTTCGGGTGTCGTGGGAATGGCCGCAGGGCGACTACATCATGGAAGTCGCCTGGGAGGTTGCCGGAGTTCCGCGGACGCGCCGGGTGACCAGGGCCAGATACCGGGCGGACGGCGGCGTGAAGATCGTCAACGGTGCCGCGGCGGACAAGCTCACCATCGCCACCGTGATCACCGCCGACGGCGAACGGCTGGCGTCGAACCCCCTTCCGGTCCCGCTGCAGGCCCGCCCCCGGCTGACCGTCCGCTATGAAGTACGCATCAAGCGGGGTTTCACCGGGAACGTGGCGTGCGTGGTCTCGGCCGAATCCAGCGCCGCGGGTTCCGCAGTTGAGGCGGCCCTGGTGCTCAAACGCGGGTCCATCATGCCCACCAGCAGCGCTGAGGGTGAGCTGATTGAGAACCTCACCCTCGATTTCACCGCGGGCACCAGCTCGCGGCACGAGCTTTCCCTCGGCAAGGTCAAGTCGCCTTTCTGGCTGTCGTTGTTCACGCAGGACAACGGCGAAACCACTCTCATTGCCCCGCCGACTTCCCAATTGAAAGGCTGACATGCTCTCGCTGTTTTCTTCCGCCAAGGCAACCGCCTGCCCCTATTGCTACGCCGAACTCAACGTGGGCAAAGTGGCCTTCCGCTGCAGCGGGCGCGGAGCCCCGGGCAGGACTCCCTGCAAGCCGGTTCCCGATCGGAAACGCGAAGAGGTCTTCTCCGACGGCACCCCGGTGCTTCCGGCGATCTCCGAGCCCGGGCAGCCGGAGGGACAGCGAAAGGACCTGCTGGGGAAATCCACGGTCACCTGCGGCGACTGCGGAGGCGAGAGCGGGATCCGCATGTGCCCGTCCTGCCATAGCATTCTGCCGCGCGGAATCGACAACAATTCGCCGCTGTTCGGCCTTATCGGGGTCCGCAACTCCGGCAAGACCGTCCTGTTGTCCGTCCTTCACCGCGAACTGGTCCAGAGCGTTGCCCGCCGGTTCGACGCGGCGATCGATACGCCGGGCGGCTCCTCGGGTTTGGCCCGCGACCTGGCCATGTTTGAAAAAGACATGGCCCGCGAAGGCGGATCCCTTCCGCCGCAGACGGCCGCCAGCGGCACCGTGAAGAAAACGCCCGCTGTCTACGAGTGGAAATACAGCCGTAAGGGCAAAACCGCGTCCACCATTTTCTCCTTCTATGACACTGCCGGTGAGGATGTTTCCCGGCAGGAAACCGCCATGATGCAGCAATACCTGGGGCAGGCATCAGGAGTCATTCTCCTGCTGGATCCCTTCGCCTTCCCGGAAAACCGCGAGCGGGCCGAGCAGCTCGGTGCTGCCGCCGGTGACGCGGACACGCCGGAATCGGCCCTGGACGGGATTACCTACGTCCTGCAGACCGCACACAACGTCAAGAGCAATAAGAAGATCAAAGTTCCCCTCGCGGTGGTCGTTTCCAAGATTGACGCCTTCTTTGACCAGATTCCGGCGTCGCATCCGCTGCGCCAGCCGTCCTCCTCCAGCAGTGCCTTCGATGATGCCGAGTCCCGGACCATTCACGACCACGTCATGGCTCTGGTGGCGAACTGGGGCGGGGACGGCCTGCTCCGCAAACTCGAACATGAGTATGACAACTTCCGCCTGTTCGGCGTCTCCGCGCTCGGTGCGGAGCCGGATTACCGCTCCGGCTCCGTCAGCTCCCGCGGGCTGCTCCCGCACCGCGTTGCGGACCCCTTGCTGTGGCTCATGGCGGACCGCGGATTCATCCCCAAGAGCGAGGGGTAGGAGTCTACGGTGGCATTCGAGAGCAGTATCTACACCGATGTCCGCGCCGGCGAAGCAGTTGACGGGGTTGACGGGTTCAACTTCCAGGCCGTGTCCCCCGGAATGGACGCGGGCAGCCAGCAGGTGATCCGGGAACTGATGCTTCACCAGATCAGCACCCGGTGGCCGATGGACCGTGAGGAACGCGACCATCCGCCGTCGGCGGCTTTTCTGCAGCGGGACGGGCGCTTCTATTTCTCCCGGGGCATGTCGACCGGAGCCACGGAAAACGGCCGGCGCGGGAACCAGCTGACCCAGGCCGTGGTCACCAGATCAGTGGACGACATCCGTCCATACCGCCCGGCCCAGATCCTCGGAGCCGTGAACTGGACCCTGGAAAAGGCGGCCGGCACCACCTGCGAGCAGTGGTTCGCGCCGCTGGAACTGAGCAGCGGTTTCGAAGCCGACATGCTTCTTTCCTGGCTGCGCAGTGACTCCTGGATGCAGCAGGTGCTCCCGGCGTACCTGACCATGCTCGAAGAGGCCACCGGGGAGACCCCGCAAAAGGTCATACTCATCCATGATGACCTGCAGGTTGTTCTGCGCTGGATGGCGCTCGGCACGCTCCTGCTCGACGCCTCGGCCGCGGACCGCCTGGAACTGCGCGCCTTCGTCACGGACCCGTTCCAGACGAGCGCCAAGCTCGTCGGTATGCATCCGGAACTGATGCGGGGTCCGCTTACGGACACCCACACCATCAACATCCTGGAACGGACACACTCCAATATTGAGCCGTCCGAGTCGGCCCGGAAGGTGCTTGACTGGGCGCTGCGCCTGGACACCTTCGATGCCCTCGAGGTCATCGACATCGCCCAGCGCTGGATGCCGGCCATCGGCGTCCGTTACGGCGCCGCCGGTGCCGAAGTAGTCACAGGCACCCGTGTGGCCCGCGTCGGGCGGGAAGAATGGGACCTGGGAGTATCCATCATTGAGGGGCTGGCCAGCAACGGGCTGCGCAGCGATCTGGAGCTCTATCTCGATGAGCTGGCCGAAGCCGTCTCCTCCTACCGGCTGCAGAGCGCCGATGACTTCGCCCGCGCGGCCCGGGCCACCCGCTTCGCCGTCACCTCCGCAATCCCCGGACTCGCCGAAGCGCTCCTCGCGCCGACGTTCGAATCGCTTGCGGCTTCGCCCGAATTCGCTTTGACGTGGGTGCGTGAACTCAACCCCGACGGCGGATGGGTATGGCCCAGGCTGGAAGCACCGGAGTCCCTCATGGAAAACCTCACCCAGGTCATTCTCGAGGCTCCGGCGGCCGCTCTCAGCCCGCTGCTGGTACTGGTCAAACCGCTGTCCGCCCTGCTGGCGGCTGACAGGCTCGGACCTGCAGTGGACCGGGCCGCCGCGCACGTCAGGCGAAACCCGCACAGCGGCCCGGAGGTCAACGGCTGGTACGGGGCGTCCCGGGCCCGCGCCGCGCTGCGGGGGCAGCTGCTGAACGAAGTTTCGGCCGTCGATCCGGCATTGCCCAGCACCACCTTCGAAGAGCTGCGCGCCGGCACCTGGGATTTCCTGGCTCCCGGGGAGGAACAGCACACGGGCACCTCCGTGCGGTTCCTGGGCATGCTCGATGCCGCCCGGGTTGCCCGCGAAGACGTGGCCAACCGTGAAGCGCTCCTGCGCACGCGGACACGACGCCCCGACCCCGGGTCCTGGCGGCGGGTTCTCTACGCCGATACCTCCCTGCCGAGGGACGCCGATTTGTGGGTGGCCTGGATCGAGACCGTCGGCGCCAGCAGCAACATGCAGGAACACATCAAAACCGGGGTCGAGCGGATACTGCAGCTCTCACCCAGGGAAGTCAATGCCAGGGACACCAATCGCTGGCTGGCCCTCCTGGAGGCTCTGGAGGTACGCAACCATCCGGATCCGGAACTGGAAACGGCTATTCGAGACCTGACGGACTTCATTGACTCCATCCCCTCCCTTAAGGACCGCGCATCCGACGCCGGACGCAGAGTCAAGGGCATGATCCGCCGCCGCACCCCCAAGGAAGAATAAGCATGCCTTACGTCATCGCCTTCGTCGTCATCCTCGGTATCGCGATCTTCGTTGTCTGGATTGCGTTTATCTATCTGATGAGGCTTCTGGGTTTCCTGATCGCCTGCAGCGTTGTGGTTGCCGCCTTCACCTTCACGGCCGGACTTCTCTGGGGCGTGGTTCTTCCCATCCGGGTGCTCCGCGGCCGCGCCTCGGTGACCCCGCGGGTTGCGACGCCGCAGCTGATCAGGGACGGACAAATCTTCAAGGGCGCACCCAGGGGCGCGGCCAGGGAATTCGGCTGGGACGCGGCCTGGCCGCTTTATGTTCCCTATCAGCTCCGCTTTGACGCCGCAGCTGTCCGCGGCGAGGCCGCGCTGCTCGTTGAGGACGTCCGCGGGCTGGCAACCCGTTGGTGGCCCACCTCCGATAAAGTCCTGCTGCAGGCCCTTCTCAGTGTCGCCAGGTTCCTGCTTCTGGGAATTCCCGCATACGCGTACATTCTCGGGTTGTTCAGCGGGATCTTCCTCTGGATGACCATCGTGGGGGTTATCCAGGCCCTGGTCGTCAGTGCCCAGTGGATCACCACCCGGCTGCTGCGGATCCGCGAAAGCCGGCACATGAAAAAGCATGCTGCCACCGTCAAATGCACCCGGTGCTACCGGGAAACCAACATGCCCAGCTACCGGTGCCTCAACCCGCAGTGCCCGCGCATCCACCGGGACGTCAATCCCGGTCCGTTGGGTATCCGCACCAGGATCTGCGAATGCGAGGAGAAAATCCCGCTCACCGTAGCGGCGGCATCGCGGGCGCTCACTGCCCACTGCCCGTTCTGCGATGCGGAACTGCCCCGGGGTGCCGGATCACGGCGCGTAGTTGTTGCCCCCGTCTTCGGTTCAGTGGGGTCCGGAAAGACCCAGTTCCTTGCCACCACGGCAACGGCGCTGCACTCCATGAGCGAAGACGAAGGCACCCCTACCGGGCTCAGCGCGCTGACTCCCGCCGCAGAGCAGTTTCTTGCCAACTCGGTTGAGGAAACGTCCGCCGGCAGCGCCCCCCTGAAAACCCAGCATCATGACCGCCCGGAGGGCTACCCGTTCCTGATCACCGGGCACGGATCCGACGTCGAGCTGCACCTCATGGATGCCGCCGGGGAGAACTTTGTCCACTCGGACAGCTCCCGCTCGCTGGGGTACCTGGACCTGAGCACCTCGCTCCTGTTCCTTCTGGATCCGCTGACGATCCCCGAAGTCCGCGAGCAGCTGACGTTGTCCGGAGTCGGCGTCCAGGTTGCCCAGGGACAGGCGAGCGATGCCTATGCAAGCGTCGTGGACCGGCTGCGGGACAGCGGTGAGGACCTCAGGAAAAAGAAGCTGGCGGTGGTCGTCACCAAGGCCGATGTCGTGGGGCAGATTTTCGCCTCCGAACCGCTGCCGGAGGACAGTGCAGGTGTACGCGGCTGGCTCTACTCCCATGGAGGTGACAACCTCGTCCGGCGTATTGAGGCCGATTTCCAGGAAGTGGCCTACTTCGGCGTGGATTCAACCCCGGGCGTATCCGCCCGTTCCGCGTCCCACCCGCTGCGTGTCATCGACTGGGTCCTGGCCAACGGCGGTGCCGAACCGCTGTCTGCGGGTCCCGTGGATCCACCGTCGCCGGGCACCGACGCACCGGACGAACTCAACAAGGAGGCGGCACACTCGTGACCGAACGGAAAATCATGTCAAAGAGCCAGCCGGTGCGTTACTGGGTCTTCCGGAATGTGGTCTCAACACTTCAGCTCCTGGTGGTGGCGGCACTGCTTGGGGCCGTGGCTCTGTGGCTGCTGTCCGACAACAACGGCAAGGACCTGTGGAGCGGGTACCTGGAGTTCTCCCGCGGGGTGTCCAACTGGGCGAAGGGGCTGAGGCTGCCATGGGAGTGAAGCTTCGGGTTTTGATGAAGCTGCTGGGGCTCAGCGGGTCGTCCGCGCCGAAAACCGCAGGCCGGCCCGTTCCTCCCCGGAATACCGGCCGGACCGGGATGCCGCGTACCGGGACGCCGCGTACCGGAACGAACCCCGGAACGCATCAAGGGCAGTATGAGCGTCCGAAGCCGGCACCGGAGGTGGGGGCCACTCGGGCAAGACCCCTGGCGAAGGGCCGGATGACCGGTTTTGAGCCCGCAAAGCTGCGCAGTTACCAGGCACCGGTCTCCCTCCGGGCGCACGGACTGGCCGGCCTGGGGCTCTTCGACTCGGACTTTGACCGCGCCAGCATCTATAACGGGCAACGGGGCGAGGTGGGCTTCTACAAGGCACTGTGCCTGGAGGACCTCATCGACGACTGTTCCTCCTACTGGTCTGTCGCAATGCCCGGCGACGACGGTACGGCGCGGCCCGATTCCAAGTACCAGACCGACGTCGACTGCATTGTGGTGCAAGGCAAAACCATGTACCTCATTGACCTGAAGTACTACGCTTCCGGCGATGTCACCTGGCACACCCGAGACGGTCAGTGGCTTCTTTGCCGCGACAACACAACGAGGGAACAAGTCGGCAAACCCCGGCACATGTCCCGGAACATGGCCATGGCCCAGGACCGTTTCCGTCGGATCTTCCCCGGACTGCAGATCCAAAGCTACGTAGTGCTGATTCCCACCCAGGACGGGCTCGGGGATATTGCGCCCGGGACGGCCTGGCCCGGAAACGTGGAGCTGATCGATCTGCCCGCCATGCTGGCCGTTATCCGTGCCGGCGGCGCGGGCTATGCCGACGATGCCACCCAGCAAAAACTCCTGGCTCTCCTCAAGGACTGAGCAGGCGTCCGACGGCGGCGTTCGACGTCGGACGCCTGCCGGGCTTCTCCCCTACCCACCAGCTTCATCAAGAGGAAGGCGAAACCGCCGCCATGAATGATCTACTGAACGCCCTCGGCAGCGTGGTCGCGCTTATCGGCGGCTTCGCGGCTATGTGGTGGGTGACCACACCCAAACGGTTCCCCGGCCGGCGGCACACCCGGGGCCTGATCGCCGTGGTATTTTTCGGCGTCTCCATCATGCTCTATGCCTACGCAGGCAATTTCGAATAAGCACCGGGGTACATCGGCGCACAATCCTGATATACCGAAACAACGGTTCGGCATCCTCCACCCGTAGCCCCGGCCCTCCGGATCCGGGCCGGGCGGGCGCAGATAACGAAACGGCTACAGCGGCGAGCCTGCTCCGCCCCGGTGTTGCGCAGGCAATAGTCTGCGGAGGTGAGTGCAATAGGTGACCTGTCCCAGGTGCCCCCGGATTTCCTGACGGCCCTCGGTGCCCTGCGCCGGGCTGCCTGCCGGGCAGAGCTGAAGCTGGAAGAGATTCCGGCGCCGACCCGGCTGGCTCCCTACGCCGTATCCCTCGGCGCCGAGGTACTGACCCCCGGTCCCGTCGGTCCGGGAAGCCTGCACGGCCCGGGCGCCCCGCTGGTCCCCGACCAGCTTGAGCTGGCCACCGGCCGCTTCATTCTCCTGCATGATCCGGCGGGTTCACCCGTTTGGAACGGCACCTTCCGCATTGTCACCTATATCCGCGCGGAGCTCGAACCGGACATGGGCAACGACCAGCTCCTCGGCTCGGTCGCCTGGACCTGGCTAGTGGAGGCACTGGAGCAGCATGGTGCCCGCTATTCCATGGCCGGCGGAACCGCCACGCGCGTACTGTCGGAAAGCTACGGCACGCTCGAGCCCAGGGATGACTCAATCGACATTGAGCTCCGGGCTTCCTGGACCCCGGCCGACGCCGACGTCCAGTCCCATCTGGAAGCATGGGCGGACATGGTGTGTACCTTCGCCGGACTGCCGCCGCTGCCGGACGGCGTCACTCCCCTTCCCGGACGGCGCCGCAGCTAGTCCCCTGCCCGACGGACCGCCTCGACCGGCAGCTGCACCGTGTCCGCACTGTCGGAGGCAACTGTCTTCCCCGGTAGAATGGAACCCTTATGACCGCGCACATACCCGGCAAGACCGAAGACCAGTCCAGCACCTCACCTGCCGAAGCCGGGGAACCGCCGCAGCCGAAGCCCATTCCTGTACTGGAGGAACCGCGGGACGGCGTGCCGCTGGTCATTGACTCCCAGCGCGGACTGGAACGCGCCGCCGCCGCGCTGGCCGCGGGGACCGGACCAGCCGGCGTCGACGCCGAGCGTGCCTCCGGATTCCGCTACGGACAACGTGCGTTCCTGGTCCAGATCCGCCGCGAAGGCGCGGGGACCTGGCTGATTGACCCGGAGGCTTTCGGGGACCTGCGCATCATCAACGAGGCCCTGTCCGGCGTCGAATGGATCCTGCATGCCGCCACCCAGGACCTGCCCTGCCTCTCGGCCCTGGGCATGTGGCCCGACAAGCTCTTTGACACCGAGCTCGCCGCCCGCCTGGCCGGGCTGCCCCGCGTGGGCCTCGCCGCCGTCATCGAAAACCTCTTGGGCTTCTCTCTGGCCAAGGAGCATTCGGCCGCCGACTGGTCCACCCGTCCGCTGCCGGAGCCCTGGCTGCGTTACGCGGCACTCGACGTCGAGGTCCTCGCCGAGCTGCGGATCGAACTCATCCGGGTGCTGGAAGAAGCCGGGAAGCTGGAACTGGCCGAAGAGGAATTCGAAGCCATCCGCACCGCGCCGCCGGCACCGCCCCGCGTGGACCCGTGGCGCCGCACCTCCGGCATGCACCAGCTGCGGGACCGCCGCCAGCTGGCCGCCGTCCGCGAACTCTGGACCGAACGCGAGCACCTGGCTGAACTCCGGGACACCGCGCCGGGCCGGTTGATCCCCGACTCCGCCATTGTCGCCGCTGCCAGGGCCATGCCCACCACGGTCCCGCAGCTGCTCAAGACGCCCGGTTTCCACGGGCGCGCCGCCCAGAAGGAAGCCCCGCGCTGGCTGCGGTGCATTTCCGCTGCCCGTTCCACCGAGGACCTGCCTCCGCTGCACATTCCCACCCACGCCCCGCCGCCTCCCCGCGTCTGGGCCAAGAATGATCCGGCTGCCGCCGCCCGCCTGCAGACCGCCAAGCCGCGGCTCACCGCCCTCGCGGAGCAGCTGAACCTGCCCCTGGAGAACCTCCTGACGCCGGATCACCTGCGCCGGGTTGCCTGGCGTCCGCCGAGCGAAATCAACCTGGAGACCATCGGCGCCGCCCTGCGCGACCTCGGTGCCCGTGAGTGGCAGATCCGGGAGACCGCCGCCGTACTCACCGTGGCCTTCCTCGACCCGGACCCGCTGGAGGAAAAGGCGGAGGAGGACAAACCCGCCGGAGAGCGGCCGGCCCGCGCCCGGCGGCGCTGACCGGGCAGGGCCGCAGCCACTCATTGACAGCACGCAGCGGGCCTGCTGGGATCGGCCCGTGCCCAGTCGGAACGCTTTCCTTACCTTCGTAGTCCACGGGCTGATTCTTGCCGTGCTGTTCGGAGCTTTCGTGGAACCAGGCCTCCCGTTCCTGACGGAAAGGCACTGGTTCATTCCGTTGCAGTTCCTGGTTCTCGTGCTGGCGACCCGTGCCGGCGCCCGGCGGTCGAAGGCACGTTTCCGGGAACGCGGCGAGTTCGCCTGCCTGCTTCGGGAAGTACCGGGCGGAGGCGCCGGGATCTCCGGCCGGTGGAAACGCGCCAAGGTCATCCCCTACCACCATCGATTGAGCATCACCGGCCATGCGGCGGACCGTCCACCGGCATCCCACCTGACGTGGGATGAACCGGTCGAGGAGGGCCTGGTGCAGTTGGAGAATCCGGTCGAGGTTTCCCGGCGTGATCCTTCCCTGCCGGAGGTGCTCCGGTTCGGGTTCGCATACCCGGTTGCACGGTACTCCGCCGACGGCGCGGTCGTGGAAATAGCGGCCCCGTCAAGGTACTTGGATGCTGCCCGTGCCGTCGTGCACGGGACGGTGCCGGCGACCTAGCCGGTAGCTGCCGGCTGGCTCAGGTCCAGTTCAAGCATCAGCGCGTCGGCGGTCTCCCCGCGCGGATCGATGACGAAGCCGAGCCGCCGGTAGGCGCGCAGGGCGATCGCGTTTCCCTTGACCACCCGCAGCCCTGCGCTGCCGGCGCCTTCAGCGCGTGCCCGGTCCAGGACCAGCCGGATCAGCTGCTGCGACAGGCCGCGTCCGCGGAACCGCGGGTCGATAATGACCCGGGCAATATGCGCGTGTCCTTCATGGACGTAAAGTTCCGCCTGTCCCAGCACCTTCCCGGGCGGGGGCTGGGATTCCAGCACCCATGCCGTAAGTCCGGGTATGTCAGCCAGCTCCGCGAACTGCCTTTCCGTCGGCGGCCACGCCATCCTCCGGCCGGTGAACATGAGCAGGGCGGCTTCGTCGGGAATCCAGCTGATCAGGGTGTCAATATCGGATGTCCCCCGCCGGCGGAGGGATGGGGGCACGGGCATGTATGCATTATCGTCCTGCCCGGCGTCCCGGCGTTCCTCCACCCTCCCAGGGTGAGGGCCAGGACCTGCTGGAACCATTTCCGGCGGCCCGGAGCATGGAGGCCCTGAGGGGGTTGGGGTGGCTGTCCGGCGAATGCAACAATGACGCATGCCCTTGCTGACGTGCACTCCGGACACGCTTCATCTGGGAAGGTTCACCCTCCGAATCCTGACCGCAGCGGACTGGCGCCTCGAACAGGCTCTGTCCAGGGACGACGACGTCATCCGCTGGACCCTGTTCCCTCCGGACCTCAGCGATGACCGTGCCCTGCACCGGGTGGAGCGCGCGGCGGAAGCACGTACCGAGAGCCTCCTGGCCCGGTACTCGCTGCGGCAGGGCGAGGACGTGCTCGGCACAGCGGGGATCTCGTCAACCGCTTACGGCACGCCGGAACTCATGTACGCGCTATTACCTTTCGGGCGGGGCCGGGGTGCCGCCACGGCGGCGGCACGGGGGCTCAGCGACTGGGCCCTCGGCAGCGGTTTCCCGGAGGTTGGGCTGCGCACCATTTACGGAAACAGCCTCAGCGAGGCGGTGGCGCGGCGGGCCGGCTTCCATCCCCGGAGGACGGAGCGCCAGCGCCAGCGCGGTGCCCTCGTCAAAATGCTCTATTGGACCCGAACCGCTTCATCCGGGGCCGTTCGGCCGGGCTAGTCTCCGGTGGAGCCGTCCAGCAGCTCGCGCAGAATGTCCAGATGGCCGCAGTGCCGGCTGGTCTCCTCGATCATATGAACAAGGATCCAGCGGACGCTCTGGCCGGCATTACCGCCCCGGCATCGGTCCGCCAAGTCATAACGCTGCAGGACTTCGCGGGATTTCCTGCAGGCGTCCTCATACTCGGCCAGGAGCCGGACCAGGCTGTCTGACTCAGCGACGCGGAACTCACCGTCGGGATCCTCATCGTTCCAGCGGGTCCTGATGCCCTGCTGTCCATCAATCCGGCCCCGGAACCAGAAGGACTCGACGTCCGTGAGGTGCTGCACGAGCCCGGAGACCGTAGTCAGGGAAGGCAGCAGTTGTTTGGCGCCGTCGGCGTCGCTCAGACCGGACGCTTTGAGATGCACTGTGGCGCGGAAGTAGTCCAGGAAACCGACGAGCGTTTCCCGCTCTCCCGCCGTCTCCGGAGGATTGACGCGGGTGTCTGGTGCCATGGCGCCAATCTAGCCGGTCGCCTGCACGGTTTCCCGGTACGCCACGGATTCGGTATGGCAAGGCACCCGACATCCCGCCCGTCCGGGCGTCCCGGTACGGTCTTGGTTTATCCCTCGGGAGGGGTTATCGTAGATATCTTGGTTCAGACGCGGGCCTTGGTTTACTCCGTTAGGACAGTCATGACCCCGCGCCCCATTCTCTCTGTGGATATCTTCCCGGATTTCTCCGCGATGACGGACAGCACCCTTGAATCCCTGTGTGACCAGGCCTTCGACCAGCTGGAAGACGGACCCCTGGTAGAGGGACTCCTCGGGTTCTACCTCTCCCTCCAGTCGGAACTCGAAGACCGCCAGTCCGCTGCAGCTTCTCCGGAGCCGGTTTGGGCGGATCCGGCCCAAGCCGCAGCACAGGTACCCTCCGAGGCGGTCACCGCCTGACCGGCCCCGCCGGGTAGCCAGTCCCCGGGAAACAAAACGTCCCGGCACCCTGCGTACTGCGCAGGAGTGCCGGGACGTTTTCGTTAATGGTGAGGGTTAGCGGCGCACCTGGTTGCCCTTGCCGCGGCCGGCAACACCCTCGGCAACGCCGATGAGCAGGACCGACGCGATGACGGCAACAATGAAGCCGAGCGTATTCAGCTCCCAGATGTCCCCAGTACCCAGCAGATTCGCAATGACGCCGCCGATAACCGAACCGACGAGGCCCAGCAGCAAAGTGGCAATAATCCCCAGGTTCTGGCGGCCGGGCTTGATCAGGCGTGCCAAGGCTCCAATGATGAGCCCCGCAATGATAAATCCGATCATGGTTCTGGTCCCTTCATAGCAGTGCATGCAGGCGGAGCACCGGGCTCCTGCCCATCTCTTCTGCGTTTAATCCTAGACAACACCTGCCGAATATCCTAAGCGTACTGTCTATTTGCCGTCGGCTATTCGAAGACAGGCACCCCGTCGCGCACCAGGCGCCAGTTGTTGTCCGCGAAGTCCGCCGGATCCACGGTCCCCTGGGCCACCACGTAGTCGATGAGCAGCTGGCGAATTTCCGTCTGCTGGTTGACCAGCACCGGTGCCGTGGAGATGTGCGGGAAGTTGCCGCCGCCGGACTGCCGGTAGTTGTTCGTGGCCACGGCAAACCGCTGGGCCGGATCCACCGGAGCACCGTTGAAGCTGAGATTGACGATGCGCTCCCCCACCGGGCGGCTGATGTCGATGTCATAGTCGACGCCGGACATCATGTCGTAGTTGTAGTCCGGAGTGCCGTTCGCATTGGTCAGCGTCGCAGGGTCCACCGGCGCCCCGGGCGCCGACTGGGTGAAGTACTTCGCCGAATACTCGAGGTACTCCTTGACCTGCGCACCCGTCATCTCCACGCCGAAGAGGGTGTTCGGGAAGACATACAGCCCGGCGAGATCACGGATGGTCACCGGACCGGCGGGGATTTCCGCGGTGCGGCTGAAGGGTGCCACCAGGGAGAGCACCGGCAGGTCAGCGTTGGGGCCGCCGTCGAGCGCCCGGTCCACGGCCCCGGCCTGGACCGAATTCACGAAGTCCATGACGGCGGTGTCGCGGTACCGGGATTCCTCCGCAGGCATGGACTCGGTGGCGTTGCCAACCGGAGTATTGACGTAATCGATGACGCGCTGGTGCTGCTCGGCTACCAAGGCGGAGACCACCGGGTCCGGCTCAACGGTGTTGGCGTTGAGCAGCGACGACGACGCCGATGTCACGTCCCACTGCCCGCGCACCTTGGTCAGCTCAAAGTCCATGACGGACAGGCGCATGCCCCAGTTCAGCGGCTCGGTCAGGAGCACACGCTCGCCGGTTGCCTTGTTGGTCACGAAGCGTTCCGGGATTTCCTGGTGGGCATGCCCGACCAGGATGGCGTCGATGCCGGGCACCGATTCCGCCAGCTGGGTGGAGGCATTCTCCAGCGGCAGGTCATCCCCGTAGGAGGAGGTCCCGGAGGTTCCCGAGTGGGCGCTGACCAGAACGACGTCGGCGCCGCGGGCCTTCATCTCCGGTACATACTTCTGTGCCTGCTCCACGATGCCGGGGAACTTCAGCTTTCCTTCGACGTTGTTCTTGTCCCAGATGGCCACACCGGGATTGGTGAGCCCCAGGACGCCGACCTTGACGGGCTTGTTGCCCTTGGTCTTGACGGTCTTGATGATGTACGGGGTGAACGCAGGTTTGTCCGTTGCGGCGTCCACCGCATTTGCCCCCAGCAGCGGGAAGTCCAACTGGGATTCGAATTTGCGCAGCGTATCCAGGCCGTAGTTGAATTCGTGGTTGCCCAGCGCTGCGGCGTCGTAATCCATGGAATTCATTGCCGCGGCCATGGGATGGATTTCCCCGGTCTCGGTGATTGGCTCCGTATTGGCGAAATAATCGGTCAGCGACGTGCCCTGGATGGTGTCGCCGGCGTCAATCAGCATGGTTGATTCCGCACCCCGGTCCGCACGCACCGAATCCACCAGGGTGGAAATCTTCGCCAATCCCACGTCATTGTGCGCGGCGTCGTCATATTCCGCGTTGTTGAAATAGTCCCAGTTCTCGACATAGCCGTGCATATCCGAGGTTCCCATGACCGTAACGCTGGTTTTCTGGTCCTTGCCGGCATGCTCCGGCGGCGCAGCCGCCGCGGGTGCCATGGACACGAGTGTAACTGCCACGGCTGCGGTGGCTGCGGTGGCAGCACCCCGGCGTCGGGCGGATGGATGTATCAAGTAAAACAACTCCTTATAGTGCGTGTAAATGTCCCCCAGGCACCTTTACCGGCAACAGGTCCGGAACGGAAGACCGGCACTGGATTTTCACGTCACTTATCAACGCATTTGAAACAAAACGTATGTCGATTGGCACCCGAGGACCCGTAAAACGTAGCGTAATTGCACCTCACTTCCACATCGCACTAAGGGGAAACCTTGAATATGAACAGCAGGCACCGGAGTTTCCGGTGCGCATTGGCGCTGGCAGTCGGCAGTGCCGTTGTCCTGTCGCCCGTGGCGGCAGTAGCCGCCCCCTCCGGCACGGTGCCCCTCACCGGCCAGGTCTCGGGTGCCCCGGGGGCGGACGGGAATGCGGCCAAAGCCGATGACCGTTCCGATCCGGCCGCCGACGCACGGCGTCAGCTGAACCAGCAGGGCATCGAGAAGGTCATCCGGGGCGAGGCACCCGTGCAGACCCGCGGCGGTTCCAAGGCCGTGCAGGTGGCCCCCGGCCAGTGGGCCGAGTACGGGTTGGAGGACAGCGACCAGATCCTGTCCTTCCTCATCGACTTCGGCGACCAGGTGGACCCCCGCTTCCCGGCCGCGCCCGCCGGACCGGAGCACAACTCCATTCCGCAGCCGGACCGCGCGGTGGACAACTCGACCTACTGGGAGCCGGAGTTTGACCGGCAGCACTATCTGGATATGTTCTTCAATCCGCAGGGTGAGTCACTGAAGACCCTGTATGAGGAAATGTCCAGCGGCCGCTACACCGTCGACGGCGACGTCAGCGACTGGGTCACGGTTCCCTACAGCTCGGCCAGCTACGGAGAGACCGAGAGCCAGGAGGACATGACCCGCTTCGTGCAGGACGCCGCCGATGCCTGGTATGACGCGCAGATCGCTGCGGGCAAGAGCGCTGCCGACATCGACGAGTATCTGGCCGGGTTCGACCAGTGGGACCGTTACGACTACAACAACAACGGGAACTTCGATGAGCCGGACGGCTACATCGACCACTTCCAGGCCATCCACGCCGGCGAGGGCGAGGAGGCCGGCGCGGCGTCGTCGGCAATCTGGTCCCACCGCTGGTCCGTTGGCCAGGCCGGACGGGGCACCGAAGGTCCGGCAACCAACCCCTTCGGCGGCATCCGGATCGGCGACTCAAAGGTCTGGATCCGCGATTACACCACGGAGCCGGAAAACGGCGGCCTGGGAGTCTTCGCCCACGAGTACGCCCATGACCTCGGCCTTCCGGATCTCTACGACACCAGCGGCGGCGAAAACGGCACCGGCTTCTGGCCGCTGATGAGCTCCGGTTCGTGGATGAGCCACGGCAAGGACTCGATCGGCACCACCCCCAACCACATGGGGGCCTGGGAGAAACTGCAGTTGGGCTGGCTGGACTATGACACCGCAACAGCCGGCACAAAATCCACGCACAAGCTCGGCCCGTCCTTCCACGCGACCAAGAAGCAGCAGGCCCTCGTAGTCACGCTGCCGCGCGATGCCGCCGGCAACGGCCGCTACTACATTGCCGAAAACCGGCAGTACCTGGGCTATGACGCCACCCTGCAGACCGGCCCCTACAACTTCGGCTGGGCGGTCAGCACCCCGGACCGGGTGGAGCACTACCCCTACCAGGACGGGCTGCTGGTCACCTACTGGAACGCCGGTCAGGCGAACAACAACACCCGGCAGCATCCAGGCGCCGGACTGGTCCTTCCGGTGGACGCACGGCCGCAGGCCCTGACGTGGTCCGACGGCACCATTGCCCGCAACCGCATCCAGAGCTTCGATGCGACCTTCGGCAAGGAGGCCACGGATCCGATTCTCCTGCACCGGGAAACCGCCGCGGGGATGACGACGCTGACGGCACCGTCCCGTGCCGCTGTGCCGGTATTCGATGACACGAATCCGAATGCCTACTACGATCCCGCCAATCCCGAGGCGAGCGTGCGGGTGGCAGGAACCGGAACGAAGATCACCGTGATCAACAGCAATCCGAAGGGCATGATGACGGTTCGCGTGAACTAGGGCCGCCCGTCCCCGACAGCACACCGCGCCACATCAACGGCAGGGTCTCGTATTTTGCGAGGCCCTGCCGTTCGTGTCAGTCGGCGGTGTGGATGAAGGAGGTGCCGGACCAGAGTTCTTCGCCGTCGTCGTCGAAAGAGCCCGTGGGGAGGAGACCGAGACGGCGGGCGACGGCGGCCGAGGCAAGGTTGTCCGGATGGATGGAGGCCGTGATGCGGCCGATGCCCCGGCTGCGCAGCCAGGAGAGCATCGCACGGGCGGCGTCGGTGGCGGCACCCCTGCCTTGGAAGGCCTCGCCGATCACCCAGGCAACGTCCGACGTCGACCCGTCCGCCGCCGCGGTTGCCTGGACGAAACCGATGGCCTGGCCCTGTTCGCGGATGATCCAGTTCAGCCAGGCCTCGCTGCCGTCCGGTGATCCTCCGACGGTTTGGGCCGCGTATCGTGCCTGAAGCATCTCCTTTGTGGGTGCCTGCCCGCCGATGTACCGGTAGATTTCCGTGCCGGCCAGCACCGGCACCATTTCCGCCGCGTGGTGAACGCCCAGGGGATCGAGCGTCAGCCGGTCCGTGGTGATCAGGGCGGCCCGGAGGGCCCGATTTGTCTCCGGCGTCCGGAGAAGCCGTTGGAAGAGCAGATGGTCCTGCCAGGCGCCGGCGATGCGCAGGTACTGCGGCGCCATGCCGATCCGCTCAAAGCCGGACCGGGCCAGCACCTTCTGCGATCCGGGGTTCACCAGCAGGGTCGCGGCCTGGATCCGGTGCAGTCCCATCCCACTCCCGGCGAGTTCGACAACAGCGGCCACTGCCGCGCTGCCGATCCCCCGTCCGGCACGCTCGGTGTCGACCCAGTAACCCAGGTTTGCCGACTGGAACGGGCCCCGCACAATCCCCGTCAGGGTAATGCAGCCGATGATCCGATCTTTTTCCACCAGGACCCATGGAACCTCCGTGCCCGCCGCGTACTGCTCCAGCTTTGTCCGGAGGACTGCGCGCTGGCCTGCCGGAGTGAAGAATGCGTCCTCCCGCTGCGGCTCCCAAGGCGCCAGATAGCTGCGGTTCCGCCGGTATGCGGCGGCGAGTGCATCGGCATCGGACAGCTCCGCCACGCGGAGCCGGACGCCGTGCACCAGGTCAACGGCCGAAACTGTTTTGCTAAGCACGCCCTGAGCCTAGCCGAGGGATCCCGGCTGCGGGTAAAGGGTGATGATGCCACCGAAAGTAAACGTCCTTCGGCCGGCACCAGATCTGCCCGCGGAGGATTTGATCTGCGGGCAGAGGTACGGCAGCTACAGTTCAGGCCGCAGCTTGCAGCAGGAGTACTAAGCTCCGGAGCCAACTCGCAGGTTGGTGTGGAAAACTTGGCGGATGAACAAGACGGAACGGATTCCGGCATGGCTGCGCCGCACCGGCATCGAGGTGGCCGGGTGGTCCCTGGTCGTGCTCGGAGTGGCGGCTCTGGTGCTCCCGGGTCCCGGACTGCTCATGGTGGTGGCCGGGCTGGCGGTCCTGTCGCTGCGCTACCACTTTGCCGACCGCTGGCTGCATCCGATCAAAGAGCGTGCCTTCCGGGCGGCGGCGCAGGGAGTTCAGACCGTACCGCGCATTATCGGTTCCGTGAGCGGCTCCCTGGCCGTGATAGCGGCCGGCGTGATCTGGGGCCTGTGGCGGCGGGTGCCGCAATGGTGGTCCCTGCAGGATTCCTGGTGGCTGCCCGGCGGCTGGGTCACGGGCGGAACGCTCATCGGCTCGGGCATCATCGGCCTGGCATTGATTGTCTACAGCTTCGTGCGCTTCCGCCGGACGAGCCCGTCCCGAAGCCAGGCATCCGAGACCTAGGCATCCGCTGCCCGCGGGTACCCGGGGGTCCGCCGGCGGACTGCAGCCTCAGCGAAACGGTGCCAGCGATCCGGTGCAGGCCACGGGGAGGGCCGCCGCGCCGGCCAGCAGCGCCCAGAGCCACAGCACCGGAACCGTGCCCACGGCGGCAGCCGCCAGTCCTGCCAGCACGGCAGCCGCCGGCATTACGCCAAGCGTCAGGGTGCGTTGGGCAGCTCCCACCGTCGCCAGCTCGTGGTGCGGGACCACCCGGGGAAGCACTTCGGCCCCCGCGACGCCGGCAACAGCCACCAAAAAGCCCCAGACCAGGGTCTGCGCCGCGAGCCATGCCGTTTCCGGTCCGGGAAGCACGGAGCAGAAGACTGCCAGCAGGACGGCCGGCACTCCCAGCAGTGCCGAGCCCGTTCGCAGAGCCCGAAGGCCCATCCGCCCGCTGAGGTACGGCGCTGCGGCAGCGCCGCCCACGGCTCCGAGGGCAGACAGGACCCCCAGCGCGGCGAAGGCCCCGGGAGCAACCGCCAGATCCCGCAGCACGTAAACCGGCAGGACGGTGTTGCCCACCATGGCGCCGGCATTTGTCAGACAGGCGGAAAGGGTCAGGGCCCGCAGTGCCGGTGAATGCCGCAGCGAGGCGAACCCGCCGCGGGCACGCCGCCGGGCGGCTGCCGGGCGCCGTTGGCCGCCGGGCCCCGGTTTACCGGCAGGTCCCGGTTTACTGCCTGCCACCGGTTCCGCCTCGGGACGCGGTTCGACGTCGTCCAGCCGGATCCCCCGCTGGAAGAGGCAGGACGCCGCGTACGCACCCGCACCGGCCAGAAGCAGCAGCGGCATGCCGATCACCGCCAGAATGGCCCCGGCTGCACCCGCCCCGCCGGCCGCCGTCGTTTGGTTGATGACTGCCAGCCGCGAGTAGGCGCGCCTCAGGCCTCCCTGCCCGACGACCCGGGGTACAACAGTGCTGTGTGCGGTGGTGAACACCACGTCCGCTACGCCGATCAGCACTGCTGCGGCAAAAAGCACCCCTCCGGTCAGCCCGCCCCGCCAGAGCGCGGCAGCAAGAGCGAGCAGGACTCCGCACCGCAGCAGCGATGCCGCTCCCATGGCCGCGCGCGGTTTGCCGGCGCGGTCCACCGCGATGCCGACGCCGACGCCCAGCAGCAGGAACGCCGCAATGCCGGTGGCATTGAGGATCCCGACGAAGGCCGGACCCAGGCCAAGCACGGCCACGGCAAGGATGGGCAGAACGGCGCGGGTCAGGGCATCCCCAAAACCTTCGGCAGCCGCCGCGGAGGCAAGGAAGCGAAAGGACCGCCCGGGCGGATTTCCCTCGGCAGTGTGGTGGAGTTGTCCCGTTGCCATGCGCCGCCCCTTCGGAAACTGTCAGGTAATTCCTGACATAGTGTCAGGTGTTGCCTGACACCACAAGGGGTCGCCCGGGGCGGGCGCTGGTTAGACTGGGGCCATGTCTCCTGAACGAAGCGGCGAGGACCGTGAGGATCCCCGGTCCCAGCCCTTCATGTGCTCATTCTGCCTGCGCCCGCGGGAGGAGACCGGCGTGCTGGCCGCAGCGCCCACCGCCGCCATCTGCCGGGACTGCGCAGCCGGCGCCCTGAAGCTGTTGGAGGCGCCCCGCCCTGCCGCTCCGGGTCCCCTGCCTGCCACCCCTTGGGATGCGCTGAGCAATGATGAACTGCTGGAGCGCCTTCCCCGGGTCGCCGAGGCACGCGATCAGGTTGAGGAGCATCTGCGCCGCTGGGTGGACGTAGCCAGGGGCCGGAACATCAGCTGGGCTGTCATCGGCTCGTCGCTGGGCATGTCCCGCCAATCCGCGTGGGAACGCTTCCGGTCCGGGGTCCAGCCGCATTCACAGACTTAGCCGCGCGGTGAAGTTCGCCGGTTCCTTCCCGGACCCGCTAGGGTGCTTCCACAGCACTAAAGTGCCACGGCTGCCTACTTGTGCAGCTGCAGTCAAAGGAGATTGGCATGACCAAACCCGCACCCGCCCGTGTCCACACCGCACAGGACACCACCGTGGACCTTCTGGTGATCGGCTCCGGCACCGGCATGGCCGCGGCCCTCGCCGCCGCCGAGCTGGGCTCCAGCGTCCTGATCGTTGAGAAGACCGCCTATGTGGGCGGCTCCACGGCGCGGTCCGGCGGAGCCTTCTGGATCCCCAACAACCCGGTGCTGCAGAAAGCCGGAGCACCCGACTCGCCCGCACGCGCAACCGCCTACGTGGACGCCGTCGTCGGCGGAACCTCCCCGCGGGCGCGCTGGGAAACCTTCCTGGCCCATGGCAGCGCCGCCGTGGAGATGCTGCTGCGGATGACACCCATGCGCTTCCTCTGGGACAGGGAGTACTCGGACTACCAGCCGGAACAGCCGGGCGGCTCGGCCATGGGACGCAGCTGCGAATGCGTTCCCTTCAATGCCAACCAGCTCGGCTCCGAACGCAGCCGCCTGCGGGGCGGAACCATGGAAGCCCCGTTGCCCATGCCGGTGACCGGCAAGGACTACCGGTGGCTGAACCTGATGGCGAAGGTGCCGGCGAAGGGTCTGTCGACGGCGGCCGCCCGGGCCGTCCAGGGCATCGGCGGGCTCGCGCTGCGCCGGAATTACGTGGCCGGCGGGCAGGCCCTGGCCGCCGGGCTCTACGCGGGTGTGCTCCGGGCCGGGATTCCGGTGTGGACCGAAACATCGCTGGTCCGGCTCATCACCGAGGAGGAACGGGTCACCGGAGCCGTGCTGGAGCAGGACGGCCGGAAGGTCACGGTGACGGCACGGCAGGGCGTGGTCCTGGCCGCCGGGGGTTTCGACCACGATATGGCGATGCGGCACAAGCACCAGTCGGCGTCGCTGGAGAACTGGAGCTTCGGCAGCGAGGGCAATACCGGAGACGCCATCAAGGCCGCGGCAGAGCTTGGCGCCGGCACTGCGCTGATGGACCAGTCCTGGTGGTTCCCGGCCGTCGCACCGCTGCCCGGCGGTGCACCCGCGGTAATGCTGGCCGAACGCTCCCTGCCGGGGTCCTTCATTGTCGACGACGCCGGGCGCCGGTTCACCAACGAGGCCCAGGACTACATGTCCTTCGGGCAGCGTGTGCTCGAGAGGGAACGGCAGGGCGATCCGGTCGGCACCATGTGGATGGTCTTCGACCAGGAGTACCGCAACAGCTACCTCCTCGCCGGCAGCCTGTATCCGCGCAGCCCCCTGCCCGCCGCCTGGTACGAGGCCGGCATTGCAGCCAAGGCGGGCAGCCTGCCTGAACTGGCCCGCAGCATCGGGGTGCCCGAAGAGGCCTTCACCGCCACCGCCGCCCGGTTTAACGAACTGTCCGCCGCCGGCGTGGACGAGGACTTCCACCGCGGGGCCAGCGCCTATGACCGCTACTACGGGGACCCCACGGTCCGCCCCAACCCGAACCTGCGTCCCCTCTCCGGCAAGACGTTCTACGCCGTCAAGCTGGTCCTGTCCGATCTGGGCACCTGCGGAGGCCTGACAGCCGACGAACGCGGCCGTGTGCGGTTCGAGGATGGAAGCCCGGTCGAGGGTCTCTACGCCATCGGCAACACTGCGGCCAACGTGTTCGGCAAGAGTTACCCCGGCGCCGGAGCAACCATCGGCCAGGGCCTGGTCTACGGCTACGTGGTGGCCCACGACGCCGCGGGACGGCTTACCGCAGCAGCTTAAGCGCCGCCGACAGATAGGGTGCCGTCCGGCTCGCAGCACAGCCGGCGACCTCGTCGGCGGTGCCGGCGCAGATGATCTTTCCGCCGTCCTCGCCGCCGGACGGCCCCATGTCGATCACCCAGTCGGCGGAGGCCACCACGTTCATGGAGTGCTCCACCACCACCACGGTGTTGCCGCTGTCCACCAGCCGGTTCAGCTGGCCCAGGAGCAGTTGAACATCCTGCGGGTGCAGGCCGGTGGTCGGCTCGTCCAGCAGGTAGAGGGTATGTCCGCGCCGGGCACGCTGCAGTTCCGTGGCCAGCTTAATCCGCTGCGCCTCGCCGCCGGAGAGTTCGGTGGCGGGCTGGCCCAGGCGCAGGTAGCCCAGGCCGACGTCGAGCAGGGTCTGCAGGCTGCGGGCAGCGGCAGGCACATCCGCCAGAAACTCCGCGGCGGTCTCCACGCGCATGTCCAGCACATCGGCGATCGACTTGCCCCGGTAGGTGACCTGCAGGGTCTCCTCGTTGTAGCGGGCGCCCTGGCAGACCGGGCACGGTCCGTAGGTGCCGGGCAGGAAGAGCAGTTCGACGGCAAGGAAGCCTTCGCCCTGGCAGGTCTCGCAGCGGCCGCCGGCCACATTGAAGGAGAACCGGCCAGCGGTGTACCCCCTGGCGCGTGCCTCGTCGGTGGAGGCGTAGAGCTTCCGGACGGCGTCGAACAGGCCGGTGTAGGTGGCCAGGTTCGAGCGCGGAGTCCGGCCGATGGGCCGCTGATCCACGCGGACGAGCCGGTCCAGGTGTTCCAGCCCGGCAATGGAGCGTACCTGCGCGGCCGGATCGTTGTCCTCGGCCTGCTCTTCCGTGCCGTCCGGTTCCGGGGCCGTTCCATTGACCTGGTGCCCCACGGTCTCGGCCAGGACCTGGCTGACCAAGGTGGACTTGCCGGAGCCGGAGACACCGGTGACTGCAGTGAGCACACCCAGCGGAATGTCGGCATCCAGGCCGGAGAGGTTGTGCCGGGTGATCCCCTTCAGGCGCAGCCAGCGGTCCGGCGTCCGGCGGGGCGGCCGGGCCGTTTCCGCCTCGCCGAAGAGGAACGGCCGGGTGGCGCTTTCCTCCACTTCGGCGAGTCCGTCCACGGGTCCGCTGTAGAGCACGGTGCCGCCGCCGTCGCCGGCCTGCGGACCGACGTCGACAATCCATTCCGCGCTGCGCACCACATCCATGTTGTGCTCGACGACGAACACCGAGTTTCCCGCGTCCTTCAGTTCCTGCAGCACGGTGAGCAGCGGCTCGGCGTCGGCGGGGTGCAGGCCGGCGGACGGCTCGTCCAGGACATAGATCACTCCGAAAAGGCCCGAGCGCAGCTGCGTGGCGATGCGCAGACGCTGCATCTCCCCCGGCGACAGGGTGGGGGTGGCGCGCGAGAGGCTGAGGTAGCCCAGGCCCAGGCCGATCAGCACTTCCAGCCGGCCCAGCAGGTCACGGGTGATGGTCACCGCTACTTCGGTGTCTTCATTGGAGGCCGCCGCGCGGGAGGCGGTGCCGGCGGACTTCAGCTCCGCCGTCGGACGGATGATTCCGGCCAGTTCGGCCAGCGTGGCGCCGTTCAGTTCGGCGATGTTCCGGCCGGCGAAGGTCACCGCCAGCGCCTCCGGGCGCAGGCCCGCGCCGCCGCAGACCGGGCAGGGCCCGGAGACCATGTAGGCCAGGACGCGCTCACGCATCTGGGCGCTGCCGGAATCGGCCAGGGTATGCATGACGTAGCTCTTGGCGCTCCAGAACCGTCCCTTATACGGTTTGGCAACGCGGTCCCGCTGCGGGGTAATCATCACCACCGGCTGTTCCTCGGTGAACAGGATCCAGTCGCGGTCCTTTTTCGGCAGCTTCTTCCAGGGCACGTCGACGTCGTAGCCGAGCTGGATGAGGATGTCGCGCAGGTTTTTGCCCTGCCAGGCGCCGGGCCAGGCGGCGATGGCTCCGTCACGGATACTCAGCGACGGATCCGGCACCAGCGAATCCTCCGTGACGGTGTGCGCGATGCCCAGGCCGGAGCATTCCCGGCAGGCACCGGCGGCAGTGTTGGGGGAAAAGGCATCCGAATCGAGGCTGCCCGGCTCCGCATTCTCCGGATAGGTGCCGCCGCGCGAGAAGAGCATGCGCATCGAATTTGAGAGTGTGGTCAGCGTGCCGACAGTGGACCGCGAGCTGGGGGCGCCGCGGCGCTGCTGCAGCGCGACGGCGGGCGGCAGCCCCGTGATTTCCTCCACCTTGGGATTGTGCCCCTGGGACAGCAGCCGCCGGGCATAGGGTGCCACGGACTCGAAGTACCGGCGCTGCGCCTCGGCGTAGATGGTGCCGAAGGCCAGGGATGACTTGCCGGAACCGGATACCCCGGTGAAGGCCACAATCGCATCGCGCGGGATGTCGACGTCCACGTTGCGCAGGTTGTTTTCCTGCGCGCCGCGCACGCGGACCATACCGGATGTGCTGGGCGTGGGGGCAGTGTTCGGGGAGATTTTCGCAGTACTCATCATTCCCAGATTAGCGAGGTGCCCCGCGCGAAACGAATTAGTAAGCATGCTTCCGCCCAGAGCATCAGTGATATGGTTCACAGGCGAATACTCACGAGACCTTGGGGGATCCATGAAGAAAACACTGGCAGCAACTGCCGTCCTGTTCCTGGCCGCTTCGCTGACCGGATGCGGCGGCGGGGACGAGCCGGCCGATGCCCAGGAGCCGGCCTCGGAGGAGGTCAAGACCCACACCATCGTTTACGAGGTGACCAGCGACGGCCCCACCTCCCCTTCCGTCATCGTCTCCGGCAAGGTCGGCGCGAATGAAGACGAGCAGCTCACCGACGTCGCGCTTCCGTTCACCAGGGAACTGACGGACAAGAACGAGACGGAATACGAGAGTTTCTACGATCTCTCCGCCACAAAGGACGAATCCGCCACGTCCATCACCTGCAAGATCACCATCGACGACGTCGTTGCGGACGAGCAGACGTCCACCGGTCCCGAGAGCGCCTATTGCTCCGCGACTCCGGATCTCTAAGGTAAAGGCAGTTCTGCCCGTGCCTGCGATGCAGGTACGGGCAGAACTTTTTCTTCGGCGCATCCAATAAACGCAAGCAAATGGGAATGACCGACTTCCGGCCCTAGACTCGGTTTCTCCCCAGCATTTTCCCGTACCGGCGGAGCAGGGTATCTCCGGCTGACCGCGCGGCCGGCGATACCGTATCCAGCGTCATGAATCCGTGGACCAGGCCGGGGTGCGGCAGATACTCGACCTCGGTTCCGCCGCGGGCCAGTTCGTCGGCCAGCTGTTTTCCTTCATCCCGCAGTGGATCATGTTCGGCGGTTGCCAGCAGCGTCGGCACCGGCAGGGGACGGCGGCGCGCGCTGTCCACGGGGCTGAAGCCCGACAGGTTCGCTGCTTCCGGGACCCACTGGGCTATGTAGAAGGCGAGATCCCGCACATCCAACCCCCACCCCTCCCCCTTATCCCTGACACTGGGCCCGCTGAGCGTGAGGTCGGCATTGGGGTAGGCAAGGAACAGCGCATCCGGCTGCGCGGATGTGCCGGCAAGCCGCTGAGCGGCAAGGAAGGCAATCAGCCCGCCGGCGCTGTCGCCGGCCAGTCCGACTCGTGGGTTCAGCGGCCCCAGCACCTGCGGGCGGCCCGCTGCCCAGCGCAGGACCCGGACGACGTCGTCCACCGCCGCGGGAGCCGGATGCTCCGGTGCCAGCCGGTAGTCCACTGCCAGGACGGCGGTGCCGGCCAGGAGCGCGAGTCGGCGGCACAGCCGGTCGTGGGACTCCAGGCCGCCGAACACGAAGCCCCCGCCGTGGACAAACACGGTCAGCGGCGGCGCCGGCCTTTCGGGACGGTACAGCCGGGCAGCGAGCGGTTCGGTACCCGGGATCCGAAGATCCCGCACGTCTTCCACCGCAGGCCCGGCCGGGCGGTGGCGCGGCGCCCGGAGCTGTCCGATCCGCTCCACCGAGGGTTGGGAACTGCCGCCGGAACGGACGTCATCCACCCACGCAGCCAGCTCGGGGTCAGCGACGGATTCCATCCCGACAAGGTACCAGCACGGGCCGCGTCATGGTTTCCGGGGACGGCGGTATGTCGGTAGGGTCGGTGCGGACCGGCCGTCACAACGGCAGGCATCCTTGCGGCCTATGTTACTCACGAGTAACATCGAGCCGGACGCAGTTCCGTTTCATATCTCAAAGAGGAGTAAGTACGTGAGCCCACAAAGCCGATCACGGCAGATCAGGGACGTAGTTTTCGTTGACGGAGTGCGGACCCCGTTCGGCAAAGCCGGCGAAAAGGGAATCTACGCCGGCATGCGGGCCGATGACCTGGTGGTCAAGTGCATCCGCGAGCTGATGCGCCGCAACCCTTCCCTTCCTCCGGAACGCGTCGACGAGGTAGCCATCGCTGCAACCACCCAGTCCGGCGACCAGGGCATGACCATC
Source organism: Arthrobacter yangruifuii (assembly GCF_009192775.1). Lineage (GTDB taxonomy): Bacteria > Actinomycetota > Actinomycetes > Actinomycetales > Micrococcaceae > Arthrobacter_B > Arthrobacter_B yangruifuii. The sequence continues at coordinate 461,252 of NZ_VTFX01000004.1, forward strand.
GGCCGCACCGCCGCCCTGCTGGCGGGCCTGCCGCAAACGGTGCCCGGCTTCGCCATTGACCGCATGTGCGCCGGTGCCATGACGGCCGTCACCACCACTGCTTCCGGCATCGGCTTCGGCGCCTACGACGTCGTCATCGCCGGCGGCGTGGAGCACATGGGCAACCACCCGATGGGCAAGGACGCCGATCCGAACCCCCGCTTCATGACCGAACGCCTGGTGGACCCGGCGGCCCTGAACATGGGCAACACGGCCGAGAACCTGCATGACCGGTTCCCGCACATCACCAAGGACCGCACCGACGCGTACGCCGCCGCCAGCCAGGAAAAGCTCGCCAAGGCCTACGCCAACAACTCCATCCAGCCCGATCTGGTGCCGGTTGCCACCAAGAAGCCGGGAACCGGCTGGACGCTGAACACGGTGGATGAGCCGCCGCGTCCGGGCACCACGGTCGAAGACCTCGGCCAGCTGCGCACCCCCTTCCGTGCGCACGGCCGCGTCACCGCCGGTAACGCCGCAGGCCTGAACGACGGCGCCACCACCGCCCTGCTCGCCTCTGCCGAGGCTGCCGAGGAACTTGGCCTGGGCGTCAAGATGCGCCTGGTCGGCTTCGCCTTCGCCGGCGTCGAACCCGAGGTCATGGGCTACGGCCCGGTGCCCTCCACTGAAAAGGTCCTGAAGCAGACCGGCCTGTCCATCGAGGACATCGGAATCTTCGAAATCAACGAGGCCTTCGCCGTCCAGGTTCTGTCCTTCCTGGATCACTTCGGCATTGCCGACGACGATCCCCGCGTCAACCGCTACGGCGGCGCCATCGCCGTCGGCCATCCGCTGGCTTCCTCCGGCGTGCGCCTGATGAACCAGCTGGCCCGCCAGTTCGAGGAAGACCCGAGCGTGCGCTACGGCATGACCACCATGTGCATCGGCCTGGGCATGGGCGCCACCGTGATCTGGGAGAACCCGAACCACCCCGACTACAACACCGATTCCACGGAGGCCACGAAGTAATGTCTGCTCCCGATTACCAGCACCTCGCAGGCCTCTTCCCCACCGAGGTTGTCACCCACTCCTACGTCTCCGACATTCAGCTGCCCGGCAACGCCGGCACCTTCGCGCTGATCACCCTGGACAACGACGTCGACCACTCCCGTCCCACCACCCTGGGCCCGAACACCCTGCTCGAGCTCGGCGGGAAGCTCGATGAGCTTAAGGTCCGCGCGGACAACGGCGAGATCGTCGGCGTCGGCGTCACCGGCAAGCCGTTCTACCTGGTGGCCGGCGCTGACCTGTCCGCCGTGAAGACGCTCGCCGAGTACGAAGACGGCTACGCCATGGCCCGCCTGGGCCACGATGTCTACGCCAAGCTGGGCACCCTGGGCGTTCCCAGCTTCGCCTTCATCAACGGCGTGGCTCTGGGCGGCGGCCTGGAGATTGCCCTGCAGTCCGATTACCGCACGGTGTCCACCGGCGCCGGTGCACTGGCCCTGCCGGAAGCCTTCATTGGCCTGGTGCCGGGCTGGGGCGGCGTCTACCTGCTGCCACGGCTCATCGGTCCCGAGAACGCCGTCAAGGTGATGATCGAGAACCCGCTGAGCAACAACCGCACCCTGAGCGGTCCCGCCGCCTACAAGCTGGGCGTCGCCGATGCGCTCTTCGAGCCGGCGGACTTCCTCGAGCAGTCCCTGGCCTGGGCCTCCCGCGTGATCACCGGTGAGGAAAAGGTGGAGCGGCCCAACGCCGTCGAACCTGCCGACGCCGGCGAGGCATGGGACGCCGCCGTCGCCAAGGGCCGTGCCTTCGTGGAGGCCAAGACCTCCAACGCGGCCCCGGCACCGGCAAAGGTGCTGGACCTGCTGGAAAAGGGCAAAACCTGGACCCGCGCGGAATCCCGTGAAGCCGAGTGCGACGCACTGGCCGAACTGATGCAGTCCCCGCAGTTCACCTCCACGGTGTACGCGTTCCTGGACCTGGTCCAGAAGCGCGGCAAGCGTCCCGCCGGTGCCCCGGATAAGAAGCTTGCCCGTCCGGTCACCAAGGTGGGTGTTGTCGGTGCAGGCCTCATGGCCAGCCAGCTCGCCCTGCTGTTCGCGCGCCAGCTGAAGGTCCCCGTCGTGATGACGGACATCGACCAGGCACGCGTGGACAAGGGCGTGGGCTACGTGCACGCCGAGGTGGATAAGCTGCTCGCCAAGAAGCGGATCTCCCCCGACGCCGCCAACCGCACCAAGGCACTGGTCACCGGCTCGGTGTCCAAGGAGGCCTTCTCCGACGCCGACTTCGTTATCGAAGCCGTCTTCGAGGAACTCTCGGTCAAGAAGCAGGTCTTCGCCGAGGTGGAGGCCGTGGTCTCCCCCGAGTGCATCCTGGCGACCAACACCTCCTCGCTCTCCGTGACCGAAATGGCCGCGGACCTTCAGCACCCCGAGCGCGTGGTGGGCTTCCATTTCTTCAACCCGGTCGCCGTGATGCCGCTGCTGGAAATCGTGCGCGCGCCCAAGACCGACGACGCCGTGCTGGCCACCGCCTTTGTGCTGGCCAAGCAGTTGAAGAAGACCGCCGTGCTGGTCAAGGATGCCGCGGCCTTCGTGGTGAACCGCATCCTGGGCCGCATGTTCGGCGAGATCACCATGGTCTTCGACGAGGGCACCGACGCCGCCACGGCGGACAACGCGCTGCGTCCCATGGGCCTGCCGATGTCTCCGTTCACCCTGCTGGCCCTGGTGGGCCTGCCGGTGGGCCAGCATGTGCAGGAATCCCTGCACAGCGCCTTCGGTGAGCGGTTCTGGCTGTCGAAGAACTCGCAGAAGATTATCGACGCCGGCATCAAGTCCCTGTGGCAGAAGGACGAGGACGGCAACTCCTACATCCCGGAGGAAACCCTGGCGATGCTGGACTTCGGCACCACCCCCTCCACCTCCGAGGAAGTCCTGCGCCGCACGCAGGACGCCCTGGCCGAGGAAATCGGACTCATGCTCGAAGAGGGCGTTGTGGCCGGCCCGGAGGACATCGACCTGTGCGTCATCCTCGGTGCCGGCTGGCCGATGCACCTGGGCGGCATTACGCCGTACCTGGACCGCGTTGGTGCCTCCGAGCGTGTGAACGGGAAGAAGTTCCATGAGGATGCTGTGGCTGCTGCCTAGGTAGTCCGTCTGCTTCGCCCGCGCCGGGCGGACCGGAACGGCGGCAATGAAACCTGCTCGCTTCAGCTCGCAGGGATTCTTCAAGCCGCCTAACCCGGTCCGTCCGGCGCTTTTGCGTGTCCGCCAGGGGTGACGAGCTGGTTGAACTCGGAGCGCATTTCGTGGAATGACTTCACTTCTTTTATTGCAGGGTAGAGCTTTCTCGGGCTGCTTTCCTGCACAGCAACAATCGGGCGTGTTCAACCCCATAGTCGCGTTCACTACCCTTACTTCGTCCACTTCACGGCCCCCGTGCATGGGTGACGAACGTGAGAGGAGCGACGAGTACTACTAGGACCTGCGCACCCCTATTTCAGCGTGGAACGAAGTGGGGCAGCCTGGTTATCCTCGTCTGGCCGCGCCAGCTTGATGTCCCGGGAGAGAGCCAGTCCGCAGACAATGGCGACACAAGTGAAGACCGATGCCACACCGAATCCCATGGTAAAGGTTTCCGGCCGCAAGGCCAGCGTTTCCGGGTCTGTGCCCCATCCTGCGACAGCCGAGTAGATAGCGGTGCCAACGGAGCTGGCGGCCAGTGCCACCGCAATGTATATGGATGCGGTGCCGGCACCTTTGCCCTCGCGTGCTTCGACAGCAATGACCGAGACGGCAGTGGTCATCAGGGTCGTGTAGGCCATGCCATAGAAGAAGATCACCACCACAACGACGGCGAGGCTGGTGTGACCGAAGGTCAGCGTCACGAAGGACGCCAACATCACGACTCCCGCACCCACAAGGACGTTCCTTGCCGTCGTACGGGCCAGCCAGCGGGTGACCAGGCGCGCTGCGAGGAAGCCGGCAGCAACCTCGGGCAGGAAGATAAAGGCTGCCTGAAGCGGGCTCAGGCCAAACCCATAGCCCAGGGGCGCCGCGGGAGTCATCGCGTAACCCATGATCATGTTGAAGAGCAGCATGCTGGGGATCCCCATGGAGATGAAAACACCGTAGGCCGGCAGCAGGCGGCGGGAGAACAGGTCGCTGATCGGCAGCAGCGGGTCTTTGGACTTGGATTCCCAGTACAGTGCGGCGGCGATGAGGAGAACACCGCCCAGGGTAAAGCCGAGCGTCAGCGACGCCGTTGGGCCCCAGGTCATGGACTGGCTGATCCCTATGCACAGGGCGGTCACACCGAGTCCCAGCAGTACGACGCCGACGACGTCGAATGATTTCTTCTGGCCGCGGTTGCGTTCAATGGCGTCCGAATCCTTACCCCAGAACCAGAATCCGAGCAGGGCCAGCAGTGTAAGTAGGCCGCCGAAGACGAACGCGTGCCGCCAGGTCAGGCCTGCCGCCACAAACGCGCCGCCCAATGCAAAGCCGATGAACACGCCCGCAGCCTGCCCTGCAGCAATATAGGCCACGGCCCGCTTGCGGTTGGGGATGGAGAGCCTGTCGTTCATGATTCCCACGCACAAGGCCTGGCCCGCCGTGATTCCGAGCAGCGCTCGGCCGGCAATAAGCGTCACCAGGTTCGGAGCGAAGGCGGCGATTCCGTACCCCACGACGATGAGCACGAGACACAGGTACATCATCCGGCGATGCCCGAGGATGTCCCCTGCTTTGGCGATGATCGCGATGGAGACAGATCCCATGAGAGTGGTCGCCATCAGGGCCCACGTGACCTGGCTCGGCGTAAGTGCCAGGTCGGCACTCATCTGCCCGTAAAGCGGAATGGACATGAGGGCGCCAACCTCATTCATCATCTGCAGGAACGAGAAGGTGATGGCCATGAGGACGCCGGCCCGCTTCCACGGAACATGACCCGTGGGAGGAGCCCCTGTCAGAGTCTTAGACCCCCCGGGGGACGCCGGTGGTCCGGGAAAGGACATAGGGGAAGAGGTTTCCTGCATGAGGGCTCCTAAGAGGAAGGGCAGGGACGCGAAGGGAACCGGCTGAAGGACGCCGCCGTATGCCTGTGATGGAGATCACCATAGTTCTTCAGGGCACGGGGGTTGTCAAGAGCAAAACGGCCTGAGTGTCGCCACTAAATCCCGCTGTCCGCGTTATTTAGCCGAGTTTGGCGTCTACATCGCCATAAAGCGGCACTCTCTTGTCGACACTGTGATGCGAAATTCGTGGACATATGACCAATCGGGTGTGATCATGAGGTGTCCAGCGGAGTAGTGATCTCCGTCACTGTTATTCGGCCGGCTCTATCGGTCTCTGAGAGGTAATCGAAATGGATATGAACGGCAGGATTGCAGTCGTGACCGGCGCAGCCTCAGGCATGGGCCTTGAATCCGTGAAGGCGTTGTCCCGTGCCGGCGCCACTGTCTACGGATTGGACCTCCGCCAGGAGGCATTGGATGCTGCGCTTGCCGGGGTTGACCGGGCCGAGGGATACGCCGCCGATGTTTCGGACTCCACTGCAGTAAATGCGTTTTTCGAGATGGTTGAGTCCAGGCACGGGAAACTGGACATCCTTGTCAATGCGGCCGGAGTTTCCACCCCGAACCAAACCAAGCAGGCCTGGGTCAACGACATCAACAACAAGATGATTGCCGCGGCCAAAACCGGTGAGTCCTACTTTCCTGAATTCATCGAAGAAATCACGGATGAGGACTTCAGGCGGGTAATGGCCATCAATCTCGATGGTACTTTCTACACGATGCGGGCCGCCGCGCCGCTGTTAAAGGCCGCCGGAGGAGGGTCAATCACGAACTTCTCCTCTGTGGCGGGACTCCTGGGCATACCTATGCCGTCGTATTATCCAGCGTCCAAGGCAGCAGTCGTGGGTCTGACCAAGGCCGCAGCTGCAGAGTTGGCACCTTTCGACATTAGGGTCAACGCGATTGCCCCGGCCGGCATCAATACTCCCATGTTCACCGCCAGCGGTGACGACCACGTGGAGTTCCTTTTGGCCTTGCAGCCATTAAAGCGTGTTGCTGATCCCGCTGAAGTCGGCCAGACCGTCCTTTTCCTGGCTTCAGACGCCGCCAAGCATTACACCGGCCAAACCTTGTCGCCTTCGGGCGGCGGATTGATGGCGTAAGCAGCTACCCCGCACCTTCCCATCCATCCGTCCACACTGAGACCGCAGCATGCCCTCACAACATCCCAGAAAACGGAGCACCATATGACATCCGTGTCCATTACTCCCACTACCGAATCCTCGTTCAGCGATGTCGAGGGGCTCGACGCCCGGTATCTGCATGTTCTAGACGAGACGATCTGTGAGGACATCGGGCAAGGCGACTACCTCGGCGCCAATGTCATCGTCGCCCGCGGCGGTGCAGTTGCTCTTCGCGGCACGTATGGCATTGCCGATCAGGACACGGGACGACCCACAGCCCGCGACGACGTCTACCGGATCCTGTCAATGTCGAAGGGCTTCACCAACGCCCTGGTCCTGCGTGCCGTCAGTGAAGGCAAACTGATGCTCAACACCCGGGTGGTGGATCTGATTCCCGAGTTTCCGGGAACCGACCCGTTCCGAGCAGCGCGCAAAGACCGAATCAACGTGGCCCACCTGCTCACTCACAGGGCAGGCCTTCCCTCCACGCCTCATCCGGGAATCGGGGTCCCTGGCTTCGCTGTGCTCGCCGACGTCATCCGGGCGTTATGCTCTGTCGATGTCGTAAACGAGCCAGGGGAAAACCTCAGCTACTCCGCGGCCATCAACCATGCACTTCTGGGCGAAATGGCGCGCCGCGCCTACGGGGCCGAGTCCTTCCGCGACCTCATGGAGGAGAAGGTCTTTGCGCCGATCGGGATGCCGGACACCAGCTTCGGTATGCCGGAGCGGCTCAGCGGGCGCGCCAACCCGCTCAAAGTCATCACGAGCAATGAGGGCTGGCTTGAGCCCAAGGACATTGAATGTTTCAACGAGGTCCTCGACCTCCCCAACGCTGAGTTGCCGTGGGTAGGAGCCGTCTCGACGATAGACGATGTCTTCCGGTTCACCGAGATGCTCCGCAACGGCGGCCGCACCGCAGCGGGTATAAGCATCATCTCTCCGGCCGTCCTCGACCAGGCCACGCACAATCAAACGGGAGACATGGTCAATGACCTCTACGGAATGATTGCCACCGAGCGAAAGTGGGACCTGCCCCCCGGGAATATGGGGCTCGGCTATGCACTCGCTGGTAACGGTATCCATGCCCGCTTCTTCGGCCCTTTCGTCTCTCCCCGGACCTTCGGTTCCTACGGGGCGGGCTCAACCCTCTTCTGGATCGATCCCGTCAGCGAAATATCATTCTCATTTCTGTCTACCGGGATTATGGACGAAGGCGACAATGTTGCCCGGTTCCAAAAGCTCTCCACCATCGTCGCCTCCGCCGCGGCCGCTAGCTGAGGAGAAGAGCATGACGACGATCCACACACCCCCCTCAGCCGGCGGGCATGCTCCTGTTTCACCATCCTTTAATGCCCTCGGCGATGATTATTTCCGCGACCCGGCAAAGCACTTTGCAGGTGTCCGAGAAGCCACACCTGTCTTTTGGTACGACTATCTGAATGCCTGGATCGTCACCTCCCGTGAAGACTGCCTCGAGGTCCTGGGTGACTGGCAGTTATTCTCCTCAGCGCAGAACTCTGCCGCCGAAGTGCCATCGCAGCACCATGCGGTTTATCCCCCCGAGCTGATCTCGATGATGATCGTGGGCCAGGACCCTCCCACGCATACCCGTTCCCGTCAGGTGGCCCAGCGAGGCTTCACCAAGGAGCGAATGGAACGGCTGCGTCCTGAGATCGAGGCGCGCGCCCATCGGATTATCGACAAATTCGAGGCGAACGGTTCCGCCAACCTTATGGAGGAGTATTCGCTCGAACTGACTACCCAGACGATCATGGCCCTGCTGGGCCTCGGGTACGAATACGATCCCATGATGCGCCAGCTCCGCGATGATGAAGCAGCGATCCTGTCCTCGGCACACGAGCCTCTGTTGGAGCCGCGGCGCAGCGAAGTCTGGGACCGCTTTGTTAACGCCAATCTGGTTCTCAGGGACATTATTGAATCTCGCCGGGAATCCGACGCCGATGACATTATCTCCGTCATGGCTTCGGCTAAGGACGCGCATGGCGCCTATATGCTGTCCACGGATTTGATTGGATTGCACCTCTCTGAGTTTGCGATGGCAGGTGCGGACACGACTGCGCAGGCTATGACCAATGCAGTCATATTCCTGTCGCAGCATCCAGACGCCTTGGCCGATGCCATCGCCGAGCCCACGCTCTGGTCGAATGTGTTCGAGGAGACCGTCCGTCGCCGCCCGTCCTCCACCTTTACGTCGCGGACTGCCATGAAGGATGTCGAACTGTCCGGGGTCAGAATCAGCAAGGGAGACATGATTTTTGTGTCCCTGGCCTCGGCAAATACCGATCCGACGTACGTCGACCGCCCCTTCGAATTCGATATCCATCGTCCCAACCCAACAGATCATCTGGCTTTTACCGCCGGTCGGCATACTTGTTTGGGCAACCCGTTGGCTCGGGCACAGGGTTCCACCGGCCTCAAAGTCCTGTTCGAACGGCTGCCGTCCATCCGGCCGTCGAATCCAGATGAACTCGACTTTCTGCGAATGGCGCTGCTGCCCGTCCGGCGGACGCTGCACGCCGCCTGGGATCTGGCCGATGTCGAACGCTCACGCGAACGGACCGTGCGCACTCTCAACCTCCAGGTGTCCAAACGCGTTACAGCCTCCGATGGCGTGATCAGTCTCGATCTAACCCACCCGGACGGAGGCGAACTTCCGCAGTGGAAGGCCGGCGCTCATGTGGATCTTCATCTGGCCGGGACGGGGGGCCAGAGGATTGTCCGCCAGTATTCGCTGTGTTCGGATCCTGAAGACCTGTCGAGTTACCGTATCGGTGTCCTGCGTGAGCCGGCAGGAAGGGGCGGATCTGCAGCAATTCACGACCTCCTGGTTGAAGGCAGCACGGTGACTGTGTCCTGGCCACGCAACAACTTCCGCCTGAATCCGACCAGGAACTACCTTTTCATTGCCGGCGGCATTGGGATTACTCCGATCCTGGCGATGGTGCGCGAAGCCGAACGTACCGGAACCAACTGGCAGCTTATTTATGGGGGTAGGACGAGGAACTCCATGGCGTTCCTTGAGGAATTGGCACCTTATGGCAGCCGGGTGACCGTGGTACCGCAGGATGAGTTTGGCCATATTGACCTGCCCGGAATTCTCAGGGACTCCCGGGAGGATACCCTCGTCTACGCCTGCGGCCCGGAACCCTTACTCCGTGCTACAGAATCCAATGCCGCGCACTGGCCGAAGGATTCACTGCGCCTTGAACGGTTCGCACCAAAGATCTTTGACGCTCCGACCGTAAATCTGCCCTTTGAAGTCGAATTTTCCATGTCGAAAAAGACTGTCGTGGTTCATGCGGACGAATCGATTCTGGAAGCCGCAGAAAGAATTGGTCTACCTGTCATCTCCTCTTGCAAGGAGGGTACGTGCGGAACGTGTGAGACCCCCGTCATCGAGGGACAGGTCGACCATCGGGACTCGATCCTCTCGCCCACTGAGCAGCAAGCCAACGAAACTATGATGATCTGTGTCTCACGCGCCACCGGCACGTGTCCGCGGCTGATTCTGGACGCCTGAGCGGCCGCAGGTCTCGTGAGCCGGTGTGTCCGCACGGAATGCAGACACACCGGCTCGCTCATGCCGGAGGCAAGGACGCGGTCACCTTTTCCGCCGCCCCTGGAGAAGTTCGGGTGGCGAACCGTCTTATGCACCACAGTCCCTGTCTGGGTTTAGCTCGTTCCGGCCGGGAAACTGCGCTGGAGACGGTCAGACAAAGGGGGTTATGCACTGCCGCTTCCTTGCCGCCGTAGTCAGTGAGTTGCTTCCATCGCCACAGTGACGACATCCAATTCCGAACCAGGATCGTACATCTCGTTAAACATTCCCACTGCATCGGGCAGCAGGAACGACCTGTAGGTTCGTCGCGTCGTGTCCTGGGTTGACACTTCAACAAGTCTGGCAACTTCGAAGTGTTCAGGTTGCGTGCCGTCCATCCCCGAATCGAATTCGAACGCCAGTACTAGATCCAGGTCGGACCATCTGACCACGGGATTCTTCAGCGACAGCCGCATCATGCCTCCGTGCGCTACGAAGACCGCCCACCCTTCGGACATCCATACAACGTTTCCGCTCCCCGCTTTGACAGGGAACTGGATGACATTCCCGGGCCCGATAGAGGCGTGGTCGGACACGGTGAGACTGAAGTCGGCCTGTCGCGAGACGTAGTCCCTGAACGAGTCCTTGATTCCCCAGCTAAGAGACCCAACGGTTTCAGTGTGCTTATGCATAGGGGTCCTTCGGATATGGCTTGTGTGTGGTCGTCATAACTGACCCTGCCGACCCTCCGGGACAGATATTGCTAGTGCCGCTTTGTACCTAGCGTCTAACTAGTGTCGACACCATAGCAGAGGGAGAGCTAAAAATGATTACCTTTGTTTGCTGGATCATACCCCAAGGCGACATTCTGCAGATTCGATTCGAAGAGAACGGGCAGCACCTTCGGGGTCGAATCAGAAGGTGTTTCTCGGCGCTGCGAGGAAACACGGGAAATCTTCACGCTCCCCGGTACGGCGCCTGACATCCGCTCTGGCCATTGCATGTGCTCGAGGCGAAATGATCGGAAGTCCACATATTAGGACAAAGGTCTTGAATATTAGGACACGCGGCGGTTAGGCTGAGCGGAACATCCCCGGGGAGGACGACTATGAGCACACGAGAAAACACGACCGAAACCGATGTCGTCATTGTCGGGGCAGGGCCAGTGGGTATGACTGCAGCAGCTTTACTGGCTGCTCGTGGTATTCGCGTCATAATCCTGGAGCAACGTCTGGGTACCAGTGACGAACCGAAGGCCATCAGCGTCGACGACGAGGCGCTGCGGACGTATCAGCAAGCCGGGATCGTCGACGAAATATGCAGCATCATTGTTCCAGGCACCGGCACCCGCTATTACGACGCTGACAATGAGCCCTTGTTCCAGGCCCGTGCCGGGGTCCCGTATCGCCTTGGCCATCCCTTCAAGAACCCGTTTGCCCAACCCGACCTGGAGCGCATCCTCGCAGCTTTCCTCGACGCCCACGACCTGGTGACAGTCCACTTCGGTACCCGTATGACCGGACTGGATGAAAAAGACGCTCAGGCCTGCGTAACTGCCGAAGCTGACGACGGAACCAAGTACTTCAGCGCCAAGTTCGTCCTCGGTGCAGACGGCGGCCGATCGATCGTTCGCGAACTGAAGTTCGGCAACGCCATGAGTGGCCGCAGCTACCCAAACGTGTGGCTGGTAGCAGACACCCTTGAGGACCCCCACACGGAACGCTATGGAATGCATCATGGGGACCCCAACCGACCCCACGTAATAGTGCCGGGACTCGACGGGCGTTGCCGCTACGAGTTCCTGCTCTTCGAGGGGGAGGGACAGCCTGGCGATATCCCGGACATCGAGCTGATTCGCACCTTGGTCGCCCCCTACCGGGCCATCGAGAAACATCACATTGAACGGTCCGTGAACTACCGCTTCAATGCCGTCAACGCCGACAGGTACAGGGCAGGCAGGTTCTTTGTCCTCGGGGACGCAGCACACATGATGCCGCCGTTCGCCGGCCAGGGACTGAACTCAGGAATTCGGGACAGCGCCAACCTCTGCTGGAAGATCGCCGAAGTCATACAGGGAAAGGCCCCGGACTCGATCTTGGGCACCTATGAGGCCGAGCGCAAACCTCACGCGGCAGCCGTCATTGCACAGTCCATTCGTCTGGGAAGCATCGTCATGACCACCAACCAAAGGGTGGCCCGATACCGCGATGACTTGGTCAGAAGGGCTTTGGGAACCGAAGACGGCAGGGCCTTCCTCGAGGAGATGCGTTACCGCCCAATCGCCCACTTTGGCGGTGAGCTCACCGCGACCGCGGACGCCGGCTACGTCATCGGACAGCCGCTGGTCTATGACACCCGCTCGCGCAGCAGCAACCGTTTGGATGAAGTCGTCGGCACCGGGTGGGTCCTCTACGGGGTAGACATTGATCCCGCTGAGTGGGCGAAAGCAGACGCCCTGGCAGCACGATTCGATGCAACGCGGTGGCACGTCCCCTTCGGTGATACCCAACCACGCACGGATGCTGTGGACGGCGTGCTGATCGATCTCGACGGCGGCCTGTATCGCGAATTTGGTTCGTTCCGAAACAAGTTCGTACTCCAGCGTCCTGACCATTTCACTTCAGCCGTCTTCGCCCCGTCCGACATCGCAGCAGTCCTCAACGCAACCGCCGTCTGGCGAACCGAGGCTCTGACTCTCAACTCCTAACAAGTCCTCAAAGAAGAGAAGGAAGCATCACTATGGACACCCCAGAACGCCTAGCACAGGAAGAAAAAGGCACCGCCGGTTTCCTCAGCGACACCGCCGTGTCCCACATCGGCTTGACTGTCCCCGACATTGATGCCACCGAGAAGTTTTACCTTCGGGTCTTGGGCCTGGTGCGTCAGACCGAATTACCAAACGGTGTTCGTCTGGGCTGGGGACCTCACGGGCACCATGTGGTGGACCTCTTCCAAGGGCCGAAGGGCCTTGCCTACTACGGCTTCGAAGTGCGGGATGAAAACGGCATCGCGGGACTCCGCGGACGCCTCTTCGAAGCCGGAGTTGAGTTCGCCGACATGAACCCCGAGGACATTACCGCTCCGGCAGGCATGCCTGAGGGTATTACCTTTACTGACCCAGACGGCACTCGTGTGCACTTCCATTCACAAGTGCAGCGCCAGGGCGAAACGACGTCGGACTCAGGACGTCGCCCCGTAAAGTTCCAGCACACTACCCTCGGTACGTCCGATGTGGCCCGGATGGTGGATTTCTACACGACGATTGTCGGCTTCCGCATCTCGGACCAGTTGCGGGACGGCAACTTCTGCTGGTTGCGCTCGGACAAGGACCACCACACCCTCGCTGTGGTGTTTACCGGCAAAGGCGGAGACCTCGATCACTACTCCTACGATTTGGCGGAATGGGAAGATTTCAAGGCATGGTGCGACCGCCTCACGGTACTGAATGTCGACGTCGCCTGGGGCCCCGGCCGCCACGGTCCTGGCAACAACCTCTTCGTCTTTTTTAATGACCCGGCCGGCAACCACATCGAGCTCTCCGCGGAAATGGAGAAGTTTTACGACGATCGCGTGAACTATCTGCCTCGCGTCTGGAATCCGATCCCGAACAGCGTCAACCTGTGGGGTGGCCAATTACCACGATGGCGCAAAGTCAGCGAAGGAAACCCCGTCTGAATCCGCTCCCGATAGAACCAGGAAACGCTAGTTATGGCATACGTAAATTACACATACCAAGACAGGGACCACGTCGGTGAGGTCACGGGCAACATCATCACACCCCTCGAGGGAATCACGTCCGTCGGACCCGACACCAGCAAAGAGGTGTTGGACAACGCCATTCGGCTAGAGGCCACCCAGCTAAGCCTCTCGGAAGTCACCCTTCGCGCAGCATCACCGTGCGCAGGCAAGGTCGTGTGCGTCGGTCTGAACTACAAATCCCACGTCGCCGAAACAAACCGGGACTTACCCACCTACCCCGTAATGTTTCCAAAGTTCGCGTCGAGCCTGATCGGCCCCACTGCCGACATTCAACTTCCGCCTGAAGCTACCCAATTTGACTATGAGGGTGAGCTTGCGGTGATCATTGGTCGTGCCGGACGCCGTATCACCGAGGCGAACGCCTTGAAGCATGTGCTGGGCTACGCAGTCTGCAACGACGTGACGGTGCGTAACTACCAGTACAAGACGCACCAATGGATGCAGGGCAAGGCATGGGACAATTCCACGCCTCTGGGGCCCTACATCGTCACCCCCAGCGAGGTGGATCTGGCCACCGCCGGCATCAGCACTGTGCTCAACGGGGAAGTCGTGCAGAAATCTGACCTGTCCTACTTGATCTTCAGTATCCCGAGTTTAATTGCCATAATCTCCGAGTTCACTGAGCTGCAGCCCGGCGATGTGATCCTCACGGGCACCCCCTCCGGCGTCGGCTACCGTCGGGACCCGCAGCTATTCCTCCAAGAAGGCGACATCGTCACGGTGAGCATCGAGGGGGTCGGATCCGTATCAAACAAAGTCGTTGCCGAGTCAGTGTAGTCCCCCTCCAAACGAACTCTCCCAGGTTGCGCCGCAGGCAACGGGCGGACTTCACCGGTCTGGCTGTTTGGTGTCCCTGGCTAGTCCGCTGCATCCTCCCGCTAGGCTGATAAACATGGATGCACCGACAACAAGCAGTGGTTACCGGGACCGCAACAGCACCGCTGACCGGGCCCTGACGATACTTGAGATGTTCAGCGATACCCAGCCGTCCATTTCAGCCCTTGACGTCGCCGACAGCCTGTCCGTTGCCCGCTCTACAGCCTACCGCTACCTCGAATCCTTAGTTTCGCGCGGATACCTGGAAGAGTCGCCTGGTGGAGGATTCCGCTTAGGGATCATGGTTCTGAAACTCGCCCGGGTTGCTCGGAGCGGTTTTGGGCTTTCCGAGGTGGCTCTGCCCAGAATGCGGGAGCTGTGCAGCGAGTTCGGCCAAACCGTTGTACTGACTCGCCGGGCAGGTGCGTCCGTTGTGTGCTTGGAACGTGAACTGCCATCTGGCCAGCTGCTGCGTATCTCCTATGAGCGCGGCAGCCAGCTCCCTCTGACTGCAGGCGCCTCGGCGCTCGTACTCCTGGCGTGGCTGCGTGAATCAGAAGTCCGCGAACTGTTGTCCTTGAATAATCGCCCCCAGTTCACCGAGCGGACCCTCACTGGTGTGGATGAGCTTGTTACGCGGTTGAAGCAAATTCGCGCACTCGGATACAGCATCTCGCACGGAGAGGTCGATCCCGATGCATTGGGTATCGCTTGCCCGCTCTTCGGTCACCGACATGAAGTGGTTGCCGGGCTGAGCATTATCGGGTTGGGGAGCCGGATCAGTGAGCAAGAGCGTGAACAAATGATCGCGGCGCTAAGGGCAGCCGCACGGGACATCGGAGAAACCCTGGCCCTCTCGGCCGGTTAGAGCAAACCCGAATTGCCGCGCCTGTATCTTCTCGTTGGGACGTCTGGGAGACGCTAGTAGTAGTTCAACAATCGGTCGCGGCAACAGGGCCCCGGCCCCGGCCCGCCCTTTCGATGCAGACCGTACCACCGAGGCTGTCCAGCCTCGGCCGACACATTTCACTTCGGCTGCCTCTGGCGAGAACGCTGCGGTTGCACTAGCCTCCCTGCATGAAGGCAGGTTGGGAGCGCGACCATGTTCGGCAAATGGTCGCGGTAATGCTGAGTACGTTCGTTGCTCTCTGGCTGCTCCTCCTGCTGCCGTTCGATGAGCCCTGGAACTGGTTGATGGTGTGCCTTTTCCTTGCGCTTACCGCAGCTTCCCTCAGGATGCTGGCACAGCTCGTCCGCAGGAGGCGCCAGGAGTATTGGCACGAACGGGAAAAGGGATAACTAGATGTCTTTCCAGGCCTACCTCGACGCCATTGAGGACAAAACGGGACTAACACCGCGCCAACTCGTGGAGATAGCCGAAACCAAGGGTTTCAGCGGCGAAGGCGCCAAAGCCGGGGACATCCTCGAATGGCTCAAGACCGACTATGCAATTGGACGCGGACACGGGATGGCCCTCGTCCATGTCATCAGGAATGGCGCCCGGATAGACCAGAAACATGTCGGCACCACGGGAACCCACCGGGACGACGCGGACACCCTCTGGCTCGACGGCAAGGCGACCAAGCCCGCCTGAGCACCGCCGAGCCTTTCGTCAAGCGGAGGCGTGGACCGTCCGGAGGGGAACGAGGCACGCAAGGGTCCGAGTCGCCGAAGGGTCCGGGTTAGGCACCGTCGGGCCGGAGGGTCCGGGTTAGGCGAGGCACCGTCGGGCCGGAGGGTCCGGGTTAGGCGGCTTTAATAATTTCTGCGAGCTCTGCGAGCAAGGGATTTTCGTTGCCGCCGTTCCGGACCCACCACGCACCCACGGTGACGAAACAGGTGAACCTAGAACAAAGCGACCTTCGGCGTCTTCGGGAAGATCCGGTCCAGTTCTTCCAGATCCTTCTCCGACGGCGTCCAGGCCACGGCCTCGGCGTTCTGCCGCACCTGCTCCACCTTCGTGGCACCGGCAATCACGGACGCCACGGACGGCTGCGCGGCCAGCCAGGAGAAGGCCACCTGCACCTCGGTCAGGCCGCGGTCAGCGGCGAACCGGCCGAACTCGGCCAGCTGCTCCAGATCAGCGTTTTCCAGCAGGTTCTTCCGGGAGTGGGTCAGCCGGCTGCCCTCGGGCGCCTTGCCGCTGCTGTACTTGCCGGTGAGCAGCCCGTTGGCCAGCGGGAAGTACGGCAGCACGCCCAGCCCGTAGGCTTCGGCGGCCGGGGTTACCTCCAGCTCGGCCCGGCGGTCCAGCAGGTTGTAGTGGTTCTGGGCGGAGATGAACGGCGTGTAGCCGCCCATCCGGGCCGTGAACTCGGCTTCGGCAATCTGCCATCCGGCACGGTTGGAGTGGCCGATGTAGCGGACCTTGCCGCTGGTCACCAGGTCGTCGAGAGCCGCGAGGGTCTCCTCGATGGGTGTGAGGGGATCCGGGGTGTGGAACTGGTACAGGTCAATCCAGTCCGTATTCAGCCGGCGAAGGGAGGCCTCCGCTGCCTTCACGATGTACCGCCGTGATCCGCGGGCACCGAAATCGGCACCATTGACGCCCTGCATGTCCATCCCGAACTTGGTGGCAAGCACAACGTCATCCCGCCGGGAGCCCAGGGCCCTGCCCAGCATTTCCTCGCTCAGCCCCGGTGTCCGACCGTACGTATCGGCAACGTCAAAAAGCGTAATACCGGCGTCAATAGCGGCGCTGACGACGGCGTCGGTTCCCTCCTGCGATTCGGTGGGAGTTCCCGGACGGCCGAGGTTGTTGCAGCCCAGACCGACGGTGGAGACGGTCAGGCCGGAGTTTCCGAGTCTGTTGTAAGAAGTCATGGAAGCTACGCTATACCCGCCCGGGACGGAGTCCGCGCCCTACTCCGGGAAGATGTCCAGGCCGCTGTTGGGGCTGGGTGCCTTGTCGGTTTCCAGAATGTACTGGATGGGGATGGCCCCGGTGGGCAGAAGGCCGGTGTACACCTGCTCGCTGCGCCGCCGTTCGGCTTCGATGCCCTCTTCCCGCACCGCCGCGGAGAAGGCCTGGACGGCCAGCGGCTCCGTCCCCTGCTGCTCGCTCCAGATGATGTACATCCCGTAGAGGTCGGCCACGGGGGTGGCTTCGTCGTCCAGGTCCCCCACCGTGCATTCAGTCAGGAATCGATGGACGTGAATTTCGGGATTCATACCTACGACCCTATCCCCTGGCACCCCTGACCAGGTACTCCGTATGCGGCTTAGTTACGGGTCCGCTGCAGGTATTCCTCGAACCCCAGCGGCGGGGTCCCGGTGAGCTGCTCGATGTCCGGG
Source organism: Arthrobacter yangruifuii (assembly GCF_009192775.1). GTDB lineage: Bacteria > Actinomycetota > Actinomycetes > Actinomycetales > Micrococcaceae > Arthrobacter_B > Arthrobacter_B yangruifuii. Next base: position 478,875 of record NZ_VTFX01000004.1, read on the forward strand.
CTGACGGGCGCCAGCTGCCCCGCCGCTATCGCCTGATAACTGCTGGTCCAGGCCTCCGCCTGCCACCGGGCGGCACCCGCCTTGATGCGGGAATCCATGGCTTCGCCGTAGGTTTCCTCCAGATAATGCACCGCGGCACCGGCGACCGTGGTCAGGATGCCGGCAACCTGGTCCATGGTCAGTTCAGCCGGACCGGTCAGGGTGTAGGTCTGGTTGCGGTACTGCTCCGGGGAGAGCAATATCTTTGCAGCCGTGCGGGCAACGTCGGTTCGAGCCACCGGTGCAAAGCGGCCCTGCCCCGCGGGGCCACGGATGACGCCGTCGGGCTGAACGAAGGTTGGCAGGACGTCCTGGTAGAGACAGTCGCGCAGGAAGGTGTAGGCCACGCCAGCGGACTTGATGTGCTCCTCCGTGGCGAAATGGTCGCGGGCCAGGGTGAACACCGCATCCGGCGCCGCCCCCATGAAGGAGGTGTACACAATGTGCTCCACCCCGGCCTCCACGGCAGCATCCACGAACGTCTGCTGGTCCTGGACCCGGTGCGGGCTCTCCGCGGCGGACACCATAAACAGCGTGTGCACCCCGCGGAGAGCATTGACCGCCTGGGGACCGTCCAGATAGGACACTGCAAAAACCGGGGTGTCCGGCAGTTCGGGCAGCCGCACGGTATGCCGGGCCAGGAGCCGCTGCCGCACGCCGGCCTCGGCCAGGAGCCGGGCCACCGCACCGCCCACGGCTCCGGTGGCACCCGTAACGGCGAGGGCAGGAACGTTATCCGCCATGGCAAACCCCTTTGACAGTGGTCCGGCCTCCCGAACCGTGGCTATTGGATCTTCGGCACCTGCCCGGTCGGCAGTTCGGAGCCGGGCAGGGGCCGGGCAAAGGGAACCTTTGTGCCCAGAACCTGCGCGACGACGTCGTTCGCAATCTGCCGCGCGGTCAGCCCCACCCGCTCGAGCACCTCGCTCCGGCTGCCGTGGTCCAGGAACTCCACCGGCAGTCCGACTTCGTTGAGGGCCGTATCGACGCCGGCGGCACGCATTTCCTGCCGGATCCTGGAGCCAACGCCTCCGGCGCGGACACCGTCCTCGATAACGATGACGATCCGGTGTTCGGCGGCAATCCGGATAATGGAGCGGGGTACCGGCAGCACCCAGCGCGGATCCACCACGGTGGAGCTGATGCCCTGGTCCCCCAGCCGCCCCGCAACATCCAGGGCAATGTCCGCCATGGCGCCGACGCTGACAATCAGCACGTCATTGCAGCTGTCCCCGGAGGGACGGCGGGCGAGGATGTCCACTCCGTCATCGGTGCGCTCTTCGGCGTCGACGTCCGGGCCCACGGTGCCTTTGGAGAACCGCACCACCGACGGCGCGTCGGAAATAGCCACGGCTTCGCGCAGCTCTTCCTTCAGCCGGGTGGCGTCCCGCGGCGCGGCGAGGTGCAGGCCGGGGACTATCTGCAGCATGGACATGTCCCACATGCCGTGGTGGCTGGCTCCGTCCGGGCCGGTTACCCCTGCGCGGTCCAGGACGATGGTGACGCCGGCCTTGTGCAGGGCCACATCCATTAGCAGCTGGTCAAAGGCCCGGTTCAGGAAGGTGGCGTACAGCGCCACCACCGGATGCAGGCCGCCGAAGGCCATGCCCGCCGCGGAGGTCAGTGCGTGCTGCTCGGCAATGCCGACGTCGAACACCCGGTCGGGGTGCCGCTCAGCGAACCGGTGCAGGCCGACTGGAATGAGCATGGCACCGGTGATCCCGACGATGTCGCTGCGTTCGTCGGCAATCTCGGCGATCTCCGTGGCGAACACGGAGGTCCAGGATTCCTTGCCGCCCGGTTCCACCGGAGCGCCGGTTTCCGGATCGATGATGCCCACGGCGTGGAACTGGTCTGCTTCGTGTGCGCGGGCCGGGGCATAGCCGCGTCCCTTCTCGGTCATGGCATGCACAATGACCGGACCGGCGTAGTTCTTGGCCTTATTCAGGGCGCGTTCGACGGCGTCAATGTCGTGGCCGTCGATGGGGCCCACGTATTTCATGCCAAGGTCTTCGAAGAGGCCCTGCGGAGACCACCAGTCCTTGATGCCCTTTTTGGCCGCGTGCAGGCCGCGGTAGGCGAACCGCCCTGCGGGACCGCCCTGCTGCAGCCGGTTCCGCCACCAGCCGAGGGTGTTCTCGTAGGCGTGATGGGTGCGGACGGCGTCGATGGTCGGACGGAGGGACGCCAGATAGTCGGCCAGGCCGCCGATGGTGGGGGCGTAGGAGCGGCCGTTGTCGTTGACGACAATCACCACCCGGCGCCTCTGGTCGGCGGCAATATTGTTCAGTGCCTCCCAGGCCATACCGCCGGTCAATGCGCCGTCGCCCACCATCACTACGGTGTAGCGGTCCCCTTCGCCGCTGAGCTGGCGGGCACGGGAAATGCCGTCCGCCCAGGAAAGGGAGGACGAGGCGTGCGAGCTTTCCACAATGTCGTGGACCGACTCGGCGCGCGACGGATAGCCGGACATGCCGCCCTGCTGGCGCAGCGTGGCGAAGTCCTGGCGGCCGGTAAGCATCTTGTGCACGTAGGACTGGTGCCCGGTGTCGAAGACGATGCTGTCCCGCGGGGAATCAAAGACGCGGTGGATGCCCATGGTCAGCTCCACCACGCCCAGGTTCGGTCCCAGATGTCCGCCGGTCTGTGCAACGTTCGTGATGAGGAACGAACGGATTTCCTCAGCGAGGCGCTTCAGCTGTGTCAGCGAAAGCCTGCTGAGGTCCCGAGGATCCCGGATTGTTTCCAGAAGTCCCAACAGGGTGCCTCCCTTGAGTCGTATCGGCGGCACTGCACACCGTCGCAATGAATTAACTCTAACGCGCGGCGTGCGCTCCGCGGTTCCTGACTAACGGTTCAGGGCCCCGTTTCCCTCCTCCGCCCTCTGGACGGATCGGGGAAACGGGGCCCTGAACGTGGTGCGTTTACTGCTGCTTAGCTACTTTGCGGAGATCTGGCGCAGTACGTACTGCAGGATGCCGCCGTTGCGGTAGTAGTCGGCTTCGCCCGGAGTGTCGATGCGCAGGACCGCGTCGAACGTGATGGCTTCACCGTTTTCGGGGGTGGCCGTGACCTTGACGGTCTTAGGCGTGGTCCCGTTGTTCAGCTCGGTGACGCCCTCCACCGAGAAGGTCTCCGTACCGGTCAGGCCCAGGGACTCGGCATTGACGCCGGCCGGGTACTGCAGCGGAAGGACGCCCATGCCGATGAGGTTGGAGCGGTGGATACGCTCGTAGCTCTCGGCAACTACTGCCTTGACGCCCAGCAGCGCGGTACCCTTGGCGGCCCAGTCACGCGAGGAGCCGGAGCCGTATTCCTTGCCGGCCAGGACAACCAGCGGGGTGCCGGCAGCCTGGTAGTTCATCGCGGCATCGTAAACGGCAGCCTGCGGTGCGTCGGCCTGGCTGAAGTCACGGGTGAACCCGCCCTCAACGCCGTCGAGCAGCTGGTTCTTGATGCGGATGTTGGCGAAGGTGCCGCGGATCATGACTTCGTGGTTGCCACGGCGCGAGCCGTAGGAGTTGAAGTCCTTGCGGGCCACACCGTGTTCCAGCAGGTACTTGCCTGCCGGGGTGTCGGACTTGAAGGAACCGGCCGGGGAGATGTGGTCGGTGGTGACCGAATCGCCCAGCTTCAGCAGGACGCGTGCGCCCTCGATGTCGGAGACGGGCTCCGGCTCGGCCTTCATGCCCTCGAAGTACGGGGGCTTCCGGACGTACGTGGACTCCGTATCCCACTCGAAGGTTGCGCCTTCGGGGGTGGGCAGGGACTTCCAGCGGTCGTCGCCTTCGAAGATGGTGTCGTAGCTGTTGGTGAACATCTCCTTGTTGATGGAGGCGTCGATGATTTCCTGGACCTCGACCGGGTTCGGCCAGATGTCCTTGAGGAAGACGTCGTTCCCGGCTTCGTCCTGGCCCAGGGGGTCGTTTTCGAAGTCGAAGTCCATGGTCCCGGCCAGGGCGTAGGCCACTACCAGCGGCGGGGAAGCCAGGTAGTTCATCTTCACGTCCGGGTTGATCCGGCCTTCGAAGTTGCGGTTACCGGAGAGAACGGCGGTGACGGCCAGGTCGGCTTCCTGGATGGCCGTGGAGATTTCCTCTTCCAGGGGGCCGGAGTTGCCGATGCAGGTGGCGCAGCCGTAACCGACCACGAAGAAGCCAAGCTTCTCCAGGTACGGAATCAGGCCGGACTTTTCGTAGTAATCGGTGACTACCTTGGAACCCGGAGCGATCGAGGTCTTGACCCACGGCTGGGTGGCAAGGCCCTTGTCGACGGCGTTGCGTGCCAGCACTGCTGCTGCCATCATCACCGACGGGTTGGACGTGTTGGTGCAGGACGTGATCGAAGCGATCGACACGGCACCGTGGTCCAGCTCGAAGCTGCGGCCATCGGCCATGGTGACCGGAACCGAGTTGGTGGAGCGTTCGGCCGGAGCATCGGCCTTCTTCACCAGATCGTGCTCGTGGTCTTCCACCTGGGTGGCATTGGCGTTGAAGGACGGAGCATCCGACGCCGGGAAGGTTTCTTCCAGGGTTTCGTCGACGGTGCCGCTTTCGGCTTCGACGGTCTCGTGGACATAGTTCTTCAGGTCGTTGCGGAACTGCGTCTTGGCGTTGGTCAGCTCCACGCGGTCCTGCGGACGCTTCGGTCCGGCGATCGAGGAGACCACGGTGGACAGGTCCAGCTCGAGGTACTCGGAGTACTTGATCTCCTTGGACGGGTCGTGCCAGAGGCCCTGTTCCTTGGCGTAGGCCTCGACGAGGGCTACGTTCTCCTCGGAGCGGCCGGTCAGGCGCAGGTAGTCCAGGGTCACGTCGTCGATCGGGAAGATCGCCGCGGTGGAACCGAATTCGGGGCTCATGTTGCCGATGGTGGCGCGGTTGGCCAGCGGCACGGCGCCGACGCCTTCACCGTAGAACTCGACGAACTTGCCGACGACACCGTGCTTACGCAGCATTTCCGTGATGGTCAGCACAACGTCGGTGGCGGTGGCGCCGGCGGGGATCTCGCCGGTGAGCTTGAAGCCGACAACGCGCGGGATCAGCATGGAGACGGGCTGGCCAAGCATGGCAGCTTCGGCTTCGATGCCGCCAACGCCCCAGCCAAGCACGCCCAGGCCGTTGACCATGGTGGTGTGGGAGTCGGTGCCGACGCAGGTGTCCGGGTAGGCACGCAGGACGCCGTCGACTTCGCGGGTCATGACGGTGCGGGCCAGGTACTCAATGTTGACCTGGTGGACAATGCCCATTCCCGGGGGAACAACCTTGAAGTCGTCAAAAGCCGTCTGGCCCCAGCGCAGGAACTGGTACCGCTCGCCGTTGCGCTGGTACTCAATCTCCATGTTCCGCTCGAGGGCGCCGGAGTTGCCGAAGGCGTCAATCTGCACGGAGTGGTCAATGACCATTTCGGCAGGTGCCAGCGGGTTGACCCGCTTGGGATCGCCGCCGAGCTCGGCCACGGCCTCGCGCATGGTCGCCAGGTCCACAATGCAGGGGACGCCGGTGAAGTCCTGCATGATCACCCGGGCGGGGGTGAACTGGATTTCGGTGCTGGGCTCTGCTTCTGCATCCCACTGCGCCAGGGCACGTACGTGGTCCGCAGTGATGTTTGCACCGTCTTCGGTGCGCAGCAGGTTCTCCAGCAGGACCTTGAGGCTGAACGGAAGGCTCTGGGCGCCTTCGACGGAATTCAGCCGGAAAATTTCATACTCGGACCCTTTGACGTTCAAGACGCCTTTGGATCCGAAGCTGTCCACATTAGTCATAACAGGACTCCTCTCGCCACCTTGTTATCTTTGTCCAGCTCACTACTGCCCGCCAGTTAGGTTTCCCTAACAGCGACACAAAAGGACCGGCTAAGGAAACCGGTGGTTCATTTCCCTGCCGAACGGCCCCCTGCCTGGGCAATGACCGCGCGAAAGCGCGAAACTCCCCCGGGAATCCCCCAATAAAGGCGCAGGACTGGACAACTGTCTTCCATCCTAGCCTTTACAGGGGCGCCCGCAGGAGATATGGGCCACGACGCGTCGTGACGGAGCCCGCAGGCCGCCTTCCGGCGTCCTGCGGGGCGGTTTCCTAGCGCTTGCGCAGCACCGCGAAGGACTCCATGTGATGGGTGTGCGGGTAGAGGTCGAACACGCGCAGGCTGTCCAGGTCCCAGCCCGCACTGCGGAAATAGCCCAGATCGCGGGAGAACGACGCCGGGTCGCAGGACACGTAGCCGACCACCCGGGGCGCGGCGGCGTCGATCTGCTGCACCACCGTTTTCCCGGCACCGGCGCGCGGCGGGTCCAGCAGGACGACGTCGAGGTCCGCGGCATCCCGGAGCATTTTGTCCACGCGGCCCTGGCTGATGGTGACCTGGGGTGCGGCGAAGAGGTTCTTGCGGGCGTCGCGGCTGGCTCCGGGGGATCCTTCCACGGAGAGCACCCGCCCGGATTCCCCGGCTGCTTCGGCCAGCGGTGCGGTGAACAGCCCGGCGCCGGCGTACAGGTCCGCCACGGATTCCCCGGACTGCACGTCCAGCGCCTCCAGCACCGCGGAGGCAAGGGTCTGCGGCGCGGTCCGGTGGATCTGCCAGAACCCGGCGCCGGTGACCCGGTAGTCATGGCCCAGGACTGTTTCCTGCACCCAGGTCCTGCCCTTGAGGCGGGTGAGTTCATGGCTTTCCGGATCCCAGGCGGCCGCGGAAACGCCGTCGGGCAGGCTCTGCGCAATCCTGGCAGGGATCCGCGGGTGGGTTCCCGGTGCGGGGATCAGCAGGACCAGCGGCTGGCCGCCTGCCGCCGGGGCGGCGACCTCTACCCGGTCCATGCCGGTGTAGTCCGCTTCCCACAGCCGCAGGCCGTTGACCGCCCCGGTGGCCAGCGGCATGGCTTCGACCGGAATCAGCTCATCGGAGCGGTGGGCATGCATGGCCAGCCGCCCGCTGGGGGCCACCGAGAAACTGACCCGGGTACGCCAGGCCAGCCCGTCGGCGCTTTCTTCCCGGGCCGGCTCAACCTCGGGCATCAGCTCTGTGCCGCCCAGCCGGCGCAGCTGCTCGGCGAAGATTTCCGCCTTCAGCCGGCGCTGGACGCCGAGTTCGATGTGTCCGAACTCGGCGCCGCCCACGGGCAGCTTTCCCCGGGCTGCGGCGCGCAGGGCATCGGCTTCCTTCCAGAAATGTTCGCGGCGCCCGGGAGCAGGCTCCAGGACCTCGACGACGTCGGCCCGCCAGAACTTGGCGTCCTCGCCGGATTCGGTCAGCCGGACCCGGACCCGCTCCCCCGGCAGGGCATGCCGGACAAAGATGACGCGTCCTTCGTGCCGGGCAACAAAATGGCCGCCGTGGGCCGGGGCACCGATGGTGAGTTCAAGTGACATGGGGGAGTTCTACTTCTTTCAAAAGGCCTAAAAGTCCATCTCACCACGGGAGCCGCGTGCGGTGCTATTTGGTCCGCCGACGGGACTAAGCTGGCGTTGATTGTTTTTTCATGTGCGGACCACCGGCCTGACGGCCCGGCGCCACCGTGCAGCCGCCCCTGAAGGCGGGGCAGTCACCCAGAGAACCAAACCGAAACCGAGGTAGGGCAGTTGGCCCATTACGTGATCATGGGGTGCGGGCGCGTAGGCGTCAGCCTTGCCCATACCCTGGACAATGCCGGCCATTCCGTCGCCATCATCGACCAGGACGAGCGGGCGTTCCGGCGGCTGCGGCAGTCCTTCACCGGCCGCAGGGTGACCGGCGTCGGTTTTGACCGCGAGACCCTGAAGGCTGCGGGAATCGAAGAGGCCTACGCGTTCGCCGCCGTCTCCAGCGGCGACAACTCAAATATCCTGGCTACCCGCGTTGCCCGGGAGACCTTCCATGTGGGGCATGTGGTTGCGCGCATCTACGATCCGGGACGTGCCGAGATCTATCAGCGCCTTGGCATCCCCACGGTCGCCGCCGTCAGGTGGAGCGCGGACCAGGTGCTCCGCCGGATCCTGCCGGAGCAAAGCATCAACGGCGACTTCCGGGAATCCTCCGGAAGGCTGATCCTGGGCGAGCTCGCCCTGCACGAAGGCTGGCTGGGACGGTCGCTGGGCAGCATCGAAACGGCCGCCGGTGTCCGGATTGCCTACGTCACGCGCTTCGGGGAAGGAATCCTGCCCCGGCCGGACAGCAGCTACCAGGAGGGGGATGTCCTGCACGCGATGATGTCCGTGGAGCGGACCGCCGAAATCAGCAGGATCCTGTCCAAGGAACCAGTCAAGGAGTCGCTGTGAAAGTTGTGATTGCCGGCGCCGGCAGCGTGGGCTCGTCCATTGCCAAGGAGCTGCTGTCCCACGGCCATGAGGTGCTGCTGGTTGATGAAAAGCCCGAGTGCGTGGGACGCAGCGACCTGCGCGGGGCGCAGTGGCTGATTGGAGATGCCTGCGAGCTGACCACGCTGAAGGATGCGCGGCTGGAGGAGGCCGACGTCGTGGTTTCGGCCACAGGCGATGACAAGGTCAACCTGGTGGTGTCGCTGCTGGCCAAGAGCGAGTTCGGGGTGGCGCGGACGGTGGGCCGGGTGAATAACCCGAAGAACGACTGGATGTTCGACGATTCATGGGGCGTGGACGTCGCCGTGAACACTCCACGGCTGATGACCGCACTGGTGGAGGAGGCCGTCGAAATCGGAGACCTGGTCCGCCTGCTGAGCCTGCAGACCGGAGTGTCCTCCCTGGTGGAGTTCACCGTGCCCTCCGATTCGCACCTGACGGGCCGGACGCTTGGGTCGATCGACTGGCCGCTGGACGCCACCGTCGTCGCAATCCTGCGGGACGACGCACCCATTACGCCGAGCAACGACGACGTCATCGAGCCGGGCGATGAACTGTTCTTCATCACCACCATTGCGGCCGAAGACGAGCTGCGGGCAGTCCTGTCCCCCGCCGCGGCCAGGGCCGCCGCACAGGCGGCCCCGGAGCCGTCCGCTGCTCAGTCCCCGGCCACGGAGGTGGACGCGGACCCGCCGGCCGTTTCGGGAACGATGGCCGACGGCCGGGAAACCACCCAGGCCAGCCAGAGCCCCAGCGCGTAAAGGGGCACACCCATGGCCAGGCGCATGGTCCCCAGTGCGGCGACGTTGTCGGCCAGGAAGAGCGGGAGCTGGACTGCCAGGCGCAGCGCAAAGACGGCCACAATAATCCAGCTGGCCCAGATGTAGGCTTTCAGCCGCACGGGCCGGCTCCTCCAGTCCAGGTTCTCGCCGCGGATGGCACCGAACAGCAGACCAGCCACCGGCCATTTCACGGCGATGGAAATGAGGAACGCCAGGATGTAGGCGCCGTTCAGATAGAACCCGGGCACGAAGTACGTGGCTCCGTCGCCGCTGCGCAGCGCGACGAACGCGCAGATGGCTACGCCGGCCACGCCGGTCAGGGACTGCATCAGCGGGCGCCGCTGGATCAGGTTGGCCACCGAGAACACCGCGGCCGCAGCCACGGCCGCGCCCAGCGACACGTTCAGCTCGGCACCCACGGTATAGAGCAGGGTGAAGAGAAGCCCGGGAACAATGGCTTCGGCCAGTCCCCGGACTCCGCCAACGGACTTCAGGACGTCAATCTGCCCGTCCTCCCGGCGCTCCACGCCGGCCCGGGAGGCATATTGGCCGGCGAGTGAGTTCAGGTCCGGCCGGGCTTCGTCCGGCTGTTCGGGGGTGCTCATGACTCGTCCTCCGGGCGTCCAATGATTTCGTAGCGTGGATTGAAGATGGTGGGGCGGCCGTCCACGGCGGACACCATGCCCTCGAACGCCAGCCAGGTTCCTGCCTCGATCCCCGGGACCCGGCGCTGGCCCACCCAGACCAGGCGGACCTTGGCCCGTCCCGCCGGCGGGATTTCCCGGTATTCGGCCATCGCGTCCTCAACCACCGCCGTAAAACGCGGCGGATCGTTGGCCGGAACCACGGTGACGGCCGAAACATAACCGCGGCAGTACGCCCGGCCGCGCTCGGGCAGGGAACCGATGCTCACGCAATGTGCGGAAGCGGTAAGTGCTGACACCGATTAGCCGATCGTCGTGATTTCCGGGCCGCGCTCGGGCGCGGCAGGCTTGGCTGCATCCTTGTCGGGGCGCGGCAGCGGGGAGGCATCCCGGGGCAGGCGCAGCTGCAGCAGGTCGCGCGGCGGAAGGGGCTGCTCGCCCCGGACGACGACGACGTTGCGGAAGACTTCCTCGAGGGGCCCGGCGGCGTCGGGGTTCATGGCGGCCGGGCCGCCGAAGACGCCGCGGAGGAACCAGCGCGGACCGTCGACGCCGACGAACCGGGCCACGCGGTATCCCTTGGAGCCGTCCTGGGCCAGCGCCGGCACCTTAGCCAGCAGTTCGGTGCCGAAGGTGCCCGAAAGTTCATCCACCGTGCCGCCCTGCGAGGCCACCGATTTGCCGATCTGTTCCCGGATATCGTCCCAAAGGGTCTCGGACCGCGGGGCGGCGAAGGCCTGCAGCTGCAGGCTGGACCCGTCCAGATCCAGCGTCACGGCAACCACGCGCTGGGTCTTTTCCTCGACTTCCAGCCGGAGCTGCAGCCCCTGGGAAGCGGCGATCCGCAGTGCTCCCAGGTCAACGTAGCCTTCCTCGGAGGAACGCTCGCTGACATCGTAGGGCCCGCCGGCGGCCGCGGCCTGCCCGGAGCCGCTGCCCGTGCCTGCTGTGTCCTCCGCCTCCGCGGGTGCGTTCTCCGCAGCCGCGTCGGCTCCGGCCGTTTCTTCTGCCATGGTTTTCCTACGGCGCCCAAATGCCATAACCGACGTTCCTTCTCTCGTGTGTCTGTTTGTTCTTAGTATGGCCGCCGCATTGTCCGCTGCCGCCCGGAACCGGAAAACGAATCAGGCCGGAACGGCGGTGAAGCCTCCGGTGGACCCGAATCCGCCGGCTCCCCGAACGGAGTCCGGGAGCTCGTCCACCGGAACGAATTCGGCGGTTTCCACCCGCTGGATCACCAGCTGGGCAATCCTGTCGCCGCGCCGCAGGGTGACCGGCTGCGTCGTATCCGTGTTGATCAGCGTGACCGAAATTTCCCCGCGGTAGCCGGCGTCCACGGTACCGGGTGCGTTGACGATGCTGATGCCGTGCTTGGCAGCGAGTCCGGAGCGCGGATGGACAAAGGCAGCGTAGCCGAACGGGAGGGCCAGGCTGACACCGGTGGGAATGAGCCGCCGTTCCCCGGGGGCGAGGGTGAAGTCGATCCGCGAGCGAAGGTCGGCTCCGGCGTCGCCGGGCTGCGCATACGACGGCGGTTCCAGCCCGCCGTCGAGCATTTTCAGCTGTACCTTCAGCGTGGTTCCTGCACCTTGCACCAGTTTCTCCGGTTTCCATAGATTTCAAACGTCTGCGGGCCCCGCCGGATGCACGGGGTGGAAATGCTTCCCTGCGGGAAGCCGCCCGGGTCCGGCCCGCCGGGCCAACCCCCACACTTTAGCGCGTTTTCCTGTACACCTGCCGGGCAGCGCGCGCCGGCACGGCCCGGGATGAAATGCCCCGCCAAAGGTGAAAAGCTGGGGGTATGTCATCCCCTTCCCCCAAGAGCCCTGCCCCCAAGGGCTCCGCCAGCACAGTGCTGTACTCCGAACGCCTTACGCCGTCCTTCGGGATCTGGTTCGTTGCGGCCCTCCTGGCCGCCGCCTGCATCCTTGTGTTTGTCCCCATCAGCCTGACAGCGGGCATCACCGGCGCCGTTGTTGCCGCGGTCATCTTTGCCGTCCTGCTGATTCTGTCCACCCCGCAGATCCGGGTCACCCCCGACAGCCTGCAGGTGGGGCGCGCGCAGATTGAACGCCGCTTCATCGGCCAGGTGGAGGCCTTCCGCGGCGACGATGCCACCATGCAGCGCGGCCCCGCACTGAACGCCACCGCCTACATGTGCATCCGCGGGTGGATCTCACCGGTGGTCCGCATTGAAATCACGGATCCGGCGGACCGCACCCCCTACTGGCTGACCTCCACGCGGCACCCCGAGAAGCTTGTCGAAGCGCTGACCCAGGGACGCTGAGCTAGCCTTCGCAGTCCACGCAGTACGCCAATCCGTCCTTTTCCAGGGCTATCTGGGAGCGGTGCCGGACCAGGAAGCAGGACGCGCAGGTGAACTCATCCGCCTGCGCCGGAAGTACCCGCACCAGCAGCTCTTCGCCGGAAAGATCCGCTCCGGGCAGTTCAAAGGCATCTGCGGCCTCGGCTTCATCCTCGTCCACCACGGCAGACTGCGGATCGGTACGCCTGGTCTTGAGCTCCGCTATCGGCTCGGAGCCGGTGTCTTCCTCGGTTTTGCGGGGGGCGTCATAATCTGTCGCCATAGTGTCTTATCTCGCCGTCCGGTTGAGTGGTGTTCGCTGCTGCCTTGAGCCCCGGACCGGACCGGGTGTCCGGTCCGCGTCGGGAACTCGCAGATATCAACGCCACGGTTACCTGTTTTGTGCCCGTAACGCAGAGATTTTTGCCTACCTTCGGCCAAAAAGCGAACCGGCACCAGCCCGGCGCCCCGGCCGGGGTGCCGGAGCAGCGTACCGCGGCCCCTTCCATCTGCGCCACACCCGGGCAAAGCGTAGGTTTTCGCCGCCGGGGATGGCATTGTTTCAAGAAGGAATTGCTATCGGGTGGAGGACTTTTTGATGCAGGATCTACGGCTGGTGGGTGTCCAGGAAGGTGGCGAACATCTGCTGTTAAGCGGCAAGGGCGGGGAAACCTTCCGTCTCCGGATTGATGAGGCCCTCCGGGTGGCGGCATCACGCCCGCACCGCTCCGCACCGCAGGCCGCTCCCTCGGCAGGCACCACCATGAGCCCCCGGGACATCCAGGCACGCATCCGTTCCGGTGCCAGTGCCGAAGAGGTTGCCAAGCTGTCAGGCCTCGACCTGACCCACATCCACCGCTACGAGGGTCCGGTCCTCGCGGAACGGGAATACGTTGCGCAGCAGGCCCGCAGCGTGGAAGTCGCTGCCCCGATGTCCGCCACCCATGACGGCTACCGCAGTGCCTTCGGCGAGAATCCGGTGAATCTCGGGGACATGGTGCTTCACCGCCTGCGTTCCTTCGGGGTGGATCCTGAATCCGTCGAGTGGGATGCCTGGCGCCGCCCGGACGGCACCTGGGAAGTGGTGGCACGCTTCGAGCTCACCGAGAAGTCCTCCGGCGCCGCCATCGGCGAGGAACCGCCGGCCCGCTGGATCTTCAGCCCGCTGCGCAAGAGCGTCACCAACACCAACCGCTGGGCGCAGGTCCTCAGTGAACTCGAGCCGCTGGACACGCCCGTACCCACCCGCCGTCTGGCCGCCGTCGCGGACCGCGTCTTCGATATAGAGGCGGAAGGCAGCCCTGCCTCGGACGACACCGACAACATCCTCGAAGTCCTGAAGTCGCGCCGCGGCCAGCGTCTGGGCAGCGATGAAGAGGGCGACGACGCGCTTGCGGCCCTGCTCACCAAGGGCAGCATCCCCGCAGCGCACCCCCGCGAGGACAGCTCCGGGGACGAGGACAGCAGCAGCCGGAGCCCCCGGACCGGCAGGCTGACGCTGGCACCGTCGGTCGAGCCTGCGGACTCCGACGATCCGGTTGATCCCGTCGCCCTTCCCGGCAGTGTGTCGCAGACCCGGGAAATCAGCGTCCTCGCCCGTCCCTTCCGCCGGCGCGCAGCCCGCGCCGAAGAGGCAGCCCGCACCGAAGAGGCCGCAGCGGAGGGCGCCGGCGAAGACACAACCGCCCCCTCGGACCCGACGGACGGCACCGTCCCGGAGGAATCACCGGCAGAAGTTACCGAACCGTCCGGGCGGAAGAACGCCGGCCGGGATTTCCCGTGGGACCGTCTGCCCAGCGGCGGCAAAGGTCAATCGGAGGACCCGGAGGCTGAGAAGACCGAGGGCAAGGACGGCGCCGCCCCGGAACGGCGCGTCAAGCCGAAGCGTTCCTCGGTCCCGTCCTGGGACGAGATCGTCTTCGGAACCAAGGGAGACTAATCCCGGCCGGCCTCCGGCCGGGATTGCACTGAGCACAGCGACGCCGACTGTCCGTCTTCTTCGAGCGCGGCAGCCTGCTGCGCGGTTACGCGGCGCATGTAGTGCCGGCGGCACAGCGTTTCATAGCCGATGACCGGTCCGGCTACGGCCGGGGTCCCGGACGCCGCACCCGATGCCTCGGCAGGCAGGAGGCCGCCGGCGTCGAACAGCGGCTGATCGTCAAACAGCGGCTCATCCTCGAATAAGGGCCGCTCCTCGAACAGGGGCTCATCCTTCGCTCCGGCCCGCTCCTTCTCCGCGGCGGCGGGTGCCGGGGTGCGGGACTCGACGTCGCCCACCACCACCTGGTCCCCCTCCGTCACCATCACGCCGTCAACAGTGCGCGCGTTGTGCGTGGCGCGCCGCCCGCACCAGCACAGGGCACGGACCTGGAGCACTTCCATCCGGTCCGCGAGTTCGACGAGCCGCTGGGACCCCGGGAAGAGCCGGGTCCTGAAGTCGGAGGTGATGCCGAACGCAAAAACGTCAATATCCATCTCGTCCACAATGCAGGCGAGCTGCTCCACCTGCCGGGCACTGTAGAACTGCGCCTCGTCACAGATGACGTAGTCCACGTTGTGTCCGGCTTCCCGGCAGCGCAGCACTTCGGCCCAGAAATCGGTATCGTCGCGCACTTCGACGGCCGGAGTCTGCAGGCCGAGCCTGCTGGAGATCATGGACTCCCCCGCCCGGTCATTGCGGCTAAACAGGATGCCGCCGCGGCCGCGGGCGCTGTGGTTGTAATCCATCTGGAGCGCGAGCGTGGACTTGCCGCAGTCCATGGTGCCTGAGAAAAAGACCAGTTCCGCCATGGCTACTTTCCGCCCTGCGCCGTGGAGGACTTGGCTTTGCGTGTCTCGGGCTTTGCGAGGACCAGGAGGGGAACCTCGCATTCCGCTTTGGTGAGGGAGCCGTGCTGGCCGGTGACCTCCATTGCCGAGGCAGATGCCCGGCGTCCGTCGAACAGCGCAATCGGCTCACGCGCGGCGACCATCAGGTCCCCGATGCGGGGCAGAACGGCGGCATCCACCTCGGGGCCGAAGTACCCGGCACGCACTGCTTCTTCCCGTGTGAACACCCAGGCCCGGGTGCCGTAGGCTTCCTGCCAGGCGGCCCTGAGGCGGTCCCGGGCATCATCGCCTGCGTCCGGTTCCAGGTACAGGTGGACCATGCGCGGCTCCCCCGCCGTATGCCGGACACCGTCCACCAGTTCCGGCCGGGTGCTGAAATCAAACCGCTGCGTCACCGGAACGTCCACCATGCCGTGGTCGGCGGTCAGGAGCACCAGGGTACCGGAGGGGACCCTGGCAACCAGCCGCTTCAGGGCGCTGTCGAGCTCTTCCAGTTCGCTGCCCCATTCAGCGGAAGCCGCACCGTACCGGTGGCCGGCCTTGTCCAGCTCGTTCCAGTAGAGGTACATCAGCATGCGGTCCGCGCCGGCCAGGGCCTCGACCGCCGCGGAAACACGGGCATGGACCCCGGAGGCCGCCAGGAACGTGCCGCCCCGCAGCGCGGCACGGGTCAGCGGGGAATCGGCGAAGCGGGGCAGGCTGACCGTGGCCACGGGAAGGTGCTCAGCGGCCTTTTCCAGGACAGTGGGATAGGGCTGCCACTGCAGCGGATCAACTCCGGGATCCCAGGATCCGAGCATGTTCACCACTTTGTCCTGGCGCGGATCCAGCACGTCGTATCCCACCAGCCCGTGCCGGCCGGGAGGAAGTCCCGTGCCGAGGGACGCCAGCGAGGCCACGGTGGTGGTGGGGAAGGAAGCGCTGAGGCTGCGGGCGGCCGGGAGGAAGCCCTTCAGGAACGGTGCATGCCCGCCCCGCTTTCGAAGCAGCGACAGGCCCAGCCCGTCCACCATGACCACAACAACGCGGCGGGCAGCTGGAAGGGACAACGTGTTGTCATAGCCCGGAACGCCCAGCACAGCTGCTGCGCTGGACAGCACGTCGGCTACGGAACCGGATCCGTAGGCAGGTGCTGCGGGCAGGGGGTCAGGGGCGGCCGGAATGGATGCCACGGTGCTAGCGCTGCGGGTGGGCGCGGTTGAAGCGTCCCCCAATGCCGGGCATGCGCTGGCGCGTGTCGCCGCCGTCGAGCGGGCGGGAAACGGCAGTGGTGTCCGTGTTGACCTTGCGCAGGGCGCGCGCGAAGGCCTTGGCGTTCTGGACTGCCTGGGCGCCGTCCGCTTCGGCACTGACGCGGAGCACAATGTCCTCCTGCGCGATGGTGCCGGTGTAGCCGTGGTCGGCATCGCACTGCGGGTCTGCGCAGCCGGCCGGACCCATGTCCAGGCGCTGGCCTCCCGACCAGGCGATGGCGAGGGTCATTTCCCGCACCGGGTCCGACGGTTTGTAGTTCTGCGGCTGGGCGTACATGTAGCCCAGCACCACGGAGCGGATCTGCGTCACCGGTACGGATTCGGTGGAGACCTGCGCCATCATCTGCTCACCGGCTTCGTCCAGCTGCTGGTCATCCACGTGGGTGATCACCAGCATGTCTTCGGTCAGCACCAGAACCGTAATGTGGCGGTGCACCTCGGTGCGCTCAAAGTGCGTTTCGAGGTGGATCAGATGGGAGAGCGGTTCGCGGCCGTCCAGCGCGTCGTGAACCACATCGGCCAGGAGTGTCGGGTAAAAGCCCGCCCGCTCCATGGATGCGTCAAGGCTGCGGCGTTCAGCGGAAAGTAACGGCGACATGCTTCCAGTTTCCCCCAGACCGCCCCTTCCTGCCTAAATGGCGCGCGGGTGGTGGAAAAGTCAGTCGCGCATTGCCCGCCGGGCGCTGTCCGTCCGCCGCTGCGGGTTGCCCAGCCGAACGTCGGCGCTGAGCACGGTGACACCGTCTGCGGAGACCAGCACCGGGTTGATCTCGATGAGGGCGATCTGCGGATGCTCGTCCTTCAGCACGGCCAGCCGGGCCATCAGGTCCTCAAGCGCGTCGATGTCCGCTTCGGGCAGCCCCTGGTAGCCGAACAGTTTCGCCGCGGCGCGGGGCGCGCGCACCAGATCGGCAATGTCGCGGTCCGTCAGCGGCGGGACGCCGTGTGCCCAGTCGTCCAGCAGGCTCGTGGCGTCGCCGGCGAGCCCGAAGGAGATCACCGGTCCCAGCAGCGGATCTTCAATGGCCCGGATGCGGCAGCCCTGCCCGCTGGCGGCCATGGACTGGACTTCCATGTCGAATTCCCCGTAACGGCGCAGCGCCTGGCGCATCTGCTCAACGGTGGTCCGCAGCGCCTCCGGGGTGGAAATGTTCAGCCGCACTCCGCCCAGGTCAAGGCGGTGGCGCAGGTGCCCCTCACGGGTCTTCACGGCAACGGGCCAGCCGAGTTCTTCGGCGGCGGCGACGGCCTCATCCGCCGTGGAGAAGCCGACGGCCGGCAGCACCGAGATCCCGTAGAACTCCAGGAGTGCGGCTGTCTGCGCATGGTCCAGCCTGGTCAGCGCGTCACCCTCGACCCGGTCCATCAGCGTGCCGAGGTAAGCCGCCGCCCCCTCGGTGTCCATGCCGGCCGGTTCCACAAAGCTGCCGTGGTCCCGGCTGGCCCACTCGGTGTAGCGCACCACCGATGCCAGGGCGGTGACCGCGGCTCCGGGGCTGCTGAAGCAGGGCAGCCCTTCGCCCGGAACACCCGGGTCCGCTGCGAGCAGTCCTTCGACATGGGCCCGCGGATCCAGGATGCCGGTGAAGGCGGCAACCAGGGGCTTGCCGGTGGCCTGCACGCATTCGGCCAGGACCGCGGCTATGGCTTCCGTCTTCAGCCCCGGTGCCGGCAGGATCGCAACGACGCCGGCGTCCACGGCGTCGTCGGAAAGCACCTCGGTGACTGTCCGGCGCAGCTGCGGCAGGGCCACGCTCATCCCGGTATCCAGGGCCAGTTCCGTCTCGAGCCGGGTGATCTCCAGGTCCAGGCCCGTGCACGCATCCGCCAGGACCCGGCCCAGTGCCGCCGAATTGCTGAAGACGGCGACACGGCGTCCGCGCGGCAGCGGCTGGCTGACCGCGATCTGCGCCACGTCGATCAGCTGCTCGTTGGTATTGACGCGGATGACGCCGGACTGGCGCAGCATCGCGTCCAGGGCACCCGGAGGTGCCTGCGTGGTCCGGACGGCGTGGCCGGGCGGCAGCTGGAGCCCGGTGACATCCGACTTGGCGACGATCACGGGCTTGGTCCGTGCCAGCCGGCGGGCCAGGCGGGAGAACTTGCGCGGGTTCCCCACCGACTCCAGGTACATCGCCACCACGCGCGTATCGGCGTCGTCCTCCCAGTACTGCATGGCGTCATTGCCGGAGACATCGGCCCGGTTGCCCGCGGAGATGGTGGAGGACAGTCCCAGGGCCCGGCGCTGGGCGGTTGCGTAGAGCAGCACGCCGATCGCGGCGGACTGGCTGAACAGCCCCAGTCCCCCGCGGCGCGGCAGGGCCGGTGCCATGGATGCGTTCAGGGACACTTCCGGCCGGGTGTTGATCAGGCCCAGGGACGCCGGGCCGACCACCCGCATGCCGTGGGCACGTGCGCGGCGGACCAGCGCGCGCTGCTGTGCCAGTCCTTCCGGTCCCTTCGGACCAAAACCGGCCGTGACCACCAGCAGGGCCTTCACCCCGGCGGCGGCGCATTCATCCGCCACCGGAAGGACCTGGTCATACGGCACGGCAATAACGGCCAGCTGGACCGGTTCGGGCACATCGGCAATCCGGCTGTAGCAAATCATCCCGGCGAGTTCGAAGGCCTCCGGGTTAACGGCGTACACCGAGCCCTTGAAGCCGCCCTCGATAATGTGCTCCAGCAGCTGGTAGCCCACCGAGCCCCACTCCCGGCTGGCTCCGATGACGGCGATGGACGACGGCGCAAGCAGGTCCGCCACGCTGCGGGCCTCGGCGCGGTGCTCGCGTGCCTCCATGACCGCAAGGGATTTCTCCGTAGGGTCGATGTTGAAATCCAGGGCGATCACGCCGTCGTCGAAGTGCCGGCTGACCTCGTATCCGGCGTCGGCGAACACACCGATCATTTTGCGGTTCTCCGGCAGCACCTCGGCCGAAAAACGGCGGATCCCGTTCTCCCGGGCGGCGGCAGCCAGGTGCTCCAGCAGGATGGACCCCAGGCCGCGGCCCTGGTGCCCGTCGGAGATGTTGAAGGCAACCTCGGCCTCGGTGGGATCGTCGAGGCGGTCATACCTGCCGATGCCGATAATCTCATCACCGATGGTGATGACAAACGCCACCCGGTCCCGGTAGTCCACGTTCGTGAAGCGCTCAAGCTCCTTGTTGCTGAGCTTGGCCTTGTACGTGAAGAACCGGAGGTAGATGGAGCTCTGCGACTGGCGCATGTGGAACGCCTGCAGCGCGTCCGCGTCCGAGGGCGAAACGGGCCGTAAATGGCCGGTCCCTCCGTCCCGCAACACGACGTCGGCTTCCCAGTATTCGGGGTAATGTCCCTGCTCCACCATAGAATCAGAGTAGTGGGCAATCTTCCCCATAGTCATCAACCCGCTCCGTACAGCGTGGGGCGCCGGCAGGCGGCCACGTACGGTACGGGCTTTTATGTCCCCTAACACTGCAAGGATTCGACAACAGCATGGCCCGGCGCCAACCCGTCTCCAAATCCGTCCCCGGTGAAAAGATCGCCGAGAACATCATCGACATAGATGTCACCACCGAGATGGAAGGCTCCTTCCTGGAGTACGCCTACTCGGTGATCTATTCGCGTGCCCTCCCCGATGCACGCGACGGCCTCAAGCCTGTCCAGCGGCGCATCCTGTACATGATGTCGGAGATGGGCCTGCGCCCGGACCGCGGGCATGTGAAGTCCGCCCGCGTGGTGGGTGAGGTGATGGGCAAGCTGCATCCCCACGGAGACACCGCCATTTATGACGCCATGGTGCGCATGGCCCAGGACTGGGCGCTTCGGCTGCCGCTGATTGACGGCCACGGCAACTTCGGCTCGCTCGACGACGGTCCGGCCGCCGCCCGGTATACCGAAGCCCGGCTGGCTGCACCGGCCCTGACCCTGACGGACCACCTGGACGAAGACGTCGTGGACTTCGTTCCGAACTACGACAACCAGCTCCAGCAGCCGGAAGTGCTGCCGGCTGCCTTCCCGAACCTTCTGGTCAACGGCACCACGGGCATTGCCGTGGGAATGGCCACCAACATGGCCCCGCACAACCTGGGCGAGGTCATCGCAGCCACCCGGCACCTGATCGCCCACCCAGACGCCGGCCTGGATGAAATCATGCGTTTCATCCCCGGACCGGACCTGCCCACCGGCGGACGCATCGTGGGCCTGGACGGCATCCGGGACGCGTATGCCTCCGGCCGCGGCTCCTTCAAGACACGGGCCAAGGTGGAAGTGGAGCAGCTGACGGCCCGCCGCACCGGCCTGGTGGTCACCGAACTGCCCTACATGGTGGGCCCGGAAAAGGTCATCGAAAAAATCAAGGACGCGGTCACGTCCAAGAAGCTGCAGGGCATCTCCGACATTGTGGATCTGACCGACCGCAGCCACGGGCTGCGCCTGGTAATCGAGCTGAAGAACGGGTTCAACCCGAACGCCGTGCTGGCCCAGCTGTACAAGTTCACGCCCATGGAAGATTCCTTCGGCATCAACAATGTCACCCTCGTGGACGGCCAGCCGCGGACCCTGGGCCTGGTGGAACTGCTGCAGGTCTACGTGGCGCACCGCCTCGGCGTCGTCCGCCGGCGGACCGCCTACCGGCTGCGCCGCAAGAAGGACCGGCTGCACCTGGTCGAAGGCCTCCTCATCGCCATCGTGGACATTGATGAAGTCATCCAGATCATCCGTTCCTCGGATGAAACGGCGCAGGCCCGGGAACGGCTGATGGCCGTGTACGACCTGACCGAGATCCAGGCCAACCACATCCTCGAACTGCGCCTGCGTCAGCTGACCAAGTATTCGAGGATCGAGCTGGAGAAGGAGCAGGACGAGCTGCGGAAGGCCATCGAGGAGCTCGAAGCCATCCTGGGCTCCGAACAGCGCCTGCGGTCCCTGGTCTCGGAGGAACTGGGTGAGGTGGCGGCAAAGTACGCGACACCCCGGCGTACCGTCCTGCTCGAATCGGAGGCTGCCTCCCCCCTGAAGGGCGCCGGAGTCGCGGCTGCGGCGGGCACCACCGGCAAGGGAGCCAAGGCGGTCCTGCCGCTGGAAATCCCGGACGATCCCTGCTGGGCGATCCTGTCCACCTCCGGCCAGGTGGCCCGGACCTCGGACCAGGAACCGCTCGCCGAGGGAGGACAGCGGGTACGCCATGACGTTTTCCGCTCCGTAGTGAAAACCACCGCCCGCGGCGAGATCGGTGCCCTGACGTCCTCGGGCCGGATGATCAGGATCTCCGTGCTGGACCTGCCGGCATTGCCCCCGACCGCCGGGCTGCCCAACCTGGCCGGCGGCGTGCCGGTGAAGGAATTCATGACGCTGGGCAAGGGCGAGAAACTGGTGGGACTGGTTCCCCTGAACTCCGTCCTGGCCCTCGGCACCCGGAACGGGGTGGTGAAGCGGGTCAGCCCCGACTACCCGCTGAACCGCGACGACTGGGAAGCCATCACGCTCAAGCCCAAGGACGAGGTTGTGGGGGCGGCGGTGGCTGCGGAGGAGACCGATGAGTTGGTCTTCATCACCCGTTCCGCGCAGCTGCTGCACTTCCCGGCCTCCACCGTCCGCGCCCAGGGCCGCACCGCCGGCGGCGTGGCCGGGATCAAGCTGGCCGCCGACGACGCCGTGGTGTTCTTCGGTGTGGTCGCCGCCGAGGATCCCGACGCCGTCGTCGTCACGGTGTCCTCCACCACGGAGGCACTGCCGGGCACCCCCGGCGGGTCGGTCAAGGTCACCCCGTTTGCCGAGTATCCAGCCAAGGGACGGGCAACGGCCGGAGTCCGTGCGCACCGTTTCCTGAAGGGTGAGGATTCACTGTCCGTCGCGTGGGCCGGCCACGGTCCCGCGAAGGCCTCCGCCGGCAACGGCGTGGCCCGGGCGCTGCCGACGGAGCATGGACGCAGGGACGGATCGGGTGTGCCGCTGACCAATTCGGTGGACGCCGTCGGCCCCAGTCAGGGCTGAACCCTGCGGGTGTCCTACTTCCCGAAACTGCGCAGCCGGAGCGAATTGCCGACCACCAGCACCGAACTGGCCGCCATTGCGGCCCCGGCAATCATCGGGTTCAGCAGTCCAAAGGCGGCCACCGGAATGCCCACGGCGTTGTAGAAGAACGCCCAGAACAGGTTGGTCTTGATGGTCCGCAGGGTCCGCCGGGACAGTTCAATGGCCGTGGCCACCTGCCCCAGGTCATTGCCCATGACGGTCAGGTCCGCCGCTTCCATGGCGACGTCCGTTCCCGATCCCATGGCGATACCGAGATCGGCCTGGGCCAGGGCGGCGGCGTCATTGACGCCGTCGCCGGCCATGGCCACAGTGCGCCCCTGCTCCTGGAAGCGCCGGACCGCGTCCACCTTGCCCTGCGGCCGGACGTCGGCCAGGACATCGTCGGCGGGAATGCCCACCTGCTCCGCCACACGGGCGGCCACCACGGCGTTGTCGCCGGTGAGCAGCACCGGACGCAGGCCCAGGCTGCGGAACCTGGCGATGGCCGCAGCCGAGCCGTCCTTGACCGTGTCCTGCAGGCTGATGATCCCGGCTGCCTTTCCGTCCACGGCTACCAGGACGGCGGTTGCACCGGTTTCCTGTTCTTCACGCAGGCCGGCGTAGGCAGCATCGGCAAGGTCGACGCCGTTCTCATCCAGCCATGCGGGCCGGCCTGCAATGAGCCGGCGGCCGTCCACGGTCCCCCGGACTCCCCCGCCGGGCGCCGAGTCGAACTCCGTGACCGGCACGGAACCCGCACCGGACCGGGCCGCTGCCGCAATGGCCCGGGCAATCGGGTGCTCTCCGGCGGCTTCCACGGATCCTGCCAGACGCAGCAGTCCGTCCTCGGTCAGGTCCGCCGGAGCACTGTCCAGCAGACGCAGCCGGGCCACGGAGAGTTGCCCGGTGGTGACGGTGCCCGTTTTATCCAGCACAATGGTGTCCACGGTCCGGGTGTCCTCCAGGACCTGGGGTCCCTTGATGAGGATGCCCAGCTGCGCGCCGCGTCCCGTGCCGGTCAGCAGGCCAACGGGGGTGGCCAGACCGAGGGCGCACGGGCACGCGATGACCAGCACGGCAACCGCGGCCACGAAGGCTGCCTGCAGATCGCCGGTGAAGATCAGCCACAGCGCAAAGGTCAGGACCGCGACGGCGAGGACCACGGGGACAAAAACGGCGCTGATCCGGTCAGCGAGCCGCGCAATCGGCGCCTTGCCGGACTGGGCTTCACTGACAAGCCGGCCCATCTGTGCCAGCGTGGTTTCGCTGCCCACGCGTGTGGCCCGAACCAGCAGGCGGCCGGAGGTATTGATGGTGGCGCCGGTGACCTGGCTGTCCACGTCCACTTCCACGGGAACCGATTCCCCGGTGATCAGCGAGGCATCAACGGCGGAACGCCCCTCCACCACTACGCCGTCCGTCGGGATTTTCTCCCCCGGGCGGACCACAACCACGTCACCCACGGCGAGCCGGTCTGCCGGAATCCGGATTTCCTCACCGTTGCGCATTACGGCTGCGTCCTTGGCGCCCAGGTTCAGCAGGGCCTTCAGCGCGTCCGAAGCCTTGGTCTTGGCGTTCGCCTCCAGATAGCGCCCCAGCAGGAGGAAGGTCACGACGACGGCGGCCACCTCAAAGTACAGGTGCGGCTCGGACCCCATGCGGGGATCCGCGGTCAGACCGGGGTCAGCCACGAGCTCGCCCACCGAGAACAGGTAGGAGGCAGCAACGCCGATGGAGACGAGCGTGTCCATGGTGGAGGCAAAGTGGCGGGCATTGATTGCCGCCGCGCGGTGGAAGGGCCAGGCGGACCAGGTCACCACCGGCAGGGCCAGCAGGGCGGCCACCCATCCCCAGTGCGGAAACCCAAGGGCGGGAACCATGGAGATCAGCAGCACGGGAACGCTGAGCACCGCGGCCAGGATCAGCCGGGGCCGCAGCGACGCGGCGGTTCCGCCGTGGGCCAGGTGGTCCTCGTGGTCGGCAGGCTCGTTGCCGTCCTTAGCATCCACTGAACTTTCGCCGGAATCAGTCCGGTGCTCCGCCGGCGGATGTGCAGCGGACGATCCCGGGCTCCGGGCCGGGCGGGCTTTGAGCCGCGCCGTGTACCCGGCGGCGTTGACTGCGTCGAGGATCTGCTGGTCCGTTACGGTTTCCGGCGCCGTCACGCGGGCGCTTTCCAGCGGCAGGTTCACCGACGCCTCGACACCTTCGATTTTCCCCAGCTTGCGTTCCACCCGTGCCACGCAGGACGCGCACGTCATGCCCTGGATGTCGAGCTCCACGGCCCTGGTGCGTGAATTCAGCAGGTCCTGAGTGTCCATGATCCGTCCCTTCGTGTTGCTGATGCCTTTTTCTGCCGCCGGTGCCGGAAATGCCCCGCCGGGAAGGCTGTCAGGCTTCGGCGCCGACCACCGTGTAACCCGCTTCGGCTACTGCCTCACCCAACTCGGCCGGTGCGATGGCGCGGTCCGACGTGACGGTGGCAGTGGAGACGCCGCCGGCGTTCAGGTCCACCTGGACGTCGTTGACGCCGTTGATGGCTTTGAGCTCTTCGGTGACTGACATGACGCAGTGTCCGCAGGTCATGCCGGAAATGTTCAGGGTGGTGGTTTCCATGTCTTTGCCTCTTCCTCTGGATTTCAATGGTTGACAGCTGTGCCGGCCATGGGCGGGATGCGGCCCTAGCGCAGAAGCCGGCCGATGGCGTCGGCGGCCTCCTGGACCTTCGCCTGGACAATCTCCGGATTGCCGGTGCGTTCGGATTCCTGTGCGGCGCCGACCACGCAGTGCGACATATGGTCCTGGACCAGCCCGAGGCTGACCGCATGCAGTGCCTTGTTGATGGCGGCCACCTGGGTAAGGATGTCGATGCAGTACTTGTCCTCCTCGACCATCCGGGCAATGCCGCGCACCTGCCCCTCGATCCGGCGCAGCCTGCGCAGATAGGCCTCCTTGTCGGAGGTGTAGCCGTGTGCCCCGCCGGCGGCGGTTTCCGTCACAGCGGCTTCGGTGAGGTTGCTGGTGGTTTCGCTCATGGTCATCTCCCCTTCCGGCCTTTCTCTCAAGATATACCCCCAAGGGGTATCCACACAAGTACCCCCCTGGGGTATCGGACCAGCATGTTTGCCGGCGTCCCGTAAGGTGGTTGTCGTGGCACACGGCGAACTCTCAACAGCAACCCAGGACTATCTGAAGGTCATCTGGACCGCCCAGGAGTGGACGGATGAGCCGCTGACGGTGTCCGCCTTGTCCCTGCACATGGGATTCTCGCCGTCATCGGTATCCGAGGCGGTCAAGAAGCTGACCAAAAAGGGGCTGCTCACCCATGCCCGCTACGGATCCATTGCCCTGACCGACGCGGGCGAAAAGGCAGCTGTGGCCATGGTGCGCCGGCACCGGCTCATTGAAACGTTCCTGGTGGATTACCTTGGCTACCGCTGGGACGAGGTGCACGATGAGGCCGAGCACCTGGAACACGCCGTGTCGGACAAGATGGTGGATGCCCTCGCCGACCGCCTCGGCAATCCGGTCCGGGACCCGCACGGTGATCCGATTCCCGCCCGGGACGGCAGTTTCCCGGTTCTTGATGCACTGCGGCTCAGCCGCTGCGAGCCGGGCACGCGCGGCACCGTAGCGCGTGTCTCGGATAACGAGCCGGAACTGCTCCGCTACATCGCCGAACTCGGCCTGCACCTGGACACTGAGCTGTCGGTGCTGCGGCGCCAGCCATATGCCGGCACGCTCACCGTGGAAAGCGGCGGACGGACGCTGGATCTGGGCCTGCCGGCGGCGGAAGCCATCTGGATTCTGGCACCCGCGGCTGCGCGGGGGAGCGCGGCCGCAGCCGGACCGCGCTAGAGAACGGTTTTGTCGAAGACCACTTCACGGTGGGTCGGCTTGTAACCCAGGCTTTCGTAAAGGCCGAGCGCGCCGGACGGATTCTCGGTATCCACGCCAAGCCCGGCATGCTCCATTCCGCCCTCCCGGAAGCGACGCATGGCCTCGCGCAGCATGGCCGGAGCCAGCTTCCGGCCGCGCCAGCCGCGCCGCACGCCCAGCAGCATGGTGTAGCCCTCGGTGTACCCGTGGATCTCCTCGCCTTCCGGGTCGAAGCTCGCCAGCTGGTAGGCGGCAACCTCACCGGAAGCGGTGTCCAGCACCGCGAAGCTCCACTGCGGCCGGAACTCCGGGTGGCCCACCGTGAATCCCCAGCGCTCCTTGTTCCGCGGCTCGCTGCCCCAGTGATCCTGAAATGCCTCGTTGTGCGCCCGGCGTACGGCATCGGAAATATCCGCAGAGAAGGTCCGGAACTCCATGCCCTCAGGCAGGTCGGCGTCGGGAAGCTCCCCGGCCAGCGGCCTGCTCATCTCCGTGAAGTACCGGACCACGTGCGCACCGGCGGACTCCAGGAGGGCCACCTGTGAGGCGTTGGCTTCCTCCGCGTAGGTGCGCAGCACGCCGTGCTTCCGGTGTTCGGCCATCAGGCGCTCACGAAGGCGGGATTCCTGCCAGCGGAGCACCGCGGTCCCGATGCCCCGGCGCCGCCACTGCGGATCCACCCCGCCGAAGCCGGACCCGGTCTCGGAGCCGGGGTTCAGCGCGATCCGGCCGTAGGCCCGCGCCGTGCCGTCCTTGTCCAGTCCGAGAAGCGTGTCCCGGCCGGGATCCCCCGAGGTCGTCTCCAGTGCCTGCTCCAGGTCCCGGCGGTCCTCCACCCAGCCGGGCTTGTCCGCTTCAGCCATCCTGCGGATCAGGGCATACCAGGTGTCCACGTCTTCGGAGTCGATGGAGCGCCAGCGGAGACCTGTCTCCGGGCCGGGGAACACGGGCGGCGTGGAAATCTGCATCCATCCACCCTAGGACAGAAGCGCCTCCTCCGCACCCAGCGAGACCCTCCGGTCGCACCAGGCAGCGTCCGCGCGGTTGTGCGTGACCACCACCACGGCCTTCCCCCGCAGCCCGGATTTCAGGTCAGCCATCAGCTGGTCCGCGGCAGCCGCGTCAAGGTGCGCGGTGGGCTCATCCAGGAGAACGACGTCGGCCGAGGCAAGCAGCGCACGCGCCACGGCGAGGCGCTGGCGCTGGCCGCCGGAGAGGAAATGCCCGCCGGAGCCGATGGGGGTATCCAATCCGTCCGGCAAGGTCTCGAACAGCGGCCCCAGACCCACGGCCTCCAGCGCCTCGAGCATTTCCGCCTCGGACGGTGCCAGCGAGCGGTCCCGGGCGAGGAGCAGGTTGCCGCGCAGGGTCGAGTCGAACAGGTGTGCTTCCTGCGGGCACCAGGCCATCCGCCGCGCCGCCGGCGGGAGCGACTGTGCCGGCGTCCCGTTGATCAGGTAGGAACCGCTGCGCGGCGTCAGGAAGCCCAGCAGCACACCCAGCAGTGTGGACTTGCCGCTGCCCGACGGTCCGGTCACGGCAACCCACTCCCCCGCCGAGACGGTGAGGCTGACGCCTGCCAGGACGTCCATGTCTGAATCCGGGTAGCGGTAGCGGATGTTTTCCAGCTGCAGCGAACGCACCTTGGCGCTGCCCTGGGCCGCTCCTGCGTTCTCCGGCGCCCCGGCATCGACGTCGTCCGTGCCGAGATCCGGCAGCACCTTGTCCCCGAGCGTGCGCCAGGCGGAGAACTGCTGGATGGAGCCGTTGACGGCAATAAACGGTTCAATCAGGGCCAGCTGCACCAGGACCACGACGGCGGCAACCGTGGCCGGGTATTCGCGTGAGGCACCGATCATGTAGAGCGCACTCAGGGAACAGGCCAGGGCGGTCAGGGCATTGGCCAGGCCCTGTGCCCAGGCGCTGCGGCGGACCGCCTTGGCGGCGGCTGCTTCGAGCTGCTCCTGCCGGGCGAGGACCGGTGCGGAACTGGAATTGGCTTCCAGATCCCGTGCGGCGGAGAGCAGCCGGGCCATGGAGGACATGGAGCGGGCCTGAAGATTCACCGTGGCGGCCCGCGCCGTACGGTCTGCCAGCAGCGCCACCAACGGGGCCGCGACCAGACCGACCAGGCACAGCGCCGCCTGGACGGCCAGTCCTTCCGGCACCAGCAGCCACGTGGCCAGGCAGGCTGCCACCGCTGTCAGGAAACCGGTCAGCGGGGCAAAGACCACCCGCGGGGCAATGTCGCGAAGCTCATCAACATCGCCCACCAGCCGTTCGAGGGCACCCGAGCCGCGGGCAACGCGGCGCCAACCCTCCGGCCGCTGCAGCAGTCCGTTCCAGAGCCGCACGCGCAGGTCATTGGTGGCCCGGAATACGGCGTCGTGCAGGCGCAGCCGCTCCAGGTAGCGGAGCAGTGCGCGCCCGATTCCGAAGAACCGGACCCCCACAATCGCAGTCAGCAGATAGAGAATGGGCGGCTGTTCGCTCGCCCGGACAATCAGCCACGCGGACAGCGCGGTCAGGGCCACGGCGAACAGGGTGGCTCCGGTGCCCAGCACCAGGGCCATGACAAACTGCCTGCTCCAGGGCCGCAGCACCAGCAGGTTCTTCCACAGCGGCTGGTGGACGGGCGTCCCGTCAGCGCCGCCGCCCGTCCGGGTCTGCCTGCCGGCCGGAGCCGGCGTCACTGCGGAAACTGCCGGGGCAGGCCGCGCCGGCTCCGCATATCCCGGTTCGGGCTGCCGGGCAGCCGGGTCACCGGCGGCCGCCGAGGACACCGGGATGACAGTCTGGGCGATGGCGGCAGTCGCGGCGTCGTGCGCCACCAGCAAGACAGTCGCCCGTCCGCGGAGTCCCGACAGTGCGGTGCGGACGGCAGCGGCGCTGGCAGCGTCCAGATGGGCCGTGGGTTCATCGGCGAGCAGGACATGCACGCCGGAACGGCCGTGGATCCGGGCGAGGGCACGGGCAACCGCCACGCGGCGCTGTTCACCCGGGCTCAAATCCGCGGTGGCGGCATCCACCAGGTGTGCGGCGCCGATCATTTCCAGCGCGGAGCGGGCAGCGTCCCGGCCGGCCCAGTCCGGATCCGCCGCTGTTCCGGGGACGCCGGCATAGAGCGCTATTTCCTCGGCAACGGTATCTTCCACCAGCACGGGGTGCTGGGGTATCCAGGCCAGTGAGGCGCGGTCCACGCCCTGCACCGTTCCGGAAATACGGGTGTCTCCGCCGTCGCGGCGCAGCCCTGCCAGCACCTCAAGGACCGAGGTCTTGCCGGTTCCGCTGGGGCCGGTGAGGGCGGCGATGCTGCCCGCGGGCACCGTAAAGGAAAGATTGTCCACGGCCGGGTGCGGACGGCCGGCATAAGTAATCGACAGGCCGCTGACCTGCAGCGCGGAGGCGGGAGCCGCTTCTCCGCCGATCAGCCGGCGGGCCTCAGGCGCTTTCAGTACCGCGTTGGTGCGGTTCAGGGCTTCCAGTCCGTCTTCGCTGGAGTGGTGTGCGGTGCCCAGATCACGCAGCGGCTGGTAGCACTCGGGGGCCAGGATCAGGGCGAGCAGCCCCACCTCCAGCGGCATTCCGCCGTGCACCAGCCGGACGCCGATGAAGACGGCCACCAGCGCAACCGAGATGGTGGCAATGAGTTCCAGCGCCAGGGAGGACATAAAGGCCACCCGCAGTGTTGCCAGCGTGGTGATGCGGTAGCGGTCCGCGACGTCGCGCAGGGCGCGGGTCTGGGCCTTCGCGCGGCCCAGGCCCACCAGCACGGGCAGGCCCTTGGCGAGTTCGAGCATGTTGTCGGACAGCCGGTTCAGGGCGTCCACGGCTGCGGCCGTCTTATCCTCGGTGTGCAGGCCGATGAGGATCATAAACACCGGAATGAGGGGCACCGTGAGCACGATGATCAGGGCGCTGACCCAGTCCGCAGACAGGATGCGGACGCCCACCAGCAGGGGCACGACGGCGCAGGTCACCAACGCGGGCAGGTACTTGGAATAGTAGTTGTCCAGCCCGTCCAGACCCCGGGTGAGCAGGACGCTCAGGGCGCCGCTGCCCATCCCCGGCACGGAACCGCCGTCGGCCAGCACCCGCGCGGAAAGCTGTCCGCGCAGTTCATCCTTGACACCGGCGGCCGCACGCTGGGCCACGGTGTCCTGGCCCCACACGGCCAGGGAGCGCAGCACCGCCCCGGCTACCCCCAGGAACAGCAGGCGGTTCCAGTCGGGCCCCTCTCCGGCGAGGCCGGTAATTCCGCCTGCTACGGCGTCGGCCAGCAGCACCAGTCCCGCCGCTTTGAGGGCAGCCAGCAGCCCAAGAAGGTACAGCGCCCGCCTGCTCGTGGCACTGACCGGCAGGACCGGCTTCACTGGGCGGTAAAGGAATGGGGGGCAGGGATGGACTCAGCCGAGACCCGCTTCCGGAAGACCCAGTAGGTCCAGCCCTGGTAGAGCACCACCACGGGCAGGCCGAACAGCGCCACCCAGCTCATGACCTTCAGGGCGTAGGGAGATGCCGAGGCATTCTCCACGGTCAGGTTCCATGCGGCGTCGAGGGTGGAGGGCAGCACCACCGGGTACATGGACGCGAAGATGGTGACTGCGCCTGCCACCAGGAAAACGGCCAGGCTGACAAACGTGGCGCCGTCCTTGCTCCGGCGGGCAAAGATCCAGGCCAGGAGCGCGCCCACCACGGCAACCACCAGCAGCGGCAGCGTGGCCACCTTGGCGTTCATGAACTGGACAATGACGGCCCAGGCCGCGAGCGGGAGGATGCCCACGGGCAGCCAGCGCAGCACCGCCCTGCGGGCACGGTCGCGGATCTCGCCGTCGGTCTTCAGCATCAGGAACGCGCAGGCATGCACCAGGCAGAACGCCACCACGGCGACCCCGCCCAGGACTGCATACGGCGTCAGCCAGGCGAAGGCACCGCCCACGCGGTCACCGTTTTCATTCAGCGGCAGTCCGGTGGTGGTCAGGCCAAGCGCCGCACCGACGCCGAAGGCGGCCACGAGCGAGCCCAGGGCCAGTCCCCAGTCCCAGCGGTTGCGCCAGGAGTCGCTGTCATGCTTGCCGCGGTACTCGATGGACACGGCGCGGAAGATCAGTCCCAGCAGCACCAGGACCAGCGGAATGTACAGGGCGGAGAACAGCGACGCGTACCACATGGGGAAGGCGGCGAAGGTCATGGCGCCAACGGTAATCAGCCAGACCTCGTTGCCGTCCCATACCGGACCGATGGTGTTCAGCAGAACCCGGCGTTCCCTCTCATTGCGGGCCATCAACTTCATCAGCATGCCCACGCCAAGGTCGAATCCCTCGAGGAAGAGGTATCCGACCCACAGGAAGGCAATCACTATGAACCAGAACAACGGTAGCGACATTACTTCAGAGCTCCAGGAATGCCGGCAGCCGGCAGGGTTGGGGTGTTCTCCGGCAGCGGCCGGCCGGCCGCTGCCCGGAAGGTCAGATGAGGGCGGGTGCTAATACGCGAAGTCCAGGACATCGTCCTTCTTCCTTCCGGGGCCTCCGTCGGGGTCACCGCCGGCCGAGTCCAGGCCGCCGCTGCTGCCGTCATTGTCTCCGTGCAGCAGGTCCGGCATGGCCGCGGGAACGCCGCCGCGCACAAACTTGAAGAGCAGGCGCACTTCCACGATCAGCAGGGCCAGGTAGACCAGGGTGAAGGCGCTGACGGAGAAGATCAGCTCGGCCATGCTCACTCCCGGTGAGACCGCGGCCGCAGTGAACATAAAGACCCCGTCCACGCCGGTGGGATTGGGAGCGACCACGAAGGGCTGGCGGCCCATTTCCGTAAAGATCCAGCCCGCGGAGTTGGCGCCGAAGGGGGCCAGGATTCCGAAGACGGCCAGCCGCATCAGCCACCTCGCCTCGGGAACGGTTCCCTTGCGGACCACCCAGAGGGCGAAGGCGGCGGCCACGGCAGCGATGCCGCCGAAACCGATCATGATGCGGAAGCCCCAGTAGGTGACGGCGAAGTTCGGGGTGTAGTCGATTTCAGCCCCGGCGTTGGTGCCGTACATCTCGTTGTCCGGCAGGTTGGTTCCGTAGGCATCGCGGTACTCGTCCAGGAGGGTGTTCACACCGCGGATCTCGGTATCGAAGTCACCATTGGCCAGGAAGGAAAGCATGCCCGGGATTTCGACCAGGGTGTCAACGTCTTCGCAGTTCACCGCACCCGGGTCGCCGATGGACAGGACCGAGAAGCCGGTGCCGTCGTGGCAGGCGGCCTCGGCGGCGGCCATTTTCATGGGCTGCTGCTCAAACATCAGTTTGCCCTGCAGGTCACCGCTTACCGCCACGCCGGCGAACGCGACGACGGCGACGGCGGCGCCGATGCGCAGGGAGCGCAGCCACACGGTGTGGTCCGTCTTGTCGCGGCCGGTCTCCGGCCGCTCCCCGACCACCACGTAGCCGCGCTCATCCACCGTGTCGATGCCGTCGCGGCGCCGCTTCCAGAGGTGATACCAGGCGATGCCGATCAGGAAACCGCCGGCCACGGCGAAGGCGCCGAAGACGGTGTGCGGGAACGCCACCAGAAGGGTGTTGTTGGTCAGCACCGCCCAGATATCGTTCATCACCGGCCGGCCGTCCACCATCTCCACGCCTACCGGGTGCTGCATCCAGGAGTTGGCAGCGAGGATGAAGTAGGCGGAAAGCATGGAGGCAAGAGTGGTGATCCACAGGCAGGCCAGGTGGACCTTTTTCGGCAGCCGTTTCCAGCCGAAGATCCAGAGTCCCAGGAACACCGATTCGGTGAAGAAGGCCAGCAGGGATTCCAGTGCCAGCGGGGCGCCGAACACATCGCCGACGAAGCGGCTGTATTCACTCCATGCCATTCCGAACTGGAACTCCTGCACCAGGCCGGTGGCCAGGCCGAGGATGAAGTTGATGAGGAACAGCTTGCCCCAGAACTTGGTCATTCGCAGGTACTGCTCTTTGCCTGTCCGCACCCAGGCGGTCTGCATGGTTGCCACCACGAGTCCCAAGCCAATGGTCAGCGGAACCATGAGGAAGTGGTAGACGGTAGTGATGCCGAACTGCCACCGGGCAATATCCAGTGCTTCCACGCTTCTATTTCCTTCAATCGAGGAACGACTTCTACACGTCGTAGAAAGTCTTACTTCTACACAGCGTAGAACACCAGCGCAAAGATTTCTACGTGATGTAGAACCTGTGGATCAAAAGCGGTACATTAGTAAGTCTGGACCCGATACCGGGGTCCGCCGAGGTCTCGACCAAAAAAGGATGCAGATGGCAACGCTCGGTGAGCTGGAACGCGCAATGATGGACCTGCTTTGGGAGTCAAGCGACGCAGCGACCGCCAACGAACTACGCGAGAAGCTGGCGCAGCGCGAGGACTCCGGCGACGGCAAGGGCCTGGCGGTCACCACCGTACTGACCGTGCTCTCGCGGCTGGAAAAGAAGGCACTGGTCCAGCGCGAACGCAAGATCCGCCCCCACCGCTACCGTGCCGTGACCTCGCGCGCCGAACACACCGCCGAGCTTATGCACGAAGCCCTGGGAACGGCCAATGACCGCGAAGCCGTGCTGGCCCGGTTCGTGGGGTCCGTTTCGGACTCCGAGGCCCAAATGCTGCGCAGGCTCCTCGGCGCCTGACACCCCGGGTGTTCTGGGCCTCCTACGCTCTCGCTGCGCTGGCAATCCTGCTGGCGTGGCCCGTACCGGTGCTCCTTTCCCGGGCGCAATGGCCCGCGCGCTCCCCGTTCACCGCCATGGTCCTCTGGCAGGCCATAGCCCTTGCGGGCGGCCTGTCGATGATCGGCGCCATGCTCACCTGGGGACTCGAACCCCTCGGGGACAACCTGCTGGACGGACTGCACGGCCTCTGGCGGATCCTGCTTAACGGCGCGCCGGCCAGCACACTGGGCCTGGTCCACGTTTTCGCCCTGAGCGCCGCAGCCCTGCTGGGCGCCCATCTGGTGTTCACGCTGCTGCTGACCTACTACCGGATCCTGCGCGGCAGGCGGCGGCACCGTGACATGCTGAACCTGCTCAGCAGCCCTTCCGCGGATACTCCTGCCACCCTGGTCATCCAGCATCCGACTCCGGTGGCCTACTGCCTGCCCGGCGGTGCACGATCGGTCACCGTGCTCTCCGACGGACTGTTGAACATGCTTTCCAAGGAGGAGCTGGCAGCGGTCCTGACCCACGAGCGGGCCCATCTGGCCCAGCACCACCATCTGCTGCTCTGGGCCTTCGCCGCCTGGCGCGCTGCCCTGCCCTGGCTGCCGACATCGCTCCTCGCGCAGCGTTCGGTCAATGAGCTCATCGAAATGCTCGCCGACGACGAGGCACTGCACGAGGTGGACCGGAGCACCCTTGTCCGCGCCGTGGCCATTGTCGCTTCCGGAACCGCCGCGCCTGACCCGGGAGCGGACACGCCGCGGTCCGGGCAGCCCGGCCCCCGAAACGCCCCCCTGCTCCTGGGAAGCCCTGAGGCTTCCGAACCGCTGGGCACAGCGGGCAGGCTCAGCCGCCTGCTGACGCCGCGGCCGCCGCTGCCCCGCTGGCAGCAGTGGGCCGTACTGGGCCTCTCGCTCCTGCTGCTGGCCGTACCGACCACGCTCCTGATCGCCCCGGGGCTGCTGGACTAGCGCTGCCGGACTGGAGCTGCCGGACTTGAGCTGCCGGACGGCGCCCCTGCAGCGCGCCGTGCGGCCGGAGTCATCTACTGCTAGGCGTCAATCCGGTCCCGGTCCAGCATGGCGGCACCGGCAATGATGAAGTCCTTCCGCGGGGCCACGTCGCTGCCCATCAGCAGCTCGAACGCCCGCTCGGCCGCAGCTGCTTCGGAAATGCGCACCCGCCGCAGCGTACGGTGCCGGGGGTCCATGGTGGTCTCGGCCAGCTGGCCCGCGTCCATCTCGCCCAGGCCCTTGTAACGCTGGATCGGTTCCTTGTAGCGCTTGCCTTCCTTCTCCAGCCGGGACAGCACCTGGTGCAGTTCCTTTTCACTGTAGGTGTAGACCATCTCGTTGCTCTTGGAACCGGCGTTGATGACTTCCACGCGGTGCAGCGGAGGAACGGCCGCGTAGACCCGCCCGTCCTCCACCAGCGGGCGCATATAGCGGAAGAACAGCGTCAGCAGCAGTGTCCGGATGTGCGCGCCGTCGACGTCGGCGTCGGTCATGAAAATGACCTTCCCGTAACGGGCCGCGTCAAGCTGGAAGCTGCGGCCGGACCCGGCACCCACCACCTGGATCAGTGCCGCACACTCGGCATTGGAGAGCATGTCCGCCACGGATGCCTTCTGCACATTGAGGATCTTCCCCCGGATCGGCAGCAGCGCCTGGTAGTCCGAGGACCGGGCGAGCTTGGCTGTGCCCAGGGCGCTGTCACCTTCCACGATGAACAGTTCCGAGCGTTCCTGGTCATCGATGCGGCAGTCCGCCAGCTTGGCCGGCATGGTCGAGGTTTCGAGCGCGTTTTTCCGGCGCTGGGTTTCCTTGTGCACGCGGGCGGAGATCCGGGACTTCATCTCCGCCACCACCTTTTCCAGCAGCTGCGATGACTGGGCCTTGTCGGCACGCGCGGTGGAGTTCAGCCGGGCCGTGATTTCCTTCTCCACGACCTTGCTCACAATGGCCCGCACCGCAGAGGTTCCGAGGATTTCCTTCGTCTGGCCTTCAAACTGCGGTTCGGCCAGCCGGACGGTGAGCACGGCGGTGAGGCCGGCGAAGACATCATCCTTTTCAATCTTGTCGTTGCCGGCCTTGAGCTTGCGGGCATTGGCTTCAATAACCTTGCGGAAGGTTTTCAGCAGGCCCTGCTCAAAGCCGGTCTGGTGGGTTCCGCCCTTCGGCGTCGCGATGATGTTCACGAATGAACGGATGGTCGTTTCGTAGCCGATCCCCCAGCGCAGGGCGATGTCCACCTCGGCCTCGCGCTCGATTTCGGTGATCCGGCTGTGTCCGCTGTCATCGAGCACAGGGACGGATTCCTTGAACTTCCCCGAGCCGTGCAGGCGCCAGACATCGGTGACGGCGGCGTCCGCGGCCAGATAGTCGACAAACTCCGCGATCCCGCCGTCGTGGTGGAAGACCTCTTCCACGGGGCCGTTTTCTCCGGGCGTTCCCGGCAGCCGCCGTTCATCGCGGAGGGTGATCCGCAGCCCGGGCACCAGGAACGAGGTTTGCCGGGCCCGGGCCTGCAGCTCCGTGTAGGAGAACTTGGCATCCGGCGTGAAGATCTGCCGGTCCGCCCAGTAGCGGATCCGCGTGCCCGTGACGCCGCGCTTGGCCTTGCCGACCACTTCCAGGCGTGAGCCGTCCAGGTACGGAGAGAATTTGGCCTCAGGTCCGGGTTTCCTGCCGGTGTCCTCAAAGCGGCCGGGCTCTCCGCGGCGGAAGGCCATCTGGTACGTCTTGCCGGCACGGTCCACCTGCACGTCGAGACGGGAAGACAGGGCGTTGACCACGCTCGCACCCACACCGTGCAGTCCGCCGGAGGCCGCATAGGATCCGCCGCCGAACTTGCCGCCGGCGTGAAGCTTGGTGAACACCACTTCGACGCCGGAGAGCCCGGTTTTGGGCTCGATGTCCACGGGGATGCCGCGTCCGTCGTCGTGGATCTCCACGGAACCGTCCGGGTGGAGGATGACCTTGATACTCTGCCCAAAGCCTGCAAGGGCTTCGTCGACCGAGTTGTCGATGATTTCCCACAGGCAGTGCATCAGGCCGCGCGAGTCGGTGGACCCGATATACATGCCGGGACGCTTGCGGACGGCTTCCAGTCCTTCCAGAACGGACAGGTGCCGGGCGTTGTAATCAGAACTTGGGGGCGCCACGTGCGTTGAAACTCCTTGGTGCCGGCTGCAGTGCCGGTAAAGATATCCGGGAACAATCGGGGACTCCTACAAGGTTAATCCCCACCGGTGACACTTCCGTCCAACGACTCAGCCGCGTGAGACTGCCCACACGGGGATGCTGAAAGGCTACGCGCAGAGCGAAAGGCGGTCCGTCCTGCAAGGGAGTGGGGGTCAAAGATGGTTATATGAAGTATCAACACCCTTGAGGAGGCAACTCATGACAGCAGCAGTAGCAACCCGTGAGCTGAATAGCTTGGACCGCTGCGATCGTTGCGGCGCACAGGCATACGTACGTGCCGTACTGGAATCCTCCGGTGGGGAACTGCTTTTCTGCGGGCACCACGCCCGGGCGGTGGAGGCTAACCTTCGTCCGCTCACTTCGGAATGGCAGGACGAGACGTCACGCCTGAACGAGAAGGCACCGGTCTCCGCAGAGTAGACCCGCAGTGGCCCCAACGGCCGGCGAAGCCACGGAGTAACGTCCGCGACGACGCGGCGCACCAATCTTGAAGAAGTCCCCTTCCGAGCCGGAAGGGGACTTCTTTTTGTCCTGTTCCCCGGGCAGATCCCGCACCCGGGGCACGGCCGGCTTTGGCACGGAACGACTGCACCCCGCCCGCAGAAGCGGACGGGGTGCAGTGTGCAGTTGTCCCGGCTGGCGGGCAGCTGCCTCCTAGTCCAGGTAATCCCGAAGGACCTGGGACCGGGACGGGTGGCGAAGCTTGGACATGGTCTTGGATTCGATCTGGCGGATACGCTCCCGGGTGACCCCGTAGACCTTGCCGATTTCATCCAGTGTTTTCGGCTGGCCGTCGGTGAGGCCAAAGCGCATCGCCACGACACCGGCTTCGCGCTCGGACAGCGTGTCCAGAACGGAGTGCAGCTGTTCCTGCAGCAGGGTGAAGCTGACGGCATCCGCGGGAACCACGGCTTCGGAGTCCTCAATGAGGTCACCGAACTCGGAGTCGCCGTCTTCACCCAGCGGGGTGTGGAGGGAGATCGGCTCGCGGCCGTACTTCTGGACCTCTACGACCTTCTCGGGGGTCATGTCCAGTTCCAGTGCCAGCTCTTCGGGCGCAGGCTCGCGGCCCAGGTCCTGAAGCATCTGCCGCTGGACGCGGGCCAGCTTGTTGATGACTTCCACCATGTGCACCGGGATGCGGATGGTGCGGGCCTGGTCTGCCATGGCACGGGTAATGGCCTGGCGGATCCACCACGTGGCGTACGTGGAGAACTTGAAGCCCTTGGTGTAGTCGAACTTCTCAACGGCGCGGATCAGGCCCAGGTTGCCTTCCTGGATCAGGTCCAGGAAGAGCATGCCGCGGCCGGTGTAGCGCTTGGCCAGCGACACCACGAGGCGAAGGTTGGCTTCAAGCAGGTGGTTCTTTGCGCGCTTGCCGTCATGGGACACCCACTGCAGCTCGCGCTTGAGCTTGGGGTCCATCTGCTTGTCTTCGGGCAGCAGCGCGTCGGCTGCAAGTTTTTCTTCGGCGTACAGGCCGGCTTCGATCCGCAGGGCGAGGTCGACTTCCTGCTCGGCATTCAGCAGGGCAACCTTGCCGATCTGCTTCAGGTAGTCCTTGACCGGGTCAGCTGTCGCACCGGCGGACACGACCTGCTGTGCAGGGGCATCGTCATCGTCGGCGTCGGAATAGACGAAACCGGATCCCGTGGGGGCGGCTGCGGCATCCGAAGCGTCAGCAGCGTCAGCGTCGGGCTCGACCTCGGGGCTGTCGACCTCTTCATCCACCTCGGCCTTGGCAGCCTTGGCGGTTTTCACAGCGGTCTTTCGGCCGGCTGCGGTGGTGGCGGCCTTCGCCGGAGCCTTACGCGAGGCAGCAGGCTTGCGGGGCGTCTTGGCAGCGGTCTTTTCGCCGGAAGCAGCCTCCTTGGCGGCCGCCGCGGACGGGGCCTGCGTTGCAGCAGTGCGCTTATTTGCAGTGTCAGTCTCTTCGACTGCAGTTGTCTTTCTCGGCGACACAGAAAACCTTTCATACGGCGGGTTGTGGCACCGCCATTGGGGGCAACACCACTATGACCCTGTCAAGTCCGTGCTTATTTCCAAGTGTGACGGCTAGGCATGTCCTGATAGAACACGCAGCGCCGGTGTTTTGTTCCGCCTGTCACTGGGACTGGCAGTTCAAAGGACACTTGATACACGAACCCGACCGGGTCTCGGTTCCCATTGTCGCACGTTTTCCGTTCCGGCACAGCATGCCCCGCACCGCCGCTGCGTGTCCCCCTTCCCCCTTAGCCGTCCGGAATGCCGGGCCACGAGCCGGTCCGCGAGCGGGTCCAGTCAGGAAGAATGCCCGTGCCAAGCAGTTCCCGCAGCAGCAGGGCCAGGCGGTATCCGGCACGGGCCTCCAGAGCGTGTTCCAGGTAAATCTGGGCCCGGGACCCCCGCCCCCGGGCCCACTCCATCCAGGCAAGAAGCGATAACAGGGCAGCCTTGGAATCTCCGCCGGCAACGGGTACCAGATCGGTGAACACCGCGTGTGCCCGGTCCAGCAGTGTCCAGTCCGGAGCATTGATCCCCTGGCCCACGAGGATGCTGCGGAACTCCGCGGCCGCCCGCTGCGGACGCCGGGCCCGCGGCACCGGGAACGCAACGGGTTCCCTCAGGCCGGCAGGGGCAGCGCCGGGAAGCAGCGGAGGATGAAGCTGCCGGCGGACCAGTCCGTTCGCTTCGGCACCATGGAACGCTGCCTCTTCCCCCACCGCCGCCAGCACCAGCAAGGTGTCCCGGACCTGCCGGTCGGCAAGGCTGGCAAGGAGGAACCCGGCGCATTCCGCGTTACGGTGCGGCGGCTCCTCCCGGTTTCCGGCCTCGGACCCGGAAATGTCTTCCGCATACGGTGCAGCCCCGGCGCCGGGGGCGTGGTCGGCGCCCTGCCCGGCACTGCGGGGCAGTGCGCCGGCGAAGCATTCGGTCCACAACCTCAGGGTGAGCCGGAACTGGTCCCGTTCACACCAGCGCCCGGCAAGCTGCCCGGCGAAGCGTTCCTGCTCCCGGGCCACTGTGCTGCCGTTCGGCCACTGTCCGGGGAAGGACTCCGCCACCGCGCGCTCGAGGGTGGCGGCAAAGGCACTCCCCCGGTACACCAGTTCCGTGTTGAGCATGCTGTCCGCTATCCGTGACCGGGGCGTTCCGGGCCAGGGACAGCAGCCCGGGCGGAGGCAGAAGTAGTCCCGCCAGGTATGCTCGCCTACCAGCCATCCGTCCTGCAGGGGGATGCCGGCCTTGTCCAGTTCCTTCTCCAGGCGCCGGACCAGCGGCCTGTACGGCGGATTTGCGGGGTCCTGCCAGGGGGCGTCCGTATACATCGCCAGCAGGACGCCGTCGGCCTCCGTGTCCGCGGCCAGGAAACGGCAGGCGGTGGCCGCATACGCTGCGTTCCCCGCTCTGGCGGCCTGACCGGGCGGCAGGTCCAGCCGCAGCGTTGCCCCCAGCCTGCCCCCGCAGAGGCCCATCAGCACCAGGGACTCCCGCGGCTCAAAGCCCAACGTATGGGGGATCAGGCTGAGGATGTCTGCCGGAGCGCTGACGCGGTAGGGATTTCGCGGGGTGCCGTCGGCCGGTTCTGTACTCATGGCCCAAGCGTGCCCGGCTGCCTGCCCGCAGCGCAGAGTCTTCCCGGCGCCTGTGCATCCGCCGCCGAAGGAGCCCCCGTGTCCGGGGCGGTGGAGGACAAGTGGCCGTCCACGGCGGTACGGACACGCCGGCAGCCACCGGGCTCACTTCCAGCGGAAGACCCTCGCCGCCACCAGGGCGCAGATGACGGCCCAGCCGAGCATGACCGCGAAGGGAGCCGCCGTGACGGCGCCTCCATACCAGGCTGCCGTGAGTGCCTGGGTCATGGCACCCAGCGGAGTGAAGGCCGCCACCTGCCGAACCCCTTCGGGCATCAACGGGCCCGGTGTCCAAAGCCCGGCAGTGAACATGCACACCATGAAAACCAGGAACCCGATGCCATAGGCATTCTGGGCAGTGCCGGCGACGGCGGCGATGAGCGATCCCACGGCCATCATGGCTGCGGCTCCGCAGACCAGGACGAGGACAACCAATCCGGCCCTACCGGGCATCCGGCTGGCAAAAGCGATTCGCGCCAGCAGGACGGTGACCGCCACCGCGACGGTGAGAGATGCGGCGCTGACGATCCATTGGGCAAAGAGGATGCGGTGCGCCCCCACGGGTGTTACACCCAGGCGGCGCAGGACCCCGCTTTCCCGGTAGCCGCCGATGGCCGACGGATAGTTGGTGACTGCCACACTGGACAGTGCCACCGCAATGGACAGCGGCACGAGAGGGTCGATGGGCCGCAGGACAGAGTAGACGGGATCTGTGCCTCCCAGCGGGGTCCTGGTACCGGGGATCACGAAACCCTGAAGCAGCAGGATTGCCGAGGGCAGCACCAGTGCCATAAAGACGCTGAGCGGGTTGCGCACGTACAGTGCCGCCTCAGTTCGGGTCAGGGCTCCCAGTGCCCGCATTGCTCATCACCTCACTCGGCTGCCGCCTGCTCCAGGAAGGCCAGGTACGCCTCTTCCAGCCCCCCGGGTCCTGAAGCCCCCGTACCGGCGGCGGCCAGCAGGTCCGCGGGGCTGCCGACGAAGCGGGTCCGGCCGGCGTCGATGATGGCCAGGCGGTCGCACAGGCGTTCGACGTCGTCCAGGTAGTGGGTGACGAGCACCACCGTGATGCCGTCCTCCTTTACCTGCTGTATCAGCTGCCTTACGTCACGCCTGCCCTGTGGATCGAGTCCCGTGGTCAGCTCGTCGAACACAACGACGTCGGGTCCGCCCACGAGGGCGAGAGCAATCGAGAGGCGCTGCTTCTGCCCGCCGGAGAGCTTGCCGAAAGGGCGTTTGCGGTGTCGGTCCAGCCCGACCGTCCGCAGCAGTTCCGATACGTCTGCGGGCTCGGGGTAAAAGGCGGCAAACAGGCGCAGGGCCTCCTCCACGCGCAGCGCCGGGGGCAGTGCTGCGGCCTGAAGCTGATAGCCCACGCGTCCGCGCACCGTTGCCCTGTCTTCGGCGGGATCGACTCCGAGAACGGTGACCCGGCCGGCATCGGGCCGCACCGTGCCGGCCACGCACTCCACCGTAGTTGTCTTGCCGGCCCCGTTGGGTCCGAGGATGCCGAAGGTTTCACCCGCTTCAATGGAAAAGGTGACGTCCTCGAGGGCCGTGACCTTCCGAAAGGATTTAGCGAGTCCGTTCACGCTTACCACTGTGCCGGCGGGCACCTGCGCCCTGGTCATGCCGTTCATTCTGGCGGCCGTGCCGCCGGAGGGTCAAGGGTGCCCGGGCGGAGGCGGCGCCGTCCCGGAGAAGGAGGACCAGCGGCGGGCGGAAGCCGGCTAGGAGGCTCCCGGTCCCCGGCGTTCCTCACGGCGGCGCTGCCGTTCGCGGGCCAGGGCGGCACGCAGCGGCGGCAGCGGCGACCCTTCGTCGGCGAGCCGGGCGCGGATCAGGCCGCGGGTGCGCAGGATCCCCAGCACACCGACGGCCATCACGGCGAACTGCACGGCCAGGGCAATCCGGAACGAGCCCAGGGCGTACAGGTCTCCGCCGGAAAAACCGCTGCTGTTCAGCGCATCCAGCACCACGCCGATCAGGTACATGCTGACCAGGGACGCAATGAAGCCGCCGATGTTGACGATTCCGGTGGCGGTGCCCAGCCGGTGGCTGGGATTGAAGGTCCGGGCAAAGTCGAAGCCGATCATGGACCCGGGACCTCCGACGGCCAGCAGCGTCACCAGGAGCACCAGCAGCCACAGCGGGGCCGGTCCGGGGTACAGCAACACGGCGGCCCATCCTGCGGCCATGGCTGCAGCGATCAACAGCACCATGGTTGACCGGCGCAGCGGGTGCCGGCCGACCCACGAACCCATCCAGGGACCGCAGATAATACCCACCACCACGAAGTAGGTCATCAGCCCCGAGGCGACGGCCGGTGACACGCCCTCGGCGCTGACAAGATAGGGGAACCCCCACATCATCACGAACACCGTGCCCGGGAACTGGACCGTGTAGTGGGTCCACATCCCCAGGCGGGTCCCCGGCTGGGCGAAGGCATCCGCCAGCGAGGTGCCGGTCTGCCTCAGCGGAAGCGGCACCGGTGCCTCGCTGCCCTCGGGCCGGTTCCGCACGCAGGCCAGAGCCAGGACAAACGCCAGGAGGGACAGGGACGCGGCAGACAGAAACGCCGGGCTCCAGCCGAACCGGTGCAGCACGAAGGCAAACGGAACCGCGCTGACAATCTGGCCCAGCTGGCCCACAATGCCGGTGTACTGGGTGAGGACCGGGATCTTCCGCCCGGAGAACCATGCCGGAAGCAGCCGAAGAACGGAGATGAAGGTCAGGGCGTCTCCGGCTCCCACTAGCGAGCGTCCCAGGATGCCGGCGCCGACGGATTCGGCGGTGGCGAGTTGGAACTGGCCCGCGAACATCAGCGCCGCACCCGCGGCGATCAGCAGCCGGGGACCGAACCGGTCCACCAGCACGCCCACCGGTATCTGCAGCCCGGCGTACACCAGCAGCTGGACCACCGTGAAGATGGACAACACTGAGGCGGTGGCGGAAAAACGTTCCGTCGCTTCGATTCCTGCCACGCCGAACGAGGTGCGCTGCGTGACGGCCACCAT
Source organism: Arthrobacter yangruifuii (assembly GCF_009192775.1). Classification (GTDB taxonomy): domain Bacteria; phylum Actinomycetota; class Actinomycetes; order Actinomycetales; family Micrococcaceae; genus Arthrobacter_B; species Arthrobacter_B yangruifuii. Next base: position 522,389 of record NZ_VTFX01000004.1, read on the forward strand.
GTAGGCGAAGACGCCCACCGCCCAGACGATCCTGGCCCGCGGCCCGTTCATCGGTTGACCTGCCCCGTGCAGAGGCAGGCGAACCCGCTGTCAGGCTGCCCCGGGGCGTCCGTTCCCGTGCTCGCTGCCGTGGCCTTCTGCCGTGCCCTCGCTGGCATGTGGTGCAATCTCCTGATCCGCGTCTTCGCTCGGTTCGCTACTGCTGTCGGCACCGTGGGTTTCCGGCCACAGCGCCTCGGATTCCTCTTCGGCCTGCGGGCTCGCCAGGTAGGCCTCCACCGCCGCTCCGATTTCCTCGGCATCCGCCAGCTCGTCATTACCCTTGACCAGCAGGGAGCGCCGGACGGTGCTTTCGGTGTACTGGTCATAGCGCTTCTCGAGCGTGGCCACCACACCCTTGACCTCGGCCGAGGCCTCGACCTGCTCGGTGATCTGCCGGTCCACGTCGCGGCCTGCCTCGCGGAGCCTGTCTGTCGGCAGCACCAGCGACGCGGCGGCACCGAGATACTCGAGCCCGGCGACGGCGGCCGGCGGGAACTCCGCTTCGGCCAGGTAATGCGGTACGTGCACCACGTGTCCAACGACGTCGACGCCTGCCTCCACCAGCCGAAGCTCCAGCACGTGCCCGACGGCGGCCTGTACCTGGGCGATCGGGGTCCAGGAACTGATGCCCTCGACCAGGTCCGGACGGTTGCCGTGTGTCGTCACGCCGATGGGACGGGTGTGCGGGACAGGCATCGGAATGGAGTGGACCCAGCAGACCAGGCTCACGTCGAAGGACTTCACCAGGTGCAGCACCGCCGCAGTGAAGCGTTCCCACTGCAGATCCGGTTCGAAGCCGGTCAGGAACAGGAACGGCTCACCCAGTCCGTCGTACATCCGGTGCAGCTCGAGCCTCGGCGGCTCGTAATCGCTGAGGTGGTCCTCGATAAAGGAAATCTGCGGGCGCCGGTTGCGGTAGTCAATCAGCTGGTCCACGTCGAAGGTGGCCACCAGGTCATGGTCCAGGGCGTCAAAGAGCTCATCCCGGATCTGGCTGACCACGTGGCCGGCCTCCGCGAAGCCGGTGAAACCGGCAATGAGCTTCAAGCCGGAGAGGTCCCCGGAGTCCGCGACCTCCGGATTCAGATTAAACAGGGTCAGCGGATCAAGCATGTCTTACCCCTTCCGGGAACTCATGTGCTCTCGGCACAGAACGCTGTCCGCCGGTGTTCCCGGCTGCCGCAGACCGCTGCTGTGCCCTTCTCCAAGGGTAAACGCCCGGACAGGTGCGTTTCATTCCGGGTCCGGACCGCAGGGCCCGCGGCGGGCCCCGAACCGGGAGCAACGTTGCCGCGTGCGGGTGTTCAGAGACTACGATCGGTGGAATAAGTGCAAGGAAACACAGAAACGTAAGGAAGCAGCTTCGTGAACAAAGCCAGTGAACCCAGCCTGTCGGCAGTATCCAGGGACGGGCGGAAGGTGTCCGCCAGCGCACTCGTGATCGGTGTCGGGCAGACCCCCGACGGTCCCGTCCTCATCGAAAGCCCGCTGTCCCCCAAGGCCTCTGCCGCCCTGGCTGCTTCGCTGCCGCTGCTCGGCATCACCGGTGCCGCCGATGAAGTCCGCCGCCTGCCTGGCCTGCCCGAGGCCGATGCCGACATGCTGGTCCTCACGGGCCTGGGCAAGGTCTCCGCCGGCACCGCCCTGACCGAGGAAGCCCTGCGCCGCGCCGCCGGATCCGCCGTGCGCCAGATCGCCGGCACCGCCTCAGTGGCCCTGGCCCTGCCTGCCGGCACCGTGGCCGACGCTGCCGCCGTCGCCGAAGGCGCCCTGTTCGGCGCCTACAGCTTCACCGAACACCGCAGTGCCGCCACCGCCGGCAAGGTCCCCGCTCCGGTCCCGGAAATCATCGTCATTACGGCAGCCGCCGATGAGAAGGCCCTGAAGCCCGCCTTCGACCGTGCCCGCATCCTGGGCCGCGCCGTCAACGCCACCCGCACCCTGGTCAACCAGCCGCCGAGCCACCTTTACCCGGAGACCTTCGCGGCAGCAGCCAAGGACCTGGCCAAGTCCCTGCCGGTGAAGGTCACCGTGATGGATGAGAAGAAGCTGGAACGTGAAGGCTTCGGCGGCATCCTCGGCGTCGGCAAGGGCTCGGCCCGCCCCCCGCGCCTGGTCAAGCTCGAATACTCGCCGCTGCGCTCGAAGGCCAAGCTGGCCCTCGTCGGCAAGGGCATCACCTTTGACTCCGGCGGACTGTCCCTGAAGCCCGCCGCCGGCATGCAGGCCATGAAGTCGGACATGGGCGGCGCCGCCGTCGTCCTGAATGCCCTGCTGGCCATCGCCGAACTCGGACTGCCCGTCAAGGTCACCTCCTGGCTCTGCATTGCGGAGAACATGCCCTCCGGCACTGCCCAGCGTCCCTCCGACGTCATGACCACCTACGGCGGCCGCACGGTCGAGGTCCTGAACACCGACGCCGAGGGCCGGCTGGTCATGGCCGACGGCCTGGTCGCCGCCAGCGAGGAGTCCCCGGACGTCATCATCGACGTCGCCACCCTGACCGGCGCCCAGATGATTGCCCTGGGCAACCGGGTATCCGCAGTGATGGGTGAAGAGGGCGTCCGCGACGCCGTCAAGGCGGCAGCGGACCGTGCAGGCGAACTGTTCTGGACCATGCCGATTCCCGAGGAGCTGCGCGCCAGCCTGGACTCCCAGGTGGCGGACATCGCCAACCACGGCGAGCGTTTCGGCGGCATGATGACAGCCGCCACGTTCCTGCAGGAATTTGTCGGCGAGGTCAACGGAACCAAGATCCCGTGGGCACACCTGGACATCGCCGGGCCGGCGTTCAATGAGGGCGCCCCCTACGGCTACACGCCGAAGGAAGGCACCGGCGTCGCCGTCCGTACGCTGGTGGCCTACGCCGAAGACGTCGTGGCGCGCGCCTCATAACATCCACATCCGTTCCGTGAAACGGAATTGACCCCTGTGGCAGGTGTTTCTCCTTACACTTCGCCTCCTACCGCCTGTCTCCAAGTGGATGCCGGTGGTAGGGGGCGATAGGGTGAGACCTGATCACAAACGCCCAATAACTCACCGGCGCGCATGGGCGCGTCAACGAAAACGCGAGGGAGCGTCCAAGTGGCCGATAAGGCAGCTGCGCAAGAGTTCGACATCCTGATCCTCGGCGGAGGCAGCGGCGGCTACGCCGCAGCGCTTCGCTCCGTGGAGCTGGGATTCTCCGTAGGTCTGATTGAGAAGGGGAAGCTGGGCGGGACCTGCCTGCACAACGGCTGCATCCCCACCAAGGCGCTCCTGCACTCCGCTGAAATTGCGGAGAACGCGAAGACCGCCTCCAAGTACGGCATCAACGCCACGTTCGACTCCATCGACATGACGGCTGTGAACTCCTACAAGGACAACATCATTGCGGGCAAGTTCCGCGGCCTGCAGGGCCTGATCAAGTCCAAGGGCATCACCGTCATTGAGGGCGAAGGCAAGCTCACCAGCGAAAAGACCATCGAGGTCAACGGCGAGACCTACACGGGCAAGAACATCATCCTGGCCACCGGCTCCTACTCCCGTTCACTGCCGGGCCTGGAAATCGGCGGCAAGGTCATCACCTCCGACCAGGCCCTGAAGATGGACACCGTGCCCAAGAGCGCGGTCATCCTCGGCGGCGGCGTCATCGGCGTCGAATTCGCCTCGGTCTGGAATTCCTTCGGCGTGGACGTCACCATCGTGGAGGGCCTGCCCTCCCTGGTTCCGAACGAGGACGCTGCCATCATCAAGCAGCTCGAACGCGCCTATAAGAAGCGCGGCATCAAGTTCAGCACCGGCATCTTCTTCGACAACGTCCAGCAGAACGACGACGGCGTCGTCGTCACGCTGGCGGACGGCAAGAAGTTCGAAGCCGACCTGCTGCTCGTCGCCGTGGGCCGCGGCCCCGTCACCGCCAACCTGGGCTACGAAGAAGCCGGCCTGACCATGGACCGCGGCTTCGTCATCACCAACGAGCGCCTCCACACCGGTGTCGGCAACGTCTACGCCGTGGGCGACATTGTCCCCGGCCTGCAGCTGGCCCACCGCGGATTCCAGCAGGGTATTTTCGTTGCCGAGGAAATCGCCGGCCTCAAGCCGGTGGTCGTTGACGACGCCAACATCCCCAAGGTCACTTACTGCGAGCCGGAAATCGCCTCTGTCGGCCTGACCGAAGCCAAGGCCAAGGACAAGCTGGGCGCCGAGAACGTCGAGATCCAGGAATACAACCTGGCCGGCAACGGCAAGACCTCCATCCTTGGTTCCTCCGGCCTCATCAAGATGGTCCGCGAGAAGGACGGCCCCATCGTAGGTGTCCACATGATCGGTGCCCGCATCGGCGAGCAGATCGGTGAAGCCCAGCTGATCGTTAACTGGGAGGCGTACCCTGAGGATATTGCCAGCCTGATCCACGCCCATCCGACGCAGAACGAGGCGCTCGGCGAAGCTGCTATGGCCCTGGCCGGCAAGCCCCTTCACGGTTAATACAAAAGCTTCACTCCCCCGGGCCGCACGCCGCGTGCGGATGCGGCCCGGGGACATCATCACCAGCACCAGCGGCACGGCTGGTCACAAAAGATCTAACAAGGAGAAACGGGGACAATATGTCTGAAACCGTGAACTTACCCGCCCTCGGCGAAAGCGTCACCGAAGGCACCGTCACCCGCTGGCTGAAGAACGTGGGCGACCGCGTCGAGGTCGACGAGCCCCTGCTCGAAGTATCCACCGACAAGGTAGACACCGAGATCCCCTCCCCCGTGGCCGGCGTGATCGAGGAAATCCTCGTGGCCGAAGACGAAACCGCCGAGGTCGGTGCGGCACTCGTGCGCATCGGCGACGGTTCCGGCTCCGGTGACCAGCAGGACGACGGCGGCAGCGCAGCCAACCAGGAAGCTCCCGCCGCTGAGGCCCCCGCCGCCGAAGCTGAAGAGGCTCCGGCAGCCGAAGAGGCTCCCGCCTCTGAGTCCGGCTCCGATTCCGGCTCCGGCGAAGGCACCGAGGTCACCCTCCCCGCCCTTGGCGAGTCCGTCACCGAAGGCACCGTCACCCGCTGGCTCAAGGCCGTAGGCGACGACGTCGAAATGGATGAGCCGCTGCTCGAGGTGTCCACCGACAAGGTCGACACCGAGATCCCCTCCCCGGTTGCCGGCAAGCTGCTGGAAATCCGCGTGAACGAAGATGACACCGCCGAGGTTGGTGCGGTCCTCGCCGTCATCGGTTCCGGTTCCGCCGCTCCGGCCAAGGCCGAACCCAAGGCCGCCGAGCCCGTGGCAGCAGCTTCCAAGGACGAGCGCGAAGCTCCGGCCGTCGAGCCGGAGAAGAAGGAAGCCCCGAAGCAGGAAGAGAAGAAGCCTGAACCCAAGGCCGAGGCTCCGAAGCAGGAAGCACCCAAGCAGGAGGCACCCGCCTCCTCCGATTCCGAGGGAACCTACGTCACTCCGCTGGTCCGCAAGCTCGCCAACCAGCACGGCGTGGACCTCTCCACGGTCAAGGGTTCCGGCGTGGCCGGCCGCATCCGCAAGCAGGACGTCCTGGCAGCTGCCGAAGCCATGAAGGCCGAGGCCTCCGCTCCTGCCCCCGCCGCCGCACCGGCCGCTGCCGCGTCGTCGGATAAGGCAGCTCCGGCCAAGGTCAGCGACGAAAGCGCGAAGCTGCGCGGCACCTCGGTCAAGGCACCGCGGATCCGCCAGACCATCGCCCGCCGCATGGTGGAGTCCCTGCAGGTGTCGGCCCAGCTGACCCAGGTCCAGGAAGTGGACATGACGCGCATCGCCAAGCTGCGCGCCTCGGCCAAGAACTCCTTCCTGGAGCAGAACGGCGCCAAGCTCACCTTCCTGCCCTTCATCGCCAAGGCCGTCACCGAGGCGCTGAAGCAGCACCCGAAGTTGAACGCCTCCTATGACTCCGACGCCCAGCAGATCACGTACCACGACGCCGAGCACCTCGCGATTGCCGTGGATACCGAAAAGGGCCTGCTGGTTCCCGTCATCGCCGATGCCGGCGACCTGAACATCGCCGGCCTGGCCAAGCGCATCGGCGACGTCGGAGCGCGCACGAAGGCAGGAAAGATCGGACCGGACGAGCTGTCCGGCGGAACCTTCACCATCACCAATATCGGTTCCGTGGGTGCCCTGTTCGACACTCCGATCATCAACCAGCCGCAGGTGGGCATCCTGGGCACCGGCGCCATTGTCAAGCGTCCCGTCGTCCTCACCGACGCCGAGGGCAATGACACCATCGCCATCCGGTCCATGATGTACCTGTCCCTGTCCTACGACCACCGGCTGGTGGACGGAGCGGACGCGGGCCGGTTCCTGCAGACGCTGAAGGCACGCCTGGAAGAAGGCAACTTCGAGTCGGATCTGGGACTCTAGTTCCCACCGGCACCGCCTGAACAGGGCGTCCTCCCCCGCAGGGAGGGCGCCCTGTGCCGTTAACGCCCTCCGTGATTTTCTCTACATGTTGTAGAAAAGTTACGCGCGCGGCCGCTGATCCGGCATTGAAGCTGACAGTGCGTCAGTAAGCTGGGAGTATGGACATCCTTCACAGCTTCCTTGTTTTCCTGCACATCCTCGGTGCCGCAATCATCGTTGGCCTCTGGTTCGCACGGATCAAGAATCCGACCGTGCTGCCCGGCCAGTTCCACGGTGCCCTGCTCCAGCTGGTCACCGGGCTGGCCCTGGTGGGTCTGAACGAAGCCGGGGACGGTGACGTGAACCACCTGAAGGTGGGCATCAAGCTGCTGATTGCCCTCGTTATCGCCGTACTCGCCTTCATCGGCCAGCGCCGCTACAAGAAGGACGAAAAGGTCTCTTCCGGACTGGCCAACAGCGTGGGTATCCTCGCGATCGTCAACATTGCCGTAGCCACTATGTGGTAGTCCGCACAACTGCGGAAATAGGATGGGATGGTGTGCCGGCTTCTGCCGGCCCCGTCCCATCCCTGTTTTAAGGAGACCCCCATGGCTACAGTCCGCTCAGCCCACACCGTCTGGAACGGCAACCTCTTCGACGGGAAGGGGAATGTCACCCTGGATTCCTCCGGCCTGGGAACCTACGACGTCACGTGGAAGGCCAGGGCCGAGGAGGCCAACGGCAAGACCAGCCCCGAGGAACTCATAGCGGCCGCACACTCGGCCTGCTTCTCCATGGCCTTCAGCAACGGCCTGGCCGAGGCCGGCAAAACCGCCGAGCGGATTGAAACGTCCGCGGACGTCACCTTTGTGCCCGGCACCGGCATTACCGAAAGCCGGCTCAAGGTGACCGCCGTTGTTCCCGGCCTCACCGCCGAGGAGTTCACGGATATCGCCGAAGCCGCCAAGAGCGGCTGCCCGGTCTCGCAGGCACTGGCCGGCATTACCATCACCCTGGACGCCACTCTCGAATCCTAGGATTCGCGCCCGAAAAGCAGCGCAGAGCGGCCCCTGTTCCCCTTCGGAACAGGGGCCGCTCTGCGCTGTTTTCGGGACCGGCCGTGACCGGGCCGGACCTAATTACCGCTGCACAGGACCGGTCCGGGCCGGCAGGGTGTTGGCCGCTGAACGGGGCGCGTAGCCTCGGTTTGAGGCGAGCCCGGAGACTACGCCGGAGACCGCTTTCGATCCCATCGCAACTGCGTCTAAAGGTGGAGCAATGAACCTCACGCCCAAAGAAATAGACAAGCTGTACGTGTACCAAGTAGCTGATCTGGCCCGCAAGCGGCGCGAACGGGGAACCAAGTTGAACGTCTCCGAGGCCACCGCCCTCATCTGTGAGGCGATCATGGAAGGCGCACGTGACGGCCGGACCGTCGCCGAGGTGATGGAACTGGGCAAGACCATCGTCTCCGAAGGGCAGTGCATGGACGGTGTGCGGGAGCGCCTGCCGCTGCTGCAGGTCGAGGCGACCTTCGTTGACGGCAGCAAGCTCGTCTCCTGCCACGATCCCATCGGGGTGTGATTGATTTGACCCGGCCCGCCGAACCGCGTGCGACGGTGGTGCTGGTCGGCGGACATGAAAGCGGCAACGGGACGGATTTGTCATTCCTGACGGGGGCTCTTCCGGACGCCCGCATCTCCGCTGCCGGCCGGCCATTGCACAATATGCTCACTCAGCTGAGCGGGGGGCCCGGCAGCGGGGCCGGGCGCGCACCCGTCGTCGTGCTGCCCATGACCTTCGGCCGCAACCCGACCCTTGTGGCCGATGCCGCCAAGACCCTTCGGTGGCTCAGCGCGGGGGCGACGTCCCGCGAGGCCGCTGCGCCGCCTTTGGCCCTGGCCGACCCGTTTGGCACCGGTGACCACCTCACGGCGTGGCTTCGGGCCGCCGCCGCCACCGTGCACCGGCGCGCGCCCCGCGCCGCGGTCCTGATCACCGCGGATGCTGCCAACCCCTTTGACGACGCCGAGCTCTACCGGATTGCGCATCTGGTCCGTACGCACGGGGCGGGGAATCCGGTGGAGACAGCCACCGTCGAGGACACGGGCGGGCTCCTGGCGGCCCTGCGCCGGCTGCGGCTGCTCGGCAGCACGGAAACGGTCCTCGTTCCGGCAGGATTCCGGCGGACGGCCAGCGTTCACGGGGAGGCCGTGCCGTTCGGGGAAGACGGTTTCGCCGGCGCCGGGTTCTACGGACCCCTGCTCGGCGAGCAGGCGGTGCTCCGCGTCATCGGTGAGCGTGTGCGCGACGCCCTGCACAACCTCGGCCACGGCCGCACCGGCATCGAAGCCGGCCTGACGGCGGACCACGGTCATGGCTACGCCCACTCGCATGCCTTTGAGGAGTCCAACGGCGCCTCCCACACGCACAGCCACGGAGCGGCCGGCGGCCACACCCACCACCCCACCCCGATCGGTACGAGCTGACCGGAATCGCATCTAAACACACCGCGTGCAGCGACGCTGCGCCGCCAGGGAAGGAACAACCATGCTGGGCAGCCCTACCTACCACCACCGCGAAGAAGACATCGAGATCAACGCCGGCAGGCCAAGCGTCACCCTGCTGGTGAGCAACACCGGCGACCGGGCCGTGCAGGTCGGCTCGCATTTTCACTTTTTCGAGACCAACAAGGCGCTTTTGTTCGAACGCGAACTGGCCTACGGCATGCACCTCGATGTGCCGGCAGGTACCGGAATCCGCTTCGAAGCAGGTGACACCCGCGAGGTGACCCTCACCGCGTACGCCGGAAACCGGCGGGTCATTGGCTTCAACAACCTCGTCGACGGCGGGCTCGACTCTGCGGCAACGAAGATCCGGGCCATGGCGCGGATGAAGGAACTCGGATTCCAGGACGGAAAACCGAGCTCCAAACCCAGTGCAAACAATGCGGGCCCTGCAGCGCAAACGGGCCGCCCAGAAGAGGGGAAGAAGTGATGGCGAAAATCTCGCGCAAGCAGTATACCGATCTCTTTGGTCCAACCACCGGAGACCGGGTCCACCTGGCCGATTCCAATCTGGTGATCGAGATCGAGAAGGACTACAACGAGGGCCATTACGGTGACGAGGTCGTCTACGGCGGCGGCAAGACCGCACGCGACGGCATGGCGGCCGATCCCCAGGCGACTGCCGCGGAAGGCGTGCTTGACCTGGTGATCACCAACGCAATCATCCTGGACCCGGTGCTGGGTGTCATTAAGGGCGACATCGGTGTGCGTGACGGCAAGATTGCCGGTATCGGCAAGTCCGGCAACCCGCATACCCAGAGCGGAGTGGATCCGCGCCTGGTGGTGGGCCCCGGGACCGAACTGCTGGCCGGCGAGCACTTCATCGCCACCCCCGGCGGCATCGACTCGCACGTGCACTACATTTCGCCGGAACAGGCGCTGGCCGCCCTCTCCAACGGCATCACGACCCTCTTCGGCGGCGGCACGGGACCCACCGACGGCACCAACGGCGTCACCACGACTCCGGGCGCCTGGAATCTCGCCCGGCTGCTGGAATCGGCCGAAGGGATGCCGGTCAACATGGGCTTCCTCGGCAAGGGGAACGGCTCGCTGCCCGATGCCCTGATAGAACAGGTCGAAGCCGGCGCATGCGGACTCAAGGTACACGAGGACTACGGCACGACGCCGGCTGCGCTCAGCAACGCACTCTCCGTGGCCGATGACTACGACGTGCAGATCTCGGTGCATACAGACAGCCTCAACGAGGCCGGTTATGTGGAGGACACCCTCGACGCCATCGACGGCCGCACCATCCACACCTTCCACACCGAGGGTGCCGGCGGCGGCCACGCCCCGGACATCATCAAGGTGGCCGGCCACCCGAACGTGCTCCCGTCTTCGACGAACCCGACCCTGCCGTACACCGTCAATTCGGTGGATGAGCTGCTCGACATGGTGATGGTCTGCCACCACCTCTCCCACGACGTCCCCGAGGACGTCGCCTTCGCGGATTCCCGGGTACGGGCCGAGACGATTTCCGCGGAGACGGTTTTCCACGATGAAGGGATCATTTCGATGGTCTCGTCCGATTCCCAGGCCATGGGCCGCATCGGCGAATCGTTTATGCGCACCTTCCAGATCGCCCACCACTGCAAGGACCAGCGCGGCCCACTGCCGGAGGACAGCGGCGACAACGATAACTTCCGGGTGCTGCGCTTCCTCGCCAAGATCACGATCAACCCAGCCATCACCCAGGGCGTGTCCGACTACATCGGCTCGCTGGAAGAGGGAAAGATCGCCGATATCGTGCTCTGGCCGATCCAATCCTTCGCTGCCAAGCCCCGGCTGATCGTCAAGGGAGGCCTGATCAACTGGGCCTTGATGGGAGATCCGAACGCCTCGCTGCCCACCCCGCAGCCGGTGTTCTACCGCCCTATGTTCGGCGCGCAGGGCAAGGCCCTGCAGAGCACGCGGGTGACCTTCATGTCGAAGGCGGCTATCGACAAGGGCGTGCCGGAGCGGCTCGGGCTGGAGAGCCAGGTGCTGCCGGTGCACCGCTGCCGCGGCATCGGCAAGGAGCACATGGTCCGCAACAACGCGACGCCGGTCATCGAGGTGGACCCCGAGACGTACGACGTGACGTATAACGGCACGCTGGCCACGATCCCGCCGGCCCAGTCCCTGCCGATGACCCAGCTGTTCTTCCTCGCCTAGGGCCGCGGCATGGCAAATGTACGCCAGCTGCTGACGAGCCTGCAGTTCGCGGACTCGGCCTTCCCCAGCGGCTTCTACACCATGTCGCACGGGCTGGAAGGATACAGCCAGGCCCGCCTGGTGTCCCGTGACGGAGTGCAGCCGCTGCTGGCCGGGTTGCTGCTGCACTCCGTGGGGCCTTCGGATGCAACGGCCCTGGCCGCGGCGCACCGGGCGGCCGGCGACGGCGACGTCGAGCTGGTGCAGGAGATCGACCAGCGGCTGTTCGCTTCCAAGCTGAATGCGGAAATGCGCACCGCGTCCGTGCGCAGCGGACACCAGCTGATCGATCTCGGCGCCGAGCTGACCGACCACGCCCTGCTCGCCGAATACGCCGGGAGGGTGCGGCTGCACAGCACACCCGGCTGCCAACCGGTTGCGGCAGCTGTTGTGTACGCGGCAAACGGGGTATCGACCCGTGACTCCGTGGCATCGGATCTGTTTGCCTTTTCGGCGAGCTTTGTCGGAGCCGCCCTGCGGCTGCGCCTGACCGACCACCGGCAGGCACAGGCCGTCCTGCTTGAAACGGCCGGGGTGATCGAGCAGGCGACGGAGGCAGCCCTCGAGCGCGATCTCGCTGACCTTGGCGGCTGCGCCCCCATGGCAGACATCATGTCCGCCCGGCATGAGCGGGCCGAGGCGAGGCTGTTCGCCAGCTGAGGCCCGCTTCGACGAGCTACCTAAACACTGCGGCGCCGCCACCGGCGCCGAAACGCAGATTCACCGGAAAGAAGGAACCAATGAGCGAGAACGTATTGAGGATCGGCATCGGCGGCCCCGTGGGCAGCGGTAAGACCGCGCTGACGGAGGCACTGGTGCCGCTGCTGATCGAGGCCGGCCGCACCCCCGGCGTGATCACCAATGACATCTACACCCAGGAGGATGCCCACCATGTCCGCAGGGAACTGGCCGGCATCCTTGACCCCGAGCGCGTGGTGGGTGTTGAGACCGGGTCCTGCCCGCATACGGCCGTGCGTGATGACCCAACCATGAACCTGGCCGTCGGTGCGGAGATGCTGGAACGGTTTCCCGAGATTGACACGCTCATCTATGAGTCGGGCGGTGACAACCTGACGCTCACCTTCTCGCCGGCGCTGGCCGACGTCTTCGTCTTCGTGCTCGACACCGCCGAGGGCGAGAAGATGCCGCGCAAACGCGGTCCCGGCATCACCGACAGCGACATCCTGGTGATCAACAAGATCGACATCGCGCAGTACGTCCGCACCGACCTCGACGTGATGGAGTCCGACGCACACCGGGTGCGCGAAAACAGGCCAGTGGTGCTGACCAACTCCCTCACGGGCTTCGGCGTCGATGAACTCCACCGGCAGATCATGACGCAGTGGAACGGTGCCAGAACCGAGCTCATCGGATGACGTTACGAGCGACGGAACCCCGGAACACGCCGGTTGCCGCAGAGGATGCCGCAACGGGCGCAGACGGAGTCGCCCGGGTAGGCCCGTCTCCGGTACGGCCGGCACCCCGGACCGACGCACGGGCACCCGGCGCGGGCGGCTACCGGCTCGAACCGGAGTTCTATGAGCCCGCCAGGGTGCCCTCCGAGGTGCTGCGGCATACGGAGGAGGCGTGGCAGAACCTGCCCGTTGGCAGCCCGGGGAAGGTGGGCGTTCTGCAGCTCGGCTTCGCCCGCAACCGGGACCGCACCGAGCTGGTGCAGCACTACCAGAAGTCGCCGCTGCAGATCATGCATCCTCTCTACTTCAACCCGCTGCGCCCCGACATGGCCTACACCTACCTAATGTCGTCGGGCGGCGGCATCCTGCAGGGGGACCGGCTGCGCACCGACATGAGTTTCGGTCCCGGCACGTCGGCGTATGTGACCACGCAGACGCAAACGCGCGTCTACCGCATGGCCCACGACTATGCCTCGGCGATCGTGAACCTCACGGTGGATGACGACGCCTACGTGGAGTATCTTCCCGAGCCCGTTGTGCCCTTCGCCGATTCCCGCTTCTACCAGCAGACCTCTGTGGTGATCGACGAGTCAGCCACCCTGCTGCTCGGCGAGACCCTGTACGCGGGCAGGCTCGCCCGCGGGGAGCGGCACGCCTACGACCTGTATGCCTCCGATCTGGAGGTGCGGCGTCCGGACGGCCGGCTGGTCGCCCTGGACCGGGTGCGGCTCAGTCCCGGGTCGGGAGCGGGCGGCGCCGGCGTGAACGGGCTCGATGTGCTTGCCGGCCATGACGTACTCGCAATGCTCTACGTCTTCACCCCGCGCGCTCCGACAGCCCTGCTCGCGGACACTTTGCTCCGGGCTGTCGGTGAAAGCGGCGGCGATCTGGTCTTCGGGGTGAGCACATTGCCCGGTGATACAGGCGTGTGGATGCGTCTGGTGGGCAACGACACCGTGGCCGTGGCGGCCGCGAACACAGCCGCGGCGTCCGCCGTGCACGAGTTGCTGACCGGGCGGCAGGCACCCGTGATTCGAAAGAGCTAGAGAGGGGACCAACGGTGGACAAACAGTCGAACGCTCAGGAGGCGGAGGTGACGCCGGGGCGCTCTTACCGGGCGCAGGTGGTTCTCGCCTTCATTCCGGTCGGGCTCCTGCACATTGTGGGTTTCGGGCTGTTCTTTTTCCTGGTCGAGCCGCTGCATCTGCAGCTGGGTTCCTCCGTCTTCGGGGTTGGCATTGCCGTGGTGGCCTATGTGCTGGGTGTCAGGCACGCCTTCGACGCCGACCACATAGCAGCGATCGACAACACCACCCGCAAGCTCGTCGACCTGCGCAAGCCGGCCGCCGGAGTCGGGCTGTTCTTCTCCCTGGGGCACTCCACCATTGTCTTCCTCATGGCGGCGCTGCTGGCGCTCGGAGTGAGCTGGGCCGTGGGGCTCAGCAGTGACGGCAACGAGGTGCGAAACGGCCTGGGCGTGTTCGGGACGATGGTTTCCGGAGTCTTCCTGCTGCTGATCGGACTCATCAACGCCGTCGCGTTCATCGGGATCCTCAAGGTCTGGCGGGCCTCACGCAACGGTGACCTCGACGAGCTGGAGCTGGAGCGGCATCTGCAGGGCCGGGGCCTTATCAGCCGCCTCATCCGGCCGATGCTGCGGACCATCGACCGGCCGGGAAAGATGTACGCCGTCGGTTTCCTGTTTGGGCTCGGTTTCGACACCGCAAGCGAAATCGCCCTGCTGGTGCTTGCCGGAACGGGGGCGGCCACGGGACTGCCCTGGTACGCCATCCTCTGCCTGCCGCTGATCTTCGCTGCCGGCATGAGTCTGTTCGACACGCTCGACTCTGCCGTCATGGTGAAAGCCTACGGCTGGGCCAGCGTCAATGCGGTTCGCAAGCTGTACTACAACCTCACCATCACCGGGCTCTCGGTGATGATTGCCGTCATGATCGGCGGCATCGAGCTGGTCGGGCTCCTGAACGAGAAACTCGGATTGCGGGACCCGCTCACCGGGTGGGTGGCCGGCATTGACCTTGAGAATGTGGGTTACATCGTCGTAGCCACGCTGGTGCTGGTCTGGTTGACCTCCACTGCCTACTGGCGGCTGGGACACGTGGAGGAGCGATGGGCGCTTGCGAGCGGCGGCGGCGGGGGCGGCGCGGCCGGGCCCGGCGGGACGGAGTTTGGAGAGAGGCCGGCGAAAGGGGCGGCGCCTGACGACGCCCCGGGAAAGGAACCGACGTGAGCAGCGCCAGTGCGGCCGCACCGAGCCCGTCCATCTCAGGCACGGACTGGCTGAAGGGCTGGTGCCAGGGGCTTTCGCAGATATTCTTCCAAAGCAACGTCTTCACGGCGCTGCTGATTCTCGCGGCCTTCGCCGTGGCCGACTGGCGCATGGCACTGCTCGTGCTGATCGGCTGCGCGGCAAACACCTTGGGCGGGCGCCTGCTTAGGGCCGACACGTCGTCAGTGGCGTCGGGGATGCAGGGGTTCTGCGGCGCCCTCGTCGGGGCCGGGACCTACGCGGCCATCGGCGGTCAGTGGGCTGCCTATCCGATTGCGCTGATCGGCGGTCTGCTCTGCGCCCCCGTGACATGGCTGGTGGTCACGCTCTTCACGAAGACTCCGTTGAAAGTCTTCAACCTGCCGTCGACGACGGCGCCGTTCTGCATCGTCGCCACCGGAATACTGCTCAGCACGGAGGCACTCCACGTGAACGGGGCGCCGTCGACCACCATCGACTCGGATGCGGTGGCCTTCGCACGTTCCCTGCTAACCAATGTGTCCGAGGTGGTCCTGGTCAACAACGAGTGGTCGGGGGCGCTTATTCTGCTCGGGCTGTTCGTGGCCAGCTGGAAGGTAGGGCTTGCCGGGGTGCTCGGAAGCGTGGTGGGGAGCCTGTGCGCGCTGGCGATGGGCGAGAGCCTCACCGAGACCGCGAACGGCCTTGCCGGCTACTCCGGTGTGCTGACCGCCATTGCCCTCGCGGTGGTCTTCCTGCGAAGCAGTGCGCTTTCCTGGGTACTCGCCGTGATTGGCACCGTGGTGACCGCCGTCGTGACGCTGCTGATGCATGACATCAACGCCCCCACCTACACGTGGCCGTACATCCTCACCACCTGGGTGTTCCTGGTCATTGCCCATTACCTTCCGGGGGCCAAGCGGACGTGATCCTGCCGCGCGCCCGTATGGCCGCAGTGGGGGCGCGGCACCCTCCCGACCGGCGTCCGGCGTGACAGGAGATACGTCGGTCCCCCGGTGCCGGCGTTGAGGGGTTTAGAGCTCCGCACCTATCCACAGGCCGATGACGGCGGCGGCGACGGAGAGCACGAGCATGACAATACCGCTGATGAAGGACGCTCCGTAGCGGCCCTGCTTGATCAGCTGCACCGTTTCGTAGCTTGCCGTGCTGAAGGTGGTGTAACCGCCGAGGAACCCGGTGCCGATCACGATACTGAGGTCCGTCGACACAAAATGCTCAATGGTGAGGCCGGTGAGAAAGCCCAGCACGAGGGAGCCGGAAACG
This sequence comes from Arthrobacter yangruifuii, assembly GCF_009192775.1. Lineage (GTDB taxonomy): Bacteria > Actinomycetota > Actinomycetes > Actinomycetales > Micrococcaceae > Arthrobacter_B > Arthrobacter_B yangruifuii. Next base: position 538,470 of record NZ_VTFX01000004.1, read on the forward strand.
TTGATGATCGTTGTTGCCCACTGGAACGACGTCTTCAGGTGTGCGCGGATGAGTCCGTCCACGATGAACCGCACCGTGGCGCCGAGCCCGCCGGCCAGTGCGAGAAGGAGGAAGATCCCGGGGGTCATGACGCGTCCTCCTGGTTGTTCTTGTGCTGCCGGCCCGAGCCCCGGGCATTGACGGCACTGGCAATGGCGATACCCGCCCACGTGGCGCAGGCGCCCACGAGCACCGTGCCCAGGGCGTAGATCAGCGCAACCCAGGGCAGCCCGTCGCGAAAGAGCACGGCGGTATCCGTCGCCAGGGAGCTGTACGTGGTGAAGCCGCCGCAGAACCCGGTGCCGAGCAGCAGCTTGAGGTTCGCACCGGTCGGTCGGGACTTGTCCAGGCGGGTGACCGCTTCATAGAGGTAGCCGAGCAGGAAGGCGCCCACGATGTTGATGATCGGGATGGCCACCGGCACCGAGCCGAGGTTCGGGATAAGCAGCGAAAGTCCCTCACGGCTGGCGGCACCGGCTCCGCCGCCGAGGAAGACGAGGGCGATAGCGGCCCCGCGCAGATATGCCGGGCGGCTGCCGGCACTCATTTCGTGCTCCGAGGCCGTGTGGTATCCGTGCCGGGCTTCTCAGCGAAACCCCCGGGCTGCCGGAGGACCTGCCGAAGGATCTGCCGAGTCAGGACCGGAGGAACGCCGGTAGCGAGCGGGCGCTGCAGTGGAGGATTCGGGGAAGTTCCCATCTAAGCGAGGTTACTCGTGCGGCGGACTGCCTTCAACGCTGACCGGGCGAGGGCCGCGGAAAGCGCCCGGACCCGGCAGGCACCGCGGAGTGCCGGAGTGCCCCGCGGTGCTGTCCCGGCGTCCCTAGCGCCGGCCGTCCCTGCCCGCAGCGTCCGGTAAGGCACCCTCACTGACGGGTGCCGGCACCGCCGGGCCGGCGTCCGGGGCCTGTGCCTGGGGGCGCTTCGGCAGCGGAGCAGGCTGGAGTGTCCGGTACCCGGAAATGGCCGGCGGCTCGTCCGTCGGCAGCTCGGACAGCATCTCGTGCAGGATACCCACACCGCGTTCCAGCTGCGGATCCTCGCCGGCCACATAGGCATGCGGCGGGAAAGCCACTTCGATGTCGGGTTCCACGCCGCGGTTTTCCACGTCCCAGCCGACGCCGCCCGTGAACCAGTAGGCGTACCGCGGCTGGTTCACCACGGTTCCGTCCACCAGATCAAAGCGTCCGTCGATTCCCACGACGCCGCCCCACGTACGCGTGCCGACCACCGGGCCGATGCCCCGCAGCTTGGAAACCTGGGTAACGATGTCACCATCGGATCCAGCAAATTCATCAGTGAGGATCACTACCGGTCCGCGCGGAGCGTGGGACGGGTAAGGAGTGGGGGTGCCTGCCCGCGGGACGCTCCAGGCCGTGACTTTCCGCCCGATCAGTTCGGCAACCAGCTGGGACGTGTGTCCGCCCCGGTTGCGCCGGACATCAACCAGCAGGGCCTTCATGGACGCTTCCTGGTCCAGGTCCCGGTGCAGCTGCGACCAGCCGTTGGCCACCATATCCGGGATATGCAGGTAGCCGAACTCGCCGTGGGAGGCTTCCCGGACGGTGCGGCGGTTGGCGCTGACCCAGTTCTGGTACCGCAGGCGCTCCTCGCTCCGCAGCGGAACGACGGCGATCCGGCGCCGGGACGGCACACCGTCATCGTCTGTGGTCACGACCGTCAGTTCCACGGTCCGGCCTGCGGCGCCGGCCAGCAGGACTGCCGGTCCTTCCGCCGCCGGAACCGGTTGTCCGTCCACGGCGGCGATGATGTCGCCGGGATGGACGTCGGCGCCCGGGGCACTGAGCGGCGAGGTGGCCTGCGGATCCGAAGATTCAGCACCGAGGATCCGGACCACCTCCCATCCGCCGGCTGTCGGGCGCAGATCGGCGCCGAGGAAGCCCTGTCCGCCGGAGCCCTGTTCGGTGACCGGAGCCGGAGTGACATAGGCATGGGACGTGCCCAGTTCGCCGTGCATTTCCCACAGCAAATCCACCAGGTCGTCATGGCTGCCCAGGTTCTGCACCAGGGGACGGTACCGGGCGTGGACGCCCGTCCAGTCCAATCCGCCCATGTCCGCTGCCCAGAAGAAGTCCCGCTGCAGCCGCCACGCTTCGTCAAATGCCTGGCCCCACACCTTCACCGGATCTATCCGGACCCGGATACGCTCCAGGTCCACGCGGACGTTCTCCGCCGAATCGTCCTCCACCCGGGCTGCTGCCGGCACCATACGGACGCCGCCCTCGTGGCGCAGCACTACCTTGGTGCCGTCGCCGCTGACTTCGAAGTCGTCCAGCGCCGGGACCAGAACGGAGACGTCCTTCTTCGCAAGGTCAAAGCGTTCCAGACGGGAGGACGGGTCCCTGTCCACCGCCGTTGCCCGGCCGTCGCCCGTGACGCCGTAAAGGTCCGAGGCCTGCCACAGCAGGCACCCTTCCGCCGTCCGGAGCTTCGCATAGCGCCCCTGCGGAACCGGAACTGCAATCAGGCGGTCACCGATGCGCTCGGCATCGACCCGCACGGGAGCAACGGTGCCGTCCGGGGTTTTCTCCGCGGTGCCGGGTTTCACCCCGTCGGATGCCCCGGACGCGCCGCCCGCTGCAGCTACGGAAGTCCCGGATACCGACGGGCCGAACGGCGAGGGTGTCCCGGCTGCCAGCGCGGCCAGGAACGGCTTCGTGGAAGCCGGGAAGCTGAGGTCGAACCGGTGGGTGTCATACACCGGATCGAAGCTGCGCTCCGAAAGGAAGGCCAGATAGCGGCCGTCGGTGGTGAAGGACGGATCATGGTCGGTGAACCGGCCGTCGGTGACGTCGACGGCCGGAGCCGCCGTGTCCAGCACGGACCGGAGGCGGATACGGGAGTGCCCTTCAGCGCTGGATGGTTCCGCCCAGGCCAGCCACTGCGAGTCCGGGGAGAACGCCAGCTGGTCGACGGCACCGAACTCGGACGCGGCTACGGGCAGAAGTTCTGCCCGCGCGACGTTCAGCACAAAGACTTCACCGTATTCAGTGGCCACTCCCACACGCTGTCCGTCCGGGCTGGGAACCACTTGGCTGACACGGGTGGGGCGGTCGAACCCGACACGGACAGGGCCGGCGGTTCCGCCCGCACCGGTGGTACGCGCACCGCCGGGGGCCTCGGCCGCCGGGGCATCCCGGTACCCGGCACCGGTCCGGGTTTCCTCCGTGTGGACACCGCCCAAAGGAGCGGCAGCACCGCCTGCCGAAACCGGGCGGGGCAGCACAAAACCGTTGCTCCCACCGGGCCCGGCCGGTTTTCCGCCGGACTGTCCGCCCCCGTCCGCCGGAGCGGCGGCGTCCAGGGCAGCGTCTTCGAAGACATCCCTGATATAGATGGCTTCCTCACCGTCATGATCCGCCACGTAGACGGCACGGGATCCGGCCAACGGCCGGCCCAGCCGGGCGCGGACAGACGAGTCCGCTTCAATCACCCGTGACGGACCATCCCGGTGGGTCAGCCAGTGCAGCGTGCCGTGGCTTTCCACCAGGCTTGCGGTGCCCGTGGCATCAGGAACGACCTCCGCAAGATGCTTCGAAACATCCAACGGACGGGGCCGCCGGGCAGTGCCGGCCGAGCCCAGGGAAATATCCACGGGCTGCGCTTCACTGTCCAGGGAAGGCAGCAGCCAGATGCGGCCCGCCGATTCGAACACGATCCGGCTGCCGTCGGAAGACGCATGCCGGACGTAGAAGCCTTCGAAGTCCGTGTGCCGGCGGAGATCCCCGCCCCGCGGGGTAACCGAATAGAGGTTGCCGTAGCCTTCGTGGTCAGACAGGAAGACCACCCTCCCGTCGATCCACATCGGGTCTGACAGGTTGCCGTCCAACTCGGGCACGAGCCGAAGGAATTCTCCGTTGCCGTCAGCATCGATCCAGAGCTTTCCGGCGGTTCCGCCGCGGTAGCGTTTCCACCAGGCCTGTTCGCGCGTCAGCAGGCTGCCGATCACCATCGGGCGTTCATCGCCGACGGCCGGCCCTTCCGCCAGGGTCTCCACGGGCCCGTACGGCAGCTTGACCGGAGCCGAACCGTCGAGGGGAACGGCAAATGCCCAGCGCAGCCTGTTGTCCTCCTGCTCCACCGAGCAGGTAGCAATCACCTGACCGGCAGCGTTGAATCCCTTCAGACGCGTGCTCTGGCTGCCCCAGAAGGTCAGCTGCCGGAAATTGCCGCCGTCGACGTCGGCGGTGACGATCTCCGGCGCGCCGCCCTGGACCACCTGCCACGCCAACCTCGTCCCGTCCGGGGAGAACTTCGGGCTGCGCGCCGGCAGTTGGAGGGCGGAAACCCGCCACGCGCGGCCGCCGTCCAGAGGAGCCATCCAGACATCGTCTTCAGCGACGAAAGTGAGGAGATCCCCGTGCAGGTCAGGGTAACGAAGGTATGACGTTGGACTCATGGGACGATCCTATCTATCGCCATGGACGCACGGTTGGCTTTTTGCGTCATGACGGAGCCAGTACCCGGCTGATGCGCCACATCCCCTCACTGCGCACCAGCACCAGCATCACTTCCTGCTGCTGTGCCGGCTCGTGCCGGAGAACTGCGCCGGTGCGGTCAACGCGCGTGTAGGCGGAGACCTGCATCCGCACGCGCAATTCGGCAGACCCGGCTTCCGGTGCCTCCCGCCGGACGGGCTGCCCCGGCATTGTTGGCTCCGCCGGCACTGTTGTCTCCGCCGGCACTGTCCCGAGGCGCTGCAGCACGTCCACTGTCATGACCAGCCCGGCCAAGGTCTGGCCTTCTGCGGCCAGCCGGCCCACCTGTTCCTGATCGGCCAGCTGCGCTTCCGACCCCGGAGCGTTAACATGGTCGAGCAGTGCCGGGTCCGCACCGGTGAAGGCCCGCGTCCGCAGTTCGGCGAGCGCCGCCAGGGCACGTGCCGGATCCTCGGCAGCGGTTTCCGCCCGCAGGGACTCCACCGCTATTTCTTCCGTCGCAGGTTCCGCGGGTTCCGCCGGGGAGGCTGCGGGTGCGGCCAGCGTTGCTGCGTCCCGGGCGGTACCCCGGGAATTGCCGGAGGAACCGTCCCGGGCATCGACGGCGGCGCCGCCGGCCCGCAGGAGTTCAGGGGCGGCGAGCGCTATGACCGCGAGTATCAGAACCACGGCCACCACCGCGGCCGCGGTGACCGGAAACATCCCGGGCCCACGGAACCGGACCGTGGACGGTTGACGGCGGCCGCCTGCCCGTACCCCGCCCCCGGGTGCCCCCTGAGGGTCCGGCCTGCCGCTCCCGGCAGACCTCCCCCGCACAGGGTTTCCCCGCACAGACCTCCTCCGCGCCGTCGGCCCAGCGGAGCCTCCTCCGCTGCCCCCGTGACGGCGACGCCGTGGCTGCGGCTGTTCCGGCCCCTCCTCCGGTCTCCGCCCGTCTCTGCGTTCCCGGTCCCGCCTCCCCTCCAGCCTTCCGGCAGCACCGCCTCCGCGCTGCCGTCCGAGGAGGCGCCACCGCCCCTTCCATCCTCCGGCGCCCCGTCCCCCAGCGCCGGAACCGGCCGATCCTGTCCGGCGGGTCAACAGCTCGGGATGGACGTCCGGGTGGACCGCAGCCACCAGGTCAACGGGCAAGGCAGGAAGGCAACGGTAGGCCGCAGCGGCGAATTGTTCGGCGTCGGGCCGCTGGTCGGCATCTTCGGCCAATCCCGCTTCCAGCAGGGCGGACAGCTCCCGGCCCACCCCCGGAACCAGGATCGGCAGCGGAGGCCGCACCCGGCTGGCCGGAGGAACACGTCCGGTCAGCAGAAACCACCCCACCGCGGCCAGCGCGTAGATATCCGATGCCGCCCCCAGCCCGGCGTCTCTTCCTTCCCTGCGCCCGGGAGCGGCAAAGCCGGGAGTCCCCGGATGTCCGGTACCGGGTTCACCCAGCAGCCTGCCCGAGCCGAAGTCCGCCAGCAGCGGCCTGCCCTCGGAAGTGAAGAGGATGTTCCCGGGCGATACGTCCCCGTGGGCCGTGCCCCGCTGATGGAGGTATCCCAGCGCGCCTGCGATCCCCACAAGGATGCTGACGGCTTCTCCCGGCTGGATAGGACCCCGTGCTGCAACCAGCCCCGCAGCGCTGCCGCCGGGCGCATAGGCGACAACCAGCCCCGCACCCTGGTCCGTGTCCACCACCTTGTGCACCTTGACCAGGTGGGGATGTTCCAGCCGGGACAGGATGTTTCCTTCGCGCCGGGCACCAAACGCGTTCATTGCCGCCTGTTCCCGGCGGGCAGGGACCTTCAGGGCAAACCGGGCACCGTCGGGGTCCAGGACAAGCCAGACTGCAGCGCTGCCCCCGACGCCCAGCAGCCGGTCCACCCGGAAGCCCGGCACCTCCGGTGCAGGAGGCGGCAGGGGCGGCGGCGTGCCTCCCCGGCAGGCGTAGGCGTCATCGGGCGGGCCGGTCGGCGGGATTCTCTCCATAGCGGAAGTCTTAGCCTCCCCCGGCGCCGCCGGACAGTTATCCACAGGGTAATAGCGCACTTCGCGGTTGCCGGGCCCCGCCGACGGCGGCCAAGGCAGAGTGTGGTCTACATTACGTCCGCGGGGGTCTAGGCTAGGGGCCATGGCTTTGGAGTTCACCCGCGTAGGCCTGGCTCCGCACTACGTGGATTATTCAGCAGGCTGGGATCTCCAGCAGCAGCTGCACCGGCAGGTACACGAGGGCAAGGCACCGGACACGGTACTGCTGCTTGAGCACACTCCGGTCTATACGGCAGGGCGCCGTACCGAGCCGCACGAGCGCCCTTTCGACGGCACCCCGGTAATCAACGTGGACCGCGGCGGGAAACTGACGTGGCACGGCCCCGGTCAACTGGTGGGTTACCCGATCCTGAAGCTCGCTGATCCGTCCGCTGTCCGGGCGTATGTCGATGCTCTGGAAGGAACGGTCATCAGCGTGCTGGCGGACTTCGGGATTACCGGCGCCCGGATCGAAGGGCGCTCCGGTGTCTGGGTCCGCGGAGACGGGCTGCCCTACGGAGTTCCGGACCGGAAGATCGCCGCCGTCGGCATCCGCGTCCACCAAGGCATCACCATGCACGGCTTCTCCCTGAACTGCAGCAATGACCTGGCGCCCTACAGCCAGATCATCGCCTGCGGCATCACCGATGCCGGCACCACCTCGATCAGTCTCGAAACAGGGAACACGGTGGCCCCGACCGACGTCGTCGCCCGCATTGAAGCAGAACTTGCTGCCCGCGAAACGGACCTGACCGGCACCACCCCCTCGACAGACCTCTCCGGCACCGGCGCCCTCCCCGCCGGCGTCCGGCCGAAAGGAGCCCTGCTGTGACCCTCGCCCCTGAAGGACGACGCCTGCTGCGCATCGAACAGCGCAACGCCGCCGTTCCGGTGGAACGCAAGCCCGAATGGATCAAGGCCAAGGTAAACATGGGCCCGGAATACGTGGAGCTGAAGAAGCAGGTAAAACAGGAAGGGCTGCACACGGTCTGTGAGGAGGCCGGCTGCCCCAACATCTTCGAATGCTGGGAGGACCGTGAGGCAACCTTCCTCATCGGCGGGTCCGAGTGCACCCGGCGCTGCGACTTCTGCCAGATCGACACCGGCAAGCCCTCACCGCTGGACCTGATGGAGCCCACGAAGGTGGCCCGGTCGGTGCAGAAGATGAACCTGCGTTATGCCACCGTCACGGGGGTGGCCCGCGACGACCTGGCGGACGAGGGTGTCTGGCTCTACGCCGAAACCATCCGGAAGATCCACGAGCTGAATCCCGGCACCGGCGTCGAGATCCTGATTCCCGACTTTTCCGGGAAGGTGGAGCACATCATCGACATCTGCGAAGCCCTGCCCGAGGTCTTCGCCCACAACGTGGAGACGGTTCCCCGACTGTTTAAGCGCATCCGCCCCGCCTTCCGCTATGAACGCTCCCTCGACGTCATCACCCAGGGGCAGAACATGGGCATGGTCACCAAGTCCAACCTCATCCTGGGCATGGGTGAGACCCGGGAGGAGATTTCCGGAGCGTTGAAGGACCTGCGGGATTCCGGCTGTGATCTGATCACCATCACCCAGTACCTGCGCCCCAGCGAACGCCATCTCCCGGTGGACCGCTGGGTCAAGCCCCAGGAATTCGTCGACATCAGCACCGAAGCCGAGGAACTGGGCTTCCTGGGCGTGATGAGCGGTCCGCTGGTGCGGTCCTCATACCGCGCCGGGCGGCTCTGGGCCGGGGCCATGCGCCGCAAAGGCCGGGAACTGCCCCCTCAGCTGGCCCACATCGAGGATTCCGGGAGCACGCTTCAGGAAGCCTCCTCCATCCTTGCCCGCAGATAGCCGGCCCCGCAGCCCGGGCATTCATCCCGCCAGCCGCCACGCCGGACTGCTCCGCCCCGCTGCACGCGCTTCATGACCGCACGTCCGCATCACGTAGAATGAACTCATTATGGCCAAAAGCACCGATTCAGACGCATCCCAGAGCGCCCGCAAAGGCCTCTTTTCCCGCAAGCCGAAGGGGGGAAAGAAGCCCAAGAAGGACGGGCGCATGAAGCAGATTGCCCAGGTCTTCACCATGACCCGGCGCAATGATCCCAACGTAGTGTGGCTGATGCTCGGCGCGTTCATCGGCATCATCGCCTTGGGCCTGCTGATCGGCTTCCTGATCGACAACTGGATTACGATGCTCATCATCGCCGTCCCGCTCGGCCTGCTGGCGGCGATGTTCATCCTCTCCCGCCGGGCCGAACGTGCGGCGTTCTCGCAGATCGAAGGCCAGCCCGGAGCTTCCGGTGCTGCCCTGAGCGTGCTGCGCCGCGGCTGGATCCTTGAGGAACAGCCCGTCGCCGTGAACCCGCGGACCCAGGAAGCCGTCTTCCGCGCCATCGGCCGGCCAGGCATCGTCCTGGTCACCGAAGGCTCGCCCGCCCGGGCCAAGGCACTGGCCGACGCCGAACGCCGGCGGATGAACCGGATTGTCCCCAAGGTCCCGGTCACCGTTATCCAGACCGGCCGCGGCGAAGGACAGGTTCCGCTGGCCAAGGTGGCCACCACGGCCAAGAAGCTGCCGAAGGAACTGACGAAGCAGGAAGTCGCCACCGTCAACAAGCGGCTTGCGGCGCTCGGTACCCGGCTTCCCATCCCCAAGGGTATTGACCCGTACCGCGCCCGTCCGGACCGCAAGGCAACCCGCGGACGCTAGCCGATCTTCCTTTCAAAGGGCCCCTGTTTCTGACCAGTTCAGTTCGGGGGCCTTTTGTCTGCCTTCAGACCGGCCCCGGCAGGAACACGTCCGCGCCGTCGAGCCGGGCCAACAGGGCGCATTCTTCTTCCCGGGTGAGCCCGGCACCCCGTGAACGTTCGACGCCGGCCGCTTCCTCCCAGGCGAGCGTGTCGGTGAGGGTCTGCTGCAGCGGACGAAGCCGGAGCCCGGCAGCAGTTGCCCGGGCGTTGGACCGGGCGTTCATCCCGTGCCAGTCCGGGTCCGCCAGCCACAGCGGCAGCGATCGGGGACCGGACCATTCCCGGACACCCTGCCCGAGGAGCCAGCCGCCCGGGGCAGGCACGGCCGAACGCGGAAGGACCGACGGCCCGGCACCGGGGAAGGAAGCATCAGCTTCGGCCGCGCCCGGTGCTTCCCCGCCCGCCGCCGCTGCCAGAGCCAGATGCTGCTGCAGCGGGACCGTCTCCCCCACTGCATTGAACACCCCGGCCGTCCGCTCTTCCGCCACCTGCACCAGCCACCGCGCCAGGTCCCGGACGTCAATAAGCTGGGTGGGCTGGTCCGGCGCGTCGGGCACAAGGACGCGGCCCTCGGCGCCGTCGGCGTGGGCAAACCGCAGCGGCCAGTAGCCGCTGCGCCCGGAGAGATCCCCTGGCCCGCCGATCAGTCCGGAGCGCACAATCGCCCGGCGTGACGGACCGAAGCCGGCAGTGACAGCAGCTTCGCAGGCCACCTTGGCCTGCCCGTAACTGTCCATTCCCTCCATCACCTCGGCCGTCAGCGGCGGCAGAAGCGGGGCATCCTCATCCTGCCCGAACTCCTTTTGGCTCGCGTACACGTTGCCGGTGGAGACAAACCCGTAGAACCCCGCCGACGGCGCCAGGTCCCGGACGGCCCGCCGGACCTGCCCCGGTTGGCGGGATACATCGATGACAGCGTCCCACTCCTGCTGCGCAGCGGCGGACAGGCCGCCGTCGTCCTCCCGGTCCGCCGGCAGGAAGCGGACACCGTCAGGAACCGTGCCGGACGTTCCGCGCGCCGCACACGTGACCTCGTGGCCTGCGGACAGCGCGGAAAGGGCTGTCTGGTGTCCGAGCCAGGCGGTTCCGCCCAGGATCAGCAGCTTCATACCCGCAATCTGCCAGATGCGCGGGAAAACGGAAAGCTAGTGCTTCACCTTCACCAGCACCGTGCCCACGGCACGGTCATGCAGGCCGCGCTGGTCCGCGTCGAACACCACGGCCGGGATCACCAGGCACAGCAGCACGGTGCGGACAATCGCTGCCGGAATGCCGGCGGGCCGGCCATCCATCTTCTGCACCTGCAGGCTGAAGACGCGGTGCCCGATGCTGTAGCCCAGCAGACCGACGAGCACTATCTGTTCGGCCGCAAAGACCGCCAGGATGGCGAAGTCGTCTCCGCCGAAGAGCCAGTAGGCAATGAGGGAAGCGATGGCCCAGTCAATGAGGATGGCGCCGAGCCGCGGACCTACGCGGGCTATGGACCCCGGACCGGTCCGGGGGCGGCCCAGGCGCTTCCCCGGCCACGTACTCTCGTCGGAGGGAGGGCCTTGCAGCCAGGAACCTATATCGCTTCTATCTACCACGGTTAAAGACTACCCGGGGGGTTCCGATGTAAATAAACCCCCTATTATCACTGTCCCGGGAGGTTGCGGATAGGGTGGAAGGGAGACGATCGACTGCGTAACCTACCGGAAACACATGTGTCACCGCCGGGAAACCCGGCCCCTTTAGGGTCAAAGTGATGCGCCGGACGGTCAAAAGCCCCGGCGCCAGCCAGGTCTTGCAGCCCGGGGTCTTCCATCCAAATAGTTGTATAGGAGCACATAAACGATGTTCAAGAACGCGGACGAAGTCCTCAGGTTCATCGCTGACGAGCAAGTGAAGTTCGTTGACATTCGATTCACCGACGTTCCCGGAGTGCAGCAGCACTTCAATGTGCCGGCCAAAACCGTAGATGCCGATTTCTTCGTCAACGGTCAGCTGTTCGACGGCTCATCCATCCGCGGCTTCCAGGGCATTGCAGAGTCCGATATGCAGCTCATCCCGGACGTCACCACCGCGTTCCTGGATCCGTTCCGTATCGAGAAGACCCTCGCGCTGAACTTCTCCATTGTGAACCCGCGCACCGGCGAACCGTACCACCGCGATCCGCGCGGCGTGGCCGAGCGCGCCGAGGCCTACCTGGCTTCCACCGGCATCGCCGACACCGCGTTCTTCGGTTCCGAGGCCGAGTTCTACATCTTCGACAACGTCCAGTACGAGTCCGCTCCGAAGGGCAGCTTCTACAAGGTGGATTCCATCGAAGCCCCGTGGAACAGCGGCCGTGAGGAAGAGGGCGGCAACCTGGGCAACAAGACTCCGTACAAGGGCGGCTACTTCCCCGTAGCACCCGTGGACAAGCAGGGTGACCTGCGTGACGCCATCAGCGTGGAGCTGGACAACGTGGGCCTGGAAGTCGAACGCGCCCACCACGAGGTCGGCGGTGCCGGCCAGGCGGAAATCAACTACAAGTTCACCACCCTGACGCACGCGGCCGACGACCTGCAGAAGTTCAAGTACATCGTCAAGAACGTCGCCGACGCCTGGGGCAAGTCCGCCACCTTCATGCCGAAGCCGATCTTCGGTGACAACGGTTCGGGCATGCACTGCCACCAGTCGCTGTGGAACGGCGGCGAGCCGCTGTTCTACGACGAAAAGGGCTATGCCGGTCTTTCGGATCTGGCCCGCTGGTACATCGGAGGCCTGCTCAAGCACGCTTCCGCCGTACTCGCCTTCACCAACCCGACGGTCAACTCCTACCGCCGCCTGGTCAAGGGCTTCGAAGCACCGGTCAACATGGTCTACTCGCAGGGCAACCGCTCAGCGGCTATCCGCATTCCGATCACCGGTTCCAACCCGAAGGCCAAGCGCCTCGAATTCCGCGCACCGGATCCTTCCTCCAACCCGTACCTGGCTTTCTCAGCCCAGCTGATGGCCGGCCTGGACGGCATCAAGAACCGCATCGAGCCTGCGGACCCGATTGACAAGGACCTCTACGAGCTGCCGCCCGAAGAGGCCAAGCACATCCAGAAGGCACCGGGTTCCCTCGAAGAGGCCCTGGTCGCCCTGGAGAACGACAATGAGTTCCTGCAGGCCGGCGGAGTGTTCACCCAGGACATGATTGACAGCTGGATCGCCTACAAGCGTGAATTCGAGATCCTGCCGCTGGCACTGCGCCCGAACCCGTTCGAGTTCGAGCTGTACTACGGCTGCTAAGTAGAGTCCGCGGCTAAACCGGAAACGGTCCGCACAGGGTCCGCACGGGCTGCCGGCACTTCGGTGACGGCGGCTCGTGCGGACTTTTCTTTTCCGGACGCGGTGCCCGCAGCCGCGGAAGGCAGGCACCCGCCGGGGCAGCGACGTCGCTTACATTCCGGACACTGTTCAGTTACCCTCAGCTCCACCCGACCGTTCAGGTTGCTGCGGCGGGTCTCGTTCGAAGCGAATCCCGTTCAATGGAGGCCAGGAGATGCACGTGGGTGATTACGACGTCATCGTCGTCGGCGCGGGAGCTTCCGGCGGGCCCCTCGCGGCGCGGCTGTCCGAAGATCCTGCCCGCAGGGTCCTACTCGTGGAGGCCGGACCGGCCCCGGAAACACAGGACGGCTTTCCCCGGGACCTGTTGGATGCAGCACTGATGACCGGTGCCCTGCCCGGCCATCCCAACAACTGGGGCTTCAACGCCCATCTGACCCCGGACCTGCCCTACACCGTGGCCCGCGGAAAGATCCTGGGAGGATCCACCTCCCTGAACGGCACCTATTACATTCGCGGCCGGAAACAGGACTTCGACACCTACGCGGAAATGGGCAACGCCGAATGGGCGTACGAGAAGGTTCTCCCCTACTTTCAAATGCTGGAGCACGACCTCACCTTCGAGGGGCAGCCCGGCCACGAGGGCAAGGGGCCGGTGCCCATCAGCCGTGTGGCCCCGCATGAACAGACCATTTACACTAGGGCCTTCATCGCCGCGTGCAGGGAGGCCGGGTTCGGCTGGGAAGAGGACAAGAACGGCACTGGTGCACCCGGCGTCGGACTGCTGCCCATGAACGCCGTCGGCGGCATCCGCATGAACACAGGCCTGACCTACGTGAATCCGGCGCGGAGCCGTCCCAATTTCACTGTCTGGGGGGACACCCTGGCGCGCAGGGTCATCCTTGACGGCACCACCGTCACCGGGCTCGAGGTAGGCCGGGAAGGCCGGGAAGACATCGTGACAGCCCCGGAAGTTGTCCTCTGCGCCGGTGCCTTCAAGTCCCCGCATCTGCTCGCGCTTTCCGGCATCGGCCCCCGGTCCGAACTCGTGTCGGCGGGAATCCCCGTCGCCGTTGATCTGCCCGGGGTCGGCAAGGGGTTCAGCGACCATCCGGATATCACCTTCAACTGGGTCCCGAAACGGCGCCTGGATGACGAACATCTGCGCTTCGGATTCCAGGCCGTCCTGAACTACAACTCAGAAGGCTCCACCTACGACGGCGATCTCGAGATTCTGCCCATGATGCGCACCATGATGGCCATGATGGGGCTGGAACAGGGCAACCGTGCCAAGTCGATGATGGACATCGCCCGGCGCCCGGTCGCCTTCCTCCGGTCGATGAGGGGCGTTTCCCTCAGGCGCTTCCTCCAGCAGCTCCGCCGCAGTAATGACCTGGCCATGGCCATTGCCGTCCAGCAGGCCGAGTCCCGCGGCAACATCCGGACCGTGTCCGCGGATCCGCTGACCCAGCCCGTCATCGACTACAACTACCTCAGCGACGAGCGCGATGTGGTCCGGATGCGTGAAGTGGTGCGGATGTCGGTCAAGCTGCTGCACTCTGAAGCATTCAAGCCGTATTTCCGGAAGACCACGGAGATCGACGCCGAGACGCTGGCGGACGATGCCCGGCTGGACGGCTGGATGAAGTCCCATCTGGCAACCGCCATCCATGCAGCCGGCACATGCAAAATGGGGGACGATCCCGCGGCCGGCCATGTGGTCGACCAGTTCGGACGGGTGCACGGCGTGACCGGCCTCCGGGTAGCAGATACCTCGATTCTGCCCTTCACCCCCTCGCGCGGGCCTGCGGCGACGGCGATGCTGATCGGCGAACGGGTTGCCGCGTTCATGACCCGGGACGACGCGCAAAACAGCCAGCCTACAGGCTCACACCCTCGGGAAGCTCCGGGGCATCGAACTTCTGCCGCTCACACTCGGCCTTCAGCTGGGGATAGGTCTCCGCGATGAGGTCCAGGATCCGGTTGCGGACCACCAGGTAGGCTTCCGCCACCCCCACCACGCCCTTGAATTCCTTCAGTTCCTCCTCGTAGGAGGTCTGCTGGTGGCGCAGGTAGTTCACGGTCAGCCGGTTCAGCCGGGACGGTGCCGTGGACAGGCTTGCCGGTGACTGTTTGCCCCGCAGCCGGCCGTTGAAGTGGGCGATTGCCTTCTGCCGGACGGCGTCCCAGGGCTCCGGCGTAATCCGCAGATCCAGCGCTTCGGCGACGGCGACCGCAGCCTTCTTCTTGGCCAGGGCACGCTCGCGGGCTGCCAGCTGCCGGTTCCGGGAGGATTCGCGCGCCTTTTGGTACTCGGGTGTGGCTTCGATGGCCTGAACGCGTTCCAAGGCGTAGAGCTTCATCGGCGCCGCCTTGCGGGAAAAGGGATTACGCGCGGTTTTGTCCGGTTCCGGCAGGAAGGTTTTAATCTGCCCGTCGGTCCAGCCCCGGTCCTTCTTCAGATCATTCGCGATGAGCATGCCCTCGCTGTTGGCGGGCTTGGGACGCGGCGGATGGTGTTTGCCTCTGGGCACGGTGCTCCCCGGATGTAGAAGTGGTGTTTTTCCATTCTAGAAGAGCCGTGGCAGGGGCCCTGAACGCAAAAACGCCGCCATTCCCGGAAGGGGAACGACGGCGGAGACTTCTCCTGCGCTAGGCCGTGGCCTCAGCGATGACCTGGCCCGTGGCCGGCCCTGCGTTCAGCATCGCGATTTCGGCGGCCGACACTCCCCCGGCAACCAGCGCACACCCGGCCACAATGGCCGCGATCTGTACCGTGAATCGTGAAGTGGTGGTCCTGGTGCGTGTTACAGCGACGTGCTTCAACATATAGCTGGATGCTCCCTTCAAGAGGCATGGAAATAGCACTCCGGACACAAGAAATCGATGTGCCGAAAAGCGGTGGCGTCTGCGCCGGAGTGGGGTTGTTGCGGTTCGTCGCCCAAGGCGGACCGCGGATGTCAGGAGAGGCTGCGCGTGGTGCCGATACCGGCTGCGCTTATGGGGCCTTCGGATCCTGTCCGCTTTCCATTCTAGTGGTATTACCTTCTGCGCTCAAGGTGCGAGGCCCGGGATGGCAGTACGTTTGAACACATGCAAGTTGATCAGCTTGACCTGTCCATTCCCGTCGGCGAGGGGACCGTATCCGCCGTTATGTCCCGTCCCGAGGGCGCGGAGGTGACCGTCGTCGTCGCCCATGGCGCCGGCACCGGGATGGAGCACCCCTTCCTCACCGGGTGTGCCGGCGCATTGAACGACGGCGGCGCGGCCACCCTACGCTTCAACTTCCCGTACCGCGAAGCCGGGAAGAAGTTCCCGGACCGGGCTCCCGTGGCCGTCGAAACGTGGAAGGCCGTTATGGCCGCGGTGGCGGAGCGCGACGGCGGCGGGCCGGTCTGGGCGTGCGGGAAGTCATTCGGCGGCCGGATGGCCTCCATGGCGGTGGCCGAGGGCATGCAGGCGGCCGGGCTGGTGTACCTGGGCTACCCGCTGCATCCGCCGGGCAAACCGGAGAAACTGCGGGACGGGCACCTGTACGGCCTGGCCCTGCCGATGCTGTTCCTCCAGGGCACGCGGGATCCCTTTGCCCTGCCGGGAGAGCTGGAACCGGTGGCGGAGCGCATCGGCCCGAACGCGCACGTCCAGCGCGTGGAAGGCGGCAACCACTCCTTTGAGATCCGCGGGCAGAAGCGTACGCCGGATGCCATCGGTGCCGGACTCGCTGAGCCGGTCCTGCGGTTTATCCGGGCCACGGAAGCCGGGAGGAGTTGATGGCCAGCTACGCGATGAAGCTCCTGGAGCCGTATCTGCGGCTGACGCGGAAGCCGCTGACAGCCACGGCGGAACGCACCGAGGCGAGGCTGGCAACAGCCAAGCGGGCGGCCTCCGTTCCCCGGAGCCTGCTGCGAACGTGCCGGGTGGAGCAGCGCAGCGTCGGCGGGTTTCCCTGCTATTCCGTGCGGCCGCGCACGCCGGGCGCCGCCGGGGGCCCGGGCATTTCCACGGTGCTGTACCTGCACGGCGGTTCCTACATCAGCCCCATCAGCGCCTGGCATTGGCGGTTCATTTCCCGTCTGGCGGCAGCAGGGCACCGGGTGGAAGTTCCGCTGTACGGGCTGGCACCGGAGCACTCCCACCGGGATGCGTTGCCTCTGCTGGCGGCGGTCTATGAAAACCTGCTGGACGAAGCCGGCCCCGAAAAGGTCGCCTTTATGGGGGATTCAGCCGGCGGCGGCCTGGCGCTGGCCTTTGCCCAGCAACTGCCCGGGCTCTCGCTCAGCCAGCCGGCCCGCATGATCCTGATGTCCCCCTGGGTGGACCTGGCCATGGAGAATCCCGAGCTTGCCGCGGTGGAAGCCGTGGACCCGTGGTTGAGCCGGGCCGGTCTGCGGGTTGCCGCACGGGCCTGGGCATCCGGCGACGATCTGGCGGATCCAAGGGTGAGTCCCCTCAAAGGTCCGCTGGCGGGACTGCCGCCCACGGATCTGTTTGCCGGAACCCATGACCTGCCCTCTCCCGATATACGCCGTCTGGCGGCCCTGATGCGCGACGCCGGAACGCCGGTTTCACTTCACATTGCCGACGGCGGGGTCCACGTCTACCCGCTGCTTCCCGTGCCCGAAGGCAGGGCCGCCAGGACCACGATCGTGGAGCTGCTGAAGTACTGAGCCGGCAGCGGCCTCCCGGCAAGGCCCCGGCTGCCCCCGCGGCCCCGGCCTTGTCCGGAAGCCCCCGGACGCACCGGTTCCGGGGAGGCCCGGCTAGGATGTGCGCTCGTAGCGCCACAAGGTCTTCTCCATGACGAGCCGGTGCCGTGCCGGTCTCCCGGCCGCGGCGGAAGGAGTGCCGGCGTCGTACTCCTCGTCGCCCGCCCAGGCCAGAACCGCCGCGGGCTCGTACCCGGTGAGCGGACGGGTTTTGAAGGTTTCCGGTTCGGCATCCGAAATACGGGCCAGGGCTGCGTCGGCGGAGGAGTCATTGCTCAGGGAGTGCAAAGTGACCCAGGTGGGCGCCACCAGCTGCATCAGTCCGTTGCGGTGCCGGTCCAGGGCATCCGCAGGCTGCAGCCAGACGTGGTTAAGCAGCTCCCCCGGGTTGAGCCGGATATCCCCGGCGGGGGCCTTCGCCGCGAAGAACCAGGTCTGGTAGCGCCGGGGGATGTTCTCCGGCGGGATCCAGCAGGAAAGCGGCACCAGGTCCCCGGCACGCAGGACCAGTCCGGTTTCCTCGGCGGTTTCGCGCACCCCGGCGGCCCGGGCGGCCGCTGCTTCGGGCGCTCCGCCGCTGCGGTCTTCCGGGTCCACCCGTCCGCCGGGGAAGACCCAGGCCCCTCCGAAGGAACCTGCGGTGGGGCGCTCCAGCAGCAGCACCTCCGGGCCGGCACCGGAATCCCGCAGCAGGACAACAGTGGCCGCCGTACCGGTCAATTCACTCATGCGTTGAAGCATAGCGAACAGGCCGGCGGCAGCCACTGTGGAAGACGTCCGAAGCGCTAGAGCACCTTGGCCAGGAAATCCTGCAGGCGCGGAGCCTGCGGACTGCCGAAGAGCAGGTCCGGAGTGTTTTCCTCGACAATGTGGCCGTCCGCCATGAAGATCACCCGGTCGGCAACCTCGCGGGCAAAGCCCATCTCGTGGGTGACCACCACCATGGTCATGCCTTCACGCGCGAGGTCACGGATGACCTGCAGCACCTCGCCCACCATCTCCGGGTCGAGGGCCGAGGTGGCCTCGTCAAAGAGCATGATGTCCGGCTGCATCGCCAGCGCCCGGGCAATGGCCACACGCTGCTTCTGCCCGCCGGACAACTGTGCCGGACGGGCATCCGCCTTGTCCGACAGGCCGACGCGGTCCAGCAGCGCCAGGGCAGTTTTGCGCACCTCCGCCTTGGGCGCCTTCTTCAACTGCACCGGAGCGAGCATGATGTTGTCCAGCACGCTCATGTGCGGGAACAGGTTGAAGTGCTGGAACACCATGCCGATGTGCTGGCGCACCTCGTTCAGGTTCACCTTGGGATCGGTGAGATCGAACCCGTCAACCTTCACCGTGCCGCCGGTGATGTCTTCAAGCTTGTTCAGGCAGCGCAGGAAGGTGGACTTTCCGGAACCGGACGGCCCGATGACGCAGACCACTTCGCCCTCGGCGACGCTGACGTCCAGGCCCTTCAGGACCTCGTTGGATCCGTAGGATTTCCGCAGCCCGATGGTTTCGATCTTGCTCACTTGTTAAACCTCTTATCCAGGACGTCCGCCAGCTTGGTCAGCAGCGTAATGACGATGAAGTACAGGGCCGCCACGATGATCAGGACTTCAGCGGTGCGGAAGTTCACGGCGTAGATCTGCTGTCCCTGGTAGGTCAGTTCCGCAAAGCCGATGACGGCCAGCAGGGAGGTGTCCTTCAAGGTAATGACGAACTGGTTGATGAAGGAAGGCGTCATGATCTTGATGGCCTGCGGAATGATGACCTTCTGCATGGTCTTCCCGTAGCCCAGCCCGAGGCTGCGTGCTGCCTCCATCTGACCGGGATCCACGGACTGGATGCCGCCGCGGACAATCTCGGTCATGTAGGCGCCCGCGTTCAGGCTCAGCGTCAGCACGCCGGCGGTGAGGACGTCCACCGGCTGGCCGATGATCTGCGGCAGCCCGAAGTAGAAGAAGAAGGCCTGGACCAGCACCGGGGTGCCGCGGAAGATGCTCACGTAGATCGTGGCGATGCCGCGCAGGATCCGGGAGGAGCCGACCTTCAGGAAGCCGAAGAACACACCCAGGATGAGGGCGAAGAACAGCGACAGTGCGGTGGCCAGCAGTGTCCAGCCCATACCCTTGGCGAAGGCCGGGGCGTTATCGGTGATCAGCGACCAGAAGCTGGAGTCGGCTGCGCCGGCTTCCAGGTAGGTGTCCAGGATCTCGTCGTACTGCCCGCTGTCCTTCAGCTCGGCCAGGCCCTCATTGAAGGCAGCCAGAAGTTCGGCGTTCGTGCCCTTGTTGACGGCGAAGCCGTAGGAACTGCCGGCTTCCTTCTCGGTCACGGTTTTCAGGCCGTTGCCCGAAGCCACGCCGTAGGCGAGCACGGGGTAGTCGTCGAAGACGGCCACGGAGCCGCCGGCCTTGACGTCGTCGTACATCTGGGCGGACTGCGCGAAGGCAACCACGTCGAAGCCGTACTGGTCCTTGATGGACTCGGCGAAGGTCTGGCCTTCGGTGCCGGTCTTCACCGCCACGCGCTTGCCGCGCAGGTCTTCGTACGAGGCGACGTCGTCGTTGTTCTCCGCGACGGCCATCTGGATGCCCGACTCGAAGTACGGGTCCGAGAAGTCGAAGACCTTCTTACGTTCGTCCGTGATGGACATCCCGGCAATAACACCGTCCACCTGATTGGACTGCAGCGACTGCAGGGCCGCATCAAAACCGAGGGACTGGATGTCAACGTTAAAGCCCTCTTCCTCGGCGATCGCGTTGAGCAGGTCCATGTCGATGCCGACCAGTTCGCCGTCTTGGCGGAACTCGAACGGCGCGAAGGTCGTATCGGTACCGATGGCGAAGGTCTCACCCTCCACACCGTCCGCGGCGAACGCGCCGGCCGCCGGTATCCCCAGCAGCAAAGCCAGGGCCGCAAGGAAGGTGGTCAGCGGTACGGCCAGTCTGGCCGGGCCCTTTAAGGCCCGTTTGCCTTTAAGCAAAGTAAACGTCTCCTAGCTCTTTCATTGCGGCACACGCCGCAAATACCCCCATAGAGACTACCTAGAGCATTGGCAATGCAACGAACTGAAAGGGGGTGCCGGGGACGTGAGCTATGTCCCGTATCCGTAGAAATACCGTTCGAAGACGGCCCGGGAGTGCCTGGTGGCCTTGAGGTAGTCCTCCTCCAACTCGCCGCCGCGGCCGGCGCCGTAACCGCACCAGCGGGCCACGGCATCCAGTTCCCGGCGGGAGGAGGGCAGCACATCCGGGTTCCGTCCGCCGCGGATGACGTTTGCGCTGCGGACCCGGCTGGCAAGCAGCCAGGCCTGCCGCAGGGTCTCGACGTCGGCGGCGGGAAGCAGCTTTGCCGACTCAATGGCGTCCAGCGCCGGAAGGGTTGCCGTGGTCCGCAGCTCCGGCACCCGGCGGGCATGCTGGAGCTGGAGCAGCTGCACCAGCCATTCAACGTCGCTGAGGCTGCCCCGTCCCAGCTTGAGCTGCCGGGAAGGATCCGCTCCCCGGGGCAGGCGTTCGGCTTCCACGCGCGCCTTGATCCTGCGGATCTCCCGGATGTCCTTGGCGGTAACGTCCTCCGGATAGCGCACCGGATCGATCAGGGCCATGAAATCCTCGGCCAATGCGTCGCTGCCGGCCATCGGACGTGCCCGCAGCAGGGCCTGCGCCTCCCAGATCACGGACCAGCGCTCGTAGTAGCCGCGGTAGGACTCCAGGCTGCGCACCAGGGGCCCCTGCCTGCCCTCGGGACGCAGTCCGGCGTCGAGGACCAGGGGGCGTTCGGCCCGCACGGCCGGGGTGCAGGGCTGCTGCAGGTACGTGGAGATCTGGGAGACCACCTTCTCAGCCTGGGCCTGGGCTGCCGCCGGGTCGACGCCGGGCAGCGGGCGGTGCACGAACATCACGTCAGCATCGGATCCGTAGCCGATCTCCCGTCCGCCCTGCCGCCCCATCGCGACTACGAGCAGGTCCGTGAGTTTCCCGTTGCCGGCGAACACCTCCGACTCCGCCACGTGCAGGGCACCCAGGACGGCAGCCCGGTCTGCATCCGCCAGGGCGCGGCCAACCTCCTGCTGGCTCAGCAGTCCGGCACTGTCGGCCACGGCGATGCGCAGCATCTCCCGGCGGCGGATCAGCCGGATCAGCCGCATGGCCTCCCCCGGCTCCGGATGGCGGGACATCTTCGACTGGATTTCCAGCCACTGCGTGTCGAAGGGCACCGGTACGAGGTCCTTGTCGGATCCCAGCCAGGCGGTGGATTCCGGCGAGACCTCCAGCAGATCGGTAATGAACCGGCTGGAGGAAAGGATGGAGCACAGCCGCTCCCCCGCTGCCGAGGAATCCCGCAGCATGCCCAGGTACCAGTGGGTGTCGCCCAGGGATTCACTCAGCCGGCGGAAGCCCAGCAGGCCGGCGTCGGGGTCCACACCGTCGGCGAGCCAGGCCAGCAGCACCGGAAGCAGCTGCCGCTGCAGGGCGGCGCGCCGGCTCACCCCCACCGTCAGTGCCTGGATGTGGCGCATCGCACCGCGGGGGTCCACATAGCCCAGCGCCGCCAGGCGTGCCTGCGCGGCCTCGGGGGTCAGCCGCACCTCGTCCGCGCTGAGGTGCGCGGCCGTGCTGAGCAGCGGCCGGTAGAAAATGCTCTCATGCAGCCGCCGCACCAGCCGCTTGGTGCGCTGCCACTGTTCCTGCAGGCGCTCGGCGCTGGGACGTTCGGAGGACAGGGATCCGGCGCTGGCCTTCGCCAGTGCCCGGAGGGCGGCCTCGTTCTCCGGCATCAGATGGGTTCGGCGCATATGCACCATCTGGATGCGGTGTTCCAGTACGCGCAGGTAACGGTAGGACTCGTCCAGCTCGCGCGCGTCACTGCGTCCGATGAAGCCGGCGTCGCTGAGGGCCGCGATCGCAGCGGTGGTGGCGCGCACCCGGAGGCTTTCATCCACCCGGCCGTGCACCAGCTGCAGCAGCTGGACGGTGAATTCGACGTCGCGCAGCCCGCCGCTGCCGAGCTTCAGCTGCCGGGCTTCCTCGTGGGCGGGAATGTTGTCGGTGACCCTGCGCCGCATGGCCTGCACGGATTCCACAAAGCCGTCCCGTTCGGAACTGGCCCAGATCAGGGGAGCAACAGCTTCTTCGTAGCGTCGTCCCAGCTCCCGGTCCCCCGCCATGGCCCGGGCCTTGAGCAGCGCCTGGAACTCCCAGCTGTGTGCCCAGCGCCGGTAATAGTTCAGGTGCGAGTCCAGGGTGCGCACCAGCGGGCCGTCCCTGCCTTCGGGACGCAGGTTGGTGTCCACCTCCCAGAGCGGGGGCTCCGGTGCCGAGGCGTTGATGGCGCGGGAAATCCCGGCGGCTAGCGCCGTGCCGATTCCGGAGGCCCGTTCTTCGGACAGGTCCGAGGCTTCAATCACATAGATGACGTCCACATCGGAGATGTAGTTCAGCTCCCGCGCGCCGGCCTTGCCCATGCCGATCACCGCCAGGCGTACGGCGGAAATCTCGTCGGCGGGGTAACTTGCCGCCAGCTCGGCCCGCGACACTGCCAGGGCAGCCTCCAGCGCCGCGCCGGCCAGGTCCGCCAGTTCCCGTCCGGCCGCCGGCAGGAAGTCCGTGGGCGACGCCGCACCGAGGTCCCGGACGGCCAGGTCCAGCAGGTGCCGCCGGTACCGGGACCGCAGCGCCACGTAGGCTTCGGTACCGGTCAGCCCGGCCACGGGTGCCGTGCCGCCGCCCGCGTGCACGGCATCCAGCAATGACGCCCGCAGCGTTGCCTCGTCCGTGCTGCCGGGTTCGGCGCGCAGCTGCCGGTGCAGCACACCTACGTCCTCCGGGTGGCGCATCAGGAACTCCGCCAGGGCATCGGAGGCCCCCAGCAGCCGGAACATGGCTTCGCTGCTCTCGGCTCCGGCGTTCACCAGGTCCACCAGTTCCGGAGCGCGGCCAATCAGGCGTACCAGTGACTGGAGTGCCAAATCCGGATCCGCAGCGTAGGTGAACCCCTCGAAGAGGGCATCCTCGTCCACGCCCTCGAGTTCCGAAGCCGTCAGGAACCGCATGCTCTTTTCCAGGTCGCGGAAACCCGTGGCTATCAGCCGTCGAGTCTGGCTCATCGGTGCTCCTCTAGAGAATGCCCAGGTTCTTCTGCAGCTCGAACCGGGTCACCTGCTGGCGGTACTCGTTCCAGTCCGCGCGCTTGTTGCGCAGGAAGTTCTCGAACACCTGCTCACCCAGGATGTCAGCGACCAGTTCGGATTCCTCCATCACGCGCACTGCATCATGCAGCGACGCCGGCAGCGGGTCATGGCCCATGGCGCGGCGTTCGGCGGCGCTCAGGCTTTCAATGTCGTCCTCGGCTCCGGGCGGCAGCTCGTAGCCTTCTTCGATCCCCTTCAGGCCTGCTCCGAGCAGGACGGCGTAGGACAGGTAGGGGTTGGCCGCGGAGTCGATGCCGCGGTATTCGATCCGGGCGGACTGGCCCTTGTTCGGTTTGTACAGCGGCACGCGCAGCAGTGCGGAACGGTTGTTGTGTCCCCAGGACAGGTAGCTGGGGGCTTCCCCGCCGCCCCAGAGCCGCTTGTAGGAGTTCACGAACTGGTTGGTGACGGCAGTGAATTCCGGGGCGTGCCGCAGGATGCCTGCCATGAACTGGCGTGCGGTGGTGGAAAGCTGGAACTCGGCACCGGCCTGGAAGAAGGCGTTGCTGTCCCCTTCGAAGAGGGAAAAGTGCGTGTGCATGCCGGATCCGGGGTGGTGCGAGAAGGGCTTGGGCATAAAGCTCGCGTAGCAGTCAGTCATCAACGCGACTTCCTTGACCACCGTGCGGAAGGTCATGATGTTGTCCGCGGTCTGCAGGGCATCCGCGTAGCGCAGGTCAATCTCGTTCTGCCCCGGTCCCGCCTCATGGTGGCTGAACTCCACGGAGATGCCCACCGCCTCCAGCATGGACACCGCCGTGCGGCGGAAATCCTGTGCCACGCCGCCGGGGACGTGGTCGAAGTAGCCTGCCTGGTCCACCGGAACGGGCTGGCCGTCCTCGCCGAGTTCATCGGACTTAAGCAGATAGAACTCGATCTCCGGATGGGTATAGCAGGTGAAGCCCATGTCCGCGGCCTTGGCCAGCTGGCGCTTGAGGACGTTGCGCGGATCGGCAGCCGAGGGCTGTCCGTCCGGGGTGAGGATGTCGCAGAACATCCGGGACGTCTGCTCTTCGTCGCCGCGCCACGGCAGGATCTGGAACGTGGAAGGGTCCGGCTGGGCCAGCAGGTCCGACTCGAAGATGCGGGCCAGGCCCTCCACCGAGGAGCCGTCAAAGCCCAGGCCCTCCTCGAAGGCGCCTTCGACCTCCGCCGGTGCCAGCGCCACCGATTTCAACTGGCCCACGACGTCGGTAAACCACAACCGCACAAACCGGACATCGCGCTCCTCGATGGTGCGCAGAACGAACTCCTGCTGGCGGTTCATCCGTACCTTCTTTCCTGTAACCGGCCCAGAGACATGTGAAACCTTCTTCACTCTACCCACGCGGGCGGGATTTGGTCGGCAGACGGCGGGACGCCCGTCACATCCGTGCCGCCGGGCCGGTCCCGCAGGGGTGTTCTTTAGTAGGCTCGGACCATGACCAGTGCCGAACAGCCTCCTCCGTACGCCGCCACCGGAACGGATTCCTCCGCTCCGCCAGCACCGGCGCTGAAGAAAATCCGCATCTCCCACCTGCAGCAGCTCAAGGACAACGGCGGCCGGTTCGCCATGCTCACCGCCTATGACCAGTACGCCGCGGGCATCTTCGACGAAGCCGGCATCGAGGTCCTGCTGGTGGGTGATTCCGCTGCAAACAACGTCATGGGCCACGCCACCACGCTGCCCATCACCATGGACGAGATGATTGTCTTCGCCCGCTCGGTCACGGCCGGGGCCAGCCACGCGCTGGTGGTCTGCGACCTTCCCTTCGGCTCCTACGAGGTCTCCCCGGCCCAGGCCGTCGAATCCTCCGTGCGGCTCATGAAGGAGGGGCTGGTCCACGCGGTGAAGATGGAAGGCGGACGGCACTACGTGGAGCATGTGCGGGCACTGACGGCCGCGGGGATACCCGTGATGGCCCACGTGGGCTTCACTCCGCAGGCCGAGCACGCGCTTGGCGGCTACAAGGTCCAGGGCCGCGGCGAGGCGGGCGCCGCCGTGGTGCGGGACGCCGTCGCCCTCGCCGACGCGGGCGCGTTCTGCGTCCTCATGGAAATGGTGCCGGCCGACGTTGCGGCAGAGGTCGACGCCGCAGTGTCCGTCCCCACCATCGGGATCGGCGCGGGTAACGCCACCACCGGGCAGGTGCTGGTCTGGCAGGACATGGCCGGGCTGCGCGGCGGAAAGCAGCCGCGGTTCGTCAAGGCCTTCGCGGACCTGCGCACCGAGCTGTCCCGGGCGGCAAAGGCCTACGCGGATGAGGTCCGCAGCGGTTCCTTCCCCGGCCCGGAACACAGCTTCTAGGAAACGCCGCCTGCCCCGGAACACCGCTTCCGGGGAACACCGCGTCCGGGGAACGCCAGGCGGCACGGCCCTTGGGCCGCCCCCGCCTGAGGGCAGCAGCGGCCTAGTTGTCGTCCTCGGCGTCCCAGGCCTTGTTCCGTGCCTGCACCTTCTGCAGGGCAAGCTCGGCTTCCTCGCGGGTGGGGTAGGGCCCAAGCAGCTTCGTCCAGTCGGACTGCGGGCCTTCCTCAACCTCGTGGGTCACTACGTTGAACCAGTAATCGGCCATGGGGTCCTCCTGTTGACTGGGCGGGTGCCGGGGCGGTGCCCGCCGGATCGTCCCGGCGTCAGGCACGCTGACGATAAGATCGATGGTATGCCCCAGAAACTTGACACTGCACCTGCCGGACACCTGACGCCGGGAAACATCAGCCCCCGGCTGCGGGTTCCGGCGTCAATCCCCCGGCCCGAATATGTGGACAAGGAAGCGCCCACCCCGTTCACCGGGTCCGAGGTCAAGTCGCCCGAGACCATCGAGAAGATCCGGATTGCGTCCAAAATCGCGGCGCAGGCGATCGTGGAAGTCGGCAGGCACATTGCTCCCGGTGTCACCACCGACGAACTGGACCGGGTGGGCCACGAGTTCCTGCTGGATCACCACGCCTACCCCTCCACGCTGGGCTACCGCGGCTTCCCCAAGTCCCTGTGCTCCTCCGTCAACGAGGTCATCTGCCACGGCATCCCGGACACCACGGTGCTCAGCGACGGCGACATCATCAACATTGACATCACCGCTTACATCAACGGCGTCCACGGCGACACCAACTGGACGTTCCCGGTGGGCAATGTGGACGAGGAATCCCGCCTGCTGGTGGAGCGCACCCAGGAGTCCCTGCGCCGGGCCATCAGGGCCGTGGCCCCGGGCCGGGAAATCAACGTCATCGGCCGCACCATCGAGTCCTATGCCAAGCGTTTCGGTTACGGTGTTGTCCGGGACTTCACCGGCCACGGCGTGGGCGAAGCCTTCCATACAGGCCTGATCATTCCGCATTACGACGCCGCTCCCGCGTACAGCAGGCTGATCGAACCTGGAATGGTGTTTACGATTGAACCTATGCTCACTCTCGGCACCATTGAGTGGGACATGTGGGATGACAACTGGACAGTTGTGACCAAGGACCGCAAACGCACCGCACAGTTCGAGCACACCCTGCTTGTTACCGATGACGGTGCCGAAGTCCTCACCCTTCCCTGACCCGCTAGCCCGAGCACAGACCTACTACTGGAGAATCATGGCCAAGAAGCATAAGTCCGACAAGCACGTCGACGCCGTCATTGGAATCGATATCGGAGGCACGGGCATCAAGGGCGGCATTGTCGATCTGGCCAAGGGCAAGCTGATTGGCGACCGCTACCGGATTCCCACCCCGCAGCCGGCCACCCCCGAAGCCGTGGCCGGCGTTGTGGGGCAGATCGTCGCGGAACTGTCCTCCCGCCCGGGCGGCCCCGGACCCGACGTCCCCGTGGGCGTCACCTTCCCCGCCATCATCTCCCACGGCATTGCCCGTTCCGCGGCCAACGTGGATAACAGCTGGATTGATACGGACGTGGACACGCTGCTCACCAAGGCGCTCGGCCGCGACGTCCAGGTGATGAACGACGCCGATGCCGCCGGCCTGGCCGAGGCCCGCTACGGCGCCGGCCGCGAGGTGGACGGGACCGTCCTGGTGATCACCCTGGGCACGGGCATCGGCTCTGCGCTGATCTACAACGGCATGCTGGTCCCCAACGCCGAACTGGGCCACCTGGAGATCGACGGGCACGACGCCGAGACCAAGGCTTCGGCCTCGGCCCGGGAACGGGACGGAATCAGCTGGGAGGAATACGCCCAGCGGCTGCAGCGCTACTTCTCCCATGTGGAGTTCCTCTTCTCCCCCGACCTGTTTGTGATCGGCGGCGGAATTTCCAAGCGCAGCGAGGACTTCCTGCCGCTGCTGAGCCTGCGGACCCCCCTGGTCACCGCCAACCTGAAGAACAATGCCGGCATTGTCGGTGCTGCCCTGCAGGCCGCAGTGCACTTCAAGTACATCAAGTAACCCCGTCCGCACCGAACGGCGGGCCGGGACCCGGACAGCAGAGAAGCGGCGGAAGGATTTCCTTCCGCCGCTTCTCTGTGTTGACGATTGACAGTCTTGAAGGTCGACTCTGTTGACGATCGACTTTACTGTGCGGTCAACGGCCGCTGCGCGCCGGTGGGAACGCGTCCTGTGTTTTCCCGGGCCTCGGCCCGCAGCTTCTCAATGGCGGTCTCGAAGTCCTCGAGGGAATCGAAGGACTGGTACACGCTGGCAAAGCGCAGATAGGCCACCTGGTCCAGTTTCTGCAGCGGAGTAAGGATGGCCAGGCCCACCTCGTGGGCATCGATTTCAGCCACGCCGCTGGCCCGGATGGACTCCTCCACTTCCTGCGCCAGCATGGCCAGGTCATCCTCGCTGACGGGCCGGCCCTGGCAGGCCTTGCGCACGCCGTTGATCACCTTGCTGCGGCTGAACGGCTCCCCCACGCCGGAACGCTTGATGACGGACAGGCTGGTGGTCTCGACGGTGGAGAAACGCCGGCCGCACTGCGGGCACTGGCGGCGCCGGCGGATGGCCGATCCGTCGTCGGCCAGGCGGCTGTCCACGACGCGGGAGTCAGCGTTGCGGCAAAACGGACAGTACATATCCCGTCCTTTCGCGAAGGGGCCTTATGGTGCTCTCACTATAGGGCCCGCGCACGTGCATCACCAAGCGGGCAACCACTACATGTAGTGCCTGCAGAACTACATGTAGGCAGCGGTTACTCGAAGCGGATGCTGACCGCGTCGCCGTGCGCCGGCAGGTCTTCGGCGCGGGACAGCGCCACGATGTCCGCGGATACTTCCTCCAGCGCCTCACGGTTGTAGTTGATGAGCTGGATGGCGCGCATGAAGGTGGTGGTGTTCAGCCCGGAGGAAAAGGCCGCCGTACCGCCCGTGGGCAGGACATGGTTGGATCCGGCGCAGTAGTCGCCCAGGCTGACGGGACTGTAGTTCCCGACGAAAATGGCCCCGGCGCTGCGGATCCGCGCGGCCACGGCCTCGGCATCGGCGGTCTGGATTTCGAGGTGTTCGGCCGCGTACGCGTCGCAGACAGCGATGCCCTGCTCCAGGCCGTCCACCAGGATGACGCCGGACTGGGCACCGGACAGGGCGGTGCGGACCCGGTCGCTGTGTTTCGTAGTGCCCACCTGGCGGCCGAGCTCGTCCCGGACCTTCGCGGCGAATTCCTCGCAGGAGGTGACCAGCACCGACCCGGCGTTGGGATCATGCTCGGCCTGGCTGATTAGGTCCGCCGCCACCAGGCGGGCATCCGCGGTTTCATCGGCCAGGACCATGATCTCGGTGGGACCGGCTTCCGAGTCGATGCCCACCACGCCCTTCACCAGGCGCTTGGCGGTGGCCACGAACACGTTGCCGGGACCGGTGACGACGTCCACCGGGAGGATGGCCGGGTTGCTGCCGTCCGCCTGCACACCGTAGGCAAAGGCGGCAATGGCCTGGGCACCGCCGACGGCGTACACCTCGTCAATGCCGAGCAGTTTCGCGGCCGCAAGGATGGTGGGGTGGGGCAGCCCGCCGAATTCCTTCTGCGGCGGGGAGGCCAGGGCCAGGGAGGCAACACCTGCGGCCTGGGCCGGAACCACGTTCATGACCACCGAGGACGGATACACCGCCAGGCCGCCGGGAACATAGAGCCCCACACGGGAGACGGGCACCCATTTGTGCGTCAGCACGGCGCCGGAACGGATTTCGACGTCGGCGTCCGCGGGACGCTGGGCAGCGGCAAAGACCCGCGTCCGCTCGATCGCTGTTTCCAGTGCGGCGCGCACCGCCGGGTCCAGCTGCTCGAGCGCCGAGTCCAACGCTTCCTGCGGCACCAGCACCTGCTGCTGGTCCACGCCGTCGAACCGCTGCGCCAGGTCCGTCAGGGCAGCGAACCCGCGGGTGCGCACATCCGTGATGATGGCGCCGACGGCGTCGGAGGCGGCGTCGAAGGTGGTCTCGGCGCGCGGCATGGCGCGCTTCAGCTCCGCGGGGCTGAGATGCTGTCCGCGCAGGTCAATGGTGCGGAAGGAATCGAAGGCTGCGGCGGGGCTGGGAGAATTCACACCTACAGTCTACCCAGCCCCGTTCCCGGGCCGCTCCTTTGTGTCCCCGCAGTGCACCGGACTAGGCGTCGAGGCAGGCGGGGCCGAGCAGCACCTTCAGGTCGCCGAACAACGACGGCGTCGGGTTCACCCGCATGTCCACGCCCAGCTTCATCACCTCGACCGTGCGGGAGCCGTTGAGCCGGATCTGCACTTCGGAGGTCCCCGGATGGGTCCGGAGCACATCGCCCAGCTGGGACACGACGGTTTCCGTGGCCTTGTACGTGGCCATGGAGATCACTACGGGGCCGGAGTGGCCTTCGCTGAGGTCCGGAACGGTCAGTTCCTGGGCATTCAGGGTGACGGCGCCGTCATCGCGGCGCTGCAGGCGTCCGCGGACCACCACAATCAGGTCCTCAGCCAGCACGGCCGCAATCGGGCCGTAGACCTGCCCGAAGAACATCACTTCCATGGACCCGGCAAGGTCCTCGATCTCGCAGCGCGCATACGCGTTGCCGCTGTTCTTCGCGATGCGGCGCTGCAGGGAGGTGATCATGCCCGCAATGGTGACAATGGCGCCGTCGGGCGGGCCTTCCTCCCCCACGATGTTGGTGATCGTGGAGTCCGCATGCTGGCTGAGGATGCCTTCCAGGCCCTGCAGCGGATGGTCCGAAACATAGAGGCCCAGCATGTCGCGTTCGAAGGAGAGCTTGTCCTTCTTCTCCCACTCCGGCAGATCCGGAATGTCGATGCTGATCGAGTCCTCCGGTTCCTGGTCGCTAATGGCCGCAAACAGGTCGAACTGGCCCACGGCTTCGTTGCGCTTGAGCACCACCACGGAGTCGATGGCTTCTTCGTGGATCATCGCCAGTGGACGGCGGGCGTGTCCCATGGAATCGAAGGCGCCGGCCTTGATCAGGGATTCGATGGTGCGCTTGTTGCAGACCACCGCCGGGACCTTCATCAGGAAGTCCTTGAAGTTGGTGTACGCGCCCTTCTCCTCGCGGGCCGCTACCATCGCGTGCACCACGTTGGCGCCCACGTTGCGGATGGCGCCCATGCCGAAGCGGATGTCCTTGCCCACAGGGGTGAAGTTCACCGAGGACTCGTTGACGTCCGGGGGCAGCACCGTGATGCCCATCTTGCGGCACTCGTTCAGGTACAGGGCCAGTTTGTCCTTGTCATCGCCCACGGAGGTGAGCAGGGCAGCCATGTATTCGGACGGGTAGTGCGCCTTGAGGTACGCGGTCCAGTAGGACACCAGGCCGTAGGCGGCGGAGTGGGCTTTGTTGAAGGCGTAGTCGGAGAACGGCAGCAGGATGTCCCAGAGCGCCTTGATGGCCGCCTCGGAATAGCCGCGGTCCACCATGCCCTGGTGGAAGCCGGCGTACTGCTTGTCCAGCTCGGATTTCTTCTTCTTGCCCATGGCGCGGCGGAGGATATCTGCCTGGCCGAGGGAGAAGCCGGCCACCTTCTGGGCAATGGACATCACCTGCTCCTGATACACGATCAGGCCGTAGGTGGTGTCCAGGATTTCCCGCAGCGGTTCTTCGAGCTCGGGGTGGATCGGGGTGACTTCCTGCACGCCGGTTTTACGCAGGGCGTAGTTGGTGTGCGAGTTGGCGCCCATGGGACCCGGACGGTACAGGGCGATCACAGCGGAAATGTCTTCGAAGTTATCCGGGCGCATGAGCTTGAGCAGGGAACGCATGGGTCCGCCGTCGAGCTGGAAGACGCCCAGGGTGTCGCCGCTGGCCAGCAGGTCATAGGAGCCCTTGTCATCCAGCTCCAGCTGTTCCAGGTCCAGGTCCACGCCCTGGTTGTTCTTGATGTTCTCGATGGCGTCGGAAATGATCGTGAGGTTCCGAAGCCCCAGGAAGTCCATCTTGATCAGGCCCAGGCCTTCGCAGGTCGGGTAGTCGAACTGCGTGATCACCTGCCCGTCCTGCTCGCGCTTCATGATCGGAATGATGTCGATCAGCGGATCCGAGGACATGATGACGCCGGCGGCGTGCACGCCCCACTGGCGCTTCAGCCCCTCCAGGCCCAGCGCGGTGTCGAAGACGCGCTGGGAGTCCGGATCGGACTTGAGCAGTTCGCGCAGCTCGTCGGCTTCGCCGTACCGCTTGGCGTCCTTGTTGTGCACGTCCTGCAGGGACAGGCCCTTGCCCATGACGTCCGGCGGCATGGCCTTGGTGAGCCGCTCCCCCACGGAGAACGGGTAGCCCATGACGCGGGAGGAGTCCTTCAGCGCCTGCTTGGCCTTGATGGTGCCGTAGGTGACGATCATGGAGACGCGGTCCGCGCCGTATTTCTCGGTGACGTAGTGGATCACCTCGGAGCGGCGCCGATCATCGAAGTCGACGTCGAAGTCAGGCATGGACACGCGGTCCGGGTTCAGGAAGCGTTCGAAGATCAGCCCGTGGTTCAGCGGGTTCAGGTCGGTGATGCGCATGGCATAGGCCACCATGGAACCGGCGCCCGAACCGCGGCCGGGACCGACCCGGATGCCGTTGTTCTTGGCCCAGTTGATGAAGTCGGCCACCACGAGGAAGTATCCCGGGAAGCCCATCTGGGTAATGATGCCGATTTCGTATTCGGCCTGTTTGCGGACGTCGTCGGGGATGCCCTTCGGGAACCGGTAGTGCAGGCCGGTTTCCACTTCCTTGATGAACCAGGATTCCTCGTTCTCGCCGGGCGGGCAGGGGAAACGGGGCATGTAGGACGCCTTGGTGTTGAATTCGACGTCGCACCGCTCGGCAATGAGCAGCGTGTTGTCGCAGGCGTCCGGGTAGTCGCGGAAGATGGCCCGCATCTCGTCCGGGGATTTCAGGTAGAACTCGTCGGCGTCGAATTTGAAGCGCTTGGGATCGGCCAGGGAGGAGCCTGACTGCACGCACAGCAGGGCGGCGTGGGCGGAGGCGTCTTCGGCGTGGGTGTAGTGCAGGTCATTGGTGGCCACCAGGGGCAGCTGCAGTTCCCGCGCCAGCTTGACCAGGTCCGCCTGCACATTGCGTTCAATGTCCAGCCCGTGGTCCATGAGTTCGCAGAAGAAGTTCTCTTTGCCGAAAATGTCACGGAAGTCCGAGGCGGCCTGCACGGCCTCCTTGTACAGTCCCAGGCGCAGCTTCGTCTGCACTTCGCCGGAGGGGCAGCCGGTGGTGGCAATGAGGCCCTTGCCGTACGTCTGCAGCAGGTCCCGGTCCATGCGGGGCTTGTAGAGGTAGCCCTCGAGCGATGCCAGGGAGGACATCCGGAAGAGGTTGTGCATTCCCTCGGTGTTCTCGGCCCACATGGTCATGTGCGTGTAGGCGCCGGCACCGGAGACGTCGTTGCGTCCGCCGTCGCCCCATTTCACACGGGTTTTGTCCGCCCGCGCGGTTCCCGGGGTCAGGTAGGCCTCAACGCCGACGATCGGTTTGATGCCGGCATTGCGGGCCTTGTTCCAGAAATCGAACGCACCGAAGACAAAGCCGTGGTCGGTGGTTGCCAGGGCATTCATGCCCAGTTCCTCCGCATGGCTGAACAGGTCCGTCAGCCGGGCGGCACCGTCCAGCATCGAATACTCGGTGTGGTTGTGAAGATGGGCAAACGATTTTGACGTACTAGTTGCAGAAGCCACCTGTACATTCTAGGCCCCGGCGCGGGGGCACTTTGCCGCCGCCGCGCGGGGGCTGCGTCACTGTCCGGACGCGCCGGAGGCGGCCTAGATTTCTCCGCTGCGCAGGGCGTCGACGGCGTACTGCAGGTCCTGCGGATATTCGCTGACGTATTCCACGTAGTCGCCGGTGCCGGGATGGGTGAAGCCCAGTTTCCGGGCGTGCAGCCACTGCCGGGTCAGTCCGAGTTCCGCCGCCAGTTTGGCATCGGCACCGTAGGTGAGATCACCGGCGCAGGGGTGGCGGAGGGCGGAGAAGTGGACCCGGATCTGGTGGGTGCGGCCGGTCTCCAGGTGCACTTCGACCAGGGACGCCTTCCCGAAGGCTTCCAGCACCTCGTAGTGCGTCACCGACGGACGGCCACCCTCCACCACGGCGAACCGCCAGTCGTAGCCGGGATGCCGGCCGATCGGGGCGTCGATGGTGCCCTTCAGCGGATCGGGCAGGCCCTGGACCACCGCGTGGTACATCTTGTCCACCGTGCGTTCCTTGAACGCCTGCTTCAAAAGCGTGTACGCGTGCTCGGTCTTGGCCACCACCATGACGCCGGAGGTGCCGACGTCGAGCCGGTGCACGATGCCCTGGCGCTCCGGGGCGCCGGAGGTGGAGATCCGGTAGCCTGCCGCGGCCAGCGCGCCTACCACGGTGGGGCCGACCCAGCCGGGCGAGGGATGGGCGGCCACGCCCACGGGCTTGTCGATCACCACAAAATGCTCGTCGTCGCCCAGGATCTTGAGGTCATCCACCGGTTCGACGACAACGGCCAGCGGATCCCGCTGTTCCGGGACATCCGCCGTGATTTCCTGGCCGGCGTGCAGTTTGTCCGATTTGCCCAGCACGCGGCCGTTGGAACTGAAGTAGCCGTCCACGCACCAGGTGGCTGCGACGGACCGGGAGACGTCCAGCAGGCCGGCCAGTACGGCATCGGCCCGCTTGCCGTCGGCGTCCTCGGGGACCGCAAAAACTGCATGGAGCTCATTCATCGTGTTGCCTCGTCGTCATTGTGCTGCGGGTGTGTATCTGACTTGCCGGACGGGATCCGCGCCCCGTCCATGCCGATTCCGCGCAGGGTCAGCAGGCAGACAAGAATCACGCCGCAGACGACGCAGGAATCGGCAATGTTGAAAATCGCGAAGTTGGGAAGGGCAATAAAATCCACCACGTGGCCCTGGCCGAAGGACGGTTCGCGGAACAGCCGGTCGGTCAGGTTGCCCATGGCGCCGCCGAGCACCAGGCCCAGGGCCGTTGCCCAGGCCAGGGAACGCACCCGGAACATGAGGTAGAGCAGGAAGCCGCAGGCGAGCACCATGATGATCGTGAACACCCAGGTGTAGTCGGTGCCGATGGAGAACGCCGCTCCGGGATTACGGATGAAGTGCCAGCGCAGGACCGGCGGCAGGACGTCGGTGATCTGGCCCTCCGTCATGGTGCGGACCACCCAGAGTTTGGTGAGCTGGTCGAAGACGACGGCGGCGGCGGCCAGGGCCAGCATGACGAGCGCCGGGAGGCGCCTGCGGGCACGCCCGTGTCCGGCTCCGGTGCTGTCCGGGGTCTGTGCTGAGGAAGTGGTCATGGTGCTTTCAGAATTGGATGCCCCGGCGGGAAGCAAGGTACGAAACGGAAAAGGTGCGCGGATCACAGGGAGGACCCGGCCGGAAAACGAAGGGCCGGTGGCCGGGGTGACCCGGCCGCCGGCCCTTACGTTGTTCCAGTCAGCTTCTGCTGCCTGTGTTCTGCGGTGTTCACTTGCAAAGCTTTGCCTGGGTATCAGTTTAACCGATGATCCAGGCGGGTACGTGCCGGCGGAAGTTACGCGTCGGCCGTTTCCGAAGCTACGGAACCGTGTGAATCCAGATCACGCAGCTGGGATTCGATGTACGTCTTCAGGCGTGCGCGGTAATCCCGTTCGAAACCGCGCAGCTGCTCGACCTTGCGCTCCAGGACAACCTTCTGCTGCTCCAGGGTGCTGAGGATCTTGCGGCTCTTCTCCTGCGCATCGGTGACGAGCCCGGTGGCTTCGACCTGCGCTTCGGCGATGATCTTGTCGCGCTGCTCCACGCCGGCACCGACGTAGTCGTCGTGCATCTTCTGCGCCATGGCCAGGATGCCTGCAGCGGTCTCCGTGTTGCTGACGGCAGGAGACGGAGCGGGCTCCGGCTTGGTCTCCATGGGTTCGGGAATGTCCTCCACGACGGAAGCTTCAGCCTTCGACGCCGCCTTGGCGTTCCCCGCCTTTTCGATCTTGGGGGCTGCAGACACCGGCGCCGGGACGGATTCCGCCGCGGCAGGAGACTCGCCGGCGTTGTCGCCGGACGCAGCTGCAGCCAGCTGACTGCGGAGATCTTCGTTTTCGGAGTTCAGCCGGCGCAGTTCAACCACGATCTCGTCGAGGAAGTCATCGACTTCGTCCTGGTCATAGCCTTCCCGGAACTTGGTCGGCTGGAACCGCTTGTTGACAACATCTTCTGGCGTCAGAGCCATCTGGTCACCTCATACTGGATTATAAGATTCGCCTGCGAGTCAGGCAGGCGGCTCTACGTAGAGAATTACGGACATACAAAAATGCACGTTTGTATTTCGGCTTCACACTATATCGTTTGGTTTCCGAAGACTAACCGGAACCGCGGCGGCGCAGGTGGTTTTAGCGCGCGAGGCCTACGACAATCTGCGTGAGAATTGATACGAGGATGAACAGGACCAGGAACGCCAGGTCCAGCGCGACTCCGCCGAGGCGAAGCGGCGGGATGATGCGCCTCATCAGCCGGACGGGCGGGTCCGTGACACCGTACACGCCCGTGGCGAGTACGAGTGCGGGGCCCTTGGGCCGCCACTGCCGGGCAAACATCTGCACCGCGTCATAGACGATCCGCAGAATAAGTGCGAGCTGGAAGAGCACCAGCACCAGGTAGACCAGGGGAAGAATGATATTCACGCGAAGGCTTTCATTTCCGGAAGTCGGTTGGCAGCCTCTGCGGACCGTTGGTACGGCGCCGCGTTAGCTCTGGTTGAAGAAGGCAGACTGCGATTCACTGATCTTCTTGTCGTCTCCCAGAACTTCCACGTAGGAAGGCGAGAGCAGGAACACCTTGTTGGTGACACGCTCAATGCTACCGCGCAGGCCGAAAACGAGGCCGGCGGAGAAATCGACGAGCCGCTTGGCGTCTGCTTCTCCCATGTCGGTGACGTTCATGATGACGGGGATGCCGTCACGGAAGCTTTCGCCGATGATCTTGGCGTCGTTGTAGGACCGGGGATGGACGGTCGTGATCTGGCGCAGGCCCGACACGTCCTCACGGGACGACGGTGCTCGCTTGATGGGTGTCACGGGTGCGCGGTACTCCTCTACTGCATTGCGGACGACAGGGGCGGGAACGGCCTCCGGAGCCTCCTCGTCGGGCTCGTGGGCGGGAGCAAAGTCTTCCTCCCGGGCAGGGGCTTCCCGCAGGTGCCGCTGTTCGGACTCGTAGTGCTCGTCACCATCGGCGAGCCCAAGGTAGATCATTGTCCTGCGCATTGCGCCAGCCATGGTTGCTCCTCATAATCCTTCAACGCCGGTGACCGTGACGGTACTGCTACCGTACGAACGGTACTGCCCGGCGGCTGTCTGGTGTTCGTACTTTGACGCTACCGCACGTGCGGGCGCGGGCCCAGAACATCGGAGCCGATCCTCAGGTGTGTCGCTCCGTGGGCGGCGGCCGCCTCGAGGTCCGAGCTCATGCCTGCCGAGATATTCCGCGCGGAGGGATGGTCCGCCTGCAGCTGTTCCGACAGCTTCCGCAGATGCGCAAAAGCCTCGCCCGCGTCCCCGCCCAGCGGTGCCACCGCCATCAGGCCGGACAGCGCCAGCCCCGGGGTCCGGGCGACGGCTTCGGCCAGGCGCGGCAGGTCTGCAGGGGCCGCCCCTCCGCGTCCCGGGTCCGCATCGCGTGCCGGGGCCGTGCGCAGATCCACCTGCAGGAAACAGTTCAGGTCCGGGCGGGGTGCCCGCCCTTCGCCGTCGAGCCGCCGCTGCTCGGCGGCCATGGCCTTCCCCAGAGCGGTCACCAGGGACAGGCGGTCGACGGAGTGGACGGAGGTGGCGTAGCGGACCACGGACTTGGCCTTGTTGGACTGCAGCTGGCCGATAAAGTGCCAGCTCAGGGACAGCGGGGACAACTCGGCAGCCTTTGCTGCGGCTTCCTGGTCCTTGTTTTCACCGACGTCCCGCACCCCGAGCCCGGCGAGGATCTCGACGTCGGACGCCGGGAAATACTTGGTGACAACGATGAGGTGCGGTTCCGCGGCGTCGGCGGGGCGGCCGGCGGCGGCGATCCGTTCCCGGACGCGCTGCAGCCGGTCCCGCAGCTCATCGGCCCGGGAGGAAGGGGTGGAGAGTAAATTCATGGTCTTTCCATTATCCCCGGCGCAGTGCGGGTGGCGGGCGCAGGGGCAGGGGCGTTGCAGAATCGGGGGCGTCGCAGAATCAGGGGCGTCGCCAGATCACGCCGGCAAAGCGGCCGGCAGCGGGACTCCGGCGATGGGAGAACAACTCCTCATTCTCCAGCGTGCATCCCGGGACCCGCTCCACTGCGACGCCGAGTCCGGCAAGCTGGGCTTCGGCACCGGCTGGCAGGTCAAGGGCTGGCGTGCCGCTGCGGGTGGTGGCCGTTACCGCCGGCAGCAGGGCGGCTGATTCGGCCTGCATGGCGGCAGGAACCTCGTAACACCGCCCGCAGACGCAGGGACCGATCCAGGCCCGTAGTCCGGTTCCGCCGGCCGCACGCATCCGCCCCACCGCGGCGGGCAGGATGTTGTCCAGCAGTCCGCGGCGGCCGGCATGCACAGCGGCCGTGACGGGCACTCCGCCGGGGCCTGTGCCGGCCAGCAGGACCGGAACGCAGTCGGCAACCATCACCGCCAGCGGCGCGCCGCCGTCGGCACTGATCAGGCCGTCCGCCGTGGGGGCTTCGCCGCCGGGTTCCCCGGCCTCCGCCACCACGGCGGAGTGGATCTGGTTCATAAAGCGCAGCGAACCGGGAGAAATCCCCATGGCCGCCTCAAGGGCCGCCCGACGCCGAAGGACCGCGTCCGGGGCATCGCCGACATGCAAAGCGAGGTTGCCCGCGGAGGTGTTGGTGAAGCCCACCTCCAGGTTGTCGCCAACCCGGCTGTGCCACCAAAACATCCGGGACAACCCCGCCGTCATGTTCAGCTGTTCTTACGCTGTTTTGCCGTCAGTCTTCCTACTTCAGGAAGTCCGGCACATCCAGGTCATCCGGACGGCCGGTGGACAGATCAGATTCCACTACTGCCGGAAGATCGATATCGAAGCCGGCATCCGCCGGAACATCGTTGTGCTGGTGCGACCGCTGGGACCAGGCCGAGAGGCCTGCGGAAGCCGGGACGGTAGCCCCGAAGCCGCCAGCAGCTGCTGCCGAGGCAGGCGGTGCAGCGGGCTCGGCCGGCTTGTGCTGCGCCGGCTGGGAGGTGACGTCCACCTGGTCGAAGCCTGCGGCAATTACGGTGACCCGTGCTTCATCACCGAGGGCATCGTCAATGACGGCGCCGAAGATGATGTTGGCTTCGGGATGGGCCACTTCCTGGACCAGGCGTGCAGCTTCGTTGATCTCGAACAGGCCGAGGTCGGAGCCGCCCTGGATGGACAGCAGCACGCCGTGTGCGCCGTCAATCGAGGCTTCAAGCAGAGGAGACGCTATTGCCAGCTCCGCAGCCTTGACTGCGCGGTCCTCGCCGCGGGCCGAACCGATACCCATGAGGGCCGAACCGGCGCCCTGCATCACGGACTTCACATCCGCGAAGTCGAGGTTGATCAGGCCCGGGGTGGTGATCAGGTCGGTGATGCCCTGAACGCCGGAAAGCAGGACCTGGTCCGCGGAGCGGAAGGCGTCCAGCATGGACACGTTGCGGTCACTGATGGAGAGCAGACGGTCATTCGGGATGACGATCAGCGTGTCGACTTCTTCACGCAGCGTATCGATACCGGACTCGGCCTGGTTGGAACGGCGCCGGCCTTCGAAGGTGAAGGGGCGGGTCACAACGCCGATGGTCAGGGCGCCGAGGGAGCGGGCGATCCGTGCAACAACGGGAGCGCCGCCGGTACCCGTACCGCCGCCTTCGCCGGCGGTCACGAAGACCATGTCCGCCCCGCGGAGGACTTCCTCGATCTCCTCGGCGTGATCCTCGGCAGCCTTGCGGCCCACCTCGGGATCAGCGCCGGCGCCCAGGCCGCGCGTGAGTTCGCGTCCGACGTCAAGCTTCACGTCGGCGTCGCTCATCAGCAATGCCTGGGCATCGGTGTTGATGGCGATGAACTCCACGCCGCGGAGGCCTACATCGATCATCCGGTTGACGGCGTTCACGCCACCGCCGCCGATGCCGACGACCTTGATGACGGCCAAGTAATTCTGCGGTGCTGCCACGTCCTGTGTCCCTTGTTCGAATCTCTGCAACTTGATGTTTTCTGCAACTGCATGTTTTGCTGCGCAACTGCCAGCCTTCGGCCGCTGCGTATGTCCTGCGAACCGGCCCTGCCTGCAGACCGGTTCCCGGCCGCCGGCACCCATGATCCCCCGCAGTGCGGGATTTTCACTGGCTGCCCGGCCGAAAACCTTGAACCGACAAAACCCTAACCCTCAGGTTGAGGGTTATAGTTATGTCAAGTAATTCATTACTTTGAACGCTATGGGGCCGACGGCACTTGCGCAAATACCGCCCCCGCGTGTCGGCCGATTCTTTCCGAACGGCCTTTTCGTGTCGCCTGCGGCCGGCCGCAGGTTTCCGCGGTAAAACGGCGTGCGGTTCCCGCCCGGATCAGCGGGTCACCGGCCGCTCCGGGGTGCTGACGTCGTAGACGGCCACCGGCGGATCCGACGGTTTCATTTTCAGGAGCGCCTCCAGCACGCGCGCCTTCGCTTCATTGGCATCGGCACTCCCCCAGAATACTGTCTGGCCGCTGTTGAGCTTCAATTCGATCGAATCAACTGTCTGGGCGGAAGCGTTCTCCAGCCGGCCGAGCACCTCCGGCGGAAGCGTGGCAAGCACGGCTGTGATGCTGGGGAAGACCTTCGCGTTCACGGCCTCGCCGCCCCCGGCAATCAGCGGAAGCTGTGCCGCCGCCCGGTCCGGTACCGCAGCCAGCCGGCGGCCCTCCTCGTCAATGAGGACATGTCCTCCGCCCTCCTGCAGGACAGCCACGGGAACGCGTTCCGTCACCGTGACCACCAGGGTGGAGGGAGGCTGTGCCGCCACCTTGATGGTGTCGATTTCCGGCCGGTCTTTCAGCAGCTGTTCCACGTCGGCATCGGAGATGGTGGGCAGGGTCTGCCCCTTCAACGGTTCCAGTGCCGCCGCGGCCTGTTCCTGCGGCAGCAGCGACGTCCCCTCGACCACTACGGTCTTCAGGGCCAGCATCGGCGAAAAGTACAGCAGGGCAAAAAACAGGCCTGTAGCGACCAGGGCGGACCCGGCCGTGATCCAGGCCAGCCGCCGCCGCCGGCGTGCGGGCGGCTCCGGGAACGCCAGCACTGTTCCGGCGGTGCCGGGGCCGCCGGACGGTGCACCGCCGGCGGGGCGCTGGGACACCGCGGCGCGCCGCTCCGCCTGGGGAGCCGCCGACTTCGCGGCAGGCCTGCCTGCGGACGTCACTGCAGGGTTGCCCGCAGGCGCCGCCGCGGACCGGCGTGCAGAACTGTCCGCGGGGGGCTCCGGGTCCAGGGCGCGGGTGGCCGTGATGGTTTCATCGCCGCTCCCCCGGCGCTTCCTACCGGCCATCGGCGGCGTTTCCGGCGGAGGCGGCGGAGGCGGCGGAGCGGGCCGGGACGGCTGCCAGGCGGGCTACCAGTTCGGCACCGAGGCCGGTGACGTCGCCGGCTCCGACCGTCAGGATGATGTCGCCGGCATCCGCGCCGTCGGCAACCTGCGCCACAGCCTGGTCCGCAGTGCCGGCGTATCCGCCGGTGACGTGCAGGCGGGAGGTGATCAGTTCACTGGTAACCCCGGCGATGGGGTCTTCCCGGGCCGGATAGATGTCCAGCACGGTGGCCGTGTCAGCCAGATCGAGCGCCGCGGCGAACTCCGCGGCGAAGCTGCGGGTCCGGCTGAACAGATGGGGCTGGAACAGCACATGCACCCGGTGTGCGCCGGCGACCGTGCGGGCCGCCTTGAGCGCTGCCGTGACTTCGGTGGGGTGATGGGCGTAGTCGTCGAAGACCTGCACCCCGCGGGCGGCGCCCCGGAACTCGAAGCGCCGGGCGGCACCGGAGAAGGTGCCCAGGCCCGCCGCGGCCACCTGCGGGTCCACGCCCAGCTCCAGGGCCACGGCAAAGGCCGCGGCCGCATTCAGGATGTTGTGGGCGCCCGGAACCTGCAGGACAAGCGGAACCTCGGCCACGCGGCCGTCGGCCGTGTAATGCAGGGTGCTGACCGAGCCGGCGCCGTCCGGCCGGGTGTCCGAAACGCGGACTTCCGCGTCCTCAGCGTAACCGTAGGTCACCGCGCGGACATCCGGGCTGCGGTGCACCAGGCTGGCCGCACCGGCGTCGTCGGCACATGCCACCAGGAGCCCTTCCGGCGGCAGCAGCGCCGCGAAGGCGTCGAAGGAGGCAAAGACCGCTGCCTCGGTGCCGTAGTGGTCCAGGTGGTCGGCCTCGACGTTGGTGACCACGCTGATGCGCGGGGTGTAGTTCAGGAAGGACCCGTCGGATTCATCGGCTTCGGCCACAAACACCGGTCCGGCGCCGTGGGCTGCGTTGACGCCGAGTGCGGCAACATCGCCGCCGATGGCGAAGGACGGATCCAGTCCGGCCCCGCGCAGCATGACGGTGATCATGGCCGTGGTGGTGGTCTTGCCGTGCGTTCCCGCCACCGCCACCAGGTCCTGCGAACCCATGGCCGCGGAGAGGGCGACGGAACGGTGGATGATCCGCAGTCCGCGGGACCGGGCCTGCGCAAGCTCCGGGTTCGTTTCGCGGATGGCCGTGGAGACGACCACGGTGTCGGCATCCGCCACGTGGGCGGCGTCGTGCCCTAGGAATACCCGGGCCCCCAGTGCTTCGAGGGCGCGCAGCCCCGGGGAGTCCTTGGCATCGGAGCCGGACACGGGAATGCCCTGTGCCAGGAGCACCCGGGCTACGGCCGACATTCCGGCGCCGCCCAGGCCGATGAAGTGGACCTGTCCCAGATCCTTTGGGTTCAGCCGGTTCATGCCTGTGACCTATCGCTTGCTTCGAGGATGAATGCCGCCATCCGCTGGTCCGCGTCGCGGATACCCAGCGCCGCCGACGCCGTGGACATCGCGTTCAGCGCCGCCGGATCGGCCAGCAAAGGTATCAGCCTCTCGGAAATCCAGTCAGCTGTGAAGAGGGAATCGGCAACCGTCAGTGCTCCGCCCGCGGCCACCAGGGCTTCGGCGTTGAGGGCCTGCTCGCCGTTGCCGTGCGGCAGCGGGACCAGGACCGCGGGAAGCCCGACGGCACTGATTTCGCAGACCGTTCCGGCTCCGGAACGGGCCAGCAGCAGGTCCGCGGCCGCATAGGCCTGTTCCATGCCGTCAATGTATTCCACCTGGGTATAGCCGCGCGCGGCAACGGGATTGCCGGCGGCGTCCACCAGGGACTTGCCGCGGCCGGTGATGTGCAGTGTCTGGATGCCGGCAGCGGCCAGCGCCGGAAGCGCCCGTTCCACGGCGCGGTTGATGCTCGCGGCACCCGAGGAGCCGCCGGTCACCACCAGCGTGGGCCGGTCCTGCTCAAGTCCCAGGGCCGTCCGCGCCGCATTCCTCGCGGCGGCACGGTCCAGTCCGGAGATTTCCCGGCGCATCGGCATGCCCACCCAGATGGCCTTCGGCAGCTTGGTGGCTTCAAAGGCGACGCCGGTGACGTCGGCGAAGCGCGCGCCCACGCGGTTGGCCAGGCCGGGACGGGCGTTGGCCTCATGCACGATCACCGGGAGGGAGCGGCGGCGCGCGGCCAGGTACACCGGAGTGGAGACATAGCCGCCCACGCCCACCACGACGTCGGCCTGCGCCGCGTCCAGGATCTGCCCGGCCTGCCGGACGGCACGGACCAGGCGGGACGGGAGCCGGACCAGGTCCGCGGAGGGACGCCGGGGCATGGGCACCCGGTCGATGGTGGCCAGCTCGTAACCCGCTGCCGGCACGAGCCGCGCTTCCATTCCCGAGGCGGTCCCCACCACGGTGATGCGGGCGTCGGGGCGGTGCGCCCTGACGGCATCGGCAATGGCCAGGAGCGGGCTGATGTGCCCGGCGGTGCCGCCTCCGGCCAGGACTACGGACAGGGAGTGCTGCGTCATGGAGCTGTTGGTTCACTTTCGGGGATTTTGCGGGCAAAGGAGAGCAGGACGCCGACGGCGGCAAGCGTGAAGGTCAGGGAGGATCCGCCGTAGGAAATAAACGGCAGCGGAACACCGATGACGGGCAGCAGCCCGGTGACCATGGCAATGTTCACGGAGGCCTGGCCGATGATCCAGACCAGGATGGCGCCGCAGACGATGCGGATGAACGGATCGGTGTGGCGCATGGTGACCCGCACAGTGGCGATGGCAAGGACCGCGAAGAGGCTGACCACCACCAGCGTGCCGAGCAGGCCGAACTCTTCGCCGATGATGGCGAAGATGAAGTCATTGTGCGCTTCCGGGATCCAGTTCCATTTCTGCCGGCTCTGTCCGATGCCGACGCCGAGCCAGCCGCCCGAGGCCAGCGCGTACATGCCGGCATTGGCCTGGTCGCACAGGCCCGTGCTGCAGTCCAGCTGCAGCCAGGCGCTGATGCGGCTGGAGCGGTTGCTGCTGACCAGGGACATCAGGACCGCTCCGAAGGCCGCCCCTGCGCCCAGGACACCGAGGAAACGCAGCGGTGCTCCGGCGAAGAACAGCGCCGCCATCATGATCATGCCCATAACGATCACGGTGCCGAGGTCGCTTCCGAGCATGACCAGGAGGATCAGGAGGCCGCCGCCCGGAACCACCGGTATCAGCGCGTGCTTCCATTCGTTGATCAACCGGCCCTTCATGGACAGGACCGCGGCGAACCAGATGACCATCGCCAGCTTCGCTGCCTCGGAGGGCTGCCCCGTGATGGGACCGATTTCGATCCAGTTCTTGTTGCCGTTGACTTCCTTGCCGATCACCAGCACCAGCACCAGCAGGATGAAAGCCAGGCCGTAGAGGAACCAGGCCAGGGCCCGGTAGTGCGACGGGCCCAGCCGCGACAGCCCCAGCATGGCAATGACACCTGCTGCGGCGAACATCGACTGCTTCAGGAACAGGTCGAAGGTTGTGGCCGCTCCGGCGTCGCTCCCGGCCGCCGCGGCAATGGACTCGACCGAGGACGCCGAGAGCACCATCATCAGGCCGATGGCCGTCAGGGCCAGGGTGGCGCCGAGGATCATGTAGTAGCTGGAACCCGTGGCG
The DNA here is from genome assembly GCF_009192775.1 of Arthrobacter yangruifuii. Taxonomy (GTDB): domain Bacteria; phylum Actinomycetota; class Actinomycetes; order Actinomycetales; family Micrococcaceae; genus Arthrobacter_B; species Arthrobacter_B yangruifuii. Next base: position 583,415 of record NZ_VTFX01000004.1, read on the forward strand.
CTGCGTCCGCTTCCCTCCAGCAGGACGAGGAAGCGTTCCACCAGCGACGCCGGTTTGGCCAGCAGTTTCCCGCGGCGGTTTGCAGGGGCCGGTGTTGTTCCGGCCTTCGGGCCGGTTTTTGCCTCGCCCGTGCCGCCGCCGGCAGTGGCTGCGGGATTGCGGCGCAGGACCGGCTTGCGTTTGCTGCCGGTGGGCGTGGTAACCAATCTAGGGCTCCTTTGGAGTCTGTGCCTGTCCCGGTGCCTGCTGCTCGCCCACATACCCTGCGACGGCTTCGATGAAAGCCTCGCCGCGGTGGGCATAGGAAGTGAACTGGTCCATGGAAGCTGCTGCCGGAGCCATCAGGACGGTGTCTCCTGGTTCGGCCACGGCGGCCGCCGCAGCGACGGCACGGACCATGATCTCTTCGGCGCTGGTGACGGGCGCCGCGGGCTGTTCCCCAGTCTGCTCCTCCAGCGCGTGGATCACCGGCACATCGGGCGCGTGTTGCGCCAGCGCGGCCTGCAGCTCGGCGCTGTCGGCACCGATCAGCACCACCGCCCTGAACCGGCCGCGGTGTTCTGCCACCAGGTTGTCGTAGCTGACGCCCTTGGACAGGCCGCCGGCAATCCAGACCACACTGGAGAACGCAGCCAGGGACGCCGCTGCCGCGTGCGGATTGGTCGCCTTCGAGTCATTGACCCAGAGAATGTCGTTGAGGCGGGCCACCGGCTGGATGCGGTGGTTCCCGGGTGAGTAGGCGCGCAGTCCGTCGCGCACCGCCGCCGGTTCGACGCCGAAGGCACGCACCAGCGCAGCCGCCGCCAGGGCGTTGGCCACCATGTGCCGGGGGGCGTACTCCCCCAGATCGGACATGGCCGCGAGCTCTGCGGCGGAATCCTTGCGCTGTTCGATGAAGGCGCGGTCCACGAGCAGCCCTTCGACTACTCCGACCATGCTCACCGCCGGCACGCCGGTGGTGAAACCGACCGCGCGGCAGCCTTCGACGACGTCGGCTTCCTCGACCATGTGTTCGGTCTCGTACTGCTCGGCGTTGTAGATGCAGGCGACCTGCGTGTTTTCGTAGATCTTGGCCTTGTCGGCCATGTAGGCCTCGTAGGAGCCGTGCCAGTCCACGTGGTCTTCGGCGATGTTCAGGCACACGCTGGCCAGCGGGGAGATGGAATGCGTCCAATGCAGCTGGAAGCTGGACAGCTCCACCGCAATGGCGTCATAGCCCTCGGGATCGCGGATGGCGTCGAGGATCGGGGTGCCGACGTTCCCGGCGGCGATGGCGCGAAGCCCGGCGGCGCGGAGCATGCTTTCGGTCATGGTGACGGTGGTGGTTTTCCCGTTGGTGCCGGTGATCGCCAGCCACTGGGCCGTCCTGCGGCCCTCGCGGATCCGCACGCGCCAGGCCAGCTCGACGTCGCCCCAGACGGGAATGCCCGCCTCGGCGGCAGCTGCCAGCACCGGGTGCGTTGGCCGGAAGCCCGGGGAGGTCACCACGAGGTCGGGAACTGAGCCGTCGACCCGGGGCAGGCCTGCCACGGCGTCGGCACCCAGGAGGATGTCCGCAGCGCCGACAATGCGGAGGGTGTCCGCTTTGGCCCGGTTCTCGTCGGTGTCCCCGGCGTCCACCACCACTACCCGTGCGCCGAGTTCAATCAGGGTGTCGGCAGCGGAGAAGCCGGAGAGTCCGATGCCGGTGACCACCACGCGCAGTCCGGTCCAGTCTGCGTCCCACGTGGTCAGTTCCTCGAGGGGAGCACTCACAGTCCCACCACCCATTCCGCGTAGAAGATGCCCAGCGCCACGGCAACGCAGAGCCCGGCGATGATCCAGAACCGGACCACCACGGTCACCTCGGCCCAGCCCTTGAGCTCGAAGTGGTGCTGCAGCGGCGCCATCTTGAAGACGCGTTTGCCGCCGCTGATCTTGAAGTACCCCACCTGGATGATGACGGAGAGGGTGATGATGACGAAGAGCCCGGCAAGGATCACCAGCAGCAGTTCGGTCCGGGAAAGGATGGCGAAGGCGGCAATCGCACCGCCGATGGCCAGCGAGCCGGTGTCGCCCATAAAGATCTTCGCCGGGGCGGTGTTCCACCAGAGGAACCCGATCAGGGCACCGGCCATGGCGCCGGCCAGCAGGGCCAGGTCCATCGGGTCACGGACCTCGTAGCAGACGCCTTCGGCACCCGGTGAACCGCAGCTCTGGTTGTACTGCCAGATCCCGATCAGGAAGTACGCGCCGAACACCAGCACGGAGGCGCCCGCGGCGAGCCCGTCGAGGCCGTCGGTCAGGTTCACGCCGTTGGTAGTGCCGGTGATGATGATCAGGGACCAGATCACGAACAGGATCGCACCGATCACGGAGCCGGCGAAGGCCAGGTCAAAGCCGGTGTCCCGGATGAAGGAGACCGCGGTGGAGGCCGGGGTCCTTCCCTGATCATTGGGGAACTGCAGGGCCAGCACGGCAAAGGTAATGCCCACCACGGCCTGCAGGATGATTTTCGCCCGGGCGTTCAGGCCCAGACTGCGCTGCTTGGAAATCTTGGTGTAGTCGTCAATGAAGCCGACCATGCCCATTCCCACGGTGAGCAGCAGGACCAACAGTCCGGACGCCGTCGGGCTGAAGGATCCGAAGCCCAGCATGCCGCTGATGAGGTGGGTGATGAAGTACGCGGCGACCACCGAGGCAACAATGACGGCGCCGCCCATGGTCGGGGTGCCGCGCTTGGTGTGGTGCGAGGTGGGGCCGTCGTCGCGGACGAACTGGCCGTAGCCCTTCCGCACCAGGAAACGGATGAACAGGGGTGTTCCGGCAAAGGCGAAGACCAGAGCCAGCGAAGACCCTACAAGCAGGGAGATCACAGGTTCTCTCCTCCGGTCCCTTCGGTGCGCGCCGGCTCGGACGCCGGATCAGTTGCTGCGGACGGTGGTACAGGGGACAAGGCTATCCGATCGCCGAGGAAGCGCAGGGCCGCCCCGTTGGAGGATTTGAACAGGACAAGGTCGCCGGGGGCGAGGGATTCCCGGAGGATACGCTCGGCGTCCTCGGCGGTCTCCACGAAGGTGGATTCCTCTCCCCAGGAGCCCTCCATCACCGCACCGGTGTGCATGGCACGGGCCCCGGTGCCCACGACAATGAGTTTGGAGATATTCAACCGGACCGCGTAGCGGCCGATGGCGTCGTGCTCGGTGACGGAATCCTCGCCGAGCTCCAGCATTTCGCCCAGCACCGCCCAGGTGCGCCGTTCCCGGCCGAGCTCGGCGAGGGTGCGCAGGGCGGCGCGCATGGATTCGGGGTTCGCGTTGTAGGCGTCGTTGATGACAGTGACGCCGTCGGCGCGGTCGGTGCGCTCCATGCGCCACCGGCTTGCCGCGGTCCGGCCGGACAGGCCGGCAGCGATGGCTGCACCGGGAATCCCGGCGGCGTAGGCGGCTGCGGCGGCCGCCAGGAGGTTGGCTGTGTGGTGGGCGCCGATCAGTCCGGAACGGATCTCGTGCCGGCTGCCGTCGGGCAGCAGGAGCGTGAAGACCGGCCGGCCCTGGCTGTCCGTCCGCGCGTCGAGGGCGCGGACGGCGTTCTTGGCGCCGTGTGCTTCCTCCGGCGAGGAGGTGAAATAGAGGACCGGGGCCTGGGTGCGCTCGGCCATCGCCGCAACGCGGATGTCATCGGCGTTGAGGATGGCGGTGCCGCCGGCGGGCAGGGCTTCAACGAGTTCACCCTTGGCGACGGCGATGTTGTCCACGCCGCCGAACTCGCCGGCGTGGGCGGACCCCACGAAGAGGACGACGCCGATGTCCGGTTTCACCATCTCCGCCAGGTAGCGGATGTTGCCGATGCGGGTGGCGCCCATCTCCATCACCAGGTAGCGGGTGCCGTAGCCGGCGGTGAACACAGTCAGCGGCAGGCCCACTTCGCCGTTGTAGGAGCCGACCGGAGCCACGGTGGGTCCGGAGGGCTGCAGGATCCCGGCCAGCAGGTCCTTGGTGGTGGTCTTTCCGGCTGAGCCGGTGATGCCGATAACGGTTAGCTCGCCGTGCGCCCGGAGCCGGCGCACGATCTCCGCTGCGAGGGCACCCATGGCCAGGACGACGTCGGGCACCATCACGGCAGGGTAGGGATCCCCGGCGTCGTCGGACACCGGCCGTTCGACAAGGGCCAGCAGGGCACCGCGGGCGAAGGCCGCGTCCACGAACAGGTGGCCGTCGGAGTTCTCGCCGGGCTTCGCTATGAACAGCGATCCCTGAACGGTTTCGCGCGAATCCGTGGTGGCGGATGTCACGACGATACCCGGAGTCCGTGCGGCCGGGCCGATCAGCTCGCCGCCTGTAATTGCCGCTATTTCGGCTGCATTTAGTTCAATCATGACGATTTAGGACTCTACCCCGTCGCTGGAAAGGGCAGTGAATCCGTATCTTGTCAAAGCCCGGCGCAGCTCCACCCGGTCATCCAGGGCAAGATTCTCCCCCATGACCTCCTGCCAGACTTCGTGGCCGCGGCCGGCCACGAGAACGGTGTCCTGCGGGCGCGCCAGTTCCACGGCACGGTCAATGGCAGCGGCACGGGGGGCCACCTCCTCGATAACGCAGGCAAGGCCCTCGGCAGTCCGTGCGGCGTCGGCCCCGCGCAGGACATCGGCGCGGATGGCTGCGGCGTCCTCACCGTGCGGGTCGTCGTCGGTAACGAGGACGATGTCCGCTCCCCGGGCTGCAATGGCTCCCATCAGGGGGCGCTTGGTCTGGTCCCGTTCACCGGTGGCGCCGAAGACAACAATGACCCGGGCATCGCTGCCGGGACCCCGTACCGAGGCAAGGGTGCGGCTCAGCGCATCCGGGTTGTGAGCAAAATCAACGATGGCCGCCGGTGCTTCACCAATCAGCTGCATGCGGCCGGGCACTTCCACCGTGAACGGGTCGGCGGCATCCAGGGCATGCTGGACGGCGTCTGCGGGGACGCCGGACGCCAGCACCATAACGGTGGCCAGTGCCGCATTGGAGACGTTGAAGGTGCCGGGCAGGGCCGTGGAGACCCGCAGCCGCTCCCCCGCCGGGCCGCTAAGGAGGAAACGGTGTCCCAGCCCGCGCGGCTCGATGCCGGTGACGGACCAGTCCGCGCCGCCGGCAGGGCCGTTGCCGGCACCGTCGGTGGCCAGGGTCAGGACGGGGACTCCGGCCCGGGCCGCCATCCTGGCGCCCCACTCGTCGTCGACGGTGATGACGGCGCGGCGCGAGCGGTCCGGCTGGAAGAGTGCTGCCTTGGCGGCAAAATACTCCTCCATGGTTCCGTGCAGGTCCAGGTGGTCCTGCGTGAGGTTGGTAAACCCGGCGACGTCGAAGCGGACCCCGTCCACCCGGCGGTAGGTGAGCGCGTGGGAGGACACTTCCATGGTGGCGGCGTCCAGGCCGCGTTCCCGCATCAGCGCGAGCAACCCGTGGACCTGCGGTGATTCCGGGGTGGTCAGCACACTCGGAATGGCCTCGCCGCCGGCGAGGATCTCGATGGTGCCGATCAGTCCCGTGGTGCGCCCAAGGGCCTGCAGCAGCGAGTTGACGAAGTAGGAAGTGGTGGTCTTACCGTTGGTGCCCGTAATGCCGAAGAGGGCGGGCCGGGGCCCGTCCGCGGGAACACTGTTGAAGACGGCGGCAGCCAGCGGACCCACCAGCCGGCGGACTTCCCCGGCCACGAAGACAGGGATCCGCACGCCGTCCAGATGCTGCAGTCCGGCGGCATCCGTCAGGACCGCGGCGGCGCCGGAAGCCTGTGCTGCAGCGGCGAAACGCGCGCCGTGGTGCCGGGCACCGGCGACGGCCACGTACAGGTCACCGGGGAGCACCTCCCGGGAATTAATGGTCAGCCCCGACAGCGCGGTCTCCCAGGCCGATTCCGCCGTTCCGGCAGCCGGTGCAATGTCCCGCAGGCCCGCGGGCAGTGCCTGCACCGCGGCACGCATGGTCACCGGTTCCACGGCCGCTGGACGGAGACCGGATCCGGAGGGGGAATTTTCACTTATTGGCACTTCAATGCTCTCCGATTTAGTACTCAATGGGGTAGGTCTCAGGCTTACCCGTGGAGGGTGGCACGTTGTTGCTGACGAGCGCCTGTTCCATGACCTTCTGGAAGGACTGGCCCGGAATGATGTAGTAGAGGTCGCCCTGGGGCCGCTGAAGGGTCACCACAACCACGTACTTAGGATCCTCCATGGGTGCAATACCAGCATAGGAGAGCGTCGAGCCCGAGTAGCCGCCGTTCGGGCCGGGGGCTTCCGCCGTACCCGTCTTGGATCCGACCCGGTACTGCTTCAACGCGCCGGTCTTGCCGGAGCCGTCCTGGGTGACGGTTTCCAGCATGTGCTGGACCTGTTTTGCGGTGTCCTCCGAAACCACCCGCGTGCCGGGTTCCTTTTCGACGGGCTGCTCGGTGCCGTCTTCCGTGATGACGGAATCGATGATGCTCGGCTGGATACGCACGCCGTCGTTGGCGATGGTCTGGTAGACACTTGCCGTGTGCAGGGCGGTCTGGGTCAGGCCCTGGCCGAACAGCACGGTGTACTGCTGCCGTCCGTCCCAGTTTTCCGGCGCGGGGAGGAGACCGGATGTTTCGCCGTTCAACCCGACATTCAACGGCATGCCAATGCCGAATTTCCGCAGCCAGTCGTACCGTTCCTGCGGCGTCAGCTGCTGCCCGATCTGCACCGTTCCGGTGTTCATGGACTTGGCCAGCACACCGGCGGCCGTCATGTTCTGCTTGCCGTGTTCGAAGGCGTCCTTGAAGGTCTGGCCGTCGACGGTGTACGTGGAGTCCAGCTCGAAATGTGATTCGGGGGTGATCAGGCCCTGCTCGATGGCAGCCGCCATGGTGATGACCTTGGTGGTGGACCCGGGCTCGAAGGAGTCGGTCACGGAACGGGCCTTGCGGGAATCCGCCGGGGTGTCCCCGGGGTTGTTGGGATCAACAGTGGTGGACTCGGCCAGCGCGATCACCCGTGCCGTCTCGGCCTCCATGACCACGATGTTGCCCCATTCGGCACCGTACTCATCGACCTGGGCCGCAATGGTCTGCTGCGCAAACCACTGCAGGTCCTGGTCAATGCTCAGCTTGAGGGACTCTCCGTCATGGACGGGGACATCCTCGTTCGTTGCGTACGGGATGCGGATACCGTCGCCGCCGATCTCGTAGGTCTTGCTGCCGGCCTCACCGGCGAGGATTTCATCCTGCGTCAGTTCCAGGCCTTCCTGTGCCCCTTCGGTGCCAAGGAAACCGACAATGGAACCTCCCACGGCGCCGGAGGGATAGGTCCGCAGCGTGGTCCGGTCCGCATAGACCCCGGGGAACTTCACCGCGAGGACCTTTTCCTTGATTTCGGGAGTGACGGTCTTGGCAACGAAGTTGAAGCCCCTGTCGCCGAGCAGGGCCGAGCGCAGGGTGTCGGGATCCTGTCCGAGGATGGCCCCGAGTTCCCCGAACGCCTGGTCAAAGGTGACGTCCTGGAGTTTGCCTTCCGCGTCACGGCGCTTGTATTCCTCACCGATGTCCTGGGAAAGGCGCTGGTCCACCACAATGTCGAACCGCTCCACGCTTCGGGCGAGGTAGTTGCCCTTGGAATCCAGGATGCTGCCGCGCAGGGCCGGAACGGTGACCGTCATGAGGCGTTTGTCCACGGCGCTCTGCGCCATGCCGTCCGGATCCACCGCCTGGACCCAGAAAAGCCGGGTGCCCAGGGCCACCAGCAGCACCAGGGCAAGGATCAGGCCGGTGCGCAGCCGCCCGGTGACGATTGCCACCCTGTGGTTGTCCGGGCCGGATGTTTTTGCCACAACGTGTCCTCGTCTTGCCGAATTTCTGGGAACTGCTTAGCTTGGATCAGTTTTCGCCGAGCTGCCCGGGGGCAGGAATGGTTCCGCCGTTGAAGTCCGTTCCGGGGACGGCCTCAGGGGCCTGGGCCGGAATTTCCGCCGGCATCTCGACGGGTGGCTGGACAGCGGCTTCGGCTGCTGCGCGGGCAGCTTCCTCTTCCTCGAGTGCCCGTACGGTGTCCCGTGCCTCTTCGGGAGGCGCTGCCTGCACCGGTGTGACCGGCTCGTTGAGAACGTTCGGCGCACCGATCATCTGTTCCGCCGGCTCGCCTTCCTTGGCGGCCTCGGGGCTGCCGGTGACGGCCAGTGTCTGGAGGTCGATGGTACCGAAGCTGGGTGAGGAGACCATGCCGAGGTCCGCGGCCGCAGCGGCCAGGACCTGCGGGGCCTGGTGGTTTTCAATGTCCTGGGTCAGTGCCTCGTTGCGCTGTTGCAGTTCGGCCTTCTGGCTCTGCAGCTGCACCAGTTCATACTGGCCGCCCGAAACCGAGATATTGAGCAGCAGCACGGAGGCCAGTCCCAGGACAAGCGCGGCGAAGCAGAAAACCGCAAAGGGAGCCCGCCTGCGGCGTGAGGCGGCCGGCACCAGGGACAGCGGTGTGCGCCGCCGGACAGCGGGCGCCGGTGCGGCCGTATCCCAGTCAAGGGCTCGCGCCGTGTTGCCTACGACGGCCTTAGCCGCCACGGTGTTGTATCGGGCCGTCGGCCGACGTTCACTCATTATTTCCTGGCCCCATCCATGGGTTTGCGGATTCGTTCTACTGCGCGGAGCTTTGCTGAGGCTGCACGGGGATTTTCTGCAATTTCCCCGCCCGTGGGCACCTCGGTGCCCTTGGTCAGCCTCTTGAGCTGGGCCTTGTGTTGTTCAAGTTCAACGGGAAAACCCTTGGGTGCGGAGGACTGTGCGCCGGCGGCAAAGATGCCCTTCACAATCTTGTCCTCGAGCGAATGGTAGGACATCACCACCACGCGTCCGCCCAGATTCAGCACGGACAACGACGCCGGGATGGCACGTTCAAGGACATCCAGCTCCTCGTTAACCTCGATCCGCAGCGCCTGGAAGGTCCGCTTCGCCGGATGCCCTCCGGTCCGTGCGGCGGCAGCGGGGACCACGCCGCGGATAGCCTCGACCAGTTCCCCGGTGGTGCTGAACGGCCGGGAGGCGCGGGCGGCGACGATGGCCGATGCGATGCGCCCGGCAAATTTCTCCTCGCCCCATTTGCGGATGATGCCCACCAGTTCAGCTTCGCTGTAGGTGTTCACAATGTCGGCTGCCGTACGGCCGCGGGTGGTGTCCATCCGCATGTCCAGGGGTGCGTCATAGGAGTAGGCGAAGCCGCGGTCCCGTTCGTCGAGCTGCAGTGAGGAAACGCCCAGATCAAACAGGGCGCCGTCAATGCCGTCGAACCCGAGGTCCGCCACGACGTCCGCTATCTCGTCATACACCGCGTGGACCAGGTCGATGCGGTCCGCGAAGGGCTCCAGCCGTTTGCCGGCCAGGTCCAGGGCCTGGCGGTCCCTGTCGATGCCGATCACATGCAGCTGCGGAAAGCGCTGCAGCATGGCCTCGGAGTGCCCGCCCATGCCCAGGGTGGCATCCACAACGACGGCACGGCCGCTCTCGGCTACGGCACGTTCAATGGATGGAGCCAGGAGGTTGATGCAGCGGTCGCGCAGCACGGGAACATGCCGTTCCTCGGTGGGGCGCTCTTCGCTCATCTAGGGCTTCCTTCGGATACATAGTGGTGGTGGGCGTTGCGGGCGGCTCTGTCATCAGACCCCCATCCGCGCCTCACCGCTGCACACCGCCTGGCTCCGGGGAAGGGAAGCCAGGTGGCTCTGCGGTGGGGCGGCGGGAGATCTCATGACAGCCCCGGCCCGGTAGGGTCGTCCGGTTGTTTCGAACCGGTACTGCTAGAAAATCCCGGGAATCGCGTCTTCGTCTGTTTCGGAAAACGCGGTTTCCTGTTCTTCCAGATAGTTCTGCCAAGCGGTCGCATCCCAGATCTCGGCCCGCGTGCCTGCGCCGATGACGACCAGTTCGCGCCCGAGTCCTGCGTACGATCTAAGTGCCGGAGGGATGGTTACCCGCCCCTGCTTGTCCGGTACTTCGTCAGAGGCTCCGGACAGAAAGACCCGAATGTAGTCACGCGCCTGGCGGGAGGAAAGTGGAGCTTCCCGCATTTGGTCGTGGACCCGTTCGAATTCCTTCCGGCTGAAGACGTAGATACAGTGCTCCTGGCCCTTGGTCAGCACCAGCCCGTCGGCAAGTTCCTCGCGGAATTTTGCCGGGAGGATCAGTCTCCCCTTCTCGTCCAGACGAGGTGAATGTGTTCCCAGGAACATCACGCACCGCCCTGTCTGATTGGGGGTAAACCCCTCGAGTACCGCCCCTACCCTCTTATGTCCCCCACTTTACTCCACTTCCCTCCACAGTCAACGTCCCGGCCGGTTATATTCCCGGCGCGTCGAACCCAAAATCCTTATGTTTGAGCGGAACCCGGCCGGTGGAGCGCGGTGGAGGAAAAAACGACCGCCCGGAGACACAGCCGGAGCATCGGAAGCGGGAAAAGGGCATAAAAAAGGACCCGTCGAAACGGATCCTTTTTCGGCTTATCTACCTTCCGAACGGGGCCTCACGAGTGCCGGGCCACGCGCACCCTGAATTTGCCGGACAGGTCAATGCACTCTAGGGCTGGTCGCGCTTGCGTTCGTCCCACTTGTTTTCCAGATTGTTCATGAATCCGCGCTGGGCGCTGGACTCGCGTTCCTTCCGGCCGTCCGCCGCTTTGGGCGGGCTCTTCCGTCCGCGCGTGGTTGCGTAGTAGACACCGGCCCCCATCACCAGGAACCCCAGGACGCCGACCACGATGCCCGCTTCCGTAATTCCCAGAAGCAGCACCCCCAACCCCACGATGGCCAGCAAAGCACCCAGCACTATCCGCCTGGTGGAGATCCCGCGGCCGCCGGACGTAGCCATTGAGTTCGCGAATTTTGGATCTTCGGCGTGTAGTTGCTGCTCCAGCTGATCCAGCAAGCGCTGCTCATGTTCCGACAGTGCCATTACTGCCTCCTTGCCGTCCGGTTCTGCCCCTGTAAACCAACCAACGAACGTGTGGCGCCGGATGTTCCCGCGCAGGCCCGCTGCTGCTTTGCACTTAGTCCTAGGATAGGTGGCAACCGGTCCGCACGAAAGCCGCGGGTCTACGTATTCGGCCGGGCATCCGGCGGCGGCTTCCGGGAAGACGGGGCGATCAGCCGGGCAGGGACAACACCCAGCTCGCCGAAACGCCGGTTGATCCTGTCCAGGGCGTCTTCGGCCGAGCGCCAGTTGTCCTCCCGTCCGTCCAGGGTCAGCTGCATTGCGGCCCCTTCGGCGGATTCAAGCTGCTCCGCCCGCAGGCCGATCAGCCGGACGCTCTGGGGCCGCGGCCCCAGAGCCGTCAGCAACCCCCTGGCCGTCTCGTAGATCATCTGGGCACTGTCCACCGGCTCGGGAAGGGTGCGCGTCCGCGTCAGCGTGGTGAAGTCGGCGTAGCGAAGCTTCAGGGAGACGGACCTGCACTGGAGGCCGGCGGCACGCAGGCGTACCGCGCTGCGGTGTGCCAGCCGAAGCAGTTCCGTGTGCAGCACGTCATCGCTGCTGACATCGGAGGCGAAGGTTTCCTCTGCGCCGATGCTCTTTTCCTTCCGCACCGGAGTCACTGCACGCGGATCCCGCCCCCAGGACAATTCGTACACGTGGTCGCCCACCGCGCCGAGGAGCCGGCGGAGCACGCTGGGCGGGGTATTGGCGACGTCGGCAACCGTGGCGATGCCTACCCTGGCCATTGCCTCGCGGGTTTTGGCCCCGACCCCCCACAGTGCTGATACATCGAGGGTATGCAGGAAGTCCACGGTCTGTTCCCTGGGCACCAGCAGCAAGCCGTTGGGCTTGCACCGGGTGGAGGCAATCTTGGCCACGAACTTGGTGGCAGCAATGCCTACGCTGGCAGTCATGCCCAGTTCCGCGGCGACGCGGCTGCGGATGAGCTCCCCGATGACACGCGGCGGACCGAGCCGGCGCATGGATCCGGCGATGTCCAGGAAGGCCTCATCCACACTGAGCTGTTCCACCAGCGGAGTGATGGACTCGAAGATCTGCATCAGCTGTCCGGAGAAGGTGCGGTACTCCTCCTGGTGTGGCTCCAGGACCACCGCCTGCGGACACTGCCTGCGGGCAACAGACATGGGCATGGCGGAATGGACTCCGTACCGCCGTGCCTCGTAGGACGCGGAGAGGACTACGGACCGCCCTCCCAGCCCGCCGACAATGACGGGGGCACCTATGAGGTCCGGCCGTTTAAGGAGTTCAACCGACACATAGAAGGCATCCATATCCACGTGCATTATGGTGCAGTCGAGGTTGCCGCCGCCGGCGTTGGAACCATTACTCACTCCCTCATCGTAGCCAGCCCCTCCCCCGTTCCGCAGACGCCCGCCGGGCAGCGCTTCCGCCCGGTGCCTGCCGTCTCCGGGGACCGCTTCCGCTTCGCCTAGACTGGGGGCAGGCCCCTGACCCCCACCGATGCGGAATCCGATGAAAAAGACCCTCTCGATGCTCTCTGCCGCGGCCCTGCTCCTAGCGGCAGCCGGATGCTCCAACGGCTCCGCGGAAAGCACCGCCACCCCCTCCGGCACCGCTTCGGCTGCCTCATCCCCCGCACCCGGAACCTCGGATTCCCCGTCGCCGTCGGCGTCGCCCGTGGCCCTCGCGGCTGACTTCCCCGCCACTCTGATCCCGGTCATGGACGGCGCAGAGATCCTCGCGAGCACGGTGGACCGGGCAAACGGCACCCTCACCGCCGTCCTGGTCCAGTCCACGGAGGCACCCGCCGAAGGGATCTTCCCGTTCTACGACGCGAAACTCACCGCCCAGGGATTTGCCGCCGCCCAGACCGCCCCGGGTTCCCCCTCTTCACGCGATTACGTCCGGACCGGTCCCGGAGATCCCGAGACCGTCAACATCACGGTCATTGCCGGTAAAGACGGCGGCCCGGCAACCGTGACTGTCGGGGCGACGGTACTCACGGAAAAGACGGAACAGCCGTGACCTTTTCCCCCGTCGAAACCGCCCGGGAAGAACAGGCCGCATACCGGGACCTGCTTGGCACGGAGCTCGAGGACTTCCTGGCCCTCCAGCATTCGGTCCTTGAGGACATCTCGGGAGAGGCACTTCCCCTGCTGGATGCGGTGCGCAACCTCGCCCGGGGAGGAAAGCGCCTGCGCGGACTGCTCGCCTACTGGGGCTGGCGCGGCGCCGGAGGAGCTGCCTTGCACCCGGAGGCAGTCAAGGCGGGCGCGGCACTGGAACTGTTCCAGAGCGCGGCACTGATCCACGACGACATTATCGACCGCTCGGACACCCGCCGGGGCGGACCCAGCGTGCACCGCATCTTCTCCATGGCGCATGCGGAATCCGACTGGCATCTGGACGGATCCCACTTCGGTTCGTCTGCCGGGATCCTTGCCGGCGACCTCTGCCTTTCCTTCAGCGAGGAAATGTTTTCCGCAGTGGGGCCGCGGGCTGCGCACGGCACCGAAGCACGGCGGATCTTCAACCGGATGCGGACCGAGGTCATGGCCGGGCAGTACCTCGACATCCTCGAGGAAGTGGCCGGTCCCGGCCACGATCCCGAACATGCCGTGGTGCGGGCACTGAACATCCTCCGTTATAAGGCAGCGAAGTACACCACCGAGCATCCCCTGACGCTCGGCGGCGCCCTGGCCGGCGCCCGGCCGGAATTCCTGGCCGGGTATTCACGCTTCTCCCTGCCGCTGGGCGAGGCCTTCCAGCTTCGCGACGATGTCCTGGGCGTCTTCGGGGATCCGCAGACAACAGGCAAGCCGGCCGGGGATGATCTGCGCGAGGGCAAGCGAACGGTCCTGATTGCCTATGCCCTCTCCCGCGGGAGCGAGGACGCCCGGGAGGAAATCACGGCGCGCCTGGGGGATCCGGAACTGGACGACGACGGAGTGGACCGCCTGCGCGGGATCCTTCGGGACACCGGAGCGCTGGAGGCAACGGAGGAACTTATTTCGCGGCATACGGAGGCAGCCTTTTCGGCCCTGGCCGCGCTTCCCCTGGATGATGTTCCCCGGGCCGCCCTCGATGCCCTGGCCCACTCGGCGGTAAAACGCAGCGCCTAAAGCAAATATGCGCCAATACTAAGTGTGCATATAAAAAAGGGAGCTTCCCGTCCGTTGACGGGCAGCTCCCTTTTTAGTGCTGCGGGCGCAATTGTTACCAGCCCAGCGCCTGGGCGCGGCGGCGGATCTCCGTCTTGCGTCCCTCACGGAGGGCATCCACGGGACGCCCGGGCAGGGTGTCGTCGGCAGTAAACAGCCAGCGGATCATCTCATCGTCGTGGTAGCCGGCGTCGTTGAGCACCGAGATGGTGCCCTTCAAACTGTCCAGCACGGCGCCGTCAGCAATAAAGGCGGCCGGAATACTGCGGATCTTCCGCTCCCCGAGGCGCACAGCCACCAGGGCACGCTCCTCCAGCAGGCTATGCACCTTGCTGATAGGAAGGTCAAGTTGTTCAGCCACATCGGGCAGGGTCAGCCAGTCGGAAACGAGTTCCTGTAGTTCATTCACTCTCCAAGGGTGCCATGTCCGGGGCGGGCCCGGCCACTTTGCCGTTTGGGTCCGGGGGTGAAACGTCAAAAGTAAGGCCCGGGTATTGTGCGCACGCGCCGTTAGTGTAAATTCACATGGGTACCTTTAATCACATGAGTCACTAACACATCGTTGGTCAATCAAACAACAGTAGTAACACCCGTTCCATTACTTGTCATTAATCTTAGGATTCGCAGGGAACGGACATCACAGATGAGGAAACACCACTATATGAGCACTCAGTCGACGACGGGATCGCAAAAAACGCGTTCCGGTGCCACCGGAATGCCGCGCAAGCTGAGTGTTGCCGTGACCACCGCGGCCATACCGGCAGTGATGCTGTCCGCCCTGGCTCTCGCGGAGCCGGCTGCTGCGGCCCCCGCTGCACCGCAGAACTCCCTGTTCCCCCAGCTTCCCCTGCAGGCCGTCAAGAACCTGAACACGGGCGTGGCCACCTCGCACCTGGCCACCCAGATGCCGGCAACGCTGCCGGCCGAGTCGGCCGCCCCCGCTACCCACCGCATTGTTTCCGGTGACACCGTCATCTCCATTGCCGTGCAGTACGGACTCTCCCCGGACGAGCTGCTGCGCGTAAACAACCTCCAGCCGACGTCGCTGATCTTCGCCGGCGATGACCTCCGCCTGGCCGGTACGTCCGCCCCGGCCGCCCCCGCCGCAGCCGCAGCCGCAGCAGCTTCCCCCGGCGGCACCTACACGGTGGTCTCCGGCGATACCCTGGGCGCCATTGCGGCCAAGCACGGCGTCAGCCTCTCCGGCATCCTCGCCGCCAACGGGCTGAGCCTCACCTCCGTGATCTACCCGGGCCAGACACTCCGGATGGATTCCCAGGCAGCTCCCGCCGCGCCGGACCAGGGCAAGACGGCACCCGCCGCGGGAGCCAGCTACACGGTCGCCGCCGGCGATACGCTCAGCGCCATCGCGGCCAAGCACGGCGTCAGCCTCTCGGGTGTCCTCGCCTCGAACGGCCTGACCCAGTCCTCGGTCATCCGCCCCGGCCAGCAGCTTCGCGTTGACGGGAGCACCGTCAGCGTCACAGCTGCCGCGCCCGCTTCCGCGCCCACGGATCTGGTGCCGAACACGTTCCTGCACTACACCTACCCCGACCACGTAGTCGCCGATGCCAACCTGAACAAGCAGGCACTGAATTCGGTTCCGGTCCCGGACCGGGCACAGATGCAGCAGATCGTGGCCGACACCGCCGCGCAGATGGGCGTGGACCCGGCCCTGGCACAGGCTTTCGCTTTCCAGGAATCCGGCTTCGATCAGCGGGCCGTCTCCCCCGCCAACGCCATCGGCACCATGCAGGTCATTCCCTCTTCCGGGGAATGGGCCTCGGACCTCGTCGGCCGGAAGCTGAACCTGCTGGATCCCTACGACAACGCCACTGCGGGCGTGGCCATCATCAGCGCCCTCATCCGCAGCAGCGACAGCCTGGAAACCGCAATTGCCTCGTACTACCAGGGCCAGTACTCGGTGACCACGCACGGCATGTTCGATGACACGCGCGGCTACGTCCGCTCGGTGCTCGCCCACCGCGCGTCCTTCCAGTAACACAGTCCAGCAGAGCCGCCGAAGGGTCCGGATCGGGTGTCGATCCGGACCCTTTCGCGTACCCCCATTAGGATCGAAGGGTGCATGAGCCCGTGAAAGACTCCCTCGTTGAGACGCTGGTCGACGACCGTTACTTCGTCAGGTCCCTGATTGCCCGCGGCGGAATGTCCAGCGTTTACCTCGCCACCGACCGCCGGCTGGACCGCGACGTGGCCTTGAAGGTGCTGTATCCGCACCTGGCAGCCGACCGCGGCTTCCTTCGGCGGTTTGAAAGTGAAGCCAAGTCCGCTGCCCGGCTTTCCCACCCGCATGTGGTGGGTGTCCTGGACCAGGGCATCGCCGAGAACCTGGCCTACCTGGTGATGGAGTACGTTCCCGGCCGGACGCTGCGCGGCCTGATGGAGGAACGCGGGCCGCTCTCGCCGCGCCTCGCCCTGGCCCTGATGGACGCAGTGGTGGAGGGACTGGCCGCGGCACACGACGCCGGCCTGGTCCACCGCGACGTCAAGCCGGAGAATGTGCTCCTCGCGGATAACGGCCGGATCAAGATCGCGGACTTCGGGCTGGCCCGTGCCGTGTCCACCAGCACCAACACCGGAACACTCGTGGGCACGGTGGCGTATCTGGCCCCCGAACTCGTGACCGCGGGCGGCGCCGATGAACGCAGTGACGTCTACTCCGCCGGCATCATGCTTTACGAAATGCTCACCGGACGCCAGCCGTTCACCGGGGATTCCCCTATTCAGGTTGCCTTTGCCCACGTCCACTCCTCCGTGCCCGTTCCGTCCGCCCTCTGTCCCGGATTGGCTGAAGACCTGGACGAGCTGGTCCGCTGGTGCACGGCCAAGGACCCGGAGGAACGCCCGGTCAACGGCCGCGCCCTGCTGGGCGAGCTACGCCATATCCGCAGCTCCCTGAGCGACGCGGAGCTGGACTTCCGGTGCGGCCCTTCCCCGGACGGCGGGCCGGCTGCCTCCGGCGCCCCCACAGAAGCGTTGTCCGGCGTGACGGAAGTACTGGCCGGTGCTGCTGCCGGCACCGCCGTGATCGACGCTTCCGCTCCGCGCCCGGACGGGACCGGTTCCAATTCCACCGAGGTCATCCACCGCAGCGGCAACGCCACCACGGTGCTGCCCTCCGGCCGAAACCCCGGCAGCCGTGACGATGCGGACGCCGGCGGGTACGCCGACGACGATTATGACGCCTACGACGACGGCGGTGAGGGCGACGACGGTGACGACGACGCCGGCCAGGGCGCCCCGCGGCGGCTCACCAAGCGGGATGAACGCGCCCTGGTGCGGCGCAGCGACCGCGAGGCGCACCGCCCCCGGATGTCCCTGCGCAGCGGAAAACCCCGCCGCCGCGGCATCCTGCTGGGCCTGCTGCTGACGGTCCTGCTCGCGGCAGCTGTTTTTGCCGGCTGGTTCTTCGGCGCCGGGCCCGGCGCCCTGGTGTCCGTTCCGGACGTGAGCAATATTTCCGCCGAGGACGCCGGCACGCAGCTGGGCGACGCCGGGCTGACCTACAGCACCAACGAGGTGTTTGACGAGGCCGTCGCGGCCGGGCTGGCCGTGGGAACCGATCCCGCCGCCCCCCGGGAGGTCAGGCGCTTCCAGCCGGTGACGCTGCTCGTGTCCAAGGGACCGCAGTTATTTACGGTTCCCAACGTGGTCCAGCGAACAATCGAAGCGGCCGGAGAGAATCTCCGGGATGCCGAGCTTTCCGTAGGTGCGGTCACCGAGGAATACAGCGAAAGCGTTGCCGCGGGCAGCGTCATCAGCCAACAGCCGCTGCCCGATACGCTGCTGCGGCTGGGTGCTCCGGTGGACCTCACGGTGTCCCGGGGACCCGCACCCGTAGAGGTTCCCGGGGTGACCGGACTGGACGAGGAAGCCGCGGTGAAAGCCCTCGAGGACGCCGGGCTCACAGCCGCCGTCGCCCCGGACAAGGCGAACAGCGCCTCCGTGCCCGCCGGCGCAGTTGTGGCCCAGGATGCTGCCCCCGGCGGCCTGCTGGAGCGCGGCTCCACCGTCACGTTGACCATCTCCCTCGGCCCGCGGATGGTCGAGGTCCCGAACTATGTGGGACAGCGCGCCGAATCCGCACGGGCTGATCTGGAAAGCCGCGGGTTCACCGTGGAAGTGGAGAACCTGCTGGGCGGGCTGCTCGGACTGGTCCGGGACCAGGAACCGGGCGCAGGCACCGCCCCCGAGGGTTCCACCGTCACGCTGAAGGTGGTGTAGCCCCCGGGGCGGTTCCTGCGCGGCAGGGCGGGATCAGCTCCTGCGGGACAGTGCGCCGGCCACCAGGAAGGCCATCTCCAGGGACTGCATGTGGTTCAGCCGCGGATCGCAGACCGATTCGTAGCCCTCAACGAAGGCTTCCTGGTCCACGGGGTCAGCGCCGCCCAGGCACTCCGCGACGTCGTCTCCCGTCATTTCCACGTGCAGGCCGCCGGGGAAGGTGCCCAGCGAATCGTGCACCTCGAAGAACCCGCGCACTTCGTCCATCACGTCATCGAAGTTGCGGGTCTTGTAGCCGTTCGGGGACGTGACGGTGTTGCCGTGCATGGGGTCCGTCACCCAGAGCACCTGGGCGCCGGAGGCGGTCACTTTCTCCACCAGGGAGGGAAGTTTCTCGCGGATATTCCGGGCACCCATCCGGGTAATGAAGGTCAGCCGTCCGGGTTCACGGTTCGGATCGAGCCGGTCGATCAGGGCCAGCGCGTCTTCGGCGCTGGTGGTCGGGCCCAGCTTCACGCCGATCGGGTTGCGCACCCGGGACAGGAAGTCCACATGGGCGGAGTCCAGGTCGCGGGTCCGCTCCCCGATCCACAGGAAATGCCCGGAGGTGTCGTACGGCTGGCCCGTGCGGGAATCCACCCGGGTCAGGGCACGTTCGTAATCCAGGAGCAGTGCCTCATGGCTGGCGAAGAATTCAACCCGTTTCAGTGCTTCGAAATCAGCACCGCAGGCGTCCATGAAACGGACGGCCCGGTCGATTTCCCGGGCGAGGGATTCATAGCGCGAATGTGACGGGTTGGAGGTGAAGCCCTTGTTCCAGTGGTGCACCAGACGCAGGTCGGCGAAACCGCCCTGCGTGAACGCACGGATCAGGTTCAGGGTGGACGCGGACGTGTGGTAGGCACGGACCATCCGTGCCGGATCGTGCCGGCGGGACTCGGGAGTGAAATCGAAGCCGTTGACCATGTCGCCGCGGTAGGCGGGCAACGTCACGCCGTTGCGGGTCTCGTCGTTGGAGGAGCGGGGTTTGGCGAACTGCCCGGCCATCCGCCCCATCTTGATCACCGGGACGGAGGCACCGTAGGTCAGGACCACGGCCATCTGCAGCAGGGTCCGGACACGGGCGCTGATCTTGTCTGCGGTGGCTGCTTCGAAGGTCTCGGCGCAGTCGCCGCCCTGCAGGAGGAAGGCGCGGCCCTGCGCGGCCTCGGCCAAACGGCTCCGGAGAACATCGACTTCACCTGCAAAAACCAGCGGCGGAACCATGGAGAGTTCGGCGATGGCCGCGTCATATCCAGGATCGTTGCGCCAGGTGGGCTGCTGGGAAATCGGCAGGGATCGCCAGTTGTCCAGCTCGGGGTGGCTAGCGGACGTAGCCGCCGCGCCGGAGAGCAGGGTGGGAAGGGACTCGCGGTGTACAGGTGTCTCAGTCACGGCTTAAGCGTACTTGGTGCCCCGTAGGAGCAAACAACGCCGTCACAAATGCGTCCCGGCACGAAACACGGGGTCGGAACGCATGCCGGGACGGCCATGGGGCGCAGCACAATCACCACCAGTCACCATCCGGGACAGCGGGAGCCGGTTGCCGTTTCCGGTCCGGAGGACCTAGGCGCTGTGGGACGCCGGGCCCGAGGTGCGGCCGTCGCCGTCGTCCGGCGTATCCGTTTCCGACCCGTTGGTGCGGGCACCGCCGGGCTTGGCTGTGGCGGATCCGGCAGCGCGGGCACCGTTGGTTCCGGGCATCCGGTGGAGGAAAGTCATCCGGCGCGCAGTTCCCGCCTCCGGCCCGGCTGCGTCGGAGCCGTCCGCTGACGGTGCCGCGGTTTTGTCCTTGTTTTTTGCCCCGGCCGTACCGATAACGGTGACGGCACCGGGACGCTTGGCGCCGCGCCGGGCGGCCACGGCAGGGCTTCCGGCCGGTGCATCCGCATCCGCTTCCCCGCCGTGCCCGGTACCGGGGGGAAGGCGCACCGCAGCGCTCCGGGCCTCAGCCGCTTTGCCGCCCTTGCGTGCAGCGAGCTTTTCCTTAACGGTGCTGGCGTATACGTCCACGTATTCCTGGCCCGACAGGCGCATGAGTTCATACATGATCTCGTCGGTCACGGACCGCTGGATGAACCGGTCATTCTCGAGTCCGGCGTACCGCGAGAAGTCCAGCGGTTCGCCCACGATGATGCCGATCCGGCGGATGTTGGGGATCCGGCGTCCGATCGGCTGGACCTTATCGGTTCCGATCATTGCCACCGGAATGACCGGCACGCCGGTGGAAAGCACCAGCTTGGCCACGCCGGTCTTGCCGCGGTAGAGGCGTCCGTCCGGGCTGCGGGTCCCTTCCGGGTAGATGCCCAGCAATCCGCCGTTTTCCAGGACGTCAACGCCGGCCTTGAGGGAGGAAGCGGAGGCCGCACCGCCGGAACGGTCCATGGGCAGCTGGTTGGCGAGCCGGAAAAACGCAGCGGTGAGCTTTCCCTTAATGCCTTTGCCGTTGAAGTAGTCGCTCTTGGCGAGGAAGCTCACCGGCCGGGGTACGGCCAGCGGCAGGAAGATCGAGTCGGAGAACGACAGGTGATTGCTCACCAGGACGGCAGGCCCGGATTCAGGGATGTTGTCCATTCCCTTGACCCACGGCCTGAAGAGAAGATTCACCACCGGCCCGATGAATATCGTCTTCATCACCCAATAGAACACGCGGCTTGATCTCCTGTTCGGACAAGACAATAACGAGGGACCCGATTGGTTCCCCAGACTCTACTGTATGCGCGCTTATCCGCGCTGGTGAATTCAACGCGTACTGCACCTGCCGACAGTTTCCCCCGTCCGGGGTCCAAAAGGCCCCTGCTAATGCAACCATAGACACATGACTTCCCTCCCCGGCGCTGATGCCTTCCACTCCGAGGGTCACGGCCCCAACGCGGGCGTAGGCGTGCTCCTCAGCCACGGATTCACCGGATCCCCGGTGAGCCTGGCTGCCTGGGCGCGCTCCCTCGCGGACCGCGGCTACGCCGTGAGCCTGCCGCTGCTGCCGGGCCACGGAACCAGCTGGCAGGAACTGGCACGGACACCCTGGCAGCGCTGGTACGAGGAATACGACCGCGCATATACCGTCCTGCAGGAACGGACCGCCTGCGTGGTCTCCGCCGGGCTGTCCATGGGCGGTGCCCTGGCACTGCGGCTGGCGGCGCAGCGGCCGGTGGCCGGCGTCGTCGTCGTCAATCCCGGACTCACCTTCGCCGATCCCCGGGCCCGCTACTCGGGCGCGCTGAAGTACGTCCTGAGATCGGTCCCCGCCATCGGCAACGACATCCGGCTGCAAGGGCAGGACGAAGGTGCCTATTCCCGGACCCCCGTGGCCGCAGTCCACCAGCTGGGCAGGCTTTTCCGCGATACGGCGGCCTCGCTGCCGAACGTGGCCGCCCCCGTGCTGGCGTTCCGGTCACGGGTGGACGCGGTGGTGCCGGAGTCCAGCATGGACGTGCTCCGCGGGGGTCTCGTGAACGCGGAGCTTGAGGTGGTACCGCTGGAAAACAGCTATCACGTAGCCACCATGGACCACGACGCACCGCTCATCTTCGAACGGTCGCACGAGTTCATCCAACGCGTCAGCGCCGGAGTCCGGGCATGACTGAACGCGAGCCGGAACACAACGAGTCCACGGACGAGGAAGTCTGGCTGGATCTGGTGGCCCGTCTGGAGCACATGGACGCCGCCGATCCCGTGCGGCCGCAACAGACACCGCCTTCCGGGGGCGCCCAGGATACTGCCGCCCCGGACGGTGCCGGCGCGGACGGATCCGGCAGCGGCGAGCCGGGCAAGGCCGGGCCTTCCCGCGATCCTGCGGCGCCGTCTCCGGCCGACAGGACCCGGGCGATCTTCCGGAACCAGCTGCCCTCGGCTGCCGGACCGCGGGACTACATCCCGGAGGATGACGGGGACGACGGCGGTTTCGTCCCGCCGGAGCCGCCGCCGCTGGGCATGGGTGAACCGCTGGTGGTGCTCAGCTGGCTGGGCACCCTGGCCGGTCCGCTGCTGCTGCTGGTGTTCGCAATGTTCTGGCGTGATGTTCCCCTGGCCGTCATCCTGGGCACCGTTGCCGTTTTTGCCGGGTCGGCCGGCTACCTGCTTTTCCGGCTCCCACAGCACCGCGATGAGGACGACGACGGCGCGGCTGTGTAGGTCCGGCGCCTTCCCCTTCCGGAACGGCGCGGTTCAGCGGCGTGCGGCAATCCGCGACAGGTCGGCCGCTCCGATCATTCCCGCTGCAGGACCCAGGGCGGCGAGCTCCATCCGGGCCGCCGGCCGGAAGCCGCGCCCGGTCAGGTTGCGGGCAAAGGACCGCCGTGCCGGTTCCAGCACCAGGTCCCCGGCATCGCTCAGGCCGCCGCCGATGACGAACATCCCCGGATCGAGGGCCGCGGCCAGATTGGCCAGGCCCAGCCCCAGCCACTGCCCCACCTCGTCCAGCAGTTCCACGGACGCCGGATCGCCCTCGAGGGCAAGGCGCGTCACGACGGCGCCGGTCACCCGATCCGTATCGCCGCCCACGGCCCGGAGCAGTTCCTGGGCCACCGGCGAGTTGGCCGCCGCCAGCTCCCGGGCCTCCCGGCCCAGGGCATTACCCGAGGCGTATTGTTCCCAGCAGCCGCGGTTGCCGCATTCGCAGCGGTGTCCGCCGGGCATGATGATCTGGTGGCCGAACTCGCCGGCTACGCCGTGCCGGCCGCGCTCAAGACGGCCGTCGACCACCATCGCCCCGCCGATTCCAGTGCCCAGGGTGACGCAGACCAATCTGCTCTCCCCCGCACCGGCGCCGAACCGATATTCGGCCCAGGCGGCGGCGTCGGCGTCGTTGACCAGGAAGACCCGCCGCCGCAGCAGCCGTTCCAGGTTCTCTCGGAGCGGCTCGTTGCGCCAGGCCAAATGGGGGCTGAACAGTACGGTGCTTCCGGCCAGGTCCATCCACCCGGCCGCACCGATCCCGACCGACCAGACGTGGTGGTCGGTGGACAGTTCCCGGACGAGGTCCACAATGACGGCTTCGACTTCACGCGGATCCTGGCCGGGCGTGGAACGGCGTGCCTCTTTCAGGACGCGCCCGTCGCCGTCGACCAGCCCGGCGGCCACTTTCGTTCCGCCGATGTCGATGCCGATGGCCAGGCCGCGCCGGCGCATCCGGTTCGGCAGCCGGATGGGCCGTCGGGGCCGGAACGGCTCCGTGGCCGCGGTCCGTCGCTGGGGCGGGGTGGAAAGGGGGCGGGTAACGGGTGCTGGGGTAACTGGACGCATCAGAAACCTATTCTAGGGAAACGGCAAGAGCAGCGACGCCTTCGTTATAGATCCGCAAGGTTACCGGCCGGTATTTAATGTGATCTAGGTTATAGGCTGGCAGTGCCTACGGGCCATCCGGATATCAAAGGAGCTATCGTGCGAGAATTCAGCGTTCCCGTCCTGGCGGAGTCCCCGCCGACGACGAACATCACCAACCTGCTGCTCGACCAGGCAGCCAAGCCCAGCAACCCCGCTCTCTTTGCTGTCCGGAACAGTCAGGGCGAATGGGAGCGGATCAAGGCCACGGAGTTCGCCAAGGACGTCCGCGCACTGGCCAAGGGCCTGATCGCCAGCGGCATCAAGCCCGGCGACCGCGTGGCCATCATGTCCCGGACCCGGTACGAGTGGACCCTGGTGGACTTTGCAGTCTGGTTCGCCGGCGCCGTATCGGTGCCCGTCTATGAGACCTCCTCGCCCTCCCAGGTCGCCTGGATCCTCAGTGATTCCGGCGCCGTCGCCATCATCGTGGAGGCCGCCCGGCACGAAAACATTGTCCGCACGGCGGCAGCCGATGAAGACCTTTCGCAGGTAGCCAACGTCTGGCAGATCGACGGCGGCGGACTGGATGCCCTGCGCGCCGAGGGCGCCTCGGTGAGTGACGAAGATCTCGAGAAGCGGCGCTCCGCAGCGCAGATGGCGGATCTCGCCACCATCATCTACACCTCCGGCACCACCGGAAAGCCCAAGGGCTGCGAGCTCACGCACGCGAACTTCGTGGATCTGTGCCGCAACTCCGAACTGGCGGAGCCCGAGGTGGCGCGCGAAGGCTCACAGACCATCATGTTCCTGCCGCTGGCGCACGTCCTTGCCCGGTTCATTTCGGTCCTCAGCGTGTCCACCGGAGCCACCGTGGCACACACCCCCGATGTAAAGAACCTCCTCCCGGATCTGCAGAGCTTCAAGCCGACCTTCATCCTGGTGGTTCCGCGCGTGCTGGAAAAGGTCTTCAACGCTTCCATGCTGAAGGCCGAAGACGGCGGGAAGGGCAAGATCTTCTCCGCCGGTGTGGCGACGGCAGTGGCCTGGTCGAAGGCAAAGGAGGAGGGGAAGGTGCCGCTGGGCCTGACTCTCCGGCACGCCCTCTTCGACCGCCTGCTGTACGGCAAGATCCGCGAGGCCATGGGCGGCAGGGTGGACTACGCCGTCTCCGGCGGGGCTCCCCTGGGTGAACGGCTGGGACACTTCTTCCACGGCATCGGCCTGCTGGTGCTGGAAGGCTACGGGCTGACGGAGACCACTGCCCCGCTGACCACCAATACCCCGCAGCTGGTCAAGCTGGGCACAGTGGGCGCACCCCTTCCCGGCAACAGCGTGAAGATTGCCGACGACGGCGAGATCCTGGCGAAGGGGATCAGTGTTATGAAGGGCTATTACAACCGCCCTGAGCTGATGGAGGAAACCTTCACGGACGGCTGGTTCCATACCGGGGACATCGGTGAACTCGATGCCGACGGCTTCCTGAAGATCACCGGCCGGAAAAAGGAAATCATCATCACCGCCGGAGGCAAGAACGTGGTCCCCTCCCAGCTGGAGGATTCCATCCGTGCCGATGCGATTGTTTCCCAGTGCGTGGTCGTCGGGGACCAGAAGCCGTTCATTTCGGCCCTGATCACGGTGGACGAGGAAGCCCTGCCCGGCTGGCTGGGACGCCACAAGCTGCCCACCACCATGACCGTGACCGAAGTCGCCAAAACCGACGAACTGCAGAGCGAGCTGCAGGCGCTGGTGGACCGGGCCAACAAGAAGGTCTCCTCCGCCGAAGCCATCAAGCAGTTCCGCGTGGTCCCGACGGATTTCACCGAGACCAGCGGGCACCTGACGCCGTCCCTGAAGATCAAGCGCGCCCAGGTCCTGCGCGACTTCGCGGACGTGGTCGAGGAGATCTACAGCGGTCAGCGCGTCTGACCTCCCGTCCCGGCCGGGCCGGAGCCGCCTCCTACAGGCGGTTCCGGCCCGGCTTTTCCGTTGTCTTCAGCGACAGCAGGGCGTTTTCCACGACCTCGGTCAGCGCGGGGTGGATCCAGTACTGCCCGCGGGCCATAGTGGCCGCATCCAGCCCGAACTCCATGGCCTGCACCAGCGGCTGGATCAGCATGGATGCCTCATGGCCCATGATGTGGGCACCGAGCAGCCGCCCGGTTTCCTGCTCCGCCAGCAGCTTCACGAAGCCGGTGGAATCCTCCATGGCCCATCCGTACGCCGTCGAACCATATTCCTGGACCGCCAGGGCCAGTTCGACGCCGCGGGCTTCCGTGTCCGCCAGGGCCTGCTCCTCGGTCATCCCCACACTGGCGATCTGCGGGCTGCTGAAGACGGCTGCCGGCACGAAACGGTGGTCCATGGTGCGAAGGTCCCCGGGATGCACCAGGTTGTGTGCCACCACCCGGGCCTCGTGGTTGGCCACATGCTTGAGCTGATAGGGGCTGCTGATGTCGCCCAGCGCCCAGACCCCCGGCACCGGAGAGCCAGCTGACAGTACGCGTCCGTGGCCGTCCACCGCCAGGCGGCCGTCAGAAGTGACGTCAAACCCGGCGGCCGCGACGTCCAGGCGGTCGGTGTTGGGCGTCCGTCCCGTGGCCACGAGCACCAGATCCACGTCCAGGGCGGATTCTCCGGCGGGGCCGGTGAGCACGGCATGCACCGATCCGTCGGCGTTTTCCACCAGCGAATCCACGGTGGTGTTCAGCTGAAGGTTCCACTGCTTGGACGCCTCCGCCGTAAAGCGCTCGGACACGGTGCCGTCCAGGGAACGAAGCAGTGCCCCCGACCGCACGGCCACGGTGACGTCCGAGCCGAAAGCGGAGAAAACGAACCCGAACTCCGCGGCAATGTACCCGCCGCCGATGATCAGCACCCGGGCCGGCAGCTCATCGATGCGCATCACCGTATCGGAGGTATGGACCTGCGGCAGGTCCATCCCCGGCGTATCCGGCAGGACCGGACGGGAGCCTGCGGCCACGACAATCTCGTCGGCCGTAATCTTTTCCCCGGATGCGGTCACCAGGGCATGGGGAGAGACGAAGCGGACGTATTCGCTGAAAAGCGTGACGTTGTCAAGCTCCTCGTCCCGGTACCGGCGCCCGCCGTCGGAGATGGCGTCAATCCGCGCGAAAATCCGGTCCCGGATATCCCGCCACCTCACCCCCGCAGTCACCGAGTCCACGCCCAGCCGGGCGCCGTCGACGGCGGCGGCGGCCAGCTGGGCAGGGTAAACGAACATCTTGGTGGGGATGCAGCCGACGTTGAGGCACGTTCCTCCGAACGTGCCTCCGTCGATGATCGCTACCTTTTTGCCGTCCCACTCCGGGGTGATGAGCGAGTTGCCGGAGCCGGAACCGATAATGGCCAGATCGAAGTGAGTCACGCCTTCAGTCTAGGCAGACAACCTCCCGCAATCACTTCCGGGTTCACTTCGGGGCAATGACCAGGAGCAGGTCTCCGCCCTGGACCTGTTCCACCCGCGAAATGGCGACGCGTTCCACCGTTCCGGCGACCGGGGCCGTAATGGAGGCCTCCATCTTCATGGCTTCGATCGTGGCAACAGTCTCCCCGGCGGCTACCTCCGAGCCTTCCTTGGCAACGACCGTGACAGCGCCGGCGAAGGGAGCCGCGACGTGCCCGGCCTCCGCCGGATCGGCCCGCTCCGCCGATTTGGTGGTGCTTTCAATGCTGCGGTCCCGGACCGAGACGGGCCGCATCTGCCCGTTCAGCGTGGTCATC
Organism: Arthrobacter yangruifuii; assembly: GCF_009192775.1. Lineage (GTDB taxonomy): Bacteria > Actinomycetota > Actinomycetes > Actinomycetales > Micrococcaceae > Arthrobacter_B > Arthrobacter_B yangruifuii. Next base: position 610,777 of record NZ_VTFX01000004.1, read on the forward strand.
ACCGTACGCATGCCTTTTTCATCCGGTTCGGACACGGCATCCAGCGCCGCAATCAACCGCACGCCCTTCTCCAGTTCAATGACGTGTTCTTCCCCTCGGCGCAGCCCGTAGAGGTAATCGCGGGTGTCGAGGACCGAGACGTCGCCGTAGGTTTCCCGGACGGTGGCGAATTCCTTCGCCGGACCCGCGAACAGCAGACGGTTCAGGGTTTCCTTCCGGGTCGCGGAGTCCGCGTGCAGGCCGGCCTTGTCCACCTCTGTCAGGTCGACGCGGCGGGGCTTGATCTCGCGTCCCTGCAGGGCCTTGGTCCGGAACGGTTCGGGCCACCCTCCGGGCGGATCCCCGAGCTCGCCGCTGAGGAACCCGATCACCGAATCCGGGATGTCGTAGTTCTGCGGGTTCTCCTCGAAGTCCTCCGGTGAGACGTTGGAGCCGACCAGCTGGAGGGCAAGGTCCCCCACTACCTTCGACGACGGCGTGACCTTCACCAGTCGGCCGAGAATCCGGTCGGCGGCGGTGTACATGTCCTCGATGGCTTCGAAACGCTCCCCCAGTCCCAGGGCGATCGCCTGCTGGCGCAGGTTGGAAAGCTGGCCGCCGGGAATCTCGTGGCGGTACACGCGTCCGGTCGGACCCGCCAGCCCCGATTCGAAGGGTGCGTACACGCGCCGCACAGCCTCCCAGTACGGTTCCAGTGCGCCTACGGCGTCCAGGCTGATGCCGGTCTCCCGCTCGGTGTTGGTCAGCGCGGCGACGAGGGAGGACATGGACGGCTGGCTGGTGGTGCCGGCCAGCGGGGCGCTGGCGACGTCCACTGCGTCGACGCCCGCCTCGGCCGCGGCCAGCAGGGTGGCCAGCTGCCCGCCGGCGGTGTCGTGCGTGTGCAGGTGGACGGGCAGGTCGAACCGCTCCCGCAGCGCCGCGACCAGCTTGGCCGCCGCAGCCGGGCGCAAAAGCCCGGCCATGTCCTTGATGGCCAGGATGTGGGCGCCGGCGTCCACTATCTTCTGGGCCAGGTCCAGGTAGTACTCCAGCGTGTACAGGTCCTCCTTCGGGCTGAGCATGTCTCCGGTGTAGCAAAGCGCCACTTCAGCCACGGCTGTCCCGGTCCTGCGGACGGCACGGATGGCAGGCTCCATCTGCGAGACATCGTTCAGGGCATCGAATATGCGGAAAATGTCCACACCGGTGGCGGCAGCTTCTTCGACGAACGCTTCGGTGACTTCGGTGGGATACGGCGTGTAGCCGACCGTATTCCGGCCCCGGAGCAGCATCTGGATGCAGATATTGGGCAGCTCGTGCCGCAGGGAGGCGAGCCGTTCCCACGGATCCTCCCCCAGGAAGCGCAGGGCGACGTCGTAGGTGGCACCTCCCCATGCTTCCACGGAGAGCAGTTCCGGCGTCAGCGCGGCTACCGCTGGTGCCGCCGCCACGAGGTCCCTGGTTCGCACCCGGGTGGCCAGCAGCGACTGGTGGGCATCGCGGAAGGTGGTGTCCGTGACGGCCAGTTCGCTCCGCTGCCGCAGATCCGCGGCGAAACCCTCCGGACCCAGTTCCAGCAGCCGCTGCCGTGAACCGGCTACGGGTTCGGGCAGGCCGGTAGGCAGTTTCACCGCCGGGTCAGCGTGCACCACGGGCTCGCCGTACGGCTTGTTGACCGTAACGTCGGCGAGCCAGTTGAGCAGCTTGGTGCCGCGGTCGGCGGAGCCGCGGGCGTTGAGCAGCTCGGGACGTTCCTCGATGAAGGATGTGGCGACGTCTCCGGCCACAAAGTCCGGATCATCCAGGACGGCCTGCAGGAAGGAGATGTTGGTGGCCACGCCGCGGATGCGGAACTCGGCCAGGGCACGCCGTGCCCGGTTGACGGCAATCGGGTAGGTCCTGCCGCGGCAGGTGAGCTTGACCAGCATGGAGTCGAAGTGCGGGCTGATCTCGGCACCTGCGTAGACGGTGCCGCCGTCGAGCCGCACCCCGGCACCGCCGGCGGAACGGTAGGCGGTGATCCGGCCGACGTCGGGCCGGAATCCATTGCCCGGGTCCTCGGTGGTGATGCGGCATTGGAGGGCTGCCCCGCGGATCTGCAGCTCATCCTGCTGCAGGCCCAGGTCCGCCAGCGTCTCGCCGGCCGCGATCCGCAGCTGGGACTGGACAATGTCCACGTCGGTGATTTCCTCGGTGACGGTGTGCTCCACCTGGACACGCGGGTTCATTTCGATAAAGACGTGCTGGCCGGCACGTTCCCCGACGGTGTCCACGAGGAACTCCACGGTTCCGGCGTTGACGTAGCCCAGGGCCTTGGCGAACTTCACTGCGTCCCGGTACAGGGCCTGGCGGATGTTCTCATCCAGGTTGGGGGCAGGCGCTATCTCCACCACCTTCTGGTGGCGCCGCTGCAGCGAGCAGTCCCGTTCAAACAGGTGCACAATGTTGCCGTCCGCATCGGCCAGGATCTGGACTTCAATGTGCCGGGGCCGCAGGACCGCCTGTTCCAGGAAAACGGTGGAGTCGCCGAACGCCGTTTCCGCTTCCCGCATGGCCGCCTGGAGCGCTTCCGGGAGCTTATCGGCAGTGTCGACCCGGCGCATCCCCCGTCCGCCTCCGCCGGCCACGGCCTTGACGAAGATCGGGAAGCCGATGTCCTCGGCTTCGCTGAGCAGCTTTTCGACGTCGTCGCTGGGCTGGGTCGAGCGCAGCACCGGGATACCGGCCTTCCGGGCCGCGTTCAGGGCGTGGACCTTATGCCCTGCCAGCTCCAGGATGTCCGCAGGCGGGCCCACGAAGGTGATACCGGCGTCGGCGGCAGCGCGGGCGAGGCCAGCGTTTTCGGACAGGAAGCCGTAACCGGGGTAGATGGCATCACAGCCGGATTCCTTGGCCACCCGGATAATTTCGTCCACGTCCAAGTACGCCCGGACCGGATGCCCCTCTTCACCGATCAGATAGGCTTCGTCGGCTTTCTGGCGGTGGATGGAATTGCGGTCCTCATGGGGAAACACGGCCACGGTCTTGGCGCCCAGTTCATAGGCTGCGCGGAAGGCGCGGATGGCAATTTCGCCTCGGTTCGCGACCAGTATCTTCGAGAACATGGATCTCCTGCGTCGATTGCGGACGGGGCACCCGGACAGGTGCCGCCGTTCTTACGGGTTCTCCGCCGCGGCACGAGGGAAGCCCTTCGCCGCCGGGATTCTCCGGCGGACGGGACCCGGGGCTGCCGTGGGGAACGTCACACGGCACCAGTCTAAACGCCAGCCCGGGAAAAGCCTGCTGCCGGAGCAGCGGTTGTCCGTCACATAGAATGAGTCAGCTAGCCCTCCGGCGGTTCCCCGACACGTAAGGTTTTGGTTCAACAAGTGCAAGTAGTGAGCATCAGCAGCCTGAAGGGCGGCGTGGGTAAAACCTCCGTGACCCTGGGCCTGGCATCCGCAGCGCTGGCCGCGGGCATTCCGACGCTCGTAGTGGACCTGGACCCGCATGCCGATGCCACCACCGGCCTGGGTGTCAGCCTGGGCGCCGGAAAGCAGCTGGGAATCGGCGAGATGCTCCGCACCGCCCGCCGCGCGGAGCTCTCGGACAACGTGGTGCCCAGCGGCTGGGTGGCAAACGCCCGCCGCCTCCGCAAAGGCACCGTGGGCCGGAAGCCGGTGCTGGACGTTGCCATGGGGTCGGCGTACTCGGGCATTTATGACCGGCCGGACCTGAGCAGGCGCGATGTCCGGCGTCTGACCACCCTGCTGTCACGGGTGACCGGGTACGGACTGGTCCTCATTGACTGCCCGCCGTCGCTGAACGGCCTCACCCGCATGGCCTGGACCGCCAGCAACCGCGTGATGCTGGTAGCCGAACCCGCACTGTTCTCCGTGGCCGGCACCGAACGCACCATGCGTGCCCTCGAACTGTTCCGCGCGGAATTTGCCCCCAATCTCGGCCCCGCCAGGATCATCGCCAACCGGGTGCGCGCCACCTCCAACGAACACGCCTTCCGGCTGGCGGAAATGAAGCAGATGTTCGGCGACCTGGTGCTCACACCCACCATTGCGGAGCAGGCGAACTGGCAGCAGATCCAGGGTGCGGCCCACTCGGTGCACCACTGGCCGGGCGAGTCGGCCAAGCAGTCAGCCGCAACCTTTGATGCCCTGCTGAAGAACCTCACGGATTCCGGCGGTGTCCGCAACCGGGTGGCGCGCCGCCCGGTTGCCTAGGGCCGGCGAAGCACCTCCGGAAACAGGAAAGGAAGGGCGCCCCCGGGGGTGCCCTTCCTTTTACGTGTGTGTAGCTGAAGCCGGTCTGCCGGGTGCCTTGGATTCTCCGGGTGCGCTGGATTCTCCGGGTGCGCTGGATTCTCCGGATGCTTGGCTAACCGGTGTGGCTCAACTGATCTTCCGGGCGATGCGGCGCTGGCTCAGCTCGTCTCCGGGAAAGTCCTGATCGTTCACGTGCTCACTGGGCAACTGCGCAAGGCTCCCCTCGACCTCACGCCAGACCCGGCCCACGGCAATGCCGAAAACTCCCTGGCCGCCCTGTACCAGGTCGATGACCTCGTCCGCCGATGTGCATTCATAGACACTGGCGCCGTCGCTCATCAAGGTGATCTGCGCCAGATCCTCGACACCGCGTTCGCGCAGGTGCTCAACGGCGGTACGGATCTGCTGCAGGGATACGCCGGTGTCCAGCAGCCGCTTGACTACTTTCAGGACCAGGATGTCGCGGAATCCGTAGAGGCGCTGCGTGCCGGAGCCGGCGGCCCCGCGGACGGCCGGTTCAACCAGGCCGGTGCGGGCCCAGTAATCCAGTTGCCGGTAAGTGATCCCGGCTGCCTTGCAGGCGGTGGGGCCGCGGTAGCCTGCGTCTTCGTCGAGAACAGGCAAATCCTCGGTGAACAGCAAGCCCTGGGCGCTCCGGGAAGGGATGCCCCCCGGTGCCGCGGCGTGATCGCCGGCATCGCCTTTCGGACTCACGTGTGCCTCCTAGTAACGGTTCCCCTGGGGGTCGGCACGGGCCGAGCTGTCGGGGCGTCTTCAGTGTGCCCCGAGAACTCCCCCGGTGCAATGGGAACTCTATGCTTCGACGTTAGAACCGACGGGCACCAAGGTCAAAGATGCCGGGAACTTTTCCGCCGCGTGTCGGCAGACACCGGCTGCGGAGAGGTCAGCGCTCGAAGTCTTCCGGCTCGACGTCGGCCAGGAATTCCCGGAACTGGCGCATCTCCTGCTCAGCGTTGTCCTGCTCTTCTTCGCCTTCAGGCTCGGCATCAGCAATCCGGACGCCGGCTTCGTTGAGCACCTCGTCGGCACAGTAAATCGGGCACGGAATCCGCAGCGCGACGGCGATCGCGTCGGAGGCCCGTGAATTCACGGCGGTGCCGTCTTCGAAAACAATCTCCGCGTGGAAGACAGTGTCCTCCACGGAGACCAGGCGAACGAAGGTCACCTCGCGCTTGAGGGCGTGGATCAGGTTGACCAGCAGGTCATGGGTCATCGGACGCGGGGGAACGATCCCCTGCTGCACGAACGCGATGGCACTGGCTTCGGGCGCACCGATCCAGATGGGCAGATGCCGTTCACCGTTGACTTCCTTGAGCAGGACCAACGGCTGATTGGACGGGAGCTCTATCCGCACGCCCACCACTTCCACTTCCTGCATATCAACCCTCCATACGCGCAATTTGACCGTGTACCAGAGCGCTGTGCAGGCTCAGGCAAAGGTCGCTGATTTCCCGGGCGGTCTCCGCGGCACGCGCTTTTGACGCGACGTCGCGGCGGGAAGCCACAGGGGCCACAACGCGTTCAACCAGCCCCAGTTCGCGGTCAGCGGCGGCACGGAACGGACGCAGGTGGCGTGGTTCAATGCCGTGCGCTTCAAGCTGGACGCAGGCCTTGGCTACTTTCAGGGCATGCTCGTCATAGGTCTCGTCAGTGCCGCTTATCAGTCCGTAACTGATCAGGCTGCGGACCAGTTCCGTGCTGGCCCCGGACTCCCGAACCAGTTCCCGGAAGGTCAGCGCCCGGGCATGGGCGCGCGCGGACAGTTCCCCGGCCAGCTGGTCGGATACGGCCCGGGGTGCAAGCGACATGCCGCCGGGCAGCGATTCCGGCCGCTCGCCCCTGTCGATCGCGTCCAGATAATCCTTGATGACCTTGAGGGGGAGGTACTGGTCCCGCTGCAGCGCGAGCACAAACCGCAGGCGTTCGACGTCGGCAGGTGTGTATTTCCGGTATCCGGCGGCGGTGCGCTGCGGTGTGACCAGGCCCTTTTCCTCCAGGAAACGGATCTTTGACGCGCTGATGGCAGGAAACTCTGCGCTGAGCTCGCTGAGGACCTCGCCGATATTCAGCACCCCGCCGCGCAGCCGTTCGGGTCCGGTGGTACGCCTGACTGGCTGTGATGCTGACATGTTTACTACCTTATCTGCCCGACGCCGGGGCCTGAGCCTAGTTTCCGGCAGATGCGGGGCGGGCCGCGTAGAAAGTGAGCCGGAACTTGCCGATCTGCACCTCGCTTCCGGTGCGCAGCAGCACGCTGTCCACCCGGTCATGGTTGACGTACGTGCCGTTGAGGCTCATGGAGTCCACTACCCGGAATCCCTCCGGGGTGCGGCGGAACTCCACGTGCTTGCGCGACACCGTGACATCGTCAAGGAAAACATCGGCATTGGGGTGCCGGCCGGCGGTGGTGACGTCCTGGTCCAGGAGGAACCGGGCACCGGCATTCGGACCGCTGTGAGCAATCAGCAGGGCTGAACGCGCCGGGAGCGCGGCAACGGCGGCGCGCTCGTCCGGGGTCAGTTTCGGCTCCACCGAAGTGGAGTCAGACATCGGGGGAAGACTGATGGATGTGGTGTCTTCGACGCCGGGTGCCTGTCGGCTGCCCGCCCCTTCGGCGCTGTGCTGCTGGCCCGCCATGTGCAATTTCCTCCCCAAAAAGAAAACCGATCAGCCGAAAATAGCTGGCTGACCCGGTTCCGATGACTGTTTCTGCCTTACGTGCTGTATCAGACTACCTGTTACGGGCCCGGCACGGCACTGGTTCTTCCGGGGCGTCGAAACACTTCGATTTACAGCGCTCTTCCCTGCAACGTCTGCAGGGTCTCCCGGCTATGACGCTTCCGGAGTCTGCTGATGATGAATCAGCCGCGGCCGCCCCGCTTCGAGAAGGTAGGCGGACAGCATGACGGCCTGATACTCATCCGGACCCCGGTTGCCCGTGAACCGATAGGCGATGCTTGCCGTGTCGGCCGTGCCGAAGTACCAGAACGGGGCAATGTCGATCCGGTCCCAGCCAGCCGAAGCGGCAATCGCCGCAACGCATTCCCCCTTATTCAGGACTGCTCCGGGCACGACGACCAGCGCGTCTTCATGCAGCAGCTCCTCGTACGCCGGTGCGCCGTCGAGGGCCAGCCTTTGCTCCAGGCGGACAAGGGCCTCACGTGCCAGTTCGGAGGGAATGTCATCGCTCACGGCCGGGCACCTCCTCGGCGATCCGGGCTGTCAGGCCGTTCGGATCCGGATCGGACTCGTTCAAGGACACGGCCCGTGACTTGCTTTCCATTGACGACCCTCCTTTGGGAACTGCCTTTAGTCTGCCGCAGCCCGTCCGTGCACGGAAGGTTCCGGTGCGGGCGGATTCGCGGCGGCCGGGCTGTTCAGGAGCCCGGTGACAGACGCAGGATGCGGTCATCATCCGGGCCCGGTTTCCCGCGGCCGTCGGTGTTGTTGGTCAGCACCCACAGGCTGCCGTCGGGCGCCTCCACCACGTCGCGCAGCCTGCCGTACCCCCCGGATTCGGCGGCACCCGCGGGGTCCTGCAGCGGAACCCGCCGGAGGCGTTCCCCGCGGAGGTTCGCGATGTAGACCGACCCGTTGGCGACGGCGATGCCACTGGGGCTGGCGTCCTCCGGCGTCCACTGCTGCACGGGATCAATGAACCCTGCCTCGCCGGCGATGCCTTCCACCTCCGGCCAGCCGTAGTTGCCGCCCGGCTCAATAACGTTGAGCTCGTCCCAGGTGTCCTGTCCGAACTCACTGGCGTACAGGACACCGTCAGGGTCCCAGGCGATACCCTGCGGATTGCGGTGACCGTAGCTGTACACCAGCGAGCCGGGGAACGGGTTGTCCCCGGGCGCGGCGCCGTCGGCGGTCATCCGCAGGATCTTGCCGGAGGGGGAATCCCGGTCCTGGGCACTTTCCCGGTCACCGGCGTCGCCCGTGGTGGCGTAAAGCATGCCGTCGGGGCCGAAGGCGATGCGTCCGCCGTTGTGGACGCGGCCGGCGGGGATCCCGTCCAGCACGGTCTCGGCCGGCCCCAAGGCCAGCGCCCCGGCCGTCCCGGTCAGGTCCCGCCGCTCAATCCGGTTCTCCTGCCCGGCAGTCAGGTAGGTGAAAAGGACTCCGTCCTGCACGGCAATCCCCAGCAGGCCGCCCTCGCCACTGCCTGCGGCGTCCGCTATAACGCCCACTTCCCGGCTGCTGCCCTCGGCGTTGAGCTCCAGGATCCGGCCGGAGTCCCGTTCGCTGACCAGCGGGACGCCGTCGCTGAAGGCGATGGACCACGGGGCGTCCAGGCCGGTGGCCAGCACAGCCGGGGTTGCCGGGGCTGCCGTCCCGGAGGTGGAGGGCGCGCGGGCGACACCGGAAGCGGAGTGTCCGGTACGGGGCTGCCGGTTCCCGTGCACGCTGCAGCCCCCGAAAGGGCCAGCACTGCTGCAACCGTGGCAGTCCGCCTGCTTCGCATCCGCCGTCCGTTCTCGATGCCTGCCTCCCGGTCCTGCCCGGACCCGAACCCTATCCGCTGTTCTTGCTGAACACCAGGTCCTCCGGGGCGGTGACCGGGTCCAGCACGTCCGCTTAACGACAAAAGCCCGGCAGAACTTTCGTTCCGCCAGGCTATCTGTCGGGTTGACAGGATTTGAACCTGCGACCCCTTGACCCCCAGTCAAGTGCGCTACCAAGCTGCGCCACAACCCGTTACCCGGCCGGTTTATTTCCGGCCGAACCAACTCAAATACCTTACACCACAATCGGCGAAAGTCCCGAATCGGGTCCGGGTCCGGAGCCGCACCACCGGCCGGGGCCCGAGGCAACACCCCCCGGAAAGCGCGAAACCCCGGCCCCGCTCCCCCCGCAGGGGACCGCAGGACCGGGGCACGCGATGCCTCAGCTGAAGATTTAGCGCTTGCTGGCCTTGCCGCGCTTTTCACGCACGCGCATGGAAACCTCGATGGGCGTTCCTTCGAAGCCGAAGGTCTCACGCAGCCGGCGGGTGATGAAGCGCCGGTAGCCGGGATCCAGGAAGCCGGTGGTGAACAGCACGAACTTCGGCGGGCGGGAGGAAGCCTGCGTGCCGAAGAGGATGCGGGGCTGCTTGCCGCCGCGCACGGGGTGCGGATGCGCCGCGACGAGCTCACCCAGGAAGGCGTTGAGCTTGCCGGTGGGAATGCGCTTGTCCCAGCTTTCCAGGGCGGTGTCCAGTGCGGGCACCAGCTTGTCCTTGTGCCAGCCGGTCTTGGCCGAGATGTTCACGTGCGGCGCCCATTCAACATGGGCCAGGTCACGCTCGATCTCGGTCTTGAGGTAACGGCGGCGGTCGTCGTCGAGCAGGTCCCACTTGTTGAAGGCGAGGACCAGCGCGCGGCCGGATTCGATTGCCAGCTGCAGGATGCGGACGTCCTGTTCGCTGAGGACTTCGTCCACGGCCAGGAGAACGACGGCGACTTCGGCCTTTTCCAGCGCGGCCTGCGTACGCAGCGAGGCGTAGAAATCCGCGCCCTGAGCCATGTGCTGGCGGCGGCGGATACCGGCGGTGTCCACGAAGCGCCAGGTGCGTCCGCCCAGTTCGACCATTTCATCCACCGGGTCGCGGGTGGTTCCGGCGAGGTCGTCAACGACCACACGCTCGGAGCCGGCCAGCTTGTTCAGCAGCGAGGACTTGCCCACGTTCGGGCGGCCGATCAGCGCGATGCGGCGCGGGCCGCCGGAGCGGTCCAGTCCGCCGTACGCGGAGTACTCGGGCAGGACGTCCAGGACGGCGTCGAGCATATCGCCGGTGCCGCGCCCGTGGAGGGCGGAAACCGGGTACGGCTCGCCGAAGCCCAGGCCCCAGAGCGCCGAGGCGTCGGCTTCGTTCTGGATGTCATCGACCTTGTTGGCGACGACGACGACGGGCTTGCCCTTGCCGCGCAGCATCCGCACCACGGCTTCGTCGGTGGCGGTGATGCCAACGGTGGCATCCACCACCAGCATCACGGCGTCTGCGTGGTCCACGGCGATTTCGGCCTGGTCCGCCACGCGGGCGTGGATGCCCCGGGCATCATGCTCCCAGCCGCCGGTGTCCACCAGGGTGAAGTTCACGCCGTTCCAGGTCGCCGGGTAGGACACCCGGTCACGGGTCACGCCGGGGGTATCCTCGACAACTGCCTCGCGGCGGCCGAGGATACGGTTCACCAGGGTGGACTTGCCGACGTTCGGGCGTCCAACGATGGCGACCACGGGATCCTGGCGCAGAGGTGCGTCTTCGTCATATTCCTGGAAGCCGCCGGCGAGCAGCGCGGCGTCTTCTTCATCAAGCTCATAGTCCTCGAGACCGGCGCGCAGGGAACGGGCGCGGATATCGGCCTCGTCCTCGTCCATTGCCGCCAGGCGCTCGTTGACCTGGTCTTCTCCGGACGGGATGAACTCGTCCGTGGAGGCCCCGTCACCGGCGGTGTCGTCGTTGAAAGGTAATCCGTTCATTAAATTGCTTTCTTTCCGTTGAGGTCTGCAGCACTGCGTACAGGCCGTCGCCGGACGTTCAGCCCGGTAAGAGTGAGGGAGGATTTCCGGCAGCATAAGCGCCGGACACCCTCCTCCCATTGAAACACGGGCGGGTGCCCATGGTTGGTGCCGGGTCCTCCGGCAAGGGGGTCAGTGGGTGCTGGTGAACACGACGTCCAGGACCGCGGAAACGGTCTCTTCGAAATCGAGGTCGGAGGAATCGATGGTGACGACTCCGTCGGCTGCCTGCTGGAAGTCCACCACGGTGGAATCCTTGGCGTCGCGGACCAGGACCTGTTCCTTCAGCGCCGCAGCGGTCTGCGTGCCGCCGAGCTGGATGCCCCGGCGGCGAAGCCGGGCTTCCTCGCTGGCGGTGAGCAGGATGCGGACCTCGGCATGCGGGGCCACCACGGTGGTGATGTCGCGGCCTTCGGCGACAATGCGCAGGCCGGAATCCCGAATCAGCTGCTGCTGGCGGCGGACCAGCTCGGCACGGGCGCCCAGCGTGGTTGCCACGGCGCTGACCGAAGAGGAGACGACAGGTTCCCGGATCGCGTCCGTGACGTCGCGTCCGGAGACCCGGACCCACTCCTCATCCGGAGACAGGCTCAGGGCAATGTCGGCGTTCTCCGCTGCGGCCTCCACGGCCACGGAATCCGTCAGATCAATTCCGGCCTCCATGCAGGAGAGCGTGACGGCACGGTACATGGCACCGGTGTCCAGGTAGGCGGCATGCAGGCGGCGCGCCACTTCCCGGCTGATGCTGGACTTGCCCGAACCCGACGGCCCGTCAATTGCCACCACCAGCGGCTTGCCCTGCCGGAACCGGGCCGGATCAACTCTTGAACTCACTGCACTACCTTCCACCCGCGGGCGCTTAATTCAGAAACAAGGTCATTCACCCGGCCAGGCAGGACGGAGATTTCCGCCCGTCCCACCTGCCGGCCGGAGGCATGCTCCAGCCGCAGGTCTTCCAGGTTCACACCGATCTCACCGATCTCGGTGAGCAGCCGGCCAATCTGGCCCGGCGTGTCATCCACGAGCACGGTGAAGGACACAAAGGTCTGCGCCGGTCCGCCGTGCTTGCCCGGGATCCGCGCCTGCCCTGCGTTGCCTTCGGCGATCAGCTGGGCCATGTCCAGGCGTGCACCGTCCGCCACCGGATCCTCGAGGGTGCGGATCAGCCGGTTCAGGTCCTCGCGGACCCCGTGCAGGATCGGCACCAGCCGGCCGGCGTTGCCGCTGAGGATCTGCACCCAGAGCGTCGGATCGCTGGCGGCAATCCGGGTCACGTCCCGCAGGCCGTTTCCGGCCAGGGCCAGGGACTGCGGGGGCGTTTCCTGCAGCCGGCTCGCCACCAGGGAGGCCATGACCTGCGGCAGGTGCGAGGTCAGCGCGACGGACGCGTCATGTTCCTCGGCGGGCATGCGGGACACCACGGCCCCCAGATCGAAGGCCAGGGCTTCGGCACGGCGCACGGCGTCCGCAGACGCTTCGGGCGGCGCGCAGATTACCCACGGCATCCCGTTGAACAGTTCCGCCCGAGCCGCGACCGGCCCGGATTTCTCCCGGCCCGCCATCGGGTGGGTGCCCACGTAACGGCTCAGGTCGGCGTCGTGCTCCCGCAGATCCGCCAGGACGGCGGACTTGACGCTGGCAATATCGACGACGACGGCGGCCGGCCAGTCCTTCAGCGCTGCGGCGGCCAGGGTGGCTGTGACGTCCGGCGGTGCGGCAACCACCACCAGGGAAGGCGCAAAGCCGGCGCCGGCCGCGCTCAGCAGCCGTCCCGCGCCGATGTCGCGGGCCACCGCCTCTGTGGAGGGAGACAGGTCCGAGAGCACTACATCGACGCCGCGGGCGGAAAGCCCCAGACCGATGCTGGTCCCCAGCAGTCCCGTGCCGATGATCAGCACGGATCCGGACAGGTGGGTGCCCCCGTCAGCGGCAGCGGCCATCGGCTAGAGCCCTACGGAAGCGAGGAGGTGGCCCACCTCGCCGCGGCCGAGGACGCGGATGCTGCCCTGGCGCTGGTCGCCCAGGCTGATCGGGCCGATCTTGGTGCGGACCAGGCGCTCCACCGGATGCCCGACAGCGTCGAACAGACGGCGGACAATGCGGTTGCGGCCCGAGTGCAGGACTACCTCCACCAGGATGTGGCCGGGGGTGGAGTCCACCAGTTTGAAGGAGTCGACCTTCTGGAACCCGTCTTCAAGTTCAATGCCTTCACGCAGCTGGGCGCCGATACCCTGGCCCATGGGGCCGCGGACCTGCACCAGGTAGGTCTTGGGCACTTCGTAGGAGGGGTGCGTGAGCCGGTTGGTCAGCTCGCCGTCGTTGGTCAGCAGCAGCAGGCCCTCGGTTTCATTGTCCAGGCGGCCCACGTGGAACAGGCGCTCGTGCTGGCTGGACGGCTTGAGGTAGTCGCTGATGCACGGACGTCCCTCGGGGTCATCCATGGTGGAGATGACGCCGCGGGGCTTGTTGAAGACGTAGTACTTCTGGGTTTCGTCCAGCTGCAGGCGCATGCCGTCCACGTGGATGGCCACAACGGCCGGATCAACGCGGACGCCCAGTTCGGTGACAACCTGACCGTCAACCTCGACGCGGCCTTCGGCAATCATTTCCTCGCACACGCGGCGGGAGGCCACGCCTGCACTGGCCATGACCTTCTGCAGGCGGACACCTTCGGGGTTGTGCTGTTCGGAGATCACCGGGGCAGCGGGGCGGCGGGTGGCCGAACGGCGCACCGGGCCCAGGTTCTGGCCGAACCGCTCGTTGCGGAAGGCACGGTCACCGCTCTTGCGCTGCCCGGCCTGGGGGCCGCCGAACTTGCCGGCACCGGTCTTGGACGCCCCGGACTTGAAGCCGCCCGACTTGGGGGCACCGGTTTTGGGTGCACCGGATTTGGCGGCGTTTGAGCTGGTTCCGAAGGCCTTCACGGCGTCGGACTTAAACTTCTCGGGCCGGACCTCGGGGGCGGGACGGTAGCCGTTGGCGCGTTCTTCGCCCTTCTTCAGGCCGGATGCCGAGCGCGGACCGCCGGTGCGGTCGGAGGAGGGCTTGGAGCCGCGGCCGAAGCCCTTGCCGCCGGCGGGGCCACCGGCACTGCGTCCGCCGCCGCGCGGGGTATTGCGGCCGGATCCGGAACGGGGTGCTGGTGTCATGAGTAAGTCCTTTGGGTGTAGCGGTTAATAAGTAGTGTCTTCATATTCGGCCAGGTTTTCCAGCCCGGGCAGGTGCGGTGCAATCTGCGGAAGATCGTCGAGACTGCCCAGACCAAGCCGTTCCAGGAAGTACGGCGTGGTCCGGTACAGCAGCGAACCGGTTTCCGGTTCGGTGCCGGCGTCGACGATCAATCCACGCTGAACCAGCGTTCGGACCACCGAATCGACGTTTACTCCCCGGATCGCGGAGACCCGGGCCCGGGAGACGGGCTGCCGGTAGGCAATGACCGCCAATGTTTCCAGTGCGGCCTGCGACAGCCGGGCACTCTGGCCTTCCAGTACAAACTTCGACACAACGGGCGCATAGTCAGCGCGGGAAAAAATCCGCCATCCGCCTGCAACATCGCGGAGTTCAAAACCACGCGGTGCGCCCTCGGGTCCACCCCCAGTATAGCCGTCATACTCCAGCCGCAGTTCCGTGAGGGCGGCGAGCACTTCCTGCTCCGGTACGCCGATCACCGAGGCCAGCAGTGCCGGGGCCGCGGGTTCGTCCACCACCATCAGCACCGCCTCGACGGCGGCCTTCACCCCGCCGGGCAGGGCCGCGGCGTCATCGGTGCTCTCCCCGGTACCCGTTCCGGTACCGGAAGCAGGTTCAGCCGTCATGACCGTGCCCCTTCCAGTTTCGTATGATTCGTCCCGCGGCCTGCACCGCCGGCGGGTTCGGACTCGTATTCATCCACGCCCGCAAAACCGGCGCCGGCATCCGCCGTCCCGGTCCAGATAATGCGCAGCTCCCCCAGCGGGGTTTCCTGGTCAAAACTCACGGCCCCGTCACGGAACAGTTCCAGCAGCGCCAGGAAGCGGGCCACCGCGACCGGCCCGTCGGCGTCGGACACCAGGACCGCGAACGTGGCCGACCCGTGTCCGGCGAGCCGTTCGGCCAGGATCAGTGCCTGTTCCCGGACACTGGTTTTGGGCGCGTGCAGGTGGTCCAGCTCCACGCCCGGGGGCTGCTCGGCACGCGGCTGCAGCGCTCGGGCGGCAAGGTCCGCAAGCTGCCCGGGCGTGGTGCGCCAGACAAGCTCCGGGAGCATGGCCGCGAAGTGCGGATCCAGGGATACCTGCCGGGGGAAGCGCTGGGCTTCTTCGGAGAGCCGGTCCCCCATGAGGCGGGCCATCTCCCGAAATGCCTTGTACTGCAGCAGCCGGGCGAACAGCAGGTCCCGAGCCTCCAGCAGGGCCACGTCCTCCTCGTCCTCGACGTCGCCGGCCGGAAGCAACCGTGCGGCTTTGAGGTCCAGGAGCGTGGCGGCAATGACCAGGAACTCGCTGGCCTCGTCCAGGGCAACCTCCGGGCCGGTGCCGAACAGTTCCCGGATATACCCGAGGAACTCATCGGTGACGGCAGCCAGGGCAATCTCGGTGATGTCCAGTTCGTGTTTGGAAATCAACCCCAGCAGGACGTCGAACGGTCCGGTGAAGTTCGTCAGCCGGACTTCAAAGCCGGTGCGGGACTCCGTCTGCGTGGACGCCGGCTTAGGGCGCGCCGCCGCGGGCAATCAGTTCCTTGGCGAGACGGCGATAGGAGTCGGCGCCCGGGTGGTTGCCGGCGTAGGAGGTGATCGGTTCGGCAGCCACGGTGGCATCGGCGAACTTAATGGTCCGCTTGATGACCGTCTCGAAGACCTTGTCACCGAAAGCTTCCACCAGGCGGGAAATGACCTCGCGGCTGTGCAGTGTACGGGCGTCGTACATGGTGGCCAGGACGCCGTCCACCTGCAGCCCCGGGTTCAGCCGGTCCTGGACCTTCTCGATGGTCTCCACCAGCAGTGCGACGGCGCGCAGGGCGAAGAACTCGCAGATCAGCGGGATGATCACACCGTGTGCCGCGGTCAAGGCGTTGACGGTCAGCAGGCCCAGGGACGGCTGGCAGTCGATGAGGATGACGTCGTAGTCATCCGAGACCCGGCGCAGGGCGCGTTCGAGCACCTGCTCGCGGGCCACCTCGTTCACCAGCTGGACCTCGGCGGCGGACAGATCGATATTGGCCGGCAGCAGGTCGATGTTCTCGATGGACGTTTCGTGGATGGCCTCGCGGATATCCACCTTCCGGTCCATCAGCACGTTGTAGACGGTGAGGTCCAGTTCGTGCGGATTGGCTCCCATGCCGGCGGACAGGGCGCCCTGCGGATCAAAGTCGACCAGCAGGACCCGGCGGCCGGCCTCGGCGAGGGCAGCGCCGAGGTTGATGGTGGAAGTGGTCTTGCCGACCCCGCCCTTCTGGTTCACCATCGCAATGATCCGGGCAGGACCGTGCGAGGTGAGGACGGGAGGCTCGGGGAATACCGTCAGGGGACGTCCGGTAGGGCCCATCACCGTCTCGGGTGCGGTTGCGTCCTGCAGAGTTGATGAACTCTGATCGCTGCTCACGTATAAATCCACGCTTCCGTATATAGCTGTGCTGCGGGGTGTCTTTGTCAAGGTTACAGCCGCACAATGGCCATCCCGCGAATCAGGCCGCGGCCACCGGCGAGCCTTGACGCTCAAGTAGAAGTCGAATGTTGCGGCCGCACCGCCGCATGGAGGTGCATATCGTGCCAGCCGTCGGCATGCCGCAGGGCGCTGCGCCTGGTTCCCTCCAGTTCGAAGCCCGTTTTCCGGGCTACCCGGCAGGAGGCCTCGTTGCGGATCGAATGGGAAAGCTGGAGGCGTTTGAGGCCCACCGTCCCCAACGCCCAGCTTTTCAGTGCATGCACGGCGCGCGGTGCCACTGACTTTCCCCGTTCCGCTGAAAGCACCCAGTACCCCAGCTCGCCGTCGCCTTCGTAGAGGTTGATGCGGCTTAGTGCCGCCCGTCCCACGACTCTGCCGTTACCGGCGCATACGGCCCAGTTGGCCCCGGTCTCTTCCTGCCAGCGGACTCCCCAGCGGCGGGTCCACTCAACGGCTTCATCTTCGGTCGACATCGACCGGCGGTTGTAGTGCGAGATGTCCGGTTCGCTGTATGCCTTCGGCACCGCCGAGGCATCGGCGGCGGCCCAGGGACGCAGGAACAGGCCTTCTGCCTCGAGGGCGGGCTGCTCCTCGCGGTTCAGCGTCCCCCGCGGCAGATACGGGCCAAGTGCTGTCATCGGAAACCACCGTTACGTTGAGCGGAAAGTGAGGACCATTATCCACGCCGTGGTTTGCCGTGCCGGACGCAGCCGCGGCAGGGCAGAAAGAAACGCGCCCCGCCCCGGGGTCAGCCGGGACGGGACGCGTTCTTCGGTGCTGCCGGTTCGGATACTCCGGGTTAGTGCCGCGTTCCGGCGGACTCACCGGTGACTGCGGTGCTGCCTGCCGGGCCGGGCACCGTTGCAGCCAATTCAGCGGACTCCGCCGTCTGGCGCGGTTCGTCGGTGCCGGCGTCGACGTTCATGCTTGCCTCGTCGAAGGGACGCTCGCGGTCCAGGACCGCGTTGACCTGTTCCTTGTCGATTTCCCTGGTCCAGGTGCCGATCAGCACGGTGGCTACCGCGTTGCCGGTGAAGTTGGTCAGCGCGCGTGCCTCGGACATGAACCGGTCGATGCCGACAATCAGGCCCACCCCGTCCAGGAGGTCCGGGCGGTGCGACTGCAGGCCGCCGGCCAGGGTGGCCAGGCCGGCACCGGTGACGCCGGCCGCACCCTTGGACGCAATGATCATGAAGACCAGCAGGGAGATCTGCTCCCCCAGCTCCAGCGGCTTGCCCATGGCGGAGGCCACGAACAGGGCTGCCATGGTCAGGTAGATGGCGGTGCCGTCCAGGTTGAAGGAGTAGCCGGTGGGTACGGTGACGCCGACCACGGGCTTGGAGATGCCCAGGTGTTCCATCTTGGCGATCAGCCGGGGCAGGGCGACTTCGGAGGACGAGGTGGAGAAGATCAGCAGGTATTCCCGGCCCAGGTAACGCATGAGCTTGAAGATGCTGAACCCGGTGACCAGCTTCAGCAGGCCGCCCAGGATGATGACGATGAAGAGGATGCAGGTGAGGTAGAAGGCAACCATCAGCGTGGCCATGCTGACGATCGCCTTGATGCCGGTCTCGCCGACGACGGCGGAAATGGCGCCGAAGGCACCGATCGGTGCCAGCCACATGATCATCATGAGGATGCGGAAGACCAAGGCCTGGATGTAGCCGATGCCCTTGAGCACCGGTGCACCTGCAGGGCCCATCTTCTGCAGGGCGAAGCCGACCAGCAGTGCAACGAACAGGGTCTGCAGGATGGACTCGCCGGTCAGTGAGGCCAGCAGGGTGGTGGGGATGATGCTCAGCAGGAAGCCCGTCATCCCGTCCCCTTCTTCGGGGGCGGCGGGAGCGGCACTGCCGGAGGCCTGCAGGTCCAGTCCCTCACCCGGGTGGATCAGGTTGCCCACGACGAGGCCGATGGCGAGCGCGAAGGTGGACATGATGATGAAGTAGCCCAGCGCCAGGCCGCCGACCTTGCCGACCGTCGCTGCTTTGGCGATTGATCCGATGCCTAGGACAATGGTGCAGAAGATGACGGGGGCAATCATCATCTTGATGAGGTTGATGAACCCGGCCCCGAGGGGCTTCAGGCTCTTCGCGAATTCGGGGACAACGAGACCGAGCACGGCCCCGAGCACCACCGCGGCGATGACGGCGATGTAGAGAAAGTGTGTTCTGTCCCGTTTCGGGCTCTTCTGTGAGCCGTCATACGGGTTTGCGGCAGCTGCCATGGCGGTACTCCTTGGTGCGTGGGGTCGGCTTCCATCTTCGTGTGCTATGTGATCGTAGTCACGCTTGTGTTCATATTGTTCTCAACTGACCCACTAACACCCACAAACCCCACGCATGCAAAGGACGACGGTGCATCACCAGAGCCTGGCCGGACGGCTGTTCCTGGCCCAGCTGGCCTTCATACTCTGCGTTTCGGGCGGCATCGCCTGGGGGCTGTACCAGCAGGCGGAAGAGAGCACCTACGCGGAGACCGGTTCCCGGATGCTCGCTGTCGCCGGCACCGTTGCCGCCGGCGGCAACGTCCGGGCCGCTGTCGGCTCCGGTGACACGGCGGGCCTGCAGGAGTACGCCACCGGGGTGATGGACCGGGTGGGAGTGGACTTCCTGACCATCATGGACACCGACCGCACCCGCTTCACGCACCGCAATCCGGAGCAGATAGGCAAGGCGTACCTCGGCTCCGTGGACGCTGCCCTGGCCGGCGGGAGCTTCACCGAGACCTACACGGGCACGCTCGGCCCCTCGGTCCGCGCCATCACGCCGGTGTACGACGACGGCGGCAACGTCACCGGCCTGGTTGCCGCCGGGATCACCGTGGACCGGGTGGGCATTGCCCGGGACGCCAGGCTGCCGGAGCTGTTTGCCATTGACGCCGCGGCCCTGGCCTTCGGGGCGGCGGGGTCCTATCTGCTCAGCCGCTACCTGCGCCGCGCCACCTACGGGCTGGGCCCTTCGGATCTCAGCCACATGTACGCGTTCTACGATTCTGCGCTGCATTCGGTGCGCGAGGGGCTGCTGCTGCTCAATCCCCGGGGGCAGCTGGTGCTCTACAACGACCAGGCGTCGGCTCTGCTCGGCCTGCCCCCGGCCGGCACGGTGTCCTGGGGGCAGGAGCTGCCGCCCCTTCCCGGCCCGCTCGCCTCGCTGCTGGGCTCGGGCCGGGATGCCCGTGAAGAAATCCACCTCACCGGCGAGCGCATCCTGGTGGTCAACCAGTCCGCTGCCGTTGCTCCGGGCCCGCACGGGAGGCGGTTCGGCACGGTCACCACGCTGCGGGACTCCACCGATATGGAAGCCCTGACCGGAGAGCTGGCCACGATGCGGACGCTGGCCGATGCCCTGAGCGCCCAGGCACACGAACATGCCAACCGGGTGCACACCCTGGTGTCCCTGATCGAACTGGGCCGCAGCGACGAAGCGCTGCGGTTCGCCACCGCTGATCTGGAACAATCCCAGCAGCTCAACGACGGCGTCCTCTCCGCTGTGGAGGAACCCGCGGTCACCGCACTGCTGATGGGCAAGGCCGCCCAGGCCCGCGAGCGCGGCATCACCCTGGAGATCGAGGTCGAGTCGGTGGCCGGACGGTTCGGCGGGGCCGGGCTTGATCCCGTGGAGCTGGTAACCATTATCGGCAACCTGCTGGACAACGCCTTTGATGCCGCGGCCGGCTCGGTGGCCCTGCATCTGGGCAACTCGGAGGACGGGCTGCTGATCGAGGTGCAGGACGACGGCCCCGGCGTCGAGCCGCAGATAATCGAACATATCTTCGAACAGGGAGTCAGCACCAAGGAACTGCCCGAAGGGCGCGTTCTTGTGGGTCGCGGCCTCGGGCTGGCGCTGGTCCGCCAGGCGGTGACCCGGCTGGGGGGCAGCATCCGCGTGTTTGGCGGTCCGGGTGCCTGCTTCAGCGTTCAGATCCCGGTTCCGCCCGGGCCTGCGGCACAGGCTCCCCCGGCGGAGGCCGCACCGTGACCGACAATTCCGCCGACATCCGCGTACTGGTGGTGGAAGACGAGAAGGTTCCCGCCGAGGCGCATGCCGAATACGTCCGCCGCGTCCCGGGTTTCCGGCTGGCCGGGATTGCCCGCACCGGGGCCGGTGCCCTGGAAGCATTAAAAGCCGCCGGAACCGCTGAGCCCGGCAGCGACGCCCGGATTGACCTGGTGCTCCTGGACATGAACCTGCCGGATCTGCACGGGCTGGACCTGCTGCGCCGGATCCGCGGCGCGGGACTTCCCGTGGACGTCATCGCCGTAACCGCGGTCCGGGACCTGGCCGTGGTCCGCAGCGCCATGTCCGGCGGCATTGTGCAGTACCTGATCAAGCCGTTCACGTTTTCCGCCTTCACCGCCAAGCTCTCCGCTTATGCCGAGTACCGGCGCCGGATGGCCGAACAGGCAGCCTCGACCACCCAGAGCGAGGTGGACAGCGCCTTCGCCGCGCTGCGTCCCGCCGTCGCCGCGCCGCTGCCCAAGGGCCTGTCCGGGGAAACACTCGAAGCCGTCGCGGACCTGCTCAAGCACGCCGGGGCACCCCTGTCAGCCACCGAGGCGGCCCAGGCACTGTCGATGTCCCGGATCACCACCCGCCGCTACCTGGAACATCTGGCGGACGAGCAGTCGGTGCTGCGCTCGCCGAGGTACGGGACCCGGGGACGGCCGGAGCTGGAGTACAGCTGGCGCCGGTAAGCCGGCCAGGCCGCTTAGCTCTCCCCTGGCCGGGACTGCGCTGATCGGGACTGCGTTGACCGGGACTGCGCCGATGACGGACGCAGCACCGCGGTCAGGGCCTCCAGCACGTCCGGGTCCTCGATGGTCGAGGGCACGGTGTGTGGAACACCGTCGGCGATCTGGCGCATGGTCTTGCGCAGCACCTTTCCCGACCGGGTCTTGGGCAGCGCGTCCACCACGAAGACGTCCTTGAAGTCCGCCACCGGGCCGATCTGCGAGCGCACCTGCTCCACCAGTTCGGCCCGCAGCACCTCCGGATCGATCTCGATCCCGGTCTTCAGCACCACGTAGCCGGACGGCCGCTGGCCCTTGACCGGATCCGCGATGCCGATCACCGCGGCTTCGGCGACGGCGGGATGGGACCCCACGGCCTGCTCCATGGCTCCGGTGGAGAGCCGGTGTCCGGAGACATTGATGACGTCATCGGTGCGGCCCATGACGAAGAGGTACCCGTCCTCGTCCAGGTAACCCGAGTCCCCGGTCGCGTAGTACCCGTCGAAGACCTCCAGATAGGCGGCACGGTAGCGTTCGTCGCTGCCCCAGAGCGTCCGCAGCGTTCCCGGCGGCAGCGGCAGCTCCAGGGCAATGTTGCCCTCGGTTCCTGCGGGCACCTGCTTCCCGTCCGGTCCGAGCACGCGTACGGCAAACCCGGGAACCGGCACCGTGGGCGAGCCGGCCTTCACCGGCAGCTGCTCCAGTCCCACGGGGTTGGCGCAGATGGCCCAGCCGGTTTCGGTTTGCCACCAGTGGTCGATCACGGGCACTCCGAGTGCCGCCTGGGCCCACTGCAGCGTGGCCGGGTCCAAGCGCTCGCCGGCGGCGAAGAGGTGCCGGAGCCGGGAGAGATCATAGTTGCCCGGTTCGGCGGCCCCGGGATCGGCTTTCCGGATGGCCCTGAGCGCGGTGGGTGCCGTAAACAGGACGTTGACGCCGTGCTGCGCCGCGACCCGCCAGAACGCACCGGCGTCGGGGGTTCCCACGGGTTTCCCCTCATACAAAACGCTCGTGGCGCCGGCGATCAGGGGGCCGTACACGATGTAGGAGTGGCCCACCACCCAGCCGACGTCCGATGCCGTCCACATCACCTGTCCCGGACCTACCCCGTAAATGTTCTCCATTGACCAGGCCATCGCCACGGCGTGGGAACCGTTGTCCCGCACCACGCCCTTGGGCGAGCCGGTGGTGCCGGACGTGTAGAGGATGTAGAGCGGATCCGTGGCCGCCACCGGCACCGGGCCGGCGGGTTCGGCGACGGCCGCGAGCGCGTCCCAGGCGTACCAGGCGGCGCCGCCGGTACCGTCGTATTCCTCCCGGGTGCCGGCGAAGCCGGCCCGTTCGGCCACGACGACGGCGTTCACCCGGTGCGTTGCGGTTTTCAGCGCCTCGGCGACGGCGGGAAGGTATTCGACGGTCCGCCTGGGTTCCAGCCCGCCGCTGGCCGTGACGATGACGGCGGGACCGGCGTCGTCGATCCGGGCGGCAAGCTCGCGCGGGGCGAAACCGCCGAAGACCACGGAGTGGACCGCCCCCAGCCGGGCGGTGGCGAGCATCGCGATCACGGCTTCGGGAATCATCGGCAGGTAGATGATCACCCGGTCCCCCGGGCCGACACCGAGCCCGCGCAGCACCCCGGCGAACCGCTCCACCTCCGCCAGGAGCTCGGCATAGGTGTAGGTGCGGACGGTGCCGAGCATGGCCGAGTCATAGACCAGTGCAGCGGTGTCTCCTCGGCCCGCCGCAACGTGACGGTCCAGGGCGTTGAAGGAGGTGTTCAGCTCCGCGCCGGGATACCAGGAGTACAACGGCGCTCCGGCGTCCTCCAGGGCGCGTGCGGGCGGCTTGTCCCAGTCCACCAGGGCGGCGGCCGCCAGCCAGAAGCCCTCCGGATCGGTGCTGCTGCGGGCATAGGCCCGCCCATAGGCTCCGGTGCTCTGCGCGTCCATGAATCCTCCTCGATCCGCCGTAGTACGCGTCATGGTACTAGGGGACGTGCCCGCGGGCGCGCTCTCCCCTGTCACCCCGGTCGCCCCGGCCATGCCCGGCGCTTCGCCGAAGATGCCCTGCGGCGCCCCGGCGCAGCTCCCCGGCAGAAGCCCGACGCGACGCGTTCTGTATACAAGGGCACAGGCAGAAGCGGAGGATGTGAGCCCGGATACGCTTTTTACCCGGCCCATGTATACACTGACTGGGAACGTGACGCAGGTATCAGTCGTGAGGAGGCGCACTATGCGGGCAAGCGACCGCGCGTACGCCGCCCTGCGGCAGGACATTGTGGACTGGCGCCTGCCTCCGGGAACCGTCCTGGGCGAAGTGGAGCAGTCCGAGCGGCTGGGCGTATCCCGCACTCCCCTGCGTGAAGCCCTGAGCCGGCTGAGCGCAGACGGCCTCGCGGCCCCGCACAGCGGACGCGGCGTCGTCGTCACCGGCATTTCCCTGGACACCGTCGCGGAACTCTTCGAACTGCGCCAGGCGCTGGAATGCAAAAGTGCCGCCCTCGCCGCGGTCCGCGGGAACGAACCGGTCTTCCGCTCCCTGGCTGTCCGGTTCCGCGCCGCCGGGGAACTCATCGGCACTGCCGCAACGGATTCGGACCGCGGCGGTTACTACTCGCTGGTGGCCGAGCTTGACGCCGCCATCGACGATGCCGCAGCGAACACCTACCTCACCCAGGCGCTTGGCAATGTCCGCCTGCATCTGGCCCGCGTGCGGCGCCTGGCCAAGGACAACCCCGAGCGCCTGCTGGAAACCGCAGGCGAGCACGCCACCATCGCTGCGGCCGTGGCCACCGGAGATCCCGACCTGGCGGGCGCCGCGGTCTCGGTCCACCTGCACAAAAGCCTTGAACATCTTCGATCCGCCCGGATCGCCGCCCCAGAAATCACCACCTCCAAGAGAAGGACAACCCCTTGAACCTCAATAAAGTACGGGTCTACCGCAGCGACGAGAAGCTGGCCCGCGAGGACCAGCTGGCCTACAAGATCGCCAAGGTTGCCGCCGATCCCGTTGATGTCACCGACGACGTCACGGACATGGTCATCAACCGCATCATCGACAACGCCTCGGTGGCCGTCGCTTCCCTGAACCGCGGACCCATTGTCGCCGCCCGCGCCCAGGCCCTCTCCTTCTCCCCTTCCGCCCACGGCAAGGGCGCCTCCGTCTTCGGCGTGCTGGCCAAGACCAGCCCCGAGTGGGCCGCCTGGGCCAACGGCGTGGCGGTGCGCGAACTGGACTACCACGACACGTTCCTGGCCGCCGAGTACTCCCACCCCGGCGACAACATCCCGCCGGTCCTCGCCGTCGCCCAGCACACCGGCGCCTCAGGCCGCGACCTGATCCGCGGCATCGCCACCGGCTACGAAATCCAGGTCAACCTGGCCAAGGCCATCTGCCTGCACAAGCACAAGATCGACCATGTGGCCCACCTCGGCCCCTCCGCCGCCGCCGGCATCGGCACCCTGCTGGGGCTCGACGTCGACACCATCTTCCAGGCCGTCGGCCAGGCCCTGCACACCACCACCGCCACCCGCCAGTCGCGCAAGGGCGAGATCTCCACCTGGAAGGCCCACGCTCCGGCGTTCGCCGGCAAGATGGCTGTCGAGGCCGTGGACCGTGCCATGCGCGGACAGACCTCCCCCACGCCGATCTATGAAGGTGAAGACGGCGTGATCGCCTGGATGCTGGACGGTCCCGACGCCGCCTACGAGGTGCCGCTGCCTGAAGAAGGCGAAGCCAAGCGCGCCATCCTGGACACCTACACCAAGGAACACTCCGCGGAGTACCAGGCGCAGGCCTGGATTGACCTGGCCCGCAGGATCCACGGCGAGCACCCCGAGGCCACGGATCCGGCCAACGTGGAAAGCGTCCTGATCGCCACGTCGCACCACACCCACTACGTGATCGGCTCCGGCGCCAACGATCCGCAGAAGTACGATCCCACCGCCTCGCGCGAAACCCTGGACCACTCCATCCCGTACATCTTCACCGTCGCCCTGCAGGACGGCGCCTGGCACCACGTGGACTCCTACTCCCCCGAACGCGCCGGCCGGCCGGACACGGTGGAACTGTGGCACAAGGTCACCACCGTGGAGGATCCGGAATGGACCCGCCGCTACCACTCGCTGGACATCAGCGAAAAGGCGTTCGGCGGCAAGGTCACCATCGTCCTGACTGACGGCACCGTGATCACCGATGAAATCGCCGTTGCCGACGCGCACCCGCTGGGCGCCAAGCCGTTCAGCCGGGAACAGTACATCAACAAATTCCGCACCCTGGCTGAAGGCCTGGTCTCCGCCGCGGAAATCGAGCGTTTCCTGGCCACCGTGCAGCGCCTGCCCGAACTGGCTGCCGGAGAGCTGGACCAGCTGAACATCACCGCCGCCGACGGGGTCATCAACCCGGCGGCCGCACCGAAGGGACTCTTCTAAATGCTGTACTCCTCCGTCACTCCCGAGGCCAAGCGGATAGCCTTCCGCGAAGGACTGGCCTCCGGCACCCTGCAGCAGTTCCCGGGTGCCTTCAACCCGCTCTCGGCCCGCCTCATCGAGGAAAAAGGCTTCGACGGCGTCTACATTTCCGGCGCCGTCCTGGCCAATGACCTGGGCCTGCCGGATATCGGCCTGACCACCCTGACCGAGGTGGCCACCCGCGCCGGGCAGATTGCCCGGATGACCGATCTGCCCGCCATCGTCGATGCGGACACCGGCTTCGGCGAACCGATGAACGTGGCCCGCACCATCCAGGAACTCGAGAACGCAGGCCTTGCCGGCTGCCACATCGAGGACCAGTTCAACCCCAAGCGCTGCGGCCACCTGGACGGCAAGAACGTGGTGGA
Source organism: Arthrobacter yangruifuii (assembly GCF_009192775.1). GTDB lineage: Bacteria > Actinomycetota > Actinomycetes > Actinomycetales > Micrococcaceae > Arthrobacter_B > Arthrobacter_B yangruifuii. The sequence goes on from NZ_VTFX01000004.1 coordinate 636,754, forward strand.
CACCGACACCGCAGTCAAGCGCATCCGCGCCGCCGCGGACGCCCGCCGGGATCCGAACTTCCTGATCATGGCCCGCACCGACATCCGGGCCGTGGACGGCCTGGAAGCCGCCCAGGACCGCGCCCGCGCACTGGTCGACGCCGGAGCAGACGCCATCTTCCCCGAGGCCATGAAGTCGCTGGAGGAATTCGCCGCCATCCGCGCCGCCGTCGACGTCCCGATCCTGGCCAACATGACCGAGTTCGGCAAGAGCGAGCTGTTCACCTACGATGACCTCTCCTCGGTGGGCGTGAACATGGTGATCTACCCGGTCACCCTGCTCCGCAGCGCCATGGGTGCGGCTGAGCGGACGCTGGAGACCATCAAGGCGCACGGCACGCAGCAGGCGGATGTACCGAATATGCTCACACGTGCGCGTTTGTACGATCTGGTGGACTATGAGGCGTACAACCACTTCGACACGTCCGTTTTCAACTTCCAGGTTCCGGGCACCCACTAAGACCGGCCAGGCATTACCGCACTTTCGAAGGAGTCAGCAGCAATGACAGATCCCCAGATCCACAAGGGCCTGGCGGGGGTACTCGTAGACACCACCCGCATTTCCAAGGTCAATCCCGAAACGAACTCCCTGCTTTACCGCGGCTATCCGGTGCAGGAACTCGCTGCCCGGTGCAGCTTCGAAGAGGTCGCCTACCTGCTCTGGAACGGCGAGCTGCCCACCGAGGCGCAGCTGGCCGAGTTCACCGACGGGGAGCGCGCGCAGCGGGCCCTCACCCCGGAGCTGAAGGCCGTCATCGACGCCCTGCCGGTGACCTGCCACCCGATGGACGTCTGCCGCACGGCAGCGTCCGTCCTGGGCGCCTCACACGAACTCGCCGAGGATTCCTCGGTGCAGGCCAACATGGACAAGGCGGTGGGCCTGTTCGCAGCCATGCCCGCCGTCGTCGCCTATGACCAGCGCCGCCGCCGCGGCGAGGACGTGGTGGAGCCCCGCGATGACCTGGGCTACTCGGCGAACTTCCTCTGGATGACCTTCGGCGAGGAGGCCGCACCCGAGGTGGTGGAGGCGTTCAACGTCTCGATGATCCTGTACGCGGAGCACTCCTTCAACGCCTCCACGTTCACCGGACGCGTCATTACCTCCACCCTCTCGGACCTGCACTCCGCCGTCACCGGTGCCATCGGTGCGCTGAAGGGCCCGCTGCACGGCGGCGCCAACGAAGCGGTCATGCACACGTTCGCGGAGATCACCGAGAGCGCGGCAGACGGCGACGTCGCGGCCCACGCTGCTGCGTGGCTGGACGAGGCCCTGGCAGAGAAGAAAAAGATCATGGGCTTCGGCCACCGGGTCTACAAGAACGGCGACTCCCGGGTGCCGACCATGAAGGCGTCCCTGGACAACATGGTCAAGTACTACGACCGTCCGGACATGGGCGAGCTGTACACGGCACTGGAAACGGCCATGGGCGAGCGGAAGAACATCCTGCCGAACCTGGACTACCCCGCCGGGCCGGTCTACCACCTGATGGGCTTTGATACGCCCACCTTTACGCCGCTGTTCGTCGCAGCGCGGATTACCGGGTGGACGGCGCACATCATGGAGCAGCTGGAAGCGAATTCGCTGATCCGGCCGCTCAGTGAGTACAACGGGGCTGAGGAGCGGCACCTGCCGTAGGTTTCATCTCCAGCCTTTGGTGAGGCCCCAAGGGCCCCGTCGGGGGCCCCGGAACGGCGGCAACGAAATTCCCTGCTCGCAGAGCTCGCAGGGAATATTAAAGCCGCCTTATCCGGGGTCCCCTTGCTTATCCGACGTCCCCTTGCATTGTCTAGGCGGATCCTCAGACCTGCCCGACACGGCTTCCCACGGTGTGGTGCCGTTGGGGCCCGTGGGGTCTCTCCAGCACCACCAGTCCCAGAGGCTGGGAACCTGCGCCGGAGTTAGCTAAAGACCGCGCTGGCGACGTTGACGTTGTCATCCGCAATGGTGACAACAGCATTGAAATAGGTTCCCGCCAGCAGGCGGGGCATCCAGAGGGCGGAATCCGGCCACATCCGGGCGTACGGGACCTGTTCCACCGGATACCAGGCCGGACGGATTTCGGAGCTCTCCGTGGGCTCGCCCTCCCAGCGGTGCGCACGGAACAGAACCGTGGACATATCCAGGCCGGGCTGGGCGGGGAAGATCCATTCGATGGTGCCGGCACGTTGCAGGTCCGCTTCCCGCACTACTACGCCGGATTCTTCCTCGACCTCGCGCACTGCGGCCTGCTCCGGAGTCTCGCCGGGTTCGATGTGCCCGCCCAGGGTGACCACCCGGCCGAGTCCGAAGCCGGTCTTCTTCAGCCCCATCAGGACCTGCCGGCCGCCGGAGACCGTGTCGCGGAAGAGGAAGCAAAGCACCACGGGGGAGGCACGGAAGGGCACTCCGCCGTCCTGGATCACAGGGCCCGCGGGTGGGCGGCGGCGTAGACCTCGCGCAGGGTTTCGGCCGTGACCAGGGTGTAGACCTGCGTGGTGGTGACCGAGGCGTGGCCCAGAAGCTCCTGGACCACCCGGACGTCGGCACCGCCTTCGAGCAGGTGGGTGGCGAAGGAGTGCCGCAGGGTGTGCGGGGAAACGTCGCGCCCGATGTCCGCCTTCTCTGCGGCGTTTTTCAGGATGGTCCAGGCGCTCTGCCGCGACAGGCGCCCGCCGCGGGCATTCAGGAACAGTGCGGGAGTGCCCTTGCCTTTGGCGGCGGCCGCGGGACGGCCGCGCACCAGGTACTCATCCAGTGCCCGGGCCGCATAGGAGCCCAGCGGCACCAGGCGTTCCTTGGAGCCCTTGCCGAACAGCCGCACCACGTCCGGGCCATTGGCGGGGATGCGTTCCAGGGACAGGTCATCCACGTCCAGGCCCACGGCCTCACTGATGCGCGCCCCGGTGGAGTACAGGAACTCGAGCAGTGCCCGGTCCCGCAGCCCGGAGGGGGTATCGAGGGAGACCGCTTCAAGAATGCGGGTGACCTCGTTGACGCTGATGGCCTTGGGCAGGCGCTTACCGGGCATGGGCGGGTGCACGTCCGACGCCGGATCGGCGGTGGTCATGCCCTCCAGGGCCCAGAAGCGGTGCAGTCCGCGGACCGCAACGATGGTCCGCGCAGCCGAGCGGACGCTCAGTGCGGAGGCGCCGTCGGACCCTTCGGAAATGGACTGGGCGAACGCCGTCACATCGTGGCGGGTGATGCGGGAAATGTCCTCCACGCCGCGGGAGCCCAGGAAGCGGGCGTACCGCAGCAGGTCCCGGCGGTAGGCCTCGAGGGTATTGAAAGCCAGTCCGCGTTCCACGGACATGTGCTGCAGATAGCTGCCGATCGCCCGGCCGGCCGGGGTGGAGCGCAGCTCATCGGCGGCGGACTGCATGGTCGCAGCGCGGGACCGCGCCGGGGCATTCGTCTTGGACGCCGGTCTGGATGCAGTCTTGGACGCCGGGGCGGGGGCAGTCCCCTCACTCGGCGCTGCCTCGGGCGGGGCTGCCGCAGCCGTGTGCGCAGGCGCGGACCCCAGCGAACCGGTCCGGTCCAGTTCGGCCAGGTCCGCGTCACGCAGCCGGCGCGCCTCTTCCCATTCGAGATCCAGCTTGAGGGTCGGGTTCAGGGAACCGGGCAGGTTGATGGCAACGGTGTCATTATGCCGGGACCCGGCATCAGGGTCAGCGCTGGGCATTGCTTCCTAACGGACCGGGCCGTTGGCCCAGGAGGAGTGCTGCGAGTGGTGCTCGGGCCACGGAGCGTCCGCCGGGCGCAGATCACGGTAGCCGTTGCCGCGGGCGACGGCGGTGGCCAGGACGGCAGCCACCGCGGACGGGCTGTGCATGCGGCCCTGCAGGGCGGCCTGCACGGCGTCGTCCAGGTCCACCCATTCCACCTTGATTTCGGCTTCTTCATGGGTCCGGGTATGCCGGTCTGCCTCGGGAACCTCGGTGATGCCGCGCGCGAGGTAGATGCGCAGGGCTTCCCGGGAGGAGCCCGGAGAGAGGAACAGATCCGTGAGGACCTGCCACTCGGACGCCTGCAGATCCGCTTCCTCCGCCAGTTCGCGGGCGGCGCCGACCTGGAAGTCTTCACCGTCCACGTCCAGGAGTCCGGCCGGTATTTCCCACAGGGTCATCCGGACGGGATGCCGGTACTGGTTGATCAGGAGCACCTGTCCGGCCTCGTTCATGGCCAGGATGGCTACGGCGCCCGGATGGGCAATGTAGTCGCGGACCAGGGGTTCGCCGCCGTCGGTCAGGGTGAACTTCTCCTTGACCACGTCCCACACCGGACCGCTGTACACCGTTTCCGATTCCAGCAGCGGGCGCGGGCTTTGCGCGTCGGCGAACCCCTGTGCCATGGCTAGGCCCTGCCGCTCTGGTGTGCCAGGGCAGCCTTGACGAGTCCGGCGAAGAGCGGATGCGGACGCGTCGGACGGGAGCTGAGCTCCGGGTGGGCCTGCGTGGAGACGTAGTACGGGTGCACGTCGGCCGGAAGCTCGACGAACTCCACCAGTCCGCCGTCGGTGGTGGTTCCGGAGAACACCAGGCCGGCTTCGGCGATCTGGGCACGGTACTGGTTGTTGACCTCGTAGCGGTGGCGGTGGCGTTCGGCCACCTCCGTCTTGCCGTAGGTCTTGGCAACCACGGACTCCGGTTCCAGCTTCGCGTCCCACAGGCCCAGGCGCATCGTGCCGCCCATGTCGCCGCCGCCCTCAACAATGTCCTTCTGTTCGGCCATGGTGGCGATGACCGGGTACTGGGTATCCGGTTCGAACTCGGAGGAGGAAGCGCCTTCCAGGCCCACCACGTTGCGGGCGTACTCGATGACCATGCACTGCAGGCCAAGGCACAGACCCAGCGTCGGAAGCTTGTTCTCCCGGGCGTAGGTCAGGGCGCCGAGCTTGCCCTCGAGGCCGCGGATACCGAAGCCGCCGGGAACGCAGATGGCGTCCGCTCCGGCCAGGGCCTTGGCGGCGCCTTCGGGCGTGGCACAGTCATCCGAGGGTACCCAGCGGATGTTGACCTTCGTCTTGTTGGCGAAGCCGCCGGCGCGCAGTGCTTCCGTGACGGAGAGGTAGGCGTCGGGCAGGTCCACGTACTTGCCCACCAGGGCAACGTCGACATGGTGCTTCGGGTTGTGCACGGACTCAAGCAGGCGGTCCCACTTGGTCCAGTTGACGTCCTTGAACTTCAGGTCCAGGTGCTGGACGATGTACGCGTCCAGGCCCTGGGAGTGAAGCGTCTTCGGGATGTCGTAGATGCTGGGGGCGTCCGGGCAGCCGATCACGGCGTCCACGTCCACGTCGCACATCCGGCCGATCTTGTTGCGCATGGCATCCGGCACCGGACGGTCCGAGCGGATGACAATGGCGTCGGGCTGGATGCCGATGGAGCGCAGTGCTGCCACGGAGTGCTGGGTCGGCTTGGTCTTCAGTTCCTGGGACGGGCCGATGTACGGCACGAGGGACACGTGCAGGAAGAAGACGTTGCTGCGGCCGATGTCCTGGCGGACCTGGCGTGCGGCTTCGAGGAACGGCTGGGACTCGATGTCGCCGACCGTACCGCCGATCTCGGTGATGATCACGTCGGGGGTCTTCTTCGCCTCTGAGGGCAGGCGCATCCGGCGCTTGATCTCATCGGTGATGTGAGGAATGACCTGGACCGTGTCGCCGAGGTATTCGCCGCGGCGTTCCTTCGCGATGACCGTCGAGTACACCTGGCCGGTGGTGACGTTGGCGGAGCCGTCGAGGCTCTCGTCAAGGAACCGCTCGTAGTGTCCGATGTCGAGGTCCGTCTCGGCACCGTCGTCGGTCACGAAGACTTCGCCGTGCTGGAAGGGGTTCATTGTGCCCGGATCCACATTCAAATACGGATCGAGCTTCTGCATGGTCACTGCAATACCGCGCGACCTCAACAAATGGCCGAGACTTGACGCTGTCAGTCCCTTACCGAGTGAGGACGCCACGCCACCGGTGACGAAGATGTGTTTTGTCGTAGAAGACGACTTGGGAAACCTGGAATTTGATCGCTGCACCACGGAGTTCGAGCCTATCACCTTTTGTAGTTTCGGGTTAAGTTTCCTGCATTCGTTCGTGCCTGGGTCACTGCAGATGTCCCGCTGAATCCAGCAGTTCCTCGGCATGGGCACGAGCCGTCGCCGAGTCCTCCTGCCCGGCAAGCATCCGGGCGAGTTCCTTGATCCGCTCCTCCTGGCCGAGCACGCGGACGTCGCTGGCGGTGACGCCGGTGCTGTCATCGGTGGCCGTGGAGGTCTTGATGACGCGGATGTGGTGATCGGCAAAGGCTGCCACCTGCGGCAGGTGGGTGACCACGATCACCTGTACATGTTTGGCCAGCATCGCGAGCCGGCGGCCGATCTCCACGGCAGCCTTTCCGCCGACGCCGGCGTCCACTTCATCGAAGATGAACGTGGGAACCGGGTCCACGGCGGCCAGGACCACTTCAATGGCCAGCATCACGCGGGAAAGTTCACCGCCGGAGGCGCCCTTGCCCAGCGGGCGGGCGGGCGCACCGGGGTGCGGTGCCAGCAGGAACGAAATGCTGTCCGCACCGTGCGGACCCGGTTCGCCTGTGGGCTGCACCTCGATGACCAGGTTTGCGTCCTTCATGGCCAGCGCCGTGAGCTCGTCGCTGACCCGCTGTGCGAGTTCGGCGGCGGCCTCGGTGCGCAGCTTGGTGACGGCAGCTCCCCGGGCGGCCAGCCGTTCGGCCAGGACGCTGATTTCCTCTTCCAGTGCTTCGATCCGGGAGTCGTCGGAGCTCAGCTCGGCAAGCCGTTTGGCACTTTCGCCGCTCCACTCCAGCACCCCGTCGATGGAGGGGGCATACTTGCGCACCAGGCCGGCCAGTTCAGCCCGGCGGGATTCCACTTCGGCCAGCCGCTCCGGACCTTCGGAATCCAGTGACGCCCCGTAGCTGGCCAGTTCGGTGGCAATGTCGGCGAGGATGTATCCCACCTCGGCCAGCCGCTGCCCGGAGGCGGCCAGGGCCGGATCGTGTTCCCCGGCCGATTCCAGCTGGCGTTTGGCGGCGTCCACCAACGTGGTGGCATCTGTTCCGTCGCCGAAGTCATCGGCAATCAACGCCGAGTGTGCATTCACCGCCGCGGTGCGCAGTTCCTCGAGGTTGCTCAGGCGCATGGCTTCGGCCTTGAGGGAATCATCCTCCCCCGGCTGCGGGTCCACCGCTTCGATTTCCTCCAGCGCGGCGGTCAGGTATTCGGCCTCCCGAAGCCGGTCCCGGGCCTGGTCCCGCAGTTCGCTCAATTCCCCGGCAGCAGCACGCCAGCGGGCGTAGTCCTCACGGTAGGTGCCAAGTTCGGCCGCGAGCGGGGAACCGGCATACTTGTCCAGCGCCTCCCGCTGGGCGGCGGCGCTCTTCAACCGCAGCTGGTCGGTCTGGCCGTGGACCACCACCAGGTGCTCCCCCACTTCCGCCAGCACGCCCACGGGTGCCGAACGCCCGCCCACGTGGGCGCGGCTGCGGCCGTCTGCGTTGACTGTGCGGGCCAGGGTCAGTTCGGCAGCGCCGTTGTACTCTTCAAGCTCGGCTCCGGCCTCGCCGGCGCGGACGGCGGCGGCACTTCGCGGATCCACGTGAACGAGCGCCTCGGCGACGGCGGACTTGGCGCCGATGCGGACGGCACCGGCGTCCGAACGAGCACCGAGGAGCAGTCCCAGGGCGGTGATCACCATGGTTTTACCCGCGCCGGTCTCACCGGTCACCACGGTGAATCCCGGGCCCAGGTCCAGGGTGGCGTCGGTAATGACGCCGAGGTCCCTAATCCGGATTTCCTCAATCATTCGACAACGCCTCCACTGTCCGAAACTGTCCGGTCCCTGACTTCCGAGCTGCCGTCGGGGTTTGCGTGCCGGACGGTTTGTCCGGGTGCCTGGGTCAACTGGGTGCCGGGAGCGGCAGCCGGTGCCGGTCCGCGCCATCCGTGGGTGGGCAGCTGGAACTTACGGACCAGCCGTTCCGAGAACGGGGTCAGATGCGTCCGTGCCAGGCGGACGGGTGTCTTGGACCGGGTGACCTCCACCCGGGACCCCGGCGGCAGGTCAATGCTGCGCCGGCCGTCGCACCAGAGCACACCCTGCGCGTCGGTGCGGGTAAGGATCTCCACGGCCAGCACGGAGGTAGGGGCAACCACCAGGGGTTTGGCGAACAGCGCGTGGGCACTGATGGGCGCCAGCAGCAGGGCCTCCACCTCGGGCCACACCACGGGGCCGCCGGCAGAGAAGGCGTACGCGGTGGAGCCGGTGGGTGTGGCCAGCACGACGCCGTCGCATCCGAAGGAGCTGATGGGCCGGGCATCCACTTCAATAACCACTTCGAGCATCCGCTGGCGGTCGGCCTTTTCCACGGCTGCTTCGTTCAGGGCCCAGGTCCGGGCCAGGAGTTCCCCGCCGAGCCAGACCTTGACGTCGATGGTCATGCGCTCCTCAACGGTGTAGGCGCGCTCCACCACCCAGTGGACGGTCTGGGCCAGGTCGGCACGTTCGCTTTCGGCCAGGAAGCCCACATGGCCCAGGTTGACGCCGAGCAGGGGAACGTTGGTTCCGCGTACCAGTTCCGCGGCCCGCAGGATGGTTCCGTCCCCGCCGAGCACCATGCCCAGATCCACGTCATCCAGGGCCACATCCTCGTCAAGGATTTCCGTGGGGGCTGCGAGCACGCCGTATTCGGCCTGGATGTCCTCGAGGTCCCCGCGGCGCATGACCGGAACCAGCCCGGAGGAATGAAGCTGGGTGCAGGCCTCCTGGGCAGCGGTCATGGCGGCCCGCCGTCCGGTGTGGGCCAAAACCAGTATCCGTCTGCTCATCTGCGTCTTCGTCCTCTTCGAATTGCGGGTGGATGCCTGCGGCACGTCCATTCGTCAGTCTTCTACGCCGGGCTTCCGCTCCGCAAACCCGGCAAAGGCTGCGTCGACGAGCCGGGCTGCTGCAGCGGCGGCCGGCGCACCCGTGCCCTGTCTTGCGACGGCGGTTTGTTCGGCTGTGGAGGCAGGGATCTTTTCCGGCACCTGCAGCCACATAAAGAACTCCACATTGCCGTTCTGGCCGGGAAGGGGGCTCGGAGCGATGCCTCCGATGCTCAAACCGGCATCCATGGCCGCAGCCGCCACCGCCGTGACAGCGGATCGGTGCTGAGCCGGATCCGTCACCACTCCGGTACGGTCCAGCCGCTCACGGCCGACTTCGAACTGGGGCTTCACCATCAGGAGCAGGCTGCCGCCGGGACGGGTGGCAGCGGCGAGCGGGCCCACCACCATGGTGAGCGAAATGAAGGACAAATCCGCCACGGTCAGGTCCACGGTGCCGCCGATCTCCTGCGGGTCCAGGTAGCGGACATTCATCCCTTCATAAACGCTGACCCGCGGATCCTGCCGGAGCGGTTCCACCAGCTGGCCGTGGCCGACGTCGACGGCGGCCACGTGAGCCGCGCCGGAGCGCAGCAGGACGTCCGTGAAGCCTCCGGTGGAGGCGCCGGCGTCCAGGCAGCGCAGCCCGTGCGGCTGGACGGCAGGAAAGGCCGCCAGCGCGCCGGCCAGCTTATGGCCGGCGCGGCTGACGTAGTCCGGCAGGCCGTCGTCGAGCACTTCGAGCACTTCGGCGGCATCCACCGGAGCGGACGCCTTGGCAGCCGGGGTTCCGGCGCGCAGCACCCTTCCTGCGGCAATGAGCTTGGCGGCCTGGGTACGTGAACGCGCGAGGCCCCGGGTGACGAGTTCCTGGTCGAGCCTAGGCATGCTTATCCTGCTGTTCTGCCGCGGTTCCCGGTGCCGGGGACGGGGACGGCGCTGCGCTGTGATTGTTGAGTTCGGCGAGCAGGGCGTCATGCAATTCGGCATACACCGCGGCGTGGCCGGCCACCGGCCGGTCAGCCAGCGGACGGAGTGCTTCGAGGAGGGAATCGACGGCAGGATCCTCCGTGGCCGCCACTGCCTGCGGACATGGCGCCGCCGGCTGGGATTCGGGCATCTGTTGTCCTCCTGCGGTTGCCTGCTGGATGCGTGGTGAGGGATTGGGCTGCTGTGATGAAGCCTAGCCGCGTGCGGTGACAGTCCAGCGGATCTCGGGTGCCAGGGCCGACGTAACGTCCGGGCGGGCAGCCCACCAGGCGGCGCAGGCAGCACGCCAGCTGTCCAGATCGGAGGAGTCTCCGGCAATAACCAGTGTCTCGTCCTCCACCCAGGCAACGGCGGCGCCGCAGCGGTACCGCCCGGCTTCCAGGGCCGGCAGCGGATACGGTTCGAAGAGCGCCTGCAGGTTCTCGATCAGGTATACCGGCCGTTCCGGTGTCCGTGCGGCCAGTGCGGTCGCCGGCGTATCGACGCCGGTGAGCACCAGGGCGGTGTCGAAGCCGGCGTTGGTGCCGCCGAGGATATCCGTGTCCAGCCGGTCCCCCACGACCAGCGGGCGCCGGACGTCCAGATGGCGTGCCGCCGTCGTAAACAGCGGTGCCTCCGGTTTTCCGGCGACGAAGGGTACCCGGCCCGTGGCAGCGCCGACGGCGGCCACGAGGGTCCCGTTGCCCGGTGCGATTCCGCGGGCCTGCGGGATGGACAGATCAGTGTTCGTGGCCACCCAGACGGCGCCGCGTCCGACGGCAAAAGCCGCCTCGGCCAGATCGGCCCATCCCAGGGACGGGTCGAAACCCTGGATGACGGCGTCCGGCGCGTCATCGGCCGAGGCGACCCGGACCAGGCCCTGGGCTTCCACGGCCGCTGCCAGGGTGGCACTGCCGGTCACCAGGACCTTGGCACCCGGAGCGACCTTCGAAGCCAGCAGCTCCGCCCCTGCCTGCGCGGACCCGAAGACATTCTCCGCGGTGGCGGGTGCTCCGAGGTCGCGCAGGTGGGCAGCCACCGTTTCCGGGGAACGCGACGCGTTGTTGGTGACGTAGGCAAGCTGGACCGATTCGCCGGCCAGCCTGCCCAGGGCCTCCACGGCCCCCGGTATTGCATGCGGTCCGGCGTAGACCACGCCGTCCAGATCGGAAAAGACCGCGTCGTAACCGGAGACCAGCGAAGGATTAGTCTTCAATGCGCTGCTGCTCCGTCTCTTCTGCGTCTTCGCGGGGAGTTTCCTCGTCCTCATCGGCATCGGCGTCGAAGTCGGAAACAATGACTTCCACGGCCTCGTCGTCGTCGTTCGCGTCGCCGTCTTCGGTCAGCAGGTTTTCCTGCTCATCGCTGGGCAGCGCATCGACATCGTCAGCCGGGTCGAGGGTGTCCGCCGGTGTTTCCTCGGCGGGTGCGAAGTAGGCATTGGAGCGGTCCTCGCGGGGCTCGGCGCGGTGCTTGGGGCGTTCCTCTTCCTCAGGCACCAGATCGAAGATTTCCGGTTCTGCAAAGTCGCCCAGGCCCAGGGCCTCGTCGGCACGCAGGGCCTGCTTCTGCCACTTCTGCGCTTCCTCGCCGCGGCCGGCGAGTTCCAGTGCATCGGCGTAGGCGCGGAACAGCCGCGGGCTGTAGGAGAACGCGCGGTTGCGGTCCAGCTGCGGGATTTCCAGTGCGGCTACGGCTGCATCGAACTGGCCCATGTCCATGCGGGCGCCGGAGACAACAATCGCCAGTTCCACCTGTCCGGCGGTGTCCAGGTCCTTGGCGTCCTCGGAACGGGCCATGTCCAGTGCCTTTTCCGGGTGGCCCAGACCGCGTTCGCAGTCGGCCATCATGGGCAGGTAGGCATTGGATCCGCTGATCCGGCGGTAGGTGCGGAACTCGCGCAGCGCTTCACCGAAGTGCTCGGCGGCGTAGGCGGTCAGGCCAACTGCTTCGCGGACTACGGCCATGCGTCCGCCGCGGCGGCTGGCGGCCAGGGCATGCTGGAATGCCAGCTCGGGCTCGTCATCAATGAGTCGGCCGGCCATCACCAGGTGCTTGGCCACCCACTCGCTGTTGACTTCCTCGAGGTTGCGCAGCTGGGCGCGGGTGACCTTGTCCAGCTCCTGTCCCGTGACGTCCTCGTCGATTTCCGGGGAACGCTCGCGGTCCGGGCGGTTGGCGCTGCGCAGGTCCTTGGCGTTGCGGGGGCGCGGCGCGGCAGGGGCATCATCCCGACGGAACGACGGGCGGTCGGAACCGTAAGAGGGCCGGTCACCGCGGGGCGGGCGGCTGTCACGCTGCGGACGATCATCCCGCGAAAACGGCTTGCGGTCCCCACGGTCACCAAAGGACTTACGCTCACCATCACGCGGCGGACGGCTGTCACGCGAGAACGGCTTCCGCTCACCGTCACGGGCCGGACGGCTGTCACGCGAGAACGGCTTCCGCTCACCGTCACGGGCCGGACGGCGGTCATCCCCGCCGAACGGCTTCCGGTCGCCGTCACGGGCCGGACGGCGGTCATCCCCGCCGAACGGCTTCCGGTCGCCGTCGCGCGGGGGACGGCTATCACGCTGCGGACGATCATCCCGCGAAAACGGCTTCCGCTCCCCACGGTCACCAAAGGACTTACGCTCACCGTCACGCGGCGGACGGCTGTCACGCGAGAACGGCTTCCGGTCGCTACGGTCACCAAACGGCTTCCGGTCAGCGGACGGACGGTCACCAAAGGACTTACGCTCACCATCGCGCGGCGGACGGCTATCACGCTGCGGACGATCATCCCGCGAAAACGGCTTCCGCTCCCCACGGTCACCAAAGGACTTACGCTCGCCCTCACGCGGCGGACGGCTATCACGCGAGAACGGCTTCCGCTCACCGTCACGGGCCGGACGGCGGTCATCCCCGCCGAACGGCTTCCGATCCCCACGGTCACCAAACGGCTTCCGCTCACCATCGCGCGGCGGACGGCGGTCATCACTACCGCGGCCGGCGCGGTCATTGCGCTCGGAACGATTGCTGAAGGCAGGCCTGCCCTCGGTGTCTCGTGCGGGACGGCGGTCATCCCCGCCGCGGGCCGGACGGTCACCGAACGCAGGCTTACGATCCTTTGAATACGGCTTACGCTCCGAAGATGCACCCCGGTCACCGAAGGACTTACGCTCACCATCGCGGGCCGGACGGCCGCCAAAGGAGGGCTTGCGGTCTTCAAAGCGCTTGGGAGCGTTGCGGTCATTTGTGGCCGGACGGCCACGGTCGTCTCGGCGGTCTGACGAGCTGCTGCCGCGTGCGGCGCTTCCGTCACTGCTTCGTTGATCCCTGTTATTTTGCTCTGACATGCTGCTGAGTTCCTCTCGTCGTGAGCCGACCAACGGAATTACTGCAGTCGCTCGTCACTATGTACCTGTAATAAAGATGGAAAAGTTATGGGGGGCGGTGACGCCTCTGGGTAATTCTAGTCCAGCGGTCCGCCTGGCGCCGATTCGGCGGGCACACTTTCGGTGCCCGGACAGGGTGAGTCTCGACACCAACGCTGGATCTTGACCCCAACGCTGAAGCAGGTCGGCGGCTTGCCGGGCCGGGGGTCTCCTGGCCTGGAACCGCCGGCACGGTCCTGCGGGCTAAAGTTCCCGGAGATAAAGTTCTCGGAGATAAAGGCCTGGTGGGTTAAACAGGTCAGGCCCCGCACACATGGTGCGGGGCCTGACCCTCTCAACAAAAATTGTCCGGCGGTGACCTACTCTCCCACATCCTCCCGGATGCAGTACCATCGGCGCTGTGGGTCTTAGCTTCCGGGTTCGGAATGGGACCGGGCGTTTCCCCCACGCTATGACCGCCGTAACCCTTCCACCCGCACCACACACCCAAAAACACCAGGGTATGCGTGGGGAAAACAATGGTTACAACACGTCCCGTTACCCCTCACAAGGGGTACCGGCAGTGCGGTAAAAGTTGTGAACCCGCCCCCCGGACAAGGGGGACACGGTTCGTGTTCCAGGCCAACAACGGGTTGTTGTCCGGGAACCACATAGTGGACGCAAGCAGCATGATCACAACACCCTTTATACTTTGACGGACCGTT
>NZ_VTFX01000005.1 GCF_009192775.1 Arthrobacter yangruifuii
GCCCGGTCCCATTCCGAACCCGGAAGCTAAGACCCACAGCGCCGATGGTACTGCATCCGGGAGGATGTGGGAGAGTAGGTCACCGCCGGACAATTTTTGTTGAGAGGGTCAGGCCCCGCACCATGTGCGGGGCCTGACCTGTTTAACCCACAGGATGTGCCTGTACCGGTGTCGGTGCGGGCCTTTCCTGTTTAACCAGGCCGGCAGCCCGCTCTCTTCGGGCAGGCCGGTAGGCTGGGAATCATGAGTGCTTCCCTGTTTTCCCATGCCGCAGCTCCGGATCCGGATGAGGGGACGCCTGGTGCCGGCGCGTCCGTTCCCGACGTGGTGGCCACCCGTCAGGTTCCCCGCGATCCCGAGGAAGCGTTCAACGGCTTCACCGACTACCTGCACCTTTGGTGGCCGGAGGACCTGACGGATTTCGGGGAGGGAACGCACGCCGAGTTTGAGGGCGGGGTACTTACCGAGACCGGTCCCGATGGCGAAATGGCGGTATGGGCAACGGTGCGCACCCGGGAGCCGAACACGTTGCTGGAGCTGGAATGGGTGGCCGGGCAGGACCCGCGGTTCCCCACCGAGGTCCGGGTGGATTTCGCTCCTGCAGCAGACGGCTCCACCCTGGTCACCCTGCGCCACTCGGGCTTGGACCGGCTCGCGGACGCGGCACGCGAATATGACCGGCTCCAGAGCGAATGGGAGCAGATCCTGGAGCGCTACGCGCGCTTTATGGGCGCTCGGTAGCCCATGTCCGTGAACGCGGGGCACAGCCTGACTCTCACCGGCCCGGACCGGCTGGTGGAAACGGCACCGGAGGTCCTGGCTGCCTTTGCCGCAGACCGAGGTCCCGTGCTGGACTACGCGGAGCCGTTGGCGGTGGTTTGGCCCACAAGCGTCCGCGGTGTCCAGGAGGTGATGCGCTGGGCGTCGGCGACGGGTACCGCCGTGGTGCCCCGCGGAGCCGGTACCGGAGTGTCGGGCGGTGCCCATGCGACGGGCGGCTGCATCGTCCTCTGTCTGGACCGAATGAACCGCATTCTTGAACTCAATGCGCAGGACGAGATCGCCGTCGTCGAACCCGGGGTGATCAACGCCGATCTCAATGCGGCGGCGGCGCCCCACGGGTTAATGTATGCCCCGGACCCGGCCAGCTACCGGATCTCCACCATCGGCGGGAACGTGGCCACCAATGCCGGAGGACTTCGCTGTGCGAAGTACGGGGTGACACGCGACTCCGTCCTGGCGCTGGAGGTGGTCCTGGCCGACGGCTCGCTGATCAGCACCGGACATCGCACCTTCAAGGGGGTAGCGGGCTACGACCTCACCGGCCTGTTCACCGGCTCCGAAGGCACCTTGGGAATTATCGTCAGTATCACCGTGCGGCTGCGGTACCTGCCCGTGGCCGTGCGGACCATTGCGGCCTTCTTTCCCGATTTTCCGACGGCGGCTGCCGGGGTCCTGGCGGTCGGCGCAGCACGAGTCCAACCGGCCATCATGGAGTTGCTGGACGGGGCCACGCTCGACGCGCTGGACGGCACCCACGGAAGCAACCTCCGGACCCGCGGCAACGCCCTGCTGCTCATCCAGACGGACGGGTTCGGGGCCGACGCCGAGGCCGGCGTCGTGCGCCGGGTGCTGGCTGGCTTGGGGGGAACAGTGAGTACGGAAGGCTCGGCGGAAGCCGGCAGGCTGGTGGAGCTGCGCCGGCACAGCCGTGGCGACGCAACGGCCCACGAGTTCCGGGTGGGGGAGGACGTTGCCGTTCCACGCTCTGCGCTGGTGCGCTACGTTGCCGAGCTTGAACGGATGGCCGAACGGCACCGGGTTCGCCTCAGGGTGGTTGCCCATGCCGGAGACGGCAACCTGCATCCCACCTTCTGGGTGCAGGCTGCCGACGACGGCGCCCGAAAGCGCCTGGATGCCGCCCTGGATGAGTCCATCACCGTGGCACTGTCCCTGGGCGGAACCATCACGGGCGAACACGGCATCGGGCAGTTCAAGCTGCGCTGGCTGCCGCAGGAACAGCGGGCAGAGGTGCTCGAGCTGCAGCGGAGGGTGAAAGCCGTGTTCGATCCCGGCGGCATCCTGAACCCCGGGAAGGCCATTCCCGGCGGTGGACCCGCTAATCCAGCCGGACCCCGCTAATTCAGCCGGACCCCGCTAATCCAGCCGGAGCCAGACCGTACGGTTGGGCCGCAGCCGGCTGCCCTCAAGGGCATCTGCCGCACTGCCCAGCAGGAGCGGGAGATCGGGCAGCTGCACCGGCGCTTCGCCCATGTTGATGGCCACGAGCACACCGCCGTTGACAAAGGCGACCAGCCCCTCGTCGTCGTGCTCCGGCCACCATGCCAATGAACCGTCGCCCAGACGGAGCTCCCGGCGGAGGGCGAGGGCGTTGCGGTAGAGGTTCAGGGTGGAGTCGGGATTACGGCGCTCAATGTCGCGGGAGTGCTTCCCCCAGATCGGCGGCTGCGGAAGCCAGCTCTCGCCCGTCGAGCTGAAGCCGTAGCTGGGCAGGTTCGCTTTCCACGGCAGGGGAACCCGGTTTCCGTCACGGCCCACCCGGACGCCTGCGGTGCGGTGGAACGTGGGGTCCTGGCGGAACTCATCCGGGAGCAGTGTGTGGTCCGGGAGGCCTAGCTCCTCGCCCTGGTAAAGATAAACACCGCCGGGCAGGGCCAGCATCAGCAGGGTTGCGGCGCGGCCCCGGACGAGGCCGAGTTCGAGGTTGGGCTGTTCGTCCTGCGGCCCCAGCCCGTCCCCGCTCCGGGGCCCGGCGCCCGTCAGGCCGAAACGGCTGGTGTGCCGGACGACGTCGTGATTGGACAGGACCCAGGTGGTCGGAGCCCCCACTCTGTCGAACGCACGCAGGGAAGACTCAATGACCTTCCGCAGGGCCGGCGCGTCCCAGGGATGGTGCAGGTAGGCGAAGTTGAAGGTCTGGTGCATCTCGTCCGGGCGGACCCAGTCGCTCAGGCGCTCCACCGGGTCGATGGTGGCTTCGGCACAGAGCACCCGTTCACCGTCATAGGAGTCCAGGATTTTCCGCCAGGACCGGTAGATGTCATGAATGCCCGGCTGGCCGAACATGGGTGCTTCAACCCCGGGATAGCCCTCGGAGGAGGATCCGTCGGCACGGCCGCCCCAGTCCGGAAGACCGGATTTCTTGATCAGCGCGTGGGCAACGTCCACCCGGAACCCGCCGACGCCCCGGTCCAGCCAGAACCGAAGGATTTTTTCGAATTCGGCGTGCACGGCGGGGCAGTCCCAGTTGAAGTCCGGCTGGGACGTATCGAACAGGTGCAGGTACCACTGCCCGGGAGTACCGTCGGGTTCGGTGATCCGGGTCCAGGCCGGGCCGCCGAAGTGGGACTGCCAGTTGTTCGGCGGATTCTCTCCATGCTCACCGGTGCCGTCCCGGAAAATAAACATGTCCCTGGCCGGGGAACCGGCCGGGGAGGCCAGGGCCTCCTGGAAGAGGCGGTGCTGGTCGGAGCAGTGGTTGGGAACCAGATCCACGATGACGCGGATCTTATGGCGGGAAGCCTGGGCAATCAGCGCATCGAAGTCGTCCAGATCGCCGAAGAGGGGATCAACGGAGCAGTAATCGGCGACGTCGTAGCCGGCATCCTTCTGCGGAGAGCGGTAAAACGGGGAGAGCCAGACGGCGTCGATCTCGAGATCGGCGAGGGCAGGTATTTCCGCGGTAATGCCCTGCAGATCTCCGACGCCGTCGCCGCGCAGATCACGGAACGAGCGGGGGTAGATCTGGTAAATCACCGAAGACCGCCACCAGTCGCGGCGGGCCGACGGTTCATGGACGGGGATCACACGCAGGTGGGCCCGTCCGGAAACGGTAGCCAAGTCTTCGACCATTCGGAGCGTCTTTCCTTCCACAGATCTATCGAACCTACACTTCCATTTAACGGCTCCAGCCCCTGCCCGGATGACAACTGCAGCGGAGATCACAGGAGATCCTGGACACGCCCTGAAAGGCAGGCGAGGGGTTTTCCACGCTTATGGCACCGGCAGCCGGGCTTGTATAGGATTGGTGTACGTCACATTGGCGTTGCGCGGTTGATCGATCACTCGTCCCGGCCGTGCTAACCATTTTTCTTCAGGGGGATATTCGCGTGTCAGAGAACCGACCAGAGTGGCAGCCAGGGGCAGACCCTGCCGGCAACGACAAGACTTCTTCGGACAGCGGCCAGTACGGGTCCGCTCCCGCCTCCGGCACCCCAGAGGAACAGGAGACCACCGCGTACCCCTCCTACGGGCAGCAGCAGGACAGCCAGCCTGAGGCTAACCCCTACAGCCAGCCTGAGGCTAACCCCTACAGCCAGCCCGAGGCTAACCCTTACGGGCAGCAGCAGGACAGCCAGCCCGAGGCTAACCCCTACGGGCAGCAGGCCGCCTATCCGGGTTACGGCCAGGACGCATCGGCCTACAGCCAGCCGGCGGGTTACCCCGCCTACGGCCAGGACGGCTACCCCCAGCCGCAGGTGAACCCCGGGCAGGCCATGGGCATTGCCGGCCTTATCACGTCCTTCTTTATCTCCGTGGTGGGCCTGGTCCTGAGCATTATCGGCCTGAACCAGTCCCGCAAAGCAGGGATGGGCAACGTCCCGGCCGTAGCCGGCATTATCATCGGCGGGCTGGGGACCCTCGTCGGGGTGGTTTTCTTCATCTTCATCATGATCGCGATCATGAGCAGCAGCAGTAGCTACAGCTACTGACCGCTTCCGCGCCCCATCCGAGGAGCTCCGGCCTTAGGCCGGGGCTCCTCCTGCGTCCAGGATGTTCATGGTCCGGGTATCGGTGCTGAGCAGGATCGCAGCTTCGTCGCGCCGGTGGCGAAGGATGTTGTCCATGTAGGACTGCACTGCCTCGGCCATGGGCACGTTGTGGTTGGCCTTCTCGGACATATACCAGCGGTGCTCGAGGACCTCGTGCACCACTTCGGCAGCCTCCAGCTTGCTGCCCAGATCCCGGGGCACGGCCTTGACGATGGGTTCGAAGACCTGGGTCACCCATAGATGCGCGCTGAGCTCTTCATCGAGTTCCGGATGGTTGGTCACCCGGTATGAATCGAGGTCATTGAGCAGCCGCCTGGCCTGGTTCTCCTGGGCATCGATTCCGGTCAGGCGCAGCAGCCTGCGCTGATGGTGCCCGGCGTCGACGACCTTGGGCTGCAACTGGACCTGCGTCCCGTCTGGGGTGGTGCTGATACTGAGTTCGTCGACGTCGAACCCCAGGTCATTCAGGCGGCGGATACGCGCGTCCACGCGCCAGCGGTCCGCCATGCCGAAGGACTCCTGCTCGGTCAGCTCCGCCCACAGCCGGCGGTAGCTGTCCATGATCCGTTCGCTGGTGGACAGGGGGTCCACGGATTCCTCCACCAGACCGCCCTCGGCCAGATCCATCAATTCACCGGCAATGTTGACCCGGGCGATCTCCAGATCGTACTCGCGCTGGCCGTTGGACAGCTCGGGGTAAAGCTCTCCGGTCTCCGCGTCCACGAGGTAGGCGGCGAATGCGCCGGCATCCCGCCGGAAGAGGGTGTTGGACAGGGAGACGTCACCCCAGTAGAAACCGGCGAGATGAAGGCGGACCAGCAAAAGCGCCTGGGCGTCGATCAGGCGGGTCAGGGTGACTTCACGCAGGGTCTGGGAGAAGACGGCGCGGTAAGGCAGAGAGAACCGCAGGTGCCGGGTGACCAGCACCGGCTGCAGTTCTTCCCCCGAGGGGTCCGTGCGGCCGGTAATCACCGCCACCGGAGCCACTGCGGGAACATTCAGGCGACGGAGTTTGCGCAGCATGTGGTATTCCTGCCGCGCTACGTGTTCGCTGGTTTCCTTGATGGCTATGAGCGAATTGTTCAGCCGGGCAAAGCGGACCACATGGCGGGAAATGCCGCGGGGGAGGGCGGCCAGGTTCTCCTTGGGCCAGTCCTCGAGCGGGATGTGCCAGGGCAGGTCCAGCAGGGCCGGATCCATGGAGGCAGCCGTGATGTTCAGCGACCCCAGCGTGTTGATCCGGTTGGTGGAGGAACGGGTGGTCCGGGGCAGCTTACCCGTCTGCTCCCAGTCCGTGGGTTCGTTCTGCCAGTTGGCAGGTAAGGCGTCTGTCATAGGCGAAAACCCTTACATCTCAGGCATGCATTAAGCGAAAAAGCGGTGGCTCCCCACCTTTAAAGTCTAGTTGAGCCGGGGAGCCACCACATTTGCGGTTTGGATCAGGCCTGTTCTGCCAGCCGTTCCCCGCTGGAGGTGTCGAACAGGTGGACGTGGCCCTTCTGCGGGCGGACGTGGAGGGTGTCGCCCTTCAGCGGCGGGCGCCGGCCGTCCACACGGACCACCATGTCGTGGTCTTTGCCGTCGATGGTGCTGTGGCCGTAAACGTAGGCGTCTGCTCCCAGTTCTTCAACCACATCCACCTCGACGCGCAGGCCCTCGCCTTCAGGGACGGTTTCCAAGTCCTCGGGACGGACACCCAGCGTGACGGTATTGCCCGCTGCAGCGCCCAGCACAGCGCTTTCCACCGGGTACACCGCTCCGCCGAAGGCGACGCCGCCGTCCACCACCGGCAGCTCCAGCAGGTTCATGGCCGGGGAACCGATGAAGCCGGCCACAAACACGTTCCGGGGGTGGTCGTAGAGGTTCCGCGGGGTGTCGACCTGCTGCAGGACCCCGTCCTTCAGCACGGCCACGCGGTCACCCATGGTCATGGCCTCGACCTGGTCATGGGTGACGTAGACCGTGGTGACGCCGAGGCGGCGGGTCAGGGAGGCAATCTGGGTGCGGGTCTGCACGCGCAGCTTGGCATCCAGGTTGGAAAGCGGCTCATCCATCAGGAAGACCTGCGGGTTGCGGACAATTGCCCGGCCCATGGCAACGCGCTGGCGCTGACCGCCGGAGAGTGCCTTCGGCTTCCGGTCCAGGAAGTCCTCGAGGTCCAGCAGTTTCGCGGCCTCACGGACGCGCTCCATGCGCTCTTCCTTGCCGATGCCGGCGATCTTGAGGGCGAAGCCCATGTTGTCCGCCACGGACATGTGCGGGTACAGCGCATAGTTCTGGAAAACCATAGCGATGTCGCGGTCCTTGGGCGGAACGTCAGTGACGTCACGGTCACCGATGAGGATCCGCCCGGAGTCGACGTCTTCGAGGCCTGCGAGCATCCGCAGCGAGGTGGATTTTCCACAGCCCGAGGGGCCGACGAGAACCAGGAATTCGCCGTCGGCGATTTCGAGGCTGAGGTTGTCTACTGCGGGGCGTTCCGTCCCCGGGTAGAGGCGAGTTGCCTGGTCAAACGTTACCGTTGCCATGGTATTTCCCTTCACGGGCAGGTACGTGCCCGACGATCCGTTGTGAATGGAGAGCTATTGAGTTGGGTTGCGTACCGCGGCACATCTATCGCATGTGACGCGGCTCACGGGGACAGTATTGCACACGTTTCCCGGTGCAGACGCGGGCCCGGCGCCCCGGGTTAACCGATGACGGCGGCGGTGCGCAGCCGTGCAAGTTCGGCCAGCACCGCGGTGAACGCTTCGGGGGATTCCACCCGATAGTCCGCGGCAGTGGTTCCTTCGCCGACCTTGATGCCGACGTCACCCGGTGCAAGGGCTTCGAAGCCACGTTCATCGGTGACATCATCTCCGGCGAAGAGCACGGCGGTGGCGCCGGTCAGCCCGCGCAGGGCGCGGATGCCCTCACCCTTGTTGGTGGAAATCACGGAGGCTTCCAGGACGGACTTGCCGTCGGTGACGTGCACGCCGTCGAGCTGGCCGAGTTCCCGGCGCGCATCCTCCGTCGCAGCGGCGGCCACCGGTCCCGTCACGCTCCGGGTGTGCAACACGACGCCGGCGGGCTTGTCCTCCAGCCGGCATCCCGGGTGCCGGGCAACCACGGATTCCACCGCAGCGCGGGCGCGTGCCAGCAGCTCGGCCTGTTCTGCGGTCAGCTGCAGCGGCTCCTGGTTGGGGCCCGTCCAGGTCTCGGCGCCGTGGCTGCCGATCAGCAGAGTTTCGGGTTCCGGGGAGGCAACGGTGCGCAGGCTGTCCAGCGCGCGTCCGGAAATGAACGCGGTGACCGTCTCCGGCAGGGCGGCAAGGGCGCGGACAGCGGCTGCCGATCCGTCCAGCGGACGGGCATCCTCGGCATGCTCCACGAGCGGGGAGAGTACGCCGTCAAAGTCCAGCGCCACCAAAAGCCGTCCGGTGCCCGCCAGGGACTCCAGTGCGGCCTGCAGTTCGGCGTCCAGCGCACCCATCACTGTTCCCTTTCCCGGTCCGGATCCTGGTTCTGGCTTTGATCCCGGTCCTGATCCTGGTCGAGGGCCTCCAGGAAGTTCCGGGACCAGCGCTCGACGTCGTTCTGCAGCACCTGCCGGCGCATTAGGCGCATCCGTCGGCTGGCTTCCCGTGCTGGCATGTTGATGGCCGTGAGGATGGCGGCCTTCAAGCCGTCAATGTCATGCGGGTTGACCAGTACGGCCTGGCGCAGCTGGTCCGCCGCGCCGGTGAATTCGGAGAGCACCAGAGTGCCGGTGTTGCCGGTGCGGGCGGCCACATATTCCTTCGCGACCAAGTTCATGCCGTCCCGCAGTGCGGTGACGAGCATGACGTCCGCCGCAAGGTAGAGCGCCACCATTTCCTCCACGGGGTAGCTGTGGTGCAGGTAGCGCAGGGCAGTGTTGGAAATGGTGTCATAGGTGCCGCTGATGCGTCCCACGGTGCCTTCCACTTCCTCGCGCAGCAGCCGGTACTGTTCCACGCGCTCGCGGGAGGGACTGGCAACCTGGATCATGGCGGCGTTTTCCACCGTGATCCGGCCGTCTTCCAGCAGTTCTCCGTAGGCCTTGAGCCGGTGGCTGATGCCCTTGGTGTAATCCAGCCGGTCCACGCCCAGCAGCACGGTGTCCGGGTTGCCCAGTTCGCGGCGGATCTGCTTGGAACGCTCAATCACGTCCTCGCGCTGCGCCAGTTCTGCGATCTGGGCGGCGTCGATGGAAATGGGGAACGCCTCGGCCCGGGAAACATAGGACAGGCCGTCTTCGGTCGTGACGTTTACCTGCTGCTGGCGGATGGTGTATCCGGCGAAACGGCGCACGCAGCGCAGGAAGTTGCTGGCGTCCGAGGGGCGCTGGAACCCGATCAGGTCCGCGCCGAGGAGCCCTTCGATAATGTTCCGGCGCCACGGCAGCTGGGCGAAGATCTCCAGCGGCGGGAAGGGAATGTGGTTGAAGAAGCCGATCTTCAGGTCGGGGCGGGCCTGACGCAGCAGCTGGGGGACCAGCTGCAGCTGGTAATCCTGCACCCAGACAGTGGCGCCCTTCGCGGCGACCGAGGCGGCGGCGTCGGCAAACCGGCGGTTGACGGTGCGGTAGGCATCCCACCAGGTGCGGTGGAACTCCGGGGTGGCGATGACGTCGTGGTAAAGCGGCCACAGCGTCGTGTTGGAGAAGCCCTCGTAATAGAGTTCAACCTCGTCGGTGCTCAGCGGCACCGGCTTGAGGTGCATGTTGTCGTGGTCGAACGGCTCCAGCTCCTCGTCCGGGGATCCGGGCCAGCCCACCCACGCGCCGTCGGCTTTGCCCATCACGGGAGCCAGCGCCGTGACCAGCCCGCCCGGGGACCTGCGCCAGGTGTCGCCGTCGGCTCCGCTGATCCTGTCAACAGGAAGCCGGTTGGATACGACGATGAAATCAAAATCGCCGTAGTTGCCTGAAGCTTCGTCCTTGGAACTCGGCTCCGCGTCAGCGTTCACGAATGGTACCCCTTTGTTGGTTGGCCGTATATTGCCACTCTAGCGAAGCGGTGAAACTTTGTACCGTCCCCGGGCGGCGGTCTGACGGCGGCGGACGCCGTTCCGCCTACACTGGTGATGAGCCGAACGGCCCCGTCACACGTGGCCCGCGTTGAGAGACATGAGGAATGATGACTGACCGGAATCCCAAGCCCACTAAGGCGGAGCGCACTGCCGCTGCCCGCGAGCAGGCACGCGCAATGCGTCAAGCCCAGCAGAAGAAGGACCGGCGCAACCGTCTCCTGGTGATCTGGGGTGTGGTGGTTGCCATTGTTGCGCTCATCGCGATCGTGGCCGTGATTGTGTTCAGCAGCATGAACCGGAATGTGGCCAGTACCGGACCGTCGCCGGCCAATGCCAACCAGTACGGCGGCTTTACGCTGACGTCCACCAGCGCGCTGGAGCCCACTGAAAGCTTCGACATCGACACCGAGACGCTGCCCCCCGCCCCGGAGGAGGCTGCGGAGGAGACCCCGGTTCCGCCGGGTGTTGTCGCAGCGGAGAAGGGCCAGCCCATTCCGATAGTGGAATATGTGGACATCAACTGCGTGCACTGCGCGGACTTTGCAGCGCAGTTCGATGACCAGATTGCCCAGTGGCTGGATGCCGGGGAAATCACCTATGAGTACCGCACGGTGGCGTTCCTGGACCGAAACTCGCCCACCAACTACTCCTCCCGCGGCGCCAACGCGGCCGCGTGCGTCGCAGCGGAAAGCCCCGAGTCCTACTGGGACTTCATGAAGGCCATCTTCGCCCAGCACGCCTCCGGTGAAGTCAAAAACGCCGGACTGGTGGACATGGCCAAGTCCGCGGGCGCCGACACCGACGGCATTGAAGACTGCATCGACGACGATACCTACCGCCCGTTCGTGAAGTATGCGGACCAGCTGGCCCGCGTGGACGGCATTAGCGGCACCCCGACGGCCTACGTCAACGGCGCCGAAGCGGACCTGAACACCTTCGCGGAGACCGTCCAGAGCGCGATCGACGCGAACAAGTAAGTCCCGCTTGGCCCTGAGCCCGTGCCCCGTGGAACAGTTCAGTTTCACGGGGGCGGGCGCTCTGGGCTAATCTTGTCTAGCGCTGTTTGTTCGAACCTGTTTCTTCAGGCGGACGACGGCGGCGTTGCGGGTCTGGTTTTTCCCAGGCCCCGCGCCCCCTTAGCTCAGTTGGCCAGAGCACCTGTCTTGTAAACAGGGGGTCGCCGGTTCGAATCCGGCAGGGGGCTCCGACAAACCCCTTCTGATCAGGCGAAACGTCCGATCGGGAGGGGTTTTTCTATGGCCTGTCGAAGCCAGGACCCAGACCCCCGAACACGGACCGGATGGCCTTCATGGGCGTTTCCGCTTTATGAGGCGATCAGAAGCAGCCCACACGAGGACGATAACCAGGGCTGTGATGAGCAGCTGCATGAGACTTATCGTTCCGCCAAGGACGACAGCATGAACAAAGACTGCAATCAGGAACAATATTGGCGGGCCAATTCGATTGAGTAATTTGCGATCCAATATCCTGCCTCGATTCCGGTCGGCGGATGGAGCTCTGTGGCCACTTATCCTAGCTCTGCGCGATGAACCAAAGCGGCCGACGGACTGGCGGCGCCGGCCGCAGCTGTATGCCGATAGAGTGTCGGCGGGAGCAATACCGCGGCATTTGCGCACAGCGCACGGTTCTGCAAACTCAGCTTCCGCGCTCCAGTTACGACCTGACGGTCCTCGTCTCCCTGACTGACCACGGCAACGCCGAGGGCGTGCTCAAGGGGCTGCTGAAAGTGGACATCACGTTCGTGGAGAACCCGACTCCGGGCGGAGGACATCCGCCGTTCCTGATTGATTCGATCAAGAACGATCTGGTGGATGCGAACGCAGATCTGGCGACCAACTTCCCGGAGCTGGCTTTCGCCGGGGGAGAGCCAGCCCCGTCCCAAGCGTTCCCAAGGTCCGGGGGAATCGATGATGCACGGGCGTTGACGTGATGTCGTAGCCTCGGTAGTTTCTGTATGAGATATTTTCAAATGAAACTAATGGGGCCGAGGCTCCTCGGAGGTGAACCATGAGTGCAGTGGGACTGTTCTATGTCGGTGCCGTGCTCTTCATAAATGGGTTGATGCTGCTCGGGCGCATCTCCGCCAAAAGCGCCGGGATCTTCAACATTCTCGTCGGGGCGCTGCAATGCATAATGCCGCTGATGATTCTCGCCCAGTCCGGCGGGGATCCTGCCACGCTGCACGCGACGTTCACGATCCTGCTCTTCGGCTTCACCTATCTTTATGTCGGTATCACTAATCTGTCGGGGATTTCCGGTGAGGGCATTGGGTGGTTTTCCCTCTTCGTGGTGATGGCAGCCATTTATGCCGCCATCGACTCGTTCTTCGCGGGCGACCTCACCTTTGGTGTGATCTGGCTCGCTTGGGGTGTCCTCTGGGCGATGTTCTTCACGCTTCTTGCCCTAGAGAAAACCGCCTGGACTCCCTTCGCCGGATGGCTGGTAACACTGTGGGCGATTCCCACGACATCCCTTCCGGCGGTGCTCCTGATGCGCGATGCCTGGGTGCCCGGGGGTGCGGGAGCAGCGGGGCTGTCCGCGCTGCTGGGTGTGCTGGCTGTCGCAGCCTGGATCTTGGCGAAGCGAACTTCCATGCCTTCCGGTGCCGCAGGCGGTGCAGTGCAGGAGCTAGCGGGCCAGCCCGTTTAGCATCCGGAGGATCTGCTCGGCAGTCTCGGTGCTGCCAGCCAGATCCTGTTCGAGGGCTGTCATCTGCGGTGCCAGTTTGGCGTAGACGGCCCAGCCTCTTTTGGACGGGCTCACCAGTACGCGTCGACGGTCACCGGGGTCGACCTCGCGAAACATGAGGGCCGAGGTTACCAGTTTGTCCACCGCCCGTGTGAGACTGGGGCCGGTTAAGCCGACGGCCTCAACGATCTCGTGCATGGCCACCGGGGTGTTGGATTTTGCCACGAAGTCAAGAACCGACCACTGGTCCGCAGTGAGCCCCTCGGCTGAAGACAGAGCGTGGGCGCGCTCGTGAACGCGCCGCGTGGCCGCTCCGAGAGCCGCGGCCAAGCCGACATCCGCTGTTGTCACCGACATTCCGACGACTCCTGTCCACCACAATTAACTTCCAAACTGAATCTTTACATGTGGAAGCAATCTATGGCAACGTGAGGGGCGCACACCTCTGACCGGAAGGGTGACTGGATGTCGAGTCAACCGTTGAACTGGCGTGTCGGTATGGTTGTTCCGTTGGAGGGAAGCGCGGGCATCTTCGGCCCCTCGTGCCAAGCAGTGGCCGAGCTGGCTGCTGCGGAGTTCAACAAAGAGGACGGCGTCCTGGGCAGGCAGGTTGAGCTCGAGTTCATTGACGCCGGCCAGGCTCCCCGGGAGGTGGCCGCACAGGTGGCTGCTTTGGCGGACGAGGGCCGTCTCGATGCTGTGACGGGATGGCATATCTCATCGGTGCGCAATGCCCTGGTACCTGCGATCGCTGGAAGGCTTCCTTACGTCTACACCTCCCTCTACGAAGGCGGAGAGCGCCGCCCGGGTGTTTACTGCAGTGGCGAGGTGCCGAACTTCCAGATCATTCCGGCACTGGCTTGGATGGCGTGCCAGCTGGGCAGGAGGCGTTGGTTCGTGGTGGGTCACGACTACGTCTGGCCGCGGCAGACTGCGGCGGTGCTAACCCAAGCATGTGCCGGGCTGGGGATCGAAATTGTCGGAGAGGCCTTTGTGCCCATGGACGCCGGCCGGGTGAACATGCTCGTGAACGAGGTGGCCAAATCCTCCTGCGACGGGGTGCTGATGCTCCTTGTGGGACAGGAAGCGGTTTTATTCAACAGGCTCTTTGCCGAACTTGGTCTGAGTGAGCGGATGGTGCGCTACAGCCCTTTGATGGAGGAGAACATGGTCATGGGGAGCGGCCCCGAAGCCACGGACGATCTCTATGTATCAGCGGGGTTCTTCCGCACCCTCGTCACGGCCGGGTCCTTCGACCTGCAGTCCCGGTACGCAGCCTTCCACGGTGTGGGAGCTCCACCGCTGAACAATGTGGCCGAGTCCTGTTATGAAGGTATGCACACCCTGGTCCACCTAGCGCGGCTGGCCTGCTCGCCCTTGGTCCAGGATATGAATCGCGTTATCGGAGAGCTGGGCTATGACGGCCCCCGGGGCACGGTGCAGTTCCACGGTAACCAGGCCACCCACCCGGTCTATCTCGCCCGGGCGGATGGCTTGGACTTCGAGATCATCGAGCAGTTATGACTCGACGGGAATGACAGCCACGGCACCGTCGCCGACTTCGGCGAGCAGCTGCACAGACTCTCCGGTGGCTCCCCGTAGGCCGAGGGCAGCTCGGGCGACGGGGGTGGCCAACTGGTCGCGCACCAGGCGCTTGATGCTGCGGGCTCCGTAGGTTTGGTCGAACCCCTGCCCGGCGATGAAGGCCGCCACCGCAGGGTCTACGGCCAAATCGATGCCACGCAGTGCACACCGCCGCGCCAGGTCTGAGATCTCCAGGCGGACCACTCCTACGGCATCCCGGCCGGTCAATGAATTGAACACGACGATCTCGTCAATTCGGTTGATGAACTCGGGCTCGAAGAATCCTTCCAGGGCCTTACGGACCACCATTCCCTCGTTGGCGAGGGAGACTCGCCGGTACACCGTGGACTCCGACACACCTATGCCGCGGGCCGTCTTATCGAGAATGCCGCGTACCCGGCTGCGACTGCGGGCCAGCAGCTCAGCCGATCCCAGATTGGAGGTCATAAATACATAGGAGTTTCGGAAGTTGATTGTTTCCTGCCCGTTTGCGAGCTTGAGCAGCCCGTTGTCCAAGACGTGGAGCATGGCCCGGTGCACGGAACGGTGTGCCTTCTCCACCTCGTCGAAAAGAGCGATTCCCGGGGTGTAGGGGTCTCCGGCGATTTTCGAGCGGTCGAAAAGCGAGAAGCTCTCCTTCGCCCCGGCGTATCCGGGAGGGGCACCGGTCAGGGAAGCCATGTAGTGCTCCTGGGAGAGCGAACTCATGTCGATGCGTGAGAGGTCGTCAGGATCCGAGCGCAGGATTCCAGCAACCTGGCGCACTAGCTCGGTCTTGCCGACTCCGGTCGGACCCAGCAGCAGGACGTTAGCCAACGGGCGGTCGCGATCGTTGAGGCCGGCCCGGCCGATGGCCACTGAGCGGACGACAGCCTCAATGGCTTGATTCTGGCCCATGATCCGGTGGCGCAGGCGGCGACGAATGGTGTCCAAATCGGCTCCGTCGTCGACCGCCGGAAGACTCTCGGGTGGACCGCTGGGGTCGATGGGCCGGCTCCCGTCCTCCTGGAGCATCTTCTTCAGGTCTTGCTGCTGCTTGATTTCATTAAGTCGGTCGTTGATGAATGGCATGGCGCGCTCCAAAAAGGTAGGGGCGCCAGACCTCGGTCCGGCGCCCCTACCGTCGTAGTACGGTGCTAAACGGTCATTTCTTTCTTGGAGGGAAGCGACCCGACTTGGCACTCGGCGACGCCGATAGTGTCTCGAGTGATGGCCTCGACGGCTTCCTGGGCCTTCTGGGCGTCTGTGACCCACAGCTTGTAGAAGTCGAAGGGGCACTCTGCCACGCCCTTGTCGCCGTCCCCGGCCGCGTGAATCCCCGTGTACCCGCGGTGCAGGAGCTTGAAGAGGTGGTTCTGGGACTGATCGTTCTCCCGGGCGTCGCGGATTGCCGAGACGGAGAGCTGGGCATACTGGATGCCGTACTCCTCTTCTCCCGTCTCGCCGAGTGTCCGGCCGTCGAAGCCGATGATGGCACTGTGGCCAAAGTAGGAGTACACGCCATCGAAACCGGCAGCATTGGCCACGGCAACGTAGCAATTGTTTGCCCAGGCCATGGCCTTGGACATCAGCACCTGCTGGTCCTTGGCCGGGTACATGTACCCCTGGCAGCGGACGATCAGCTCCGCGCCCTTCATCGCGCAGTCGCGCCAAATCTCGGGGTAGTTGCCGTCGTCACAGATGATCAGTGAGACCTTCATGCCCTTGGGTCCCTCGGTCACATACGTGGTGTCCCCGGGGTACCAGCCCTCGATCGGGTTCCAAGGCAGAACCTTGCGGTACTTCTGGACAATGTCGCCCTGGTTGTTCATCAGAATCAGGGTGTTGTATGGCGGTTTCTTCGGGTGGTCCTCGTGGCGCTCACCGGTGATTGAGAAGATCCCCCAGGTGTCGGCCTCCCGGCAGGCGGCGGCAAAGATGTCTGTCTCATCGCCCGGAATCGTGGACGCCGTTTCGAACATCTCATCGTTGTCGTACATGATGCCTTGGGTTGAATACTCGGGAAAAACAACCAGGTCCATCCCCGGTAGTCCCTGCTTCATTCCCACGACCATGTCTGCAATTTTCCGAGCGTTCTCCAGCACCTCGGCCTTGGTGTGAAGCCGTGGCATTTTGTAGTTGACGACAGCCACGCCCACGGTGTCGGGGCTGGAAGAGATATCACCATGACGCATCGGAAACTCCTTCGTTCAAAGTGGAATACTTTCATTTGAAAGTGTCTAGGGGTCTGAACCCCCTGTCAACCCCTCTCCGCGTTCATGACATCTCACGCGTGCCGCCGCCCAGATCGTCTTGCCCACCATCATCAACGCGCAGACTGGAAGCCGCCGAAGATTCCAGGATGAGGGCATGCCGGTGAACGAGCGGTCACCCGGACCATGGGCGTCGTCCTTCAGCGGCTGACACGCACAGGCGGCAGGGAGGCGCCGCCGTCGTATCTAAAATGAACAGCAGAACCTGCCCACGTTGAAGGAGTCTCACATGGTCATGCCCCGGAATCTGTTCCTCGTCCGCCACGGACAGAGTGAAGCTAACGTGATGCAGCGGGCGGCCAAGGCGGGGGACCCCAGCCTGTACAACGAAGAGACGATGACCGTCCCGGACAGGTCCTGGCGGCTCACGGACCTCGGGGTACAGCAGGCCAAGGTGGCCGGAGCCTGGATTGCCGAACAGAATATCGAGTTCGACCGTGCCATGGTCTCCGTGTACACCCGGACCCGTGAGACTGCCGCGCATCTGGGATTGGATGTGCGCTGGGAGGAGAACCGCGTGATCCGTGAACGGTCCTGGGGCGAGATCGGGTCCATGTCGAAGCAGGACTTTGCGCGCAAGTACTCGCAGAACGCCGCGTACCGGGACAGTGATCCGCTGTACTGGGCTCCGCCGGCAGGCGAATCCATTGCGAATGTTGCCGAGAACCGGGTACGGAATATCCTGAGCACCCTGCACCGCGAAAACGCCCGGGACAACGTTCTGCTGGTTACCCATGGGGAATTCATGTGGGCTACGCGGCTGGTCCTGGAGCGCTGGAGTGACGAGGAATTCCTGGAACGGGAGGCCGACAGGGAGCAGATGATCCACAACTGCACCGTCCTGCAGTACACGAGCACCGATCCGAGTGACCGGAACAATGTCCGGGAGAAGCTCAACTGGGTCCGCCGCTGCTGGCCGGTGCAGGTAGACGGCGAGTGGACCATGTTCGTGGGCGAGTGGGAAGCCTTTGACCGGAAGCGCTTCACCGGGGAGGAGCTTCTGGTGCGGGCCGAAGCAAACCGGCATTTCCTGGAGGGATCATTCGGCAGCTGAGCGGGTCTTGCGGTGCATCTGCAATACTCAGGACATGGGTGCATGGGGGACAGGCATTTTCGCCAACGACACAGCCGCGGATGTCCGTGATGAATACTTCGAATACCTCGAGGACGAGGTGCCGGATGAGGAGGCGACACGTCGCCTTATCGACTCATTCGCTTACCTTCTGCGGGAGGACAACGCGGCCGAGCTGTGGGTGCCGCTTGCGGCGGCGCAGTTCCAGGTGGGTCGGCTCGACGGCCAGGTAAAGGCCGCCGCGCTCGCCGCCATTGATGAGGGCAGCGGCCTTGACCTGTGGGAAGAAGCGGGCCCGGACGAGCTGGCCGAACGGGTGGCAGCTCTCCAGGAACTGCGGGGCCAGCTCACCGGGCCGCAGCCGGCACGGAAAACCTTCCCTACGCCCTAATCAGTCGTGTTTCGCCGGTGCTGGTCCATCGCCTTGAAATAGGCACGTGAGGGTGCCCAGTACAAAAGCACCGTGGCTGCGACCAGGGTCAGGATGGCGCCCCAGCTCAGAAGGTTCGTCCCGGTAAGGAAAGTCAGCACCGAGACCGCGGTGTAGGCGGTAAGCAGGATCCGGGCCCAATGATGGCCCTTGCGGATAAATCCGGCTGCCACAGACGTGACAGCGAAGCAGATGCACAGCATCACCGGCCAGACCGCACCCTCGCCGGCATTGAGAAGGATGATTCTGGTGAGAATACCCAGTGCGGTCAGGATCAAAGCGCCCAGCAGGAGGCCGAAGGACGAATCGACCTGCTTCGGCCGTATCGGCGTTCCGCCCGCCACTGCCGGGACCTGGCCTGCTTCGGCACGGCCATTGTAAGGATTGAAGTGGCTGGTGCCGGGCGGCACGTGTTTGGACATGTTTCCCCCATGAGAGCCTGCTGACGATTTGGCGGTTTGCCGTGATGCCCGACAGCATAGTCCGACGTTGGAGAAAGACCGCCGAACCGGCGACGGGCTTGGGTCAGCGCTCCGTTTCCACCAGCGCTCGGTGCAGGGGGCTCCGAGCGCGAAACCCCTCCCGACCAGACCAAAGGTCCGATCAGGAGGGGTTTTCTCATGCCCTGAAGGTCAGACGGTGACCGGCCGGCCTTTGGGCTCCGGCAGGACAGCCGGGGTCTCGGCGGGCAGGTTAGCGTCACGCACCTCCCGGTACGGGCGCAGGTGGGTGTACAGCTCATCGCGCAGCGGGTTGCGGTGCCGCTGGACGATGGTGAACAGCTGGTAGACCGCGACGGCGATGTTGGCCGCCAGCGAGATGGCCGACACGACGAACAGCGCGGTCGGGTTGTGCGAGGACTCCACGGCGAACGGTGACGTGCTCACGAACGTGGGGACCGCCATCGTGAACATCATCCAC
The DNA here is from genome assembly GCF_009192775.1 of Arthrobacter yangruifuii. Lineage (GTDB taxonomy): Bacteria > Actinomycetota > Actinomycetes > Actinomycetales > Micrococcaceae > Arthrobacter_B > Arthrobacter_B yangruifuii. The sequence goes on from NZ_VTFX01000005.1 coordinate 18,793, forward strand.
AGCGCGAGGGTGTGGGCGCGGTGCTGTAGCCACGCACCCTTCTTGAGGAAGAACGCGGGGATGGTGCAGGAGATGAGCAGTGCCGCACCGGCGTAGAACGCGTGGTCACCGACGCAGTTGTAGACGTAGGCGAAGTTCCACAGGTCGTATGCGATGATCCAGAACCACATCATGTCGGGCCAGATCATGTCCTTCGACTTGTCGCGGGACACGATGATGCCAGTCCAGCCACAGATGGTGAGCAGGTTCAGGATGCCGGCGATGGCGTTCATGTAGTTCCAGGGACCGCCGACCATAAAGACGCCGTCGTGCATGCCCTGCAGTCCGGCCACCTCGAAGTCCCGGATGACGGCCTCGGCAATATTAATCGCCAGGATCAGCGCGGGGAACATCAACATCCAGCGGTTCTTTGCCAAACGGGGAACATACCGGATGAGCATAAAACCCAGGCACCCGAGGAGTGCCGAGTACACCTTCACCCAGTGGAACCACGTGCCTGTGGACGATCCGTCTCCTGCCGTGGTCGGCCACACGAACACGGTCAGGAGGATGGGCAGCGCCACAAAGAAGGCCAGACCGGCCCATTTCCACCGTCGCGTCACCTCGTTGAGTGCGATGAGGGCAACCAGGACGACGCCGAACATCGCCCAGGAGTACCAGGGAATTGATTCGAACAAGAACAACTTGGACCTCTCCGTTTCGGGCCCGCGGCATGCGTGCCTTCTTATTCGAAGGTAAAAAAACCGCGCTGTGCCGTCATTAGACAGTTGAAGCGATGTGTCCAAAAACGCCCGGTGCTACCGTCAGGCATGACCGATGAGGGCATCAACGCGCAGAGGGGTGCGAGGGCGCGAGCAGCTCTGGCGGCCGCGCTCAAAGCCCGGCTGCGCACCGAGCCGCTCGACAAGGTGATGGTTACCGAACTGACGCGGGACTGCGGACTGACGCGACAGGCGTTTTATTACCATTTCCCCGATGTGCGCCAGCTCGCCGTCTGGGTGTTCGAGACCGAGGTTGCCCAACAGGTCCGCGCATTCGCGTCCGAGGTGGGATGGGCCGACGGGCTGGTGCGACTGATGCTATATCTGCGCGAGAACCGCTCATCGACGCTGGGGGTGCTCAACGGGCTGGGCCAGCCCGGGTTGGAGCGGTTCCTGTTTCGGCAGATGCGGCCCGTTACCGAGGCCGTGATGGACCGCGACGGCGGCGGGCCGGCACGCCAGCAGGACCGCGTGCTGGTGGCTGACTTCTACACCTCGGCCGTGCTCGCCGTCGTGCTCCGATGGGTCGCGGACGGCATGGTCGAACACCCCTACCGTGTGGTCGGGGATCTCGAGATCATGTTGCACGGCGCCGTGCGGGAGTCGGTGCGCAGGTTGGACGCACGTGCTGCGCCGCAGGGCACGAAGAAGCCGCGGTGAACGTTCTTACTTGGTTGTCACGGTCGGTTCCGCGTCGTGGTAGTTAAACGTCCAGCCATCCACTTTCCACTCACCGTCCACGTTCCTCATCCCGTACCACGATGGGTACGAAACCACAGCCATCCGCCCGTCTACCAAGGTGACCTCGTAGTCGAGGTACGCGCGGATGTTGATGTCGACCGGGTGGCCTTCCTGCCTGCCAAAAACGTGGGAAATCCGCGGGGTCAACTGCATGCCGCTGGAGACATCGAAGGGGATTGCATCTGAAGGTCCCCCGCCGACTTCGCCCAGATGGAAAGGGTAGTAGATCTGCTCACTCGGCGGGGCTGTATCGTCGCCTTCTTTTTCATGTAGCGCGGTGTACGCGAGCCCGTCCGCAGCAGCCTTTCGCAGTGGTTCAAGGTGCTCCGGTGCCACGAAGTGTTCGGCATCTTTCAGGCTTCCCTGGATTTTGTCCCTGTCCGGGCCGGCTATGTAGGTCTGGCGTTCGTTGGCGAGCCACTGTACTTGCAGAAAGACTGTGAGTGCCTCGGCCACAGCCTCAGCAGACTGATCCTCGCCCATCTGCCACTGGATGCCGAACTGGGCGGGATCCGCCACAATCTTTGCTGCATCCACTCCGAAAGGCTGGGCAGGAAGCCGGTCCAGGGGATCGATGAACGGTGATGCTGAGGCTTCCACCGGGGTCGAGGTGCCGGTGGGCTCCGTAACTGAGGCATCGGCGTCCGAACCGCATCCGGACGTTACCACTGCGAGTACCAGCGCAATGGCCACGTAGGCGGATTTCTTCAAGATCTCTCCTGTTCGTGGGTGCGGTAGTGTCGCCGCAATCCTGGTGTGTACGGACAGGGTGCAGTCAGTCTCCGCTGTCCGGCCAAGACTACGCGTAAGGAAGCCGGCTTCTTCTCCTGAACACCGGAACGACACGCCATCCGCCTACTCTGCAACTCCCCGGCCGCGAAAAGCTCAACTGGGTCCGGCGCTGTTGGCCTGTCTGCGTCGACGGCGAACGGACCATGTTCGTCGGCGGGTGGGAAGAGTTCAAAAAAGGCCCGGCATCCGCACACATGCGCGGATGCCGGGCCTTTTTTGATGCTTTGACCTACGCGGTACCCACCATTTCCGCCAGCGCCGAGTAGGAGGACTGTGCCCCCTCGCGGGTGGCAGCCAGTGCACCGGCGCGTGCCGCAAACCGGGCGGCGTCGGCCAGGGAGTCGCCGGCGGCAAGCCGGGCGGCCGTACCGGCCGTGAACGCGTCGCCGCAGCCGGTGGTGTCCACCGCGGTCACCCGGGTGGGGGCGACGGTGACAATCCGGTCCGTACCGGCGGCAGTGCCGTCCAGGACGACGGCGCCCTCACCGCCGAGCGTGACGATGGTGCGGCGCACACCCAGGCCGGCGAGGGCGGCGAGGACCGCGTCCCAGTCCGACGCCGGGTCCGCCAGCCCCGTCACGAGCGCGGCTTCGTGGGCGTTGAGCAGCAGGACATCGGTCAGGCCCAGCAGTTCGGCCGGGACCTCCCGGTACGGCGAGAGATTCAGCAGCACCTGCGCACCGGCATCGTGCCCGGCCCGGGCTGCGGCGGTGACCGCTTCGAGCGGCACCTCCAGGCTCAGGCAGAGCACGGCGGCGTCCTCAAAGAGGTCCGCCGGCAGCTCGGCACCGGTGACCGTGCCGTTGGCGCCGGGGGAGACGATGATGGTGTTTTCCCCGGCGGCGTCCACGACGATCATGGCGGTGCCCGTGGCCGTGCCGGCGCGGCGCAGGACGCGTGAGGCATCCACGCCGGCACCGGCGGCAGCCTTGAGCAGCAGGTCCCCGTGCCCGTCTGCACCCACGGCGCCGAAAAGCCGCACATCGGCACCCAGCAGGGCGGCGGCAGCGGCCTGGTTGGCGCTCTTGCCGCCCGGAACAATGACCAGTTCCGATCCGTTCAGGGTCTCCCCGGGGGAGGGGAAACGGTCGGTACGGACGGTCAGGTCGGCATTAAGCGAGCCGACTACTACAACTTTTCCGGCGGACATGCAGGGATTCTCCTTGAATCGGCAGACGGGGGTCAGCGGTGGTCGGTCTCGGCCGGGGCAGCGTCAACCTCGGCATCGGCGGGCCTCGGGATGAGGAAGGACGAGGCAAGGGCCAGGCCCAGGATGACCAGACCCGCAATGATACCGGCGTAGTACCCGGTGGACCCGGCGCCGTCGGCCGGGGTGGCTGCCGTCTTCACCGCGTAGATCACGGCAAAGCTCAGCCCGGCACCGAGGTTGAAGGCGCCGGCGTTGAGTCCGGGTAGGAAGCCGGGGTTCTCCCTGGGGGAGAGCACAATGCCCAGGCCGTTGAGCATGATGTTGCTGATGCCGGCGTAGGTGATGCCAATCAGCACGGACACACCCAGCAGGCCCAGCTTCGATTCGCTGCCGACCACCAGCAGCATGAGGGCCAGCGTGATGACAGCACCGATCATGCCGATCCGCAGCACCTTGCCGTAACCCCAGCCGGCGGCAAGCCGGCCGGCGAAGGGGCCAATAACCAGGCCCGCGATGGCGTAGGGGGTCAGGGTCCACCAGGCGGATTCCTCCGCGCCCATGCCGAAGCCCACGGCGCCGTCCTGCGCCAGGGCCGGGATAATGCCGTTGATGACGGCAAAGACACCGGTCATGGTCAGCAGGGTGGTCAGCAGCAACGCCCAGGTGGAACGCTGCTTCAACAGATAGGTGGCTACCAGCGGTTGCTCGGTGCGGTTTTCCACCTTCCAGAACGCCACAAACGCAATCACGCCGATGACTATCAGGGCCGCCACCAGCGTCCAGTTGGCGTCGGCCAGTTTGCCGGCCTCGTTGAACGCGGTCAGCAGGGTGCCCACGGAGATGACCAGGGGAACCACGCCCACCCAGTCCATCTTTTCCTTCTTCTCGGCCCGGGATTCCGGCGCCAGGAAGAAGAGCAGGGCCGTGGCGACCGCACCGACAACGGCCATGGCCCAGAAGACGGAGGCGAACCCGTGGTTTTCCGCGAGGTAGCCGCCGGCGACGGCGTCAACCCCCGCGATGCCGCCGTTGACAGCCGTGATGACACCCATCAGGGTGCCGTACAGCCTGGGGTCGCGGATTTCCACGCGCAGCATGATCAGCGTCAGCGGCACCACTGGTCCGGAGACGCCCTGGATCAGCCGGGCCAGGAACAGCACCTCAATGCTTGGTGCCAGGGCAGCAACCACGGAGCCGATGGTCAGGACCACCAGCATGCCGGTGAGGACTTTCTTGCGGCCGATGATGTCGCCGAGCCGGGGCAGGAAGAGGGAGAACAGGGCGGCCGCGGTGAAGAACGCGGTCTGGGTCAGACCCACGGCAGCGGACGTGGTGTCCAGTTCCTCCTCGATCCGCACCAGGGCGGGGGACAGCATGGACGCGTTCAGCTGGAACGCCACGCAGGCGGCCAGCAGGGCCGCCATCAGCGCTCCGACGTTTACCCGCCGGCGGGCGGTCTCGCTCATGGATTCACCTCCACTTTGGCTCGGGCGGCATCCGCTTCGGCTGCCGCCGGATGGGTACCGGCCGGGGCCGGCTTGGGGATCAGGAAGGACGCGGCCAGGGCCAGGGCCAGGATCACCCCGCCGGCAACAATTCCGCCGTAGTAGCCTTCGGTGCCGGACCCGTCCGTTACCGTGGTTGCGGTCTTGGCGGCGTAAATTACGGCGAAGCTCAGGCCGGCGCCCAGGTTAAAGGCACCCGCGTTGAGCCCGGGCAGGAAGCCGGGGTTTTCCTTCGGGGAGAGCATGACGCCCAGGCCGCTGAGCATGACGTTGCCGATGCCGGCGTAGGTGATGCCGATCAGGATGGAAATTGCCAGCAGGCCCAGCTTCGAATCGCTGCCGACCACCGGGAGCATCAGGGCCAGGGCGATCACGGAACCGACGGTGCCGATCCGCAGCACCTTGGCGTAGCCCCAGCTGCCGGCCAAGCGTCCGGCGAAGGGGCCGATGATCAGGCCGGCGATGGCGTAGGGCGTGATGGTCCACCAGGCGGATTCCTCCGCGCCCATGCCGAAGCCCACGGCGCCGTCCTGTGCCAGGGCCGGGATAATGCCGTTCATGACGGCAAAGACGCCGGTCATGGTCAGCACGGTCGTGAGCAGCAGGGCCCAGGTGGAACGCTGCTTCAGCAGGTAGGTGGCAATCAGCGGCTGCTCGGTTCGGTTTTCGACCTTCCAGAACACGGTGAACGCAATGACGGCAACCACGATCAGGCCGATGACCAGCGGCCAGTTGGCCTCGGCCAGCTTGCCTGCCTCGTTGAAGGCCGTCAGCAGGGTGCCCACCGAGATGACCAGGGGAACCACGCCCACCCAGTCCATCTTTTCCTTCTTCTCGGCCCGGGACTCGGGCACGACGGCGAAGACGAGGGCGGCGGCAATGACGCCGACGACGGCCATGGACCAGAAGATCGACGCGAACCCGTGGTTCTGCGCCAGATAGCCGCCGGCAATGGCATCCACGCCCGCGATTCCGCCGTTGACGGCGGCAATGACACCCATCAGGGTGCCGTACTGCTTGGGGTCGCGGATTTCCACGCGCAGCATGATCATGGACAGCGCAACTGTGGGTCCGGAGACGCCCTGGATCAGCCGGGCCAGGAACAGCACCTCGATGCTCGGTGCGAGGGCGGCAATGACGGAGCCGATGGTCAGGACCACCAGCATGCCGGTGAGGACTTTCCTGCGGCCGATGATGTCGCCGAGCCGGGGCAGGAAGAGGGAGAACAGGGCGGCCGCGGTGAAGAACGCGGTCTGCGTCAGGGCCACGGCAGCGGACGTGGTGTCCAGCTCCTGCTCAATGGTGAACAGGGCGGGGGAGAGCATGGAGGCGTTCAGCTGGAACGCCACGCAGGCAGCCAGCAGGGCCGCCATGAGCGCTCCGACGTTTACCCGGCGTCGGGTCATTTCACTCACAGTTCGACCTCGCCGATGCGCTGGAGGGCGTCCACAACCAGGTCCCAGAACTTCCGGTGGTCCAGGTCCACGGCCACCGAGGTGTTGCAGTCCGCGGGGGCCGGTGCGCGGAAGTCCGCCACCGTCATCCCCAGGGTCAGGGTGCCGGTCAGTTCCACGTCCAGCGGAACACGCCGGGTGGTCATGACGGAGGGGTCGATGACATACGCGACGGCGCACGGATCATGCACGGGCGGGAAGTCGAAGCCCTGGGCGTCCTTGTAGGCCTCGCCGAAGAACTCGAGCAGTTCTCCGACGAACTTTGCGGGCTTGGTGCCGACGGCGGCGATGCGCTCGGCAACTTCGTCCGTAGCCAGCGCCTGGTGCGTGAGATCCAGGCCGACCATGGTCAGCGGCCACTTCTCGTTGAACACGATGTGCGCCGCTTCGGGGTCGATCTTGATATTGAACTCGGCCACAGCGGACCAGTTGCCCACGTGGTAGCCGCCGCCCATGAGGACAACTTCCTTGACCCGCTCGGCGATGCGCGGCTCCTTGCGCACGGCCATGGCAATGTTGGTCAGCCCGGCGGTGGGGACGATGGTGACGGTGTTCGGTTCGTGGGCCATCACTGTGTCGATGATGAGATCCACCGCGTGGCGGGAATCAAGTTCAAGCGTCGGGTCCGGAAGCTCGGGGCCGTCCATGCCGGAATCGCCGTGGATGTCCGGGGCGTTCTCGATGGTGCGGACCAGGGGCCGGTCGCAGCCGGCAGCGAAGGGAACGCCTGTGATATTTGCGACACGGGCAATTGCCAGTGCGTTGCGTGTCACCTTCTCCAGCGTCTGGTTTCCAACGACGGTGGTCACCGCCAGGAGGTCGATCTCCGGACTGCCGTGTGCCAGCAGCAGGGCGACCGCATCATCATGCCCGGGATCGCAATCCAGGATGATTTTGTGGGGCATTACGTCTCCGCTTCGTTGAGGTTCTAGCTCCGGGACCGGAATCCCGGCGTCGCAGTGCCCCGCTCCGGCACCCGGGCCGGCACGCAGCACTGCGCCTGGGCTGGGGTGGGAGGAGCGTCTAGCTGCCGTCCGGACGGCTCAAAGGAGGGGGAGCCGGGCGGCACCGAACCCCAGGTGGGGCGGGCACTGTATTTAACGATATCGGCGTCCGGGCACGCAGATTTCGTACTGCGGCGCTGCCCGAGCAAATGTCCGGGGGCGATTTGCCTCGCTGCGGGCCGGTGCTTATTATTGTCCCGCCGTTTTTCCGGCAGCCCGCGGTGTGTCGCCGGGGGCCTTCATAAATGTGATGTGGACCTCATCGGCCATGTAGCGTGGAAGGCCCGTTACACCTCAAAGGAGAGACATGACCGGCTTGGATACCGCTTTGACCCCGCTTCGCTTCCTGGAACGCGCCAGTGCAGTGCATCCGGACAAAACGGCGGTGATCGACGGGGAGCGGCAGCTCACCTACCGGGAATTCGCTGCGGCGGTGACCCGGACGGCGCACGCCCTGCGGGCTTCAGGGCTGACCGAGGGTGCCCGCGCCGCGTTCCTCGGCACCAATTCCGCCGAACTGCTGATTGCCCACTATGCCGTGCCGCTGGCCGGCGGTGTCCTGGTTCCGCTGAACACCCGGCTGTCCCCGCCGGAGGTGGCCTACATCTGCAACCATTCGGGCGCTGCACTGCTCTTCGGCGACCCGGACCTGCTGCGCGGCCTGGGATCCCTGGGTGCCCCGGAGCTGGAAACGGTCACCGAAGTGATCTCCGTACCGCTGCAGGACGGCAGTGAAGACACCGTGGAGGGCACGACGTCGTACGCCGTGTTTACGGCCCGGGGCGCGGATACCCCGCTGCCTTGGACGGTGGAGGACGAGCACACGGTGATCAGCCTGAACTACACTTCCGGCACTACCGGCCTGCCCAAGGGCGTGATGTACACGCACCGCGGCGCCTACCTGAACTCGCTTGCCGAGATCCACCACCAGGGGTTCGGGGCGGACACCGTGTATCTCTGGACCCTGCCGATGTTCCACTGCAACGGCTGGTGCACCACCTGGGCACTGACCGGGGCCTCCGGCACCCACGTGTGCCTGCGCGCCGTCCGCGGCCCGGAGATCTGGCGGCTGATCGACACCCACGGCATCGATCACCTGGCAGGCGCCCCCACCGTCCTTTCCGCCATCGCCACCGCGGAGGAGGCGCACGTGCTGGAGCGCCCGCTGACCATCGTCACCGCCGGCGCTCCGCCCAGCCCCACCGTCATCGGCAAGATCCACCAGCTGCAGGCCGCCGTGGTCCACGTCTACGGGCTGACCGAGTCCTACGGCCCCTACGCCGTCTGTGAACCCCAGGCCGCCTGGGATGGGCTGGACCCCGAGGCGCTGGCAAAGAACATGGCCCGGCAGGGAGTAGGCATGCTCACCGCCGAGCGCCTGCGCGTGGTCCGCGATGTTCCCGACGCCGACGGCACGCTGCTCGACGTGGTGCCCGACGGCGTCGAAATGGGCGAGATTGTGATGCGCGGCAACAGTGTGATGCGCGGCTACTACCGGGACGATGACGGCACGGCCGAGGCCTTCCGCGGAGGCTGGTTCCACACCGGTGACCTGGGTGTGATGCACCCGGACGGCTACGTCCAGCTGCTGGACCGCTCCAAGGACGTGGTGGTCTCCGGCGGCGAGAATATCTCCACCATCGAGGTGGAGCAGGCCCTGGCCAGCCATCCGGCGGTGGCTGACGTCGCCGTCATCGGGGTGCCGGACGAACGCTGGGGCGAGCGGCCCAAGGCCTTCGTGGTGCTTGTGCCGGGGTTGGAGGCCGGCAATGAGGAACTGCTGGCCCATGTGAAGGCACGGATTGCCTCCTATAAGGCTCCGCGCAGCGTGGAATTCATCGTTGAGCTGCCCAAGACCTCCACCGGGAAGATCCGCAAGAATGAGCTGCGCTCGCAGGAATGGGAGGGCAGGGAGGCCCGCATCAACTGAGTTGCCCGCGCCGGCCCGTCCCGGGGACGGAGGCACCGCAGGCGGACTGGCCGGCCCAGGCCGTGCGGCCGGCCAGTCCGCTGTTGCGGGTGACCCGGTTCAGGAACGCAGTGCCGCTACCAGCGGACCTTGCGCTCCCGGGGACCCTGCCGGGACGTCACGGCATGGGTGGGTTTGTGGCCCTTGCCCAGGCTCTGCCAGCCCGGCAGCCCGGCTTCGGCCGCGGCTTCCGGCCGGGCCTGGCCGGCCTTGCTGAGCCGTGCCTGGGCGGCCGGGGCCAGATTGATATGCAGACCGGACGCGGCCTGCCCGCCGGCCCCCGGGTGCTGCTCCGGAGGGGACTGATTCGGTTTTCTCTTCGGTGTACGCATGGTTTTGCTCCTATGACTGGCGCCGTGGACGCCGGCACAGGCCCTTCCAGGGCAGGCCAAACACACTGACGCAAAGGGGCGTGCAGACGGAAGGACTTGGAGGCCGGGCCTCAACAAGCTGTGGTTGGTGTCTGCGGGGATTCGAGAGGGCGCAGCGGCGCGCTACTCGAAAATCAGGATCTCCATGCCGGGAACACTAGCAGCGCCGCGGTGCCCCGCATACCCCTCGCGCCAAACCTGCCGGACGGTGTTAGAAGGTCAGCACAATCCGTCCGCGCAGCCCTCCGCCCTCCAGCCGGCGGTGTGCGTCAGCGGCACGTTCGGCCGGCAGCACATCGGCGATCCGCAGGCTCACCAGGTCCGCTTCGGCCAGCGCCCGCAGACGGTCCAGCTTCGCCCCGGAATGGTATTCCTCCCGCACCCAGATGGGATGGACCATGACACCCCGGCCCGGCTCCCCGTTCCATCCGCGGTAGGTGGCGAATCCGCCGCCGTCACGCACGGCACCGGCCGCTTTTTCGTCCAGCACGGCTGCGTCCGCGACGGCGTCCACGCCGTCCGGGAACAGCTCGCGGATCTGTTCTGCGACGTCGTCGCCGCGGCGCACCACATGGTCCGCGCCCAGCGCCGACACCAGGTGAATATCCTTTTCGGCGGCGTCGGCCACCACGGTGAGCCCCGCCTCCTTGGCCAGCTGGATCAGGTAATTGCCCAGGGTGCCGGCCGCCCCGGTGACGGCCAGGACCTGTCCTTCGCGGAGGGCGAGTTTCTCCAGGGTCTGCACGGCAGTGAGGCCGTTCATGGGCAGGGTGGCGGCGGCCTCCAGTCCGATGCCGGCCGGGACGCGGGCAATCGAGTCCGCCGGTGCCACCAGATACTCCGCGTAGGCGCCGCGGTGCACTGACCGGGGAAGGGCCAGGGCCATGACCTCGTCGCCGATCCGCCAGCCGGCGCCGTCGCCGACCTCGTCCACCACTCCGGCGGCATCCATCCCCGGGATGTAGGGCGGTTCCTGCCCGCCCATATCCTGGAGGCCGGAACGCAGCATCGTGTCGGTGGGGCTGACGGCCGCGGCCCGCACCCGGAGGCGTACCTGACCGGGACCGGCATGGGGTTCGGGCACATCGAGGACCTCCAGGGCCTCGGGGCCGCCGAAGGCGCGGATGCCGACAATCTTCATGTGAGACTCCTCTTATAGCGCAGGCGCGCCAGCGTGGGTGCAGCGGTCAACTGCAGGTGGGTTGCAGGGTACACGTCACGCCGCGGGGCCGGGAATGATGCGGTTCTCGGCCAGCCGGCCGAAGAGCTCCAGGAAGCGGTCTTCGGAATCCAGGCAGTCGGCGAAGCCGGCCTGCCGTGCCTTGACGGTGGAGGAGACATTGTCGAACTCCGAGCGGAAAATGAAATCGGCAAATTCCCAGCGGACCAGGTCAGCATAGGGAATCTGCTCCAGGCCATGCCGCTCGGTCATACGCTCCCAAAGGGCACGGTACTGCGGCATGGCGTCCGTGAGGGGCACGGGCTGCGGCTCCGCGTACTCCATGCCGAAGTACCTGGCGAAGGCCGGCCACAGCTGCCGCCAGCGGAAGAAGTCACCGTTGGTAATGTTGAAGATTTCCCCCGCAGCGGCGGGCTCCGAACCAGCCCAGACGGCCGCGCGGGCCAGCAGCTCGGCGTCCGTGACCTGGTACAGGGCATCGTAGGCGGCCACGGTGCCGGGGAAGCGCAGCGGCTGGCCCAGTTCCTTGCTGATGCTGGCGTAGACCGCAATGGCCATCAGCAGGTTCATCGGGTTGCCGGTGGCGTAGCCGATCACGCCTTCCGGCCGCAGCACGGTCAGGGTGAAACCGCGTTCGGCGGCCACCTCGCGGAGCAGGTCTTCCTGGTCATAGTAGAAATTGGGCTGGATCAGCCGCGGGTCGCGCTCCTTGGCAGGGGCGTTGAAATAGCCCAGGTGCGCGCCGTAGGCCTTGCCGCCCTGATACAGGGTGACGTGGCGCAGCGGTGCCCCGGCCGCGTGCAGCGCATCCAGGGTGTTGCGCAGCAGGGCGGTGTTGACCTCGGACAGTTCCGCCGACGTCGGGCGCTCAATGTAGGCGCCGAACACCAGATGGGTGGTGTCCGACGCCACAGCCAGCCCATCGCGGGCCTTGTCGGCATCCAGCAGGTCCACCGACAGGTGCTCCCAGCCGGCGCCGGGCACCGGACGGCGGCTGGCACCGCGGACCTTCCAGCCGCGGCGAGCATACTCGTCCGCGGCATGCCGGCCGATGACTCCGCCGGCACCGGCCACGAGCACGCTGCCCGAATCCCGTGCAGGGGACTGCGCCGCGGTCCGGGCCTGGTCCTGTTCCATGATGCCGGGCGTCGGATCGGCGCCGGCATGTGATTCAGCGGCTGCCTGGGGGATGATCTCCATGGGTTCTCCTGTTGAATCGGTGTTGCCTGGTCAGCGGCCAGTCCCTTCGACACTATCGATCATCAGGGTACTGATGAAATCAGCGGCGGCCGGCAGACCCTTCGCCCGGCAGACCCTTCGCCCGGCAGCCGAACGTAGGCTGGAGGCGTGAACACTCTTACGCTTCCGGACCGTACCTGGGCGGAGACCGCCATCCGCCGTATCGAGGCCGAGGGGGCGCGCTCGGCGGATACGCACCTGTTCCAGGTGCCGGTTCCCGCCGGCTGGTCGGTGCAGGTCTACCTCAAGGACGAGTCCACCCACCGCACCGGCAGCCTCAAGCACCGGCTGGCCCGGTCCCTGTTCCTCTTCGGCCTGGTGAACGGCTGGATCACGGAGGGCACTCCTATCGTGGAAGCGTCCAGCGGCTCCACGGCCGTCTCCGAAGCGTATTTCGCCCAGCTGCTGGGACTGCCGTTTGTGGCCGTGATGCCGCAGACCACCAGTGCGGAGAAAATCCGGCTGATTGAGCACTACGGCGGGCGCTGCCACTTTGTCCAGGATCCGTCAGAGGTCTATGCCGCTGCGGAAGCCGTCGCAGCGAGTACCGGCGGACACTACATGGACCAGTTCACCTATGCCGAACGGGCCACCGACTGGCGCGGCAACAACAATATTGCCGAGTCGGTTTTTTCGCAGATGTCCCGGGAGGACCATCCGCTGCCGGAGTGGATTGTGGTGGGCGCAGGCACCGGCGGCACCAGTGCCACGATCGGCCGGTACATCCGCTACCACCGGCACCCCACGCGGCTGGCGGTGGTGGACCCGGAGAATTCCGCGTTCTTCCCCGCCTGGCGGAACCCGGGGCAGCCCGCCGCCGGGCGGCCGTCCCGGATCGAAGGCATTGGCCGGCCCCGGCCGGAGCCCAGCTTTATTCCGGCCGTTATAGACCACATGATCCAGGTGCCGGATGCCGCGTCGGTGGCGGCCTCACGCCATCTGCGCCGGCTGACGGGCCTGCATGCGGGCCCCTCCACCGGCACCAGCCTCTGGGGTGTGTGGCAGCTGGCGGCGGCCATGGAGGCGGAAGGCCGTGCCGGGAGCATCGTTTCGCTGGTGTGTGACTCGGGGGACCGGTATGCCGCCTCCTATGGTGACGACGCCTGGCTCGCCTCGCACGGCCTGGATCCCGCGCCGGCGGCTGCGGTGCTTGAGGAACTGTTCCGAACCGGGCGGTGGCCCTCGGGCTGATCTGCCGCGCCCCGGTCCGGGAGAGCGCGCAGGGGGAGGGTCCGATCGTTATCCGGAATCTTTGACAATCATGTCTGCCAAAAATAGCGTGTGTGTGACCTAGCTAACTTGGAACACAGAACCGGGGATCGACAATGAAGCCAATTCTTAGGGTGCTCGCCGCCTCCACCGCGGTCCTGGCACTCGCCGCCTGCGGTTCGGGCTCGCCCAGCGGGGGCACCGAGGACACCGCTGAGGCCGCCGGCGGCGAGCTGACCAAGGTCACGGTTGGCGTCATTCCCATCGTCGACGTGGCCCCGATCTACCTCGGCGTCCAGGAGGGATTCTTCGAAGACGAGGGCCTGGAGCTGGAACTGCAGCCGGCTCAGGGCGGTGCCGCCATTGTTCCGGCAGTCATGAGCGGGAGCATGGACTTCGGTTTCAGCAATATCTCCTCCATGCTGGTGGCGCAGTCCAAGGGCCTGGATGTGCAGGTGGTGGCGGCCGGCGCGGCATCCACCGGCGAAGACGGTGCCGACTTCGGCGGCATCCTGGCCGCCCCGGATTCCGGGATCGCATCGGCTGCGGATCTCAGCGGCAAGAAGGTGGCCGTGAATACCCTCAACAACATCAATGACACCACCGTCCGGGCCGCGGTGCGCAAGGCCGGGGGCGACCCGTCCGGTATCCAGTTCGTGGAGCTGGCCTTCCCTGACATGCAGGCAGCCCTTGAACGCGGCCAGGTGGATGCCATCCAGGTGGTGGAGCCCTTCCTGGCGGGCGGGCAGAAGGCCGGGTCCACCCTCGTGGCCTCGAACTACGTCGATACGGCGGAGAATCTGGCCGTCGGCGCCTACTTCACGACGTCGGCGAAGATCGGGGATGACGACGGGACGGTGGAGAAATTCACCGCGGCCATGAACAAGTCCCTGGAATACGCCGAGCAGAACCCCGATGCGGTCCGCGATGTCCTGCTCACGTATACGAAGATCGACGCCGAGACGGCAAAGGCGTTGACCCTGCCCAGCTTTACCACGGAGATCAACCGTGCCGGCGTGGAAACACTTGCGGAGCTCTCGGTCAGCGACGGGCTGATCACAGAAGAGCCGAACCTGGATGAGCTGTTGCCGTAATGAGTGCCGAAGTGCTGAAACCCGGACGGGCCGCGCAGCCGCGCACGGCCCGGACGGGCGCGCGCCGCTCCGTACCGAAGCCGGTACTGGGCCTTCTCGGTGTTCTGGGCTTCCTGCTGGTCTGGGAGGCGGTTCCGGCCGTGGGCCTGGTGGAAGCCCGCTTCCTACCGCCTGCTTCGGAGGTCATCATCGCGCTGGTCCGGGACTTCGGGCTGACGGCCTTCTGGCTGGCCGTGGGACATACCCTGATGGCCTGGGCCATTGGCCTGGCAGTCGCCGTCGTCTCCGCCGGCGTCCTCGGCCTGGTCATCGGCATGAGCCCGTTCCTGCGCCGCTTCACCAACTCCACCATCGAGTTCCTGCGCCCGGTTCCCTCCGTTGCGCTGATCCCGCTGGCTGTGCTGCTGTTCGGCGTCAAAATCGAGTCCTCCCTCATGCTGATCATCTACGCCTGCTTCTGGCAGGTGCTGATCCAGGTGCTCTACGGAGTGGCCGACGTTGACAATGTGGCCACCCAGACGGCCCAGTCCTACGGGTTCTCCCGGTTCCAGCGGGTCCGGGACGTAGTGTTCCCCACCGTCCTGCCGTACCTGATGACGGGCCTGCGCCTGGGCGCCTCCGTGGCACTGATCCTGGCCATCACCGCCGAGCTCATCATCGGTTCGCCGGGTCTGGGACGCGAGATTGCCGACGCCCAGTCCGGCGGTGCCATCTCCGGAATGTACGCACTCGTGCTGGCCACCGGCCTGCTGGGCGTCGCGATCAATATTGTGATGCGCCAGGCCGAGCAGCGCCTGCTGGCCTGGCATCCGTCCGTTCGGGGAGAGGCAGTGCTGTGAAGACCCTCAAGAACCTGGGGTACGTGCTCGCGCTGCCCGTGCTGCTGGTGCTCCTGTGGTGGGTGTCCACCCGCGGTGAACCGAACTTCTTTGTCCCCACGCCGGCGGCCCTGGTCGATGTCTTCGGGCCCACCTGGTTCGAGGGGCGCATCACCGCCGACGTCCTGCCGTCGGTGGCCCGGCTGCTCGCCGGGCTGGCCATCGCGATCATTCTCGGCATCGCCGTCGGGCTGCTGGTGGGCCTGAATCGGACGCTGCGGGCGCTGACCGAACCGGTGTTCGAATTCTTCCGCGCCCTGCCGCCGCCGGTGCTGGTTCCGGTGCTGATCCTGCTGGTGGGCCTGAACGACGCCATGAAGGTGGCCGTGATTGTGGTCGGCTGCATCTGGCCGGTGCTGCTGAACACCATTGAAGGCGTGCGCTCCATCGACCCGGTGCAGAACGAAACCACCCGCTCCTACGGCATTTCCGGAATGAACCGGATCCGCTACCAGGTGCTGCCTTCCGCAGCCCCGACGATCATGGCGGGTATCCGGCAGTCACTGTCCATTGGCCTCATCCTGATGGTCATTTCGGAGATGTTCGGTTCCTCCTCGGGGCTGGGCTTCACGATTTTGCAGTTCCAGCGGTCTTTCGCCATTCCGGAAATGTGGTCCGGCATCCTGGTGCTCGGCCTGATCGGCCTGGCGCTGTCCCTGATTTTCCAATGGTGCGAACGGCGCGTGCTGCGCTGGTACCACGGCCTTAAAGAGGTAGAAAATGCAGCCTGACGCCATTTCCGCGAACACAACTCCTGCTCCGGAGGGTGCCGTTCCCTCCGGACGCACCCTGCCCGAGGGGGAAGCGCTGCTGTCGGTCCGCGGGCTGAAAAAGGTCTACTCCACCGACGGTGGCCCTATCGAAGCCGTCCGCAACCTCACCTTCGACCTGGGCCACGGCGAGCTGGCCTGCCTGGTGGGGCCCTCCGGTTCCGGCAAAACCACCCTGCTGAAGATCATTGCCGGGCTGTTGGGCGCCACTGAGGGCGAGGTGCTGCTCGACGGCAAAAAGGTCACCGGCCCGCCCAAGAAAATGGCGGTGGTCTTCCAGGAATACGGCCGCTCGCTGTTCCCCTGGCTGCGGGTGGCGGACAACGTGGAGCTGCCCCTCAAGAATGCGGGCGTGCCCAAGGAGGAACGGCGGGAGCGGGTTGCCGCAGCCCTGGAAGCGGTGGGGCTGGCGCACGTGCCCAAGTCCTATCCGTGGCAGTTGTCCGGAGGCATGCAGCAGCGCGTGGCCATTGCCCGGGCGGTGGCGTACCAGCCCGAGGTGCTGCTGATGGATGAGCCTTTTGCGGCCGTTGACGCCCAGACCCGGGCGGATCTGGAGGACCTCACCCGGCGGCTGTGGAAGGACCTGGGGATGACCATCCTGTTCGTGACCCACGACATCGACGAGTCGGTGTACCTGGGCGAACGCGTCATCATCCTGTCCTCTTCCCCCACCGTGGTGCAGGAGGACATTGTGATTGACCTCCCGGTGGACCGCACCCAGCTGGAGACACGGGAAATGCCGCGCTTCACCGAACTGCGCCATCACGTGTACGAGCAGATCCAGCTGGCGAAGAAGGGCCACCGGCCGGACGCGGCACACTAGTTCCGGCCCCGCCGGACGACGGCGGCCCCTCCCGGGAAGGAGGGGCCGCCGTCGTCGTTTGAAGGGATCCGCGCGCTGGTCAGCTGGCGGGGAGCTCCACCGGGGGAGTGCCGTGGGTGTGGAAGGTGCTGATGGTCTTCATCCCCCAGGCCTGGCCCTTGGCACGCTCCGCCTCGGACCATTCAATGGTCTTCCAGTCCGGGGCCAGGATCAGGCGTGCCCCGGCGTTGCAGAACTCGATCCGGTTGCCGCCGGGCTCGTACACGTACAGGAAGAACGTCTGCTGGATGGCGTGCTTATGCGGACCGGTTTCAATGTGGATGCCGTTCTCCAGGAAGATATCCGCGGCCTTGAGGATGTCTTCCCGGGTGTCGGTGGCGAACGCCACGTGGTGCAGCCGGCCGCTGCTGCCGGTCCAGTCACCGCTGTACACCAGATCGTAGGACTTGTTGGAGAAGGTGAACCACTGGCCGGACAGCATGCCGTTGTCCAACCTGATCTGTTCAGTGGGCTTGCCGCCGAGCACCTCCTCCACGAACCTGCCGTTTTCCGCCACGTCCTTTCCCAGGAAGTTCACGTGGTCCAGACGGCGGGCATTCACCCCGCGGCCCGGAAAGCGGTCCGCCTGGTTCTTCAGGGCCGGCCGGGACTCCTCCGTGGGGACGTGCCATTCGCTGTCGAAGTAGATGTCCATCGGATGCCCGTCCGGATCCGTGAAGGCGTAGGTCTTGCCCATGCCGGGACCGCCGTCGTGCCAGCCGACGCCGCGTCCTGCAGCCTCAATGGCCGCGACGCGGCGCTGCAGCGCCTCTTCACTGGCGGCACGCAGGCCCAGGCGGCCGACGCCGGAGGTCTCGTGCGCGGTCAGCTTGATGGTGTGGTGTTCGTAGTCGTCCCACGCGTGCAGGTAGGCCGAATCGCCGTCCCGCCCGACTTCGCGCATTGCCAGCAGCTCGGTGAAGAACCAGAGGCTCTTCTCGAAATCCGGGGTATACAGTTCCACGAAGCCCAGGTGGGCCACGTCGCGAAAAGCACTAGCCATAGTGGTGTCCTTTGCAGTCTGCTCGATCGGCATGGGCTTCGTTGCCTGCCTGCCCCGAAGCGGTGCTGAGAGTCAATCAGCGGCCCCGGAAAGTGTCAACAATTTCGCAGACAATGCCGTCAGGAGTCCGCTGCCAGGGCGGACAGCCAGCGCAGGGTGCCCTCCGTCATCCACGCCGGCGTCCCCAGCGTGCCGAGGTAGGCGAGGGAGTCTTCCACCTCGTGGGCACGCCGCACCGCATGCGTATGCGAGCCCTCGATCAGGCGGGCCACCAGCGCCGGACCCTCCGGGCCCAGCTCCCCGGCAATTTCCGCCAGCAGCCATTCCTCCGCGCCCGCCGCCTGTCCCGCAGCGGAAGACTCCAGCACCAGCCCGGCCAGCCCCTTCATAAAGACACTGCGCAGCAGCTTGCGCCCGGCCGCGGCTCCGGCAGGACCGGGAACTGTCTGCACCGGTGCGCCAAGGCTTTCCATCAGTGCTGCAAACCGATCCGCGGCCGGGCCGCTGACGAGCAGCGGGGTCCGGCTGCCGGCACGCGGGACGGGTGCCATGACCGCCACGTCCACGAACGGTACGCCGTGCCGTGCGGCGACCTCGGCCAGCCCGGCTTTGCTGTCCGGACCCGAGGTATTGAAATCCGCGAAGACCGCGCCGGGCCCCAGCAGCGGAAGCACCTGCTCCGCCACGCTGCCGGCTGCGCCGGCGCCGACCAGGCTGATAGCCAGCTCGGTTCCGGCCAGGGCTTCCGCCGGGGAGTCGAACTGGCGGATGCCGGTGCTGCGGGCGTCGGTGAAGGGGTCATAGCCGCGTACGTCGGCCCCGGACTCCGCTAGTCCCAGGGCGTACAAACGCCCGGCTTCGCCCAGGCCCAGTACGGTCACCGCGGTCATGGTGTGTCCTCTCGTCGCTGTCCGCCGATTATCGCCATGATTGTCAACAATGCCAAGTGCGGCGGCAGCACCCGGCGCCGGCACGGGCAGGGGCAGTGATTTACTTGACGTGACAGGACCCGTGACGGGGTAATGGATGCCGTTTCCCCAAGGAGCTTCCAGATGACAGCAGATGCAGCAGCGACCACCAGTAACGCTGCGCAGGTGGCGGACGCCCTCCGTGCGGCCATTCTGGACGGCGAGCTGGTGCCGTCCCAGCGGCTCGTGGAAGCGGACCTGTGCAGCCGGTTCAACGCCAGCCGCAGTGCGGTCCGGTCCGCGCTGGCCGAACTTGCCGTCGAGGGAGTGGTGGAACGGGTGCAGAACCGCGGGGCCCGCGTGCGGTCAGTCTCCGTGGAGGAAGCCGTGGAAATCATCGAAGTCCGCGGCGTCCTGGAGGCGCTGTGTGCCCGCAAGGCGGCGGACAGAATCGATGCAGGCCAGGCGGCCGAGCTCCGGCAGATGGCCGGCGAGATGGCCTCTGCCGTGAAGGCCGGAGAGCTGATGCGCTATTCGGAGACGAACTCCCGGCTGCACCGCCGGATCGTTGAAATCAGCGGACAGGGCACCGCAGGGGCCACCATCGAAAGACTGCGGGCACAGAATGTGCGCCACCAGTTCCGGCTCGCCATCCAGCCCGGGCGTGCCGCCGTCTCCCTGCCGGAGCATGTGGACATCATCGAGGCGATCTGCGCCGGGCAGGGGGAGCAGGCAGCCCGGATGATGGAGTCCCACATGGCCAGCATTGCCGAGGCGATCCGGCGGGCCGGATCCGCCTCAAGCTGAGCGGGCGGTCCGGTCGGCCGCCGCGGCGGCACGGACGGGAAGCGCCCTCTGGACGTTGGGCGCCGCAAAGGCAGCGCCGGCGCGGGTGCGGCCGCCCTCCCCGGGTTGTCACCGTTATTGTCAACAATATGGTGCACGAGGTACATTCTGGTGGTGCAGATCACAGACGCGTTGCCCTCGTTCCCCTCCGGCTTCGCGGGCGCCGGCAGCCAGGCCGGGATTCCCTGCTGGTTCATGCGCGGCGGTACCTCCCGGGGACCGTTCTTCCGCCGCACGGACCTGCCCGCCGATGCGCAGCAGCGCGACGAGGCACTGGTCGCGGCTCTCGGATCCGGGCACCCGCTGCAGATCGACGGGCTCGGCGGCGGCAACCCGCTCACCAGCAAGGTGGGGATGGTGGATGTCAGCAGCCGGGACGGGGTGGACCTGGAGTTCCTGTTCGCGCAGCTGCAGCCCACGGGAACCACCGTGGACACCACGGCCAACTGCGGCAACATGCTCGCCGCCGTCGTTCCCTTCGCGGTGGAGGCCGGGCTGCTGGTTCCCGACTCAGACATCACCACGGCGCGGGTCCTGACACTGAACACCGGCATGGTCGCCGAAATCAGCATTCCCACCCCGGCGGGTCCCGGCGGCAGGTTTGTCGAGTACACCGGAGATATCCGCATCGACGGAGTCCCCGGTACGGCGGCGGCCGTGACCATCAATTTCCTCGACACGGCCGGCTCCGTGTGTGCCTCGCTGCTTCCCACCGGCAGCCCCGCCGACACCGTGGAGCTCGACGGCGGAGGCCCGGTCCGCGTCACGTGCATCGACAACGGGCAGCCGCTGGTGATGGTCCGTGCGGAGGACGTGGGCTGCACCGGCTACGAATCCGCCGCGGACCTGAACCGGAACGCCGAACTGAAGCAGACCCTGGAGAAGCTGCGGCTACAGTGCGGGCACCTGATGGGCCTGGGAGACGTCACCGCCCGGAACTACCCGAAGATGACGCTGATCGCCCCGCCGGCGCACGGCGGCACCCTCAGCACGCGCAGCTTCATCCCGCACGTCTGCCACGAATCCATCGGCGTGCTCGCGGCCGTCACCGCGGCCACCGCGTGCGTCATCGACGGCACCGTGGCTCAGGACGTGAGCACGGTTCCCCGCACCGGCCCCGGGGAGGGGCTGACGGTTTCCGTGGAGCATCCGTCCGGTGAATTCACCGTGGAACTCGGGCTGGACCCGGAAGACCCGCAGCATGTCACCAGGTCCGCCCTGCTGCGTACGGCCCGGCTGATTATGGCCGGCGAAGTTTTTGTCCCGCGCCGGTCCGGGAGCACCCGGACGGCCGCAGCAGAGGAGAGCGCACAGTGATCATCGATTGCCACGGCCACTACACCACAGCCCCGCCGGCGCTGGGTGCCTGGCGGGACCGGCAGATTGCGGCGCTCGCAGAGCCCCGCACCGCCGCCCCGGACCCGGCGGACCTGGTCATCAGCGATGATGAACTGAGGGAGAGCATCTCGGCGAACCAGCTGCGTCAGATGGATGAGCGCGGGATCGACCTGACCGTGTTTTCCCCCCGCGCCTCCTTCATGGCGCACCACGTGGGGGACGCGTCCACCTCCGCGGCCTGGGCGGCCATCTGCAACGAGCTGTGCTTCCGGGTCAGCCAGCTCTTTCCGGACCGCTTTGTTCCCGCCGCCATGCTGCCGCAGTCGCCCGGGGCGGACCCGGCCAGCTGCATCCCGGAACTGGAACGCTGCGTCAACGAGTACGGTGCGGTGGCGCTGAACCTCAACCCGGACCCCTCCGGCGGTTACTGGACCTCCCCGCCGCTGACGGACCGCTCCTGGTATCCGATCTACGAAAAGATGGTCGAATACGGCCTGCCGGCGATGATCCACGTGAGTACCAGCGTGAACCCCGCCTTCCACACCACGGGATCCCACTACCTCAATGCGGACACCACGGCGGTGATGCAGCTGATTCAGGGCGACCTGTTTGCGGACTTCCCGGAGCTTCGATTCGTGATCCCGCACGGCGGCGGGGCAGCCCCCTACCACTGGGGACGGTTCCGCGGACTGGCCATGGCGCTGAAGAAGCCGCCGCTGGAGGAACATCTGCTCAACAACGTCTTCTTCGACACCTGCGTCTACCACCAGCCCGGCATTGAACTGCTGCTGGAGGTTATGCCCACCCGGAACATCCTTTTCGCCTCGGAGATGATCGGAGCGGTCCGCGACATCGACCCCGGCACCGGGTTCAACTTCGATGACACCGGACGCTATCTGGAGGCGGCCGGCCTGACCGTCGAGGAACTCGAGGATATCCGTGAGAACAATGTCCGCGCCGTGTATCCGCGTCTGGACGCCCTGCTGAGGCGGCAGGGACGGGAACCCCAAAGGAGCAGCACCCATGCATGAACTCGGAGTGGTCCACCGCAGCATCACCCGTGCCCCGCAGGCCGCCGTCGAGGCACTGGCCCCGTACGGAACCAGCACCGTACACGAGGCGATGGGCAGGCTGGGACTGATGCGCCCCTACATGCGTCCCGTCTATCCGGGAGCCCGGCTGTGCGGTCCGGCCGTGACCGTGCTGCTGCAGCCGGGGGACAACTGGATGCTGCACGTGGCCGTGGAACAACTGCAGCCCGGCGACGTGCTCGTGGCAGCCTGCACCACGGAAAGTGAAGACGGGTTTTTCGGCGAACTGCTGGCCACCTCGGTGCGTGCCCGCGGCGGGGCGGGCCTGGTGATCGACGGCGGTTGCCGGGACGCAGCAGCACTGCAGGACATGGACTTTCCCGTGTTCTCACGGGCCGTCAATGCCAAGGGGACGGTCAAGGCGACCTTGGGATCGGTGAATATTCCGGTCGTCTGCGCCAACGCCCTGGTGAACCCCGGGGACGTGGTGGTGGCGGACGTGGACGGCGTCGTCGTTGTTCCGGCGGACCGTGCCGCCGAGGTGGCTGAAGCCTCCCGGAAGCGTGAGGACAATGAAGCAGCCAAGCGCGCGCGCCTCGCTGCCGGGGAACTTGGACTGGACATGTACTCGATGCGGGGGCCGCTGGAAGCGGCGGGGCTGCGCTACCTCGACTAGCCGAGGTAACGCTTGAAGCCGATGTGCGAGGCCTCAAAACCCAGCCGCTGATAGAAACGGTGGGCTGCACTCCGCCGCGCATTGGAGGTGAGCTGGAGAAGCTCGGCGCCGTTGCGGCGGCCTTCGGCGACAGCCCAGTTCACCATGGCCGCGCCGAGCCCCCGGGACCGGAGATCGCCGCGGACGTGGACGGCCTCCAGCTGCAGCCGTGTTGCTCCGCCGGCCGCCAGACAGGGAATCAGCGTCAGCTGCATGGTCCCGGCGAGCTGGCCGGCTGGGTCCTCAACGGCGGCCAGGAAGTGGGCGGGATCCGCGGCAATGGCCGCATAGGCCCGCAGATACGGCTCCATCGGGCGGCCCCCCGGGGAGTCCGGCGGGGCCCCCAGGCTGTCGGCCGTCAGCAGGTCCGCGATTGGCCCGACGTCGCCGCGCTCCGCCCTGCGAATCAGGAAGGAACCGTCGAGCAGCGGGGCCGGAAGGATTTCCATGGCTGCAGTCTTCCACAGGACCCGCAAACAGGCTCCCTCCATTGACCCGGCAGGGCGGTGCCGGGCAGGGTTAATGGGACCGGATCACCGCTGCCGCCGTCAGGAGCCCGTTTATGCTGCGCATCCTTTCGATAGACGGCGGCGGCACCCGCGGGATCATCGGGAAAGTGCCGGTGCGCAGCCGGCCGGGGCACCCTTTCCGAGTCCGGCAAGAGACTGTAGAGAGGCAGCCGTGGGCGAAAACCTCAGGCGGGTCCGCAGAGTAACGCAGATGCGGTTCGGGGCGTCCGAGCCCGTGGACACTTACGCCCAGACCTATGCGCGACTCGACGCAGCCATTGCCTCGACCGCGGCACGCCAGGACGTCCTGCGGAGCCAGGTCCGGGCGGCCTGGGAAGTAATGCGGCACTACAGTGCGGTGACAAGGTCCTATGGAACCAGACTGAAAGCGCTGGAAGCCGTCATAGCCGACGAGCAGCTGGCGGGAGGCCAGACGGTCGACCTCGCTTCCACCGCGCGGCGTATGCATGAGCTTGCGGCACGCATTGAGGCCACCGCGCGCCACCATTTTGAAGTTGTCCGTGCGAAGGAATCCCGTGTGGAGGAATTGATGCAAAAACTGACAAGTTCCAAATCCCAGCTGAAACTGGCGCAGACGGCGGAGGACCATCAGAACCGGCTACGCGCCCTGGAAGCCGCCGGTGAGCAGGACCCCTTGGTTCTGGGACGGAACCGTTCCGACCACGAGCTGCGCGACGCAGCGCGGCTGGCACGCGAAGCGGAGGCGCTGGCAGGGCTGAAGGGGGGCTGGTCCTGATGGCGGCGCAGATTCAACCGGTGCTGGTCACCGTCCCCCTCAGCCCACGGCATCCCCATTCCGTCAGGACCATCGTGGGCCTCAGCATGGCTGCCATGTTGTTCCTCGTCCTGGGGGGCGGGGACCTGGCCACTCTGCTCATAGGCATCGGTTTCCTTTTCCATCCGGTGCGGGCAACCACGGACAAGCTGGTCCGGTGGCCGCGGCAGGACCGTGCAGACGCGGAAGCCCTCACCAGGGTGGTTCGCGAGTACTTTTACAACGCCCCGGCTGTGGATGTGCACGGTGTCCGGGAACTGGCCGCGAAGCGGCAGGTGCAGGTCAACGGCGGCGGGGGCGGACAGCTGCGCATTGCCCTCACCGGCCGCCGGAAGCCCACCGCGGCAGGGAGCAGGCCGGAGGCCAGGATGTCCTTCAAATGCGGGGACGTGGGGCTGACGGACTTCGACCGGCTGCTGCAGAACGCCGAAAACGATCCCTCCGTCCGGCGGGCGACGGACCGGATGCGCCGGCCGGAGACCGGGGCGGCGGCCTAGCTCCGGACCGTGTCCGGTGGTTCCGACCGGTGCCGGTGGGAACGGCGGCAGTTTGTGTGCCCGGCGGCTGAGATCATGGAAGTATGCAGACACTCAGCCTTCAGGAAGCCACCGCCCTCGCAGAACAGGCAGCAGCCGTGGCGGAGGCCCATATTCCCTACGGGTCGGGGCTGGGAGCCCCGACGTCCTTCACGCTTGCGTGGCTGATGGCAAACGCCGGGTTGGAGGATGTGAAGGTGGCCAGTGGAAGCTCGGGCATGGGGGACCATTTTTGGGTGGAGACGGATCAGTGGCGCATCGATCCGACCCTGCGCCAGTTCGCCCGGCTGAACGACCGTCCGCTGGTGGTTCCCGTCAGCGAGCCCGGCAACTTTGCCGCCGACAAGTACCATGCCGTGCCCCGCGCCCGGCAGGACGCAGTGCGGGAAGTCTCCTATGGATTCCGCAACGCGGCCGAAACCGAGGCGTTCGTGGACGAGATGGAGGCAGCCGTCCGGCTGTAGGCTTCCAGGCCCCCGTCCGCCGGGGTGCCGGCCGGGCCGTCCCGCCCCGGGAAACCTCCGGGTGCGAACGTGGAAAACTGGAACCATGCAGCCGTTCGACAAAGTCCAGCCCATTGTCCTGCTGGTGGATAAAACGCATCCCGCCGCTCACCGGGACGCCGTGGCCGCCGCCGCCGTCGCCAGTGTCCGGGCCTACACCGCCACCGAGGACAGCGAGGCGTGGGAAAACTGGCTCTACGGCCGGTTCACGAAAACCGTCCGCCGCGCCAATCCCACGACGTTTGAGCGCCTGGCCGCCGAAGCGCCTTCGGGTCCTGTGACGGTGGGCCGCGCACAGGCCCTCGCCTTCGAACCGGTCACCTACGAAGAGATGCCCAAGAACCTGGCCAAGCTGCAGGTTTCCGGCACCCAGCTGCCGGATGAGGACCCTGCACCCCGGCCGGCGGACAGCCCGGAGATCGTCCTGAACGCAGACCTGGAAATGTCCACCGGCAAAGCCTCCGCGCAGGCCGCCCACGCGCTGCTGTCCTGGTACCTGCAGCTGGATCCCGCCGCCCGGCAGGCCTGGCAGGATGCCGGGGAGCCTGCGGGCGTGCGCTTCACCGCGGGGGAGCAGTTCACGGAGCTGGCCGCCCGCCCCGGTGCCGGTCCGCTGATAGTCGATGCCGGGATGACCGAGATTGCGCCGGACACCGCCACCGCGTTCGTAGCGGCGGCAAGCTTCAGTCCGGCCGCCGGTTCCCGCGCCTGACATACAGGCACCGCGTGCCTGGACCGTGATAGAAAGACTCGGGTGAGCCAGAGCAAGAGAACGCAGGAAAAGACCACTGGGCGCGGATCCACCCTGCCCTTCTGGCTGATCGCCGCCGCCGTGGTTCTGGTGGCCGTGAACCTGCGCCCCGGAGCGTCCTCCGTGGGACCGGTCCTGGCCGAACTGCAGGCAGGGCTGGGCCTGGACGCCACGGCTGCCGGTGTGCTGACCGCGCTGCCCGGCCTGACCTTCGCGGCAGTCGGAGCGCTCGCCGTCGCCCTGTCCCGCAAAGCCGGTATCAACGGCTCGATTGTCCTGGCCCTGGCTGCGGTGGCCGGCGGACTGCTGGTGCGGGCCTTCGTGGATTCGGCGGTGCTGTTCCTGGTGCTGACGGTGCTGGCCTTCGCCGGCATGGCGGTGGGTAACATCCTTGTCCCGGCCTTCATCAAGCGCCACGGCGGCAGGCACCTGCCGGTCCTGAACTCGGTCTACGGCACCACTCTCGCCCTGGGTGCCACCCTGCCGCTGTTGTTCGGCGGCATCCTCGCCGGCACGGATGCGGAGGGCTGGCGGCTAAGCCTGGGACTCTGGGGAGCAGCGGCGCTGGGCGCCTGCATCTTCTGGGCGGTCCTGACACTGCGCACCGGCCGTGACCCGGTAGCTGCTGTCGGCGGGGGACGGCGCACCAGGACGCGGATGCGGTCTTCACGCACCGCCGTCGCGCTGAGCATTTTCTTCGGCGTGCAGTCGATGCATGCCTATGTCCAGTTCGGCTGGATGGCCCAGATCTACCGTGACGCAGGGCTGGAGCAGGCCACTGCCGGACTGATGGCCGCGATCATTGCCGGTCTCGGCATTCCCGGCGGGCTGATCATGCCCGTGCTGGTGGCCCGTTCCCCGCGGCTGCGGTTCTACATTGCCGGACTCGGTGTCTGCATGGTGGCCGGCTACAGCGGGCTGCTGCTGATACCGGACACGCTGCCGTGGCTGTGGGCAGTGTTCCTGGGCGTGGCCGGATTCGCGTTCCCCACCGCGCTGGCCCTGATCACCGCCCGTTCCCGGGAGCCGCAGGTGACCGCGCAGCTTTCGGGCTTCATCCAGCCCGTCGGGTACCTGCTGGCCGCAACGGGCCCGTTCGCCATCGGTGCCCTGCACGAGCTGTCCGGCAGCTGGACCCTGCCGATCTCCCTCCTCATCGCCTCCTCCGTCATCATGGTGGGCGCCGGCATCCGTGCTGCCGCGCCCCGGTATGTGGATGACGAGCTCGAGGCGCAAAACGCCCGGTGATAGGTTCGAAAGGTTCGGCATTGCCTAGCCGGACTGCTTCCAGGAGAGGAGAACCTGCACATGGAAAACCGTTTTGAGGGCAAAATCGTCATTGTCACCGGCGCCGGATCCGGCATCGGCGAAGCAGCGGCACGGGGGTTCGTTGCCGAAGGAGCCACCGTTGTCCTGACCGACACCGTGGCAGAGAAAATCACCGCCACGGCAGCCGACCTGCCGGACGGCACGGCCACCGCCGTCGTCGCCGATTCGGCGAACTGGGACGACATCCGCAAGGTCGTCGAGGACACCGTGGCTGCCCACGGGCACCTGGACGTGCTGGTGAACAACGCCGGTACGCTGGCCAACGGTCCGGTCGAAGAGACCGAGGTCGAGGAATGGCACCGGGTCATCGAGACCGATCTGTCGGGTGTTTTCTACGGTACCAAGGCCGCTATTCCGTACCTGATCGAATCCAAGGGCTGCATCGTCAACACCTCATCGGTCTCCGGCATGGCCGCCGACTGGAATATGAGCGCCTACAACGCCGCCAAGGGCGGGGTCAACAACTTCACCCGCGCCGTTGCCCTGGACCACGGCAAGGACGGGGTCCGCGTGAACGCCGTGGCGCCGGGCCTGATCTGGACCGACCTGGTCGAGGACAAAAAAGACGATGAGGAGCAGAAGGCGAAGTTCGCCGAACGCATCGCCCTGGGCCGCCCCGGCCAGCCGGACGAGGTGGCGGACGCGATCCTGTTCCTGGCCTCCGATGCCGCCCGGTTCATCACCGGAGCCATCCTGCCCGTCGACGGCGGCACCACGGCCAGCAACGGACAGCCGCAGCAGGCCTGAGGGACGGCGCCCTGCCCGGTACCGGGTCAGCGCAGGTGGGAGGCGCCGTTGACGTCGATGATGGTGCCGCTGGTCCAGATAGGTGCTTCGGTGGCCAGCCAGGCTACGGTCGCGGCGACTTCCTCCGGTTCCGCCACCCGGTTGAACGGACTCTGCGCCCGGATGGCAACGCCGCTTTCTCCCTCCAGTGCGGGACGGCCCATCCGGGTGTCCACGAACCCCGGGGCGACGGCGGCGGCGAAGATTCCGTGCGGTGCCAGCGAGAGTGCGAGGGACTGGGTCAGGGCATGCAGGCCGGCTTTGCTGGCGCCGTAGGCCGGGTTGTCCGGTTCCCCGCGGTAGGCACCGCGCGATCCGACGTTCACCAGCCGGCCGCCCGCCGGCCCCTGGCTCCGGGACAGCAAATGCCCGGCCATCAGCCGGCATAGATTCGCCGGCGCCATCAGGTTCACGTCAATGGTCTGCCGCCAGGCTGCCTCCCAGTCCTCAAAGGACCCGGACGTCACCGGCTGGGAACGGAAAATCCCCGCGTTGTTCACCAGGACGTCCAGCCCGCCCAGCTGATCCACCGCCTCGGCGAAAACCTGCCGGCAGCCCTCCGGAGAAGCCAGATCCCCCACGACGACGGCGTGGCCGCTCCCGGGAAGGGCGGCCGCCACCCGACGCGCGGCCTCGGCGTCGTGCCCGGCATGGACCGCCACCGTGTGGCCCGCCTCCGCGAGTGCGGCGGCAATTGCTGAACCGATGCCGCGGCCGGCGCCGGTGACCAGGATGTTTGAGTTCATGGGTTCAGAGCCTACCCGGACGGCCGGTTGCCGCGGGTCAGGGCCGCCGGGTGCCAGGACCGGAAAGCCGGGACGCTTCCAGCGCCGCGATCAGGGTGGCGGCGTCGTAGGGGCCGTGGTGTCGGCGGGTGCCGATAAAAAACGTGGGGGTGCCGTGCAGGTCCATGGACTCGGCGTCCAGGGCATCATCCAGCACCCGGTTGCTGACCTCGGCGGAGCGCTGGTCCGCCTCGAAACGTTCCATATCCAGTCCCATCTCCTCGGCGGCGCGGAGCAGGTCCTCCGGCAGCAGGTCATCCTGGTGTTCAAAGAGATGGGCGCTGTACGGCAGGAACTGCCCCTGGCGGGCAGCTGCTTCCGCGGCTTCGGCGGCGGCGACGGCGTTCGGGTGGACCCGGGAGAGTGGAAAATGCCGCCAGACGTAGCGCAGCTCCGGCCCGAAGTGCTCCCGGACTTCCATAATGGTGCCGGTGGCCTTGCTGCAGAAGGGGCATTCATAGTCCCCGTATTCCACCAGCGTCAGCGGGGCATCGGGCGGTCCCACCACGTGGTCCCGGCCCGGGTCCACCGGACGGGCCAGGATCTGCCCCGGAGGTACGGCCGGACGGCGCCGCTCTTCCACCCGGAAGACCACGGTCCCTGCGGCGAAGGCCAGGACGGACGCGGCGAGCACGGCCACCCGGGCCTCGTTCTGCAGGACGGGATCCTCGATGGCCAGGCCGATGATGAACAGGGCGATGGTGAATCCGATGCCGGAGAGGGCCGCTCCGCCGGCGATGCGTCCCAGGGTCAGTCCCGGACCGAATTCACCGATCCGCAGCCGCTTCAACACGGCTGATGCCCCGAAGATGCCCAGGAATTTCCCCAGGACCAGGCCGCCGACGATGCCCCAGGCCAGCGGGGACCGGGCCGCCCGGTCCAGGGTCGCCCCGTCCAGCCGAACCCCGGCATTGGCCAGGGCGAACAACGGCAGGATCAGGTAGTCCACGTACGGGGTATAGGCGCTGTGCAGGCGTTCGTTGATGGAAATCGATTCCCGCAGGCTGGAGGCTGCGGCGCGGGCGTACCCCGAGTTGGGGGATTGGCGGAAAATGCGGGCCAGGTCCAGCGCGTGCTCCACCTGGTGCCTGCTGGGAGCGAACACGGGGACCAGCAGGGCGATTCCCACACCGGCGAGGGTCGGATGCACGCCCGAGGCGTAAAAGGCCAGCCAGGTGAGCACAGCCAGGACGGCATAAACCGGACCGCGGCCCCGGGGCAGATACCGGGTGCAGAACACGGCTGCCAGCCCCGCGAAAGCCAGGACAAGAGCCGCAGGCTCCAGATGGTCGGTGTAGACGACGGCGATGACGCTGAGGGCGGCAACGTCGTCGACCACCGCCAGGGTCAGCAGGAAGATCCGCAGCCGGCCGGGCACCTTCGGACCCACAATGGCCAGGGCACCCAGCAGGAAGGCGGTATCCGTGGAGATGACCACACCCCAGGCACCGGCGTTTTCCGTGCCGGCGGTGAACGCCAGGAAGATCACCGCCGGCACGGCAAGCCCAGCGGCGGCCGCGACCACCGGGACCACGGCCCGGGAGCGGTTGGTCAGCTCGCCGAGGGCAAATTCCCGCCGCACTTCTAGCCCCACCACAAAAAAGAAGACGGCCATCAGGGCGTCATTGACCAGCTCCCGCAGGGTCAGCTCCAGGCCCGTTCCGCCGGCCCGCACCTGCACGGTGGTGTCCCAGAAATTCCCGTAGGAGGCGGCCGCCGGTGCGCTGGCCCAGATGCCGTTGGCCCACAGCACCGCGGCGAGGGTGGCCAGCAGCAGCAGGGCAGCAGGGCGCTTGTCTGCCGCACCCCCACTGGTCCTGACGGGGGCGGTGGCGATGCGTTGCGGCCGGCCGGGCACGGGAGGCACTCAGACCCGTGCCGGCGCAGGTGCCTGCAGCATAGGGGAATCCCTCCTGCGGAAGATGGTGGTCCCGACGCCTGGCAGCAGCAGGACGGACAACTGCCGCCCATCATAGGCGCGGCAGCGGACGTGGGCGCCAACACCCGACTATGAGGCACGGCTCACAGGGCGATAGGGTGAATTGATCTCGTTCTTTGAAAGGCTCCACCATGCACCGTCGCATTGCCCACGCTGGACTCCAGAAACTCGTTATGACCGCTGACCAGGCTGCGTCCATGATCCGGCCGGGAATGACGGTCGCCATGAGCGGCTTCACCGGAGCCGGCTACCCCAAGGCCGTGCCGCAGGCCCTCGCCGCCCAGATGGAAACGGCACATGCCCGGGGCGAGGAGTTCCAGATCAAGGTCCTCACCGGTGCCTCTACGGCCCCGGAGCTTGACGGCGTGCTGGCCAAGGCCGGCGGCATGGAACTGCGCCTGCCGTACCAGTCCGATCCCACAATGCGGAAACGGATCAACGACGGCGAACTCGAGTACATCGACATCCATCTGGGACACGTGGCCCAGTACACCTGGTTCGGGTTCTACGGGAAGATCGACCTGGCCGTCATCGAAGTGGTCGGCATCAACGAGGACGGCAGCCTCATTCCGTCCTCCTCCGTGGGCAACAACAAAACGTGGCTGGAGCAGGCGGACAAGGTCATCCTCGAGGTGAACCGCCAGCAGCCCGAAGCCATGGACGGCATGCACGACGTCTATTACGGCACCGCCCTGCCCCCGCACCGCAAGCCCATCATGCTGGTCAATCCGGACGACCGGATCGGCGAGCCCTACCTGCGCCTGGACCCGGAGAAGGTCATTGCCGTGGTGGAAACCGACGCCCCGGACCGCATGACCCCTTTCGCCGCCCCGGATGAAACCTCCCAGCAGATTGCCGGACACCTGCTGGACTTCTTTGACACCGAAATCAAGGCCGGACGGCTGACGGACAAGCTTCTTCCCCTGCAGTCCGGGGTGGGCAACATCGCCAACGCCGTCCTCGCCGGGCTCTCCACCGCCGGCTACACCGGACTCACCGCGTACACCGAGGTGATCCAGGACGGAATGCTGCACCTGATCCGCGACGGCGTGATCCGGGTGGCGTCGGCAACCTCCTTCTCCCTGAGCCCGGCGGGCATCGAGGAGTTCAACGCCAACATCGACTTCTACCGCAAACGCATCATCCTGCGGACCCAGGAAATCTCCAACCATCCGGAACTGATCCGCCGGCTCGGCTGCATCGCCATGAACGGCATGATCGAAGCGGACATTTACGGCAACGTGAACTCCACCCATGTGGCCGGTACGTCCATGATGAACGGCATCGGCGGCTCGGGCGACTTCGCCCGCAACGGCTTCCTGTCCGCGTTCATGTCACCAAGCACCGCCAAGGGCGGCAAGATCTCCGGCATCGTCCCCATGGCCGCCCACGTGGACCATACCGAACACGACACGATGCTGATCATCACCGAGCGGGGCCTGGCGGATCTGCGCGGGCTTTCACCCAAACAGCGGGCCCGGACCATTATCGAGAAGTGCGCCCACCCGGACTTCCAGCCGCTGCTGCAGGATTATTTCGATCGTGCCAGCCGGGACAGCCTCGGCAAGCACACCCCGCACCTGCTGGACGAATCCCTGGCCTTCCACCAGCGGTTTGTGGAGACAGGCACCAGCCTGCCGGCAACGGCAGGCCTCTGACCTGAGGACGCCCGCCTAGCTGCCGCGCAGCCGGTCCAGTTCGCGGCGGTCCTTTTTGGTGGGGCGGCCGGCTCCCCGGTCCCGGACCGGAATGCCCAGTGCCGGAGCAGCGGGCCGGGCGGGAGTGGAGTCAATAAAGCAGTGCGAGGCAGCCTCGGCACCCACCCGCTTATTGATCAGCTGGCGTACCTCGAGGATCCGTTCGAAGCCGGGCTGCCGGATCCGGACGGTGTCCCCGGGCTGCACCGGCTGTGCGGCCTTGGCCGGATTGCCGTTCAACCGGACGTGGCCGGCACGGCACGCGGCGGTGGCGGCGGAGCGCGTCTTGTAGGCGCGGACCGCCCACAGCCAGGCGTCCACCCGGACGGATTTGGAAGTGCTCGCTGGAATGCTCATGGGAGTTCCGAGTCTAGCGAAGTCCGCGCAGCCGGGCGGCGTCCTCCAGCGCCTGCTGCTGTGCCGCGGTCACCACGGAGCCGAGGACGACGCCGGCCCCGCTCTGCCCTGCCCGTCCGGCGGCATCCGGGGCTGAAGCGAGCATGCCGCGCACCTCTGCGGGCGTGAACGGAACAGGCACCCCGGTATGCGCCACCGCATGGCAGGTAGGGCACAGCGGCACCAGGTCCGACACGGGATCCAGGACGTAGCCGGCGGCCGGATCCGGGCCCGGCACCAGATGATGCACCTGCATCAGCGCCTCGGTCCCCGGCCCGTACCGCTGGGCGGGGACCAGGCCGCAGGCCGCACAGACGGTTCCAAAGAAAGCCAGGCAGAGGCGCCGGGCCTCGGCGTCGTGCTCGTAGTCGTTAACGGGCCGCAGGCCCACGGCTCCGGGATCGAGTGTTCCCGGAACCGGACTCAACGGATCTGCTCCGGCGCCAAGGTACCCGGACCACAGCCGCCGAAGCGCGGGAACGGCTGCAGCCGGAATGGGTAGGACTTCCCCGGGCAGGGGGAGGGCCGGCAGGATGTCCGCCAGGTGGGACTCCGGCAGCTGCTCACCCAGGGGCAGCAGGAGATCAAAATCAACGATGACGGGGTCCGTGTCACGGCCGGACGGAGCAGCGACGACGCCGTGTCCCGCCAGTCCCCGCGGCCCCTGCCCGCTTATGCCGCCCAGCACCAGCCAGACCTCGGTTCCGGAAGCCGGCTGGAAACCGGTCAGGGGGATGCTCCGGCGGAAGCTACCGCCGCCGGCGACGGCGCCGACCGCCGGGCCGTACCCGTCCGGCCAGGACTCCCGGTCCGCAGCCCAGGTCAGCAGGACGGAGGGCACCGGTCAGCGCGGCTGATAGGTGAGGCAGTCAGCCAGTTCCGCGCCCGGTCCCACCCGCACATCGTGGGCGTCGCACATGAGGTGGCTGTTGAACCGGCACTCGTTGCGCTGGCAGGCCCCCACCTGGGCGAGGACCTTCGGCAGGCCGCCGGTGGCGGAGGTGTCAATGAAGGTGGAGCAGCTGGCGTGGTCCGGCGTACCGCCAACCGTGATGGCATAGGCGGTGCAGCCTTCATGGTTGAAGTCGCAGCTGGTCACGGTGCAATCCTGCACCTGGGCAACATGATCGGTCATGGTTCCTCCACAAGGTGGTCATACGTTCCGTGCCTGGCTTCGAACGTACCACCGCCGCACCGGAATAATTAGCGCGAATTTCCTTGCGCTATTTGCACCGGTTTGGCGTGAAACGGCCGGTTCGATACAACGGAAGGATGAATGCGCTCCAGGCCGCCGCCGACTCCTTCCACCTCGCAGCTGATGGACAGGGCATGGACCTGGATGCTGCCCAACTATCCGTCCTCCCCGCACTGGCCCGGGCGGCCGAAGCGGCCCGCTCACCGGAACCGGCACCGCAGAACACCTCCGTCTACCTGTGGGGGCCGCCCGGGCGGGGCAAAACCTGGCTGCTGGACACCCTGTTTGATTCCGTGGACATCCCGGACAAGCGCCGGCTTCATTTCCATGACTTTTTCCGGGAACTGCACGCGCTGGTCTTCGCCGGCTACGGAACCCCGGGCTACCGGCAGGAGTCCGCCTTCACCGCAGCCCTGGACCGGATGCTGGGCACCGTCCGGCTGCTGTGCTTTGACGAATTCCATGTCACTGATCCGGCCGATGCCGCCTTCATCACCCGGCTGCTCCGCACCGTGCTGGACCGCGGGATTGTCCTGGTGGCCACCTCCAACTACGCGCCGCAGGAGCTGCTTCCGGATGAGATGTTCCACCACCTGTTCGAGCCCGGGATTGCCCTGATCACCGGGCATCTGCAGGTACGGGAGCTGAACGGGGAGGTGGATTACCGCACCGTTCCCGGGCTGCGGCACGGCTCCGGTTTCGCCGCCGGGCACCACGTGCGCAGCGGCCATGCCCACCTGCTGGCCGAGGCCGGACTGGTCCCGCCCCGCCCGCAGGAAACGGTCCGCTTGGCACCGGGCACCCGGACGCTGCGGGCGCTGCGGGCCGGCGGCGGGCAGCTGTGGTTCGACTTCGAGGATCTGTGCCATGCACAATCGGCCACCTCCGATTACCTCGCACTGGTGCAGGACCACCGGCACTGGGTGATCAGCGGGGTGCCGGACGTGGACGGAGCCACTGCCTACGGCTGGCAGCGCTTCGGCAACGTTGTGGACGTGCTGTACGACGCCGGGTGCCGGCTGGACGTTATCGGACTGGCCGATTATGCGGGCGTGTTCCCGGGGACCGCGCATCCTACGGATCTGGCGCGGCTGTGCAGCCGGTTCGGAATGCTCCAGCAGCTGCCGGCGGCCGCCGGACAGCCGTAGTCCGCACAGCCCTCATCCGCCGCAGGCGCTGCGAGCGGCCGCACGGCCATGGTCCGCACGGCCCTAGTCCGCGCCGCCGGACGCGTCCCGGGCGTTCGCAAGCTTCTCCCGGGCCTTCTCCGCCGTCCGGCGGGCGGAACGGGCGGCGCGCCGGGCGTTGTCCCGCTCGCGTTCCAGTTTTCCGGAGCGCCGGTCCACGGCAGCCACTTCCCGCTCCAGCTGCCGGATCCGTTCCCGCAGTTCATCGATTTCATCCGTGAGCTCATCACGGTGGCCCGCGGATTCATCCACGTCCCGCTGGGCGGCGTCGAGCGCTTCCTGTGCCCGCTGCTCAGCGGCCTCCGCGTCTGCCAGCTCTGCCTGCGCCGTCCGCACGGCCCGCCGGGCCGCGGCCTGCCGGCGGCGTGCCTCCGCAGCGTCCACACTCCCGCCCTTGCCGCTGCCGCTGCCCTTGCCGCTGGCGCGGCCTGCGGGCCGGGAACCGGCCCCGCTCCCGTGCGGCACCGAGTCCGGGTCCGCCACCGCGCCGTCCAGGTCCACCTCGTCCCAGCCGCTGGCCGTGAGGGCGCGGATCAGCTGGCCGCTGGCCACGGCATCCGCCGCCGCGGGGTCGGTCATGGCGGCCCAGAGGGTCTGTTCCGCCTCGGCCGCCAGCGATTCGCTCACCGGGTGGTCCAGCCCGGCGGCCAGATCCCGTGCCTGGCGGACAATCGCGCGCAGCAGCCGTTGGCGTTCGGTGCTCAGCCGGCGCAGCTGTTTCCGGTCCAGATCGGCCTGGGCCTCGCGCAGCGCCGCTCCGAGCTGGAGCACCTGGTCCAGGTCTTCGCGCCGCCGGTCCGCCAGCAGATTGACCAGCCAGGCAGCCGTCGAAGGCTTAGGAAGTGCCTTGATCCGCCCCGCGAGTTCCTTATCCCCGGCCTTCCCCGCCTCGGCGGCCAGGGTGTTGCGGGCAGCAGTGAACTCCGAAGGCAGCAGCGGATAGAGCGCGGCGACGGCGGCAGCGAGCGACGGCGGGCCCGGGGTTGGTGTGGGCGCCGGGCTCACCCGAAGACGCCGAACCGTCCCAGCGCCACCACCAGGGAGAGCACCAGCAGGATCACGCCCAGGGGAATCCGGCTGCGTTCACCCCGCCGCACGTGGACGAGGACTGCCAAGGCCATCAACACGGCCAGCGCAGTCGCCGCCACCGGTGTCAGGACGGGCAGCAACCCCGTCGCCTGCGGCACAACAAGCCCCACGGCGCCCAGAACCTCGAGGACGCCGATCAGCTTCACGGTGCCCGCCGAATAGTCCTCGGGCCAGCGCAGAGTCTGCTGCAGACGCGTCTGGCTTTGGGTGATCTTTATAAAACCGACTCCGGCGAAAAGCAGCGCCAGTACTAGTTGAAGCAGCCACAAGACCAAGGACAGCATGGGTATCTCAGCGACTTTCTGTGGACGGGCAGGAGCCAGCGTACGGAACCGCTGTGGGACCATCACAACCCAAAGGCGGGCCGCCGTCCGGGATCTGGGCCAGAGCGGGCGTGGCGCCGTGCCCGCAGGTCAGAACCCCGCTACGGGCCGGGGACGGTAGAACTCTTCGAGCTTACCGAACTCCTCCTCGGTGAGCTGGATGTCCAGGGCCTTGAGGGTGTCATCCAGCTGGTAAGCGTCCGTGGCGCCGACCACCGGGGCGGTGACCACCGGATTGGCCAGTACCCAGGCGAGGGCAACCTGGGCGCGGGTGGCACCGAGCCCTTCTGCCACGTTTCCCACGGCATCGGTGATGCTGCGGTCCACCTCCTCGTTGCCCCGGTAGAGCTCCTGGCCCTGCAAATCGAGGTCCTGCCGGACCGTCCTGCCTCCCCAGGGGCGGGCCAGACGGCCGCGGGCAAGCGGTGAATAGGGCAGCGCGCCAACACCCCGGTCCGCGCAGAACGGATACATCTCCCGTTCTTCCTCCCGGTAAAGGAGGTTGTAGTGATCCTGCATCGTGACGAACGGTGCCCAGCCGTGCTGTTCCTGCAGGAACAAGGCCTTGGCGAACTGCCATGTGCGCATGCTCGAGGCACCCAGGTACCTGACTTTGCCGTCCCGGACCAGCAGATCCAAGGTCTCCAGGGTTTCTTCCAGCGGCGTCACGGCGTCCCATCGGTGCACCTGGTAGAGGTCGATGTAGTCCGTGCCGAGCCGCCTCAGGCTCTGTTCCACCTGCCACAGGATGTGCTTGCGGGACAGCCCCCAACCGTTGGGGCCGGGACCCATTTCGCCGTGGACCTTGGTGGCGATCACCACCTCGTCCCGCCGGCAGTACTGCGCGACGGCGGCTCCCAGGATTTCCTCGCTGTGGCCGGCGGAATACACATTGGCCGTGTCAAAGAAGTTGATCCCCAGTTCCACGGCGTGCCGCAGCAGTGAACTGGCCTCCTCCTCGCGGAGAGTCCAGCTGTGCGTGCCGCGTCCCGGGTCACCGAACCCCAGGCAGCCCAGCCCGATGGCTGAAACCACCGCCCCTGACCTGCCCAGCTTTGCGTATGTCATCGAGTTCATCCGCTGGCCTCCGACGCTGCAGTTGCCGATTAACGTACCGCCGATGCTACCGGGACGCATGCCGGCTGCGGTAGGGAGGGGGCCCGGGGACTCCCGGCAGCGGCAGTTGCGGTTCTATACTGGCGCACATGGCCGCCGGAACAGGTACCGCAAGCCGTTTCTCCGTTGACGAAGCACAGGTGCTGCCGCCGCTCCACGAGCTGGCCGGAATTGAGCGGGTGGTGCAGCCCCGGGAAGGCCGCCGCACCGAGGTTCGGTATGACACCCCGGACCGGTCTCTGCGCCGGCGGGGGTTCCGCCTCACCCGAATCACGGACGACGACGGCGGGATCCGCTGGGAGCGGAGCGCGCCGGGCTCGGAACCGGGGACAGCCGTCGGCATGGAACACGCGGCCGGCATGCCTCCCGAACTGCTGGACGACATCCGGGCCGTGGTCCGGGACCGTGAACTGGTGCCGGTGCGGACCCTCACCACCCGCTATCTGGAGTACGAACTGCAGGACACGGCAGCCACGGTCCTCGCCCGCGTATGGGATGAAAGCACACAGACCAAGGACTCGGGGACGGACGGTTCCGGCACCGGCTGGCGGACCTGGCTCATCGAGGCGGCGGATGCGGGCCTGGCCCGGGAGGCCGCGGAGATGTTCCGTGCGGCCGGTGCCGTGCCGGCGGGACCGGACCCGGACAACCAGGGCGTTGGCGCCGGCGTGCCGGATGCATCGGGGGCGGAGTCCCTGGACCGGGGAAGCCCGCTGGCGCTGTTGCTGCTGCATTACCTGCGGGGACAGTTCGAGGAACTGCTGCATCATGATCCGCGGGTGCGCCGGGGAGATGCTGACGGTATCCACAAGATGCGGGTGGCCACCCGGCGGCTGCGCTCAGCCCTGGCCAGCTACCGCGGCACCATGGACCCCGAGCCGGGGCGCTCCCTGCGGGCCGAGCTGCGCTGGCTTGCCCGGGTGCTGGGGGAGGCCCGCGATGCGCAGGTGATGCGGCACCGTCTCCAGGAGCTGATTGCCGCCGAACCCGTTGATCTGGTGATGGGGCCGGTGGCTGCGCGGGTGGACGAGGAGCTGCTCCACGACTACCGGCAGGCGTACGGGCGCATCCGGGAAGCACTGTCGTCCCAGCGGTACTTCCGGGCGCTGGATGGACTCGAGGCGTTGCTGGATAGCCCGGCCTGGACGGAAACCGCCAAGGAACCGGCAGGTCCTGCTGCCGCCCGAATGATCCGCCGGGACCGGAAACGGCTGCGCCGCCGGGTCCGGGCCGCACGGAAACTCACGGGCGGGGACCAGACGGAAGCGCTGCATGATGCCCGCAAGGATGCGAAGCAGCTGCGCTACGCGGCCGAAGTCTGGGCGCCCGTGCAGGCCAAGGAAGCGAAGCACATGGTGGACGCAGCGGAGCACGTGCAGAAAATCCTCGGCGAGCATCAGGACAGCGTGGTGACGCAGGCATATCTGCGCCGGATGGGGGCAACTGCGCCCGCGGCCGGTGAGAACGGGTTCACCTACGGGCGGCTGCACGCGCTGGAACAGGCACACGCGCAGTCGGCGCGGGAGCGTTTCGCCGGCGCCTGGAAAGGCTTCCCGGCCAGCCCCTGACGGAGGGATTCAGATGGAATCACCCTGGGCGCCGCTGCGCCGGCGGATGTTCCTGATTTTGTGGCTTGCCCAGCTGGGCTCCAACATCGGGACCTGGATGCAGACCGTGGGAGCCCAGTGGTTCCTCGTGGAGACGAGCAGGAATGCTGCGCTGGTCTCGCTCGTTCAAACGGCGAATCTCGCGCCGTCGCTCCTGCTCGGCCTGATCGCCGGAGTGCTGGCGGACGCGTTCAACCGCCGCCGGCTGATTCTCGGCGCCAATATCTTCGCCGCCGGGGCGGCCACCACCCTGACGGTCGTGGCCACTCTGGGCCTGCTGAACCCCGATTCGCTGCTGCTGTACACGTTCCTCATCGGCTGCGGCGTGGCCCTGAGCTCGCCGGCCTGGCAAGCGATCATTCCCGAGTTGGTTCCGAGCAGCGAAATCCGGGCGGCCTCTGCGCTTGGAAGCGTGGCGGTGAATTCGGCCCGTGCCGTGGGCCCGGCCGTGGCGGGAGTGCTGGTGGCCCTGGCCGGTCCCGCCTTTGTCTTCGGCCTCAACGCGTTGTCCTTCATGGGTACCGCCGTCGCCATTTACAGCTGGCGGGCACCAAAGCAGAATCCGGCGGACCGGGAACATATGGGCGAAGCGCTCGCCGCAGGCATCCGCTACATCCGGGCGGCGCCGCGTGTCCGGCGTATCCTGCTGCGGTCCGGACTGTTCATCTTCCCGGCCAGCGCCGTCTATGCCCTGCTGCCCGTCGCCGTCAACGGGCATCTGGGCCTCGGATCGGCAGGCTACGGGCTGCTGCTGGGTGCCCTGGGTGCCGGTGCGGTACTGGGAGTCGTCCTCCTGCCGCGGCTGAGGACCGTCCTGCCGGACAACGCCCTGCTGGGCGGCAGTGCCATAGTTTTCGCGGCCGGGGCCTTCGCCTGCGGCTACCTGCCCGCCGCTGCGGTTGCCGCCCTGCTGGTGCCCGCCGGATTCGCCTGGATCTGCACCTTCTCCACCCTGAACGCCGCGATGCAGCTGACGTTGCCGGAATGGGTGCGTGCCCGGGGACTGTCGGTCTACCTCATGGTCGCCTCCGGGTCACAGGCCGTGGGTGCCGTCTTCTGGGGATCCGGTGCCACCGGTGCCGGGTACGCTCCCACGCTGGCCTTTGCCGCCGTCGTCCTGGTGCTTGCGGGTGCCAGCGTCCTGGTGCTTCCGCTGCTGCCCGGCACCGGGCGCCTGGACCGGAGTGTGGCAGGCACGGAACTGGATCTTCCGGCCGGCGAGCAACCCCGTCCCGATGCCGGCCCGGTGACGGTCCTCGTTGCCTATGAGGTCTCTCCGGAGCTCGTCGACGAGTTTGTGAACGCCATGCACCGGGTCCGGTTGACCCGCATGCGCACCGGAGCCACCGACTGGGAACTGGTGCATTCCGTGACGGACCGGGACCAGTTCAGGGAGATTTATGACGTGCCGACCTGGCGCGAGTACCTGCGGCAGGAACAGACCCGGACCACGGGGGAGGACCGCCGGATCATCCAGCGCGCCTGGGACCTGGCTGAGGCGGAACCGCAGGTGCGCTGGTTCCTTCCTGCCTCCGCCTGAGGGTTCGGTCCCGCCGGGGTGCAACGGATAGACTGGGACCCGGTTCGAAGGCCGTTTCCACGGCGGGCCGGCGTATTGGTAGCGATGCGCTGAGAACGATGCAGTGAACAAACCATTAGTTGAGGTATTTTGCGAGATTTTAGTGCACGCCTGGCCACTGCCGAGGAGATCGCCAACTGGGACAAGCACGTGCTGGCCAACCCCGGCGGCGGTAACGTCCTCCAGTCTGCATCCTTCGCGGAAGTGAAGTCCCACCACGGCTGGAACCCCGTGTATCTGGCCTTCACCGGACCCGATTACGTGACCTACACGCTGGCGATCGAAAAGAAGGTTCCGGCACTCGGCAGCCTCTGGTACCTCATCAAGGGTCCCGACGTCGCCGCACCCGAAGACGTGCCGCTGGTGGTTAATGCGCTGGCCCGGTTCATCAAAGAGACCCGCCGCAAGGTCTTCGCCATCAAGGTTGAGCCGGACATCGTGGACAGCGAAGAGGTCCAGGCCCTGTTCACGGGTGCCGGATTTATCAAGACGTTCAACCTGCAGCCCAATGACTCGACGGCCCTGCTGGACACCACGCCGGACGAGGAGCAGCTGCTCAAGAACCTCTCCTCCCGCGGCCGCAATGCGGTCCGCCGGGCCATCCGGGAGGGCGCCGACGTCCGCCGGGTCGAGCCGACCGAGGAAAACATGCGGACCATGTACCGGCTGATGGCCTACATCGAGGACCGTTCCGCCGCACGGCTGCGGTCCTACGAGTACTACCACCGGTTCTGGTCCAACTTCGTGGCGGCCGGCCAGGGGCGCTTCTACTTCGCGTTCGAGGACGGCGAACCCACGGTGGGCGCGTTCGTCATTGCCTACGGCAGCAAGGGCACCTACAAGGACGGCGGGTCCAAGCCGAAGCGCTCCCAGTACGGAGATTCCCACCTGGTCCAGTGGACCGCCATTACGGAACTCAAGAAGGAGTGCGGCATTGTTCAGTACGACTTCTGCGGCACACCGCCGAGCAGCCAGCTCAAGGACAAGAGCCACCCCCACCACGGACTGGGCCTGTTCAAGACCAGTTTTTCCAAGACAGTCACCGATTTCGTGGGCTGCTATGACTTCATCGTGGATCCGGTCCGCTACCGGATCTGGAACAGCATAGGCGAACGCGTGGCACGGCAGATTTACTGGCGCCGCCACCAGCAGCCGTTCTACTAAGCAGCAGTATTACCAGGCAGCAACCCGGGCAGTGCCCGGAACAGGCGAAAGGCGAGTTCTTGGAGAACACATCCGATCCGGGTGGGCGCAAGCCCGGATCGAAGCCGGATCCGGCACCGAATCCGGCCCCGGAAGCGGGACTCATTCCGGTGATCAGCCTGCCGGCAGGCGCCCGGCGGGCCCAGACCGGGAAAACCCAGGCAGGGAAAACCCAGGCAGGGAAAACCCAGACCGGGAAAACCCAGGCAGGCAAGGCGCAGCCGGGTAAGGCGCATGGCGCCGCCGAGCGTTCCCTGCGGCCTGCCGTGAAGGCACCGGGCAAGCCGTCAAGGGCGCCGGGACAAGCGTCCAAGTCACCGGTACAGCCGCCTGCGGGCACCGACATGCCCACCGCGGCGCTTCGCAGCACCCGCCCCAAACCTCCGCCCCCCACCACCTCGGTGGTCCGCCCCACGGGGTCGAAGCCGCTGCGGCCCCAGACCGGGCGCCTGCGCACCACGGCCGACCCGCGGGAAAAGCGCCCGGCCCGCACGCGCAAGAGCGTGCCGCCGGGAACCGCGCCGCTGGAGTCCTCGGCGGCCGTCCGCCCGGACCGCTCATCCGCGGCAGCGCGGCGGATGCTGCGCAGGCTGGTCCAGGGCGAGGAGCCACCAACCCAGGCCATGTCCATTGTGGAGCGGCTGGCAGGCAGCCCCTATGCCAACCCGCTGGTGCGCAGCGGCGGGCCGGATGCGAACGCCCGGAAAACCCTCGACCTCGCCCTCGGCATGGCCGAGACGATGTTCCGGTACGGCGCCGGTGCCCTGGAAGTGGAAACCGCCATCATCGCGGTGACCGCGGCTTTCGGGCTGGAAAGCATCGAAGTGGACATTACGAACCAGTCCGTCCTGCTGAACTATTCCCCGAAGGACCAAACCCCCATCACCGTGATGCGCGTGGTGCGGTCCTGGACGAACAACTACGCCGGGCTCGGCCTGGTCCACCAGCTGGTCACGGACATCATCGACGGCGGGCTCTCCCGTGCCGAGGCGGCCAACCGGCTTAACGAAATCACCCAGCAGCCCAAACCGTTTCCCCGCTGGGCAGTCACCGCGTCCGCCGGCGTTTTCTCGGCGGCCATCGTCGGGTTCATCGGCGGGGGCCCGCTGGCCTCGCTGGTGGGTTTTGCCGGCACGGTCATGGTCAGCCTCCTCCAGCGTGTGCTGGGCCGATGGCGGGTTCCGGACTTCTTCACGACGGCGGCCAGCGGTTTTGTGGTCACGGCCATGGCGATGGTCTTCTGGTCCATGGAAGTGCCGATCTCCCCGGGCATCGTGGTGGCCGGCGGGATTCTGCTGATGCTGCCCACCGGCCGCCTGGTTTCGGCGGTGCAGGATGCGATCAACGGGTTCCCGGTCACGGCGTCCGGCCGGTTCCTCTCAGCGTTCCTGACCTTTGGCGCGCTGGTGGCAGGCATCGCCGTCGCGCTCGTGCTGGGCGCCCTGACGGGCATGGGCCGGCTCAACGTCACGGACGTGGTCGCGTCCCAGTACCCCTTCGCGGTGACCCTGCTGCTGCTGGCCATCGCGCTGGGCACCATCTGTATTGTCGAGCAGTCGCCGCGGCGGCTGGTGCTGCCCACGGTCCTGATCGGCGTGGCGGGCTTCCTGGTCTACCAGGCGGCGGAAGCAGGCGGCATGGGCCCGCGGCTGACTCCGGCGGTTGCCGCCGTCTTCATCGGCATGGTGGCCCGCATCGTGGCGCTGCGGATGGGGGCACCGCAGCTGATCGTGGCTGTGCCCGCCATTCTGTTCCTGTTCCCGGGGCTGGCAATCTTCCGGTCCATGTACGGCCTGAGCATCGGCACCGACGAGATGTACCAGGGTGCGGTGGGCCTGTTCGACGCCTTGACCGTCATCCTGGCGATCTCCGGCGGAGTGGTCCTGGGTGACAACCTGGGCCGGCCGTTTACCGGCAACCTCAACGGCAACGACCGCCGCAACCGCCGGCGCTAGCCGGGGACGGAAAAGCCCGGACCGCAGCAGCGGTCCGGGCTTTGTCATTGTCAGGGCAGGGGCCGCTCGGCTTACAGGATCTTTCCGACGGGGGTGCGCTTCTCGGCCTGGAAGACTTCTTCCGTGCGTCCGGCAGCCCAGTAGCCGGAGAGGGACACCTGACGGCGGTCCAGGCCGCGGTGGCTGAACAGGACGTCCCGCAGGGATTTCATGACCTCCCGCTCACCGTGCGCAAAGACCTGCACTGCCCCGTCCCGCCAGTCCGCCGAGGCCACCGCATCGGCCAGCATCCGGCTCCT
Organism: Arthrobacter yangruifuii; assembly: GCF_009192775.1. Lineage (GTDB taxonomy): Bacteria > Actinomycetota > Actinomycetes > Actinomycetales > Micrococcaceae > Arthrobacter_B > Arthrobacter_B yangruifuii. The sequence continues at coordinate 63,196 of NZ_VTFX01000005.1, forward strand.
GCCGGCCGGGGTGTCGCCGCGGTACAGCCAAATGAGCTCCACTCCGTCGGGTTTGGACACCTGCTGGCGGTCCCCGGGACCGCCCACCTCGACAAACGCCTGCCCGACGGCGTCCTGCGGCAGGGCGCGGAGCACGGTGGCCGCTGCGGGCAGGGCGGACTCATCGGCAGCCAGCAGGTACCAGTCGGCGTCGGGGTCGGGGTTGAAGGCTCCGCCGGGACCGGAGAAGGTCAACGGCTCGCCCGGCTGCGCGGCGGCGGCCCATGGTCCGGCCAGTCCTTCGTCGCCGTGCACCACGAAGTCAATGCTGATTTCCCGTGCCTGCTGATCCACGTCGCGGATGGTGTAGGTGCGGGACACCGGCCAGTGCTCGCGTTCGCTGCGGGACCGGATGGCCTCCAGGTCTTCCGAGCCGTCGAGGGGGCGTCCGTCCGGGCCGAACCAGATTTTGCAGTAGGCGTCGGCGCAGCTGTTGGGCTGGAACCGGTCAAAGCCGGGGCCGCCGGCCACCACGCGGACCATGTGCTCACTGATCTGCTCGCGGCGGAGTACCTGGAGGGTCAGCAGCGGGCGCTGCCGCCGCGGGGCAGGAGCGGCGGGCTCCGGCGGGCGCGGGGGAGTTACGGATTCGGGCATGAATGTGTCTCCTTGGGAAGGACCTGCCTATTACCGTACAGCGCCCGGACGCCAGTCCACCGGCTCCGCACCCTGCTGGACCAGCAGCTCGTTGACGCGGCTGAACGGCCGGGACCCGAAAAACCCGCGTGAGGCAGAGAGGGGGCTGGGATGCGCGGATTCGACGGTGGGCGCACCGCCCAGAAACGGAACAATGCCCTGGGCATCGCGGCCCCACAGGACTGCCACCAGGGGAACGCGCGTGCCGTCAGGACGACGGCGGGAGGCCAGCGCGCGGACGGCCAGCTCGGTCACTTCCTCCCACCCCCGCTTCCGGTGCGAGCCGGCCTCACCGGCACGCACCGTCAGCACCCGGTTCAGCAGGACCACGCCCTGGTCCGCCCAGGCACTGAGGTCTCCGGAAGGGGAGGGGACGATCCCCAGATCCGCCTGCAGTTCGGCAAAGATGTTGTTCAGGCTGCGGGGAAGCGGACGGACGCCCTTCGCCACGGAAAAGGACAGACCCACGGCATGGCCCGGGGTGGGATAGGGATCCTGGCCGACAATCAGCACCCGGGCGCTGGCCAGCGGACGCTGGAAGGCGCGCAGGATGTCGCCGGGGGCCGGCAGGATGTGCTGCCCGGCGCGGCGCTCCGCCTCAAGGTCGGCGGCGATTTCCTCCAGGCGTGTCCTGGCCGGCGCCAGCACCTCGGCCCAGTCGGGAGCCATGACGTCCCCGAGCCGCACGGGGGAGGCGAAAGGGAAGGGAGTTTGGGGAGCGGGCTGGCCGGTGTAGGAAAAGAGCTGGGGTTCGTCAGTGGTCACGGAACCATTTTGTCACCGCCGGCACCGGCAGTGCCTTCCGCCGGTCCTCCGCCCAAATGACAAGGCTGTTATTCCCAATTAGCATGGGGCGGTACGGATAGACGGAAATCTTTTGGGAGTGAATGTGGCGGAATCGACCGAAACCGAGCGGTTCTCCCTCGAGGATGCAGTGGATCCGAAAAGCCCGCTGGGCGTCCAGGAACAGCAGATGCTGGCGTTGGAGCGGGCGTGGTGGAAATACGCGGGGGCCAAGGAACAAGCCATCAAGGACCTGTTCGGGATGTCGGCCACGAGGTACTACCAGGTCCTGAACGCCCTGATCGATACCGAGGAAGCCCTCGCCCACGATCCGATGCTGGTCAAGCGGCTGCGTAGACTACGTACCACCCGCCAGCGTGCCCGTACCGCCCGCCGCGCGGGCACCGGTATCTAGCGCCCGTTCCCACCACCGTCGGCAGCCCGGGATGCGGTGCCGACAGAACAAGGATTGAAGCCCACTATGAGCCAGTACCCCCGTGACGAGTTCGACAAGGTCCCCGAATCTTCAGCGCGGCAGGGCGTGCACCGTGAGCGCCTTATCCCTGGGCGGTCGAACGGGCTGGGGCTGCTGATCACCGTGGGTGTTCTCGCGCTGCTGATTGGTCTGGCAGCCTATTTTGTCCTGCCGCGGCTGGGTATCGGTGCCGGCTCGGATGATCCGTCCCCTGCGGCACAGGCCGGTGCGACGGCGTCCGCCACCGCGACGCCGACTCCGGACGGGGATAAGGCAGCAGCGTCGCCGAGCCCGACGCAGACACCCACACCCACACCCACTCCGACACCCACGCCGACGGAGCCTGCGGTCGACCCCACGCAGCCGGTGACGGTCTTTAATGCCAGCGGCATCACCGGGCTTGGTGCCGGAGTCTCGGGCCGGATAGCTGCTGCGGGATGGGCCGTGGGGCCGGTGGCCACCTGGACGGGCGCCCCCCAGCAGGGATCGGGCGTTTACTACAGCTCACCGGAGCTGGCAGCAAATGCGCAGGAAATCGGCGTCCAGCTGGGAATCCCGGCGATGGAATCGCCCGGTTTCGCCGGCGTCACCGTGGTCCTGGGACCCGAATACCGGTAATCCGGACCGCCGGGTAAAAAGACCATAACGTTAACACCCTGTGCATAGGTGATCCGGACCACCGTGGCTAGAGTGGGGCCAGCCGGTTTGCGCCGCTGATCTCGGCCTCCCGCGGGAACCGATAGAGGCGCCGGATCCGGCGCCTCCGGCGTCTTTCCGATGCCGCCGGAGGGCGGCATCGGAATCTAGGTTGGAGACACATCATGGCGCAGGGGATCGTCAAATGGTTTAACGGTGAAAAAGGGTACGGCTTCATTACCCTCGACGAGGCGGCGACGGACGTATTTGTCCACTGGTCCGCTATCCAGGCATCGGGCTACCGGACTCTGGAAGAAGGCCAGCGGGTCGAGTTCGAAATCGGCCAGGGCCAGAAGGGTCCGCAGGCCGAGGAAGTCCGGGCACTGTAAATCACCGGCAAACACATCAGTTCACCGGCAGATACAGCGACCCGCGGCCGGGGGCGGAATCGGCAGCGGCGGAGCCTCGGCTCCGCCGCTGCTTTTGTCTCCCGGGGCGGTCATCCGCCGGCAGCCTGTGAACCGGGCGGCATGTCAGCGTGATCGCTTGCACTCAGTGTGTGGGAGTGCTAATTATTGAGTTAGCACTCTTGCCGGATGACTGCTAAATGTCCGACGGTGTTGAGTGAACAAGCAACCCACTGGGGTGAGGCACGGGGCGCGCGTAAAAGAGATCGCGCGGGCCGGGCCGTCCGTCGCGGGCACCCCAGCCGGGAATGCAACATTTTGCTCCAAGCATGACTGTTCCGGAAGGACGATAGCCGTTATGGCCAAGATCATTGCATTTGAAGAAGAGGCACGCCGCGGCCTCGAGCGCGGACTGAACATCCTCGCCGACGCCGTCAAGGTGACCCTCGGCCCGCGTGGCCGCAACGTGGTTCTGGAAAAGAAGTGGGGTGCCCCCACGATCACCAATGACGGCGTTTCCATCGCCAAGGAGATCGAGCTGGACGATCCCTACGAGAAGATCGGCGCAGAGCTGGTCAAGGAAGTTGCCAAGAAGACTGACGACGTCGCCGGCGACGGAACCACCACGGCAACCGTTCTGGCCCAGGCACTGGTGCGGGAAGGCCTGCGCAACGTTGCTGCCGGCGCCGATCCGCTGAGCCTGAAGCGCGGCATCGAGAAGGCTGTTGCTGCGGTAACCGCCGAACTGATTGCTTCCGCCAAGGAAATTGAAACCAAGGAGCAGATTGCCGCTACGGCTTCCATCTCCGCCGGTGACCAGCAGATCGGCGACCTGATCGCCGAAGCACTGGACAAGGTGGGCAAGGAAGGCGTCATCACGGTCGAGGAGTCCAACACCTTCGGCCTGGAACTGGAACTCACCGAAGGCATGCGCTTCGACAAGGGTTACATTTCCGGCTACTTCGTCACCGACGCCGAGCGCCAGGAAACGGTCCTCGAGGATCCGTACATCCTGATCGTCAACTCGAAGATCTCCAACGTCAAGGACCTCGTTGCCGTCCTCGAAAAGGTCATGCAGTCCGGTAAGCCGCTGCTGATCATCGCCGAAGACGTCGAGGGTGAAGCCCTGGCGACCCTGGTGGTCAACAAGATCCGCGGCACGTTCAAGTCCGTCGCCGTCAAGGCCCCGGGCTTCGGCGACCGCCGCAAGGCCCAGCTGGCCGACATCGCCATCCTCACCGGCGGCCAGGTCATCGCTGAAGAAGTTGGCCTGAAGCTGGAAAACGCCACGCTGGACCTGCTGGGCAAGGCACGCAAGGTTGTTGTCACCAAGGACGAAACCACGATCGTGGAAGGCGCAGGCGACGCTGAAGAAATCGCCGGCCGCGTCAACCAGATCCGCGCCGAAATCGAAAACTCCGATTCCGACTACGACCGTGAGAAGCTGCAGGAACGCCTGGCCAAGCTGGCCGGCGGCGTTGCAGTCATCAAGGCCGGTGCCGCAACCGAGGTTGAACTGAAGGAACGCAAGCACCGCATTGAGGACGCCGTCCGCAACGCCAAGGCTGCCGTTGAAGAAGGCATCGTCGCCGGTGGCGGCGTTGCCCTCATCCAGGCGGGCCTCAAGGCCTTCGCCAACCTGTCCCTCGAGGGCGACGAAGCAACGGGTGCGAACATCGTCCGCGTTGCCATCGATGCTCCGCTGAAGCAGATTGCCTTCAACGCAGGCATGGAGCCGGGCGTTGTCGTAGACAAGGTCCGCGGCCTGCCCGAAGGCTTCGGCCTGAACGCAGCCACCGGTGAGTACGAAGACCTGCTGGCTGCCGGCATCAACGACCCGGTAAAGGTCACGCGCTCTGCCCTGCAGAACGCAGCATCCATAGCCGGCCTGTTCCTGACCACCGAAGCCGTGGTTGCCGACAAGCCGGAAAAGTCAGCTCCCGCCATGGGCGGCGCTGACGAGATGGGCGGCATGGGCGGCATGGGCGGCTTCTAAGCCCTCAGCAGCTCCTGCTTAACGCGTAAGCAGACGCGGCACTCCACTTTCGGGTGCCGCGTCTGCTTTTGTTTAACCTCCGGCGACGGGGCGGACTCTGGAACTCCCTGCCCGGCGGATTAATGCATAAAGAGCGAGGTATTCGCCGCCTCCGTTTCGGCGTACTGGGCAGAGGCAAAGGCCAGCGCCTGGTTGATGCTGTCCAGGGATTCCTCCACCCGGGCCTGCGTGGCCCGCCAATCGGCGATGAGGCTCTGGAAATTGGCTGATGCGGATCCCCGCCAGATGTCACTCAGCGAGGCCAGGCCTGCCTGCATTCCGTTGACGTCTGCGCGCAGGCGCTCGATGGTTCCCTGCACTTCGGCACTCTTGGCGGCCAGCGCTTCACTGTCCACGGCGAATAAAGGCATGTTGTCCTCCTGGTAGCGGTTGGTTCCGGTACCGGGAAGCCTAGGGCCGCCGCGCGTCCCGCCCGGGGGAGAGCCAGGGAGAGGTGGATAACCCCAGCCGTCCGCGGCCGGGGGGACACCCTGTGGAGGGCAACCCGGCGCCGACCGCCTGCCGGCGCAACCCGGCTCCGGCCGCCTGCCGGCGCCTGCCACTGCCCGCCCCGCTGCCTGCGCCGGGAACGTTAGCGGGTGCCGGCGTCGCCGTCCTCCGGATGCTCCGGGAACTGCTCCGGGGCGCGGTAGGGCAGCCGGATGGACAGCGTGGCGCCCCCGCCCTGCGTCTCGGCCAGCCGCACGGTTCCGTCATGCTGGGCCACCAGCGCCGCCACGATGGCCAGCCCAAGGCCCGTGCCTCCGGTTTCCCGGTAGCGGGAGGAATCAGCGCGGTAAAAGCGTTCAAAGACCCGCGCGGCGTCGTCTTCGGAGATCCCGGGACCATGGTCGCGCACCTCCAGCACCGCATCCATCCGGTCATGGATGACGGGGGCAACTCCCACCGCCACTTCGATGGGCGAGCCTGCAGGGGTGTAGCGCAGGGCATTGGTCATCAGGTTGGCCACCACCTGCCGCAGACGGGCCTCGTCGCCCATGGTGGGGGCGCTCTGCGGGGCGTGGCCGTCCAGTCCCACCACCTTGATATCCCGGTCCGGTGCGCTGGCGCGGGCATCCATGGCTGCGTCATTGCCCAGGATCATCAGGTCCACGGGTTCGTATTCCAACGGCCGCTGCTCATCCACCCGGGCAAGGGTCAGGAGATCCTCGACCAGCTGCCCCATGCGTTTGGCTTCGCTCTCGATCCGGCCCATGGCCGCGGAGATCTCTTCGGGTTTCTGGAGCGCACCGTGCCGGTACAGCTCGGAGAACCCGCGGATGGTCACCAACGGGGTGCGCAGCTCGTGGGACGCGTCCTGCACGAAGCGGCGCATCTTGGATTCGGACTGTGTGCGGGCGGCGAAGGCAGTTTCAATATGCGCCAGCATGGCGTTGAGGGAACGGGACAGCCGGCCGATCTCCGTGGCGGGATTGCCCACCTCCACACGCCGGGACAAATCGCCGGCGGCAATCGCAGCCGCGGTTTTCTCCACCTGGCTCAGTGGACGGAACTGCCGGGTCACCGCCCAGTAGGCAATGCCGGTGGCGCCGAGGGTTCCCAGCAGTCCCACGGAAAACACCAGGGAGGCTGCCTCATCCACTGTCGCCGCAACGGAATCCAGGGGGATGGCTACGGCAACGGAGCCGGGCAGGTTCTGGAAGTCATAAATGCGCACCCGCCAGCCCTTGGACGTTGGGGAGGTGCCGCTGACGTCGAAGCCCTGAGTGTCCAGGGCCGCCACTTCGTCGGCGGTGTACTCGCGCAGTTTCGGGATATCGGTGGCCGATTCCGAGTGGGTGGCCGGGCCGTGGCTGCCGTCCTCGTTCAGGTACAGGCCGTAATAGCGGAACAGTGAGGCATCGGTGCTGGGCTCATTGACCAGCAAATAGCGCGACACCTTGGACGCATTGGCATCAATGTCCGCGTCCAGCCGGTCCACCAGGATCTGGCGCAGCAGGGTAATCGTGGCAATACCGGTGATGGTCACGGTGACCACCATCAGCACCGCCATGATGGCGACCAGCTGCGACCGCAGCGAAGCGGATTTCCAGCGCCGTACCAAGGTGCTAGCGCTTCTCCGAGGAACGCAGCAGGTAGCCCACGCCGCGCTTGGTCTGGATCAGTGCCGGCGCGTCCGGGCTGCGGTCGATCTTGCGCCGCAGATAGGAAATGTAGGACTCCACAATGGAGGCATCTCCGTTGAAATCGTATTCCCAGACATGGTCCAGGATCTGGGCCTTGGACAGCACCCGGTTCGGGTTCAGCATGAGGTAACGCAGCAGCTTGAACTCGGTGGGGGACAGCTCAATGGTGACGCCGCCGCGGCGGACCTCGTGCGCGTCGTCGTCGAGCTCGAGGTCATCCACGCGGATCACGGCGTCGTCGTCCTCCAGCGGCTGGGTGCGGCGAAGTACTGCCCGGATGCGGGCCACCACCTCGTCGAGGCTGAAGGGCTTGGTCACGTAGTCGTCACCGCCCACGGTCAGGCCGGTGACCTTGTCTTCGGTATCATCGCGGGCGGTCAGGAAGACCACGGGAAAGTGCTGTCCGGCGGCGCGCAGCCTGCGGGTCAGCGTGAACCCGTCCATATCCGGAAGCATGACATCCAGGACTGCCAGGTCCGGGTTGTGGGAGTCGACGGCGGCCAGTGCTTCACGGCCGTTGGCCGCAGCAACAACGTCGAAGCCGGCGAAACGCAGCGAGGTGGAGAGCAGCTCGCGGATGTTCGGCTCATCATCGACAACAAGGAGGCGTGCTTCGGGTGTAGACGATTTGTTCACCCGACCAGTTTCTTACATTTAGCTGGACGTTGTCTGTAGGTGCACCGAATGAATGCTGACCGTGTCCGGTAAAGTCTTCCGGCCGCAGCCGGGAGGCCGGAACCCCGGAACCTACACCGGCTTTTCGATGTCCGCGGCGTCCAGGATGGAATACGCATATCCCTGCTCGGCGAGGAACCGCTGCCGTTTGGCGGCAAAATCCTGGTCCAGGGTGTCCCGGGCCACCACGGTGTAGAAATGTGCGGCCTTGCCGTCCGCCTTGGGCCGCAGCAGCCGTCCCAGCCGCTGGGCCTCCTCCTGCCGGGAGCCGAAGGACCCCGACACCTGGATCGCCACGGACGCCTCGGGCAGGTCGATGGAGAAGTTGGCCACCTTCGACACCACCAGCGTGCTCAGTGCGCCTTCCCGGAACTCATTAAAGAGCCGCTGGCGTTCCTTCACCGGAGTGTCGCCCTTGATCACGGGAGCATCCAGCCGCTCGGCGAGTTCGTCCAGCTGGTCCAGATACTGCCCGATCACCAGTGTCTGCTCGCCGGCGTGCCGCTTCACCAACTGCTCGACGACGCCGGTCTTGGTTTCCGACGTCGAGCACAGCCGGTATTTGTCCCCGTCTTCGGCCATGGCGTAGGCCACCCGTTCATCCCGCGGCAGGTCCACCCGGACCTCGATGCACTCGGCCGGGGCGATGTAGCCCTGTGCCTCGATGTCCTTCCACGGCGCGTCGTACCGCTTGGGCCCGATGAGCGAGAAGACCTCTCCCTCCCGGCCGTCCTCGCGGACCAGGGTGGCCGTCAGGCCGAGCCGGCGCCGTGCCTGCAGGTCCGCGGTCATCCGGAAGATCGGTGCCGGCAGCAGATGCACCTCGTCATAAATGATCAGGCCCCAGTCATTGGCGTCCAGCAGTTCCAGGTGCGGATACAGCCCGCCGCGCTTCAGGGTGAGGACCTGGTAGGTGGCGATGGTGACCGGCCGGACTTCCTTCACCGCACCGGAGTATTCGCCGATTTCGTCCTCGGTCAGGGAGGTCCGCTTCAGCAGCTCGTCCTTCCACTGCCGGGCGGACACGGTGTTGGTCACCAGAATCAGGGTGGTGGTGGAGCTGGTGGCCATGGCCGCTGCACCTACCAGGGTCTTCCCGGCACCGCAGGGCAGCACCACGACGCCGGAGCCGCCGGCCCAGAAATTCTCCGTGGCCAGCTTCTGGTACGGGCGGAGGGTCCAGCCGTCCTCGTTGAGCATAATCGGATGCGGCGTGCCGTCCACGTACCCGGCCAGGTCCTCGGCAGGCCAGCCGAGCTTGAGCAGCAGCTGCTTGAGCTGGCCGCGCATGGCGGACTGCACCACCACGGTCTCGCCGTCGATCCGCGGGCCGAGCAGCGGCTGGATCTTCTTGGCGTGCATCACTTCCTCGAGCACAGGGTAGTCGTTGGTGCGCAGCACCAGACCGTGCTGGGGGTCCTTTTCCAGGCGCAGCCGGCCGTACCGGGACATGGTCTCTTCAATGTCGATCAGCAGCGAATGCGGCACCGGGAACCGGGAGTAGGTGAGCAGCGTGTTCAGGACCTGCTCGGCGTCGAGCCCTGCGGCGCGCGCGTTCCACAGCCCCAGCGGGGTCAGCCGGTAACTGTGGATGTGTTCGGGCGCCCGTTCAAGTTCGGCAAACGCTGCTATCGCGTGCCGGGCTTCGGTTGCCTGTTCGTGATCGACCTCCAGAAGAATCGTCTTATCGCTCTGGACAATCAACGGTCCGTCAACCATGTGCCGGGCTACCCTCCACTATTTCCACGTCCATAATCCGATGTACTGACACTGTGCGTTCGACGTCGCTGCGCGGGTCGTAGACCCGGACCCTGCCGTCGCTCACCGATAGGGGAACGAAAATCTCCTGCCGCTGATTCCCCTGCTCATCGACTACCCCCATCCGCACCGAACTCTTGGTCCGGATGGCTTTACGCAGGGTTTCCAGGCTGACCAGGGACTGGCTTTCGCCGGTATGCGGGACCGGCCCTCCGCCGCGCAGCGCAGCGAGCTGCCGGTCCAGATCCTCATCCGATAGCTCCCACGGGTTCAGCCGGGTGGCGGACGAGGACGGAGCAGGCACCGGAACCATCCGGTGGGAGCCGACCGGTTTGCGGGCCGGGCCTTCCAGCGCGGGGGGATAGCCCAGCTCGCGGAGGGAAAACGTGAGTTCCTTGGCCGGCACGTCCGCAGCGACAACCGTTGGGGCCAGCCGCACCAGGCCCAGCGAGGCGGTGCGCGGATCAGCCAGCAGCGCATTGAGCCCGGCTTCGTCATCGCTGCGCAGGTACGAGCCGGCAGCGCCCACGCGAAGCCGGCCGTACCGGGCCGCCGTGTCCTCCACCAGGTAACGCAGGGGCTGGGGGACCTCCGTTGCCGAATGCCGTTGCAGGAAGGCCAGGATGCCCTCGGCGTCGAGCCCTTCATCCAGTGCCCGACGCACGGATTCGGCCGAGAACCGGTAGATCGTTGCCGGACCCTGTCCTTCAGCCGTAGCGACCAGGGCCAGTTCGCGGGCGACGTCGGGCTCCAGATAGCCGGGCGCCACCGCGGTGAGATCGGCCTGGAGCAGGAACGAATTCAAGGGGGCGGGCAGGGCATCCCGCAGGACCGCGGTGGCACGGGAAAAGTCGTTGCCGGCCACGGCAGAGCCCAGCTCCGTCAACGCACCGGAGCCCAACAGCCCCAGCTGCGCCGCTTCCTTCAGGATCCCCGGCACCAGGCGGGCAAAGCGCCGCTGCAGGCGCGGCTGGTGCCAGGTCAGGGCGCTGATAAGGTCCGCGGTGTCGAAGGCGCCGACGGTGTCATCCTCTTCCGTCCCGTCGGGGTCGGAGAGCTGGGCAAGCATTTCCAGGGTGCGGCGGCGGACCACGGGTGCGTCCGGACGGGAGACTTCAGCGGCCAGTGCGTTGACTGCCCCGCCGGCGGGCAGCGGCGCACCGACCAGGGACGGTGCCCGGTCCGCCGCCAGCCAGGCTTCCACCAGCCGGTGCCACTGCTCTTCCCGCTTTTGGGTCAGCCAGGTACCTTCGGAGGCTCCCCAGCGCGAGGTTGCAGCGTCCAGCGTGATCAGTCCGGCCAGTGCCGCCAGTTCCAGCAGCCAGGACGTGGAGGCTCCGTCCAGGCGCAGCGACTCCGAAAGCCGGCGGACCTCGCGGACGCCCACGCCGCCGGAGCGCAGTGTGCCCACGGGGTTTTGAGCGGCAAGCGCCACCAGCTCCGTGACCAGGCGCAGGGTTTCGGCCACTGCGCCGAAGGCGGCATTGTCACGCAGGCTGCGGGTCACCGTACGCGGCACGGGGCGCGGGGCTTCCAATTGGAAATCCGCGACAATGACGTGGCCGCGTGAGGCCTGCCCCACGGGCCGCGGCAGCTCTACATGGAGCGTGTCCAGGGGGACCAGGAGCCCGCGGGCCACCAGCCATTCCACCGGGGCGGGGGAGGGATTGTCCAGGACGGCCCGGCCCAGCGCAGCCCGCTTCGGAATGGTACCCACCGGGGAGTATTTGAAGCGGCGCAGCAGATCGGCGGTCTGGGGCGGGGCACTGCCCATCAGCGCGTCCCATCCTGCGGGGTCGGACACCAGATGATGCAGGGAATGCGCGGCGGTGGCCGGGGTGTCCGCCTTCTCCAGCGGCAGTCCGCTGGCCCGCAGGCCCTCGACGATCCCGACCAGCCGCTGCCCGAACTCGGGATGCTGGGCCGCAAGGGTGGAGTACGGCCGGCCGAGACCGGCCGGATAGGCTCCCAGCGCTTCGCCGAGGACCGAGACCGGGAGATAGAACCGGCGGGAGGCATCGGCCTTGGGCGCTCCGGGATGCGGCTTGGCCCGCCGGAGCAGGGCGAGGGAATGCAGATGGCCCAGGATGATGTCCAGGGACTTGATGGTTGAACCCGCAATGGCGGCTTTCAGCCACGAGGCAGTGGTGCTGAGCTGGGAATCCTCGTTGGTGGTCAGATCCACGGCCTCAAGAACCTGCAGTTCCGGAGCCGTCAGTTTTTCAAGGATCCGCTGGACACTCACCCGCGTGGAGGCCCGGGCTGCCAGGGCCTGGAAATCCGGGACGGCGGGCAGCGCGAGGTCCGGCCTGGCAGTAAGCAATTCACGCAGCTGGTTGTCACTGCGTGCGGCTAAATCTTCGGCCAGAGCTCGAATCTCAGACATCAGCACCACGTTACCTGAGTGGGTGGAAAAACGGACCGATCAGCCCCGGCGCCGGCGCCGAATTCCGTCGATCACCAGGCCTGCCATAAGCAGGAAGGCGAGGGGCAGCGCATAAAAGGACGCGGCCACCAGCCACGGCGCAACACTCTGGCCGCCCAGGGCGAGGAGGAGCACCGCCGCGAGCGTCCCCAGCCCGAACACTGCCAGGACGGCTGCGAGCACGGCGGCGGCCCGCCGGACCGGAGACCTGCGCGACGGCGCCCGCCGCTCCGGCGCGACGGCTGATGCGCCCGAAGCGGGGTCTGCGGATGCGGTGTGGGCCCGGATCTTGTCCGGCGGGGTGTTGCTCATGGTGATTAACGCTAACAGCGGAAAACCACGGCACAAAGGAAACGCCCTTGGTGCCCCAAACCCCGATGGGGATATTCTAAAGGGAACAGACTTCCCCGTAGTATCTCTGCAGGTGCTCCAACTCTTTTGTCCCTGCAGGCACTCGGGTGCCGCTTGGGGCCTGGCGGGCCAACGCGGGTCACGACTATTCCTGCAGCAGGTGTCCTGCTGCTATTAAACTAAGAACGAGGTAACCGAAGTGCCCATCGGCAAGGTCAAATGGTTCGACACTGGTAAGGGTTTTGGGTTTCTGGCCACGGACGAGGGGCAGGAAGTCTTCCTCCATGCTTCGGCCCTGCCGGCGGGGGTCAGCGAGGTAAAGCCCGGTACCCGCATGGAATTCGGTGTTGCCGATGGCCGGCGCGGACCGCAGGCTCTTTCGGCACGCATCCTCGAAGCTCCGCCGTCGGTCGCCAAGGCGACCCGCAAGGATGCCGAGGACATGGCCGTGATCACCGAAGACCTGATCAAGCTGCTGGACACTATTTCCAACGGACTTCGGCGTGGCCGCTACCCGGACAAGAAGAACGCGTCCAAGGTGGCTGCCGTCCTGCGGGCCGTTGCTGATGATCTGGATGTATAAGGTTAGTGCGCTGAAGTGACAATGACACCAATAACTCCTACTCCCGAGATGCCCTCTGATCCTGAACCTGAACCCGCGGCAGAACCCGCGGCGGAGGTTCCCGTTGCCCGGAAGCGGGCTCCGCGGCGGCCCGGAAAGCCTGACGCCGTCCTCGCCGAAGCCGTGGCGGAAGCCCGTGCAGGCCTGCTCGAAGTGGTGTCCGAGGATGAAATCGGCAACTACGTAGGTGCCGTTGCGGATGCTGAACGGCTGGTGACGCACCGGTTCGCCTCCCGCCGCCCCGGCTACCGGGGATGGTTCTGGTACGTGACGGTGGCCCGTGTGCCCCGAAGCAAGAAGGTGACGGTCAGCGAGGTGGGACTGCTTCCCTCCAACGAGGCGCTGCTGGCACCCGAGTGGCTGCCCTGGTCCGACCGGCTGCGCCCGGAAGACATTGCCGCCGAACAGGAGCTCCAGGCCCGGGAACAGGCCGAACAGGAACAGGCTGAGCAGGAAAGAGCCGAGCAGGAACAGTCCGACCTGGAGCAGGGGGAACAGGACCTGTCCGGCGAGCAGCTCCCCGAGTCGACGGGTGCCGGGGAGGACGAGTAATTCCGTGATGGCCGGGGGCAACGGGTTCGCTATCTCCACGGGGGCGCTGAACTGATGTTCCGTTCCCTGCGCATCTTCAATTACCGCATCTGGTTCATCGGTGCCCTCGTATCCAACATCGGTACCTGGATGCAGCGCACCGCCCAGGACTGGCTGGTCTATGACATCCTGACCGACCAGGATGCGACTGCCATGGGAATCGTCATGGCGCTCCAGCTGGGGCCGCAGCTGCTCCTGGCACCGTGGTCGGGGCTCATTGCCGACACGTACAACCGGCGCAAGGTCCTCCTGCTGACCCAGGTCAGCATGGGGGCGCTGGGGCTGGCACTGGGCCTGCTGGTCCTGTCCGGGCACGCGGAGTTGTGGCACGTCTACGCCTTCGCGCTGGCCCTGGGTGTCGTGTCCGCCGTGGACGGCCCGGCACGCCAGGCCTTTGTCTCGGAAGTGGTGTCCGAGCGGGACCTGCCCAACGCCGTCGCCCTGAACAGTGCCTCCTTTAACGGGGCACGCATGGTCGGCCCCGCCGTCGCCGGCCTGCTGACGGTAGCCGTGGGACCGGGCCTGGTGTTTGTGCTCAACGCCGTGACGTTCGGGGCCATGGTGATCGCCCTGCTGAAGATGCGGGCCGGTGAACTGCGTGTGCTGCCCAAGTCACCCCCGGGGAAGGGCCGCATCAGGGCAGGGCTGGCCTATGTACGGCACCGGCCGGACCTGGTCATGGTGATGCTGGCAATCTTCATTGTGGGCACCTTCGGCATGAACTTCGCCATTTACATCGCGGCCATGGCGCGTACCGAGTTCGGCCGGGATGCCGGTATCTTCGGGCTGTTGAACTCCGTGATGGCCATCGGCTCCGTTGCCGGTGCCCTGCTCTCGGCCCGGCGGGACCGTCCGCGCCTGCGCTTTGTCTTCGGGGCCTCGGGAGCCTTCGGCCTGGCCTGCATCCTGTCCGCCGCCGCTCCCACCCTGACCCTGTTCGCGCTGTCGCTGATCCCGGTGGGCCTGTTCGCCCTCACCCTGATGACCAGCGCCAATGCGTATGTCCAGACCACCACCGCGCAGGTCATGCGCGGACGGGTGATGGCGCTGTATTTCGCCATCTTTATGGGCGGAACACCGCTGGGGGCACCGGTGGTGGGCTGGGTCTCGGACTCGTTCGGCCCGCGCTGGAGCCTCGGCGTTGCGGCTGCCTCGGGTTTGCTGGCCGCCGCCATCGGTTTCGTCTGGGCCTGGCGGTCCTACGGCATGCGTTTCCATTACGACCGCAGCCTGCCGCGCCGGCTCAGCATGACCACGGACAGCCCGGAAAAGCTGCAGGACCCGGACAGCGCCTAGCGTCCGGGTCCTGCAGCGGGGAACGGGTCAGGAATTGGCAATCACGTAATCGATGCACTCCAGCAGCGCACTGACGTCATCCGGGTCGATGGAGACAAAGGTCGCAATCCGCAGCTGGTTGCGGCCGAGCTTCCGGTAGGGTTCCACATCCACGACGCCGTTGGCGCGCAGCGTTTTCGCGATTGCGGACGCATCGATTCCCTCGGCAAAGTCGATGGTGGCAATAACATTCGAGCGGTCCTCGGCACGCGCCACAAACGGGGTAGCCACTGACGATTTCTCCGCCCAGGAATAGATGCGCCCTGCCGAATCGGCGGTGCGGCCCGTGGCGAAGGGAAGCCCGCCGTTGGCGTTCAGCCACTCGATCTGCGCGTTCAGGGTCACCAGCGTGGACAACGACGGCGTGTTGTAGGTCTGGTTCAGGCGTGAATTGTCGATTGCGGTCTGCAGGTTGAGGAAGTCCGGGATCCAGCGTCCACCGGCATTGATCTGCGCTGCCCGCTCCAATGCGGCGGGGGAGAACATGCCCAGCCACAGGCCGCCGTCGGACGCGAAGTTCTTCTGCGGAGCGAAGTAATAGACGTCGGACTGGGCCAGGTCCACGTCCAGACCGCCGGCCGCCGAGGTGGCATCGATCAGGACCAGGGACCCGGCATCGGCGCCCTCAACCCGCCGCACCGGGGCAGCAACACCGGTGGAGGTTTCGTTCTGCGGCCAGGCATAGACATCAACCCCTGCTTCCGCGGCCGGCTCCGGACGCGTGCCCGGCTCGGAGGTGATGATGCTGGATGCGGAGAGGAACGGTGCCTTATTGGTGGCCGCGGCAAACTTCGATCCGAACTCGCCGAAGGACAGGTGCTGGGCCTTCTCCGCAACCAGCCCGAAGGCGGCAATGTCCCAGAAGGCGGTGGATCCGCCCACGCCCAGCACTACTTCATAGCCCTCCGGTGCGGAGAAGAGATTGGCAAGGCCTTCGCGGACGCTGCCGACCAGGCTGCGCACCGGGGCCTGGCGGTGCGAGGTGCCGAGGAGGCCGGTCCCCGCAGCTGCGAGTGCGGCCATTTGTTCCGGCCGGACCTTGGAAGGGCCGGCACCAAACCGTCCGTCCCGGGGGAGGAGTCCGGCGGGAATTTTCAGTGCGGCTGTATCGCCCATGGGATAACTCTCCAAGCGTGTGGAAGGTGGCGCGGATCTGCTCTTCCATTCTGCCGCACGGCCTCGAACCACGACGATATATGACCCGGGCCACCCGGTGCCGTGAAGGGGGCCGCGCGATTTTAGGGCGGTCCGGCCAATAGGCTAACGTGTTGCCGTATCCCCGGGCAGCGGTGTGCTGCCCTTCTTTCTCCCTTGCTAGGAGCGGCCCGTCATGACGGATCTCATTGATACCACTGAGATGTATCTCAGGACCATCCTGGAATTGGAAGAAGAGAACATTGTTGCCCTCCGTGCGCGCATTGCGGAACGGCTGCGCCACTCCGGTCCCACCGTGTCCCAAACCATCGGGCGGATGGAGCGTGACGGACTGGTGGTGGTGGCCGGCACGCGTCGGCTGGAGCTGACGGATCTCGGCCGGCGCCGGGCCACCGAGGTGATGCGCAAGCACCGGCTCGCTGAACGGCTGCTTGCAGATGTGATCGGACTGGACTGGGCCTATGTGCATGACGAGGCCTGCCGCTGGGAACACGTGATGAGCGAGCGGGTGGAACGGCGGTTGTATGACCTGCTGGGCCATCCCACGGAATCTCCGTACGGCAATCCCATCCCCGGGCTCGAAGGAATCGGCGGTGTGGCTGCCGAGGGCTACCGAGACGGCGTCGCTGACCTGGTGTCCACCGTCGCCGCCACCGGAGCGGGGGCGAAACTTCGGCTGGTCCGGCTGGCTGAACCCATCCAGGTTGATCCGGAGCTGCTCTCCCAGCTGGATGAAATGGGGCTGCGGCCGGGCGCCGCGATCACGGCCGAAGTAGTGGGCGGTTACATCTCCGTCCGGGTTCCGGACATCGAGGGAGCCCTGGAGCTACCTACTGAAGTGGCAGCGCATGTTTTCGTTTCCACAATTGGGTAACGGAATGGTCACTTTTCGGCCACATTTAACCTATAGTGAGTTCCGACGCTGAAACACCACCGTTATCCGGTCCGTCCGCCGAGCCCTGCCAGCGGACCGGAGTACCGAATTAGTCCAGGCAGGGGCGGAGGACCCATTTCCGGCAGTAGAACTGCCTTGGGGTGAAGCCTTCCGGAGATCGCCGGCATTGCCTGCATAGCTGCAGGCCGATGCTCCGGCTTTTCCGGAGGCCGAGTTTCTCTACTCGAATCCGACAGCTAACTTCGCAGGCGTTCCATGAGAGGGAAACACTTGTCGAAGCATGCTGCTTCGGGCCAGCGCCGTGCGCGGGCTCATATTGCACCACTGCGCCCCCGCAACGCCTCAACATCAGGCCGCCGGCGCGCCGAAACCAAAACCGCGTCAGTCGGCGGTGCCGCCCAGAAGGTGGCTATCACTGCCGTAACCTCGGGATTCATTCTTACCGCTGCCATGCCTACGCAGGCAGCAGCGGAAATCCCGGTCCAGTCCCAGCCCGAGCCGGTTGCCGTTAATGCGCCCGTGTCCGCTGATCCCCACGCGGAGATCGGATTTGGACGAACCGGAGTAATAAGCAGCAGATACGATCCGGAGGCGAAGCTGGCTTCCATTACGGTTGCCGCCGGTTCGCATGTGGTTCCCGCTGCTGCCAAGGGCACACTGTCCACACCCCTGGATTCCGCGCTGGTAGAGACCTCCGGGTTCGGCCACCGGACCAGCCCCATCACCGGGGAAGCCGGAGAAATGCATAACGGCCAGGATTTCGCCGCCGCCTGCGGAACCGCCGTAAATGCTGCCGCATCAGGCACCGTGGTTTTTGCCGGCTGGCATCCCTACGGCGGTGGGAACCGCGTGGTGATTGATCACGGCAACGGGGTCGAGACAACGTACAACCACCTTGCTGAAATAGCCGTCACCGTGGGCACCGAAATCAATCGGGGATTCCTGGTGGGAGCAAGCGGCACCACCGGATCATCAACGGGATGCCACCTGCATTTCGAGGTCATGGTTAACGGCGAAGTAGTGGACCCGTTGAATTGGTTGTAAGTGCTGAAAAATCAATGGCCGTAACCGGTTGAATACCGTTTCGTGACCGGAACGTGACATGACCCAAATGTTGCTGTACGCTCACACTCGTGCCTGAATCGCCCACGATGGGGCACCTTTGAACAGATCGCCTAGCTCTGCCACTGTTTGAAGTCCGTTCGCAGAATCGCATG
Source organism: Arthrobacter yangruifuii (assembly GCF_009192775.1). Taxonomy (GTDB): domain Bacteria; phylum Actinomycetota; class Actinomycetes; order Actinomycetales; family Micrococcaceae; genus Arthrobacter_B; species Arthrobacter_B yangruifuii. The sequence goes on from NZ_VTFX01000005.1 coordinate 81,378, forward strand.
GCAGAGGCGGGGGAACCAATTTCGGGTTTCGAAAGAAGCCCTTGGGGTTAAGTTGCAAAAGGCCAATAGGCCGGGCAACCGGGTGACTCCCATCCGAATCCGACAGCTCACCTCGTAGGCAATTGGGAGAGGCAAACCTGTGTCATCAAACGCTCATGGCCGCCGTCGTGCTGCCACCGTTCAGACCAACCCGATCAGCGCACTATCCAGGGCCGTCAGCTCCAACGCCGGAACCGTTGGCCGCCAGGCCGCCGTCGTAGTTGCAGCATCCGGCCTCGTGCTGGCTGCCGGACTTCCGGCACAGGCTTCCGTAAGCACGGACCGCCAGGCACTCGCGGCAACGCCGCTGAGCATTGTTGCCGGCAGCGTTACGGCTCCGGCCAACGCACCGTTCGAGCTTCCCCTCGTCGCCCCCAGCTCCACCTCCGGCGCCGAGTTCCGTGCACAGGTTGCCGCCGAAAAGGCTGCAGCCCAGGCAGCCGAAGAGCAGGCAGCGGCCGCTGCAGCGCAGGCCGCCGCGGACCAGGCCGCAGCAGCGCAGACTGCCGCAGCCGCCCCCGCCGCGCCGGCAGCCGCCGGTTACGCAGCCCCGGCAGCTTCGGGTTACGCAGCACCCGTGCAGACCGCCGGCTACCAGAGCCCGGCTCCGAAGGACCAGGCTCCGGCCCCGGCCCCGGCCTCGGGAAATGTCGCACAGGGCCTGGTGGCTTCCGCCTACAGCCAGATCGGCGTTGCGCAGGATTGCACCGCCATGGTGGAGAAGGCACTGCGCTCCGTCGGCAAGTCCGTCGGTGACCTGGCCCCGGGCCAGTTCTTCCAGTTCGGTTCCGTGCTTTCCAGCCCGGCTCCCGGTGACCTTGTTATTACCGGCGGCCACGTTGCCATCTACGTCGGCAACGGCCAGGTAATCAGCGGTGGCCTGAACGGCATGAACACCGGCCTGCATTCCCTTTCCGACCTGCCGGGCGCCAGCTTCGTCCGCGTGAGCTAAGGCCGGTCCCGGAACATCATGACCTCGACTATTGATCGCGCCCGCCACCGGGCGCCGGTGGCCCGCACCACCACACTCAACGCCCTGTCCAGGGCAGTCAGCTCCAACGCCGGAACCGTTGGCCGCCAGGCCGCCGTCGTAGTTGCAGCATCCGGCCTCGTGCTGGCTGCCGGACTTCCGGCACAGGCTTCCGTAAGCACGGACCGCCAGGCACTCGCGGCAACGCCGCTGAGCATTGTTGCCGGCAGCGTTACGGCTCCGGCCAACGCACCGTTCGAGCTTCCCCTCGTCGCCCCCAGCTCCACCTCCGGCGCCGAGTTCCGTGCACAGGTTGCCGCCGAAAAGGCTGCAGCCCAGGCAGCCGAAGAGCAGGCAGCGGCCGCTGCAGCGCAGGCCGCCGCGGACCAGGTGGCAGCAGACCAGGCTGCAGCGGCGCAGACTGCCGCAGCTGGCCCTGCAGCATCCGGCCCTGCCGCTCAGGCAGCCTCCGGATACTCCACCCCCGTGCAGGCCACCGGCGACCAGAGCCAGGCTTCCGCCACCAAAAAGGCACCGGCTGCCCCCACGGGAACGGCGTCCACGATTGCCGCCGCTGCCTACGCGCAGCTGGGCGTCAACCAGGACTGCACCATGCTGGTGACCAACGCCCTGGCCGCAGCCGGAATCAACCACCACGGCTGGCCTGCGAGCTACCTCTCCCTTGGCCGGACGGTGAGCGCAGCTGAGGCTATGCCCGGCGACCTGATCTACTACGCAGACGGCGGAATGGGCATGGCCCACATTGCTGTCTACGTGGGCGGCGGGCAGGCAGTGCACGGCGGTTTCAACGGCGGATCCACCGTTGTGGCTCCGGCCGAACTCGGCTCCGGCGGCGTCTACATCCGCGTAGGCGGCTAAGCACCCGGTACCTCTGCACAGCAAGGCCCTTCCTGCGGGAGGGGCCTTGCGGCGTTAAGCCGGATCAACGCTTCGATGGCTGCGGCGGGGTTGCCCTTTCCGGTAGGACCGGCACAAATGGTCAAGAACGCAATCCCGTTCTACTCTTGCATAGACAATCGAAGTGCCGTTTGCGGCAAAGGTGTCTTGTACTCACCGGTTCGTGGGCGGCAGGCGAAGAGGTATGTGCATGCGCACTCTCGTTCTGAATGCTGGATATGAACCGCTGGCCGTGATCACCTTCCGCCGCGCTTTGGTGCTGGTTCTGAATGGAAAGGCGAGCGTGGTGGCGGAGAGCGGTGAACCGGTGGTCGGTCCCAATGAAATCCTTCCCCGTCCGTCCGTCATCCTCCTCCACCGGTATGTCAAGATTCCCTACCGGGAAGGCACGGTTGCCACGCGCCGGGGTGTCCTGCGCCGGGATAACCACGAATGCGCCTACTGCGGCAAGGCAGCCGCGACGGTGGACCATGTGGTGCCCCGCTCCCGGGGAGGATCTGACAACTGGGAAAACCTCGTAGCCTGCTGCCTGCGCTGTAACAACACCAAGGGGGACAGAACCCTGGCCCAGCTCGGATGGGAACTGAGAATCTCCCCGAAGGCACCCCGGGGGGCGCGCTGGCAGATCCGCGAGCTCGAACGCCCGTCGCCGCAGTGGGATCCGTTCCTGCAGAATGACACGGCAGCCTGATGTCCGCTATGCCCCGCTATGACGCGGTGATCCTCGCCGGCGGCCGGTCCGCCCGTCTGGGCGGCACGCCCAAGGCCCTGCTGCTGGCGGACGGCCGGACCCTGCTGGAAACCACACTTGCCGCCGCCCGGGGTGCCCGGCACACCGCCGTCGCAGGACCGCCGGAGCTGGCGCACCTGCTGGCTGCCGCTTCCGGCGCAGACGGCCAGGGAACGCCGCTGCTGGTCCGCGAAGAGCCGGCCTTCGCCGGACCGGCCGCCGCCGTCGGAGCCGCCGTCAGCGCCCTGGCCGCGCTGGAAAGCAGCACGCAAAGCAGCAGACGGGACAGCACCGGCAGCGGGAACGCCGATCCCCGTGCCGGCAGCTGTCCCTGGACGCTGGTCCTGGCCTGCGACATGCCGCAGGTCGCAGATGCCGTCCGTGTCCTGCTGGCAGCGGCCGCCGCGGCACCGGCCGAGAGCCTGGTGGCACTGGACTCCACCGGAAACCGCCAGCCGCTGGCTGCCCTCTACCGGACATCGGACCTGCGTGCCGCCGTCGCGTCCGTTGCCTCGTCGGGGTTGGCGAACAAGCCCATGAAGGCGTTGCTTGCTAGGGTGCAATGGAGGGGTGTTCATGTTCCCCCGGGAAGTACAGCCGATGTTGACACCTGGAACGATGCACAATCCCTGGGTGTGAGCGCCGGGGACCTGCCGTAGGACCGTGCGGTCCCCAAGCGATACGAAGGAGCACTAATGGCAAGCCAGCAGGAACAACTCGAGGCATGGAGCAGCAGGCTGCTGCAGGCCTTGGAACTCGAGGGCACGCCGGTGGATGTTTCCGCTGTCCTTGACCTGGCTGCAGTTGCAGCACACAGCGTGGTGCGGCCGGCGGCACCGCTGACCACCTTCATCGTGGGGTATGCCGCAGGCCTTGCCGCCGCCACCGGGCAGGCCGAAGACGCCGTCGCGATGCGCTCGGCCATGGCGGTGGCGGCTGATGAATGCCGCGGTGCCGCGGCTGAAGGAGACACCAAATGAGTGATTCCGCCGCACCCGTCATCCTGCCTGCGCAGCCGAACGCGTCCTGGGCCCAGGCACGGCATGCCGCCTATGCCGCAGCCCGCCCGCTGCCCTATGAGACCGTGCCGCTGGACGAGGCCCTGGGCCGGATCCTGGCCCTGGACACCACCGCCCTCCAGCCGGTTCCGCATTACGCCTCGGCGGCTATGGACGGGTGGGCCGTCGCGGGTGCTCCGCCATGGACGGTCATCACGCACGAGGAACCCGAGGTGGAACGCTGGCAGATCCACCGTGAATCCGGACGCCGTGCCCTGCAGCCGGGCGAGGCCGTGGAGATCCTCACCGGCGGCTTGATCCCGGAAGGTGCGGAAGCGGTCCTGCGTTCGGAAAGCGGCACGGTTTCCGCGTCGACGCCCCCGCAGCTGACGTTGGGCGAGCGGGCCCGCGAGTCGGAACCGCGTCCCGGCGAGCACATCCGGCCGGCCGGGGAAGAGGCATCGGCGGGGGAGACGGCCATTCCCGCGGGAAAACTGCTCAACCCCGCCCACATTGCGCTGGCCGCCGTATGCGGGCATGACAACCTGCCGGTGCTGCGCTCCCCGCGCGTATCGCTCCTGCTGACCGGTGACGAGGTGATCGAAGCGGGCCTGCCCGAGCCGGGACAGGTCCGCGACACCTTCGGTCCCCAGATGCCCCAGCTGATCACGATGCTGGGCGGCCGGATCGACGTCGTGCGCCGCCTGCCGGACCGGCTGGAAGATGTGGTGGCAGCGCTGAGCAGTGACGCCACCGATGAACACTCCATTGCCATGTCCTCCGGCGACGTGCTCATCACGACCGGCGGTACCGGGCGTTCCGAAGCGGACTACCTGCGCCGCGCCCTGGAGGAGGTCAATGCGGAACTCCTGATCGACGGCATTGCCATGCGTCCGGGTCATCCCACCATGCTCGCCCGTCTGGAGGACGGCCGCCTGCTGGTGGCCCTGCCGGGCAACCCGCTCGCTGCCATGATGGCGGTCTTCACGATCGTCCAGCCGCTGCTGGACGGGCTCCGGGGTGCACCGATTTCCCGTGAGCGTCATGTCCTGGCCGGCGTGGACCTGGAACCGCTGCCGGGAAGGACCCGGCTGGTTCCCTGCAGCATCCGGGATGACCGTGCCATGCCGTCCCCGTACTTCCGTTCCGGGATGCTCCGCGGACTGGCCGAAGCGGATGCCGTGATGGTGGTGCCGCCGGAGGGCTGCATCAGGGACCAGGCCGTTATGGCGCTGCCCCTGCCCTGGCAGGTCAACCGCGCCCCCGCCGGGTAGTTTCCAGCACGAAAGGGTAACCCCGGACAGCGGACAACGGAGAACCCGGGCAGCATCAGCGGCCCGGCCACAGAACCACAGCACCAAAGACAGGAAGACATCATGGGACGGGTTACCCAACGAGGACGGGTTACGCGCTTCCGGCTGGACGGCAACGTCAGCCGGCGGGACGACGTACTGGCAGGAGAGGAACCGCTGGAAATCCGGATCGGAGGCAAGTCCTTCACGGTTACCATGCGCACGCCCGGCGACGACTTCGACCTGGTCGCCGGCTTCCTGGTTTCCGAAGGAGTGATCTGGGATCCGGCGCAGCTGGTCAGCCTGCGGTACTGCTCCGGCGTGGACGAGGAAGGCAACCAGACCTTCAACGTGGTGGACGTTCAGCTCCGGCCCGGCACCAAGCTGCCGGATACCGGAATGGAACGGCACGTCTACACGTCCAGTTCGTGCGGCATCTGCGGCACTGCGTCCATTGAGGCCGTGCGGAAGTCTTCGCACTTCCACCCGTCCGACGACGACGTCCGGCTGCCGCTGGACATGCTGGCGGCGCTGCCGGACCGGCTGCGTGAAGGGCAGAAGGTGTTCGACCGGACCGGCGGCGTCCATGCGGCCGGACTGTTCAACTCCGACGGCGAGCTGCTGTGCCTGCGTGAAGACGTGGGCCGGCACAACGCCGTGGACAAAGTGGTGGGCTGGGCACTGCGCGCCGGGATGCTCCCGCTGCGCGGCATGGTGCTGCAGGTGTCAGGGCGGGCATCCTTCGAGCTGGTCCAGAAGGCCCAGCTGGCAGGGATCCCGGTGCTCGCGGCCGTCAGCGCGCCGTCTGCGCTCTCCGTGGAGCTGGCCAAGGACGGCGGAATGACCCTGATCGGCTTCAGCCGCGGCGCTTCCCTGAACTGCTATTCCGCGCCGGAACGGATCCTGGCCGCGGCTCCCGCTCCGGTATAGACCGCCCCTGCCCTAACGGGCGGCCGGAAGCTGGACCGTGGCCGTGGTGCCGGTGCCCACCTTCGAGACGATGCCCAGCTCGCCTCCGTGCTGAAGCACAATGTCCTGGACAATAGCCAGGCCCAGCCCGGTTCCCGGGATGGCGGCGGAGGTGGCGTTGGAGGCACGGAAAAAACGCCGGAAAAGATTCGGCAGGTCCGCTTCCGGAATGCCGATGCCGGTGTCCTGGATCTGTACGCGGACCCCCGGCCCGGCCCCGTCCGGCTGCACCGGCATGGCGCTGATCGATACGGAGCCGCCCGCCGGGGTGAACTTCACCGCGTTGGAGCACAGATTGGTGAATACCTGCTCCAGCTGGGCGCGGTCTCCGTCCACCAGCAGTGCCTCCGTGCCAAGTTCCAGCCGAAGGTCCAGGTTGCTGGCCCCGGCAGCGGGCGCCAGCGACGCGGCAACGCCGCGGAGGAGTTCCCCCAGATCCACTTCCTCCGCCTCCAGGCTGCTTTCGTCCGCATCCTGCCGGGAGATGGTGAGCAGATCGCTGATCAGCTGGTGGAGCCGGACAGCATTGCGTCCCACGATCTTGAGCATCTGGGCGACGTTCTCCGGGATGTCCCCGCCGGAGCCGTCAAGGATGAGTTCCAGGTAGCCGGTGATCGAGGTCAGCGGTGTCCGCAGCTCGTGGTTGACCGTCGCCACGAAGTCGGTCTTGGCCTGGTCCAGCTCGCGCTGGCGTTTGAGCACCATCCGCTGCGCAGTGATGAGGTTGCCCTGCACGAGGCCGTGCGCCAGGTTTCCGCTGACGTGCTGGATCAGGGAGATCTCCGTGCTGGTCCAGTCCCGCGGTGCACCTTCCCCCGCGAGCCAGAGCAGGCCGAAGGCCTTGTCCCCATGGCCCAGCGGCACAATCACTGAGGTCCGCAGCCCCGCACCCCGTGCCGCCGCGCTGATCGGCAGCGGCAGCTCGTCGGCAGGCTGGGCGTGGTCCTCCACCGCGAGCGCCCGGCCGCTCTCCCACAGTGTTTCGGCGAGCTCTCCGGCGGCATGCCCGCTCAGCGGCGGCATGCCCGCGGAACCGGTTCCCTCCCGGCTCCAGGCCAGGGTCAGTTCGGGGACACGCTCATCCGGGAACGTCACCAGCAGGACATGGTCCGCTTCGAAGGTGGCCCCCAGTCCGTGGACCAGGACCTCGGCCATCTGCTGGGGGTCATTCGTCGCCCGGATGGCGTCCGAAATCCGGCGGGTGTCCTCCCGCAGGCGGGCGGCGGCCATCCGCCGGGAGCGGCGTGCCTGTGAAGTGGCGAGAATCAGGTTGATCCGGCGGGACAGATCCTCCGGATCCACCGGGCTCGCTACGAAGTCGGCGATCCCCAGTTCCACCATGAAGTCCATGTCCACGCCGGCTTCGCCGGCTACCAGGATGACCGGGAGCTTGGTTATGGCGGGCTCGTGCCGCAGCCGCTTAAGCATGTCCATTCCGGCAACCTGGCGGATGGTGGAATCCACAACAGCCAACACCGGTGAAGCGGCCCGTGCAGCGGCTATGGCTTCGTCCACGTCCTGCACCGGAACCGTGTCCAGCCCCGCGTCGGCGAGAATGCCGGCCACCACAGAGAAGACGGCGGGCTCATCCACGGCGACCAGCGCCTTAGGCCGGCCTGAGGTGCCGGATGGATCGCCCTCCGTGGACGGGTCTGCCGTGTGGACGACAGGAGACTGCAGTGCCGGGGACATAACGACCTTTCGTCAGTGCCCGGTTCAGCTCGAGGGGCAGCGATAGGAAGTGTAACAGCACCGAGGGTGCAAAGGCGTGATGCTGCTCACCGCGCCGGTGCCCGGTGCGCCGGTTTTCAGCCCCTGGCGATCGGCCGGGAACCGTCCCCGGCCGGGCTTAAGCTGGAACGTGCAGATACCGGAGGAACAGACATGAGCATGGAAGGCGCCGCGTGGAGCTCGCTCCACAAGATATCCCGCGGCAGCGGCACTGATAACAGGATTTCCAAGGAGACGCTGCGCCGGATAGTCCGGTTCGCGGCGCCCTACCGGTTCCGGCTTCTGGGCTTCGTCCTGCTCTCCGTAGCCGGTGCGTTCCTGGCGGTGGCCACCCCTGTCCTTGCCGGCCAGGTGGTCAATTCCATTGTGGCCGGCACAGCACCCGGCGTGGTCATCCGCCTCGCCCTGCTGATCGCCGCCGTTGCCGTCGCTGATGCCGCCGTGTCCCTGGCCACCCGCTGGTTCTCCTCACGGATCGGTGAAAGCGTCATCCTGGACCTGCGCACGGCGGTGTTCGACCACGTGCAGAAAATGCCCATTGCGTTTTTCACCCGCACCCGCACCGGCGCCCTGGTCAGCCGCCTCAACAATGATGTGATCGGCGCCCAGCAGGCCTTCAGCGGCACCCTCTCCGGGGTGGTGAGCAACGTTGTTGCCCTGATCCTGACGCTGATCGTGATGCTGGGGACCTCCTGGCAGGTGACCGTGCTGGCCATGCTGCTGCTTCCGGTGTTCCTGCTGCCGGCCCGGCGGATGGGCGGGCGGCTTGCGGCCCTGCGGCGCGAGGCCGCCAACCACAACGCCTCCATGGGCACCCAGATGACCGAGCGGTTCTCGGCACCCGGAGCGACCCTGATCAAACTCTTTGGCCGGCCGGACGCCGAATCCCGGGAATTTGCCGTGCGGGCCTCCCGCGTGCGGGACATCGGGGTGAAGATGGCCATGATGCAGGCCGTCTTCGTCACCGCACTGACCCTCGTCTCGGCCCTGGCGCTGGCCCTGGTCTACGGGCTGGGCGGCTATCTGGCGCTGACCGGCGGACTGAACACCGGCGACGTCGTCACCCTGGCCCTGCTGCTGACCCGGCTTTACGCGCCGCTGACCTCCCTGGCCAATGCCCGGGTGGAAATCATGAGCGCGGTGGTCAGCTTCGAGCGGGTATTCGAGATCCTGGACCTGCGCCCGCTCATCGCCGAGAAGGAACACCCCGTCCCTGTGCCGGAGGGTCCGCTGGCCGTGGAGTTCGACGACGTCCGGTTCGCCTACCCCACGGCGGAGAAAGTCTCGCTGGCATCCTTGGAAGACGTTGCCGTTCTGGACACGCGCGGCGGTGAGGAAGTTCTCCACGGAGTCTCCTTCCGGGTGGAGCCGGGGCAAACGGTTGCCCTGGTGGGTACCTCCGGTGCCGGCAAATCCACCATCGCCCAGTTGCTGTCCCGGCTTTACGACGTCGACTCGGGTGCGGTGCGCTTCTCCGGCACCGATGTGCGGGACCTGAGCTTTGCCGGGATCCGCGGGGCCCTCGGCATGGTCACCCAGGACGGGCATCTGTTCCACGAGACCATCCGCGCCAACCTGCTGCTGGCCAATCCCGAAGCGGGGGAGGAGCAGATCTGGGATGCGCTGCGCCGTGCCCGGCTCGAGGACATGGTGCGTTCCCTTCCGGACGGGTTGGAGACCATGGTGGGCGAGCGCGGTTACCGCCTGTCCGGCGGCGAACGCCAGCGCATGACCATTGCCCGGCTGCTGCTGGCCCACCCGCGGATCGTGATCCTGGATGAGGCCACCGCGGCACTGGATTCCACCTCCGAGGCAGCAGTCCAGGCGGCGCTGGGCGAGGCGCTGGAGGGGCGCACCGCCGTCGTGATTGCCCACCGGCTCTCCACCATCCGCAACGCGGACCGGATCCTCGTCATCGAGGGCGGGCGGATTGCCGAGCAGGGAACGCATAAGGAGCTGCTGGCGCGGGACGGACGCTATGCGGAGCTGTACAACACGCAGTTCGCAGCTGAACCGGCGGCGGATGCGCAGCTTGAGCAGGATCCCGCCGCGCGGTCCTGAGGCCGCCGGCGGCATCCCGGCCCGATCGAGGCCGGAACTACCGGGACGTTTCGCGCTGGACATCCCGGTAATAGTCCTGCAGGACCAGGTCCCCGGCTGCCTCACGGTCCAGCACGAAGGTGGCCTGCGGGTGCATCTGCAGCACCGAGGCCGGGCACATGCTTGCCAGCGGACCCTCCACTGCGCGGACGACCGCCTGCGCCTTCGCCTTGCCCTGCGCCACGAGAATCACTTTCCGCGCCTCCATGATGGTGCCCAGCCCCTGGGTGAGGCAGAGGGAGGGCACCTGGGACGCATCGGCAAAGAAGCGGGCATTATCCTTCCGGGTGGCGGACATCAGGGTCTTGACCCGGGTCCGTGAGGCCAGGGACGAGGTCGGTTCGTTGAAGCCGATGTGTCCGTTCCGCCCGATGCCCAGGATCTGCAGGTCGATTCCGCCGGCTGCCCGGATGGCTGCTTCAAAGCGGGCGCAGGCGGCAGGCAGGTCCGCGGCACCGCCGTCCGGCACATGGACCCGCCGGGGGTCCAGGCCGAGCCGGTCAGTGACTTCCCGGCGGATCACGGCGGCATAGCTTTCCGGATGGTCCGGCGCCAACCCCACGTACTCGTCCAGTGCGAAGGCGTTCAGGGCAGACAGCTCCGGGCTGCGGTGGCGTTGAAGCACCTTGTAGATGGCCAGGGGTGAGGAGCCCGTTGCCACGCCCAGGGACTTGATGCTGCCGGCGCTGACACCGCGGAGGATTGTCCGGGCAGCGTATTCTCCGACCTCGGCAGCACTATCCAGAATGACGACCTGCACGGCTACCTCCCGGCGCGTTCTTGGGTCCGGCCGGCGGTCTTGACCGGGGCCACGATCACCCTGGTGCCGCGGCTTTCAAACCCGGCCTTTTCACTGTCGGTGATCCCGCTGTCCGTAATCAGGTTGCTGAACACGTAGCCGTTCAGCGTGGCGAAGCTGCGGGTGCCGATTTTGGAGGAGTCCGCCACGATGTACGTCTCCGAGGCCCGGCGGGAGATCAACGAGTTTACTGCGGCTTCCCCTTCGTCGCTGACGGTTGGGCCTATTTCGGCATCCAGCCCGTTGACCCCCACAAAAGCCAAGTCCAGTGCCACCCGCTGCAGGATGACGTCCGTATAGGGGCCCACCAGCTCGTACGAGCGCGGGTTCACGGTGCCGCCGGTCACCATCACGCGGATATTGGGCCGCACCACCAGCTGTACGGCGATATTGATGGCGTTGGTGACCACGGTCAGTGTGGGTTTGCTTGAGGGTTCCATCAGGTCCCGGCGCATCCCCAGGGCATGGGCGATGGCCGTGCTGGTGGTGCCGCCGCACAGGCCGATGACGGCGCCCCTGGGGACCAGCGCACTGGCGGCCAGGGCGATGGCCTGTTTCTCGGCTGTATGGTCATCCCGGCTGTACCTGGTCGGCAGGTCGTAGGCGACGGCTTCCATGGTGGCACCGCCGCGGGTGCGCGTCAGGAGCCGCTGTGCGGCCAGGGCATCCAGGTCCCGCCGGGCGGTGGCAGGTGACACTTTCAGCTCGGCCATGATCTCCTCCACCTGCACGCGTCCGCGTGCCGCGAGGAGATCAAGGATGGCGTTGAGCCGCTCGGTCTTTTCCATGGGTTTTCAGCCTTTTTCCGCTACGGTCCCGGTCAGGGAGAAGAGGGACAACAGACGCCCGGCCTCCGGGGCAAGCGCCCGGCGGCCCGCGGAGAGATACTTCCGGGAGTCGACGAGATCCGGCTGGTCTGCCAGCATCCGGCGCACGGCCCGGGTGAAGAAACCGTTGAGATGCGTCGAAACATTGATCTTGGTCATTCCGGCGGTGATGGCCGCGACCAGCATGCTGTCCGGCACCCCGGAGGAGCCGTGCAGCACCAGCGGGACGTCCAGGGCGTTTTTCAGCTCCCGGATCAGGTCCAGGTCCAGCCGTGCGCTCCGGCTGGTCATGGCATGCGAGGAACCCACCGCCACGGCCAGCGCATCGACGCCGGTGGACAGCACAAAGTCCGCGGCCTCGAAGGGATCGGTCCGCACGCCCGGGGCATGTGCTCCGTCCTTGCCGCCCACTTCCCCCAGTTCCGCCTCCACAAACACGCCCAGCGGTTCGGCGTGTTTGACCACGCGGGCGGTGGCGGCAACATTCTCGCTGTAGGGCAGGGCCGCGCCGTCGTACATCACGGACCCGAAGCCGAGCTCCACTGCCTGATGGACCAGGGCCTCATCTTCGGCATGGTCCAGATGCAGGGCCACGGGGACCGCGGCGGCATCAGCCACCGCAAGACAGGCTGCCGCCAGGGGTTTCAGGGATCCGTGGAAGGCCGCACAGTTCTGTGAAATCTGCAGGATCACCGGCAGGCCGGCCTCTTCCGCGCCGGAGACTATGGCCTCGGCGGTCTCCAGATGCAGGACGTTGAAGCTGCCGATTCCGGTGCCCACCGCCGCAGCGTTCTCCATCAGGGTCCGGGTTGGGGTCAGGACCATCGATTTGCCTCCAGTGCAGTGGGTTGGTTCTCATCCGCGGTGCCGGTGCTGTGCCTGGTGACGGTGATCTGCCGCTGCAGGGTGCGGTGCTCGGGTGAGATTTCGCCCGCTGCCGGCATCAGCACGGCGGCGGCGGACCAGGCGGCCGCCGTACGCAGCATCAGCTCCAGGTCCCGGCTCCCGGACGCCAGATGGACGGCGAGGGCCGCCACCGCGGCGTCCCCGGCTCCCGTCGGGTTCCCCGGCAGGCTGCGGTCCAGCCGGGCGTGCAGGTAATGCCCGGGATCGGCTGCTGAGTAGGCGAGCAGTCCGTCTTCACCGCAGCTGAGGAAAACGGTCTGGGCACCGGCACGCAGGAGACGGAGCACGCCTTGGTGCACATCATCTTCGCCGGTGGCCTCGCGCAGCTCGTGCTGGTTGGGCTTCAGGGCGAAGGCGCCGGCCTCGGCCGCACGGATCAGGTCCGGCCCGGAGGTGTCGATGATGCAGGGAATGCCGTGCCCCGCGGCGGCCCGGACCAGATCGGGGTAAAAGCCGGGCGGAGCCTGTGGAGGCAGGCTGCCCGAGCCCACCAGCACACCGGCACGGGGGAGGAGGCGTGCAATCAGAGCGGTCAGGTCCTGCCATTCGCTGCCGGTGAGGGGATGCCCGGTTTCGTTGAAGATGCTGGTAAGCCCGGCGCTCTGATCGACAAAGGCCATGCTGCGCCTGGTGGGTGCCGCCACGGGAACGAGGCGGTGCGGGATGCCGGCGAGTTCAAGGTCCTCGCGGTAGCGGGCGCCGGAGGAGCTGCCGCTGGTGGCGACGGCGAGCGTGGGGGCACCCAGCTGGTGGGCCACCCGGGCCACGTTCATTCCCTTGCCTCCGGCACGGACGGCCGGCGGCGGCACCCGGTGGCTGGAGCCGGGGACAAGCGCCGGCACGGCATAGGTTTCATCCAGGGCCGGATTGGCCGTGACGGTCAGCACCGCGCCCGCGTCCCGGTTCACAACGGGCTTTCGGTCAGGCCGCGGGCGTGCAGGGCAGCACCTCGGAGTCCGGCATCCTGGCCGAGGACGGAAACGCGGATCCCGGGCCGGCGGTGGAAGGAGAGCCTGCTGTCGACGGCGCGGCGCAGCGGCCCGGTCAGATGGTCGCCGGCCTGGGAGAGGCCGCCGCCGAGAATCACGGCTTCGGTGCACAGCACCGCGGCCAGGTGGCAGATGCCGTCGGCCAGGGCCTCGACGGCGTCGGCCCAGACGGCCGCAGCGTCAGCGTCGCCGTTCCGCGCGGCACCCAGCACTTCTTTGGCTCCGGCTGCCGCCCTGCCGGTGCGTTCCGTGTAGCGGCGGACGATGGCCCCGGCGGAGCCCACCGTTTCCAGGCAGCCGTGCGCCCCGCAGGCGCACAGTGTGCCCGAGGGGACGGCCGCGTGGCCGATTTCCCCGGCATAACCGCCGCCGAGCACCCGCCGTCCGTCGCAGAAGACCGCCCCGGCGATGCCGGTACCGATAATCAGCACCACGGCGTCGCGCAGTCCCTGGCCCGCCCCGAGGCGCATTTCCGCCTCGCCCGCCAGCCCGACGTCGTGCCCGAAGGCAACGGGCAGCCCGGTTTCCTCCCGAAGCCGCTGGGCGAAGGGATAGTTCCGCCAGCCCAGGTTCGCCGAGAAAAGGCCCGTCCCCGTATGTTCATCCACCAGTCCGGGGACCACCAGCCCCAACGCCTGCACTGACGCCTCCGGATACTCCCGTGCGTACCGCTGGGACAGGGCGGCAACCTCCTTCACCACTGCGTCGCCGGGGCGGGCCGGATCACGCGGCGTCGGCATCCGCAGCAGGGAGTGGAAGTTTCCGCTTCCGTCCTGCAGCGCCGCCTTCATATCGGTTCCGCCCACGTCGAAGGCCAGGACAGATCCGCGGACGGGGGAAGGGGGTGCCGGCGTGCTCATCTGCCCGGCTGGTCTTCCAGGATGACGGAACGGGTCAGGCTGCGCGGGCTGTCGGGGTCGAGTCCGCGGGCCATGGCACGCTCCAGGGTGAGCTTATGGATGCGGACAAGTTCGGCCAGGGGATGGCGGGTGGAGGACTCGAACCGCGCTCCGGTCCGCTCGACGTCGGAGCGCAGGCCCTCGGGTTCATCACCCAGCAGCCAGGTCACCCGGCCGGGTGCGGCAATGGCGATGGGTCCGTGCCGGTATTCCATCGCGGGATAGGACTCGGTCCAGCCCTGCACTGCTTCGCGCATTTTCAGCGCGGCTTCGTGGGCCAGACCCACCGTCCAGCCGCGGCCGAGGAAGCTGAACTGCTCGGCGTCCAGCAGTGCATCCTGAGTGGGTTCGGCCAGCACGGCCCGTGCGTCCTCCACAGCGGGTCCCAGGTCTGTTCCAAGCGAGGTGAGCAGATAGGCCAGCGCCGCGGTGGCGAACCGGGTCTGGACCACTGAGGACTCATCTGCGTAGGGCAGGGCCACCACGGATCCGGCCAGTTCCGCGGCCGGGGAATCGAGGTCTCCGAGCAGCACCGTGCTGGGGACCGAGCTTCCCAGCTCGGCCAGCAGGCTCACTACCTCCGTGGTGGTGCCGGAACGGGTGATCGCGACGACGGCGTCATATTCCCGGCGGGTAACTGCCGTTGCCTCGGAGGCTGCGAACGCATCGGTTTCACCGAGGCCTGCCGCCTCCCGCGCCGCCGCGTAGGACTGTGCCATGAACCAGGACGTACCGCAGCCCACCACGGCCACGCGTTTGCCCGCTGCCGGCAGCAGCGTCTCGGCGCGCGCCTGCCCGATGGCCCGCTCCCAGACATCCGGCTGGGAAAACAGTTCTTCGCGCATCCACCGGCCGGGGGCCGCAGGGGACGGTGCTGCGTCGGTGAAGGATGTTGGCATGAAGGTGCTCCTCTGTACAGCGGGGCCGGGTGTCCCGGTGTCCGGGAAGGTCAAGGTCCTTCCATGATGGACATTGATTGCATCGCTTGTCTAGAGATCAGTAAAAATCAAAACTGCGGAGGCGGACAGAAACGACGATTTTCGCGGAAAGTCGGCGTTTCCTTCGTTATTGACTTCAAATAGACGCCAAAAAGGTCTTGACGGGGGCGCATCCTCACGCAATTATTCTTTCAACTGATTGATGAAGCCTGATTCCGAAGTGCAACTAGCTATCAGATTCCGTCACCGTTTCGCGGTCCCCGGCCGTGACTATTTGAAAGAGGATTCAATGAAGAGCAAAGTTCGCATAGGCCTGGTGGCCCTGGCTGCCACCGGCGCCCTCGCGGTTTCCTCCTGCGGCTTCGGGGGCGACGGATCCGGTGAAGGGGACGCCAGCTCCCTGGACCTCCTCGTTCCCAGCTACTCGGACGGCACCAAGGCCCTCTGGGAAGGCGTCATCGAAGACTTTGAGGCCGCCAATGAGGGAATCACCGTCAACCTGCAGGTGGAATCGTGGGAAAACCTCGAATCGGTTCTGCAGACCAAGATCCAGGCCGGAGAGGCACCGGATATTTACAACGGGGGTGCCTTCTCGGCCTTTGCCGACGAGGGACTGCTGTATCCGGCGGAGGACGTCGCTTCCGAAGAGACGCTCAGCGACTTCCAGGAATCCTTCGCTGAAAATGAGGTGCTCGACGGCACCCAGTACGGACTGCCGCTGATCGCCTCGGTACGCGCCCTGTTCTACAACCAGGACCTGTTTGACGCTGCCGGCGTTGCAGCGCCGCCCACCACCTGGGACGAGCTGTACGCGGCCGCAAAGAAGATCTCCGATACCGGCACTCCCGGCTACGGCATGCCGCTGGGTTCTGAAGAAGCACAGGGCGAGAGCCTGATCTGGTTTGCCGGCAACGGCGGCAGCTTCGGCAGCGAAACCGAGATCACCGTCAATTCCCCGGAGAACCTGGAAGCTGCCGAGTTCATGAAGAAGATGATTTCCGACGGGGTGACGCAGCCCGATCCGGGAGCGACCCAGCGGACGCCCATGATCAACGTCTTCGCCCAGGGCCAGATCGGCATGGTGTACGCCCTGCCGCAGACGGTGGGCCAGATTGAGGAAGAAAACCCCGAACTGAACTACGGGGTGACCACCGTTCCCACCCGCAGCGGGGAGCCGGCAACGCTGGGCGTTGCCGACCGCCTGATGGCGTTCAAGAACGACGAGGACAAGCAGGAAGCCATCACTGCCTTCATGGACTTCTTCTACGCCGAGGACAACTACGTGGACTGGGTGCAGACCGAAGGCTTCCTGCCCACCACCAAGAGCGGATCCGAGGCCATGGCCAGCAACGAGGACCTGGCGCCGTTCCTTGACATGCTGCCCACCGCGGAGTTCTACCCCACCACCAACCCTGCCTGGAACAGTACGGACGGTGCCTTCAAGTCCCTCATGGGCCAGCTTGAAGACCAGGATGCCAAGACTGTCCTGGACCAGATCCAGTCCAAGGCTGACGCAGCCTGACTCCGGCCCGAAGGGGCCGCCGCTCCGGTTCGAGGCGGCGGTCCCTTCCTGTTCCAGAACGGTTTTACATGATGAGCACACTTCAGCGTCCGGGAGTGCGGACCGGCAGGAAGAAGCCGCGGAGCAATGAAAGCCTCTGGGCCGCCCTGCCCTGGATCGGCCCGGTACTGGTCCTGATCTTCGGCGTGGTGATCTTTCCCGCGGGCTACATGATCTACAGCTCCACCAGGCGGATCAGCCAGGCCGGCACGAACGTGGAGGGCGTGGGCCTGGCGAACTTCCAGACCGTGTTCGCGGATCCCAACCTGCCCCGGATCCTGCTGAACACGGTGGTCTGGGTCACCGTGGTGGTGGCCCTGACAGTCCTCATCTCCCTGGCGCTGGCCAACTTCCTGAACAAGCCGTTCCCGGGCAGGACCCTGGTCCGGATGGCCGTGGTGGTTCCCTGGGCTGCCAGCGTGGTCATGACCACCACGGTGTTTTACTACGGTCTGGACCGCGACTACGGCATCATCAACAAGTTCATGGTGGACATCGGACTCATGGACGCCGCGTACGGGTTTACCAAGAACACGACCACTGCCCTGGCTGCGGCCATCATCGTCGGCGTGTTCGTTTCCATCCCGTTCACCACTTACACCCTGCTCGCCGGATTGCAGGCGGTTCCCGGCGATGCCCTGGAAGCGGCCAAGATGGACGGTGCCGGTCCGGTCCGCACCTACTTCAGCGTGGTGCTGCCCCAGCTGCGCGGCGCGCTCGCCGTGGCCGTGCTGATCAACATCATCAACGTTTTCAATAACCTGCCCATCCTGCGGATCATGACCGGGTCCATTCCCGGCTACGGGGCAGACACCCTGATGACCTACATCTTCAAAGTGCTGCAGTTTGACCGCCGCCTGGATGTGGCGAGCGCGCTCAGCGTGGTCAACTTTGCCGTGGTCCTGGTGATCGTGGCGGTGTACGTGAAGATCGTCAAACCTACGAAGGAGGTCTGAGATGACCGTCACCGCCCCCGCGGTTCCCCCGGTTCCTCCGGTTGCCGCGCCGGTCCAGCCCCGCAGGAAGCGGTACGGAACGGATAACGTCAGTGGCCGCCGCATGTGGGGCCGGATGATCATCGGTGCCCTGATTTCACTGGTTTTCCTGACCCCTTACCTCATCATGCTGGTCGGTTCGCTGAAGACCCGGTCTGAAATCCTCTCGGTTCCGCCCGCGTACTTTCCGCAGGACGGTCTGCAGCTGGGCAACTACCAGTCCATGTGGAGCACCCCGGAAACACCGCTGACCTACAATCTGCTGTCCACCATCATCATTGCCGTGTTTGCCACGCTGCTGGTGCTGCTGGTGGCCACGCCCGCGGCGTACTACACCGCCCGGTTCCGGTTTCCGGGGAGGATGGTTTTCCTCTTTCTGGTCATCGTGACCCAGATGCTTCAGCCGGCCGTGCTGACCGCCGGGTTGTTCCGGCAGATGCTTTGGCTGGACCTCAATGACACCTGGGTGGCCATGATCCTCATCAACGCGGCGTTCAACCTCTCCTTCGCCCTCTGGATCATGCACAGCTTCTTTGCAGCCATACCAAAGGAAATTGACGAGGCAGCGCAGATTGACGGCGCGGGACGCCTCAAGGTGCTCTTCCGGATCAACCTGCCGCTGGTGTGGCCGGGCATCGTCACCGCGGTGATCTTTACCTTCGTTTCGTCCTGGAACGAGTTCGCCGCGAGCCTGGTCATTATGTCCACCGCGGAAAACCAGCCGCTCTCCGTGGCGCTGACCAAATTCATCGGGCAGTACGCCACCAGCTGGCAGTACGTCTTTGGCGTGTCCATCGTCGCGATTGTGCCGGTGATCATTCTCTTCGCCGTCATCGAGAAGCGACTGATCGGAGGGTTGACCGCCGGAGCCGTCAAATAGGACCCAGACAACCTTCGCAGCGCCCGGACCAAAGGAACCCCATGAAGAAACCAGCCGTTGGCATTCTGCTCGCATCCGTCATCGCCCTCTCGGCCTGCTCCGGCCCCGCCTCCACCGAAACCGCCACCGCGGGGACCACGGACAGTGCCTCTCCCGCTCCGAGCGCCGGGGCCGGGGCCGACGGCGGATCGGTGGACGAGCTCTTCGAACAGGTACGCAACAATGCACCCACCGGCGAGCGGATCCAGGCCCTGGAACGCATTGCCATGCACTATTACTGGTACGGGGGAGACCTGCTGCAGGCAGAGCAGGAAATCTTCAAGGGCATAACCCTGCACGGTGATTACGACGTGGTGGAGCAGGCCTTCGCCCAGGCCGTGGAAATGGATCCCTATGACACGGACCTGCGGTATTCCCTGGCGTCCGCCCAGGTGCTGCAGAAGAAGCTCCCCGAGGCCAGGGACACCTATGCCGGAATCCTCGCCCTGGACCCGGACCAGTTCAACGCCCGGCTGATGCACACGGTCTATTCGAAGGTGCTCGCAGACACCGCCGGGTATGCGGCGGGAATGGACGAAATTCGCCGGCTGGATCCGGACCGCGCTGCGGCGTTCGAGGCCAGGATCGCCTCGGTGGGGGAAATCGCGGGCAAGCCGTTCACCACGGAAGTGCCGGATGGATTGCCCGGGGACAACCATGCCTTCGTGGTCCTGGGCTATGCCCTGTCGGACTCGGGGGAGATGGAAGAGACCCTGGTTGAACGGCTGAAGGTGGCGAAGGCGGCTGCGGAAAAGTATCCGGAATCCCGGCTGATCGTCACCGGCGGCGTGCCGAAGTCCGGAGTAACCGAATCCGAGGCGATGGCCCAATGGCTGGTGGAAAACGGCATCGCCGAGGACCGCATCATCCAGGAGGGTCTCGCCACCGACACGGTCGAGAATGCGCTGTTCTCCCTGGAGCGCGCCAATGAGGCGGGCATCCGGGACGTCACCGTCATCACCAGTGCCAGCCACATGCGCCGGGCGCTGGTCGTGTTCCAGGAAACCGACCGGCTGCTCTCCCGGCTCGCGGGTACCGGGACACGCGACATCAGCCACACCGTTTACCTGGACTATGACTCCGCCGAGGAAGCGGCGGTGATGGGCCCGGATGAGGAAATGGTCATCATGCGTGACCTGATGCGCTCCTCGGGAAACTGGGCGTTTCCGGGTCTGCAGCGCTAGCGACCCGGCGGGCCACGGTCCTGGCCCCGAAAAGAACGGGACTTAAAAGAAAAAGTGCCCCCGGCCGGAATCGAACCGACGACCTGCCCTTTAGGAGAGGGCCGCTCTATCCTACTGAGCTACGAGGGCGGGCCGCCGGGTTACCGGCAAGCGGTTCCAGCTTACCCGTTTCTCCCGGCGGCCGGGTGCATCCCGTCCGGTGTGCCGTCGTCAGCGGGAGGCGCCGTCAGCGGGAGGCGCCGTCTGCGGGGGTGCCGCCGTCAGCGGGAGGCGCCGTCGGCGGGGGTGCCGCCAACCGGGGTGCCGCCGGCGTCGGGCTGCCCGCCGGTGATATGCCGCTCATAGCTCTGGCGGATGGCCAGCATAAAACTAAGGATGGTCCGCAGCTCCGTTTCGGTGTACCGGGACATGACCTCGTTGGTCAGCGAGCCGAGGGGGCCGAAGTACGCGCCGGCAAGCTGCATGGCCAGCGGTTCGAAGTGCAGGGTGACCTTCCGCCGGTCCGCATGGGTGCGGTTGCGGTGGATGTGGCCAATGCGTTCCAGCCGGTCGATCACCGCGGTGGTGGCCCCGGAGGAAGTGCCCAGGGCGGCGCTGAGCTGGCCGGCGGTCAATGCCTCATGCCGGATCTCCGCCTCCATGATGAGCACCAGTGCGCGCATGTCCGTGGCGTTGAGGCCGTGCGCATGCGCGAAAGCGTCCGCGACACGCTGCCCGTCCAGGCTCATGCCGCGGATTGCGTCGACGATCTCCCGCCGTAGCTCGTTGTTTTCCACAGCCCAATAGTAACTGGGAATTGAAGTATCTCTATATGTGAGATACTTTCGTTCAGAGATACTTAGACGGCTGGGAGAGGCACATGTATACAGGGATAGTGAAGAACGCCAAAACGGCGTGGGTCACTCTGCTGATCGGGGTGGCCGTCATTATCGGCCTGTTCGCCCTGCCGGCGGAGGAAAACGACACCACCTCGGTGGGCGGGCTGGATGACAAGTACCAGTCCACCCAGGTGGAGGAGTTGCTTCAGGAGTTCCCCGATGCGCAGGAATCCTCTGCCATCGTCGTGGTGTCCCGTGAGGACGGCGGGCCGCTGACGGACGCCGATACCGCCGCCATTGCGCAGATCAACGCGGCCGCTGCCGAGGCCGGAGCATCCGGTCCGCCGCCGCAGGTTCCGCCGGTGGTCTCGGAAAACAAGCTCGTGGCCATTGTTCCGCTGACGCTGCAGGCCGCCGCCGACGACGGTGACGCAGTGTCCGAGGAGGTCCAGGCACTGCGCGATGCCGTCTCCGAGGCTGCCCCCGAGGGTGTCCGGGCGGAACTCACCGGCGGGGCGGCGTTCACCGCGGACCTGGCCGGGGTGTTCTCCGGAGCCAACTTCGTGCTGCTGACCGTCACGGCCGGCGTCGTCGCCGTGCTGCTGCTGATCACCTACCGCTCGCCGTGGCTCTGGATTGTGCCGCTGGCGGTTGTCGGTGCCATTGAACAGCTGGCAGCCAAGGTGGTGGACCTGCTGGCTCCGGTCACCGGAATCACGGTTGACCCGTCCGCCGTCGGTATTACCAGCGTCCTCGTCTTCGGTGCCGCCACCAACTATGCGCTGCTGCTGATTGCCCGCTACCGGGAGGAGCTGCGCGTCCACGACTCGGTGTACGAGGCCATGCGCAAGGCCCTGACCCGGACCCGTGAGGCCATCATCGCCAGCGGCGGCACCGTGATCCTGGCCCTGCTTACCCTGCTGTTCACGGATACCGCCAGCTACCGCGGCCTCGGATTCTCCGCGGCCATCGGCATTGTCCTGGCCATCTTCAGTGCCCTGTTCCTGCTGCCGGTGGCCTTGGTGCTGCTGGGCCGCAAACTCTTCTGGCCCTTTGTGCCCAAGGTGGGGGACCCGGCCAAGGAAGGCAGGTTCTGGGGTCGCCTGGGTGAAGCCACCGCACGGCACCCGAAGACCATCGCGGGCACCGCCGTCGTTGTCCTGCTGGCGCTCGGCAGCGCGTTGTTCACCCTGCAGATCGGGCTCAGCGAAAACGAGCAGTTCCGCGAGAAGCCGCAGGCCGTCACCGCGGCGGAAACCCTGTCCGAGGGCTTCCCCGCCGGGTCCTCGTCCCCGGTCACCGTCCTGGTGGATACGGACGCCGTGGACGACGCCGTGGCGCAGCTGTCCGGCATCGACGGCGTCACTGCCGCCACGCCCGGCACCGAACATGACGGGCGTACCCGGGTGGAGCTGATCACCGGCTACGAGGCAGGCACCGATGAAGCCAACACCTTCATCACCGACCTGCGGGCGGATCTTGCCGGCGAGGACTACGAGGCCCTCGTCGGAGGCGAAGCCGCGCAGCGGGTGGACCAGCTGTCCGCGAACCAGCATGACACGGTGCTGGTGGGCACGTCCGTGATTGTCCTGGTGTTCCTGGTCCTGATGATCCTGCTGCGGTCCCTGGTGGCGCCGGTCCTGCTGGTTGCCTCCGTGCTGCTGACCTTCCTGGCTGCCACGGGGCTGAGCTGGCTGCTCTTCGAGAACGTGCTGGACTTCCCCGCCATGGATGTCCAGACGCTGCTCTATTCCTTCCTGTTCCTGGTGGCCCTGGGGGTGGACTACAACATCTTCCTGACCACCCGGGCCCGGGAAAACGCAGCCACGATGGGCACGAAGCAGGGCATGCTGGCAGCACTGCGCTCCACCGGCGGCGTGATTACCAGTGCCGGCATCCTGCTGGCCGCGGTGTTCGCGGTGCTCGGTGTGCTGCCGCTGGTGACCCTCACGCAGGTGGGCATCATCGTGGCCATCGGTGTCCTGTTCGACACCCTGCTGGTGCGGACCGTGGTGGTCCCGGCCCTAACCTTTGTCCTGGGCGACAAGTTCTGGTGGCCGTCCAACCCGACGGGTAAAGACGGCCACCACGGACGCCGCAAGGCTGAGCCCGAGCAGGACCCATCGGATGACCGTCAGGGTGCCCGCCAGAGCGGCGTCACCGCCGGTTAGTTCGGCCGCGCCAAGGGCATTGTCAATGGCAATGTTCTCCCACAGATCGGCCACCACGAAGAGGATCGGTGCACTGAAGAGCACCCAGCGCAGCATCCGGCGCTGGGTGTTCAGCCCGATAATCAGGAGCCAGGTCATGCCGAAAACCAGGGGAAAGAGCGTTCCCGCGGTCTTGTGCACGTAGCTGAGCTGGCCCAGGGCATCCGCGTCCATCGCAGCGCGCAGGGCGGCCAAATGGTCCTGCCCGTAGCCCAGGACCAGGGAATCGGGCATCGCCAGGCCGTCCGCGAGGTCGGTCAGCTGGCCCAGAACCAGCAGATGCAGGTACCAGAACAGGAACAGCGTTGTCACCACCCCGGCAATGACAACCAGCCCCGGGCTGCTCTTGGCCTGCGGGTTCGCGCCCGGGCCGGCAGCGGCGCCGGCCGCCCCCGGAGTGCCCGTGCGGGGAGAGCCTGCGGATGGTCCGTGTTTGGCGGCGCGCTGCGCGGCGGTTTTTCCCATAGGTACAGTATGGCTGCACCCGTCCCAGGCCCCGGGCCGCGGACGCGGGCGCGCCTGTCCCGCCCGGAGGCGGGCCGCTACGCTGGAGGTTATGACTGCCGCTGCGCTCGCCGAAGACCTGATACTGGCCGCCGACCTGGTCCGGGAGGCCGGTCAGCTTGCCCTGAAGATGCGGGCGGAAGGCCTGACCGCGAGTGAAAAAACCTCGGTGTCCGACGTCGTGACCGCTGCAGACCGCGAAGCCGAGGCGCTGGTGGTGGGCCGGCTGCGCGAGCTGCGCCCCGAGGACGGGATTGTGGGGGAGGAGGGCGCCAGCCACCAGGGCACGTCCGGCAGGTCCTGGGTTATTGACCCGGTGGACGGAACCTACAACTTCTTTGCCGGCTCCACCTACTGGTGTTCGGCGATCGCACTGCGGACCGATCCGGATCCGGACCAGGGAACGGGGGACCCGGACGTCCTGCTGGGCGCCATCTACCAGCCGCAGGAAGACCAGCTGTGGCTTGGGGGCAAGGGTTTCCCGGCAACACTCAACGGGTCGGTGATTGCCACGCCGGACGACGAACCGCTGGAGCGCCTGTCGGCCGGAACCTACATCCACCCCACCTGGCTGCTGCGCCCGGAGGTATCCGTGCCCTGGACCGCCGCGGCCTCCAAAGCTGCCACCATCCGGATGATGGGATCCGGATCCTGTGACCTGGCCCGGGTGGCCACCGGCCAGTCCGGTGCCTGGTTCCAGCACAGCTGCCCGGAATGGGACTGGCTGCCGGGCAAGGCCATTGTGCAGGCCGCCGGCGGCAGCACCGCCGTCGTCGAAGTCAACGGCTTCCGCTGGCACATTGCCGGGACCGCTTCGTCCGTCCGCGAAATCTCCGCCGCCCTGACCTCGGACTGAGGTGCCGGGGCCCAACGCCCCCGCGGCGCCTGCCCGCAGGACCTGTCCCGGGCGGGCCGGCGTCCCTGCTCGCCGGAATGTCAGCCGCAGCGCCTAGACTTAAAGCCATCATGGACTATCTCTTTGATCCACTCTTTCCCGCACCCCGCAAGAATGATCCGGCGCCAGCCGCCAAGGCACCGCATGCCGACACTGCCCGGCGGGGCTCCTCCTACGCGGACGAAAGCCGTGCCGCGGACCTGCTGCAGGGGCTGAACCCGCAGCAGGAGGAAGCGGTGAAGCACGCCGGCTCGCCGCTGCTCATCGTTGCCGGCGCCGGATCCGGCAAGACCCGGGTGCTCAGCCACCGGATTGCCTACCTGCTCGCCACCGGACGGTCCAATCCGGGACAGATCCTGGCCATCACGTTCACCAACAAGGCCGCGGCCGAAATGCGCGAACGGATCGAAAACCTGGTCGGCGGCGTCGCCAAGACCATGTGGATTTCCACCTTCCACTCCTCCTGCGTGCGGATCCTGCGCCGGGAAGCAAAAACGGTGGGGATGAATTCGAACTTCTCCATTTACGACTCCGCGGATTCGCTGCGGCTGATCACCCTGGTGGCCAAGGGCCTGGATCTGGACCCGAAACGCTTCACGCCGAAGTCCATCATGCACAAAATCTCGGCGCTGAAGAACGAACTTATTGACGAAGAGTCCTACGCGGAATCGGCCAACTCCGCGGATCCCTTCGAATCCGCCGTGGCGGAGGTCTACAAGGGCTACGCACAGCGGATGCGCCAGGCCAACGCCATGGACTTCGACGATCTGATTGCCCAGACCGTGTTCATGTTCCGCGCCTTCCCCGGCGTGGCCGAGTACTACCGCCGGCGCTTCCGGCACATCCTCGTTGACGAATACCAGGACACCAACCACGCGCAGTACGCACTGGTCCGGGAGTTGGTGGGCGGCGGGGACGACGACGCCCTTGACCTTCCCCCGGCCGAACTCACCGTGGTGGGTGACTCCGACCAGTCCATTTACGCCTTCCGCGGCGCCGACGTCCGCAACATCAATGACTTCGAAAAGGACTACCCGTCCGCGCGGACCATCCTGCTGGAACAGAACTACCGCTCCACGCAGACCATCCTCAACGCCGCCAACGCCGTGATTTCCCGTAACCCCAACCGTCCGGAGAAGCGGCTCTGGACGGCTGAGGGCGACGGCGAGAAGATTATCGGCTACGTGGGTGAGAACGAACACGAGGAAGCCCGCTTCATTGCCGAGGAGATCGACCGGCTGCAGGACGAGGAAAACCTGCGCCCGGGCGACGTCGCCGTGTTCTACCGGACCAATGCCCAGTCCCGCTCCCTCGAAGACGTGCTGGTGCGCGTGGGCCTGCCCTACAAGGTGGTCGGCGGCACCCGGTTCTATGAACGCAAGGAAATCAAGGACGCCCTGGCCTACCTGCGCGTGCTGGTGAACTCCGACGACGTCGTGAACCTGCGCCGGATCCTCAATGAACCCAAGCGCGGCATCGGTGACCGCGCGGAGTACTCCGTGGCCGCCCTGGCGGAACGTGAACGGATCTCCTTCATGGCCGCCCTGCGCCGTGCCGATGAGGCTCCGGGGCTGGCCACCCGGTCCCTGAACGCCGTGAACGGTTTCGTGAAGCTGATTGATGATCTCGCCGAGGTGGCCAGCGGTTCCGGCGCCTCCGCTGCCCTGGAGGCGGTGCTGGAACAGACCGGCTACCTGGCCCAGCTGCGCTCCAGCAGCGACCCGCAGGACGAGTCCCGGGTGGAGAACCTGGCGGAACTGGTGGCCGTGGTCCGCGAATACGAACGCGACAATCCCGAGGGCTCCCTCGGGGAGTTCCTGGAACAGGTGTCCCTGGTGGCCGACGCCGATTCCATCCCCGACGCCCCCGGCGGATCGGCCGAGGAGGTGGCCGCCGCCGTCGAGGAATCCCGCCGGCAGGGCGTGGTTACCCTGATGACCCTGCACACCGCCAAGGGACTGGAATTCCCGGTCGTTTTCCTCACCGGCATGGAACAGGGACTGTTTCCGCATCAGCGCTCCGCCACGGACCCGGCCGAACTGGCCGAGGAACGGCGCCTGGCCTATGTGGGCCTGACCCGCGCCCGTCAGCGCCTGTATCTCACCCGCTCCGAGGTCCGCAGCATGTGGGGCCAGAGCCAGTACAACCCGGCCAGCCAGTTTGTCGGTGAAGTTCCCCCGGAACTGATCGAGTGGAAGCGCGAAGGAATGGACCGGCCCACCTGGGGCGGAGGCGGCAGCATCACCTCCAGCCGCTACGGCGGATCCTCCTGGGGTGCCGGCGCACCCATGGGCACCGGCGGCAGCACCGCCAACTCGCCCGTTGCCAAGGCCATCGGACGCGTCCAGCCGCAGAAGGAAGTCGTCTCCGTTACCGCGGGGGACCGGGTCAACCACACCTCCTTCGGCTCCGGCACCGTGCTCGCGGTGGAAGGCGCCGGAGACAAGACCGTGGCCAAGGTGAAGTTCGACGTCGGCGAAAAGCGTCTCCTGCTGCGGTACGCCCCGCTGACCAAAGAGAACTGAAGGTGAAAATTCTCATAACTTACGGCGGGCAATTTCTACAAACGATAGAACTGTGTGCTTCGTCACTAAAGCGGTAGTCTGTGTTCGGCGTTCAGCGCCGAGGTACTAAAGTTCCTCGTGGGGCAGACCGGCTGGATGCATCTGCTCGGCGATCTTCCCGATCGCATGTAAACCCTACTTCGACGTAGAAGGACACTAGCCCGTGGACCTGTTTGAATATCAGGCGCGCGATATGTTTGAGGCGCACGGTGTACCCGTGCTCGCCGGAATCGTGGCGCACACTCCTGAAGAAGCCAAAGCCGCTGCTGAGAAGATCGGCGGCGTCGTAGTCGTCAAGGCGCAGGTCAAGGTTGGTGGCCGAGGCAAGGCCGGCGGCGTGAAGGTCGCCAAGACCGCCGATGAAGCTTTCGAGCACGCATCCAACATCCTCGGCATGGACATCAAGGGCCACACGGTACACACCGTGATGATCGCCCAGGGTGCCGACATCGCTGAGGAATACTACTTCTCGGTCCTGCTGGACCGTGCAAACCGCAACTACCTGGCCATGTGCTCGGTCGAGGGCGGCATGGAGATCGAGCAGCTGGCCGTGGAGCGTCCCGACGCCCTGGCCCGCGTTGCCGTGGACCCCGCCGTCGGAATCGACTCCGCCAAGGCCGCCGAGATTGTCGACGCCGCCGGGTTCGCCCCCGAGCTGCGCGAAGGCGTCATGAACGCCATCATCAAGCTGTGGGATGTCTTCACCAAGGAAGATGCCACGCTCGTTGAGGTCAACCCGCTGGTGAAGACCGGCAGCGGCGAGATCCTTGCCCTCGACGGCAAGGTCTCCCTGGATGAGAACGCGGACTTCCGCCAGCCCGGCCACGCCGCGCTGGAAGACAAGGCCGCCGCGGATCCCCTCGAGGCCAAGGCCAAGGCCAATGACCTCAACTACGTCAAGCTTGACGGCCAGGTGGGCATCATCGGCAACGGCGCCGGTCTGGTTATGTCCACTCTCGACGTCGTCGCCTACGCCGGCGAGAAGCACGGCAACGTGAAGCCGGCCAACTTCCTGGACATCGGCGGCGGAGCTTCGGCATCCGTCATGGCCGCCGGCCTGGACGTCATCCTGAATGACGAGCAGGTGAAGTCCGTGTTCGTGAACGTCTTCGGCGGCATCACCGCCTGTGACGCCGTCGCCAACGGCATCGTCAAGGCCCTGGAAATCCTGGGCGACGAGGCCAACAAGCCGCTGGTCGTCCGCCTGGACGGCAACAATGTCGACGAAGGCCGCCGCATCCTTGCCGAAGCCAACCACCCGCTGGTCACGCTGGCCACCACCATGGACGAAGGCGCCGACAAGGCTGCCGAGCTCGCTTACGCCGCTCGCTGACCCGCAGCCTGTCGAACCTTTTAGAAAGAGAATCCCCTTATGTCTATCTTTTTGAACAAGGACTCCAAGGTCATCGTTCAGGGCATCACCGGCGGCGAAGGAACCAAGCACACCGCCCTGATGCTCAAGGCCGGAACCCAGGTTGTCGGCGGCGTTAACGCCCGCAAGGCCGGTACCACGGTCACCCACGGCGACGTGGAACTGCCCGTTTTCGGCACCGTCGCCGAGGCCATGGACAAGACCGCCGCCGATGTCTCCATCGTCTTCGTGCCGCCGGCCTTCACCAAGGACGCCGTCATGGAAGCGATCGACGCCGGCATCGGCCTCGTCGTCGTCATCACCGAAGGTGTTCCCGTGCAGGATTCCGCCGAGTTCTGGGCCCACGCCCAGTCCAAGGTGGACGCCGACGGCAACCAGGTCACGCGCATCATCGGCCCGAACTGCCCCGGCATCATCACTCCGGGCGAAGCCCTGGTTGGCATCACCCCCAACAACATCACCTCCAAGGGCCCGATCGGCCTGGTCTCCAAGTCGGGCACCCTGACGTACCAGATGATGTACGAACTGCGGGATCTGGGCTTCTCCACCGCCATCGGCATCGGCGGCGACCCGGTTATCGGCACCACCCACATCGATGCCCTGGCGGCGTTCGAAGCGGATCCCGAAACCAAGGCCATCGTGATGATCGGCGAAATCGGCGGCGACGCCGAAGAACGTGCCGCTGAATTCATCAAGGCCAACGTCACGAAGCCGGTTGTCGGCTACGTGGCCGGCTTCACGGCTCCCGAAGGCAAGACCATGGGCCACGCAGGCGCCATTGTCTCCGGCTCTGCCGGAACGGCCCAGGCCAAGAAGGAAGCCCTCGAGGCTGCCGGCGTGAAGGTCGGCAAGACGCCGTCCGAGACCGCCACGCTGCTGCGCGAAGTCTACGCAGCGCTCTAGTTCCACCGCGCACGCCCCCGTCCTACGGATAAAATCCGTAGGACGGGGGTTTTGTGCGTCCAGATAAGAAAGTTCGAAATGTCCAGCTCAGTTTCTTCCGGCTCCGCCCGGGCCGCGAAAACCCCATCGCCCAGACGTGCGCTCCGCCGTGCATCGTGGATCGTTACCCTCGGCGGGTTCCTCTTCGGCTATGACACCGGCGTCATCAACGGCGCGCTGCCGTACATGCAGGACGATCTTGGCCTGACCCCCTTCACCGAAGGCCTGATCACCTCCAGCCTGCTGTTCGGTGCCGCCTTCGGCGGCGTCATCTCGGGCCGGCTGACGGACAGGCTGGGCCGGCGGAAGGTCCTGATGGGACTCGCCGTCGTTTTCCTGCTCGGAACCCTGGGCACGTCGCTGGCTCCGACCATCGCCGTGATGGTGATGTCCCGGGTGGTGCTCGGACTGGCCGTCGGCGGAGCGTCCGCTCTGGTGCCGGTGTTCCTGGCCGAACTGGCACCGGCTGAACGCCGCGGACAGATGGTGACCCGGGACCAGCTGATGATCGTGACCGGCCAGCTGGTCGCCTTCGTGGCCAACGCGGTGATCGGCAACCTCTGGGGCGAAGACCAGGGGGTCTGGCGCTGGATGCTCGTGGTGGCCACCGTGCCGGCCATCGCCCTGTGGATCGGCATCGCCTTTGTGCCGGAAAGCCCGCGCTGGCTGGCGTCCAAGGGCCGGTTCGGGGAAACCCTCACCGCCCTCAAACGAATCCGCAGCGCCGAAGCAGCGCAGACGGAATTCGACGAGGTGCGTACCCTGGCCGAAAAGGACTCCGCTCAGGCAGGCAGCCTGCGGGACTTCGCCGAGCCGTGGCTGCTGCGCGTGCTGCTCATTGGCATGGGACTGTCCATTGTCCAGCAGATCACGGGCGTGAACGCGATCATGTACTACGGCACGCAGATCCTCTCCAACGCCGGTTTCGGCACCGAAGCCGCCCTCACCGCGAACATCGCCAACGGCGTCGTTTCCGTGGCCGCAGCCATCTTCGGCATCTGGCTGCTGGGCCGGGTCCGCCGCCGCCGCATGCTGATGACCGGTTTGATCGGCACCGGGTCCTCGCTGCTGCTGATCGGTATTGTGTCCATTGTCGTTTCCGAAGGAACGGTCCGCGCATCGATCATTCTGGCGCTGACCGTGACGTTCCTGGGCTTCCAGCAGGGCGCCGTATCACCGGTGACCTGGCTGATGCTCTCGGAAATCTTCCCGTTGAAGGTCCGGGGCCTGGGTATCGGGCTGTCGGTCTTCATCCAGTGGATGACCAACTTTGCCGTCGGGTTCTCCTTCCCGATCCTGATGGACGCCATTGGCATCTCGAAAACGTTCTTCATCTTCGTGGTGCTTGGCCTGCTGGCGCTGCTGTTTGTGCGCCGCTATGTTCCGGAAACCCGCGGACAGAGCCTGGAGCAGGTGGAAGAACAGCTGCGGGCCGCCGGCACCAGGTAACCGCCGGGACGTCCGTACGACGAGGAGAGGGACCCTGCCGCCGGCAGGGTCCCTCTCCTCTTTCGGAGGCCGGCTTAGGGGATGGCCGGGTAGGCCGCGACCGTAGGCACTGTCACCGACGCGGTGAAGCTGGTCAGGGCAGTGGCTTTCGGAAGTGCATAGACGGAGGTGGCCGGCGTAACCTGCAGCACCAGCCGGCTGGCAGCCGTGACCGTGTAGGACACCTCTTCCAGGGGCACGGTCACGGTGTGCTCCCTGCCGTCCAGGATGAGCGGCACGGGGGTGACCTGGTTGCCCAGCGCCAGGGATGCCCGCGCCTTGTCGATGATCTGGGCATACACGTGCGTGCTGCCCTGCGGCGCATAGCCGCGGTAGGTGAGGCTCAGCTGGGGAGCCCCGAACACCGACGTCGAAACCGCCGGTGAGGCAATCGGCACGTTGACCGCCACCGGTGCCGCGGCCGCCGCCACCACAACGCCGCTGATGGCGGCCGGGGAGAGGACGATCGAGCCCTTTCCTGTGCCGGACAGGGCTCCCGTGGCCGCCGGGTAGCCGGGCGCTCCGCGGGTCACGCCGGCCTGGTCGATGAACTGGAACGCAGCACCGGTGTCCACCGGCTCGTTGCGCAGATAGCGGGCAAACCAGTTCAGGACCGCCGGGGTGATGCGGTCCGGTCCGGCCGTGGAGTTGCACAACCCGTGCCCGCCGCAGAACTGCAGCATCTTGGTGGGCGTGCCGGTGCTGCTGATCAGCTGATAGTTCCGCGTGGCTTCATTGAGGGTAAAGAGCGTGTCCGCGGTGCCCTGGATGATCAGGGTGGGGGCCGTGATCGAGGTGAACATCGTGTCCGGGGTCAGGGATTCGAAATAGGCAATCGACGCGGGGCTGAGCCGGTTGGGGTAGGTCAGGCCTTCCTTGCAGGCCTGGCGGACCGGGGCGGCAAGGGCTCCCTGGT
This sequence comes from Arthrobacter yangruifuii, assembly GCF_009192775.1. Taxonomy (GTDB): domain Bacteria; phylum Actinomycetota; class Actinomycetes; order Actinomycetales; family Micrococcaceae; genus Arthrobacter_B; species Arthrobacter_B yangruifuii. The sequence continues at coordinate 112,851 of NZ_VTFX01000005.1, forward strand.
TCCCTACGAGGGACCCCAGCTGGCCCAGTGCGGTTCCTTCGGCGCAGAGCAGGGCGCCCCAGCCGCTCTTGAAGGATCCGGCCTTGTACAAGCTGGAGGTCAGGTCATTCCAGGCGATGGTGGGCGTGATGGCATCCACCCGCTGGTCCTGGGCGGCAAGGACAAACTGGATGCCGCCGCCGTAGGATGCGCCCGCCATACCAAGCACCGGATCGCCCGGCGCGTCCAGGCTGGCTTCAGGCTGGGCGGCAATGTAATCGATAAGGGCCGAGCCGTCCCGGCCTTCGTAGGCCGGGTTGTTGACGTACGCCTCACCGCCGCTGAGCCCGAATCCGCGGGGATCCCACGTCACCACGTTGTATCCGGCGTTGCGCAGCGGTGCGATGCCGATGGAGCCGATCAGCGTGCTGGTGGTGGTTCCGGGCAGGCGCCCGCCGGGCAGCCCGAACCCTGGCCCCACCATCACGGTAGGTGCCTGCTGGCCGGCGGCCAGCCCGGTGGCCGGGAAGAAGTTGGTATGGATGGGCGTGCCGTCAAAGCTGGTGACTACGACGTCGGTGCGGACGGCAGGTGCCGCGGGTGCTGCAATAGCGGGGGCAGCGGCCAGGGATGTGCCCACCAAAGTGGCGGATATCCCCAAAACAGCCAGATATTTCCTCATAGTGACCTCATTGTCGTGCGGAAGGGCTGATAGTTACCGGATGGTAACTTACGGAGGCTATGAAGAACGGGAGGCGGGCACAAGCCTTCCGGCACACATCAGGCTCTGCGGGGGTGCATTTCGCGGTGGTCTATTGAACACCGTCGCGGTGGCTGGTAGGGGTCGCTTTCACCGGAGAACACAACGGCGGCGGCACGGAATCCGTGCCGCCGCCGTTGTGTTTTCCCGAAATGCTACTTGCGTGCCGGCCCGGCCGGCGGCTGGGTGCCGTCGTCGTGCTCGGTGGTGTGCAGGTCGAAGGAGGAGCCGTGCTCCTCCACGCCCGACTGGATGGCCCGGCCCACCACCGACACGGCAAGCCGGCGGCGCAGCGACAGCGGGTCCTTGGCCAGGTCCTTGGCCAGGGCAACGGTCAGCAGCAGCATGACCACCGCGAACGGCAGGGCCGCCACAATGGTGATCCGCTGCAGGCCGTCCAGTGCTTCGGCAGGCTCGTCACCGCCGGCCAGGAGCATCACCGCCGCGACGGCACCGGTCAGCACGCCCCAGAAGACGATGACGCCGCGGGACGGATGCTCGGCCCCGTTGGAGCTCAGCGACGCCATGATGATCGAAGCGGAATCCGCACCGGTGACGAAGAAGATGGCCACCAGCACCATGGCGAGGATGCCTACCGCGGCTGCCAGCAGGTTCGGCATGGGCAGTGCGGTGATGAGGTCGAACAGCGAACCGTCAAAGTCGATGCTGGGCTCGCCGTCGACCATAGTGGTCAGTCCGGGCGTGCCGGCGGCGTCAGCGTTGCGCTGGGTTCCGATGGCGGCGCCGCCGAAGATGGAGAACCAGACCACGCTGACCACGAAGGGAACAATCAGCACGCCGGTGACGAACTGGCGGATGGTGCGGCCACGGCTGATCCGGGCAATGAACATGCCGACGAACGGTGTCCAGGACAGCCACCAGGCCCAGTAGAAAATGGTCCAGCTGGAGAGCCAGGCGCGCATTGATTCGTCGCCGGAAACCTCAGTGCGGGAGGCCATGGAGGCGAGGTTGGTGACGTAGTCGCCGATGGCTGCCGGAACCACGTTGAGGATGAACAGGGTCGGTCCGACCACGAAAACGACGGCGGCCAGCACCACGGCGAGGACCATGTTGATGTTGGACAGCCACTGGATGCCGCGCGAAATGCCGGAAACGGCAGAGGCCACGAAGCAGCCGGTCAGAATGGCGACAATGGCGACCAGGACGGTGGTCCCGGCGGTCCCGAGGAACCCGACGGACTGCAGGCCGCTGCCGATCTGGAGGGCGCCCAGTCCCAGCGAAGCCGCGGTGCCGAAGAGCGTGGCGAAGATGGCGAAGATGTTCAGCACCTTGCCCAGGGCGCCGTCCACGCGCTTCGCACCGAAGAGCGAGGTGAAGGCCGAGGAAATCAGCTGCCGGCGGCCGAGACGGTAGGTGCCGTAGGCCATGGCAATGCCCACGACGGCGTACATCGCCCACGGATGCAGGCCCCAGTGGAACAGCGAGGTTCCCATGGCCGTCTGCAGCGCTTCGGGTGTCTGGCCCTCAACCGTGCCGGGGGGAGGGGAGATGTAATAGAACAGGGGTTCGGCCACGCCGTAGAACATCAGGCCGATGCCCATGCCTGCCGCAAACATCATGGAGATCCATGAAACGGTCTTGAACTGCGGCTCTTCGCCGTCCTTGCCCAGCGGAATCCTGCCGTAGCGGCCCACTGCCAGCCAGATCACGTAAACCACGAGGAACGAGGCCAGCAGGACGAAGAACCATCCGGCGTTGGTAATCACCCAGTCCAGCGCAGTCTGCGAGACGGAGGAGAGGTTTTCGGTGGCGAAGAAGCCCCAGGCAATGAACGCCAGGGCAAGGGCGCCGGTGACCGCGAAAAGCACCTTGTCCAACTTTGCCGGAATGCCTCGGCTGAGCGCCGCTTCCTGTTCGCGCTGTCCCTCGATCATCTGCTGGACGAGTTCGTGTTCCTGCTCCACGATGGGGATCGATGACGAGGAGGGATCCTCCGTTGTCACGGAGGAGTGGGTGGTGGCGGGGACCGGCGCGAGGGGATCTCCCGCGTGCCTGCCGGCGTCGTGCGGTGGACCTTCAGTGGTAGCCATAGGCCTTCCTTATGTCAGCGCAAAAGGGCCCGAACCCTCGTCGAGGATCCGGGCAGACAGACGGCAGCCACTCTTGATGTCAGCATGCGCGGAGGGTTCCCCGTCCGCGGAGAATCTATAAAGTAACGCTGCCAGACGTCTGCGTCCCTTTACATAATTCGCGAGCGTTTCACTCTCAGCCTCTCGGCCCACGGCGCGTCAAGTCAAATTGAACACCCGGAATTCGGGGGTGTCAGAGCGCCGTAGTGCCGAAGATCATGCCCAGCAGATATGTAGCCCCCGCAGCGCCCAGGCCGATGGCGAGCTGGCGCAGTGCCCGCTTGAGCGGGGAGGCTCCGGAGAGCAGGCCGACGACGGCGCCGGTCATCAGCAGCGCGAGCCCTACCAGGATGCAGGACAGGGTGACCGCGGTTGTACCGGTCAGGCCGAACAGGTAGGGCAGTACCGGAACCACTGCACCGGAGGCGAAGAAGCAGAAGCTGGACGCGGCGGCACCGAGGCCGGTCCCCACGGACTCGTGCTCGTCCCGCTTGCCTTCGTTATCGGCTTCGGGGTTGAGGGAGAAACTCGGGTCGCAGTCGCAGCTGAACAGGCCCATCCGTTCGGCCGCACGGTGCTCGGCGGCTTCTTTGGTCATGCCGCGCGCCCGGTACACCAGGACCAGTTCGTTGGCGTCAATGTCCAGGGACTTCGCGGCCGAGAGCGTGATCTGGGTGGGCTGGGAGGCTTCCAGGAGTTCACGCTGGGACCGGACCGAAACGTATTCACCCGCCCCCATGGACAACGCGCCGGACAGCAGGCCGGCCAGGCCGCTGATCAGGATGAAGGTGCTGGACACGCCGGTGGCGCCGATGCCCATGATGAGAGCCAGGTTGCTGACCAGCCCGTCATTGGCGCCGAACACTGCGGCCCGGAAGTTTCCCGACAACCGGGTCCGTCCCCTGGTCGCCAGACCCCGGATCACTTCTTCGTGGATTTGTTCATCGGCAGCCATCGCGCTTGTGGCGTTGGGATCCTGGGCATAGGGGGAGCGTGCCTCGGCGCGCTGCGCCAGTGCCAGCACGAAGACGGAACCGAAACGGCGGGCCAGCAGCCCGAGCATCCGGTTGCGGAAGGAGGCGCGCGTGGGGCGTCCGGCGTCGTCGCCCAGCAGGGTCCGCCAGTGCTCCTCATGCCGTCCCTCGGCCTCGGCCAGCGCCAGGAGGATGTCGCGTTCTTCACCCTCGCGGCGTTCGGCCAGGTACCGGTAGGTGGCCGCTTCGGCCCGCTCATCGGCGAGGTACTGCCGCCAGCGCTTCAGATCTGCGTTGGACGGCGAAGCGGGGTCGCTGGAGTAAGGCTCCGGCGGGGAATCGGAAGTCACGGTGCTCCTGACAGGGACCGGAAAGGGGGAATCCGGTCAGTGAATAGATAACTCTTCTGACCGAAGGTCTCGCTCGCCCGCGGCTGGTCTGCCGGCGGGTGGACTGCCGGGACGCCTCAGCATCCAGTATGTCGACAGGCCTCGGCTGGGCGGACCTGTGACAGTCCGGGCCGGAGCTACTCCCCTTCGCGTGTTCCAGTGTACTTGAATCCCGGAACCGGCCGGTTCGCGCGAACACGCCTTCCCGATCGTAAGCACCCTGACTTCTTGTCCGACACGGGCAGGCGCTAAAGTCGGATTGTGAGCATAAACTACCCTCTTACTGATCCGGACCGCCCATGGACCCGCCACTACAGCGAGGGGGTCCTGGAGGGTTTCAGCATCCCGGACGAATCACTCGTTGACGTGGTGGAGAACTCGGTCCGCAAGTACCGGTCCAAGCCCGCCCTGCAGTTTTTCGGTGCCACCACTTCCTACGGGGATCTGGGGGACCAGATCCGGCGGGCAGCAGCAGGATTGCTGAAGCTCGGTGTCCGTAAGGGGGACCGGGTGGCGCTTGTGCTGCCCAACTCGCCTCAGCACGTCGTCGCGTTCTACGCGGCGCTGCGGCTGGGAGCAGTGGTCGTGGAGCATAACCCGCTCTACACGGACCGTGAACTGCGGCACCAGTTCGAGGACCACGGCGCCACCGTGGCCGTGGTCTGGGACAAGGTAGTGGAGAACATCCAGAAGCTGCCGGCGGATATTCCCGTCCGCAGCATCGTCTCGGTCGAGTTGATCCCGGCCATGCCGCTGGTCAACCGGCTGGCGTTGAAGCTGCCGGTCCCTGCCCTGCGCCAGGCGCGTGCCGCACTGTCCGCGGAGAAGCGGCCCCCGCGGCACCCGCGCAAACTCGTCCGGTGGCAGGACCTGCTGGACAACCGCCCCCTGCGCAAACGCTATCCCCGCCCGATGCCGGCGGATCTGGCGGCAATCCAGTACACCAGCGGAACCACGGCCGACCCCAAGGGTGCGATGCTCACCCACGCGAACCTCGTGGCCAACGCGGCGCAGGGACGTGCCTGGGTGCCCGGGCTGCGGCCCGGTAATGAAACCTTCTATGCCGTACTGCCCATGTTCCATGCCTACGGGTTGACCCTGTGCCTCACCACCGCCATGAGCCTGGGCGCACAGGTGGTGTTGTTCCCCAAATTCGACGTCGACATGACGCTCAAGGCCATGAAGAAAACCCCGGCCACCTTCCTTCCCGCCGTGCCGCCGATCTACGAGCGACTGGCTGAAGCGGCCAAACAGCAGAACATTTCCCTCAAGGGCGTCCGGTCGGCCATTTCCGGTGCCATGAACCTCCCGCCCCGCACAGTCGAGATCTGGGAAGAAGCCACCGGCGGCCTCCTGATCGAAGGCTACGGCTTGACGGAAACGTCTCCCATCGCCCTGGGCAACCCGTTTGCCAAGTCCCGGAAAACGGGAACAGTGGGCGTTCCCTTCCCGCTAACCGATATCCGGGTGGTGGATCCGGAGCATCCCACCGTCGACGTACCCCAGGGAGAGCGGGGCGAACTGCTGATCAAGGGTCCGCAGGTTTTCTCCGGGTACTGGAACAAGCCCCGTGAAACCGAAGCTGTACTGCTCGACGGCGGATGGTTCCGGACCGGGGACATCGTCACCGTGGATGGGGACGGGTTTGTCACCATCGTGGACCGGATCAAGGAACTGATCATCACCGGCGGTTTCAATGTGTCCCCCTCCGAGGTGGAGGACGCCCTGAAGCGCCATGAATCCGTGGATGACGTTGCGGTGGTCGGCGTGCTCCGCTCCGGCGGCGGGGAGGACGTGGTGGCCGCCGTGGTGTCGAAGGCCGGCACCCGCTTCAACGCAGAGGAACTGCGCGCGTATGTCCGCAAGGAACTGGCGGCCTACAAGGTGCCGCGCAGGATCGTGGAGATCCAGGAGCTGCCCAAGTCCATGATCGGCAAGGTCCTGCGACGACACGTGCGTGACAGCCTGCAGAACGGACACGCCGCGTCGGATACCGTGAGTACGCCGGCGGACGGTGCCGGCGACCCGATTTCCCCTACTGACCACCAGGACAAGCCCTGAGCAGGAAAGAGCGAACATGAGCGCACCATCTCCGGAACGGGCCGAAAGGGATACCCTGCCGGACCATGCGAGGCCCGGACGCTACTGGAGCGGTCCGCTAGGGCATGCCGGGCAGCGCTCGGCGCAGATCCTGCTGATCCTGCTGCTGGTGGCCGTCACGGTTTACTGCCTGCGACAGGTCACCCTGGTGGTCATCCCCGTGCTGCTGGCGCTGATTCTCGGTGCCGCCATTGCCCCGTTTGTGAACTGGCTGCGCAGGAAAGGCTGGCCCAGCGCCCTGGCAACGGGATTATCCTTCCTTCTACTGCTCGCCGTCCTCGGCGGGCTGGTGACCGGGATCGCCTTCGCCATCCGCAGCGAGTGGGGCGACCTGGTGGACCAGGCCGTTGCAGGCTTCGACAAGCTGTACGACTTTGTGCGCAACGGGCCGTTGCCGGTGGATGACTCCATGCTCGCCACCGCACGGGACAGCGTGATTGACTTCGCCACCAGCAGCACGGTCAGCAGCGGGGCCATTGCGGGTATTTCCGCTGCGACGTCCTTCGTCACCGGATTCCTGCTGATGGCAGTGGTGCTGTTCTATTTCCTCAAGGACGGCGACCGCATCTGGGCGTTCTTCCTGCGGCTCTTCCCCAGAGGGGACCGGCGCGACAAGGCCCGCCTCTCGGGCTTCCGCGTGATGGAGGTCCTGGGCGGGTACATCCGGGGCACCGCCATCGTGGCGCTGGTCGACGCAGTGTGCATCGGTGCGGCCCTGTTCATCCTGCAGGTTCCGCTGGCGCTGCCGCTGACCGTGATTGTTTTTGTCGGCTCCTTCATTCCGCTGGTCGGCGCCACGGCAGCCGGGGTCTTCGCCGCGCTGATCGCACTCGTCGCCAACGGGCCGGTTGTTGCCCTGATCGTGATCATCGTGATCATCGCCGTGAACCAGCTGGAGGGAAACTTCCTGCAGCCGGTGGTGATGGGCAAGTCCCTGAGCATCCATGCCCTCGTCATCCTGCTGGCCCTCACCGCCGGAACCATCCTGGCGGGCATCATCGGCGCCATCCTGGCCGTCCCGATTGCTGCCGTCAGCTGGGCGGTCATCAAGGTCTGGACCGGAGAGGACACCGGCGAGGACCTCAAGGACGCGCCGGAAATCCCGGATCCGGAGGAACAGCCGGAAATGGAGTCCGCAGACCAGTAGTCCGGCCGGGGCGGCCGGCATCTCTTCCGCTTCGGCGGCCGAGGTGCCGGCCGCCCGCCCGGGTCTTCCCCTGGGCACGACGTGCGGGTTTCCCTCGGTATGCTCGTAAATATGAAGGCCCTGCCCGTAGAACCAACCAACGCCCCGGTGGCCATCGGCGTGCGGATACGCTCTGCCCGCCAGGCCCGGCATCTGACCATTGAGCAGGTGGCCGACGCCACCGGCCTCACCAAGGGGTTCCTCAGCAGGGTGGAACGGGACCTGACCTCTCCGTCGGTAGCCTCCCTGCTCACCCTGTGCCAGGTGCTGTCCATTTCCATTGGAGACCTCTTCGCCGCGCCGGAAACCAATGTGACGCGATGGGCGGATGCCCCGCGGATCAATCTGGGCGGCGAGGGCATCGTGGAACGGCTGGTCACCGCCAGGACCGAGCGCCGGGTCCAGGTGGTCCGTTCCGTGATTGCCCCGGGCGGGTCGGGTGAAGCCGATCTCTATTCGGTGGACTGCGAGGTGGAGGTGCTCCACGTTGCCCAGGGCAGCTTCGAACTCATCCTCGGCAGCGAGCGGATCCCGCTCACCACGGGCGACACCGTGACCTTCCCCGGCCGCGAGCCGCACTCCTGGCACAACCCGTCCGAGGAAGAAGCAGTGGTGCTCTGGACGTTGGTCAGCCCCGGAGGGGCCTAGGCTGCGCTAGGCAGCGGATCCGGGCCGGGCGTTGCCGGCGGCCGGCTCCACTTCGGAATTCCGGGTCAGGCGCTGCAGGTACTCCACCGCTGCGGTGATGTGCAGGCCGCCGGAGCGGTAGCCCACATAGCCGTCGGGGCGGATGATCAGCAGTTCAGGGCGCCGGGAGCTCAGCCCCAGGCGGTGGAACGCCAGGCCGCTGACGTCCTTGATCAGGCCGGGAGCATCCGCAAGGAGGCTGCTGCCGGCGGTCAACTGCTGGATGTTCAGCAGGCCGGCGAGCTGGGGCAGCGCTGCGCGGAGCTGGTGCGGGGTGTCCTGCGGCCAGCCGGGTCCGCTGAGGAGGACGGAGAAGCCGGGAGTGGCCACCAGATCCTGCAGGCGCCGTTCCCGCTTTTGCTGGATGACATCGGCGTCCGGAAGGCGGTCACCCGGACGCGGTCCGCGGGCCAGGAGGTGCGGAAGGCGGGAGGAACCGGCGTCGACGATGCTGCTGCCGCGGTAGTTGACGTTGAACTGCGCCATGGTGCGGAAGAGCCGTGACCGCAGTCCGTCCCAGGCCATCGCCTTGGGGGCCACGGCGGGCAGGAGCTTGGTACGGGGGAGCTTTTTCAGCCCGTTGCGGCTGGTGGCCAGTTTGAAGATGCGGTCCGTCGTGGACACCACGTCCCGGCCCACCGGGCGGCGCTCGGCGTCGTAGCTGTCGATCAGTTCGTCACTGGCCAGGCCGCGGGCCCCCAATGCGAGCTTCCAGCCCAGGTTCAACGCGTCCTGGATGCCGGTGTTCATGCCCTGGGCGGCCACGGGGGAGTGGACGTGGGCTGCATCGCCGGCCAGGAAGACGGAGCCCTGCTGGAAGTATTCGGCCACCTGGTGCGAAAGGCGGAAGGTGCTGATCCACTGCGGATCCCGGACCTTCAGCGCGCCGTGCGAGAACGTATCGGCCAATTCCTGGAGCGTTTCCAGCGTGGCCGGCTTATGCGGCGGCTTGATGGCGATCATCCGCCAGGTGGCCGCGCCGGCCAGCGGGAACAGGAAGAGGAAGCCGTCCTCCGTGGGGTAGGAATGCACGGCATCCGGTTCCGCGCCGTCTATTTCGAGGTCCGCCAGGATAAAGGTGTCCGGGTAGGCGCCACCGCGCCAGTCCATGCCTGCCTTGGAGCGGACCGTGCTTTCGGCGCCGTCCGCACCGACAACGTAGCGCGCCCGGATGCGTTCGATACCGCGGTCCATCCGCTGGATCTTCGCTTCCATGCCGGCAAACGGGTCCTCCGGATCCAGCCGCTCCAGGTCCTGCAGCTCGGCACCGCGTTCAATGCTGACCCGGCGGGAGAGCAGATGCCGGGTCAGGATGCGTTCGGTTTCCGCCTGCGACAGGAACAACAGCTGCTGGAAGGCCGAGTCCTCCAGCCCGGTGTCGAACAGATCCATTTCCAGAGTTTCCTCCGGCAGATGGAGGTGCAGCTCGCGGGCAGGATGCCCGGCGGCAACCAGCTCGCCGCTCACGCCGAAGGGACGCAGTGCTTCCAGGGTGCGGGGCTGGATGGCGATGGCCCGCGATTCTGTCCCTGGGGACTGGCGCCGGTCAATAATGCGGAAACTCGCCCCGAAGGCGGCCAGCTGGGCAGCGAGGGCTAGCCCCGTGGGGCCGGCTCCCACAATCAGGACATCGACGTCGTAGTTAGGGTCTTCGCTGTTATCGTGGGCCGCCATGCTCTCAGCCTAGTCTTGACCCCGACGGCAGTTCCACTTTAGCTTTTAGGTAAACTTTTGGTTACCCTCAGGTAACCCTTGGTGCCGGGCAACGGCGCCCACCACGGAACCGGAGACAGCACCCATGAACAACCTTCCCCGCGTGAACGCCAACGGCCATATCGGACCCGTCGATGCCGCCCAGGTCCCGCGCTATGCGGGGGCTGCCACCTTCGCCCGGCTGCCCCGGCTGGACCAGGTGGAGCAGGCAGACGTTGCCGTGGTGGGGGTGCCCTTTGACAGCGGTGTGTCCTACCGCCCCGGCGCCCGGTTCGGCGGCAACCACGTCCGGGAAGCGAGCCGGCTGCTGCGCCCGTACAACCCGGCGCTGGATGCCTCGCCGTTCGAAAACCTGCAGGTGGCCGACGCCGGGGATATGGCCGTGAATCCGTTCAATATCAACGAGGCCATTGAGACGGTCCAGCAGAACGCCCTGGACCTGACGGAACACGGCACCAAGCTGCTGACCCTGGGCGGAGACCACACCATCGCCCTGCCGCTGCTGCGGGCCGCTGCCGAGCGTGCAGGGTCCCCGGTGGCCATGCTGCACTTTGATGCCCATCTGGACACCTGGGACACATACTTCGGTGCGGAGTACACGCACGGCACCCCGTTCCGCCGCGCGGTCGAGGAAGGCATCCTGGACACCGAAGCCATCTCGCACGTCGGCACCCGCGGCCCGCTGTACGGCAAGAAAGACCTGGAGGATGACCGCCGCTTCGGCTTCGGCATCCTCACCTCCTCCGACGTCTTCCGGCAGGGCGTGGACGAGGTGGTGGCGAAGCTGCGGGACCGCATCGGCGGCCGGCCGCTGTACATCTCCGTGGACATCGATGTCCTGGACCCGGCCCACGCGCCGGGCACCGGAACCCCCGAGGCCGGCGGCATGACCAGCCGTGAGCTGCTGGAGATTCTCCGCGGACTGCGCGGGCTGAACCTGGTGGGTGCCGACGTCGTCGAGGTCGCCCCGGCTTATGACCACGCCGACATCACCGCGGTGGCTGCCTCGCACGTGGCCTATGACCTCATCACCCTGATGGGACTGTCCGCATGAGCAGGGCTTCGGAAGACTCCGGTCCCGTCCGCAACGGCGGAGACCTGGTGGTGGAAACCCTGGAGGCCCTCGGGGCCAGCAAGGTGTTCGGCATTCCCGGCCAGCACGCCCTGGGACTCTTTGATGCGCTTTCCCGGTCACGGCTGGAGTTCATTTCTTCCCGGGTGGAAAACAACTCGGCCTTTGCCGCCGACGGTTTCTCCCGTGCGACCGGGCAGGTAGGCGTGCTGTTCCTCTCCACCGGTCCCGGTGCCCTGACGTCTTTGGCCGGACTGCAGGAGGCCTATGCCACGGGTGTGCCGATGATCGTGGTGGCCAGCCAGATTCCCCTTGACGGCCTCGGCGCCCGGCGCCGGGGTATGCTGCACCAGCTCGATGACCAGAAGGCATCAGCGGCCAATGTCACCAAGAGCCAGCGGCTGATCCAGCATGCCTCCGGCATTCCCTCGGCCATTCAGGACGCCTGGACCGAAGCCATTTCCTCCCCTGCCGGACCGGTGTGGATCGAAGTTCCGCAGAACGTACTGCTCGACCCGGTGATGGTGCCGGCCGTGGAAGACGCGCTCGCGGAGCCGTTCGACAACCCGCCGCGCAGTGAACTGGTCAAGGAAGCTGTCCGCTGGCTCTCTGACGCCCGCCGCCCCGCCGTCATTGCCGGCGGCGGCGTACGGCGCAGCGGAGCCGAAGCCGCGCTCCTGTCCCTTGCCGAGAAGCTGCACGCCCCGGTGATCTGCACGCCCGGCGGCAACGGTGCCTTCCCCTGGAACCATCCGCTGTCCCTGCAGTCCTGGATGGAGGACCGGCATATGACCGAGGTGCTCGAGGACGCCGATGTCCTGGTGGTGATCGGCTCGTCGCTGGGCGAAGTGACCTCCAATTACTTCACCATGGCTCCGCGCGGACGCATTATCCAGATCGACGCCGAACCCCGCGTCCTGGAGTCCAACCGTCCGGCCCTCGGCATCCGCGCCGATGCCCGGCAGGCTTTGGACGCCTTCAACGCTGCCCTGCCGGCAGCCGAACACCTCCCCGACTGGCACGGCCAGGGCACCGAGGACATGGTCGCCGGCGCCCTGGCCCGCGTGCAGGCCCGGCTGGACACCCAGGGACTGGAGAGGGAACGCCGGTTCATGGCCGACATCCGCGCCGCCGTCCCGGACGGCATGCAGACCTACTGGGACATGACCATCTCCGCTTACTGGGCCTGGAGCTGCTGGGATGCGAAGTCCGGACAGTTCCATTCGGCGCAGGGCGCCGGCGGACTGGGTTACGGCTATCCCGGCGCGATCGGGGGAGCCGTGGGCCTGGGGGAGCGGGTGCTCGCGGTGTCCGGGGACGGTTCGGCCATGTATTCCATTGCCGAACTGGCCACGGCCAGGCAGCATCACCTTCCGGTGACCTGGCTGATTGTCGACGACGGCGGCTACGGCATCCTGCGCGAATACATGGAGGAAGCCTTCGGCAAGGCCACCGCCACCGAACTGGCACGCCCGGATTTTGTTTTGCTCGCGGAATCCTTCGGGGTTCCGGCCCGCCGCTGCGCTCCCGGGGATATCCGCACCGCGCTGGAGGAATCCTTTGCTGCCGAAGGCCCCAACGTGGTGGTGGTCGAGGCCCGCATCGGCCTGTTCGCGCCCACCCATCTGGCCTAGGCGCCTTCCGGCCGTCGGATCCGCGGCCGGAAGCACGGCTTTCCATTTAGTTAGTTGACCTAGGCAAATTTGCTTGTATAGTTGCCTAAGTCAACTAACAATGTCTTACCTTCGGAGACCCGTCCCCATGCAGCAAGAAACGGCGGATGACCTGATCCGGACAATCCACACGCTGCAACGCACCTTGCGCTGCCTGACCCAGCACGGTGCCAACACCGGCGGCCCCGGAGTGGCACTGCAGGGCGTCATGCGGATGATCGGCGAAGACGGCGAGCTGCGGGCAACCGAACTCGCCGCCAAACTTGGCATCGGCCCCGCCGGGATGAGCCGGCACGTAGCAGAGCTGGAAGAACTCGGGTATGTCCGCCGCCGCCCGCACCCGCAGGACCGACGCGCCTACCTCATCAGCCTGACCGAGCTGGGCGAGTCCGTCCTCCGAGAAGCCCTCGCCGGCCGGACCGTCCTGCTGCAGGAAGCCCTGGCCGACTGGTCCGAGGAGGAGGCGCAGCTTGCCTCCACCACCCTGGGATCACTCTCCGACTCGCTTTTTGCCTCATTCCGCCGAGCGCCCGGGACCACCGCGCCGACTCCGGAAACCCCCGTATCCCTTCCCCAGGAGCTAACAACTAAGTGACCGAAACCAAGACCGCCCGGAAGAAACACGTTCCCGGCGAGATGAGCCACCGACAGATCCTGCAGGCCCTCACCGGCCTGCTTGCCGCGCTGTTCACGGCAATGCTGAGCACCACCATCGTGGCCAACGCGCTGCCCACGATCATGGCCGACCTGCACGGAACCCAGACCGACTTTGCCTGGGTGGTCACGGCCGCCCTGCTGGCCAACGCCGTAAGCACCCCCATCTGGGGGAAACTGGCGGACCTGTTTAACAAGAAGCTGCTGGTGCAGCTGAGCATCGTCATCTTCGTTGCCGGTTCCGTCCTCGCCGGCTTCTCCCACTCCATGGATCTGCTGCTGACCGCACGCGTCATCCAGGGCCTGGGCATGGGCGGCCTGACCGCACTGGCACAGGCCATCATCGGGTCCATCATTCCGCCGCGGGAACGCGGCCGGTACTCCGGATACATGGGCGCCGTGATGGCAGTGGCCACCGCCGGCGGCCCGCTGCTGGGCGGCTTCATCGTGGACAGCCCGCTGGGCTGGCGCTGGACCTTCTTCCTGTGTGTCCCGCTCGCCGTCGTCGCGCTCTTCCTGCTCCAGGTCACCCTGCACCTGCAGCACGTACGCCGTCCCGCCAAGATCGACTGGCTGGGCTCGATCCTGCTCACCGCAGGCGTCTCCCTGCTCCTGATCTGGGTCTCCTTTGCCGGCAAGCCCGACTACTACGACTGGTGGTCCTGGGAAACGGCCGCCATGGTGGGCGGCTCCATCATCCTGCTGGCACTGCTGGTGCTGGTGGAATCCAAGGTTGCCGAACCGATCATTCCGCTGAAGATCGTTACCGAGCGGACCACTGCGCTGGCCATCATCGCCTCCGTTGCCGTGGGCATCGCGATGTTCGGTTCCACCACCTTCCTGGGGCAGTACTTCCAGCTGGCCCGCGGCTTCAGCCCCACCGAAGCCGGGCTGCTGATGCTTCCCATGATTGCCGGCAACCTGCTGGGATCCGTTGGATCCGGCCTGCTCATCACCCGCTTCGGCAAGTGGAAGCGGTTCCTGATCATCGGCACGATCCTGGTAATCATTGGCACCGGACTGGCCGGATTCATTGACCATGAAACCCAGATGGTCCTCGTAGGCCTGTTCATCTTCGTCCTCGGGGTGGGCATGGGCCTGCTGATGCAGAACCTGGTGCTGGCTGTGCAGAACACGGTCAAAACCTCCGACATTGGTTCCGCCAGCGCCTCCGTTGCCTTCTTCCGCACGGTGGGCGGCGCCATCGGCGTCTCGGTGCTGGGTGCAGTCCTTTCCAGCTCCGTCAGCCGCCGCGTCACGGAGGAACTGAACAATGCGGGCATGCCGACCGACGGCAGCGGAACCACGGCCACCCTGGACCTCGGCGGGCTTCCGCCGGCAGTCCAGGAGTTCTTCCGGATCGCCTATGCCGAAGGCACGGCGGATATCTTCAAGATCGCTGCCGCGGTGGCCATCATCGCACTCGTAGCAGTGCTGTTCATCAAGGAGAAGGCACTGCGCCGGACCCTGGACATCAAGCCCACGTCCTCCAACCCCGTTGAACCGGGTCTGGCAGGAGGCGCCGAGATCCTCCACACCGGCGCCATGTCCACCGTTGAACCGGCCACCGTCCCGAACGCCGGCAGCGAAGGGACACGGCTGGCCGGCGATCCGGAAAAGAGCGGTACCACCCGGGCGTAGCAGTAGCTACTGCATGCTGAAACGCCGTGCAACTACCCCGCCCAGCGCCGGGACCTGGAACATCCGTTCCAGCCCGGCGTTGCGCAGGGCCATCATCCCCGCGGGGAGCGGCCGGCCCAGCACCATGTTGAGCTGAGCCTGGGCCGAGGCAACGGCGGCGTCGCGGCGACGCCGCCGTTCGAAGTCCCGCAGCGCCCCTCCCGCCGGTAATCCGCGCAGCGAGTCGGCGATAATCGGGGCAAGGGCCGCGGCATCCAGCCACCCCAGATTCATGCCCTGGCCGCCGATCGGGCTGATCTGGTGGGCGGCATCCCCGATCAGGACAGTACGTCCGGATACCAGCCGGTGCGCCCGGCCAATGCGGACGCCGAAAGCACTCAGCATGGAATTCCCCGCACTATCCAGCCGATGTCCGGTCCGCCGGCGAACCAGCTCCGCCAGGTGCACCGCGGTGGGATCCTGCTCCAGCGCATCGGTATGGACCACCCAGCGGCGCAGCCCGCCGGGCAGGGGGAAGGACTCCACAATTCCCTCGGGCTCGAGGTAGAGCACCGCGAGCGGCCCGTCCCCGGTGCCGTCGGGGTAATCTCCCATCAGGTACGTGTCCGGCAGTTCGCGGGCGGACCAGCGGGTTTCCAGTGCGGACCGGATCGAGGACCTAGCGCCGTCGGCCGCTACCAGGAGCGACGCATCTACCGTGAACGGCCCGCCGCCGCCGGTTCCGTGCACCCGGACCGCGGCACCGCTGTCCGTCACGGCATCCACCCGGGCCGCCCGGACCAGTGCCCCGGGATCGAGGGCATGCAGGCGTTGCTCCAACAGCTGTTCGGTCCGGACCTGCGGCAGGGTAAGGACAAAGGGATACCGTGCCGATGCCGCGGCGAAATCCAGCCGGGCCACTCTCCGGCCGGCACTCCGGGCCTCCCCGTGCGTAATGCGGATGCCCTCGCGGGTCATGGCTTCGGCGATGCCGGCCTTCGCCAGGGACTCCAGCGCCGGCGGATGGACTCCAATGGCCCGGGAATGCCCGCTGCGGTTCACCCTTTGTTCGAGCACCTGAACGGACACCCCCTCCTGCAGCAGCAGGACGGCAAGGTACATTCCCACCGGCCCGCCGCCCACCACCACCACGTCGGCAGAGCTGCGGGGAACGCTGGGGGCGGCCGGTGCTGAGGCATCTGGCGCGGTGACGGGAGCAGTCTCAGCCCACACGGCGGTTTTCCCCCGTATCCGCCCCGGGGCGCGGTGGAAACACCAGCAGGTTCTGCCAGGGCCACTGCTGCAGGCCCTGCCAGCCCGGCGGTGTCACCTCGGCAAGTTCCGCCGCCGTAAAACTGCGGCGGATGGAGGTCAGCCCGTCCACCCGGATGAAGGAACCCGGGAAAAACGGCAGGGTGCCGAGGGAAAACAGCGCATACGCCCAGCGGCTGCGCTCAATATCGCTGTGCAGGCACAGCTTCAGTCCCAGCTGCTCCGAGTCCGCCAGCAGTGCCTGCAGTTCCGCCGGTGCCAGATGGTGCAGCATGTGGTTGGAGACCACTACGTCGTAGGTCCGTCCCTCCGCCACCAGATCAGAACTGTAGGCGCGGCGGAAGGAGAGTCCCGGCAGTGCCGGGAGGGCCGAGGCGAAGGCATGTGCGCGCGGATCCGGATCGATGGCGGTGATCTCCACCGCGAAGCCGTCCCGGCGCGCCCAGCGGGCGATGCAGCGGGGAACATCCCCGCCGCCGGAGCCGATATCCAGCAGGGTGCCGCCGCCGCGTTCGGCAAACACCGGCCGGAGGTAACGCACATAGTTCCGGCGCCACCCCGAGACCGCCGCATTGATGAGCCAGAACTGGGCGTAGGTGCGGTCCAGGCGCTGCGGATCGGCGTCGGGCCGGTCCATTTCCTCCACTGCATCCACTGCCCGGGTGTCCAGGGACGGGAAACCAGGGGTCATACGGCGGCGGGGATTTGGGCCGGCACCGTGTCCTCGGCACCCTGCTCCGCCGGGACTGCCGCCACGGCCGGGCCACCTACACGGGTGAACAATCCGGTTTCCACTGTCAGTCCCGGACCGAAGGCCATGGAGCAGATCCTCTCGTTACCGCCGGTAAAGGGCTGCTCGAGGATGCTTTTCAGGACGAACAGGACGGTGGCGCTGCTCATGTTTCCCACCGTGCGCAGGGTTTCCCGGGCCGGCATCAGTTGCTGCTCGGTGAGGTCGAGTTTCGCCTCGACCTTGTCCAGGATGCTGCGCCCGCCGGGATGGATGGCCCAGTGTTCGATCTCCCGGTAGGGGCGGGAGCTCACCGCTTCGTCGTGGGCCAGCAGGGGTTTCAGGGCGCCGATGATGTGATCGTCGATGATGTGCGGAACGTAGGTGCCCAGCACCATTTCGAACCCCTCATCACCGATGTTCCAGGCCATGGCTTCCTCCCCGACCGGGGTCAGGATGGTTTCAAAGTGGTCCAGAGCGATGGCCGGTCCGGAATCCGGCAGGTCCTCGCGGGCGGTGATGACGGCGGCGGCAGCACCGTCGGCGAAGAGCGAGGACCCCATGATGGCATCCGGGTCATTGGAGGTGCGGACATGCAGGGAACAGAGTTCGGCGCTGACCACCAGGACCACTGCCCCCGGATCGGCCTCGCAGAAGGATTTGGCGGCCCGCATGGCCGGGAACGCCGCATAGCAGCCCATGAACCCCAGATGGTAGCGCTGAACGGACGGGTTCAGCCCCAGGGCGCGGGTCACCTTATAGTCCGGTCCGGGGTTGAAGAAGCCGGTGCAGGAAACGGTGATGACATGGGTGATGTCGGCAGCAGTAATGCCGGCACACGCGTCCAGCGCCTTGGCCGCGGCCTCGATGAAGAGCTTGGTGGCCTCGACCGCAAAGATGTCGTTCCGGGTCTTGGTGCTGGGCCGCAGCAGCAGTCCGCTGGCGGCGTCATAGAACAGTGGATGCTCCGAGGTATCCGTAAGGGAGAGTTCGGTCAGTGCGGTGCGGCGTGTGTCGATGGCAGCCGAATTGAAGCAGGTACGCACCAGCCGCTCACCGAGCCGGGTTAAACCGGGTTGTGTGGCGAAGGCGTCGCGCACCTCCGACTGCACCAGAACAGTGGGCGGGAGTGCAGTTTCCAGGGACCTGAGGGTAACCGTCATAGTCCATTGTTAAGGGATAGTGATGCTGCACACAATGCCCGGTCCTGCTCAACAGTTGCCTCAAGCTACTGGTTTTGGAACTTCCTGCTCCTTCCGGCACTCGGTGCAGGGTGTCGGCTGGCGGGGCCTACTGCTGCCGATCGACGGACGCGGCACGGCCCCTCGGCCGGGCGGAGGCATACCATTGCCGGCACAGCAGGATAATCAGGGCCAGTTCCAGCACCCCTCCGCCGTAATACATCACCAACGCGCCTTGTTCCGCCGCCGCTGCAGGGATGCCGGCGGGCGGGTCGGCGTAGATGGTTTTGGCGAGAATGTTGTGCGCGGCAATGGACAGCACCAGGACCACTGCGCGGAGTCGGTAGCTGGCCCGGTGCGGGGAGGGATCCCGCCCGATGACGGAGGCTGTGAACAGGTAGCCCGCGGCCAGCAGATGGAAGGTCACCAGCCAGTGCACCGGCATGGACTCCTGCATGGCGGTCAGCAGCCCGGTGCGGAACATCAGGATCATCCCGCCGGTATTGAGCACCGCGGCGGTGACCGGGAAGGATAGGAACCGGACGAATCTGCTGCGCAGCAGCCGGGAGAGCCGGCGGGCGGGAAAGACGTCAAGGGTGCGCAGTGCCAGGGTGAACGGCCGGGACAGCACCAGCAGCAGCGGGGACAGCATCCCGGCAAGAAGATGGGTGACGCTGAGTACGGCGAAGTCCCGGTGCGCCAGTTGGGCCAGGGGATTGAGGACCGTTACCAGGACGGCGGCCACGCCCGCGGTGAAGAACACGGTGCGGTACCAGGGCCACCGGCCGGAGCGCGGAGACATGGCGCCCGCCCAGTAGGCAACCAGGGCTGCCACGGCCGGAATGAAGAACAGCGACTCCGCGCCGCCTCCGCCGCCGTGGCTATGCATCCGCCTGTTCCTGCGGCACGGCTGCCCGGGTGCGGTACGTGAGCCACGCTCCGGCAAGGACCAGCAGTACGGCGACGGCGTTCCACACGGTGTCATACACGAGCAGGTCCACCTCATAGCGGATCTGGTGCAGTCCCAGCAGCTTGTGCTGCACCGTTCCGTCATAGAGCTGGAAGACGCCGGCGCCCAGCAGGACGCCGCCGGTCCAACGCTGCAGAAGGGCCTCGTGCCAGCGCCGCAGGTCAGCGAAGAGGAAGAGCCCTGCTACCGCCGCAAACCAGCCGAAGGCGTGGAACAAGCCGTCCGAAAGCAATCCCACGGAGGTGGTGGAGCGGTCATAGAAATGGTGCCACTGCAGCAGTTGGTGGAACACCACTTCGTCTACGAAAGCGGCCAGTCCAATACCGAACAGCAGGCCGGAAACGAGGTTGCGCCGGCGCGGGGATCGGCGCGGGCGGAGGGGAGCGCTCATCCTTCGAACATAACACCGGGGCACCGGACCCGCAGGGCCGGCGTGACATGCACCCATGCTCCGGGCAAGGATGTGTTTCATGTGGATTGGAGCGCTGGAACTGGACCTGCTGCTGGGAGACGTGCATTCCCTCAAGGAGAAACGGTCGGTGGTGCGGCCGATCCTCGCTGAACTGCGGCGCAGGCTGGACGTCTCCTCCGCTGAGGTTGGATCCCTGGATCTGCACCGCCGGTCCGGCATTGGTGTGGGCCTGGTGGCTGCGGACCGCTCCCACGTGGTGGAGGTGCTGGATGCCGCGGAACGTCTGGTCGCCGGCCGGCCCGAAGTGGAACTGCTGAGCGCGCGGCGTCAACTGTTCACCAGCCAGGACTAGGCCCGGCACCGGCATCTGCCCATCTACGGGACAAATGGGGAACAATTGGCCGGGTGAGTCTAAGTGCCGTAGAACCAGTCAACGTTTCCGAAGCCGCCGAAGAGCAGGTGGTTGCCCAGCTGGCCGCCGAGTTGGGGGTGGCGCCGTGGCAGGTCCGGGCGGCGGTGGAGCTGCTCGACGGCGGCGCCACCGTTCCGTTCATTGCCCGTTACCGTAAGGAAGCAACGGGGACCCTGGACGATGCCCAGCTGCGGGATCTGGATGAGCGGCTGAGGTACCTGCGCGAACTGCAGGACCGGCGGCGGACCATTCTCGAGGCGATCGAGGCCCAGGGGAAGCTCACCGCCCAGCTGCGTGCCGCCGTCGCCGGCGCGGAAACCAAGTCCCGGCTCGAAGACATTTACCTGCCCTACCGGAGCAAGCGGCGGACCAAGGCGCAGACCGCCCGCGAGGCTGGCCTGGAACCGCTGGCGGATGCGCTGCTGTCCGATCCCCGGCGCTCTCCGGAGGCCGAAGCAGCACGGTATCTGCGCGAGGGAGTTCCGGATGCTGCCGAAGCCCTCGCCGGCGCGCGGGCCATCCTGATTGAACGGCTTTCCCAGGACGCGGACCTGCTGACCGAACAGCGAGAGAAGCTTTGGCGGCAGGGACGGATGCGCTCGCAGGTGCGGCCCGGAAAGGAAGCGGATGGGCGGAAATTCACCGACTACTACGATTTTTCCCAGTCTCCCGCCGGAATGCCTTCGCACCGTGTGCTGGCCCTGCTGCGGGGCGAGAAGGAAGGCATTCTGGAACTGGCCCTGACCGAGGGTGACCCCGCGGACGCCGACGCCCTGGCCGCCGCCCGCGCCCGTTACGAGCGGACCGTTGCCGCCCGCCTTGGCGTCGCAGACCGCGGACGCCCTGCCGACGCCTGGCTGCTGCAGACCGTGCAGCTGGCCTGGCGCCGGATTCTGGCCAAGCTGTCCGCGGACCTGCGCATGCGGCTCTTCGCCGATGCCGAAACCGAGGCGGTGCGGGTCTTCGCGGCCAACCTGCGCGACGTCCTGCTCGCCGCCCCCGCCGGGAACCGCACCACCCTGGGGCTGGATCCCGGCCTGCGCACCGGAGTGAAGGTGGCGGTGGTGGACGGCACCGGGAAGGTGGTGGCCACGGAGACGGTCTACCCGCACGCCCCGGCGCGCCGCTGGAAGGACGCCTTGGCTACGCTTGCCGGGCTGGTGCAGCAGCACGGGGTGGAACTGATCGCGATCGGCAACGGCACCGCTTCACGGGAGACAGACCGGCTGGCGGCAGAGCTGATCAAGGAGGTGTCCGGGGGTGTGGTCCGCAAACTGGTGGTGTCAGAGGCCGGCGCATCGGTGTACTCGGCCTCCGCCCTGGCCTCGGCTGAGCTGCCCGGGATGGACGTCTCCCTGCGCGGTGCAGTCTCGATTGCCCGGCGGCTGCAGGATCCGCTGGCAGAACTTGTGAAGATCGATCCGAAATCCATCGGGGTGGGCCAGTACCAGCATGACGTGACGCCGGCGAAGCTGGAGCGCTCCCTCGACGCGGTGATCGAGGACTGCGTCAATGCGGTGGGCGTGGACGTGAACACCGCCTCGCCGTCCCTGCTGACCAGGGTGGCCGGCGTGGGTCCGCTGCTGAGCGAAAACATTGTGGCCTACCGCAATGCCAACGGACCGTTTGCCCGCCGCAGGGACCTGCTGAAGGTGCCCCGGTTGGGCGCGAAGGCCTATGAGCAGTGCGCGGGCTTCCTGCGGATCAGTTCCGGCACTGAGCCGTTGGACGGCACCAGTGTCCACCCGGAGTCCTACCCGGTGGCCCGGAAGGTCCTCGCTGCAGCGGGGGAGACCATGAGCACGTCCGGAGCCGTGCTGGACGGGATCAATCCGGCTGCCTTCGTGGATGACCAGGTGGGCCTTCCCACCGTCCTGGACATCATTGCCGAGCTCCGGAAGCCCGGGCGGGACCCGCGGCCCGCCTTCGAGACGGCCACCTTCTCCGACGGGATTGAACGGATTGCCGATCTGCGCCCGGGGATGATCCTCAACGGCGTGGTCACCAACGTCGCGGCCTTCGGCGCGTTTGTGGACGTGGGGGTGCATCAGGACGGTCTGGTCCACATTTCCGCTATGTCGCACACCTTCATTTCTGATCCGCGCCAGGTGGTCCGGTCCGGTCAGGTGGTCCGGGTCAAGGTGGTGGAGGCCGATCCGGAACGGAAACGGATTTCCCTCACGCTTCGCCTTGACGACGACGCCGCGGGGCCCGCTGGCAGGCCCGGCCCCGGCAAATCTCCCGGCAGGGAGGCCGGCGGCACCTCGGGCGGCCGCACCTCAGGCAGCGGCAGCCCGGCCGGTGCTGCCTCCGGCCCCGGCAGGTATGACAGGGCAAAGGCGGGCACAAAGGCCGGGAGCGCCGCGTCGGGCACCGGCAGGACCGGCATCCCGGCGTCGGGCGCCGGCAGGACCGGTATCCCGGGCCCGGACCAGGCGGGCGGGAAGCAAAAGCCCGGTGCCGCGTCCCGCTAGGGAGCGGCACCGGGAGTACCCGCCGGAGCTATGGCCGATGCGCTGCGGGCGGCCGGCCTGCTGAAATAGGCCTGTTAGGCCTGGAGGGCTGTTGGGCCTAATCTGCGCCGGTTAGGCCTGGTCGGCGTCGGCGTCGGCGTCGGCGTCCGCGTCGGCGGGCTGCGCCGCCTCTGCTGCCTCGTCGGCTTTTTCCGGAGCGGCCGGCACTGAGCCGGCGGCAGAGGTGCCCTGATCGTCCCGGATGTTGCCGGCCGAATGCGGGGCGCTGCCCGGAGTGCGGGGTTCCCCGGTGGGGTGCGGCTGCGGAGCGCTGGGGCCAAGGGGGTCCTCGGCGTCGTTGGACGGTCCGGTGGGTTCGGTGGTCATGGGGTGTCCTCTCGGGAGTGCCTGGCCAGTGGTTAGCTGCGGGCGATCAGTTGACCGAGTAGGCTGGTGTCCAGGGCCGCCAGCAGGTCGCGGGGGTTCTCGTACACTTCCTGGGCTCCGGCCTCACGCAGTTCCGCTTCACTCGTGCCGCCGCACGTCACTCCGATGGTGGGAATCGAGAGTTTCCCGGCGGCCTTGACGTCCCATACGGAATCGCCGACAAAGATGGTGTCCTGGGCCTGCAGCCCCCCGGCCTCGAGGGCCGCTTCGAGAATGTCCGGGGACGGCTTGCTGGCCTCCGCGTCGCTGGAACTGGTGGCGCCGGTGATCGCGGCGTCGGCTTCGATGACGGTGCGCAGGAACTTCAGCTCGGCTTCGGAAGCGGAGGAAGCCAGGACCACGGTGAGGTCCTTGTCCGAGCAGGCGTTCAGCAGGTCACTGGCACCGTCGAAGGACCGGAGGGACGGCCACCACGTCGAAAAGATGGCGCCGTGCGTGGCGTCGAGCTGCTCATCTTCGTCCTTGTTGCGGTCCTCGCCAAGCAGATGTTCCACCAGCTTGTCACCACCCATGCCGATGGCGCGGTGAATGGCAGACATCGGAACGTCGTGTTCCATCCGGCGGAAAGCCTGCCACCACGCGACCGCATGCAGATAGTTGGAATCCACCAGGGTTCCGTCCACATCGAAAAGGACGCCCCGCTTGCCGTTGCCTGTGCTGCTCATGAAGTGCCGCCTCACTCTTGATTGGTACTGATCTCCGGGTCCGAGTCTAACGGCGCCTGCGGTGATGCCGCTGCCCCAGCAGGAACCGGGGAAACGGCGGCAGGAACCCGCCCGGGCGGACCCAGGAAGGTCCGCAGCTGTTCTTCGAGGAGACTGCGGTCCCGCAGCTCGCACTCCCAAACCACCAGGACATCCCATCCCTCCGCCGCCAGCCGCGCCTGGGCGGCGGCGTCGCGCTCAACGGTCCGGTTTCGCTTCGCTGCCCAGAAGTCGCTGTTGGTCTTGGGAGCATGCTGACCGGCACGGCAGGAGTGGAAGTGCCAGAAACAGCCATTGACGAAGAGGACCTTTTTACGCCCGGCGAATACCAGGTCCGGCTTTCCCGGCAGCCGGACCTTGCCGAAAGAGCCATGCAGCCGGAACCGGTACCCGGCGGCGTGCAGAATGCCGCGGATCAGGAGCTCGGGTCCGGTGTCCTTGCCGCGGATACGGGACATGTTGCGGCTGCGCTGCTCCGGACTGACGGTATCGGCCATGGATCCAGTCTAGGAAGACATCACGATTGGGTTGCGCACTACTTGAGTTCCGGGAAGAAGGCCCTGGAAACTCATAAGGTGGCTTAGTATTGAAGGCACTGATAGACCCCTTACAAGGAGGTAAGCGATGTCGGGCTACTTCAAGCTGGTGGACGCTCACGAGGGAAGTTACCGCATTAAGCTCGTCGCAGGCGACGGGACGCTGATGGCGGTGTCCACGACTTTCGAAACGAAACAGGACGCTGCTGCGGGAATTGCGCAGATGCGGGAAATCGCAGGAACTGGGCCGGTTGTGGATCAGAGCCGGGATTCAGACGAACTGAGCCAGGCCACGGACTCGGCCCGGAAGGCGGCAGCCAGCTGACGGATTGATGGATTGATGGATCGGCGCACCGCAGCATCAAAGCACCGCGCAGATGAAAAAGCACCGCGCAGATAAAAGAGCACCGCGCACATGAAACAGGCCTTCGGTTCCCGGAACCGGAGGCCTGTTTTTGCTGGCCGGACCGGGGGATCTGCACTTGCGTCCCGATACGGCCGGAGAATGCACTAGCTCTGGTCTTCGCCGCCTTCGGCCGGTTCCTGCGAGTGCTCCTGCGGCTGGCTCTTCTCGCCGTCGTTCTCGCCGTCGCCTTCGGCAGGCTGCTGCGAACGCGTCCGGTCGGCGTCGTTTTCCGCGTTGCCCTGTTCGCTCATGAGCTTCTCCACTTCTTCCACGGCCGGCACCGGCAGTCGCCGGTTCTCCTTCGGAGCGGCCCTGCCTTTCAGTCTAGAAACCCAGGGGCGAGTCTAGAACCCCCGGACGGTGCAACGGCGCGGAAAGTCCCGGTTGACGGGGAACACGCCCCGCGGCGGGTTGCTGGTCCGTGCCCGCCGTCCCCGGTAGCGTGAGCCGGATGCAGCCCAAAGACGCGGACGTCATTGTTGTAGGTGCCGGACTTGCCGGCCTGGTAGCCACGGCCGAACTCGTAGACGCCGGACGCTCGGTCATCCTGGTGGAACAGGAGGGAGCCCAGAACCTGGGCGGCCAGGCCTGGTGGTCCTTCGGCGGGCTGTTCCTGGTGGATTCCCCTGAGCAGCGCCGGCTGCGGGTGAAGGATTCGGTGGATCTGGCATGGCAGGATTGGCTCGGCACGGCGGGTTTTGACCGCACGGAGGACGACTGGGCCCGCCGGTGGGCGGAGGCCTATGTGCACTTCGCTGCGGGGGAGAAGCGTGCCTGGCTGCAGCAGCTGGGCCACCGGTTCTTTCCCGTCGTGGGATGGGCGGAGCGCGGCGGCTACGGGGCCAACGGACCGGGCAATTCCGTTCCGCGTTTCCATATCACCTGGGGGACCGGCCCCGGGATCACCGCACCGTTCGAGGCCCGGGTGCGCGACGGCGTCGAACGCGGACTGGTGCGCTTCGCGTTCCGCCACCGCCTCGATGACCTCGTCCTCACCGGCGGTGCCGTGACGGGAGTGCGCGGCAGTGTCCTGGAGCCGACGACGGCGCCGCGCGGCACGGCGTCCAGCCGCACCGTGGTGGGAGGCTTCGAGTTCACGGCCGATGCCGTGGTGCTGACCACCGGAGGCATCGGCGGGGACCATGATGCCGTCCGTGCTGCATGGCCGCAGCGGATGGGTGCGGCACCGGGGACTATGCTCAGCGGCGTGCCGGAATACGTGGACGGCCGCGGCATCGGCATTGCCTCAGCAGCCGGTGGACGGGTGATCAACCCGGACCGCATGTGGCATTACGTGGAGGGAATCCGGAACTGGGATCCGGTCTGGAAAAACCATGGCATCCGCATCCTGCCCGGTCCGTCCTCACTGTGGCTGGATGCGGCTGGACGGCGGCTGCCCGTGCCGCTGTTTCCCGGTTTCGATACTTTGGGCACCCTGGAACACCTGCGCGGCAGCGGCTTCGACTACAGCTGGTTCATCCTGAACAAGGCAATCATCCGCAAGGAATTCGCTCTTTCGGGGTCCGAGCAGAACCCGGACCTCACCGGAAAATCCCTCCGCGACGTCCTCAAACGCGCCACCGCCGGCGTTCCGGCGCCCGTGCAGGCGTTCCTGGACCACGGCGAGGATTTCATCACCGCGGACTCGGTGGAGGACCTGGTTGCCGGCATGAACCGGCTCGCCAAAAGCTCCCGGGGGGACGCCCCGGAGCTGTCCGCCGGGGCGGTGCGGCACGAGCTGGAGTCCCGGGACCGCGAAATCCGTAACCCGTTCACCAAGGATTCCCAGGTCACGGCCATCCGCGGAGCACGGACCTATCTGGGTGACCGGCTGATCCGTACCGCGGCACCGCATGCCATCCTGGATCCGAAGGCGGGACCCCTGATCGCCGTCCGCTTGTCAGTCCTCACCCGTAAATCGCTGGGCGGGCTGCAGACGGACCTGCAGTCGCGGGTCCTGGCCGACGACGGCGCTCCGGTTCCCGGGCTTTTCGCAGCCGGGGAGGCTGCGGGTTTCGGCGGTGGCGGAATGCACGGCTACCGGTCCTTGGAAGGGACGTTCCTGGGCGGCTGCCTGTTCAGCGGACGAGCTGCCGGCCGCGCCGCAGCGGGGTAGCGGCTCCGGCTATGGGGTAGGGCTTCCGGCTAGGGGGGGCTTCCGGCAGGGGACAGGGCTTTACCGCTTAAACGGCCCGGCCGGGACAGCATCCGGTGGATGCTGTCCCGGCCGGTGCGGGGCACGGAGAATTAGCCCGCGTAACCCATCTTCTTTGCCTGCCGGTATGCCTGCATCTGGCTGTAGTAGGCGTTGGCCGGGGCCAGGAACAGCAGAACCACGCCCGCGATCAGCAGCAGGAGGGAGACCAGGCTGAGGATGCTCTCAGTCGAGCCATCCACCCCGAACAGGGCGGTGAGGGACAGGCCGGCGAATACGGCCATGACAATGCGTGCCCAGCTGTGGCCCTTGCGGGCGAATACGGCGAACAGGACGTTGACAGCAAGGCTGATCACGCCGATGACGATGACAGTGACCAGCCCAATGGTGACAGCCGTGTCCACCTCCGCCCCGGTGAGTCCGCCGGCGGCCGCCAGGTCGGCGCGGCCTTCATCAGAGGTGAGTGTGACCATGGACAGGATCAGCACGATGACGCTCACGACGGCTGAGGCGATCAGCAGCCAGAAGCCGCGCTCCACCGCTGCGGGGCGCTGCGGCACGGCGGGTGCGGGTGCGGATCCTCCACTGCTGAAAGCTCCGTAGCTGTAGTTAGGCGTGGTCATAGTGAATTCCCCCGTTGTGTTTTTAGTGACGATGTTTGTTGCTGTACGGCCAGCCTAGCCAAGTCCTGGCCCGGGGAACTCCCCATAGCGACGGAGATTCTCCGGGTTTCTGCTCCGTCCTTGGATTCGGGGCTCCGCCGAAGGGACGATTCACGGCCCGGCCCGGGTGGAGACGCTGCCGCCCGGCAGGAATACCCCGACAGGAATAACCCGCCGGGAATAAAAGGTACGTCCGGAACGGTTCCCCAGTGTATGCAAATGCATGAAAAGGAGAATGGGATGACTGATCGCAGGCTAGTGGTGGTGTCCGGCGGGTTGGGCGTTCCGTCGTCGTCGCGGATGCTCGCCGACGCCCTGGCAGCGGCCTCCCGGGCCGAAATCGAAGCAAGCGGTCTGAGTGCGGCGGTGAGCACCTTCGAACTCCGGGAATATGCGGTGGACATTGCCAACACGATGGTCACCGGTTACGCCCCTCCCCGGCTGGAAGCGGCCATCAATGAACTGGCGGCCGCCGATGCACTCATTGCCGTGTCGCCCGTCTTCACGGCCTCCATGAGCGGCTTGTTCAAATCCTTCTTTGATGTCATCGACAACTCGGCACTGGACGGCAAACCCGTGCTGATCGGTGCCACCGGCGGCAGCCCCCGCCATTCCATGGTGCTGGACTATTCGATGCGCCCCATGTTCAGCTACCTCCGCGCCCGGACGGCCCCCACCGCCGTTTACGCCGCGCCGGGCGACTGGGGTGAAGGCGAAGCCGGCGCCGTTTCCCTCGATCAGCGCGTCCGCCGCGCCGCCGGTGAACTTGTTGCCCTGATGGGGGACCTCCCTGAGCAGCCAGGCCGCCCTTCCCGGGATGCCCGCCCGGCATCCGCCCTGCCGTCGCCGGCCCAAACGTCGTCGGCACAAACGTCGCCCGCGCAAACGTCGCCCGCGCAAACGTCGCCGACACAGGCGTCGCCCGCGCAGTCCCTGCCGTTCGAAGAGCTGCTGGCCAGGATCCGCAAGTAGCCCCTGTGCGCGGCAGACCGCTCCGGCATCTGCCGGAGTGGTGTGCCGCGCGACTATACTTCTGGGACTGCCAGCCGATGCCGAACGGGGTCCGTTCATGGAACCGAAGATTGCAGTCCTTCCGGAGCCACGCGGTGACCTGGTGTCCGCGGTCCAGGCCGGCGGAGGCGTCGTTGAGCCGGTTTCGAAGGCAACCCGCGGGCTGGTCCTGACCGAAGGACTGGACGGGAACACGCTGGAAACGCTCCTGGCCGAATATCCCGGCATTGCCTGGATCCAGCTTCCGCTGGCAGGTGTGGACCAATACGAAGACCTGATGCAGCGCTATCCGGACCGCCAATGGACCAGTGGCAAGGGCGCCTTCGGGCAGCCGGTGGGGGAGTTTGCCCTGGCCCTGATCCTTGCGGTGCTGCGTGGCGTGGATGCGTTCGCCCGTGCACAAAGCTGGGGCAGCCCGCAGGGCACCTCGCTGCACGGTAAGCGGGTGGTGATTGTGGGGGCCGGTGGTGTGGGACGGGAAATCCTCCGGCTGGTATCGGCTTTCACGGAACACATCACGGTGGTCCGTGCGCATCCTGAGCCGGTGCCGGGAGCGGAAAAAACCGTGACCGACGACGGCCTGGATGAAGCACTGCGGGATGCGGATGTCCTGGTGCTGGCTGCGCCGATGACCGCCGAAACCGCACGCCTGATCGATGCCCGCCGTCTGGCTCTCCTGCGGCCGGAGGCGTTCCTGGTAAATATTGCGCGCGGCCCGATGGTAGACACCGGTGCCCTGGTCGCCGCACTGGCAGAGGGAAGGCTTGCCGGGGCAGCCCTTGATGTCACGGACCCGCAGCCCCTGCCGGACGGGCATCCCCTCTGGTCCGAGCCCCGGGCCCTGATCACGCCGCATACGGGCGAAACCCCGGACATGATCCGACCGCTGCTTGCGGCCCGGGTGGAGCGCAACGTCCGCAACCTCGGGACGGGGTTTCCCCTGGAGGGTCGGGTGGACGTCCGGGCCGGCTACTGAGACCAGCCATGCCCACCCGCTGTGCCTACAGCTCAGGTGTCCACGCGGGGGCCGGATGCGACGTCGCCGTCCCAGCCGAGGTTGCCGGCCATGCGCTGCAGGGCCGTGAGCAGTGCCGCATATTCCGCTTCGGTAATATTTTCCGTCATGAGTTGCCGGATGCGGTCCACCGCACCGCGGAGGTTTTCCAGGCTCCTGCTGCCGAGGTCGGTGAGATGGTACTGGCCATCCTGGAGCAGCACCCATCCGGATTCGCGCAGCTCTTCGATGAGCTCCGCAGACGTGCCGGTCTCCACCGCCGGGAAGAACGGACGCAGCCCGTCCGACAACTCCTTGGAAGTGGCAGGCCCTTCCACCAGCAGGTTCATCATCTGCCATTGCCGGCGGGTGACGCCGTGCTCTTCAAAGCTGGCGACAAATTGGTCATCGACCAGCTGGTCGACGAGTTTGAGCCAGAATCCGATGGGCCGTTCCTGATTCGCCATCACTCCACTGTACAAATCAAACCCCGTGCAGGGAATGGCAGCGGTACAGGCATCTGGCGCAGTCGAGGTGGGTTTGGGGCTGCGCCGGACCAGGCGGGGGTTTTGCTCAGTCGAAGCGGGCCTGGGTGCCGCACCGGGGGCAGGGCGCGGACCGGGCGAGGTCCAGGCACACCGCACACACGGGAAGGTCCCCGGTATCGTCCTGCAGCGGACGGTTGGGCATCTGTTTGCCGCAGTAGGGGACCGGGCGGCGTGCACGGCTGCGTGCCCGACGCTTGCAGGGGGTGCAGAAAACGTGCACCAGATCGTCTTCATCCTTGGGGCGGGTCCCGGCCGGCCGGACCAGCGTTGATTCCTGGACGCTCATTGTCTTTCCTTGGTACGCATGTTGCTCGACCCGCGGCCGTCCGACGGCGGAAGCGGGCCCTGTTTCCAAGGTAATCGGTTCCACGGGCCATGGAATCCGGCCGGTCCGGCGCCGGCGCGGGATTGAGCGGCTGTCCGCGGACACAGGGTGCCCGAATTCACGTCCGGAACCGCTGCAGGTACCGGTCCGTTACCGCAGCGGTTCCAGCGCAGGTCCGCTACTGCAGCAGTGACCGGATGTCGTCGGCGGTGAGCGCGGAGCTGAACACGGCGTCGTCGTCCATGACCGAACTGAACAGCTTGGCCTTTTGCTCCTTGAGCGCCATGACCTTTTCCTCGATGGTGTCCCGGGCCACCATTCGGTAGACCATCACGTTGTTCTTCTGCCCGATCCGGTGCGTCCGGTCCACCGCCTGCGCCTCCGCCGCCGGATTCCACCACGGATCTAGCAGGAAGACGTAGTCCGCCTCCGTCAGATTCAATCCGAATCCGCCCGCCTTGAGGCTGATCAGGAACACAGGGACCACGCCGTCCTTGAAGGAGGCAATCACTTCGGCACGGTTGCGCGTGGAGCCGTCGAGGTAGGCGTATTTGATGCCCGCCGCGTCGAGGCGTTCGGCAGCCTTCTTCAGGAAGGATGTGAACTGGCTGAAGATCAGGGCGCGGTGGCCTTCGGCGGTGATGTCTTCGAGCTGGTCAAAGAGCACGTCCAGCTTGGCCGAGGGCACGCCCTCGTATTCCTCCGCCTCGACGAGTGAGGCATCCAGGCTGAGCATCCGCAGCAGGGTGAGGGAGCGGAACACGATCATCCGGTTCCGGTCCATGTCCTGGATCAGGCCCATCAGCTTCTGGCGTTCGCGCTGCAGATGGGTCTCGTAGATCTTGCGGTGCTTGGGATGCAGTTCCACCTCGAGGACCTGTTCCTGCTTTTCCGGCAGGTCCTTGGCCACGGCTTCCTTGGTACGGCGCATCAGCAGCGGTCGAATGCGCCGCCGTAGACGGGACAGCAGGTCGGGGCTGTCGCCGCGTTCGATGGGCCGCTGGTACTCATCGGCAAACCTGCGGGCAGAGGGGAACAGTCCCGGGGCCACAATGGCGAACAACCCCCAGAGCTCCATCAGGTTGTTTTCCATCGGGGTGCCGGTGATGGCCAGCTTGAAGGGAGCGGGCAGGTCCCGGGCGCACTGGTGGACCCGGGTGACCCGGTTCTTGACGAACTGTGCCTCGTCCAGGATCAGGCCGTCCCACTCCAGCTTCCGGTAGGAGGCGAAGTCCAGGCGGAACACGGCATAGGAGGTGAGGACGACGTCGGCGCCTGCCACCACCTCTGCCAACGGCACCTTGGACTTGCCGGTGGTATCGGAAACCGAGACCACCTTCAGTCCCGGGGTGAAGCGGGCCGCTTCGGAGGCCCAGTTGGGGACCACCGAGGTGGGTGCCACCACCAGGAACGGATGCGCCGGTGCACTTGGGCGCTGCTCCCGGGCATGGGCAAGCAGGGCCAGGGTCTGCAGGGTCTTGCCGAGCCCCATGTCATCCGCGAGGATCCCGCCCAGGCCATGGTTCCAAAGGAACGCCAGCCAGTTGTACCCTTCATGCTGGTACGGCCGCAGGTTAGCCTGCAGCCCGGCCGGCAGCGGCACCGGGTCCACGGATTCCAGGTCCAGCAGCGCCGAAACGGATTCGCGCCACGCAGCGGCTTCCTCGGTTTCCTCCGCCAGCTCCTGAAGCTCGGACCACAGCCCGGCCTGGTACCGGCTGATGGACAGTTCCCCGGTATCCCATTCCTGCAGGCCCTGGGCCTCGTTGATCAGCGCGTGCAGGTGCTCAAACTCGGGACGGTCCAGGGAGAGGTAGGTGCGGTCCACCAGCAGCAGTTTGGTTTTGCCTTGGGCGATGGCCTTGAAGATGTCCGCGAACGGCACCAGCCGTCCCTCCACGGTCACCATCACGGCCAGATCGAACCAGTCGCGGCGTTCGGTCTCCACCGTGGTGATTTTCAGCTTCGGTGCCTCGAGCAGCTCGCGGTAATCGGGCCGTGTGCCGGAGATGTCCACCTGGACGCCGTCGAGCTTCTCGAGCTCCGGCAGGACATGTTCGGTGAACTCGGCAGCCTCGATGCCGCGCAGCGTCCGGTCGCGGGGTACGGCCTGCAGTGTTTTCCCCACGGCGGCCACGAGTTCCGCCTCCGCGGGGATGTCCCGGTAGGAGGTGTCGACGTCGTCCGCTGACCCGCCGGTCTTTGGTGCCCGGGTAAACGGCAGCCGGGTGGAGGAGCTTCCGTGCCGGTAGGCCCAGTTCCAGGTCAGGGTCAAGGAGTCCTCGGGGCCGAACGCGGCGGTGAGCACCAGGACCGGCGGCTCGATCTCCGGGAACTCCACCGAGTCATCGCTGCTGGTGACCGGCAGTACCTGCCGCAGCCGGGGGTAAAACTTCTCCAGAAACACCGGAGCGTCCGCCTTCGGCACCATCACCGGAGCGCCCTGCAGCAGCAGGCCCTTGTCCTGTTCCGTGAGGGTTTTTGCAGTGGGCGCGAGGGTAATGGTGTTCTGCGGCGACCGGAGGTAAATCCCGTGGTTGCCGATGATGCCGGCGTCCTCCAGCGGTACCTGCGCGCCGTCCACTTCGAGCGTCGGCAGCAGCTGCAGCGGCCCCGGAGTGTCCCCGCCTGCGGCCCGGACATCCAGGGACAGGGTGGCCAGCTTGCCCACCCGGACAGCAGTGTCTTTTTTGGTGCCGACAAACGGAATGCCCAGCCGGACGGCCTCTTCCAGCAGTTGCCAGAGCAGGGGATTCGCGAAGTCGTCCAGGTACAGCCAGGAATCGTTCTGCCCGAAGTAATTCACGCCGTTGGAACGGTGCAGGGAGGGGAACTGCGAGAACCAGCGGTGCTGGTCCGGGTCCAGCCGCAGCCCGTAGGTCTGGTAGCTGATATTGCTCCAGGCGAGGTTGTTCTTGACCCAGTTGCCCTTGGCGTTGCGTACGACGGGGCGGACACCGAGCCGGAACGGGGTGGCCCGGTGCAGGCTCCGCGGGGTGGGTGTGCCCCAGCGGGACGCCGCGGCTGCGGCCACGTTCCGCAGTTCGAACTGCAGTGCCAGGGGCGTGGTTTCGGCGGGCCTGGTGCTGTCTGCATGATCTGCATCAATGAGGGTCTGCAGTGATTGCTGCCAGGCCGGTACGGCCGGACGGGCGGCCGGAGCAAAGAGTTCCTGCCGGGAAATCAGATGCTCGGTGTTGCTCTGCAGGGCTGCTGCGGCCACGTGCTTGCAGTCAAAGCCCAGCGGGCAGCTGCAGTGGTTATCCAGCAACCGGTAGTCGCCCTGGCGTTTGGCGCCGAGCTGGAGCAGCGTCCGATAGGGAACAGCCGCGCTGCCACGGACCTGCGCGCGCAGTACCTCAGCTTCGGCATCCCACTCCAGGGCCTCCACGGCGCCGCCTTTGGCGTAGGTCTGACCCCGCTGGAAGGCCGAACCGCCGACCACGCGGATGACGTCGGTGACGTCTACGAGGGGAGGGGTTTCGAGCATGGTTTTATCGTCTCATGCAGTACTGACGGTTCCGTTTTCGGGCTCCGCGGGAGGATTTGGCGCGGCCCGGCAGATGCTGTTTAGGATAGTAGTTGCGCGGATCACAACGGCGTGATCTGCGTGTCAACGCTTTCCCTGCCTGCAGCTCCCCAGTCTGCCCGCTCTCCGGGCTGCGCCGTCCGTGGCTCTACGCCCTCGGGAGCCTCTCCAGGTTGCCGGCCAGGCGCAGCAGCTCAGCTCCAAGCATTCGGGCCTGCCCGGCAACCGCGCCGGCGTCGGCGCCATCCTCCGGAGGGCCTGCAACGTCAGCGGTCGCGGCCGGCACCGGGCCGGCACCGGCCGGCTGCTGCGCGGTTGGATCGGACTCCACATTGATGTCGAAAACGACATGGTCCGGATGGTGCCAAGTGGAAAACACCTCGACGGCTCGTCCGTCGGCGTCATAGCTGGTTCCCTCCAGCAGGAGGACAGGCGAGGACGGCTTCAGCCGTAGCAGCGACGTCAGATCCCGGTCGCCGGGCACTGCACGGATCTGGCGTTTGCCGGAAACTATCTCCACACCGAACACCGCGTGCATTACGGCGTGAAGTGAGGAATCCGTCAGGTCGGCAGCGGTGAGGGAAGCGAACTGGGGCAGCGGGAGCCACGTGTGGATGACCGCTATATGGACCCCGTCAGCCGTCCTGAGCCGCTCGATGGCCAGGACCTGCGGGGATTCCAGCACCGACGTCGCCGCATTCGACTCCTGCACGCTAAGCGACAGGACCTCCGTGCCTACGGCCGCTCCCGTACCGGCAACCTGCGTTGAGAGGCCCGAGGTCCGATGCACCAGCCGGTGGTGTTCGCGGCGGGGGGCCACCGTACTTCCCCGGCCGCGGCCGCGCAGGATGAGCCCGTCCGCTTCAAGCGCTCCAAGGGCCTGCCGGACAACTGAGCGGGAAACACCGAAACGCGCCTGCAGCTGTGCCTCGCTGGGCAGAGAAGTCCCCGGAGGCAGGGAATGATTCATGATTTGTGCGCGCAGGTGCTCACGGAGCTGCAGGTGGAGCGGCTCGTTGCCTCCCAGAGCGCGTCCCGGGTCGTCAGTCGTATGCATCACAACCCATTATGGCCGACCCGGGACGGGGATTCGGCGTCTACTTCTGCTGCGCCGTCCGCCAGACGTGCTCCCACCCGGGCGCCAGCGCGGCTGCACGTCGGAGGGAGAGGACAAGGCTCGTTTCCCGGGCAATTCCCTTTCCGGCGATATCGAAGGCGGTGCCGTGGTCTACGGACACGCGCACCACCGGCAGGCCCACGGTGATGTTGACGCCGTCGTCGCCGTACACGGCTTTGAACGGCGCGTGGCCCTGATCGTGGTAACAGGCAATCACCATGTTCCACTTACCGTTCACGGCGGCAGGAATGAGGGCATCGGCGGGCAGCGGTCCCGAAACGTTGATTCCTGCCGCGCGCGCAGCTGCTACGGCCGGTGCCAGGATGTCAGCATCCTCGTCGCCGAAGAGCCTGTTTTCACCGGCATGCGGATTCAGGCCGGCCAGGCCGATGGGCTCGTCCGGCCGCCCCAGGGCCTTCGTGAAGGCGCTCACCAGTTCAATGACGTTACCCGTCCGCTCCGGGGTGATGTCATCGATGGCCCGGCGCAGGGAGACGTGGGTGGTCAGATGGAAGAAGTACAGGTCGCCGGCGGACAGGACGAGGCTGAAGTTCTCCACCCCGAATTCATGGGCGAGCAATTCCGTATGGCCCGGCCATTTGTGTCCGCCCGCGTGCATGGCTGCCTTGTTCAAGGGGGCGGTCACGATGCCCTGGACCTTGCCTTCGCGGGCCAGCCGGCAGGCTTCGACCACAAAGCGGTAGGAGGCATCACCGGCGACGGGGCTGAGCTCTCCCAGCGGAACATCCGCCAGGGACGGACCCGTTTGCAGGAGTTCAATGGTGCCGGGCTTATTGGTGGCGTCCTCAACGGATTCCAGGACATGGACCACATCCGGGTCCCCGCCGACGTTGACTACTCCTGCGCGCATGGCCGCCTCGTCACCGATCACGATGGGTGTGCATTCAAGGCGCAGATCGTCGTGTCCGAGGAGGGCTTTTGCCGTAATCTCCGGACCGATTCCCGCTACGTCGCCGAGGGTTACGGCCAGGACGGGGTTGCTCATGAGTGTGTCTCCGATGGTAGTGCTGTGTAATTGGTCAGGTCGTTGACGGTGTCCAGCAGGGCGGTGATGTCTCCGAACCCGCCGGCCTTCGTGACGACGACTCGCCCGGAGGCGCCGCCGCCTTCGATGTAGCCGCGCGGAATTCCCTCCTGCACGGCTCCGGTGATCAGCAGGGACGTGGCACTGAGGGCATCCAGGACAGCGTGGGCGCCGTCGCCGCCCACGAGTACCAGGGAACCGACGTCGCCGGTCTCCACCGTCTGCTGTACTACCGCCGCCAGGCGTCGGGCGACGGCGGCACCGGAAAGGGGCAGCTGCACGTCTGCGGCGGGGGAGAGAATGAGGAGCACCCGGGGAGGCAGGACGTGTTCCGCCAGCCGGGCGGCGGTCCACTCTCCGAGCGCGATGCCGTTGTGCAGCAGCGACGGATCCGGTTGCAGGACCTGCAGATCGGCCGGGGCCAGGTGGGCGCACAGGTATGCGGCCTGGGCGCGTGCAATGTCGTGAACCGAGCTGACGACGACGACGGTTTGCGCTGCCGGGGCAGAGGACGCGGGTTCCGGCGCGGCCGGGGCGTGGCGCACCTCTGCCCAGGACCGTGCCATGGCTATGGCCAGTCCTGCGGAACCGGCCGGAATGGCAAGGGGCCCCGCGGCAACAAGCGCATCGGCGAGAACCTGCAACTCGGCCTCGGTTGCGGCGTCCACGGCCACCATCCCGTCCTCAGCGGCCGCCCTCTGCAGGATCCGGGCGTTTTCCTCGGGTGAGGCTCCGGTCAGGGGAAGTGTGCGGATGCCGGGCAGCAGGGAGGCCAGATCGCTCGTCCTCACCGGTGTTACCGGATCCCGGCCGGCCGGAGAATCCTCCACCGGCAGGCCGTGCACCCGCAGAAGGCCGTTCTTGACCGTGCGTCCCATGGCGGGATAGGCAGGGCAGAGGACCGCGAAACAGCCGGGATGAAGCTTTTCCCACGCGGACAGTGCGCCGGCCAGCTGGCCGGCCACGCTGCCGCGCATGGTGGAATCGATTTTCAGGTACAGGTGGTCGGCGCCGGAACGGACGAGGTTTTCCACGGACAGCTCCGTCGCGTTCCGTGCCGACACCGTGTCCATCGGACGCGCGTCCGAGGTCAGGGCCACGGCACTTCCCGGTTCAAACCGACGGGAGCCAGAACTGTCCAGGAGCAGACGCGAGGGCCAGCCGGAACGGGAGAACTGCACCACTGAGTCCGTGGCTCCCGTCACGTCGTCGGCCACAATACCGACAATTGGGTTCAGACCCGGGGACAGAGACATCAATTCACCTGTTCGAGCCCGGGACGGTCCTGGGCATCCCCGGGTGCCGCTCCGGAGGTATCCAGCCCGCCCTGCCGCTTCAATACCCAGGTCGCCAGGAGCGGAGCGAAGATGGCGGTGACGAGGACGGCGGAGGCAACCTGGGCGGTTGCCACATCTACGTAGGGGGCGAAAGTGGGATCTGCGGCCGCCACAATGGCCGGTGTCGCAATTGAATTGCCGGCAGTGGTGGCGGAGGCAATTCCAACACCCGATTTGGCGCCGCGGCGCAGGACGAAACGGTAGCCGGAATAGACCAGGGCGCCCGTGATCAGAGTCGCCGCAATGCCGACGAAAATGCCGCCGATTCCGCCGGAGAGAACAGCGCCAAGGTCAATGCTGGTACCGAGCGCGAAGGCAAAGAACGGAATCACGATGTTCGGGACGGGCCGCATGACCTCCGTCCATTTGGCATCGAGGTTGCCGACAATGAAGCCGAGAACGAGTGGGATGATCGCCGCTACCAAGGTCAGCAGGGGAATGTTTCCCAGCCCGGACAGGCCCAGGAAAAGCAGGGTGAAGAAGGGGCCGTCATTAATTGCGGAGGCCATGTAGGCGCCGCGGTCCCGGTAGTCGCCGTAGCGTCCGGTGAAGGCAAGCCACAATCCGCCGTTGCTGTTATCGAAGGAGGCCAGCAGGGCAAGGATTGAAATCCCGAGAATGCCGTCGACACCCACGAGCAGACCCAGTGCGGCCACCAGCGCCGCGGGAATGATGGTCTTGAACAGCAAGACTACGCCCGTGGTGGCGAGGACCGGTCCGGAGGCTTTGGCAGTGATCTGCATGCCGGTGGCGAAAATCAGGATGGCGATGAGGGGGAGGGCGGAGTCCGCGAAGAGGGCGGTGGTGAAACTGCCCATCTCCAGGAATCCGGGAAAGAACGTGCCGACAACGGAGCCTAGAATCAGCGGGATCAGCATGAGGCCGCCGGGGATCCGGTTCATGCCGTCGAAGAGGGGGACGCGGGACTGGGGAAGTGATTCGGCTGCCATTGGCGAATCTTCTCTCTGTGAATGTCGATCCATACTCTTGGTACGGACAAGATGTACCAAGAGTAGGAGTGTTGCGCGAATCACACAAGCGGGATTGACCCGTCGCTTTTGTTTTGGTCCGGGCCTTCCGCGTCGGCCCGGGGGAGGAGGCGCTATTATCGCCGCATGGATAATTCCGGCGGCGGTCTCCAGGAATGGTCAGCGTTCATGTTTTCCGGTGAGCATGTCCGCTTCCGCGAGCTCCGTGACCCCGACCTTGCGCACTTGTCCGAATGGTGGAATGACCCTTCCCAGGCCATTCTGCAGCAGGAGCGGGTGACGGCCCGCCCTCTGGAAACTACTGCCGCGATGTTCCGGACGTGGAGCAAAAACGAGTCGCCGTCAGGCTTCGGCTACAGCATTGTCAATCCCGCCGAGAAGCTCGTTGGACATATCAGTGTCTGGGGAATGTCCGTTCCCGAACGGATTGCCACCATGGCCATCATTATCGGCCCCGAATTCCAGGACCAGGGCCTGGGGCGGGAATCCCTGCAGCTGGGACTGCGGATTGTCTTCGAGGAAATGGGTGCGCATAAGGCTGAACTGCAGACGTGGTCCTATAACCAGCGGGCAATTCATCTGTACCGGTCCCTGGGTTTCAGGGAAGAAGGGCGCCGCCGTGCAGCAGCCTTCCACCGCGGAGAGTTCCACGACCAGGTTCTTCTGGGAATGCTGGAAGAGGAGTACCGGGAAGCGGGTTAGGCCGGTTAAGGAGATCCCGGGCAGTCTTCAATGCGTTCGAGCCAGTCCCGGATGAGCG
Source organism: Arthrobacter yangruifuii (assembly GCF_009192775.1). Lineage (GTDB taxonomy): Bacteria > Actinomycetota > Actinomycetes > Actinomycetales > Micrococcaceae > Arthrobacter_B > Arthrobacter_B yangruifuii. Next base: position 151,743 of record NZ_VTFX01000005.1, read on the forward strand.
CCGAGACCAGCTCCGGCCGCTCCAGATGGAGGTTGTGTCCGGCGGCATCCAGCACACTGAACGTTCCACGCGGGTAATGCTCCCGATGTGCCCAGCCGTCCTCGTATCCGGTGACGTGGTCCTGACGGCCGAAAATGTGCAGGGATGGTGCAGCAAAGGGCTCCGGATGCGCGGACTCCGGCTCGTCGTCGAGCGCGTAGGCCGCCGCAATCTCATCCATGAGTGCCTGATTTGCCCCTCGGAGACCGGGGACAACATAGGCGGAGAACGCGGCGTAGGTGCCGGCTGTCTGCAGGACTGCCACGTCCCGGAAGTCTGCCGTGTCCCGGGCGGATGCCATGCCCTCGGCCAGTCCCGGGTCCTGCTGGATAACGCGCCGGTCCGGCAGTATCCGGTCTTCATGTGCTGCCGTAAACACCGGTGCCAGGGTGGCCAGCCCGAGCACCTGGTTCTTCAGGGTGTGGGCAACGTGCCGGGCAATCATGCCGCCAAAGGAGTTCCCCAGCAGAGCGAACGGCTCGTCGCCGAGCCGGTTCCGGATCTCCTCCACGACGCCGTCTGCGACGTCCTGAGCACTGGCGGCCGAGCTGGGAGATCCGTTCCCGGTCCACGGCAGGTCCAGATAGATGCGGCGCCAGGCGAGGGTTTTGAATGTGCTTTCCAAGGGCAGCATGATCCGGTGGTCCACCCCGAATCCGTGCACGAGCACTAGCGGGCGGCCGGTTCCTATGTCACGGGCTATCACCGCAGCAGCCTACGCGTGCTCCGGCTATGCGGGCGGACGCCTTACCGCGCGGCGGGTTGTCCGGCTATCCCGGGTCCTTAACCGCAGCGTTTCCCTGCGGCTTCACCACAGGGAAGCTGCCGTGCGGTTCTTCGCCCTCTTCGAAATGGTTGTAGGCCCGTCCGACAATCAGCGGGTCCGGCGGACGGGCAACGGACACGTCCTTGTTCGGGTAATCCACGGTGTTCAGCACATGCCGCATCGCCTCGAGCCGAGCGCGTTTTTTGTCGTTGGATTTCACCGTGGTCCAGGGAGCGTCTCCGGTGTCCGTGTAAAAGAACATGGCTTCCTTTGCCTCGGTGTAGGCGTCCCATTTGTCCAGGCTGGCCAGATCGGTGGGGGAGAGCTTCCACTGTTTCACGGGGTCGGTTTCACGGGCAGCAAACCGCGCCGCCTGCTCCGCCCGCCCCACTGAAAACCACAGCTTGTGCAGCAGGGTGCCGGAATTGACGAGCATGCGTTCGAGCTCCGGAACCTCCCGCATGAATTCCAGGTACTGGGCCGGAGTGCAGTAGCCCATCACGCGTTCGACGCCGGCCCGGTTGTACCAGGACCGGTCCATCATGACGATCTCTCCGCCGCTGGGCAGGGTCCGGATATACCGTTGGAAGTACCACTGGGTCTGTTCCTCGGACGTGGGTTTTTCCAATGCCACCACGCGTGCGCCGCGGGGATTCAGATGCTCGTCGAACCGCTTGATGGCGCCGCCTTTTCCTGCGGCGTCGCGGCCCTCGAAAATGATGAGCATTTTCTGGCCGGATTCCTTGACCCACAGCTGCATCTTCAGCAGCTCAATCTGGAGAAGGCGTTTCTGCCTGTCATAGGTCCGCCGGTTGAGCTTGGTGTCGTAGGGGTAATTTTGGCGCCAGGCGTCGTCGTCGACCTTGATTTTGAGCTTTTTGCCCTTCTTTCTGAGGTCCTGCAGCTCGTCGAGTTCCTGGCTGTAATCCTCCGCGACGGTCACGCGCCGCCCGTTCGGGCTTGGCTGGTCCTTGTTCAGCTCATCGGTGGCCGGCGGCTGCTTGGCCACGACGTCCTTGGTGCTGTTCTTAGTGGTTGCCATGAAATCTCCTGCGGGAGGCGTGAACGGATGTCCGTTGGCTTATGAACCTACTGTGAAGCGGCGGGGGAGGGAAGAGGCTTCCCCTTGCAGCAACCAGGCCGGCGAGGCCCGGACGGCACGGGCCCGGTCCTGCGCGGTGCTTCCCGGGACAGGTGCTTCCCTGGACAGGAGATTTTCAGGACAGGAGGTTCCCGGGACAGGAGGTCCGGGCGCCGACGCGGCGGGCGGTGCGCGAAAGCGGTTTCCCCTAAAAGGCTACAAAGGCAATCCCGAGCCTGGAGACCCGTCTATTGATGTGTGTCACAAAATACTGCGGTGAACAATTCCAGAATTTGCCTCATCGAAAGAGAGCGCCGCACTGGATTGATCCGGGGCGAATTCAGTTGTTCTGCTTCAAGCCAGGGGGAACCGGGCGCGCGTAAAGGCATGCCCTGTGAATCCTCCATAATGGATAGTGATGACTTCACTACGCATTAAAGCTCTGTCCTTCGTTGCGCTTCTTTCCCTCGGTGCCGTGGGCTGCACCCCGGTTACCGGCAGCAGTTCCGCTCCTCTTCCGTCCGCTGACGTCTCGGAGTCGGCCTCAGCCCGGCCCTCGGATGAAGCATCCGCTGCACCGGCGCCCGCTGAGCAGGAACCGGCCGGGCAGGAACCAGCCGAGCAGGCGCCGGCCGCAGCCGGGACTGCCCTGGATCAACTGGCCGGCATCCCGATCAAGGGGCGCGCACCGAAGACCGGTTATGACCGCGAGCAGTTCGGCCCGGCCTGGGCCGATACGGACCACAACGGCTGCGACACGCGCAACGACATCCTCGCCCGGGACCTCGTGGATGTCGTTTACAAGGACGGCACCAAGGAATGCGTGGTGGCCTCGGGCACGTTCCTGGACCCCTATACGGGAACCACCATTGCGTTTGTCCGCGGCAACGCCACAAGCACAGCCGTCCAGATTGACCACGTGGTGGCCCTGTCCGATGCCTGGCAGAAGGGGGCCCAGCAGCTGACCGCCGAGGAGCGCCGGCAGCTGGCCAATGATCCGCTCAACCTCCTGGCCGCCGACGGGCCCGCAAACGGTTCCAAGTCCGACGGCGACGCCGCCACCTGGCTGCCGGCAAACAAGGCGTTCCGCTGCGAGTATGTTGCCCGGCAGACCGCGGTCAAGGCCGAATACCGGCTGTGGATGACGCAGGCCGAACACGATGCCATCGCCGCCGTCCTGGCCGGCTGCCCGGAGGAACCGGTTCCCGCCCGCGAGGGCACACGCGCGGCCTCCGCCGATACCGCGCAGCCTGCCCCGGCCGCCGAGCAGGCACCTGCCGTGCAACCTGCACCGGCAGCACCCGCCGCGCCCGCTCCTGCAGTACCCGCCGCCCCCGCACCGGCCCCCGCAGCCCCGGGCGGATCGGTTACCTATGCCAACTGCACGGCCGTCAAGGCGGCGGGCGCAGCACCGATCCGCCCCGGAAACCCCGGTTGGGATCCGAAATTCGACCGTGACGGTGACGGAGTGGGCTGCACGTCCTAAGCGGAGCGGTCCTCCGCAAGGGTCAGGGCTGCCGTGATCAACGCCAGATGGGACAGACCCTGCGGGAAATTGCCCAGGAATGAAGAGTCTTCTTCGGCAATCATCTCGGTGTACAGGCCGACGTCGTTGGCCAGCGGCACCAGTTCATCCATCAGCGCGGCGGCCTCGTCCCGGCGGCCCACGCAGTCCAGTGCTGCGGCCATCCAGAACGCGCAGGCCACGAAGGTCCCTTCCTCCTTCTCGGCGCCGCTGAACCGGTAGAGCAGGGGCCCGCGGCCCAGTTCGCTGCGCAGGGCATCGAGGGTGGAGGACATCCGTTCGCCGCGGTCAAAGCCGCTGATGGCGTGGAGCAGGATGGAGGCATCCAGCTGCTCGGTGCCGGGATACCAGACGTAGCTCCCGCGTTCCTCGGACCAGCAATGAGTGTCCACCCAGTCGCGGATGCGCGCCTGTTCCGCGCGCCAGCGTTCCGGGTTTCCGGGGATCTGCCCGAGATCGGCCAGGTGAGAGGCGCAGCTCAGTGCGTGCCAGCAGCCCAGCTTGGAGGTGGTGTAGTGCCGTTCCTCATTCAGTTCCCACATGCCGGAGTCCTTGCGCTGCCACACGTCGCAGGCCAGGTCCGCCAGATCGGCCAGATACCGGCCGGTGCCGGTGTCCAGGACATGCCCGGCGTCCACGTACATCTGGACAATGTTGAACAGGTCGCCAAAGACGCCCATCTGCAGCTGGGCTGCGGCGTCGTTGCCGTTGACCACAGGGCCGATGCCGCGCCAGCCGGGCATATCCAGTATTTCCGCCCCTTCGGCACGGCTGCCGTTGAGCCGGGTGAAAACCTTGAGGTCCGTGCCCTGTTCCCGGACACTCTTCAGCATTCCGGAAACGGCGGCGTGCACTTCCTCGCGCAGTCCGAAGCGGATCATGGCATGCAGGGTGTACGCGGTATCCCGGACCCAGGCGTAGCGGTAGTCCCAGTTCTTTCCGCCGTTCACGTTCTCCGGCAGGGAAGTCGTGGCGGCGGCGGCAATGGCCCCGGTGGGGCTGTGCAGCAGCAGCTTCAGGGCCAGGGCACTGCGTTCGACGGCGTGCGCCCAGCGTCCCTCGTACTGGAACTCCCGGGACCAGTCCTGCCAGTTGGCAATGGTCCGGTCCACGCCGTCGTTGATGGTGTCCAGATCCGGCAACGGCAGCGGTTCCTCGTGGGTGGACACCAGGGCCAACAGATGGTGCGAGCCGGTGCCGGTGGTGAAGCGGCCGCTGACCGCACGGTCAGAGACCCGTTCCTCGCCGATGTGCCGGCCGCGGACGGCCATGGTGGTGCCCTGGACCTGCAGCACGGGTCCGTGCACTGACTGCTGCACCCACGGGGACGCGGTGTTGAAGCTGCTGCCCGGGGTGACGGCCCAGCGCATGTCCACCTCGCCGTCGAGCCCCTCGATCCGCCGGGCCAGCTCACCCCAGGGCAGCCGGCCGGCCACTCCGGTGTTCAGCGAGTCGGTGATCCGCACGCTGCCGCCCGCCGTGGTGAACGTGGTGGCCAGGACATTGGTGCCTTCAACGTAGGACCGCTCCACGGTGAAGTCCGCGACGGGACGCAGTTCAATCTGGCCGCCGTTTTCCGCGTCCAGCAGACGGGCGAATGCCGGCGTGGAATCCAGGTCCGGCGTGGGATACCAATCGATGGAGCCGTCCAGGGCCACCAGCGCCACGGTGCGTCCGTCGCCGATGGCCCCATAGGAGCGCAGGTCCACATAGCCGTCGGTCCGGTCAGGTTGGGGCAGGCTCATGTGCAGCTCCTTCTGGTGGGCGTCTGTCTGCGGGCGTGGGTCAGGTACTTTTCCGGGCGTCAAAGATCCAGGGCTCCCGCGGAATCCGTGCCGGGTCAAAGACCGCCAGCGCGTCGTCCAGGGTCCCCGGCAGGCCCAGCGACGCGAGGATCAGGGTCCGGACGGCCGCGGCGTCCAGGCCGACGGCGGCCAGATCGGGAAGCGTGACGGCCCCGTCGCGCTTGGCCAGCCGCTGCCCGGCGGTATTCAGGGCCAGCGGGACGTGGGCGTAGCGCACCGGGGGCAGGCCGAGCAGGGAGCCGAGGTACGCCTGCCGGGGTGCCGAGCTGAGCAGGTCATCCCCGCGCACCACCTGGTCAATGCCCTGCAGTCCGTCATCCAGGACCACGGCGAGGTTGTAGGAGGGGACGCCGTCATTGCGCAGCAGCACCAGATCATCAACGGCCGAGGTGTAGCTGCCGTGCAGCTCGTCGGTCACGGTGAACTCATCCACCTGTGCGCGGAGACGCAGGGCGGCCGGACGTTCGCGCCGTCGTCGGGCACGTTGTTCCTCGGTCTGATGGCGGCAGGTGCCAGGATAGGCGCCCGGCGGTGCGTGCGGAGCGGACGCTGCTTCGGCCACTTCCCGCCGGGTGCAGAAGCACTCATACACCAGCCCCGCGTTCCGCAGCCGGGCGATTGCCTCCAGATACAGGTCACCGCGTTCGGACTGCCGGACGATGCCGCCGTCCCAGTCCAGGCCAATGGCGGCAAGGTCGCGAAGCTGCGCGGATTCGGCACCGGAGCGGACGCGGTCCAGATCCTCCATGCGCAGCAGGAACCGGCGGCCCGTGCTGCGGGCAAAAAGCCAGGCCAACAGGCCGGTACGCAGGTTGCCCACATGCAGTTCACCGGTGGGACTGGGGGCAAAACGGCCGGCGGCGGAGGACATAGGCACCTCTTCAGTCTATTCGGGCAGCGGCGCCCCGGGTGCTGATGCCCCGGGCGGCAGCGCGCCCACCCGGGGAACCGGCACCCGTCCGGTCTGCGGACCGAGGGTGTCCGCATAGCCGTGGCGTGCCCGCCGGGGTGCTGCCTACCGTGGCGCTTATGGGACTCATGGAGCTCGAACTCGCCCGGGTGGAACACCGGCTGCGGTCGGCCGAAACGGAACGGCGGAACAATATGGCGCGGGCCATGCGGGAACGATCGGGGCGGGACGGTCTGTCCGGACGGAACGGGCCGGAGTGGACCCGGTCCGAGCCCGCGAAAGCCGACTGGCCGGTGGCCACGCTGCGGCTCGGCCGGTTCCAGCTGGCCCTGTTCCGTACCGTCCGGCTGCCCGACGCACCCCCGGGCGAACATTCACACGGAACGTCCAGACTTCTTCCGGGATAGCGGGAGTACCATTTTCGGCACAGAGGCTCCCGCCGCTTTCCGTGCTGGGCGGAACGGCGGCCCCGGTTGGGAAGATTCCATGACTAGTGGTTACGCGGGACGCAGCTCATCAGGCGGAAAGCGCACAACGACGTCGGGCGGCTCCCGGTGGACCATCGTGGTGGTGGGCGTGGTGATGCTGCTGCTCATCATTGCCCAGGGAGTGGCCACCGGATTCACCGGACTGCTGGGATCCGCCGGGCTGATCGCCCTGTGCACCGGGCTCTACACCTTTCTGACCAACCGGCCGTCCTGGCTGGACCTGCCGAACCGGGTGATCGGCGGGATATTGGCCGTGGCCGGGCTGCTGGCCTCGGTGATCGCCACCGCCATTCACTGGGGCTAGGACCGGGGGATCAGACCCGGCTTTCTTCGCTGCCGCGGGCTCCGGCGCCCGTTTCATCCACCAGCTCCGCGCGCACCCGCCCGTCGCCGCGGACCCACAGCCGGTAGGCGGCGAACAGCAGCACAATCCACACGGCGCCCACAATCAGGGCCACCCGGGTGCCCGGCATGATGCCCAGCAGCACCACGATGAAGACCATAAAGGCCAGCGCCGCGTAGGACGCAGCCGGCCAGAACGGCACGCCGAATTCCGACGCCGGCAGGTTCCGGCGCTTGATGTCGCGCTTCATGGCGATGTGCGAGAGCAGGATCATCAGCCATACCCACACGGTGGCAAACGTGGCGATGGAGGCGATGATCGTGAACAGGGATTCCGGCAGCAGGGCGTTGAGGACGACGCCGACGAGCAGCACGGCGGCCATGGTCGCCACGGTCATCCACGGCACGCCGCGCCGGGAAACTTTCGCGAACGACGCCGGGGCCTGGCCCTCCTGGGCAAGTCCGTACAACACGCGGCCGGCACCGAAGATGTCCGAGTTGATGGCGGAGAGCGCAGCCGTGATGACGACGGCGTTGAGGATGTGCGCTGCCGCCGGGATGCCCAGGGCATCGAAAATCTGCACGAACGGGCTGGTCTCCCCGTTGATGTCCTGCCACGGGAAGATCATCATGAGGATGCCCAGGGCGCAGACGTAGAAGAGCAGGATACGCACCGGTACGGTGTTCACCGCAGCGGGGATGGCCTTCTTGGGATTGTCCGCTTCACCGGCCGTGATGCCGATGGTTTCAATGCCGCCGAAGGCGAACATCACAATCGAGAAGGACGCCAGCAGGCCCCAGAAGCCGTTGGCGAAGAACCCTCCGGACCCCAGCATCGTGTCCAGCCCGGGGTTCGCGGCGTCGGGCAGTCCGAACCCGAACACCACAATCACCGCCCCGCCGATGATCATCGCGATGATCGCCGCCACCTTGATCAGTGAGAGCCAGAATTCGGTTTCCCCGAAGACCTTCACCCGCATCAGGTTCAGTGCCGCAATGAGGAAAATGACGGCGAGAATCCAGATCCAGCGCGGGACGTCCTCGAACCAGAAACCCATGTAGATGCCGAAGGCCGTGACATCGGCAATCGCGACAATGGCCATTTCGAAGGCAAACGTCCAGCCGGTGATGAATCCGGCGAACGGACCGAGGTAGCGGCTGGCGTAGTGGCCGAAGGAACCGGTCACCGGATGGCGGACGGCCATTTCGCCGAGGGCCCGCATGACCAGGAACACAGCCGCGCCGCCGATCATGTAGGCCAGCAGGACGGACGGTCCGGCGGACTGGATGGCGGACGCGGATCCGTAGAACAGGCCGGTGCCGATGGCCGAGCCGAGCGCCATGAAGCGGATATGCCGGACATTCAGCCCGCGGGCCAGCGCCTGGGTAAAGGAGGACTTCAAGAGAACACACCTTGGAATGTGGGGAGGTCGGCCGAATAAGGGGCCAATCCATATTACGCCTGCGGCGCGTCGCTGCTTTCCGCCGGGCATGGGGCGGCGGGACTGTTGTCTGCCGGGGCGGTCTCACGGGGCGGTCTCACGGGCTGTGGGGACACGCCCTTGGGAACACGGACGACGGCGGGGCCTCCGTTGGGAAGCCCCGCCGTCGTCGTTGATCACCGGCTACGGAACGATCACCGGCTACGGAACGATCACCGGCTACGGAACGTACGGCAGCGTGTAGTTCTCCACGTAGGTGCCGGTGGGTGCAGTGCCGGCGAAGCGGGCCTGCGGACCAAATTGCCCGTCCAGCTGGCAGGTCTGCTGGGCTCCGGAAAACGTCACGATGGTGAAGCCGTATTCGGCGACACGCGACTGCCCGGCCGGCATCGGCCCGGTCACTTTCACGGCGTCTGATTCCGTCCAGGTTTCCCGGGCCGATGCGTCGGCGCTGACCTGTGCCTGCAGGGGCGCGAGGATTTCGTCAAAGGGGACGGGTCCCGAGACCGAGGCAGTGGCCGTGCCATCGGTTTTCGCGGTAACTGACGTCGGCGCCTCCGATCCGGACACGTTAGACAGCGTGATCGAAGAGACGGCTTCCTTGCTGGTGGTGACGTAGTGATGGTTGAAGCTTGTTTTCACGTCACCGGGTTCACATTCGGTGCCGGCTGCCGCCGCAGGCGTCGCCAGGACCGCGGAGCCGGAGATGAGTCCGGCGGTTGACAGTAGGACGGCCATTCTTTTGCTCGTGCTCAACATGTCGCTCCTTCGTGCAACGGGATCGTCCCGTTGCCTTTGGGGAGCCCCCACGCTACTCCTCAGTAGGAGAGTGTCAACCCCGAGGAAGGCATGTTCGGGTCAATGCGCCGGTCTGTCAATAGAGGTTCGTCGGATTCGTTTGGAGTCAGCTGGGGTCCCGGGCGTAGCTGATACGGGCATCCGGGGGAATCAGGGGATTGTCAGCCCGGACCTTCATTTCCTGCACCGTCCAGGTGTTGCCGTCCGGGTCCGGGAAGCTGAAAAACGTTCCCCCGTCGCGCTCGTCGAAGACGGTGATCTCACCGGCGTCGACGCCCCGGTCCAGCAGCTCCTGCCGGGCGGACTGCGCATCGGAAACCACCAACTGCAGACCGCGCAGCGAGCCGGGCGCCATGCCCTGGCTGGAAGCCGCGTCCCCCACCAGGATCGAGCAGCCGGAGCCCGTGGGAGTCAACTGCGCGAAATCCATCCGGGCGTTTGACGTCCGGTGGTCCAGGTGAAAACCCGCCTGCTCGCGGTAGAAGGTGATGGCCCGGTCCAGGTCGCTGACCGGGACCACCACCACTTCCAGGGTCCAATCCATAGCCGACACCTACCTTCCGGTCTGCACGGAGAAGAGCAGCTGATCCAGCTGGTCATAGCCGGCCGACATGCTGTCTTCCATGCCGTTGCCCAGGAACTCGTCCCGGTACTGGACCGACGGGTACAGGGAATGGCCGGTCAGCCGGCTCCTGCCGCCGGGCAGTTCCGTGAAGGTGTTGTATTCGAGTGTCACCACGTCCGGGTAGCCCTCGAACTCGAAGGTCTGCAGCACGAACTCGTCCTGGCGCACGGTGTGGAACACACCGCGGAAGGCAAACTCCCCGCCGTCGTCCTGGGACTGGATGACCCGGTAGGCGCCGCCGGACCGCGGCTCGAACACATCCAGCCGGGCGGTGAACTCCGCAGCCCCAATCCACTGGACAAAGAGGTCCGGGTCCATGTGGCCCTGGAAGACGGCGCCCGCCGGGAATTCGAATTCGCGCTGATACTCCAGGAAGGGTTCTCCTGCGGGGGCATGCAGGGTCAGGGGGTTGCTCATCACGCGCCCCTTCCCTGCAGTGCCTCCGGCTGGAGCTGGGCGAGCAGTTCCTCCATCCGGTCGAAGCCTTCGGCGACGCCGGCCTCCATGCCCGAGGCAGCCATGCCGTCACGAGCCTCCATCGAGGGGTAGACGGCATGGGCGCTGATCCGGGTACGGCCGCCGTCGAGTGCTTCCATGGTCATGAATTCCAGGCTGGTGATATCCGGGTAACCGGAGAACTCGAAGGTCTGGATGGCGAATTCGTTCTCCCGCACAGTGTGGAAGATGCCGCGGAATTCGTAGGGGATTCCCTCAGGTCCGGTGTGGATGTAGCTGTAGGACCCGCCGGTGCGGAAATCGTAGTGGTTGATGTCCATCTTCATCCCCCGCGGGCCGAGCCACTGGACCAGAAGGTCCGGTTCGGAGTAGGCGCGGAAGACCTGTGCCACGGGATAGTCGAGTTCCCGGCTGAAATCGATGAACGGGACACCGTCCGGGACGGTGAGCTGCAGTGCGTTGGTCATGATGGATCCTTTGCCTGCGGGCCGCCTTTCGCTGCGGCCTGTGCGTTGAGCACGGCGTCTAGGCTGCGGAACTGCTCCTCGCGGACCAGCCGGTACTGGCCGATCCAGGCGGTGAGCGCCTCCAACCGTGCGGGGTTCAGGTGGACGGGCCGGCGCTGGGCGTCACGGCTGCGCGTGACGAGCTGTGCCTGCTCGAGGACCTGGATGTGCTTCGAGATTGCCTGTTTGGAGATCTCGAAGGGTTCCGCCAGTTCGTTGACCGTGGCAGGGCCCCGGGACAGCCGGGCGATGATCCGGCGGCGGGCCGGATCGGCCAGGGCCAGGAAAGCCTTGTCCAGAAGGGGTTCGTCGCTGTGGGATTCCATGCGGAGGGTCAGCTTCTGTGGATGTGTAATCAAGGTGCTGGTTGTTCAACCTTGCGGTTGATAACGAAGCTACGCCCGGCTGCCGGGCGGGTCAAGGGGTTTTAGCTGATGCGTTTCGGGGCGGTGGAATCCGGAACCGGCGCCTCCGGGTAGGGTGGTGTGGCGCGGACGACATGTCTGCAGGGCACCTGCGTCAAAGGGAAGAGAACCATGAAACGAGCCGGATATACCGTCACCGAAGCGGCACCCGATGTCTTCTTCGTGGAGGGGCCGGCGTCGAACTGGACCATTCTCCGCCGTGGCGAGCGGTTCACGCTGGTCGACGGCGGTTATCCGGGGGATCTGCCGTTGGTCCGCGAATCGATCCGGGACGCGGGTCTGGATCCGGCAGACGGCGACGCGGTACTGGTGACGCATGCCCATGTTGACCATGCAGGCACCGCGGCCCACTTTGCCCGTCAATATTGCACTCCCGTGTTCAGCAGCGCGGCGGAGCACCGCCAGCTGGTGGGAGTGGAGAAAATCCAGGTCTCGCCCGGACAGGTGCTGGTCCGCGCCTGGAAACCCCGCGTCCTGCGCTGGGGCACCCGTGCGCTTCGTGCCGGCGGCAGGACGCCGGTGTCCGTTCTGACGGCGGAAGTTTGGGACGATGCTCTGCTCGCATCGCTTCCCGGCGGTCCCGTTGCCGTACCGACTCCGGGGCACACTCCCGGGCATACGTCCTTCTATCTGCCGGCAGCCAAGGCCGTGATCACCGGTGATGCGCTGGTGACCGGGCACGCGATCAGCACCCGCAACGGCCCGCAGTCGCTCCATCCGATATTCCAGCACGACGGCGTCCGGGCGGACAGTGCGCTCGCAGAACTGGCCGGGCTGGACGCGTCGCTCATCCTGCCCGGGCACGGTCCGGCGCTGAAGATGGGGATTGTGGAGGCCGTCGACGTCGTGCGCCGCCGGGCCGGTACCAGGACGTCATAGGGCTTGGGCGTCTGTCCTGGTGGCAGGGGTCTGGGCGTTTGTTCTGCTGGCTCCGACGGGGGTGCGGAGCTCCCTGGTCTTACCGCGTCACCGTTCCTTCCGGTCTTCTCCGCTGAGCCACCCCCTTCGGATCTTCACCTGTCCTCCCTGCGCCCGTAAACTGGCGGCGATTTATCCCCATCGGCCCGCGTCAAAGGGATGAGCACATGGACGAGCAGCCGCATGATCCATCGACGGGTCCCTCCGGCGAGTCCGGCGAGTCCGGCACTCCTGGCGCTCCCAGCGAGTCCGGCACACCGGGCGCTCCCGGCACTCCCAGGGCGTCCGCGGCGCCGGCGCGAAAACGACGCAGGAAGATGGATCCGAAGCGGTCAGCCATTCTGGGCGCCATGTTCCTTATGGCGACCAGCGCCATCGGACCCGGGTTCATCACCCAGACCACGGTGTTCACCGTTCAGCTTGGTGCTGCTTTTGCCTTTGCCATTCTGGTGTCGATCCTGGTGGACATCGCCGTCCAACTGAATGTCTGGCGAATCATCGGCATATCCGGGCTGCGTGCCCAGGTGCTGGGCAACAAGGTCCTTCCTGGTGCGGGGCTGGTGCTGGCCATCCTGGTGTTCGTCGGCGGGCTTGTCTTCAACGTCGGCAACGTGGCGGGAACCGGGCTTGGACTGAACGCCATGCTTGGACTGGATCCGAAGATCGGCGCCGCCCTATCCGCCGTACTGGCCATTCTCATTTTCCTTTCGAAGCGGGCAGGGTTGGCCTTGGACAGGGTGGTCGTGGTCCTGGGTGTGCTGATGATCCTGCTCATGCTTTACGTCGCCATCGTTGCCGCGCCTCCGGTGGGCAGCGCCTTGAAGAACACCGTCCTGCCCGAACAGGTGGATTTCCTAGCGATCACCACTCTGATCGGCGGCACGGTCGGTGGATACATCACCTATGCCGGAGCGCACCGGATGGTCGACTCGGGGAACTCCGGTCTCGAGAACATCCGGCCCATCACACGGGCGGCGCTGCTCGGGGTGATTGTCACGGGTGTGATGCGGGTACTGCTGTTTCTGGCGGTCCTGGGTGTGGTTTCCGGCGGGGCGGTGCTGACCGGCCAGAACCTGGCTGCAGACGCCTTTCGAATTGCCGCCGGTGAAATCGGCATCCGGCTCTTTGGCATCGTGTTCTGGGCTGCGGCCCTGACTTCCGTGATTGGGGCTTCGTACACCTCGGTTTCCTTCATCACGAAGCTTTCCGGCAGCGACCGGGTCCGGAACCTCCTCACGGTTGCCTTCATCGCGGTGTGCGCTGGTGCCTATCTGCTGTTGGGCCAGCCGCCGCAGACCCTGCTGGTTTTTGCCGGGGCCTTCAACGGCCTCATTCTGCCGCTCGGGTTTGCCGTCCTGCTCTGGGCCGCCTGGCGACGCCGGGACCTCCTGTCGGGATATCAGTATCCGCGGTGGCTGCTCCTTATCGGTGTCCTGGCCTGGTTGCTGACCCTGTATCTGGGGTGGAACTCGATTGCGGGGTTGCGGGCCCTCTGGGCATAGCCGTAGCGGACCCATTCAGGGAGCAGACCCATTCAGCCGGTCCGGTCCGCTCAGAAGGGTGGAGGATCGCCGACGGCGGCATGATCCCGGTTGCCGGCACCGAACGCGGGTGCTGCATCGCCAAGCGCGGAATTCTGCCGCACTCCGGTCCTGCTCCCACCCAAAGTTTCGTTCCCACCCAAAGTTTCGGCCTTCTTCGCGCCCACAGGTCCTGTCGTGTTCCCGCCCATGGATAGGTGCAGGTGCGCCCGTGTTTGGTACCTGCGGCCTGCCGGAGACGTCCACTCGAGGAGACCAGGTGCGGGCTGCCGGGCAGTCCAGAAACCTGCGGTTTTCAAGGCATGGTGTTTCCGGCACAGGCATTCGAGCCCGTGAACGGTAGGTCCGCCCCTGGCCCACGGGACGGTGTGGTCGATCTCGGCCGTGATCACGTTGGCGGAGCAACCCGGGAAACGGCAGGTCGAATCGCGTGCCTGCAGCCAGCGGCGGAGACCGGGAGGTACACGACGCTGACGGCCGACGTCGAGGATCTCGCCGGTGGAGCCAGACCGAAGCAGCCCGGTCCAATGCCCGATGCTGCGGACAAGTTCCCGGGCGGCCTCCGCGCTGATGGGCCCGTATCCATGCAGTTCGGCAGGTTTGTTGTCCAGACCAAGGAGGGTTTCCGCATTGATCAGGACCATCACTTCCGCCTTCACCCGCGGACCGAGGGGAGTGAGAGGCCTGCGCGGACTGTTCCGGTGCGAGATTTTTGCAGAACCGTTCAACCTGTCTCCTGAACGGGCAGATCTGGAAGTTGGGCGCTCGCGGTCCTCAATGCCACCGTTCCCACCGAGAAGCAGTGATGTGAACATGTCTGCCCGGAGCTGGTCCACGGTGCGGGAATCGCCGGCAGCTTGCTCCGACCGGGCGCAGGTAGTCAGCCCGGTGAAGATGGCCTGGCCTTCGGGAGCCGGAAGCCGAGCTCCGAGGAAACACATGCCGTCCTGCTGGGGTTCCAGGGTTACACGCCGATCACTACGGGCACGGCGGTGTCTTACGGCCAGCTCGGACTCGGGCACCATGCCCTCGTAAAGCCTGCGGGCTTTCCGCTCCAGTTGCGCGGCCGTGAGCCCTTGAGCCTCGGACAACAGTTGGCTTTCCAGCTTGACGCGTGTGGGCTCCGGCAGGGAGGCGACCGTAGAGCAGATGATCTGCGCTTTCCGGTAGCTGAGCCTGCCCGCTTCCAGGTCTGCCAGAACAGCTGGGCACTCTGAACAAAGCGTGGAGGAATCAATAACCAGACGCTGGGCAGTCATGGGCGGGAGGGACAGGAGCGCACCCAATTCGGAGGCGACCAGCCGGAACGCGGTCTGTGAATCGCAGATATCGCCCTGGCTTCCGTCAGGATCCACGTCGCGGGTCACCAACTCGTCCAGCCGAGTTACGGCCCGGGCCTCCTGCGCCTGCGCCCACCCGATAAGAGAGGCAAGACTCTCCACGGTACGCAGGATGCTTTCCCGTCCGAGGGACTGAAGATTCCGAAGCCGCAGGTCGCCGCTGAGTCCATCATCGACCGGGGCCGCTGCATCAGCACAGGTCTCCTGACCGGTGCACGCTGCTCCGGTCTCCGACACGTGGAACTCGTATGACTGCATGGACTGATTCCATCAAGATGCCGGGCGTCAGTCGTCCGCAGTGAGTCCGGTTGTGGAGAACGAGGCGGTGACATACGACAGGACCCCGGCTGGGGAGGACGAGTGATGCCCCGGCTGGGGAGGAAGAGTGATGCGGGCGGGGGGGGGAAGAGGACGGTGATGCGGGGAGGGGATGAGGAGGGCGGGGGGAGGAGGATGGATGATCCGGCCGGGGGAGGAAGAGTGGGGAGAGGAAGCGTGATCCGGGCGGGGGAGGAAGAGTGGGGAGAACGAGTGCGTGGGGGAAGAGCACGGATGCAACCCGCAGAAGGCCTGGAGACCATCGACGACTCGCCGGAGTTCCGACCCAGGCTCAGGAACGGATCTCCCCAAGGGCATCGCCCCGCCGGACGGCAGCTCCAGGCTCGGTGGCCGACCGGGAGAAGACACCGGAACGGTGCGCCCGGACCGTCGTTTCCATCTTCATCGCCTCCAGCACCGCCACTGGATCGCCCTCCGTGATTTCAGCGCCGTCGTCGGCCACCCACTTCACCAGGTTCCCGGCCATCGGCGAGGCCAGAACGGCGTCATCGGCCGGCGCGGAGTCCCGCGCCCCATCCCCGACCGCCGAACCCGATGACGCAGCCGAACCGGAACCGCCCGCACGCAACGCATTCAACAGTGCCGCCGGAACACCCACGGACACCGCCCGGCCGTCGACGTCGACCGTGAAGGTTTCCCGCTTTCCACCCGCGAGCGACGCGGCGATTTCCGGCGAGGCAGCCAACGGCTCGGCAAATTCCGACTCGATCCACGTGGTGTAGACCCCCAGCCGGTCGGTAGCGGTGAACGCGTCGGCCCGGACCACGGCGCGGTGGAACGGCACCACCGTCGGCACGCCGCGGATCACCAGTTCGTCCAAAGCAGCCCGGGCACGGCGCAGGGCCTGCGGCCGGTCCTCACCCCAGACAATCAGCTTGGCCATCAGCGAGTCATACTCCGCCGGCACCACGGAGCCGGACCGGACGCCCGAATCCATCCGGATGCCGGGACCCGTCGGCGGCTCGAACGCCTCCACCAGACCCGGGCCGGGCAGGAAACCCCGCGCGGGATCCTCGGCATTGAGCCGGAACTCAAACGCATGCCCGTACGGCACCGGCTCCTGTGTGAGGGACAGCGGCAGCCCGTCGGCAATCCGGAACTGCTCCCGGACCAGGTCCACGCCGGTGGTTTCCTCGGTCACGGGATGCTCGACCTGCAGCCGGGTGTTGACCTCCAGGAAACTGATCAGCTCGTCGGGGGAGACCAGGTATTCGACCGTTCCGGCACCGGTATAGCCGGCTTCCCGGCAGATGGCCTTGGCCGACGCATGGATGGTTGCGCGCTGCTCGTCACTCAGGAACGGCGCCGGCGCTTCCTCCACGAGCTTCTGGTTCCGGCGCTGCAGCGAACAGTCGCGGGTTCCGACGACGACGACGTTCCCGTGCGTATCGGCCAGCACCTGCGCCTCCACATGCCGGGGCCGGTCGAGGAACCGTTCCGCAAAACACTCGCCGCGGCCGAAGGCGGAGACGGCCTCCCGGACGGCGGATTCGAACGCGTCCTCCACATCCTCCATCCGCCGGGCGATCTTCATCCCGCGCCCGCCGCCGCCGTACGCGGCCTTGATGGCCACCGGCAGCCCGTACTCCTCGGCGAACTCCCGGACTTCTTCCGCGCTCTGCGCCGGACCTCGGGTGCCGGGAACCAGCGGAGCGCCGGCCCGGACGGCAATCTCCCGCGCCGTCACCTTGTTGCCCAGATCGCGGATGGCCTGCGGCGACGGACCGATCCAGGTCAGCCCGGCGTCGAGCACCGCCTGCGCAAAGTCCGCGTTCTCGGACAGGAACCCGTAGCCGGGATGGACGGCGTCGGCACCGGCCCGGTGCGCGGCGTCAATCAGCTTGGAAATGTTCAGGTAGGTGTCCGCGCCGGAAGCACCGCCCAGCGCGTAGGCTTCGTCGGCCACCCGCACGTGCAGCGCGTCGGCGTCGGGGTCCGAATACACCGCCGCCGAGGAAATCCCGGCGTCCGAACAGGCGCGGGCCACGCGCACGGCAATCTCGCCCCGGTTGGCGATCAGGACCTTTTTCACGGGGTTCCTTCCGGAAACATGGCGGCTGTTTCTGCTGCGGACAGCGGTGCCAGGGAATCGGGGTCAACGAAGACAAAGCGTACGGGATGGCTTGGCGGCAGCTGGGCGGCCACGGGCAGGTCCTGCGGAACGACGACGGCGATCACCGGGTAGCCGCCCGTCACCGGATGATCGGCCAGGAAAAGGACGGGCAGGCCCGACGGCGGGACCTGCAGCGATCCGGTGACCACGCCCTCGCTCGCCAGCTCGCCGTCCCGGATGCGCTGCAG
Source organism: Arthrobacter yangruifuii (assembly GCF_009192775.1). Taxonomy (GTDB): domain Bacteria; phylum Actinomycetota; class Actinomycetes; order Actinomycetales; family Micrococcaceae; genus Arthrobacter_B; species Arthrobacter_B yangruifuii. The sequence continues at coordinate 169,390 of NZ_VTFX01000005.1, forward strand.
CGGCTGCGCGTCCGGGGGATCGGCAGCGAACCGCACCCCGATCCGGTTGGACTCGTTGGTGGTGGACCAGGTGCGGTTGGCCAGGGCATCGGCGGCGGCGGGACCAAACCAGTCCTGGCGCGGTCCGGCGGTGATCCGCAGCAGGGTGGGGGTGGTTCCGGTTCCCAGGGTGCCGGGACGGGTGCCGCCGCTGGTGCCGATACCAGCGCCCGCGTCGACACCAACGCCCGCGCCGTCAGCGCCCGCGCCGGCACTGACGTCGTCCCGGGGATGCGCGCCGTCGTCCTCCAGGGCCCCCAGCGACGACGGCTCCGCGTCCCCGACCGGAACCGCGCCGGACACCGGGCCCACCGGCACCCGGACCCCGGCGTCCAAAGCCGGCGGGCCGATACCGCTCATCGTGTCCGTGCTCCGGCTGCCCAGGACCGGCTCCACGGCAATCCCGCCGCGCACCGCGACATAGCTGCGGATTCCGCGGAAGGGAAAGCCCAGCGTCAGGATCTCCCCGTCGAGCAGGGCGAAGGGGGCGTTCAGGGGTGCGGGACGGTCCCGGGTGCCGTCCGGGGAGACGACGGCGGCGGGCAGCTCCGCGCCGGTCAGGGCAAGGACCGCATCGCCCCGGGCCGCCAGTTCGAGTCCGCCGAAGAGGTTCTCGATCACGGCGGCCCCGGCAGGATTGCCGACCAGCCGGTTGGCCTGCCGGGCAGAGCGGAGGTCTGCGGCACCGGAGACGGACACGCCGAGGTCGGCAAAGCCGGGACGGCCCAGGTCCTCGATCAGGGACTGCAGTCCGGGGCTGCGGATCTCCAGTGCGGCTCCGTCTGCCCTTGATCCAGCAGCGTCAGCATCCCGGGCAGCATCCCGGACAGCGACATCAGCCGCCGGATTGTCAGCCGCCGGATTCCCAGCCGCGGCTCCCCGGCCAACCGGCACCTCGACAAGGTCCCGAACCGGTTTAAACCAGACCGCATCCCCGGGACGGACCAGCGCCGGAGATTCCCGGGCCAAATCCCACATGACGGCGCCCGTGCGGCCGATCAGCTGCCAGCCGCCGGGGGATTCGCGGGGATACACCGCCGAGTAGTCGCCGGCCAGCGCCACCGATCCCGCCGGGACGGCCGTGCGGGGAGTGTCCCGCCGGGGCACCTTCAGCACCGGGTCGCCGCCCACCAGATAGGTGAACCCGGGCGCAAAGCCGCCGAACCCGCCGGTCCACGAAGTGCCGCTGTGAGCCGCTATCACCGCGTCTTCGGACAGTCCCGTGAGGCGGGCGACGTCGGCGAGGTCCGCGCCGTCGTACACGGTTTCGATGGTGACCGTCCGCGCCTCCGGAACCTCGCCGTGACGATAGTCCAGTGCCTCAAGGAGCCCTGCGGCGGCCACGGTTTCCCGCCGGCCGCTGAACCGCACCAGGACGGTGGCGGCGGCGGCCAGCACATCCAGTTGGCCCGGCAGCGGCCGTGCCCGGAGCTCGGCGTGGAGGGCGACGACGTCGGCCAGGGACCCCAGTTCCACCAGCAGGGAGCGCGTCCCGGCAGGCCGGATGGACTCGACGGCGTTGACGGACCGGCTCACACGAAGCTCGAGATGCTCACGCCTGCGTCCTGCAGCCCGGTCCGAACGGCCCGAGCCATGGCGACGGCGCCGGAGGTGTCCCCGTGGACGCAGATGGATTCGGCGGACATCGGGATGTCGGTGCCGTCGACGGCGGTGATGACGCCCTCCGTGGCCAGCCGGACCATGTTGGCGGTGACCGTACCGGCGTCGTGGATGACCGCGTTGGGCTCGCGGCGGGAGACGAGGGTGCCGTCGGGGTTGTAGTTGCGGTCCGCGAACGCTTCGGCCACTCCGCGCAGCCCGGCGTCGGCTGCCATATCCAGGGCGACGGCACCTGGGAGCAGCAGCATCGGCAGGTCCTTGTCAAAGGTGCGGACGGCGTCGACGACGGCGCGGGCGTGGACCTCGTGGTGGACGATCGTGTTGTACAGCGCGCCGTGCGGCTTCACGTAGCGGACCTCGGACCCCGCCGCGCGGGCCAGGGACTGCAGGGCTCCGAGCTGGTAGAGCACGTCGTCAAGCAGTTCGGTATAGGAGCAGTCCAGGAACCGGCGCCCGAAGCCGGCCAGATCCCGGTAGGCCACGTGGGCGCCGATGGTGACGCCGGCGGCGACGGCGCTGCGGCAGGTCTGCGCGATGGTGGAGGGATCGCCGGCATGGAAGCCGCAGGCCACGTTGGCGCTGGAAACAGACTCGAAGATGGCGGCGTCGTCGCCCATGGTCCAGTTGCCGAAGGACTCTCCGACGTCGCTGTTCAGGTCGATGGCCGGCATGGTGGAACCTCCGCGCTGCGCTGATGGAAACGGTGTGCCTCTAGTCTGCCCGCCGGTGTTGGATAGGTCATTAAACAGCAGACGTCCCCGTGGTGCTGCTGTCCATGAATTCGGAGCAGGACGCCCAGCGGCGGCGGATGCCTCGCGTACCGGCCCCTAGCCGGCGGGGACGATGTTGTGGTTGCGACGGAAGAGGTTGTGCGGATCGTAGGCCTGCTTCAGGGCCGTGAGGCGGAGGAGCTTGTCCGGGCCGTAGACGGACGGGACGGTGCCCTGTGCCGCCGGGTCCTCGGCGCCCATGAAGTTCACGTACTGTGCCCCGGAGGACGACGGCGCCAGGCTGGCCGTGACCTGCCGCACGAAAGCCGTGCGTGCGTCGTCGTCGGCCGCGTCCGTCCAGTATCCGTAGACGTTCAGCCAGTACGGGGCGGACCGTGTGGGGAACGCAGTGTCCTCTTCCGGCACGCGGCCGTAGGCGCCGTCCAGATGATGCAGGTCAAACCCCGTGCCGCGCCAGGTCTGCTCGCAGCCGGCCCGGACCAGGGCATCGATGGCGGCCTCATCCAGCCGGTCAATCGAGGTGTTCTTCCAATAGGCCCGCACCCCGGAGGGAAACATCGAGTCCACGGCCGACTGCCAGTCCCGCCACGTCACGGCGGCGATGTCCTCCGCATCCGGAGGCGCCGCCGCGGTAAGCCGCCGTACCACGCCGGCCCCGGCCTCGGCGTCCGCCCCCGCCCAGGCAAACCCGATCACCATCAGCGGCTGGTCACCCAGCTCCCACTCCGGCGGCGGAGTGAGGAACGTGATGATCGTGGTCATTTCCTCGGGCAGGTTGGAACCCCACCTGTCGTACTCGCGAAGGGCATGGTACCAGTGCATGTTCGCGTAGACCAGGTTTCCGGCATACACCTGATCGGGCAGCGGATGGGCGGCGAAGGTAAACGAGGACACCACGCCGAAGTTTCCGCCGCCGCCGCGCAGCCCCCAGAACAGCTCGGGATGGTCCTCGGCGCTGGCGTGCACGGCCTCTCCATCGGAGGTCACGACGTCGGCGGCCAGCAGGTTGTCGATGCTCAGCCCGTACGCGCGGGTCAGCCAGCCGACGCCTCCGCCCAACGTCAACCCCGCCACCCCCGTCCCGGAAACCACGCCCAGCGGCACGGCCAGCCCGTACGGTTCGGTGGCGGCATCGATGTCGCCCAGGGTGGCGCCCGCCTGCACCGTGACGGTCCCGGCCTCCGGGTCCACCGCAACGTCGTTGAGGCTGCCCAGATCCAGCACCAGACCGTCGGCCACGGTGCCGTTGCCTGCCACGTTGTGCCCGCCGCCGCGGACCGCCAGCGGCAGGTTCCACCGCTGCGCGAACGCCAGCACCGGGGCGATGTCCGCGGGGGAGCCGGCGCGGACCACCACCGCGGGCAGCACATCGATCATGCCGTTCCAGATCCGCCGGGCGTCGTCATACTCCTCGTCCCGGGGCAGGATGACGGTGCCGGACAGCTTTGCGCGGAGGTCCTCCACCGCGTCGCCGGGGAGCTGGGGGTCCATCGGATTCACCACCTGGGGCGGCAACCGCCAGGCGCCCGGATGGTGCCCGGTTCTACGGCCTGTCCGCCGCTCTTGAGAGAAATTCTTCGCCTGCGGCGAGGGCGGCGCAAGGGATTTCCGAAGGCGGCTGCTATCGAAAACAGCGATGGCTGCCTCTCTTAGGGGAGCGGCAGCCATCGCGTGTCGTCTTGCAGGGTCTTGCAGGGTCTAACGGTCTAAGGGCCTAACGGTCTAACAGGGACGCCAGGACTTGCCGCCGGGCGCGTAGCAACGGGGGCCGTTGTATCCCGGGTACGGGTTGCTCTGCACCGGCGGTTCGTACGCCGGCGGAATGTACTGCTGTGCCTGGCGGTCGGCTTCGGCCTGGGCGGCTGCGGCACGCGCCGCTTCCGCTGCTGCAGCCTGCCGGTTGGCTTCAGCCTGTTCCGCGGCGACGCGGTTTGCCTCGGCCGCGGCGGCTTCGGCGGCTACGCGCTGCGCCTCGGCTTCAGCCTCCGCCGCCACGCGGGCGGCCTCATCCTCGGCGCTCCGGCGCTGGTCCCGCAGGGTGGTCAGCTGCTCATGCCGGGTGTTGATCCGAGTCCTGGCTGCGTCGGCCCGGTCCTTCAGGGAGGTTTTCTCCGCTTCGGACAGCGTCTTCCACATTGCGTTGTTGCCTGTTTTTGCTGCCTTTTCCAGGGCGTCGACGGTTTCGTCCACGGTCTTAACCAGGGCATAGACCACGGCGGCAGCGGCTGCGGCCTCGTCGGCTGCAGACCCGGTACCTTCGGCAGCTGCCGCCGCGGCTGCCTGTTCCGCGGTGGTGACCATGCCCGGCAGGGTGCATTCAATCGCGGTGCTGAACAGTCCTGCTTGCTGATCCCGTGCTTCTTCGTACGCTTCGTCCACGGGAGGGCGGAATTTGGCGTTCGGTTCGTAGGTCACGGGAATCCCGAAACCGTGCCGGGCGACCTCCGCGTTCATCAGCCGGTCCTCGTCGTCGTACACCCCGGCCAGGGTGCGGCCGTAGCGGTCTTCCCGCTCGACGTCGTACTCCAGCTCCACGGAGCTGCCGGGCGGCAGCGCCTCCTCGAGGAACACGGTGGCCTCCGGGCCCAGGCACTGCACGGGCTCGTTCGGATCCTTGGTCTCGGGAGTGTCCACATTCAGCAGCCGGACGGTGACGTCCTCGCCGGCGAGGTCCACCACCAGGGTGTCGCCGTCGATCACCCGGACCACGGTCGCCCCGTCGCGGGGTTGGACCTCCGGCTCGGCCGCGGCGGGTTCGGAACAGGAGGTCGCTGCAAGAACAACGACGGCGGCGGCCCCGACGGCTGCTGCCCTTCTTCTCAACGCGGAGCGGTGAACTCCGCCGGTAGTGCGATGCAAAATGGTCCCCATCTATTGAAATATCCGGAGGAACTATCGGCAGGTTTCTCCGGGCGGGTAGGCGCCCGGGCAGCGGCGTGGAGTCGGGTAGGTCACGCCAGGGGGAGGCGGCTGGAGGCGCCGTTGCCGTGTCGTTACAGAGTTGGTGCTTCCGGACAGCCCAAACCGGATCAAACCGGGGCATGCGGCTGAAATAATAGAGAAGGTGGCTTGCCATTCCGGAGGCTGCCCGTATCACCAGAGTCTCGTGCCCAGGAATGGAGCCCCAAGTGTTTTCCGAATCAGCCCAGCCGTTCGATCTTTCCGCAACGGACCGTGTCACCGCGTACGGTGCCAAGGATTTCCCGGGGGTGGAGGCGATGCTGCCGGATTCGGCGTTCCTGGCTGAGGATGACGGGCGCTTCCCGGCCGACGTCGTCCTCCTCTTCGTGGCAACGGCGGCGGATCTGGCCCATGAGCTGGCCACCGCGGCTGCCGCCGTCGAACCCGGTGGATCCCTGTGGGTCTGCTATCCCACGGCGGACGTCGACGGCGGCGCCCCGGACCTGAACCGGGACACGGTGGCGTCCCTGTTCGAGGCGAACAGCTGGGAACCGGTGGGCGACGCCAAGCTCAGTGCTGAATGGTCTGCCGTGCACGGACGGCCTGCGGAGAGCTAGGGCGGAGCTGCCGGCCCGGGGCAACTAGTTGTCTAGTTGTCGGAGGAGCAGTGCGGACACTGGACCGTGACGCCGTTCCATGAGCTCTTGGCCCAGAATTCCTTCCTGCAGGAACGGCAGGTATGCACCTGGCTATAGTCTCCGGTGCGGCTCGCTGATGCGGTATATGCCATTGAAGTTCCTTCCCTTTTAATGATTCTTGGTGCCTTGCAGGTTGACGCGTCCGCCGGAGCTGGAGGGCTAGTACGGCTTATCGGGGCTCTTCCACTTAAAGCCGCAGGACTGGCATACGTACGTGTACCAGCCCTGGCGGTCCGGGTCTCCGATATCCATTCCGGTTTTCTTCGTGCAATCCGGACATTTTGCGGCCATTTTCGTTCTCCTTAGTGGGGGTGGACTGGTGATGGTGGAAGGTTCGCCGGGCAGCCGGGGCCGCCTTGGATTATGTCTTGAGCGTGGCCAGAGGATCGATAAGTTCAGGGCGTCCGGCCTGGATAGCGGCAATCGCTGCGCCGTAGTGCCGCCACGCGAGCGCCTGATCCCCGGTGAATGCACCGGCGGCACTTTCCCGAGCGGTGAGATTCCGGATATCGACAAGCCAGGCGGACCGGCGTTCCCAGTCTTCCGTGCCCGCAGCGACGGGTCCGAGGGAAGCAAGGATCTCGGGCATCAGGTGGGCCACGGGGATCCCCGCTTCGGTTAGTTCGAGTGCGCGGTTGAGGCTGTGGACCAGAACGGCCTCGGCCTCGTCCGCCCACCGGCCGGGGGACAAATAGGCATGTTGGGTTACCGGCTGGGCCAGGCCCGCGGCAAGGGCGGGGTGAAGCCGGATCCGGTTCTGCGGTGGACGCTGCGTCCAGCGGACCTCCCGGACGTCACGCTCAAGAATCTGGTCCTTTCCGAGGAAAGCCGTGTGGAGGAGGGCAGCCTTCCCTGTTGCCAAAGTGATTTTGGCAGCGCGCTGCCCCGTCCCGAACTGCTGCTGGTACTCGCGCGACACCCCTGCGGCTACCAGGGCCAACAGCTCCGTTCCATCGGGCGACACCGCCGGAGCCCAAAAGTAGGGGAAGTCTCTCGGCACCTGGGCGTCGAGGGTGACCGCCGGGAAAGACCTGCCGTAGGAATTCCCGGCCAGGCTGAAGAGCCGGGGCACAGCCCGGCCCTGGTCATGGTCAATGGTGAGCAGGCTACTTTCAGCCAGCGGCCACCATGCCGCATTCGCCATGCCCAGCTCGAGGAACCGGCCCCCGTCGACCTCAATCAACAGGCATTTCGCGGTGCCGGTCAGCAGCAGCCAGTTTCCATCACCGCTGAAACGGATCGGTTCATTCCCGACGACGGTTTCGACCACCGTCAGCACCCGCCGCTGCCCCGCGGGGTCATAGACGGCAACTACTCCGGCGGAGCCGCCCAGGAACTCCAGCGTGGCAATCATGCCTGTGGCTCCGTGCAGATCCACCGACGTCACGTTCGCCCTCGAATCGAGGGGAAGGAAAACGCCGCTGCGGGAGGACCCGACGTACAGCGAGGATGACGGCATGCGGAGGCCGAAGGGTTTCCCCTCCTCAGGAAAGGTGAAGGTGTTGCGCCCGTCGATGGCGCCCAGATCGTAGGCCGGCGGCAGGCCCCACACTTCGTGGGTCAGGCGGCCGCCGGCGACGGCCCGTCCCGTCTGCGGGTCAAGGCAGGCGGATTGCAGGGTTACCCATGAGGGTGAGATCGGTGAATCGCCGGAGGCACGCCACGTGTATTCGAATCCCGATCCGCCCCGGCGGGCGCGCAGGTTCAAGGCCAGGGCGTTTGTCGAGTCGAAGGTTGAGTCGGGCACGGACTCACGGATGCGTTCAGCTGTGGTGTAACGTGCCAGGGCCGGCCAGTGGAACGGCCTGCCCGCAAGATTCTCCTCCGAAGCTGCCTCCAGTCGGTCCCAGAGCAAACGGTTATCCGGCACGGGTAGCTCCGAGACCGGCAGCCCAGAGTCCGGCACGAGGTCCGCACCGGCGGCGGAGGCCCCTGAATCGGGGTCCGCCGAAGCAGGAGGCCCGGCGAGGAAAGCATCCCCGAGCCCTTGGCTGAGCGCTTCAAGGCCGGCGGCATCCGTCCCCGCGGGGACATCGGCCACCAGCGCCAGCTGGTCTGCAACAGTCGTGAGGGAATAGGGACCTCTGGCGGCAAGCGCCCTGTACTTCCACGCATCATCGCCGGTGAGTGCGTCCGGAGGAGCGTCGATGCTGATCAGCAATCGGACCCCGCCTTCGATCAGGCCGAACAGGACTATCACCGTGTCCCCGGCGGCGTCCCGCACCACTCGCCGGTACAGGTCCGTGTCTAACCGTTCCCAGGAACGCGCCGCCCGGCGGGCCCACACGGGTAACAGGGAAGCCGCACCCTGTTCCGGCCGGAGCCGGGCATAGCCCGGAATTTCCCAGACGGGAACGGCGTCGGCTCCTCCTACCAGGTCTGCCACCGTTCGCGGGGCAGAGCCTAAATGGACCACGTCCCGGGTCAGTGGAGCACTCGCAGATCCGAAGGGATCAAGCAGGTGATGCATAAGGAAACCGGAGTCCGCGTCCGGTGAGCAGATAACCAGAATTGCTGACCCCAGGGTGCTCTCCACCGCGCACCAGGTGATGCCGGGATCTTGGTTCACTTGGAAAAACCCGAAGTTCATGTGGTGGGAATTCATCAATACCGGTGCAATCCGGGCCGCTTCGTCGACAAGGTCTTCCACCGCAACCGGCCCGCTCAACACCACGCTCAGGCCGGAGGCGGATACCAATGAGTAGAGCAATTGCCGGGGGTCCGTGGGCCTCAGCCCGGGATCTCGAAGGGGGACTGTTTCCTCCTCAACCTGCGGCTGCGGCGGCCGATTCTCCGCTGGTGCGGCCTGCGCACGATCCTTCTTACCAAAAAGGCCCATCCCGGTTCTCCTCCGGCTCATGTCCGTGCCGTCCCGACACCTGCTCGTGCGTCTGCGGCAGTGATGGAGGATTCGTACCACAGGCTTTGAAAAGGCGTACGGGTAGTTTCCCGGATGGCTTCCGTCCGGCCGCTGCCCGGCGCATACTCGGGTGCATCCGGTCCTACCCCTGAAGGAGACAACCATGTCCACCCTGATGAACCCCTACCTCAGCTTCCGGGACAACGCCGCCGAAGCCATGGCTTTCTACCAGGACGTTTTCGGAGGAACGCTGGAAAGCTCCACCTTCGGCGACATGAACATGGCCGAGGACCCGTCCGAGGCGAACAAGATCATGCACTCCTCACTGACCACCGACAACGGTCTGGTTCTGATGGCTTCGGACACGCCGAACAGCATGAATATGGACGAAGGCAGCAGCTACTCCATCTCCCTCAGCGGGGACAACGGTGAGGAGCTCCGCGGTTACTGGGACAAACTGCTCGACGGCGGCCAGATGACGATGCCGCTGGAAAAGGCACCGTGGGGAGACATGTTCGGCATGCTGACCGACCGGTTTGGAACCAGCTGGATGATCAGCATCGAGACCGAGGACTCCTAGGAGGATTGCCCGGCAGCCCACTCGGAGACCCGGCGGGCGCTCTCTTCCTCGGAGAGGTCCTCCACCCGGGACATGACCGACCAGCGGACGCCGAAAGGGTCACGGATGCTGGCAAAACGGTCTCCGGAGACGAAGGTGCCCAGCGGCTCCCGAATCACGGCTCCGGCTGCCTCGGCCTTCGCCACGGTCTGGTCCGCATCCGCGCAGTAGAGACCCAGCGAGTAACAGTCGCTGTCACCTTCGGGCGGTGAAACCAGGCCATACGCAGGGTTCGGCTCACCCAGCTGCAGCCTGCCGGTGCCGAAATCGAGATCGGCGTGCACAACTACGCCGTCCATCTCGACGACGTCCACCACCCGGGCGCCGAAAACGTTCCGGTAGAAGTCGATGGCTCCGCGGGCATCCGGTACGGCCAGGAACGGCGTCAAAGTGGTGACGCCGTGGGGGATGCCGCCGGTGGTATATTTCCCGGTCAGGCCGGCAGTGCCGGACGCCGCCGCGGATGCAGAATCGATAGTGCTGGTTGCAGGCAGGTTCGTAGTCATGCTGCAAGGCTAGGCAGGCCCGACCCGGGAAGGCTTGAAGATTCGCGACAGCCCCGGCTGGGAACCGCCGCCGGGGGAAGGGACGGCGTTGTGGAGGAGCAGTGGCGCGGAGCGTTGTATCCGTCCCGGCTGCCTACCTTCCACCGGCTGCCGCCGCCGCATGCGCTGAGGGACCGGATGCGCTGGACCTGGATCCCGGAATGGCAGCTGGCCCCGGAGCGGGTATCCCGCCAGGAGGTCCTGCCGTTTCCCGCCCTGAACCTGGTGGTGGAACCGGACGGTGTCAGCCTCGTGGGTCCCTCCACCCGGCGTTCGTTCCGCGATCTGGAAGGCACCGGATGGGCGGTGGGTGTGCTGCTGCGGCCAGCAGCCGTGCCGGTCTTCACGGACGATCCCGGTCGCCTCAGGGACAGGGAGATCCCGTTCGCGGCCCCGGATCTGCAGGAGGCGGTTGCCGCAGCCATGGGGGAGGCCGACGGCGGTGCGTGCCGCCGGGAGCGCGCAGCATCGGCCGCCGCGCACTGGCTGGAAACCCACGTCCCGGTATCCGCGGCCGACGCCGCTCTGGCGAACCGGTTCGAGGAACTGATCCAGGCCGACAGGGCGCTGATCCGCGTTGACCAGGCAGCGGCGCAGCTGGGCGTCTCGGTCCGGACCCTGCAGCGGCTTGCCCTCCGGTTTGTGGGGCTCCCGCCGCTGGTGATGATCCGCCGCTACCGGCTGCAGGAAGCCGCCGAACGGCTGCGGCGGGAGCCGGGCACTCCCATTGCGGATATCGCGGCCGCGCTCGGCTATGCCGACCAGGCTCACCTGGCCACGGCGTTCAAGGAGGTCCTGGGCTATACACCGAGCGGATATCGGCGCTCCGCCGCCGAACCGGCGCCACGTTTCGCCGTCGAACCGGCGCCGCGTTCCGCCGTCGAACCGATCCCACGGAACAGCGCGGTCCAGCCCAAAGATTAGGCGGGCACACCGGGTTCCCACATCCCGATATCGATCGTGTAACGTTCCCCAAATCTCTTGTGATTCAGGCCACTTCGGGGATATGTTGTCTTCGCCTACAAATTGTCGATGCTACGCGTCGGCTGGGCGTTACAGCGTTGTATCCGCTCGATCCAGCCCATGGCGGACCCGAGGCCACCCCCGCCGGACAGCGGATGGAAGGCCCGGCGCACCGGCAGGATCCTTTTCGAAGGTTTTGCAGTATGACCAGAATCAAGAACCTCTCTGCCGTCCTTCTGGCGGCAGGCCTGGCTGCAGGGATGTCCGCCTGCGCACCGGCCGGATCATCCAGCGATGAGGCCGACGGCGTTTCCTGCAACGTCGGCATCTCCATGCCCACGCGCAGCCTCGAACGCTGGATCAATGACGGTGAGGGGCTCAAGGAAAAACTTGAAGCCCAGGACTGCACCGTTGACCTCCAGTACGCGGATGACAAGACGGACCAGCAGATCAGCCAGATCCAGAACCAGGTGGCCGGCGGCGCCAAGATCCTTGTGGTCGCGGCCATCGACGGGGAAACCCTCGGCCCGACGCTCGAGGACGCGAAGGACCAGGACGTACAGGTCATCGCCTATGACCGCCTGATCAACGGCACCGAAGCCGTGGATTACTACGCCACGTTCGACAACTACAAGGTGGGCCAGCTCCAGGGCGAGTTCATCGAAAAGCAGCTCGGCCTGGCCGAGGGCAAGGGCCCGTTCAACCTCGAGCCCTTCGCCGGCAGCCCCGATGACAACAACGCCTCGTTCTTCTTCTCCGGCGCATGGGACGTCCTGCTTCCCTACGTGGAAAGCGGCCAGCTGGTGGTTCCCTCCGGCAAGTCCCCGGCGAACAACGACGCATGGACGTCCATCGGCATCCTCGGCTGGCAGTCCGCCGACGCTCAGGCCGAGATGGACAACCGGCTGCAGTCCTTCTACACCGGAGGCGAGAAGGTCGACGTCGTGCTCTCCCCGAATGACAGCCTGGCGCTGGGCATCGAGGCCTCGCTGGATTCCGCCGGGTACAAGCCCGGCTCGGACTGGCCGCTCATCACCGGCCAGGACGCCGACGTCGCGAACGTCAAGGCCATGCTGGCAGACCAGCAGTCCATGACCGTCTGGAAGGACACCCGCGAGCTCGGCGCCCAGGTGGAGACCATGATCATGGCCCTTGTTAACGAGGAGGACGTGGAGGTCAACGACACGGACACCTACAACAATGAGGTCAAGGTGGTCCCCACCTACATCCTCGATCCGCAGGTGGTCACCAAGGACACCGTCCAGTCCGCCCTGGTGGACTCCGGCTTCCTCGAAGCCGGCGACGTCGGTCTCTGATCCCCGGCGTCACTTTCGACGGGCAAAAACAGCGGCGTGCGACGGCGGAAAAACCGCCGCACGCCGCTGCCGCCTGTATTGAAGCTACTGAAGCGAGAACCACATGACTGACGTCATCCTGTCCATGGACGGCATAGTGAAGGAGTTCAACGGCATCCGGGCCCTCGACGAGGTCTCGGTAAGTGTTGAACGCGGCGAAGTGCACGCGATCTGCGGCGAAAACGGCGCCGGCAAATCCACCCTGATGAAGGTGCTCAGCGGGGTCTATCCGCACAACAGCTTTGCCGGGACCATCACCCTCGACGGCAAGCCTGTCAACTACAACTCGATCAACGACAGCGAGCGCGACGGCATCGTGATCATCCATCAGGAACTGGCGCTGAGCCCGTTCCTGTCCATCGCCGAGAATATTTTCCTCGGCAATGAGGTGGCCCGCGGCGGGGTGATCGACTGGAACCAGACCAACCTGCAGGCCGCGGCACTGCTGAAGCGCGTGGGGCTGAACGAAAACCCGGCCACCAAGGTCCTGGAGCTCGGCGTCGGCAAACAGCAGCTGGTGGAGATTGCCAAGGCGCTGTCCAAAGAGGTGAAGATCCTGATCCTCGACGAGCCCACCGCAGCGCTGAACGACGACGACTCCGCGCACCTGCTGGGCCTGATCGACCAGCTGCGCGGCCAGGGGATCACCTCCATCATCATTTCCCACAAGCTCACGGAAATCCGCTCGATCGCCGATACCGTCACCGTCATCCGTGACGGGCGCACCATCGAGGACTTTCCGGTGGAGGACACCGACGGGATTGAAACCCGGATCATCCGGGCCATGGTCGGCCGGCCGCTGGACCACCAGTTCCCGCCCCGGGACCCGGATATCGGCGCGGAGAAGTTCCGGGTGGAGGACTGGACGGTTCATCACCCCGTGGACACCTCCCGCGTGGTGGTGAAGGACGCGAATTTCAACGTCCGGGCCGGGGAAATCATCGGGTTCGCCGGGCTGATGGGTGCCGGGCGCACGGAACTGGCCATGAGCATTTTCGGCCGTTCCTATGGCAGCAACATTTCCGGCCGCGTCTATAAGGACGGGGTGGAAATCCGCACCCGCACCGTGGGTGAGGCCATCCGGCAGGGCCTCGCCTACGTCAGCGAGGACCGCAAGCGTTACGGGTTGAACCTCATCGGCAGCGTGACCGTCAACGTCTCCGCCGCCGCGCTGGGCAAACTCGCCCGGCTGGGAGTGATCGACCGGCACCGCGAATACGCCGTGGCGGACGACTACCGGCAGCAGATGAACATCCGCACCCCGAGCGTCGCCTCGACCGTGGGCAACCTGTCCGGCGGAAACCAGCAAAAAGTAGTCCTCAGCAAATGGATCTACTCCGGCCCGGACGTGCTGATCCTCGACGAGCCCACCCGCGGGATCGACGTCGGCGCCAAATACGAAATTTACGGAATCATCAACGAGATGGCGGCCCAGGGCAAAGCCGTGATCGTCATCTCCAGCGAACTGCCCGAACTGATCGGGCTCTGTGACCGCATCTACACCATCGCCGAAGGCCGGCTCACCGCCGAAGTGGACCGTGCCGACGCCACCCAGGAAGAACTGATGCGCCACATGACCGCTGCCAGGACCCAAGGAGTGCAAGCCCCGTGACCACCACCACCCCCGAACAGGCGAAGCCGGCGCTGCCGCCTCAGGCCCCGGCGAAGAAGCGCCGCCGGATAGACCTGCGCCAATACGGCATCCTGGCCGCCCTTGTTGTGATCATCCTGCTGTTCCAGGCGCTCACCGGCGGCCGGCTGCTCTATCCGGGCAACGTCAGCAACCTCATCCAGCAGAACGCGTACGTGCTGATCCTGGCTATCGGCATGGTCATGGTCATCATTGCCGGACACATTGACCTGTCCGTCGGCTCCGTGGTGGCCGCGGTGGGAGCCATTGCCGCCCTCGCCATGAATGACTGGGGAATGCCCTGGTGGGCCGCCGTCGTGCTGTCGCTGGTGGTCGGTGCGCTGATCGGAGCCTGGCAGGGCTTCTGGGTGGCGTTTGTGGGGATACCCGCCTTCATTGTGACCCTCGCCGGGATGCTCGTCTTCCGCGGCGTGGCCCTGGTCCTGCTCACCGGCGGCACGGTCAGCGGCCTGCCGCGCCCGTTCAACGCCATCGGCTCCGGCGCCCTGCCCTCCACCGGCACCCCTGACCTGCTCACCCTCGGCATCGGCGCCCTGGCGTCGATTGCCCTGGTGGTGCAGCAGCTCAAGACCCGGGCGGACCTGCGCCGGCTGGACCTGCCGCGGGAGCGGACGGCGTCGTTCGTGTTCAAGAACGTGGTTGCCGTGTTCGCCATCATGTACCTCTGCTACCTGCTGGCCTACAGCCGCGGCCTGCCGATCATCCTGATCATCCTGGCGGTGCTGGTGATGGCCTACTCCTTCCTGCTGGGCCGCACGGTCTTCGGCCGGCACATCTACGCCATGGGCGGGAACCTCAACGCGGCCATGATGTCCGGTGTGAAAACGCAGTGGGTGAACTTCCTGGTCTTCGTGAACATGGGTTTCCTCGCCGGACTGGCCGCGGTGGTCAGCACGGCACGCGCCGGCGGCGCGGTGGCTTCGGCCGGGCAGGGCTTCGAACTGGATGCCATTGCCGCGGTCTTCATCGGCGGTGCCTCGGTGCAGGGCGGCGTGGGCACCGTGGTGGGAGCCGTGATCGGCGGCCTGGTCATGGGCGTGCTGAACCAGGGCCTGTCCATCCTGTCCGTGGACGCCGCATGGCAGCAGATCATCAAGGGTCTGGTGCTGCTGGCGGCGGTCGTGTTCGGGCTCAGCCGGAAGCGCAACGCCCGGTAGGTTTCCTTCAGCAAACGACGGCGGCGGTCCCTCCCGGTGGAGGGACCGCCGCCGTCGTTTTGCGGCGGGCAGGTATTCGGTGCGGAATAGTCACCTTGCTGATTAATTGCGAAAGGCAACCGCATAAAAAGTATTGTCTTTCCCGTTTTCGCCGGGGCCACAACAATTCTCTTTGTTTTGGCACCCGGTATGGCATTATCAGGTACGAATCCGGGGAATACCGTTTCACGGACTCCATTCGGACCCCCTGTCGCTGCCGGTTCGCGCAGCTCCACACCATTAATCATGAAATGAAAGAAGTTCGATGACCCAGCAGGAAAAACTCTCCACACCGCCTGTTCCCGTGCGGTCCCAACGGCACAAGATCCTCACGATGGTGGTGGCGGCCCTGACGGTGCTCCTGGTGGTGCCCGGTGCTCTCAACGGTGGCCTGTTCACCGTGGTTTTCATTTTCCTGATGGTTCCGGCATTCTGCCTGATTCGCGCGTACAAGGTCCGTTCCGGACGCCGTTGGCTGATCATTTCCTGCGCACTGGTGCTGGGGCAGGCCGCCACGGCGGTCTCCGGGGTCTCGAACCAGGGAGCAACAGCCTGGATGCTGATTCTGCTCACGGTTTACAGCGGCCTCTGGATCTACTGGGGCGAAGAGGAGCGCCGGTTCAGCAGCACCAAACGCTGGCAGGCCGCCGAAAACGTGGCTGCCATGAACGGAACCGACGTCTGGTTCGTGAACCAGGCGAGCCCGTCCGGCTCGGAGACCCGTGTGGTGCTCTACACCGCCGGCCGCGACCCCTGGAGCACCGCCGTCTGGGGCACCGTGCGGCCCGGAATGCTGGTGGTCCTGAACCCCGCCCGCGAAATCCTCTACACCACCTGGTCCTAGTCCGAACTGAAGGTTCTGCGCGGGTGGGGGTTTAATGGACTCCGGCATTAGGAGGCCTCCCTTTCATGATCACCACACCCATCACGCCGCCGCTGGTCCGCGGAGCTGCTGAACTCGAAACCACCGTCCGCGGGCTGCGCCCGCACCGGCTGCCCGCCTCGGTGCGGGAACGGTTTCCCGATCCGCAGCTGATGATGGCCGAGTCCCAGCCCTCCGGCGTCCGCCTGGTGTTTTCAACGACGGCGGAGCAGCTGGAGGTGGTCACGCATCCAACACGCGTGGTCTACCTGGGCGCGGACCGGCCGCGGGGCCGCGTGGACCTGCTGGTCGACGGCGAGCTGCTGCACAGCGACGAGCTCACCGGGGGCTCCTACACCGAAGTCAACATGTCCACCGGCGCGGCCCGGCAGGTGGACGGCGCGTCACACACCAGCGGATTTCCCCGGCTGCCGGCAGGGTCCAAGACTGTGGAGGTGTGGTTGCCGCACAACGAGTCCGTGGAATTGGTGGAACTGCACTCTGACGCTCCGGTGGAACCGTTTTCTTCGGGCCGGCCGGTCTGGCTGCACCACGGCAGCTCCATCAGCCACGGCTCCAACGCCGCAACGCCGTCGGGCATCTGGCCTGCGGTGGCAGCACGGATCGGCGGCGTCGAGCTGCACAACCTGGGACTGGGCGGCAGTGCCCTGGTGGATCCGTTCACGGCGCAGGTGATGCGGGATACCCCGGCGGACCTGATCAGCGTGAAGCTGGGCATCAACGTGGTGAACATGGATTCCATGCGGCTGCGGGCGTTTGTGCCGGCGGTGCACGGCTTCCTGGACACCCTTCGCGAGGGGCATCCGGAGACCCCGCTGGTGCTGATTTCCCCGATTTTCTGCGGCATCCATGAAGACACTCCGGGTCCAGGAGCCTTTGATCCGGCGTCGTTCGGGACCGGGCAGGTCCGGTTTGTGGCGACCGGTGCGTCGGAGGGCGTGGCGGCGGGCCAGCTGACACTGCGGGTGATCCGCGAGGCGCTGGAGTCCCTGGTGGCACGCCGGGCGGAGGATCCGAACCTGTACTACCTCGACGGGACGGAGCTGTACGGGGCAGCGGACGCCGAGGTGCATCCGCTGCCGGACGCGCTGCATCCGGACAGCGCCACGCACCGGCTGATCGGCGAGCGGTTCGCCATGTATGCGTTTGCGGGGGAGGGGCCGTTCGGGGAAACGGTTCAAACGCGCAAATCGCTCTAAATGCGTGGACAGGGGATGGCAATAAGGCCAGCCTCCGAGTGTCACCCACCGAGGCAAGGACCCCTCAATCCCACTCGGCAGCACACGCCCTATACTTAGATGTCGCAAAACAGTAATCGGAGTCTTTGGAACGACCACGTTTCACCTCGGTGATCAGCGGTTATTTCCACAGGACGGTGTTAAGAGTGAGTAGTAAACCAGCAATGAATCGATTCGTCTCCGCCGCACTGGCAGTGGTCCTAATGGTAGGAATGGCCGCCTGCAGTGAAGCACCGGTGGAGGACTTACCCAGTCCGTCGCCGTCTACCACCAAGACTCCGCGGGAAGTGCCCGACGTTCTCGGAACTTCTGCTTCGGATGCCAAAATCGCTCTGATTGCTCAGGGCCTGCGACCGGTGCTCCGAACTCAGGATGGTGAACGCTGGACCGACGAAAAGTTAGCTGCGTATGCTGAAGCTCTTTCCACGGACCCGTCAGCTGGTACAAGCGTGGAAACGGGTACCGTCGTTGAGATCACCCTGAATATGACGGAAAGCTCAGCTTCGGAGAAGATGAAGGCTGAAGCGGAAGCCAAGGTCCTCGAGACCCGATACACCTTCTCGTGCAGCACCCGAGGCTACGGTGCGGACCGCAAAACTGAGGAATATCATTCCTATTCGGCCGTCTGGTCCGCTCCCAACTACGCGGATATAGATACCTGCTACGTCCGCATTGCCGGAGAGTCTCCGTCGAAAGATACGGAACTCCGCGCCGAGGAACAGACCATTGCAAATATCGTGAGCGACAATGGCGGCGATGCCAGCACCCCCGCGAGTGCATTCGCGAATGCACTGTCGCTGTGCGCGAAGCCGCCCTTCGACTATCCAAACATCAATGCGAGGTCTTCCCGAAACACGCAGGCGCTGGCGCAGGCGGCCCGAACGCTGTGCCCCGATGCGCCGCATGCCGCTCTTCTTCAGGAAGCCTCGGTCAGGGTTACCATCCAGGACGGCACCTTCGTTGTTGGCCAGGAGATGGAGGGCGGAACCTACCAAACCCAGCCCGGTGTAAAGGACTGTTATTGGGCCCGGACAACCGGCAGTGGGGACATTATCGCCAATGACTTCATTGGATTTGCTCCTACCGGCGCAACAGTCTCGGTCTTTGAAGGCGAAGGGTTCGAGGCATCGAACTGCGGAACATGGACAAAGATCGCTGAATAAGACGATGGCCGTACCGATACCTGGTGGTCAGTTGCCGGCTTGACCGTCGGCAATGGGGGTGAGGGGTCCGGATACTTGGACCAAAGGTTTCCGGGGTAACTTTCCGCGATTGTCTGCCCAGCCAGCACCTCCCGGAACGCCGGATTCGGATGGGCATTGGGCAGCACGCGGCGCACCCGTTCCAGGGCTTCCAATGGAGTTACCCCGGCCACGTGGGCTGCACAACCTGGGACTGGGCGGCAGCGCCTTGGTGGATCCGTTTACTGCGCAGGTGGTGCATCCGCTGCCCGACGCGCTGCATCCGGACAGTGCCACGCACCGGCTGATCGGCGAGCGGTTTGCCAAGTATGCGTTTGCGGGGGAGGGGCCGTTCGCTCAGCGCGGCTGAACTATGCCGCGAGGACTTTCCGGGCGGCCGCCAGGACATGGTCCAGATCGAGTCCGCGGAGCTGCATAATCTCGCTGCCCGAACCGGACTCGCCGAATTCCTCGATGGACACCACTTCGCCGTTGCTGCCCACCCAGCGGTACCAGGCGTCCCCGCGCCCGGCTTCGACCGCGACGCGGGCGGCCAGGGGGTCCGGAAGGACCGCTTGCTGGTAGGACTGGTCCTGCTCGCTGAACCATTCGACGCAGGGCATCGACACCACACGCGTGTGGATTCCGTCCGTCTCAAGAATGCGTGCGGCTTCGATGGCCAGGGAAACTTCGCTGCCCGTGGCAATCAGCGCCAGATCGTCTCCGGCGCCGCTTTGCCACCGGACATACCCGCCCTTCCGGGCACCTTCTCCGGTTTCGCGGTCAAACGGCAAAACGGGCAGGTCCTGCCGGCTCAGGGCAAGTGCCACCGGCCGGTCCGGGGTTTCAAGGATGCGCTTCCAAACAGCCGCCACTTCCACGGAGTCTGCCGGCCGGACCACGTCCACTCCCGGGACGGTCCGCAAGGAGGCAAGCTGCTCAACCGGTTGGTGCGTGGGCCCGTCTTCACCGACAGCTACAGAGTCATGGGTGAAAACATAAATCACCCCTAACCCCATGAGCGCTGCCAGGCGAATGCTGGGGCGCATGTAGTCGCTGAAAACCAGATACGTGGAGCCGAAAGGCCTCCACGGTCCATGCAGGGCGATGCCGCTGAGGATGGCGGCCATGGCGTGTTCCCTGATGCCGAACCGGATGAACTCGCCGGCCGGGTTGCCGGCCGAGAACTGTGCACCGGGCACACCCACATTGGTGGATCCACTCAGATCCGCTGAGCCTCCCCAGAACCGGGGATCGGCTTGAAGCGCTGCGAGCACGGCGCCGTTCGTCTTGCGGGTCGCGATGAGGTCATCCGGCATTCCCGTTGCCACCCTGGTGAGGAGGGAGTGATCGGCGGCGCCGGTGCGGAAGGCTGCCCAGCGTGCGGCGTCGTCTGCCCGCTCGGTCTGCCAGGCCGCGAAGTCCCGCTCCCACTGATCATGCAGGTCGGCGCCCCGCGCGGTTGCCTTGCGGGTGTGCTGCAGCAGCTCGTCGTCGACCAGGTCCTCCAGCTGCGCGCCGGGGGCATACCCGAGGGACTCCTTCACCTTCGCCAGCTCGTCAGCACCAAATCCGCCGGAATGGGCGGCCGACGTGCCGCCGAATTTAGCGGAGGGAGTACCGATGACGGTTTTGACGGCGACCAGCGTGGGCTGGCCGGACCTGTCGGCAGCCTGGCGAAGCACCGCTTCCACGGCAGCCAGATCGGTGGCGTCCTCAATGTCGAGCACCCGCCAGCCATAGGCAACGTAGCGGGCGCGGACGTCTTCGGAGAACGTCTGGTCCGTGCCGGCGTCGATAGTGATGCCGTTGTCGTCCCAGATCACCACGAGATTGTCCAAGCCCATGGTTCCGGCGAGGCTCGAAGCTTCGGCCGAAACACCCTCCTGCAGGCAGCCGTCACCGGCAAGCGCCCAGATGGTGTGTTCCAGGATTGAGGAGCCCGGGGTAAACACGGCCTGTTCATGAAGCGCCGCCATGGCCATGCCCACGGCCGAGGCAACTCCCTGCCCCAGTGGGCCGGTGCTCATTTCGACGCCGACCGTGTGGTGCAGTTCGGGGTGCCCGGGAGTCCTGGACCCCAGGGAGCGGCTACCGGCCAGGTCCTCCAGCGTCAGGCCGTAGCCGGTCAGGAACAGCTGGGTGTAGAGCAGGAGACTCGCATGCCCTGCCGACAGGACGAAGCGGTCCCGCGCCGGCCATTCCGGATGACCGGGGGAGTGGCGGAGGACCCGCGAAAACAAGACGTGGGACAAAGGCGCCAAGGCCATGGCAGTTCCTGCGTGCCCATGACCCTTTGTCTCAACCAAATGAGCCGGAATGGCCTGGGCCGCGGCAACAGCTTTTGCGTCCAGGGAAGCGGCGGGCAGGGAAAGCGAAATCATATGGTCTGTGGTCACACGGCCACTTTGGTAGGCAGTTGGAGATAAGTCAATTGGATGTCAAACAGGGAGAAATGAAGACTAAACACGTGGGGACCAAGGATAAATTACCTGCACGGAGTTGTGTGAACTGCACACGTCATGTTGCGGAGGCCAGCAAGGAAATGGGACCTGCCGCGGCTACACTGTGAACCGCATCATACTGCCTAGTACCCGCAATTTCTGAAGGATTTCCTGTGGCTATAAACCTCGCCGAAGAACTCTCATCCATCACTATCAAGGCGGCTGCCGCTGACTGGAGGGAAGCAATTCGCCTGGCGGGTAATGGGCTGGTTGAGGCCGGCAGCACCACCGGCGAATACACCGACCAGATGATTTCGGCGGTCGAGGAGCATGGTCCATATATCGTGATCGCTCCCGGCATTGCCCTCGCGCATGCCCGGCCCTCCGAAGCGGTCTTGAAGGGCGGCCTGAGCTGGGTCAGCCTCGATGCGCCGGTCAGCTTCGGCCACTCCAAGAATGACCCGGTGACGCTGGTAATCGGGCTGGCTGCGGTGGATCACACCGCCCACATTGACGTGCTCAAGGCAGTCGCCGGGGTCCTCTCCAACAAGGAAGCCCGCGCGGAACTCGAAGCAGCAGAGACGGCCGACGAAGTGCGGTCCATCCTGAAACGTATCAACAACTAATAATCTTCTCCCGGCTTGAAAGGCACCACATGAAAATCGTTGCAGTATGCGGAATGGGCATTGGAACCTCCGTGCTCTTGAAAATGAACGCTGAAAAAGTTCTCGCGGACCTCGGCGTCGACGGCGACGTCGAAGCGGCAGACATCGGTGTGGCCCGCGGTGCGGCGCAGACCGCGGACATCGTTCTCACCAGCGATGAGCTTGCCTCGGAAATCGGTGACGTTCCGGCCGAGGTCATCATCATCGATAACTTCTTCGATCTCGACGAGATCACCGAGAAGCTCACCGCAGCCGTCCAATAACGACGTCGATTCCCCTCTAGAAAAGGAGCGCCTGCAATGGACTGGCTCGTCGTCATCCTGCAATTTATCGGGCAGCAGATTCTCAATGTTCCCGCCTATCTCATCGCTATCATCACTGCGGTGGGGCTCATCGCCCTTCGCCGCAACGTGGGTCAGGTTGTGGGTGGAGCCCTAAAAGCCGCTCTGGGCTTCCTGATCCTCGGAGCGGGCGCAACAGTCGTGACGGGTTCCCTGGATCCGCTCGGCAACCTGATCCTGGCAGTCACCGGTGCGCAGGGCGTTATCCCCACCAACGAAGTCATCACCGCAATGGCGCAGGACGACTTCGGCGCCCAGAGCGCCTATGTCCTGACCCTCGGCTTCCTGGTGATGCTGGCCCTAGCCCGGTTTACACCGCTTAAATATGTCTTCCTCACCGGACACCACATGGTCTTTATGGCCACCATGCTCACGGTGGTGCTGTCGGTCGGATTCGGGGACAGCCTCAGCTGGCTTGTAGTGATCATCGGTGCCGTACTCCTCGGCGTCATTATGGTGGTCATGCCCGCGTTCGCCCATCCCTGGACCAAGAAAATCACCGGCAATGACACCATCGCCATCGGCCACTTCGGCACGCTCGGCTACATTGCCGCCGGTGCCGCCGGCCAGGCGGCGGGTCGCCGAAGCAAGTCAACCGAAGACATCAAATTCCCGCAGGGCCTGAAGTTCCTGCGCGATTCCATGGTCGCCACCGCGCTGTCCATGGTCCTGATCTATCTGGTCTTTGCGATCTGGGGTTTGATCGCGCTTCCGCTCGAGGAAGCCCTGGCCATCTTCGACGCTGCTGACGCCGGTGCCTTCATCATGGCCGGCGTAGGCCTGGCGCTGCAGTTCGGCGTCGGCGTCGCCATCATCCTCTACGGTGTCCGCACCGTCCTGGGTGAACTGGTCCCTGCCTTCCAGGGCATCGCCGAAAAGGTCGTGCCCGGTGCCAAGCCCGCACTGGACATCCCCATCGTGTTCCCGTTCGGCCCGAACGCCGTCCTGATCGGGTTCCTCAGCTCCTTTGCCGGCGGCCTGATTGCCCTCGCTGTCCTGGCCGTGTGGCTGAACCCCGTGTTCGGCCTCGCCCTGATCCTTCCGGGGATGGTGCCCCACTTCTTCACGGGTGGCGGCGCCGGCGTGTACGGCAATGCGACCGGCGGACGCCGCGGCGCGGTGATCGGCGGATTTGTCAACGGTGTCATTATCACCATCCTGCCGGCCATCCTGCTTCAGGTGCTGGGCCAGTTCGGCTTCGCCAACAGCACCTTCGGTGACGCGGACTTCGGCTGGTTCGGCACGATTGTTGGGCTGAGTCTCCGCACCGGAACTGCCGGTGGAATTATCCTCACCATCCTGATTGCCGTGGTGCTGGTGACCTCCGCAAGCATCTACCAGCGCAAGGTGGTGGATACCGGCTGGGTTCCCGGTGCCAACCGGGACAAGTGGATCGCCGGTATCAAAGCCGACGAGAAAGCACAGCTCGACGCCGAGAAGGCCCGCAAGGCAGCGGACAAGGCAGCAGTACCCGTAGCCGACAAATAGGCGACTGTTTTCGCGCGGCGGATACCGCAACCTGAGGGTGCGGCCGGAACCATGTGGTTCGGGCCGCACCTTTCTTTTTGCTCTTTCGCGGCGCCGCCTTATCGAGACCGTCCTTGCCTATGTGGGAACCGGGTCCGTTTCTCTAGCGGCCCAGCGGCTCTACTGCTACCGGAACTCAGTTCTTCACCGGCGTGCCAGGGTGCACCAGCTAACCGGGTATGACCCCGCGATTCCTGCAGCCGCGGCCACGCTAGCGCCAGCACTCAACTGTCGTCCACGTCCGGGACATACCACCGCGCGGACCGGGTCTTGACGGGCAATACGAGTATGTCCCCTGTAGGCTGTCGGCCGGGGGTTTCTGCCGGATGCCGGACAGTGCAGGTCTTTCTGTTTGCCCCCTGAACCATCAACTACAGTCAGGATGCTTTACATGGGGGACTTCAAACACAGGATCGCGTTGGCGGCGCTGGCCGGAACGCTTCTGCTTTCAGGATGCTCGGCAGACCCGGGGGAGGATCCGCAGCCTGCCGCGGACACGGCACCTGCGCAGGAAACCACTGCCCCCGCCGAGGCGGCGGGGCCCACGCCTGTGGCCTATGAGACCCGCGCATCGGACGGTAACCCGTCGAACGACCAGGCGTATATCGCCAGCGCATTTTTCTGGGGTCTGGTGGGTAACTCGTACGGCCTCTCCGGCCAGTGGACGACCGATGGAAACGACCCGGCCCACATTGCCCAGCTGTGGGAAAACTACTTCAGCGACAGCCTGATGGAAAAGCTCCGGGCGGCTGAACCCGGTTCGGACCTCACCGGGGTTGCCAATTGGGCACTGCTGGCAGTTGCTCCCAATGACAGTTCGGATCCCGTCAAGGCATCCGCGGCCTGCAAACCCGGCATGGCGACCTGCTGGTTCCTCTCGAATAAGGACGGGCGCATGTCCACGGTCGATAACCCGATCTACTCCGAGGCCCCGGCCGCAGGGCCGAACCAGTTCCTGAGTTCCTACGACGTCATCCTGCCCGTGTCCCTGACTGAGCAGGACAACGCAGAGGGATACATGAGCGCAGTCCTGAAGCTGAACCTCACCTTCGTGCCGAACCCGACGCCGGATGACGGCCGGGCGCCCTACCTCATCGACTCGGTGAACAATGAGCTCGTCGACGCGAAGACGGACTTGCTCAGTAACCGCCCGGACCTGGTGTTCAGCGACACCATGTAGGAAAAAACCGACTCTTCAGGGGCGGGGATGGACGGCGGGGAAGCTTTACGGCCCCGCCGTCCGTGCGTCTGTGGGGGTTTGAAATCAGCTGCATCTTGGGCAGATGACCGCGGGCGTAAACTGAACCAGCCAACGTATCAACGAGTACCTCCAGCCAGTGACGGTCCCATGCGCGGGCCGAACTATGGAGGAAGCCGATGAGCGGTTTGAATTTCACAGCCATCGATGTTGAAACGGCCAACAGCCAGCGCGCGTCCGTCTGTGCAGTGGGCATTGTTCAGGTCCGCAACGGACAGGTCTCCGAGACTTTTGAATGGCACGTCACACCGCCCACCGGACTGGACTCGTTCCATCCCCGGAACATTGCCATTCACGGCATCACGCCGGAGATGGTCCAGGCTGCGGACAACACATGGGCTGACTCCCTGGAGGCTATTCAAACGCTGGCCGGCGATTTCCCCCTGGTTGCCTACAACGCCCCCTTCGACAAATCAGTGATCCACGAGTCCAGCCGCCTCAGCGGACTGACACCTCCGGCGAACGACTTCCACTGTGCATTGGCGCTGGCCAAACGCCACCTCACGCTGGAAAAGTACCGGCTGCCCCTCGTCGCCGAGCATCTCGGGATTGCACCCTTCACCCATCACGACGCCGGCAGCGACGCCGCCGCCTGCGCACAAATCGTTCTGGCCCTCTCCGAACGGCATGATCTGCGGGAGGTCTCCGCCCTCTGGGCCCCCGCGCGGATCGACCGGAGCGAAGCGTCCTTGAAGCCCAGTGCCTTCAGCCGGGGCAACAAGAGCCCGATAGCTGAGCTTCCCCAGCCGAATCCCGCCGCGGACCCGTCACATCCGTTCTTTGGGAGGCAGGTCATCATGACCGGGGACATGGAGTCCTACGACCGGTGGGACGCGATGGAAAAGATCGCGAGCCTGGGTGGCATCAACGGGAAAGGCGTAACCAAGAAGACCGCATTCCTGCTGATCGGCGACGGCAAAACCCATGCCAGCATCGACTTGGAAAACGGCACGACCAAAGAGAAGAAGGCAGCGGCGTACATGGCCGCCGGCCAGGATCTAACCGTCCTTACGGAGCCGGATTTCCTGAAGCTGGTAGGCAAGAGGAGCCCGGCTGCCCTGAAACCCAAGGCCGTATTCGCACCTACGGTCACGGACGAGCTCCGGACCGGCGGCGGCACCAGCGAAGACCGCCATCCCGCCCCGCAGACGGCCGAAAGTGTCATAAGCCCGGTTCCTGCGCCCGTCCGGCAGCACGAGGACCAGGACGGCCAATACGGCTCGCAGCCGTCACCCGTTGGCGTAATCAACGGATTCCAACCGTCGGAGCCGGTCACCCCGCACATCTCCGACGTTCCTGAGAAGGCGGGGCAGGCGGTGACCGCCATGCTGAGAGCCGGCACCCGGATGGGGCACCGTCTTTTCGGGGCGACCAAGAACTAGGGCGAAACACAGCCCACAGCCGTCTGCTCGCAGCATTAGCCCGTTAGCGGATTATGAACGGGGAGTCGGAGCTCCCAGCTCAGCCAGCATCTCCCGCAGGCGGGTGCCGCCGCTGCTTTGAGCTTCTCCGTCGGTGAGGCGTTTGCCAATATCCAGCAGCGCCTCTCGGAGAGACTTCTCGGGCTCGGTCAGAGCCCCTTCATATCCTTCGGCCAATAGGTACGAATGGCTGTCCGTGGATAGGGCGACCAAGAGATCCAGGAAAATCTCAAGTGTTCGCCCGGAAGAGGGGATAAATTCCTTTCGGGATTCCGTGCTCATCGGCACCAGATTCAACTGGTCGGACCACATCCGCTCGTCCAACGGATCGGTGGAGAGCATCAGTGCCGTCGCGGGTCCTTCCCCGGTCCTGCTTTCCTTGGGCAATGCCTGTTTTACATCGTGCAGGATCTCGTGGAAGTGGTCATCGGTCAGGCCGAAACCCACGAAGAGGAGGTGCTGCGTCATGAGGGTTGCTTTCACCAGAGCGGAAAGCGCGTTGCGGGACGTGCTGAAACCGAGATAGTCGTCCCTGGTGAGCACTATCGATTCCGGGTCCGTCACCGATCCATGGAGCTTGAGCAACCAATCGTCGTGTTCGCCGGCGCCGTCGGGAATCACCGAGCGCGGGACGCCGGCGTCACCCGAGGCAATCTCAAAGAGTTCGTCGTAATTCAGGGTGATCGCCTCACGGCTGCCTAGGCTGGCCAGAAGTGCAGGGGCCAGACCGTAGCGTTTCAATTCCACCAGTTCCGCGATGGCCTGGTTGAAGGTCAGTGCGCCCCGCCCGGCGCGTTCCTCGTAGATGGAGCGCAGAATGCTCGCCTGGTCCAGATGCCCCCGGTGTTCCAGCGACTCACGCTCAGAGTCCGAGAGATGAGCAGCCGTGGCTAAAGCCGAAAGCAGATCCGTCCAGCTTGGTGCCCCGGCACTCATGCTGACACCCGCACCCATAAAAGGAACGAGCTTGCCGTCGCGGGCATGGCCGGCCAACCGTGCGGCTTGCCCTTGATGCTCGCGGTCGAGGGGCGACCACCATTCAGGGTCGCGCTTCCGGAGTTCCTGGGCGAGGGCAAAGTCCTTTTCGTTTGCCAGCACCAGTACGACGTCGACGCCGGCCTCGGCGGCCGCCCTGCGTGTCTCTTCGAGGAGCAGGCGAATGACGTCGCCTTTGACCAGTCCTGCGCCGCCGCCGCCCGTGCCGAAAAGCGGCATGGCCAGCAGGGGGATGGGCCGGGACGGTTCGCCGCGGGCTTCGTTCCGCCGTCGCCTGGCGCTGTCCGCGGCCACACAAACGAATTCCCTGAGCGGAGGGATGAGCTCATTGACTGACGAAATCCCGGAGTACGGCACGGCGGTGAGGACCGGCAGCGGCTCATTGGCCGGCCACGCATGGACCGGCTGCGCGAGCACCGCTCCACCGGCGAAGCCGGGGTCTTTGCTCTTCTGTACGGCGTCCTCGAGGCCGCGCACAGCGCTACGCCAGTGGCTGGCAATGCTGTAGGTCCGGTCGGTGGGCAGCAGCCAGGCGTCGCAAGCGAAGTTGGTCAGGCTGCCTCTGGTGACGAAGACGTGTGATTCCCCCATGAGGGATTTGTATCATGTCCGGCTGCCGGACGGCGTATGCCCATGTGGGCATACGCCGTCGATAGAGGTGGTTTAGCGGCCTTCGGTGGAGCCCGCTGTTGCGGCCTCCGCAGCCAGCACTTCCCGGAACGCGGGATTCGGATGGGCATTCGGCAGCGCCCGGCGCACGTGCTCCAGTGATTCCAGCGGCGTCAGCCCTGCAGCACGCGCCCCGTACAGGGCGGCAACGGTCGGGGTCCGGGATTCGGCCCGGACACAGTGCAGCAGCACCGTTTTGCCCTCGGCGCGGAAACGTTCGACGGCGGCTGCGGCCTCCCGCAGCACGAAGGCGGTATGCGAGTTGGACTCCGGGGAGGCGGAGTCCACCAGCCAGAACGTGGCCTGGTTCTCCGGCATCATGCCGGAAACGTCGTCCGTGCCCAGCCGGCAGAGACTGACCACTGCGTCGATGCCGAGCTCCTCGGCCCTGCCCAGGGCGCCGACGCCGCCGAGCCAGACGCCGTCGTCGTCCGGGTGCTGGACCAGAACATCGGTCCGGGACCATCCGCTGTAGTCAAAGTGCGCCGTGCGCGGCCACTTGTGGGCCTGCCGCCCGTTGCCGCCGGCGAGTTCGACGCCGAGGGTCATCAGGTCGCGCGACCTCAGCCCCGGCCAGCCGTGCAGGTTACGGCGCCACTCGAACGGGACGGCCGAGAAACCGTAGGCGGCACCCAGCAGCGACCCGGCGATGGCGGCCACCGTGTCCGTGTCATTGCCGCCGCGGACCGCCTCTTCCAGGGCGGCCCGCAGATGGTCGGGACCGTTGCTTCCGGCACGAGTGGTGGAGATGGCGCTCCAGGCGCCCTGCAGAGCTTCCACCACCCAGCCGTTCTTCGTGAAGTCCCGCGGTCGGGAAGCCTCGGCAACTTCGATCCGTTCCAGCCAGAGGGCGGCACGGTCCGGCGGCAGCAGTGGCAGCCCGGTGCGGATGTCCAGCTGCCCGGTGAGGACGGCTTCGCTGATGGCGACGCACCACAGGCCGCAGGCTTCCCGGGCGTCGGCCTCCACATGGGTCAGCGCGCTGAGCGCACCTGCCTGCGCCATCAGCTCCGCCGGCTCCCGGTCCAGGTACGCCAGGGCCAGGGGAGCGGTGCGCATCAGGGAACCGTTGCCGCCGCTCCGGCCTGCCCGGTCATGGAAAACCTGTGCAGCGCGGGTGAAGTCCTCAGCGGTGGCGTCGGACCGGCCAGCGGCCGCAGCTGCGTGACGTGCGGCATGGATGACATTGCTGGTCTGCGCGCCGACGTCCTTGGCTTCGGCGGCCCACGCAGTCCAGGCGCGGACGACGGCGTCCAGCGCGGCGGGGGTGGGACCGGCGTCGAGGAGCGCTTCTGCGATGGGGATGGCCATGGAAGTGTCGTCGGTCCACTCGGCCGGGTCGAACCCGAACGGGCCGCCGCCCAACATGCTGACCTCGGCGCCGTCGGGCAGCGGGCCGCCGAACTCGTAGCCGGCGCCCAGGGCGTCTCCGGCGGCGAGGGCGACAAGGACGCCGGCGGCGCGGTCATTCTGTGCGGAGTTCAGGTTCATAGGGCCTCCATCAGGGGGTGGGTGGTGTTCCAATAATTGACGTGAACGACGTCGGGATCCTTGTCGGGGCGGGCGACGGCGATGCCCACCCCAGTCACGGGACCACGCTTGCCGCTTATGGTACGGCTGTGCATAGGGTCATGGCGCCCAACTCCTGGGCTGTAAAAGTCACCAAAATCGATGGTCCCGGCGATGGCGGCAAAGTCGCGGGCCGCCTGGCCGGGCATCGGTGCGGCGTTCCGCGCGGAGGGAGGCAGAAGCTCCGCGTCTAGCAAGACGGCTTCGATGAGCTGGCGGTAGTGCCCCTGGAACAGCGCGGCCGTAGCGAAGACTTCCAGCAGCAGGGGCTGCCCGCCGATTCCGATGACGACGCCGCGCTGGCCCTCCAAGGGAGCGGGAAACGTCCGGGCAGGATGATGCAGGACGCCGTCGACGAAGCGGTCCAGATGCTCCGGAAGGGAACTTGTGGCCGACGGCCCGCGAACGGCGTCGAAACGCCGCACCCGTTCCCAGATCCGGGACTGGCTGTCCCGGCCTGTTCCGGAGCCGGCGCGGGCCAGTTCCGCCCGGACATTCAGCGGCGCGCGCCGTGCCTGCCGGCGGTGCAGGCTCTGGCCCGCCTGCCAGCGGCCGGCCTCTACGCAGAAGGCGTCAATGTCCAGAGCCTCGCCCGGGCCCACGAGTACGTCCCGGGCGCAGGTGCGGTGCTGCTGGCCGCCCTCGAGCAGCTCCCCTTCAAGCAGCAGGGCCGCGCGTTTCCCGTTGTTCCGGACCGTCAGCTGGCCCACCCTGGCACCCGCCGCCAGCTCGGAAACGGCAAGGTCGGCGTGGAGTCCGGTGCTGATGCCGAGCCTCCCGCGTCCTGATGTCCAAACGGGAAAGATCGTCAGCGGGCCGGCAGCAGTGCCGGCGCCGACGTGGAGCTGTGGAATCTTCATATCGAACCTCCTCGCTTTAGCGCAAATCTGCGCTAAGTGATACCAGTATGCACCGGTTGCATCTTTTGCGCAAGATTGAGATAAACGAGGGTATGAGTGAGTCCCGCACGCCCTTGTCCCTCCTGGCTTATCCGCGGCCTTCCGTGGCCGCAGACACCGCAGCGCTGACCGTGGCCGGGGATGACCTGATGGTCCTGGTCGTACGCAGGCGGGAGGAACACCATGCGGGGGAGTGGGCGCTGCCTGGCACGTTCCTGCGGGAACGCGAGACGCTGGCGGGCGCCGTCCTGCGTTCCCTCCGGGACAAGGCCGGAATCGAGGGGCGGGTTCCGCAGCAGCTCCATGTCTTCGATGATCCGGGCCGGGATGACCGGGGCTGGACACTGTCCGTGGCCCATGTGGACGCGGTTCCGTTCCGGGACTTGGAGACGCCGCTGCAGTCCGACGACGTCCGGCTGGCCTCTGTCACGGCGGACACGGATCTGATTGCCGGGCTGCCCTACGGCCACGCCGACATGGTGCGCCTGGCGGTGGAGCGTCTCCGGCAGGACTATCTGCAGACCCCCGATCCGGCCGGCCTGCTGCCCGAGCCCTTCACCTTGAAGGACCTCCGGGACCTGCACGAGGCGGTGGCAGGCCGGCCGCTGATGCGCGACACCTTCCGCCGGGTCATGGAGCCGCAGCTAACCGGGACCGGGCAGATGTCCGACGGGACACGTGGCAGGCCCTCGCGGTTGTGGCGGCGGAGAAGCTAGGTGGGTAGCTAGGGGATGCTGGTTTCGGTGATGTGCTCCAGCTGCGGCTGCCACTCCTGCATCCGGCCCATGGCACGCTCCAGTTCCGGACCGCCGGCTTCGGCGATGAGAACGGGGTCGCCCACCACTACCAGGAGGCAGCGGGCCCGGGACAGGCCCACGTACAGCAGTTCGGCTGCCCGGCCCATGTCCTTGAATCCGTTCACGCAGAGAATGACCACTGACCGTTCCAGTCCCTTGAACCCCAGGACATGCCCGTAGAACTCCTCCTCGTCGTCGTGAAACGCCGTCCAATAGGCGGAGAGGTTGTTCTCGAAATCCTTGTGGACGGGGTGCCGGTTTTTCGTGGTCAGAAACGCGATCTGGTTGTTGGTCCAACCTTCCTCGAGCAGGGCATCAACGCAGTCCCCGGCAACGTCCAGAGCATCCTCGGTAGAACAAGACACCAACCGCACCGGAAGGCCGTCCCCTCCGCGCGGCGCGAAGTGCTTGCCCGCGAAGCCCTTGAATGTCTGGGCAATGCGTTTGGTGTTCCGTAGATTCTCGTCAATGTGCAGGGTGACCAGGCCAGCGGTGGGATCCAAGGCCGTACCGGCCGACTGTGAATCCCAGCGGCCGTACACGTTCTGGCGCTCGTCCATGAACGCGTAGATTTCCCCGCGGTCGGGATCCTTGAGGCAGGCGAGCAGGCTTTCCCACCACAGGGGAGCGAAGTCCTGGGCTTCATCGATCACAATGGCATCCAGCTTCTGTTCCGGCGGCAGGTCGACCGCGAGGCCCTTCATGAGGGCCGGCATGTCCTCGTCGAAGTAGGCTTGTCCTGATCCGTTAGGAACCCCAAGCGAGACGGCGTAGTCGTGGAACTCGCCCACGAACACCGGTTTCGCCTGCCGCCAGCCGTCGACCTGCCGGCGCAGGTGCGCGGCAAGGCCCTTGTTGTAGCAGAACAGCCCTACCCGCTTCCCCTCCTTGGCCAGCCGCTTCGCTTTCTCAACGGCCAGCCACGTCTTGCCGCTGCCCGCCCCGCCCACAAACCGTGCCCGGGCAATGGATCGACTGGAATCGAGCAGGACTTTCTGCCGTTCAGTGAGCTGTTGCTGATGGTCTTCCAACTCCAACGCCGTCAGTGCCGGTGTGGCCTCGGCCTCGAGGTTCCCGGACAGCAGCCGGGCGATGCGGCGGGCGTAGTTGGGTGCGAGCGGACTTCCGCCCTGGGCCTGGGTCTCGATGGCGGCACGCAGGCGTTCGCTGACGTCCGCCAGATCATTGGGGTCCAAGACGAGCGGCCGCGGGACGCCGTTCATTTCCCAGTCGCGGGGCACGGGGCTGTAGGGGAACGCCGCCATGTAGGCGAACCTGCTGACCAACGGTGATCCGAGCTGGCCCGTCACCCACATTTTGAAGGCATGCTGCGCGCTCTGGGACTGCGCGATGGGACTCTCGATCCGGTGTGGTCCCTGCCGGTCGGACTGGTACCACTGGCCGTGCTCGACGGAGATCAAGCCGCCCTTGACCTCGATCGCCGCCAGTCCCACGCCCGGCCAGAGCACCAGAATGTCGATTTCGTGTTCGGCGCGCCCGTGGCGCACCTGGACGGAGTGCGCCAGTACGACGTCGTCGGGCAGCTGGGCGCGCAGGGCATCCCAGACCGCCTTTTCAGCCAGATGGCCGTCGTCGAACATCGGCTCGTCAGGTATGCACTCCACGGTTCCCCCTCGTGTGCCGGCGGTGCGCCAGGCGTTGTGAGCAGGCTACCGTGCTGTAACCCGGATAATGAGGACTTCCGCATAGCGAGATGAAGGGCCGTAATGCAACAGGCAGAAGAGGGAAGCATTGGTTACGCGCAGATCAATGCTTTGTCATGGCGGGTAGCCAGCGAGCTGGCTAGAAGGGACCCCTCCGTTTTCGTAGGACTAACGGGATACGGTGGCGGTGCATCCCATGCTGATGCTCTCATGCTCACCAACGGCGGTGGCATCAGTTATGCCGCGAGGCGCATGGGCAGTGGGTTTTCCGCATGCGTCAACCACGGCGACCATTTGATGATCCCTTGGGAAAGAGCGCTTCAAATGCGTAGTGCACGGGATATCGCGATGGCTCTCGAGGAGTCCGCCGGTGTCCACCTACCGTCCAAGGCACCCGCCACCAGTGGACGAGCTCTCGGGTATCGGCTTATTGCATCAATTTTGGAGATGACGCTGGGCGACCGCCGTTCCTGGCAGGTATACGAGATTGAAGGGGGGCCTCTTGCGGGGCCGCGGAAGGAGGTACTCGCCCGCCTCCAGAACTACGAAGACACCCGATGGGTTCTCCGGTGCGATGAGGAACCCATAGCGATCGTCGATAATTTTGGTTTCCTCAAAGGTGACGGGAATATCGTTGACCTGAGCGCCAGATACCAAGAGCTAAATCGGAGCATTTTCGCACTGACCATGAACGTGTTCGGCGGTTTGCTTCCGTAATCCTCTGCCGCGGTCTACTCCGCTTCCGGCGGCGCCGTGGCGGCGTGCCATTCCATAAAGTCCGGATCGGAACACGCCCGCCCGTACCGCAGACCATGGATAACCGCAGCGGTGGCAGCCATGGCACCGGACCGTTCGCTGTACCAGTTAGGGCAGTCCTCATCCGGCGGGTTCCAGCCGGCATCGCGAAGAATGTCTCCGTGCAGCGGCCATGTGTCGCCGGGGAGGTAAGTGTTGGAGACTATCTCGCACCAGTAGTAATCGTCTTCGCGGGCGACCTGGGCATAGGGAGAGACAGCGTCTTCGATTTCCTGTCCGTACTCAATGGATACGAAGTCCCCGTCCTTGAGCCACTTGATTTCCTCGTGAATAGATCGTGGAAGGCGTCCCAGATTTTGTCCTTCACTCAGTCGTCTCACCTTCGGGAGGTTGCCGCTCACGTTCGTACGCCCAGATGGCGTGGTCCAATTCCGTGGGCATGGCATCAAGGCGGTCCGCAACCTCATGCAGGAGGGACCGCGCCTCAGCAGATGCCAGTTCCCGGCCCAGCCCTCGGCGCACGAAGCGAAGGATCCAACGGTCTGCCTTCACCCCGGGTTTGCCGAGCAGCATGCCGAAGTATTCCCAGGTCACCGGGCCGAGGCCGTGGACGCATGTGTAAGCCCGTTTCTGGGCCGGATCGTGCGCATCGAGGTCTGCGGCCGTTTTCACTCCGAGAGCCAGCAGGTTCCCAGCGGCTTCAATGATGGCCGATGCCTTGGTCCGGCCGCTCACTTTCTGGTCGTTGAGAACCGTCTGCAGCTCGTCTGGATCGTAGGCGGCCAACCGTGCCAGATCATCCGGCCGGTCTGTGCCAACTGC
This sequence comes from Arthrobacter yangruifuii, assembly GCF_009192775.1. Classification (GTDB taxonomy): domain Bacteria; phylum Actinomycetota; class Actinomycetes; order Actinomycetales; family Micrococcaceae; genus Arthrobacter_B; species Arthrobacter_B yangruifuii. The sequence continues at coordinate 203,698 of NZ_VTFX01000005.1, forward strand.
CTTTCGATAGCGGGACACCGCGCCGCGGACCCCGTTTTCCGGTGTCCCATACTGTGCGGCGATGCTGAGGACGGCGTCAATCAAGGCAGCTTCGATCTGCTCCGGCCAGCCACCGGGCCAAGGCTTCCACAGGTCACGTGGAAGTTCAGCCTGGATGAATTCAACGAGGGTGGAGATGTCAGATTCAGACAAGGTATTTCCTTTCATAGGGGTGTTCGAGAAGCCTGGCTCGCATTGATTTTGGGACTTACCGCCGAAGATTCGCAAAGGGTAACTGGCCGTAGGCGACGAAGAACTCCTCCATTAGCTCGTCCTCGACGACCTTGGCGGACCGATCGGTAACCGGAAGCCACGCGATACGCAGGTCGCGAGAGTTGGACAGCTGCCATATGTACCGCCCTCCCTTGTGGCCGACGGCTAGACCCTGACCGAACTTAGCGAACTCGCCGATCCGCTTTCGCAGACCGCGGGTGCCGTTCGCACCCGCATCGGCTTTGCCGATATATATCGTTGGGGCGTCCCACAACCGGCCCTTCAGCTTGGCAGGATCATCCGTCGGGTCCGTGCCCTTGAACCATCCGCCCACACTGGTGTCGAGCACTTCGTGCGTACTGTTCGTGCTCCGGAGCACTGAGTAGACACCGGGCTCGCGGGGAACGGTCGACAGATCGAGGTCGCCGAAGGCTTTGAAGCCGGCGAAGCCCCGACTTCTTAGATCCGATTCATTGAATGCACTCACGTCAACCACGCGTCCTCCTCAGAACCTCGGCACCGCTGGCGCGGCAGAAAATCAACACCAATTCGCTGACGTCTTCTCCGGTGATCCGGCCGATCATCTTGGCGTAGGTGCCCAGCTGCCGCCAATACGCGGCCAGCTGGTCCTCGCTGACGCTGATATCGGTCTTGAAATCGGCGACCACCAGGCTGCCGTCATCCTCCCGGTACATCAGGTCGATGATGCCCTCCACGGTGTGTCCGGACTCCGGCACCACGATTGGCAGCTCCAGCCAGTGCTCGTGTTCGGCAGCCCGCCGGACAGGGGCACTCTCCAGCGCTGACCGCGCCGACGCTTCCAGATCGGCAGCGTTGCGCAGGCCAGCACTTGCAGCAACGTCGGCCGCCAGAACGGGAAGCGACGGCGACAGCTCCAGATCCGTGAGTTCGAGCAGACGGTGCAGCGAGGTGCCGAATACCGTCCCGTGTTCCTCCGGCTTGCCGGCAAACCGGGGAAGCACTTCCTCGATTCCGGCCGGGGCATGGAACACGTCCGCGGTACCGTAGTCCGTCGTCACCCCATTACCGCCGCCCTTCGCCAGCGCGGTAACCGAGGTCCGTGACACACGCGCCGATTCCGCAGCCCAGCCGGCACTCGAAGCCAGCCAATCCTCCCAGCCAGGCACTGGAAGGGCTGTGCTTCGGTCTTTGTGCAGGGGGAGGAAATCCTCCGGCAACTCCAGATCCGGTGCCAGCTCGACGTCGTCCACCGACCCCAGGAGGGCGCTGAGGCTGCTGGACGAACCGCTGTAGTGCGAGACGACTAGATGGCTCTCTGCCCGGGTACAGGCGACGTAAAGCAGCCGTCGCCGTTCCGCCTCCGTGAACGTCTTCTCCACGTCGGCAGCTTCTGCATAGCCGTTTGTCGAGACCCCCTTGCGGAAGCGGATGAACACGTTGCCGGCCTCGTCCCAAAGGGCGGGCTCGGGTGAGTGCTTGGGAGCGGAGCCGGCACCGGCCAGAATCACCATCGGGAATTCCAGGCCTTTGGAGGCGTGGATGGTCATGATCCGAACCGCCTGCATATCGGTCTCGGGCACCATGGCCTCCTTGACGCGGGCGTTTTCCTCCTGCTGGACGGCAGTCCACACCAGATAGTCCCGCAGCCCACCGTGGGTCGCTTCCGTCCAGGCCCGGGCCTGATCGGTGACAAACCGGATCCGCCGCCACACGTCGCGGTAGCGCGGAGTATCAGTTGCTGCCTCCAGCACCCGCCGGTCGGCGGCGATGCGTTCGATCAGCTCCGCAGGGGAGAGCAGCGGCAGTTCCCGATGCAAACCGGACAGGTACGCCAGCCCGACGCGCACCGGGGAGTTCTCCTGTCCCTCGGGGGCCGGTGCGTGCAGGTTCCAGGCTCCGCCGGCCTGCTTCCAGCGGAAAAGGTCATCGTCGCCACAGGCAAAGAGCGCCGACCGCAAGGCCAAGACCAAAGCTGCCTGGTCGGCGGTGTTGGCCAGTGTCCGCAGCGCCAGCAGCAGGTCGGTGACTTCCTGCGTGGCGTAGACCAGTGAGGACGCTTCGGCCCGGTATTCGATGCCCGCGGCGTCCAGGGCGTCCTCCACGTAGGGCAGCGCGGTGCGGGTGGGGAGCAGGATGCAGACGTCCTGCAGCTGGAGCGGCCGCCGGGCAAACCCTTCCTTCTTCCCAGCCTGGTGCTGCCACGCCGGCGCTCCACCGGTACCGGTAGCCAGGCGGATCGCGGCGGCGATATCGGCAGCTTCCTGCCGGCTCCGGGACGCCGCGGTCACCTTCCCGTTCTCATCGGGAGTAGCACCGTTGCGTCCGAGCACGACGACGGCGGGACCGTCGTCGTCGTTCCAGGCCGGCCGGGCCGGGTCCGGAACCAAGGGATCGTACGGAGGCTGGATGGTCCCGTTGCCTACGATCAGGTGATTGAAGACCGCGTTGATCCAGTCCAGCAGCGCCGTTCCGGAGCGGAAGTTGGTCTGCAGGGTAGCCACCTCGGAACCCGGATCCGAGACGGCGCGGGCACGGGCGGCGAGGAAGGTGGCGATGTCAGCCCGGCGGAAGCGGTAGATGGACTGCTTCGGATCACCGACCATAAACAGGCGTCCCGGTGCCACCGGAAGGTCTTCCCAGCCGTCGGGTCCGCAGCTGGTGTCCGCCGCCAGACGGACCGCGATCTCGGCCTGGACCGGATCGGTGTCCTGGAATTCGTCGAGCATGAGGTGCGTGTAGCGCCGATGCAGGGGCAGGCGTGCAGGGGCGTGGGCTTCGGTGTCTCCCACCAGCAGGTCGCGGGCGTGGACGAGCAGGTCGTGGTACTCCAGCTCGCCGCTGCGCTGGCGCACCTTCGCCGCAGCCAGCAGGACGTCAGCCAGGACCGCGCTGACCGTGTTGACTGCAGGGGATACTTGGCGCGCAATCAGCCCGTCCCGCTCTTCGACCAACAGTTGGAACTGCTGCTGGACGCTCTTGACGTCGCCGCCCCAGTTCTTCTTGGAGCCCTTCCGGGCGTAGCCGGTGGAGGGCAGGGCGTTCAGAACATCGATAATCCTCCCGAAATCCCCCGATCCGCGAACCTCCTCGAGCTCGTCCCGCCACTCCTGCACCAGGGGGAAGCATGCCAAGAGCTTGTCCGTCGGATCGGTGCAGACAGCCTTCCGCTCGAGGACCAGATCAGCGGCGCGCAGCAGCGGCCCGACATCGAGCACCGGAACGCTCTGCCGCAGCGGCGGGTGGGTCCGCAGCCGATCCCAGTTGCCGTCGAGGGCAGCGGCAACACTTCGCAGCTGGTCCAGAGTCACGCCGACGGCGAGTAGCACCCGAAGCGCGGCGTCGGCCGCCTGATCGGTGAACAGTGCCTGGCGTGCCTCTTCCCACCGGTGTTCGAAGGCGATCTCGGCGCGAAGCTCATCCACCACGGTGATTAGCGGCGGCACCCCGGCCTCGATGGGGTATTCGCCGATCAGCCGGGCAGCGAAAGAGTGGATGGTCCCGATGGGCGCGGCATCGAGGCGATCCAACGCGGTGTTCCGCCGCTCGGTCCGGAGGTCATCCAGCCCGTAGCTCTTGGCCAGTTCGCCGCGCAGCCGGTCGCGGAGCTCACCGGCGGCTTTCTCGGTGAAGGTGATGGCGGCAATCGCGCCGACGTCGACGCCGCCGTCCACCAAGGCGGCGATGCGCCCGACCAGGGCATGGGTCTTGCCGCTTCCGGCGCCCGCCTCGACGAACACGGTGGTGTCCAGGGCATCGCCGATGACGTGCCGGTCATCGGCGTCCTTCAGGTTCGGCTGGGCCGGGAACGGGGAGGTCTTCGGCTGGCTCATTTGTCCTCCTCGAAGAAGCGGGAATACTCGCTCAGGGCGGGGCTGTCCTTGAGCCGCTCCCAGGTGTGCCGCATACCGGCGGCGCCCATCAGGGTGGTGTGGTTGATGTAGTGGTCCGATTCGGGCCGGGGCGGAAAGATCCCTGTCTGCAGGGCCGCCACGACCAGTCCGGCGTCCTCGCGGAGCCGGGCCTCGACGTCGGGGCCCACCTCGTAGCCCACCCGTTCATACTTCCCGGCGGCGGTGATGAACCGATATTCGGCACGGACTTCCGCTCCGGGCTCCGTGGCTAAACGCCGGGCGAACACTCCATAGACCGGCAGCTGGAATCGGGTTCCGCCTGCGGTGGGATTCTCGCGGGTCAGCTTCTTATACTTGTCCGCCTTGCCTGTCTTGTAGTCGATCACCAGCACCTCTCCGCTGGAGTGCCGGTCCACACGATCGACCTTGCCGCGGAACCTGACGGTGCTGCCGTTCGGCAGGTCCAATTCCACAGGAGGTTCACCGGCCTCGGCGCCGAACTCGGCTTCCACCGCTACGTGCTGCCAGCCGGCGTCGCGAGCCTGCTGGTCCATGTCATGGACCCTCTGCAAGTCGGTGCGGATCCGGGACTTGTCCCGGTCCCAGGTGTGCCGCAGCCAGGCCGGATTGGTAGTGGCCTCAAACGCGTTCTCGGCAATTTCCAGCAACCGCTCGGAGGAAGCCGTCTGGCTGCCATCCGTCAGGCCGCGGACGTAGTCCTCGAGTATCCGGTGCATCAGGTTCCCGCGCTGCAATCTGCTGATCTGGACCTCAAGAGTCACGTCCTCAAACAGCTCGGCCTTCAGGACGCGGCGCAGGAAGTACGCCAGAGGGCTGACGACCCAGTCCTCCAGGTTGGTGGGGGAGATGGGCTTCCGGGGATCGATGATCGGTCCGGAGACTCCGGCGAGGTTGCCGTTGAAGCGGGAAAAGGTTCCGTTCCGGCGGTCGGCCCGTACTTCCAACACCGTGTCGAGTACCGGATCTGCGGCCAAATGTCCGGAGGACAGAAGTCGGCGGACGCGCCACTCCTGGCCCGTGGCTGCCACACTCGTGGGGGAACCGTGCGTCAGGTCATGGGCGAAGGAGGGCAGAGCCGTCACCTTTGTGCCGGCCAGCCAGCGCGAAGGCTGCAGGGTTCCGCCGGCGCGCAGGTTGCCGCGGGGAAACAGGATGGTGCGTTCGACGCCGGTGGCGAGCAGCCGCTGGAACTGTTCCTTCCGGGCGGCGGCACGTTCGTGGACGGTCGGCAGCTTTACCGCGAGCAGATGGCCGGCGCTGTCCGGGAGTAGCGGATTTTCCCGGATACGGGCGGGGGCGAGTCCGTCCGCCGCGCCGGTGACGAAGACGACGTCGAGATCCCGGCCCACGCCGTCGTCGTAGGATCCCAGGATTACCCCGGTGCCGCTGCTGCCGGCCCAGAACCGGCGGGCCTCGATACCGCGGGCGACGGCGGACCGTATCGCCGCGGCGGTGGGCGCCGGGGCGATTCCGTGCAGCAGTTCGAGGTCGTGGATCACGTCGTGGAGCGTCTTGCGGGCCGTGGCGAGTTCCGGGCGTTCCGTTGCGGTTCGCGGGGCAAGGAACTCCGTGATGAAGCCGCCCAGAGTGCCTGCGGCCTCGGTCCAGGTGCGGGCGGCGAAGACCTCGGCCAGCCGTTTGCCCAGGACCGCGATGAACCCGGTGAACTGGGCGTAGTCCTGCTGCCGCTTCTGTTCTGCTTCCGTTGGTTCCTGACCTTCGTCCGCGTCCTCCTGTTCGGCCGGAGGAGAGGCGTGCAGCCGCTCGCAGACGGCGCTGCTGGGCAGGTTTTCCTGGCTCCAGTACAGGACACCCTGTGCCATCACGTCCAGGATCACCCGAACATCGGGGTCCGCCGGGTCGAGGCTGAGGAGATTCACCAGCCCGCGGGCCAGCGCTGTGTCGGCCAGGCCATGCGCTGACGGGCCGACGAAGGTGATGCCGGCTTGGTCGAGGCGTTGGGCCAGCAGGGAACGATAGGGGTCGGCGGCGGAATAGAAGATGCCGATGCGATGGCCGGGAGTGCCTGTTGCCAGTTTGTTGATGACCAGGCGGACGACGGCGCGTGCTTCGTCGTCGGCGTCGGACGCGCTGAGGACCTGCTCGCCCAGGGCGGGGGAGGACGCCGCGGTGAGGTAGGCGGTGCGCGCGTGCTGTCCGAGAGCGGCACGGAACGCTGCGGCGGACGGGTCCTGCCCGTCGGCGAGCTGGAAACCGATCACCGGGCCGAGGAGCTTGCGGATCCGCGGCATCTGCAGGGCTGCAGTGGCAGCGGAGTAGAGGTCGTGTTTGGTGTACCAGCTGCTCCCTAGGATCCTGGCAGCGGCCTGGTGGACGCGGGCGACCTCGTGTACCAGCGGCGATAGGCCGGTTACGTCCTCGGGACAGGCTGCCTCCAGGGATGCGGAGGTCGTAGCGATCGCACGTGCGGTGGCCGGCTGGTCGGCGACTTCGGCAAACAGTCCGGGTGTGTCGGCCAGCACTGCGGTGACGGCGCCTTCGCGGACCATGGCCGGGAGCGGGGCGCGGCCTGACAACTGGCAGTCGGCGGCTACTAGTTCCTCGGCCAGATCGTCCAGCGTGGTGGTGCGGACGGCGGCGCTGCCGCGGCCGTCGTTGAGGATTCGGCCCAGATAATGGGCCAGGTCCAGGGCGGAGGCATGGCTGGGCGCGATCACCGTGACCGGCTGCAGCGGCCGGCCCTGCTGGGCCTGGGCGACGGCCTCGGCTAAGGCCTGCAGCGCCTTCGGTGTGCTGGCGTACGCCCGCGGCCGAACGTCTGGGCCCGGTGCTGAATCAGCACCGGATGAATCTATACTCAATGAACTCCCCCTTGTTATTAAGTGCACTCAACGTACCAGCAGGTACTGACGAGTCCTGGTAGTCGGACGTGTCCCTTACCGACGGGGCATGGCGAACCGCGGGAGGAGAGTGTTTGTCGCTGCGCCCCTACGGGGTGGATTTCATCGCACGGTTATGCTCAGTAAATGACACTGGGGGAAACAGGTAAATCGTGGAGCGACGCAGAGATCGCTCTGACCATTGAGGCGTATTTCCGGATGCTTCGCTCTGAGTTGGAGGGCGAGCCGTATAACAAGCGCGCGGCCAATCGAAAGCTCCAGGAACAGATCGGCAGAAGCCCTGGAGCTATTGAGTTCAAGCACAGCAACATAAGTCACGTACTGCGTGAAATGGGCTCGCTGTATATCGAGGGATACAAACCACGAAGTAATGTTCAGGAAGCGCTGCGCAATGCCGTGCAAGCGGAACGCCAGAGCAATGACGACCTCGACTCCCTCATGCTGAAGGTGATCGATGCACCGGAGATCGGGCCAACGGACTACGTGTTGGCAGAGGAAACAGCGCCGGTGATCGAAGTCTCCGAAAAAGTTTTTCAGGGGCATTCCGTTGGACGGATCGATTTCCCGAGAGTTGAAGCGATGAAGCGCGCGTTAGGACTTGCTGGAGAAGAATCAACGGTGGAGTTTGAGCAGCTCCGGTTACATGCCGCTGGGCGCAAGGATCTGGCGAAGAAAGTTCAGCATGTTTCCCTGTCTGAAGGAGACGGTCTGGGGTACGACATTCGTTCGTTCAATACCGACGGAAGCAGCAGGTTCATCGAGGTCAAGACAACTCGCAGGTCAAAGGAGTGGCCCTTTTTCGTGAGCCGCAACGAGTTGAGGTTCAGCAGGGAAGAGCCAACGAACTACTACTTATATAGATTGTTCCAGTTCGGCAAGCCAAAGCAGGCGTTTTATACCCTCCGAGGGTCCCTTGAGGAAAGCTGTGTCTTGCGGCCGTATGACTATTCCGCTGTACCTCGCAGTTCCTGAGAGCGTAACCATCCGCAGGATGGGCAACGCCCCAGATAAACCTTCGGGTGCGAATCAGCGGAATTAGTCCCCGGTCAGAGTTCACAAGCTAGGCCATGTCCTCGGGAATAGTGAAAGTCCTAAAGGGCTACCTGTGTGTCCTCAATCCCATGTACTGGTGCGCGGATATGGTGGGTGCATAGGACACAGAAAAGCTGGGGGTAAGAAATGTCGATGGTGACAGAGGATTGGGTGCCGGATAAGGCGCTCAACCATGAGGTCGAAGAACAGTTCCGTAGTGCGATAAACGCATACACGGCCAGACCGACGCTCATAACTGAGCATGCGAACCACGAGGAATCCATTCGCACAGGTGGATACGCAAGCCGCACTCTTCTGGAACTCGTTCAAAACGCGGCAGATGCAATGGCCGGCAGTGAAGACGCTGACGACATAGGCAGAGTGGAGATTGTTCTCGACCCCGTATCCCAGGTCCTATACTGTGCAAACTCGGGGCGCCCGTTCTCGAAAAGCGGTCTCGTGGCAATAACACACGCCCACTTGAGTGGAAAACGCGGCGACGAGATCGGTCGATTCGGTTTGGGGTTCAAATCCGTTCTCGCCGTGAGCGACAGGCCGCAGGTTTTGAGCCGATCCGTTGCATTTGAGTTCAACTCAGAGGAAGCGAACGCTGCGCTTAGGGGAATCGGAGCTCCTACGAGGCATTTGCCCGTGCTTAGGACCGCTACCCTCATTGACGCAGCGGCCGAGATTTCTTCCGACCCAATCACGGAGGACCTGGCGAAATGGGCGACTACTATTGTACGTCTTCCCAGGGTGACCGGACTAGACCGGCTGCGTCGAGAAATGGAGACGTTTTCATCTGAGTTTCTGCTGTTTGTCGGGGCGGTCCGCGAGGTTCGGCTGAGCGTTATTGGCGATGACGGTTTCACGACCAGTCACGTTTCGCGGAATCTGGGTGATGGTCACTTCAAAATCGAGCGGCCCGATGGTACTGGCGATGAATGGCTCGTCAATAATGGTATGCATGCCCCAAGTATTCTTGCGCGCCGTGAGGTGGGGGAAGCGGTATCAAGGGATGAAATCAAAGTCAGCGTTGCTGTGCCTTTAAAGCGGCGAAGGGCAAACGCAGAGACGGGTGATCTCGGTACCCAAGTCGGTCAATTTTGGAGTTACTTCCCACTCCAGGACAAGACCTCAGCAACGGGGTTTTTCAATGCTCCTTGGAGCGTCAACGACGACCGGACGACACTGCTAAAAAACGGTTATAACCGCGAGATTCTGGCGACGTTAGCCGAATTATTTGTTGAACTTCTCCCTCGTCTGAGTACCAAGGAAGACCCTGCCGCCCATTTTGACTACCTTCCTGCGCGAGGACGCGAAGCGATTTACTTCGGTGATCAGGTTCTGGGCGCGCTGGTACCCCCGCTCGCTGTTGCCGCGGCGTTGATCCCGGACGGATCCGGAGATCTCTGTGAACCCGGGGAACTTAGACCGCTTGATTTTTCCTGCGACTGGGACATTCCTGAGGCAGCACATCAAGGGTGGATAATCTCTCCGAACACCGTGAAAGATGTCCCGCACTGGCGTTGTTATAGCACGGGTCAGCGTGCCAAAAGGCTGGAGGACCTCTTCCTTGCAAGCGTATATCCAAACCTGTACGACGAAGAGAGCCGCAGCAAAAAGCGTGCATTAGAGCTTGTGCCTAAAAGAGGTATTCAGTCTTGGTTGAGAGAATGGGCAGACGGCTCTGATCCACGGTCAGCGGCGAATGCCTTGCGTGTTGTACTGAAGAACCGAGGACGAGATGAGGCGGAAAAGGCCCGCGTCATTCCCACCAACGATGGATTGCGATCTTTAACCGACCGGAGCGTCGTGTTCCTCCGGAAGGTTGATGATCTTGAAATCGATGGTGCCGTATTCGTAACGCCCGAGTTCCTCAGCTTGCCCGATGTGGAGAAGATCCTTAAGTCCGCTGGATTTCGGGATCTTGATCCGGAGGCTATTTTCACGGCCCGCTTGAGCCGCTTGACCTCGATGGCAAGCGATGAACTGCAATCAAAATTCTGGGATTCGGCTCTTGGGGTCACTCTGCGGGACGCCGTCAGAGTCGTCAGAGCGAATCCGACGGCACGTATCCTAGTTCCCACAAAAGATGGCGAATGGCGCTGGCCCCAGCAGGTATTGGATGTCGATGGCGAACTTCCGGCGGCTGATCCAGGCCTATTGCTCGACCGGCAGCGTTGTCTTCCGACGTTGGCACATGAGCTGGGTGTAGCAAATCGCCCCCTTGCTGACTTCTCGCTTGAGGACGAATCGGCCGCTCAGGACTATCAGGATTGGGTTTTGGAAGAGCTCAATAGCAGACTCACCCATGGTGACAGGCCGATCGAACGCATTTCTCTGTACCCGACCGGCTCGCATTCGCCGGGTCCCTTTTCAGCGTTGTTTTTGTTTGAGAAGTCGGGCGCAAGTGACCAGATGCGAGAGTCGTGGACACGCCAGCTCCTGGAGTTTGGAGATACACCGTGGGACTGTGAGGATACAGCAACCGGGGTTTCCTATCGGGTTAAATCTCCTGTCAGGTGGGCGGTGGAACGTGCCGGTCTGCTCCGCAGTTCTAGGGGATATCGTCCGATTGCCGATCTCGTAGCACCATCTCTCGTACAGTACAGAGAGCTCCTTCCTCTATACGAGGGCCCTAGGGCAATTGTTGATGCCCTTCGGCTCCCTGGCGAGCTTCGACTGGTCCCGGACTTCGTCCTTCGGGACGCGCTCAACGTCGATCTTCTGCCGCCCAAGTTCTCTAACGACTTGCTGGTCGAATTTATTTTGGAAGCGACTAGCCGTGCCTACCCGGCCAGCAAGCCATCAAGAATCCCAGCTCGTGTAGGCCAAATAGTGGAGTCCTGCCCAGCTGGAGCTGTATATGTTGCAGTCACCGATGAACAGCGGCAATACCTCGCCGCGCATCAGAGACCCTTTTTGTTTGCCGACGAGTCCCAGGCGGAACGGCTGGTGAACGAAGTTGGCTGTCTTCGTTTCGAAGACAGCTTCTCGTTCTCTACACGTATTGACGGCGAGCAGGACTATGAGCCGCTTCTCGATGTGTTCACTGGGTTACGCAGTTGGCCGACGATGACGGACCTGAGCAATGTGGCCATTGCTCGGGCAGAGTCTGTCGCCAAATGGGTGACGACCAAGGATGGGGTCGAAACTCAGTCGCTGGACTATTACCATGAAGGTTTCAAACTGACTGTACGGACGAACATTGACGAGCGCGAGACTCTCCGCATCGTCAGTAAGTCCCTCGATCTGGGTCTCAACAATTCGGACATCGAAAGCATTCTCAAACAGGGAGTTGACTACCGCCTCGAAATGATGCGCCAGGAAGCGCTGGCAGCACCGACGGACGTCGATCGGTTGGAGGTATATTTCGGTGCCGATGATCTTCGAGAGGAACTGCCAACGGGACTGTGGCATGGACTTAAAGCTCAGAAGTTAGTGAACCGGGATACATCTATTGCAGAGCTGTTCTTGTCAGTTTACGGTAAGGACTCTGTCAGCAAACTGGCTGATCTCTTCCGTCGAGAAGGGTTCCCCGATGTACCGACTCAGTGGGCCGGCGGAGCCGCAACCATTTCGTGGCTGAGGAAGATGGGGTTCGGCACAGAATTCGCAGGGCAGAGAGGTCAACGGCAGGAGGCAGAGTTTGTCGTACCGGGTGCGACCATCCTTCCCGGCCTGCACAGCTACCAGACGCAAATAAGCGATGAGCTGGCTACCGTGTTACTGGAAGTTGGTGAAGGTGGAAAGCGTTCAAAGGCGATGGTCGAATTGCCTACCGGCGCTGGGAAAACCCGCGTAGCGACGCAGACAATCCTGCAGCTTTTTGTAGACGGCAAACTTCAAGGACCCATTCTGTGGATTGCCCAGTCTCAGGAACTTTGCGAACAAGCGGTTCAAACGTTTAGCGAAGTATGGAGAGGTCTTTGCACAGAGCAAGGAATCGACCTCCCACTCACTGTAGGACGCCTGTGGGAGAGCAATGAGGTGCATGAGCCCGATACAGACCTGAGCGTAGTTGTTGCGACTGATGCAAAGCTTGAAGTTATTATCGGGCGCACTGAATACGAATGGCTCCGCAGTGCAAATGCTGTCTTCGTGGATGAAGGCCATGTAGCGGGAACTTCCACCCGATACACGAGAATCCTAAGTTGGCTGGGGGTTGATGGCCGAAGTTGGGAGCGTCCACTTGTCGGCCTTTCAGCAACCCCCTTCAAGGGCACCTCCGCGCAAGCCACGGATCAGCTAGCTGCTCGTTTCGGTCGGCGGAAGCTGGTTGCGTTTCCCGAAAACCCTTATCAGGAGTTGGTCGCACTCGGCGTCCTCGCCAAGGTAGAGCACCGGGTGCTGGAGGGGGCCGAAATCGAGTTGACGGGTGCGGAGGAGAGTGAGGCAAAACGAACCAACCGCATCAGCAACTCGGTCCTGGACCGGGTTGCAACAAATCATGCACGTATGTCGGTTCTTGTGAATAGCATCATGGGTCTCGAACCGGATTGGGGTAGGTCAGTTCTCGCGTTCACGCCCAACGTGCTTTCAGCCCAGGTGTTAGCTGCGACGTTGCGATTCCGTGGAATTGAAGCGGCCTCTGTTAGTGGCCAAACCGGCCGACAAGAGCGCCGAGATTTAATCAGGAGATTCAAAGATGGAGACATCCAGGTCCTCACCAACTGCGATTTGCTAACACAGGGTTTCGACGCACCCGGAGTAACCTCCCTCTACATCGCACGTCCGACGTTCAGCCCCAACGCATACATCCAAATGGCCGGTCGTGGTCTGCGCGGACCACGAAACGGCGGAAAAGAAAAGTGTCTGATTGTGGATATGGCGGACAACTTCGGAAGCGCAGACATCAATCAGTTGCTTGGTTTCCGTGAATACGAAGCACTATGGCAGGAGCAGCAGTCATGATTCTTGTCCCCGACCTACCGACGATCACGCAAACGGCCCAAAGCGAAGCCGAACGCCGAGTGGCACGCTTGCTCCACTTGATTCCTTCTGAGGACGCGGTCGCCTTCCACTCGGTAAAACTTCGCTCTCACCAGTACAAGCAGATGGCCGAAGCAGATTTCGTGATCCTATGGAAGGGAGTTGCCATAGTCATTGAGGTCAAGGGTGGTGGCGTTAAGAAGTTTCAAGGGGTTTGGTACTCGACCGACAGGTTTGGTGACTCCCATCGCCTCAGCTCCTCGCCGATGGAGCAGGCACGGACAGCGATGTTTGCGCTCAAGGACATCCTCGAACAGGACAGACTCGGTTGGTTCCCCGCCGAGGCTGGGGTAATTACCCCCGATACGAATGCACCTCCTTCCTCAACAGAGTGGAAGTCAACACACTGGCTGGCAAAAGAAACAATGTCCGCGGCGTCCCTCGCTGGTGCATTAGATGTGATCGCGAAATCCGCGCCGACCGCGCGTTCCGGAGTGCGTAAGGCTCGCGTTGATGAACTCCGGGCGCGGTTGTTTGGGGAGTTCTCGCGGATGCCTGTTATTGATGCGCAGCGGGGTGCGGTGCTCGAAGAACAAAGCCTTGCCACCGAGCAACAGGCCAATGTTCTCGCAGGTCTTGCCAAAAATCGGAGGATTATGGTCCTCGGGGGTGCGGGCACTGGCAAATCAGTGGTTCTTGCCGAGGCAGCCAGACAGGAGGCAGATGCTGGCCGTTCAGTGCTGGTGACATTTCGTTCACCTGGTCTCCGCAATTTCTTTGAACCGCTTCTTAGCGGATCTGACGTGGAACTCCTCGAGTTTGATCAGCTGGATGGGACTAAGCAATTCGATGTGGTCCTGGTTGATGAGGCACAGGATCTCATGTCCGACGACGCGATGGATCTTCTTGACCGGATTGTCGTGGGCGGCCGCACGGGGGGACGTTGGCGTATGTTCCTGGACCCGAACAACCAGGCTCATGTCGACGGGCGCTTCGACGCCGAAGTATTGGAACTCGTCAGTTCGGATGCCATGGAGTACGAGCTAAGCAAGAACGTGCGAAACACCAGATCGATCGTCCACGTCGTCCAGGAGTACCTTGGAGCAGACGTTGGTGATCCAGGCATCGTCAACGGTGAACGAATCCAGTGGAAATGGGTGCAGGAGGGCGAAGCACTCGATTTCGCGCTTAATCTGGCGAAACAGCTCAAAGAAGGCGGCTCGCGGGCCACTGACATCTGGGTTATCCCGGTGGTGGCGGAACGTGCGCTAGATGAGGCTCGAGACGGCTTCCGCGTGCTAAGCCCACGTGTTGCGAAGGGGCTGGAAGCCGAGCACGTCATCGTTTGTGATCTCCCATCCGAGTACGGCGATGAGCAGCTTTCCGCGCTATACGTCGCAGTAACACGCGCGAGGGTGACGTTGCACATCGTGGCAACTCATGCGGATAAGAAGCGCCTCCAAGCGTTGGGGCGTATGTCTGGGGTTGAGTCATGACTCTGACTCCTCGTCAAACTGAGGCTCTTGGCCACCTGCGAAGGGCGTATGTCGGGCCCGAAGAGGGCGCGGATGAAGTCCTTTTCAACAGGCCCTCCCTTCAGTACGCAGTTGGCATGTTGTTCCCGATGGATGACAGCTCAGACAGCACGCCAAAGACGGTCGACGCACAGGATTTCCTTCTAGCGGACGTGGGTGAGGGTGACCTCGAAGAGATCGCAGCGGCCCCCCCCTTGGCTGAAGACTGGCGCCCTTCCTCTGTGGCTCTCTCCTTCGTTACCACAGGGGAAGCAATCATCTGTGACTTCTCGGCTGCCACCTACGAGGCCGTACTGGATGAGGGTCCACTGCGCTGGCAACGGACCGGACACGCTGCCCCCGATGTCAAACTCATTCGGGGCGCGACCTCCCAACATCCGATTGATGTCGGAGGGTTGCCGGCGGAGATCGGGTCTCGTTGGCGCCCGTACGGTGATGCGTGGCTCGTAACGGTACATGTCCGGCTGCTGGCTCATACAACTGGCGACGACCGCGAGGACATTAGCCGGATGCTCTTCCAGGTGGAACTCCAAGCCTCAGCTAGCGGAGGGGGACAGATCGTAGAATACGACGTCGGAAGCGCGATCGACGTCGATCGAGAGTCACGAGAGCTTCGATTGCGGTACCGTGACCGGAAAATCTTCGGTATCGGGCACGGGATGGCTGCAGGCTGGGATGTTGACGAATCCGGCAACTGTACGCGTGTGTTTCTTGATCCTGTGCCCCATTTTGTGGTTCCCAGTATTGAACAGGCCGGAGGAAACGACTTGGGTGAGGCTGCACGAAAGTCTCTAGACCTGGGTTTCCTCGAGAGCATTGACCGGGACGCTCAGCCAGTTGTTGCTGCTTTGGAAGCCTTTGTAGAGTCTTTCGGTGTGTGGGTGGATGGCCAAAAGCTGGCGGCGTGCCCGCTTGGCGAGGATGCTCAGGGGATTGCACTCCGTTCTGATATTGCACTGGGGCGGATGAAAGCTGGAGTCTCTTTGCTTGCAGATCCTGCTCAGCCACAGGTGCGACGGGCGTTCTCCCTCGGCATGGCGGCAATGAGACTCCAAATGAGTCAAGCTGACTTGGGCCGCGGCAAAACAGAGACAAAACCGGCCTGGCGTCCTTTCCAGCTCGGGTTCCTACTCGTTGCGCTTGCATCGACGGTAGATGAAGACCACGACGACCGCGAACTCGTTGATCTGATCTGGTTCCCAACAGGCGGTGGAAAGACAGAGGCTTACCTTGCCTTAGCTGCTGTCATAATCTTCCTTCGCCGCCTGGTATACGGAACGAAGGGTGGTGGCACAGCTATTATCACGCGGTATACCCTGCGGCTGCTCACATCTCAACAGTTCCAACGGTCAGCATCGTTGATATGTGCGATGGAGCTTCTACGCCAGACGGATGAGCGTGTCCGAGGAATGGCGCGTTTTTCTATCGGTTTGTGGGTAGGGAACGAGGTAACTCCGGGAACACGTGAGGACGCTAAATATGCGCTGAAGCGACTTTACAAGGCTCAGCATCCCCAGGATGCTAACAAGTTCCAAATCACCGAATGTCCCTGGTGCCTGGCAGAGCTTGTTCCCGACCGTAAGAGTGATAAGAGCACGGAATACGGTGCTCAGCTAGTTGGCAGGGACGTAGTTTTCCGGTGCGTTAATGTTTCGTGCGAGTTTTCCTCGCGGGAACTTCCCATGAATGTAGTGGATGAGGTTCTCTACGATGAACCGCCAACTTTTCTGCTCGCTACGGTCGATAAATTCGCTCGGCTTCAGTTTAAGGAAGAAGCAGGACGTCTGCTCGGGATTGGCACCATTTTTAAGCAGCCCTCGTTGATTATCCAGGACGAACTGCATCTTCTCTCCGGACCACTTGGAACAACTGTCGCCGTCTTCGACGCCGTTATTCAGCTCCTCCTCAGCCGATCCGGTACACGACCAAAAATTGTCGCTTCGACTGCAACCATCCGGGCGTCTGGCGAGCAGGTACGAGGCCTTTATGGACGAGAAGTTGCCCTTTACCCGCCGGCGAGTATAGACGGTGACACCACGTTTTTTGCACGCCCCGTAAGCAATGGGGAGGGGAGGCTGTACATTGGTCTAATGCCGCAAAGCGTGTCCCAGGCGACGGCGTTGATAGCGGCAGCATCTCCGATGCTCGAACTGCCGCACGTACTGAACGACGTTGAGGGGGTTGGTGGGCGCCTCGACCCATACTGGAGCCTGGTAACGTACCACAACAGTCTTCGCGAGCTGGGCCGCACCGGTGCACTTTTGTTGGACGATATCAATGGGCGGCTGGAAACGCGTGCGGAGCGCCTCGGACGGCGACTCCGATCCGTTCGGGCGGCACATATCCTCGAACTCACGAGTCGGCGCGGACCGGAGGAACTTCCTAAAGACTTGAGGCAGCTCAGAGTAGACGCCGATGAATCGGCCGAAGCGGTGGACGTGGTGCTGTCTTCAAATATGCTGTCGGTCGGAATCGACGTACAGCGCCTTGCCCTGATGCTCATGGTGGGGCAGCCGAAGACGACCGCCGAATACATCCAGGCAACCAGCCGTGTTGGACGAGGCGACATTCATGGAATTGTTGTGACCTTGTTTCGATCGAACCGGGCCCGGGACCGCTCGCACTTCGAAACCTTCCGCGGATACCACGATGCCCTATACCGAAGTGTGGAACCCACAAGCGTCACACCCTGGTCCTTATCATCTCGCGACCGGTCTCTCGCCGGGGCAACAATTGCCCTAATCCGCCATTCTTTCCCTGCCCTGGCGGGAGACGCTGCTGCTGGGGCCTTCAATCTCGCGGACACGCGATTCCGGGCAGCGCTCGACCCACTGATCGCCACTTTTCTAAAGTACGTCACCAACGCAGACCCTGAAGAGATGGACGAGGCGTCGGATCAACTGTGGAAGATCCTGCGGGAGTGGGACCGCAAGGCGGATGCCGCACGTGCCGAGGGGCAGCCGCTTCGCTATGAGCGTCGGAAGGCGGGACAACTGGCACTCGTGAAGCGCTACGGAGAACCAGGAGACGAGTGGGTGGTTGGTGATTCAATGCGTTCGGTGGAGCCGAACGTGTCGGTCGAGGTTCAGGAACCCGAAAGAGAAGTGCAACGTGCAAAACATTAAGCATGACCTACGACTTTCCGAGACGGTTTCGCCGTTCGGTGTCGGTGCGATAGTGGACGTGCGCGGTGAATCGCTGATAGCCCCCGACACGTCCTGGTGGAATCGGAGAATATCGCCGGAGATCCACTGTGACCGGTTGGTCGCCCAGCTAGGCGGGGGTATCCTCAAACAGGCCCCGACACATTCCGGTACCGCGGGCAACGACACACCAAGCCTTCTATATTGGCGCTTTCCGGCATGGCGGTTCTGTGAAAGATGTTTGAAGCTGTCGAAACTGACAGGAATCGACAAGGGCAAATTCCGCAACGCATGCGACTGCGGCGGGGCCCTCGTCCCAATGCGATACGTAGCAGTGTGCAAGACAGGGAGCCATATACAGGATGTTCCCTGGTTTAAATGGTCACACCGCGGATATGACAAGGGCGTAACAGAAGAGGTTCGCTTCTGCCGGGCCTACGCGGAACTCCGCTTCGTGAGATCCAGCAAACGCGGCGAGGGTCTTGCATCCCTCCGGGTCGAGTGCGGGAAATGCAAAAGGTCCCGCCCACTCTCAGAGCTGGTGGGCAGCGACTCGCTCATCCGCGATGGTATCAAGTGCGACGGGAGACAGCCGTGGGAGTCAGAAGACGCGACTACGAAACCCTGCGAGGCCTCTCTCATTGCCGTGCAACGAGGAGCCAATGGAAACTACATCGCCGAACGGGTTTCGGCCTTAGATATCCCGGAGGAAAGACCCCGCTCCCTGCAGATAGTTGAACAGGTGCGGACCCACGATCTATACACACGACTGGTCGAGGACAACGGTGGTCCAAAATCAGAGCAGATCGCCGGCTGGATCGCGGAAGAACTCGATACTGGAATCAACGACGTCCTCGCCGCCGCGTTTGCCAACGATGGTGCGTCTGAAACACAAGTCCATAGCCTAAAGGACGGTGAATGGGCCGCATTTACAAAAAAGATGAAGCAAAGGCGCGACCTGGCCCAAGGCAACTTCATCGTGGATGGCTGGACACCAAACGATTACCCACGTTTACACACGGAAATCCACCCTGTTCTGTCCGGTATCGGGCAGGTACGGCGGGTGCGCGAAGTGCGAGCGCTCAAGGGATTCCGTCGGCACACCCCTGAATCGGATTTCGTTCGCGCGGATCTAGACCGCGACCCTAAGCATCGCCCCGTCTATCCTGCCCTGGAATTGTTTGGGGAGGGTATATTCCTTCGATTCGACGAGTCGGTGCTTTCCAACTGGGAGGCGCAGCCAGCCGTGAAAGCTCGCGCCCGGATCCTGGCGGACCGACGTTCCCAATCTGAGTGGGCACACCGGCTTGATGTTCCGGAACCTCGGTTTGTAGCGCTCCATACCATTGCGCACCTTCTCGTACGGCGGCTGGCATTCGCTAGCGGTTACTCATCAGCGGCCCTGCAGGAGCGGGTCTACGCCAACTCCGAACGATCGGACAAGACCGCGGGAATCCTCATCTATACCGCCGCCGGAGATGCTCAAGGAACGCTAGGCGGGCTTGTACGATTAGGCAACCCGCGGCATCTATTCCCTCTGCTGGTGGCTGCACTGGACGATGCCGACGTGTGTTCGAACGATCCCGTCTGCATCGAAAGCGACCGGCAAGGGGCGTCGCAGCTTAACCTCTCTGCCTGCCATGGTTGCGCCCTCATCAGTGAAACCTCGTGTGAGACGGGTAACCGGCTCCTGGATCGTCAGTTAGTGCTCGGTGGCAGCGAGGTTCCTGGTTTGTTGGAAGACGTGCTGAAAGCGGTTCGCAATTCAACCCGATAGTCCTGAAGATTAGGGTCACTTTCCCGCTTTCCCATCGATCGTTGTTAGTTGGCCAAACGCATAAAAGCGCTTGGCCGTTGCATTCACGTTGACCTCTCATTTGTTCTTCGAGGAACAGGATTATTATCAGATGACGCTTTGGGATGTTGGAACGGGACCTTACGACGGCACTGATGGAAATGCGCCATTTGCAAGTGCACTAATTGGGTGGAAAACCCTGAGGGGCGGGAGAAGGGTAGTAAATATTGCAGATTCGGACAACTCACCTTCATGTCAGCTGTCCGAACTCGTAATCGACAACCTCATTGCCTCGTCTCATAGCGCCGTGATTGGTCTCGGCACTGGCCGCCCCCTCGAAAAGGCAGTGGCAGCTTCTCTGGAATATGACTTGCCGAAACTCGACCCGAGCCGTACCTGGATGTTCGGCACTGGCTCAGAAAAGATCTCGGATTTCTTACAATATAAGCACTTGGAGAAGGTAGACCAGCTGGTAACTCAGTACGCCGAGCTCAGAACGACTTTGGGGACCGATTATCTAATAAAGCCGGACGTGACTGTAAGCCTTCCTGCCAGGCACGAATGGGAACCGCGTTTTCTGCATGCTGCGGTCTCATGCAAATGGACGATTCGAAGCGACCGAGTTCAGAATATTCGTCATGAAAACAATCAAATGATCAGGCATCGGAGGGAGCGACTCCCGCACCTGGTTACGGTTACTGCGGAACCGTTGCCTACTCGCCTGGCAGCGATTGCCAGAGGAACTGGCGAAGTAGATGCCGTCTACCATGTCGCATACGATGCCTTGGACGGAGCTATCGCAGAAGCCGGTTTTCTGACCCGGGATCAGAAGGATGCTTGGGAAGAGGTAACTGAGCAAGGGCGGGTGAGACCGTATTCTGACCTTGCGAAGACGCTGGCATTCTGGTGAAGCCAGAGTTACGTGAGAGATTGGAACCCGAGAAGAGGAGACTCGCGGGCCGTGTTGTCAGCTGTTTGTGAGGTTGCCCCGGTGTCACCAGAGGTGGTTGAGGTACTTGGGCACGGGAAATTGGCGACCCGCGCAACTGCGCTGGCAACTGAAAATGATTGCTTGTTTTCCATGGCGGCACACTAAAATGTGTAATCAATCTCATGTGAACTGTGGTTGGCGTGTTGTACCCAACGCGGGACCTACTGGCAGTGTCTCCGGATGGCGGCATGGATGCCGAAAATGTCACCTCATGGACCTAGCATGGTTACATGCATACGATGATTGACCTGTTCGCTGGCTGTGGCGGCATGACGCAGGGGTTCACAGAAGCCGGCTTCAAGCCGGCGCTGGCCGTAGAGTTCAATCTCTGGGCCGCTGCGACCTACGCCGCTAATTTTGGAGAGAGCCACACGTTCTACGGGGACATCGCCGATCTGAAAACAGAAGATATACCTAAAGCGGACCTGGTCATAGGCGGTCCTCCGTGTCAGGGGTTCTCGAATCTAGGGTCAAAAGACATTGACGACCCCAGAAACCAGCTTTGGAAACAGTATGTTCGCGTTGTACAGGCATCATCACCCAAGGTGTTTGTCCTTGAAAATGTAGACCGGTTTATGAAGTCGTCAGAGTTTCAACTACTTTTGACTGAAGTTGAATCGGGTAGCTTGCAAGACTATGAACTGTCCTATGGCCATTTGAATGCGGCTGACTATGGCGTTGCGCAGCGCCGAATTAGGACGATAGTTATCGGTTCGCGCGTAGGGAAGATTGACCTTCCGACCCCCACCCATACACGAAATCCTGGTGAGGGGTCTGACCTACTGCCGTGGGTGGGAACAAAGGAAAGAATCTGGGGGCTCCCCGAAAAGCCGGTGACAACTATGCTTCCTGAAAGTCAGACCGAATACTTCGGAGTGCAGATCCCGGGACCTTTTAAAGCCAAGGATCTTCATATTGGTAGAAACCCTACGGATCTGTCCCTCCAGCGGTACGACTATGTACCACCAGGTGGGGGTCGGTTTGATGTCCCACGTGACTTGTTGCCTCGGTGCTGGAGGGAGAAGACCACGGGCACTACCGATGTCATGGGAAGGATGCGATGGGATTTGCCTTCCCACACGATTCGCACTGAGTTTTTCAAGCCTGAGAAGGGTTCCTACCTGCATCCGCAATGGGACGAGGCTGGAAACCATCGTGTGAATCGACCGATTACTCATCTTGAGGCGGCGCTTCTACAGGACTTCCCCGAGACGTTCGAATGGTGTGGAACCAAGATAGAGATAGCTAGGCAAATCGGCAATGCGGTACCCGTTGGTCTTGCGCACGCGATTGCAACCCATGTTCGGCGTGCACTGGACAAGCCGTAACAAGTGGGGCAACCAGTACCATGCTGATCTCCGGGATGGAACGATTCTGCTGTCGGTTGTCGCCACCGTCGGCCATCAATTCGCCCCGCCGAGACGAACTGCGGATTCTTGCTATACGCCTGGGCTACCTGTTCCGGTCCCGCCATTGCTAGGAGGCACCGTTTCCTTGTAGATCATTCATATAGCTGCTCTTCGGATCGCGCACACCTAGACCCGGCGCTCAAGGGGGTGACCTCACTACCATGAGGATGTTCCGCTTGGGCGGGCAACTTCGGCTGGCGGCGTGGTCTAGCCATTGCAGACAACACAGCTTCTTTCTTCGTGCTTCTTCTAAATTCGGTTGTGACTGTTCCGGGGAGTGCGAGAGAGCTAGAAAATGCCCTGGACGACATGCTCGATCGCACAGGGTCCCAAGACCTGGTAGCGCGCACCGATCCAGGTCTTCGTTCCTTGGCTACGGCCCTGCTGGACATAGATGCCGAGAATACTGTCTTGGATGCCGCCTGCGGGACGGGAGGTTTCCTGCTTCAAGCAGCGCGGATATGTCCGGACGCGACGTGCATCGGAGTTGAGATCGATATGAATCAGCTTCGAGCTGCGGCCCTTTGCGCGCTCATCGCAGGGCTGCCCCTGGATCTGCGGCATGGAGACTCCCTACATCATGACCCCGCCAGCTCACTGCGCGCAGACAGGGTCTTTATTGACCCCCCTTTCAACGTGCGCATCAGCGATCAGGGCAGCATTGTTGGTGACCCGCGTTGGGTTTTTGGGACACCGACGATGAACTACGACTTTGGCTGGCTTCAGCACGCGATAGCACGCCTGAACGATGCTGGGAGGGCTGTTGTGGCGTTGCCGGAAGCGGACCTCTCATCAGGTGCTGGTCAGATGATACGTACCGAGCTCCTGAAGAGTTCTGCGGTTGAGGCAGTAGTCCTCTTGCCCCGTGGCTCGTACCCAGGAAGGTCAGGCGCTCCGGCGCTCTGGGCTTTGCACAAGCCAAAGGCGGGGGCGGAAACGAGCCGCGTCCTGCTGATTGACGCATCGTCAGTCGAGCACCGCGATCCCGGCTCACTGGACTGGGTTAGCGAGACGGTTAGGGAATTCCGGAACGGGCACGAATTGTCCGTTGGCATCCCTCGAGCACGCGCAGTTTCTAGCCTGGACGTTCTCATGGATGGCGCCAATTTGCTTCCGTCTCGTTGGTTGGCTGAGAGCTTACTTCCCAGCCAGGGAACACTCGAGGAGAAATTGCGCGACGTCGAAGCTGCAGTTGCCTCGTTGTCGGTCGTGGGGCCACTGCCACATGTATCTCTTGCGGAGCGAGATGGTTCTCGGGTGAAGGTCGGAGAGCTTGTATCCAACCGATCCGTCAAACTCGTTCGTACCAGGGCGCTTCCCTCGAGTGCGCAACAGGACGTAGGCACTATCCCTGTGCTTACCCCTGCGGTGCTCAGTGGCTACACAGCGGGGCAGAAATATGCGGATTCCTGGGCCGAAACGAATCAACAGCTAACCAAAGCGGGCGATGTAGCAGTGTGGATGGCCGGGGAGGCCATTCGGGTCAGGGTGCTCGCGGATGGCGGTGCTGTCCCAAGCACACAAGTCCAAATCATCAGGGTTATTGATGGCTCGTACCTGCCGGAGTACTTGGCAGTGTGTCTGGCGAGTGGGTACAACTCGCGTTTCCTGCGGGGGACCACCGTTCAGCGGCCCAATCTTCGTGACTTCGAAGTTCCTGTGGTGACCTTGGAGGAACAAAAGAGCATCGAAGAATATGTGGCACGCATTGACGGCATCCGGGATCAAATCCGTCGTGCGTCCAACTTGGCCGAGGAACTTCGGGGTTTAGTGGTTGACGCCGTAGGCGAGGGTGCCTTGCGAGTCGAGTAGGACGGGAGCCGTAAGACCCCGTAGCGCTTTGGGTTTCCGCGATCGGAACCAGTTAGTGCGAGAGGAGCCCGGCGGTACTACCGCCGGGCTCCTTCAATCCGTGGACACGGGCGACGCCATGGCTACTCGCTTCTGGCCGAGCTAAGCCCAAAGAACCGATCGAAGTACTCGCTGAGCCTCTCGAGCACCCGCTGCTTCTTCTCGCCGAGCCCTCCGGTGGGGCTGAAGCGTGACACCGGAGGCAACACCCTGGTGATAGCCGGCCCAGCCACCCGAATGCTCCCGTCGCTGAAGGCACGCCCTACGAACAGGCGGGTGGCATCCGGGCGCAGGTTCTCCGCCTCGATGATCTTCTCGAGCTCACTTTCGCGGCGCTCCTCGATGAAAGCCCGCCACTCTTCATCGATTTCCCCGGTAATCGAAACACGGTCAATGAAGGCTTCGACCAGGTCCTTCTTGTTGCGCAGGGTCGGACTGGCATCGACAGCACGGGTGATCTCGGCCCGGATCTCCTTGTCCTCGCCATCGCCGCGCTGTTCGCGGTACTTCTGGACGAGCATGAGGATGTAGTCGACGTTGATCTCAACCTGTTTGATCAGCTCGATTTCGAAGACGATGTCATCGTTGATCTGTTCCTTG
The DNA here is from genome assembly GCF_009192775.1 of Arthrobacter yangruifuii. Taxonomy (GTDB): domain Bacteria; phylum Actinomycetota; class Actinomycetes; order Actinomycetales; family Micrococcaceae; genus Arthrobacter_B; species Arthrobacter_B yangruifuii. The sequence goes on from NZ_VTFX01000005.1 coordinate 227,956, forward strand.
TCTGCAGTTTTTTCCTTGCGGAACTCCGCGTACAAGTCCAGGTACACGCTGCGGTAGTCCTGCCCCTGCCTGTCGGTCAGGATTTCGTTACCGGCGAACTCGTCGAAGGAAGTCAGGATGTTCTGCAGGCGCAGGACTGTGCCGAACAGAGCGATGAATTCCTTCTGTGTGGATTCCCCGACAATCGGCGTCCCGAGCGGGTAGGCGGTGAGGAGCTCGTCCACCTTCTCCTGATACTCGGTGTAGTAGTCCAGATACGGCTTCAGCAGTACGACGCCACGGGCGTCCTTGTTGCCGAAGAGGGCGATGGCGTCGTTCGTCTGCTCTTCCAGATCCCGGAAGGAGACAATGTTGCCGTAGGTTTTCACGGAGTTGAGGATGCGGTTGGTCCGAGAAAAGGCCTGAATCAGGCCGTGGGCGCGAAGGTTCTTATCTACGAAGAGCGTGTTCATCGTCGTCGCGTCGAAGCCCGTGAGGAACATGTTCACGACAATAACGACGTCGATCTCCCGCTGCTTCAGCCGCAGCGACAGGTCCTTGTAGTAGTTCTGGAACCGGTCGGCACTGGTATCGAATGAGGTCCCGAACATCGCATTGTAGTCCGCGATGGCGTCTTCCAGGAAAGACCGGGCATCGTTGCTGAGCGCACCGGTATCGAACGCTTCCTCGTCGAGCGCACCGTCTTCAACGGCGTCGTTGGCGCCGTACGAATAAATCAGGCCAACCTTCAGCTTCCGGTCTGACGGAAGATCCTTCTGCTGGGCCTGAAACTCCTGGTAGTATTTTCGGGCCGCCGGAATTGAAGCAGTAGCGAAGAGGGCGTTGAACCCGCGAACCCGCTTCTCGCCCAGGGTGTAAGCCTCGGCGCGCTTCGTCTTCTGGTCGAAGTGTTCAAGCGTGTATTCTACGATCTTGCGGACCCGCTCGGGCGCGAGCAGCGCCTTCTCCGTGTCGATTGCGGAAACCTGCTTGTCGACCACGTTCCCGACCTTGACCGTGTTCACGTAGTCGATACGGAATGGCAGGACATTCTTGTCTGTAATGGCATCCACGATCGTGTAAGTGTGGAGCTTCTCGCCGAATGCCTGCTCGGTGGTCCTCAACCGCGGGTTCCCGCCGCTGCCGGCGTTCTCGGCGAAGATCGGTGTTCCCGTGAAGCCGAAGAGGTTGTAGCGCTTGAAAGCCTTGGTGATAGCGGTGTGCATGTCACCGAACTGGGATCGGTGGCACTCATCGAAAATGATGACCACGTGGCCGCCATAGATGGCGTGACCCTTGTTGGCGTTGATGAAGGTGGAGAGTTTCTGGATTGTCGTAATGATGATTCGTGCGCCAGAGTCCTCGAGCTGCTTCTTCAGCACAGCTGTGGAGGTATTCGAGTTCGCTGCGCCCTTCTCGAACCGGTCATACTCCCGCATCGTCTGGTAATCGAGGTCCTTGCGGTCGACGACGAACAGCACCTTGTCCACCGACGGCATCTTTGATGCCAGCTGGGCTGCCTTGAACGATGTCAGCGTTTTGCCCGATCCCGTGGTGTGCCAGACATACCCGCCGGCCGCCGTCGTGCCGAGCTGCTTGTAATTGGTGGAGATCTTGATCTTCTGCAGGATCCGCTCGGTCCCGACAATTTGGTACGGGCGCATGACCAGGAGCATGTGATCCGCGGTGAGCACGCAGTACTTGGTCAGGATGTTGAGCAGGGTGTGCTTTGCGAAGAACGTCTTCGCAAAGGCCGTCAGGTCTTGGATGGGTTTGTTTTGTGCGTCGGCCCACCAGGACGTAAATTCGAAGGAATTGGATGTTTTCCGGGCGCGCTTCTTGCCGGTCAGCTCGTTGATGTGCTGGCGGCGGGTGGTGTTGGAGTAGTACTTCGTCAGAGTGCCATTTGAGATGACGAACAGCTGCACGTACTGGAAGAGTCCGGAGCCTGCCCAGAAGCTGTCGCGCTGGTACCGGTCGATCTGGTTGAAGGCCTCACGGATGTCCACGCCCCGGCGTTTAAGCTCGATGTGCACCATGGGGAGTCCGTTGACCAAGACAGTCACGTCATACCGGTTGGCGTAGTTCCCGCCGCCTGCGCCCTGAGCCGTCTCGTACTGGTTTATGACCTGCAGCCGGTTGTTATGAACGTTCAGTTTGTCAAGCAGGAGGATGTTCTTGACCGAGCCGTCGTCGCGAGTCAGCAGCTGAACATGATCCTCCTGGATGCGCACCGTCTTCTCAACGATGCCTTCGTTCGCCCCAGCGAGACGCTCGGAGAAGAACTGCTCCCACTCACTATCAGAGAAGGTGATGTGATTCAGCGTCTCCAGCTGTGCGCGCAGGTTGGCGGTGAGCTGTGCCTCGGAGGTGACGGGCAAATACTCATACGCCTGCGACTGCAGCAACCGGATGAGTTCGCGTTCCAGATCCGACTCGGACTGGTACGAGCTTTCAGCCTTCGCATCCGGAACGTACTCGGCAACAACCGTGCTCTCATTCGAGACCGCAATCGGGGCGTACTTACGCGGTGCCGGCTCGCTCATGCGGCTGCTTCTTTGAAGGTCAGCAAACGGTCGCGGTAGTACTCGTATTGCTTGCGGCGGGCTGTAATCTCGGCTGGCAGACCGTAACCGAGGTCGTTCACGAGGGCGTCCAATTTGTCTAATGTCGAAGCGACGTGCTTCTGTTCATTTAATGGCGGCAGGGGAACAGTAAGAGTTTTGAGAGTGCCGACTGCAAGACCAGGCTGCGCGCCTTGCGAAACATATTGATTGAGGTTCATAGCAGTGAGCATATGGAAAGCCCAATCGATATCTATTTCCACCTTTTCGCGGGGAGTAACGACGATCGCATGTTCGGTTGCATAGAACTCGCCACTTACCCGATGAACGTTTCCGGAAAGCGCTCCCTGCCGCCCAATGAGCACTTTTTGGCCTATTTGATTACATAACGCCACATACCCGCGCAATCCATTACCTCCATAGCAGGGATAAGGATGTAGCGGATCTGCTGTCGACGAGATCTCTGCCGCAGCAATGAAGCGGCCAGAGCGCATGTCGACTAGGTCCTGCAACTGCGAGTGAGGTGCCGCCCCGCTGCTTTCAAGGAGTGCGGTGCGGTGATGCTCATATTGTTGGCGGCGGGCTTCCAGTTCCGCTTCCAATTCCGCCTTCAGTTCCGTTTCCAACTGGGTGAACTCGTCCAGTATTCGCACGATCTCCTGCTGCACCCTAAGCGGCGGAACCGGCATAACCGCGCGTGCTAGATTTTGAGTAGAGATCGCTGAGATCTTTGATGACGATATGTTCCGCCGGATTTGGTTGCGAAAATTGTCCGTCTGGAAATAGTACGCAGAAAATTTGGGATCAAGATCACTTCGAAACGCATAGCATGCATCATGGATGACGACACGCTCGTTACCCAACCAAGCAACCGCTTTGCCAATATCTTCGATAGTTTCGCCGGCAGAGGCAATTATGACATCGCCATGTTCAGCATGTCGAAGACGATTAGCTTGGGTAGGTTCGAGGTGTGAGAAGGCCTCAGTAGCCGAGGTTCCGTACTTGGTGTAAATCTCACCGTAATGGATACAAGGAACGCCGGTCTCGCGCATGTCTGCTTTGACGAATCGTTTTCCACGAGTAATGGTTCCGATGACCCCTAATTCACGCCTCGGGACACCGTCTGGGCACACCTCCTTGATCAGGTCATCAATGCGGCTCATTTCGTGCCTTCGAGATCAGCGACGATTGCGTCGATGGAGATGCGGAGTTCCTGCTGGCGGGCGACGATGCGTTTGATTTCGGCGTTCAGCTCGGTGATGTCGATAACCTCGCGGGTGTCTTCGGCCTCGACGTAGGACGAGACAGCAATGTTATACGCGTTAGAGGCGATATCCGCGTTAGGTACGAGCCTGGCGAAGTGCTCGGCATCCTCCCGGGCGGTGAAGGCGTCCAGGATCTTCTGCTGGTGCGGAACGGTGAGTTTGTTCTTGTTCCCGCCACGGGTGAACTCAGCAGAGGCGTCGATGAACAGGACGGCGTTGTCGTTCTTGGATTTCTTGAGCACGATGATACAGGTGGCGATAGTTGTGCCGAAGAACAGGTCCGGCGGCAGCTGGATCACGGCGTCGACGTAGTTGTTATCGATCAGGTATTTGCGGATCTTCGCCTCCGCCCCACCCCGGTAAAGCACACCGGGGAACTCAACGATCGCCGCAGTGCCGTTCACGGCCAGCCAGGAAAGGATGTGCATGGTGAATGCCAGATCGGCCTTGGACTTCGGAGCCAACACCCCCGCGGGCGCGAAGCGGGGGTCATTGATCAGAAGCGGGTTCGCGTCCCCTTCCCAACGGGTGGAGTAGGGCGGGTTGGAGACGATCGCTTCAAACGGTTCATCGTCCCAGTGCGCAGGATCCAGGAGGGTGTCGCCGTGGGCGAGGTTGAACTTCTCGTAGTTCACGTCGTGCAGGAACATGTTGATCCGGGCGAGGTTGTAGGTGGTCAGGTTGATTTCCTGGCCGTAGAAGCCTAAGCGGACGTTTCCCTTGCCTAGAATCTTGTCGAACTTCAGCAGCAGGGAACCCGACCCCACAGCAGGGTCATAGACCTTATTCACTGACTTCTTGCCCACCACGGTGATGCGGGCCAGCAGCTCCGAGACTTCCTGCGGGGTGTAGTACTCGCCCCCGGACTTCCCGGCACTGGAGGCATACATCTGCATCAGATACTCGTACGCGTCACCAAACAGGTCAATCGAGTGATCCTCGAAGTTCCCCAGCGGCAGATCCCCGATGGCGTCCAGGAGCTTCACGAGCTTCTCGTTGCGCTTGGCGACCGTATTGCCAAGCTTGGAACTGTTCACATCCAAGTCGTCAAAAAGGCCCTTGAGGTCGTATTCACTGTCGCTGCCAACAGCCGAGCCCTCAATGTTCTTGAAGACCTGGGCGAGCGTTTCGTTCAGATTCTCATCACGGGCGGCGTGCCTGCGAACGTTCTGGAACAGTTCCGAGGGCAGGATATAGAAGCCCTTGTCCTGGACAGTGACGTCCCGGCCGAACTCTGCCTGCTCGTCTGGCAGGACCGCATAGTTGAAGCCGGGGTTGCCCGCGGCTCGTTCACCTTCATTGATGTATGCGGTGAGGTTCTCGGAGATGAACCGGTAGAACAGCATGCCCAGGACATAGCTCTTGAAGTCCCACCCATCGACCGATCCCCTCAGGTCGTTCGCGATGCGCCAGATGGTTTTGTGCAGCTCGGCGCGCTGACCTTCTCGAGTCGTGGGTGTCATATTCTGGTGTTCTCCTGAATGCTGCGAAGCGGGCTGGTCGTACTCGGGTCTACCTTCCAATGATATCGAGGGGTCTGACAATCCGTCGCCGCCTCGCCCTTACTTGTCGGGGGAGATCGACCTTGTCCAGATGACGCGCACCTCCGACGATTGGCCATCAACCGCGGCTTTTCGAGGCGTTCCTGAGTGAGCTGGATTGCATCCCGAGATTATTCGACGTCGGCCGGAATCTGCGCGCCAGAGGGTTTCAGTACCCGCCGTCCCAACGTCTCGCTGACCACGCTCTAAGAGGAATCCGTGCGCCGCGGTCTGCGTGCCTTGATGTTCCTACGGGGCAGTGGCGCAATTTCGACAAGCACGCCGCCCCTGTCCTGACCTCGAGGGCGGCATCCGTCACCGATTCGGCCCCCGCCCCTCCGTCTGCAAGGATGCTGGTAAGCCTGCTGATAAAGGAGTTCCCCATGCCTTCCCCCGTCCCTCCCGCCCCACAAGGCACCGCCGCCGCCTACGGCGTCCACTCCGAGGTCGGTAAACTCCGCAAGGTCCTGGTCTGCGCCCCGGGCCTGGCCCACGAACGGCTTACCCCCACCAACAGGGAAGACCTGCTGTTCGACGACGTGATGTGGGTGGAGAACGCCCAGCGCGACCACGCCGACTTCGTCACCCAAATGACCGACCGCGGCGTCGACGTTGTCGAACTCCACGATCTCTTGGGCCAGACCATGGATATCCCCGAGGCACGGACCTGGCTGCTGGACCGCAAGATCATCGCCAACCGGGTCGGGCTGGGACTGGTGTCCGGCACGCGGGCGTTCCTGGACTCGCTGACCGGCGCCGAGCTGGCGCGCTACCTCATCGGCGGGCTGACGACGTCGGACGTTCCCGATGACTACCTCGGCGGCTATGTCGCCCTGGTCCGGGAATCCACCGGCCGGCCGGAGTACCTGCTGCCGCCGCTGCCCAACACCCTCTACACCCGGGACACCACCTGCTGGATCGGCTCCGGGCTGACCCTGAACCCGCTGTACTGGCCGGCCCGGCACGACGAGACCCTGCTGATGCAAGCCATCTACCTCTTCCACCCGGACTACGTTGGCGCGAAAATCTGGTGGGGCGACGCGGAAAAGGACTGGAGCCAGGCCTATCTGGAGGGCGGCGACGTCATGCCGGTGGGCAACGGCACCGTGCTGCTCGGCATGGGGGAGCGGACCTCCCGGCAGGCCATCACCCAGCTCGCGCAGGCCTTGTTCCAGGACGAAGCGGCGGAGCGGATCGTGGTGGCCGGCATGCCCAAGCTGCGCGCCGCCATGCACCTGGACACCGTGTTCACCTTCGCGGACCGGGACCTGGCCACCATCCACCCGGCCATCGTGGACGGCATCCACCCCTTCACTATCCACCCCTCGGACAAGGCCCCCGGGATGGAGATCCGGGACCACCGGGACCGCCGGTTCGTGGACGTGGTTGCCGAATCCATGGGCTACAAAAAGCTGCGCCTAGTGGAGACCGCGGGGGATTACCAGGCAACCGAACGCCAGCAGTGGGACAGCGCGAACAACGCCGTCGCGCTGGAGCCGGGCGTGGTGTTCACCTATGACCGCAACACCCAGACCAATGCGGCGCTGCGGAACGCCGGCGTCGAGGTCATCCCGATCGTCGGGGCCGAACTGGGCCGCGGCCGCGGCGGCGGGCACTGCATGACCTGCCCGATCATTCGGGATCCACTCGACTGACGACGACGGCGGCGTGCCGCGGCTGGCATTTGACCGCGGCCCCGGCCACGGTTTCGACGTGGACTCCAGCGAACGCACCGCCTGTGACGGGTACACGCCTTTCCACTGCAAGGACCCCTTCGGCAACCGCCTCCGGGCGCTGGCCGCCGATTCGGACCCCGTCGGCTCCTTCTGAGAGAATATTGGTAAGGCTGCTGACGACAAAGGAACCCCTGCAGGGAGCGGGCGGCCCATCCACTGTTGTCTAACCGGTGTGGCCTCAGCCGCCACGCCCGATTGGAAAGAACCATGTCTAATCCGTCGGCTCCGGGAGAGAAGGCTCCAGCAGCCAAACTCTCCCTGCTGACCCTCACCACTGTGGTGATCGGGTCCATGGTCGGGGCCGGGGTGTTTTCCCTGCCCCAGCGCTTCGCCGAGGAAACCGGGGTGTGGGGTGCGCTGGTCGCCTGGCTGATTGCGGGTTCCGGCATGCTGATGCTGGCCTTCGTGTTCCAGCGGCTGTCCATGCGCAAGCCGGCGCTTGATGCGGGGATCTTCGCCTACGCCAAGGCCGGCTTCGGAAACTACGTGGGGTTTTTCTCCGCAGCGGGTTACTGGGCCAGTGCCTGCGTGGGAAACGTCACCTACTGGGTGCTCACCATGTCCACGCTGGGAGTCTTGTTTCCGCAGTTGGGCGCAGGGGACACCCTCCTCGCCGTCGTGCTGTCCTCGGCCGGGCTGTGGGGATTCTTCTTCCTGATCAGGCGCGGCATCAAAGAGGCCACGGCCATTAACCGGATAGTCACGATCGCCAAGGTTGTTCCCATTCTGGTCTTCGTGCTGTTTGCTGTCTTCCTGTTCGACCCCGCCGTCTTCGCGGGAAACCTTACCGGTGCGGACTATACGGGGCCGCTGTTCGAGCAGGTCAGCAACACGATGCTGGTGACGGTCTTCGTTTTCCTCGGTGTCGAAGGTGCCAGCGTGTATTCGCGCCATGCTCGACGGCGGGAGGACGTTGGCCGGGCCACCGTCCTCGGATTTCTGAGCGTCTTTGCCATCTTTGCCTCGGTCACGATCGTTTCCTACGGCGTCCTGCCGATGGAACAGCTCGCCGAGCTGCGCCAACCATCCATGGCGGGTGTCCTGGAAGCGGGAGTGGGGACCTGGGGGGTGGTGTTCGTCAGCGCAGGCCTGGTCATTTCGGTGATGGGGGCCTACCTGGCCTGGAGCCTGATGGCAGCGGAGGTCCTGTTCGTGGCGGCCACGGAGAAGGACATGCCGCGGTTCCTGTCCCGGGTCAGTGATGACGATGTCCCGGTCAACGCCCTGCTGCTGAGCACCCTGCTCAGCCAGCTGGTAATGGTCATCACCTACTTCTCCGGGGACGCCTTCGACTTCGCACTGGACATGACCGCGGTCCTGACGTTGTTTTCCCTCCTTTTCGCGGCTCTCTACGCCCTCAAGCTGGGTTGGAGCGGGGAAACGTATGAAGGAGCCCCGAGCCGCATCCGACGGGGCGACCTCGCCATTGCCGTCATTGCCACCATTTATTCAGTGTTCCTGGTCTATGCCGCCGGGCTGCCCCTGGTGCTGCTTTCGATGATCTTCTACGCCCCCGCCACCGTTCTGTTCGTGATTGCCCGCCGTGAACAAGGGCAGCGCGTTTTCCGGGGAGGGGAGCTGGTTCTCTTCCTCATCACTTTGGCAGGAGCCGTTGCAGGCGTGCTCGCCCTGACCCGGGGCTGGATAGTGCTCTAAGCAGAGGGCATGCCGCGTCCTGCGGTATGCACCCGCCCCCCAACGGGGACCTTTAATAAGCTGTCGATCCGCCCTAGCATGGAAATATGGATTCGGCGGATGAGGGCCGGGGCAGAAGGCTAGTTGCCGATCACCTTTACCGAAGGCACGGCATCTGGCTCCCGGGTCTATCCGGACTTTCCCATGGTCCCGATTCGAGCTGCCCGCGGGCGATGAGGTGACGGGAGTCTGGGCGGTCACGACCACCGGAGCGGACCGCCTATGTCCGTCCACGAACTTGTCGCCGCCACACTCACTGACCCGGCGCTGAAAAGTCCTCTAACAACTCTTGTATACCGACGGCGTAGAGGCCGATGTTATGACCTCTTGAGGGAGTAGGCCACGTGGCACTGAACAAGAAGAAGGTAATCATCGCGATTGCAGCTCTGGCCGTCGTTGGCGGCATTGGAAGCGCAATAGGAAACACCTCCACCGAGGAGACTACGGCTCCCGTGACGTCAGCACCCGCACCCGCTGCCACCACGGAAGCCCCTGCCCCTTCAACAGAACCTCACGACCCGGCATCTGAAACCCCCGCCCGCGCAAAAGAGTCCGTCCCCGTACAGGTCGCCGACGACGCGGACTCCGCCGATATCGAAACCGTCCTGAGCGGCTTCCCGGGCGACGGCGAGGGCTACATCGTGCTCGACTCCGCAGCCGCCGACCACCCCGAAGGCACCGTGGTTGGCCTGGAGGTCGAAACCCCGCTCGGCACCACCGAACGTGGCGTTTGGATACTGCTAACTAACGGCAGCGTGCAGGCGGCGAACACGGAAACCAAGGAGGGTACCTCGGCATCGTGGCCCGTACGTAAGGATGCCCCCTACGCTCTGGACGACGAGGTTGTCTCCGTCGACATGACTCTGGGTGCTAACTGAAAAGCAGATTGTCGCTGCGGCTGGTTGTGGCCTACCCACGCCTCCGAACGCCAAGAGGGAAGCATTGCAACCGGGCTTCGTGTTCACCTATGACCGCAACACCCAGACCAACGCGGCCGGGCGGCGGGCACCGCATGACCTGCCCGATCATCCGGGACGGGATCGACTAAACGACGACGGCGGCGCCGATAGTATTTGACCATGAGTTCTGAAGAAGTCACCTGTGTCATCTGCAGTAAGCCGGGGGTCATCACATGGACCATCGACGGCGGGGGAGTCGCCGGTACTGCGGACCTCTGCGCCGTGCACAGTAAGCCCCTCATTGATGCGGTGGCGGCAGCGGAGAATAAGCCCGAGCGGGCAGACATCCCCGAATGGCAGAAGGCGACCCGGCTGCCCCGAAAAACCACACGCAAAACCGTTCTGGAACCACTCGACTGGACCCCGCCGGAGGATTAGGTAAGGGCAGGGCGTCAGTGAGATGAATAAACTGACGCCCTGCCCTCAATGTTGATTGCCGCAGTGGCTAAACGTCCGCCCAGTGCCTAAACACGGCGTCAGGCCCCGGGACTCTTCGGCTCCCGGATAATCCACTCGTCCTGCTCGGTCCGGGGCACATAGTAGAAGCCGCCCTTCCGGCTAGCTGAGTTTGGCGGTGCATCCTTGTGGTAGGCCACCACAACGTCGCTGGCAGCCAGATCCTGCAGCCAGTCCTCCAGAAGCTTGGCTTCATGAGCAGAGAGTTCCCCGCCGGCCTTCTGCTTGGTGATGCTTCTGAAGCGGTCCATGACGGCTGTGGATTTATGCTCGTCGGCGATCTCCCACGGGAGAATGTCCTTATAGGTGGCACGTGTTTCGGTAAACCCGGCACGTTCGAGGGCCTTCCAAACACCGGCTTCCGTGACGCCGTATTTTTCCGCAATATCGATAAGTCGCATGCCCTGCGCCCTGAGCTGGCGCAGCGTTGTGTTGTCGGGGAGTTTGCGTGCTGCTGGCAATGTGTTCCTTCGTCAGATCCTGAAAATTCCTTGAACGCCCCGCCGGCTGCGGGGCCGGGTCAACAAGGTGCCATGGGGATGGGTCCGCATGTTACTTCCTTTCGTCGTTCTTGCATCCACGTTAAACTATCGAATCCATGAACGTCAAATCGTGGATCTACGTAATCCAATCGTTGTGGCCGGGAAAGCGAATCTACCGTCGACGCGGCGGAGGTCTCCCAGCCTTAACGACGGCCTTGCGCATGGACCCAAGGGTGCCAATCCCACCCCAGTAGAATCGACGGATGCCCGAAACCCCGCAACACCCCGCACCGCGCACCTCCACGGCCTCCACCCGGCTGGCGCGGATCGTCACCGAAACCACCGCCCCGGCGGTCCTCGTGGGGATCCTGTTGCTGCTCCAGCCGCTGCTCACCCCGGGCGTGACCTGGCTGCAGGGCATCACAGCGGCGCTGTTCACCGTAGGGCTCCCGTTTGCCGGGATCCTGGTGCTGAAAAGGCGCGGCAGGGTCACCGACCACCACGTGGGCGTACGGACCCAGCGGGCACCGATCCTGGCCGCCTCCGCGGTATCCCTGGGTATCGGGGCGCTGCTCCTGGTCCTGCTGGACGCCCCTGCGGCGATGTTCGGTGAGATCGGCGGCGTCTTCATCGGCATGATGCTGTGCCTGGCGGCGAACCTGGTGTGGAAGCTGTCGGTGCATTCGGCCGTCGCCGCCTACGTCGGCCTGGCCCTGCTTGCGCCCATCCCGGCGGTCGGCGCGGCGCTGGCCCTGCTGCTGGCCTCGGCCACGGGCTGGTCGCGCGTGAAGCTCGGCGACCACACCCCCACACAGGTCCTGGCCGGACATATCGCCGGCTGCCTGACCTTTGCCGCAGCCCTGCTGCTGCCCTGATCCGGGGCTCTTGATCCGCGGTCCGGAAGAGCGTTTCCCGCAGTCATAAGTCTTGTTACAAACCCTTAACGATTTTCGCCCCTTCAATGAGCCGTTAATAGACCGTTCCAATTAACAGAAGAATGAGTGAAAGACAAACCAGCCGAATCTGGATGCTGTGACGCCCGAAGCTACGTGGGGCACCGTGACGGTTGTCATAATGTGGACGGATGACTCAGACAGCATCCAAGAGAGTTCGTGCCGGCACGGTCATCACCATGATGGGGGCAATTCTCGCCTACCTGATCGGCTCCGGTTTCGCCACAGGGCAGGAGGCCCTGCAGTACTTCGCGTCCTTCGGGGCGGGCGGTGCCGCCGGCGCCCTGGTGATTAGTTTTTGCCTTTATTCCTACGTCACCGCGGTGGTTCTCCGCGATGGCCGCAACCTCCGGTTGAAATCCGGAAATGCGATCTTCGAGTATTACTGCGGAAAGTACATCGGCAAATTCTTCGGCGTTTTTGCGCCCTTGTTCTTCTTCTGCCTGTTCGCGGTCATGCTCTCCGGAGCCGGTGCCGCCCTCAACGAGCACTTGGGCTGGAACAGTCAGGTGGGAATCCTGGCGATGGCGGTGGCAGTGCTGCTGACCGTGATGATGGGGCTGAATGGCCTGGTAGGCGTTGTGTCCAAACTCGGTCCCGTCATCGTCGTCCTGTGCCTCGTCGTCGGCATCATCGGTATCGCCAGGAGCCCGCAGGGGATCGCGGCATCAGCGGATACCCTTCCCGCCATCGACGTTCTGCAGGCGGCCCCGAACTGGGCCGTGTCCGGATTGAACTACCCGGGACTGGGGATCCTGATGCTGGTCCCGTTCCTTGCAAGCCTGGGCACACGAGTCCGCACTGACCGGGAAGCCGTCACCGCCGGACTGGCCGGAGCCATGACGTTTGTGGCGGCGGTTGCCGTGGTGGCTTTCGGGCTGCTGGCCAACATCGGTGACGTGTATGACAAGCAGATCCCCTTGCTGTGGGTTGCCAACCAGATTTTCTCCGGCGCGGGCAGCATCTTCTCGGTGGTCCTCTTCGCAGGCATTTACACCACCGCCGTTCCGCTGCTGTGGACGGCGATCAACCGGATCGAGACAAATGACAAGAGCAACCGGGCCAAGCTGTTCGCCCTCATTGCCACGGTGGCAGCGGTGCTGTTGGCGCAGGTGCCGTTCGCGGAACTCGTCAACGTCCTGTACCCGGTTGCCGGTTACCTGGCACTGGTCCTGGTGGGATGCATTGTCATCCGGCAGATCCGAAACCTCCGGGACCGAAAGCGGGGGACCGACGTCTATGCCGTCGAGTTCGAGCGCGTGAAGTGAAGACGGCAGAACACCGGCCCGGCCTCCAGCTGTTCCCGGCCGCGCGCTGGTATTCCAGGCTCCTGCCGCCGGCCCTGGTGCTGGCGGTCCTGGTCACTCTGGCCGGAATCGAGGCCGGGCTGGGGCCGGTGGGAGTGGCAGTGCTGCTGGCCGGCGTGGTCGGCGTGCCCGGCGTGATCTACAAGGGCACCAAGGCGGCGTTCCGACGCCGCGGCATCCCGGACAGCCGGCGGACCGCGCTGGTGGCCGCCCTGATGCTGGCCGCCGTCGTCGTCTGCTTCCTGCTGCCCGTACCGGCACCGGTGCCGGAAACGGTGACCGGACTGCTGATCGGCAACGTGGCCCTGGTCTTCTTCCGACGCTGGCTCGATGTCTCGGCCCATGTGTCGGTGCTGACCTTCGCCGTGCTCTGGACGACGGCGACCTACGGGGCGGGCTGGGCGTGGCTGTGGATGCTGTCGCCGCTGATGATCCTCAGCCGGGTGTCCCTCGGCGAACACACCCGGCACGAGGCACTGTCCGGCGCGGCCCTGGGCCTGGCCACCTTCGGCTGCTTCCTCGCCATATTGGCGCAGCACTAAGACGGCCGACGACGGCGCTCGGGCTGCCGCCGTCGACGTGATTGGCGACGCCGGCGCGGTCAACTACATCCACGGCACCATCCACTCCTCCTGGAAGGTGGCCACGGAGGTCTAAGGCAGGCACACAAAAAGGCTCCCGAATCGGATTCGGGAGCCTTTAGCATGTGGAAAGGAAAATCAGGACCGCACTGTGGCCGCCGGGGCCTCGGCCGGGGCTTCCTCATCGGTGCTGAAGCTGTCCATGCTGCCGTAGGCGGAGCCCTGGTTGGCGGCCCGGGCGAGCAGGCCGAGCACGCAGCCGATGGTCAGCCCCACATGGACCAGCGCGAGCGCCACCACGGCGTAGATCGATCCGCTGACGTTGAGCAGGTACTGGCCCATCATTGGAGCGGTGCCGGCAAACAGGGTGGAACTGAGCTGGTAGCTCAGCGAGATTCCGGTATACCTGACATTTGGCGGGAAGGATTTGGCCAGGATCCCTGCCAGCGCCGCGTAGTACATCGAGTGCGGGATGGTTGCCACTGCCATGCCCACCACGGCAAGGAGGTAGTCGCCGGTGCCGATCATGACGAACATCAGCGGCAGGAAGAGCAGCTCCGGTACCAGCAGCAGCAGCACCGCCTTACGCAGGTCCATCTTGGAGGCAATGACGGCGCCGAAGGGCTGGACGCAGAACTGGACCACCAGGGAAATCGTGATGATGGTCAGGAACGTGGTCCGGTCAAAGAGGCCACTGTCCACGGCCCAGGCCAAGGCGAACGTGCCCTTGAAGTAGGTGGCCGAGACGGCAATGATGCAGGCGCCGATTCCCAGGACGACGATGCCCTTGGACTTGCGCAGCACCTCTGTGAACGGCGTCTTGGCGACGGTCTTGGTCACCATGAGCTGCTTCATGGCCGGGGATTCCTCGATGCTCAGCCGGATGAACAGCCCGATCAGCACGAGGACCGCCGAGAGCAGGAAGGGAATGCGCCAGCCCCAGCTGAGGAACTGCTCATCGGGTAGCTGGGCCACGGCCAGCCACACCAGGGTGGAGAGCAGGTTGCCCATGGGGGAACCCTGCTGCGCGAAGGCGCCGTAGATGATGCCCTTGCCCTTGGGCGCGTGTTCGGCGGCCAGGACGACGGCGCCGCCCCACTCGCCGCCCATGGCGATGCCTTGGATGAGGCGCAGGAACACCAGGATCACGGCGGCCCACATCCCGATCTGCTGGTAGGTGGGCAGCAGGCCGACGGCGGTGGTGCAGACGCCCATCATCAGCAGTGTGGTGACCAGTGCCTTCTTACGTCCGAACTTGTCACCGAAATGGCCGAAGACCACGCCGCCGAGGGGGCGGGCCAGGAAACCCACCCAGAAGGTGGCGAACGCCGCCAGGGTGCCCACTGCGGCATCTTCCGCGGGGAAGAAAATCTGGCCGAAGACCAGGGCCGAGGCCGTTCCGTAGGCATAGAAGTCATACCACTCGACGGTGGTTCCGGCGAAAGAGGCAAAGCCGGCCTTTTTCGCCATTCGGCTGCGCGTTGCGGCGTCAACCGAGGGTGTTTGTACAGTGCTCACAGCAGCTCCGAGACAAGTTGTGGGGGGTGCGTGTTTTGGATCACACGTAAATGCTCCATTTACCCTGCCAGTACTTAGTGAGAGCGTCCAATAACCAATCCGACCAACAGTCGGTGGGAATCCTACTCAATCATCATCGGGCTGCTGCTTTTGATGACGTCCGGTGTGGGCAGCACTTCTTCTGCAATCTTCAATACCGCCTGGACGGCGGCTGAGGCATTGTCTTTCCGCCAGGCCAGGACGGCCGCCATGGGAGGAATATCGTCGCTGAAATTCCGGTACACCAGTCCGGGTGTGCTGATGTGCTGGACGGAGGAAATGGTAATGGTGACGCCCACGCCGGCTGCCACCAACCCCAGGATGGTGTAGGAATCCGGTGCCTCCTGCATGATGCGCGGGGTGAAGCCCGCATTGAGGGCCACCTGGATCAGCGCATCCCGCACCGTGGAGCCGCGGGTGCCGGGAAAGGTCACAAAGGCTTCCTCGGCGAGGTCCGCGGCCCGGATGGTTTCCTGGGCTGCGAGCGGATGGTCGGAGGGGAGTGCTGCCACCAGCTCCTCATATTCGTAGATCCGGGTGTCCAGCGCCGAATCCCGCACCGGCATCCGGGCGAAGCCGATGTCCAGGCTGCCCGCGCTGACCTCGGACAGTGCGGCTCCGGCATAGGTTTGCCCCTGCAGGACAAGTTCGATGCCCGGCTGGGCGGCCCGGACGGCGCGGGCCAGTTTCGGCAGGGCAGCCCGGCTGCTGGCTCCGGCGAAGCCGACCACCACCCGCCCCACGATCTCCGAACTTCCCAGCACTGCCGCACGCTTGGCGATCTCGACGTCGGCCAGCACCTGGCGTGCCGGGCCCAGCAGCGCCGCGCCCGCGTCGCTGAGCGTCACGGAGCGCGTGTTCCGGTGGAAGAGCTGCACCCCGAGCTCTTTTTCCAGCTGCCGGATTTGCTGGCTGAGGGCGGGCTGGGCGGTATGCAGGCGTGCTGCCGCCCGCCCGAAGTGAAGCTCTTCGGCGGTGGCGACGAAGCCGATGAGGTGCCGCAGTTCCATGACGTTTCCTGCCTTCGAAAAACTATTGAGTTCAATTACTTATCACACAAGGCAGTTTTAGGTATTGGACCGCTATAGATCGCCGGTGCCAGTATGGGGCAAATGAATGTTCCGGAGGCAGATCAGCTATGACCGATAAGCAGTATTCCCTTCACGATGCCATCGCCGAGTTTGTCAAAGACGGCGACACCGTGGCGCTGGAAGGTTTCACCCACCTGATTCCGTTTGCGGCCGGACATGAAATCATCCGGCAGGGGCGCAGGGACCTGACCTTGGTGCGGATGACCCCGGATATCGTGGCCGATCAGCTCGTGGGCGCGGGCGCCGTAACCAAGATGGTGTTTGCCTTCACCGGCAACAGCTCGGTCGGGTCGCTCTACGCCATCCGGCGCGGGGTGGAAGCCGGCGGGCCGGGCACCCTGGAGCTGGAGGAGTACAGCCACTACGGGCTCCTTGCCCGCTACCAGGCCGGGGCCATGTCCATCCCCTTCATGCCGGTGCGTTCCTACGCCGGCAGCGGCCTGCCCGGGGTCAACCCGAACCTGCGCAAGGTTGCCTCGCCGTTCGATGCCGAGGTGGAGACCTATGTGGTTCCGGCACTGAATCCCGACGTCGCGATCATCCACGCACAGCGCGCGGACCGGCACGGCAACATCCAAAGCTGGGGGATTCTCGGTCCCCAGCAGGAGGCCGCGTTTGCCTCCAAGCGGACCATCGCCCTGGTCGAGGAGATCGTGCCCGATGAGGTGATCCGCTCGGATCCGAACCGCACCGTGATCCCGGGCTTTGCCGTGGACGCAGTCGTCCAGGTTCCGTACGGAGCCCACCCCTCCTTTGTGCAGGGGTATTACGACCGCGACAACACCTTCTACCGCTCCTGGTCTGCGATCAGCAAGGACCCGGACCGGCTGGAGGCCTGGCTGCAGGAATGGGTCCATGACACGGGCGACCATGCCGGCTACCTGGCCAAGCTCGGCCCCGATTTTTTTGTTCCGCTGACGCCGGAGCCCCACATGTCCACCCCGGTCAACTACGGAAGCGTGCGATGAACCCCCTCACGGCCCAGCCACCCGCAGGCACCCTGCCAGCCTCAGGCGCAGGCACCGCCGCCTACACTTCCAGCGAACTGCTGGCCGCCGTCAGCTGCCGGCAGCTGCGGGGCACCCGGCGGGTCTTCGCCGGAATCGGCCTGCCCACCCTCGCCGTGGCGCTGGCGCAGAAGTCCACCAGCCCGGACATCGAGCAGGTCTACGAGTCAGGGGTCTGCGGAGCCCATCCGCCCAAGCTTCCGGAAACCATCGCCGATGCCTCCCTGGCCACCGGCGCGGAAGCCATCCTGACCATGCCCGTGCTGTTCGGATACGTGCTGCAGGGCGGCTGGATTGACGTGGGCTTCCTCGGTGCAGCCCAGATTGACCGCTACGGCAGCCTGAACTCCAGCGTGATCGGCGACTGGCATGCCCCGGACGTCCGGCTGCCCGGCTCCGGCGGAGCCGCCGAAGTCATGGCCAACTCAGCGGAGGTGTTCGTGGTGATGCGCCGCCACGACCCCAGCTCGTTTGTGCTGGAACTGGACTTCTGCACCAGTCCCTCACCCGCCGTCGCCCGCCGGATGGATCCGCTGGTCCCTGCCCAGGGGCGCGGCGTCACTACGGTGATCAGCGACCTCGGCGTCCTGAAGGCCGACGACGACGGCGAGCTCTGCCTGGCCTCCGTCCATGAAGGCGTCACCGTGGAACAGGTGATTGCCGCCACCGGCTGGCCGTTGAAGGTCCTGCCCGGCCTGAGCGTGACGCCGGCCCCCACGGAGCAGGAGCTGCACCTGCTGCGCCATGAAATTGATCCCGGACGCGTGTACCTGCGCTAAGCGCGGCCACTTCGGCGGCTGGCTGGCTGCCGGTCCTGACGCAGTCCTCCCTCCATACTCGAAAGCGAGACCTCCTTGTCGCAGACACACCTGTTCGCAGGCGCTGCCTTCACCACTGTCCTGGTGACCGAAGCTGATGACCGGGTGGAGGTGAAACTGAACCGGCCCCAGGTGCGCAATGCGATCGACCAGGCAATGGTGGATGACCTGCATGCCCTCTGCGCCGTCCTGGAGCAGCACCCGCGCATCCTGATCCTGACCGGCTGCGAATCCGGCGGCCGGGGAGTGTTCGCGTCCGGCGCCGACATTGGGCAGCTGCGCGAGCGGCGTCGGGACGATGCGCTGGCGGGGATCAACTCCACGGTTTTTGCCCGCCTCGCCAAGCTGCCGATGCCGGTCGTCGCCGCCCTGGACGGCTTTGCCCTCGGCGGCGGCGCGGAGCTCGCCTACGCTGCCGACTTCCGTCTGGCCACGCCCGCGCTCAAGATCGGCCAGCCCGAACCCGGGCTGGGCATCCTGGCCGCCGCCGGTGCCACCTGGCGGCTGAAGGAACTGGTGGGGGAGCCGCTGGCCAAGGAGATGCTCCTGGCCGGGCGGGTCCTCGGGGCTGAAGAGGCCCTTGCCGCCCGGCTGATCACGGAAATCCATGCGCCGGAGGCCCTGCTGCCGGCCGCCCATGCCCTGGCCGACCGGATCGCGGCGCAGGATCCGCTGGCGGTGCGCCTGACCAAGAGCGTTTTCGCCGCACCCCGGGACGCCCATCCGCTGATTGACACGCTGGCTCAGGGCATCCTCTTTGAATCCGAAGCCAAGTTTGACCGTATGCAAGCCTTCCTGGACCGCAGTGCGGCCCGGAAAGCGGGAACCAACTCCGCTGCCGAAGGGCAGCCCACCGATCAGAAGGAAAAAGCATGAGTACCGATCAGAGTGTCCCGGCCCGGGTAGGGGTCCTGGGCGGCGGCCGAATGGGCGCCGGAATAGCCCACGCCTTCCTGACTGCCGGCGCGCACGTGGTGGTGGTCGAGCGCGATCAGGAATCAGCGGAATCGGCCCGGTTGCGCGTTGAAACAGCGCTGGGTAAGAGCGTGGAGCGCGGCAGCAGCACCGAAACCCTGGAGGCGCTGGCCTCCCGGCTGTCCGTGTCCATCGACTACGCCTCGTTTGGCGGCTGCGGGCTCGTGGTGGAAGCCGTCCCGGAGGACTTCGACCTGAAATCCACCGCGCTGAAGGCCGTTGAAGCCCAGCTTGGCGCCGACGCCTGGCTGACCACCAACACCTCCTCCCTTTCCGTGGACCGGCTGGCAGCTGAGTTATCCCGCCCGGAACGGCTTTGCGGGCTGCACTTCTTCAATCCCGTGCCGTCCTCGCAGCTGGTGGAAGTGGTTTTGGGCAGCGCAACCGCCGACGAGCTGGCCGCAGCGGCCCGCAGCTGGATCACGGCACTGGGCAAAACCGCCGTCGTCGTCAATGACGCTCCGGGCTTTGCCTCCTCCCGCCTTGGCGTGGCCATTGCGCTCGAAGCCATGCGCATGGTTGAGGAGGGCGTGGCCTCGGCGGAGGATATCGACGCGGCGATGGTTCTGGGCTACAAGCATCCGGTGGGGCCGCTGCGGACCACCGACATGGTGGGGCTGGATGTCCGGCTGGGTATCGCCGAGTATCTGCAGGAAACCCTGGGGGACCGGTTCGCGCCGCCGCAGATCCTGCGGGACAAGGTGGCCCGCGGTGAACTTGGACGCAAGACCGGCAGGGGATTCTTCAGCTACTGATCCGCCGTAGACAAAGGGAAGGGCCGGAGCTTTGGCAGCTCCGGCCCTTCCCTTTTTGGCCTGGACTTACGTGTGGGGACTAGTCACCCTTGAGTGCATTGATTCCGGTGATTTCGCGGCCGATCAGGAGCGACTGGATGGAGTCAGTGCCCTCATAGGTGTAGACCACCTCCATGTCGGTCATGTGCCGGGCCACATCGTATTCCAGCAGCAGGCCGTTGCCGCCAAGCATGTCGCGGGCCTCGGAGCAGATCCAGCGGGCCTTCTTGGCGGTATGCATCTTGGCCATCGAGGACATGGGGCCGGTCAGCTTTCCCTGCTCCTGCAGATTGGTGATCCGGAAGCAGATCAACTGCATGGCGGTGAGCTCCGTGAGCATGTTGGCGAGCTTGTTCTGGACCAGCTGGAACCCGGCAATAGGCTTGCCGAACTGTTCCCGCTGCAGGGAATAGGCCAAAGCGGCCTCGTAGGCGGCCATCCCGTGGCCCAGCGCCTCCCAGGAGGCGTTGCCGCGGGTGGCCATGAGCACCCGGCTGACGTCCCGGAAGCCCTTGGACTGCACCAGCACGTTCTCGGCCGGAATGCGCAGATCGGTGATGGTGATATCCGGCTGCAGGATGGCCCGCTTGCCGACCTTGCCGGTAATGACGTCGGCCTGATACCCGGCGGGGTAGGTGCCGTCCTCGTTCTTCTCCAGCACAAAGCCCTTGACCTTGCCATCCGCCTCATCGCGCGCCCAGATGACGACGACGTCGGCGAAGCTCGCATTGCCGATCCAGCGCTTCTTGCCGTTCAGGATGTAGGAGTCGCCGTCGCGGCGGGCGGAAGTTTCCAGGCCCACGGAGTCCGAGCCGTGTCCGGGCTCGGTGAGGGCGAAGGACCCGATCTTGTCCAGGGCGGCCATGGCGGGCAGCCAGCGCTGCTTCTGTTCGTCGCTGCCGAGCAGGTTGATGGAGCCCATGGTGAGGCCGGACTGCACGCTCAGGAAGGTGTTGACGCTGCCGTCGACCCGGGACATCTCCATCGAGACCAGGGCAGAGGAGAGCCGGTCCATGCCGGGGCAGCCATAGCCCTCGATGGTGGTGCCGACAACGCCGAGCCGGGCCAGCTTCGGTACGAGCTCAAACGGGAATTCGGCACGGTCCCAGTAGTCGTTGATGATGGGGCGCACCTGCTCGTTGGCGAACTCCCGCACGCGCAGCTGGACGGCGCGCTGCTCATCGGTGAGTGATTCTTCCAGCAGGAGGAAGTCGGTTGTGTCGGTCATCGGGTCTCCGTTGTCGTGCGGGTCGGTTCATCGGTGGAAAGGTAACGGGACAGGTAGTCCACTTCGTCCGGGAGCAGGTCCCGGGAGGCTGAGGTGGCCGGATTCAGCGGCACCACGACGGTGCTGCCGGTGAAGGCCGTGTCGCCGCGCTGGCTGGCGTGGTAAGTGATGGTGAATGACCGGGTGCCGATCCGGCTGATCCGCAGATCCATGATGAGCTCGTCGGCATAGTGCACAGGGCGGCGGTACTCCACCGTGAGGGAGGCAATGACCTTGGGGTTGGTGAAGCTCGCTACCCCCTCCTTCACGGCGGTTCGGTTGAGCCAGGCCACCCTGGCCTCTTCCATCAGCGTGACGATCCGCGCGTTGTTCACATGCCCGTTCAGGTCCTGGTCCGACCAGCGCAGCGGAAGCACACAGGAAAATGCCTGCGTCGTGAGGGATGGGGACATCAGGGGTTTCTCCCTTGTTTCAGGCACCGGAGAACCTCGCAGCGCGGCGTTGGGTGAAGGCTTCCTTGCCTTCGCGGAAGTGATGAGCGTCAGGACGCTTTCCTGCCGTTCCGATTTCGATAAGCAACCGCGTCTCCGTTCACAAGGACTAGCCGCTGCAACTCTTCCAAATCGGATTATAAATATCCAATACTTATTACCAATGTCTTTTATTCCTCAAAGCAATCAATGGCAAATGCCGGCTTCGAGCTGCAGATTGCCGGGGCGGCAGGCGAAAGGGAGGGACGCGTAATGATCGGTCAAAACCTGCGGAATGACTGACCCGCCGTCCTAGACTGGGCCCCACGCCGAGCCAGAAAGCAGCCATGAAACGCCGTCTTCCGCAGTACTCAGAACTCCGCGACCTCGTCCAGTTCCAGGCCTTTGACTTGGACCGCCGCCGGGCGCGGCTGGCGAGGGCCACCAACGTCTGGGAACTGCGGGACATCGCCAAGCGGCGGATTCCGACGGCGGCGTTCGACTACGTGGACGGCGGCTCCTTCGGGGAGCAGACCCTGCACCGCAACCGGGCCGCGTTCAACGACGTCGAATTCGTTCCGCACGTGCTGCGCGACGTCACCACCGTGGACCTGGGTACCACGATCGCCGGCACCCTGGCGGCCATGCCCGTGGGAATCGGCCCTACCGGCCTGACCCGGCTGATGCATGCCGAAGGGGAAATCGCCGGAGCCCAGGCCGCTGCTGCGTTCGGGATTCCGTTTGCGCTCTCGACCATGGGCACCGCCTCCATCGAGGAGCTCGCTGCCGAAGCGCCCGACGCCGCCAAGTGGTTCCAGCTCTACCTCTGGAAGGACCGGGGCAGGTCGCGGGAGCTGGTGCATCGGGCGGCCGCCGCCGGCTACGGCGCGCTGATCGTCACCGTGGACACCCCGGTGGCCGGTGCCCGGCTGCGCGACACCCGCAATGGGATGACCATGCCGCCCACCCTGACGCCCAAGACCATCCTGGACGCCTCCTACCGGCCCGAATGGTGGTTCAACTTCCTGACCACCAAGCCGCTGGGCTTCGCGAACTTCGAGGGGGAGCGGGTGTCCCTGGCCGAAACCGTGAACACCATGTTCGAGCCCTCGCTGAACATGGAGGATCTGGGCTGGCTGCGCGAGACCTGGCCCGGGAAGCTGATCGTCAAGGGCATCCAGACCCCGGCCGACGCCGTCGAGGTCTTCGCCCGCGGCGCCGACGCCATAGTGGTCTCCAACCACGGCGGCCGGCAGCTGGACCGGGCACCGGTGCCGCTGCGGATCCTGCCCGCCATCCGCGCCGCCGTCGGACCCAACGCCGAGATCATCCTGGACTCGGGCATCATGTCCGGCGGCGACATCGTGGCCGCGATTGCCGCCGGCGCGGACTTCACCCTGATCGGCCGGGCCTACCTGTACGGGTTGATGGCTGGCGGACGGCAGGGTGCCGAGCGCGCCCTGGAGCTGCTGCGCACCGAAATGACGACGGTGATGCAGCTGCTCGGCGTGACGAGCGTGGCCGAGCTGCGTCCGGAGCATATCCGCAGCGCGTGACCCCGCGGGTTCCGGGGCTGAGACAGCACCCCTGGCGGCAACCTCCGATCAGGGCGTGGCCCGCGAAGGTCGAAGTTCATCTTCCGTGTTGCGGGGTTTGATACGGGCAATGACCCCGGCGGCACTGACTCCGCACGCGGCTGCGGCAACGGCAAAGGCGAGCCCGAAGCCGGACGCTTCGATGAGGGCACCGGTCAGGGCTGCCCCGGCGGCCTGCCCCAGAATGAGGCTGATGAACAAGGCCGAGGTGCCGGCGGCACTGCTGCTCGCCGTGGCGGTGGCCCAGATGATGAGGACCGACGTCGCGGCGGTGTAGGCCAGTCCGAACAGCGCTGCGGCAGCAAAGGCGAGGGCCGTACTCCCCGGCGCCAGGACCATCGCCGCGGTCGCGGCGGCGGTGGCCAGCACCGTGACGGGCCACGTGAAGCGGACCGAGTGTCGGGCCAGCCACGGGGCCGTCAGCACGGCGGCGGCGCCGCCGGCACCCAGGGCGATCCATGCCCCGGCCGAAAGGGCTACCGGCATGCCGCCCTGATCCTCGAGCAGGGTGCGGCCGTACACCCAGACCGCGGCGCAGCCAACGCCGTAGAGGAAGGCCGCGGTGAGCGGCCATTTCAGCTCGCCCAGGCCCAACCCCCGCTGCCGGCTTCCGCTGCGTTCCCGGCGCCCGGCGTCGTCGTCCGCGCCTTTGGTGCTGTGACGCCGCGAAACATCCGCCCGCAGCACCCCAAGCATTCCCGCCACCGCGATGACGGCAATCAACGCCCACGCCAGCCGCCACGAGGACCCCAGCATCAAGGCGAGCAGCCCGGCCGCGACCACCCCGAACCCGGTCCCGGAATTCACCACCGACTGCCGTTTCGCCGCGTGGATGGGCTTCGTGTTGCGCTGGACCAGTTCCACCAGGGCGGGGGAGGCGAAGCCTGCGCCCATTCCGGCCAGCAGTACGGCTGCGGCAAAGAACCCCGTCGACGGGGCTGCCGCGATCCCCGCGGAGCCCAGTGCCGCCGTCGTGCCGGCCAGAATCGTCATCAGCCGCGGACGCCGCGGCGCATAGACAAAGCCCAGCCCGGCCGAGACGCAGTAGATCACCGAGGCGCCGGAGGAGAGCAGTCCGCCGACGGCCGGAGTCAGCTCAAAGGAGGCGGAGAAGGCGGGCAGGAACAGGCCGTAGCCCAGCCGGGCCAGGCCGTAGGTCGCGGCGATGAGGGTCACCGCGGCGACCGCGAAGAGCGGGCCGGCGGTCGGAGCAGAAGGCTGTAACGGTCGTTTCATTGAAACGTACGTTATATGCTGGGCGCATGGTTGGACAACCCAGTGCACGGAACCGGCTGCTCGACGCCGCCGAGGAACTCGCCTTCACGCAGGGCGTCGCGGCGACGCCGGTGGACCGGATCCTGCAGCGCGCCAACGTTGCCCCGGCGACGCTGTACGCGCACTTCGGCAACAAGGAAGGTTTGATCGCGGAGGCGCTGCGCCGCCGGCTGGAGAACTGGGATGCGGCCTGGCAGCGGGAAATCGCCGCCGCCGCCACGGACCGGGACCGGCTCCTGGCGGTGTTTCCGGCCCTCACCAGTTACCGCTCGGGTGCGTCCGCCGCCCGCTGGTGTGCCGCGCTCGGCGTCGCCGCGGAAACCGTCGATCCGGGCCAGCAGCTTGCGGAGACCCTGTCGCAGGATACTCAGCTGCTCACGGACCGCTTCCGGGAACTCTCGGTGCCCGTTGTCGGAGACGAGGCCGAGGCGCTGGCAGCCCACCTGTTGCTGATCTTCACCGGCGTCCTGGGCATGCTGCTGCGCGGTGAATCTCCGGAAGCGGCTGCCGCCACCGGGCGGGCCACGGCGGGGTTCGTTATTGACGGACTCCAGGCGTCCGTTTCGGGCGGGTAGTTCCACCGGACGACGACGGCGGGGTACGTCCCCGTCCCCCCGGCCGGCGTTCCGGCGCCTCACCCGGGCTGAGGTACCGGACGTCGCGGCGGCCGTCGGTGAGGATCCGCAGGTCCTCGTCCAGGTTCTGCCGCAGTTCCATCAGGGCGAACTGGTATCGCTCCGGATCCTCGGCGGCATCGCGCAGGTAGCGGTTGCCGGCGGCGGACATCCGCATCAGCACCGCAGTGGCGGAGGAGCCGGGCGTGAGGCGGGCGAGTGTCTCCATCAGGTTCTCCCGCAGATCCAGCACGGCGGACCGGTGCCGGGCTTCCATGGGCCCGGCCGCTGACGGCTGCGGGTCGATCGGGGCCAGCGTGCGTTTCTGGTGCAGGTACGTGATCAGTTCATTGAGCGCCCGGGACTCCTCCCGCCGGTTTAGGCTGCGCTTGGTTCCCCAGCCGGCAGCGAATCCCGCCAGGACCCCGAGGACCGGCCAGAGAACGTTCCAGATCCAGTCCATCGCGGCTTCCCCTCCAGACGTACAGGAAGGCTACTTGCCCGCAATCCGGTTCGGCCAGAGGAGCTGGAGTTTCCACCAGTGTGGACACCGGATGAACCTTGTGACGAATCGGCGGGGTCACCAAGGCGTGAACGGGGGCAGCTGCTTGTTCAACCTATTGGATGCAATTTGGGAGCGCTCGTATGTCACGTCATTTGGCAGGTTGATCGCCTGCCATGTGTCGTCGTCGACGAAATATCCGTGGCTGAATGTCCACTTGCCGTACGGCGGGCCTTGAGGTTGTGTTATGCAGTTCAGGTTTGTGCCAAACCCGTTCTTGCTGCGGTTCTTTATGCTGTCCATGCGGACCACGAGATCGTGACGGGTGCGTAGATCCAGGATCCAGCCAACCCTCTCTTCGATGAGTGCCCACTCGTCCTTCGTCCGGCGGAGCACGGGCACATGGAGGAGAACTAACAGGTTTACTTTTATGCCTTCTTTCAGGATGGCATTCAAGATGACGTTCCCGCCGTGGCTATGCGCATAAACAGTGTCCAGCGAGCTGATGCCTTTCCGCTTGCACCATTCGACCAACTGCAAGGCTGCGAACGCACGGTCTGGCTCGCTGAACACGGCAGACCACCGGAAATAGTCTGACTCCCTATAGAGGTCAGGGCTGCACGAGGTGCTGATCCTGGTCGGAAGCTTAGCGTCCGGCTCGAACCATTTTTTGTCCTTCTCTTTAATGCGGGCGTAGGTCCCGTGGATGGCAAGGCTGACGCTCTCCGACAGGTACCCGGGATCCGAAAGATCGGCAGTGCGGTCAGCAGCCTTTTGCCCCTCATCGGCTCCCAGGTTCTGGCTATGGCCATGACCTTCCGAGCCTTCGATGGGGGTCGAAGGGGAGTCTGACTTAGAGTGTTCTTCATTTTCAGCCCATTCCGCTGCAGCTGCCAACTGAGCCACCTCGGGGTTGCCCGAAGCTGCTGCCTCCCTGACCAGGGGTAGAAGTTCAGCGCGGCTCCTTTCGTGAAGGACGTACAACGCTGAGACTGACGCCGCTCGTACTAGCTCGTGCGGGCTCCGTGTGCACAGATACAGAAGGGCGAACGCGGACCGAGCGGACCGGAAATTCTGGATGTTCTCATAGAGCCGCCGTATTCTCCCGAGAAGGCTGGAATCTTCGACGGTATCCACGGTGATTATCTCGTAGGCGTAGCCCTCTAATCCCTCCAACGCTTCACTGTGCGGGTAGCGCTGGGTCTTCGGCGTTAGCGCCAAATAGAACAGTGTCTTGAGAGGAAGTCCCAAGCTCGTTGGCCCGGCGCGGCGAGGCAGGGGCGCCCCGAGGTCCCAGGCGTCTTCTCCCAGGTCGTGCAGGTCCTCCAGATCATTTTGATCAGCGAGACGGTCTTGGTCTGAATCTTTCGGGCGCAAAGCCCTGGCAATACAAAGTAGCTGGCTGGCTTGGCTGGCCACGTGCAATGGCGTGGCTCCGGCAAAGGCATCGGGGCCGGGGATTCGTTCAATGCTTTCCATGTCCTCTGTGTCCATTACCGTTCTCTCGTAAGGAAAATCCCGCGGCTGATAGTCGAACTGGCGCACCCGTCTTTATGGACAGTAGTTGACGGTTATCTATCAACTCAATTTGCCTGATAAACAGCGGCGAAAGTCTGAGCCGACTAGGGGTTGCAGGATAAGCAATCCCGCCTGCCGGAGGAGAAAGCACATAGCCCGCCGGGTAGAGGAAATCCGCGTACAACAGAACCTAAGGAAGTGCGGTAGCCTTTGGGTCGATGCATTCGCATCCATATTCGTCTTTTTTGTCCATGGGGGACCTATGCCTGTTTTGCCCACCCGCCGCACCGCGTCAACGCTGACCCGCGGCACCGCTCCTTCCGCCCGCTCCCGGGCGCTTACCCTCGGTGCTGTTGCGCTGAGCACCGTCGTCGTTCTGTCCGGCTGCGGCGGTGACCAGGCAGAACCTGCCGCAACCTCCACTCCGTCGCCGACGAAGACGACGGCATCCCCGACGCCCACGCCCACCCCCACCCCCACGCAGATTGCCAACAAGGCCTGCAAGACGGCGGGTGCCACCCAGACGCAGAAACAGGCCGGAACCGCCAGCCCCACTCCCACCGCCTCGTCATCGAGCTCAGCGTCAGCGTCAGCCTCAGCGTCCCCGTCCGCGACGACCACGTCCGCATCGCCGTCGTCGTCCCCGTCCACCAACACGGCGTCACCATCCGCCACGCCCACGTCCACCAACACGGCGTCACCATCCGCCACGCCCACGTCCCAGACCGTGGTCTACGTCTGCACGGAAAACGACAACGGCCGGCTCGTCTGGATGGATCAGGACAGCTCCAACAAACTCGTTGCCGAACGCCAGGAAGCGGAAGAGAAGGAAGCCGCGGAGAAGGAAGCCGCGGACAAGAAGGCCGCAGACGAAGCCGCAGCTGAGCAACAGCGTATTGACGACGAAGCAGCAGCAGAGGCGCAGCGGCTGGCCGACGAGCAGGCAGCAGCAGAGGAAGCGCAGCGGCAGGCGGAGGAACAGCAACGCCAGCAGGCAGTGCCCCCTCCCGCCCCGGTGGTTCCTGCCCCCGTTGCACCGGCTGCACCGCCCGCCGCCGCCTACTACCCGAACTGCTCGGCTGCCCGGGCGGCAGGTGCCGCCCCGGTCTACGCCGGAGGGCCCGGCTACGGCACGCACCTGGACCGCGACGGCGACGGTGTTGGCTGCGAGTAATCCGGTCAGTTTGCTGAAGCCCTAGATGTTGCCCCTGGACCCGCCTAGCGTGGAGCCAAGGGCAACATTCGTTAACGGCTCCGGCAACCAGGAGCCCGCTGTTGCCGCACCAAAGCCGGCGAAGGTCCCGCGGACCGAAGGCGCCGGCCCGGCACCACCCCGCTGAGGCATTATGGCGTACGAATCATCACCGGCAGCTGTTTCCTCCGATGCGTCCGCGCCGCAGCGACGTCCCCGCCCCCGGACTCCTGCGTCGGCATGGGCGGTGCTGGTGCCGGCAGCCGTCCTGCTCTGGGTCGCGACCCTGCCGGGCAGCTTCGGCGTGCTTCTGTGGCTGCTGGGGGCCGGAGTGCTGCTGATCCTCACCGCAATCTACGCGCTGGGATTCCGGCGCCGCAGCTGGGCCAACCTCTACACCCTGGAACAGCGGAAATTCGCGCTGACTCTCGGCGGGGTGGTGCTTGTGGTCGGTGCGGTGGCGGGAGTGGTCGCCACGCCGAAGCCAGTGGCGGACGCGATGAAGGCCGACGCCGAAGGCCTCCGCCCGCGGCCTGACCTGTTTGCCCCGCCGACGACACCGTCAACGCTCGGCTCCGTGCCCAACCTGCCCGCACCGGACCGGGCCGAACCGGCGGAGGGTTCTGCCGACGGGTCGAATTCCAGCGCTTTGCTCGGAGCTGTGGCCGGAGCCTCTGCTTTCGGTGCCGCGATTGCCAATAAGGCCTGCGCAACCCCCGGAGACACCCGCGTGCAGGCACAGGTCGAATACCGCTGCACAACCAACCGGTCCGGAGAGCTCGTCTGGCTGGAGCGCAGCAACGCAGAGCAGTTGGCGGAGGAACGGGCCGCGGCCGTGCAGCAGGCCGAAGCAGACCGCCAGGCCGAGGAGGCCAGGGCGCGCCAGGCGGAGGAGCGGGCCCGCGCGGACGACGGCGGCCGACCGGCCCAGCCGCCGAACCAGCCGGCCCAGCCGCCGAATCAGCCCGATCCTTCGAGCCCGGCGCCGGCGGTACCGGCACCGGTGGACCCGCCAGCCGGGCCGCCTGCCGGGGACCCCACGAAACCGCCCACGCAGCCTCCAACGGACCCTCCCACGGAACCGCCGATCCAGCCGCCGATCCAGCCACCGGCACCGACCCCGACGCCGGGGCCGACTCAGCCGCCGTCCCCGGACCCGACGTTTCCTCCCGTGGTTCCCCCGACGCCTCCGGGCCAGCCGGATCCGCGGGGACCGGTTGCCCCGGATCCCGACCTTCCGGTCCTTCCGCCCGAATTCCCGGTGCAGCCCGGGCCGCCGTCCCCGTCCCGGACGACCCCGCCGCCGTCGTCCGCGCTGCCGGCAGCCGTCCCCGGCGTGACGCCCATCCTCGCAGACCGGGCGCTTCAGGCCCGGTAAAACCCGTGCGGTAACCCGCGTCCGGAAGCCCCCGGCCGGAAACCTCGTCCCGAAACCCTGTCCCGAAACCCCCGTCGCCGCCTCTTACCGGAACGCGGAAATCCCCGTGATGTGCTGGCCCAGGATCAGGGTGTGCACCTCGTCGGTGCCCTCGTAGGTCCGCACCGATTCCAGGTTGTTGGCGTGCCGCAGCGGCGAATAGTCCAGGGTGATGCCGTTGCCGCCCAGAATGGACCGGGCCTCCCGGCAGATCGCGAGGGCTTCACGCACGTTGTTCAGCTTGCCCACGGAAATCTGCACCGGTTCCAGCGTGCCGGCATCCTTGAGCCGGCCGGTGTGGATGGCCAGCAGCACGCCCTTGGAGATTTCCAGCTGCATGTTCACCAGCTTCTCCTGGGTGATCTGGTAGGCGGCCAGCGGCTTGTCGAACTGCAGCCGCTCCAGCGAATACGTCAGCGCCGCCTCGTAGCTGTCCCGGGCTGCACCCATCGAGCCCCAGAGAATCCCGTAACGGGCCTCGTTCAGGCAGGAGAACGGCCCCCGCAGCCCTTTCGCCCCGGGCAGCAGCGCCGAGTCCGGCAGCCGCACGTCCGCTAGGGACACGTCGCACTGGATGGAGGCGCGCATGGACAGCTTCGGTTCAATCGGTACGGCGGAGAAGCCCGGGGTGTCCGTGGGCACAAGGAAGCCGCGGACGCCGTCGGCGGTCTGCGCCCAGATCACGGCGACGTCGGCAATGGAGGCCAGGCCGATCCACCGTTTGGCTCCGCGCAGCACCCAGCCCTCGCCGTCGTGCTCCGCGAACGTGCTCATGGCGGACGGATCGGACCCGGCGGTGGGTTCGGTGAGCCCGAAACAGCCGATCAGCTCGCCGCGCGCCATCCCCGGCAGGTACCGGTTTTTCTGCTCCTCGGAACCCCACCGGTGGATGGCCGTCATGGCCAGCGATCCCTGCACGGACACGAAGGTGCGCAGGCCCGAGTCGCCGGCCTCCAGTTCCATCGCAGCGATCCCGTATTCGACGGCGGAGCGTCCCGGGCAGCCGTACCCCTCCAGATGCATGCCGAGCAGCCCGAGGCTGCCCAGCTCCCGGACAATCTCGACCGGGAAGACCGCGTCCTCGTACCAGTCCTTGATGTTCGGGCGGATGCGTTCGTCCACGAAGGCCCGGACCGTGGCGCGCAGGGCCAGCTCGTCCTCGGTGAGCAGGCCGTCCAGGCCGAGGACGTCCGACGCCGTCCGCAGGGTGTCCAGGTCCGGTGTGGCGGGCATGCTCATGGGGTTCCTCCTGCGGCCGCGGCGGGGCGGCCGGAACTAAACGGATGGTGCCGACCGGAGGATCGGCGCCTGTTATCCATGTCACAGTACTATTTCCGGGCGCAGTACTATGGCCAGCATGACTGAGGCGTATCTGGTGTCCGGCGTCCGCACCCCCGTAGGCCGCTACGGCGGGGCCCTGTCCGGCGTCCGCCCCGATGATCTCGCGGCCCTGGTGCTGGCCGAGGCCGTGGCCCGGGCCGGGGTGCCCCGCACCGACGTCGACGAGGTGCTGCTGGGCTGCACGAACCAGGCCGGGGAGGACAACCGGAACGTGGCGCGGATGGCGACCCTGATTGCCGGCTTCCCGGTCACGGTGCCGGCCATGACCGTGAACCGGCTGTGCGCCTCCGGCCTCAGTGCGATCATCCTGGCCGCGCAGATGATTCGGTCCGGGGCGGCGGACCTTGTGGTGGCCGGGGGAGTGGAGTCCATGTCCCGGGCGCCGTGGGTGCTGGCCAAGCCGGAAAAGGCCTTCGCCAAGCCGGGCGAGCTGGCGGATTCGGCGATCGGCGCCAGGTTCACCAACCCGAAGTTCTACGACCTGCCTGGCACCACCTCCTCCATGCCGGAAACCGCCGAGGAGCTGGCTACCCGCGACGGTATTTCCCGCGTGGATTCCGACGCCTTTGCGCTGCGCTCGCATCAGCGCGCGCTCGCCGCCATTGACGAGGGGCGCTTCGCCGACGAAATTGTGCCGGTCGAAACCACGAAGGGCGTAGTGAAGACGGATGAGGGTCCGCGCCGGGAGACCAGCCTCGAGGCCCTGGCGAAGCTGCGGCCCATCGTCCGGCCGGACGGCGTGGTGACCGCCGG
Organism: Arthrobacter yangruifuii; assembly: GCF_009192775.1. Lineage (GTDB taxonomy): Bacteria > Actinomycetota > Actinomycetes > Actinomycetales > Micrococcaceae > Arthrobacter_B > Arthrobacter_B yangruifuii. The sequence continues at coordinate 259,621 of NZ_VTFX01000005.1, forward strand.
GAACTCGAGCTCCCTGAACGACGGCGCGTCCGCCGTCGTCGTCGCCAGTGCCGATGCCGTCCGCCGGCTGGGGCTGACCGCACGGGCCCGGATTGTCGACGGCGCGTCCGCCGGGGTGGCGCCGGCGGTGATGGGCATCGGCCCGGTGCCGGCGACGCAGAAGGTGCTGGACCGGGCCGGCTGGTCGCTCGGCGACCTCGACGCGGTGGAGCTGAACGAGGCCTTTGCCGCCCAGTCCCTGGCGTGCATGCGGGCCCTGAACCTGGACGAGGCGATAGTGAACCGCGACGGCGGGGCGATCGCTCTGGGGCATGCACTGGGATCCTCCGGGTCGCGGCTCACGGTGACGATGCTGAACCGGATGGAGCGCGAGGGTGCGTCGAAGGCCCTGGTGACCATGTGCGTGGGGCTCGGCCAGGGTGTGTCGATGCTGCTGGAGCGGGTGTAGTTAGGTTGGCTAGGCGTCCGTGAGCCGGGCGAGTAGCTCTGAATCGTTCTTCAGGATGGAATCCACCGCGGCGTTGATCTGGCGCCGGCGCTCATCCGGCTCCAGAAAGTCTCGGGGAATCTCGACCGAATCGCTCATAGGGCCACCCTATCGGCGATGACGCATCTGCTGCACGTGACGCTCGCCCTGAGCCTACGGGTGAACCTCTTCGTCCGGGGTCTGCGCTCTTACTGGCCGTCAGCCCTCGGAATAGTCTGGTCGCTCTCCGGGTTGTCGTTGCCCTCTATCATTACCCTGCCGCCGACAAACGCTACGCCCAGTGCCAGCGCCGCGCCTGCTCCGAACAGCACTTTCTTGAAGAGTCCATCCAGGAACTCTTTATTCTCGGTGTCTTTTTGAAACTGCAGGTTTCCGGTTTCCATAATCTTTTCGATGAGATATTTCTTTTCCTCCCAGCTCAGACCCTCTTGTTCTAGCTGAACTATTAGGGCCTCCCTAATCTGCTGGAAAGCCTGATGGACCCGTTTTTGGCTGTGCTTATTGGCTTTGAGCGTGGACTGGTGAGCCTGCTCCATCGCATCCACCGCGCTCATTGCGAATTCTTTAAAGTGGGGAAACTGCTTGACGATCTGAAGAGCCACCTCAGTGTCCATATCGGGCATCATCGCCGCGAACCTGATCATCTTGTCTTTGGAGAGGTTCCTCCATGAATCAATCCCCAGGGCTTGCTTGATTTGGTCTTCATCCTTGTATCGCATGCAGTGTGTCCGTCCGCCTATTCGTTTGGTCTTCCACATCCTAGTGGCGACAGTCGGATAAGAACGGTCAAAGGGAGCGGTGGAATGTCGTTAAACAGGGGGGGCAGGGTATTGACGAATTCCGGTCGGGCCGAGTGGGTGAGACCCAGGCCTGGACTTCGGCCGCAAGGAAGCCGGTTATGTGGAGGAGCGAATGGTTAGACGAGCAGGCCGACGGAACGGAGAAGCCGGCCACAGGCGGGGTAAGGGGTCGACTCGGTGCTCGCCACGAAAATAATGAGAAATGAACATACCGGCGTGTAAAGTTCAGCCTTCGGGAAGCCCGGCCTAGCATTCAGGCCATGACTGTACTGATCTCCCACACGACGTTCGACAGCCTCGACGCCTATGCCCAGTCGAGATTCTGGGCTCGGGTGCTCGGCTTCTCCGAGGACCCCGGGGATCCCAACCGGCCCGACGACGACGAGTGCATGATCTTCTCACCCGACGGCGCCCAGCGGCTGCTGTTTATCCGCGTGCCGGACGCCAAGCAGGTCAAGAACCGGCTGCACCTGGACCTGCAGCCCGCCGACGCCGGCGGACGTGACCGGGAGCTGCAGCGGCTGCTGGAACTAGGTGCCACGGAAGTGGATGACCGGCGGAACCCGGACGGAACCGGCTGGGTGGTCCTGGCCGACCCGGAGGGCAACGAGTTCTGCATCCTGCGCAGCGAGGCGGAGCGCACGGCGGGCTAGGGGTCCGGCGCCGGAAACCGTAAGTCTGCGGAGTAGGCTGTGGCACACAAGTCGGTTCGCAAGTAGGTCTCTGGATAGCTGGATATGGGGAAACACAAAATGCAAAAGGCAAGCATCACCGGGCTGCTGCTGGTTGGTTCGCTCGGACTAGCAGGCTGCTCATCCGCCGCCGACGCAGCCAAGGAACCCGTTTCCGCACCCACTTCTTCCAGCGCGTCGTCGTCGGCCGCAGCCAGCCCGACGTCGTCGGCCGCCACCTCGACGACCACCCAGGCCCCGGCCCCTGCAACGCCGCCCTCCGCCATGCCGTCTCCGGCCCCCGAGCCGGTCACCGCGCTCAGGGTAGCCGAGCAGCTGCAGGCGGCGGTCCCGAGCATCACCTTGGTCACCGAGGTGACTGAAGCCAACGATTCCACCGGGTCCCTCGGCCAGCCGGGAAAGTACATATCGGCGGCGTGGATCACCGACGCCGCGGCTACCGTCCCCGAGGAGCAGAGCATCGTGCGCGGGGCTGTTGTGGAAGTCTTCGCGAGCGAAGCGGAAGCCCAGGCCCGCCTGCAGACGCTGGCCGAGGACATTGCCCTGGGGCCTGCCTTCAATGCCGAATATCAGTACCTGCAGGGAACGGTGCTGCTTCGAGTATCCGGAAAGCTCGGCGACGCGCAGGCCGCCCTGTACGCAGAGGCCTTTCGCGGCGCAGACCTTGGGTGAACCAGACCTCGGGTAAACCAGTCTTCTTCGACAGGGGGAATCATCATGGGGTTGTTCAGCACTAAACCGATTGTGGAGAAGAAAGAGCAGTGGACGTCGCGCCGGCCGCCGCAGGAGGTCCTGGACGCGCTGGCCGCGGCTTTTGCATCCCACGGAGAGGACGTCCGGCGGGAAAAGACCTCGGTGGAGGTTCGTTTCGGTTCAAACTCCGTGTACCGGACGATGGGCAATATGACGGCTGAAGGCCGCGCCAATATGCCGCTGGCTCTGACCTTTACGGCGTCCGGATCCGGCAGCGGGACCGGGATAGCGGTCCACGCGCGCGACACGTACGGCTTCCGCCTCGGCAGCGGCAAGTCCTTCGGCGTGCCGAAGACGTTCAACCGGCGGCTGGAGGAACTGCTCAGCTACGCGGCAGGGGCGATCGGCAACGACAGGCCTGTCACCGGACCCGTCCCGGCACCGCCGCTCTTCAACATCTAGGCCGGTAATCTAGGCCCGTACCAGGCCCAGCATCCGCCGCAGGATTTCTTCCCCAGCCAGCACACCCCGGGCTTCGGTGACCTGCAGGTGGGCGTCGACGTAGCCGGCGTCGTCCAGTTCGCCGTGCGCGGGGCGGAACGCGACGTCGGCGCCCTCCAGCATCGGCCGGTCCAGCAGCGAATCCCCGGCGGCGATGACCTGCTCGGCACCGGTGCGGCGGGCCACCTCGGCGACGGCCTGCTGCTTGGTGACCGGCGTCGGCACGCAGTAGAGCTTGCGGCCCTGCAGCGACACGGTCCAGCCGCGCGCATCGCACCAGTCCTCCAGAGCCAGCAGAAACTCGCCGGGGAGCGCATCCCGGTCCACAATCGCGTAGGCGAACAGATCCTCGGCGGAACGAAGCTTCAGAATCCATTCATGGAATTCAGGACGGCCAAGGTAAGCCTCGATCTCGGCAAGCGGAGCACATCCGGACGTGACGAGGCCGCGGACCGCGTCCTGCCAGTCCGCGTCGGTCTGTCCGTGATGCAGAATGACGCCGCCGTTGGTGGTGACCGCATACTCCGGGGCCGGCCCGGGCAGCTGGATCCGCCGGTACTGTGCGACGGTCCGCGTGGTGACCGGGACAAACACGGACTCTTCGGCGGCCGAGACCAGCAGCTGCTCGGCGGCGCGGGTCATGAAGGACAGCGGTTTGCCCTCGTAGACCTCGGCGACCACCATCGCCGGAGCCAGGGCGTCCTCGGTGTCCAGGAACAGTGCGTTGGCGGAGTAGATCAGGGTGCGGTCCAGATCGGACGCGAGCAGGGTCTTCACGCGTCCGCCCCCGAAGCGGCACCGGCAGCGGCACCCGCAGATGCACCAGCACCGGCGGCAGCAACGGCCCGCCCGTCGGCGCCCACGGCCCCGGCGGTGAACCGCGGATGGATCAGGCCCACGCAGCTGAACGGCAGCTCCGGCACTTCCTCCACCGGCACGCCGCGCTGCTCGGCGAGCAGCAGCACGTGCGCCACGTCCTCCAGCGCCCCGGGATGCACCAGCACCTTCCACGGCACCCGGCGCAGCAGTACGCGCGTGGTCTCGCCGACGCCGGGCTTTACCAGGTTCACGTTATGAATGCCGTATTCCTCGCTGAGCCGCTCCACTGCCTGCCAGCCCACCCAGGTGGGGGTCCGGTCCGCGGCCGCCAGCTTCACCGCGGCGGCCTCCGCCTCGGGCCGGACCTCCTCGAAGTGCTGCTCGATGGCGGTCAGGAAGTCGCGGGACACATCGGCGCCGGCAAGGTGGGCGTAGAACTTCGCGCCGTGGAAATCGTGCGGCGCAATCAGGTCCTTGTTGAACACGGTGCGGGACACCAGCCCGGAGACGGTCGAGTTCAGGCAGGCGGAGGGAATCAGGTAATCCTCGCGGGTGCCGAACAGCTCCACGGAATGGCCGGGATCGGCCAGCACCGCCAGGTCGGCCGAGAACCGCACGCCGTCGGTCGCTTCGAACCGATCCAGCGCCGCGGTCAGCTCACGGGTGATGGCGCCCTTGCCGGTCCACCCGTCCACGAACAGGATCCGCTCGGGGGAGTAGGTGCGCGCCAGGTAGCGCAGGGCGGTTTCATCCATGCCGACGCCGCGCACAATGCTCATGGTGTAGTGCGGCAGGTCCAGCCCGTGCATCCGCTGCGCCCAGCGGCGCATGAGGATGCCGATCGGGGTTCCGGCCCGGGCGAGGGACACCAGTACCGGCTCGCGGTTCCTGGCAGCCAGCGCCAGCTCGGTGACCGTGCCGACGGCGGATGCGACGCGCGGTGCGGACCGGCGCAGCGCCTCCTCGTACAGGTCCTGGTACTGCGCCGAGGGCAGGTATTCCATGGGCAGGGACTCGGCGTAGTTCGCCCCGCCGGACTGGATGGCTGCTTCGCGCTCGGCCGTCGGGGCCTCCAGCTGTGCGTCGCGCAGGTCCTTCAGCAGCCAGGTCACGTCCTCGGATGCATAGGACCCGAACTCCGGCCCGGTCAGCGGCACGGCGGCAGGCGTCTGGACCGGTGCGTCCCACGCTTCGGCGGCAGGAACCTCGGCGGCCAGCAGCACAACGACGACGGCGGCGGTCACTGCGCGCAGCGCCTCGGTCACGCTCCCCGGACCGGTGATGGACGCCGGGTCGGTGCCGGGTTCGGGCAGCAGGACAATGCTGCCGAAGCCGGTCTCCGCGTCCGGGCCGCCGGCGGCCCGGCGGGGCCCCACGTTGTAGGCGTGCCGGGGGCCGGGGCCGTCCTCGGTGACGTCGTGGCTGGCGAAGTCCACGGCGTTGGCAATGGCGTAGTCCGGCCGGTCGATCGGCACAATGGGGGACCGGGTGGTGGTGGAGAACCGGACGGGGGTGCCGGGCAGCGCTTCGGCCAGGGCATTGGCAATGGTCAGGGGTACATGGATGAATTCCTCGCAGCCCAGCACCAGCACCGGTCCCGCGGAAGCGGGCAGGGCGGCGGAGATCCGGGTGGCAACGAGTGCCAGGCTCTCGGCGGAGACAGCGCCGGGCAGGGCATCCGGCAGGGTGCCCAGATATTCCGAGGAGATCCCGGCACGGTTGCCGAAGCGGTCGCTGCGCAGACCGGGGGCGGCGCCGGAGTAATCCAGCACGGTCACGGTGCCGGGCTCGGGAGCAGCGGCGGCGGACGCTTCGATACCGGAAGTCGGCTCAACGTCAGCCGCGGCGGGCAGTCCGGCGTCAGCGCCGGCAGTCCCGGGCTTGGCGGCGTCAGCCCCGGCCGCGGCAGGGGAACCGGAAAGCCGGCTGATCAACTGTTGCGCACGGGACAGGATGTCCTCCCCGAGTTCGATGCTGCCCGTTCCCAGCGCAACCACGCGGATGCTGCAGCCCAGCTCTTCGGCGAGGGCGTCGAAGCGGGCACGGTCCGCGTCGGACCGGAGATCGATCAGGGACGCCACCACATAGAGCGGATGCGCTGCGGCGGCATGCAGTTCGGTGATGGTGTTGATGACGGTGGCTCCGGTGCTCAGCTCGTCATCCACCAGCACCACCGGTGCCGGGGTATTCAGGACCGACGGGTCCACGGGCAGCAGGCGGTGCGAGGCGGCATGCGAGTGCGCCTCCTCGAAGGCGCCGTACGCCACCGCGCCTGCCGGAGCGTGCCGGGTGGAATGGATGTAATAGGAGCCCAGCATGTCGGCGACCAGCCGGCCCAGCCCGGTGGCGGTCTCCGCGTAGCCGATGGTGATCACATCGGGGTGGGAAATCGGCAGCTCCCAGAGCTGTTCCCGGGCATACTGCAGCCGGGCACGCGGCGACCGCGGGGCCGAGTGCCGTCCAGTACCGTTCGTTCCGGTGCCGTCTCCGGACTCAGCCGAACCTTCGAGGACGGCCGCGAGCTCCCCGGCGACTCCGCGCAGCACGGCTTCCTCCACCGCGCTGCCGAGCGCCGCTCCGGCCAGGGCGCCGAGCAGCTCCCCGGCAGCCAGGACCAGCGCCGGTTCGGTGGGTACGTGCTTGGCCAGCACCCGGGACACAAGCAGGTGCGCGCGGCGCGGATTGCGGCGCAGCGCCAGCCCCACCAGATCCTCCACCGGCAGGAGGGCAGCGGAATCAGAGGTGATCCGCACCCCCAGCGCCTCGTTCACAAAGCCGCCGGTCCAGGGGTGGTGCTTCAATTCATGCTCGCTTCCAGAAGATCTACATAGGTGATGTCGGGGGCCGCGACGCCGAAGGCGGCGGCCCGGACGAGGGTGGAAGCTGCCCACGCCTGATGCGGTTTCATTTCGTTCATCTTGTTGCGGTACGGCGACGCCGCGGCGCCGCCCCCGGAGGCACCGGAAATGTGCAGGGCATCCAGGTACGCCTCATGGCTGATCACGGACATGGCGTGGACCAGGGGAACGTGGGAGGGATGGATGACGGTTTTGCCGAGCAGCCCGTTGGCCTGGTCCAGTTCAATCTCGCGGATCAATCCGTCCAGGTTGGCGGTCAGCAACCGCTGGCGCAGCCCCAGCTCGTCGGCTTCCGCGAAGGGGGAGGAGCGCAGCATCGGGCGCAGCAGCCGTTCACCGGAGCTGTAGTGTTCCCAGACCGGGCCGCTGATAACGAAGCCGTCCGGCCTGCCGAGCCGGTTGACGATGTCCCCGATCACCGCCGAGACCACCTTGACGTCATAAATGGTGAGGTCCCGGGAACGGCGGAGCCCGTAGGCGCTGGACATGTCCGTGGCACCGATCCGCACGGCCAGGATGTCCGGCCGGTTAGCCTCCAGCACGGCGAAGATGCCCGTGAGGGTGGAGGTGCGTGTCTCGGCGTGGATCATCAACGGGGATTCGAGGATCGGCATGACGCGCAGCGGGCGGGCACCGGGAGCCGCGGCCCGGCGGGCGTCATTGACGGTGTGCAGGGCATCGAGGAAGCGCTGGGCGGCGCCGGTCACGTTTTCGAACTTGGGAATCACAAACCCGGTGAGGACATCCAGGCTCCTTCCGCACCGCTCGGCCAGGCTCAGGAGCTGCTCGGGGGTGCGGACACGGACGAAGAGCATCAGCTCCGGGGGAGTGCCGGACGTGGGAGTGCCGGACGCGGAATTCCGGGACGCGTGCAGCTCTGCGAGGGCTGCCACCAGGTTGGTCTCCGCGGCGGGAACGTCCGCATCGGCAATGGAATCCTCCAGGCAGATGACCATGCTCACGGCACCGCGGGCCGCCTGCTTGCGGATGTCCTTCACCAGGTCCGGCCTGGTGGCGGGGCAGTAGAGCGTGGCGCCGAGCGCGGCGGCCAGCAGCGAGGCATCGGAATCGAGGCTCAGCTCCTGGGGCGCCAGATGGAACAGGCGGTCGGTTTCGGGCGCGCTGAGATAGGAGAAATGACGCATGGCCTTACCTGCCCTGATAGGGGAGGCGGGTGGTCATGCTGAACCCGAAGGCCTCCCAGATTGCTTTGAATTCCATACCGAACGGGAGTTCCTCGGCACGCAGCTCCAGGACCTCGCCGATGCGGATGACCGAGAGAACGTAGAAGCTGCGCTCGCTGGCCCGGGCGGGGATGGTGACGGACTTGCCGTTGTAGAGCCCCACGCTCAGGGGCTGCTTCGGCTTCGGGAAAAACAACGCGCGGCGCAGCTTCCGGACATGGCGCAGCGGGATCAGCGCCAGGTCACCCTCATAGCCGACCAAGGGACGGTTGCCCGGAGTGGAGACCATCACGCCCTCCAGGTTTTCGGGCCGGAACTCCCCGGAGGAGACGGAGCCGGTGCTGTACCCGTCCCCTTCCCACACGGCACGGACGGTTCCGGCAACCACGAGGCTGCCCACCGCCGATTCCATCGGAGTCAGGCGCAGCACCGGGTTCTGCCGGTCCAGGCTGCGCAAATCGCCCATTCCCGGGGCCGGAAAGAGCCGGCTGTGGACGGGCTCCGCGCGCACGGGGGCGGGCGCGCCGGACGACGACGCCGGACGGACCGGCGCGTTGGCAGCGGCACGGCTGCTGGCCGCTTCGGCCCGGGGAGACAGGCCGAGCGAGAGCGACGGTGAGGCAGCCGGGGCGGCCTGGCGCGGCGGCGGAGACAGGGAGAGGGAACCCGGTGCCGGGGACGCTGGAGCCGTCCGGGGCGCGGCCGGAGTGGAAGGAGCAGCGGGAGTCCCCGGCGTCGTCCGCCGTGCCGACGGGGCAACCGGCGTCGTCCGGGCTGCCGGTGCCGCCGCGGGTGCCGTGCGCGGGGCGGCCGCGGCCGGGGGAGCCGCCGGAGCCGCAGCGCGCGGCTTGACCCGGCGGCTCAGGAAGGGGAGGTCGGTGCGGACGGCCGACGAGCGGTTTATGGCCATCGCCTAAAGATCGAATCCGAAGTCGGCGGCCAGCCCGCGCAGCCCGGTGGTGTAGCCCTGGCCCAGGGCCCGGAACTTCCAGTCGGTGCGGTGCCGGTACAGCTCGCCGAACATCATTGCGGTGATGGTGTCCCGGTTCGCGGCGGGCAGGTCAAAACGCACCAGCTCCCTGCCGTCGGGCCGGGCCACCCGGATGTAGGCGCTGCGCACGGCAGCGAACGTGCCGGGTCCGCGCATTTCCGGATCCGCGTACACGGCAAAAACGATCTTCGACACGGCGTCCGGCACCCGGGACAGGTCAACGTCGATCTGCTCGGTATCGTCGTCGCCCTGGAAGGTGACGGAGGCCTCCGGGCTGGCGATCTGGTTGAAGAACACCAGGTGCGCGTCGGAGAGGACCCGGCCGTCGGCACCGCACAGCAGGGTGAGCGGCACCAGCTCGGAGGCGGGGCCGCGGCTGGGGATGACATCCCAGCCCAGTCCCACCAGCACGGAGGTCAGGCCCGGGTTTTCTCCGGTGAGGGCGGCGTTGGCGCCGGCTACCAGGGTTCCCATCAGTGCTCTCCGAAGGTCAGCGAGGAGGGGGAGAATTTGTCATCGAGGAACCGGCCGTGGGCGGACAGTTCGGCAATGGCGCCGGTGCGGACCTGGTTCTCCAGGTCCCGGGCAATGCCTTCCAGGATGGTCAGCTGATCAACGAGCAATGTGGTGGCCTCTGAAGTCTCGGTCCGCTCTCGGTCGCTGAGGGCCACGTAGGCACGCAGGGGAGTGGGGAGGTAGTTGGTGATGATGGCATTGAACAGCACACGCTGTTCCGTGGACGCCCCGTGGCTGCCCACGTAGTCCCCCAGCGGCGCCAGGATGTCGTCGATCTGCCGGACCATGGAGGAGACCAGGGTCGGCAGGGCACTGCCGGCCCGGCGCACCGCGGTGCGCAGGTTCACCAGGGACTTCATGGTCTCCCGGTGTTCGGCGTCGGGGCCCGACGGCGATGCGGCTGCGGACAGCTCCGGCGCCGGTTCCGGTTCGGGCGCGTTGCCGAACAGGGAGCCGAAGAATCTGCCTACCGGCATGGCCGGCTCCTTTCCGCCGGAGCTGTCCTGTCCGTCATCTAGCGGGACTCGCTCTGGCGGGAGCGCTCGAGGTAGGGCCGGGCCTGCGTGATGGTGGTTTCCAGGGACTTGACCGTCCCTTCCATGTTGCGGGCCGCCTCGGAGCGGAACGTGTCGATCGCGTCCATGGTCTGGTACACGTTGTCGAAGGCCTTCTGCAGGGTTTCCACGCTCACGCCGGAGGTGGAGGCCTGCTGGTGGATCCGGGCCGTCTGGTCCTTGAGCATTTCGCTGGTGCTCAGGATCATGTTGTTCGTGGTGGTGTTCACCGCGTCGATCTGGTCCAGGACCATCTTCTGGTTGGCCAGGGCCTGGGCAACGATCACGGCGGTGCGCAGCGCGGAAATGGTGGTGGTGCGGGCGCGCTCCACGCCCTTGATCAATTCCACGTTGTTCTTGCGGATCAGGTCCATGGCCAGGTAACCCTGCACGGACACGGCCAGCTGGGTGAGGATGTCCTGGCGGCGCTGGCGGATGGGGAAGAGCACGTCCGCCTCAAGGGCGTTGGCCTGTTCAATCTGCCCGGCGTTCTTGAGCTTGTCCACCTTCTCCACGCAGGCGGCGTCCAGGGACTCGGCCAGCACGGAGTATTCGCTCAGGGTCTGCATGGTCTTCCACAGCTCCACCTTTTCCCCGGCGAGGGAGGCGTTGTCCTTGAGCAGTTCATCCTGGCCGGCCATCAGGGCCTTGATGATCTTGTCCAGCTGCACCTGGGCGGACTCGTACTTCTGGAAGTACTTGGCCAGCTTGTTGCCGCCCGGAATGAAGCCGAGGATCTTGCGCCCGGTGCCCAGGTTTGCCTGGTTGGGGGTCAGGTCCTCAACGGTGGTGCGCAGATCGCCCAGCGTGGTGGCGACCTTCTTCTGCGCGTCGTTGCCGGATTTCTTCGCACCGGCCACGGAGGTGGAGGACCGGTCCAGCAGGCGGGAGGAGTACCCGGCGGACTGGACCATTTCGGCACCGGCCAGCTTGTTGATGGAATCCACCTGGGCGGTGAATTCCGGGCTGCGGGCGTCCAGCTTGGAGACTTCGTCCATGAAGGACTTGGCCTGCGCTGCGATTTCGGCGCGGCGTTCCTCCGGCACCGGGACCATTCCCGGGGCGCTCTCGGGAGCAACCGGAGCGGGCGGTTCCGGCGCGTTCAGCACCAGGGCGGCTTCGGTGGCGTCCGGGGGTGTCAGCGGTGTGGTCATGGTCCAGCCTTTTCTTGGGTGAGCTTCGTATACGGATGCGGGGAGTGTTCCGGACTGCGGAACACTCCCCGCAGGGTGTAACTGGAAAGCCGAGTCTAGCCCAGCTGCACGCCGAAATCGGTTGCAATGCCGGCCAGGCCGGTGGCGTAGCCCTGGCCCACGGCCTTGAACTTCCATTCGCCGTTGTTGCGGTACACCTCGGCGAAGATCATGGAGGTCTCCGGTGCGGCGTCCTCGCTGAGATCGAAGCGGACAATCTCGCTGTCGTTTTCCTGGTTGACCACGCGGCAGTACGCCCCGCGGACCTGTCCGAAGTTCTGGTTACGGACATCGGCCTGGTCGATGGAGACAACGATGACCACGCGGTCGACGTCGGCTGCCATGGCGGTCAGGTCAATGAGGATCTGCTCGTCATCACCTTCGCCGTCGCCGGAACGGTTGTCTCCCAGGTGGGTGACGGAACCGTCCTTGGCTGTGGGCTGGTTGTAGAAAATGAAGTCGTCGGAGGACCGCACCTTTCCGTTGGCGGCGATCATCAGTGCCGAAGCGTCGAGGTCGAAGGGCTCGCCCGTGGTGGTGCGCGGGTCCCAGCCGAGGCCGACGACGGCCTTCTGCAGTCCGGGATCGGTCTTGGTGAGGGAAAGGTTGCTTCCCTTGGTGAGGGTCAGACCTGCCATGCTGTTCAGCTCCTTGTAGTCGTGGGGAAGATTAGTCGAGGTTGATGCCGAAATCGGTGGCAACCCCGTACAGCCCGGATGCGTAGCCCTGGCCGATGGCGCGGAACTTCCATTCACCGCGGTGCCGGTAGATCTCGGCGAAGATCATGCAGGTTTCCGCTGCGGCGTCCTCGCTGAGGTCGTAGCGGACCACCTCTGAGTCGGTGTCCTGGTTGACCACGCGGCAGTACGCATCGCGGACCTGTCCGAAGTTCTGGTGCCGGGCTTCGGCCTGGTCGATGGACACCACAATGACCACGCGGTCGACGTCGTCGGTCAGGATGCTGAGGTCAATCAGGATCTGCTCGTCGTCGCCGTCGCCCTGGCCGGTGCGGTTATCGCCCTGGTGGACCACCGAACCGTCCTTGGCGGACAGCTGGTTGTAGAAAATGAAGTCATCCTGGGAGCGCACCTTGCCGTCGGATCCGAGCAGCAGGGCAGAAGCGTCCAGATCGAACGGATCGCCGCTGGTGGTGCGCGGATCCCAGCCCAGGCCGATCATGGCCCGTTCCAGGCCGGGGTCAGCCTTGGACAGGGAAAGGTTGCTTCCTTTGGAAAGTGTGAGGCTGGACAAGGTGCTCTCCTTACGGACGGCGGGGGTTAGAGGGAGCGGGCTGCCGTGGGGATCAGGTCCTTGACGGTGCGCCCCTGGGCACGTTCGCCGATGGCCTTGAAGCTCCAGCCGGACCCTTCGCGGCCCACCTTCGCCATGATCATGGCCGTGTGGGTGCCGGCGTCGGTCAGCTGGTAGCGGGCAATCTCGGGGCTGCCGGGCGTGGAATCGTCCACCAGGCGGCAGAACGCGTTCTCCACCTGGTCGAAGGTCTGCCGGCTGTAGCTGGAGATCACGAACACGATGTTCTGCACAGCGGGGGAAACCGCCGCCAGATCCACCAGGATGACCTCGTCATCACCCTCGCCGGCACCGGTGAGGTTGTCGCCGGTGTGCTTGGCGGAGCCGTCCTTGCTCGCGAGCTGGCCATACCAGACCTGGTCTACGGCGTTGCCGTTGGCGTCGAAGAAAATGGCGGACGCATCCAGATCCACCTCAGCGGCCTTCTTGCCGCCGAACAATCCACGCTTGACCGGGGCGGCGGAATCCCAGCCCAGTCCCAGACGGGTCTTGCTCAGCGATCCGCCGTCCTTCTTCGTCAGCGACAGCGACTGACCTTTCTGCAGGCTCAGGCCCATGGTTCTCCCTCGTTAGTTGGTGTATGCGGGTCGTTTGGCGGCGTCCGACTTGGCGACGCGCTTGTTGCGCACAATCGAGGAGGTCAGCGCGGCGAGGATGAAGACGACGCCGATCAGGCCGGTGATGACCTCGTTGATTTCCAGCTCAATGGTGAGCAGCAGGATGGCGGCCAGGGCGCCGATGGCCCAGTGGGCGCCGTGGTCCAGGTAGACGAACTCGTCCAGCGTGCCCTGGCGGACCAGGAAGACGGTCAGGGAGCGGACGAAGATCGCGCCGATAAGGCCGAGGCCCAGGGCGATGATGATGGGGTCGGAGGTGATCGCGAAGGCACCGATAACGCCGTCGAAGGAGAACGAGGCGTCAATGACTTCCAGGTAGAGGAAGAGCATGAAGGCAGCCTTGCCGGTGGCCTTGACCAGACCGCCGTTGCCGGACTTCGGGGCACGCGCTTCGGCGTCGTCCGCATCGAAGTCCTCGTCGCCGTCGACGTCGAACATGTCGCCGAGGCCGGTGACCAGCAGGTAGGTGATGAGGCCGGCAGCGCCGGCGACGAAGATGTCGACGGTGTGATCGGCGTCGGACAGGCTGGCGGCGGCCAGCAGGGCGGCGAGGCCGACGATCAGGGACGCGCCGTTGACCTTGCCGATCTTGCCCAGCGGGGCTTCCAGCCAGCGCAGCCAGCGGATCTCGCGCTCCTCGAACATGAAGTCCAGGAAGATCATCAGCAGGAACAGGCCGCCGAAGGCAGCGATCTGCGGGTGGGCTTCATGCAGGAGGTAGCCGTAGCTGCCGGGCTGGTTCGGATCGCCCTTCTCCAGGGCCAGCTGCAGGGCCTCGATGGGGTTGATGCTGGCGGTGACGCCCACAATCACGAGCGGGAAGACAATGCGCATGCCGACGACGGCGATGAGGATGCCCACGGTGAGGAACATCTTCTGCCAGAAGGGGCTCATCTTTTCGAGGATGCGCGCGTTGACCACGGCATTGTCGAAGCTCAGGCTGATTTCGAGCACGCCCAGGATGGCGCAGAGGATGAGGGCCTCTACCCCACCGTAGAAGAACGCTGTGACCAGCGCGGCGGCCGTGATGACAAACGACCAACCGAAAGTTTTCAGAAACACTCTGCTTGCAGCTCCTTTAGTTCCTGCTCGCAGCCGGTGGGGGCGGGAAGGGCAAAAACTTGATTGAGGATGGCTAGATCCGAAACGAATTAGGCTTCAGTATGTCGCACCCCGGAGGGCAGCGGCAACTATCTTTGCTGACGGCACCGGGGCATCCCGGCCCGGGACGGCAATCCACCGGCCGGGCAGACGGCCGGCCCGGCGGTCCCGCGGTTCCCCGGATTGGGCTGCGGCGTCCATGGTCTGAAAGGATAAAGGAAAGCCTACTTAGTAAGGCGCCCGTTTGAAGGAGGACTGCATGCAGGACGAAATGAACTCGAATGCGGAACCGGTTCTGAACATTCCGGCGGCCGACGTCGTCAGCGGCGGCGCATCCGCTGCCGCACCCGCCGAGGTGGATCCCGCGGAGGTTGCCGTCCTGGCCGAGGCCGAGGATCCCGGCACGGATCCCCTCCGGCTGCAGGAGCTGGCCACTGACCATCCGCTGGCCCGGCCCGCCGTCGCCGCCAATCCGGCCGCCGGCCCGGAACTGCTGGAGTGGCTCGGAGCGCTTGGCGACGCCGGCGTGGCCGAGGCCCTGGCGCGCCGCGCCCGCTAGCCACACCCCGGCTTGCCCCGGACATCCCGCTGCACGCAGTCTGTGCGGCGGGATGGTGCGTTTGGGCGTCGATTGCTGCGGCGTGTCCCGGGACGCCGGTTCTGAGGGTGCCTAACGATAGTGTGAAGGAAATGAAGAGGCACGCGGAGTTCGGGTGCTGCACTGAGGGGGAGAAGATGACGGATCCAAAATTTGAGGCGCGGCTGTCGGTGCTCGCAGGCTGGGCGCGGGAGGCTGCCCATCGGGGACACCCGGTTCCGTCGGACACCGATCTGGAAACCATCAGCCGCTTGAAGGATGCCTCCACCGACCAGGTGGACCGGCAAGCAGTGGAGCCGTGGCTGCCCACAATCCAGTGGCTTTTGAAGCAGGCCGCGTTCGGCGTTGCCGCGCCTCATCAGCAGCTGCCCGTGGAACTGGCCCAGCCTCTCGGGTTCACCGAGATGGCCGTGGAGGTTGCCGGCGTCGGGGAACCCGAGCCTGTCGAAGTTTCTGCCGCACCTGCAGAACCCAGCCCGGCTGTGCCGGACGCCGTTCCCGAGGTTGAGGTCAGCCTGGTGGACGTAGCGCCAGCGCAGAAAGGCGAGGCCGAAGGCACTGTGACCGTGGTGGCCAAGATCAAGCCGGCGACGGCACAAAGCAAAATGCCCAAATGGGAATCCGACGCGCGGGAAAGCGTCAAAGCCGCGGTGAAGAAATTCGCGAAGCCGCTGCAGAGCCTTTTGGAGCGTGACGCCAACGAAGGCGACACCCGGCTTGTCGTGACGGATCTGCTCTGCGAGGGCCTCGGGTATGACAAGTTCCGGGACCTGACCACCGAGTACATGGTGAAGCAGGACTTCGCGGACTACGGGGTGCGGATCGACAAGCAGCTGGTCGGCTTCATCGAGGTCAAGCGGATCAGCCAGAAGCTCAACGAGCGCCATCTCCGGCAGGTGCAGATGTACGCCGTGAACGAGGGCGTCGAGTGGATGATCCTCACCAACGGGCAGGTCTGGCGTGCCTACCATTTGACCGGCGGTCTGCCCGTAGTGGTGGACATGGCCTTCGAAGTGGACCTACTGGGACCGGAAAGCGTGGCAGAAAAGGCAGAAAAGCTTTTCTATCTCCACCGTGAAGCGCTCAAGCGCCGCAAGATCGATGATCTCTGGAAGCATCGTGCGGCTACGTCGCCGGAAGCCCTGCTGGACATTCTGCTTTCCGATACCGTGCTGGACGCCATCCGGAAGGAGGTCAAGCGCAATAGCGGGATTTCCACGACCGTGCAGGACCTGGCCACCGTGCTGCGTATGGAGGTAGTGGACCGGAAGCTCATCGCAAAGTAGCTCTGGGACTAACCCGTCCTTGCGGGGCGGGCCCGCCTCAGCGCGACCCGCCCTGCCCGTTCGGCCCTGCCTAGATTTCCGCGACGGCCACCAGGGGGAAGGTGGGGGTGGTGGACCCGCCCGCCGGTTCCACCGTCAGGGCCACGGCCCCGGCCCGGGCGACGTCCCCGCCCAGCCAGATGCCCACGTCCCCGCCGGAAAAGTGCGTATCCGGAATCGGGGTATCGCCCTCCAGCAGCCAGAGCTGATATTCGCGTCCTTCACCGGGATCCGGCAGGCCCGCTGCGACGAAGAGGGCTTCATCCTCCTCGCGGGAGACCACCAGCGTTGCCGGCCGGCCGTCGACGTCGACGCGGTGCGTGGTGACGTCCGGTGCGGCCAGCAGCCGGTTCTCCCGGTCCTGTTCCTGGGCCGAGAGCTGTTCCTGCTGCTGCTGCTCCGACCGCGCTCCCAGGCTCCAGCCCGCAACGGCGATTCCCGGAAGCAGGACGGCAGCGGCTGCGGCGGCCAGCAGTCGCTGACCCCGGCGCCGTCGTCGTTGTTCGTCCAGGGAGACGACGACGGCGGGTGCGGCCTCGGGCGGCCGGGCAGGCAGCGGCTGCGTGCCGGCGATGGCAGACAGCACCGACGCACGCAGGGCCGCCGGCGGAGCCTGCGCGGTTCCGGCGGCGAGCTCGGCAGTGACGTCGGCGTAGCCGGCAAGCTCAGCCCGGCAGCGCGGGCACTGCGCCAGATGACGTTCGAAGGCGGCACGCTCATCCGGCTCAAGCGCATCAACGGAATACAGCGGGGCCAGATCATGGAGCTCCCCGAAGTGCTGGTTCTGCTCGTTCATGACTGTCCTCCCCCCAGTGCCGACCGAAGCCTGTTCAAACCGTCGCGGATCCGGGCCTTGGCCGTGCCCAGCGGTATTTCGAGGCGCGCGGCAACCTCCTGGTAGGTGAATCCCTGGTAGTAGGCCATGGCCACGGCTTCGCGCTGGAGCGGGGTGAGAGCACCCAGCCCGGTGCGCACTTCGTTGGTCTTCATGCCCTGCTCCACCTCCTGCCATGTCTGGTCCACGGGAGTTCCGCTCCGCTGGTCCTCGTAGTTTTGTTCCCGGTCCCGTTCCCGGGCCACCTGGCGCACCCGGTCCACGGCCCTGCGGTGGGCAAGGGTGCATAACCATCCCAGCACCGATCCACGGGTTGTGTCGAAGCGCGCCGACTGCTGCCAGGCCATGAGGTAGACCTCCTGGACCACTTCGGCGGCGATTTCCGGAGACCGGACCACCCGCAGGGCCACCCCGTACACCTTGGCCGCGGTGGCGTCATAGAGAGCGGCGAAACCGGCCTCGTCTCCGTTCCCGGAGCGGCGCACCAGTTCGGCCAGGCCGGCTGCAGGGTCCTCGTGCACGGCTTCGGAGGACTCCGCCGGGCCGCTCCCGGAATCAGTCATGGGCTCCCACAGGTCATCCCTTCGGCGGCGGGCCCCCGCGCAGGCTGCGGGCGGGGATATGTTCGCTGAGAACAATGCCACACTTTGGCAGCCGGCACCGACGTGTCGCCCCGTGGAGCGGGGCGGTGAAGTTTTCTCCATGTCTTCTGTTCGCAGCCAAGCTGCTGCCGGATGGGTGGTGTTCCTTTTACCCGGACAAGTAACCGGCGGGCATTTGAAAGTATTTTTCCCCGGGACCCATCCGGGACGGGATCGGCTCCGAACCTTCCATGTCTAACGCCCGATGCACGCATTTCGATGTGCACACCGACACACGACGAAGGAACCGATCATGAACAAGAAGATGCGCCTGCTTGCCGTTCCCACCCTGGCCATGGCGGCACTGGCCCTCTCGAGCGGCCCCGCCATGGCCCACGGCGAGGACTCCTGGTCCAGCCAGGCCACGCTGAACACCATTAACAACTCGGGCACCACCGGCCAGGCCATGGTGGAAGTGCACGGCATGGAAGCCAAGGTGACGGTCAACGTCTCCGGCGCAGCAGAGACGTTTATGGACGGGGCCTTCCCGCATGCCCAGCACATCCACATCGCTGCCCAGGGCGTGTGCCCCGGACCCGACGCGGACACCGACGGCGACGGCGTCGTCAACACCACCGAAGGCCACCCGTACTACGGGATGATCGGGACCTCCCTCACCACCGAAGGTGATACCAGCGCAGACTCCGCACTGGCCGTGGAGCGCTTCCCGGGCGGATCCGCCTACACCTACGAGCGCACCCTCGACCTGACGCCCGAGACCGCTGCATCGCTGAAGGACGGCTCCGCAGTGGTAGTGGTCCATGGCGTGGATCCGTCGCGGATGCCTGCTGCCGCCGCGGCGAAGATGTCGGACCTCGACCCGTCGCTGCCTGCCGCTGCGACCCTTCCGGCCGCCTGCGGCACCCTCATGGGGTCGCAGATGGAGGCGATGCCCGAAGGCGGCGCTGACACCGGTGTGGAGGCAGCAGCCGGCAACAGCAACGCTGCCGGGATTGCCGTAGCCGGCGGCGCCGGAGTCCTGGCCCTGGGCGGTGCGGCGATGGTTATCCGCCGGCGTGCCCGCGCCTAAGACTGCTGTTAGCTGAAGCCGATTCGCATGACGGTATCCAGCCACGGCCGCCGCGCAGGACTATTGTCCTGCGCGGCGGCCGCGCTTCTCCTGCTTCCGGGGTGCACGGCAACGTCCGACCCGGAGGCCGGAGCGCCTCCCAGCCCGACGACGTCGGCGTCGTCACCGTCCGTTGCGCCGAGCGTGACCCCTGCACCCGGCCCTTCCGGCACCCCGACGGCGGATCAGGACCCGGTGCTGGCACCGTCGGCACCGGTGTCCCTCTCCATCCCCTCCACCGGCACCGCATCCGAGCTGCTTCGGCTGGGACTGCGCAAAGACGGCAGCCTCGAGGTTCCGCCCGAACCGCCGGGCTCGCCGGCGGGCTGGTACACCGGTTCGCCCACCCCGGGGGAGCGCGGACCGGCTGTCCTGCTGGGGCACGTCAACGCCACCGGCGGCGGCGAAGGAGTCTTCGCGGGCCTGCGGTCCCTGAAGCCCGGCGACCGCATCGACATCGCCCGGGAGGACGGAACCACAGCCGCCTTCACCGTCGACCGAGCGGAGCAGTACGGCAAGGATGACTTTCCGACGCTTGCGGTATACGGAAACACGGCCGATGCGCAGCTGCGCCTCATCACCTGCGACGGCTATGACCCCGCCACCGGGACCTTCGATGACAACTACGTTGTGTACGCGACCCTCAGCCGCTGACACCGGCCGTCCCCGCAGATAGCCGTAGATAGCCGGACATGGCCCGGACACGGCCCGTGCTAGGGTCGGTGGCGATACGTGTCTGTTGGCTCGGGGGAACCATCATGTACTCCTTCCGGGTCCTGGCTGGCCACTGGGGGAGTTGTGAAACGCTGCATGTCCAGCGGTGCCGGGCTGCTGCCGCACCGGCGGTTCTACGCCGGGTGCCGGGCAGGCATGGTCCGCCCCGGGACTTCCGCCCCGGATACGGCCCGCTGCCCGGCACCCGCAGCTGTACCTCCTCCCGCCGCGGCTGACCAGCCGATACTCCGGTCCGAGCAGGCTCCCGCCGCGGTCTTCGACGTGCTCAATCCGTCTGCGGCGGCGCGCCCACCGGCAACTTTGTCGCTGCAAGCGCGGATACCGCGCTCGACTCCCTTGAGCGCCCTGGTAGCGGCACGGCCGCGGCCAACGAAGGAGCAGGCGTCCGGGCTGGCGGTTGAGCCTGCAGTCGAGGCTGCCGGAGATACGGCAGTACAGACTTTGAAGAATCCATGGAAGGCGTTATGAAATTCTGTCCCGAATGCGGCAAACAGCAGGAACCGGGAGCCCGGTTCTGTGCGGAGTGCGGTTACGCCGTCGGAACCGGGTCCGGAGCCTCGGCTCCACGGTCGCCGGAGTACGGTCCCACCGAGGATCGGCAGTTCGCTGCAGCCGGAGCGCCCGGCCAGCCGCCGTACGGCCAGCCGGGCCGCCCCGGCCAGGGGTATGCCCGGACCGGTCAGCCGCCTTACGGCCAGGGGTACGGCCAGCCCGGTCAGCCGCCTTACGGCCAGGGGTACGGCCAGCCCGGTCAGCCGCCTTACGGCCAGCCGAACCCGCAGCAGCGTCAATGGCAGCAGTACCCGGGGAACGGCCCCCGCGGCTACGGCCAGGCCCAGACGCCAACGCCTGCCCGGCGTCCGTCAGCCTTCGCCGCGATTCCTGCCGGTGACTACGTCCGCGACGGCCTGGCTGTCCTGGCCCTCTTCGCTTCGCTGTTCATGACCTGGACCATCGGCATTGGCGATTACGACGAAGCCACCAAAGCCGGAGCACGGGTAGACGTCCTCCTGATCACCTTCCTGAGCATCTTCTCCGTGGGCATCACTTACCTGTGGCGTGCAGGTGTTTTCGGTCCCACGGTCGGCTATCGGAGGATCCAGGACATCCGGCTCCTGGCCAACGTCCCCTACATTCTCCTGGTGCTGGTGTACTTCGTCCTGAGCATGGTGTCGGGCTTCGAGGAGGATAGCCAGCGATACCTGGGCAGCGCCGTCACGTTCGGGCTCACCGGTGCCCTTCTTGCGGCACAGCCCCGCAGGGCGGAAATTGCTCCCGGCGACGTTGACCACGCGCGCCACCGCCGCTGGCTGTTCGTGATGCTGGGCATCGCGGGATTTGCCGCGTTCACCACCTTTGCGCAGATAATCCAGTTCCCCATGCGGGCGCAGGACTACTACACCGGCGCTGAGGGGTGGATGTTCCTGGTTCTCCAGTCGGTTGCCGCACTTCTTGCCGTGGCGGTCCTTGCGCTGGTTGCCCTGAAGATCTTCCTCGGCTCCGAGCCCTGGCGCTTTGTTGGTGCAGCGCTCGGCGCGGGAAGCGCCTTCCTCTCGGTCCTGGCACTCATGGGTGCGGATTCGATTGCGGAGGGTTACTTCCCCGGAGCAGCAGGGTTCTCCCTGCTCTTCTGGATGGCCTTCGGCGCCGCGGCGTCCGCTCCGTCCGTCGCCCGCACCACCGAGCGGACCGCGGCAGCCCCTGCGGACCGCCTCGCTGCCCTCCGCCCCGTGCTGGTCCTGACCCTGATTCTGGTCTCGGCTCTGACCGTCTTTATCGTGATCGGATTGGTACAGACGCTGGTGGAGGATTACGACGGCGCGGCCGCCTGGGGCGTGGGACTGGTTCTTGCGCTCCTGCTGGCTGCCGCTACCGCAGCGGTCCCGAAGCTTGCCGCACGCGATGCCCGTTCCGTCTTCGTGACGGGCAGCGTCTATGCCGGTGCCGTCTTTATCCTCTCGCTCATCCTTCTGGCGCTTTTCCGATTCAGCTCAGCGTGGAGGAGCTCGGCACCGACGCCGATCGACACGGTCTTGTCCCTGGCCATGCTGCTCACCTGGGTGATCCCGTTCGTGGTTCTGGGCGTGCTCTGGCTGGACAAGGCTGCGCGTGCGCACTTCACCTCGCTGGCGTCCTCCGGTGCCTCCGGCAGCGGGTTTGCCTTTGACGGGATGCCGGCACGTGCCCAGGCTCCGGGCATTCCGACGCCGGGGGACCTCGGCGCCGCACAACAGCAGCCCTTCCCGCAGCAGGCTCCGGCTGAGGAACCTGCCCGAGAACCCGTACGGGAGCCCGTCCAGACCTTGATCCCCGCTCAGGGACCGGCCCCGGCCGAGAACCAGGAAGCTCCCGGGGGCGAGGCATCGGAGGACACCGTCCAGCACGCTCCGGCCGCTGATCCCGATGCCGCGCTGCTGGCCGAAGCCGCCGATCCGGCCACTGCCCTGGTCCGGCTGCAGGAACTGGCTACCCATCCGCGTGCACGGGTAGCCGTTGCAGCTAATCCGTCCGCCTACCCGGCACTGCTGGCCTGGCTGAGCCAGCTCGGGGATCCGGCGGTCAATGAAGCACTGGGCCGGCGGCAGTCCTGAGGCACTAATCGACCGGCGGCACGGCTGCCGGCTGGACCGAAAGGATACGCACCGTGACGGAACCCCCGCAGCAGACCGCGGCATTTGAAGGACTCACCACGCTCCGGGTGACGGAGGGTGCAGACCGGGTTCACGTCCAGCTGCACCGGCCCGCGGTCCGCAACGCCATCGATGCCGTCATGGTCGCGGAACTGCACCAGGTCTGCGCCGAGCTGGAGCGGCATCCGCGCGTCCTGATCCTCTCCGGCACCGAATCCGGCGGCAAAGGGGTCTTCGCCTCCGGAGCGGACATCGCCGAACTGCGCGAACGCCGCCGTGATGATGCCCTGGCCGGCATCAACTCGGGCCTCTTCGCCCGGATCGCCGCGCTGCCCCTGCCCGTGATCGCCGCCCTCGACGGTTTCGCGCAGGGAGGCGGCGCTGAACTGGCCTACGCCGCGGATTTCCGGCTCGGCACACCCCGGCTCAAGATCGGCCAGCCCGAAGCAGGGCTGGGCATCATGGCGGCCGCCGGTGCCACCTGGCGGTTGAAGGAACTGGTGGGGGAGCCGCTGGCCAAGGACATGCTGCTGGCCGGACGGATCCTGTCCGGTGAGGAGGCCCTGGCCGTTCGTCTGGTAACCGAGCTCCACCACCCCGCCCGCCTGCTGCCGGCCGCCCATGCGCTTGCGGACCGCATCACCGCGCAGGATCCGCTTGCGCTGCGCCTCACCAAGGCAGCCTTCAGGGCCCCGCGCGAAGCCCACCCGCTCATCGACAATCTGGCCCAGGGCATCCTGTTTGAATCCGAGGCCAAATCCGAGCGCATGCAGGCTTTCCTTGACCGGAGGGAGAACCCCCGTGGCCCCTAGCAACACGGACACCGTTCCGGACCGGGTGGGCGTGCTGGGCGGCAGTCAGGAAGGTGCTCGGGGAGCGCTTCGCGCCGCCGCAAAGGACAAGGTGGCCCGGGGCGAGCTCGGACGCAAGAGCGGGCAGGGGGTCTTCAGGTACGAATAACCTCGTCCGGCGCCACGGTATCCAGGAAGGTGCGGACCATCGCGGGATGGTCCAGGGCCATGGCTACCGAGATGACCGGGGCCGGAGCAAGCAGTCCGTGCACCGTGTCCTCCCCGGCGATGAGCCGCCGGTCCACCAGGGTCTGCCCGCGGCTGTGCCCGGCGAGCTCCACCCGCACCGGATAATCCTCCAGCACCACGGTCTCCGGCGCCGCGATCAGGCAGGCGGCACCGGCGTCGCCGATCGTCATGGGATCCAGGGTGCCGTCATTCGCGCTCACCCGGGGAAGCGGTTCCGAGCCGATGACCCCGCCGGCCGCCCGCGTCCGTGCGCCCGACGCCAGCAGCTCGCCCACGAGCCGTGCCCCGGGATCCGATGAAGCTTCCAGTTTCAGGTACTGCGGGGCATCGAGGGTCGCCAGCATAAAGACGTCCAGCCCGTACATGGTCACCGGTACGCCGCTGTCCAGCACCACGGCCAGCGCCTCCGGATCATGCCAGGCGTTGAACTCCGCGTGCGAGGTGGCATTGCCGATCCCGGCGGACCCGCCCATAAACACGATCCGCTTCAGCTTCCTGGCGGTGAGCGGGTAGGCGCGCAGGAACACCGCCAGGTTGGTCAGCGGGCCGATCCCCAGCAGGGTCACCGGCTCCGGAGACTCTTCGATGGTGCGGTGCAGCAGTTCGACGGCGGCCAGCGGCGAGGCCGGCGTGCTGCTGGCCGGCAGCTGCAGCCCCCCGATCCCGTTGGCCCCATGGAAGGCATGCGCGTTGCGGGGCTCGTTGATCAGCGGCCGCTCCGCCCCGCGCGCCACCGGCACGTCCGGACGCCCGGCCAGGTCCAGCACGTCCAGGGTGTTGCGCAGGACCTGGTCGACGTCGGTATTCCCGGCCACGCAGGTCACGGCCCGCAGGTCGATCCGCGGGCTGCGGGCCAGGAAGGTCAGGGCCAGGGCATCGTCCACCCCTGTGTCGACGTCGGCAATCACCGGGATGCGGCGCTGGGGGCTGGAAGCGGAGGAAGAATGCATGGCGCCGTCTTTCGATTGAAGTGCCGGACAATACCGGCGAAGGTATGCAGAGAATAAAGCATTCTCATTCTTCCCCAAGGAGAGACTCCATGCCTTCCTTCCCGCGTCGAAACGCAGCCGTGCTGGGCGGTGGAGTGCTGGGACTTTCCACCGCGGTCCAGCTGCTGCGCGGCGGTGCCCAAGTGCTGCTGGTTACGGAGGCGGAAGTGGGCAGCGGAGCCTCCGGGCGCTCGCTGTCCTGGCTGAACGCCGGCGGGGGTTACGGGGAAGACTATTACCGGCTCCGCCTGGCTGGCATCGACCGCTACCGGACGCTGCTGGCGCAGAACCCCGGCATTGACTGGCTGGCCTTCGACGGAGGCCTGTACTGGGATGATGATCCGGTCACCGTGGCGGAGCGGCACGCTCAGCAGACCCGGCAGGGTTACGACGCCCGGATGCTGGACCGCGCGGATGTGGCGGACACAGCGGCCGGCGTGGAGCCGGGCGTGCTGCCGCAGCGTGTCCTGGCCAATCCCGGGGAGGGCTGGGTGTCCCTGCCGCATCTGGTCCGGCACCTGGCCGAGGAGTTCACGCTGCGCGGCGGCACCCTGCTGGAACACGCGGGCCGGTGCACGCTGACCTGGAGCGAGGGGACCGCCGACGACGGCGGCGTCCGGGTGCGCGGGCTGCGCACCGCCCGCGGGGAAGAGTACGCGGCCGACGCCGTCGTCGTCGCGTGCGGCGCGGGCACTCCCGCGGTGCTCGGGGAAGCGGGCGTCCAGCTGCCCGATGCTTCGGACCCGGCGATGCTGGTGATCAGCGAGCCGGTGGAGCACGGGCTGCGGGCCGTGCTGAACACCCCGCGCATCTCCCTGCGCCCGCACCCCGGCGGACGGCTCGCGATGGATTCCTCCTGGTACCTGGACCGGGTGGAACGCCTCGACGACGGCAGCTGGAAGGTAGATCCGGGCATTCCGGCCGAGCTGGCAGAAGAAGCGCGCCGGGTGCTGGCCGGTCATCCGGAGGTGCTGCCGCAAAGCTGGCATCCCGGGTTGAAGCCGGTCCCCGGGGACGGCGAACCCGTGCTCGGAGAGCTGGCTGCACTGCCCGGCTGCTGGACGGTCTTCACCCATTCCGGGGCAACCCTGGGCCTGATTGCGGGGGAGCTGGTGGCCGGGGAGATCCTCACAGGCCGCCGGCATCCGCTGCTGGCACCGTTTCGGGCCGAACGCTTCGGGTTCGGCTGGGATTCCTAGTCCGGCGGGACTTCTAAGCCTGGCGGGACTCCTAGGCCGGGCGGGACTCCTAGGCCGGGCGGGGCGCGGCCAGCACCGGAGCGAAGGCCAGTTCCGCGGCGCCGACCAGCAGCAGCTCCGAACGCAGCGCCGCCCGGCGCAGCTGGACGCTCCGGCCCAGACCGGCCATGGCCTGGGTGGCAACTTCATCGGTCAGCCGCTGCGGGTTCGAGGCAAACAGCGTGCCGAGGAAACCGCCCAGGACCACGGCGTCCGGATTGAAGATGTTGACGAAATTGGTCAAAGCCACGGCCAGGAAGTCCAGCTGCCGGTCCGTTTCGGCGCGGACCGCGGCCGTCTGCTGCTCGGCCACCGCGGCGTCGAGTGTGTCCTGGTCCGCACGGTCCAGGCCCAGCACCCGAAGCAGCCGGGCCAGGTTCACTTCCGTTTCCAGGCAGCCGCGCCGTCCGCAGTGGCACGGCTCGCCGCCGCTGCGGACCAGGGTGTGCCCCAGTTCCCCGGCATAGCCGTCCGCTCCCCGCAGCGGGGTGCCGGCAACGATGATCCCGCCGCCGATGCCGCTCGCACTGCCATTGAGATACACCGTGTTGTCCGTGTCGACGGCGGCACCGAAGAGGCTCTCGGCCACCGAGCCCAGCGTGGCATCGTTACCCGCGAAGACGGGCAGGGACAGCGCCTCGGCCAGGGGAGCGGCAAGCGGTTCGTCCCGCCAGCCCAGGTGCGGTGCCAGCAGTACCTGGCCGTCGGAGGTGCGGGTCAGCCCGGGGACGGCAACGCCCGCGCCGGCAATCCGGTCCATGGCGGCAAGCTCGGGGGCCATCCCGGCCAGCACCGCGCGGGTGATGCTCACGGTGTCCGCCACGCTCGGCCGGGCGACGGTGTCGTGGCGGACCCGCCGGTGCACCCGGCCGCCCAGGCCCACAAGCCCTACGGTCACGGCGTCGACGTCGGGGTGGATAACGACGGCGGCCACGCGTTCGTTGGCGTGGACCAGCGGACTGGGGCGGCCCACGCGGCCGGCGGGTGAATCCGTTTCGTAGGCCAGTCCCATGGCGGCCAGCTCGCCCACAAGTGCGCCGACGGTGGAGCGGTTGAATCCGGTGAGCCGGGTCAGGTTCACCCGGGAGAGCGGCCCGTTCCGGTGCAGCAGGGTCAGGATGCGGGAGAGATTGGTGGAGCGCAGGTTGTCCGCGCCGCGGCCCACCGGCAAGGGGGTGCTCGTCATGCGGCTATCCACGTCTGCGCTTCCTTTCCAAATGCTGTTGTCTTCCAGCCTACCCGTCGGCGGATTCGGTTCGTTGGGGCAGGCAACAAATGCTATCGGCAACCGCCTGACGCCGTCCGAGCGACCGAAATAACGTCGGTGAACCATTGACAGGGGAACGGAGCCAGAATATGTTGTTGGTTCCAACTAATACTTCATCTGGAGCTAACGTGACAATGACGCCATCGCCTTCCGACCGTTTTACCTTCGGCCTCTGGACCATCGGCTGGACCGGAACCGATCCGTTCGGCACTCCCACCCGCGCGGACCTGGACCCCATCAAGGGCATGCACAAGCTCGCGGAACTGGGTGCCTACGGGGTGACCTTCCACGACAATGACCTGATTCCCTTCGACGCTACGTCGCAGGAGCGGGAACTGATCCTGAAGAACTTCACCGGCGCCTTGGCGGAGACCGGCCTGAAGGTTCCCATGGTCACCACCAACCTGTTCAGCCACCCGGTCTTCAAGGACGGCGGCTTCACCTCCAATGACCGCTCCATGCGCCGCTTCGCACTGCGCAAGGTCCTGAAGAACATTGACTTGGCCGCGGAACTCGGCGCCGAAACCTTCGTGATGTGGGGCGGCCGTGAAGGCAGCGAATATGACGGGTCCAAGGACTTCGCCGCGGCCTTCGACCGGATGAAGGAAGGCGTGGACACCGTCGCCGGCTACGTCAAGGAAAAGGGCTACAACCTGCGCCTGGCCATCGAGCCGAAGCCGAACGAGCCGCGCGGAGACATCTTCCTGCCCACCATCGGCCACGCACTGGCGTTCATTGCCCAGCTGGACAACGGCGACATCGTCGGCCTGAACCCGGAGACCGGCCACG
Source organism: Arthrobacter yangruifuii (assembly GCF_009192775.1). Classification (GTDB taxonomy): domain Bacteria; phylum Actinomycetota; class Actinomycetes; order Actinomycetales; family Micrococcaceae; genus Arthrobacter_B; species Arthrobacter_B yangruifuii. The sequence goes on from NZ_VTFX01000005.1 coordinate 287,094, forward strand.
AGCAGATGGCCGGATTGAACTTCACCCACGGCATCGCCCAGGCTCTGTGGTCCGGCAAGCTCTTCCACATTGACCTCAACGGCCAGAAGTCCATCAAGTTCGATCAGGACCTGGTGTTCGGCCATGGCGACCTGAGCAGCGCCTTCTTCACGGTGGACCTGCTCGAAAACGGCTTCCCGAACGGCGGCCCGCGTTACGAAGGCCCGCGCCACTTCGACTACAAGGCCTCCCGCACCGAGGGTTACCAGGGTGTCTGGGAATCCGCCAAGGCCAACATGGGCATGTACCTGATGCTCAAGGAACGCGCCCTGGCCTTCCGCGCCGACCCCGAGGTGCAGGAAGCCCTGCAGTACTCCGGCATCGGTGAACTGGCGCAGCCGACCCTGGCCGCCGGCGAGTCCGTCACCGATTTCCTGGCCGACGCCGCGTCCTTCGAGGACTTCGATGCCAACGCTGCCGCGGAACGCGACTTCGGCTTCGTGAAGCTGAACCAGCTGGCACTGGAACACCTGATGGGTGCCCGCTAGGCTACCTGCGCACGCCGCGCATCCACCACCGAATCGTGCTGCCGCCGGCTCTCCTTGGGGGAGGGCCGGCGGCAGCGCCCGTTGAAAGGCTCGACATGTCCCTTGTCGCCGGTGTCGACAGCTCCACCCAGTCCTGCAAGATAGTCATCCGCGACGCGCAGACGGGTGCCCTGCTGCGCGAGGGCACGGCACGCCACCCGGCGGGGACCGAAGTGGATCCCGAAGCATGGTGGACTGCGTTCAACGAGGCGGCAGCGGCTGCCGGCGGACTGGACGACGTCGACGCCGTCTCGGTGGGCGGGCAGCAGCACGGCATGGTCTGCCTGGATGAGACCGGCGCCGTCGTCCGTCCCGCGCTGCTCTGGAACGACGTCCGTTCCGCGGCGGCAGCGGACAAACTCGTTGCCGACGCCGGACCCGACGGAGCCCGCTACTGGGCGGACACCACGGGATCGGTGCCCGTGGCGTCGATTACGGCAACGAAACTGCGCTGGCTGGCGGAAAATGAACCGGAGAATGCCGCCCGCACTGCTGCGGTCTGCCTGCCGCATGACTGGCTGAGCTGGCGCCTGGCCGGGTTCGGTCCCGGCAGCGGTGCCGAGGGGCTCGCCGCACTGACCACCGACCGGTCCGATGCCTCCGGCACGGGCTACTGGTCCCCGTCCACCGGCGAATACCTGCCCGAGGTGCTGGAGCAGACCCTGGGCCACGTTCCCATGCTGCCCCGCGTGCTGGGCCCGCTGGAAGCCGGCGGACGCACACCGTCCGGTGCCCTCATCGGCCCCGGTGCCGGTGACAACGCCGCGGCCGGACTGGGTGTTGCTGCCGGCGTGGGGGACGTGGTGGTGTCCATCGGCACCTCCGGAACGGTGTTTGCCGTAGCCTCCGAGCCTGCCGCCGATGCCACCGGTCTGGTGGCCGGATTCGCGGACGCCAGCGGGCACTTCCTGCCGCTGGCCTGCACCCTGAACGCCTCCCGGGTCCTGGACGCCACGGCCGCTCTGCTCGGCGTCGGGCTCCCCGAGCTCACCGAGCTGGCGCTGTCCGCCGAGCCGGGCGCCGGCGGACTCGTCCTGGTGCCCTACTTTGAAGGCGAACGGACCCCCAACCTGCCCGAGGCCACCGGCTCACTGCACGGACTCACGCTGGCGAACTACACCCCGGCGAATCTGGCACGCGCCGCCGTCGAAGGCATTGCATGTTCCCTGGCTGACGGATTCGCGGCCCTGAAGAACACCGGTGTCGAGGCCCGGCGGGTGATCCTGGTGGGCGGTGCGGCCCGGTCCGAAGCCCTGCAGCAGGCCATTGCCGCGGTCTTCGAACTGCCCGTCACGGTGCCGAGTCCGGGGGAATACGTGGCCGACGGCGCTGCCCGCCAGGCGGCCGCCGTCCTCACCGGGGACTGGCCGGCCTGGAACGACGGCGCGTCCACGGTGGTGACTGCCGATCCGGCGCCCGACGTGCTGCAGCGCTACCGGCAGGCCGCCGGGGCTCCGACCCTTCGTGCCCGCTAGGCTCTGGACCATGACGAACTCCGGTTTCAGCGGCGCACCTTCCAACGGCGTTCCCTCCAACGACGGCGCTCTCTCCAATGGCACAGCCCCCAACAGCACGAGTCCCGGCAGACTGAGCCCCAACGGCACCCCCATCGAGCTGGCGGCCGGCAGCTACCGGGCCACCATTTATCCTGTGGGTGCCACGCTGGCGTCCCTGACCCGGGACGGCCGGCACCTGGTGCTGCCCCTGCCGGCTGACACGGTGCCGCACGCCTACACCGGCAAGGTGCTGATGCCCTGGCCGAACCGGATTGTCGGCGGACGCTACTCCTTCGAGGGGGCCGAGTACCAGGTGCCGGTCAACGAGCCCGAGACCGGAATGGCCCTGCACGGGCTGGTCTGCTGGGACGAGTGGACCGTCGCGGAGGCTTCCGCCGAGAAGGTGGTGCTGCGCCACCGGCTCATGGGCCAGCCGGGATATCCCTTCCCGCTGGAGCTCGAAGCCGGATACACGCTCGACGCCGAGACCGGGCTGCGGGTGGAACTGGCCGCCCGGAACGCAGGGGTGGCGCCCGCACCGTACGGCGTTTCAGCGCATCCCTATCTCACCGCGGACCTGGTGCCGGTGGACCGCTGCGTACTGCAGGTGCCGGCGGCACAGGTGCTCGGCGGTCCCGACCAGTCCGGCCGTCCGCTGGATCTGGCCGAACTGCGGGCCGCCGAGGGTACCGTGCTGGCCTTCGCCGCACCGGAACCAATCGGTTCCCGCACTGCGGACCACGCCTACACCGGACTGCCCGACGGCGCCTGGCAGGTGTCGCTCGTCGATCCGGAAACCGGCGTCGGGTCCGTGCTTTCCGCGGACGGCAAGGATGCGCCCTGGCTGCAGATCTACTCCGGCGAGCAGATGGGCCGTCTCGGCGTCGCCGTCGAACCGATGACCTGCCCGCCGGATGCCTTCAATTCCGGTGAGGACCTGATTGTGCTGGCACCCGGGGAAGAACACCGGCTGGCCTTCGGAATTTCGGGGCTCTAACCGGGAGCCCCTGTTTCCGGTTGCGCTTGTTTGATCCTCTTCATCTCGAGTCACTGTTTTAGATTCGTCAAAGACCGGCGTGTTCAGATCATCCAGAATGGCCTGTTGGCCTATTCTTTGTCGATGGCATGGACTGAACCGCATTATTCAAAAGGCGAAATCAAACGGGCTGGGTTCGTTCTTATCGATCCCACAGCGACCAGCACTCAACGCCGAGACGCTATCGCTGTAGTTAATAATTGGCGGTCCGCACATGGGTTCCCTCTAAACACGCTTCAAATCAGCCTCCGAAAGAAAGCTACAGACGTCGACGCCAATGCTTTGGTGGCACAGCGCATAAAACGACTCCCCTCCATTATCGGAAAACTCGAACGCTACCCCTCTATGAACGTATCGAGGATGCAGGATCTTGGGGGATGTCGAGCCGTCCTTGCAGACATAGATGCCGTGAACGCAGTTGTAGACAAGTTTCTGGTCTCTCGACACAAACATCGGCTTATTCGTCAAGATGATTATTTGAGTACACCGAAGAGTTCTGGCTATCGGGGTGTGCACCTCGTCTATGCTTACAACAGTGACCGTGGGGAGACTTGGAACAACCTCTCGGTTGAAGTTCAAGTCCGAACTCAATTGCAACACGCATGGGCAACGGCGGTTGAAACGGTTGGCCTATTCACCAATCAGGCATTAAAGTCCAGCATGGGTGAGGACAAGTGGCTGAGGTTCTTCCAGGTAATGAGTTCAGCAATTGCGTTGAGAGAGAACCAACCTGTAGTCGGTGGAACAAGCACCAGCGCGCAGGTACTTAAAGCCGAACTCCAAACTCTGGCGACTGAACTGGATGTTATTGGACGACTTCAAGGCTATGCGAATCTACTTCAGGAGACCGAGCAGCATGTAGCTGGGGCGAAGTTTGTTTTGTTGACACTCGACATTCCAAACAGCAAGGTCACAATCACTGGATACACGAAACAGAACGACGCGGCTGCAGCGTACGACGAAGAGGAAGCACGGTCCGATTCTAGTATCGATGTCGTGCTGGTTTCGGTCGGTTCGATTGCGGGGCTTCGGTCCGCCTATCCCAACTACTTCCTCGACACCACCCGCTTCGTATCGGTCCTTCAAGAAACTCTGGAGTAGTGCGTCCCTTCGGCTTGAAGCGACTTGCTCGGTTTCAACTGGGAACGGAGGGTTTCCTTTAGGCCAACTGCTTCTGCAGGAACGCCAGCGCCGCGGCGTCGTCCTCGATGGCTCCGGCTCGTCCCCAGTGAACGGCCACACCTTCAGTTCCTTCGCCCGGCGTAGGCATTGTACGCGTGCGCAGACCGTGGACGGGGGAATGATGGTGTTCATCAGCGCCATCGCGAACAGCCGGTTCCGCCCGCACCACGACGACGTCCCTGACAGGGAGCGCATGGCCTTCACAGCCCTGACCGCATCGGTGAATAGCCGCTGGTAGTAATAGGTCTAGCGGCCGAAGCGCTCCCCCGAGATTGACACTTAGGCGAGTGGTGGTCGCTCCCGGTCTTCATCCCTGTGGCCGGATATGCCACGGGGATGAAGACCGGCTGAACTGCCTACTCCTGGGAAAGGTTACAACAGCCGGCTGTCTGCTTTAGCTCTGATGTCTGCGAGATAGCTGGCTGGCTAACCTGCCAGCTGCCTGCGCAGGAACGCCAGCGCGGCGAGCTCGTCCTCGCTGCCCCCGGCCTCGTGCTGGTTGAAGGGCCAGACGGAAAGCTCCTTTGGCCCGGCATAGGTGTTGTAGGCGGCATACACCGTGGACGGGGGAGTGGTGGTATCCATCAGGCCCACCGAGAACAGCGCCGGTGCGGAAGCACGCGGCACCAGGTTCACGACGTCGAAATAGCGCAGCGCCTGCATGACCTGCTGCACTGCCTCGCGCTGCATGGACAGGAAATCGGTGATTTCCCGGTACGGATAGGCATCGGTAACGGTCAGCGCCCGCGGAAAGTCCGAGAGGAACGGCACCAGGGCGACGACGGCGGCCACCTCCGGGCACAGCGAGGCAGCCGCCAGAGCCAGCCCGCCGCCCTGGCTCATCCCCAGCACCGCCACCCGGTCCGGATCCACCGGCGCCAAACCCCTGCCGGACAGTGAACGCATGGCCTCCACCGCCCGGACGGCATCGGTGATCAGCCGGCGGTAATAATACGTCTGCGGATTAAGCACCCCGCGGGTCATCATCCCCGGAACCTGGGGACCGGCGCTGCCGGCGGCATCCGGCGTCGTGCCCTTGCTCCAGCCGGCACCCTGCCCGCGGGTGTCCATCTGCAGGTGCGCGAATCCGGCCGAAGCCCAGAACAGGCTCTCGTGTGCCTCGCCCCGGCCGCCGCCGTAGCCCACATACTGCACCACCCCGGGCAGCTGCCCGTCGCCGCGGATGCTCCGGGCAGGCAGCCGCAGCCAGGCCCGGATCGGGTCACCGCCGAAGCCAGGGAACACCACGTCATAGACCTCAACCGTCTGCAGCCCGCTGGGGAAGGGGGTGGCCTCCACCTCCAGGGGATGTACGCGCGCTTCCGCCAAGGTGTCCGCCCAGAACCCGTCCAGGTCCTCCGGAGCGCTGGTGCTGCCGCGGTAAGTGGCAAGTTCTTCGGCGGGCAGGTCGTAATACATGTGGCTCCCGGGTGTCGGAGGGGTGCAGGCGGTGCGGGTTGGTGCGGCTCAATCCAGCGGGCTCACCTCCGCCGGGCAATGCAGCCGTCTGGTGTGATCCACCTCCCGCACGGTACCGGTCAGGGTAACACCGGCCGTTGCCCGGATATCAGTGCTTGAGACGCCCAGCCGCAGCTCCAGTTCACCCGGTTCCACAATCCGCACCCCGTTCCGGCCGGTGAAGGACGCGGCGTCGGCGGGCACGGCAAAGCTCACCCGCGCGGAAGCCCCGGCAGCCAGCGGCACCCGGGCGAATCCGGCCAGACGCTGCATCGGGCGGACCACCGACGCCACCGGATCGTGCAGATAGAGCTGGACCACTTCGACGCCGTCGCGTGCGCCCGTGTTGGCCACCGTGACGGAGACGGATGTTTCGCCGTCGACGCCGAACTCGGCCGGACCCTCCAGGGCAAACCCGGACCACTCGAAGCTGCTGTAGGACAGCCCGTGGCCGAAGGCGAAGGCGGGGGTGGGGTCGATGCTGGACACGTCGCTGGTCTGTGCCAGCGGCGCGGCCAGATAGGTGGACGGCTGCGCGCCGGGGGAGGCCGGCACGCTGACCGGCAGCCGGCCGCTGGGATTGACGCGGCCGCTCAGGACTCCGGCGATGGCCGGGCCGCCCTCTTCGCCCGGGAAGAACGCGTGCACAACCGCCGCGGCGTCGGCTGATGCGCGGCCCAGGGCATACGGCCGGCCGGTGAGCAGCACCAGCACCACGGGGACCCCGGTATCCATCAGGGTTTCCAGCAGCTGCTGCTGGACGCCGGGCAGGACCAGCGACTCGGTGTCGCAGCCCTCGCCGCTGGTGCCGCGGCCGAACAGCCCGGACCGGTCGCCCAGCACGGCCACCACCACATCGGCGTCCCGGGCGGCGGCCACCGCGCCGGCGAAGCCGTCCGTCTCCGGCCCGTCCACAGTGCAGCCCGCGGTGACGGTGATGGAGCTGTCCGGGAACTCCGCGCGCAGCGACGCCGCGACGGTGGGCAGCTCGATGCCGGCCGCCACTTCCGGGTGCTGCACGCCCACGTGCGCGGGGAAGGAATAGCAGCCCAGGAACGCCATCGGGTTATCGGCATTGGGTCCGACGACGGCGATGCGTCCCGGCGCCGTCAGCGGCAGGATGCCGTTGTTGGCGGTGAGGATGAGGGCCTGTTCGGCGACCTCCGCGGCCAGGGACCGGTTTTCCGGACGGTCCAGATCCACCGAGCCCCGCACGGAGGCAGGATCCTCGGGATCCAGTCCGGCCAGGGCCGCGGGCACCGGGGACCAGTCCGGGTCCAGCAGGCCCAGTTCAATCTTCTGGGTCAGGACCCGCAGTACAGCGGTGTCGATCACGGATTCGTCCAGGCGTCCGGCTTCGAGTTCGGCCAACAGGTGGTCGCCGAAGGCATCCACGGTGGGCAGTTCCACGTCCACGCCTGCGGTCAGCGCCGCAGCGGCGGCCTCTCCGAGGGAGCCGGCCACCCGGTGCAGTTCCATGAGGAAGCTGATGCCGAAGTAATCGGCCACTACCGTCCCGTCGAAGCCCCACGTTTCGCGGAGCAGGCCGGTGAGCAGGGAACGGTCGGCGGCGGAGGGAACGCCGTCGATATCCGTGTAGGCATGCATGACCGAGCGCACCCCGGACTCCTGCACGGCCATTTCGAACGGCACCAACAGCACATCGGCGCGCTCGCGCATACCGACGGAAACCGGGGCTAGGTTGCGGCCGGCCTTGGACGCGGAATAGCCCACGAAATGCTTCAAGGTCGCCACCACGCCCGAGCCTTCCAGCCCGCGGATGTAGGCGGAGGCGATGCTGCCCACCAGATAGGGGTCTTCGCCGATAGTTTCCTCCACCCGCCCCCAGCGGGCGTCGCGGACGACGTCGAGCACCGGGGCAAGCCCCTGGTGCACACCGACCGAGCGCATGTCGGTGCCGATGGCGGCGCCGATCCGTCCGATCAGCTCCGGGTTGAACGTGGCGCCCCAGGACAGGGGCACCGGATACGCCGTGGCGCCCCAGGCCGCGAATCCGGCCAGGCATTCCTCGTGGGCCATGGCGGGGATGCCGAACCGGTTGGACTCGGCGATCCGCTGCTGGGTGCGCATCAGGGACAGGGCGCCCATGCCGGCGTCGACGGGAACAGTACCGAAAGGCCGGGTGAGCTGGCCCAGGCCGGAGGGCAGCAAGTCCTCCAGCGGGACGGGTTCCTTCATATCGTGCTGGTGGGGTGCTACCTGGCCGCCTTCGCTGGAGGCGCCTACCCAGACGCCGAAGAGCTGGGCCACCTTCTCCCGCAGTGTCATCTGTTCCGCCAGCCGGGCGGCGCGCTCGCGGTCGGGCAGGGAGGTGTCCCGCCAGGGGAGGTGCTGAACTGTTGTTTCTGTCATGTCTACTTTCCGCCAACGCCCATAAGGCCCTGGACCAGCGCACGGCGCGCAAAGAGGTACACCAGCAGGACCGGAACCATGGAGAGCATCACTGCGGCGAGGATGCCCGGCACGTTGATGCCGTACTGGGTTTGGAAGTTGAAGAGGCCGAGGGTGATGACCTTGGTGGACTCCGACTGGGTAAGGATCAACGGCAGCAGGAACCCGTTCCAGCCCTGCAGCGCGGCGAAGACCGCAATCGTGGACAGTCCGCCCTTGGACAGCGGCAGTACCAGGCGCAGGAAGGTGCGTGCGGTGCTGGCTCCATCCACGGACATGGCCTCGTACAGCTCGGGGGTGATGTCCCGCATGGTTCCGGACAGGATCAGCGTGCAGATCGGCAGCGCGAAGGCGGCCGTGGGCAGGATGATGCCCAGCAGCGTGTCATACAGGCCCACCGAGTTGATCAGGTAGAACATCGGCACAATCACTGCCTGGACCGGAATGGCCAGCCCGAGCAGGAAGAACCGGAAGATCAGCGTGGTGCCGCGGGACTGGCTGCGCACAATCGCGTAGGACAGGGGCGGCACCACCAGCAGAACGATGCCGACTACGCCGGCCGTGACCAGGAAGGTGTTCAGGAAGTACTTGCCGAAACCGCTGTCGAAGACCAGCAGGAAGTTCTCGAAGGTCAGGCTGGTGGGGACGGACAGCGGCCCGTTGGCGCTGAACTCGGTGCGGCTCTGCACGCTGGCGGCCACCATGACATACAGCGGCAGGGCCACGATCAGGAGCCAGACGGTGACCGCGGCGCCGGCAATGTAATTGGGACGGGTACGCATCAGAGTCCCTCCATGGTGCTGCGCATTTTGTCGTAGCCGGAAGCCTTGACCATGATCAGGGAAATGGCGGTGGCGACGATTACCAGAACCAGGGCAATGGCGGAGCCCATGCCGAAGTTGTAGCGGCGGAACGCCTCTTCGTACATGTAGAAGGCGGTGATGGTGGTGTCCGTTCCTGGCCCGCCGTTGGTCAGGATCAGCACCGTTTCGAAGGTGGTCAGCCCGCCTACCACCATGAGGATCACGGAAGTGATGATGCTGTTGCGCAGCTGCGGGAGGGTGATGCTGAAGAACTGCCGCGCCCTGCCCGCTCCGTCGATTTCCGCGGCCTGGTACAGCACCGGGGGAACGGACTTGGCGGCGCCCTGGTAGATCAGCGTGTGGAAGGGCGTGAACTGCCACATGCCCACGAAGATGATGACGCCGATGGCGGTGGACTGGTGGCCGAAGAGGTTGCCGTCCCCGAACAGCCATTTCAGCTGGGCCGGAACACCGAAGTTCGGGTCCAGCAGGGCACGCCACAGCACCGAGATGGCAGCGGAGGAGAGCAGCAGCGGCAGGAAGAAGATGGCACTGAGGACGGCGCGGTTACGCTGCGGGCCGGAGGCCCAGACGCCCAGCAGGATACTGACCGGGGTCTGCGTGGCGACACCGAGGACGATGAACAGCACGCTGAGCCACAGGCTCTTGAGCATGACCGAATCGCCCGCGAGCGTCTGCCAGTTCTCCAGGCCGACGAACTTGGGATCCCCGAGTCCCGTCCAGGTCATGAAGGACAGGACGACGACGGCGATCAGCGGCACCACGGCGAAGAGCAGGAAGAAGATGGTGGCCGGCAGGGTCCAGGCAAGGCCCGGACGGTTGAGCCGGGCCCGGCCGGCCCGCACCGGACGACCCTTGGCAGGGTTGTCCGGTGCGGCCGGAGGCCGGGGTGGAAGCAGAGTGGTCATGGTCTCTGGCCTTCGGTCCGGCTACTTCTTCAGCGACTGCATGGCGGCAATAAAGCCGTCTTCGTCGATGCTTCCGGCGAAGAAGTCGGCAACAGCGCTGTGGATGGTGGGTGTTGCGGCCGGCGGGTAGGCCTGGTCCCAGGACAGCTGGAAGTTGGGCGCATCCTGCACCAGTCCGAACTGGAACCGGGCGTAATCCGGATCAGCGGCCTGGTCCAGGAACTGCTCCGTGCTGGTGGTGGTGGGCAGGTTGCCGATGGACATCTGCTCCTGTACGAACTCATCCGAGTACATCAGCTTCAGGAAGTCACGTGCGGCGTCGGGGTACTTGGTGTCCTTCAGCACGGAGTAGTAGTTGTTGGTGTTGCCCACCAGGTTCGCTGCGTCACCCTTGCCGCCCTCGATCGCGGGGAAGGCGCTCCAGCCCAGGCTGTTTGCCACGAAGTCGGGGTTGGTGTCCTGGATAGTGGAGTACTCCCAGGAGCCCATGAGTTCGAAGCCGGCCTGTCCGCCGGCGAGCAGTGCGGGGGAGCCGCCGTCGGTGAACTTCACGGACTGGAAGTTGGTGCCGAAGGCTCCGGCATCCACCAGCTCGCGCAGCATGCCCAGGGATTCCTTGCTTTCGTCGGATTCCCAGACGTCGGTCTCGCCGTCAATTGCGCTCTGGAAGAGTTCCGGCCCGGCCACGCGGTCGTAGACGTAGGAGAACCACATCTGGGTGGGCCATTCGTCTCCGCCACCCAGGGCGATGGGGGTCTTGCCGGCCGCCTTGAGCTTATCGACGTCCTCGAGCAGCTCATCCCAGGTCGCCGGGGCTTCGTCGATGCCCGCTTCCGCCAGCACTTCCTTGTTGTGGAAAAGCATCACGGGCTGGGTTCCGCGCATCGGCACACCGTACGGGGTGCCGTCCACCGTTGCGACGTCGAACACCGAGGGAAGGAAAGCGTCCTTGAGCTGGGGATCCTCCTCGATGAAGTCATCCAGCGGCATCAACAGATCAGCGTCCACGAAGTCGGAGATGCTGCCGCCGCCCCAGTTGAAGAAGATGTCCGGTGCTGCGTCGGTGCTCATGACCGTCTGGAGCTTCTGCTGGTATTCGGCGCCGGGGATGGTGTCCAGCACCACCTTGACGTCGGAGGTCTCATTGAACTTTTCGACCATGGCGGTCTCGACGTCGTTGCTCGCGTCGCCGTAAACCAGGACATGGAGTTCATTTTCGGGACGGTCGGAGGCGGCGGAATCGCCGCCTCCGCAGCCGGCCAGTGTGAGGCCGATGGCCAGCATGCTGGCGGCGGCCAGGACCGGAGTCCGGGGCGAGGGTTTGTTCATCGTTGAACACCTTCCGAAAGTTTCGGTATATTGATCGAAAGTTACATGATGCCGTCAGCATAAGTTGCGCGTAATGTAATGCGCAATACTTTTTTCCAAGTCTCTAATCCGCTGCGTCTCGAAGCCCCTGAAGGACACTCCATGCAGTCATCACTGCCGTCGAACCCGGTCACGCTGGCGGATCTGGCCTCCGAGGCCGAGGTTTCGCTCTCCACCGTTTCGAAAGTTCTCAACGGCAGGTCCGACGTTTCGCGGAAAACCAGAGCGAAAGTGGAGACGCTGCTTGAGGAACACGGCTACCGGCGCAAGGGCGGAGCCAAGTCGCGGCTGCTGGAACTGGTGTTCCATGAACTCGAAAGCGCCTGGGCTCTGGAGATTATCCGGGGCGTGGAAAACATTGCCCGGGAAAAGGGACTGAGCGTTGTCCTCACCGAGAGCGGAACGCGGCACTCGCCCTCGCCCGAATGGGTGGAAGGGGTCATCGCCCGGCGTCCAGTCGGCGTCGTGCTGGTCTTTTCCGATCTTGCCCAGGATTCGCGCAGGCAGCTTGAAGCGCGGTCCATTCCGTTTGCGATTATCGATCCTGCGGGTGATCCTGCTCCGGATGTGCCGTCCGTGGGGTCGGCGAACTGGTCCGGAGGGATGATGGCTACCCGTCATCTTCTCGATCTGGGGCATACGCGGATCGCTGCGATCACCGGGCCCGAGGACATGATGTGCTCGCTTGCCCGGATTGACGGCTACCGTTCGGCGCTGAACGCTGCCGCGCTGCCGCTGGACAAGGACCTGATCCGGTACGGCAACTTCCACGTCGACGGCGGCCGCGACCACGCGCTGGAGCTGCTCAGCCTTCCGGACCGTCCCACTGCGATTTTTGCCGGCAGCGACCTGCAGGCCCTTGGGGTGCTCGACGCCGCACGGCAGTTGGGCATCAGTGTTCCGGAGGAGCTTTCGATTGTGGGCTATGACGATCTGCAGGTGGCGCAGTGGTCCAGCCCTGCGCTGACCACCGTGCACCAGCCGTTGATTGAAATGGCCGAAGAGGCTGCCCGGATGGTGGTGCGTCTGTTTGAGGGGGACCAGCCGAATAACCTGCGTCTGGACCTGGCGACGTCGTTGGTGGTTCGCCAGAGCACGGCTCCAGCTCCGGTTTCCTCCTGAAGGCGATTTCCTCCTGAAGTCGAAGGCGGTCTCTAGGCCGGCTAGGCCGGCCGTGCGGGCGCACTGCAGATCTAATTACCCGGTGCCGGCGCCGGAGGCTGCAGGAGGTCGAGCTGCAGTCCGGGCCGGACCCCTAGACGTACTTGCCCGGCGCCGGCGTCTGGCTCCGGCGTGCTTACCTGGCCCTGGACAGGAGGCTGCGTTCAGAACGGAGGGGGTGAATCCGGTTCGTCTTGGCTTTGCCGACCTTGAGTATTTTGGTCCTGGTCTCGAGCCGGAGGTCTCGGTTCCCGATGCCCAGGTTCGAAGTGCCCTAGTTCGAGGAACGGTTCGGTCCGGTAGACCCGTCCGGTCGGGGACGTCCATTCCATCACTCCCGGTGTGGGTTGGGTGGCTTTCCAGTAGCCCAGGGTTTTGAACCGGTGGTGCCGGCGGCAGAGGTGTTCCAGGTTGCCGTGTTCGGTGTCGCCGCCTTTCGCCCAGTCGGTGGTGTGGTCGATTTCCGTGACCGCAGTACTGACCCGGCAGCCCGGAAACCGGCAGGTCCCGTCCCGTGCCCGGAGCCAGCGGGCGAGTCCGGCGGGGACCTTCCGGCGCCGCCCGACCCCGAGGATCTCCCCGGTCTGTGGGTCTTGAGCCAGTCCGGTCCAGTGGGTGGCGTTGCGTGCGAGCCTGCGGGCTGCATCGGCACTGATCGGCCCGTAACCGTGCAGCTCGGCAGGCTGCTCATCGGCACCGAACAGGGTCTCGGCGTTGATCAACACCATGATCTCCGCCCGAGGCAGAACACCCATGGGCCCGGACGGCTCATCCGGTTCCGTGTCACTGGCATCGGTGGGCCTGCTAGCTTTGCCAGCCTTCCCAGCCCCGCGACCGGTTCCATCGGTGCGGCTAACGCGACCGCCGGCACCGTGGGCGTTCCCGGTCCCGCCGTTGGAACCGCCGGCACGGGGTGAACCTAGGCCGCCCATGAGCAGCTGGGTCAGGATGTCGGCCCGCAGTTGGTCGGCTGTCCGCAGGTCCCCGTCAGCCTGCTCACCCCTAGCCGACGTACACAGGGCCGTGTAGATCTGCTGGGCATGTTCGGCCCGTAGATTGGCCGACAGCCAGGACATGCCGTCCTCGTCCCGTTCCAGGACCACTTTCCGTTTCTCGAACGCTGTCTGGTGCCGTTCGGGAATGGTCTCGGGATAGGTTTTCTCCCGCAGCCTGCGGGCTTTGGCGCAGAACTGTGGCCGGGTTATGCCTTCGGCTTTGGCGAGCAATTCGGCCTCGAACTCGGGAAGTTCCGCGGAGGGTATGTTCTCGCACTGATCCAGGACCACCTGCGCGTGCGCATAGGAGAAGCGTCCTTCTTCCAGTCCCGTCAGGGTGGCGGTATGGGTGGTGCAGAGCCTGCCGGCTTCGAACATCATGCCCTGCGCGGTGGTCTGCGGAACGTTCAGAATCGCAGCACATTCGGCGGCGGCGAGGCTGAACGCGAGCCCCGGACCTTCACTGCCGAAGTGCCTGCACACATCCTTGCGGAACAGTTCCTCCATATGGTTGATCGCCCGGGCCTGCTGGGCCTGCGTCCACCGGACCAAATGCGACAGACGGGCCAACACCTCACCGGTGGCGTGTTCGTCGAAGGACTCGAGATTCGCCATCGCCAGCACCCCGGTGAAACCGTCCGGAAAACCATCAACACCGATGGCACCAGTGGCTGGATCCGCAGGCTCCGCAGGCTCCGCAGGTTCAGCGGCCGGCGAGCCCGTGGTGTCCTCTGGAACGCGTCCGGGTTCGGCGGCTGAAGCCGTTGAGCCAGGAGCGGCAGATGCGGACCCTGCTTCCGGGCCCGGGATGGGATCTGATGCGGGATTGCGACTCGGATTGGGTACATCAAAGAGGGTGGCTGGCGGCGTTGCGGCGGGATCGGTAGAGGCATAGCCGGTGTTGGTGTCGGTGTCCGTGGACGTGTCAGCGCCGGCCTGAGCACCGTCGTCGTCGGAGTCCGTGCCGTCGCCAGCGTCGTCGCTGACATCCGGAACCGCCCGATACACCGCCAGCGTGCAGGGCGTGCGCGAAGCATCCGTTTCGCCAGCGGAGCCCGTGGGCTGCAGGTCTTCGCGATGCTGTTCTTCGGTTGTCGGTTCGGTGTTTCCGAGCTGATCCATACCCTCAGGATTTCACCCGGCACTGACATTTCCGGCCCGAAAACAGGCCAAAAACGGCCCTCCCGAAAAGCGAAAATACTCGTCTTTGAAACACCACTACCTAGTCGCTAAAACCGACCTCACGATCGCTCACGCACCTATAAATCAGGGGCCGGCAAACGCACCACGGACGCACCACGGTCGCCGCTTACACAGCCCAAGCAGGGAAAACGCCCCAGTAAACGAGGGAAGTCCCGGATCCAAGGTGTCCGCTAGCGAAACGGGGACGGCACCGGGCGCAGTGGCGGGCGATCAACCAGCCGGAGGAGAGAGAATCTCCACCCGGTTTCCGAACGGATCCCTGCAATGGAACCGTTCGTATCCCTCGAAAGTGTGCCGGTCCGTCCAGGACACCTCGAATCCGTGTGCCTGCAGCCGGGCACCCAGCTCCTCCAGCGCCTGGGCAGAGTCCAGTACGAGTGCGGGATGCGCCTTCTTTGCAGGAACAAACGGCGAATCAATGCCCAGATGGATTTCGGCAACCACGGCCTCCCCGTCGAACGCCCGGAACCAGCAGCCGCCCCTCCCGGCCAACGACGGCGGCTTGGGCACCTCAGTCAGCCCCAGCGCCTCGCCGTAGAATCGCCGGGCCGAATCCTCGCCGTCGGCAGGTATTGAAACCTGGACATGGTGCAACCGCATATTTCCCCCCCAGATCGATATGTGGAGTGACCCCCCCCCGCAACAGGTATTCACGCCCTGTCAGCCTAGCGTTCACTGACCGGCAAACTCGGGCAATTAGCGTGGCACACGTACCTCGGTGGCCGCTGACACGGAATTCGGCCGGCTCCACGAGGCAGGTCTAGGATCGACGAGGACGAGCCCCGGTTCCGGTGGCGCGGAAAACTCTATGGGAAGTGTGACGAGGTAGCCGCCAGGTGGCAGACAAAACAGGACCGACGGCACTTCCCCTTCCGCTGGTGGTGGGGCACCGTGGAAACAGCGGTTCGGCGCCGGAGAATACGGCAGCAGCATTCACCGAGGCCAGGGCCGCGGGGGCAGACATGGTTGAGACCGATGTGCGCCTGACGGCCGACGGCGAGCTCTTCCTTTTCCACGACAACACGGGCCTCCGCACCACTAACGTCGCGGAGGTGTATCCCCTGCGGGCAAAGGACCCGATCACCTCGTTTACGGCAGGAGAACTCCGGCGGCTCGATGCCGGAGGCCACGTTGGCGGGCAGTACGCAGGGGAGGGCGTGACGTTCCTGGCAGACCTGCCGGCAGCGGTGGGCTATGACCTGGGCGTCAATCTTGAGGTCAAGGAACCCGCCAGCTCACCCGGCGTTGAACAGGCCATCGCCCGGATGCTGGCCGAACACGATGACTGGCTGCGGCTGCTCGAAACCGAGCGGGTAACGGTCAGTTCCTTCGACCCGGCGGCTGTCCGCAAGGCAGCTGACCTGGGCCTGCCGGCATGGCTGCTGGTAGGCACCGATCCGGATGCCGTGCTCCTGGACGGGCTGGATCCCCGGACTGAGGGAGTGGTCGCCGACCATACGTCCCTGTCCGACGACGGCGCGGCCGCCGTGCGGGCGGCTGGCCTTGGCCTGTGGGTCTACACGGTCAACTCACCCGCAGCCACCGCGGCGGTCCTTGCACTGGGCGTTGACGCGGTGATCACCGATTTTCCGGCAAACCTGCGGGCAGCCCTCGGCGGAACCCGGGGACGTTCGGTGGAGCCGGCAGCCGGTTAGCAACTCCCGGCAGTCCCGCTAGCAACTCACGGCAGTCCCGCCGGCAAGACAAGGCAGACTGCCGGCCCACCGGACCCCGGGAGCACCGTTGACCGGCTCGAGGGCAGGTTTCAGACTGGGAGCAGCACGTCTGCTCCAGGCTGTCCGCCACCGACCGAAGGTGCTCCCATGGACAAGAACTTCCTGAACTATCCGGATTGGCAGGCCACCGCCGACACGCTGCATCTTTATCTGCAGATGGCAGGCAAGGTGAAGCTGGAGCGGAGCTATCCGGAACCGGAATGGGGCCACATCCGGATGCCGCTCACCATCCAGGGGATCGGCACCGGCATCATTCCGGGCCCGAGCAGCAACTTCGAGATTTTTTTCAACCTGCGCCAGCACCACGTGGACGTCCAGGGCAGCGACTCCCTCCGCGTCCGCCTCCAGCTCAGCGACGGCCTCAGCGTGGCGGACTTCTACGGCCAGCTGATGGGCGCACTGGACTCCATCGGGGCGCCCACCTCCATCAACACGCAACCGCAAGAATTCCATGACCCGGTTCCGTTTGATACTGACACCAAGCATTCCACCTATGACAAACACGCCGTTGAACTGTTCCTGGACAACCTGCACTTCGCGCACCGGAGCCTGGGGCAGTTCCTGGGCCCAATGCGGGGAAAGGTCTTCGCACCTTCGTACTGGTTCGGCACCATGGACCTGTCCGGCACCATTTTCAGCGGCCAGTCGGAGCCGTTCCCGGGCAACGGCGTGATTGCCGTGAACTGCTTTGACGAGAGATTCTGCGAGTTCGGCTTCTGGCCCGGGGATCCGTCCTCCGTGGAACCTGCGTTTTATGTGATGCCGTATCCCTTCCTGTCCAACATCGGAAGCTACGGAGTCATGCTGGCCCCGCAGAAGGCCCGTTTCCTCACCAAATCCAGTGAATTCATCCTGACCCTCAAGGACGCTTTCTCGTATGAGGATCCGCAGCGGGCAGTAACGGACTTCTGCCGGACGAGCTTCGACATCCTGCAGCGGATAGACCCGTGGGGAGATATCGACTGGATCACCCAGCCGTTGACCTATGACGCTGATTGAAGAACGCTGCAGCAACCGACCAGCTGCGGCCCCCTGCCATATGTGACCTGCGTTATGTGACTGGTGTCGCAAGATGGAACAATCACCTGTGAGCAACTCATTGGGGAGGGGCATAAAGGGGGCACGATGGACGCGCGGGATGAACAGGCGCTTGACGCGGTCAAGCTCTATTACGGGTCCGGGCTTTCGCAGAGCGAGATTGCGCAACAGCTTGGACTCTCGCGCCCCACGGTTTCCAAGCTCATCCAGCACGGCAAGGACCGCGGCTATGTGACCATCGAGATCAATGACCCGCGGGAACAGGAATCCTCGCTGGCCACGGAACTGCGCGAGCGGTTCGGGCTGCAGGACGTGCGCCTCGCCGTCGTTCCCGGTGAGGGAGCCAGCCTGGTGGGGGAGCTCGGCAAGGTTGGAGCAGCGCTCCTGGCCGACAATGTCCGCGACGGTGACACCGTGGGGGTCACCTGGGGCCAGACCATGCACTCCGTGGCCCGGCATCTTCAGCGCCAGGAGCGCCGCGGAGTGGAGATTATCCAGCTCAAGGGCGGCGTCTCCTACACCACGCGGGTAACCAATGACTTCGAAACCATCACCCTGTTCTGCAACGCCTTCGGTGCGTTTGCCCGGACCCTGCCGCTGCCCGTGATTTTCGACAGCGTGGAGGTCAAGCGGCTGGTGGAAGGCGAAGAACATATCCGGCGGGTCATCGATATGGGCCGGGAATCCGACGTCGCCGTGTTCACCGTGGGTGCCATCCGGCCCGACGCCATGCTCTTCAACCTGGGCTACCTCAGCGAGACCGAGGAGGCCGGCATCGCAGCCCATGCGGTCGGCGATATCTGCTCCCGCTTTTTCGACGACGCCGGGAATCCCTGTCTTCCGCAGCTGGACGAACGCACGGTCGGAATCACGCTGGAGGACCTCCGTGCGGTGCCCACCCGCCTCATGGTTGCCGGCGGGGAGCACAAGGTGAGCGCCATCGAAGCCGCCCTCCGTGCAGGCTTTGCGACCCATCTGGTCATCGACCAGGCTGCGGCGCGGCAGGTGCTGCAGATCTCCCGCCGACGGATCGTGTCCTAGCCCGCAACGAATGGAACGTTTGTAAATATCCGGTTTGACATGTGTTCCGAGCCACTTCTACAGTGAGTGAAAACCCTCAATGAGGAGGCTCACATGTCGAAGATTTCGCAGCTCATCGATCACACCCTGCTTGCCCCGACGGCAACAGCAACGCAGATCGAAACCCTTGTCCAGGAAGCCGTTGAACACGAGTTCAAGACGGTGTGCGTCAACCCGGCATGGGTTGGTCTGGCCAGCCGCGCCGCCCAAGGCACACCGGTAGGCATCTGCACCGTGGTCGGTTTCCCGCTGGGTGCATCCACCACCGCCGTCAAGGTTTTCGAAACCACCGACGCCATCGCCAACGGCGCGGACGAAGTGGACATGGTCATCAACATCGGCTGGGCACTGGCCGGGCAGTGGGACGACGTCGAAGCGGAGATCCGCGCCGTCGTCGAGGCCGCACGGGGCAAGGCCCTGGTCAAGGTCATCCTGGAAACGTGCCTGCTCGACGTCGAGCAGACCGAGGAAGCCTCCCGCTGCAGCGTTGCCGCGGGGGCAGATTTCGTGAAGACCTCCACCGGCTTCTCCAAGCACGGTGCCACCGTGGAAGCGGTCCGCATCATGCGCGAAACGGTTGGTCCGGGCCTTGGCGTGAAGGCTTCCGGCGGCGTCCGCACCGCTGAGGACCTGGCCCGCATGGTGGAGGCAGGCGCCACCCGCATCGGTGCTTCCGCCGGCGCAAGCATCCTCGCGGACAGCGCCGTCTGATGCTCTTCAAGACTTCCGCCGTCCAGCAGCCGGACGGCTACCTCAGCCGTATCCCGTGGTTCCAGTTCCTGCTCATTTCGCTCTGCTTTCCGATGTGGGGCGCCGCTGCCAGCCTGAATGACATCCTCATCACGCAGTTCAAGTCCGTGTTCACCCTCTCGGACCTGGCCACCGCGTTTGTCCAGTCGGCGTTCTACGGCGGCTACTTCATCATCGCCATTCCGGCCTCACGCATCATCCGCCGCTTCACCTACAAGACCGGCATCCTGATCGGCCTGGGTGTCTACATCCTGGGCTGCGCGGCGTTCTTCCCCGCCTCGCACATGGCCACCTACAGCATGTTCCTGGTGGCGCTGTTCGCCATTGCCATCGGCCTGAGCTTCCTGGAAACGGCCTGCAACACGTACTCCACCCTGCTTGGTCCCAAGCCCACCTCCACCTGGCGCCTGAACGTCTCCCAGACCTTCACCCCCATCGGCTCCATCCTGGGCATCCTGCTGGGCAAGTACCTGGTCTTCACCGACGGGGACACCCTGGAGGCCCAGATGGAAGGCATGTCCGCGGCTGAAAAGACCGCCTTCAGCGCCGACATGCTGCAGCGCACCCTGATGCCGTACAAATACATCATCATGATCCTCGTGGTCGTGTTCATCGTGGTGGCCCTGACGAAGTTCCCGCACTGCAAGCCGCTGCGGGACAAGACCCATGAAGCAACCGCGCGGATCGGCGAGACGCTGGCCTACCTGGCCCGGAACAAGGAATTCCTGCGCGGCATTTTTGCCCAGTTCATGTACGTGGGCATGCAGACCGCCGTCTGGTCCTTCACCATCCGGCTGGCCCTGAACCTGGACGATTCGCTCAATGAACGCAGCGCCACCAACTACATGGCCTTCGCCTTCATTGCCTTCTTCCTGGGCAAGGTGATCGCCAACTTCCTCATTACCCGGCTGGACGTCAATGCGGTCCTGATGGGCTTCGCCGCCCTGGGCAGCCTCGCCCTGCTGTACATCATGCTGGTTCCGAACATCACCGCCGTCTGGGCAGCCATCCTGGTCTCCGGTCTCTTCGGACCCTGCTGGGCCACCATTTTCGGCCGCACGCTGGACACGATTACGGACAAGCGGCACACCGAAACCGGCGGCGCCGTGCTGGTGATGGCCATTGTGGGCGGCGCGGTCATCCCCGTGGTCCAGGGCCTGGCCTCGGACCTGACCGGCTCCCTGCAGCTCTCCTTCATGGTCTCGCTGGTCTGCTTCCTGGCGGTCTTTATGCACTTCCGCCACCTCCGCCGCACCGAAGGCCGCTCCGCCCTGGCCGGCACCCCGGAAAGGACCCCTGAGTATGTATCGCATTAATCTGGCACGGAGCGCCTTCTCCGCTGTGAAGGCCACGCTGGTGGAATCCGCCGAATTCACGGTCACCGCCATCCGCTATCCCAGCGGCGTCGAGTCCGTCACCGTGGCGAACTCCCGCGGCCGAGTCGAGGTCCTGCCGTTCCTGGGCCAGATGGTCTGGGACGCGGAGTTCGACGGCGTGAGCCTGCGGATGGACTCGCCCTTCCGGCAGCCCTATCCCGCCACGCTCATCGAGGACACCTACGGCTGCTTCGCCTTCCACTCCGGGCTGCTTGCCGCCGGCTGCCCCGCACCCGAAGACACCCATCCGCTGCACGGGGAGTTCCCATGCGCGGAGTTTGACGAAGCGTGGCTGGAAATCACCGGCGATTCCATGGCCGTCTCCGGACGCTACGAATACGTCAAGGGCTTCGGCGACCATTACGAGGCCGTTCCCGCCGTCCGGCTCACCGCAGGCTCGGCCATGTTCGACATCGACCTGTCCGTGACCAACCTGTCCGCGGCCCGCACCATGCCGCTGCAGTACATGTGCCACATGAACTACGCCTACTCGGACGGGGCCCGCATGACGCAGTCCCTGCCCGACGGCGCGTTCCGGCTGCGGGAAACCGTCCCGGCACACGTGTTCCCGACGCCGGAATGGACCGTCCTCAACGAGGCCATCCGCGCCGGGAAGGTTCCCGCCGATGTGCTGGACGCTTCACAGGGCTACGACCCGGAAATCGTGTTCCTTGCGGACAACCTGCCCGCAGGGGAGGAGCTGGAATTCCGGCTGGAGCGGACCGACGGCGTCACGTTCTGCACCCGGTTCTCCGGGACGGATTTCCCCACGGCCACCCGGTGGCTGCTGCACAACCCGGACCAGAAGGTGGCGTCGTTTGTCCTGCCCGGCACCTCGCGGCCCGAGGGCTTCCTGGCAGCCAAGGCCGCAGGGACACTAATTGAACTGGCACCCGGAGCATCCCGCTCCTTCCACGTCAGCACCGGCATCAAAGAGAAGGCATAACCCCATGGATATTGCAGTAATCGGTTCCAACATGGTGGACCTGGTGTCCTACCTCAGCCGGATGCCGGACGAAGGGGAAACCGTTGAGGCCCGGGACTTCGCCATGGGCTGCGGCGGCAAAGGCGCCAACCAGGCCATGGCCGCCGCCCGCATGGGCTCCTCGGTGCTGATGCTGACCCGGGTGGGCAACGACGCCTTTGCCGAAACCACCCGGCGCAACTTCGAAGCCAACGGGATCGACACCACCTATGTGCTGGACACGGATGCCACCAGCGGCGTTGCGCCCATCTTCGTGGACGACAATTCCCGCAACTCGATTGTCATTGCCAAGGGTGCCAATGCGTTCCTGACGCCGGCGGACATTGAGGACGCCGCCGAGGCCATTGCGCAGTGCAAACTGATTGTGCTGCAGCTGGAAGTGAACCTGGAGACCGTCTACGCCGCGATCGACTTCGGGAACCGGCACGGAATCCCCGTACTGCTCAACCCGGCACCGGCCAGCCCGGATCTGGACTTCGCCCAGGTGGCCCGGTGCGACTACTTCGTGCCGAATGAAACCGAACTGGCACTGCTCACCGGCATGCCGGTGCAGACGCTGGAAGAAGTGCAGGCGGCAGCGCAGACCATCCTGGACCGCGGGGTGAAGAACGTTATTGTCACCATGGGCTCGCGCGGTGTGCTGTGGCTCTCCGCCGCCGGTCCCACCCTGGTGGAAGGCCGCACCGTGGCGGCGCTGGACACCACCGGGGCAGGGGATGCGTTCATCGGCTGCTTCAGTCACTGCCTGGTGGACACGGGAGACGTTCCGGGTTCCCTGGCCACAGCGAATGCCTACGCCGCGGATTCGGTCACCCGCCGCGGGACGCAGACTTCCTACGCCACGCGCGAGCAGTTCGAGCAGGGCCTGAAGCAGGGCCGGGCGGACACCATGGCCTGAGCCGACCCAACAGCTTGGCCGCGGCTTTCCCCCCATTGCCGCGGTCCGGAAGAGGCTGCTGCCGGCCGGAACCGATCCCCTTCGGTGCCGGCCGCGGCAGCCTTTTGCGTTGGGATGCCGGCAGGCTTGCCGGTTCCTTGCCGCTGCAGGGCATCGGCGGGAGACTGCGTGGGGGGAACCTCGTGAACCTTTTCTCCCGTCCAGCCCGCTGACCGGCCGCCGTCGTGATTACCGCCCCAATGGCGGTGCGGGATTCGCCCCTCAAACGGCCATGCTGACATACTGTTGGTAAATGTCTGCAGAAGGTGGATCCCGCATGACCCCCCGCAAGCTCTTTCGTACCCTGGCACTCGCCGAGGCCGTGACCTGGACGCTGCTGATCGCGGCCCTGGTGCTCAAATACGGTTTCGACAACGAGCGCTTCTCGCCCATCGCCGGCGGCCTGCACGGCTTCGTGTTCCTGTCCTACGGCGTGGTCACCCTGTTTGTCTGGGCCAACCAGAAATGGCCGGCCCGCACCGGCATCCTCGGCCTGGCCACCACGGTGATTCCGTGGGCCACCATTCCGTTCGAGAAGTCGGTGGACCGCCGCGGCATGCTGAAGGGCGGCTGGCGGATGGCCCCCGGCGGCGAAGAACCCACCAACGGCGTGGACCGCATTGCCGCCCTGGTGCTGCGCCGTCCCGTCGCCGCCGGGATCGTTGCCCTGGTTGCCGTGGCCGTGGTCTTCAGTGTCCTGCTCTACCTCGGCCCGCCCGTTCAGCTGGGGTAGGCCCTAGGACTCCGGCGCCAGCGGGGCCGCGGGCTCAGCGGCACCGGAACGCAGCTGACGCCGGCCCGGACGGTCGGAACCGCCCCGGCGGTACGCCGTCGTGGCCGTAGCCAGGATCAGGACAATCAGCACGGCACAGCCGATGATCACCGAGACCATGGCCAGGGCGCTGCCCCCAAGGATGCCGACCAACGGGCTGATAAGCCCCGCCAGTCCCACCTGCAGAGCGCCAATCATGGCTGCGGCACTGCCGGCCATGTGCCCGTAGTTGCTGAGGGCCAGGATGGAGGAGTTCGCGGCGATGAAGCCGTGCATGGCCAGAACCAGCCAGAGTCCCGCCGTCAGGCCCGCCGCTCCGCCCAGCCCCGTCAGCACGATGACCGGCAGCAGCGCAGCCAGCCCCAGCAGCAGGAGCACGGCCACCCGCAGGATGCGCATGGGGGAATGGCGGCCCACCAGCCAGGCATTGAGCTGGGCCGAAATCACCATGCCCACGCCGTTGATGGCGAACACCAGCGCGTACTGTGCCGGGCTCAGCCCGTAGCCCTCCTGGAAGACGAACGGCGAGCCCACCACGTAGCTCATGATCACGCCCATGCCCAGTCCGGGGATGATGGCGTGGGCCAGGAACTGCCGGTCACGCAGCAGTACGCGGAAACCGCTGAACGTGCTGGCGCCGGCCTTGGTGCGGCGGCGTGCCGGCGGCAGCGTCTCCGGCATCCACCGCAGCACAATGACTCCGAGCACAACCCCGATCAGTGCCAGGGCGAGGAACACTGCGCGCCAGCTGAACAGCCCGGAAACAGCACCGCCGATAGACGGCGCCAGCAGGGGTGCCAGGCCGATGATCAGCATCAGCCGGGACAGCATGGCCGCGGCGGTGGAACCGGTGAACCTGTCCCGCACTACGGCAAGGGACACCACGCCGGCGGCGGCGTTGAAGAAGCCCTGCAGCATCCGGAGCGCAATCAGGAGGCCGATGTTCGGGGCGATGAAGCACAGCAGTGACACCACTACATGCATTCCGATGCCGATGATCAGCGGAAGCCTTCGGCCGAAACGGTCCGAGAACGGGCCAATCACCAGCTGGCCCACCGCCGCGCCCAGCAGGGTGCCGGACAGGGTGAACTGCGCTGCCGCGGCGCTGGTGTGCAGGTCCTCAGCCACCTGCGGCAGCGCCGGCAGGTACATGTCCGTGGTTACTGCGGGCAGGGCGGCCAGTGCGCCGAGCATGAGGATGTATTTGATGCTCGTGCGCTTACTGACGCGCGAACTCGTGCGGACCGGGGTTCCGGTTTCGGGCGGGGTATCGCTCACAGGCGCTCCTGGTACGGGTGTCGGGTATCAAAATCCTACGGGTGCCGGACGCCGGTTCCGGCCAGCACGGCCCGGTAGCCTTCCCGGTACGTGGGGTAGCCGAACTCGAATCCGGTGCTGCGCAGCCGCCGGTTGCTCAGCCTGCGGTTGCCGCCGCGGCTGCTGGAGGTTTCGCCGGCGGGCGGCAGCTCCCGGCCAAGTTCGGCAGCCAGGAAACCAAGCACGTCAGCCAGTTCAACCGGCTCCATATCCACTCCAACATAAAGCGGCGCCGGAGCGGAAACCCGGGTGGCCAGATGAACTATGGCCGCCGCTGCGTCATCGCGGTGGATGCGGTTGGTCAGCTGGCTTCCGTCCGGTACGACGGCGGTTCCGGAGGTTACGGAATCGATCAGCCGGGTGCGTCCCGGTCCGTAGATGCCGGACAGCCGAAGCACCACGGCATCGGGGCGGCGGTCATGCAGGAGCTGCTCGGCTTCCAGGATGACGGCGCCGGTAACGGATGCCGGCGCGGGCGCGGTGTCCTCGTCCACCTCACCGCCGTCGGCATCGCCGTATACCGCCGTTGAAGAAACGAACAGGATCCGCGCCGGCCGGATGCCGTCGCGGTCCAACGCGGCCAGGACGTTCGCGGTGCCGTCCACGTAGGCAGCCCGGTAGGCCTCTTCCGTACGTGCCCCGGCGGCCACGGCAATAACGACGACGTCGGTGCCCGCCGGAATGCGCGGCAGCTCACCGGTCAGGTCCACGGCCTGCCCGGTGATTTCCGCCGGCAGTTTCTCCGGAGTGCGCCGCCAACCGAGCACGGAAAAGCCGGCCGCGGCGAACCGCAGGCCGGCTTCCGTGCCCAGATCGCCGCAGCCGGCGATCAGGACTCGCATGTAATTACTCAGCCAGGGCGGAGATGACGGCCTTGGCCACATCTTCGCTGGACTGGGGGTTCTGGCCGGAGATGAGGTTCCGGTCCCGGACCACGTAGCTGGTCCAGGCGGGGCCGGTCTCAATCTCGGCACCCTTGGTGCGCAGCACGTCCTCCACGAACCAGGGGGTGTTCTCTCCGGTTCCGCCGTTCAGCTCTTCCTCGTCGGTGAAGACGGTGAGCTTGCGGCCGGCGAAGACAAACGTGCCGTCTTCGCTCTCGGCGGCCAGCAGGCCGGCCGGACCGTGGCAGAACGGGGCAATGATCTTGCCCGCGGCGTCGGCCTCGGTGAGGAGCCGGCCCATGTCCTTATCAAACGCGAGGTCCGCCATGGGACCGTGCCCGCCGGGCATCACCACGGCGTCGTACTCCGAGATGTCCGCGTCGGCGAGCACCAGGGGTGAGGACAGTTCCGCGTCAATGAAGGAGATGTACTGCGTGAAGGCTGCAGCCTTTTCCGGGCTGCCCGCGGACTCGGGGGCCAGGGACACCTGGTCCACCGTGGGCTTGACGCCGCCGGGGGTGGCGATGCGGACAGTGTGCCCGGCCTCGCGCAGCACCCGGTGGGACTCGGCGAGTTCCTCGGCCCAGTAACCGGTCGGGTGTTCGCTGCCGTCCTTCATGGTGAGGGAGTCTGCTGCGGATACGACCATCAGGATATTTGCCATGCGTTCTTTTTTCCTTTGCTTGGCGGAAATGCGGAAAGTGTGGAAGGTGTGCGTTATTTGCGGGCTGCAGCGGCGCCGGCGGCGTCGAGCTCCGCGAACGTGGCGTCGTCGAGCGAGATGTTTGCGGCACCGAGGTTGTCTTCGAGGTGCGCGATGGAGCCGGTGCCCGGGATCGGCATCATGACCGGGGAGCGGCGCAGCAGCCAGGCCAGGGCCACCTGGGAGGTGCTGGCGTTCAGGCGCTTGGCGGCCTCATCCACGGGTCCGCCTTCCTTCGCCAGCTCGCCGGCGGAGATGGGTGCCCACGGGATGAAGCCGATGCCGTTGTCCTCGGAGTACTTCAGCACGTCCTCGGAAGAGCGGTCGGTGAGGTTGTAGCGGTTCTGCACCGTAGACACGGTGAAGAACCTGGCGGCGGCTTCCAGATCTTCGACGGAGACCTGGGACAGGCCGAGGGCCTTCACCTTGCCCTCCTGCTGGAGGTCGCGCAGCACGGCGAACTGCTCATCGCGGTCCACCTTGGGATCGATGCGGTGCAGCTGAAGCAGGTCCAGGGAGTCCACCTTCAGCTTGCGCAGCGACAGCTCGGTCTGCTGGCGCAGGTACTCGGGGCGGCCCACCGGCACCCAGACGTCCGGTCCGGTGCGGACGAAGCCGACCTTGGTGGCTACACGGACGCCGTCCGGGTAGGGATAGAGCGCTTCGGCGATGATCTCTTCGCTGATGTTCGGTCCGTAGGAGTCGGCGGTGTCGATGAAGTCGACGCCCAGCTCGACGGCGCGGCGCACCACGTCGACGGCGGTGCCGCGGCTCTCGGGCTCGCCCCAGACACCGGGTCCCACAATGCGCATGGCGCCGAAGCCCAGGCGGTGTACGGTGCCGAGGTCCTTGAGATCGATGGTGGGGGACAGGGCGGGCGAGGTTTCCGTCGTATCAGTCATATCTGCGTCAACACGGCCCGTGGCGTGGTTTATTCCTCAGCAGCCTTAGTTACGTGCAAGCGGCCTGCGCATGCCAGGGGCCCGGTCCGGGCCGGGGTCGGGCTGGGGCCGGGCTGGGGTTGGGCACCGCCAGGCCCCGGCGACCACCGTCCGGACCCTGTTGTCCGGGGTCCTGAGGTGGGCTACCTTGTACCCACTGCCGGTACCCGCTGCGGGGCGGTCGAGGATCAAGGGCAGATCAACAGCTACACAGAGAGGTGTTGGCGATGACGGAGATTTCCACCGAGGTGGTTACCGGGCTTTACATCAACGGCGAGTTCCGGACGACGGCGGACACCATGGCCGTTGCCGATCCGGCCAAACCCGGGTCAGTGGCCGGTTATGCGGCGGCTGCATCGCCGGCGGACGTGGCGGACGCCGTCGGCGCAGCCAAGGCGGCGTTTCCCGCCTGGTCCGCGCTGTCCCCGCAGGAGCGGGCGGACCGGATGGCCGAGGCAATTGCAGGAATAGCCGAAGCACGGGACGAGGACGCGGCGGTCCTGTCCCGGGAGAACGGCAAGATCTTTATGGAGAGCTGGGTGGACGCCCTGGTCTTCGAGCTCCGCTGGCAGCTTGCCCTGGCGTTGGCCGACCAGGTGGACCGGAACGAAACCCTCGAGCCTGCCCCGGGCATCCCGGTGACCACCACCGTCGCCTACCAGCCGCTGGGCGTGGTCACCGTGATTGTGCCGTTCAACTGGCCGGTGGCCATCCTCGGAGCTGCCCTGCCGCACGCCCTGCTGGCGGGCAACACCGCCATCGTCAAACCTCCGCCCACCGCACCGCTGGCCACCGCACGGATTGTGCAGCGCGTTGCCGAAAAACTGCCGCCGGGGGTGCTGAACGTTGTCACGGGGCGGGACGCTGACATGTCCGGCCTGATCCGGAACCAGGATGTTGCCAAGGTCTGCTTTACCGGCAGCGTCAACGGCGGCAAGCGCATCATGGAGATGGCCTCCGGTTCCCTCACCCGGGTCACGCTGGAGCTGGGAGGAAATGACGCAGCCGTCATCCTGGACGATGCCCTGCTGGATGACACCCGGCTGGACCGGCTTTATGCCGCGGTCTTCGACACCACCGGCCAGATCTGCATGAACGCCAAGCGGATCTACGTGCACCGCTCACGCATGGAGGAACTGGTGCAGGGATTGTCCGCCCGGCTGGAGAATGCCGTGATCGGGTACGGCCTCGACGAGGGAACCACCATGGGGCCGCTGCATTCCCCGGCGCAGAAAGCCTTCGTGGAAGACCTGATCCAGGAGGCGGATGCTGCCGGTGCCGACGTACGCCGGTTCGGCACCCTGCCGCCGGATCCGGAACTGCAGGGCGGCAACTTCCTGCGCCCGGCGCTGGTCCTGGATCCGTCACCGGAACTGCGCGTGGTCACCGAGGAACAGTTCGGACCCGTCATCCCGATCATTGCCTTTGATGACGAAGACGACGCCGTCGCCTGGGCCAACAACACCTGGGCCGGGCTCTGCGGTTCGGTGTGGACCGAGGATCCGGCCCGGGCCAATGCGGTGGGTTCCCGTCTGGCCTGCGGGTACGTCTGGGTCAATGACCACGGGGCCACCCGGCTGGACCTCCGCGCCCCCTTCGGCGGCATGAAGCAGTCCGGGATGGGCCGTGAACAGGGGATCCAGGGCGTCCGTGCTTTCCAGGACACCCGTTCCATTGCCCATCTTGACGAGGCTGCAGCCGCGGCCGCAGCGCACTGACCCCCCCCACGAGAGGAACCAAAGATGTCCCCGAAGTCCCTGCAAGAGGTTCTGGACGCGTCCCCAAATGCCGTGGATTACCTGCGCAACGTGCAGGTGGGCGCCTATGTCTATCCGGTGGTCGCTGCGGAGTTCACCAACTGGCGCAACGAGGTTCGGGCCTGGCGGGAAGCAGCAGTGCTGTTTGACCAGTCCCACCACATGGACAACCTGAGCATCTCCGGACCCGGAGCCCTGCAGCTGCTCTCCGATACCGCCATCAACTCGATGGAGAACTTTCCGGTCGGCAGGGCCAAGCAGTACGTTCCGGTCACCCCCTACGGGCACGTCATCGGGGACGGCATCCTCTTCCGAGAAGCCGAAAACGAGTTGATCTTCGTGGGACGCTCACCGGCGGTGAACTGGCTGCTCTACAACGCGGAGCAGGGCGGATACGACGTCGAACTGAGAACCGACCGGCGCTCGCCGTCGCGCCCCATGGGCAAACCTGTGTTCCGGGACTACTGGCGGCTGCAGATCCAGGGACCCCGTGCCTGGGACGTCATTGAGAAATTGAACGGCGGCCCGCTGGAACAGCTGAAGTTCTTCTCCATGGACTACATGTCCGTAGGCGGCACCCGGGTACGCACCCTGCGCCACGGCATGGCGGGAGCGCCGGGCCTGGAGCTCTGGGGCCCGTACGAGGACTATGACCGGATCCGGGACACCATCCTGGCCGCCGGAGCGGAGTTCGGGCTTGAGCCCGCCGGTGCTCGTGCCTATTCCTGCAACACCCTGGAGTCCGGATGGATCCCCTCTCCGCTGCCCGGCATTTACAGCGGCGAGCAGCTGGCCGGCTACCGCCGGTGGCTCGGCGCGGACAGCTTCGAGGCCAACTCGGCCGTGGCCGGTTCCTACGTGCCGGACTCGGTCGAGGGGTACTACACCACTCCCTGGGAACTGGGCTACGGATCGTTCATTAAGTACGACCATGACTTCATCGGCCGGGACGCCCTGGAAGCCATGGATCCCTCCGCCCAGCGCAAGAAAGTCACGCTGGCCTGGGACGGCGACGACGTCGCCACCATCCACGCCTCGATGTACCAGAACGAAAACCTGCCCTACAAGTTCTTCGACCTGCCCAACGCCAACTACGGTGCCTCGAATTTCGACGCGGTTCTGGACGAATCAGGCCGGACGGTGGGCCTGTCCATGTTCACCGGCTACAGCTGGAATGAGAAGCGGCCGTTGTCCCTCGCCATCGTGGACCCGGACGTGGAGATCGGCGAACGGCTCTCGGTGGTCTGGGGCGAGCCCGACGGCGGCACCCGGAAATCCTCGGTGGAACCGCACCGGCAATACAACGTGGGCGTGGATGTCAGCCCCGTGCCCTTCTCCGAGGTTGTTCGGAAGGGGTATACGGACGGCGGATGGAGGAAGTCAGTGGCTGTGTAGGATCCTGCCCAACGAGGACCGTACCTGTCCGCAGCACTGTTCCGTGCCGTCACCGCCGGTCCTAGCGTGGAGGCCATGGACTGGAAAATTGAGCTGGTGCCCGTGCCCGTCTCCAACGTGGATGTTTCCAAGGCTTTTTACGTGGACCAGGTGGGATTCAACGCGGACTTTGACGAACGCGTTGATGAGAACCTGCGCTTTGTGCAGCTGACCCCGCCCGGATCCGCCTGCTCGGTGGTCATCGGCCCCGGGACCACCGACATGGTTCCGGGAACGCAACGCATCCAGGTGGTGGTGCCCAGCGCCGCCGATGCCCGCCGGCATCTGGTGGACCACGGCGTGGCCGCCAGCGAGATCACCCCGCTGGATTGGGGAACGTTCGTGTACTTCAGCGATCCTGACGGCAACGAGTGGTCTCTGCAGCAGCTCCCGGAGATCCCGCCGACGCTGCCGTCGGAAGCACAGTGAGCTGATCGCAGGACAGCGACAGCCCTGGATCCTCTAGAGCTCGGCGGCTACTGCCGCGAGGACCTCGCTGAGCTGGGCCTTGCTCTGTCCAAAGTCCATCATCGTGGTGGGCACCGCCGGGGTGCTGGACGCCAGCACGCGGGTAGTGCCGGCGTCGACCGGTTCAAAGGAAAGCACGATGGACATGCCGAAGGACTTCCATGTCATGTCGGCCGCGAACTCGGCCCGCTCCTGCCAGAGGCCGGTGAGCGTGATGCCGGGGAGCCTGGGCGCTGCACGCTCAACGGCACCCGGAAGAGCAGCCGCGGGTGCGGAAACCACCAGCTCGCCCCGGCCGCGGGCCCGCTCGGAGGTCACGTTGAGGCTGAGTGTTTTCGAATTCCCCATATTCGTCATGCCATGACCATAGCGGCCGGGCCGTGGCGCGGGCACGTCCCGGCGCGGGGTGTCGGGCGGAGGAATTACCCGCTTTCCGCCGGCTCAGGCATATCAATCGGCGGCGTTATATTGAAAGATGGTTCCACCCGAGGCAGCCGCAGCGTTGCGGCTCCGTTGAAAGGCAACCATGAAGATTGCGTTGTTCGCCACCTGCATCGTGGACGCGATGTATCCCACCACCGCCCGCGCCACGGTGGCCATCCTCGAACGGCTGGGGCACGACGTCGTGTTCCCGGCCGGTCAGGCCTGCTGCGGGCAGATGCACCTGAACTCCGGGTACTTCCCGGAGGCGGTACCCGTAGTCCGCAACCATGTGGAGGCATTCGAGGCCGCAGAGTACGACGTCGCTGTGGCGCCTTCCGGGTCCTGCGTGGCCTCCGTGAAACACCAGCACGCCATGCTGGCCCGCTCCATCGGCGACCGGGATCTGGAAACCCGGGCCACCGCCGTCGGCGAGCGGACCTACGAGCTCTCGTCGCTGCTGACCGACGTCCTGGGCGTGGACGACGCCGCGGCGCAGCTGGGCTCCTGGTATCCGTACCGGATCACCTACCATCCCAGCTGCCACGGGATGCGGCTGCTGCGGCTGGGGGACCGGCAGGCTAACCTGCTCCGGACCGTGGAGGGACTGGAACTGGAGCCGCTGCCCGAAGCCGATCAATGCTGCGGCTTCGGCGGAACCTTCTCGCTCAAGAACACAGAGGTCTCCTCCGCCATGCTGGCGGACAAGAACGCGAATATCACCGCCACCGGGGCGCAGCTGTGCACGGGCGGCGACGCGTCCTGCCTGATGCACATCTGCGGCGGACTTTCCCGGGAAGGCAGCAGGATCTCCACGCTGCACTTCGCGGAGATCCTGGCCAGCACGCGCGAGCACCCGGCCCCGCCGCCGGGCTCGCTCCGCCGGCCAGGCCGAAGAGCCACGGGAATCGCGGGAAAGGCCGGACAATGAGCTCCACCTATCTGGGAATGCCCGGCGTTCCGGTCTTCGGTGAAGGCAACCTGCATGCCTCGGAGCCCTTCCCGCAGGCAGCCCGGCGGGAACTGGGCAACGCCCAGCTCCGCGCCAATCTCGGCCACGCGACACACACCATCCGGGACAAGCGGCTGCGCGTGGTGGCCGAACTGCCGGACTGGGAGGATCTGCGCGAGGCAGGCAGTGCCACCAAGACGGCGGTGATGGCGCGGCTGCCGGAGCTGCTGGAGCAGTTCGAGGTGAATTTCACCGCGCACGGGGGCATCATCCACTGGGCACGGGATGCCGCGGAAGCCAACGGGATAGTGCGGGACCTGATCCGCGACGCCGGTGCGGACGAGGTGGTCAAGGTCAAGTCCATGGCCACGCAGGAAATCGGGCTCAACGAATACCTCGAAGAGCAGGGGATCGCCGCGTTCGAAACCGATCTGGCGGAACTGATTGTCCAGCTGGACCATGACAAGCCGAGCCACATCCTGGTTCCGGCCATCCATAAGAACCGCAGCCAGATCCGGGACATCTTCCTCCGCGAAATGGCGGATGCGGATCCGGACCTTACGGATGACCCGGCACGTCTGGCCGAAGCTGCCCGCCGGCACCTGCGGCGGAAGTTCCTCTCCGCGAAGGTGGCCGTCTCCGGCGCCAACTTTGCGCTCGCCGACACCGGGACGCTCGCCGTCGTCGAATCCGAAGGCAACGGCCGGATGTGCCTCACGCTGCCCGAAACGCTGATCACGGTGATGGGTGTGGAGAAGCTGCTGCCCTCCTGGACGGATCTCGAGGTGTTTATGCAGCTGCTGCCGCGGTCCTCCACCGGCGAGCGGATGAACCCCTACACCTCGCTGTGGACCGGAGTGACGCCGGGAGACGGGCCGCAGAACGTGCACCTGGTGCTGCTGGATAACGGACGCAGCGCCGCGCTCGCTGATGAGATGGGCCGGTCGGCTTTGCACTGCATTCGCTGCAGTGCCTGCATGAATGTATGCCCTGTTTATGAGCGGACCGGCGGGCACGCCTACGGGTCCACGTACCCCGGCCCTATCGGGGCCATCCTCTCGCCGTTGCTCACGGGAATCACCTCCGAGGAGAACGCGTCCCTGCCCTACGCGTCCTCGCTGTGCGGGGCCTGTTACGACGCCTGCCCGGTGAAGATCAACATCCCGGAAATCCTGGTGCACCTGCGGTCCGAAGATGTGGAGAGCCGCCGCGGGCGCAGGAAGGTGCCCGGGCAGATGGACGTGGTAATGAAGGCCACGTCCTGGATGATGGGCTCCGGCCGGCGCATGGCCCTGGTGGAGAAGGCCCTGCCCCTGGGGAAACTGGCGGCCGGGCCGGATAGGAAAATCAAGAAGCTTCCCGGCATTGCGGCCGGGTGGACCCGGAGCCGGGACCTCCCGGCTCCGCCCGTGCAGTCCTTCCGGGACTGGTGGGTTCGCGAACACGAAGACACAGCGTCGAAAGAGGAAGCATGAGCGCCCGTACAGACATCTTGGAGCGTCTGCGGTCGGCCCTGCACGATGCCCCGGAAGCTCCGAAGATTCCGCGGAACTACCGGCACACGTCGGACCTGACCGGGGAAGAGCTCATTGAACTGCTCAGCGACAGGCTGCTCGACTACAAGGCCGGTGTCAGCGTGGTGGATGAAGCCTCCGTGCCCGCACGGGTGGCTGAGCTGCTGGCCGGGGCGTCCTACGTGGTTCCGGCGGGCCTGGACGAGCGCTGGACGGCACAGGCTCCGGGACGGGTGGTGGATTCCCCGGAGGAACCGCTGAGCGTTGAGGAACTGGACGGAGTCGAGGCCGTCGTGACCGGCAGCGCGGCAGCGGTCGCCGAGACCGGAACCATCATCCTGGATGGCAGCCCGGGCCAGGGCCGGCGGACCTGCTCGCTGATTCCCGACCACCACGTCTGCCTGGTGAAGGCAGAGGACATTGCCGGTGTGCTTCCCGAAGCGGTGCGCCGGCTGGACGTCACCCATCCGTTGACCTGGATCAGCGGACCGAGCGCCACCAGCGACATTGAGCTGCAGCGCGTGGAAGGCGTGCACGGACCACGGAAGCTGGACGTGATTATCATCCGGGGGTGAGCCCGGGTCCGGCCGGGCGGGCTGGCTAGGCGGCGATCCGCCCGTCCCTGCGGAAGATGTCCTCCGGCCGATCCTCCCGCAGCGCAATGACCTTCTCCGGCGGCATTCCGGGCAGGGCAGCTACTCCGGTGACTTCCTCCAGGAACGCGACGGTGCGGTGCAAGGATTCCATGGCCTCGGGGCGGTGGAGCTGGAACTGGTACTCGTGACCCAGAGCCGGTTTATGGTCCTGCGGCCAGAAACTGCGCCGGACGGGTACCCCCAGGTCCTGGAGCCGGTCCGCCAGGGGCAGGGACTGCGTGCGGGTCAGATTGTCCCCGTTCCCACCGGAGATGTAGGTGGGCGGGAAACGGCGGTCCACGTGTTTCGGAATGCACATGTGCTCCGCGGCAGCGGTGCCGGCCCAATCCTTGGAGCCGGTGTAGGACCACAGCGCCTTCCTGAGCCCCCAGCCCACCGGTCCGGCCATGCGGGCCACGGCGTCAAGATCGAACACGCCGCAGTTGAGCAGGATTCCGCGCAGCTGTCCGGGATCCGCGGCCGGCACAACCCCTGTGTCCTTGGCGTACCCGGGATTGGTGATGACCAGCGCCAGCTGTGCGGCCAGCTGTGCTCCGGCAGAATCGCCCGCCAGCACAATCCGGTTCGGGTCCAGTCCGTAGCGGTCCGCATGTTCGCGCATCCAGCCCAGAGCTGCGTTCAGTTCCTGCACCGCCGTCGGATAAACGGCCTTCGGCGAGATCGAATATCCCACCCCCAGGACGGCGTAACCGAATCCGGCCAGGACCCTGAGATACGGCGCCACATCTTCCTTGGAGCCGGAAATCCAGGCTCCGCCGTGGATCCACATCACCACCGGGAGCGGTTTCCGCGCCGGCTCCTCCGGAAGAAACAGATCCAGGGAGGGTTTTGAGGAGGATCCCAGATAACGCAGGCCACGGTGTCCGGTCACCGTAAACCGGGGGATATGGGGCAGGACCTTTTTCACCGGCACCTTGCCGGCTGCAGCGAAGACCCCGCGGATGAGCAGCGCTGACGCCCGGCGGTCCAGTTTGAGAACGGCAGCGGCACTTATCCCGGCAACGGCGCCGGCACCGGCCAGGAGCCCCGCTGTAATTAGCGAGGAATGCTTCATGCCCTTAAGCTAAATCCCCGGAATCAGGCGCCTTTCTGCAGGTTCCGCGTCACTGCGCGGCTCCGGGCCGGCGGGTGGGGGGAATCTCATGGCACGCAGTGTCCGGCGTTACTGCCGCAGGCCCCCTGGCCGATGCCGTGGAACTGATCCAGGACGGATCCAGGACCCATCCACGGAGCCGGACGCCGCAACGGGTCCCGGGACAGTGAGTCCCCGGACGCCGCAACGGGTCCCGGGACCGTGAGTCCCCGGACGCAGCAACGGGTCCCGGGACTGTGAGTCCCCGGACCCGTTGCCTGTTTCACGCGGCGCAGTTACGGTCAGCCTTCGCTGCCCGTCCGCCAGCCGCCCTTGTATTCCTTGCGGACCGTTTCAGAGAACGGCACCGGGCTCACGGTGGCACGCACATCAAGCTGCCGGTGCGGCTCCACCGTGGTCTTAGCGCTCCCGCCGTCGGGCTCGCCCCACACCACCCGGAGTTCGGCGCCCAACGGGACCGACGGATCAACCGTTGCCAGCGAAAGGCCGCGGCGCTCATTGGCCGAGTATCCGGTAAACATGGAGACGCCCACGATGTTGCCGTCCGCGTCAATGACCGAGTCATAGTTGGAGGACCCGTAGTTGGCCAGCGGGAGGTCGAAGGACTTGTACGGCTCCTCGGTACCCAGCGAGGAGGTGAGGATCTTCCCCAGGTCTTCGGCGTTCCAATCCAGCGTCACCTTGCGGCGCTGGGTTGCCGGGTCCATCTGCTCCAGGGCATCCCGGCCAATGAAGTCATGGTCGAACTTCACGAAGGATCCGTAGCCCAGTTCCCACGGGGTGAGGTAGTAGTCCTCGATGTTCGGGCTGACAAAGCTGCCCGCAATGGCGTTGGAGGCTTCGTAGCTGTCCGCCCCCAGCCACTCCCGGTAGGGCCGCAGCTCCTCGCCGGTGTAGATCGCCGGCAGCGGTGACGGGATCCATCCGGATTCCAGCGTGTTGGACGGATAGGCACGGGCACCGACGGCGGCCATTCCAAACTCCGCGCCCGCCTCCATGATGGTCTCCCGCACTTTTTCGTAGGACCCGTACTCGCCCCAGATTTCCAGCCCCGGTGCTCCGGCCATGCCGTGGCGGAGCGTCCGGACCTGCTCTCCCGCGATGGACATGTGGTCCATGTTGAAGAACTTCAGCTGTTCCACCGAGGAGCCGTTCAGCTTTTCGATGATCTGCCAGGCATTGGGGCCCTGGATCTGGAACCGCCAGTAGCGGCGGGATACCGGGCGGCCCATCGGCCGTGAGGGGGAGCGCCGGTCTACTTCGATTTCGAGGTCGTAGCCGCCGGTTTCGGCATTGAACAGCAGCCAGTTGGCCGCCGGTGCCCGGCCCACGTAGATGTATTCGTCGTCGGCCTCGTGGAAAAGAATGCCGTCGCCGATGACGTGGCCCGACGGGCCGGTGGGAACGTACTGTTTGGCCTTGTTGACCGGGAAGTTCGCGACACTGTTGACCGCAGTATCGGAGATCAGCTTCAGGGCGTCCGGGCCTTTGATGAACAGGTTGTCCATGTGGTGGGACTGGTCAAAGAGCACCGCCGTCTCGCGCCAGGCCCGCTGTTCACTCCGCCAGTTGCTGAACTCCGGCGCGACGACGGGGTAGACGTACGCCCCGATCTGGGAATTGCGGAGTTTGTCCACCACATTTCCGCTCGCGTCGAGGACCTCCTGCAGATTCTTAGGTGCCACGTTGAACCTCTTCTTCTCTGGAATCTTCACTTGCTCTTTTCTCCGGAACCTCAATTCCCTTTCGGCGAACGAGGCATTTTGTTTAGCGCCCGTCCGACGGAATGGAATACACCACGGATTGTCCCTGACCCTAGGGCCATCTGCCGTTGCTGTCGAGAGCTGTCCATTCGGCACCCGCTGCCGAAGGCGTTCAGCCGGCCCACGGAAAACCTCACTGGCCGAGCCGACCAAACCCGGTTAGGGTGCGTATACCGACAGGGCGGCCGGTACCTGGCTCGCCTCCGGCTAAGGAAAACTGGAGGGTGCAATGAGGAAGCTCGGTATTGCTGCGGTTCTGGCGATGGTCTTAGGCGTGACGGGATGCGGGGGCGGCTCGCCGTCGTCCTCCGATACCGCCGAGAGCGGCGGCACGGACCTGGTGCCCATCGAAGTGGGGGTCATTCCCATTGTGGATGTAGCCCCGATCTATCTGGGGGTGGAGCAGGGGTTTTTCGAGGACGAAGGGCTGGACCTGACCCTGACCCTGGCCCAGGGCGGCGCGGCAATTGTTCCGGCTGTGACCTCGGGACAAATGGCCTTCGGATTCTCCAACGTCACCTCCATGATCGTGGGCAAATCAAAGGGCCTGCCGATTCAGATGGTGGCCCCCGGCGCCAGCACCACCGGGGATGTGGATGCGGACTTCGCCTCCGTGATGACGCTCCCCGACAGCGGGATCGAGGAAATTGAGGATCTGGCCGGCAAGCGGGTGGGGGTGAATACGCTGAACAACATTTCAGATTCCACCATTTCCGAAGCGGTGAAGCAGGCGGGCGGCGACTACGAAAGCATTCAGTTTGTTGAAATGGCCTTTCCCGATATGCCGGCCCAGCTCGCCGGCGGCAACGTGGATGCCATCGCCGCGGTAGAACCCTTTGTCACCATAACCTCGGCACAGGGGGCGGTTCCGGTGTTCTCCAACTATGCGGAGCCCATTAAGGACCTCACCGTGGCCGTGTATTTCACCTCGGATTCGTACGCCCAGGAAAACCCCGAAACTGTCGAGAAGTTTGTTCGTGCAATGACCGCGTCCCTGGAATTCGCTGAACAGAACCCCGACAAAGTGCGCGGCGTCCTGCCGAGTTACACCTCGCTTGAGCCCGACGTCATCGAGCAGCTGACACTGCCCCGATACCTCGGGGAGATCAACGAAGACTCACTGACTGAGGTGATGCGTATTTCCCTCGACCGCGGCCTGATCGAGGAGGAACCCGACCTCGAAGCACTCCTGCCCAAGTCCCAGTAGCCCTAGCCCTGGTAGTTCCGGATCCAGTCTGCCGTCGTCTTGATCCCGCCGAACGTGTAGAAATGCAGCCGGACGTCTCCGTGGACGGCGGGCGACAGTGCCTGGGCCAGATCCTGGATAAACCGGTCCGGGCCGGCCGTGCCCAGGAGGTTGGTCAGGGAGAACCCGTACTTATGGGCGATTCCGGCCGAGGATGACACCCCGAACCGCCGCGCGTAACCGAGGAGGCGCTTCACGCCGGCGGGCCCGGGCACGCCGATCCGTACGGGCGCGGTGACACCCCGGCTGCGCAGTTCCTCGAGCCAGGCCAGGACCGGAGCGACGTCGAAGCCGAACTGCGTGGTGATTGAAGCGTCCAGGCCGTTCTCGTCCAGCGCAGAGATCTTGTCTTGAAGGGCCGTCCAGAGGGTATCCGCATCGATGTCCGGGTGTCCCTCCGGATAGCCGCTGATGCTCACGGCCCGAACCCCGTGCCCGGGGAGCATTCCGCTGCGGATCACGGACAGTGCATCAGGGTAGGGCCCGAGCGGGGAAACCGGGTCTCCGCCGACCACAAAGAGCTCTTCGGTGGCTTCCACTTCCTCGAGGGACTCCAGGAACTTGCCAAGGTCTTCCCGCGATTGAAGCCTCCGGGCGGAAATGTGGGGAACAGGAACCAGCCCGCCGGCCCGGACGGCGGCCGCGGCCGCAACGCGCATAGGCAGGTCCTCGTTGCCGAGGAAGGTGACATTGATCCGCGTCGCCGGGGGGATGGACGGCTGGGCTTCCTGCAGTGCGCCGATGTCCTTTCCCGTCATCTCGAGCGAGAAGCCAGTGAGTAAGGGGGCAGAAGGGGCAGGAGTTTCCGTAGAGTCTTCAGTCATGCGCGTTACCCTAGCGAGCGCGGTAACCAGTGTCCACGGTTTGCAGCTACGGCAGCATCCACTCCAGAACGGGGGTGGACTGCAGGTAGACCAGAATGCACAGGGCCAGGAGCAGCAGCACGCTCCAGCCGATCACCTTGCGCAGCAGCACGGATTCCTGGCCGCTCATGTTCACGGCTGCGGCACCGATGGCCAGGTTCTGCGGGCTGATCAGCTTGCCCATCACGCCGCCTCCCGTGTTGGCAGCCACCAGGAGATGGGGGTCCAGTCCGGCTTCAATTCCGGCGGTCTGCTGCAGTTTGGCGAACAGGGCGTTGGCCGAGGTATCTGACCC
Source organism: Arthrobacter yangruifuii (assembly GCF_009192775.1). Lineage (GTDB taxonomy): Bacteria > Actinomycetota > Actinomycetes > Actinomycetales > Micrococcaceae > Arthrobacter_B > Arthrobacter_B yangruifuii. The sequence goes on from NZ_VTFX01000005.1 coordinate 326,683, forward strand.
GGTGACGGCCGTACCGATCCAGCCGAGCACAGGGGAGAGGAAGGCAAAGAACCCGCCGGTGGCTGCCAGCCAGGTGCCGATCGACACGGTCTGCCCGGAAAAATTCATCACGTAGGCCAGGGCCAGCACCCCCAGGATGGTCAGAGCGGCGGAACGCATCCGCACCGCCGTCGTCCAGATCTCCCGCACCGCCGCGCCGAGGCTCAGGGGATACCGCCCGTGTTCGTTGAACCGTGAGTAGACCACGGCAACGATCAGGCCGGTGATCAGCAGCAGGGTGCCGGGACTGATCAGCCACTCGAAGGAATAGATGGTGGAGGACTGGGTCTGGCCGTTGGTGTCCAGCAGGGCTTCGTGCAGCACGGGCCACGGAACCTCAATAGTGGTTCGGGCCAGTGCCGCGGGAACGTCAATGCCGAGCGTCCACAGGTTGACGAAGCCGAAAATGACGATGACCGCTACATAGGGAAACAGGGCCATCCATGCCCGGGACGCGGTCAAACGGTCCTCCGCGGCATCATCCGCCGAGGTCTGGACAGCAGCCGCCGCACCGGAACCGGCCGGGGTCCAGCCGTCGGCCCGCGCCTGGGCCAATTCAGCTTTCATCCGCTGGTCCGCTTCGGCTCCGTGGCGCGGACGCCAGAAGCGCAGGAATCCCACCGCAGCCAGCATCGCCACCAGGGAGGCGACTATATCCGTCAGTTCGTAGGAGAAGTAGTTCGAGCAGAGGAACTGGAAGACGGAGAAAACGACGCCGGTGAACAGGGCTACGGGCCAGCAGTCCCGCAGGCCGCGGCGTCCGTCCAGGATAAACAGCAGGATCAGCGGGACGAACAGGGCCAGCACGGGAGTCTGCCGTCCAACCACGGCACCGATCTCCTCGCCGGTGTAGTTGGTGAGGTTGGCCGCGGTGGTAATGGGAATGGCCAGGGCACCGAAGGCCACGGGTGCGGTGTTGGCAACGAGCACTGCCGTGGCCGCACGGATGGGGGCGATGCCCAGTGCCAGCAGCATGGTGACGGTGATGGCTACGGGCGCACCGAATCCGGCCAGGGCCTCGAGCAGCCCGCCGAAACAGAAGGCCACGAGGATGGCCTGCACGCGGAGATCTCCTCCGCCGATGGCGTCGAAGACCCGCCGGAGGTCCTCGAACCGTCCGCTGAGCACGGTGACCTGGTACAGCCAGACCGCCATCACAATGATCCACACCACGGGGAACAGCCCAAACGCCGCACCCTGGGTGGCGGACAGCAGGGCCAGTCCCAGGGGCATGCCGAAACCGAAGACGCCGACGGCGAGGGCCACCAGCAGCGCCCACGCTCCGGCAACATAGGCACGGGTCTTGGCGAAGGCCAGCAGGAAGAAAAATGTCAGCAGCGGCAGGAGCGCCACGAGGGCGGACAGGCCGACGCTGCTAAGAACAGGATTGGTGCTTGGGGTGAAGCTGTCCATGGTGACCTCCGCGTCAAGTCTGGAACTGACTGCGACGGATGGAGCTTCCCTGCCCGGGCCGGACAGCGGCCTGCCGGGGAAGCGCTGGAACAAGCGTTTCACTAAGCGTACGGCGGGACTCCCGGCAGGTAACCCCCGGACAGGGTCCGCGGCCCGCAGCGGACCGGATGGGCCGTTTGGCTTCGCCGGGCCGTCACCCCCGGCTTAGCCGGCCGTAACCCCGGCCTCACGGCTTTCGCGGTGGTGGCGGACATATCCGGCGGCTGCCACACAGATCGAGATGGCGGCGGAAACGGCCAGGCCCAGCCAGAGGCCGACGTTCAATGCTGCCGCTCCGGCAACGGCGCCGAGGAGAATCAGGGCGATGGCCAGCGCGCGGCGGACCCAGTACTGGCTGCCGCCCCCCGCGAGGCGTGAATCGGAGGCCAGTCCCGTGATGGTTGAGGTCACCACGACCGTGGTGATTTCGGCAACCTTGAGCCGTTTGGCGGTAGCGGCCTGGACACCCATCGCGGTGGCGAGTGCCGACGTCGTGATGCTGCCCAGGACGGAGTCACCCTGCACATCGACCAGGGCCGTAAAGACGGCCAGCGAGGTGATGACACCGGCCACTACGGCCAGGGAGAACGACGTGCGCCAGGACCAACCCTCCGGTCCCTTGCGCAGCATCCGCCCGGCGAGGGCGGCTCCGAGCATAAAGAACACCAGGGCGAGGACGGGACGCAGGATCGGCAGGTCCGCTCCGCCGGCAAACGCCATGCCGAGCAGCACCACGTTGCCCGTCATGTTGCCGGTGAAGACGCGGTCGAGGCCAAGGTAGCCAACGGCGTCGACCACTCCGGTGGAGAAGGTCAGGGCCAGCATCAGCCACAGATGCACGCGTTCGGTGGGTACGTCGTTCAATCGCTTCACTGGCGGGAGGTCTCCTTAGACGGCCGTTGCGTATACGAACGCGTGGCAGATTGTCCGATTGTATTCAAAACGGTCCGGATAAATGCAAGGATTCCCCTAAACCCGTTACCGGCCGAAAGCTTACCCATGACCTACACCGCCCCGAACTCCTTCACCACGCGGCCGACCCTGCAGGGCACCTTCGGAATGACCGCCTCCACGCACTGGCTCGCGACGGCTTCAGCCCAGGCCGTATTGGAACGCGGGGGGAACGCCTTTGATGCCGCCGTGGCGGGCGGTTTTGTGCTGCACATTGTTGAACCGCACCTGAACGGCCCGGGCGGAGACATGACCGCCGTGTTCGCGACGGCGGCGAATCCTTCCGACCCTGTGGTGCTGATGGGCCAGGGTCCGGCCCCAGCCGGGGCCACTCGGGAGCATTACCTCGCCGAGGGCCTGGAGCTGGTGCCCGGCGCCGGTGCCCTCGCCGCAGCCGTTCCGGCCGCCGTTGACGCGTGGCTGCTGCTGCTGCGCGAGCACGGCACCTGGGAATTGGCGGATGTCCTGGCGTTTGCCATCGATTATGCACGCAGCGGCCATCCCGTCCTGGGCCGGGTCGGCGCCACCATCGAGTCCGTGGCGGAGCTGTTCACCGAGCACTGGCCCACCTCGGCCGCCCAGTGGATGCCCGGCGGCCGTGTGCCCAAGGAAGGCGACATCCTCCGCAACGAGGCCTATGCCGGGGTGCTGGAGCGGCTGGTGCAGGCCGGCTCCGGCGAGGCAAGCCGGGCCGAACGGATCGATGCCGCCCGGCGCGAATGGCGCGGGGGTTTCGTGGCGCGGGCGGCCGCCGATTTCGCCGCGGCGCCGCACCGCCATTCCTCGGGCACCGACCACGCCGGCGTCATTACCGCCGCGGACTTCGCGGCCTTCGAAGCCGGGTTTGAACCCGCAGTGACGTTCGACTTCCGCGGCTACACCATCGCCAAGACGGCAGCCTGGGGGCAGGGACCGGCGCTGCTGCAGACCCTGGCCATCCTCGCGGGTTTCGACGACGACCGGCTGGACCCCTCCACCCCCCTCGGCGCACACACCATCCTGGAAGCCCAGAAGCTGGCCATCGCCGACCGCGAGGCATACTACGGCGACGCGCAGGTGCCCCTGGACTACCTGCTCAGCGAGGAATATGCCGCGGAGCGCCGGGCGCTGATCACCGACACCGCTTCCCGCAAATTCCGTCCCGGCACGGTGCCCGGCTCCATCCCGTTCGTGCCGCCGCTGCGCACCGAATACCTGCCGCCCGCCCTGGCCGGAGCGGGCAGCGGCAGCTTTGCCGGCGTCGGCGAACCGACAGTGATGCCCACCGGCGAGACCCGCGGAGACACCTGCCACATCGACGTCGTGGACCGGTGGGGCAACATGGTTTCGGCCACCCCCTCGGGAGGGTGGCTGCAGTCTTCCCCGACCATCCCCGCACTGGGGTTCTGCCTGGGCTCGCGGCTGCAGATGACCTGGCTGGAAGAGGGCGCCCCCTCCACCCTGTCACCGGGGAAACGCCCGCGCACCACGCTGACGCCCACGCTGGTGCTGCGGGACGGCCAGCCCGTGGTCGCCCTGGGATCCCCCGGCGGGGACCAGCAGGACCAGTGGCAGCTGCTGTATCTGCTGCGCACCATCGTCGGAGGCTATACCCCGCAGCAGGCTATCGACGCCCCCGCCCTGCACACCACATCCATTCCCGGATCTTTCTGGCCACGAACCTGGACCCCCGGCGGAGCGGTGGTGGAGGACCGGCTGGGGGAGGACGTGATTGCGGATCTTGAAGCCCGGGGCCACGCGGTGACGCGGGCAGGGGACTGGGCCCTGGGCCGCCTCTCCTGTGTTGTCCGTTCCCCGGATACCGGTGTGCTGCAGGCGGGGGCGAATCCACGGGGAGCGCAGGGGTATGCCGCCGGGCGCTGACGGTGCCGTCCGCATCCAGGACACGATCCGCCGGGACATCATTTCGGGTCGGCTGGAACCGGGAACGCGCGTGAGGGAAGCCGTCCTGGCGGCGAGATACGGTGTTTCCAGGGTTCCTGTCCGTGAAGCCCTGAAGGCACTGGAAGCGGAGGGTTTCGTGGAATCGCGGCCCTATGCCGGCTCCAGGGTGGCTCAGATCCCGGCCGATGATGCCGGGGACCTGTTCGCCGTGCGGGCAGTGGTGGAAGCCGCGACAGCACGTCGCGCGGCGGAGCACGCCGGCCGGCAGCTCGCCGCCGGAGCGCCGGAGGGATCGTGGTGGGAGACGCGGCGCGGCATCGCCCGCATTTTGGACGCCGGCGATGCCGCCGTTGCGGAGCGCCGGCTGGACCTGCTGCCGGAATTGAACGGACGGTTCCACCTAGCGGTCGCGGAGCTGGCCGGAAGCCGCTCGCTGACAGCGCTGCTGCGTCAGCTCGCCGGCAAGATCGAATGGCTGTACGCGGCCGACGTCGCATCCCGCGGCAAAGACTCCTGGAGCGAGCACCGGCGGATCATGGCCGCCGTCGACGCCGGAGACGCGGCATCTGCGGCGGAGCTGATGGCTGCCCACGTCCGGGAGTCCCGCACGGGATACCTGAGCAGGTTCGGCCCGTTCCCGGCCGACGGGCACCCGTTCCGTTCCGTTCAGGAAGGCACCGGCCTATAGTTCAAGAGGGGTTCCCTCCTACTGTGAGCGAGGCTTTTCCATGGCCAACATCACCACTCGGCCCATCACCAAGCTCGGCATCGTGGGCGCCGGAAGCGTCGGCACTTCGCTGGCCTACGCAGCCATCATCCGGGATACGGCCCGGGAGATCGCAATCTATGACATCGACGCGGTCAAGGCCGAAGCCGAAGGGCTGGACCTGGCCCACGGCACGCAGTTCACCGGAGCCAATACCGTCACCGGCGGAGGCGACATCGAAGCCCTGGCAGGCTCCGACGTCGTCGTGATCACCGCCGGAGCCCGCCAGCAGCCGGGCCAAAGCAGGCTGGACCTGGCCGGCACCAACGTCCGCATCCTGGAGACGCTGATACCGCGGCTGATGGAACAGGCCCCGGATGCCGTCTACATCCTGGTCACTAATCCGGCCGATGTGCTGGCGGTCGCGGCGCAGAAGATTGGCGGGCTGCCGCGCAACCGGATCTTCTCCTCCGGCACCGTGCTGGACACCTCCCGGCTGCGCCTGCTGCTGGCACGGGAGGCGCACGTCCTGATGACCAGCGTGCACGCGACCATCATCGGCGAACACGGCGACACGGAGTTCCCGGTCTGGTCCAACGCGTCCATCGGGCCGGTGCCCATCCGGGAATGGGAGGTCAGCGGACGGCAGGTCTTCACGGATGAATTCCTGACCGCCGCGACCAACGACGTCGTCAATGCCGCCTACCAGGTGATTGAGGGCAAAGGAGCCACCAACTATGCGATCGGCCTGGCCGGAGTCCGCATCGTCGAAGCGGTGCTGAACGCCGAAAACGCCGTCCTTCCCGTGTCGGCGATGCTGGACGGCGAATACGGCATCAGCGGCGTCGCCCTGTCCCTTCCCTCGGTCGTGGGACATAACGGCGTCTACAAGATGCTGGAGATGCCGCTGGACGAGGAAGAGGCCGGGAAACTGGCGGCATCTGCCGAAACCCTGCGCAGCACCCTGGCCTCGCTCGGAATTTAGCGGACCACGGAGGCTTCCGGCGTGCCCGCGGCCGGTTCCTTGGCCAGGCGTACCGCCTCGTTGAACTCTTCCTCCACATCAGCCGAGGGTTTGTGGGTCAGGATGCTGACCACCACGGACAGGATGATGTTGATGGCGAAGCCGGGAACAATCTCATACAGCGTCCCGGACAGGGAATCGATGCTGCCCCAGACATACGCAGTCACGGCTCCGGCGATCATGCCCGCCAGCGCGCCGGCGGTGCTCAGGCGCCGCCAGAACAGGGCCAGCAGAATGGTCGGCCCGAAAGCAGCACCGAAGCCGGCCCAGGCGAAGCCGACCAGGTCCAGGATGGTGTCATTGCGGCCGAAGGCGATGAGGATGGAGATCACGGACACCACCAGGACGCCCAGCCGGCCCAGCATCACCATCGAGCGTGGTGAGGCGTCGCGCTTGAGCACAATCTTGTAAAGGTCCTCCACCAGCGCGGAGGAGGTCACGATCAGCTGTGAGGAAATGGTGCTCATGATCGCGGCGAGCACGGCGGCCAGGACAAAACCGGCCACCAGCGGGTGGAAGAAGATCTGCGCCAGGCTGAGGAAGACGGCTTCAGGCTCGTCCAGGGTCAGCGCGTTCTGCTGGAAATAGGCAACTCCCACCAGTGCGGTGAGGATGGCACCGACCACGCTGAACAGCATCCATCCGACGCCGATGCGCCGTCCGGCCTTGGCATCTGCGGGGGAGCGCAGCGCCATGAAGCGGACAATGATGTGCGGCTGGCCGAAATAGCCCAGGCCCCAGGCCAGCGCGGAAATAATACCCAGTGCCGTGCCGCCGGCAATGGGGTCCAGCATGTCCGGGTTCACTTCACGCAGGGACTGGGCCATGCCGCCGAATCCGCCCACCTGGGTCAGGCCCACCACGGGCACCAGCACCAGGGCGGCGACCATCATCAGGCCCTGCACGACGTCGGTGTAGCTGGCAGCGAGGAAGCCGCCGAAGAGCGTGTAGGCAATGGTGACGACGGCGACGATCAACATGCCGGCCATGTAGCTGGAGCCGAAGGAGGTTTCGAAGAAGACACCGCCGGCCACCATGCCGGAGGAAACATAGAAGGTGAAGAAGACCAGGATGATCACGCCGGAGACAACACGCAGCGTCCGTGACCGGTCCCGAAGCCGGTTTTCCAGGAAGCTGGGCACCGTGATGGAGTTGTTCGCGACCAAGGTGTAGGCCCGCAGGCGGGGGGCAACAAACTTCCAGTTCAGCCAGGCACCCACGGTCAGCCCGACGGCGATCCACCCCTCCACCAGTCCGGAAACGTAGATCGCACCCGGCAGGCCCATCAGCAGCCAGCCGGACATGTCCGAGGCTCCGGCGCTCAGGGCAGCGACGCCGGGTTTCAGGTCCCGGCCGGCCAGCATGTAGTCGTCCAGATTGTTGGTTTTCCGGTAGGCCCACCAGCCGATGGCCAGCATCGCGAGCATGTAGACCGCCATGGCGATCACTTTGTACATCTGGTCCGTCATTTGTTTGGATTGCCGTTCAGTAGGGTGCAGGGCGTCACTTACGGCAATCAAGTATGTCAGACGTCACACGAGCGTCAGCTCCTTGAGCCTCCGGGCGTTACGGACCGCGTGCCCCTCGCCGTCGTTGTTGAAATAGGCATAGACGTCCTTCCCGGCGGCATTCCATTCCCCGATCCGGGCTACCCACCACTGCAGGTCCTGCTCCGAATAGGATCCGGCGTAGAGCCGCTCGGGGTCCGGCCCGTGCAGGCGGACATACACGAAATCGGCCGTGGCGCGCAGGGTGCAGGGCAGGTGCGCACCGCTCATGACCGTGTAGGCGGCGCCGTGGCGTTCCAACAAGTGGAAGACGTCTTCGGTGTTCCAGCTGTCGTGGCGGAATTCCACCGCCACGCGGATGCTGTCCGGCAGTCCAGCCAGCACATAATCCAGGCGCTCGTCATTGCGCTCCATGTCCGGGGAAAGCTGCAGCAGGAACACTCCGCTGCGGTTCCCCAGCTCGGCAAAGCACCGCTGGATCCGTCCGAGCCATTCATCCGGATCCCGAAGCTTTCGGGCATGGGTGAGTCCGCGGGGAGCCTTGACCGAAAAGACGTAGCCTTCCGGCAGCCGCTCCCGGTACGCGGCGAACGCCTCTTCCCGGGGCCAGCGGTAAAAGCTGCCGTTCAGCTCCACGGTGTCGAATTCAGCGGCGTACTTTTCCAGCCACGCGCGTGCGGGCACGCCCTTGGGGTAGAGCACATTGCGCCAGTGGGTGTAGGCCCAGCCCGAGGTTCCGATATGAATGCTCATCCCGTCCAAACTAGCGCCCGCTGCCATGCGCCGCGGCATTGTGCTGGCCCGGCCGCGGTTCCACACTGGAGTAAGGACCGCCGCAAGACCCGTCCCCGCACCTAGGAGCCATCCATGGATGACGAGCTTCCCGACGACGGAGAGGACTTCCTGCATATGGTGCGGGATCTGCCGTCCGGGCCCTCCGCCATTTATTCAGCCTGGATTGACCTGGCGGGCATCACCGCCTGGTGGGGGGCCGAGGGTTTTATTGTTCCGCCGGACCGGGTCTCCGCCAATCAGCACGAAGGCGGGGACTACCAGGCCTGCATGGTCAATACCGTCACCGGTGACGAAGTCTGGTGGGGCGGCGAATACCGGATCCTCGATCCTCCGCGCCAATTCGAGGTGACGCAGCAGTGGAGGCACGCGGACGGCTCACCGGCGGGCCCGGTAAGGGTGATCAACGTGATGCTGGAACCCCTTCAGATCCCGGAGGATGAAGCCATCACCCGCATGACCTTCCGGGAGGGACCCTTCAGCGAAGACAAGCTGCTGCGGGGGCATGAAGCCACCTGGAACCAGTCCTTCAGCCGCCTCGCCGGTTATCTGGCCAGGCGGGGCGGACGGCAGTGACGTGAGGCGCCCCCCAAGCATGCCGCGGATGAAATAACCAAGGCTGCATCGCGGTTGCTACTACCGTGCCCGGGCAAAAAGGTCCGGAGTGCAAGCAACTGAAAGGCACGCCTCAATGACTGTTCCGCTCTCCATACTCGATCTCGCCATCATCGATGAGGGCCAGACGGCACGTGATTCCTTTGCCTCTTCGCTGGCGCTGGCACAGCACGCGGAAAAGCTCGGCTACACCCGTATTTGGTACGCCGAACACCACAACATGCCCACTATCGCGTCCTCGGCCACCAGCGTGCTGATCGGCTACATTGCCGCGCACACCGAGAGCATCCGGCTTGGCGCCGGCGGCGTGATGCTGCCCAACCATGCGCCGCTGACCATTGCCGAGCAGTTCGGCACCCTCGAAACGCTCTTCCCGGGCCGCATTGACCTGGGCCTCGGCCGGGCTCCGGGCAGCGACCAGAAAACCATGCGCGCGCTGCGCCGCGACCCCATGTCTTCGGACAGCTTCCCCCAGGACGTCCAGGAACTGCAGGGCTACCTGACCGGCAACACCCTCATCCCGGGCATCAACGCCACGCCGGGTGCCGGCACCGACGTGCCGCTGTACATTCTTGGATCCTCCCTCTTCGGGGCCAAGCTGGCCGCTGCCCTGGGCCTGCCGTACTCCTTCGCCTCACACTTCGCTCCGCAGGCACTGCAGGACGCCGTCATGATCTACCGCCGCGACTTCAAGCCCTCGGCCCAGCTGGCCGAGCCGTATGTCATCGCCGGCGTGAACGTTATCGCCGCGGACACAACGGAGGAAGCGCAGCAGATGTTCACCGACTCGCAGCGCCGCCGCGTCACGCAGCTGTTCGGACGGGACCGCACCTTCACGGATGAGGAAGCCGACGCGATCCTGCAGTCGCCGGGCGGCCAGCAGGTCAAGCAGATGGGCCGCTACTCCGCCGTCGGCAACCCCGGGGAAGTCCGGGACTATCTCGACTGGTTCACCGACCACGCGCAGGCGGATGAGCTGATCGTTGCCACCCAGACCGCCACGCTGGAATCCCGGCTGCGCTCGTTCCAGCTGCTCGCGGATGCCGCCCTGCCCGTCCGCTCCTGACCGGCCCTGCAGCACGGCGGCCTGCGGCTGCTGTGCTAGATATGAAGGATGAGCTCTAACTCCTCCGTCATCCATTGTTCCGTCGGTATGCGCTGGGGGGACATGGATGCCTACGGGCATGTCAACAATGTGGAGATTGTCCGCATCCTGGAGGAAGCACGCGTGCATGCCTTTGGTCCTCCCGGCGGAACGGGAGGGCCGGGGCTGCAGCCAGCCGTTCCATTGTTCAGCGATGTGCCGCCGGGCACCCGGTCCCTCGTGGTGGAGCACCGGGTCCGTTACGTTGCCGAGCTGACCTACCGGAACATCCCCGCCGACGTCGACGTCTGGATCAGCGCGGTCAAGGGAGCCAGCCTCACCCTGGCCTACGTCATCCATGACCCGGTCACCGGCCAGGCCTGTGTGCGGGCCGAGACCACCCTGGCCTTCGTCGACGGCGCTACGGGGGCGCTGCAGCGCCTGACGGCCACCCAGCGGGAGATGGCGGCGGCGCACAAGGGCGCATCAGTCTTCGCCTGACGGCCGGGCCGGCGCCGCGACCCCTGTGACCCGTCCCGTGCGGCCACTAGCATCTTCGGTAGTCCGGCAGTTCCCCGAACCGGGGTCTAAGGAGATGCACCGTGTGGCACAACCTCGGCGTCAGTCCGTCCGAAGCGCTCTGGGTGGTTGTGAGCGCCCTGGGCATCTATACGGCTTTTTCCCTGATGGTCCGCGGATTCGGGCAACGTGCGCTGGCCAGCTGGTCCACCTTGGACCACGCCATCGTGCTCGCGCTGGGCGGGGTGCTCGGCCGCGTTGTCCTTGGATACACACCCACCCTGGCGGCCGGCATCATCGGGCTGGCGACGATGTTCGGGATGCTGCGGCTGGAGGCCTACCTGCGCCGCAGCCGGCGTGGTGCCTACCTCACCAGCCGTCCGATCCTGCTGATGGCCGGGAACGAGATCATCCATGACGGACTGCGCAAGGCCCGCATTCATGAGGAGGAGCTGTACTTCAAGCTGCGTCAGGCCGGAATCCGGAATCTCTCCGAAGTGGCTGTCGCGATCCTGGAGCCCACCGGCGAGGTAAGCGTCCTGCGCCGGGGTGAGCTGATTGATCCTCTGCTGTTGACGCGGGTGCCGGACCAGCTGCGTATTCCGCGCGAGCTGGTTATGCCGGAGTAGGCGGCCCGGCTGTCTGCCCGACGGGCGGACAGCCGGGCCTACGAGGCCGCTACGAGGCGGCTACGACGCCGCTACGACGCGGCCGGAACGGGCCCCGGGGGAGTGGATTAGGCATGTGGGCAAACCTCGTGTAGGCTGAAACGCAGTTGTTGTGTTGCGCATTTTGTATTTCAAGCGGCGAAACCAAACGGTCTAGCTGCTTTTCTGTAAAAGCGGTAAAGGAACACCGCGACTGAAACCGCCCGAAAGTCGGGATGTGTTTCGAATGCAGAAGGAATATTAAAATGGCTACAGGTACCGTGAAATGGTTCAACTCCGAAAAGGGCTTCGGCTTCATTGAGCCCGACGACGGCAGCGCCGACGTCTTCGCTCACTACTCCGCGATCAACTCCAACGGCTACAAGTCGCTGGACGAGAACCAGAAGGTTAGCTTCGACACCGAGCAGGGCCCCAAGGGCCCGCAGGCCTCGAACATCCAGGCCCTCTAATCTTTTAGAGACTTTGTAACGGCCGCTTAGCGCCGATACTCACAAGAGCAGGACGGGATCTCCCGTCCTGCTCTTGCGTTTAACCGGTGGATTCCAGCGCGCATCAGGGGCCGGCGGTCCGGCCGGTCACCGGAGGGATCCGTCAGTTTGTCCGGATCCCTGCACTGCGTGGCGCAGGAACCCGGACCAGCAGCGGGGGACCCGGACAATAGGCGGGGGACCCGGTGCCTCGCGCACCAGATCCCCCGGATTCCCGGCGTACCCCGGCTTAGTCGTGGATTCGCACTGCTGCCTCGCGCAGGTACTGCTCCACCCGGGCGTACGCATCCTGCGTCAGGGCCTTCCACAGGTTCATGCTCAGCACCGGGTCCTGTTCCGCCAGCTCGTCGATGGCGTCCGCCGTTAGCACCTTGACCTGCACCGGCCCGGACGCCTTTACGGTGGTTTCCTGGCGCCTGTCCTCGCCCATGGCCATTTCGCCGAAGGTCATGCCCGGGCCGAGGGTGGCGAGTTTGACCCTGCTGCCGTCCGGTCCGGGTATGGACGTCATGATTTGCCCGGAGACGATGAAGAAGACGCCGCCGAACCGCTGGCCCACGCGCCGGACCACGTCGCCGTCGTCGTACGTCCTGTCCTCCATCATGTCCTGCAGCAGCTGGGCGTCATCGGGATCCAGCGGGCTGAGCGCGGGGGAATCCGCAGGCTCGATGGTGTCCGGCAGGACCAGTTCGGTGCCGTGGCCTTCCAGCATCCTGTTTTCACACCACTCGATTGCCGCTGACCTGGTGGTGAAGGACGCCGTTTCCCGGCCGAGCTCCTGCAGGGATGCGGCGACCGTCCCTTCGAGCTCCACAAACGCCAGCTCCCGCCCGCTCCGGCGGAGCATGTCCTCTGCCTCGGCTATCAGCCTGATGGCGACGTCGGACACTTCGTCTACGCTGCGCAGATCGGCAACCACTAGTTCGACGTCGTCGGGAAGCTCCGTCAGCGCACGCACCATGGATTCAGCACCGGCGAAGAGCAGGTCGCCGTTGAGCTCGATCACCTGCACCCGGTGGCCGTGTTCGGCCAGGATCTCGGCTGCCTCATCCGTGCGCCGGATGCCTGAGGGGGCAGCGGTGATGTCATAAATGGCCCGGATGGCGGAGCGGCCCGTCCGCGCGGCGCGCACGAAGTGCAGTCCGAGGTCGTGGGACAGCCGTTGGCTGACCGCCACCCCGCGGACGCTGTTGCCGTGGGCATCGAGGGGAGGGGAATAGACCGCCAGACCCACCTGCCCGGGCAGGACGGCCAGGATCCCACCGGCCACACCGGACTTGGCGGGCATGCCGACGCTGCTGATCCAGGATCCGGCGTCGTCATACATGCCGCAGGTGGTCATCACCGAAAGCACGCGTTCCACTGAAGCGAGGTCAAGGACTTCGTCTCCGGAAAGGGGATGCCGGCCGCTGTTGGCCAGGGTGGCGGCCATCAGGGCGAGGTCCCGTGCATTGACCATGACGGAGCACTGACGGAAGTAGTCCTTGATGATCGGTGCCGGATCGGTTTCGATAATGCCGAAGGAACGCAGGAGGTAACCCAGGGCGGTGTTGCGGTGTCCGGACCTCGCCTCGGAGGTGTAAATGCGCTGGTTCACATCGAGGTCACGTCCGGCGAAGGCGGAATAGGTATCCAGGATGCGCTTGAAACGGGACCGGCCGCCGGATCCCTTGACCAGTGAGGTGGCGGTCAGGGCGCCGGCGTTGATCATGGCGTTGGCGGGCCGGCCGGTGCCTTCGGCCAGGGAGATTTCATTGAAGGAATCCCCGGAGGGCTCCACGTCCACTTTGGCATCCACGGCCTCCATGCCCAGATCGGCCAGGGCCAGCGCGTAGGTGAAGGGCTTGGAGATGGACTGGATACTGAACTCCTCGCGCGTGTCCCCCACTTCGTAGACATAACCGTCCGCGGTGGCCAGCGCTATCCCGAAGCAATCCGGGTTGACGTTGGCCATGGCCGGTATGGCGCTGTACGGTTTGCCGTCCTTCAAACCGGCTAGCTCGGCGTGGATCCTGCGTAGGTAGTTCTCGATCGGGGAGTCCATGCTTCAAGCCTAGGTGCTGCCGGAGGGGTGACTCTCCACGGGTCCCGCGCTATACTTTTTCTTGTTGCAGTGTTGTGCAATTTGTACGTTCAAGCGGCGAAACCCAGATCTAGGGCCAGCCGCTTTTTCTGTATTTTGCACAGAAGGCACGGCAGCGTGAAACTCCCCGAAGGTCGGGGGCAGGTTTCGTTCAGAAGGATGATTAAAAATGGCAACAGGTACCGTGAAATGGTTCAACGCTGAAAAGGGCTTCGGCTTCATCGAGCCCGATGATGGCAGCGCTGATGTTTTCGCCCACTACTCCGCTATCAACTCCAGTGGCTACCGGTCTCTTGAAGAGAACCAGAAGGTCACGTTCGACACCGAGCAGGGCCCCAAGGGTCCCCAGGCGGTTAACATCCAGGCTGTCTAACTAGACATTATGGTCCGTTTCACGGGCCGGCTTGAATCAGGAGCAGGACGGGATTAATTCCCGTCCTGCTTTTGTTTTGCCCGCGTATTCATCTCCGTGCTTTCCGGCGCTGAACGCCGAAGTGCGTTATCCAGCATCTCCAAATCAATGCGGGCATGCATGCGACCAAGATCACCGGCTTCGGCGGACCGCTGCCCGGTGATAGCGGCGATGAGCTTCTCATGATCGCGCAAGGCGCGTTCCTCCATCCGGCGCATTCCCTCGGCATCGCCCCAGGGATGCCGGGGTGCCGAGATGCTGACCCGGGCCTCGAGATCGAGCAGGAGCGCGGACAGCGTGTGGTTGTGCGCCGCGGCGCCGATGGCCAGGTGGAGTAGTTCATCGGCAATCTGCGATTCCGATCCCGAGGCCGCCCGGCGGAAAGCCTCAAGACATTGCTCCAGCACCGCTATGTCATCCTCGGAGCGGTTTTCTGCGGCCGCGCGGCACACGGCGCCCTGCAGGTGGGCAATGGCTTCGGACGTGTCCTTAAGTACCTCCCACCGGCTGCCCAGGACGCGGTGGACGGCCGGGTGGGCGGAGTTCCCCGCCGCTGCCGGCAGGGAACTCTGTACAAAAGACCCCCCGCCCCGGCCCCGCTGGGTCCGCAGCAGCCCCTCCCGCACCAGCCGGGAAATTGCAGCGCGGACCGTCATCCGTCCCACCCGCAGGGACGCCGCCAGGTCCCGCTCCGAAGGGAGCCTGGAACCGGGCAGATACTCGCCCACGGCTATCGCGGTGATGAGCCGGTCGGCTATGTCGTCCACGCGTGAGGAAATCTCGAGCGGGGTGTCGAGACCACCGACGCTGCCTTCCATGACCGTCCTCCTGGTTCCGCCGCGGCGGGGTCTGCGATGACCGGAGCGGTGCCGGCACGTAACAAACATTCTAATGAGGTTATTGGTCTTGTTTGGAGACCTTTTCTCCGCAATGATGACTTCGCCGGACCCGGCACGGACCGTGCCGGCGGGCGCCCTGCAGTAGAAACCCCCTTAACGAAAGTGCGAAGCCATGAACCGATCCGCCGGCTCCGAGGAGCGGGATGCCCAGCAGGAGCTGGAATCCCTCGGCTATAAACAGGAACTGCGACGCTCGGTCTCGACAGCCGATCTTCTGATTTACGGCTTGATCTTTATGCTGCCCATCGCTCCCTGGGCGATTTTCGGAACGGTCTACAACGCGTCCGAGGGCATGGTGCCGCTGGTCTACCTCATTGGGCTGATCGCGATGATCTTCACCGCCCTCGCCTACGCCCAAATGGCCAAGTCCATTCCGCTGGCCGGCTCCGTTTTCTCGTATGTGGGACGCGGCATCCATCCCAACGCCGGGTTCTTCGCCGGCTGGGCCATCCTGCTGGATTACCTCCTTGTCCCCACACTGCTCTATGTCTTCGCCGCGGAGTCGATGGTGGGGATCTTCCCGGGAACGCCGCGCTGGCTGTGGGCGCTGATCTTCGTGGCCATCAATACGGTGATCAATCTTTCCGGCGTCAGCTCCATCAAGATCATGAACCGCGTCTTCCTTGCCGTGGAACTGGCCTTCATCGTGATCTTCGTGGTCATCGCCGTCACGGCCCTCAACAACGGCACCGTTCCCGGCGCCGAGCTGACCATGCAGCCGCTCTGGGATCCGGAGAAGGTGTCCGGACCGCTGATCGCCTCCGCGCTGTCCATTGCCGTTCTGAGCTTCCTCGGGTTTGACGGCATCTCCACCATGAGCGAGGAATCCACCGGCGGCCGCAACTCTGCAGGAAAGGCCATGGTCGGGGCCCTGCTCATTGTCGCTTCGTGTTTCATCCTGCAGACCTGGCTGGCCAGCGCCCTGGCCGGCGGCCGGGATTCATTCAGCGATGACGAAGTAGGCAATGCGTTCTTCACCGTGGTGGAGGCCGCTTCCAGCAGTGGCTGGGCAACGGCATTCTTTGCAGTCAACGTGGTGGCCGTCGGTATTGCCAACGCGATGGCCGCCCAGGCTGCAACGTCCCGCCTTTTGTACTCGATGAGCCGGGACCGTCAGCTGCCTGCTTTCCTGAACCGGATCAACGGGCGCCAGGTGCCGCAGAACGCCATCCTGCTGGTGTCCGGTATTTCCGCCGTGCTGGTCCTGTTCTTCGTGGGCCAGATCGACCTCATCTCCTCCCTGGTGAACTTCGGTGCACTGTTCGGCTTCATGCTGCTGCACCTGTCCGTCGTCGTGCTCTACGTTGTGCGCCGCAAGTCCCGCAACTACCTGCTTCACCTGGCGGTTCCGGTGACCGGGTTCCTGGTGATCGGCTACGTCCTGTTCAACGCAAACACGGAGGCCAAGGTGGGCGGCCTGGTGTGGCTGGCCATCGGCGCCTGCGTTTTCCTTTATTACCGCGCCACCGGGCGCAAGACCGAATTGTCGGCGGAGGATTCCGAGCTGGCCGACCTTGCAGAAGACCGAAAGGCATAACACCATGGACCATTTTCTGGACAAGAGCCACGGCAGGTTCGGCTTCTCCGCGAATGAAACCCCGGCCCTGAAAATCTCTCCGGGCACCGGGGAAACCATCGGTTTCGAAACCAGCGACGAGGTGTACGCCCAGCTGCATGAATTCCGCGACATGGAGAAGCTCACCGTCGGCATCAACCCGGTCACCGGGCCGGTGTACGTCGAGGGGGCGCAGCCCGGCGACGCCCTGGCTGTCACCATCCACGAGATCCGGCTCAAGGACCGCGGCTGGTCCGTCAGCCTTCCGGGCTCCGGGGCACTTCAGCACGTTATGGGCCAGGAGATGTTCACCCGGCGCGTCCCGATTGACGACGACGGCGTGCACGTCACCAGCCGCCACACCTTCGCGCCCAGTCCGATGATCGGTTGCATCGGCACGGCTCCGGCCGAGGGGAGCAACTCGACGATCATGCCGTCGACGCCGCAGGGCGGCAATATGGACCTGGTCCAGTGCCGTCCCGGATCCACGGTGTACCTGCCCGTCATGGTTGAGGGCGCCTACCTGTCAATCGGCGATATCCACGCCATCATGGCTGAAGGTGAATCATCCTTCGTCGCCATCGAAGCCGAAGGCATTGCCGTGGTGAGCGTGGACGTGGTGAAGGGGATGGCCCTGCGGGCTCCACGGGTTGAAACCGCGGATGAATGGATCTTCGTCGGACTGGGGAATCCGGTGCAGGAGAGCATTACCCGCGGGTATGAGGACATGTTCGCGTTCCTCGTGGACGGGCACGGCTGGGACCGCGGGGACGCCTATGCGGTGATGAGCGCCGTCGGGCACTCCCAGCTGGGAGGTCCCACCGGATCCGCCGATCCGGACCCGCTGCACCCCTTTAGCGCGGTGGGAGCGGTGACGATCCACCGCCTCCCCAAGGCGGTGCTGGCCTCCGGGGACTGACTGGGTCCCGGCGCCCGGGGTGGGCCATCCACCCGGGCGCCGGTTACACCCGTGTCCGAAGGCGGGGTGGGATGCGAAGATGGCCGGGCCCGGACCTCCGCACCCAAGTAAAGGAACTGTCACATGGCCGCTGACACCCCTCCGAAGAGACCCCTGAACCACGCCGATGCCGTGGACGACGACGGCGGATCGGAAGCCAAATGGAAGATCGTCGGTCCCGGGCTGGTGGTCGCCGCCACCGGGGTCGGTGCCGCAGATATGGTGGCCACGCTGGTGGCCGGGTCCCGTTACGGGTACGCATTGCTCTGGGCCGTGATCCTGGGCGTGGTCCTGAAAATCATCCTGGTGGAAGGAGCCGGCCGTTTCACCCTGGCCACCGGCCTGACCATCTTCGAAGGCTGGCGTTCCCTGGGGAAATGGACCACCTGGTACTTCGGTCCCTACATCATGATCTGGGGCTTCATCTACGGAGCCACGGCCATGTCCTCCGCCGCCTTGCCGCTGGCGGCGGTCTTCCCGGTCCTTCCGCTCACGGCCTGGGCCGTCCTCATGGGCCTGGCCGGCTTCGTGATGGTCTGGTTCGGCAGATATGCCACCTTCGAGAAGATCACCGCGGTGCTCGTCGGCCTGATGTTCGTCACCGTGGTGGGGCTGGCTGTGATCGCCGTACCCAACATTCCGGCAATGTTCGTGGGCCTGATTCCGATGATCCCCGCGGGCGGAGTGTTTTACACGTTGGCTCTCGCCGGGGGCGTGGGCGGCACCATCACCCTCGCCGCCTACGGATACTGGCTGCGTGAAAAGGGCTGGTACACGCCTAAGTGGATGCGGGTCATGCGCATTGACAATTCCATGGCCTATGTCATGACCGGCATCTTCGTGGTGGCGATGCTTATTGTCGGTGCCGAAGTGGTCCGCGCGGCAGGCGTGTCCCTCGCCAGCGGTGACGAGGGGCTGCTGGATCTTTATGACGTATTGAAGGCCAGATACGGAGACGTGGTGGGCACCGGGTTCCTGATCGGGTTCTGGGCTGCATCCTTCTCCTCGATCATCGGGGTGTGGAACGGTGTCTCCCTGATGTTCGCCGACTTCTGGGGGAACATCCGGGGCAAGGCATCCGGCCACCCGGACACCCGCATCGGCGGAAAATACTTCCGCTTCTACGTCCTCTGGCTGACCTTCCCGCCGATGATCCTCTTCCAGCTCGGACAGCCGATCGGCCTCATCCTTGCCTACGGTGTGCTCGGTTCGCTGTTCATGCCCTTCCTCGCGGTGACCCTGCTGGGACTCCTCAACGGCCGACGGATTCCGAAGCAGTGGGCCAACAAGCTGCATACCAATCTTGCCCTCGGATTCACCGCACTGCTGTTCATTGCCCTCGGCGTCCAGCAGCTGTGGGACAACATTGCCAAGGTGCTCTAGGGGCACGGAACAGCCGGGATGCCTGCCGGGAAATCTGCCGCCGCCGTCCCCGGCGGCGGGACAGTTTAGCGCAGCGGCGGGGCCTGCACGAGGGGTAAACCAGAGTAAAAGAAAAGTCGTTACGGGCCATCTACGCAGCGATTCTCCTCAGCTACGCTATTAGCGGCGAGAGAAGGTTGCAGGATGGAAACCAGCGCAACGAGTGGCCCGGACAGGCTCATTGCCGGCAGATACCGACTCATTGAACCAATTGGACGCGGCGGCATGGCCACCGTCTACCGGGGCCAGGATGAAGCGCTGGGCCGCGATATTGCGGTAAAGGTGTTCCGCTCCAGTGCCGTGGCTCCGGATGACATCGGACGGCAGGAAAACGAGATGCGACTCCTCGCCTCGTTGTCACATCCAGGCCTGGTGACCCTGTTCGACGCAGGTAAGGATGACGCGGTTCCCGGGGGCACGGCGGACGACGGGCCGCGGACCTATCTGGTCATGGAGCTGGTGGACGGCCCCGATCTGCGCAGGCGGCTTCGAGGTGGCGGGCTGGAGCCTACGGATGTTCCCCTCATCGGCGCCGAGCTGGCAGGTGCCCTCGCGTATATCCATGACAGGGGAGTAGTCCACCGGGACATCAAGCCGGCAAACATCCTGCTGCCCTCGATGGCCGCCGGAACGTCGCCGCGGGCCAAGCTGGCGGATTTTGGAATCGCCTTGATCCTGAACGGTGCGCGGATCACCGCCGCCGGCGCCACCCTTGGCACCGCCAACTACCTCAGCCCGGAGCAGGCTTCAGGCCTCGGGGCAGAGGCGGCAAGCGACATCTACTCGCTTGGCCTGGTACTGCTCGAATCGGTAACCGGCAAGGTGGAGTTCAGCGGCAGCGCGATAGAGGCAGCCGTTGCCCGGCTGAGCCGCGACCCCGAGGTCCCTGCGTCCCTGGAGCATTACTGGCGCGGACTGCTCACAGCCATGACCAGCCGGGATCCCGGCGTCCGGCCGACGGCGGCTGAAGTCTCCGCAACCCTGCTGGACTACCGCTGGGCCGAGGGGATTATGCAGCCGGGACTGGTATCCCAGCTGTCTGTCTCCGGTCAGGGCGGTCCGGCCGACCAGGCATCTTCTGCCGACCCGCCCGGCTCCGCGGAACAGCAGTGGGATCCCTGGAGCGGGCCGGCAACGGTGGAGTCGATCGGGCCGCCGGCGCCGGCCGGCGAGATTGCCGCGACATCCGCTGCCGGAGAGATACAAGGGACAGAGCCGGCAACCGATCCCGGCCAGGCCCGGCACCCCTCGGCTCCGCTGCCCTCGGTCTTTCCACCGATGTCCCAGACTGCTTTGTCCGGACCGCTTACCTCGCCGCCGTCCGTCCCGCCAACAGTGGGAGCGGCGGCGCCGGCGCCGGAGCCGACGCCGCGGGTACAGGTGCTTGCCCGGCCCAGGTGGTCCGCCGCCGGGCGCGCCATGCTGGCCGTCCTGGTGATGGCCGTGCTGACCGCAGCCGTGGTCTTGATGCTCGGGCGTGTGGGCGCGTTGCAGGACAACGGAATTGTCCCGGGGGAAATAGGGCACAACCTGGAACAGCTGCAGAACAACGTCGGCCCGTAGTAGTACCCGCAGCGCGGGATACTGGAAGGTATGAGTACTCCACCGCCGGTCCCGCCCGCTGTTACCGCTGAAGACAGGTGCCCGTGCCTGAGCGGGGAAACCTACGGGAACTGCTGCGGACGGTTCCACTCCGGTGCCGCCGCTGCCCCTACTGCAGAGGCCCTGATGCGTTCGCGGTACAGTGCCTTCGCCACCGGCAACGTGCCTTATCTGCTGGCCACCTGGCACCCGGACCACCGGCCGTCCCGGCTGGAGTTGGATGCGGGAATGGAATGGCGCCGCCTGGATATCCTCTCAACCTCCGGCGGCGGCCCGCTGGACACCACAGGCACGGTGGAATTCCGTGCCCACTACCGGCAGGACGGCCAGCGCGGTACGCAGCATGAAAGAAGCAGCTTTGTCCGCGAACGGGGCCAATGGCTCTATGTGGACGGACGATAGGCTGCGGCTTCTTCCACCCCGCCGTCGGTAGGACCTAGGCTGGAAAGCATCCGACGGCTGCCGTTCTGCAACAGGCACGCTCCGGGAAGCTCCCGAAAGGCAGGCACATCAAGGGGTCCTGCACCTAGGTCGGATAACCAGGCGAGGAAACCATGAAAGCACTCGTTTACGAAGGCCCCGGGCAGAAGTCCTGGAAGGACGTTCCGGATCCCCGGATTCAGGAGCCGCGTGATGCCATCGTCAAGATCGACACGACCACCATCTGCGGCACTGACCTGCACATTCTCAAGGGCGACGTCCCTGCGGTGACCCCCGGCCGGATTCTTGGCCACGAAGGCGTCGGCACCATCACGGAAATCGGCAGCGGCGTCAGCAACTTCAAGGTGGGGGACAAAGTCATCCTCTCCTGTGTCTCCGCTGACGGGTCCTGCAGCTTCTGCCGGGAAGGGTTGTACTCACACTGTGTTGGCGAGGAGGGCAGCGCCGGCATCGGCTGGATTTTCGGCCACCTGATTGACGGCACCCAGGCGGAATACGTGCGTGCCCCCTACGCGGACACCTCGCTGTACCTCCTGCCGGAAAGCGTGTCCTCGGAGCACGGCGTGCTGCTCAGCGACATTTTCCCCACCGGGTTCGAGATGGGTGTGCAGTACGGACGGACCAAGCCCGGTGACGTGGTCGCCGTCATCGGTGCCGGGCCGGTTGGACTGGCCGTTATTTCCACCGCACGGCTCTATGGTGCCGCCAAGGTCATTGCCGTGGATCTGGACGCCAACCGTGTTGAGCAGGCCCGCAAATTCGGGGCGACGCACGGGGTGAACTCCGGGGATGCGGACTGGCGCGAGCAGGTGATGGCCCAAACCGACGGGTGGGGAGTGGACGTGGCCGTTGAAGCGGTGGGCATCCCGGCAACATTCGAGATGTGCACCAGCATTGTGCGCCCCGGAGGCAACGTGGCAAACGTGGGGGTGCACGGGAAACCTGTCAGCCTGGAACTGGACCGGCTCTGGATCGAGAACATCAACATCAGCATGGGCTTGGTCAACACCAATACGCTGCCCATGCTGCTGAAGCTCGTGGCGGAGGGCAAGCTGCCGGCGGAGGAGTTCATCAGCCACCGGTACCAGCTGCAGGACATCATGGAGGCGTACGACACCTTTTCCCGGGCAGCGGAAACCAATGCCCTCAAGGTGATCCTGCAGGCCTGACCGGTCCTCCTGCTGAGGGAACTGCGCGGAGACAAGGCGGCAGCCGCTACGTGGCTGCCGCCTTTTTGCGCTGGGGAAGCACGGGCAGATAATTAAACCGCGGCCGCGTCTGCCCGCCGCAGTTCCGAGCTAAAAGAGGTTTTTCATGTCTGACGGCACCATGATCGCAGGACGGCTCAACGTCGAAACCGGCACCTTCGCCGTGAAGGAAGTTCCCATCCCGGATCCGGGTCCGGGATTCGTCCGTATCAAGGTTGAAGCAGCAGGCGTCTGCCTCTCCGATGTCCACCTGATCCAGGGACTACTGCGGCCGCAGTTCCTGAAGGGCAGCGAGGTCACCCTCGGGCACGAGGTGGCCGGCACCGTGGATCTTCCCGGGGCAGGCGTCACATCCGTAGCTCCCGGGGACCGCGTGGTGGTCCAGGCCGGGTATGAGTACAACGGCGTAACGCTCACCATGGGCGTGGATTTCGACGGCGGCTGGGCTGAGTACCTCGTGGTTCCCGCCGGCGTGCTGGTTCCTTTGGGGGAAGATATTCCCTTCGACCAGGCCTCCATCATTCCGGACGCTGTCTCCACTCCGTGGGGCGCCATCGCATCCACCGCGGACGTCCGCGCCGGCGAAGCCGTCGGTGTCTGGGGCATCGGAGGCCTCGGCGCCCACGGCGTCCAGCTCCTGCGCCTGGTCGGGGCAGCCCCGGTCATTGCCGTTGATCCTCTTCCCGAAGCACGGGAGCGGGCGCTGGAATTCGGCGCCGACATTGCACTGGATCCGCTGGCGGAGGACTTCGCCGACGCCATGAAGGCCGCCACCGGCGGCAGGGGACTGGATGTAGCCCTGGATTTTGCCGGCGTGGACGCCGTGCGGGCACAGGCCATCAACTGCCTGGGCCGGGACGGACGCCTCGTGCTCGTAGGCCTGTCCGGCAAGCCTATGACCATTAATGACAGCACCGGCTTCTCCTACGCCCGCAAGCAGATCCGCGGCCATTACGGTTCCGAGGCGCACCATGTGCCGCAGCTGGTTGCGCTGACCCGCCTGGGCCGGCTGGACTTCGCCAAGTCCGTCAGCGCGCGCATTCCGCTCGCCGACGCCGAGGCAGCAGTGAAGGCCCTGGATGCCAAGGAAGGCAACCCCATCCGCCTGGTGCTCATTCCGTAGTTGTGCGGATCCCGTAACGGGGTCTCCGCCGAGACACACAGAGGCCTCCCGCTGTTACAGCGGGAGGCCTCTGTGTGTCCAGACGCGGCGGTCAGGCCATATCGGCGTACCGCACGGCCTCGGCCAGCGCCTGTTCCATCCCCTTGGCATCCAGAGCGGTCACATAGGCGGGAGTATCCCGCTGCCAGCGCCACCCCTCGGCGAGCGGACCGGCGTCGATGACGTCGAAACCGAACTCATTAATCAGCGAGGCCACCTGCTCCTTGGCCGCTGCATCGTCGCCTGCAATGGGCAGGGCCCGGCGGTTGGGCGCACCGGCGGGGGAGCCCTGGCTGGTCAGGTGGTCCGACATGATGTTGGTGAACGCCTTCACCACGTGCGAGTCAGGCAGGTGTGCCTGCAGCAGCTCGCTGGTGGTGGTGGATTCGTCGTCGAGCTCGGCGATGTTTCCGTCCCGCTGCGGATAGTAGTTCATCGTGTCGATGACGGTCTTGCCGCGCAGTTCCTCCACCGGCACCTGCTGGTAGTTCTTCAGCGGGATGGTTACCACCACCAGGTCCCCGGCTGCGGCAGCCTCCGCAGGGGTGGCTGCCCGTGCGTGCTCACCCAGTTCCATCACGAGTGGCTGCAGCGTTTCAGGCCCCCGCGAGTTGCTGAGGACGACGTCGTATCCCTGCTTTATTGCCAGGCGTGCCAGCTGGGATCCGATATTGCCGCTTCCGATAAGGCCGATGGTCCGAATCCGGGGTGTGCTCTCTGATGTGCTCATACAGTCATAACCGCAGGAAGGGTCAGATATTCCTGACCACAATGGCGTCCGCAGGTCACAACCGGCGCAGATACCGCTCGGGGGTGTCAAGGAAGCTTTTCCAGTTGGTGACTAAATCCAGCTCGTGCCACCCGCGCTCCCGGAAGCCCCATGCGCCCAGCTCCAGGATCCGGGCGCCGGGGAGTGCCGCGAGCAGTGGTGAGTGCGTCGAAAGCAGTACCTGGGAACGGCCGTCCGCAACCAGATCCTTGAGGATGCCGAGCAAGGCCAGGCAGCCGGAAAACGAAAGCGCGGATTCGGGTTCGTCGAGCACCCACAACCCTGGGCCGCGGAACCTGTCGACAGCCAGGGACAGGAATGATTCTCCGTGTGAAAGTGAATGGAACTCCGTGTCCGTCCGAGACGTCGAGGGGTTGTTCTCGAGATACGTAAAGAACCCGTGCATGGTTTCCGCGCGCAGGAAATATCCCCGTTTGGTGCCGCCGGGATTGCGTACCAGCTGCAGATGTCTGCTGAGTTCCGATTCCGTTGATCGTGTCGAGTGGCGGGCGCCGGTTGATCCGCCCTCGGGGGAGAGCCCGAACGCCAAGGCGATGGCTTCCACGAGTGTTGATTTCCCACTGCCGTTTTCCCCCACGAGCACCGTAGCCGGGGCAAGGTCCAGTCCCGCCTCCAGCAGTTGGGCCACCGGGGGCAGTGTGGCGGGCCAGGTCCTGCGGTCCAAAGGTTCCAGCGGGTGTTCCCGGACCTGCCGGAGGGGGTACCGGTCGGTGAGCATATCGAGATTCTGCCATCGAACGGGGTCCGGCACCTTTGCTGCCGGCACGTTGACGGCGGCACGGAACTGAGGACGGAGGGGAACCTGCCGCCGTGGGTTGCCAGGGCGGTGCTGCGTAATTGCAGAATATGACGGCGGAAAATTGAAGCCCGGGAAGATTTGGGCCATAGACTTCGGCGGTGAGTTCCGGACTGCTGCTGACCATACTGATCGCTGTCTTCGTCGGGGGAATCGCACAGCGGGTGGCCGGGATTGGATTCGGCCTCCTGCTTGCGCCGTTCTTCATTGTTGCCCTCGGTCCCCATGAGGGCGTGGTGGTCACCAACGTCTGCGGGGCGCTGGCAGCCGGCCTCGTGATCCGGCAGGTCTGGCGGCGCATCGACTGGAGCATGTACGTCTCGCTGGCTGTGCCGGCGGCAATCGGTGTGCTGCTGGGAACCTACACGGCTTCCGTTCTTCCGGTGGGACCGCTGGAAATAGGCGTCGGCATTTTTATGCTCGCCGCACTCACGTCATCGCTTCTGCTAAACCGCACGGAGATGGTGCTCCGCGGAAGCACTCCGAAAACAGCCGCCGGCCTGGTGGCGGGGATCAGCAACTCGATGGCCGGGGCGGGGGTACCTGCGGTGAGCGCCTACGCGGTGCTGGCGCGGTGGCCGCAGGCGTCTTTCATGGCAACCATGCAGCCCTTCCTGGCGACGCTAAGTACTACCACCCTGCTTGTCCACGCCGTGCTTGAGCCGGGTGCGTGGCCCCGGCTGGACTGGTGGGTATGGGTGGTTCTTTGTGTCCTCACCGCCGCCGGCCTCCGGGCGGGCAGCGCGCTCGCGCCGCACGTTCCCGAGGCAACCGCACGCCGCATCGTCGTCGCCCTGGCGTATCTGGGCGCCCTCTCCGCCCTGGTCAAGGGGATCCTCGACCTCCAGTAACCCGGAGGCGCTTTAGGATTTCCGGTGGTCCTTCACCGACTTAGCCACCTCTGCAGCGGCGACGGCCTTCGCCACCTTGGCCGCCTTCGAGGACTTCTTCTCCGACTTGTCCGATTTGTCGGCCTTCGCAGCCTTCGCGGCCTTCGCCGTTTTGGCAGCCTTCGCCGCTGCTTTGCCGCCTGCCGCAGCAACTGCGGTTCCCATCACCGGCGTCGGAACCGTGACCACTTTGACCTTGGTCTTCGGCCGTTTCCGGTCCAGGATCAATGCGGCGGCAATGCCTGCCATCCAGACGTCCTTTGCGAGGCCCGTGCCGTCGGGGCTCGGGCGGATTCCGTCCTCCTGGGTCATGCCCGGCGTCATGAGGTACATCCGGATCATCCCGCCGGAGAAGCAGCCCAGAACCAGTCCCGCCACGCGGGCAGGAACGAACGGGAGCAGCAGGGACAGGCCAACGCAGATCTCGGCGTTGCTCAGGAGCTTGCCGAACTTCACCGGTTCAATGTCCTGAACCTGCGGAAAGGCATTGGCTGCCATCTGCTGCAGCCCGGCAGCGCTTTCCGCGTCCAGATTGCGCTTGTTAAGACCGGAGTTGAGGATGTAGGCGCCGGTGGTCAGACGCAGGGGAATATGGCTGAGTTTCATGGGAGTCCCTTCACAGACGATGCAGTTCCGAGCCTACGGCCGGCGCGGTGCCTGCGCCAGAGTGGACGCTGGAACGCACGCTGACCCGGTACCGGGCAAAAATCTCCGAAACGCGCCCGAACAGGTTACTCACCCGTCGCCCTGTCTGGTTTTATAAGGAGGTACGCCGCAGCAGTTGCCGACACAAGAAGGTTCCGATGGAATACCTCCCGGGCGAGCATCCGCGCCCGCGCCATTTCCTCCTCCATCTCAGCGACACGCACCTGCTGGGGGGTGAGCGCAGCCTGTACGGGGCAGTGGACAGCCAGGCCAATCTCCAGGCCCTCTTCACCCGCCTCGAGGGCAGCGGACAAAGGCCGGAAGCCATCGTTTTCACCGGCGATCTGGCAGACCGCGGAGAGGCCCGCGCGTATGCCAGGCTCCGCGAGATTGTCCTTCCGGCCGCCGAACGGATGGGAGCCCGGGTGATCTGGGCGATGGGCAACCATGACAACCGTGCGGCCTTCCGCGAGGTCCTGTTGAATGAGGCACCGGAAATGTCTCCGGTGGACCAGGTGCACCATCTCGACGGGCTGCGGATCATTACCCTGGATACCACCGTCCCCGGACACCACCACGGTGAACTCAGTGAGGCCCAGCTGGACTGGCTGCGCCGCGAACTGCAGACGGCCGCTCCGGAGGGAACCCTCCTGGCGATGCACCACCCGCCGGTGCCCAGCGTGCAGGATCTGGCCGTCCTGGTGGAGCTGCGGCAACAGCAGCGGCTCGCACGGGTCCTGGCAGGCAGCGACGTGCGGGCCATCATCGCGGGACACCTGCATTATTCGACCTTCGGCACCTTTGCCGGTATTCCTGTTTCCGTGGCATCGGCCACCTGCTACACCCAGGACCTTGCAACGCCGGGAACCCGGGGCCAGGACGCCGGCCAGAGCTACAACATGGTGCACCTGTATGAGGACTCGGTGGTGCACTCCGTGGTTCCCCTGGAGGAAAGCGGCACCGTGGGGCAGCGCGTGGGCCCGGCGGAAACCGGAACCCGGCTGGCGGAAGCCGGGTTCCGGATTCCGGATCCGCAGACGCTCACATCGGCCTAGGACCGGACAGGCTCCGGACCCAGGTTGAAGAACCGGCCGGTCACGGATTCGGGCACAATTTCGACGTAGCGGTACTTCTCCGTCCGGACCCAGGGCTGCAGCGGAAGCTGATCCGCGGCTTCGATCTCGGCGGAGGTCTCCAGCTGGCGGGTGGTTCCCTTCACGATGACGGACCATGCCTGGTCGCTGTGCACCCCGTCGGCTTCAAACGCAACATGGGTGTTGACCGTCATTTCCGCCAGCTTGGTGCCCGGCGCCGTGCGCAGGAGGAGGACGCCGTCGTGCGCCAGGTAGTTGATGGGATAGATGCTCGGCCGGTTCGCCACACTCACTGCCAGACGGCCGTGATACGTGTGCTCCAGGTACTTCCAGCTTTGTTCGGGGGACAGTTCAACCACTGGCGGCCGCTCTTCGTTAGTCATGCTCACAGTGTGCCAAGGGCACTCCCCGGCTGCCACTATCAGTGTGCTTATCAACTTGACTCTGCCGCTTTCCTTGCAAGAGAGTGGACTAGGTAGTATTGCCAGCCAGCAATAAACCAAATCCTCGAGGAG
Organism: Arthrobacter yangruifuii; assembly: GCF_009192775.1. Taxonomy (GTDB): domain Bacteria; phylum Actinomycetota; class Actinomycetes; order Actinomycetales; family Micrococcaceae; genus Arthrobacter_B; species Arthrobacter_B yangruifuii. Next base: position 354,885 of record NZ_VTFX01000005.1, read on the forward strand.
CGCACTCTATGACAGACGCAGAACAGCAGAATCCGGCCACCGGACAGAGCAACGCCGGCGAGCCGAAGACCCTCACCACCCGTCAGGGACACCCGGTCTATGACAACCAGAACACCCGTACGGTGGGAGCCCGTGGTCCGGCAACCTTGGAGAACTACCAGCTCCTCGAAAAGATCAGCCACTTCGACCGTGAGCGGATCCCCGAGCGTGTAGTCCACGCCCGCGGTTTCGTGGCCTACGGCGAGTTCGAAGCGACCGGCAAGTGGGGCGACGAGCCCATTGCCAAGTACACCCGGGCCAAGCTTTTCTCCGAGCCGGGCAAGAAGACCGACGTCGCCATCCGGTTCTCCTCCGTCATCGGCGGCCGGGACTCCTCCGAAGCGGCCCGGGACCCCCGCGGCTTCGCCATCAAGTTCTACACCGAAGACGGCAACTGGGACCTGGTCGGCAACAACCTCGGTGTCTTCTTCATCCGGGACGCCATCAAGTTCCCCGACGTGATCCACTCCCTGAAGCCGGACCCCGTCACCTTCCGCCAGGAGCCGGCCCGCATCTTCGACTTCATGTCGCAGACCCCCGAGGCCATGCACATGCTGGTGAACCTCTTCAGCCCGCGCGGCATCCCCGCGGACTACCGCCACATGCAGGGCTTCGGCGTGAACACGTACCGCTGGGTCAACGCAGCGGGGGAGTCCAAGCTGGTGAAGTACCACTTCCAGCCGCAGCAGGGCGTGAAGTCCCTGACCGAGGAGGACGCCGCGAACATCCAGGCGAACGATCTCGGCCACGCCTCGAAGGACCTCTACGAGGCCATTGAGAGCGGCAACTACCCGAAGTGGGATCTGTACGTCCAGATGATGGATGACCACGACCACCCGGAACTGGACTTCGATCCGCTGGATGACACCAAGACCTGGCCGGAGCAGGAATTCGAGCCGAAGTTCGTGGGCACCATGACCCTGAACCGCAACGTCACGGATCACCACAACGAAAACGAGCAGATCGCTTTCGGCACCGGTGTCCTGGTGGACGGACTCGAGTTCTCCGATGACAAGATGCTCGTTGGCCGTACGTTCAGCTACTCGGACACGCAGCGCTACCGCGTAGGCCCGAACTACCTCCAGCTTCCGGTGAACTCCGCGAAGAATGCCCGCGTGGCCACCAACCAGCGCGGCGGCCAGATGTCCTACGGCACCGACCTCGCACCGGGCCAGAACCCGCACGTGAACTACGAGCCGAACATCACCGGCGGGCTGCAGGAAGCACCGAAGCCTGAACAGTCCGAAGTCGGCCCCGAGCTGGAAGGCCGCCTGACCCGCGCCCGTCTGCCCCGCACGAATGACTACATGCAGGCAGGCCAGCGCTACCAGCTGATGGAGCAGTGGGAGAAGGATGACCTGGTTGCCAACTTCATTGCCAACGTTGGCCAGGCAGTCCGCCCGGTCCAGGAGCGCATGCTCTGGCACTTCTACATGAGCGATGACGAGCTGGGCGCACGCGTCGGAGAGGGCCTGGGCATCAGCCTGGACGAGATCAAGGATCTGGGCCCGCTGGCCACCCAGACGCTCAACGAGGAAGAAACCGAGCGGATGAAGAACCTGGGCCACAACGGTCCCCGCAACGTTGAGGGCCTGACGATGACCCACTGCGTGCCCAACGAGCACGTGGTGGTTACCCGCTAGAACAGCTTTAACGACGACGGCGCGGGCGCACTTCGGTGCGTTCCGCGCCGTCGTCGTTAATCCCCCTAGTTTTCCCAGGGAGCCTTCACGGGGAAGTACTTCTCCAGGAACTCCGTCACCCGCCGGGCCCGTTCCTCGGCAGGAACCTCCGGGAAGCTTCCGTCATTGAGGCAGAACATGTCCTTGTGGCGTTTGGCCAGCAGCCGGTCCATCAGCTTCAGCCCGGCGTAGCTGGTGGTGTCCACGTACTTCACTTTCGCCGTCTCCTGCGTCACCGCCCGGCCGGTGAGCAGTGCGTAGTAGTGGTAGAGCGAATTGGTCACGGAGATGTTGTCCTGGGCGCGGAAGGTGCTCGCTGCAGTGGCGGCGAACTCTTCGGGGAACTCCTCCTCCATCTCCAGCAGGACGCTGCGGCGCAGGGGAGCTGCCGTGTGTTCCAGGTGGCGGGTGGTCACCCGGCCGAAGCGTTCCCAGAGCAGCCGCCGGTTGACCCGCGCCGCATTTTCAAACCCGCTCCGCTCCGGATCATTGGCGCCGAGGCCGATCCGGGTGCTGGCCTCGATGAACTTGGTGATCCCGCCGGGGGAGAAGAACATGTCCGGGGCCACCGGACGGCCGAAGAACATGTCGTCATTGGAGTACAGGAAGTGCTCGGCCAGTCCCGGGATGTGCTGCAGCTGGGCTTCGACAGCCTGGGAATTATGGGTGGGCAGTACCGACGGGTCCTTGAAGTGCTCCGCGGCGGGCACAAACGTCACCGACGGGTGCTCGGCAAGCCAGTCAGGACGCGCGGAATCCGAGGCAATGAAGATGCGGCGGATCCACGGCGCGAACATATGCACCGAGCGCAGGGCATACTTGAGCTCGTTGATCTGGCGGAAGCGGGCCTCATGGTCGTCGCCCTCACCCACCACCGCATCCTTCATCCGGGCGGCGCGGGCGGCCTGGAATTCGGCGGAGCTGCCGTCCACCCAGGAGAACACCAGATCGATGTCGAACCGGATGTCCGTGGCGTGGTCGGCAAACATGTTCTCGATGGTCGGCCAGAGCAGGCCGTGCTTTTCCACGGTTCCCCGCACCACTTCCGCGGCCGGGAGGGTACGCCGGGTGAGGGAGTTCTCGACCGGCAGCGTGATGCTGTCCCCTTCCAGGTCCCAGAGTTCAATCTGCACACCGGCGGCAACGGATATCAGCAGGTTGGTGCCGGTGAACGCCCGCGGCCGGTACACCCGGATGATCCGCGCCCTGTCGTTGGATGTGAGGCTGCCGTCTGCAATCAGCAGGGTCCGGCTCTTTTTGATGTCTACCGCGCGGGAGTAGAACGGCTCGGTTTGGCAGGCCTCAACCATTGCCTTCCGCAACTCCTGGCGCCTCCGGAGGTCGACGGCGATCACCGGGCGCTGATCATTGCCGCGCACCAGAAGGTAGGGCACGCCGGCGTCGTCCAGGACCCGGCGGATGAAGAGCAGGTCCTCCACCATGGCCTCGTGCGGAGTCAGCCCGGTATCCATAAGGCTCAGGCGTCCGCGCACCAGGGCCACATCGGGCTGCTGCTCCACCCGGTGGAGGGCAGCGGGGGAAGCGGCCTGCAGCGCCGCCGGCTCGAGTTCCGGTTCCGGAGCTCCGAAATAGACATCATGGACAGCGGATGTATCGGTAATGGGAACCTCCTGGGACGGATAGGCGCCGGCAGTGCAGGCGCAGAGTGGAGTGCGGCGCTGCACGGGAACTGCTGCCGGGAATCCGGCGGGTACTTCGGGATGGGCCGTGGATGGTCCTGGCGCTATGTGCTCACATGCACGCCGCCAGTAGCATGGTGTTCGGACACGGACATCGCGGGAGTTGATGTGGGATACCGTAACACCGCCCGACGCAGTACGCCCCGAAACGCTATGCCTCGTAGCATTAGCGTCCGTAACACTGGCTTGATTGCGGCAGCACTTCTCCTCTCCACCGTACCCTCCTGTGCTGCCCCGCAGCAGGAGGAGGGCCGGACGTCGTCGGCGCCGCAATGGTCCAGCTATACGACGGCGGACGGCAGCCTGCGCTTCGAGCACCCGCCGGAGTGGGATGTTCGGGAGCTGCCGGCTCTTGCCAATGACCCGGCGGGCGGGGTGTCCCTGCAGGTGGTCGACGCCGGCGGACGCGTGTTGGCCGAGCTGGATACGGGCATCATCACCGACCTGAGCTGCACCGATCCCGCGGAGCCGGCAGCGTACGTGGAGTATGAGAGCATTCCGATGCCGGACCTGGATTCGAAACAGGGGTCCGAGCAGCGTTTTGTCTACCGTTCCCTGGGTCCGTCCGGGGGCCGGGCGGCGCAGGCGACCTACGCCGTGGTGAGCGGTCAGCAGCCGGCTGGCCAGTGCGGACTCTTTGATTTCTTTACTCTGACGGAGTCCAGCGGCGGCCGGTTCGCGGGGGAGTTCGCGGACAGTGCGGGTGCATCGCAGGAGGAATACCTTGAAGGGGCTTCCCGGTACCGGGAAACACAGGAATACCGGGATCTTCGAGAGATGCTGACCTCACTGCGCAACGCGGACTAGCTGCGGGCGGATAGCTGCTGGACTCCGTTCAGCCGACACTCCCAAATGCCTCATTCATAAGAACGCGGATTTCTGTGAGCCACGCTGGAGCCCTGTGGATAAGCCGTTAGGCGCGGCAGCGTCCTGATTACTATGGCGGAACCGACTGCTTGATCCTTTGTCTCGCGGCCCACCCAGCCTTGGGGTTTTCGAATGCGTAGAACTGAAATGCTCCGTCCTCCCGTGCGGTTGAAGCTCGCGACCGCCTCCGTTGCGGTCCCGTTGCTGCTCCTCTCGGCGTGCTCGGGCGATTCCGGTGATTCCGGAGCTGGGGAGTCGCCTTCGAGTCCGGCTTCCACGGCTGCGGCAACGGTGGGTCCCACTCCCACGCCGAGCGCGACGTACAGACCCGCGTCGGCTGAGGGGCCGGCGGAGAACGTTCCGTTGCCGGTGATGCCGGAGGAAGCGAAGGTGCAGTCCAAGGAGGGGCTCGAGGCCTTTGCCCGGTACTGGTACGACCTCATCAATTACGGATTCGAGACCGGCGACGTAGATCCGATTAAGGCGATCAGCGGGCCGGAATGCGTTGTTTGCGACAACTTCTACAGGATGGTCGCGTCTGGTTATAAGGATGAAGATTGGATCAGCGGTGGGGCCCTGGTCGTTCAAGGCGTCAGTTCGGAATATGTCCTGACGCCCGAAGGTCGCTACCAAGTGCTGATCCAAAATGCACAAGAAGCATCGGAATACTATGGTCCCGGGGTCTTTTACGGCACTCGTGAAGGCTATCCGGAGCCGGGAGTGCAGATCATCGAAGCGAGATACCGCGCGGATGGTTGGTACGCCGAGAGAGTCGATACGATCAGTGGCTAAGACGACATCGCTGGCTCCCCAGCGACCAATCTTTCTCGGATGCCTAGGTTCACTTGCCGTTGTTTGTGCAACAAGCGGCACGACTGCTAGCCGCAGTCCGGACCACGCTGGTGCCCTGTGGATAAGTCGTTAGTCTCTGCAGCGTCCTGACTACTATGGCCGAACCGGCTGCTTGATCGTGTGTTTCGCGGCCTACCCGACTTTGGGGGTTTTCGAATGCGCAGAAGTTTTATTTCCCGCCGTCCCGGGTGGTTGAAGCTTGTGGCCGTTATGGCTGCTTTCCCGATGCTGTTCCTGTCGGCGTGCTCGGAGGCGGCGGGGGATCCAGGGCCGGCGGAGTCGCCTACGGGTGTGAGCTCCTCGCCTACGCCGTCCGAAACGCCGACGCCCACACCGAGCGCTACGTACAAGCCTGCATCGGCTGAGGGGCCGGCGGAGAACGTTCCGCTGCCGGTGATGCCGGCGGAGGCGAAGGTGCAGTCCAAGGAGGGGCTGGAGGCCTTTGCCCGGTACTGGTACAACCTCATCAATTACGGATTCGAGACCGGCGATGTAGAGCCGATTAAGGCGATCAGCGGGCCGGAATGCGCTGTTTGCAAGAACTTTTATCAGATTGTTGGACCCGGCTACAAAAATAGCGACTGGATCAAAGGAGGAGAGCTAGTCGTTCGAAGCGTCCATTCTAACTATGTGGTAACACCGGAAGGGCTTTATCAGGTACTGATTCAAAACGTACAAGAACCCCTGGAGTACTTTGGTCCCGGCGTCCTCTACGGCGTGCATGAGGGTTATCCAGAGCCTGGAGTTCAGATGATCGAGGCCCGATACACCGCAGATGGTTGGTACGCCGAGCACGTTGTAACCATCGAGGGTTAAGAAGGCGAGCATGACACGCTGGCAGTCATTTAGTTTCGGGATTATAGGGTCGCTAATGATTGCGATGCTGGGGAGTCCGGTTACTGCTATTGCAGTCACAGGCGACGGGGGATTTAGAGATGACAAAGTAATAGCCGGGGCCGCTTTTCACGAGGATCCAGCCTCAGGAGTTTGGACGCAAATGCCTGTAGGAATTCCAGATAACCTGAGCGGCTATCGTTTTGAGCCGGTTTGTTTTGATGATCTGGCCGGAGATGTGGAGTGTCTGGCTGCCAACCAAGCCGCGTGCACCGCCGGGGAGGACGGCCGTCTCGTGTTTTGGTTCTCCGGTTTGAAGACAACCGACCCGAGTACCTGGCCTAAGGTCGGTGAGACCCCGTCGTGCATTTACTCCGAAGAGCCGGTCGATGTCGGGCAGCGGATCCAGCAGCAGATCCTCACCGCATTCCAGGAACGCCCGATAGCTGCCGGAAAGGTGGTCCTGCAGCCCAGCCCGCACACCTTGGTCGGGATGGAAACCAACGTCTACATTGACGCCGCCGAGCAGACCTTCGAAATGGTCTTGCTGGACCAGACCATCAGAATTATTGCCACCCCCACGGAGTTTGAACTGAACTACGGGGACGGGTCGGTGTACGGGCCTACCAGCACCCCGGGAGCGCCGCTGCATCAGGACCGGTGGGGTGAGCAGACCCAGACCAGCCACCGGTATGCGGCCAGCGGGGATTACCAGGTGGTGGCGACGGTGCACTTCTCCGGAACGTACTCGGTGAACGGCGGACCGATGATTCCGATTGACGGGCGGGCAGCCGTGCCTTCCGAGCGCCAGACTCTGCGCGTCTGGCGCGCTGAAACCCGCAGCGTTGCGGACAACTGCCTGATCAACCCGAGCGGTGTCGGATGCTAGGCAGGCACAAATACGGAGTAGGACAACGTCGCGGGAGTGGAAGCGGCCGTGCGCCGTCGTCGGGTTGTCAGCCGTGGTCCGGACCACGCTGGTGCCCTGTGGATAAGTCGTTAGTCTCTGCAGCGTCCTGACTACTATGGCCGAACCGGCTGCTTGATCGTGTGTTTCGCGGCCTACCCGACTTTGGGGGTTTTCGAATGCGCAGAAGTTTTGTTTCCCGCCGTTCCGGGCGGTTGCAGCTTGTGGCCGTCATGCTTGCTTTCCCGATGCTGTTCCTGTCGGCGTGCTCGGAGGCGGCGGGGGATCCCGGGCCGGCGGAGTCGCCTACGGGTGGGACCTCCTCGCCGACGCCTACTTCCACTCCGACTCCGACGCCCACCCCGAGCGCTACGTACAAGCCTGCATCGGCGGAGGGGCCTGCGGAGAACGTTCCGCTGCCGGTGATGCCGGAGGAAGCGAAGGTGCAGTCCAAGGAGGGGCTGGAGGCCTTTGCTCGCTACTGGTATGACCTCATCAATTACGGATTCGAGACCGGCGACGTAGAGCCGATTAAGGCGATCAGTGGCCCGGAATGCGTTGTTTGCGACACTTTCTACCGCACTGTTGATTACGGCTTTGATGAAGCTGGATGGATCCTAGGGGGCAGTATCAAAGTCGAGGACGCATTCTCGGAGTACATACTCACCTCGGACGGCCGCTATCAGGTACTGGTGCAACAGACTCAAATCCCTACGTCCTACTACGGACCAACTGGCATCACGGCTAGCGCGGATGGAACGACAGAGCCGGCGGTACAAATGATGGAGGCGCGTTACACCTCCGCGGGTTGGTATGCCGAAGACGTAGTCACTATTTGGTCTTGAACAATGAGAATCCGCAAGGTGCTAATCGGTGTGAGCGTTCTGATGACTATTCTGACGGGAGCATCATGGGCCGCTGCAGATGACGGCTTTCCCCCTGGCTTCTACGAAGACAAGATCCGAGCAGGAGGTTACACGCGGGACCCGGCGACTGGGGCTTGGACACAAATGCCTGTCGGAATTCCCGACGACCCTTTTGGATACCGCTTTGAACCGGTCTGTTTTGACGACCTCGCAGGAAACGTCGAATGCCTCGCAGCTAACCAGGCGGCCTGCACGGCTGGCGAGGACGGGAGGTTGGTGTTTTGGTACCGAGGTTTGAAGACTCGGGACTCCGCGTTGTGGGAAAAGGTCAGCGAAACCCCGTCGTGCATTTACTCGGAAGAGCCGGTCGATGTCGGGCAGCGGATCCAGCAGCAGATCCTCACCGCATTCCAGGAACGCCCGATAGCTGCCGGAAAGGTGGTCCTGCAGCCCAGCCCGCATACCTTGGTCGGGATGGAAACCAACGTCTACATTGACGCCGCCGAGCAGACCTTCGAAATGGTCTTGCTGGACCAGACCATCAGAATTATTGCCACCCCCACGGAGTTTGAACTGAACTACGGGGACGGGTCGGTGTACGGGCCTACCAGCACCCCGGGAGCGCCGCTGCATCAGGACCGGTGGGGTGAGCAGACCCAGACCAGCCACCGGTATGCGGCCAGCGGGGATTACCAGGTGGTGGCGACGGTGCACTTCTCCGGAACGTACTCGGTGAACGGTGGGCCGATGATTCCGATTGACGGGCGGGCAGCTGTGCCTTCCGAGCCCCAGACTCTGCGCGTCTGGCGTGCTGAAACCCGTAGCGTTGCGGACAACTGCCTGATCAACCCGGGCGGTGTCGGATGCTAGGCAGGCACAAATATCTGGCGAGTCCCGCCTCGATAATGTTGCTCGGGGCAGGACTCGTAGGCTGCTCCCAAACGCCCGGCCTCCGCAGGGCGGACCCAACAAATCACAGCTGTTAGACGGACTCCGGCCGCGGCACCGCAAACAGCGTCCGGGGATCCTGCAGCACCGCCGGATAGGCGAACGCCGATCGCGGAATGCTCCCGGAAAGCTTCACCTGCCGCATCGCCGTATCGTTTGTCAGTTCCACCGGGCCCACACGGCCCAGCAGCAGCCGGGTCCGGTCAGCCGGCGAAAGAACCGCCACGCGGTCGCCGTCGTCCATGTCCTCCAGCAGACGCACCAGCTGCCGGCCGCGTTTGCCCGCAATCGGAGTGCCCTTGGCAGAGCGCATCGGCAGCGCAATCGCGGCAGCATCGCCGTCGGGAACAGCACGCGCCACCCACAATGCCTCCCCGGGAGCCGGATCCATTGGATCGGGAATGTCCGCAGGGGAGGGCCAGACATAGGGAAGGCCGCCGTCGGTATCCGGAAACAGGGGACCGTAAACCTCCGGAGACTTTTCAATCAGGTTCGAGCGGTGGCTGCGGTGCAGATCCTCGTCCCCGATCCAGGGCGGAAGCTCGACGCCGCCTTCCGCAGCCTCCGGGGCGAACTCCAGGATCTGTTCCCGCACCGTATCGGCATGTCCGCGGGCAATCCATTCGTCCGTCATGGCCAGACCGTACGTGGTGAGCGCAGGGACAAAGCCCTTCCACATCATCAGGGCGGGGTGGTGCTGCCAGCCGTAATCGGGCACCACCAGTCCGCGCAGGAGCTGCAGGGTTTCCACCCGCTGTTTACCGAGCCGCGCCTGGTCCAGGACAGCGGCGCTGCGGGCGAACTCCGGATACGGAAGGAAGGTCTGCACGGGCCTAGTCTGTCACTGCCGAACGCTGCCCAGTTGCCGCACCATGATCAGGTCCCGGAATGATTGGGCTCCCACTCGGAAGGACCGGCGCCCGGAAGTCTGGAACCCGGACTTGCGGTAAAAGGACTGGGCCCGCACATTCACGTTGTTCACGCCCAGCCAGAGGGACCGTGACCCCGCGGACTCAGCCTCCCCCGCGGCGGCTTCCATCAGCTCTCCGGCCACGCCTCTGCCATGGACCTCAGGATGCAGGTAGAACTTGCTCAGCTCAGCAGAGGGCTGCAGGGCCCTGCCCGTTTCCAGTGCCTCCAGCACATCCGGATCCGCGGGCGGCTCCAGGACCAGCAGGCAGTATCCGAGAAGCCGGCCGTCCTGCCGGGCCACCAGCACCTGCCGGGTGTCGTCGGACAGGTACCCGCTGAAACGTGCGGCGGAAAGATTCGCCGCGACAAACGCCGCACTGTCCTCCGGCGTCACTTCCGGCGGGCAGGCCAGCGGAAAAGTGACAGCGGCCAGTTCGGCGAGTTCGGGAACATCTTCAGGAACTGCGGGGGAGATGGAAGCCTGCACCCTTCCAGCATAGGCATGCACCGGAAGGTGCCGGCAGGGAGGGCAGCGATTAGTACCGTTGGTACAGTTCGCCTACCTGCAGGGCGGTGTCCACGGTATTGTCCGGACCCGGCAGCGGGCAGGCCCAGGACTCGTCATACGCGCAGGACGGGTTGTAGAGGAAGTTGAAATCCAGCACCAGGCTGCCGGGCAGCGTGCCCTGTCCGAGATCCGCACCCTTGATGGTGTCCAGCAGGTACCGGCCGCCGCCGTAACTGCCGCCGTCGACGCCGGAGGTGGCATCCCGGACGGGAATGAAGATCCCGCCGCCGTAGGAGTCCAGATGCCATACCGCCAGGCTCCCCACACCTTCGGCGCGGACCGTGCCAAGCCGGGTGAACGGAACCAGGCCGTCCGTCCCCGTGGCCACCTCCATCTTCCGGCCGGCACCCTCGTCGTCAATCACTGCCTCGAAACGGAAGGCGGGATCATAGCGGGCGGTCCGCAGCCCGCGGAAGCGGCGGCGCGTGTCCTCGGGAAGGGGCGACGCCGGGTGGGTGCCGAAGAGGCGGTCCCGCCCGGTGGTCCACAGGGCGTGGGCGTGCGGCGTCGAGATCCCCTCGGCGGCACGGCGGGCCTGCGCATAGAGGGCGAACGTGTTACGGCGCCAATCGGCGGTGGCAAGGGCTGTGACAGGAGAAACCATTCGTCCAGCGTAATGTGTTCGAGTGACTACCGGACTCCTCATCGTGGTGCTCGTCGCCATCTTTATCGGCGCGATCGCCCAGCGGATCGCCGGCCTGGGCTTTGCGCTCCTGATTTCCCCGTTCCTCGTCATCATCCTCGGCTCCCACGGGGGAGTGCTGATGGTGAATATCTGCGGGATGGTCTCTTCGCTGCTCATCTTGTCCCGCGTCTGGCGGGACGTGGACTGGGCGATGTACCGGTGGCTTGCCATCCCTGCAGTCATCGCCAGCGTTCCGGCGTCTGCGGCGGCGGTCTTCCTGCCTTCGGCCCCGCTCGCCGTGACGGTGGGCGCCGTCGTCCTGGCCGCCCTGAGCATCTCCCTGCTCCTGCAGCGCACCTCCCTGGTGCTGACCGGCAACATGCCCAAGGCCGTGGCCGGCTTCGCCTCCGGTATCACCAATGCAATGGCCGGTGTCGGCGGTCCGGCCGTCAGCGTGTACGCGCTGCTGGCCCGCTGGCCGCAGCGCCCGTTCGCCGCCACCCTGCAGCCCTTCTTCGTCACCACCGCAAGCGTCACCCTGACCTCCAAGCTGCTGCTGGACCCGGGACAAATGCCGCCGTTCCAGCCCTGGGCGTGGGCGCTGATCGGGGTCATGATCGTGGGCGGGATCTATGCCGGTGAGAAACTGCAGCGCTTCATCCGCGATGACCAGGCCCGGATGGCCGTGATCGTTATTGCCTTCATCGGCGCCGCCGCGGCGCTGGTCAAGGGCCTGGTGGACCTCTAGTGCCGGCGGCAGTTACCCGACTCACGCCGGAGCCTCAACGGGCGGCGCGGGCTCGGGTGGCACGATAGAAGCGATGAAAATTTTATTGCGCCCGAAGAAGCCGGGTGTGCCGCCCATGCCGCTCTGGCTGCAGGGAACCTTCGAACTGGGCCAGGCGGCGGTGCTGTCGGCTTTGCTGGTGCTGCTGCCGCTCGTGGGCGTGTGGTTTGCCGGCGGTTTCACCGAACGGGATTTCACTTCCCTGGCACGCCTCGGAGGGCAGGCGTGGCTGCTGATCCACGGAGTGCCGCTGTCCCTGACCTTCCCGGCGGGTGAACTGGGCGAAGCGCCGGCCACCGGCCTGCTGTCCTTCTTCCCGCTCGGGCTGACGCTGATTCCGTTCTTCCTCTCCTGGCGTGCCGGCCGGCGTCTGGCCCGGGCCTCCTACACGGACCAGCTCTGGCAGGCGCTGCTGGGTGCCCTGGGCATCTATGCGGTGATCGGCGCCGCCGCGGCCTACCTGTGCCGTACCGACGCTGTCGGGATCTCGGTGGCCGCCGGCGCTCTGGTACCCCTGATCGCCGCCGGTGCCGGACTTATTGTGGGTGCGCGGATCGAGGCCGGGTCCTGGGTACGCCTGATCGGCGTGGACCTGACCGATTGGATTGCCCGCACCAGTCAGCATTCCCGCTGGGCGGGATCCTATGTCTGGGCCGCCCTGCGGGCCGGAGCCGTCGGCACAGTCGCCGCGCTGGGCCTTTCCGCCCTGCTGCTGGTGGCAGCTTTGGCGTTGAACTGGGCCGAGATGACTTCCGTCTACGAACGGCTCGACGCCGGTGCGCTCGGCGGTGCGGTGCTCACGGTGGTGGAACTGGGGCTGATGCCCAACTTCATGGTGTGGACGCTGGGCTGGGCCTCAGGCGCTGGCTTCTCTCTGGGGACCGGCAGCATCATCAGCCCGCTGGAAACCACGGTGGGCCCGCTGCCCGCTCTTCCGGTCCTGGCCTCCCTGCCCATCGGGACCATGGAATACGGATACGTCGCCCTGCTGATCCCGGTGATGGCCGGCATCCTGGCCGGCTGGTGGTTCCTCCGGGAAGGGGAAAACCACTTTGACGAGTGGCTCTCCATCAAAATCCGTGCCCGCTGGTTCACCGCACCGGTGTCCACGCTGATCCTGGGCGCGATCGTTGGCGTGTTCTCCGGCATCCTGGCCGCCGGCGCCGCTTGGCTGGCACGGGGATCCCTGGGCATCGGACGCTTCGTTGGCCTCGGACCGGACCCGCTGTGGCTGGGATTGTGGGTGGCCGCGGAAGTGGGAATCGGCGTCGTCATCGGGTACGCCGTGGGCCCGTGGCTTGAGCGTGAACCCAAGCTGGAGGTTTAGCGGACCTGCTGGAACGGCAGGTAGTCCGCCTCGCATTCATCCACGCCGCTCAGGGTAAGTGCTGACTGCATGCACGCCTCGTACGTGGCGGTTTCATCCCAGAGCAGGACCATTCCGGCCAGCCCGAGTGTGGTGAGGAAGGTGACCACCAGGCCCAGCGAGATCAGCACCGGCATCAGTGCCCCAGCCCGGCGCCTGGCCACCTTGACCAGGGCGATGATGCCGATCACGAGGGCGGCGATTCCCAGCACGAGGGGGAAGAGCTTCCAGGGCAGGACCAGGCCGGTGCTCAGCAGCATGGCCGCCAGCAGGAGCCAGAAGATCCGGACGAACTGAACCGCGCTGCGCTTCTGCTCCTCGGTGGGTGCCGGGCGGCCCCCTGGTGTCTGCAGGGTGGAGGTCTGGTGTTGGGTGCCGTCGTCATTCATGGGTTTAAGCCTAGGGGACGCTGCCGCCTATGGTGGACGCATGCGCATCGTAGTCCTCGTGTCCGGTACCGGGTCCAACCTCCAGGCAGTGCTGGATGCCGTCCGTGACGGCCGGCTCGACGTCGAGATTGCCGCCGTCGGCTCCGATCGTCCGGGAACGCAGGGGGTCCGGCGCGCCGCCGACGCCGGCTACCCGACCTTCGTGGTCCCCTTCCGGGACTATCCGGTCCGGGCGGACTGGAACCGGGACCTCACGGAGAAGGTGGCTTCCTATGACCCGGATCTGGTGCTCTCCTCCGGTTTCATGCGGATTGTGGACGAGTCTTTCATCGCGCGGTTCGACGGACGCTACCTGAATACCCATCCGGCGCTGCTGCCGTCCTTCCCGGGCGCGCACGGCGTGCGCGACGCACTTGCCTACGGAGTCAAGGTCACCGGCTGCACGGTGCACTGGGCCGACGCCGGCGTCGACACCGGGCCCATCCTGGCCCAGGCCGCCGTCGAGGTGCTCGACGGCGACACCGAGGAGACCCTGCATGAACGTATTAAGGTCCAGGAACGCCGGCTGCTGATCGAAACCCTGGACCGGATCAGCCGCGGGGGCATCCCGAAGCTGTAACCGCCGGGTTACTCCAGCGCCGCGCCCCTGGTTTCCGGGGCAAATTTCGCCATCCACAGCACGGCCAGGAGAACCAGCACCCCGGCCAGCGCGAAGGACAGCGGCAGCCCGAGGTACGGCCACAGCACCGACACGAAGATCAGCGGCCCGAAGCCGGCACCGACCCGGGACACCGTTGATGCCCACCCGAAGCCGCTGCCGCGCAGGTTGGTGGGATAAAGCTCCGAGACATAGGTGTAGAGGACCGGGATGGCCACCTGCACCACAAACCCGTACACCAGCAGCCAGATCGTCGCGGCCGTGGGAACCTCCACCACGAGGGCGACCACCACCAGAATGCCGGCGGACAGGGGGCCGGTGACCGCCAGGATCCATTTCCGGCCGACTTTTTCGACCAGCAGTGCAGCAGCAATCACGCCCAGCAGCCCGACGGCAGCCATCCCGGAAGTGGTGAGGAAGGCCCGGTATTCGGCGAAGCCTGCGTCCACGAGGATTTTCGGCATCCACTGCAGGGCCAGGTAGTAGACCAGCAGGATGGTGAGGAACAGGGACCAGGCGGTGATGGTGGTCTTCGTGCTGAATCGCCAGAGGTCCGCCAGCTGGGCGCCCATGGTGCCCAGGGACAGCTTCTCGGGGGCCTGGGGCTCGGGCAGGCGCCACTTGGTCTGGGTTCCGCCGGTGCGCCGGACCAGATCGTCAATAACGGCTGAGGCTTCCTCGGCCCGTCCCTTGCGAACGAGGTAAAGGGGAGATTCGGGAACCGAGCGCCGGACCCAGAAGACCAGGAACGCGGGGATCACCATGATCAGCATGGTGTACCGCCAGTCCGCAAAGGTGGCCATGATCGCGGCCGAGGTGACGCCGCACAGTGCTGCGCCCACCGGCCACCAGCCGTCCATGCCGGTCAGGACCCGTCCGCGCTGCTTTTTGGGGGTGAATTCACCTACCAGGGCGTAGTCGACGGGAACACACCCGCCCAGCCCGAAGCCGGCCATAAAGCGGAAGACGCAGAACCAGACGATATCCGGGGAAAAAGCACCCAGCACCGTAAAGATCGAGAACACCAGCAGGGTGGCGGAAAAGGCCCGTTTCCGGCCGATCGCATCCGCAATGGAACCCCAGACGAAGGCGCCGATGGCCATGCCGAGCAGGTTGGCCGTTCCGATCCACGCTGCCTGCGCCGGGGCAAGCGCCCATTCCTTGGACAGCAGCGGAATCAGGACGCCGTTCAGGGTCACGTCCCAGGCATCGAACATAAAGCCGAGCCCGCCGATGAGGAAGATTTTGCCCTGGACTTTCCACCTCCAGGGCAGGTTCTGGACCACCTGGTCTCCGGTGGGCAGGGTGTCGGTAACGGACATCGGGTATGTGGCCTTTCGGAGGGGAGGTGCGTGGGTCCGGGGAAACGATACCCGTTGGAAGCGCCGGCCTGTGGATACCACGCAAACCGGTTCCGGTGTCCGGGGAGATCAGCCCATGCCTGGCCTCCTGCCCCCGGAACGGAAAACCCGCCACCAAGACACGTTGTTACCTCCAGCCCGGGGCAGGCGGAAGGCAAAGGCATAAACTTCTCGTGGGCCGCACGGCCTGCGCACCGATCATCGACTACTTGGAGTGTCAGCTGTGACCAATCCCGTCCTCGACCGTGTTCCTATCCGCCGGGCCCTGATCTCGGTCTACAACAAGACCGGCCTGACGGAACTTGCGCAGGGCCTCGCCGCAGCCGGCGTCAGCATCGTCTCCACCGGTTCCACCGCGAAGCAGATCGCCGCCGCCGGGATTGCCGTCACCGAAGTGTCCGAGGTGACCGGCTTCGCCGAATGCCTGGACGGACGCGTCAAAACGCTGCATCCCCGGGTCCACGCCGGAATCCTGGCCGACCGCCGCCGCGAAGACCACATTGCCCAGCTGGAGGAAATGGACATTGAACCCTTCGACCTTGTGGTGGTGAACCTGTATCCCTTCGTGGAGACCGTCCGGTCCGGGGCGGGGCAGGACGAGGTGGTGGAGCAGATCGACATCGGCGGCCCGTCCATGGTCCGCGCAGCCGCGAAAAACCACCCGTCGGTCGCGGTGGTGGTGGACCCCGGCAAGTACGCCGACGTCGTCACGGCGGCTGGGGAAGGCGGGTTCAGCCTGACGGAACGACGCCGGCTGGCCGCCGAAGCGTTCGCCCACACCGCCGCCTATGACACTGCCGTTGCCACCTGGACCGCGGAGCAGTTCGGCGACGGCACAGACGAAGGAACCAAATGGCCGGCGTACACGGGGCTGGCCCTGGAACGCGCCGAAGTGCTGCGTTACGGCGAAAACCCGCACCAGGACGCCGCGTTGTATGTAGACAAGAACGCCCGTCCCGGCGTCGCCCAGGCCGACCAGCTCCACGGCAAGGCCATGTCCTACAACAACTATGTGGATGCCGACGCCGCCCTGCGCGCCGCCTTTGACTTCGAGGAACCGGCCGTCGCCGTGGTCAAACACGCCAACCCGTGCGGCATTGCCGTGGCCACACCGGGCGCCGCGGATCCGATCGCCGACGCCCACGCGAAGGCCCATGCCTGCGACCCGGTCTCGGCCTTCGGCGGAGTAATTGCCGCGAACCGCACGGTTACCGCGGGCATGGCGCAGACGGTGAAGGACATCTTCACCGAAGTGGTGATCGCCCCCGACTTCGAGCCGGAGGCGGTGGAGATCCTCTCGGCGAAGAAGAACATCCGCCTGCTCACACTGCCGGACGGCTACGGACGCAACGACGCGGAATTCCGGCAGGTCTCCGGCGGCGTGCTGTTGCAGAAGGCGGACAGGCTGCAGGCCGAGGGCGACAATCCGGCCAACTGGAGCCTCGTAGCGGGGGACGCTGCGGACGAGGCGACGCTGGCGGACCTGGCCTTCGCCTGGTCCGCCGTCCGGGCAGCGAAGTCCAACGCCATTCTGCTGGCCAGGGACGGCGCCTCCGTCGGGGTGGGCATGGGACAGGTGAACCGCGTGGATTCGTGCAGGCTCGCCGTCGAACGGGCCAACACCCTCGGCGCGGACGGCGGGGAGCGTGCCCGCGGCGCGGTAGCCGCCTCCGACGCCTTCTTCCCGTTCGCGGACGGCCTGCAGATCCTTCTCGATGCCGGCGTCCGCGCCGTGGTGCAGCCGGGCGGGTCCATTCGGGACCCCGAAGTCATGGAGGCGGCCGCAGCCGCAGGAGTCACCATGTACTTCACCGGCGCCCGCCACTTCTTCCACTAACGCGGGGCCGATCCCGGGGGCGGTGCAGGTACTGCGCCGCCCCCGCTGTTTAGGGCCCGGATAGTGGGCTGTGGCATAGTTGGACTCAAACACAAGCCAAAAAGACGGGTTCCGTCATGCCTCAAGACATGCTCCGGTGCCCACCAACACACTAGGAGAACGTGTGGCTGAGAAAATTAAGGTTGTGGGCTCTGTCGTTGAGCTCGACGGCGACGAGATGACCCGCATCATCTGGCAGTTCATCAAGGACCGCCTGATCAACCCGTACCTGGACGTAGACCTGAAGTACTACGACCTCTCCATCCAGAACCGCGATGCAACCGATGACCAGGTCACCATTGACGCTGCCAACGCCATCAAGGAACACGGCGTGGGCGTTAAGTGCGCCACCATCACCCCGGACGAAGCACGCGTCGAGGAATTCGGCCTGAAGAAGATGTGGGTCTCCCCGAACGGAACCATCCGCAACATCCTGGGCGGCGTGGTCTTCCGCGAGCCGATCATCATCTCCAACATCCCGCGCCTGGTCCCGGGCTGGAACAAACCGATCATCATCGGCCGCCACGCCCACGGCGACCAGTACAAGGCCACGAACTTCAAGGTTCCCGGTGCCGGCACCCTGACGCTGACCTACACCCCGGCCGACGGCAGCGAAGAAATCAAGCAGCAGGTTGTCACGTACAACGAAGATGGCGGCGTCGCCATGGGTATGTACAACTTCAACGACTCGATCCGCGACTTCGCCCGGGCGTCCTTCGCCTACGGCCTGCAGCGCAACTACCCGGTGTACCTCTCCACCAAGAACACCATCCTGAAGGCCTACGACGGCCAGTTCAAGGATCTGTTCCAGGAAGTCTTCGACGCCGAGTTCAAGGACCAGTTCGAAGCAGCCGGCCTCACCTACGAGCACCGCCTGATCGATGACATGGTTGCCTCCGCGATGAAGTGGGAAGGCGGCTACGTCTGGGCCTGCAAGAACTACGACGGCGACGTCCAGTCCGACACCGTTGCACAGGGCTTCGGCTCACTGGGGCTGATGACCTCCGTGCTGATGACCCCGGACGGCCAGACCGTCGAGGCCGAAGCTGCACACGGCACGGTGACCCGTCACTACCGCCAGCACCAGCAGGGCAAGCCCACCTCCACGAACCCGATCGCCTCGATCTTCGCGTGGACCCGTGGCCTGATGCACCGCGGCAAGCTGGACAACACCCCCGAGGTCATCAACTTCGCCGAAACCCTTGAAGACGTTGTCATCAAGACGGTTGAATCCGGCAAGATGACCAAGGACCTGGCACTGCTGGTTGGCCCCGAGCAGCCGTACCTCACCACTGAAGAGTTCCTCGCCGCACTGGACGAGAACCTCAAGGCCCGTCTGGGCGCCGAGGTTGCAGCTTAGGTTTTACTGCACTTCCGACGACGGCGCGCTGCCCCTTACCGGGGCGGCGCGCCGTCGTCGTTAACCGCGGGTGCTTCCCCGTCCATGAAGCACACGCGTAATAAATAGCCACGGGGCACCCGCGGTGCCACCATGTGGGAATGTCGAATTCCACCACAGCGCCGCCCGGGCCCGGCGCCGCGAAAAGCGCCGAAGAGCGAAGCGCCCGCATAGCGGTTACCGTTTTCCCGCTGCTGATTGTTGCCGGGGGAGCGGTGGCGCTGTTCTTTCCGCAGCCCTTCACCGGCCTGTCCGGCTACATCAATCCGGGTCTGATGCTCATTATGTTCGGAATGGGCCTGACCCTGACCCTGCCGGACTTCGCGCTGGTGGTCCGGCAGCCGCTGCCCGTCCTGCTGGGTGTGGTGGCCCAGTTCGTGATTATGCCCCTGCTGGGCTTCGGGATTGCCTGGGCACTGCAGCTGAGTCCTGAACTCGCGGCCGGCGTGATCCTGGTCGGCTGCGCGCCCGGCGGCACGGCATCGAACGTGGTCACCTACCTTGCCCGCGGCAACGTGGCCCTCTCCGTGGCGATGACCTCCGTGTCCACCCTGCTGGCCCCTCTGCTCACGCCGCTGCTCGCGCTCTGGCTCGCCGGCCGGTATATGGCGGTCGACGCCGGGTCCATGGCGTGGTCGATCGTCCAGATTGTCCTGATTCCCGTCATTCTGGGACTGGTGATCCGCGCACTTGTGCCCCGGCTGGTGGACCGGGTCCTGCCCGTGCTGCCGTGGATCTCGGTCGCGGCCATCACCTTCGTGGTCATTGCCGTGGTCTCGGGAAGCGCGGAGGCCATCTTCACCGCAGGCTGGCTGATCCTGCTGGCGGTGGTGCTGCACAATGGCCTGGGCCTGGGGCTGGGTTACGGTGCCGCCAAGCTGTTCCGGCAGCCGATCCCCTCACGGCGGACGATGGCCATTGAGGTGGGTATGCAGAACTCCGGGCTCGCCGCGGGACTGGCGAAACAGTACTTTGCCCCGGAGGCGGCCCTGCCGGCAGCGGTCTTCTCGGTCTGGCACAACGTCTCGGGCGCTTTGATGGCTGCCATCTGGCAGCGCAGGCCCTCGGCCTGACAGCCGGTTCGCACGGCGAGGGGCAGCCCAGGACATACCGCGGGCCCCGGAGATTGGTCTCCGGGGCCCGCAGTGCTTTTCAGGGGTGGGAACTAAATGCCCGCACCCTTGTCGCCGGACGACGAAGGGCCGCTGGAACCGGGCGACGCCGAGCCAGAGGACCCGCCGCTGCCCGAGGAGGAGACCGACGCCGGCTCCGACGTGGACTGGCCGGAGATGGTGTGGTCATCCTTGTAGGCCGCGGCAACCTCGATCTTGCGGGGCTTGGAGCGTTCGCTCACCGGGATGAACACGCTCAGCACGCCGTTCTCATACTTGGCGGAAATCGACTCGATATCAATGCCCTGGCCGAGGTTCAGCTGCCGCAGGAAACTTCCGCTTTCCCGCTCACGGGTCAGCCAGGTTGCACCCTCGGAAGTCTGGATGGTCCGTTCGGCCCGGATGGTCAGCAACTGGCCGTCCACGTCCACATCCACCGAACCCGGGTCGATGCCCGGCAGGTCCGCATTGAGGATGTAGTGGTCGCCTTCCCGGTACAGGTCTATCGGCATCAGCCGGAGCCGCTGCCTCGGATCGAGGAGGGCACCGGCAACCCGGTCGAGCTCGCGGAATGGATCAAACTTCATCGCCATTGTCATCAACTCCTGTTGCACCGGCACCCGGCAGGGTCCCGGTGGTGGAATGCTGTTGTTGGAAAAGGCCCGCTCAAGGTTGAGTCTTCCCGACTCAACGATGCAATTCAGGCTAGCACCGGGCACTTTCGACTGCTAGGTTCCGGTTGCGGTTTCCGTCCTCCGGTGCCCGTTTTCTCCGGTCACCCCAGCGGCCAGGAGTGTACGGCGGCATTCGTGTGCATGTTCTCCCAGTACAGCCGCGAGAGCTCGCGCAGAGCTGCCGGTCGCTGCAGCCCGGTGCCTTCCAGGCGGCGCAGCGTGGCGATCTGCCAGGCGGCCCCGTTCTGCTCGGTGCGGGCCCGCTCCGCCACCACGGAGAGATAACGGTCAATCAGGGAGGAATCCACCTTTAGCTCCCTCAGCCCTTCGGCAGCCTGCGGAACGAGATGGCGCAGAATCAGTTCCGCCACGGGAATCTCGCCGATTCCGGGCCAGTACACCGAGGCCTCCAGCCCGTGCCGGGCGCAGTTGAGGAAGTTGTCCGATGCCGTCTTGAACGCAACGCGGCTCCACAGCGGGCGGTCAGCCGTGCGGAGGTACTCTACGAGGCCGTAGTAGAACGCAGCATTGGCCACGACGTCCAGGACGGACGGACCGGCCGGCAGGACGCGGTTCTCCAGCCGCAGGTTGGGTGTCCCGCTGCCCGGATCGTAGATCGGGCGGTTCCAGCGGTAAACCGTGCCGTTATGCAGGCGCAGCTCGGAAAGCAGCGGTGCGCCCAGGGCGGTGGCGTCCGCACCGTTTTCCGAAAGCTCCGGAAGCAGCGCGGGAAAATAACGCACGTTTTCCTCGAACAGGTCGAATATCGAGGTAATCCAGCGCTCCCCGAACCAGACGCGCGGGCGCACGCCCTGAGTGCGCATTTCCGGCGGGCGGGTGTCAATGGCCTGCTTGAAGAGTTCGATCCGGGTTTCGTGCCAGAGCAGATGCTCCATGAAGATCGGGGAATTCGCGGCAAGGGCAACCTGCGGCGCCGCGATCATCTGCGCCGCGTTCCAGGCCGGCGCGAACTGATCAGGGGAGACTTCCAAATGCAGCTGGACCGAAGTGCATGCAGCCTCCGGGGCAATGTTCTGCGCGTAGAAGGACAGGGGCTCCGGACCTGCCAGATCCAGGAAGACGTCCTCCCCGCGCGCCTGGAGGACTGACGTGTTCAGCGCGGCATAGCGCTGGCCGCTGCTGAGCCAGTCCCAGCCGTCCATGAAGCGGGGGGTCAAGGTGGGGAGGATTCCCACCATCATGATGTCCGCGGCTTCCTGGGCTGCCCGTTCATCCGCGCGGTTCAACTGCATGCGCAGGCTGTCTTCCAGCTCCTTTAGCCCAAACTGGCCCACCGCCATCGCGGGGTGGTTCATTTCGATGTTGAAGGCACCGATCTCGGTCTGGAAGGCCGGATCAGCAATGCGCTCGAGGACGGCCTTGTTCCGCAGGGCGGGGGAGAAGTCCCGGTTGGTCAGGTTCAGCTCAAGTTCCAGGCCGATGCTGGCCGTGTCCGCAAACTGTGCGGTGGAAAGGTAATGAGCGAAGTGGTCGAGGTTTTCCAGCAGGCGCTGCCGGTAGGCTGTGCGCTGCGCGCGGCTGAAAGTCCTGCTCGTGACTTCTGCACCCATGGCCCGCTACTAGTTCTTCAGGCCCTTGAGGACATTGGCAGGGCGTTGCATTTCACCATGCTGGGCGCCCATCACTATGACGGCCCCGGACAGCACCGGGAGGCTCCACTGCAGGATTTTCAGCTGGCGCTGGGCGGACTTCAGTTCCTTGGATGCGCCTTCGCGGGGTTCCGTGGCTCCCTGGCCGCCCTCCTCTGCCAGCTTCCCGACCTTGCTGCCAAGAATGCCCGAATACAGCGTGGCTACGGCGGCGAGCACGGTAACCGCCGTTTTGTAGACGGTGAGGGCGCCGACGCCTTCCTGCTTGGCCACCCGCGTTTTGTTGTCGCCCACCAGTGCCAGCCCGGCAAGGAGGTGCAGGCCAATTGCGCCGGCTTGGACGGGTGCCCATTTCTTCCAGCCGAGCGCGGAAAGCCGGGTCCGTTCGGCCGGGTCCTTGGCCTCGGCCGCAGCGCCGTTCAGGCCCACGGCACCCATGAGGGAGCCTCCGAACCAGGCAGCCGCCGTCAGGTCATGGACAGAGCGCGCTATGAGGTTTGCTGCCAAGGGATGCTCCTGTGGGTAGTGAGCCGGGGGTGCAGCCGTACCGGAAATCCGGCGGGAACGGGCTCCGCGGCTCTACTGAATCGGTGCCAAAAGACAACCATGCACAGGGGTAAATAGCAAGGGCACTTATAATTCTAACACGCTACACATTCATAACTAAGTGTGCTTATTATCGGTGTACGAACCATCCAATCTTGATCAGCAGTTGCAATGACGAAAGAGAGCGATGATGACAGAGAATTTCACTCCGCGCGACGGAAGCCATGCAGCAACACCGGCTGGAAGCACCAGTGATTCCACCGCCTCGGCGAAGGCCGAAGCGGCCAAGCAGCAGGCAGGCGACATCGCCCAGCAGGCCAAGGGTAACGCGGCGCAGGTGGCGGACACCGCCAAATCCGAAGCAGCCGGCGTCGCCTCCGAGGTGAAGAGCAATGCTCAGGATCTGTTCATGCAGGCACGCTCCGATCTCACCGAGCAGGCCGGCGTACAGCAGCAGAAGGTGGCCGAAGGACTCCGGTCCATGGCCGATGAGCTGCATTCCATGGCACAGTCCGGCCAGTCAGGCGTTGCCACCGATCTCGTAGGCCAGGCAGCCAGCCGTGCCTCGTCCGCCGCAACGTGGCTTGACGGGCGCGATCCGGGATCCCTGCTGGACGAGGTCAAGGGCTTTGCCCGTCAGCGTCCGGTGGCCTTCCTCGCCATTGCAGCCGGAGCCGGTTTCCTTGCCGGGCGCCTGAACAAGGGCCTGAGCGCGGGGCTCCCGAACCAGGGCGGCGCCGCAACCGGAGCTGCAGGCCAGCACACGGCCCCGGCCGTGCCGCCGGTGCCTCCCGTGCCGCCGGCACCCGGAGCGCAGCCCACGGTCGGCACTCCCGGTGCCGTTGCCGACCCCTTCGGCACCGAACCCGTCCGCCCGGCCGGTACCGGCCCGGCCTCGGCACAGACACTTCCGCCCACCCCTTCCACTGGTGTTCCGGCAGCTGATCCCTACAGCGGTGGTCGGCACTGATGAGTACCGAAATCCCTCCCACCCCCGCACAGGCCAAGGCGGAGTCCACTTCTCTGGGTGATCTCCTCGGCCAGGTCACGCAGGACATGTCCACCCTGATGCGCCAGGAAGTGGAACTGGCAAAGGTCGAGCTGAAACAGTCAGGGACCCGTGCAGGCAAGGGTGCCGGCTTGCTCGGGGGAGCAGCCGTAGCAGGCTACTTTGTCCTCCTGTTCCTGTCGGTGGCCCTTTGGTACGCACTGGGCACAACGGCGATCGGCTTCGGCTGGTCCGCAGTCATCGTGGCGGTACTCTGGGCCATTGTTGCCGCCATCCTGGCCTCGCGCGGGCGCAAGGAACTCAAGAAGATCAAGGGCATGCCGCAGACGTCCGAAACGCTGCAGGAAATTCCCCAGACCATGAAACCAAGCGAGGAAACACGATGAGTGAAAACCCGGATGAGATCCGCGCCGACATCGAAGCAACCCGCCGGCGCCTTGGCACCAACGTGGACGCAGTGGCGGACAAGGTAACCCCCTCCCACATCGTCCAGCGCCAGACGGACAAGATGAAGGACAAGGTATTCGGAGTGAAGGACAAGGTGATGGGTGTGGCCGATTCAATGGGTAACAGCGCAGGCAACACCGGCAGCAGGATCAGCGGCAGTGCCTCCGATATGGGCTCCAGCGTCTCCGACGGCATGTCGGCCGCCGGTTCGGCTGTCCAGGGTGCGCCGGCGAAGCTGGCTGGCCAGGCGCAGGGCAACCCCGTGGCCGCCGGCCTGATCGCCTTCGGTGCCGGCCTGCTGGCCGCAACCCTGATTCCCGCCAGCGACAAGGAACGCGTTGCTGCCGACAACCTCAAGACTGCCGCGCAGCCGATGACGGATGAGCTGGCCGGAGCCGCCAAGGAAATGGCCCAGGGCCTGAAGGAGCCGGCACAGGAAGCGGTGGAGAACATCAAGGCCACCGCCACCGACGCCGCGCAGAACGTGAAGTCCGAGGGCCAGGCTGCAGCATCCGACGTCAAGGACTCCGCTTCGGAGGCTCCGCAGAACGTCAAGAACGCCTAAGCAGCAGGACCTGCCCGGCACACTCCCCGGCGGTTCCTGTGGCCCCTGCGGGTGATCCCGGACAGCAAACGACGGCGGTGCCGCACCTTCGCAGGTGCGGCACCGCCGTCGTTTGTGCGTGGGGTCATGCGTCCGCTTAGCGGGGGACGGATGCCTTGTCATTGGAATACAGCACGCCGATCTGCGCCCGTACGGCGTCAAAGAGCCGCATGGTCCGCAGGGAATCCGCCCACGTCATGGTGGGGCTTTCCACCAGTCCCGACTGGATGCAGCGGGTTGCTTCCCGCAGCTCGTATGCGTAGCCGTTGCCTACCTGGGGGAAGCGCTCCACGCGGGATTCGCCGGTCTGGGGAACGATGGTCAGTTCCACCGGGTTATGCAGGGGCGACCCGGTCCGAAGCCATCCCTTGGTGCCGGAAATGACGGCGGTCCGCGGGGAAGCGGAGACCAGCGACGAGGTGAGCTGAGCCAGGCCGCCGGAGGCATATCCCAGCGTCAGTGCGTTCTGGGCATCCACACCGTCGGGGTTGATGCTGCCCACTGCATGCACCGTCTCGGGATAGCCGAGTGCACCCAGGGCAAAGGTCAGCGGGTAGACGGTGAGGTCAAGCAGCGCTCCGCCGCCCGCGGCCGGGTCCCAGAGCCTGCTGGCCGGGTCGTAGGGCGCCGGGAAGCCCAGGTCCGCCTGGACCCAGTTGATGTCTCCAAGCTCGCCCGCGGCAATCAGTTCCCAGATGCGGTTGACGCAGGGCAGGAACCGCGTCCAGACCGCTTCCATGAGAAAGAGGTTCCGGGACCGGGCCAGTTCGATCAGGTCCTCGGCCTCGCGGGCATTGATGGTCAGGGACTTTTCACACAGGACGTGTTTGCCGGCCTCCAGCGCGCGCCGGGCAATCGGATAGTGCTGGGCATGCGGGGAGGCAATGTAGACCACGTCGACGTCGGGGTCGGCGAAGAGCCGGTCGTAGCCCGGGATGCCGTCCTCGTCGTAGTAGCTCCGGGCGAAACCGAAGCGGGCAGCGAAATCCTCGGCGGTGCCCTGCCGGCGGGAGCTGACCGCCTGCAGGACGGCGTCTTCGAGCCGGGCGATGTCTTCCGTGACGCGCTCGGCAATGTTGCCGGTGGCGACGACGCCCCACCGCAGGGTCCGGCCCGTGGAAGAGACCGGGCTTGGTGCCCCCGGCTGTACACAGGGCGGGGTGGGAATGTGTTGAAGGGCAGTCATGGTCCTCGTCTTCCGCGTCGTTGCAGGGAGTCACCCCTACTCTATGGTTGCTTCAGGCCGCAGCCTAGGGGACCGGCCCGCAGTCCTTCCGGCGCCTGGCCCCGGTGCCCGGGGAGGGGAGCCCGGGGAACCAGATGGAACAGCCCGGGTCTCCGCTGGAGAAAACCCGGGCTGTTCCGCCCCGAGGGGCTGTACTTACGTGCTTACTTGATCAGCTTGGAAAGCGTGGGGTCATTGGCGTAGGCCTCTGCAGCGTTGGCCTTGGTCACGATGACCGGCTCCAGCAGGTAGCTTTCGACAACCTTCTTGCCGTTGTCGTAGCTCTCGTCGTCGTTGATTTCGACTTCCTCACCGGCGCCCAGTGCCTTGACCATGTCAATGCTCTGGTTCACCAGGTTGCGGGTGTCCTTATTGATGGTGGAGTACTGCTTGCCTTCCATGATCAGCTTCACGGACTCCACCTCGGAGTCCTGGCCGGTGATGACGGGCAGCGGCTTGCCGGCGCCGGTGACCGAGGTCAGGACGGCGCGGGCCAGGGTGTCATTGGGGGAGAGGACGCCGTCCAGTTCCTGGGTGGCGTAGTTGCTGGAGAGCAGGGTGTCCGCACGCTTCTGGGCGTTCTCGGCCTTCCAGCCCTGGGTCACGGCCTGCTTGAACTCGGTCTGGCCGGAAGCCACCACCAGGTTCCCGGACTCGATCTCCGGCATCAGCACGTCCATGGCCCCGTCGAAGAAGACCTGGGCGTTGGCGTCATCGGGGGAGCCGGCGAACAGCTCGATGTTGTAGGGGCCTTCAGGCTTCTTTTCCTTCAGCCCGTCCAGCAGGGCCTGGCCCTGCAGCTGGCCGACCTTGAAGTTGTCATAGGCAACGTAGTAGTCGACGTTTTCGGTGTTGGTCAGCAGACGGTCATAGGCAATGACGGTGATACCGGCATCCTTGGCGTCCTGCAGCTGCGAGCCGAGCTGGCTGCCGTCAATGGCACCCACGATCAGGACCTCAACCCCGTTGGTGATCATGGAGCTGATCTGGTTCTGCTGCTCGGACACGCCGCCGTTGGCGAACTGGACCTGGCCGTCGTAGCCGGCCTCCTTGAGGCCATCGTTGAAGAGGGTCTCTGCCAGCACCCAGTTCTCCGAGGTCTTCTGCGGCAGGGCGACGCCGATGGACGCCCCTTCGTCGAAGCCTTCTTCGGTGCCGGAAGCGGTTTCTTCGGAGCGGCCGCAGGCGGACAGCGACAGTGCTGCCACCGTGGCGACAACCGCGAAGGACTTTGCGAAATTACGCATGGTGTTCTCTTTCTGGATAGCGAATATGAAACTCAGTGCCTGGTCGGTGAAACGGTGTTGGCGTCAGTGCGAAATGACGGTTTTTGTGCCTGTGGGCATTTCCGGGGCGGCGTCGACAACGGGTGCCGGCGCCGGCTTGTTGCCGCCGAAGTTGCGCATCAGCAGTCCGGTGATGGACGGCTTGCCCTGGGTCTTGTTGTAGACATCCAGTGCCACGGCAATCAGCAGGACCAGTCCCTTGATCATGGAGGTCAGGTCGGCGCCGACGCCCAGCAGCTGCAGGCCGTTGTTCAGGACGGCCATCACCAGGCCGCCGACGACGGAGCCCACCACGGTGCCGACGCCGCCGGAAACGGCCGCACCGCCGATGAAGACGGCTGCAATGGCGTCCAGCTCCCAGTTGGTGCCGTCGAACGGACCGGAGGCGGTGGAGCGGGCCACGAAGATCATGCCGGCCAGGGCGGCCAGGATGGACATGTTCATCATGACCATGAAGTTCACCTTCTTGCCCTGCACGCCGGAGAGCTCGGCTGCGTGCCGGTTGCCGCCCACGGCGTAGACATGACGGCCCAGGATGGTCTTGTTGGAGACGAAGCCGTAGAACAGGACCAGGGCACCCAGGATGATGCCCGAGACGGGGAAGGAGGTGCCGGGACGGCCGGTGGCGAACAGGTACGTGGCGTAGAGGATCACGGCGCAGAGCAGGCCGATCTTCACCACGGGCACCCAGACCGGCGGGTTGGCGGTGCCGAGCTTGGCATTGCGTGAACGCTTGCGCATCTGGCCGTAGACCACGGCGGCGCACAGGATGAGGCCGAGCAGCAGCGTCAGGTTGTTATATCCGGGGACGGGGCCGCCTTCGGGAAGGTAGCCGGCACCGATGAACTGGAACTCGGAGGGGACCGGAACGGTGTTGGACTTGCCGACCCACTGGTTGGCGCCGCGGAAGATCAGCATGCCGGCCAGGGTGACGATGAACGCCGGGATCCCGATGTAGGCCACCCAGAAACCCTGCCAGGCACCGATGGCGGCGCCGACCAGCAGGCCCAGGAGGATGCCGGCGTACCAGGGCAGCCCCCAGTCCCGCATGGCCATCGCGACGACGATGCCGGAGAACGCCGCGACGGACCCCACGGAGAGGTCGATGTGCCCGGCAATGATCACGAAGACCATACCCACCGCGAGGATCAGGATGTAGGAGTTGCCGTTGAACAGGTTGATCATGTTCGTGGACGTGAGCGTCTTGCCCCCGGTGAGGACCTGGAAAAGGACAACCAGGATGCCCAGGGCGAAGATCATCCCGAACTGGCGGTTGTTTCCGCCCAGGAGTTGCTTGATGGCGTTCATGAAAGGGTTCCTTGTGCGGCGTAGGTTTTCTTGGCGGGGGAGGTCATGAGCCTCATGAGGTTCTCCTGGTCGGCTTCGTCCTTGGAGAGCTCACCGGTGATTGCCCCTTCGAAGATGGTGTAGATGCGGTCCGAGAGACCCAGGAGCTCGGGGAGCTCGGAGGAGATCACAATGACGCCCTTGCCCTGGTTCGCGAGCTGCTGGATGATTCCGTAGATTTCATACTTGGCGCCCACATCAATGCCGCGGGTGGGTTCATCCAGAATCAGCAGATCCGGGTCGGTGAACATCCACTTGGCCAGGACAACCTTCTGCTGGTTGCCGCCGGAAAGCTTGGAAACGCCCTCATCGACCGTGGGTGCCTTGGTGCGCAGGCTCCTGCGGTATTCCTCCGCATGGCGGAACTCGGCGTCGTCGTCGACCACCAGGCCCCGGGTGATCTTTTTCAGGTCTGCGGAAACCGTGGTGGCCTTGATATCGTCCAGCAGGTTCAGGCCCAGCGTCTTGCGGTCCTCGGTGACGTACGCCAGGCCGTGGTCAATGGCGGAGTGCACGGTCCGCAGGGTGATTTCCTTGCCGTCCTTGATGATCTGGCCGGAAATGAAGTTTCCGTAGGAGCGGCCGAAGATGGAACGGACCAGTTCGGTGCGCCCGGCTCCCATGAGTCCGGCGAAACCGACAATCTCGCCGCGGCGGACGGAGAAATCCGAGCCCTTGCAGACCAGGCGGTCCGGAACCGTCGGATGCCCTACGGTCCATCCGCGGACTTCGAAGAAGGTTTCCCCGATTGTGGGGGTGTGGTCCGGGAACCGGGATTCCAGGGACCGTCCCACCATGCCGCGGATGATGCGGTCTTCGTCCGCGCCTTCTGCGGCGACGTCGATAGTCTCCACTGATTTTCCGTCGCGGATGATGGTGATGGAATCCGCAATCTGCTCAATTTCGTTGAGCTTGTGCGAGATCATGATGCAGGAGATGCCCTTGTCCCGCAGTCCGGACATCAGCCCGAGCAGGTGCTGGGAATCGGTCTCGTTCAGCGCGGCGGTGGGCTCGTCGAGGATGAGCAGCTGCACGCGCTTGCTCAGCGCCTTGGCGATTTCCACCAGCTGCTGCTTGCCCACGCCCAGGTCCTTGATGGGGGTGGTGGGGTCTTCCTTCAGGCCCACGCGTTCCATCAGGGCCAGGGTCTCGAAGTTGACCTTGTCCCAGTCAATGACGCCGAACCGGGTGGGTTCGTTGCCCAGGAAAATGTTCTCCGCAATGGAGAGTTCGGGAATCAGTGCCAGTTCCTGGTGGATGATGACAATTCCCGCGGCTTCGCTGGAGCGGATGTCCCGGAAGGAGACGGCTTTGCCGGAGAAGACGATTTCTCCGGTGTAGGTGCCGTAGGGATATACCCCGGAGAGGACTTTCATCAGTGTTGATTTACCGGCACCGTTTTCGCCGCAGATGGCGTGGATTTCCCCGGCCCGGACTTTGAGCGAGACGTCGGACAGGGCTTTAACGCCGGGAAACTCCTTGGTGATGGAGTGCATTTCCAGAATGTTGGTACTAGCCGACATACGCGCTATCCCTGCCGTAGTGGCAGGCGGCGCGCTGTGCGCCTACTGCCGGAGCTGCTGCTGCTGCTCGCATGAGTGCCTCCGTGTGACTTCTTTGTCGTGATGTGGCCCACAGGGTGGGTCGATAAGGTAGTTAACACGGTCACAGGCACTGCCGTCAACTCTTGAACGCAAAGGATCGACATTCCGGCCGGGTTGCTTCCCGCAAAGAGGTGCCCGAATGCCGGGGCTGACTGGCTAGGGGGCAGCGGCGCCCTGGGCCTGGAGGACCAGTGCCGCGGCTCCCAGGGCCTCGGCACGGTCTCCGAGGGAGGACATCATGACGGTGGAGGTTTCCCCGACCAGGGGGACGGCGTGACGCAGCAGGCCGCGCCGGATGGGATCCAGGAAAATGTCGCCCAGCGCGGTCAGCGAGCCGCCGATGATGATGAGTTCGGGATTCAAGGTGTTGGCAAGGTTGGCGGCCGCCCGGCCCACCGCCGCACCGGCGTCGTCAATGACGCGGAGGGTGGCCGGGTCCTTCCCTGCGGCGCGGGAGAGAATGTCCGAGGTGCTGATGGTGCCGCTGGAGCCGCGGCTGAGCAGCTCGATCATGATCGAGGTGGAGGCAATGGTTTCGAGGCAGCCGCGGTTGCCGCAGCGGCAGATCAGGCCCTGGTCAAAGATGGTGGCGTGGCCGATTTCGCCGGTGATGCCGACGTTGCCGTAGTACAGCGACCCGTTGATGATGAGCCCTGCGCCGATGCCGGAGGCCACTTTGACGAAGATCAGGTTCTCGCTTCCTCCGTGCGGGCCCCAGGTCACCTCCGCCAGCGCCCCGAGATTGGCGTCATTGTCCACATACACCGGAACGCCCAGTCGGTCCGCCAGATCTTCGCGCATATTGATACCCACCCATTCGGGCAGGATGGCGCCCTGGACCACCGTGCCGGTCCTGCGGTCGATGGGTCCCGGGATGCCGACGCCGGCGCCCAGCACTGCACTGCGGTCCACGCCCTGGCGGCGCAGCAGCCGGTCCAGGAGTGAGGCGGCGGCATCCATGCCGTCCGCGGCGGAGTGGCCCAGCGGCAGCAGGATGGACTCTTCCTGCAGGATCCGGTGGCCGAGGGAGGCAAGCACCACCCGCACGTGCCGGCGGCCGATGTCGATTCCCGCGGCTACCGCGCCGGACTCGTTCAGCCGGACGGACAGGGCCCTGCGTCCGGAGCTGGTGGTGGGTTCGGTGATCACCAGCCGGCGCTCGTTCATGGCCCCGACAATGTTGGAAACGGTGGCGCGGGACAGCCCCGTCTGGCGCGAAATCTCTGCCTGGGTCAGCGGCGCGGACGCCAGCAGGGCTTCGACAATGCGCTGTTGGTTCCGTTCCCGAAGGGCGCTCTGGGAGCCCGGCTTAGGGGTGGAGCTTCCCGGTGTCCGGGCGGTCCTCAGCGTCGAGGAGGGATGTGCTGGCATAAATTAAGAGTCCTACATCACACTCTTGCAGTCAAGAAATGAACGCAAGGCTAGGACAGCGCCGTGGTGGCGGCACGGTGGTCGGCAGCGGTCTGCCGGTAGTTTTCGGCGTTGGCCCGGACTCCTTCGACTTCGGCATCCGTGAGGGGGCGGCGGACCTTCGCCGGCATTCCGGCCACCAGGGAACGCGGAGGCACCACGGTGCCTTCAAGGACCAGGGCACCGGCGGCCACCAGGGATCCGGCGCCGATGACGGCACCGTTCATGACGGTGGCGCTCATGCCGATCAGGCAGTCGTCTTCGATGGTGCAGCCGTGCACCACCGCATTGTGGCCTACGCTGACGCGGTCACCGACCGTCGTCGGAAAGCCGGGATCCGCATGCAGGACCACGTTGTCCTGGAGGTTGGTTCCGGTGCCCACACTGATGCTGTTGGAATCGCCGCGCACGCAGACGCCGTAGAAGGCGCTGGAGTCTGCGGCCATGGTGACGTCGCCGATCAGCGAGGCGGTAGGTGCAAGGAAAACGCTGGGGTCAATGGCCGGGGTCTTGCCCCGGAGTTCAATAATGTGTGCCATGCCACCAGCGTAGTGCCGTGGGACGGGATGTCAGTTGAAGACGATGGTCCGCCGGCCGTCGAGCAGGACCCGGTGCTGTGCATGCCAGCGAACGGCCTTGGACAGTGCCCGGCCCTCCACGTCGCTGCCCAGTGCCGCGAGTTCCGCTGCGGAGCGGGCGTGGTCCACCCGGATGACTTCCTGCTCAATGATGGGGCCCTCGTCCAGGTCCGAGGTGACGTAATGCGCCGTGGCACCGATCAGCTTCACGCCGCGGGCATGTGCCTGGTGGTAGGGCCGGGCCCCCTTGAAGGAGGGCAGGAAGGAATGGTGGATATTGATGGCACGCCCGGACAGCTCGTTGCAGAGGTCGGTGCTGAGGATCTGCATGTAGCGGGCCAGGACCACTAGTTCAATGTCCAGCTCGGCCATCAGGGCGCGGAGCCGGCCCTCGGCCTGGTCCTTGGTGTCCGCAGTGAC
Organism: Arthrobacter yangruifuii; assembly: GCF_009192775.1. Classification (GTDB taxonomy): domain Bacteria; phylum Actinomycetota; class Actinomycetes; order Actinomycetales; family Micrococcaceae; genus Arthrobacter_B; species Arthrobacter_B yangruifuii. The sequence continues at coordinate 387,393 of NZ_VTFX01000005.1, forward strand.
GGGAAGGTGATGGAACGGCACCCCGTAGAAGTCCGCGAGGGACTCCAGGTCACGGTGGTTGGAGACAATGGCCGGGATATCGATCGGCAGTGTCCCGGCGCGCTGCTGGAAGAGCAGGTCATTGAGGCAGTGGCCGGACTTCGAGGCCATGATCAGGGTGCGGGTCCGCCGGCCGGCATGGTAGAGGTCCCAGGTCATGTTGAACGCCTCCGCCGTGGCGGCGAGTCCGGCGTGGACCTCTTCATAGGATTGCGGGGACCGGAAGTCCACCCGCATGAAGAACGAGCCGGTCTCCGGGCTGCCGAACTGCGCGGACTCGATGATGTTGCCTCCGGCAGACACCAGCGCTCCGCTGACGGCATGGACAATGCCCGGCAGGTCGGGGCAGGACAGTGTCAGCGTGTAGGCGGTGCCGGTGGCGCCGGCAGGGGAGGCCTCGGGAATCGAAAAGGTCACGATGCCTAGGTTACCGGTTTCAGCGCCCTGGCCTAGGGTGGGCACATGGATGTCCTGTTCCTGCCTTTTTCCTCCAAGGACGAGGATGAGCTTGTCCGTTTCCTCACGACCAACAGTTTTCCGTACCACCGCATCAAGGCACCGTCCGAGGGGCTGGTGCGCCGGCTGTTGATTGAGGGGCGGTTCGACGGCGACGGCGTACGTACCTTCTGGGTGTTCGGGGACAACCAGCGGATGGGCCTGGCCATCCTGGAGGACCTGGACACGAACACGCCGGTCCTGGACCTGAGGCTGGTGGAAAAGTTCCGCGGCCACGGATACGGGGTTCCGGTGCTGAAGTCGCTGACGGAGAAGGTGTTTGAGGACTATCCGGAGGCACACCGGTTCGCCGGCCGCATGCGGGAGGACAACATAGCCATGCGCAGAACGCTCATCCGATCGGGTTTCCTGAAGGAAGCCCACCACCGCGAGGACTGGCCGCTGGAAGACGGACGCAGCGTGGCCACCGTAATTTATGCGATCCTGCGCCGTGACTGGGAGCGCGGCACGGTGACCACCTTCACCTGGGAAGAACTTCCGTAGCCACCTGCTGCAGCGCGGCGAGCGCTGCGGCCCGTCCGGCGCGGGTGGCCCCCAGCGTCGAGGAGGATTCCCCGTAGCCCACCAGCAGCAGCCGGGGCTCACGGACCACCCGCACGCCGTCCATCCGGATCCCGCCGCCGGGTTCACGCAGGCGAAGAGGTGCCAGATGGTCCAGGGCGGCCCGGAATCCGGTGGCCCAGAGGACCGTATCGACGGACTCTTCGGACCCGTCCGCGAAGACAACGCCGGTTTCGGTCAGGCGGTCGATGGGTCCGCGGGATATCAGTACCGAGTCCTCGATGCCCCGGCGGTATTCATCGGTCAGCGGCAGGCCCGTGGCTGAGACAACGCTCAACGGCGGCAGCCCGGCACGGGTCCGTGCGCTGACCTTCGCTTCCACGGCCCGTCCCCACTCGGCGTCGAACGGGCGAAGGGTGAATTCCGGTGGCCTGCGGGTGGACCAGAGCGTCCCGACGCCGGCCCGGTGCAGCTGCAGCAGGAACTGCACGGCCGAGGTGCCCCCGCCGACCACCAGGACCTGCTGTCCGGCAAATTCGGCCACGCTGCGGAAGTCCCGGGTATGCAGCTGTCTGCCGCCGAAGGATTCCCGTCCGGGATAGTAGGGCCAATAGGGCCGGTCCCACGTGCCGGTGGCATTGATGACTACCCGGGCCTGCCACCCGCGTCCGTCCGCGGCCCGGACACTCAGGCGGCTGCCGCTGCCCGCGGAATCGGCAGACACGGCGGACACGGAGACCGGGCGGACGACGTCGAGCCCGAACCTGCGTTCGTAGCGTTCGTAATACCGGGTGACGACGGCGGAGGCAGGTTCAGCGGGATCAGGGGTGCCCAGCGGCATGCCGGGGAGATCGTGCAGGGCGTGGGCCGCGCCGAAGGTGAGCGAATCCCAGCGGTGACGCCAGGCTCCGCCCGGGCCGGGGTTCGCGTCCAGCACAGTGAACCCGGGACCCGGCGCGAGGCCGCGGCGGCGCAGATGGTAGGCGGCACTGAGCCCGGCCTGGCCGGCTCCAATCACCAAAATGTCCGTTTCCACCGCTGACCTCCCTTTCCCCATCCCAACCGTCCGGGCAGCGACGCTATTCCGTCATCCTCTGCACCCGACGGACCGGGGACGCTAGGATGGAAAGCGTCGCGACTGGCGTCAGGTGGATCACCACCGGGAAGCGGCACGGCCCCCTCGGGGGCCTGGAAGACTCCGGATCGCACGCCTGGGCCGAGGGTTACGAGCGAAACTGCCGTGCCATGCCCACGGGTCCCCGCCCGGACCCGGTACCGGCAGGGCAGGTAGCCTGACCTATTGAGAACCTCTTCCCAGGAGATCCAGTGAGAGTATCCACCCAGAGCGTCACCAACGCGCCGCTTGTTGATGTTGATCCCGAAATAGCGGCCGTCCTGAAGGATGAACTGTCCCGCCAGCGCGGCACCCTCGAGATGATCGCTTCAGAGAATTTCGCGCCGCGCGCGGTCCTGGAAACCGCGGGATCGGTGCTGACGAACAAGTATGCCGAGGGATATCCCGGGCGCCGCTACTACGGCGGCTGCGAGTATGTCGACGTTGCGGAGAACCTTGCCATTGAGCGGGTGCGGGCGCTCTTCGGAGCGGAGTTCGCCAACGTCCAGCCGCATTCCGGAGCACAGGCCAACGCCGCTGCGCTCGCCGCCCTGATGCAGCCCGGCGAGAAACTGATGGGGCTGAACCTGGCCCACGGCGGGCACCTGACCCACGGCATGAAACTGAACTTCTCCGGCAAGCTCTACGAGGTGGCCGCCTACGGGGTGGATGAGCAGACGCACCGGGTGGACATGGACCGTGTCCGCGAGCAGGCCCTGGCCGAGCGGCCGCAGGTGATCGTCGCCGGGTGGTCCGCCTATCCGCGGCAGCTGGACTTTGACGCCTTCCGCTCCATCGCCGACGAAGCGGGTGCCTACCTGTGGACGGACATGGCGCACTTCGCCGGCCTGGTGGCCGCGGGACTGCACCCGAACCCCGTGCCCGCCTCCGACGTCGTCACCTCCACCGTGCACAAAACCCTTGCCGGGCCGCGCTCGGGCATGATCCTGGCGAAGCAGGACTACGCAAAGAAGCTGAACTCCGCCGTCTTCCCCGGCCAGCAGGGCGGTCCGCTCATGCACGTGATTGCCGCCAAGGCCGTGGCCTTTCGGATCGCCGGTTCCGAGGAGTTCCGGGAGCGGCAGGAACGCGTGCTGGAAGGGGCGCGGATCATTGCCGAGCGCCTGACCGCCCCCGACGTGGCGGAACACGGAGTCTCGGTGCTCACCGGCGGCACGGACGTGCACCTGATCCTGGTGGACCTGCGCCGTGCGGCGCTGGACGGGAAACAGGCCGAGGACCTGCTGGAGTCCGTGGGCATCACGGTGAACCGCAACTCCGTGCCCTTCGATCCGAGGCCGCCGATGGTGACCTCCGGCCTGAGGATCGGCACCCCCGCGCTCGCCACCCGCGGCTTCGGGGCCCCGGAATTCACCGAGGTTGCCGAGATCATTGCCGCCGCGCTCAAGCCGGCCCCCGACGTCGAGGCCCTGCGCACCCGCGTGCGGGCGCTCGCAGATAATTTCCCGCTTTACCCCGGACAGGAGGAATGGTAACCGTGGAGAAAGGAACCAATATGGAGGGCGCCGTCACCGGTGAGGACACCAGCGTGAACCTGGGCTGGGACGTCAAGGAAAAAACCGACTTCGGCACCCCCGTCGCGGCGAAGATCCTGGACGGCCGCGCCGCCGCCCGGGACATCAAGGATGACCTGGCGGAACGGGTGCGCGTGCTGAAGGACGAACACGGGCTTACCCCGGGGCTGGGAACGGTGCTCGTGGGCGACGATCCCGCCAGCCACTCCTACGTGGGCGGCAAGCACAAGGACTGCAAGCAGGTGGGGATCAATTCCATCCGCCGGGACCTCCCCGGCGACATCAGCCAGGCAGACCTGGAAAAGGTCATCGACGAGCTGAACGAGGACCCGGCCACCACCGGCTACATCGTCCAGCTGCCGCTGCCGGCCCACATTGACGCCAACGCCATCCTGGAGCGGATCGATCCCGCCAAGGACGCCGACGGACTCCACCCGGTGAACCTGGGCCGCCTGGTCCTGAACGTCAGCGAACCCATGACCTCCCCGCTGCCCTGCACCCCGCACGGGATTGTGCAGCTGCTGGTCCGCAACGGCATCTCCCTGAACGGCAAGAAGGTCCTCGTGGTGGGGCGCGGCGTCACCGTGGGACGGCCGCTGGGGCTGCTCCTGACCCGCCGGCCCATCAACGCCACGGTTACCCTGGCGCACACCGGGACCGTGGACCTGTTCGAGCATCTGCGCGAGGCAGACGTGGTGGTCGCAGCCGCCGGCTTCCCGGAAATGATCCGGGCCGAGGAGCTCAAGCCCGGAGCCATTGTGCTGGACGTCGGCGTCACCCGGGTCACGGACCCGGAGACCGGAAAAACCACCCTGACCGGCGACGTGGATCCCGCGGCGGCCGACGTCGCCGGCTGGATCTCGCCCAACCCCGGCGGCGTGGGACCGATGACCCGGGCCATGCTGCTGGCCAACGTGGTGGAAGCGGCTGAACGGCAGGCCGGGATCCTGGTCTAGGAGCCGGTTCCGCGGCGCGGACCGGGCGGATGACTGCAGACGTGCATCTGCCCGGTTCCGCGTCCACTACACTGTCGTGAGTGTCGCAGATCACATCCACAAAAACCGTCCCCGAAACCCGCTCCGATTTCGTCATTTCCGCACGGAACCTAACCAAGTCCTACGGCGATTTCACCGCCGTCAACGGCATCTCCTTCGACGTACCGCCGGGGGAGTCCTTCGGGCTCCTCGGACCCAACGGTGCCGGTAAGTCCACCACCATGAAAATGATCGGCGGTGTCTCCCAGCGCAGCGGGGGCGAGCTCAGCATCATGGGGCTGGACCCGAACCGGTACGGCCCCGAAGTACGCGCGCATCTGGGCGTGGTGCCCCAGCAGGACAACCTCGACGAGGACCTGCGGGTGCGGGACAACCTCCTGGCCTACGGACGCTACTTCGGCCTGCCCAAGAGCTACCTGCAGCCCAAGGCGGACGAACTGCTGGAATTTGCGCAGCTCGCCGACAAGGCCAAGGCCCGCGTGGACTCCCTCTCCGGCGGAATGAAGCGCCGGCTCACCATTGCCCGGTCCCTGATCAACGATCCGAAGATCCTGCTGCTGGACGAACCCACCACCGGACTGGATCCCCAGGCCCGGCACATCCTCTGGGACCGGCTCTTCCGCCTCAAGGAAGCCGGCGTGACGCTGATCCTCACCACCCACTACATGGACGAGGCCGAACAGCTGTGTGACCGGCTGATTGTGGTGGACAAGGGCGCCATCATGGCCGAAGGCTCGCCGGCGGCCCTGATCCGCGAACATTCCACCCGCGAGGTGGTGGAGCTCCGGTTCGGCTCGGACCGGAACACCACCGTGGCATCGGAGCTGGAAGGGATCGGGGAACGGCTGGAGACCCTTCCGGACAGGGTGCTGATCTACGCCGACGACGGCGAAGCCGCCCTGGAAGCCGTGACCGGCCGGGGGCTGCGGCCCATCACGTCGCTGGTGCGCCGGTCCTCCCTGGAAGACGTGTTCCTGCGCCTGACCGGGAGGAGCCTCGTTGAATAAGCTCCCCGCCGAAGCCGCCGCGCACCCGGTACTGGGGCTGCGTTCACCGCTGACCCCCAGCCAGACCGCGGCCAGGGCCCGCCGTTTCGGTGCCTTCTACTACGCCGACATGTGGATCCGGCGGATGCGCGGCTACCAGGGGACGGTGCTGATGACCGCCGTCGGCACCCCCCTGATCTACCTGCTGGGCATGGGCACCGGGCTTGCGGTGCTGATCGACGCCAACTCCGACGCCGGTTTTCCGGGCAGCAACGGCTCCACCGTTTCCTACCTGGTGTTCCTGGGCCCGGCCCTGGTGGCCACAGCCGCCCTGATGGTCTCCAGCGAGGAAAATACCTGGACGGTCATGGGCGGTTTCAAGTGGCACCGCACCTACTACGGCCCTAATGCCTCGCCGCTCTCCAGCGGGCAGATCGCCTCCGGGCACGTTATGGGCCAGGCGTTCCGGCTCCTGCTGACCACCGGAATCTATTACCTGTTCCTCCTGCTGTTCGGCGCCGTTCCGCAACCGGAGACCGGCTGGCTGATGGTTTTCACTGCCCTCCTGGCCGGGCTGGCCTTCGGCATGCCGTTGCTTGCCTTCAGCGCCACGCTGAAGGAGGACAGGGGCCAGTTGACCATGGTCCAGCGCTTCGTCGTGATGCCATTGTTCCTGTTTTCTGGGACGTTCTTTCCGCTGGATAACCTGCCGCTCGGGGTGCGCTGGATCGGCTGGATCTCCCCGCTCTGGCATTCCACCGAGCTGGGACGGGTCCTCAGCTACGGGCATCCCGAACCGGCGGCCATGACCGCCCTGCACCTGGCCTATCTGCTGGTGCTCTCCGCCGTCGGCCTGGTCCTGGCCCGGCGCAACTTCACCCGGAGGCTGGCAGGATGAGCACGCAGAATTCCACGGCGCCTACCTCGCTGGTACCGCGGGACCGCTTCCTCGGCTCCCTCTACGGCCGTAATACCCGGGCAGTCATTGCCCGCGGACTCAAAGCCACGTGGGGAACCAACTGGTCCATCATGGTCAGCGGCTTCGTGGAGCCGGTGCTCTATCTGGTGGCCATGGGCATCGGACTGGGTGCCCTGGTAGGCACCGTGACCGGACCCGGGGGAGAAGAGATCGGCTACGCAAACTACATCGCGCCGGCCCTGCTTGCCGTGTCCGCGATGAACGGCGCGGTGTACGACTCCACCATGAACGTGTTCTCCAAGCTCAACTACTCCCGGCTGTACGAGGGCATGCTGTCCACGCCGCTGGGTCCGCTGGACGTCGCGATGGGGGAAATCTTCCTGGCCCTGCTCCGCGGCGCCATGTACGCCACCGGTTTTACTGCCGTGATGGGCGCGATGGGCCTGATCACCTCGCCCTGGGCGCTGCTGATGATCCCCGCAGCGGTGGTGATTGCCTTCGGGTTTGCGTCCTTCGGCATGGCCGTAACCAGCTATATGAAGACCTTCCAGCAGCTGGACTGGGTCAACATGGTCATGCTGCCCATGTTCCTGCTCTCCGCCACCTTCTATCCGCTCAGTGTCTATCCCGGGCCGATGCAGTCCGTGATCCAGGCGCTGCCGCTCTGGCACGGCGTCGAGATGCTGCGGCAGATCAGCGTAGGCATCTTCAACTGGGGAACGGCCGGGCACCTGCTGTATTTCGTGGTGATGATTGCGATAGGCCTGACCCTGACCACCCGCCGGCTGCGCGCCCTGTTCCTGAAGTAGGCAACCGGTCAGCCGGCCAGCTCCCGGTACCGGCGGGAAAAGATCCCGGCCAGATGGTCAGTAAACAGCACAAACTCCGCGCGCTGCAGCGTTCCCGGCTGATGGTCCAGAAGCTCCTGCAACCCGATATCAGCCACGGTCTCCGGATCCCAGCCGTAGACGCCGGCACTGACGGCCGGAAAGGAAATGCTCTCCGCGCCCAGCTCCTCGGCTGCGGCCAGGGCGGTGCGGAAGCAGGACCTCAGCAGTTCCGGATCCGTTTCCCCGGCCCCGGCATTGGGGCCCACGGTATGCACCACCCACCGGGCGGGCAGGTCGAAGGCCTCGGTGGCCACGGACAGCCCGGTGGGCAGCCCCTGCGGCAGGGAGGTCCTCCGTAGCTCCCGGCAGGCCGCCAGCAGCTTCGGGCCGGCGGCGCGGTGGATGGCGCCGTCCACGCCGCCGCCGCCCAGCAGGGAGGAATTGGCGGCATTGACGATGACGTCGGTATCCCGGCGGGTGATGTCGCCGGTCGTGATGGTGATCTGCATCGAGCCAGTCTGCCACTGCACCGGCCGGGCGGCCACCGCGGGCGGCGGCGACCGCAGGCGCGCAGAGCGAACACGGCACAGTGCACCTGCGGGAGTTTGAGAGAATGAAACCATGCAGTCGATCCGAAACGGCAAGATGCCGTCGTCCTCGTCCACACCCGGCCGCGGCCTCAGCCGCAGGATGGGCTCCACGGGCATCGTGGTGATGCTCATTGTCTTCCTGGTGGCGGTGGTTTTTGCCGCCAACCAGAATGATTTCATCGGCTGGGCGGTGGTCATAGTTTCCCTGGGCTGGCTGGTCCTCGCCACCTTCGTGGTGTTCTCCGTTCGGAGCGCCACCCGCAAGGCCACCGCAAAGCTGGCCGGTGCCGCGGCCGGTCTGGCTCCCGCCGGCGGAGTGCAGGTGGTCGATGAAAGCACCACCGTCCGTGACCAGAAGCTGGACCACAGTTTCAAGATCATCCAGGTCCAGGCCAAGGTGGTCACCGACAATCTGGATACCAACCGGGAAATGGTCGACCGTGCCCTGGAAACCATCTCCATCACCGCCCATAACGGCCGTGGCATGATCAAGAAGAACGACGGCGGGCCGGTCGAAGGCACCATAGTCGACTAGGTTCCATCCACCGTTCCGGAACCGCAGTGCAGCGGCCCCGCCGCAGCGTTTTCGGGACGAACAGCTACTGAGGAGTATGGTTATTCGCGTGAGTTCGGCATCAACGGGAACTGCAGACAGTTCCGGGAAAGCACTGCGCATTGCGTCTGTGAATGTCAACGGCATCCGCGCCGCCTACAAACGGGGCATGGCCGATTGGCTCGCAGCCCGTGATGTCGACATTCTGTGCCTGCAGGAGGTCCGCGCCCCCGACGCCGTCCTGAAGGACCTCCTGGGGGAGACCTGGCAGGTCCAGCACGCGGAATGCCTCGATGCGAAGGGCCGTGCCGGCGTCGCCATCGCTTCCCGCACCGCGCCGGTGGACGTCCGCGAACACATCGGCGACGAGTATTTCGCGCGCTCCGGCCGCTGGATCGAAGCGGACTTCAAGATTCCCGTGGACGGCGAGGAAAAAATCCTCACCGTCGTCAGTGCCTACGTCCACTCCGGCGAGGTGGACACCCCCAAGCAGGTGGACAAGTACCGCTTCCTCGACACCATGGCGGCGCGGCTGCCCGCCCTGGCCCAGACCAGCGACTTCGTGCTGGTGGTGGGTGACCTGAATGTGGGCCACACGCCCCTGGACATCAAAAACTGGAAGGGCAACGTCAAGCGTGCCGGGTTCCTCCCCGAGGAACGCGCCTACTTCGACCGTTTCTTCGGCGAGGAGATCGGCTACACCGACGTGCACCGTTCCCTGGCCGGAGAGGTCAACGGCCCCTACACCTGGTGGTCCTGGCGCGGGCAGGCCTTCGACAATGACTCCGGCTGGCGGATTGACTACCATATGGCCACCCCGGAGCTGGCGGCACGGGCCGTTCACGCCGTCGTCGACCGCGCACCTACCTACGACTCCCGCTTCTCAGACCACGCTCCAGTAGTGATCGACTACCAGTTCTAAGGGATTTTCTTTTATGACATCCGAGTCTTCTCCGAGCCGCCGGCGCATCCTCTCGGGCATGCAGCCGTCCGCCGATTCCCTGCACCTGGGCAACTACCTCGGCGCCCTCGTCAACTGGGTACGGCTTCAGGACGAGTACGACGCCTACTTCTTCATCCCCGACCTGCATGCCATTACGGTGCCGCAGGATCCCGAGGACCTGCGCCAGCGCACCCGCGTCACCGCAGCCCAGTACATCGCAGGCGGTGTCGACGTCGACAAGGCCACGTTGTTCGTGCAGTCCCAGGTGCCCGAACACGCCCAGCTGGCCTGGGTGCTGAACTGCCTCACCGGTTTCGGCGAAGCCTCCCGCATGACCCAGTTCAAGGACAAGCAGCAGCGCTTCGGTGCCGACTCGGCCAGCGTGGGTCTGTTCACATACCCCATCCTCCAGGTCGCCGACATCCTGCTGTACCAGCCGCACGGCGTTCCCGTCGGTGAAGACCAGCGGCAGCATGTGGAGCTCAGCCGGGACCTGGCACAGCGCTTCAATACGCGCTTCGGCGACACCTTCGTGGTCCCCGAGGTCTTCATCCAGAAGGAAGCGGCGAAAATCTACGACCTGCAGAACCCGACCGCGAAAATGTCCAAGTCGGCCGCCTCGCCGGCCGGGCTGATCAACCTTCTCGACGAGGACAAGGTCATTGCCAAGCGGATCAAGTCGGCAGTGACCGATGACGGCAGCGAAATCAGGTTCGACCGGGATGCCAAGCCCGGAATCTCGAACCTGTTGTCCATTTACTCCCTGATCAGCGGACGCAGCGTGGAAACCCTGGAGAAGGAGTACGAGGGGAAGATGTACGGACATCTGAAGGTGGACCTCGCCGAAGTGGTCACCGAACACGTTCGGCCCATCCGGGAACGTGCCCTGCACCTGCTCGACGATCCGGCGGAACTGGACCGGCTGCTGGCCGTGGGCGCAGCCAAGGCCCGGGAATCCGCCTCTGTCACCCTCGCGGACGTCTACAACAAGGTCGGTTTCCTGCCGCTGGGCAGCGTTACCGCGTAGTCCCGTGAAAATCAGCGAATCCCTCGACCAGGACACGGCAGCCGGCGCTTTGGACAGCAGCCGCGCTCCCGAGTGCGCTGCACGCTGTGTCGGGATAGTGATTGCGGTGCCGGAGCCGATGGTCAGCGAGCTTCGGGACGCCCGCGCCTCCTTCGGAGACCCCCTGGCGGAGCTGATCCCGGCCCACATCACCCTGGTGACCACCACGGAGACCGATGACTGGGAAGCCATGCTGCGCCATGTGCGGGAGGTTGCTGCAGCACAGGAGCCGTTCCGAGTGGCCCTGGAGGGAACGGCGTCCTTCCGGCCGGTTTCGCCGGTGGTCTACCTCAACGTCACCGAGGGCTTTGAGGAGTGCACCGCCCTGCACAAGGAACTCCAGAGCGGTCCGCTGGCTCGTGAGCTTCCCTTCCCGTTCCATCCGCACGTGACGGTGGCGCACGACATCAGTGAGCAGGGCATGGACGAGGCCGCCCACCGGCTGCGCGGCTATTCGGCGGCCTTTTCCGTGGACAGCGTGGGCCTTTACGAACACGATGCCACCGGGGTGTGGAAACTGCACGAGCATGTCCGGCTGGGGACACGGAGCCGGCGCAGCTAGGCGTCGGCCGGCAGATCCAGATAGGTGCCGGCCCACGCCGCGATGATCGCGGCTGCCCGGCTGGTCTGTGCCCGCTCGACCATCAGGTGGTCACTGCCCTCGAGTGAAATGAAATTCCGGGGATGCCGGGCCGTCCGGAAAATTTCGCTCGCATTGTCTATCCCGACGGTGTTATCCGTGGGGGAGTGCATCACCAGCAACGGCAGGTGCAGCTCCCTGATGCTGTCCGTAAGGTCATGGCTGCGCAGGTCCTCGATCAGATGACGGCGGATCTCCAGCTCCCCGCCGCCCAGATCAACGGAGGCAGAGCCCTGTTCGCGGATCCGGTCCAGCTCCGATTCGAAGAGATGGAGCACATGCGAAGGGCTAAAGGGTGCGGCAATGGTCACCACCGCGTCCAGCCCGTCCACCTCGGAGGCTGCCGCCAGGACGGCCGCCCCGCCGAGGGAGTGCCCGATGAGCAGGGAGACAGGCCGGCCGGACCCGGCCAGAAAGGCGCAGGCGCTGCGGACATCGGCCACCTTGGTGCTGAAGCTGCCGTCTTCCCAGTCGCCGGTGGATCCGCCCAGCCCAGCGGCGTCGTAGCGCAGGACGCCGATGCCGTGGCCTGCCAGCGCCTTGGAAATCCGGGACGCGGCGGCACTGTTCTTCCCCAGCGTGAAGCCGTGGCAGAAGACCGCCCAGGCGCGGGCGCCGCCGTCGGGAACGTCCAGGGTTCCCGCCAGGGTGGTTCCGTTGACGCCGGGAAAAGATACAGATTCAAACGAAGGCATGTCCCAACTCTATCGGGGACGCAAAAGGCGCCTGCCGCGGGGAAACCGCGGAAGGCGCCTTTCGGTGTGCAGGGACTGCTAGAGCGAGCGGGCCAGAATGGCCTGCTTGACCTCGGAGATGGCCTTGGTGACCTGAATGCCGCGGGGGCAGGCTTCCGAGCAGTTGAAGGTGGTGCGGCAGCGCCACACACCTTCCTTGTCGTTCAAGATCTCCAGGCGCATGTCGCCGGCGTCGTCACGCGAATCGAAGATGAAACGGTGTGCATTGACGATGGCGGCGGGTCCGAAGTACTGGCCGTCGGTCCAGAACACCGGGCAGGAGGACGTGCACGCAGCGCACAGGATGCACTTGGTGGTGTCGTCAAAACGCTCACGGTCCTCGGCGGACTGCAGGCGCTCCTTCGTCGGTTCGTGCCCCTTGGTGACAAGGAACGGCATGATCTCGCGGTAGGACTGGAAGAACGGCTCCATGTCCACGATGAGGTCCTTTTCCACCGGCAGGCCCTTGATGGGCTCGACGAGGATGGGCTTGGACGTGTCCAGGTCCTTCAGCAGGGTCTTGCAGGCCAGGCGGTTACGGCCGTTAATGCGCATGGCATCGGAGCCGCAGACACCGTGGGCGCAGGAACGGCGGAACGAAACCGAGCCGTCGTGTTCCCACTTGACCTTGTGCAGTGCGTCCAGCACGCGGTCCGTGCCGTACATGGTCAGCTTCCACTCATCCCAGTAGGCTTCGTCGGAAACCTCGGGGTTGTAGCGGCGGACCTTCAGGGTGATCTCAAACGAGGGGATCTCTCCGCCGACTGATTCGGGGAGCTCTACCTTCGAGGCCGGCTCGGCGATTTCGGTTGTCATTAGTACTTCCTCACCATCGGCTCGTAGCGCGTGAAAATGACCGGCTTGGTGCCCAGCCGAATGCCGGCGGTGTGCTCGGTGTTCTCGGCTTCGTCAACCTTGTAGGCCATCGAATGCTTCATGAAGTTCTCGTCGTCGCGCTCCGGGAAGTCCTCGCGGAAGTGTCCGCCGCGGGATTCGGTGCGGTGCAGGGCGGCTACGCTCATGACCTTCGCCAGTTCCAGGAGGAAGCCCAGCTCCACGGCCTCGAGGAGGTCGAGGTTGAAGCGCTTGCCCTTGTCCTGGACGCTGATCTTCTGGTACCGCTCCTCGAAGGAAGCGATGTCCGTGAGGACCTGCTGGATGGTCTCCGCGGTGCGGAACACCTGCATGTTCGCATCCATGGTGTTCTGCAGGTCCCGGCGGATCTCGGAGACACGCTCGGTGCCTTCGGAATTGCGCACGTGGTCCAGCAGCGCCACGGTGTCCAGTTCGGCGTTTTCCGGCAGGTCGACGAAATCGGCGGTCAGGGCGTATTCGGCAGCGTAAATACCGGCCCGCTTGCCGAAGACGTTGATGTCCAGCAGGGAGTTGGTACCCAGTCGGTTGGAGCCGTGGACGGAGACGCAGGCGACCTCGCCGGCTGCGTACAGTCCGGGGATCACGGTGTCATTGTCCTGGAGTACCTCGGCCTTGATGTTGGTGGGGATGCCACCCATCACGTAGTGCGCCGTGGGGAATACCGGCACCGGCTCGGTGTAGGGCTCCACACCGAGGTAGGTACGGGCGAACTCGGTGATGTCCGGAAGCTTCGCGTCGATGTGCGCCGGTTCCAGGTGCGTCAGGTCCAGCAGCACGTAATCCTTGTTCGGACCGCAGCCGCGGCCTTCGCGTACCTCGTTGGCCATGGAACGGGCCACGATGTCACGCGGGGCCAGGTCCTTAATGGTCGGGGCGTACCGCTCCATGAAGCGTTCACCCTCGGAGTTGCGGAGGATGGCGCCTTCGCCGCGGGCTGCCTCGGAGAGGAGGATGCCCAGGCCGGCCAGGCCGGTGGGGTGGAACTGGATGAACTCCATGTCCTCCAGGGGGATGCCCCGGCGGAAGGCGATGCCCATGCCGTCACCGGTCAGGGTGTGCGCGTTGGACGTGGTCTTGTAGACCTTGCCAGCACCGCCGGAGGCAAACACCACGGACTTGGCCTGGAAGATGTGCAGCTCGCCGGTAGCCAGGTCGTAGGAAACGACGCCGGCCACCCGCTTCTGGCCGTTGAGGTCAACAACGGTAATGAGGTCCAGGACGTAGTACTCGTTGTAGAACTCAACGTTGTGCTTGACGCAGTTTTGGTACAGCGTCTGCAGGATCATGTGGCCCGTGCGGTCTGCGGCGTAGCAGGCGCGGCGGACCGGTGCCTTGCCGTGGTCACGGGTGTGGCCGCCGAAGCGGCGCTGGTCGATGCGGCCTTCGGGCGTCCGGTTGAACGGCAGGCCCATCTTCTCCAGGTCCAGCACGGCGTCGATGGCTTCCTTCGCCATGACCTCCGCGGCATCCTGGTCCACAAGGTAGTCACCACCCTTGACGGTGTCGAAGGTGTGCCATTCCCAGTTGTCTTCTTCCACGTTGGCAAGTGCCGCGCACATGCCGCCCTGCGCCGCGCCGGTGTGGGAGCGGGTGGGGTACAGCTTGGTCAGGACCGCCGTACGCGCACGCTGACCTGATTCGATGGCGGCACGCATACCGGCGCCGCCGGCGCCGACGATGACGACGTCGTACTTATGGACCTGCATAGCAGATGCTCTTTCTGTTGAAACTACTAGAAATTCGTGGGCTGCCCTGGTGCCGCGCGGCCGCTAAGCCCCGCAGTATTCCTGGAGGGTCTCCGCCGTTGCGCCTGCAACGCAGGGATCAAAGGTGAAGATGACCAGGGTGCCGAGCACGATGATCACGAAGGTCGCGACGTAGAGGACAGTCTTGAGCCACATGCGGGTGGCTTTCTTGTCTCCGTAGTCGTTGATGATGGTGCGGACGCCGTTGGTGCCGTGAAGCATCGCCAGCCACAGCATGACCAGGTCCCAGACCTGCCAGAGGGGGCTGGCCCATTTGCCTGCCACGAAGCCGAAGTCCACGGCGTGGATACCGTCGCCGACAACCAGGTTCACGAACAGGTGGGTGAAGATCAGGACAACCAGGATGACGCCGGAAACGCGCATGAACAGCCAGGCGAACATTTCAAAGTTGCCGCCGCCTGAGGAGTTGCGGGTGTAACGGGGCGCGATGCGTCCGGAACGGGGTGCTTCGAGAGCGTGGGCTTCGTTTGTAGATGTGCTCATTGGTTATTAACCCCCGAAGACGTTGGGCAGGTGGCGGATAGAGAACCCGATAACCGTTACGGCCCACAGGGCAACAACGCCCCAGAGCATCTGGCGCTGGTACTTGGGCCCCTTCTTCCAGAAGTCGATCAGGACTACACGCAGGCCGTTGAAGGCGTGGAACACAATAGCCGCAACGAGACCAAGCTCGCCGAGGCCCATAATCGGGTTCTTGTAGGATTCGATCACCACGTTGTAGGCCTCAGGTGACACGCGCACCAATGAGGTATCCAGAACATGGACCAAAAGGAAGAAGAAGATCGCCACGCCGGTGATACGGTGCACAACCCACGACCATTGGCCTTCCCGGCCACGGTAGAGAGTGCCTGCTGGTAACTTCGACACTGAATTTTCCTCCCTGCATCGCAGCGGCGTTAGCGCGTGTTCCACGCAGTGATGACGCCGGTGCGACAGCGATATAAGCTCTACCATAATCTAGGCTCGCGTGACCGGGCTTTCAATTTAGGTTGTCCTATGGTGTGACCCTGATTACATTGAATCGGCACCGCGGACCGTGTACAGGCTGCCGCTTCCCCGTGTACGCCTCCTGGCTGGGCTAATCTTGGCTGTGATGAGTAACGACAAGCCCCATGCCGCTCCTGCGCCCGCTGACCTTGACCGCTTTTACGGGGTTATCCCGGCCGGCGGCGTCGGGACGCGCCTTTGGCCGCTTTCCCGTGCCGCCGCACCGAAGTTCCTCCACGACCTGACCGGCTCGGGGTCCACCCTGATCCGTGCCACCTATGAGCGCCTGAGCCCGCTCAGCGGAGACCGGGTCATGGTGGTGACCGGCGCGGTGCACCGGGCAGCCGTGAGGCAGCAGCTGCCGGAAATCTCCAACAAGAACCTGATCCTGGAACTGGAACCGAAGGACTCCGCCGCCGCGATCGGCCTCGCCGCTGCCATCCTTTACAAGCGGGATCCGGAGATCATCATGGGCTCCTTCGCCGCGGACCAGGTGATTGCCCCCGTGGAGGTCTTCCAGTCCGCCGTCCGGGAAGCCGTGCATACTGCGGCGCAGGGTTACATTGTCACCATCGGCATCCAGCCCACCCACGCCTCCACCGGCTTCGGTTACATCCGGGCCGGGGATCCGCTGGACATTGCCGGCGCGCCGAGCGCGCGCTCCGTGGTGGAGTTCGTGGAGAAACCGTCGGCTGACGTGGCGCAGACCTACCTGGACAGCGGGAGCTACAGCTGGAATGCCGGCATGTTCGTGGCGCCGGTGGATTTGATGCTCAAGCACCTGGAAGCCAACGAGCCGGTGCTCTATGCCGGGCTGACGGAAATCGCCGATGCCTGGGATACCGCCCGGCGGCGGGAAGTGGTCCGGCGGGTCTGGCCGACCCTGCCCAAGATCGCCATTGACTATGCAGTGGCGGAACCGGCTGCGGCCGCCGGTGACGTCGCCATGATTCCGGGTGTCTTCAGCTGGGACGACGTGGGCGACTTCGCGGCGATCGGCCGGCTGAACCCGGCAGCCGAAAACAGCGAGATCACCGTGATGGGAGAGGGTGCCCGCGTCTACTCCGAAAACGCCACCGGAATTGTCGTCTCGGACACCAAGCGGGTGATCGCGCTGATCGGCATCGAGGACGTCGTCATCGTGGACACCCCGGACGCCCTTCTTGTCACCACCAAGGAACACGCACAGGAAGTCAAGAAGGCGGTTGAACACTTAAAGGCCAGCGGCGACACGGACGTCCTGTAGCCCGGACGTCCGAGACCCGTCACGGGGCGTCTTTCCGGCGCTTCGCATTCCCTCTTTAGCCCCCAACTTGGCTAACCTTAAGGGTGTGCAGACTATCCCGTTGAGCAATTACCCCATCCCCTCGATACGGGGAAGCGTGGTGCCGCTCCTCGGCGGGCTGACCGGGTTCCGCCGGGACCTGCACGCGCATCCCGAACTCTCGCATAAGGAATTCCGCACCACCGACCGCATCGTTGAAGCCCTCGAAGACGCAGGCCTGCAGCCCAAGCGGCTGGAAAGCACCGGCGTCGTGGTGGATATAGGTGACGGGCCCATCCGCCTGGCGCTGCGCGCCGACATTGATGCCCTTCCCGTGCTTGAAGAGACGGGTCTGCCGTATTCCTCCGAGAACACCGGCATTGCCCACGCCTGCGGCCACGACATCCACGCCACGGTCATGCTGGGCGCGGCCATGGTCCTCTCGGAATTCGAGGCCGCCGGGGAGCTGGGCGGCCGGGTGCGGGTCATCTTCCAGCCGGCCGAAGAGGTGATGCCCGGCGGTGCGCTTTCGGTCATCGAACAGGGGGCCCTGGACGGCGTGCCGCGCGTCCTGGCCCTGCACTGCGATCCCCGGGTGGACGTGGGGCAGGTAGGCACCCGCATCGGCGCGATCACGTCCGCCTCGGATACCATCCGGATCGAGCTCACCGGCCGCGGCGGGCACACCTCCCGTCCGCACCTGACCGAGGACCTGGTTTTCGCGCTGGCCGAGATAGCGGTCAGCGTTCCGGCCGTGCTCTCACGCCGGATCGATGTGCGCAGCGGCGTGTCCGTGGTGTGGGGACAGATGCATGCCGGTTCCGCACCCAATGCCATCCCCGGGCACGGGTTCATGGCCGGCACCATGCGCTGCCTTGATGCGGAGGCCTGGCATGCCTCCGGCGAACTGCTGGACAAGGTGGTTCGGGAGGTCGCGGCACCGTTCGGCGTCGACGTCCATCTGGAGCACACCCGCGGCGTGCCGCCGGTCATCAACGCCGACGCCGAAATCAGCCTGATCGAAGCAGCAGCCCGCGCCGAACTGGGGGAGGACGCCGTGGTGCTCGCCCCGCAGTCCATGGGCGGGGAAGACTTTGCCTGGATGACGCAGGCAGTGCCCGGTGCGCTGATGCGGCTGGGAACCCGGACTCTGGGCGGCGAAACCTTCGACCTGCACCGGGGGGACTACAACCCCGATGAACGCGCCATCAGCTGCGGAGTCAGCGTCATGGCTGCCGCCGCCCTGCGCGCCGCCAGGGGCCTGCGCCACTAAACCGGCACGTCCGCCCCCATGCATCCCTGCTGTGCTGCGGGATAAAAATTCGCCACGATATCAGTCCCGCACTCTCCGGGCACGCCACGTTGGTAACAACTTGCATACGATTTTTGGACTGTGCCCGATTTGGAATTAGTGTAGCCTCCGACACACTATGGTTATGTTGCTGCGGTCCAATGACGGACGGAGCGCTGCGCCTGCGCTGCACCATTGAGGCACCGTACGGCGAATCCCATTTCTTTTCTGGAGGAACATTGAAGAATTACCCGCGCAGCTTTAAGCGCAATGCCGGCATTTCGGCCGCAGTGCTCGGCGTTTCCGCACTCCTGCTCTCCGGCTGCGGCGCGGCCCCCGAAGAAGAAGCCGGCTCGGCTGAGGGCGCCACTGACTTCCTGGGCTGCATGGTCTCCGACTCCGGCGGATTCGACGACAACTCGTTCAATGAGTCCACCTACAACGGCATGATGAAGGCCAAGGAGGACCTGGGCATCGAGGTCAAGACGGCCGAGTCCCAGTCCGAAACCGACTTCACCCCGAACGTGGACAGCATGGTCCAGGCAGGCTGCGACCTCACGGTCACGGTTGGCTTCCTGCTCGCCGACACCACCAAGGAAGCGGCAGCGGCGAACCCCGACAGCCACTTCGCGATTGTCGATGACAATTCCATCGTTGCGGACAACGTCAAGCCGATCATCTACGACACGGCTCAGGCCGCGTTCCTGGCGGGCTACGTTGCCGCAGGCACGTCCCAGACCGGAAAGGTTGCCACCTACGGCGGCCTGGACATCCCGACGGTCACCATCTTCATGGATGGCTTCGAGCAGGGCGTGAACTACTTCAACGAAGAAAACGGCGCCGACGTCCAGGTCCTCGGCATGGATTCCTTCACCGGCAGCTTCGACGATGTCTCCGCCGGCAAGACCACCACCCAGAACTTCCTCAACGAAGGCGCGGACATCATCATGCCCGTCGCCGGTCCGGTTGGCGCCGGCTCGCTTGATGCCGTAGTCGCAGCCAACGCTGCGGGCAAGGACGCCAAGGTCATCTGGGTCGACTCCGACGGTTACGAGACGGTCAGCACGGGCAAGGAAGTTATCCTCACCTCGGTCATGAAGCTCATGGGCGAAGCAGTGGAGGACGTCGTCAGCACCGACGTCGACGGCAACTTCGACAACACTCCGTACATCGGCACCCTGGAGAACGGCGGCGTCACCATCGCTCCGTTCCACGACCAGGAAGCCAATGTTCCGGAAGACGTGAAGAAGTCCGTCGAGGACATCAAGGCCAAGATCATCTCCGGTGACATCAAGGTCGAGTCCGAGTCCAGCCCGAAGTAGCGCCTGACACGTAGTACCTGTGCCCGGGCAATTGCCCGGGCGCAGCGAGCACCGCATGCACTAAAGTGACCGCCGTCTTCCCGGCAGCCTTCAGCGGCCGGGGAGACGGCGTTTGTCATGCGTAGGTACTGTTCTCTGTTTTGTTTTCTCGAAAAGATTGGTTGGGGTTTTGAAACTCGAACTCAAGGGCATCACCAAGCGCTTCGGCGCCCTGGTGGCCAATGACCACATCGACCTGGTGGTGGAGCCTGGCCAGGTCCACAGCCTGCTCGGTGAAAACGGCGCCGGCAAGTCAACCCTGATGAATGTGCTGTACGGACTGTACGAGCCGACCGAAGGCGAGATCCTGGTCGATGACCGTCCCGTCACCTTCAACGGCCCCAGCGATGCCATGGCCGCAGGAATCGGCATGGTGCACCAGCACTTCATGCTCGTTCCCGTCTTTACCGTGGCCGAAAACGTGGCCCTTGGAAACGAGACCACCAAGCTGGCGGGCATGCTGAACCTGGAGCAGACGAAGCGCCGCATCCGTGAGATCTCGGACCAGTACGGGTTCGACGTCGATCCCGACGCCGTGGTGGAGGACCTCCCCGTAGGCGTCCAGCAGCGCGTGGAAATCATCAAGGCCCTGATCCGGGACGCCGAAGTCCTCATCCTTGACGAACCCACCGCCGTGCTGACGCCCCGCGAAACGGACGAGCTGCTGGGAATCATGCGCCAGCTCACCGAAGACGGTAAGTCGGTGGTCTTCATTTCGCACAAGCTGCGGGAGGTCAAGGCCGTCTCCGACGTGATCACCGTGATCCGCCGCGGAAAGGTCGTGGGCTCCGCTGATCCCTCCGCCAGCACCACGGAACTGGCGTCCCTGATGGTCGGCCGGTCCGTGAGCCTGAACCTGAACAAGGCCCCGGCCACTCCGGGGGAGGAGACGTTCGTCGTCGAGAACCTCACTATTGCCTCCGCGACCGGCCCGGCCCTGCTTGACGGCGTCAGCTTCGGCATCCGGCGCGGTGAAATCCTTGCCGTGGCAGGCGTCCAGGGCAACGGCCAGACCGAACTGACCGAGGCCATCATGGGCCTGCAGGACCATGTCACCGGCTCCATCCGGCTCGACGGAGAAGAACTGGTGGGCCGCCGGACCCGGGACATCATCAACAGCGGTGTGGGCTTCGTCCCCGAAGACCGCAATGTCGACGGCCTCGTGGGCACCTTCTCCGTCGCGGAGAACCTTGTCCTGAACCGCTACGACCAGGCGCCCTTCGCCCGCGGTGTCTCCCTGCGTCCGGCGGTCATTGAAGCCAACGCGGCCGAGAAAATCACCGAATTCGATATCCGCACCCAGTCTGCGGCAACCGCGGCAGGCACGCTCTCCGGCGGCAACCAGCAGAAGGTTGTCATGGCCCGCGAACTCTCGCGTCCGCTGCAGCTTTTCATCGCTTCCCAGCCCACCCGCGGGGTGGACGTGGGATCCATCGAATTCCTGCACCGGCGCATCATTTCCGAGCGCGACGTCGGCACCCCGGTGATGATCGTCTCCACCGAACTCGACGAAGTCCTTGAACTGGCGGACCGGATTGCCGTGCTTTACGGCGGCCGGCTGATGGGCATCGTCCCCGCCGACACCTCCCGCGACGTGCTGGGCCAGATGATGGCCGGCATGTCCGCGGACGAAGCTACAGCGCAGCACACAGATTCCAAGGGAGGGGCCAAGTGAGCCCGGAGGATTCCACCATGCAAGACCCGCCGGGGGAGCGCAGCATCGCAGCTGCCGAAGCCACCCGGCTCGAGGCCGCGGCGGAAACCGCCGACGGCACGGTGGCTCCGCCCGCCGTGCCCGCGGCTCACCAAAGCGGCGACCTCGGCGATGACCGTTCCCGGCAGTCCGCCCTGCGGCAGATGCTGTCCTCGAACGCCATGGTGTCGGTCCTGTCCGTCCTGCTCGCCCTGATTGTCGGCGGCATCCTGATTGCGGCCACGGATGAGGAAGTCGGCGAAACGGCGTCGTACTTCTTCTCCCGGCCCGGCGACATGCTGTCCGCAGCCTGGTCCGCCGCCGCAGGAGCCTACGCCGCCCTGTTCCAGGGCGCGTTCTTCAACTTCGGAGCCGACAGCGTGCAGCGGTTCTTCTACCCGCTGACCCAGACCCTGACGGTGGCAACACCGCTGATCCTGGCCGGCCTCGGTGTTGCCGTGGCGTTCCGGACCGGACTGTTCAACATCGGTGCCCAGGGCCAGATCATCATCGGCGCGGCCATGGCTGCGTGGGTGGGCTTCGCTGTCCACCTTCCGGTGGGACTGCACCTGCTCCTGGTGATCATCGCCGGTATGCTCGGCGGCGCCATCTGGGCCGGCATCGCAGGCATCCTGAAGGCCCGGACCGGCGCGCACGAAGTGATCGTCACGATCATGCTCAACTACGTAGCCATCAACCTGGTCCTGTTCCTGCTCAGCACCCCCGCCTTCCAGCGGCCGGGCTCCTCGAACCCGATCAGCCCGCAGCTCGATGCCAACGCCATGTTCCCGCCGCTGCTGGGCAGCGGATTCCGGCTGCACTGGGGCTTCGTCCTCGCCGTGCTGGCCACCGTCTTCATCTGGTGGCTGATGAACCGCTCCACCATCGGCTTTGAACTCAAGGCCGTGGGAGCCAACCCGTCGGCCGCACGCAACGCCGGCATCAGCACCACCAAGGGCTACGTCGTTGTCATGCTCATCGCCGGTGCCCTCTCCGGCCTGGCCGGTGTGGCCCAGGTGGCCGGCACCGAAAAGGTGCTGACCTCCGGCGTTGCCGCCAGCTTCGGCTTCGACGCGATCACCGTGGCCCTGCTGGGCCGCTCGAGCCCCTGGGGAACCTTCGCGGCCGGCCTGCTGTTCGGCGCCTTCCGCGCCGGCGGCGTCACCATGCAGACCAACACGGGAACCAGCATCGACATTGTGCTGGTAGTGCAGTCGCTGATCGTCCTCTTCATTGCGGCCCCGCCCCTGGTGCGGTCGCTGTTCCGTATCCCGCCGCCGGGAGCGTTCAAGACCACCGGCAAGCGCTCATCCAAGAACCCGAAAACCGCCGGAGGCGCAGCATGAGCACCGCAACAACGCTTCCCGCTTCCACACCGGCCGCCACGGTCGGCGTCCGCAGCTGGAAAACCCCGATCATCCTGATGGTCCTGTCCCTGCTGGGACTTGCCGTCTTCGCCCTGGGCGCACCGTCCAATGACGTCACCTTCCGCCTTTCCGATCCCGGCGAGGCAATTGTCCTGCCCGAACTGGTGGTGTCCGCACCCGTTGTCGGATGGTTCACCGCCGTCCTGATGGTTGCAGCCGCAGCCTGGGCACTGATGCTGACCCGCAGCGGACGCCGGGTGCCCGTCTGGGTTGTCGCGGTCTTCGGACTGCTGTTCGTCATCGGCTTCCTCACCTGGGTGGTGGGCAGCGCGAACACCCCGAACGTTGCCCTCTACGGTCTGCTCTCCGGCTCCTTTGCCCTGGCCATTCCGCTGATCTTCGGTTCGCTGTCGGGTGTGCTGTGTGAACGCTCCGGCGTCGTCAACATCGCCATTGAAGGCCAGCTGCTCTTCGGCGCCTTTGCTGCCGCTGTGGCGGGTTCGCTCTCCGGCAACGCATTCGTGGGTCTGTTCGCCGCGGCCGTGGCCGGTGCCATGGTGTCGCTGGTGCTGGCAGTCTTCAGCATCAAGTACATCGTCAACCAGGTCATTGTGGGCGTGGTGCTGAACGTGCTGGTCTCCGGCCTGACCGGATTCCTGTTCTCCACGCTGCTGTCCTCGGATGCCGCGAAGTGGAACTCCCCGCCGTCGCTGCCCCCGATCCGGATCCCGCTGCTGGCGGACATCCCGATCCTCGGGCCGATCCTCTTCAACCAGTCGATTGTCGGCTACCTCATGTACATCGCCCTCGCCGCGGTTTACATCGGCCTGTTCCACTCCAAGTGGGGACTGCGTACCCGTGCCGTGGGCGAACACCCCAAGGCCGCTGACACCCTGGGCGTGAACGTGAACCGCACCCGGTTCATGAACGTGCTGCTCGCCGGTGTGGTTGCCGGCGTCGGCGGCGCATTCTTCACCCTCGTGTCCGTCTCCGCGTTCAACCGTGACATGACCGGCGGCCAGGGCTACATTGCCCTCGCCGCACTCATCCTGGGCCGCTGGAACCCGCTCGGCGCGCTGCTGGCTGCGCTGCTGTTCGGCTTTGCCACCAACCTGCAGTATGTCCTGAGCCTGTTGGGAACCGCTGTTCCCAACCAGTTCCTGGCCATGCTGCCCTACATCGTGACGATCTTCGCCGTCGCCGGGGTGGTCGGCAAGTCCCGCGCCCCCGCCGCCAGCGGGGTGCCGTACATCAAGGGTTAGCACTGAGGGGGACCTGCCGCCGGGAAACCGGCGGCAGGTCCCTCGTGGTTTCCGGTCCGTGCGGGCCGGACACCAAAATGAAAGGAAAACATGACAGAGACAACCACGCCCCCGGTGGACTGGGAGCTGCTCCTGGACACCGCCCGGGAAGCGCTGGCTCACGCCTACGTGCCCTACTCGAAGTATCCGGTCGGCGCCGCCGCGCTGACCGACGACGGCCGGATTGTGTCCGGCTGCAACATTGAAAACGCGTCCTACGGGCTGACCCTGTGTGCCGAATGCTCCATGATCAGCCAGCTGCGCATGACCGGCGGCGGCCGTCTCGCTGCCTTCGCCTGCGTGGACGGAACCGGCAGCGTCCTGATGCCGTGCGGCCGCTGCCGGCAGCTGCTGTACGAATTCCGGGCACCGGGAATGCAGTTGATGACCGTAAGCGGTATCCGGAGCATGGACCAGGTCCTGCCGGATGCCTTTGGACCGCAGCACCTTGAAGGGCAGGACAAGTAAATGAGCGCAGAAAAGTTCGACGCCGTAGACATCATCGGGATCAAGCGGGACCGCGGCACCCTGACCCCGGATCAGATTGACTGGACCATCGACGCCTACACCCGCGGCGCCATCGCGGATGAGCAGATGGCCGCACTGAACATGGCCATCCTGCTCAACGGAATGAGCCGGGAGGAGATTTCCCGCTGGACCCTCGCGATGATCAACTCGGGCGAGCGGATGGACTTCTCCGGACTGGGTAAACCCACCTCGGACAAGCACTCCACCGGCGGGGTGGGGGACAAGATCACCCTTCCGCTGGCCCCGCTGGTGGCCGTATTCGGCGTCGCCGTCCCGCAGCTTTCGGGCCGGGGGCTGGGCCACACCGGCGGCACGCTGGACAAGCTCGAAGCCATCCCGGGCTGGCAGGCGGCCCTGACCAATGACGCCCTGATGGCCCAGCTGCGCGACGTCGGCGCCGTGATCTGCGCCGCGGGTGCGGGCCTGGCCCCGGCGGACAAAAAGCTGTACTCGCTGCGCGACGTCACCGGCACGGTGGAAGCCATTCCGCTGATTGCGTCCTCGATCATGAGCAAGAAGATCGCTGAAGGCACCGGTTCGCTGGTGCTGGATGTCAAGGTGGGAAGCGGCGCCTTCATGAAGGACGAAGCCCGCGCCCGTGAACTGGCCGAGACGATGGTGGCCCTGGGCAAGGACGCCGGCGTAAACACGGTGGCACTGCTCACCGACATGTCCACTCCGCTGGGCCTGACCGCCGGCAACGCCATTGAGGTGCAGGAGTCCGTGGATGTGCTCGCCGGCGGCGGCCCGGAGGATGTTGTCGAGCTCACGCTGGCCCTGGCCCGCGAAATGCTCACGGCTGCGGGACAGCCCGACGCCGACCCGGAGGCTGCTCTGAAGGACGGCCGTGCAATGGACGTCTGGCGCCGGATGATCTCCGCCCAGGGCGGCGATCCCGATGCTGCGCTTCCGGTGGCACGGGAATCCGAAACCATCTACGCACCGGCTGACGGCGTGCTGGTGGAACTCGATGCCCTCTCCGTCGGTGTTGCAGCCTGGCGCCTCGGTGCCGGCCGCGCCCGCAAGGAAGACGCAGTCCAGGCCGGTGCCGGCGTCGTGATGCACGCCAAGCCGGGCGCCACGGTCCGGGCCGGAGAGCCGCTGATGACGCTGCTCACCGACACCCCCGAGAAGTTCGACCGTGCCCGCGAGGCGCTGGCGGACGCCGTCGTTGTGGCTCCCGAGGGATCGCGTCCGGCACGGAAGCTGATCATCGACCGGATCAGCTAGCGTTCCGTTCCGGCCCTGCGGGTCCCTGTGGGACCGGGCCGGCCATCGGTGCCCCCGCTGCACTTTGCTGCGGGGGCACCGCTGCGTCCATGGCATCCTTGTAAATGGACAGGTTTAGCTATTTCGAGGAGCGGCACCACTTGGACGTTCTGAGTGCCACGGTGGACGGCATCAACAACTTCATCCTCTCCACGGCGGGCTCGCCGTGGGTCTATCTGGGGCTCCTGGCCTGCTGCCTGATCGACGGTTTCTTCCCGCCCGTCCCCAGCGAGTCCCTGGTGGTGGCGCTGGCGTCGCTGGCGCTCAGCGGTGCCGGCGTCAATATCTGGCTGATCATCCCGGCCGCAGCCCTGGGCGCGTTCCTGGGGGACAACCTGGCCTACCTGCTGGGCCGCTGGATCGGTACCGACCGGTTCGGCTGGATGCGCACCCCGAAGATGCGCCGGTCCGTCGCCTGGGCACGCCACGAACTCGACAAACGGTCAATGTCGCTGATCCTCGTGGCCCGGTTCATCCCGGTCGGCCGGGTGGTAGTGAATGTCACCGCCGGCGCCACCGGTTTCCCGCGGCGGCGGTTTGTCGCCCTGACGGCTATCTCCGGGGCGGTCTGGGCCGCCTACAGCGTGGCCATCGGGGCGATAGCCGGCGCCTGGTTCAGTGAGCACCATCTGCTTGGCGTGGTGGTGGGGGTGGCCGGAGCCCTCATCCTGGGCCTGCTGATCGACCGCATCATCACCATGGTCCGCGGCACCTCACCCGGATCACAGCTCCCACCGGGCGACGCCGTGCCGAACGCCGGCGAGGACAAGCGTACGCAGAAGGCCGCCTGAAACACCGTAGAGTTGCCGTGTGACTGAGCCTACAAACCTCCCCGAATCCTCTTCCCTCGACGTGCGCAGCCTGCCGAAGGTATCGCTGCACGATCACCTTGACGGCGGCCTGCGTCCGGCCACCATCATTGAGCTGGCCGCCGCCGTCGGCCATACCCTGCCGAGCACGGACCCCGCCGCACTGGGGGAGTGGTTCCGCGACTCCGCTGACTCCGGTTCCCTGCCGCGCTACCTCGAAACCTTCGACCACACCCTCGCGGTCATGCAGACGCGCGACGGCCTGGTGCGGGTGGCCCGCGAATTCGTCGAAGACCTCGCCGCGGACGGCGTGGTCTACGCCGAAGTCCGCTGGGCGCCCGAGCAGCACCTGCAGGCAGGGCTGAGCCTGGACGAAGCCGTGGAAGCCGTTCAGGCCGGAATCGAAGAAGGCGTCGTGAACGCCGAGGCGGCAGGCCGCTTCATCCAGGTGGGCCAGCTCCTCACCGCCATGCGGCACGCGGACCGCTCCATGGAAATCGCCGAGCTCGCCGTCCGGCACCGCGATTCCGGTGCCGTTGGCTTCGACATCGCCGGCCCCGAAGACGGTTTCCTGCCTGCGCGATTCAAGGACGCCTTCACCTACCTCGCAGAACACCAGTTCCCGGTGACGGTGCACGCGGGCGAGGCCGCCGGCATCGAAAGCATCGTTGACGCCCTCGTGAACGGACGGGCGCTGCGGCTGGGCCACGGCGTACGGATCGCCGAAGACATCGACGTCGAATTCGAAGAGCCCGCCGCCGATGACGAGGCCGAAGTGGGCATCGTGAGCATGGGCCGGGTTGCCAACTGGGTCCGCGACCGCGGAATCCCGTTGGAGGTTTGCCCGTCCTCCAATCTGCAGACCGGCGCGGTGGCCTCCTTCGGCGAGGACATCGAGACACATCCGATCGATCTGCTGTACCAGACCGGTTTCGCCGTCACCGTCAACACGGACAACCGCCTGATGAGCTCCGTGACCCTCACCGGCGAATTCGAACTGCTGATGGAGACCTTCGACTATGACCTGGACGATGTCCTGGAGCTGACCATGAATGCCGTCAACGCGGCCTTCCTGCCCCTGGACGAGCGGGCAGCACTGTCCGCCTATGTCACCGAAGGATTCAACCGAGCCCGTGGCTGAACTTCCCCTTCCCGATGACCTTGGCGGGCGGTTCGCCCGCCTCGCCGAGGTCATCGGTGTCCTCCGCGAGCGGTGCCCGTGGACCCGGGCATTGACCCACGAGTCCCTGCTTGAGTATCTCGTGGAGGAAACCTACGAGCTGGTCGAAGCCGTGGAAGGCGGAACAACCGGTCCCGGCCGGGCGGAGGAACTGCGCGGCGAGCTGGGGGATGTGCTGCTGCAGGTGCTGCTTCACGCCCGCCTGCAGCAGGAAACCGGCAGTTTTTCCGTCGCGGACGTCATCGATTCCCTCACCGCGAAGATGATCCGCCGCAACCCGCACGTCTTCCTCCCGGACGGCAGCCTCCGCCAGGACGGCGAAGAGTCCGGCCTGGCTGCCATCGAAAAGGCCTGGGACCGGGCCAAGCGGGCGGAGACCCCCTCCCGGACCTCGGCTTTCGAAGGGATTCCCGCCGGACTGCCGGCCCTGCTCCTGGCCGCCAAGACGCTGTCCCGCGCCCGCCGGGCGGGCCGGCCGCTGCCCGATCCGGTGGCGGTCCCGGAGTTCTCCGACGAAGACGGGCTGGGGGATGCACTGTTTACCCTGGTCCGCCGTGCCTCGGACCAGGGGCTCGACGCGGAGGCGGCGCTTCGTGCTGCGGTCCGCCGCTACACATCCGGCGGCTCCGGGCACTAACCTGCAGACCGCGGGTCCACCAGCCCCAGATCACCCCGATCTTTGTGATTCAAGCCACCGGACCTTACTCGGAGCCGCGATTCTATTAGGCTAAGAAGCAGACACTGTGACCTGCTGCCCAAGCAGGCCTGCGGTTTTCTCCCCAATCGTTCCAATGAACAGGAGCAATTCAATGGCCATCATCGATGCCATCCATGCCCGCGAGATTCTCGATTCCCGCGGCAACCCCACCGTTGAGGTGGAGGTGCTGCTCGACGACGACACGTTCGGCCGCGCAGCTGTTCCCTCCGGTGCCTCCACGGGCGCCTTCGAGGCCAACGAACGCCGGGACGGCGAGAAGAACCGTTACCAGGGCAAGGGCGTACTGCAGGCCGTGGAAGCCGTGATCGAACAGATCCAGCCGGCCCTGCTCGGATTCGACGCAGCCGACCAGCGTGCCATCGACCAGGCCATGATTGACCTGGACGGCACCGAGAACAAGTCCGGCCTGGGCGCCAACGCCATCCTCGGCGTGTCCCTGGCCGTAGCCCGTGCTGCGGCAGAGTCCGCTGCGCTGCCGCTGTATCGCTACCTCGGCGGCCCCAACGCGCACATCCTGCCCGTGCCCCTGATGAACATCCTCAACGGCGGCTCCCACGCGGACTCCGACGTCGACATCCAGGAATTCATGATTGTTCCCCTGGGTGCACAGACCTACTCCGAGGGCCTGCGCTGGGGCGTTGAGGTTTACCACAACCTCAAGTCCGTGCTGAAGGAAAAGAACCTCTCCACCGGCCTGGGCGACGAAGGCGGCTTCGCACCGAACCTGCCCTCCAACCGTGCCGCACTGGACCTGATCATCGAAGCCATCGAGCGTGCCGGGTACGTGCCCGGCAATGACATCGCCCTGGCCCTGGACGTGGCAGCGTCCGAGTTCTTCAAGGACGGCTCGTACGTCTTCGAAGGGCAGAACCGGACCGCAGCCGAAATGTCCGCGTACTACGAGGAACTGGTCCGCGACTACCCGCTGGTCTCCATCGAGGACCCGCTGGACGAAGAGGACTGGGACGGCTGGAAGACACTCACCGCCTCCATCGGCGACAAGGTGCAGATTGTGGGAGACGACCTCTTCGTCACCAACCCCACCCGCCTGGAAACCGGCATCAAGAACAACGCCGCGAACTCCCTCCTGGTGAAGGTCAACCAGATCGGCACCCTGACCGAAACCCTGGACGCCATCACCATGGCCCAGCGCGCCGGCTACACCACCATCACGTCCCACCGTTCGGGCGAGACCGAAGACACCACGATCGCCGACATCTGCGTTGCCACCAACGCGGGGCAGATCAAGACCGGTGCTCCGGCCCGTTCCGAGCGCGTAGCCAAGTACAACCAGCTGCTGCGCATCGAAGAGGAACTGGACGACGCCGCACGCTACGCAGGACGCAGCGCCTTCCCGCGCTTCACCGGCGCCTAAATAACCGGTCCGCCGACGGCGCCTGCAGACCCGATTTCGGGACTGCAGGCGTTGCGGTACGGGATCCGGGACCACGGGTGGGTAACCTCATAGGAGGGGACCCGCCCGCAGTCGTTTCCCGACCTTTTCCAGCACCTTTTTTACTGCATCAGCACCGATAGAGACAGGACCCGCATGCCGACCCGACGCCCCAAGGTTCCCAGGCCAGCGGCCCCAGTGAACGCCGGCGGCACGGGCGCAGGAGGAGCAAAACCTGCTTCCAAAACTGCCTCGGCGAAGCCTGCCGTGACGAAGACGGCTGCCCCGAAAACCGCTGCAGCGGCGAAGCCTGCCGCGCCGAAAACAGCGGCGCCGAAAACTCCTGCTCCGAAGACGGCTGCCCCGGACATCTCGGCGCCTAAGCCAACGGCGCCCGCCGCCAAGCCGCGTTCACGGAAGCCGTCCGCGTCGGACGCCCGTGCAGCAGTGCGTTCCCAGCTCTCCGGCGGAATCCGGCGCAAAAACCATCCGGCACCGGACCAGGCCCCGGCCGAGGCGCCTGTGGCCGAAACCCAGGATGAGCTGCGTCCGGTACCCGCGAAGGCGTTCTCCGGGAGGCTGCTGGTACTGGCCATGGTGATGGTTGCCATCACCGTGCTGCTGGCCCCCTCGGTGCGGACGTACCTGCAGCAGCGCTCGGATATTGCGGTGGCCAAGGCGGAAATTGCCGAAGCCGAAGCGACACAGGCGGAGCTGGAAGTGCAGCTGGGCCGCTGGGAGGATCCGGCCTACATCAAGCAGCAGGCCCGGGACCGGATTTTCCTGGTCATGCCGGGGGAGAAGCGCTACCTCGTGAAGGGGGAAAACGGAGTGGAAGAAGCCGAGCAGCTTGCCGCCGAAGAGGAGCCCGAAGACCTGCCGTGGGTTGATTCCCTGTGGGACTCGGTCAAGAAATCCGCCACGGCACAGTAATCTGGAGGCTGATATAAGAAGCAGCCCGGGGCCCTCGCGGGCCCCACGGAAGGACCTCCTGCATGACCCAGGACCAGCTCACCCCCACCCAGGCAGACCTGGAGACCCTGAGCCGGCAGCTTGGCCGCCCGGTGCGCGACGTCGTCGAAATCGGCGCCCGCTGCGTCTGCGGCAACCCGCTGGTAGCCACCACGGCCCCCCGGCTGAGCAACGGCATCCCCTTCCCCACCACGTACTACCTGACCCACCCGGTCATCACGGCCGCCGTTTCGCGGCTCGAAGCCGCCGGAATGATGACGGACATGTCCCTGCGGCTGGAAGAGGACCCGGACCTGGCGCAGCGGTACCGCGATGCCCATGAGCACTACCTCCGGGTCCGCGACGAAATCGGGGAGCGCACCGGTACCGGCCCCGTCCCGGAGATTGCCGGTGTCTCCGCCGGAGGCATGCCCACCCGGGTGAAATGCCTGCACGTGCTGGTCGGCCACTCTCTGGCCGCAGGCCCCGGGGTCAATCCGCTGGGCGACGAAGCGCTGGCCGCCATTGAGCAATGGTGGACAACGGACCGCTGTTACTGCGAAGGTGCATGGGACACCGCAGCTCCCGCCCCGGCACGGGACCTGAGCCGCCACACCAAGACCCAGGGCCTCAGCCCGGAAGAACTCGAGAGCAAGAAGGCTGCCCGCCGGCAGGCATCTGATGCCGCAACCAGCGAAGGGGAACTGTGACAAGCCAGGAAGACAGCCGTGCCGAAAGCACGCGTGTCGCCGCCATCGACTGCGGCACCAACTCCATCCGGCTGCTTATTGCCGATATCACCCGGGACAGCGGGGGAGCGGCCCGGCTGACCGACGTCGTACGCCTGATGCGGGTGAACCGGCTGGGACAGGGAGTGGACGCCACCGGACGGCTGGCCCCCGACGCTTTGGAGCGGACCTTCGCCGCGGCGGACGAGTACGCCGCCCTGATCCGCGAACACGGAGCGTCGCGGATCCGCTTCGTGGCCACCTCCGCCAGCCGCGACGCGGAAAACCGCCAGGAGTTTGTGGACGGAATTCGTGACCGGCTCGGCGTTGAACCCGAAGTCATCAGCGGGGACGAGGAAGCGGCGCTGTCCTTTGCCGGCGCCGCCAGCGTCTTTGCCGGAGCAAACGGCGCCAAGACCCTCGTGGTGGACCTGGGCGGCGGCAGCACCGAGTTTGTCCTCGGGGACGCTTCCGGTGTCCTGGCGGCCAAGAGCACCAATATGGGCTGCGTGCGCTTCACCGAGCGCTACCTGCGCTCCGATCCGCCCACCGAGGCGGAAACCGCGGCGGCCCGGGCGGAGATTCTGGACATGATCGCCTCCGCGCTGGTTACCGTGCCGCTGGCTGACACAGACCGGCTGGTGGGGGTGGCCGGGACCATCACCACGGTCACCGCCGCTGCCCTGGACCTGGCCGAATACTCTCCGGAGGCGATCCACGGAACCGAGCTCGGCCGCGCGCAGATCGATGCCACGGCCGACACCCTGCTGCACCTGGACCGGTCAGCCCGGGCTGCCCTGCCGTACATGCATCCGGGCCGGGTGGACGTTATCGGCGCCGGTGCGCTGATCTGGCGGACCATCGTGGACCGCATTGACGAACTGACGGACGGCCGCGTGGCCACGGCATTCGCCAGCGAACACGACATCCTTGACGGCATTGCCCTGAGCGCGTGAGCTCCCGCGGGACCGACCCCGGCCGCCGCCGGGGAGGCGCTGCACGCCTGCGCGCCGCTGCCGCCGTGCTCTGCGCCGCCGTGGCGCTGCCCCTGCTGGCACCTGTGCCTGCGCAGGCCGACGAATGGCGGGACAAGCAGTACTGGCTTGCTGACTACGGAGTCACCGAGGCATGGAAAACCACCAAGGGTGCCGGGGTGCTGGTTGCCGTCATAGACACCGGGGTGGACGTCACCCATCCGGACCTGGCCGGTGCGGTTGCGGGTGGATTCGACGCCTCCGGAGCCGGCGACCCGCTGGGCGCCAGGGGGCTGGGAAGTACCCCCGGCCACGGCACACTGGTGGCGACGCTGTTGGCGGGCCGGGGGCACGAGAACCCCGTCGGACCCGCGGAAGGCGAAGACTCCGGCGACGGGAAACAAAAAGAGCGCAAGGATCCGGAGGCTTCGGAGCAGGACAAGCCGGCCGGCAACCCCGACGGCATCATGGGGGTTGCCCCGGAAGCGGAGATCCTCGCCGTGTCCACCTGGATCGGCGGGACCAATCCCGCCGGCGTCCCCATCGACTCGCAGATCCCCACCGCCGTCCGCTGGGCAGTGGATAACGGTGCCCGGGTCATCAACATGTCCCTGGGCAGCACCTCGACCGCCTGGCCGGAGAGCTGGGATGACGCCTTCCTCTACGCCGAGCAGAATGACGTGGTGGTTGTTGCTGCCGCCGGCAACCGCGGCGTCGGCATGGTCCAGGTGGGAGCACCCGCCACGATCCCCGGCGTCCTCACCGTTGCGGGCCTGAACCGGCAGGGGGAGGCCAGCTGGGATTCCTCCTCGGAAGGCATCAGCATCGGTGTTGCCGCTCCCTCCGAGAACCTGGTCGGCGGGCTGCCCGGGACCACGTCCCGCTACGCGGACTGGAAAGGCACATCAGGGGCAGCGCCGCTGGTGTCCGGCGTCGCGGCCCTGATCCGGGCGGCGTATCCCGAGATGAGTGCCGCGGACGTGGTGAACCGGATTGTGAGCACTGCGCGGGATGCAGGCGCCCCGGGCACGGACACCATCTACGGTTACGGAATCCTGGACGCCAATGCGGCAGTGAACGCGGATGTTCCATCCGTCACCAGCAACCCGCTGGGAACCATAGCCGAGTGGATCCGGGTACACCGGCGGGTAGCGGATACCTCACCCGGCGAAGCGGACATTCCCGCCCCCACGGTTCCGGACCTGCCGGAGCCCGAAGTCCCCGAGGCACAGGAACCCGTAGTCCGGGATGACAGCCTCTCCGCCGCCGTCGTCCTGGGATTCAGCGGCCTTCTGGTGATCGTGCTCGCAGCGGGAACCGTCCATGTAACCCGTCTGCGGCGCCGGGGTGCAGCGGCCGGCGGAGCCCGTGACGCCGATGCCGTGTCCCGCGACGAAGCCGCTGTCCGGTAGCCAAAGGTGCCTGCGCCGATCTTGTCAAATGCTTCGTGAAGACTTTCACAAACTCGGGTAGGATTGGGGTATGGCATCGAACAAGCAGTTTTCTGATCGTCCCCGCGTTCTGGTGGTCGGCGGTGGTTACGTCGGTCTGTACGTGGCCAAAGACCTCCAGAAGAAGGTAAAGGAGCAGGGTGGAATTGTTACGGTAGTGGACCCGCTGCCGTACATGACCTACCAGCCTTTCCTCCCCGAGGTCGCCGCAGGCACCATTGAAGCCCGCGACGCCGTTGTATCCCACCGCATGCACCTGAAGAACACCGAGCTGATCACCGGCAAGGTGACTTCCATCAACCACGCCGCCCGCACGGCAACCATCGAGCCGGGCGACGGCAGTGAACCGTTTGAGCTGCCGTATCAGGACGTGGTCCTCGCGGCAGGCTCGATCACCCGCACCTTCCCGATTCCGGGCCTCGCCGAGGCCGGCATCGGCATGAAGAGCATCGAAGAGGCCGTGGGTACCCGTAACCACGTGCTCGAGCGCATTGAAACGGCATCCCTGATGCCCGCAGGCCCGGAGCGCGAGCGTGCACTGACGTTCGTCGTCGTCGGCGGCGGCTTTGCCGGCATCGAGACCCTGACCGAGCTTGAGGACATGGCCCGCGACGCGGTCCGCCTCAATGACCGGCTGCGGCAGGAAGATCTCCGCTTTGTCATGATCGAGGCCATGGGCCGGGTCATGCCCGAGGTCAAGCCGGACCAGGCCGAGTGGGTTGTCTCCAGCATGCGTGCGCGCGGCATCGAGGTGCTGCTGAACACGTCGCTGGCCTCCGCAGAAGGCGGCCTGCTGAAGCTGATCAACATGGCGGATAAGTCCCCGGCCGGAGAGTTCGGCGCAGACACGCTGATCTGGACCGCCGGCGTGCAGGCCAACCCCATGGTCCGCGCCACCGACTTCCCGATCGACGAGCGCGGCCGTGTCCGCGCCAACGCCGAACTGCGGATCACCGGTGAGGACGGCCCCATCGACGGCGCCTGGGCTGCCGGCGACGTTTCCGCTGTTCCGGATCTGTCCGGCGGCGGCGTGGGCGGGTTCTGCGTCCCGAACGCACAGCACGCCGTGCGCCAGGCCAAGCTCCTGGCAAAGAACATCATGGCCGCCCGTTACGGCGTCGGCGAGGTCGAAGAGTACAACCACAAGAGCCTCGGTGCCGTTGCCGGGCTGGGCCAGTACAAGGGCGTCGCCAACATCATGGGCTTCGGCATGAAGGGCTTCCCGGCCTGGCTGGCCCACCGTGGCTACCACGGCCTGGCCATGCCGATGTTCGAGCGTAAGTTCCGCGTGGTTTCCGGCTGGCTGCTCAACGTGGCCTACGGCCGCGACCTGACGGACATCCGCAACCTGAAGCACCCGCGCCGGAGCTTCGAGGAAGCAGCAACACCTGCCAAGAAGACTGCCGTGAAGGCCTAGCCAATAGGTCAACGGCGGTAGACAACGACGGCGGTCCTCCACAGGGAGGGCCGCCGTCGTTGTGTTTTCCCCGGTCCCGGCGTTTCCAGTAGGCTTGGGAAGGCGGTCACAGCGCCCCAGTAGCCCAATTGGCAGAGGCAACGGACTTAAAATCCGCGTGTTGTCGGTTCGAGTCCGACCTGGGGTACCAAAACAAAGGCAGCGGGTGTGCCGTGCCCGTCCGGCATCCCCAACCTAGCGGCGCGCTGCCCGGTTCCGATGGCGCCGCAGAAGCCCGCCGGCCAGCACCCCCAGGATGACAATGGCGGCAGCCGCCGGAAGCACCGCGTCCAGGCCCGCGCGTTCCTCTTCGGGAGCAGGCTCGGCGGACGGCGAGGGGCTGGATGTCCGGCCGGGAGAGGGTGTACCCGAGGGGGAGGCTTCGACGGGGCTTCCCTGGGCAGCGCCGGTGGCCGTGTCCGGTGACGGCACGGGATCCGCCGCTGCGGTAGTTGTCTGCGCCGGTGCCGGCGTTGTTGCCGCCGGCGTCCCGGGAACCGGCGCCGGAACGGGGACGCCGGGAACCGCCTCGGAGTAGTGGCCGGTGGAAGGATCGTAGGTGCTTTCCCCCGGGTTGAAGGACGGCGCGGGAACGGAGGGGTTGTATGTCCCCTCGGCGCAGATCTCCACCCCCTCCACGACGGTGGGACGGGTGCCGGGTGCGCACTCCAGCGCCAGGGCCGGAGCAGCGGGACCCGTGAGCAGCAGGGCGGAGACCCCCAGGGCGGCAGTGGACAGACGCAAAACGTACATATATTTCCCCCAGGAGAATGGTTCTACGGCCATCGTATAGTCCCGGCCCGCAGTTTCCTGCAAGGGCGGAAATATGTAAAAGGAACGAGTGTTACAAGGCTGTAACCGGAGCCTCTTATATTCGGAACAATGTTCCATTAGCTTTTCTTCTAATCAGGAACACCTGATATTCGCATCAAAGGCACCCGCCTCTCGATCGGGGAGAAACTTTTATGACTGCACTACGCACTGCCGGCGGTCTCGGCCAGGGCACCGCTTACGCCCGTACCGCCAAGATCGCCGCCCTCGGATTGGGCCTCGCATTGTTCGCCAGCGGCTGCAGCGGCGGAGGATCGGATTCGGGTTCCGAGGAAAGCGCCAGCTCCGGCACCGAAACCGAAACCGCGGCCTCCATCCTGTCCTGCCCGGAGAGCCAGGGCGGCACCGGCACGGATCCGGGGGCTAAGGGTGATCCCGCGGCTGTCCCGGCGTCCACCGGCACCACGGATACTCCGCTGAAAATCGGCTCCCTGCTGCCCACCACCGGCTCCCTGGCCTACCTCGGCCCGCCTGAAATCGCCGGCGTGAACCTGGCCGTCAACGAAATCAATGCAGCCGGCGGCGTCCTGGGCAAGCCCATGGAGGTGGTCCACCGCGATTCCGGCGACACCACCACGGATATCGCCACGCAGTCGGTCAATGACCTGCTCAGCCAGGGCGTCAGCGCCGTCGTCGGCGCAGCATCCTCCGGCGTCTCCAAGACAGTCATTGGCAACATCACCGGAGCCGGCGTCATCCAGTTCTCCCCGGCCAACACCTCGCCGGACTTCACCACCTGGGACGACAAGGGCCTGTACTGGCGTACCGCGCCCTCGGATGTCCTGCAGGGCCGTATCCTGGGCAACTACATCATGTCCTGCGGCGCGCAGACCGTGGGCATGATCGTGCTTAACGACGCCTACGGCACGGGGCTGCAGAGCAACGTGAAGACCTCCGTGGAAGACGCCGGCGGCCAGGTGGTGGCGGAGGAGATGTTCAACGAGGGCGACTCCCAGTTCAGCAGCCAGGTGGACGCGGTGGCAGCCGCAAAGCCGGACGCCGTCGTGGTGATCAGCTTTGACCAGGCCAAGAGCATTGTGCCGCTGCTGACGGCCAAGGGTATCGATTCCAGCCAGCTGTTCTTCGTGGACGGCAACACGTCTGACTACAGCAAGGACCTGGACGCCGGAACCCTCGAAGGGGCGCAGGGCACCATCCCCGGCACCTTCGCCTCGGACAACTTCAAGGATTCCCTGCTTGAGGTTGATCCGGCCCTGAAGGACTGGTCCTACGCCGGTGAAAGCTACGACGCAGTGACCCTGCTGGCCCTGGCCTCCGAGGCTGCCGGCAGCACGGACGGCAAAGCCATTGCCGCCCAGCTGGAGAGCGTGTCCGGTGCGGGCGAGAAGTGCTACGACTACGCCGGCTGCGTGACCATCCTGCGCAACGGCGGAGACGTTGACTATGACGGCTACTCCGGACCGATCACGTTTGATGCGAACGGAGACCCGACGGAGGCATCCATCGGTATCTACCAGTACGACGCCGATAACGTGCCGCAGCCCAGCCGCTCGGAAGAGGGCAAGCTCTAGCCCCTCAGCAGCAATGGAACAGCCCCCGCCGGTACCGGCGGGGGCTGTTCCATTGCTGGGTGCTCTGCAGCGGCTTACGCGGTGTCCGCCAGCGTGCCCAGGTAGAGCTGGATGACCTTGGGATCCTTCATCAGTTCCCGCCCCGTGCCGGTGTAGGCGTCCCTGCCCTGATCCAGGACATAGGCACGGTCGCAGATCTGCAGGCAGCGGCGTGCATTCTGTTCCACCATGATCACCGACACCCCGGCACGGTTGATTTCGTGGACCCGCAGGAAGGCTTCGTCCTGCTTGACGGGGGAGAGGCCGGCGGACGGCTCGTCCAGCAGGAGCACCGCCGGATCCATCATCAGGGCGCGGCCCATGGCAACCATCTGGCGTTCGCCGCCGGAGAGCGAACCGGCCCGCTGGGCGCGGCGCTTCCGCAGCTCGGGGAAGACCTCGGAGACGAAGTCGAAGCGGTCCTTGAAGGTCTTGGGCGCCTGGTAGACGCCCATCTGCAGGTTCTCCTCGATGGTGAGGGAGGGGAAGACATTGTTGTTCTGCGGCACGAAACCCACTCCGCGGCTCACCAGTTTGTTGGCCTTCAGGCCGGTGAGGTCCTGGCCCCGGACCACCACGGTTCCGGAGTGCACCTTCACCAGCCCGAACATGGCCTTCAGCAGGGTCGACTTGCCGGCGCCGTTGGGACCGATAATGCCGATGAGCTCCCCGCGTCGTGCCTCGATGCTGCAGCCGTTGAGGATGTTGACCCCGGGAATGTAGCCGGCCACCAGATCGGTTACCTTGACGACGGAATCCCCGTCGAATGCCTCGCCGGTCATGCCTGATCCTTCCGTTCGTCGATCCGCCTGCCGACCACGCCGTCAGGTTCAGTGCCCACCGAGGACTCGGCGTCGTGCTCCAGCTCGGCCTCGAGTTTCTCAAAGCCCTCGGAATCGCCGAGGTCAACATCGTGGTGGGCGCCCAGATACGCGTCGATGACAGCCTGGTCCTTCATGACGTCTTCGGGCGGGCCCTCGGCCACGACCTTGCCTTCGGCCATGACCACCACCCAGTCCGCGATGTGCCGGACCATGTGCATGTCATGTTCCACGAACAGGACCGTCATGCCCTCGGCCTTGAGGTTCTTGATGTGGTCCAGCAGGGACTGAGTGAGGGCCGGGTTCACACCGGCCATCGGCTCGTCCAGCATCACCAGCTTGGGGCGGACCATCAGGGCCCGTGCCATTTCCAGCAGCTTGCGCTGGCCGCCGGAGAGCGAGGCCGCGTAGTCGCTGCGCTTGGTGTCCAGCTTGAACTTCTCCAGCAGGACATCCGCCTGCTCGGTGATTTCACGCTCCCGGCCGCGCCACAGCGGCGGCAGCAATGCCCGCCAGAGGGATTCACCGGGCTGCGACGTCGCGCCGAGGCGCATGTTCTCAATCACCGTGAGCTTGCCCATGACCTTGGTCAGCTGGAACGTGCGCACCATGCCCAGGCGGGCCACCTTGTAGGCGGAAACCCCGGCCAGGTTTTTGCCCTCGAACTGCCACTCGCCGGACTGGGGTGTGTCGAAACCGGTCAGCAGGTTGAAGAGGGTGGTTTTGCCGGCACCGTTGGGTCCGATCAGGGCCGTGATCTTGTGCCGCGGGATTTCCACGTGCCCGACGTCGACGGCGTTGATCCCGCCGTAGGTCCGGGTGACGTTCTTCGCCACCAGGATCGGATCGCGTTTGCTGCAGCCCGGGCCGGTTTCCCCGACGGCTATCGGGCGCGTGTCCGTCATGTATTCATTTCCGGCGGTGCCGGCCGGTGCCGCACTGTCCGCGGCCGCGGGAGTCCCGGCCGGGGATGCGGCATGGGCGCCCTTGGCCCGTACGGCCGTTTGGGGTTCGTGTGCCTCGTGGCTCATGCGAATGCCAGCTCCTTCTTGTTTCCGAGGATGCCCTGGGGTCTGAAGACCATCAGCAGCATCAGCGCCACGCCCACCAGGATGTAGCGGATCTGTCCTGCCTGGGACGTGGTGATGAAGGTGATGTATCCCGATTCAATGGCGCCGTAGAGCAGGCCCTGGGTGACCGAGAGAATGGCCCAGAAGATCATCGAGCCGATCACCGGACCCAGCACGGTGGACATTCCGCCCAGGAGCAGGGCCGTGTACAGGTAGAAGGTCAGTTCCGTGCCGTAGTTGGCCGGCTGCACTGCGTCCCGGGGGAGGGTGAAGATGATGCCGGCCAGGCTGCCGAGGAGGCCGCCGATAATCAGTGCCTGCATCTTGTAGGCATAGACGTTCTTGCCCAGTGCACGGACTGCGTTCTCATCCTCGCGGATTCCCTTGACCACGCGTCCCCACGGACTGCGGATCAGCAGCCACACCAGGAGGCAGGCCACGATCACCAGCAGCCAGGCGACAATCCGGATCCACACATCGCGCTCGTTCATGGCGAACGGACCCATGTTGTAGCTGCCCGGCGGCACCGGATTGAGTGCGTAGAAGCTGCCGGTGAAGGCGGCCAGCCCGTTGGCGGATCCGGTCACCGGCGTCATGGAGTTGGTGGTCACGACGAAGCGGATGATCTCCGCGGCGGCGATGGTGACGATCGCCAGGTAATCGGCCCGCAGGCGCAGGGTGGGTATGCCCAGGATGACAGCGAACACCACCGAACTCAGCAGGGCAATCAGCACAGCCAGGGGAAGCGGGGCGTTAAAGGAAATAATGGGAATGGCGAAGCCGTAGGCGCCAATGGCCATGAAGCCGGCCTGGCCGAAGTTCAGCAGGCCGGTATAGCCGAAGTGCACCGCGAGCCCGAGGGCGGCGAGGGCATAGGCGGCCGTGGTGGGGCTGATGATCTCGTTCAGCGCGCCGAGAAGAATGTTACTGAAATCCATCTGAACTAAGCCCCTAACCTATGCGCTCGCGGCGGCCGAGGAGTCCCTGCGGCCGGACCAGCAGGACGAGAATCATGATGACCAGGGCGCCCACGTACTTGAGGTCCGCCTCCAGCCAAAGGGTGGAGATCTCCACAAAGAGACCCACCAGGACGGACCCGATCAGGGCGCCGAACACGGTGCCGAGTCCGCCGAGCGTCACGCCGGCGAAGATCAGCAACAGGATCTGCTGGCCCATGTTGAACGACACTCCCGGGCGGTAGTACGCCCACAGGATGCCGCCCATGGCCGCCAGTGCGCCGCCGATGACCCAGACCAGCCGGATGACCGCGTCCACGTCAATGCCGGACGCCGCAGCCAGCGACGGATTGTCGGCCACCGCGCGGGTGGCCTTGC
Organism: Arthrobacter yangruifuii; assembly: GCF_009192775.1. Taxonomy (GTDB): domain Bacteria; phylum Actinomycetota; class Actinomycetes; order Actinomycetales; family Micrococcaceae; genus Arthrobacter_B; species Arthrobacter_B yangruifuii. The sequence goes on from NZ_VTFX01000005.1 coordinate 428,344, forward strand.
CGATCCGGGTACGCAGCAGCAGCAGGGCCACCACCAGGATGACGGCCAGGGACACGATCAGGGAGACGAGGGTGTTCCGCGGAATGGAGACGGGGCCGAGCTCCAGGAGGGGGCTCTGGGCGCCGGGCAGCTGCTTGGTGCCGCCGCCGAAGAAGAACAGGACGGTGTAGCGGACGGCCACGGCCAGTCCGATACTGACGATCATCATGGGGACCAGGCCGGTGCCGCGCCGCCGCAGCGGTCTCCAGATGCCGGCGTCCTGCACATACCCGAAGGCGCCGCCGCCCGCTACCGCAAGCGGCAGGGCCAGCCAGACCGGAATCCCGAGCGCCGCGAACGCGAACGCCAGGACGGCACCGAGGGTGACCATCTCGCCGTGTGCAAAGTTGGTCAGCCCGGTGGTGCCGAAAATCAGTGAGAGTCCGACGGCGCTCAACGCCAGCAGCAGCCCGAAACTCAGCCCGGCCACCGCACGCTCGGCGAGGAGCGAGCCGAAGCTCTCCTCCTGGAGCACGATGCCCTCGCCGAGCAGGAACAGGGTGGTGATGTTGGTGGTTCCTGCGAAGGTCACCGTGCGCGGGTTCTGCTGGCCCTCGGCCAGTTCGACGCCGTCCGGGAGCGTGGATTCCTCCAGCTCCACCTCGTACGCGCCCTGTACCGGTACGCCGATGGACCAGGAGCCGTTGGCTGCGGTCAGCACTTCGCCCTCGTAGCCGTTGCCGGTGGCGGTGATCCTGACGCCTTCGATGGGCGTGCCCTGGTTTCGGACGACACCGCTGATCCGGTCGGAGTATTCGGCGCCGTCAGTGGATCCGGTACCGGCCGCGGGTGCGGAGGCACCGTCCGAGGGCGTGGTTGTTGTAGCGGAAGCGGCCGGGGAAGCGAGCAGGAGTGCAGCGAACATCGCTGCCATCGCTGCCAGCATCCCCAGATACCGGGTCAGCGCCGATGTTCTTAGCAAAATTCCAAAACCTCCACGCAGGGCTGCGGGACCGGCGAAGCGGCACGCAGACGGGTAGATGTGACAAAGGTCACCGATTGGGGAACATGCTACCCACTGAATGTTTCCGGGGAGTGACGTTTCCCGCACTGCGCATGTCGCGATCGGGTAACGACTTGGCTGCCTCCGGCGCAAGGCGCCCGGGCCCGGACGGGGTCCGGTATGCCGAACCGTTATCCGCAGGCCCTGGAATCCCGGGAATCCTCGAACGGTCCGGAACGTTCTACTTGGTAGGCTGAACTGAAACAGCCCCCCAGATGGAGGACAGATTCAATGGCACTTGGCGGAAATCCGGTTTTTAACGGAAAGAACTTCCGTTCCCAGACCCGCGGCGGCAACGCCTCGGGTTCACTGGCAACTGACAACAGCTACATGACCCCGCAGCAGCTGCAGGATCTTTACACGGCCCCGTCTGCCAAGCCGTCGGACATGGGCCGCATGACCTATGACGACGTCATCATGAAGACGGTCTTCTGCCTGGCGATGGTCCTGGTGGGCGCAGCCGTCCCCACGTTCCTGCTGCCGGGAATGGGCGGCGGACTGATGATCCTAGGCGCCCTGGGCGGGTTCGTCCTGGGCCTCGTGAACTCCTTCAAGCGTGAACCGGTACCGGCCCTTATCCTGGCCTACGCGTTCCTCGAAGGCATGTTCCTCGGCGGGCTGACCGCCTTCCTCGACGGGATGTACCCGGGAGTCGGCCTGCAGGCCGTGCTGGGCACACTGGCAGTCTTCGCCGTCACCCTCGTGCTGTTCCGCAGCGGGAAGGTGCGGGCCACCCCCAAGGCTGTCCGCTTCTTTATGATCGCGATCATCGGCTACGCCGTATTCTCCCTGCTCAACGTCGGCCTGATGATCTTCGGCGGCGTGCAGGATCCGTGGGGCCTGCGCGGCCAGGAGATCTTCGGCATTCCGCTGGGCGTCTTCATCGGCATCCTGGCCATCGGCCTGGCAGCGTTCTCGCTCATCATGGACTTCACGTCCATTGAGCAGGGCGTCAAGGCAGGAACCCCGGAGCGTTACTCCTGGACCGCTGCGTTCGGCCTGACCGTGACGCTGGTCTGGCTGTACGTGGAGATCATCCGTCTGCTGTCCATCCTGCGCGGCAGCGACTAAGAGTCCCAGCTGCCCCTTCGCCGACGCGGAAGGGCGGCAGCACCACCGGAAGGACCCCAGGCACACAGCCTGCGGTCCTTCCGCTGTTTAAGACTCCCGAAGACCCGTACGCTCGTATGCTCTGGGCACCCCCGGTCCGGGCACGTAGCATGGCGTCGGGGGACCGATCCCCGGCGCCGCCGGTCTGAGCAGGGAACGGCGAGCAGCCCGAAGCAGTCCCAAACGGTCCGGCACGGTGCGTCCGCACCCGGGCAGGAAAGGGAGTTCCCGATGGTCAAAGCACCGCCGCAGTCAGTGGTCGAGGAACTCGTCGCTGTCCTGCTGGCCGGTTCGTCCACGGAGATGTTCCTGGCGGAAGCGGCAGCTGCCGCCGCCCGGCGGCTGGGCCTGCCGCCGCCGGACGGGTGTTCGATTGCCGTTTCGCGCCGCCGCCGGCCGGTTCTTGCCGTCTGCACCAGCGGCCTGGAGGGACTGCACGCCGGCGGGGAATACGGACCCGGCAGCCCCGGCGGCGTTGTGCTGGGCGGGGGACCCGACGTCGTCGTGGCGGACCTCGCTGCATCGCACCGATGGACAGCTCTGTCCGGGGCAGCGGACCACGGTATCCGGGCGTTCGCCGCCGTCGCCCTGCCGCTGGAGGGGGACCGCGGGGTGCTCAGCTGCTATGCGGGATCCGCGTATGCGTTCGGACCGGCGGAGATGGCAGCGGTACACGCGGTTGCCGCCGAGACGGCCAAGGCCCTCCGACTGGCCCTGCTGCTCGATGCCCAGACCAACCGTGCGGCGAACCTCCAGTCGGCTTTGGAGTCACGGACCGTGGTGGATCTGGCCGCGGGCATCATCATGGGGCAGAACGGCTGCAGCCAGCAGGCAGCGATCGATATCCTCCGCAGCGTCTCGAACAGCCGCAATATCAAGATCCGCAACGTCGCCGCCGGCGTGGTCGCCGCGGTGAGCGACCGGGTGAGCACGCATTTCGACGAGTAGGCAGCAGCCAGGCACGGGTAGGATAGGGCGGCATGAACGCAACCGGCAGTGAACCCGCGGAGGCCACCCCCGCCACCGGAACCCAGTACGAAATCGCCCGCGGCGCCTCCCGTGCCGTCATCGGATCCCTGGGCGGCGCGCTCCGCCGGTACACGGTGAACGGCGTGGACCTGGTCCAGACCTACCCGGACGGGGCCATCCCTCCGTCCGCCAACGGGGTGCTCCTGGCGCCCTGGCCCAACCGGGTAGCGGACGGCCGGTGGACGCTGGACGGACAAACCCAGCAGCTGGACATTACGGAGCCGTCGCGCGGGCATGCCAGCCACGGGCTGCTGCGCAACACCGGGTACACCCTCCGGGACCAGGCTTCCGGAGCCGTGGAACTGGAGGCGGAGATATTCGCGCAGCACGGGTATCCGTTCCATCTCCTGCACCGCGCACGCTACAGCCTTGACGACGACGGCGGCCTGCACGTGCACCAGAGCCTGACCAACCTGGGCGCCGCGGACGCTCCCGTTGCCCTTGGAGCCCATCCGTTTCTTCGGCTCGGCGACGTCCCGACGGAAGACCTGGTGCTGACCGTGGCGGCATCAACCGAAGTCACCGTCGATGACCGGCTTATCCCCAACGGCCGGCGCGAGCCAGCCGGAGCAACGGACCTCCGGGGCGGCGCCCGGGTGGCCGACCTGGCGCTGGACAGTGCCTACACCGACCTTGCCGTGGATGACTCCGGCCCCGAGGGGGCGGCGCACCGGCATGTCCTGACCGCACCTGACGGCCGCACGGTCAGCCTCTGGACCGGACCCGAATGCCGTTACGTCCACGTGTTCGTCACCGACACCTTCCCCGGCCAGTCCCGGGCCGTGGCCCTGGAGCCGATGACGGCGCCGGCCAACGCGCTGAACTCCGGGGAATCGCTGACCTGGCTGCCGCCCGGCCGGACCTTTTCCGCCCGCTGGGGCATTCTCGGCGGGCCGTCGCCTGCGCCGTAACAGCGGCGGACAGGCGCGTAAAAGCGGGTTCGGGCGCAGCAGACTATGGAAAGATGGGCCCATGAAACCCCATGTACGCCGCACCGGTGCGCCGCGGGCGCTGCAGGCTGCTGCTGCCAACGCCGGCCGCAGCAATGACGAGGTTCCTTTCGCCCTGCGGGTGAGCGCCGCCTGGGCCTGGCGTCTGGGTATTGTCCTGATTGTCGGGGCCGGACTCATCTGGGTCCTCAGCCACTTCTCGCTGCTGATTATTCCGCTGATGGTTGCCGCCCTGCTGGCCGGGCTGCTGTCGCCGGTCACCAACTGGCTGCGGCGGAACCGGCTGCCCGGAGGACTGTCGGTGGCAGTGACCATCGTGGCGTTCCTGGGCGTTATTATCGCCGCCCTGGCCCTGGTGGGACGGCAGCTCGCGCTCGGATTCCGCGACCTTTGGGGAGAGACGCTTCAGGGGATCCGCCAGGTTCAGGACTGGTTGTCCTCCGGACCGCTGAACATCAGCGCCGGGGACATGGATTCCTTGGTCAACGAAGCCAGCACCACGCTGCAGGACAACTCGGCGAACATCCTTTCCGGTGCGCTGAGCGTGGGCAGCAGCGCCGGCCACTTTGCCGCCGGAATCCTCCTGACTTTGTTCGCCCTGGTCTTCTTCCTGCTGGACGGGCGCCGGATCTGGGAATTCACGACCGGACTGCTGCCCCGGCGTGCACGGCCTGCCGCCTACGGAGCCGGCATCCACGGCTGGGTATCCATGGTCAACTATGTGCGCGTCCAGGTGGTGGTGGCGCTTATCGATGCCATCGGCATCGCCGGGGGTGCGGCCCTGATCGGAGTGCCGCTGGCCCTTCCCCTCGGGGTGCTGGTGTTCCTGGGTTCGTTTGTTCCGCTGATTGGTGCCTTCCTCACCGGCTTCGTGGCCGTCCTGCTGGCGCTCGTGGCCAACGGCCCGGTCAACGCGTTGATCATGCTGGGCATTGTGCTGCTGGTGCAGCAGCTGGAATCCCACATCCTGCAGCCGCTGATCATGGGGCGGGCGGTGTCCCTCCATCCGCTGGCGGTGATTCTGGCCGTCACGGGCGGCACCCTCGCCGCCGGGGTTCCCGGAGCCCTGTTCTCCGTGCCGCTGCTGGCTATCCTCAACACGGTGGTCCGCTACATTGCGGCGCGCGGCTGGGAAAATGACCTGGCCATTGAACCGGACACCGAGGACGACGACGGCGGGGACCCCGGGGAACCGGCCGGCAGCGCCGGCACCCCGAACGCGGCGGCTGCAGGGGAGGAGCAGCAGCCATGACCGATCTGTCGATGCTGCCCGTGACGCTGGATGACATCCGTGCGGCGGCAAAACTCCTGGACGGCGTCATAGCGCACACCCCTGTCGAGTCCTCCCGGGCCCTGGCCCGGGAGACCGGCTCACCGGTCTACCTCAAATGCGAGAACCTCCAGCGCGCAGGGTCCTTCAAGGTCCGCGGTGCCTACGTGCGCATGGCCAAACTGTCCCCTGCGGACAAGGCACGGGGAGTGGTGGCTGCCTCCGCGGGAAACCACGCCCAGGGGGTGGCCGTGGCCGCCGCCCGGCTGGGCATCGCCGCCCGGATCTACATGCCGCTGGGAGTGGCACTGCCCAAGCTTGCTGCCACCCGGGGTCACGGTGCCGAGGTGATCCTGCACGGACACACCGTGGACGATGCCCTGGCCGAGGCCCAGCGGTACTCGGACCGGACGGGTGCCGTGTTCGTCCATCCGTTCGACAACGTGGACGTGGTGGCCGGGCAGGGAACCATCGGACTCGAACTCCTGGACCAGATACCGGACCTGGACACCGTCGTCATGGGGGTGGGCGGCGGGGGACTGCTCGCCGGCGTCGCCGTCGCGCTCAAATCCCGCGCCCGTGAGCTGGGCCGCGAGATCCGGATCATCGGGGTGCAGGCGGAAAACGCCGCCTCCTATCCGCCGTCGCTGGCCGCCGACGCCCTGGTGCCGCTGACCCGGGTCAGCACCATCGCTGACGGCATCGCCGTCGGACGTCCCGGACAGCTGCCGTTCTCGATCATCCGTGAACTGGTGGACGACGTTGTGACCGTCAGCGAGGATTCCCTGGCCCGCGCCCTGATTTTCCTCCTCGAGCGTGCCAAGATGGTCGTGGAACCGGCAGGAGCCGTGGGAGTGGCAGCCTTGATGGACGGGAAGATCGACAATCCCGGCACCACGGCAGTGATCCTCTCCGGCGGCAATATTGATCCGATGCTCATGCTGAAGGTCATCCAGCGGGGACTGGCGGCTGCGGGCCGTTATCTGGTGGTCCGTATCCTCCTTGACGACCGCCCGGGGTCCCTGGCAACCATTTCGCGGATCATTGCGGATGCGGATGCCAACGTCACCGGAGTGGACCACACGAGGGTAGGAGGATCCATCAGCATGGGAGACGTTGCCATCACCATCAACATGGAAACCAAGGGCCATGAGCACTGCGAACTGGTGCTGAAGAACCTGCGCGCCGAGGGCTTCCAGCCCGTAGTGCTGCCGGGTTAGGCCATGGCTGCTTCCCGTGCACGGACCGCCCTCGCCGGCTCGCTTCTGTTTGCCGCAGTGCTGTGGGCGGTGTACCTGCTGACTTTCCTGATCAAACCGATCGTTTTTCCGTTGCTGGGCATCCTGCCGCGGCAGCTGGAGGGGCTCGACGGCGTGGTGTTCGCTCCGCTCCTGCATGCCGGCACCTCCCATCTGCTGGGCAACACCCTGCCGCTGATCGTCTTTTCCTTCCTCACCCTGCTGGAAGGAGTCAAACGGTTCGCCTCGGTGCTGGCCATTTCCTGGCTGTGCTCGGGAATCGGGGTATGGCTGTTCGGCAGCGGACTGACGGTGGGGGTATCGGGTGTGGTGTTCGGCCTGTTCGCGTATCTGATGGTCCGCGGCTTCTCCAACCGGAACCTTGCCCAGATCCTGCTCAGCGGGCTGCTGTTCCTGGTCTACGGATCCATCCTCTGGGGCCTTTTCCCCACCTCTTGGGGTGTCTCCTGGCAGGCCCACCTGTTCGGGGCAGCCGGGGGAGTGCTGGCCGCCGTCGTGCTGCGCCGGGAGGCGCCCACGCAAAAGCGGGCCCTCCCGTAGGAGAGCCCGCCCGCAGGTGGAGAGATTAAGCCGCGTACGGCTTGGCGGAGATGATTTCCACGGAAATGCTCTTGCCGTTCGGTGCCGTGTAGGTGGTGCTGTCCCCGGCCTTGAGGCCCTGGATGGATGCACCCAGCGGGGACTTTTCACTGTAGACATCAATGCTGCTGTCGCCGGCAATCTCGCGGCTGCCCAGCAGGAAGGTCTCGACGTCGCCGGCAACGCGTGCTTCCACCAGCATGCCCGGTTCCACCACTCCGTCATCCGCCGGAGCTTCGCCAACGTGCGCGGTTTCAAGGAGCTGCGTCAGCTGGCGGATGCGGGCCTCGGTCTTGCCCTGCTCTTCCTTCGCCGCGTGGTAGCCGCCGTTCTCCTTGAGGTCGCCCTCGGACCGTGCCTGCTCAATACGGGCAACGATCTCCGTCCGGCCCGGACCGGACAGGTGCTCCAATTCCGCCTTCAGGCGGTCGTAAGACTCCTGCGTGAGCCAGGCGACAGATGCGCTGTTGGTTGACACGGGTATCTCCTTAGATAAACGTCCGGACCACTGATTGGTCCGGCATGGCTGAATGCCGGCCGGCCGGATCGGCCTGACAAGCAAAGACCCCGCCGGGCGGAAACCGTCTGGTTTGGCATCTCTACCAAAGACCAGCCGGACGCCTGGGCGGGGCATGTTGTGCTCTCCATACTAGTTTGCCCGCAGACTTAACCCAATATGCGGGAAAAAGGTGTCACGGAGAGCTACTCTCCGTCCACGATCCAGCAGGTATTCACACCGCCGTTGACCGCCGGGGAATCTATGCGGAGCACCACCTGATGGGTGCTGCTGTCCGGTGCCTCCGGGCCCAGGACCACCGTCTTCCACCCGACGACGGCGTAGCTTTCGTTGAGTGCCTGGACGGCGCAGGCGGCGGTGCTCCCGGCCGACTTATCGACTTGGAAATCCACCGCGACGAGGCCGTCTTCCGGAAAGGTGAAACCCACGTCCTTGGAGGTCACTGTTCCGGTGGAGGACGGGAAGCTTGCCCACGCCACTCCCACTGCGCCCAGCACCACCGCGGCAGACACCGCAACGATCCGCGCACGCCGGGACAGGCCCCGCTTGGGAGCGCCGTAACGATTGGCTAATCTGGACTCGGACGTGGAAACGTCCGGCTGCTGGGGCGTCGGCGTCTCGTGCTGGCCTTCCGAAGTGCTCACACCCCTATTTTAGCCGTCGAATCCACCGCGATAATCCGCTTACCTCTGGAGTTGCCTTGTCTGCCCGCGAAAGCACCGAATCCCGGACCACCGAACCGCTGCGCCTGCTTGCGGTGCACGCCCACCCCGATGACGAGGCCAGCAAGGGCGCGGCAATGATGGCGTCCTACGCTGCTGCCGGCGTCGACGTCATGGTAGCCACCTGCACCGGCGGGGAGCGGGGATCCATCCTCAACCCCGGAGCCGCAGACGATCCTCACGGCAAGCGGGATCTGGCCGGACTGCGCCGGCAGGAAATGGCCGCGGCCCAGGCCGCGCTGGGCATCCGGCACCGCTGGCTGGGGTTCGCCGATTCCGGCCTGCCCGAAGGGGACCCCCTGCCGGACCTGCCTTTTGGCTGCTTTGCCCTGCAGCCGCTGGAACGGGCTGCGGCACCCCTGGTGCAGCTGGTGCGCGCCTTCCGTCCGCACGTCATCATCAGCTATGACGAAAACGGCGGCTATCCGCACCCGGACCACATCATGGCCCACAAGGTCGCCGTGGAGGCCTTCGCTGCCGCCGGGGACCCGGAGCGGTACCCCGGAACCGGTACCCCGTGGGAGCCGCTGAAGCTCTACTATGACCGCGCGTTCAACCCCGAACGCTTCCGTGCCCTGCACTTCGCGCTCGAAGAGGCGGGCCTGCAGTCCCCGTACGCCGAACGGATTGCCGCCTGGCAGGAAACCGATACGGAAGGCCACCAGCCGCCCGTACCACTGCACGCCACCACCACCCAGATCGAGTGCGGGGATTTCTTCGAAGTCCGGGATGAGGCGCTGCGCAGCCACCGCACGCAGGTTGACCCGGAGGGCTTCTTCTTCGCCGTCAGCCCGGACATGCAGCGCAAGGTCTGGCCCTGGGAGGACTACTCCCTGATCGAGTCCCGCGTGGAAACCGAACTCCCGGAAACCGACCTGTTCGCTGGCATACGATAGAACACGGGGACCCCGGTTCCGCCGCAGTATCTACAAGAGAGAAATACCGTGAACTTCCTGTACAGCCTGGCTACCGCCGTCACCCCGGCACCGGACGAAACCCTCGCCCCGGGAGTTGCCGCCGAAGACGTGACCCCGGGTCTGCTGGGCTTCCTCTTTACGCTTTTCATGGTGATTGCGATCATCTTGCTGATCCGCGACATGACCAAGCGGATCCGCCGGGTCCGCTACCGCGAGCAGGTGTTGGCGGAGCAGGAAGCAGCCGACCGCGAAGCCTCCGGCACGGAAGCCGAGCCGGACTCGTCCCGGACGGCGCTTGCCATGGATAGGTCGGTCAAGGATCCGGAGAAGCGCGACACCACCTGGGACCACCTGCGGTAGCGGGGCAACCCATGGCTGAGAGACTGCGGAACCAGGCCTCGGCCTACCTGCGCCAGCATGCGGACAATCCCGTGGACTGGTGGCCATTCGGTGAGGAAGCCTTCGCCGAGGCGCGGCGTCGGAATGTCCCGGTCTTCATTTCGGTGGGCTATGCCGCCTGCCACTGGTGCCATGTCATGGCGCACGAGTCCTTTGAAGATGCCGGCGTTGCACACTACCTGAATGAGCGCTTCGTCTCGATCAAGGTGGACCGCGAGGAACGCCCCGACGTCGACGCCGTCTACATGGCCGCTACGCAGGCCCTCACCGGTCAGGGCGGCTGGCCGATGAGTGTCTTCACCCTTCCGGACGGCCGCACCTTCTACGCCGGCACGTATTTCCCGCCCCGCCAGCTGCACGGACTTCCTTCCTTCCGGCAGGTGCTGGAAGCGGTCTCCTCCGCCTGGCGGGACCGTCCGGACGAGGTCGAGGCAAGTGCCGCCCAGATTGCGGCGCACCTGGCCTCCGCGCAGGACGGAAACCGACGGCTGATCGGCACCCTGGAGCTCGCCGCCGGGACGCAGCCGCTCTCCGGCGACGTGCTGGAGGCCGCAGTGGGGGCCGTGGCCGAACAGGAAGATTCCCGCTTCGGCGGACTCGGCGAAGCTCCGAAGTTCCCGCCGTCACCCCTGCTGCGGTTCCTGCTGGTCTACGGTGCCGGCGGCCGGCCGGGCGCCGGTGCCGCCGCCGCCATCGCCGGGCGCACCCTGGAAACCATGGCCCGCAGCGGTCTGTATGACCAGCTTGAGGGCGGCTTCGCGCGGTACACCGTGGACCGGGCCTGGGCTGTTCCGCACTTCGAGAAGATGCTGTACGACAATGCCCAGCTGCTGCGCCTCTACGCCCACTGGAGCCGAAGCGCTGCCACCGCGGACCAGCGGCAACTGGCGCTGCGGGTCAGCGCCGACACAGCGCACTGGCTGGCAAAACGGCTGCGCGTGGACGGCGGCGGATTTGCCTCCTCGCTCGACGCCGACACCCTGGTGGGCGGCAAACGCGAGGAAGGGGCCACCTACGTATGGACTCCCGCCGAGCTCCGCACCGTCCTGGCCGGGGCGGGGCTGGATGCCGATCTAGTGCTGTCCCTGCTGGACCTGGACACGGGCCGGATGGAGGACGGGAAGTCCACCCTGCACTTCGGGCGCAGCCTGGAGCCGGAGGAGGAACAGCTCTGGCAGTCCGCCCGGGACGCCCTGCTGGCGGTCCGGGACCGGCGGCCCCAGCCCGAACGTGATGACAAGGTGGTGGCGGGCTGGAACGGCCTGGCGGTAGCGGGTTTGGCCGACGCCGCCCTCGCCCTGGCCGATGCCGGGGATCCGGGGGAGAAGGCCGCGGAACTGCTGGACCTGGCGCGCGACGCCGCCGGATACCTGCTGCGGGTCCATCACCGGGACGGCGTTCTGGTGCGGGTGTCGCACGCGGGCGCCGCGTCCGGGATCGAGGGCCTGCTGGAGGACTATGCCGGTGCAGCCGAGGGCCTGTTTGCCCTCTTCGCCGCCACCGGAGAGGAACAGTGGTACCTGGCCGGCGAGGAACTGGTGCTGGCCGCCGAGCAGCGGTTCATCGTGGACGGCGTCCTGCAGGACAGCGCCGTGCGTACCGACCAGCTTGCGGCCGCACAGGGCGCGCTCTCCGCAGCTGATCCGATGGATGGTCCCGCCCCCAGCGGCACTGCACTTTTCGCCGGGGTGTTGGTGACGTACGCAGCCTATTCCGGGTCCTCGCGGCACCGTGCCCTCGCGGAAGCACTGCTTGCCCACGTGCAGCTGGTGGCGGCACGGGCACCCAGGGCCGGCGGCTGGGCCATGTCCGTTCTGGCGCAGGCACTGGACGGGCCGCGGGAACTGGCCGTCACCGGCAGCGACCGGACCCTGGCCGGGCAGCTGCTCCGGGCCGGACGGGCCGCGGGAGGTCCCGCCGTCGTTGTGGCAGGGGGACCCGGAGGGGAATCAGCCGTTCCGCTGCTGCGCGGCCGCTCCGCGCCGGAGGGCGGAGCCCTGGCCTACCTGTGCCGGGGAATGGTCTGCAGCAGGCCCGTTTCCGATCCGCTGGAGCTGGCGGCGCAGTTCCGGGCGGCGGACGCCTAGCTGCACGCCTGGCTGGACGCTAGCCTGCCGAGCTGACGGCCATCAGGATGGCGATGTAGTGCGCCGCAAACCCGGCCAGTGTGAAGGCGTGGAAGATCTCATGGAAGCCGAACCACTCCACGGAGGGGTTCGGCTTTTTCATGGCATACATCACGGCTCCCGCGATGTACATGGCACCGCCGACGCAGATGAGGACGGCGGCTGTGGGATTGGCTGCGTAGAAGTCCGGAATGTAGAACAGGGACGCGCAGCCCAGCGCGATATAGACCGGGGTGTAGAGCCAGCGCGGTGCATGCAGCCACAGCAGCCGGAACGCGACACCCACCAGTGCCCCGGCCCAGATAATCCAGAGCAGCGTCACGGCACTGTCCCGGGGCAGGAGGGCCCAGGCCAGCGGAGTGTAGGAACCGGCGATCACCAGCATGATGTTGGTGTGGTCCAGCCGCTTCAGGACCACTTTGACCTTCGGCGACCAGTTGCCGCGGTGATAAACGGCGCTGGTGCCGAACAGCAGCACGCCGGTAAAGGCGTAGATTGCCGAGGCGATGCGGGTGCCGGCCGTAGGGGCGAGGGCCACGAGAACGATCCCTGCCGCGAGTGCGAGCGGTGTGGCGCCGGCATGCAGCCAGCCGCGCAGCCGGGGCTTGATTTCCAGCTCTTCGGCCACTGCTTCCACGGCGTTTTCCAGCGGACCGGGCGCGGTCCGCGACTCGGGATCATGCTGGGCGGGAACCCGCGGGGAGGGGACGGAGGATGGTGACGAATCCATAACGGAAATTCTAACTTACGTTAGGGTAACTTACGGTCCGGTATGCGGCCGGCCGCGTGGACCGGCGCACCGATGCAGCGACCTAGCGGTAGCCTAGGAGAAGATTTTTCTACTTTGGGCAGACCCGGGTAGGCCGGGCCTTGGCAGGTCCCGCTCCGGATCCCAGGCACGTGAGGCAAACAATGAAATTCCCCGGTGTTGTCTACGCCTACTATGAGCGTAAGCTGCGGCGGTCCCTTCTTGGAGACCGCATCCCCGAACACATCGGGGTGATGGTGGATGGAAACCGGCGGTGGGCAAAACTGGCCGGTGCACCCACCAGTGACGGGCACCAGGCCGGAGCGGACAAGATTCTGGAGTTCCTGGGGTGGTGCCAGGAACTCGGCGTGCGGATGGTGACCCTCTACATGCTCTCCACCGACAACCTGAACCGTGATGCCGACGAGCTGGAGCCGCTGCTGGACATCATCGGCAACACCCTGGACCGGCTGGGGGAACAGGGCAACCTGCGGATCCAGCCGGTGGGAGCGCTGGAGATCCTTCCCTCGCGGCTGGCCAAACAGCTGACCGAGCTCGGTGAAAGCACCGCCGACGCCGAAGGGCTGCATGTCAACGTCGCCATCGGCTACGGGGGGCGCCGGGAAATCGTGGATGCGGTCAAGGAGCTGCTGCGGGATGCCGAAGCCGAGGGTAAAAACTTTGCGGATGTGGCCAAGGAAATCTGCGACACGAAGATTTCCGAATACCTGTATACGCGCGGCCAGCCGGACCCCGAACTGGTGATCAGGACCTCCGGCGAGCAGCGTCTTTCCGGTTTCCTGATGTGGCAGAGCGCCTACAGCGAGTTCTATTTCTGCGAGGCGCTCTGGCCGGACTTCCGGCGGGTGGACTTCCTGCGCGCGCTGCGTGACTACGCCAGCCGGCAGCGCCGCTTCGGATCCTGACGGAGAATCTCCTGCACCGCCGCGGACCGTGTCCTTCTGCGGCCTCGCTTCCCGCGGGCGTACCTTGGTCCTATCGGCCTGCCGGTGCGGGCCGGGATGTCCCACGGAATCCCGGAAAGCGGGCGGCGGGACACGCAAGGGAATAGATCCAGCGACCGGGGCACCCTGGGGCCCCCGACGGGAGTTCCACGTGGCAGCTGAACAGAAACTGCAGGTACCGGAGCGGGCCAGTTTTGTGCTGGATACCTCGGTGCTGTTGTCCGATCCGCGTGCGATCCTCCGCTTTGCCGAACATGAAGTGATTCTTCCGCTGGTGGTGATCACCGAGCTCGAACGCAAGCGCCAGGATCCGGAGCTGGGTTATTTCGCCCGCAGTGCCCTGCGGCTGCTGGATGACCTGCGGATCCAGCACGGGGGACTGGGGGCGCCTATTCCCCTGGGCACCGGCGGCGGAACGCTGCGCGTGGAGCTGAACCATATCTCCACGGACGTGCTGCCCGCCGGAATCCGGGGCAGCGACAATGACAGCAGGATCCTGGCTGTCGCCAAGAATCTCTCCGACGGCGGCCGGAACGTGACCGTGGTGTCCAAGGACCTGCCGATGCGGGTCAAGGCGTCAGCCATGGGGCTGGCGGCGGATGAATACCGCAGCGAACTGGTCCGGGACAGCGGCTGGACCGGAGTGGCGGAACTGGAAATCTCCGATGCGGACATGGCATTGCTCTATGACTCCCAGCCGGTCCTGATCCCCGAGGCGGCGGAACTCCCGGTCAACACCGGCACGGTGCTGATGGCCGGACGCGCCTCCGCACTCGGGCGTGTGGGGGCCGACAAACGGCTGCGGCTGGTCCGCGGGGACCGCGACGTCTTCGGACTGCACGGCCGCTCGGCGGAGCAGCGGCTGGCCATCGACCTGCTCATGGACCGGGACGTAGGCATCGTTTCCCTGGGCGGACGGGCCGGCACGGGCAAGTCCGCCCTGGCACTGTGTGCCGGGCTGGAAGCGGTACTCGAGCGCAGGGAACACCGCAAGGTGATGGTCTTCCGGCCGCTCTATGCCGTCGGCGGGCAGGAACTTGGCTACCTTCCCGGTACGGAGTCGGAGAAAATGGGGCCCTGGGGCCAGGCCGTCTTTGACACCCTCGAGGCATTGGTATCCGTGGAGGTGGTGGAGGAGGTCCTGGACCGCGGCATGCTCGAGGTGCTGCCCCTGACCCATATCCGGGGCCGTTCCCTCCACGACGCGTTCGTCATTGTGGACGAGGCCCAGTCCCTGGAAAAGAACGTCCTGCTCACCGTCCTGTCCCGGATCGGGCAGAACTCGAAAGTGGTCCTGACCCACGACGTCGCCCAGCGGGACAACCTGCGGGTGGGACGGCATGACGGCGTGGCCGCGGTGGTCGAGACGCTCAAGGGCCACCCGCTGTTCGGGCACGTGACACTCACACGGTCGGAGCGCTCACCCATTGCCGCCCTGGTGACCGAGCTGCTGGAGGAAGGCCAGATCGGCTGAGTTTTCCACAGCCGCATCCGCCTTCCCCTGCATCCGCCGGCCCGGGGCTACGGTGGTGCCCATGGCGGGACTACTGGCGGGCTACTGGGCGCACGGCACGGCGGGGAGCACTGCGGCGGCGGTGCTGCTCGGCCTGGCGCTGGCCTGGTTTGCGGTCCTGGCCCTCCGCCTGGCCGTAAGCGACGTCCGCACCCGGCGGCTGCCCAACGCACTGGTCCTGCCGTCCTATCCCGTGGCCGGCGGACTGCTGGCGGGCGCGGCGTTCAGTGCGGGGGAGCCGGGCCGCGGTGCCGGGGCGGTGCTGGGGGCAGCAGTCCTCTGGTCCGGGTTTTTTGCCCTCCGGCTCCTGAGCCGGGCAGGGCTGGGCTTCGGGGACGTCAAGCTCGCCGGGCTGCTGGGCCTCTACCTGGGTTTCCTCGGACCGGCGCAGGTCCTGGCCGGGACGGTGGCCGCGTTTGTCTTCGGCGGACTCTGGGGGCTGGGACTCATCCTCACGGGCCGCGGTACGGCGTCATCGACCGTGGCATTCGGGCCGTTCCTGCTCCTGGGCGCTGCCGTGGCCATGCTGGCCCCTGGCCTAGAGTAGATCCATGCCTACCCCTGATTTTGTCCTGTCCCTGCGCGAACGGATCGGGCACGATCCCCTCTGGCTTCCCGGTGTCACAGCCGTGGTGTTCAACGCCGAAGGGCAGGTGCTGCTGGGCCGCCGGGCGGACAACGGGAGGTGGGCGCTGATCACCGGAATGCTGGATCCGGGGGAGGAGCCCGGCCCTGGAGCGCTGCGCGAGGTGGAGGAGGAGACGGGAGTTCATGCCGAAATTGTGCATCTCATCCACGTGGGCTCCCACGGACCGGTGACCTTTCCCAACGAGGATGTGTGTTCCTTCCTGAACCTTGCCTTCAGCTGCCGGTATGTCGAGGGAACCGCCCGGGTGAACGACGACGAATCCACCGACGTGGGCTGGTATGACCTGGATGCCCTGCCGACGCTGAGTGAAAGGCACCGCATGCTGATTGATCTGGCCCTGACGGCAGACGGTGTGCCGGCCTTCCAGCGCTGAGCCGTCCGCTGCAGCAAAGGGAAGGGCCGTCCCGCAGCAGCGGGACGGCCCTTCTTCGGATGGAGCAGCGGAGCGGTTACTTCTCCCGGTAGGGGTTGTCCGGAGCCCGCTCGGGGGCCTGCCCGCGTGCCTGCTCCGGTCCCTCGCCCGCGTCCGCGGGCGTGCCGCCTTTGAGGGCAGCCAGGCGTTCGGCCTCCAGCCGGTCCGCCTCGGGGCCGGCGACTGCCTCGCCCCGGGCAACCATGCCCGCGACGTCGGACAGCGGAATCTCCTTCAGGAAGAAGGCCAGAACCAGGGCGATGACCAGGAACGGGATCAGGTACCAGAACACCGGGGCCAGGGAATCCGCATAGGCGGTGACGATGCCGTCCCGGAGGGCATCCGGAAGGGTGTCCAGCACCGACGGCTGCAGGGTAGCCGTCGCCTCGCCCGCGGCCGAGGCGTCGAGCCCGGCACCGGCAAAGGTCTCCTCCAGCTTTTCGGCGAGCCGGGAGGTGAACATGGCGCCGAAAATCGCGACACCCAGGGATGCTCCGACCTCGCGGAAATAGTTGTTGCTCGAGGTTGCGGTGCCGATCTGGTCCACGGGAACGGAGTTCTGGACCACCAGCACCACCACCTGCATGATGAAGCCCAGACCTGCGCCGAACACGAAGAGCTGGGCACAGATGACCCAGACCGGAGTATCGGCGGACAGGGTGGTCATCCAGAGCATGGCGGCGATGACCAGGATGGCACCCGTGATGGGGTACTTCCGGTACCTGCCGGTTTTCGTGATGGCCAGCCCGGAATAGATCGAGGTGCCCATCATGCCCACCATCATCGGCAGCATCAACAGGCCGGAGACGGCGGCGGAGGTGCCGGTGGACATCTGCAGGAACGTGGGAACGAAGGCCAGTGCGGCGAACATGCCCATGCCCAGGGTGAAGCCGATGGCGGTGCTGTTGACGAAGATCGGATTGCGGAACAGGCTCAGCGGAATGATCGGGTCCTCCACGCGGCGCTCGATCATCACGAAGGTGAGGGCAGCCACGAGCATGCCTGCACCGAAGAGCAGCGTCATCGGGTCCGTCCAGCCGTGATCGTCCCGGCCGCCGAAGTCAGTGAAGAAGATCAGGCAGGTGGTGGCGATGGACAGGAAGACAACACCGCCGATATCGATGCGCTTGGAGGCCTTCTTGGTCGGCAGGGTGAGCGTGAAGAAGGCGATCAGGAACGCGATGATGCCGATCGGGATGTTGACGTAGAAGGCCCACTGCCACGTCATATGGTCCACGAAGAAACCGCCCAGCAAGGGGCCGGCCACGGCAGAGAGGCCGAAGATGCCACCCAGCGGACCGAGGTACTTGCCGCGCTGGTCCGCCGGCACGATGTCCGCGATGATGGCCTGCGAGAGGATCATCAGGCCGCCGCCGCCCAGGCCCTGGATGGCGCGGAAGATCACGAAGGCCCAGAAGTCAGTGGCGAAGGCGCAGCCGACGGATGCCAGCGTAAACAGGGCGATGGCGAACAGGAACAGATTCCGGCGGCCCAGCACATCGCCGAACTTCCCGTAGATCGGCATCACGATGGTGGTGGCCAGCAGATACGCCGTGGTGATCCAGGTCTGGTGCTCGACCCCGCCCAGCTCGCCGACGATGGTGGGCATGGCCGTGGAAACAATGGTCTGGTCGAGGCTGGACAGCAGCATGCCGGCGATCAGCGCGGAGAAAATGATCCAGATACGTCTCTGGGTCAGTAAAAGCGGCCCGGAGGCGCTTTTAGCGGTGGTTGTCATTCGGAGTCCTTGGGCGAGGGGCTGGTCAGGGGGGAAGAGGAGGCGATCACTTCGTGCATGGCGTTGACGGCCTCGGTGAGGATGGAACGGTAGGGGCGGGTGTTGCCGGGTGCGAAGAAGGCCGGTCCGGCGCGTTGACCCAGTGCGGTGAACAGTGTCAGTGCGGCTTGTATCCGCGGGTCCCGGGGTGCGAGGCCTTCACGTGCTGAGAGGATGCCGGCGAACGTATCCTCGGCTTCCCGGGACCCGCGAAGGGCCTTTTCCAGGAGGCGGGGCTCGGCGGCGACGGCCAGTTTCAACTGCACCATTTGGTCGCGGGACATGACCATCCGGTCCATCATTTCCGTGGCAAAATCCACGAAGTCGGACAGCAGGGAGTCCGAGACGGTTCCGGGGTCGGAGCCCGCTCCGCGCGCAATGAATTCCCGGGCGAGATCGTCGGGTATTTCATCCGCGGGTGAACCCAGGACGGCGTCCTCCTTGGCCGGGAAGTAGTTGAAGAACGTTCGCCGGGAGATGCCGACGTTCTCGCAGAGTTCCTCCACGGTGTACCCCGAGAAGCCGCGTTCGGCGGTCAGGATGCGGGCCGCGGTAATGATGGCGAGTTTGGTGGCGGTGCGCTTGCGTTCACGCAGCCCGCCGTCTGTCGATGCACTATCGGTCACAAAGTGAAGTTTTGCACCTTGGGGCACAAAGTGCAATGGAAGCCGGTGGTGTCGATATGGAGCAGGGCACCCGGCTCGTCGGCCGGATGCCCTGCTGCCGCCGTCGTGCCGCTTCAGGGGCGGCAGGAGTGCGGTGTTAGTGGCGGGAAGTCAGTCCGACTACGCCTGCGGCGGCTTCGTCATGGACAGGACGTCAAGTGCCTTGTCCAGCTGCTCCACGGTGAGCTCGCCGCGCTCCAGGTAGCCGAGGTCTTCGACGGCCTGGCGGATGGTCTTGCCCTCCTTGACGGAGTACTTGGCGATCTTGGCGGCGTTCTCGTAGCCGATGAACTTGTTCAGCGGGGTC
The DNA here is from genome assembly GCF_009192775.1 of Arthrobacter yangruifuii. Taxonomy (GTDB): domain Bacteria; phylum Actinomycetota; class Actinomycetes; order Actinomycetales; family Micrococcaceae; genus Arthrobacter_B; species Arthrobacter_B yangruifuii. The sequence goes on from NZ_VTFX01000005.1 coordinate 447,300, forward strand.
ACGATGGAGGGGGAAGCCTCGGCGAGGTAACGTGCCCGCTCCACATTGGCTTCAATGCCGTCGATCATCTTGTCCGCCATCACGCGGGAGGAGTTGGACAGCAGGCGGATGGACTCCAGCAGGTTCGCGGCAATCACCGGGATGCCTACGTTCAGTTCAAAGTAGCCGAAGGTGCCGGCCCAGGCGACGGCGGCGTCGTTGCCCACTACCTGTGCAGCAACCTGCAGGACGGCTTCGGAGATGACCGGGTTGACCTTGCCCGGCATGATCGAGGAGCCCGGCTGCAGATCGGGGATGGCGATTTCGCCCAGGCCGGTGTTGGGGCCGGAGCCCATCCAGCGCAGGTCGTTGGCGATCTTGGAGAAGGAGACGGCGATGGTGCGGAGCATGCCGGAAACCTCGACCAGGGCGTCGCGGTTGGCCTGCGCCTCAAAGTGGTCGCGTGCCTCCGTGAGCGGCAGGCCGGTGTCGGCGGCAAGCAGCTCGATCACGCGCTGCGGGAAGCCGGCCGGGGTGTTGATGCCGGTGCCGACGGCGGTGCCGCCGAGCGGGACCTCGGCCACGCGGGGCAGGGATGCCTGCACGCGTTCGATGCCGTAGCGGACCTGGGCCGCGTAGCCGCCGAACTCCTGGCCCAGGGTGACCGGGGTGGCGTCCATCAGGTGGGTGCGGCCGGACTTGACGACGTCCTTGAATTCCTCGGCCTTGCGCTCCAGGGACACGGCCAGGTGCTCAAGGGCCGGGATGAGGTTGTTCAGCAGTGCCGAGGTGGCTGCCACGTGCACCGAGGTGGGGAAGACGTCGTTGGAGGACTGCGAGGCGTTGACGTGGTCATTCGGGTGAACGGTGGTCTCGCTGCCCGCGTCCTTCAGCGCCCGGGTGGCCAGCTCGGCCAGCACCTCGTTGGTGTTCATGTTCGACGAGGTGCCGGAGCCGGTCTGGAAGATGTCGATCGGGAACTGGTCGTTGTAGGTCCCGCCGGCGACGGCGTCGGCTGCCTTTTCGATGGCCCGGGCGCGCTCTTCGTCGAGCACGCCCAGTTCAGCGTTGGCGGTGGCGGCGGCCTTCTTGATCCGGGCAAGCGCTTCGATGTGCGAGGCTTCCAGCGTGGTGCCGGAAATGGGGAAGTTCTCCACCGCGCGCTGGGTCTGGGCGCGGTAGAGGGCGGAGGCCGGAACCCGGACCTCACCCATGGTGTCGTGTTCGATGCGGTAATCGGGGGTGTCAGAAGTCATGTCCCCCAGCCTAATCTGCGAAGCCGCCGCAGTAGAAACTGCTACTTGGGCAGTGCCGAGCGCAGGACGGCCGGGTGCTCCAGGGCGCCGAAACCGGAAACGAGTTCCGCGTTGCCCTCCGCCAGCCGGTAGGACAGGCCGATTACGGCCACGCGTCCTTCGTCGACTGCCGCGGAAATGAGCCGGGAGCTTTCCACCAGGCGCTCGGCGGTCTGCTTCGTGTGTTCCACCACCATGTCGTTGACCTCGTGCAGGTCCTTGCGCTGTGCCGCCAGCACGGACGGAGTGATCCGTTCCACGAGGGTGCGGACGTATCCGCTGGGCATGTCCCCGGTGTCCACGGTGGCTTTCGCGGCAGTGACGGCGCCGCAGTTGTCGTGGCCCAGCACCACGATGAGGGGAACCCCGAGGGTGCCCACGCTGTACTCCAGGGAGCCGAGCACGGCGTCGTCAATGACCTGTCCTGCCGTGCGGACCACAAAGGCGTCGCCGAGGCCAAGATCGAAGATGATTTCGGCGGCAAGCCGGGAATCCGAGCAGCCGAAGATCACGGCGAACGGGTTCTGCCCCTCCACCAGGGAGCTGCGGCGCGGTGCGTCCTGGTTGGGGTGCCTGGCGGTGCCGGCTACGAAACGTTCATTGCCTTCGCGGAGTTTCTGCCAGGCCTGGTCGGGGGTGATCGTTTTTTCGTTCTCTGTTTCCACGCTACAGAGATTACTCCCTCGGGCGCCGGCCCGTGCGGCGGGCGGCGTCAGTTGCCGCGCAGGTCCCGGACCGCCTGCTCGGCGAGGACATCGAATTCGGCCAGGTCGGCGGAACCGGAGAGCAGGATGGTCTGGCCCTCGATCTCCGTGACCAGGGTTGCCTCTCCGTTGGAGGAATCGCGCAGTTCCCAGGCGACGCCGCCGGCCGGCCGTTCGCCGGCAACCGTGGAGTTGCCGGTGTGCTCGTAGATCCAGGTGGGATTGGCGGCGTTGGTCTGGGTCAGGGAAATGAATTCGGTGTCCGGAGTGAGATATCCCACTTCCCAGTTGGGTACGCCGTCGTTGGTGCCGGCGTTCCAGCGGGCGTAATTGGCGCTCCAGCCGTCCGGAAGCTCCACGGCCAGCGGGCGGTACCCGGCATCACCGGCCGCCTGGTTGGCCGCCGCGGCAACATCAACGTTGCGGGCCTGCATTTTGGGGGCGGGGTTCAGCAGGACCGGTACCAGGCAAAGGGCCAGCGTGAGGCCGGTGGCGATCAGCATGCCCACCACGGTGGCATTGGCCCGTTTGGCCTGCTTGCTGGTCAGGACCGGGGTTACGGGCTGGTCGGTGTGCTGGGGATCCGGCTGCGTTTCACTCACCCTTCCATAATCTCTTATGCGGGCGCGATGTCCTACTCAGGAAAACAGCTGCCGCACCAAATCCATGCCGGGGTGGTGAGACAGAACACGCAGACTATGATCGGACAAAGGCCATCCGCTCCGTTGCGGGTGGTGCAGCTAAATTTCGAAGATGAGGTTTGACGTGTCCAAAGGTGCCCAGTACTCCACACTTTCCCCCGCATTGGCAGTCGGGGACTCCGAGCCGGACCGCAACCTGGCACTGGAGCTCGTCCGTGTTACCGAAGCGGCAGCCATCGCCGGCGGCCACTGGGTGGGCTTCGGCGACAAGAACGCCGCCGACGGCGCTGCCGTGGATGCCATGCGTTCACTCATTTCCACCGTCCACTTCAACGGCGTCGTGGTCATTGGCGAGGGTGAGAAGGACGAAGCGCCCATGCTCTACAACGGTGAGCACGTGGGTGACGGCACCGGCGCCCTGTGCGACGTCGCAGTGGATCCGATTGACGGCACCCGCCTGACGGCACTGGGCATCAACAACGCCCTGGCCGTGCTTGCCGTGGCCGAGCGCGGCACCATGTTCGACCCGTCCGCCGTCTTCTACATGGAGAAACTGGTGACGGGTCCCGAGGCCGCCGACATGGTGGACCTGCGCCTGCCGGTGAAGCAGAACCTGCACCTGATCGCCAAGGCCAAGGGCAAGAAGATCAACCAGCTCAACGTCATGGTGCTGGAGCGCGACCGGCACAAGCCCCTCGTCCAGGAAATCCGCGATGCCGGTGCACGCACCCGGATGCTGATGGACGGCGACGTCGCCGGCGGCATTGCCGCGGCCCGCGAAGGCACCGACGTTGATGCGCTGATGGGCATCGGCGGAACCCCGGAAGGCATCATTACCGCCTGCGCCGTCAAGACGCTCGGCGGCGTCATCCAGGGCCGGCTGTGGCCCACCTCGGATGACGAGAAGCAGAAGGCCATCGACGCCGGCCATGATCTGGACCGTGTCATGTCCACCAATGACCTGGTCTGGAGCGACAACTGCTACTTCGCCGCAACCGGCATCACCGACGGCGACCTGCTGCGCGGCGTGCGCTACAAGAAGGACCGCGTGCTGACCCAGTCCATCGTGATGCGGTCCAAGTCCGGCACCATCCGCGTGGTGGACGGCGAGCACCAGGCCCACAAGTGGGAGTCCTACGCCCGCACGAACTAAGGCCTCGCGGGAAAGAGCCCGCAGCCAACCAGCGAACAGGCCAGGCGGCCGGGGCAACCCGGCCGCCTGGCCTGTTCTGTCCGGCCGCTAGGCCGCAGTGTGCTTGGTGTCCGGGGCCTGTGCCCATAGTCGACCGTAAGAAGACAGGGGCGGAAGCGGGACAGCTCCGCCCAAAACCGCGGGCCGCGGGAGGTGCCGCTTTTTCGAGTGCAGCGGCGGAGCCAAGTAGGCTGGAAGACATGACACTGCGCGTTACCCCCTGCTCCGATGCCGTCTCCTGGAATGAAACCGTCAACCGCTTCCGCGGACATCCGCAGCAGCTGTGGGGCTGGGGAAAGACCAAGGCAGACCACGGCTGGAGGGTGGACCGCGTCCTGGTGAGCGATGAGGCGGGTGCCGTCATCGGATGTGCCCAGGTCCTGCTGCGCTCGCTGCCGTTCCCCTTCCGCGCGCTGGCCTACATTCCCCGCGGACCGCAGGGTGAACCCGGACGCGAACTGGACGTCCTCGACGCCGTCGGCGGTTATGTGAAGAGCACGCATTCCGCCGTGGCCCTGACCATCGAACCGGACTGGGACGCTGACGGGAAGCTCGCCGCAGGGCTGCCCGGCCTCGGCTTCCGGAGCAGCGACAACACCATCCTCATCGGCCGGACACTGATCCTGGACCTGCAGCGCAGCCTCGAGGACCTGTCCGGGGACATGAGCAAAAAACACCGCCAGTACATCCGCAAGTCCGGGCGCGAGGACCTGACCTACCGGCGCGTGACGCGCGCGGAAATCGCCAAGTGCCTGGCCGTGTACAAGCTCACCGCCCAGCGGGCGAACTTCGGCATCCACGAAGATGCCTACTACCTGGATATCTTCGACAACCTGGGTGAGGACTCGCCGGTCTACGCAGCCTTCAAGGGGGACGACGTCGTCGCGTTCCTCTGGCTCTCCACCAGCGATTACACCTCGTTTGAGCTTTACGGGGGCATGACGGAGGAAGGCGAACGGCTGCGGGCGAACTATGCCCTGAAGTGGCACGCCATCTCCGATATGAAGGAGCGCGGCATTACCCGCTATGACTTCAACGGCCTGCTCAATGACGGTGTCTCGAAATTCAAGATGGGCTGGGCGAAACACGAAGACCAGCTCGCCGGCACCTGGGACAAGCCGCTCTCACCGCTGTACCCGGTCTTTTCCACGGCGCTGCCGCTGGCCAAGACAGGAATGCGGAAGGCCCGCGGGGTACTCGCCGCCGTCAAGGGCCGGCTCGGCCGGTAAGGCTCAGGCCCCCGAGGCCCCGAGATCCAGGCGCGGCGCGTCCGGTTCCCCGTCCGGCGCCGTCCCGACGGTCACCGCGAAGGCAAGGGCGCCGTCGTCGTGCTGGGCGGAGTCCGACGCGAGGCGGGCGGTTACCGGGGCGTCCGCTGCAGGAAGGAAAGCGCTCTGCCCGGCCTCCAGCACGAGGCTGCCGGCGGGGGAGACCAGCACAACGGTGCCCCGCACGGCGATGACCACGGCCGGACCGTTCTGCAGCACCGGCATTTCGTCCGGGAGGGTATCTCCGGGGCTGCAGGCAGGCCCCTGAGCGAGTTCCAGGCGCTGGAGCGCGAACTCCTCGAACGGCGGCCGGAACACCTGCTGTCCGGGGCCGGCTTCATCGGCGGTCAGGTACGGGATGCCCAAAGGGCGGAAATCCACGGTTTTCAGCAGCTCGGGTATGTCAACGTGCTTCGGTGTCAGGCCGCCGCGCAGGACGTTGTCGGAGGAAGCCATGACTTCCACGCCCAGGCCGTTCAGGTAGGCGTGGACGTTGCCTGCCGGCAGGTAGACGGCATCGCCGGGCTGCAGGGAGGCGCGGTTGAGCAGCAGTGAGATCAGGACACCGGGATCGCCCGGGTAATAGCCGTTCAGTTCCACCAGGGTGGCCAGTTCGCGGTCGAAGCCTGTGTCGGTGGCGTCTGCCGCGGCTGCGGCCGCGGCTTCCACTGTCGGCCGGACCGGTTCCCCGTCGCTGATGAGGGTGCTGAAGACGGTGCGCAGGCGCTCAGGTGCGGGCCGGCCGGAGGACAGCTCCGCCACGATCCACTCCAGCAGTTCCGGAACCGGCCGCCCGGAAGCGGTAACAGCCGCAGTGACGGTACGGAACAGGTCCGCTGCCTCGGCCGGGTCCCGGAAGCCGCAGAGTGCTTCAAAGGGGGTCAGGGCGAAGATCATCTCCGGCTTATGGTGCTCGTCTTTGTAATTGCGTTCCCGGGCGCCGCGGTCAATGCCTGCTTCCTCTTCCGCCGCGTAGCCTGCCCGTGCCTGCGCGGCCGTGGGGTGGACCTGCAGCGACAGGGGAGAGCCGGCCGCCAGGATCTTCGCCAGGAAGGGCAGCTCCGGGCCGAAGCGGGCGGCGGTGTCCGCCCCCAGCATCCGCCCGGGGTCGGCAGCGATCAGCTCGTCGAGGGTCTCACTGCCGTCCACCGGCGGAACGAGTGACGACGGCGCGCCTGAATGCGCGCCGATCCACAGTTCCGCCTCGGGCTGTCCGGACGGTTCGCGGCCGAACAGCTCGGCGATGGCCGTGGTGGATCCCCACGCATAGGGTCGAAGGGTGTTCCGGAGCAGGTACACGGGCCTCTTTCGGTACTCGGGGATCGGAGGGGACGGGAACTGCGCGGATCAGCCCGGGCTGCACTCGCCGTTGTTGTTCAGGAGGGCGCCGAGGGTGGCGTCATCGGCGATTTCCGCCAGGTACTGCAGGTATTCCACCGTGATTTCGGTTTCCTCTTCCTGCGGGACCTCGGTGATCGGACTGCCGTCGGCAGCTTCGCCGTCACTCTCCGTGCCCGCCTCCGGAACCGCTTCAGGTGCGGGTTCGTCGGCAGGGGCCTCTTCCTCCGCCGGAGCAGGCGCGGGCGCCGGCTCGGCCGGGGCTGCTTCCGTGCCGGAGAGGAACTCCTGTACCCGGGCATGGATCACGTCGAAGTCCGGATAGGTGACGAAGTTGTCTGCCGCCGAGCCGAAGTCCGGCGGACCGATGGTCATGCGCTCCATGGGCTGGCCTTTTGCCTTCAGCGCCAGGTCCACGAAGCCGCCGAGCTGGTCCTGCGGCAGGTCGGTTTCCACGATTTCTTCACCGGCTGAGGCAATTGCCTGGAAGCGGGTGAGGAGGGTTGCGGGGTCCATCTGCTTGATCATGGCCTGCTGGACGCACTGCTGCCGGGCGATCCGGTGGTAATCGGTGACGAACTCACGCGAGCGGGCGTACCAGAGCGCGTGGTAGCCGTCGAGGGTCTGGGTTCCCGGGGCAATCCAGCCGTCGGGCGGGTAGTGCCGGTTGGTGCCGGGGATCTCCCCGGCGGTAATGGGCACCCAGCCGCCGGAATTGATCTTGACGCCTCCCATGGCATCCACCAGCTGCTCAAAGCCGCGCATGTCCACGATCACGTAGGCCTGCACCTCCAGCCCGAGTGTGCCGCTGACGGCGTCCTTCATGGCTTCGGCCCCGGGATCGGCTGATCCGGGATACAGATCGGCGTAGTTCTCGGTCACCGTCTGGTAGAGGCTGTTGATGATGCACTCATCGCCGCAGTTGTAACCGTCGGGATAAATGTCGTGGAGCGGGGAGTCTGTGGGGAACCTGGCGTTCTGGAAGTTGCGGGGGATGCTGAAGGTCACCGGTTGGCCGGTTTTTGCATCCACGCTGATCATCGAGATGCTGTCCGGGCGCAGGCCGGTGCGGTCCTCGCCGGCGTCGCCGCCCATCAGCAGGAAGTTGTAGCGGCCGTCCACGGGATCAAGGGAGGGTCCCGAGGAAAAAATCGAGCCGAAGGTGTTCCGGCTGACGTTGAGCAGGTAGGCCCCGTAGCCGAGGGTGCCGCTGGTGGCAATCATCAGCAGGGCCAGGCAGGCGGCCACCAGGGGCCGCACATTGCGCTGGAGCAGCGGAGGACGGATGATGCGCAGCGTATTCAGGAACAGCAGTCCCCAGCCCACGGCCAGAACCGCCAGGACAATCATGATGAGGAAGGACGCCCAGCCGTGGGTCAGGATGTTGATCAGCAGTGCGCGGTTGGTGACCGCCAGCACGATGGCTGCAATAGCCGCGGCCCAGACCGTGAACGTGACCTTGAGGGCGCGCCTGCCGAGCCTCCGGTTTCCGGCGACCACCTGTGCCGAACCGGGAAGGACCAGCGTCATCAGCAGCAGGATGAAGGCGCGTTTGGTGCGCACCCCGGGGGCGGCGGCTGCGGGATAGCGGACGGGATCGGTGTAGGAACTGCCGGTGGGATCGGAGAGTTGCTGGCTCATGCCGCCTAGTCCGTTCCCAGCGAAGTGCGCAGCGCAGCGCCCTTGGCCATGGCGGACTGGCGCAGCGCGCCGGCAAATTCAATGAGCTGCTGCTGCAGCCGGGCGGCGAGGGGATCGGTACCTGCGGCGAGCATCCGCACGGCCAGCAGTCCGGCGTTGCGGGCGCCTCCGATGGACACCGTAGCCACCGGCACGCCGGCGGGCATCTGGACGATGGAGAGCAGGGAGTCCATGCCGTCCAGGTACTTCAGCGGCACGGGTACACCGATGACCGGAAGGGGCGTCACGGCGGCCAGCATCCCGGGCAGGTGGGCTGCGCCGCCCGCCCCGGCAATGATGACGCGGAGCCCGCGCCGGTGCGCGTCCTGCCCGTACGCCAGCATGTCAGCGGGCATCCGGTGGGCGGAGACGACGTCGGCTTCGTAGGGGATGTCGAATTCGGCAAGGGCAGCGGCGGCAGCGTCCATGACCGGCCAGTCGGAGTCCGAACCCATAACAAGGCCTACCAGTGGCGTGGTAGCACGGTGGGGCATGCTTCAGTTCTCCTTCAGGGGATCGCGGCCGTCACGGATGATGGCTGCTGCCCGGTCCGCGCTGCGTCGGAGGGCGGGGACGTCGTCGGCGGACCCGACGGCGTTAACGTGGCCGATCTTACGGCCCGGACGTACGGATTTACCGTAGGTATGTACCTTGACGGCGGGTTCGGCTGCCAGAGCCGCGGGATAGGCCGCGAACAGGTCGCTGTTTTCCCCGCCCAGGAAGTTTTTCATGACGGCGGCCCCGCCCAGCAGCCCGGTCGCTCCGAGCGGGAGGTCCAGGACCGCACGCAGGTGCTGTTCGAACTGTCCGGTGATGGATCCGTCCATGGTCCAGTGCCCGGAGTTGTGCGGGCGCATCGCCAGTTCATTGATCAGGAATCCTGGGCCCCGTCCGGGGGTCTCGAAGAGTTCAACCGCCATGACGCCGGTGACGCCCAGTTCCCCGGCCAGGTACAGGGCCGCAGCAGCCGCCGCCTCGGCGACGGCGGGGTCAAGGCCCGGCGCCGGCGCCAGGACCTCGTCGCAGACGCCGTTGACCTGGATGGATTCGACCACCGGCCAGGCCCTGCTTTCGCCGCCGGGGGTGCGGGCGACCAGGGCGGACAGTTCGCGGCGGAACGGTACCTTCTCCTCGGCCAGCAGCGGGCCGGTGGCGAACCAGTCGGCACAGTCTGCGGCAGCCGCGGCGTCGGCGATGATGCGGACGCCCTTGCCGTCGTAGCCGCCGCGGGGCGTCTTCAGGACCACCGGCCAGCCGGCGTCGGTGCCGAAGGACACCAGTTCCGCGGTGTCCGCTACCTCGGCCCAGCGGGGATTGGGCAGCCCGAGGCGGTCCACGGCGGCGCGCATGGTGAGTTTGTCCTGGGCATGGACCAGCGCGGCGGGTCCGGGCTGGACGTTGATGCCCTTCTCCACGAGGGCCCGCAGATGCTCACCGGGCACATGTTCATGGTCGAACGTGACAACGTCCACCTGGGCGGCAAAATCCGCCAGTTCGGAGAGGTTCCGGTAGTCGCCCACTGTGGCATTGGCCACGGCCGCCACAGCCGACACATCCGGCCCCTCGGCGAGCACGCGCAGCTCGAATCCTAGTGCGGTGGCCGCCGGGGCCATCATCCGGGCGAGCTGTCCGCCGCCTATCACGCCGATAATTGGGAAATCCACTGCTTAAGCGTACCGAAAAGGGAAACAATCCCCGCCCGGCGGCGCTGGGTTCCTCCGGAGTCCCGGGAAACTCCCATAAAGGAGCTGTAATATCGACTTCTGGCTGCCGTGCGTCCGCGCGGCGGAGACAGGCAGACATTATTCTTTCCGGAGTCTTCCGGAGGTGCTGCCGTTGATCGGCCTCGGAGGGTCATGTTTACATCGCTGTCAGATCGGCTACGGGGCCTGGTGTCCCTTTTTTGGCGCGAGGTTGCCAAGTTCGGCACGGTAGGTGCCCTGGCTTTCGTTGTCGACAACGGCCTCACCCTCTACCTCATGCACGGACCGCTGTCCGGCAGTGAGGTCAAGGCGCGGTTTGTGGGCGCCGTCGTCGCGACCGGGGTCTCCTGGGTGGCCAACCGCTACTGGACGTTCCGCCGGCGCCGCAGCGTGGACAACGTGGGCCGTGAACTGGGTCTGTTCGTTCTCATCAACGGTGTAGGCATCGTCATTTCCACCGGCTTCACGTGGGTTGCCCGCTACCCGATGGGGATCCAGGACAAGAACATGCTCTTCCTGGCCGGTGTGCTGGGGATCGCGGTTGCCACTGTCCTTCGATTCTTCGCCTACCGGTTCTGGGTCTTCAACGCCGAGCTGGACCAGGAACCCGGATTCGAGCAGGACCGCGCGCTGCTCGACGAGCCCGCAGCCCAGCCCGGCCACGCCGACCCGTACAGTACCGCTAAGCCTCCAAGCGCTTCGTAACCCTTTCCGACGCCAGCACCTTCTCGTCCGGCTCGACGTCAGCCCCCGCGAGGACGACGGCGCCGCCGGCGGCCCAGGCGGCAACCGCCCCTTCCAGCACCTGCGGCAGGTCCGTGCCCGTAGCCAGCAGCACTTCGCCCGGGTTCCCGCCGGTTCCGAGCAGCTCCCCGAGGGTTGCATAGGAGACCGTTCCGCGGAGCGTGCGGGCGCGGGTTGCCCCTGCCGCTTCCAGGGCAGTCTGTCCGGCGTCGGGCCGGTCTTCCTCCAGGTAGGTATCTGCGTAGGAGCGCACCTCCGCGGCATAATCGACGACGCCGGCGGGCAGGTCCGCCGGGAATGACAGCTCCAGGGCCCCCAGCGCCACGGCCACGACGGTGCCTGCACCGCCGGCCGCTGCGGCGCCGTCCATTGCCGCGCTCACGGTGACGTCGGCGGGGCCGCTTTCGGCCGGTGACCCGAGGACCACGGTGCAGCCCGTCTGCCAGGCAGCCAGCACCCATACCAGCGTCTTCCAGTGGACCGGAAGGTCCAGCCGCAGGCGCAGGCCCGGCTCGGCGTCGAGTTCGTCAACGAGGAAGTTGGAGGTCTTGGCCACCCAGTTGTCCAGCACCTTCCCGGAAAGCTCAATCCGCTCGCCGCTCCCGCCGTACCAGATCAGCGCGGGGGACGTGGCCTGGCGGGTCCGGAGTCCGGACAACAGGGCGCCGGAGGCAGTCGTGTTCATGGAGAAAATCCCTCTTTCGTTGGTTTCTGCAGGCGGCGGGGGATGCCCCGGCTCCTCGGGCGGGGATGCGCACGGGCCCGGACTTCCGGTTTCGATGAGCCCTGTAAACCTCGTGTGACGTGCGACTCGCCGGGCAAATCGAGAGAATCCCGGGCGTGGCGTTCCCCGCATCCGACGATTGAACTCTATAGGATGCCTGAACAGCTTGACGGGGCCGTATTACACGCGTGTAATTAGGTATCGGATTTGTTCCAGCCACATGGCAGAACCCGCCGGGCCCAGGCTCCGCAGGCTCCACCACACAGCGGCCGCTGGAGCAGCAACACCGGGAGGACTCCATGGGGCAGGCAGAAGAAGCACAGGACAGTACCGCCATTGCCGAGCAGGCTTCGGCCAGTTACGGCTCAAGGGGTGTGCCCGTCGACTGGTATGTGGACCCTGCAGACCCGGCTGCCGCCGAGCGTTACCGCAGGGAAACCGCCGGTTCCCTCGAGGACCAGGCCACCGTGTTCCTCGCCGCCCATGAGGCCCTGGCGGCTGCCCCCGCCGACGATGACCTCATGCTGGATCCGCCCGTCTCCCTGTTCCAGGCTCCGGCCGAGTCTGAAAGCCGGCCGGTCTGGATCGGGCTGCCGGGCCTGGGCCAGGATTACGCCGACGAAGGCGAACTGGGGTGGCAGGCGGACGCCCTCTGCGCCCAGACCGACCCCGAAGCGTTCTTCCCTGAAAAGGGCGGCTCCACCCGGGATGCCAAAAAGGTCTGCGCGGCCTGCAATGTCCGCTCGCAGTGCCTGGAGTATGCGCTGGCCAATGACGAGAGGTTCGGGATCTGGGGCGGACTGTCCGAGCGCGAACGCCGCCGGCTTCGGAAGCAGGCAGTCTAATTCATTCGCAAGTCCATGTCTGTGCGGTGGTCGTGGCCCACAACGGCGCCGCCTACCTGCCTGAGACCCTTTCCGCGCTGGCGGCCCAGACCCGGCCGCCGGACTTCTGCATAGGCGTTGATGCCGGATCCACTGATGCCAGCGCCTCACTGCTGCAGCTGGGGCTGCCGGTGGGCAGCCCGGTCATCGCGGTACCGGCGAAAAGCGGCTTTGGCGCCGCCGTGAAGGCCGGACTCGCCGAACTTCCCGCCGGCAGGCGCCCTGCGGGGAACGCCCCTGCCGGTGACGCACCCTCCGGCGACGGCCCCGGAACCGCCCAGGAGTGGATCTGGCTGCTCCACGACGACTCGGCTCCGGATCCCGAGGCGCTGCACGAGCTGCTCCTCGCCGTTGAGCGGGCGCCCTCGGTGACCATTGCCGGTGCCAAGCAGGTGGAATGGACCAATGAGCGGCTCCTGGTGGACGTAGGCGTCAGCATCAGCAAATGGGCCGAAAGGCTCACGCTGATCGACGCCGATGAGCTGGATCAGGGTCAGTACGATTCCCGCAGCGACATCTTTGCCGTGAACTCCGCCGGCATGCTGGTCCGCCGTGATGCCTGGGACCTGCTGGGCGGCTTCGATCCTGCCCTGCCCGGAAGCGGAGACGACGTGGACCTCTGCTGGCGGAACCGGCTGGCCGGAAACCGTGTGGTGGTGGTTCCGGCTGCACGCCTGCGCCACGCCGGCTACCGTTCCACCCCGGCCACTTCCGCGTCCGCCGCACGGCGGGCGGAGATCTTCCTGCGCCTCAAGCACGCACCCCTCTGGCAGGTCCCGTTCCTGGCCGTCGGCGCGGTGCTGGGCGGCATCGGCCGTTTCTTCCTCGGAATGCTGGCCAAGGACCCCGGATATGCCGTTGCCTCGCTGCTCACCAGCACCACCGCGGTCCTGCGTCCGGTGGACCTGTACCGCTCCAGGCGGCGTGCCGCGGCCAGCCGGCGGCGCCCCCGCAGTGCGGTGCATACCCTGCGCAGCAGCAGCAGGGACGTGCGGGAGCACCGGCGGACACAGTCCCGGGATTCCGTCCCGGGGACAGCCGAACCGGCGGGCGCGGAATACGTCCCCAGCGGCGACACCACGGACGACTTTGCCGCACTGGATGGACCGGACCGGACCGGGGCGGGGGTCGGGGCCCTCGCGGCGGCCCTGCTGCTGACGGCTTTTTCGCTCGCAGGACTGCACCGGCTCATCGGTGCCCCTGCCGCGGCCGGCGGGGGGCTGCTGCCGCTGGGACAGGGCATCAAGGACATCTGGGCGGCCGCAACCGGCTGGTGGGCACAGCTCGGTTCGGGTGCCCCCGCCCACGGTGACCCGTTCAACTATGTGCTCTCCCTGTTGGCCATCGCCGGATTGGGCAACGGCAACGCGGCCGTACTGGTCCTGCTGCTGCTGGCACTGCCCCTGGCCGGGCTGAGCGCCTGGTGGGCGGCCGGTGCCTTCACCGCAAACCGCTGGCTGCGTTTCTGGGCAGCGATGTTCTGGGCGTCCGTCCCCGCGTTCCAGGTGGCTCTGGGCAGCGGACGGCTCGGAGCACTGCTGGTCCATATCCTTCTTCCCCTGACCGTGCTGGCCATGGCCCGCGCCGTGGGTGCAGGTGCTCCGCGGAGGAGAACCCCGCCCGCCGGAACCGCGTCCTGGACCGCCGCAGCAACCGCCGGCCTTCTCCTGGCCGCGGTCAGCGCCGCAGCGCCGCTGGTCTTCCTGCTGGCCGTAGCCGCCGTGGTTTTCCTGACGGCGGGAATGCGGCGCCGCGCAAAGACCCTGTGGTGGTCGCTGCTGCCCTCCGCCGCCCTCCTGGTTCCGCAGGTCCTTTCCGCGGCGCCGAACCTCCGCGCCGTCGTGTCCGATCCCGGAATGCCGCTGGCCTTCACCCGGTCCGAGGCCTGGCAGCAGCTGCTCGGCTATCCGCTGGCCTTTGACCCGGAGGGCACCCTCGGCGGACTGCTTCCGGACGGCCCCTGGCCTCTGGTCCTGGCTCTCGTGGTCGGTGCTCCCGTGGTGCTGCTGGCCGCCGTCGCCCTGTTCCGCCAGCGGTCCGCCCGCTTGGCGCGCCTCACCTGGCTGCTGGTCCTCACCGCTCTGGCGCTCAATGCCGCCGCCTCCTACCTGGCCACCGCGGCCGCCGCGGATGCCATGGTGACGGCCTTTACCGGTCCGTTGGTCTCCGCCGCCGTACTGCTGCTGCTCTGCCCCGCCCTGGCTGCCGCGGGGGACATGCCCTCCGCAACCCGCCGGCGCGGAATGGTCCGCAGCAACCGTGTCCTGGCGGTCGCCCTGGGAGTGGTGCTGGCCGCAGGCCCCGTCGCCAGCCTGGGCCTCTGGGTTGTCCCGCAGTTCACCGGCAGCGGTTTCCCCGGGACGCAGGCCCAGGACAGCGCCGCCGGCATCCTGCCCGGAACCCAGTCTGCCGTCCGGGCCGCCGAGGACCGCAGCCTGCCCGCAACCGCAGCCGACGCCGGCAGCGATGCGACCCAGTCACGCAGCCTGGTGCTGCACGTCGACGGCGAGGGCAAGGTATCCGCCGCGCTGATGCGGCGCGGCGGCACAACGCTTGAACAGCTGTCCACCATCTACGCCGCCCGCGGCATCCAGGGCGGCCCGGGCGATGAACGCCCGGCTGCCGATGACCCGGCCACCGCAGACCTCCGCCGGGCGGTTGCCGTCATCACTGCCGGTACCGGAGTGGACCCGCGGGCGGACCTGGAGCGGCTCGGCGTCGGCTTTGTGGTGCTGCAGGAATCCGACACCGCCGCGGAGCTGCTCGCCGGGCGCATGGATTCCGTGCCCGGACTGTCCGCAGTAGGGCAGACCGGTTCCGGATGGCTCTGGCGCGTGAACGGACCGCTCAGCGACACCGAAACGGCAGCTCCGGCCGGAATCGGTGCCCGGGTCCGCATTGTGAATGCCGACGGCAGCACGGCGGCTGCGGTTCCCTCCGGAGCCGAAAGCGTCAGCACGTCCCTTCCGGCAGGAGCCGAGGGGCGCCGGCTTGTCCTCGCCGAACGCGCCGATGCAGGATGGCAGGCCACCCTGGACGGCCGGGAGCTGACCGCCGTGGACGAGGGATGGGCGCAGGCCTTCGAACTTCCCGCCGACGGCGGGGAGCTGCGCGTGGATTACGTCAGCGCTGCCTCGCCCTGGCTCGAGTTCCTGCAGATCCTGGTGTTTGGTCTGACACTGCTGCTGGCACTGCCGACGCCGGCAGGCCGCACCATGCACCTGCCCGGCAAACGCGAACTCCCCGAGGCGCAGGTCCCGGCTGAGCCGCAGCCCGCAGCCGGCCCGGCCCCGCGGTCCGCGGAGCATATGGTGCTGGTCCACAATCAATCGGTCCCGTCCGGTACCGGCCCGCAACGGGAAGCCCGGACCCCGGAAGGAAGCCAGCAATGAGCAGGGACAAGACGGGCAGCGAGGCGGGGGAACCGCAGCCGGCCGCCGCGGACGAGGGGTCAGGGACCGGCGTTGGGGACTCCGCCGCCGGGACAGGCACGGACCGACGGGCGAAAACCCGACGGGCGGAGGCCGGACGGGCTGAGGCCGGGCGTGGACGGACCGCCGGGCGCTGGGCCGGGGGCATCCTGCTCCTGGCCTGCACCGGCGCACTGGCAGCGGGCACAGCCGTTGCGGGCGTCGGAACATCCGGCGGCGCCGTCGAGGTTCCCTTTGCCGAGGTGCCCGCCGGGCCCCTGACCGGCGTCTGCCCGGAGCCGCCGCGCCTGCTTTCGGGCAACGTGGCCGGCACGGATGCCGAGTTCAGCCCGGAATCCAAGTCGGCCAAGTCCGTAGTGAGCGCCGTCGTCCTGGCCGCTGCGGGAAATCTGCCCCCGGCGGCCGAGCTGTCATCCGTTCCCGACGGTGCTGTCCTTAAAGCCGTCGGCGGCGGAACAGGCGTCCCCCTCGCCGGGGACCGGACCGCCGGCGTCGTGCGTGACCAGCCGGTTTCCGCGGCGTCGCTGTTGAGTGCGGAGCCGGACGGTGAACTGCAGGTCACCGCCGGTGCCGCCCTGACCTATACCGCTGCGGACGGCGACCTGGCCGGCCTCACCGCCGCCGCCTGCCAGGCGCCGGCTAATGACCTGTGGCTGGTCGGAGCCCGCACCAACGTCGGCGCCTCCGCGGTGCTGCAGCTGACTAACCCGTCCTCCACCCCGGCCGACGTCGATCTGGAGTTGTACGGTGCGTCAGGCCCCGTGGACGGCCCGGGCAGCCGGGGCATCGCCGTGGCGCCGGGTGAAACCCGGTCCGTGGTCCTGGCCGGACTGGCAGCCAATCAGGAATCCCTGGCCGTCCGCGTGCGCAGCTCCGGCGGACCTGTCGCGGCAGTGATTTCACAGAACCAGCTGCGCGGGCTCACCCCCGGCGGAGTCGAACTGATCCAGCCCACGGCAGCGCCCGGCCCGGCCCAGGTGGTCACCGGCGTCAGCATCCAGGATCCGGAGGCCACGCGCCGGCTGGCGAAGGAGGACGGCTACGCCTCCGTCACGCCGTCGCTGCAGGTTGCCGTTCCGGGAGCCAGTGACGCCGTCGTGAATGTCCGCGTCTTCGGGGCCGACGGCGAAGTTCCCCTGGAGGGCGGCGGAAGTTACAACGCGGCGGCCGGCACGGTCACCCGGCTGCCGCTGGACACGCTGCCCGGAGGTACCTACACCCTCGACATTTCCTCCGATGTGGCAGTGGCCGCGTCGGCCGTGTTCAGCCGGGGCTCGGATGCCAAGGTTGGCACCGACCTCGCCGTCGCTCCCGCGGGCGAACGCCTGGGCAGCGAGCACCTGGCGGTGCTGCCGTCCGCGGACACCACGCTGTCCTTTGCCGCGCCGGGCGGTGCCGCCGAGATACGCCTTGCGGCGGTGTCCGCCGACGGCGTCCTCCTGGAGGAAAAGACGGTGCAGCTCAACGCCGGCTCGAGCATTTCCGTCCGCCCGGGGGGCCTCGGCGCGTCCGCGGCCGCTGTCCTGGTCAGTGCCACGGGGGCCCCCGTCTACGGCGCACAGGTCCTCACCGCGGGAGACACCGGAATCAGCGTTATGGTCCTGCCGCGCGGCACCGTGGGCGGCAGCCGCGTGCAGGTGGGTGTGGGCTACTAGCCGCTGCTGCCGAGCGTTACAGGGGGCGGAACCGCCCGTACGCCGGGTCGACGGTTTCCGGATCCATTCCCATCAGTGCCGCCAGCTGCTCCACGATGACCTCGTGCACCAGTTCGCTCACGGGCAGCAGCGAGCCGGCAGCCGTTTCAACCGCGTGCCGGTAGACGGTGATGACCGCCGGCCGGTTCGGAGCCGGGGGCGTCCCTGCGCCGAGCGGAATGGGGCCGCCGGAGCGTGCCAGCTCCTCCAGCCCCGGGGGAATCTCCTCCACCACAAACTGGTAGGCCTGGATCCGTTCGCCCCAGAGCCGTTCCAGCCGCTGGGCGGATTCCAGGACCCACTCGTCGAACCGTTCGGCGCGGGTACGGGCCCCGGCCAGGTGCGGCGGAATCACGTCCCCGCGCAGCCCGCGGCCGTGCCGGTTGCGCCGGCGCTGCCGGAAGGAGCGGACAGGCGCATCGGAGGAAACGGCTGTGGCACTCGCATCATTGTCGAGGCGCACCCGGAACGAAGATCCCTGGAACATGTAAGAACTCTAACTGCTGGCACGGCCCCGGGAACCCCTTTTCCGCCACGGGGAGGGGGAGCCCCGGTGGGGAGCCGCGGTGCGGACCGCGGTGCTGACGGCCGCGGGCGTCCGGCGGACTCGGCTCCGGCGCGCCTGCGCGGGTGCCGGCAGGTGAGCGGGTACAGTGATTCTCCGTGGAATCCTTACGCCAGTGCTCCCGGTCAGCCTGCAGCCATCCGGCCGTCGCTACCCTGACCTATGTATATGCCGATTCCACCGCGGTGCTTGGCCCGCTGGCAACCTATGCGGAGCCGCACTGCTACGACCTCTGTGCGGACCACTCGGCCCGCCTCACGGCTCCGCTGGGATGGGAGCTTGTGCGCCTGAACATGGAGGGCCGTCCGCGGACTCCGGGCCGCGACGAGCTCTCCGCCCTTGTGGATGCGGTCCGCGAGCAGGCCGCGAAGGCCGCCAAGGAGGATGCGCCCGAGCCGTCCCGCGAGGGCAGGCAGCCCCTGGAACGGCCGGCCGAAACCCCCGGAGCCCGCAAGGCGCACCTGAAGGTCCTGCGCGACCCCAACCCGACACCTCCTTCAGAGCCGTCCAGGCGTTAGGCTTGCTGTGATGTGCCGCCCACCGCGGCACCCGATGTACAAGGAAGTGCTGTATCAATGGCCAGACTGACAGCCGGACTCCTCGCCGTCCTGCGTTGCCCCGTCACCGGATCCGCTCTCGTCGAGGACGGTGACGAGCTTGTGTCGTCCGTTCCCGGTGCGGACGGCACCCCGGTCCGGTACCGCCTGGAAGAAGGAATTCCCGTTCTGCTGAAGGCCGCCGCCCCTCGGCAGGAGGGCTAAACCGCCCGGTCCCGCCGTGAACCCGTAAGGATTCCAGCGTGAGCATTGACTTCAAAGTAGCCGACCTTTCCCTAGCCGTTGCCGGCCGCCACCAGATCCGCCTGGCCGAACACGAGATGCCCGGCCTGATGGCGTTGAGGCGCGAGTACGGGCCGAGCCAGCCGCTCGCCGGCGCGCGCATCGCCGGGTCCCTGCACATGACTGTCCAGACCGCGGTGCTCATCGAGACGCTGACGGCCCTGGGCGCCGAGGTGCGCTGGGCCTCCTGCAACATCTTTTCCACCCAGGATGAAGCCGCCGCGGCGGTGGTGGTGGGCAGCGGAACGGCCGACGAGCCCGCAGGGGTTCCCGTGTTCGCCTGGAAGAACGAGTCCCTCGAAGACTATTGGTGGACCGCCGAGCAGATCCTTTCCTGGCCCGAAGGCTCCGGGGGACCGAACATGATCCTGGACGACGGCGGCGATGCCACCCTGCTGCTGCACAAGGGCGTGGAATTCGAAGCCGCCGGATTTGTCCCGGAGAATCCGCAGGACAATGACGAGGACTATTCCTACGAGTTCACCGTCATCCTGGACCGCCTGCGCCGCAGCCTCGCCGAACACCCCGGGAAGTGGACCGAAATCGCCCGGGGCATCCGCGGCGTCACGGAGGAAACCACCACCGGCGTCCTGCGCCTGTACCAGCTGGCCGCCGAGGGCAAGCTCCTGTTCCCCGCCATTAACGTCAATGACTCGGTCACCAAGTCCAAATTCGACAACAAATACGGCATCCGGCACTCCCTGCCGGACGGCCTGAACCGGGCCACCGACACCCTGATCGGCGGCAAGGTGGCCGTGGTCTGCGGGTACGGCGACGTCGGCAAGGGTGCCGCGGAGGCGCTGCGCGGGCAGGGCGCCCGGGTCATCGTGACGGAGATCGACCCCATCTGCGCCCTGCAGGCCGCCATGGACGGATACCAGGTGGCGACGCTGGAATCCGTCCTGGACTCCGGGGACATCTTCATCACCGCCACCGGCAACAAGGACATCATCATGGCCCGGCACATGGCCGCGATGAAGCACCAGGCCATCGTGGGCAATGTGGGCCACTTCGACAACGAGATCGACATGGCGGGCCTGGCCCGGGTTCCCGGAATCCGGAAGGTCGAAATCAAGCCCCAGGTCCATGAATGGGTGTTTGATGAAGGCACCGACGCGCAGCGCAGCATCATCGTCCTCTCCGAGGGGCGCCTGCTGAACCTGGGCAACGCCACCGGGCATCCGTCCTTCGTGATGAGCAATTCCTTTGCGAACCAGACCATCGCCCAGATTGAACTGTTCACCAAGCACGGGCAGGTTGGGGCGGACGGCAGCCCCGAGTACACCAATCAGGTCTACGTGCTGCCCAAGGTGCTGGATGAGAAGGTGGCGCGCCTGCATCTGGGAGCCCTCGGCGTCGAACTCACGGAGCTCACCAAGAGCCAGGCGGACTACCTGGGCGTCGACGTAGCCGGGCCCTATAAGCCGGAGCGCTACCGGTACTAAGCCGCCCCGGGCCGGGGGATACCCGGCCCGGCTAGTCGCCGAACGGCATCCGGTGCAGCCGCTCGCTCAGGGCACCGGCCTGCCGCCGCTGGCGGTCCAGCCGGACGTAGTCGCGGTCCCGGCGTTCGGCGACGACGGCGCGGAGGTAAGCCTCGGGGTGCGTTCCGGGCGGCGGCTGCGGGGACACATGGGACGTGGTTTCCCCGGCAAGTTCGGCGGCAAGCACCGTCCTCGCCGGACCGGTCATCCGGCCGCTCTGGGCCAGGAACCGGGAGATGCGGCGGGCCAGCCCGTCCGGCAGCCGCCCCATATCCGCGAGATCCGCCCAGCCGGCGAGCTCGGGCGGTGTTTCCACCAGCTGCGGCAGCGGCGCAACCACCCGGTCCCGGAGGGCGTAGGTGCCGGCCAGGAGATCCCCGAGGCGTTTGGATTTGCTGTTGAACAGCGCCACCATAAAGGCCAGCGAACCGGCCAGCATGTAGATCTCCAGAACCGCGGTGAACGAGCGGATGATGGCGTGCCGGAAGCGGACCGAACCGCCGTCGTCGCGGACTATCCGCAGCCCCATGGCCAGGCGGCCCAGCGACTTTCCGCGCGTGAGCGTTTCCACCGACGCAGGAACCACCACAAACAGCAGCACCACCAGGCTCAGCGACACTGCCTGTGCCAGGGCCGGGTCGGATTCCTCCAGGGCCCTTGCAACCAACAGAATCAGGGCGGCAAACACGAGGATCTGGACAATGACGTCTATCAAGGCACTGACCATCCGTGCGGCGAAGCCGGCCGGACGCAGTTCCAGGACCACTGCTTCGCCGGTAACAATGCTGCTCATTTATGCCCTTCCGAGGTGATGGGCACCACTGTACCTACCCGTTAGGGTGTAACCGTGGACCTTGACGCCTTCACTGCCGTGCACAGCGATGACTGGAAACGACTGGACGAACTGGTTGCCCGCGGCCGCCTCAGCGGCCCGGAAGCCGACGAACTGCTCCGGCTTTATCAGCGTGCCTCCACCCATCTTTCCATCGTGCGCTCGGTGGCTCCCGAAGGGACACTTTCCGCTTCCCTTTCCATGCGGCTGTCCCGGGCACGGACCCGGCTCACCGGCAGCCGGTCCAACGTCATGGAGGACCTGGCCAACTTCTTTGTCCACTCCCTGCCCGCGGCTTTCTACCGCGTGCGGTGGCTCACCGCGGCCGTAGGTGCGGCGTTCATCCTGGTGGCGTGGCTGACCGGCATCTGGGCCGTGAATACGCCGGGCGTGTTGGCCGCTGTGGGATCCGACGAAGAGGTCCGCCGCTACGTTGAAGAAGACTTCGTCAATTACTACTCCGAGAATCCCGCCGCCTCGTTTTCCGGCATGGTGTGGACCAACAACGCCTGGATTGCGGTCCAGGCGGTAGCTTTCGGCATCACCGGAGTGTGGGTGCCCTGGATGCTCTACCAGAACGCCGTGAGCCTGGGAGTCAGTGCCGGCATGATGGCAGCCCACGACCGCCTTGACGTCTTCTTTGTCTACATCCTGCCGCACGGGTTCATGGAACTGACCGCCATCTTTATTGCCGGTGCCGCGGGCCTGCGGATCTTCTGGGCGTTCATTGCCCCCGGACGGCGTGCCCGGACGACCTCCGTGGCGCAGGAAGGGCGCTCGCTCATGACCGTTGCCCTTGGACTGGTGGTGGTCCTGTTCATCTCGGGGCTGGTCGAGGGGTTCGTCACGCCCAGCCCGCTGCCGGCTTGGCTCCGCCTCAGCCTCGGGTTCCTGGTGTTTGCCGCGTACTGGGCCTACACGCTGATCCTCGGGCGCAGGGCCTACCGGGCAGGCTACCGCGGTGACCTGACAGCGCGCGACGCCGGGGCGTACCTGCGCACCGCATAGGGGCTCAGCACGGGGTGGCGGTGCAGCCGACCCGGTGCTGTCCCGGTAGGGTCGAAGGTAAGACCAGCGGACAGCAAGTTCAGGGAAGTGAAAGAGGAAGCAGTGGCAAGCCAGGACGAAACCCCCACGCATCGAACGACGGCCGGAGGGGAACCGCCCAACGGGACCGAAGCTTCAGCGTTCTCCCCGCAGAGTGCAACCGGCTCAAACGACGGCTCCCGCGAGGTCACCCCACCCGGGCCGGCCGGCACGGACGGGCACGAGGACTGGGACGCCGAGTTCGATACCCTCGCCGGTTCCGGGCAGGCCGGGGATGCGGCGGCGACGGACGGGGCAGCCGACGCGCCCGACGCCGTTGAAGCCCCGCACGCTGTCGAAGAGCCCCACGCTGTTGAAGACCCTGCCGGTGACGCAGCCGAGGTGCCCGACGCGGTCGAAGAACGTGATGTTGCTGAAGACCCCGACGTTGCTGAAGACCCCGACGTTGTTGAAGGACCCGGCCGCGACGCGGTAACCGGCGCGCCCGACGCCGCCGAACCTGACGTGGCCGAACACTCCGCCGCCGAACACGACGCCGTCGAACACGCGGCCGCCGACAGCCGGCCGGAGGACCCGGAGGACCCGGCGGATCCTGACGCGTCCGCACCCGCGTCCCCCCTGCCCGACACCGGATCCGGACATTCCGGGACCGCAGATCCAGCAGACACCACCGGCATCCCGGGAACTGTCCCGGGCGGGCACCCGTCGGTCGCCCAGCGCAGCCATCTGCCGATGCGCCCTGCCAGCACCCTGCCGGACCTGAGCGCCTATTCCTCCGGCGCGGAGGACGGCGATGAGGATTCCAGCGACCGAGGCGCTCCCGCCGCGGACGCCTCCGCCGAGCAGGACAACGCCGCCGGGGAAACGGCGGGGGAGGCCCCGGAGCCCGCCCGCACCGCCCTCACCCCCGTCGTGGCCGCCCCTGTCGCAGCCGGCTCCAGTTCCCGCGTACGCGGCACCGGCACCGGGCGCGGCAAGAACGAGGCGGACTACGCCGACGGCGACGCCGACCCTGCACTGTCGGAGGCGGAAGCCCAGCGGCGTGCCCGGGAACGGGAAAAAGCAGCGGCCGGAAAACCCGTCCTGGCCCGCGTTCTCCAGGTGATGATCGCCGTCTTCTTCCCGATCATGGTGATTGCCGCCGCCATCCGCGCCGTGGCGACCCCGTTGTTCCTCTGGGTCGAGTACCACCGTCCCGGTTTCCCGTCAGACAGCTTCGGTTTTTCCACCGATGACCGGATGACCTACGGCTCGTATGCCATGGACTACCTGCTCAACTGGAGCGGCTCGCGCTACCTGGGGGATCTGGTCGGAGACGGCGGGCAGCCGCTCTATCTCAGCAGCGAAGTCAGCCACATGGCGGACGTCAAGACGGTGCTGACGGTGGCCTTCGTCGCTGCAACCGTGATGGCCGTCCTCAGCCTCGTTGCAGCGCTTTACCTGCGCCGCCGCAGCCCGGGCGGGATCCGCCGTTCGCTGTTCTCCGGCGCGGTGGTGACGCTGGTGCTGATGGCCGTTCTCGTGGTCCTTGCGGTCCTGGGCTGGGAACAGTTCTTCACCCAGGTGCACACCATTTTCTTCGCGAACGGCAACTGGACGTTCCGCTTGGACGACACGCTGATCCGGCTTTTCCCGTCCCAGTTCTGGATGGACGCCGGGATCACCATTGCCGCCCTGGTGCTGCTGACCTGCATCGTGGTCCTGGTGTGCTGCTGGCCCACCCGGGCACGGCGGGAACGCGTACGCAAGGCGCGCGAGGATGCCCGCCGCCGCTACGCACAATCCCTCGAAGCACTCTAGGAATCCTGCTCCGGGATTCTGCAGGAAGAATAAATCCCCCGTACCGGCATCGGTACGGGGGATTTTTCCAACTGCGGTGCGGCCGGCCTACTTTGCGTAGAGCTTTTCCACTACGTCGGAGTAGTCCGCAATCACTGCATTGCGGCGCAGTTTCAGCGTGGCCGTGAGATGGCCGGATTCCAGGGTGAAATCCTTGGGCAGCACGCTGAACTTGCGGATCTGCTCGGCCCGGGACACCGTGGCGTTGGCGGCGTCAACGGATTCCTGCAGCAGCTGCTGCACCCGGGGATCATCGGCGGGGATGCCGTCCGGGGCGCCGTTCTCACGGCTCCACGCCTCGAGGGCCTCGTCATCCAGGGTGATCAGTGCGGACACAAACGGGCGCCCTTCGCCCACCACAATGGCCTGTGAGACCAGACGGTTCTCGCGGATCTTTTCCTCCAGCGGACCCGGTGCCACGTTCTTGCCGCCGGCGGTGACCAGCAGGTCCTTCTTGCGGCCGGTGATGCGCAGGAAGCCGGCATCGTCGAGGTCCCCGACGTCGCCGGTCTTGAACCACCCGTCGGTGAAGGCCTCGGCGGTTGCCTCGGGATTGCGGTGGTAACCCTTGAAGACCACGGCCCCGCGGACCAGGACCTCGCCGTCGTCGGCAATCCGGATGGTGGTGCCCGGCATGGGCAGGCCAACCGAGCCCACGCGGGTGCGAGACACCTGGTTGACGCTCGCCGGGGCGGTGGTCTCCGTCAGGCCGTAGCCCTCCAGCACGGTGACGCCGCAGCCGCGGAAGAAGTGCGCCAGCATCGGGCTCAGGGCACTGGCTCCGGAGATGGCGAATCTTGCGTTTCCGCCCAGGACGGCGCGCACCTTCGGATAGAAGAGCCGCTCGAACAGGGTGTGCTTCAGCGTCAGCGCCACCGACGGGCCCCGGCCGCCGCGGGCGGCGGAATCCCGGGCTTCGGAATAGGCGACGGCGGTGGCGGCGGCGGCCGTAAAGGCCTTCCCCTTGCCGGCGGCCTCGGCGGTGGCCTGAGCCCCGCTGTAGATTTTTTCAAAGATCCGCGGCACGGCCAGCAGGAAGGTGGGGGAGAAGGATTTCAGGTCCGCCATCAGATCCGAGGCGCTGCCCGAGTGGCCCACCTTGACCCCGGCATGCAGGCAGCCGACCTGGACGGCGCGGGCGAGCACGTGGGCCAGCGGCAGGAACATCAGCGTGCTGGGGTTCGGAGCCTTAAGCATCTCCGGCAGCACCTCACGGATGTTGACGCCGAAGAGGGCGAAGTTTCCGTGCGTGATTTCGCAGCCCTTGGGCCGTCCGGTGGTGCCTGAGGTGTACACCATCGAGGCAGTGTCACTGAGCTTCGCGGTGCTGCGGGCTGCCTCCAGCGTGTCGTCACTGACACCTGTGCCGGCGGCGGCAAGGGCGGTGAACGTATCGGCGCCGTCGCCGTCGTTCATCAGCCAGATGGAAATCTCCCCTTCAAGGGCGGAGGCGGCGGTCAGCACGATGCCGGCTTTGCGCTCATCCTCGACAAACACGTGCCGGGCGCCGGAGTCTTCGAGGATCCACTCCACCTGGGACGGTGAGGACGTTTCATAGATGGGGACGGTGACGGCGCCGGCGAACCAGTTGGCCATGTCCGCCACGGTCCATTCGTAGGAGGTCCGGGACATGACGGCAACGGTGTCTCCCGGGCGGACGCCGGACCCGATCAGGCCCTTGGCCAGCCGGGTGACTTCCTGCAGGAACCGGGCGGCGGTGACGTCGTCCCAGCTGCTGCCGTTCTTGACCGCGTAGAGGACACGGGAAGGGTCTTGACGATGCATCTGGAGCAGCAGATCCGTGATGTTCGAATCTTCGGGAAGGCTAACCAGGAGGTCGGTGGCGGATTCGCGCACTTCGTCCTCTCTTTCTGTGCCGTGGGCACATGGGTAATGAGACTAAATCCAGCTGGGCATCCACATACGCAGCCGCCAGTCAGAATACGGGATGGTTTCCGCCGTCCAGACCGGCAGGAAAAATGCCGAGAGGGCCAGGACCCCGGCGGCGAAGCAGCAAACCACGACAATTCCGGTCCGCCGCCGCTGCGGGCTGTCCCCTGGGCGGCCCAGGACCAGCCCGAGAACGTAGACCAGCGCGAGCACGAGGAACGGTTCGAAGGACACCGAATAGAAGAAGAACGTGGTCCGTTCAGGATAGGCGAACCAGGGCAGGTATCCGGCAGCCACTCCGGACAGCACGGCACCGGCACGCCAGTCACGCCGGCCCGCCCAGTAGAAGAGCACCACCAACAGCGCGAGGGCCGCCGCCCACCAGATGAGCGGGTTGCCCACCGAGGTAATTGCCGTCGAGCAGCTGTCAGCGGCACAGCCGCCCTCGCCGTTTTCCGCGCTCTCGTAGAAAAACGAGGTGGGCCGGCCCATGAACAGCCAGGTCCAGGCGGAAGCCGAGTAACTGTGCTCCGACGAGAGCCCGTTATGGAACGCGTATGCGCTGCGGTGGTATTCGGCGAGGGAACGCAGCGGGGCCGGCAGCCAGCTCCACCCTTCCTCCGGGTTCTGCGCCGCCCACTGCCGGTTGTACGCATCATCGGAGAGCAGCCAGCCGCTCCAACTGGCCGTGTAGGTAATCAGCGCAGCCGGGATGAGGGTCAGGAACGCCGGAATGCCGTCGCGGAGCAGGGCGGCCTCCCACTGCACGACGCCGGCCACGCGCCTGGCGCTGACGTCCCACAGGACCGTCATCAGGCCGAAGACGGCGACGAAGGCCAGCGCGGACCATTTGGTGCCCACGGCCAGGCCGAGGCAGACACCCGCTGCCAGCCGCCACGGACGCCACAGCAGCCATGGTCCGTACACCAGCGGCCCGCTGCCCGCAGAGATCCGGCCGCCGGAATCGGTGGCACGGGCCAGTGCCCGTGCCAGCCGAAGCCTGCCGTCCCTGCGGTCCAGCAGCAGGGCGCCGAACGCGGCGACAATCCAAAACGTGAGGAAGACATCCAGCAGGGAGGTGCGGGAATGGACCAGATGGTGCCCGTCCACGGCCAGGAACAGGCCGGCGAGGCCGCCCAGGGGAGCCGAGGAGAACAGCCGGGCGGCAATGAGCCCCAGCAGCAGGATCGTGACGGTGCCGGTCAGTGCCGCGCCGAAGCGCCAGCCGAAGGAATTGTCCGAGCCGAAGAGTGCCATGCCCAAGGCGATCATCCACTTGCCCACGGGGGGATGCACCACATACTCGGGCTCATTGAGCAGCACCTGGGGCTGGCCGGCAGTAAAGGACTCGTTGGCGTCCTCGGGCCAGGCCCGTTCATACCCGGACTGCAGCAGGGAATAGGCGTCCTTGACGTAGTAGGTCTCGTCAAAAATCAGGGACCCGGGCTCGCCCAGCCGGGTGAAACGCAGCACCCCGCCCAGCACCGCCATCACCAGCGGCAGGATCCATCCCGCCGCTCCCAGCGGAACCAGGGCACTGCCCAGCAGGCGCTCCCGCAGCGCTTCGAAGGTGAAAGCATGCTGGGGGGACTCGACCGGGGCCGGTGCCTCGCGGCGCGTCGTCGAGGAACCGGAGAGACTCACGCGCACCACTCTATAGCCTGTCGCGTAGGGTTGAAGGGTGGACTCGAGCAAGCTAACCAGCACTAAGACAGGCACTCCAACCAACGACGCCGCGGGGCCGGGACAGATTGTCCTGGCGGCAACACCCATCGGCAACATGGGGGACGCGACCAACCGGCTGATCGGACTGCTGGAAAGCGCCGACATCATTGCCGCGGAGGACACCCGGCGGCTGCACCGGCTGGTCACCGCCCTGGGCATCACCACGCGGGGCCGGATCATCAGCTACCACGAACACAATGAGGCCTCCCGCACGGCGGATCTGCTGGAAATGGTCCGCGGCGGCGCCACCCTCCTGATGGTCACCGACGCCGGCATGCCGGCGGTGTCCGATCCCGGTTTCCGCCTGGTGGAGGCCGCAGCCGCCGAAGGCCTGACGGTCACTGCGGCGCCCGGACCGTCCGCGGTGCTGACCGCACTGGCCCTCTCCGGGCTGCCGACGGACCGGTTCTGCTTTGAGGGGTTCCTGCCCCGCAAATCCGGGGAGCGCAGCACCCGGCTGGCGCAGCTGGCCGGCGAGCAGCGGACCATGGTGTTCTTCGAAGCCCCGCACCGCCTCGAACCCATGCTGCGGGCCCTCGATGAGGCCTTCGGCAGCGGCCGGCGCGCCGCCGTCGCCCGCGAGCTCACCAAGCTGCATGAACAGGTGCTGCGGGGATCCCTGCGCGAACTGCTGGAATGGGCCGAAGCCGGGGACGTCCGCGGAGAGATTGCCGTAGTGGTTGAAGGCGCGCCGGATGCCGCCCCGGAACAGGCCGCAGACCACGTGGGCGCCGTCAACTCGCTGCTGGAGCAGGGCATCCGGCTCAAGGACGCCGTCGCCGCCGTGGCCGAGGACGCCCGGATCAGCAAGCGCGAACTGTATTCAGCGGTGCTGGAAGCGCGCAGCTGACGTTTTCCGTCCCGGCAGGATTCCGGGCCGGGGCTGGGCAGATGCACAGTGTTTTCCGCCGGCGGCAGTGCAGGACCGCATTTACAGGGACTGCCCCCGGAGCCTACGGTGAAGGGGAAACCGCGGGTATCACGCCCGTGCTGGATCCGCTGAATTCTGGAGGCATTTTCCATGGGTATTTCCGCAGACCGTGAAGCCGAACTTCTGGCACAGGTCCCCACCGGGCTGTTGATTGACGGCCAGTGGCGGGACGCCGCCGGCGGCCGCACGTTCGACGTCGAGGATCCCGCCACCGGAAAAACCCTGCTCAGCATCGCGGATGCCTCTGCCGGGGACGGCGCGCTCGCCATGGACGCGGCCGCCGCTGCCCAGGCCGGCTGGGCGCGGACGGCGCCGCGGGAACGCGGGGAAATCCTGCGCCGGGCCTTTGAACTGGTCACGGAACGCGCCGAGGACTTTGCCCTGCTGATGACCCTGGAAATGGGCAAGCCGCTGGCCGAGGCACGCGGCGAGGTGACATACGGTGCGGAGTTCCTGCGCTGGTTCTCCGAGGAAGCGGTCCGCATTTCCGGCCGTTACAGCACCGCTCCGGACGGCAAGTCCCGCCTGCTGGTGAACCGGAAACCGGTGGGACCATGCCTGCTGATCACCCCCTGGAACTTCCCGCTGGCGATGGCAACGCGCAAGATCGCTCCTGCCGTGGCGGCCGGCTGCACCATGGTGCTCAAGCCCGCCAAGCTCACCCCTCTGACATCCCAGCTGTTCGCCGCCGTCATGATGGAAGCCGGACTGCCCGCCGGTGTGCTCAACGTGGTGTCCACCACCGCGGCCGGCGACGTCACCGGCCCCATCCTGAAGGACTCCCGTCTCCGGAAGGTGTCCTTCACCGGATCCACCCCGGTGGGACAGAGCCTGATCCGCGACGCGGCCGAGAACGTCCTGCGCACCTCCATGGAGCTTGGCGGCAACGCGCCCTTCATCGTGTTCGAGGACGCTGACCTGGACAAAGCCGTGGACGGTGCCATGGCCGCGAAGCTGCGGAACATGGGCGAGGCCTGCACCGCAGCCAACCGGTTCATCGTCCAGGACACCGTGGCCGACGAGTTCGCCGAGAAATTCGCCGCCCGCGTCGGCGCCATGACCACCGGACGCGGCACGGAAGAGGACACCAAGATTGGCCCGCTGATTGACGGCAAGTCACGGGACAAGGTGCACGCCCTCGTCAGCGAAGCGCTCGACGGCGGCGCGGTCGCCCTGGTGGGCGGGGAACCCGAGGACGGCCCCGGCTACTTCTACCGGCCGACGGTCCTGACGAACGTTCCCGCGGACGCACGGATCCTGAAGGAGGAAATCTTCGGGCCCGTGGCACCGATCGTGACCTTCTCCGGCGAAGACGAAGCCGTGGCGCTGGCCAACAACACCGAGTACGGCCTGGTCTCCTATGTCTTCACCAGGGACCTCAACCGCGGACTGCGGATCGGGGAAAAGCTGGAAACCGGCATGCTGGGGCTGAATGCCGGCGTGGTCTCTAATGCCGCCGCTCCGTTCGGCGGCGTTAAGCAGTCCGGGCTGGGCCGCGAGGGCGGCGCCGAAGGCATCGACGAATACCTGTACACGCAGTACATCGGCATCGCGGACCCGTACGCGGGCTAGGCGGGCGGTGCCAAGGAACCCGGTGATGCTGCAGCGTCACCGGGTTCCTCCGTACCTCGGGCACGGACGGGGTCAGTCGTGCCGGAAACGCATGGCGAGCGAGGGTGGAAGGAACCGGGCATGGATCCGGCCAAGAAGTCCCGTGCCGCGGCGCAGATCCTCCTGCACGGTTTCCAGGTCAGCCCACGAAGAGGCCGCCCCGCTGCCGGGCCCGACGCCGCCGACCCCGCCACCGCCGGACCCGCTGCCGACCCCGGCGTAGGCTTCCACCTCGAAGGAGTTCCGGATACGCGTCAGGGCTTCCTCCGCGCCCGGAGAGAGCCCGGCCTCCTGGATCAGCCGGCCGGCATAGCTCCTGGGGGTGTCGGAGGTCCGGCCGGGATAGCCGTAATCGATCCCCAGGTCCGCCAGCTCGTCCCAGACCGGGCCGGCCCTGCCGTCGGCGGCCGCATGCCGCCGCCGCACAGCCCGTCTCCGGCGCATTGCCCACGGCGTCATGACGGCGCCCGCTGCAGCCAGCACTGCCAGCAGCGCCCCCAGCCACGCGGTTTCGGGCGTATCGCTCGGTTCCAGCACGGTTTCCGGTTCCAGCGGTGGTTCCTGCGGGACCGCCGGTGCGGTTACCGGTGGACCGGGAATACGCGGATCGTCATCGTCACGGATAGGCGTCTCGGCAGGTGCTGCCGTTTGTTGCCGGGCATACTCCGGCACCGATCCCCGGGACGGAGTCGGCTCGAAGCGGATCCATCCGGCCCCTTCGAAATACAATTCCGGCCACGCATGGGCGTCGGTGGAGTCAACCTCATATTCGCGCAGCGGCTCACCGTTGGGGCCGGTGCCCTCCGTTGTCCGGCCGGTGCGCTGGCCGGGAGCGTATCCAAGCGCCATCCGGCTGGGAATGCCCTCCTCCCGGGCCATCACCGCCATGGCCGCGGCGAAATGCACGCAGTAACCGGCCTTTCGCTCCAGGAACTCGGACAGGACCGACATGCCGTTCCCGTCATAACCACCCTGCACCGGTGCCTCCAGCGAGTAGGAAAACGCCGGTCCGCGAAGATAGCTCTGAATCGCCATGGCCTTGTCATACGGGCTGGAAACACCCTTCACTGCCTCTGCGGCAGCGTCGCGGATGTTCCCCGGAAGGTCGTCGGGCAGCTCCGTGAAAACAGCGTCGACGCTGTTGGGGGCAGCCTGCGGGAGTCCTGCCAGCTGTTCGGGAGTCAGCTGGGGGGACACACTCTGAACCTGGTAGTCCTGCTTCACGTCCCCGCCGGCGTCGTTACTGAGCACGGTCATGGTCTTCGGGTCCCAGGACCAGTTTCCATCGGCGCCGGTCACTCCGACCGGATAGTAGGGAGCCAATAGCCAGGGACTTGAGTAGGTCCGGGAGCTGATCCGCGTCACCACCGGTGTGCCCTGGCCCCGCCCGGAGGCGGAGGGATCCTGCGGCATGGTGGAGATGCCCTCCCGCCGTTCGTCTGCCCGTGTGTCCGGAGCCCACCGGCTGCCGGAGAAATCCTCCAGGGTGGTGGACCGCAGATACACGGGTTCTGTAGACGAGGTTGCATAGGTTATCCGTCCCGCGGACCCGGGCTGACGCAGGTCATTCCCCAGACTGACCACGGGATTCAGCCCGGTGCCACCCGAGAGGAAGCTGAACCTGGCGCCCTCCGGGAAGGCTCCGCCGGTGAAGCCCGGCAGGACCGACGGCAGCAGTACCGCCAGCACCAGGGAAGGTGCACACACCGCTGCGGCGCGTGCCAGCCAGGGCCCGGAAACCCGTGCGCCGGGACCCTGCTGTTCCCGGCGGGCACCGACGGCAAGCAGCACCAGATACCCGGCAGCGGCGAGCAGGAAATACCCCGTGCCCAGACTCTCGGGTTTGAGCACCGCCGGGATCATGAGGACGGCAAACAGCCCGAGCCCCGCCGTTGCCGGCATCCGCAGGGTCGCCGCGAGGGTGTCCGTCAGGACGGCCACCAGCCCGATCCCGGCGCAGCACAGGAACAGGATGCCCGGCAGCGGCTGCACGGGAGTGACTTCCGTGAGGACCACGGCGTGTGCCTCGGACAACAGCGCTTCGGCCCGGGCAACGGTGCCCGGGCCGGGCAGGAACCCCAGGATTGATGATGATGCGGCGAACAACCAGGCGAGAGTGCAGATCAGGACCGCCGTGCCCACCACCGGCACCAGCGGCTGCGGCAGCCCGAGCCGCCGTGCCCCGGCCGTGGCTGCCAGCGGAACGAGAACGGCGAACAGCAGCCGCGGCAGCCAGGACCAGCCTTCGATGACTCCGTGGACGCTGAGTGAACACAGCAGTACGGCCAGGGCACTGGCCGCGCCTACCGCAACGTTGGCCGCCCCGCGGCGTCCGCCGGAGGCCGGCTCGGGTTGCTGTGCGCTTCGGGACGGCCCTGACCTGGTTCCGGGGCGCGTGAGGAGGGCGCTCATACCGGCTCCCCGCCGGAGTGGACGGCCTGCCGGTCCCCGTCCAGGAGCGACCACGCAGCCGGTACCGGCAGGGCCGGGGGAACGGCGGCGGCAATCCATCCGGCCTCCCGCAGGATCCCCAGTACCGGGCGCAGCGCAGACGGCCGGTCCGTGACCAGGAGAATCAGCGGCTGGCGGGCATACCGGGAGGCCGGGGCCAGGACGAGGGCTTCCCCGGGGGTCATCCGGCCCGCGATCACCAGCAGTGGTCCCGGTGCCTGGCCGGAGCCGTCCAGTGCAGCGAAGGGCACGGCGGCGTCGGGCGGGCTCCCGGCCGACGGCGGCGGGGAGGGTTCCAGCCCCAGGGCGGCCAACCCTTCAGCGAGGTTCTGCACCCCGTCCGCGCCGCGGAAAGCGGTCTCGGCGCCGTCCAGCGCGGAGGGGGAACGTGCCAGCCCGGGCCGTGACAGTTCATCGGTGAACCGCACGCTGTAACCGGCTTCCGCGAAGAACACGGCACAGGAGATAACCGCCGAAACAGCCCATTCAAACGCTTCCGAGGTCAGGAGGTCACCGTTGCCCGGGGTGCCCGCCGCTCCGTCGGCATAGGAGGACAGCCGCTGGTCCAGCAGGATGGAAGCGGTGGGCGCCGTCACCGGTTCCTCCTGCCGCACCATCAGTTCACCGTGCCTGGCCGTTGCGGCCCAGTGCACGCGGCGCATGGGATCTCCGTGCCGGTATCCCCGGGTGGAGGCATCGTCTTCGCTGGGTGTTCCGCGCCGCCTGCTCGCTGCGGTGCCGTCGGCGCCCAGAGATCCGAACAATGATGTCGGCGGAAGTTCAAGCGGCGCCGGAGCCACGGCCAGGCTGTCGGTTCCGCCGAGCGTGTGCACCATCCTGGCCAGCCCCAGGGGATCCATGACATCGGCGGTCACCGGGCCGATGCCGTAGAGCCCGCGCCGGCTCGAGCGCAGGCGGTACTCATAGTTGCTGCGGCTGTTTCCCGCCGCGTGGACGGAGGGAAACCGGAACACCGGACTCGGTCCGAAGCGGAACGGAAGCCCCTCGCGCATCACCGCTCCGGACACCGGGGCGCCCCGGCTTTGCACCCGCAGTACCACCGTAGCCGCGGTCCCCGTCTCCACCAGCGGAGGCGTAAAGGTCCGTTCCACGTCAAAGCCGGGTTTGACCAGGCGCAGGAGCGCAGCGGCCAGGACCGGCAGCCCGATCAACAGGACCGCGAGGGCCAGTAGGTCCCGGCGTCCCAGTGCCGCCGCGCCCAGCAGCGATGCCGCGCCGGCACACAGCAGGCCCCAGCCGCGGAGAGTGAAAAACCTCGTGAAGGAGGCGGCTTCCATGGTGGCCTTTCGCTTGGGCGGTGCGGCGGAGACGGTGGGCGGCACTCAGCGGCGCAGGCGCTCCGGCGCCGCTGTGCGGGGGACCGCCACGGAGGCAATCACGGACGCAATGACGGCTGAGGCGTTGATCCCGGTTCCGGCAGCCTTGCGCTGCAGCAGGAGACGGTGGGCGAGGACGGAATCCGCCAGCCGCGCAATGTCGTCGGGCAGCACAAAATCCCTGCCCTGCAGCGCCGCGTAGGCCTTGGCCGCCCGCAGCAGCTGCAGCAGCGCCCGCGGACTGGCGCCCAGACGGAGATCGGGATGTTCCCGGGTGGCCCGGCCCAGGGCGACCGTGTACTCCTTGACGGCGGCGGAAACGTAAATGTCCCGCACCCTGGCGATCATCGCCGACGCCTCGCGGATTCCCACCACGGGGGTAATGCTGTCCAGCGGCGAGCCGGCCTGGTGGTGGTCCAGCATGTCCACTTCCGACCTGGCGTCGGGGTAGCCCAGGGAGAGTTTGGCCATGAACCTGTCCCGCTGGGCTTCCGGCAGGGGATAGGTCCCCTCCATCTCGATGGGGTTCTGCGTGGCCACCACCATAAAGGGCGCCGAGAGCCGGTGCGTGCCGCCGTCGACCGTCACCTGGTGTTCCTCCATGCACTCCAGCAGGGCGGACTGGGTTTTGGCCGAGGCCCGGTTGATCTCATCGGCAATCACCACGTTCGCAAAGACCGGACCCTGGCGGAATTCGAACCGGTGGCTGTCCTGGTTGTAGATGGACACCCCGGTGACGTCCGAGGGCAGCAGATCGGGGGTGAACTGGATGCGGCTGACAGCGCAGTCAATGGACCGGGCGAGGGTCTTGGCCAGAAGCGTCTTGCCGACGCCGGGAACATCCTCCAGCAGCACATGCCCCTCGGCCAGCAGAACCGTCAGCACCAGCCGGGCGGCGTCTTCCTTGCCGTCTATGACCGAGTTGATAGCGGCGAGGATGCCGTCCGCTGCAGCGGCGAAGGATTCTGCGTCGATGGCCGCGGAAGGGGAGGAGAACGTGGGGGCGGATGGCCGGGACGGCAAACCCTTGAGGGACGCTGCAGCGCCAGACGGTATCGGAGCGTCCATGGACACCTTCCATGCTCGGCGGTTGCCGCTGCGGCACGTGGATGCCCACGGTCCTGCGCAGCCGGGTCCGGCCGACGGCGGTTTGTCTCCCTCAGGCTACTAGCTCACCTAGGCTTAAGAACATGACTAATCGAAGTGGATTTCTTCCGGGAAGCACACCGGCGGCCTACCAGCTGCCCGCCGAAGACGCCGCAACCGCCCGGCACAAGGGCAAAGGCTATCCGCCGGCACCCGAGCCGCTGCCGGTGCCGGTCATGGATAACCACACGCATTTCGACTTCCCGGCAGCCGCCGGCACCGGGGATTTCACGGTTGCGCTCGCCGCCGCGTTGGATGCGGCAGAGGCCGCGGGGGTCTCCGGTGCCGTCCAGGTAGGCACCGATCTGGAGTCCTCGAGGTTCACCGCAGCCGCCGTCGACGCCGATCCCCGCCTGCTCGGCGCGGTGGCCATCCACCCCAACGACGCCCCCGTGCTTGCCGGGGCGGGGACGCTGGAACCCGCACTCGAAGAGATCGAAGCGCTCGCCGCCCATCCGCGCATCCGGGCGATCGGGGAAACCGGGCTGGATTACTTCCGGACCGGGGAAGACGGCCGGGAGCAGCAGCATTATTCGTTCCGCCGGCACATTGACATTGCCAAGCGACTGGGACTGGCACTGCAGATCCACGACCGTGACGCCCACGACGACGTCGTTCGCCTCCTGCAGGAGGAGGGTGCTCCGGACACGGTGGTCTTCCACTGCTTCTCCGGGGACCGGGGGCTGGCACGCATCTGCAACGAAAACGGCTGGTACATGTCCTTCTCCGGAACGGTGACCTTCAAGAATTCCGCAAATCTGCACGAGGCACTCGAGGTTGCGGACCGCCGGCTGCTCCTGGTCGAAACGGACGCACCTTTCCTTACACCCCACCCGCACCGCGGGCGTCCGAATGCCAGCTACATGGTGCCCTATACGGTGCGTTCCATGGCCGAGCGGCTGGGTGCGGATCTGTCCGAGCTGGGGACGGACCTCGCTGCCAACACCGTGCGTGCCTACGGATCCTGGGCCGACGCGTAGGCCCGTGCACACGGCCGCGGAAGGCGGTTCCGGGGGACATACGCCCAAGTAGCCGCGGAAGACGTGTTTGCCAGCACATCACGTTTCGGTTACGGTAGGGAACAATTAGCCGGGGTCGGGGAAGGCAGCCGGACTATCTCTTTGTTTTTGCGGGTCCCGTGCCGTTCAGCGGTACGGACCCGAAGACCTGTGCGCACAGCGGGAAGCCGCTGCGCGTACAGGTTCCGTTCCGCCAAGCCTGTGCCTGGCCGCGTTCTGCGCACACCGCCCTGAGGTGGTGTGCGCTGGAAGCGCAGGGCGCTTCAAGTCCCCGTGCCCGGATTCTTTGACCGTTTGGAATCTCGTGGCAAGTTCACTCGCAAAGCGTGGGTTAAAGATCGTCGGCCAGGCAGCCGTGTTGGTTTGTCTCCTGCTGGGAATGGTGGCCTTCGTGGGCGCCAGCAAATCGGTGGTGCTGGTTGTTGACGGCGAAAGCCGGACAGTGCAGACCTTCGACGGCACCGTGGCCGATGTCCTGGAAAAGGCGGACGTCTCCGTCACCTCCGCGGACCGGGTGACGCCGGAACCGGCCGCCGCCGTGGAGGACGGCACCACCATCGACGTCCAGCGGGCGCTTGCAGTGGATGTCATGGTGGACGGCAAGGGGACCACGGTCCACACCACCGGCGAGACCGTCGAGGACCTGGTCGAGGAACTCCGGGTTTCCACAGCCTCCGCCGTTTCCGCCCCGCTGGACACCTCCCTTGAGGGGCTGGACGGCAGCATTTTCATCTCCACCCCCAAAACGGTGTTCGTGACCGTGGACGGCAAAACCCACGAGCGCAGCACCACCGCCGGGACCGTCCGGGACCTGCTCAAGGAGTCAGGCGTGAAACTGGGTACGGCGGACCAGGTGTCGGCCCCTCGCAGTGCCGCCCTGGTGGACGGCATGGGCCTGAAGGTCACGCGCGTTGCGGCCGGCGTTGAGGAAACAGTTACGGAGCCGGTGCCCTTCTCGAGCACCGAGGTGCCGGATGCCAACCTTCCCGAGGGCGAAACGAAGGTGACCACCGCCGGAGTGAACGGTGAACGGTCACGGGTCTTCTCGGTCACCGTAGTGGACGGCAAGGAGATCAGCCGGACCCTCGTCAAGGAAAGCGTTGTCCGGGAACCGGTGGCGGAAACCGTGGCCAAGGGCACCAGGAAACCCGTGGAAGCCAAGCCCGCCGCCCCGGCGGCCGGTGCTGCCGCACCGCCCGCTGCCGCCCGGCCGGCTCCCGCCGCAGGCGGCGCAGCACCCGCCTCCGGCACCTGGGCCGCCCTGGCACAGTGTGAATCCGGTGGAAACTGGCACATCAACAACGGCAACGGCTACTACGGCGGCCTGCAGTTCAGCTCCGGCAGCTGGCTCGGCGCCGGTGGCGGTGCCTACGCGCCGGTGGCCAGTGAGGCCACTCCCGAACAGCAGATCGCCGTGGCTGAGAAGCTGCGCGCCAACGGCGGATGGGGCCACTGGCCGTCCTGCGCCGCGAAGCTCGGCCTGCTCTAGGCGGACCGCTTCCCCACGGAACATCTTTCCCCGGTGCCTGTTCCCGCCGACACCTGCTCCGGCCGGCTCCCTTCCCAGGGGCCGGCCGGACCCGGTTCAGCAGGAAGCGAGGTCCTGGGCCAGGGCGGCGGCATGCGCGGCCCTGTCTCCGGCGCCCGCCGAGCGGAAGGACCGTTCACTGTCTGCCAGGTAGGCGGAACCGGCGTCGGCCTGCCCGGCTCGTGCCAGGGCCAGGCCGAGGTGCAGGGCCAGTTCAGCCGAGTCCTGGGGCGAAAGTTCATCCCGGCGGATGTACACGTCGGATAGCAGTCCCACCGCCCGGGCATGGTCACCGTTCAGGTCCAGCAGCAGACCCCGGCTGTGGGCCAGCTCCAGCTCCTCGGGACCGGACAGCCCCACCACTGACATTGCCGCCTCCGCGTGTTCGATGCAGGCCAGGGTCTCGTCGTCGTGAATGCCTGCGGCGAGGCGGACGGCGGCCGTCGCGTTGTTGAACCGGGCCCACAACTCGACATCGAACTCCGGCCGAAGCAGGTTTCCTGCAGCGCGGTGGTGCAGCAGCCCGGTGCGCTTGTCACCGCGGCGGAACGCCACATTGCCCACGGCCCAAAGCGCCTTGCCCTTTGTCTGGGAGCTGAGATCCGTCTCCAGGACCGGCAGCACCAGGGTGCAGCAGTAAGCCCAGGCCGCTTCGACCTGCCCCGCCTCGGCCAGCGCGGTCACCAGCGTCTCGCAGGTATCCATGAAAGCCGCCACCCCGGCCTCGGATCCCTGCACCAGGTCCACTGCCCTGCGGGCGTGGTCAACTGCGGCGCCTAGTTCTCCGATGCCCTGGTAGGCGGTGGCGAGCAGGGTTTCCGCCTGCGCCGCCCGGTCCCGGCGCTCCGACGCCAGCCCGTGACGGGCCAGGCCGGACGCGGTCCTGATGCTGTCCCGGTAGGCGTGGATGGTGCAGAAGCAGCGGGCGGCGAGGTAGGTGAGGTTCCACCAAGCGTCGGAATCCCCCTCCGCCAACGCAGCTTCCGCCGCTGCCTGCGCCATCAGGCACGCCGTACTGTAGTCCCGCTCGTCCACCGCCTGCCGGGCGGAAAGTTCAAGGAAGAGGGCGCCCTCATCCGCCCCGCCCGTCCCGGCCGCCGCCAGCCGGTCCGAGAGCAGCCGGACTATGCCCGGAGCGGGTTCCCTCCGCCCGTTTTCCAGCAGTGAAATGTCCCGCAGCCGAAAGAGTCCGGAGCCCAGCTGGGTTTGGGTCATGTTCCTCTGCTGCCGCTCCGACCGCAGTTTTTCACCGAATAATCTGCCCATTATGGATACCGCCGATCCTGGGGTGTGCACTCTGTCGCCGGTGTGCCGGCAATGCGCCTGATGCTACCGGCGGGTGTCCGGGGTCGGCAGAGCATTCGGTACTAACGGCCGGCAATACGGTGAACTCCTTACTTGCTTTCCGCCCGGTCCGGGGCGGCGGGAAAACGGGACCGCGGGCCGTTCCGGAACCGTCCGCAGCCAAACCGCCGGCTCCGGCGGATCCGCTCGGCTCGGCTAGTATTACTGGGTGAGAGAATCCGAGCCTGCCCCCCGAACACCCGTCCCCGCGCTCCTTGGCGCCTCGGATATCCGGGCGCTGGCGGAAGAACTCGGAGTCCGCCCCACCAAGACGCTTGGCCAGAACTTCGTGATTGACGGAAACACCATCCGCAGGATTGTGGCTGCCGCCGATCTGGCTCCCGGGGAAACGGTGCTGGAAGTGGGGCCGGGCCTGGGATCGCTCACTCTCGGTCTCCTCGACGCCGCCGAGTCAGTGGTGGCCGTGGAAATCGATCCCGTTCTCGCCGGCAAACTGCCCTCAACCGTGGCCGAACGGCGGCCCGGCGCGGCCGGCCGCCTCCACGTTGTCCTCGGCGACGGCATGCGGATCACCGAGCTGCCCGCCGAGCCCACGGCCCTGGTGGCGAACCTGCCGTACAACGTTGCGGTCCCCGTAGTGCTGCACCTGCTGGAGCACTTTCCGTCCCTGCAGCACGGCCTTGTGATGGTGCAGGACGAAGTCGCAGACCGGATGGCTGCCAAACCGGGATCAAAGACCTACGGGGTGCCGTCGGTGAAGGCCGCCTGGTACGCACAGATGCGCAAAGCCGGCGTGATCGGCATGAACGTGTTCTGGCCGGCGCCCAAGATCGCCTCCGGGCTGGTGGGGTTTGTCCGGCACGAACCGCCGCAGACCCGCGCCACCCGCGAAGAAGTGTTTGCCGTTATTGACGCGGCCTTTGCCCAGCGCCGCAAGACGCTGCGCGCCGCTCTTGCCGGTTGGGCAGGCAGTCCTGCCGAGGCGGAGAAGGCGCTGCGGGCCGCGGGCGTGGACCCCAGCGCCCGGGGCGAGGTTCTGGATATCACCGCGTTTGCCCGGATAGCCGAAGCCCGGAAGCCGCTCATTGCCTGAGGATAAAGGAATCCCGGAAATGCCCGCGCCGCGCTCTGTCAGTGTCCGGACCCCCGGCAAGATCAACGTCTCGCTTCGGGTAGGTCCGCTCCGCCCGGACGGATACCACGGCGTGGCCAGCGTCTATCTGGCGGTGTCCCTCTTCGAAGAGATCACCGCCACCGCGCTGGCGGCGGATGAAATCCGCCTGACGCTCAGCGATCCGGATCATCGGCTCCCCGACGCAGGCATACCCCTGGACGGGGACAATCTTGCCGCCCGCGCCGCCCGCGCCGTCGCCTCCCGGGCCGGCCTGCCGCACGCCGGCGTCCACCTGCACATCATTAAACGCGTGCCCGTGGCCGGTGGAATGGGCGGCGGATCCGCAGACGCCGCGGCGGCGCTGGTCGCGTGCAACGAACTGTGGAACGCAGGGTTGACGCGGGATGAGCTCGCGGAGCTGGCGGCCGGACTGGGCGCCGACGTACCGTTTGCCCTGCTCGGCGGGGCAGCCGCCGGGCTCGGGGTAGGGGACCGGCTCACCCCGGTACCGGCTCCCGGCCGGCTGCACTGGGTCCTGGTACCGGCGTCCTACGGACTCTCCACCCCGCAGGTCTATGCCGCCGTGGACCGCCTCCGGGCCGGCACCGGCGTGGTGGAACCCACCGAGGCGGACTCCGCGGTCCTCACCGCCCTGGCCCGCGGGAACACTGCCGGCCTCGCAGGCGTTCTAGTCAATGACCTGCAGCCGGCAGCACTGGAGCTTGCCCCCGAACTGGGCGCTGTGCTGAATGCAGGGGTTCGGCTCGGCGCCCTGGCCGGGATGGTCTCCGGCTCCGGACCGACACTGGCCTTCCTGGCAGCCGATGAGCCCGCCGCGTCCGCCCTGGCCCGGGCCCTGCGCGCCGAAGGGCACGATGCCCTGGCCGTCTACGGGCCGGCCGAGGGCGCCGTCGTGCTTCCGGCCGCCGACACTTCCGCACCCGCGACGTACAGAAAGTAGTACCGATTGGCACACCTGCTTGGTGCTGAGAACCTCAGCATTTCCTTTGGCACGCGCACCATCCTCGATGGTGTTTCCCTTGGCCTTGAGGAAGGCGACCGGATTGGCATGGTCGGCCGCAACGGCGACGGCAAATCCACCCTGATGAGCCTCCTGGCCGAACGGCAGACCCCCGACGACGGCCGGGTCACCCGCCGCCGTGATGTCACGGTGGGCTACCTGGACCAGACGGACGTGCTGGACGGGGACCTGACCGTGGGTCAGGCCATTGTCGGTGACGCCGCCGACTACGAATGGGCGTCCAACGCACGGATCCGCGACGTCATGAGCGGCCTCATCCAGGAAGTGGACTGGAACGCGCAGGTCTCCTCGCTCTCCGGCGGGCAGAAGCGCCGCGTGGCGCTGGCCAAGCTGCTCACCGGCGACGATGACGTGATCATGCTCGATGAGCCCACCAACCACCTCGACGTCGAAGGCGTGGCCTGGCTGGCCCGGCACCTGAAGCAGCGTTGGCGTCCCACGGACGGCGGCCTGCTGGTGGTCACCCACGACCGCTGGTTCCTGGATGAAATCTGCACGCGGACCTGGGAAGTCCACGACGCCGTCGTTGATCCGTTCGACGGCGGGTACGCCGCCTACGTCCTCGCCCGTGCCGAGCGGGACCGGATGGCGAACGTGGTGGAAAGCAAGCGCCAGCAGCTGGTCAAGAAGGAGCTGGCCTGGCTG
The DNA here is from genome assembly GCF_009192775.1 of Arthrobacter yangruifuii. Classification (GTDB taxonomy): domain Bacteria; phylum Actinomycetota; class Actinomycetes; order Actinomycetales; family Micrococcaceae; genus Arthrobacter_B; species Arthrobacter_B yangruifuii. Next base: position 488,927 of record NZ_VTFX01000005.1, read on the forward strand.
CGCCGCGGTGCTCCGGCCCGCACCGCGAAGCCGAAGTTCCGCATCGAGGCCGCGAACAACCTCATCGCGGACGTTCCCGAACCGCGCGACACGCTGTCCCTGAACAAGATGGCCACCGCGCGCCTGGGCAAGGACGTGCTGGACCTGGAGAACGTGTCCCTGACGCTGGGGAATACGGATTTGTTCCGGAACATCACCCTGCGGCTGGCGCCGGGGGAGCGGCTGGGCCTGGTGGGCGTCAACGGCGCCGGCAAGACCACCCTGCTGCGCCTGCTCAACGGCGAGATCGAGCCCACCTCCGGCCGGCTGAAGCGCGGCAAGACGGTCCAGACCGCGGTCCTGACCCAGGAGGTCAAGGAACTGGACGAGGTGGCGGACCAGCGTGTCATCGAGGTCATCGAAAACGAGAAGCGGGTCTTCAACGTGGGCGGCCGCGAGCTGTCCGCCGGCCAGCTCGTGGAACAGCTGGGCTTCAGCGCCCAGCGCCAGTGGACACCGGTGCGGGAACTCTCCGGCGGGGAACGCCGGCGGCTGCAGCTGCTGCGCCTGCTGGTGGGCGAACCCAACGTCCTGATGCTCGACGAACCCACCAATGACCTGGACACCGACACCCTGGCGGCGGTTGAGGATGTCCTGGACGGTTGGCCCGGAACCCTGGTGGTGGTTTCGCACGACCGCTACCTGCTCGAGCGTGTCACCGACCACCAGATTGCCCTGCTCGGCGACGGGAAGATCCGCGGCCTGCCCGGCGGTGTGGACCAGTACCTGGAACTGCGGGCGTCCGCCCTGGCGGCCAACTCGTCCGCGTCCACGGCAGCCCGGGGTTCCTCCCAGGCGGCCCGTGCGGCTGCCGCGGGTGCGTCCCGCCCCGGCGGTCATGCGGCAGCCGCCGAGCCCTCGGGCGGCGGCGGAACGACGACGGCGCTGGCCGGCTCCGGCGCTTCGGAAGCTGAGAAGCGGGCGGCGAAGAAGGACCTCACCAGGATCGAGCGCCAGCTGAGCAAGCTGACCGCGCAGGCGGAGAAGATCAATGCGCAGATGAGCGACGCGACGCAGAAATCAGGCGGTGCGGACTTTGAGTTGATCGGTGAGCTCAACGCCAAGCTGCAGGCTGTTGCCGCCGAGCAGGAGGAACTGGAAATGCAGTGGCTGGAGGCCTCCGAAATCCTCGAGTAGGCCCCGGCTCCCGCCGCGGCACCACCCGGTTCGCCTAGCCCAGCAGCCGGGGCAGGATGTGCTCGCTCAGCAGCGGTGAGAGGTCCGTGCGTTCGGCGGCCGCAGCGGGTGCGGCCCACAGCAGTTCCTCGATTTCGGCCGCGGCCTCGGGCTGCGGGCTCCCGGCGGGCAGGGTCCAGGCGAACAGGCCGGCGTCGATGAAGGTGTTGTCCTCGTTCGCGGCCGGGCCGTACCAGCGGCCCAGATCCTCCAGCTCCGCGGCGGCAACGGTCAGCCCCAGCTCCTCGCCGACTTCGCGTGCCGCGGCCTCGGCGAAGCTCTCGCCGGGCTCAAGCTTTCCGCCGGGCTGCATAAAGCGGGAGGTGCCGCGCTTGCGGACAAGCAGGATCCGGCCGGCATCGTCCCGGACCAGGACGGCCGAAAGGCGGAGGACCGCGGGACCGTCCCCGCCGTCGCCGTCGCCGTCCGGGGATACCGCGGCGAAGCCCGGAGCCGGCATGTGGGAAAGCTTCGGATCCTTCTGCAGCCCCGCCAGCCCGTTCCAGGACAGATTCACCAGATGCGCCGCCACGGTGGCCTTGTCCGGGGTGCGGGTGTCCAGCCACCACTGGCCGGTCATGGCCACCATGCCCACCAGCATCTGCGCGTACATTCCGCCCACCTCGGCGCTCAGGCCGCGGCTGCCGAACTCCTTGGACAGGATATGTTCCACTTGCCGGGTGATCCGGGACAGCAGGGTGGAAAACGTTCCCTCCGGCTGGGCCGGGGGTGCGTCGCGGGTGAGGATCCGGAAACCGTCGGTGAAGTTCTCGATATAGTCCAGCAGGGCGTAGGCCGCGCGTTCCACCAGCACCCGGGGGCCGGCGTCGGCGCTGAGGGACTCCGTCATCACCTTCAGCAGCCGCTGGAACTCGATGTCCACTACCTCGTTGTAGAGGCCTTCCTTGGAGCCGAAGTGCTCGTACACCACCGGTTTGGACACGCCGGCCGCGGCCGCAATGTCCTCGATGGTCGCGCCGTCGAGGCCGCGCAGGGCAAACAGGCCGCGTGCCACCTCGATGAGCTGGGCGCGTCGCTGGACGCCGGTCATGCGCGGGCGTGAGCCGCCGGCGGAAGTCTTTGCCACCGGATAAGTGTACCCACGCGGGCCCGGTGCCCACGGCGGGCGCGGCCGTGGGCTGCGCGACTCAAGTCGCGAACACCTCGGCTCCCATGGCAGACTAAACTCTTGTGTGCGCGGCAAGCCGGGCATATGGTCCGCCCTGGTGTAATGGCAGCACCCCGGCCTTTGGAGCCGTGGAGTATAGGTTCGAATCCTATGGGCGGAACGCTGTGCAGTAGGTCCGTGAAGGGCTGCCGTGCACCAGCTATCTGCCGGCCGTACCACCGAGGAGCGCCATTTCGTGACCACCAATGATGTCCGAACCAGTGGAGGCTCCACCGGCAGCTTGTCGGCAGTGATCGTCCTCGCGGCCGGCGCCGGCACCCGGATGAAGTCCCGGACCCCCAAGATCCTGCATCCAGTGGGCGGCACATCGATGCTCGGCCACGCACTTGCCGCAGCCTCCGCGCTGCACCCGCGCTTCCTGGCCGTTGTGGTCCGCCATGAACGGGACCTCGTTGCCGCGCACGCCGCCGAATGCGTCCCCGGGGCGGTCATCGTGGACCAGGATGACGTTCCGGGCACCGGCCGTGCCGTCCAGACCGCTGTCGCGGCCCTGGACGCCGTGACGGAATTGGAAGGCACCGTCGTGGTGACCTACGGCGATGTCCCCCTGCTTGAGGCGGACACCCTGCGCCACCTCGTCGCGGTGCATGAAACGGACGGCAATGCCGTGACCGTGCTCACCGCCAGGCTTGCTGACCCCTCCGGCTACGGACGGGTGATGCGCGCCGAAGACGGCACCGTCACCGGCATCGTGGAGCACAAGGACGCCACCGAGGCCCAGCGTGCCGTAAAGGAGATCAACTCCGGCATTTACGCCTTCGACGCCGCCGTCCTGCGCACCGCACTGGAATCCGTCACGTCCGCCAACACGCAGGGCGAGATGTACCTGACCGATGTCCTGGGCATCGCCCGCAGCGCCGGCGGCCGGATCGCCGCCGTCGTGACCGAGGACAAATGGCAGGTCGAAGGCGCCAATGACCGTGTCCAGCTGGCCGCCCTGAACGCCGAACATAACCGGCGCATTCTGGACAAGTGGATGCGCGCCGGCGTCACCATCGCGGATCCGGCCACCACCTGGATCGACTCCGGGGTGAGCCTCGATGAAGACGTCACCATCCTGCCCGGCACCCAGCTGCACGGCTCCACCAGCATCGCCCGGGACGCCGTCGTGGGACCGGACACCACGCTCACCAACGTCACCGTCGGCGAGGGGGCGCACGTAGTACGGACCCACGGCAGCGACGCCGTACTGGGCGCCGAAGCCAGCGTCGGACCGTTCGCGTACCTGCGTCCCGGAACCGTGCTGGGCGCCAAGGGCAAGATCGGCACCTTCGTCGAGACAAAGAACGCCGACATCGGTGCCGGGTCGAAGGTTCCGCACCTCTCCTATGTGGGGGACGCCACCATCGGCGAGCAGTCCAACATCGGCGCCGCGTCCGTATTCGTGAACTACGACGGCGTAAATAAGCACCACACGACCATCGGATCCCATGTCCGTATGGGTAGCGACAACATGTATGTGGCGCCCGTCACGGTGGGCGACGGAGCGTACAGTGGAGCCGGAACGGTGGTCCGCAAGGATGTGCCCGCCGGTGCCCTCGCGATCAACGTGGCGCCCCAGCGCAACCTCGACGGGTGGGTGCTGGACAAGCGCCCCGGAACTGCCGCGGCGGAAGCCGCGGCGGCCGCAGCCACCAAGACTTCTTCCTCAGTAACTGATTCCCCCACGCGAGAAAGCGATCATTAATGAGCAGCGAAATCACCGCACAAGGTGAAAAGAAGCTTGTCCTTGCCACCGGCCGGGCACATCCGGAGCTGGCCGAGGAGATTGCACGCTGTCTTGACACGGATCTGCTGCCGCTGGCGGCCTATGACTTCGCAAACGGCGAGATCTATGTCCGTCCCGGTGAGAGTGTCCGCGGCACCGACGCCTTCGTCATCCAGGCACACCCGGCACCGATGAATAACTGGCTGATGGAACAGCTGATCACCGTCGACGCCCTGAAGCGGGCCTCCGCCAAGCGGATTACCGTGGTTTCACCGTTCTACCCGTACGCCCGGCAGGACAAGAAGGGCCGCGGCCGCGAACCGATTTCGGCCCGCCTGATTGCGGATCTGTACAAGACCGCCGGCGCGGACCGCATCATGAGCGTGGATCTGCACACCTCCCAGATCCAGGGCTTCTTCGACGGCCCCGTGGACCACCTGATGGCCATTCCGCTGCTGGCCGACTACATCCGCACCCGCGTTGACGTTTCCAACGTCACCGTGGTGTCGCCGGATACCGGCCGCGTCCGCGTCGCCGAGCAGTGGGCCGAACGCCTTGGCGGTTCCCCGCTGGCCTTCGTGCACAAGAGCCGGGACCTGACCGTCCCCAACCAGGCAGTGTCCAAGCAGGTTGTGGGCCAGGTCCAGGGCCGCACCTGCGTGCTGATCGATGACATGATCGACACCGGCGGCACCATCGCCGGCGCTGTCCGCGTGCTCAAGGAGGCCGGCGCCAAGGACGTCATCATTGCGGCCACCCACGCAGTGTTCTCCGATCCGGCCGCACGGACCCTTGCCGAGTCCGGCGCCCGCGAGGTAGTGGTCACCAACACCCTGCCGATCCCGGCCGCCAAGCGCTTCGAGCAGCTGACCGTGCTGTCGATCGCTCCGCTGATTGCCCGGGCCATCAAGGAGGTCTTCGAAGACGGATCCGTCACGAGCCTCTTCGACGGCAAGGCCTAGGCCCTCACCGCACGGCTTGACCGTCCGACCGTCCGCCCGTCCGAACCCGGCCCTGCCGCCGTTCGGGCGGGCGGACTTGTACTGCTAATATTGAAAAAGATGCCTAGGCGAGGGAGCGGCCCGGAGAATTCCGGACGAACTCCGTTATCGACGGTGGCTGGCAACTTCTGAACCGCACGAGGGACCGCAGTCCGGTCCGTGCGGTGCATTGTTCCGAAACCGGCGCCTACGCCCCAGGGAAGCCGTCACGGCAACCACGGAACACCATTTACAGGAGTAGCAATGTCTGAGCAGAAGCTCGCAGGAACCGCCCGCACCGAGTTCGGCAAGGGCGCAGCCCGCAAGGCCCGCGTCGCCGGCCAGATCCCCGCAGTTATCTACGGCCACGGCGCCGATGTCCTGCACATCCTGCTGCCGGCCAAGGCCACCACGCTGGCCGTCCGCACCTCCAACGCCCTGCTGGAAATCGACGTCGACGGCGAGTCCCACCTGGCTCTGGCCCGCGACATCCAGCGCGACCCGATCAAGCAGATCATCGAGCACATCGACCTCCTGACCGTCCGCAAGGGCGAAAAGGTCGAGGTTGAGGTCAACGTCCACGTTGAAGGCGAACTGGCCGCAGGCGAATCCGTCTTCAACCAGGAAGCAAACACCGTCCTGGTTGCCGCCGACGCCACCAACCTGCCGGAGACCATTGTCGTCAACATCGAAGGCCGTACGGCCGGCGAGCACATCTACGCCAAGGATCTGGAACTGCCCTCCGGCGTCGAGCTGCTGCTGGACCCGGAGACCATGATCATCAACATCTCCGAATCCACCGTCCAGGATCTGGGCGCTCCCTCCGACGAGCAGGTTGCCGTGGCAGCCGCTGAAGTCGGCGCCGAAGTCTAACCAGCTTCGGGCGTCTGCTCCTGAGGAACGGAGCCGTCCGGTTCTTAGCGAAGGAGCAGTACCCGTAGTGAACAGCAACACCTGGCTTGTAGCCGGGCTCGGAAACCCCGGGCCCGGCTACAGCCGTAACCGGCACAATATCGGCGCCATGGTCCTCGACGAGCTGGCCACGCGCATGGGCGGGAAATTCAAGACGCACCGCTCACACGCCTCCATTGTGGAGGGACGCCTCGGCATCGGCGGTCCGCGGGTGGTGCTGGCCAAGCCGCTGACCTACATGAACCTGTCCGGCGGGCCGGTCTCATCCCTGGCCCGTTTCTTCGACATCGACCCGGAGCATGTCGTGGCGGTGCATGACGAGATTGACATTCCGTTCAACACCGTCCGGCTCAAGCTCGGCGGGGGAGAGGGCGGACACAACGGCCTCCGGGATATCAGCAAGGCCCTGGGCACCAAGGATTATCTCCGGGTCCGAGTGGGCGTCGGCCGTCCGCCGGGGCGCATGGACACCGCGGACTACGTCCTGAAGGACTTTTCCGGCACCGAAGCCAAGGAGCTGCCGTTCCTCGTGGACGACGCCGCCGACGCCGTGGAGCTGCTCCTGACGGAGGGCCTGACGGCTGCCCAGCAGAAGTTCCACAGCGCGGGCGCCTGACCCGCAGGCACTAGGTAGCACCGGACCGGAATGGAGTAGTTTTCCAGCGACGGGAATAGCGGGGAACCATTGTTATGGTTCCGTTGCCCGGCCTAAAATGGAACCAGCCTTCAGGGCTCCCAAAGCGGGGCCGACGTCGGGAGGCCTCCGAGACTGGGCCACCCCCATCCCGGCGTCGGTCCCTTATTTTCCCGCTGCATCATCCACCGTGTTGCGTCGTCACCGAGTTCCTCAGCCACGGTGCTGCAGACTCCACAGCCGTGCCCGTCTAAAGACATTTGCCCCGCATTGTCCCTAGACGCGCACGGCTGTGCCCCGTATGCTCCTTTTCCTAAGCAGTTGCTGCCGTGGAGTCCAATTCCGGATCCCATGCGGGCTTTGTGGGGGGCGTGGGCCGGTCAATGGAGAGTTCGTCACCTGTTGTTGAGCTGATCGGGCGGGACGAGGTTCTTGACGGGCTTTGTGCGGATCTGATTGCCGGCAGGCCGGGAGCCGTCATTCTGGGCGGTGCGGGCGTCGGGAAGACTGCCGTGCTTCGCGCCGTAGCAGACCGTCTCCAGGAGAACTTCCGCATTGTTCCGGTACGCGGCACCGCTATTTCCGCCCGGACCCCGTACGGTGCGCTGGCCTTCCTCCTCAGCTACGTGCCCGAAGGCGCCGAGCAGGATCCGCTGCAGCTGCTCCAGGAACTGAACCGCTCCCTTTCCTCGCGCACCGGACAGGGCCGGGTCCTGGTCCTGGTGGATAACGCGGACCGGCTGGACCGGTTCTCCATCATGGTTCTGTCCCAGCTGCTGCGGCGGGGGAATATCGCCGTGCTGGCCACCGCCTCAAGGCACTCGGAAATCAGTGAAGAGCTGGTCCGGCTGTGGAGCGAGGGACTGCTGGAGCGGGTGGAACTGGATCCGCTGACCGAGCGGGAGACCCGCCTGCTCATGCAGCAGCTCCTCGGCGGGCAGGTGTCCTCCCTCGCTGCAGGCACCATGTGGCGGGAAAGCGAAGGCAATCCGTTGCTGGTCAGGCTTCTGACCCCCGCCCAGGTCCATCACGGCACCCTTGCTCTTCGGGATGCCGTCTGGGTCCGCATTGCTGCCTTCGTCCACACCGGGGAAGTCAGTGAAGTGCTGGGCAAGGTGCTGGGCAGGCTGGGCACAGCCGAACGGCGGCTGGTGGAGATCCTTGCTCAATGCGTGAGCCTGCCCCTGTCCAGTGTCCTGGCATTTCTGCCGGCTTCGCGGGTGGATGCCCTGGAGGAACAGCAGATCATTTCCGTAGCCGGCAGTCCGGCGGCCGTCAGGCTCAGGGGACGGGCCCCGGGAACGGTCATCGCGGAGAGTATTCCGCCGGGGCGTAAACGGAAACTGTGGGAAGACACGTCCGCGCTGGTGAACGCCGAAGATCTCGATGGTGAGGAACTGATGGCGTACGTGGGCTGGACACTGTCCTGCGGGGAGGAGGTTCCTCCGGCGGAGATTCTTCGTGCAGCGCGTGCCGCCAACAGGCGCGCGGACCCGGCGGCGGCGCTCCGGTTCGTCCGGACGGTGCCCCGGGACCGGCGCAGCCAGGAACTGGTCCTTGAAGAGGTTCGTGCCCTGCACCTGGCCGGGCACCTCCCGGAGGCTGTCCGCGTCCTGCAGGACGCGGAGCCGCAGCTGGTCCCGCAGGAGCGTTCCAGCTATGTTCCGCTGATGCTGCTGCATGTCCGGACCCAGGCCCGCCTGCCGGGGTCCGGAGATCCCCTGCAGACACTGGCAGCTGTGGAAGTATCGTGCCCGGCGGAGGGTGAGCACCCTGAGCTGGAAGCGGCAGTGGTTATGGCCCGGAGTGCGCTGGCGGCGGACGGGGGCTGTGTCCGGGACGTGCCGGACCGCCTCGCGGAGCTTGCCGGGGACAGTGCCCTGACTCCGTTCACCCGGATGGAGGCCGCAGCGCTGCACGCGCACGTGCTTGCCCTGACCGGACGGAACTCTGAAGCACTGCAGGTCCTGAAGCGGTTGGGTCCGCCGGAGAACTACGCCGTCCACCCCGGGAATGCGGGGGAGGTCTGCACCCGTATTTTCGATGCCTACATCCTCACCGGTGAGCTCGGCCTGGCGGCGGACTTTGTTCGTTCCTTTGATGACCTTGGTGTCCGGCCGTCCTATCAGGGTGCCGCCGGCGAGCTGGCCGTGGCCGTCCTCGCGGCCTGGCAGGGGCAGGACCGTGCAGCCCGGGATGCGCTCGCCGGCGCCATGGCGCAGCTCCGGTTTGACGACCCGCAGGATATGCTGCCGCTCGCGCGGGTCCTTTCGGCATACGTCCGCCGCGAACAGCATCCGGAGGCGGCGGGACTGCCCGGACAGCAGAAGGCGGCAGGCAGGCGGCCGGGATATGCCAAGGATTTCCTGCTCCGCTATTTTTCCGTTCTCACCGACACCACCGACGACGCCGTTCCCCGTCTACGCGCTGAAGCGGGATCTGCCCGGGCAGCCGGCTACGCAGCACCGGCGCTGCTGTTTCTTTCGGCAGCGGTGCGGAAGGGTGACAGGCAGGCCGCGGCAGAGGTCCTCTCGACGGCGCGGGAGGTGAGCGGGCGGTTCAGTGAACTGGTGGCGGATTTCGCAGCCGGGATCCTCCGTGATGATCCGGCGCTGCTGGTCACAGCGGCCAAGGGCTTCAATGACCGCGGACACTACCTGCTGGCCCGGGACGCTGCACAGGCTGCAGAGGACCGGTTGGCGAACGGCAGCTCAGCGGAACGGAAAAAGCTGGCCAGAACGGCCCGTGCCCTGGTCAATGCCAGTTTGCGGCGCATGCACCACCTCGGAAGCCGCGCGGAAACACTGGCGATCTTGAGCCAATTCGAGGCCGATCTTGCGCAACGGGCGGTTACGATAGCGACCACCACGCAGATAGCCCGGGAGCTGAACCTTTCTCCCCGAACAGTCGAGTGGCACCTGGGAAAGATCTTCGCAAAGCTCCACGTCTCCGGCCGATCCGAGTTGGCGGAGATTCTGGTCTAGGAACCGATGGGGGAAGAGGATGTACGGGTTGAACCCGCGGCCGCTGATGGGCCGGGACACTGTCCTTTCCTCCGTGCTCGAGAGCCTGACCCGGCCTGCTGGACACGGCGCGGCCGTTGCCGCGGAAACAGGGCTGGGGAAGACTGCCTTCGCTGCGGCAGTTGCGCAGAAGCTGCAGGAAAAGATGCCCGTGCACTGGGTCTATTCCAGCCCGGCCCTGCAGAGTGTTCCGTACGGGGCGCTGGCTTCCCTCCTGCCGGACCTCGCTCCGGGGCAGACCGGATCTCCGCTGGCGGTGATGCGTGCCCTGATAGGCAAACTGTCGGAAACGGCCGGCGGGCTGCCGGCCGGGCAGGGTGCAGAACCCCTGATCATCGTCGATGATGCGCATGACATTGACGGGCCCAGCCTCGACCTGCTCGCCCAGCTGCTGGAGGCCCGCCATATCCGGCTCCTTGTCCTGACCCGGTCCTTCCAGGATATTTCCGGTGTCTTGCCGCATACGTGGGATGGCCAGCTGTCCCGGCACCGTCTGCTCCCGCTGGACGAACGGCAAGTGCTCAGCCTGTGCCAGCAGGAACTCCAAGGCCAGATCAGTGCTGCGGCAGCTGTTGAGCTGGCCCGCCTCACCGGTGGAAATCCGATGTACCTGCTGGCGGTGGTTGATGAAGCGGTGCGCGGCGGCTTCCTGGTCCAGCGGCAGGGCATCTGGGTAGCGACCAACGGGGCCCTCCCGGTGGGCGGACGCGTGGGCGATCTGGTCAAGACCCAGATCCGGGGCCTGGACCACGAGGACCGCGCCGCCATGGAGGTCATCTGCCTGGCGGAACCCCTGCCGCTGACGGCTGGCTTCCGGCTGGGCCTGCACGAGTCGGTGGACCGGCTGACGGATTCGCTGCTGGTCAAGGTCTCGGCGGATGCCCGTCTCGGCCAGGTCCTGCGTCCGATGCATCCGCTTTACGGAGATGTTGTCCGCGGCATGGTGCCGGCTGTACGAAGCGCGCGTCTGCTTCAGCAGCTGCAGCACGCCCTCGACGGTGTGGAGGTGGGGGAGGAAGGAGTGCTCCGCCGCATTTCGTGGGCCCTGGCGCTGGGAGCCGACATCCCGGAGCAGCAGCTGCTGTTCGCGGCGGAAACGGCGAACAACCGTTCCGATCCGCGTCTGGCCCTCCGCGCAGCCGCTGCCGTCGGCCAGGGGAAGCTACGCATACCCGCACAGGTCCAGGAGGCCCGCGCGCTGCTGCTGCTCGGGGAAGCCGGCCCGGCCGCCGCGGCGTTGGAGGGAACACTGGAGCAGGCCCCGGATCTGCACACCGTAAAACAGGCGATGCTGGTGCATATCCGTTTCGCCATGACAGCCACCGGGGAGACGGACTGGGCAGGCCCGCTGGCCCTCGCCTGGACCCGCGTAATCGACCGGCTGTCCAAAGACGAGCCGCTCGAAGCTGTGGAACGTGCCCGCTGCGGGGCCCAGCTGCTCGGGATCCTGCGCATGGTCAGGGAGGGCGACTACGTCCACGCAGAACTGGAACTGGCCCAGATGCTCCGCCGTGCACGGGAGAGCGCAGACCGTGACGCGATCCTGTGTGCAGAGGCACTGACGGCAGAAGTCCTCATGGCGACGGGGCGGGCGCAAACCGCACTCGAACACAGTACGGTTGCCATGCAGATGCTGCAGGACGGCAGTGCGGAGTCACAGCTGATGGGTACGTTCGTCCTGCACCGGCACCTCGACGTGCTCGGATGGCTCGGAGAATGGGAACAGCTTCAGGAGACGGTTGGGTCTGTGGACTCGCCCGTCCAGCCGGCGCTTCTGTATTCCGGCGGCGTCGTTGATTTTGCGCTCGGTATCAGCCGCCTGCGCTCCAATGCCCCCGATGACGCCGCCAGGCACTTTTCCGCCGCGGCGGAAGCTGCGGCCCTCCACGATCCCCAGGGCATCCTGCCGCTGGCCCTGGCCCTGGGTTCGTTTGCAGCCGGCAGCCTGGGCCAGCGGGACCTCGCCGGGAGGATGCTCGCGGAGGCCGGAAGGACCGCCCCGCGGGGACCGGAACAGTTCCGGCTGCTGGTTGAAGGAATCCTCGCCGGGGGCCGCTATCTGTGGGATTCGGACGAGGCCTCCATGAAGGCGCTGCGGGAGAGCGCGGAGCAGGCGCAGGAGCGTTCGTTCACGGCGGTGGAATTCACCCTCCGCCACCTGTACCTGCGGCTGGGCGGGTTCGACGACGCCGGCCGCCTGCTGAAGGTCACGGAGGGATTCGAGGGACCACAGGCGGCTGTGCTCAACCGGGTGGCCCGCGCCGTCGTCGACCAGGACTGTGCGGCCCTTGCTGCCCTGGTTGCCGACCCGGATCCGGAAATGGATGAGCTGCTGGCCAAGCAGTGCCTCGCCGAGGCGCTGCGGCTGGCCCGCAGGAGCAACAACAAGGACGTCCTCAACCGGATCGAGCGCCTCACCGGGCGGCGTGGAAGCGGCAACCGGGGTTCCCTTCCCGGATTGACCCGCCGGGAACGCGACATAGCAGCGCTGGTCGCGGACGGACATCGCAATGCTGAAATCGCCGGAATGCTGAACCTCTCCGTCCGTACGGTAGAAGGGCATATCTACCGGACCTACGAAAAACTCGGGATCAGCCGCAGGGAAGAACTGAAGGAAATATTTCCCCAGCTGGACCAGCCATCCGGACTGCAAAACCGGATCGTGGGCGCCGAGTAGTTTCCGCCGGAAACACCAGTAGGTTTTACTCGGGCGCCGCCAATCCGGGCTTCGTAAAGTGAAAACCGCTACCCACGGTTCACTGGGTGCGGATGCGGACCGGGCCTAGGCCCACCGCCCGCGGTGCCCGGGAACTTCGGGTCCCACATACGGAGCCGGCGGCGTCGATGCCCTCTGAGACCGGGGTGTCCCCCCAGCCGCCGCCGGCTCCTTCCCGAACGCTTATCCGCAGGCACTTCCGAATGCCGGCATCAACAGCACCGCGCAACCGGTGGAGGAGCCCGTTCCATGGAAGCTGCCCTACTCCGTGGAAGCCCCGACGGCAGCCGGGAGCCCGGCCCTCGTGCCGAAGCCGTCCCGGCCCAGATCAGGAATGCGGCCGCAGGAGCAATGGAAGCACTGACCGAAGGCAAGAGCGTCCTGGTCACAGGGGCAGCGGGGGCCGGGAAGTCCACCGTAATGGCCACGGTCCTGGCGGGACTTGGCAGCGGCTATTCCGTGTTGCAGCTGCGGGGGAGCGCCTCCTGGGCCGGGAAGGATTTCGACGGTCTCCTGTGGCTCCTGAGTGAACTGCCCCCGGAGCTCCTGTCCGATCCGGTGTATGTACTCCAGTTTGTCCGCAGGGTATTGAAGGAGAAGGCAGCCGGACGCCGCCTGGTGATCTCCGTCGAAAACATGGGCGAGCTGGACAATGCCTCGGTGGCCGTTCTTCTCCAGCTGTGCAGGGCCGGTTGCGCCCTCCTGCTGGCCACGGTCCGGGAGCTGTCCTCCTGCAGCAGCGAACTCGTGCGCTGGTGGGCTGAAGGATCGGTACACCGGGAGGCCCTCGAGCCCCTGAACCCCGCAGCTACCCGGGTGCTGCTCGAGGAACTGGCCGGAGGAAAGGTCTCGAATCGAGTCGTGGCCCAGGTGCAGGCAAGGGCCCTGGGCAATCCGCTGCTTTCGGCCATGTTCCTCCGGGAACAACTCGATGCCGGGACGGTGCTGAAACGGCGCGGAACCCTTGTCTGGACAGGGGCGGTCTCGTATTCCGGCGCCCTGGCCGAGCGGGTGGCAGCGGAAACCTCCGGACTTGGTCCGGCGGAACGGTATGCGGCGGATGTACTCGCGGTGGCCGGGGCCGTGCCCCCGCTCCTGCTCCTGCAGGTCGCTGATCCGGCCGCCGTTGAAAGGCTCGAACGGGATCGCCTTCTCACCTCGGGTCCGCCCGGTACCGTTCAGCTCAAGGACCCGGTGCTCGCGGCGGCTGCCGCGGCCCTGGTCCCGCACGGCCGGGCCGCCGAGATCCGTTCCCGGCTCGACGCCGTCGCCGGCGGATCTTTCCTGCGTACCGGCAGGGAACCGTCATCGGCTGCCCGCCGGACGGCGGCCACCGCAGCGGTTTACGCTGCCGCGGATCTGTCCCGCCGCGGCCGCTGGGAGGAGGCCGCGGCCGCCGCCCGGGTGTGCCTTGACGCATCGACCGAACCCGACGCCGACGGCGGGCGGCGTCCGGACCTTGCTTCAGAGCTTTTCCATGTCTTCCTGCGGTGCGGTGAGGTGCACCAGGCTGCGGACCTGCTGGCAAGGACGGAGCAGGGCGCAGCGGACACGGAGCTTGACGGCGGAAATGACCTGTGTGGGGGCACCGTCCACGCTCTGGGCGGACGTGCCGACCGCGCCCTGGACTGTCTGGAACGGGCCATTGCCCAGTTCGAGGAAGACGGATCCGCCCATCTGCTGGCCCTGGCACGCACCGCCGCAGCCTATGCATGCCTTGTGCTTGACGACGTCGAAACAGCGCGCGCCTACCTGGCCGCTGCCGTTCCCGGCGATCCCGGGCCGGACCGGGGTGATCCTGCTGCGTCCGTGGCGGTGCACACCGGTCCGTGGGCCGATCTCACGGCATGCTTTTCCGGGTTGTGCGCTGTCCGCGGCCTCAGTGCCGCTGCCGCCGGAACCGGCCCGGACCTGCCCGGAACCCTCCTGGTCCTCGCCGCTGCTGCGCTGCAGGGCAGGCCCGGAGCAGCAGGGGAACTCGGCACCACGGCAGCCGGCTGCAGCGGGGACGCCGCCCGGATGTACCTCGAGCTGGCCGAAGGTCTCACGGCGTCGGAGCCCGCCGCCATCCTCCGGGCGGCAGAGCGGGCCTACGGGCGGGGACAGTTCCTGATGGCCCATGAGGCGGCCCGGCATGCGGCAGACCTGTCCCGCGGAGCGGCGGACAGGCCACGGCTGCGCGCCGCAACCCGGCTGGCGAACACCAGCTACCGGATGCTGCGGACCTCTCATTCCGTAACCGACCGGCTGCCGGAACTGACCGGCTTCGAGCAGCGGCTGGCACTGGGCGCCGCGGCGGGAACCAGCAGTTCCCACCTCGCTGCGGCGCTGCATCTCTCGCCCCGGACCGTCGACTGGCATCTCGGCCGTATCTTCGCGAAGCTACGCGTTTCCGGCCGCGCGGAACTGCGTGAGTGTCTGGAAACGGAAGAACAGCGTACTTGAGGGCGCAGATCTTCGCGAGGCGGGACCGTCGCAGGTGGTTCGCACCGGTAATTACGTAGGCATACACGGCCATGTACGGGCGATTTCCGAGTAATCGAGTAGCGGAACTAGGGAGCGCTACTCGTGTAGCGCCCGGAAGGCCTTCCTACTCTGGTGGACAACAGCAATACCGGTGGCAACCCTCCCCCAGGGTAGAGGGCTACCTGCTGCTGAACCGACACACCTGAACCGCCGAATCTGAACCGCCGAATCTGAACCGCCGAATCTGAACCGACAGAAACCGGGTCTCAAAAGTGCAGCCACATGATGATCAGCGACTCCCGCTCCACGCTTCTCCTTCCGGTCTACCGGCACCGGTTCCACCTGCCGTCCCGGCCGGCCAGGGTGCCTACCCGGCAATGATCGGCAGAGCCGGAGTCGTCGAGGAAATCCTGCGGAACCTCGCCGGAACAACACCGGGGGCGGGCTGTCTCCTCGTGGGCGAACCCGGCATCGGGAAGACCGCCGTGATGCAGCACGTGCTTCGGAACCTGGAGGCGGAGACCTACATTGTGCAGGTGCGGGGTTCGGAATTCGCGAGCCGGACACCGTTCGGCGCCCTGACATTCCTGCTCTCCGACCTGGACCCCGAGTTTTCCGAGCATCCGGTCATGATCCTGCGCGGACTCACCCGCCTGGTCACGGAGCGTGCCGGTGGCCTTCCCGTCCTGCTGGCCGTGGACAACGCCGAGGAACTGGACGAGTTCTCCGCCATGGTGCTGACCCAGATGGTGCACAACCGAAGCGCAGGCATGCTTGTTGCCTTCCGCGACTTCTGTTCGGCTCCGGCGGAGTTCGCGGGCCTCTGGCGGGACGGGATCCTTGCGCGGGTGGATCTGGAGCCGCTGAGCGTCAAGGAAACCGCCGCCTACCTCGGCTCACTGCTGGGGGGCACGGTCTCCCGCGCCGCGGCTGCCGCCATCAACGACTATGCCGGAGGCAACCCGCATCTGCTGACCCTGGCACAGGCAGACTTCCAGGACGCAGGCCGGCTCAGGCAGCACAACGGCAGCTGGATCCTGGTTCCCGGTGAGGATATCCGCGCCGGACGGGTGGCCGGTGCGGTGACGTCCACCATGGCGGCGCTGACACCTTCCCAGAGCACGTTGTTTCAGCTGCTGTCGATGGCAGGGTCCCTGCCGCTTCCGGTGGTCCTGGCACGGCTGGACAGCACGGAGCTGGATTCCCTGCAGGAGCAGGGGCTGGTCACCCTCAATGCGAATCCCGTACCGGACGTGCTGATCACCAACCCGGTAATGGCACGCTCGGTGCGGGCAGGGCTGACTCCGTCACGGCAGCGGCAGCTCTTCGAGGAACTTGCGCCTTCGCTGAACACCGGACTGGTCCTGGATCCGCTCGTCCTGGCCCGGTGGCTGGACAGCATCGGCGAAGTGCCGGCCCGGGACCTGGCTGTGGAAGCCGCTCGGCAGGCGACCGTCACCGGCCTGCCGGAAACCGCCGTCCGGTTGATCTCAGCCGCGTTCGACGGCGGCGAGAACGCGGCCGCCGTTATCGAACTTGCCCGCGCACGCACGGCCCAGGGCGAATACGGGGCCGCACTCGGAGTGCTGGCACGCTTCCGGGGCAGCGACGTCGTTCCGTCCGCCGAGGACAGGATCCGCCTGCTGCTCGCCGAGTGCCGGGTGCTGTGCATCGAGGCCACCGGGCTGCGGGATCCCCGCACCGCCGAAGCCGCAGCCGAGCCGGCACGCATGCGGCAC
Organism: Arthrobacter yangruifuii; assembly: GCF_009192775.1. GTDB lineage: Bacteria > Actinomycetota > Actinomycetes > Actinomycetales > Micrococcaceae > Arthrobacter_B > Arthrobacter_B yangruifuii. Next base: position 505,509 of record NZ_VTFX01000005.1, read on the forward strand.
ACGGAGCTCTTTGAACAGATAGAGCGCGAAATCGAGGCCTTGACCGGAGTGGGCCGGGCGAACACCGCCGGGCTGGTGCGCGAGCTGGCGCTCTCCCGGGCTGAATGCCATTCGGCCCACGGCCGGTTCCTGGTGAACGCGTCCTATCTGGACGGCCTTGAGCTCCCGGATGCGGACTTCCGGATCCTCAAAGGCGCCTGGCAGAGCGAGGCCTGGGGCATGACCAACCGCCAGGATGACGCCGCCGAACTGGCCGGAAAGGTGGAACGGCAGCTTGAAGGAACGGATGCAGGCACCCGTGCCAGGGTGGTCGGCCGGCTGCTGCATACATATCTGTTCACCGGAGCCCTGTCCGACTGCGAGCGGTTGCTGGACGACCCTTCCGCCACGTCCGGCATGGACGGCACCTACCTGGAGTTGGCCGAGGGCCTGCTGAATGCCTTCGCAGGCAAGCCGGAGCCGGCGCTCGCGGCACTGACCCCCGCGGTTGACCAGTTGGCGGCCAGCGGACCCGCAGCCCTCCTGCCGCTTGCGGCGGCGGCTGCGGCGTACTGCCACGCCCTGGAAGAGCGGCGTGAGGACGCGGGCCGGTATCTGCAGGTGCAGCGCTCAGCGGCCGACGGTGGCCCCTGGGTTGTCCGGCGCGGTGCCCGCCACTTCGCCGCCCTGGCGGAAGCGGCGTTGGGAGGAGGAAACGGAAGCGCCCGCTTCGTTTCCCTGGCCGCGCAGGACCACAGGCGCGGAGCCCATGCGTACGAACTCCTGGCCCGGGTCACCGCGATGCGGCTGGGAGACGCGGACAGCCTGGATGACGTGCTGTCCGTGGCGGCGAACCAGCAGGGGGACTTCGCAGCATTGTGCGAGCTGTATGCCAAGGGCCTGGGCAACGGCGACGCGCAGATGCTCCTGCGGGCGTCGGAGCAGGCCGCCGGCTCCGGACATGTCCTGCTGGCCCGCGAAATTTCCGAGCACGCCCTGGGCATCGCCTCCGGCGCCGGGGACCGCGCCACGGTCCGCTTCATCCACCGAAGCCGCCGGACGGCGGCCCCCGATTCTCCGGTCGAGGCCTCAGACGAGTTCCTCGGCGCACTCACGGCACGGGAGCGCTCGATTGCCCGCAAAGCCGTAGCAGGCACCAGCAACAAGAAGATCGCGGAGGAACTGGGCATTTCGGTCCGGACCGTTGAAGGGCATCTGTACCAGGTGTATTCGAAGCTCCATGTAGGCAGCCGCCGGGAGCTGGCACGCACTATCGCCGAGCAGGCAGGGGCAAAGAAATGACACACCGGGAACAGACCAGTGAGCTCTTCGGCCGCGACCGGGAACTCGCCGAGGTGACCAGCCGGCTGCTGGACCCCGGACTGCGGGGCGTGGTCCTGCTCGGGGCAGAGGGAATCGGCAAGTCCTCCCTGGCCGCATCCGCCGCAGAACACCTGCGCTCGGTCATGGCTCCGTACTACGTCAGCGGAAGCCCCGTGTTGTCCCGCATGCAGTACGGCATTCTCTCCACCTACCTGGGATCGGCCACCGCCGCCGATATGGAGTCACCGCTGGCCGTCCTGCGGACAGTACGGGCGCACTTCCAGCGGCTGACGGAAACCAGCGGCATGCAGAGCCTCCTGGTGGTGGACAACGCCCAGCATCTCGATGAAGCCAGTGCACACCTGCTCACCCAGCTGGCCATGTCCGGAGAGCTCCGGCTGATGGTGATTTCCCGGCCGAGGGCACCCCGGATCCATGAACTTCTCTCCCTTGCCCGGGACGGGCTGCTGGCCCGGATCGATCTGGAGCCGTTGTCCGGCCCCGCCGTCCACGAGTTCTGCGCCAGTGTGCTGGGCGGACCGGTACTGCAGGCCTCCAGTACGGTGCTGCACCGGATGTCCCGCGGCAATCCGCTGTATGTGAAGGAAATGCTGACCCGTGCCCGGCGGCAGCAGCGGCTGGTGGAACGCAACGGCGCCTGGTACCTCTCCGGCGAGCCGGACTGCGTGGATACCCCGCTGTTTGACCTGGTCAAGACGCTGCTGGCAACACGCAGCCCCGCCGAACGCAGCGTGCTGGAGACGGTGGCACTCGCCGGGCGCCTGCCGCGGTCCGTGGCGTCGGCGGTTTCCGACGACGAGGCGGTGCGGTCGCTGATGATCGACGGCCTCGTGGAAATCCTGCCGGGCCAGGATGAATTCGCGCATTTGGTGCAGCCGCTGCACGAGGAGATCATCCGCTGCCTCGTTCCGGCAGCCCGGAGCGCGGAGATCCATGCCAGGGTCCTGGGCCGCTATGACCCAGGCCCGCTGCGGGAGCAGACGGACCCCGAGGGGCTCGATATGGCGCTGCGCTATGTCGAGTGGGCACTGGACTGCGGCGAACGGCTTCCACCTGAAGACCTGCTCGCGGCGGCTCGTGCGGCCAATAACATGGGGGACGGCGCCCGTGGCCGGAGATTCGCGGCCGCGGTCCGACCGCTGCCGTTTAGGAAGGACGCGGAGGTGGAGCTCGCCGTCGCCTATGCACAGGAGGGCAGCTACGGGCGGGTACGCACGCAGCTGGAGACGCTGAGGGCTGGGACGGACGACGCCGGCAGCTGGACCCAGCGCAGCCTGCAGCGAACGGCCTTCACCAGTGCCCTGATGCTTCGCCAGTCGCACGCGGACGGCAATGAACTGACCGGCCTGGCCGAAAGGTGGGTGGAAGCGGCAACGCGGCTGTCCGCCTCGGAAGATGCCTCCGCGGGCACACCGGCCGGCGTTTCGGCAGCGGCGCAGCTGCTGGCCGCAGCTGCTCTGATCGTGGACGGCAACTATACCGAAGCCCGAAGCCGGCTGGCCGATCTTGCCGCGGGGGAGACGGACCAGGATGCTGAACGGGCGCTCGTACTGCACGGTCTCTACGCAGAGGTCCTCACGGCGTGCGGCGAGGTGGAAGCTGCGCTGGAGCAGGCGCAGGCCGCCGCGGATCTGCTGAATAACAGTGCCGGACAGCTGTGGGGCTACACCGGATTTGTCTTCGTGCGCCATGCCTTCGCCCTGCTGCACAGCGGGCGGTTTACGCAGGTGGAGCAGCTGGCCGCCCGGATACATTCCGGCCCCCAGCACCTGCTGACCGCACTGGGCGGGACGCTGGGTGTGATCGAGGGGGCTCTCGAAATCCACCGGGGAAGGCTGCACGAAGGGCTGCGCCGGCTGCGGCCTGCGGTGGAAGCGCTGCGGGACGGGGACCCCGAGGTCCTGCTTCCCTACGCGCTGGGGCTGGCAGGTTACGCATCGGCCGTGGTCGGCGACGGAGCCTCCGGTCCCGCGGGCAGTACCCGGGTTTCCACGGCGGGCTACACCGGCCGCCGGCATTTGTGGCTCACGGCCCAGGCCTACGCCGCTGCGGCCGAAGCCTCTCAGTCCACCGAGGGTCCGCCTCCTGAGCAGCTTGCCGCGCTTGCCGCCGAGGCCAGGGAGGCCGGACTGCATAGCAGCGAGAAGGACATCCTGGAATTGTGCCTGGCCGTCGGCGGCCTCGCGCAGCTGGGGCGCCTGGCGGAGCTGACTGCGGACTTCGACGGCGCGGAGGCCCAGGCCCTGCACGCCTATGCCGTTGCCGTCGCCTCAGGCAACCCGGACCGGATGGTCGCGGCCGCCGAGGATGCCATCCGCGCGCAGAAATACCTCGTGGCCGTGGAGAGCATCGGACATGCCATCCGCTTCTACGGCAACCACGGAAACCTCCGCCGGCAGCGTGCCCTGATCCAGCAGCTGCGGCGGCGTCGGGAGGAACTGGCCGGAGTGACGGTTTCCTATCTCAGCCCTTCACTGCATCTGGTGCGGCTGACCCGCCGGGAACACGAAATCGTGGATCTGCTTCTCTCGGGTGCCACGACCAAGGACATTGCCGTCCATTTCACACTGTCCCAGCGGACCGTGGAAGGGCACGTCTACCGGATCTACGTGAAGCTCGGAATCAGCCGCAGGGCGGACCTCGAGTCGGCCTACCGTGCCCTGGAACCCGGCCACCGGACGGGGTCACTGCTCTAGCCCTCCGGAGGCACGGGCAGGAGTTTTCCGGCAGTACCGGTGGCACGGGCCGGACCGCGGATACCGGTGTCAACAGGAACCCCTGCAGTGTCAGCAGCCACTGTGTTTCCGGTACCCGCGTAGCAAGACAGGTAGAAGCCCTGCGGTGCGGGGCACGCCCGCCGGTTCAACTGAGTACCCGGTACTCGTGCCCGTGGCAGGGGGGCGCTCCTAGATTGATGTCCGTTGGATAAATGGTCTGCACAAAAAGGAATGACGGTCTCGTTATGGGTGCTGATATGCAGCCCGGGCTTCTGCCGGGCGCCCCGGCGTTGGAGGTGCCGGGGTCGCCAGCCGGCGCGGACATCATGGGCACGCCGTTTCCCACTGACGCACCACCTCTGTCCGGGCAGGTGTCCGGCCATGTGTCCGGCCCGCTTCGGACACTCCCACCGGCGCCGGCGTCTGCCCATGTACGCACGGCCGCCCCCGCTGCACCGCCGGCGGAAGCGTTCGTCTTTCCCAGTTTCACCAAACGGCGGCCGTTTCCCGGGACCGGCCAGTCCAGGAGTGCCGCCGCTGCGTGGGCCCGCAAATACTCCCGGATCATCACCGTGACGGACGCCGTGGTGGTGTTCGCGGCGGCCCTGGCCGGACACCTGGCCTGGTTCGGCCTGTCACCGGCCCCGCTGCACATCGGTTCGGTGACCACCACCTACCTGGTCTTCTCCGTGATAGTCGGCTCCGGCTGGATGCTGGCCCTGCACGTTTACCGAAGCCGGGATTCCCGCATCACCGGCATGGGAGCCGACGAATACAAACGGGTGGTCAACGCCAGCGTCATGCTGCTGGGTGGCCTGGCCCTGGCCTCAGTGGTCTTCCAGTTCGATGTGTCCCGGGGATATCTCGGACTGGTTTTCCCTGCGGGGGTGGGCGGGCTCGTCTGCTCGCGGTGGCTGCTGCGCCAGTGGCTGCAGGCCCAGCGGCAGCGTGGACGGTACCTCTTCAAGGTCGTTGTGCTGGGGCGCGCCCGGGACGTGCGGTACGTCGTCCACCAGATCAACGCCAAGTCCAAGGCTGCCTACCAGGTGGTGGGCGTGGCCCTGACGGGCAAGAAGCGGACCTGGCTAGATGTGGACTCCACCAGGCTGCCCGTGGTTTCCGACGAACAGACGGTGGTCGACGCCGTGGGCCGGCTCCGCGCCGATGCCGTCATTGTCGCGGGCCCCACCAAGGGCGGAAGCCGTTATGTCCAGGAACTCAGCTGGGAACTGGAAGAGTCCTCCACCCAGCTGATCCTGACCACCGGGCTGACCAATGTGGCCGGTCCCCGGATCCATTCCCGGCCCGTCGAGGGCCTGCCCCTGATGCACGTGGAGCTGCCGCAGTATTCCGGCGCCAAGCACGTGCTCAAGCGCAGCCTGGACGTTGCGCTTTCCGGCGCCGCCCTGCTCGCCCTGATCCCGGTCTTCCTCATCCTTGCGGTGCTGGTCCGGCGGGACAGTCCCGGACCGGTGATATTCCGGCAGAAGCGGGTGGGCCGTGGAGGGGAGGTCTTCGAAATGCTTAAGTTCCGCTCCATGGTGCAGACGGCGGAGGATGACCTGGCCGGGCTGCTGGACCGGAACGAAAGCTCGGGGGTGTTGTTCAAGATGCAGCATGATCCGCGGGTCACCCGGGTGGGCCGCTGGATGCGCAAGTACTCCCTCGACGAGCTTCCCCAGCTGTGGAACGTGTTCCTGGGGCACATGTCCCTGGTCGGTCCCCGGCCCCCGCTGCCGCGCGAGGTGGCCCAGTACGGCAACCGTGTCCACCGGCGCCTCTACATCAAACCGGGCCTTACCGGCATGTGGCAGATCAACGGCAGGTCCGAACTCAACTGGAAAGACGGTGTCCGCCTGGACCTGTACTACGTCGAAAACTGGTCGCTTGCCGGCGACCTCATCATTCTCTGGCGCACGGTGCAGATGCTCCGCAGGCCCGTGGGTGCCTATTAGCCATTCCCCTCCGGCTTCGGCTGGTCTCACCAAGAAGAAAGCTGACAACCATGAACTCTCTCGTTTCCGGAAGGGGATAGGCATGCATATCCAGATGCACGATTTCTCGGGTCACCTGTTTCCGGCTGAGTTGTCCCGCTACCTGGCGGCGCGCGGACACAACGTGGACCATGTGTACTCGGCCCAGTACGCCAGCGGAAAGGGAACCCTGGAACGAACGGCGGAAGATCCGCAGCAGCTGCGTTTTTCACCGCTGACCGCGGGCCGGCCCTTTCAGAAGTACAGCGCCGTGGGCCGCATCCGCTTTGAACGGTCCTATGCCTCCGCCTGGCTTGCCCACACGGAACGGACGGCTCCGGACTGCGTGGTGGCCTGCAACGTCCCGCTGTTTGCCCTGGCCGCGTTCCGGCGGGCTGCTGCGCGATGGAACCAGCCCTGGGTGCTCTGGCACCAGGACCTCTTCAGCAATGCCATTTCCGATGAGATAAACCGCCGGCTGCCGGGGCCGGCCGCGGGAGCCGGCAGCGCACTGGTCCGCAGGACAGAGGCCAACGTGGTGCGCAGTGCCACCCAGGTGGTGGCCATTGGGGAAGAGTTCCGGCGGGCCTACCGCCAATGGGGGGTGCGGACCAGCCACGTCACGGTGATCCCGAACTGGGCGCCGATCGGGGAGATAGTGCCCCGGCCCCGGGAGAACGCCTGGGCGGACCAGCATCTGCCCCGGGGGTCGGAATTCCGGCTGCTTTATGCCGGGACGCTGGGACGCAAGCATAATCCCCTGCTGCTGACGGGCCTGCTCCGCTCGGCCCTGGGTGCGGGTCTGCCCGCCCGGCTGATTGTCGCGTCGGAGGGGGAAGGCATTGACATGCTGCGCCAGGACCTGGAGCGGTCTCCGGACCTGCCGGTGACCCTGCTGCCCTTCCAGTCCGCGGCCGACCTCCCGGACATGCTCGGCTCCGCCGATGCCCTGCTCACCATCCTGGAACCGGAGGCTTCGCGGTTTTCCATTCCCAGCAAGGTGCTTTCCTCACTTGCCGCAGGGCGCCCCGTCCTCGGGCTCATGCCCGCCGACAACCCGGCGGCAGCGGATATCAGGGCTGCCGACGGCTTCGTTGGACCTCCCACTGACTTCGGGATTGCCGCCGCGGTCGGCTGGCTCCGGATGCTGGCCCGGGAGCCCGAAGCCGCAGCGGCCGTCGGGCGCAAGGGAAGGCAGCTGGCAGAGCGCCGGTTCGGCATCGGCCCCATCGCGGACCGGTTTGAAACGGTACTCAACCGTGCCGCGGGACCCGGCTTCATCCCCGGAACGGCGGAGGCCGGCCCCGGAGCCAGGAACCGTCCCGCCCATGCCGCCCCGCCTCCGCGCGGCTTCCAGCGGAAGGCCTCCTGATGCTCCGGGAACAGCCGGCCGGGCCTCCGGGGGACGGCGGATCCCCGGAGACGCTCCGCCGGCCCCCCGTCATTGACCTCTCCCGGGCCCCCGGATCCGGCGAGGCCTGGGGCAGGCCCCGCCCGGTGGTGTACCTCTGGTCTGCCTGTGAACTGGTGTTCCTCACCAATCCGTGGCAGATCAGTTCGCGTCTGCGGGTGGCGGTGCTGCGCGCCTTCGGGGCCGAGATTGCCGACGGCGTGGTCTTCCGGCCGCGGACCAGGGTGAAGGCACCGTGGAAACTGCATATCGGCGCACGCAGCTGGATCGGGGAGGGCGTCTGGTTCCACAACCAGGACCACATCTATGTAGGCAGCGATGTGGTCATCTCCCAGGAGACGTTCCTGACCACAGGCAGCCACCGGGTCCGTACCGACATGGGACTGGTGACCAGTCCCATCCGGATTGACGACGGCGCCTGGATCACGTCCCGCTGCATGGTGCTGGGAGGCGCGGGAATCGGGAGGTCCGCCGTCATCCAGCCCATGACCGTGGTGAAGGGGACGGTGCCGCCGGGGCAGGTCTTGGGCAGCGCCTCCGGACCAACCGGGCTGGGGGAGAGGTTTCCCTCCGGAGCCGGGGGCAGCACACCGGAACGGGAGGAGCGGTGAGGGCCCGGCACCGCCTAGGCGGTGCGCATCTCGCGCATGGCATCTGCCAGCAGCGGAAAAATCTTCCCGGCCAGGTAATCGTGGCCGGCGTCCGTGGGATGGATACCGTCCTCACTGATCAGCCCGGTGCTGTCCCCGGCGAACCAGCCGGCCGCGATGGCATCAACGTAACGCACGTCTTCCTCACTGGCAGCCCGTGCCATGGCCTCGTTGTTGGCCCGGATGAAGTCCGGCGCGGACTCCTCGCCCCAGGCGGGTCCTACGGCGATGATGCGCGCCGACGGAGCACGGTCCCGGATATCCGCGTACAGCGACTTGGCGGCCGTGTACATGGCGTCGTCCGTCTGGACGCCGTCATTCCTGCTGCCGAACACCAGGACAACGTCTGCATCCTCCCTCAGCCTGAGGGTGACGATCTCCCGGAAGTGGAGGCCGGCATTGCCGCGGGCTATGTAACCGGATCCCGGCTGCGCCATGACGTTCAGTTCAACGGTATCGCCGCGGTCCGTGAACCGGGTGCCCACCAGCCTGGTCCAGTTTGCCGCTCCGCGGCCGCCTTCCACGGAACCTGCCGTATAGGAATCGCCCAGAACATCGATCTTCACCACGGAGTCAGCCAGGGCCGGACCTGCGCCCGGGGTGACTCCCGCGGATGTGGAGGACGGGCGCGGGTCATCGGCCCGGCTGGTCCCTGTGGACTGGGTGAGTGCGTACGCCGAAACCAGCCCGGCGGCCAGGGCGAGGACCAGGAACCAGACGATGTTCCTGCCCCGCCGTTTCCTCCTCCGGGAACGGGGCTTGGATGTGTGGCGTCCATGTCGTGTAGGCATTCCTGAATTCTAATCTAATCATCTCGGAAATAAACGCTAACGCGACCAATAAATACCTAATTCGGGGGAAGTAAGTGAGTAATATACCTGTTTTACTTTTGGCTGATACACGCAATTCCGAAAATGCCGCCGTAATGTCGTCGAGGGCCCTTGCCGTCTTCGGTTCGGCCCTCCTCCGAAACTGTGTGTACCCCGGTCGAAACGCTGGGACGGCAGCGCGGCAGCCTGCACCGGCAGGCAGTCTCACCGGGAATCACGTGCTGCTGCGGGAAAGGCAGAGCCGGCAGTACGGCATTGACATTCGAACCGGCCGGGGTGCCGCGGCTATTTTTCCCAAGTGCAGGTTTATGCCGCCTGGAGGCTCGATTTTGCCGGTTCCCCGTTATTCCGGGCGGTGCCGGGTGAGACCCGAAGAGAAAATGATTTCTGAGGCTTTCCAGCGCCCCGGGTTTACCGTTTCACGCAGAATCCGCGAGGTGCGCGGGCACGGCCAGGGCGGACAGCGCCGAGGCACGGGATCTGTCTCTTCCGCTGCCCGAGGGGGCGGCAGGTGACGGCCGGAATACGGGGTGCCGCCGGCGCGCAGCTCCCTGAGGCACAGACCGCGGCCGCCCTCGAGGACTCAGCACTCCCCGTCGCGGACTCCGGCCGGGTCAGGGACGGCTCGGAGTGGGCCCCGGCCGTCCTGCAGGTGGGCGGTCTCGCCGGCCCGGGCGCGGCAGCGGGCGGTGTCTGGGTGGTGGCCCGGATGCAAAGCGATGCCCTGGCCCGGCTGGGAGCGAAAGTCGAGCTCCTTGGCGGCTGGCTGGGCATCCCGCCCCGGCAGGCCGCCGGTCCGCAGGCTCCGTCGCTCCCGGCGGCAGCAGGACGCCCGACGGCGGCCGTCCGCTTTTTCCGGATGCGCCGACCCGTACCGGGAGCCCGGCTCCGGGCCCCGGTCAGTCTGGCACTGCCGCGCTACGTCCGGCGGGCGGCAGCAGGGGCCGACGTCGCGCACGTCCACCTCTGCCGGGACTTCGTCACCTGCGCGTCCACGCTGCTGCTGGGCCGGGCCCGGGTCCCGGTGGTGGCCCAGACCCACGGGATGCTTCAGCCTTCACAGCGCCCGGCGCTGCGGGCCTTCGACCTGCTGATCACGCGCCGCATCCTGCAGATACCGAGCCTCTGGCTGACCCTGACCGAGGACGAGGAAAGGGGACTGGCCGCGCTGGGCGTGGACCCCGGCCGCTTCCGCCGCGTAGTGAACGCGACCGCGGAGCCGGAACAGCGGTGGTCGGATCCGGACACACCGGTGTTCCTGTTCGCGGCCCGGCTGGCACCGCGCAAACAGCCCGGAGTCTTCATCCAGGCCGCTGTCCAGGCCCTGGACGCAGGGCTGGACGCCCGGTTCGCCGTCGTCGGCCCCGATCAGGGGGAAGCAGGGACGGTGCGCAGCCTGATTGCCGCCTCACGGCACGCGGACCGGTTCGAGTTCGTTGGCGAACTGCCGTCCGCCGGCGTCCAGGCGCGGATGGCGGCGTGCACGGCCTACGTCCTGCCCGCGCTGTCCGAGCCGTACCCCATGACGGTGCTCGAGGCGGCGGCGCTGGGCACACCGGTGATTCTCACGGCCCAGTGCGGGCTGGCTCCGCTGATGGGCCGGCAGGACGCCGCCGTCGTGGTGGAGCCGAGCGTGTCCGCCGTGCGGGACGCGATGCTTCAGCTGGCCCGGGACCCTGCCGCCCGGGAACGTCTCGGCGGCAACGCGCGGCAGGTCCACCGCGATAACTGGTCCACCCGCGCCCTGGCGCAGGACCTGCTCACGGCCTACCGCGGCGTCGCGGTCCCGGAAGGAAACCAGCCATGACCACTCTGCTGCCCGACCAGACCGGCGTGGACAGGCGCTCCAGCGCCCGTCCCGCCGCTGCCATCGCGGCGTTCCTCGTCTTCGGGGTGGTGCTGCCGCTGCTGATCCGCGGCTCGAGCGCCGTCTTCTACACGGACACGGATTTCTTCATCCGCTACGCCGTGGTGCTCTACGCCTCCGTCAAACTTGCCCTCGTCCTGAGCCAGCGGGACATCCGCCCGGTCTCCGGCGTGTTCTGGATCTTCGTCTACACGTGCATGGGGGTGGCACCTCTCGCTCAGCTGACCACCGGACGATCCACGCCGCTGGCCATCCAGGTGGATGACTGGATGCTGACGGAGGCCACTCTGCTCACCCTGCTGGGGCTGGTGTGTTTCGACGTCGCCTACCATTCGCGGCTGCGCCGGCCGCCGGCCAATAATCCCCCCAGGCGGGTGCTTCGGCTGCGCAGCATCAAGGTCCTGCGCATTTTCTCCCTGGCCGCCCTGGCAGCGGCACTGATTTACATCACCCAGGTGGGCGGCCCGGCCGTCTTCTTCCTGAGCCGGGAGGAGGCCGGGGACGCACTCGAAGCCATCAACCCGGACAGCGGGCAGGCAATACGGGCAACCATCTCCGGCGCGGGGTCCGTGGCTGTCCTCTGCGCGCTCATCTTCTACATCCATGTGGTTCGTGCCCGGGAGCATGCGGTGGCCATCCCGGACATGGCGCTGATGGCGGCGCTCGTGGTGATGAACGTCGTCGTGAACAATCCGATTTCCAACTCCCGCTATTGGACCCTGGCGGTGCTCTTCGGACTGGTCCTCCCGCTGATTCGAGGACGCAGGGGCTTGTTCAACCTAGCCATCATCGGCGGAACCTTTGCCTCGATCTTCATCTTTCCGCTCTCGGACATCACCCGCCGTGCCAACGGTACGCAGGCACCCCTGCAGGTGGATTCGGTGTGGACCATGATCGCCACCAAGGATTATGACCAGTTCACCATGCTGGCCAACACCGTGGGCTACACCGCGGACCATGGATTCTCCTGGGGCATGCAGGCGCTCGGGCCGCTGCTTTTCTGGGTGCCGCGGGTGGGCTGGCCGGATAAGCCGTATGACACGGGTGTTGAGGTGGGCATATGGATGAACAACGCGAATCTCAACCTCTCGGCGCCGCTGTGGGCGGAAGCCTGGATCAACTTCGGCCTGGTGGGCGTCATGCTGGTTTTCATCGGCCTCGGGGTGCTGGCCCACCGGCTGGACACCGGGTACCGCGCGGATGTGCTCGGTATGGGATCCGTGGGGTACCTGGGCATCTCGATCTTTGCCGGATACCTCTTCATCCTGATGCGCGGATCACTGCTTCAGTCCATGGGCCGGCTGATGATCCTGGCGGTAGCCATCCTCATCCTGACCACCGCGGCCGGCGGCCGCAGGAAACGGAGAACCCCATGAGCGGGCCCCTGCCCCAGGCAACGGACCGGCCGGGGTTCCGTGCCTCCTTCGATCAGCTCCGGCGGGCGCAGAAGACCCGCAAGGGCGTGCCGCTGTATCTGCTGTACGTGAACCGCCCCGCCGGGCGGGCGGTCGCGGCGGCCCTCCGGCCTACCCGGGTCACGCCCAACCAGGTGACCTGGGCCGGGGCGGCCCTGACCTACGGTGCGCTCCTGTGGCTGGCCCTGTGGGCGCAGCCCGGCCCGGCGGCCGCGCTGACCGGAGTGCTGCTCGCGGCCGGATATGTCCTGGATTCCGCGGACGGGCAGCTGGCCCGGCTGCGGGGCAGCAGCTCGGCCTACGGTGAGTGGCTGGACCATGTGCTGGACAACGGCCGGATGACCGTGATGCACGTGGCCGTCTTCTGTTTCCTGGCACGGACCACGGATTACGACGTCGTGCTGCTGGCTCTTGCCTGCGGTGTCTTCCTGCTGGCCAGCTCGCTGATTTTCTTCGGCGGGGTGCTGTTTGACCAGCTGGCGCGGAACGCCCGGACAGATCCCGGCCCGGCTGGCGCGGCTGACGGACGTTTTGCACCGGCGGGGACTCCGGCGGCGGGGACTCCGGCGGCAGGAACCCCGCAGGCGTCGCCGGACCGCCGGTTGCTCCTCCGCTCCGTGGTGATGCTGCCCGTGGATTACGGAATCACCTGCCTGGCGTTCCTGCTGGTGCCCGCGCCTTCGGCCTTCCTCGCCGTTTACCTCGTTCTGGCTGCCGCGCACGTGGTGATCGGCGCCGCGTTTATGCGGCATTGGCGGTCCAAGCTTCTCCGGCTGAGCTGATGAGCTGATGGGAGCACTGCGCCGCTTCACAACCTTCGCGGACCAGGGCGTCTCGAGTGTGTCCAATTTCGTGGCTGTGGCCGTCGCGGCGAACGTGGCGGGCACCGGCGAGTTCGGCCAGTTTTCCCTTGCCTACGCCGGGCTGCTGCTGTTCCTCGGAGCCCAACGCGCCTTTGTGGGCGAAACACTACTGGTGCGTTACTCCCGCACCGGAGCACTCAACGCCCCGGTGATCGCCGCCAGCCTGGGCGGGTCGGTGCTCGTGGCCGTACCGGCGGCGTTGTTCCTGCTGGCCGGTGCCGGCCTGGCCGGAGGGCAGGATGCGCTGTTGTGGCTGGTCATGGCGCTGGCGGCACCGTTTATCCTGCTGCAGGACAGTCTGCGGTACCTCTTTATCTGCCAGGGACTGCCGGTGCGGGCACTGGCCGTTGACGGGATCTGGGCCTGCGTGTCCATTCCCGCCATGCTGCTGGCAGCCGCCGCCGGCCGGCCCCTGCTGCCCGTGCTCGCCTGCTGGGTAGGGGGTGCGCTCGCAGCGCTGGTGACGGGCCTGGTTCTTGCCCGTAGCCTGCCGGCCGTGCCGGCCGGAGCGCGGTGGCTGTGGCTGAACCGGGACTGTGCCTTCCGTTACCTGGCAGAGTTCGCTGCGCTGAATGCCTCGAGCTTCGCGGTCCTGTACCTGCTGGTCTTTCCGCTGGGGGCCGCCGGGGTGGGGGCCCTGCGTGCGGCGCAGCTGCTCTTCTCTCCGCTGAACACCGTTTTCAGTGCGCTGAAGACGGCGATCATTCCGGAGCTGGTGCGCTCGCGGGGGACGGCGGCGTTCCGCCGGCGGATGCTGGAGGCCTCGGCGGTGGTCGGTGTCCTGGCCGTGGGCTGGGGTGCCGCCGTGCTGTTCCTGCCCGCTGCCGCCGGCGAATGGATGTTGGGGGATACCTGGGCCAACGCCACGGAGCTGCGCTGGCCGTACGCCGTTCAATACCTGGCGATGGTGCCTTACACGATCATGCTGGCCTACTTCCGGGCGTCCGTTGCCAACCGGCTTTCCACCGCCATGCGCGGAGTCCTCGCCGGATCCACCCTCGTCCTGCCGCTCTGCTTCGCCCTGAACAGTTCCGCGGCATCCGCAGCCTGGGGCTTCGCGGCAGCCGTTGCGCTGGCCTCGGCCTGCGGGTTGCTCAGCATCGCCGCGGGACGGCGCAGCAAGCCTGAGGCCGCGGCTCCGCAGCAGGTCTCCAGCGGATAAGTGGTGAAACGAGGGGAAGGCCCGGCACCTGATCAGGTGCCGGGCCTTCCGTTGTAGCCGTTCCTTACCGTTCAGCGTGCCGCGCCGCTTGCGCGATCCGCAGTGAACTGAACACCAGTCAGCTCTTCACCGGGTGCTTCCGGCGGGTGTTGCCGTGGTCCTCCTCGCCGTGCGCCATGACAGCCTTGGCTTCAGCCGCCGGCGACGACGGCTGTCCGCCCTTCTCCCAGTCCAGCGGAGAGGCCAGCGCGGCTCCGTAACCGGTGAGGTACGCCGAGTTCGCGTCCGGGCCCTTGCGCGGGATCCGGTTCAGGACCACGCCGATGACGTCGGCCTTGACCAGGTTCAGCTGTTCAACGGCCTTGGACAAATTGTGCTGGCTAACCTTTGTGGCACCAACCACCAGCAGCAGGCTGTCCGTGTACCGGGTGAGGATGGTGGCGTCCGCCACCGGCAGCACCGGCGGAGCATCAAGAATCACAACGTCATACGCTGCCTCCATTTCCCCGATCAGCTTCTGCATGGTGGAGGAACCCAGCAGTTCGGTGGGGTTTGGCGGCAGCGGACCCGAGGTCAGGACGGACAAACCGCCGGTGCCCCACTGCTGGGCTGCGTCGGAGAGGTTGGTCCGTCCGATCAGCACCGAGGTCAGTCCCACGGTCTGCTCCAGGCCGGTGGCGTCAGCCACCGAGGGCAGCCGCAGATCAGCGTCCACCAGCAGGACACTGCGGCCGCTCTGCGCGATGCTCAGCGCCAGGTTCAGCGCCACGGTGCTCTTGCCCTCTCCGGCCTGGGAGGACGTGACCACCACGGACCGCATCTCATGCCCGACGGCGGCGAACTCCAGATTGGTACGCAGCTGGCGGAACGCATCGCTGCCCGAGCCGGCCAGCACAAACGGTGCGGTGGAGGACCGGGGCGTTGCCGATTCGGTGATGCCGCCCAGCAACGGCAGGGAGGTGGACTTGCGCACGTCGGCTTCGGTCCGGACATGCCGGTCCAGGACGTTGCGCAGGATGGCGACCACCAGCCCGGCGGCCAGGCCGTACAGCAGCCCGAGCAGCAGATTCAGGGATGTTTTGGGACTGGACGGCCCGTCCGGCGGCTGCGCGGTATCCACTGAGGACAGCCGGACCGGGGAGGGCAGCCCGTTGGTGGGACGCTCCAGGTCAGCCACGGACAGAATCAGGCTGGAGACGATGCCGTTGGCAATGTCCGCTGCACGCTGGGGATTGGAGTCCACGGCTTCGATCTGGATGAGAACCGTGTTGCGGGAGGTGGAGGCTTTGACGTTTTCGGCCAGTTCCGCCGCGGTGGTGTCCAGACCGAGCTTTTCAATCACCGGGTCCAGGACCTGCGGCTTCCTGACCAGGCTCACGTAGGACTGCACCCGTGCCAGCGCGAACACGCTGCCCTGCTGCAGTTCGGCTGAGGACTCCACGTTCTGGGTTGAGACAAAGATGCTGCTGCTTGCGGTGTAGGCCTTCGGCATGAGGACAGACAACACACCGGCCGTGATCAGGCCGATGAGTGCGAATGAAACGATGAACATCCAATTTCTTCGCAGAATGAGAATCTGTTCGTGCATATCCATTGGTTACCCCTTCCCTTGGATAAGACGGTTGGTTGGCTTTTCTGAGGAACGCTCGCGGCGCGTCATGAGCGGAACCACGAGTAGCATCCGCTCGAATCCACGCGTGCGGCATCCGGGCCGACGGTGACGGGCGCGGAGGCGTCATATTCTCCGAGCAGAGCGCCGGAGCCGGCATAGATCGAGATGCTGCACCCGTCGACGCCCGCGTAGGCGCGGTAGCTGCCGGGAGCGATTGACGGTTGCTCTGCGTGCGGTGCATGCGCGCCCACGGTGAAAACCCCGTCCGGGAACCCGAGTGCGGCTGCCTCGAGTTCGGGCAGGAGATCCGTGCACAGGGACCGAATGGCATCCGTGGCCTCCGCCGAGGGATTCATGATCAGCTCGCTGACCACGGCCCCCGGATCGGACGTCTTGGCGTTGAGCAGGACGTCGCAGCGCTCCTGGCCAACCTGCAGGACGGCGTTGGGATCCACACCCGCCGGCACTTTGCCCTCGAGGAAGACGTCCTCAGCGGCGTTGAAGGTGGGCTCCGGAGCCGGCTGCGGGGACTGTTCCTCCGGCACCGGTTCCTCCCCGTCCGGTGCTGCGGACGGAGATTCGCCGGTGGCGGTGCCTCCGACGGACGGCGAAGCGTTAGCCGAAGTGGATGGGGCGGAGGTGGACGGAACGGTGGTGGACGGAGCGGAGGCGGAGGGAGTTGAGCCGGCGGAAGCCTTGGGCGTTCCGCGGGATTCAGGATCAGCGGATCGGCATGCTGTGGCCGTTCCCAGCAACGGCACCACCAGCCCGGCGGCGAGCAGCCGCGCAGCCATGGATTTATTGAGACCTATTCTCATGCGGTGTGCTTTCTCTTTCGGGGCGGAACGGATGCCCGCCGGATGGATTGGTCAGGGGGCGAAAACGAGGGTCAGGACCGGACGGCGCGTGGAGGAGGCTTCTTTGGTGAAGAACCACGCATTGTCGGTGCCGGTGCTGGTGATGCCCAGGTCCACGGACCCGGAGAGCATGGCGGATACCGCGCCCGGATCGAGGTCCACGGTGTAGGCGGTGTTGACCGCGGTGGGTGCGACGCTGCCCAGCAGAACCGAGGCCAGTGCCGGCCGGGTGTTCCAGGTGGCGGCCGCCTCCGACCAGCTGCCGGTGACGGGGTGGATGGTGTGCTGGTCCACCGATCCCGCGATGGACTCGGTAGTGGTGTAGAGCCGGAGGGTGGCCGACTGCAGGCGCATTCCGTTCGGCACCCCGGCTCCGGGCTGGAACCGCAGATAGGAGGTGTACCCCGGGCTGCCGCGGGTGGCCATGCTTGCGGAGCTGCCGTTCGCGGTGTTGGGTGCTCCCTGGTTGGCGTAGGTGTCCTCCGACGGCGTCAGTGTCAGCGTGACCGGCGCAGGTGCCGGGGGAGCAACCGTGGCGGAGGCCTGGGCGGAGGAGGGCCCCGCGTTGTCCGCAGCATCCACCGCCACGATCCGGTAGTAGTAGGTCCCCGGAGCCGGGTTCTTGTCCTCGTAGGTAAGCGCCGCAGTCCCGGGCACCGTGGCCAGCAGGGTTCCCGCGGACGGCGTGAATCCGTTCTCCGTGGACCGGTGGACCCGGTAGCCGGTAACGCCCACGTTGTCGGTGGCAGCGCCCCAACCCACGTTCACGGTGGTTCCGGAGAGCGAGGCGGTGGCACCTTCCACTGCCGATGGAGCCGTGGTGTCCGGAACCGGAGCAGGGGTGGGTGCGGTTCGACCGGCGGCCGCGTAGTGCGCCTGCACCCGGGCCTGGCTGAGGGCCGCGGGGTAGGCCGCGAATTCATCAATGCTGCCCTTGAAGTACCGGCTGCTGGGCATCTGCGGCCAGGTGGAGCCCAGCTGGTCTCCGCCGATCCGCCAGGACCCGGTGATCGCTTCGTTGCCGGTCACGCTGTTCGCACCCACCTGCACGCCGTCGACGTAAAGCACCATGCCGTCCCGGCCCTGGGTGGCCACCACGTGGTGCCAGGCGTCGTCGTTGTATGTTCCGGGAGAGACAACCGTCTGTGCGCTGCCGGTCCATACCCCGAAGACCAGGTTGCCGGCGTTGGTCATGTAGACATGCCGGTCATAGCTGTTGCTTAGGCCGGGGTTGGTACCGCTGCGGCGCGGCTGGCCGTTGCCGAAGCCGAAGATCTTTCCGCCCGCGGTGGTGTCGGTGCGGAACCAGGCCTCGGCGCTGAACTCCTTGGGCGCGGCGGTCCGCTGCTGGGCGTAGACCAAATCATCGGTGCCGTCGAAGCTGCCGGCCTTGTTGGTGTCACCGGCCAGGGCTCCGGCGGCAGCACCGATGCCGGGCGAACCGTAGGGCAGGCCCATCCGGTTTCCCGGAGAAGAGTCCGACGCCGCTGCGAAGGAGTCGCCGAGCCGCCAGTAGGTGTCGGCGCCGTCGGCGCGGACCGCCGAAGGGTACGCCTGGGCCGCGGCAGCGGTGGTGAGCTGCACCTGGGCCGAGAGCGCTCCTACGTGTCCGTCGGGATCATTGGCGCGGACCCGGTAGGAATAGCTGACCCCCGGTGCGGCGGTGGTATCCGTGAACGAGGCCTGCGGAAGGTTCCACCAGAGCGAGGTTGCCTGCACGGTGCCCAGCGGGGTGGAGGATCCGTTGCGGTAGATGCTGTAGGTCAGCTCCGAGTCGTCGGGGTCCGTGGCGGTCTGCCACCGGACGGTGTTCTGCCCGGCGGCGCGGGACTCAACACTCACGAACCGGGGTGCGCCGGGCCCGGTGGTGCCCGGACCGGGACCGAACCGCGTCAGGCTTTGCTGGGCCTTGCCGTTGGTGGTGGTGAATTCGCCGCCGACCCACAGCACGTCATTTGATCCGGTGGAGGTGTGTGCGAGGGCGCGCGGCCCAATGCCTTCGCCCTGGCCGTCATTGGTGAGGGGGTTCCACTGCCTCATGGGGGAGGGGTTGTCCACGTCCTGGGCACTGAGGTGGGTCCGGCTGCCGTCGGTGAACCCTCCCATGCTGCCGCAGTCGTGGGCGTGGTGGGCAGCGTAGAGATTGCGCTGGTAGACGGACACGGCCTGGGTGGCGCCGAGGCAGGTGTCCCGCCATACCTGGTCATACGTGCCCAGATCGAGGCGGACCCGCCCGTCGAACACCCCGCCGCCGGTTCCCTCGTTGCCGATGTAGAAACTGGTGGCGTCCGAGGTAATGGTCTTCACCACGGACGTCCTCGGAATGAAGAACCCCGGGTAGGTCCGGATGCTGCTGCCCGAGACCGGGTCAACCACGGCCAGTGACTTGGAATCGGCTCCGTTAATGGTGGTGAAGTCTCCGCCGGTGATGACCACGTTCTTGGCCGGCGGGACGTGCAGGGCGCGCACGGGCAGGTCTGCTGCCGGTGCCCAGGGGAGCAGGGCCCCGGTGGGGGTGACGGCGGCGAGCCGCTGGCGGGCAGTGTTCCTCACGGAGGTGAAATCCCCGCCGAAATACACGGCGTCGTTCGTGGCATCAATGGCGCGGACGGTGGCGGACACTCCGCCGGGCTGGAAGCTGGTTTTCACGGTGCAGCTGGGCAGGTTGATGGCGGCGATGCTGGAGGCGCTGATGCCGTTCACCGAGTTGAAGCTGCCGCCGATGTAGAGGGTGCGTCCGTCGGGGGAGACATCCAGGGCCCGGACGGTGGCATTTGTGCCCGTGACCGAGAGACTACAGCTGGTGGGGTTGCCGGTATACGCGTCGAAGGCGGCGAAGTTCACGGCGCTGCGGGTTCCGGCGCCCCCGGCGGTAACGCCCGGCGGGCGGATGGCGGTGAAGGTGCCGCCGGCGTAGACCACGCCGTTGGCTTCGGTGAGTCCCCAGACAATGCCGTTGGTCTGCCAGGTAGGCAGGTCCGTGGCGGAAAAAGCCACTCCGGGACTGATGGCCGACGCCGGCGCGGCCGTACCTGCCAGTGCCGTGGCCGTTAGGGCCGCGACCGCCAACAAAGCCGCGAATGATTTACGCACGCTACCGCCTCTACTGCCATGGGGAACGGGACTAAGCGGCCCGAAACTGAAAGCATCGTAGCCGCGCGGCAAAGACGGTTTGCAGGTGGCCCCTACCTAACTTGGACCCGGTGTTACGCGGGGTCCGCGGGCCGGTACTCGTGTTTGAGGCGGCGCTACTCTAATCCGGACAATTCGCTTTACCTCCGGTTTCCGGGACTGGAAGATCATCCGGACAGTCACCGTCTCACTGGGGGTCCACACGCCATGCCTGTACGAATTGGTTATGCCTCGGGCGCCTATGATCTCTTCCACATAGGCCACCTGAACCTGCTGCGCCAGGCCCGGGAGCGGTGCGATTTCCTGATAGCAGGCGTGGCCTCGGCGGAAATGTCCCAACGGCTCAAAGGCACCACGCCGGTGGTGCCTTTGGCGGAGCGCCTGGAAATTGTGCGCAGTATCCGGTTCGTGGACGACGCGGTGGTGGATGAACACGTGAATAAGGCCGAGACGTGGCGCGAGGTCGGGTTCAACATGTTCTTCAAGGGCGATGACTGGCGCGGCACACCAAAGGGAGACCGGCTGGAACGGGACATGGAGCTGATCGGCGTGCAGGTTGTCTACCTGCCGTACACCCCCACCACGTCCTCCACCATGCTGCGCCGCGCCCTGAGCGTGATGACCGGTTCGCCCGGGGACTCAGCCATGAACGCATGAAACCTGACCGCACAACCTTCGGCCTCGCTGCCGGTGCCGGTCCTGCCGCTCCTGCCGGTCCAGCAGGTCCCCCCGGCCTGCCGGCCACCGGACCGAGCCGCCGCAGCGTATTGGCGTTAGGGGCGATAGGCCTGGCCCTGGCCGGATGCATGCCCGCGAATGAGGAACCGCGGGCAGGCGCCTCCGGAGGGAGCCCATCCCCGACCCCGAGCCCGGCCCCGGTCCACACGGTGCGCTCACTCTTCGATTCCAGCCCCTTCCAGGTGGCCCACCGCGGATCCTGGGACAACTGGCCCGAACACACCATGACCGCTTACCGGGAGGCCGTCCTTGCCGGTGTCCCGGCACTGGAGCTCTCGGTGTGCGCGACGGCGGACGGCATCCTGGTCTGTCATCACGACACGGATACTGCAAGGACCACCGGGAAGAACCTGGTGATCGGCGAGACCACCTGGGACGAGCTGTCGAAACTGCGCGTCGATGCCCGGCAGTGGCTTGGCCCGGACACGCCGCTGGAACCGATTCCGCTCCTGACGGAAGTCCTGGACGCCTACGCGGCCACGCACGTGATCTTCCTCGAGGACAAGCAGGGCAGCAACACCCGGCCGCTTCTGGACCTGATGGACACCTATCCGGACGCCCACCGGCACATCATCTGGAAGCAGTCCGCCGTTGCGGCGCAGATCCGGCTGGTGACTGAGCGCGGGTACGCCAGCTGGGGCTACTTCACCGGGGAACAGATGTCCCTGCTGGCGGAGCGGTATGCCCGGTTCACGTTCCTAGGGATCAACACCCTCGCAACGGATGAGGAAATCACCGCCGCGGTGGCCACGGGCAAGCCGGTGATCTGCTGGGAGGTCCATTCGCGGGCGGAGCGGGACCGGCTGGTGGGGCTGGGGGTCGCGGGACTGATGAGTGCCAACGTTCCCTATCTTGCGGATCAGGTGTCTCCGGAAACGGCTGACCGTTTCGGTGACGGTCACCGCGCCGCCGGGGACCTGCCCTGGACCGTGAAACAGGGCTGGTCCGTCCAGCCCCAGCTGAAGGGGGCCGAGGGAATCCTTCGGCTGCAGGCCCCGATGAACAGCAGCTACCGGATGGGGTCCATGGCGCCGGTGGAACCGGACGTCTACAGCATTGAGTTCGAGATGCGCTGGCCGGACCGGCTGCCCGGCGTCGAAGGCCACGCGGGACTGGCTTTCGGGCAGGACAATGACATGCCCTACCGGGTGCTCATCCCCAGCGAGGTGGGAGGCTACCACTTTGTGTTCCGGCCCAACGGGGAAATGACCCTGCTGCTGCGCCACGCAGGCGAAGCAGACGGCCTGCGGCTCGCCGTCGTCCAGACAGAGGCGGCCACACCCGGGGAGTGGCTCTCCTTTAAAATCGACATTTCACCCGACAGCCTGCGCTTTTCCCGGCTGGACAGCCTCGGCTGGGCAGGCATGGCGGTGGAACGCAGCTACCGCGGCGGCTACTTCAGCCTCACCCGCAACTATGCCGAGGATTTCCCGGTGGAGTTCCGCACCGTGGCAATCACCTGATCAGTCTCCGCTGCCTGCCCGGCCGCAGCAGCACGGCCATTCCCACCCCGGCCAGCGCGCCGGCGCCGTTGAGCAGCACGTCCTCCGCGTTGCCCACCCGCTCGGGGAGGTACAGCTCCTGGGCCAGCTCGCCGGCTCCGGAGAGCATGGTGCAGGCCAGCAGCGCCAGCCACCACCGCTTCGGCGCCAGCAGGCGGCAGGCCAGGAAGCCCAGCGGCACGAAGAGCGCCACGTTGGCGGCGGCCTCCAGGGAGGCGTAGCCCACCGCGGGCAGTCCCAGCTCCTCGAGCCGGTGCAGGGTCCGCAGCAGCCGAACGTACAGCGGCCGGTCCACCGGCGTCGGCCACAGGAGCACAGTGAGGACGCCGGCGGTGAAAAGCAGAGTGGAGGCCAACTGGACTGCCGTGCGGACGCGGCTGCGGGTGCGGACGCGTTCGTGCCGGGGGGCCGGAACGCGTTGGAGGACCGGAGCGCTCACCGGCGCCCGAGCTGGTTGTGGGTTGCTACCTGGGCGGGGGAAAGGACCCTCGGGTAGGTAGCGAATTCATCAATGCTGCCCCGGAAGTACCGGCTGGTGGGTGCTTCGGGCCAGGAGGAGCCCAGCTGGTCTCCGCCGATCCGCCATCCGCCGATGGCCGTCTGGACGGCACTCACCGTGCTGGACGCCACCCGGACACCGTCCACATACAGCACCATGCCGCCGGGGCCCTGGGTGGCGACGACGTGGTGCCAGGCATTGTCGTTGTATGCGGCAGGGGACTTGATGGTCCTGGCCCCGCCGCTCCATTCCCCGAAGATCAGGTTGCCGGCATTGGTCATGTACACGTGCCGGCCATAGTTGCTGCTCAGCCCCGGGTTGGTGCCGTTGCGCCGTGGAAGCCCGTTGCCGAAGCCCAGGATCTTCCCGCCCGTGGTGGTGTTGGTGCGGAACCAGGCCTCGGCGCTGTAGGCCGTGGGCGGGGCGGCCTGCTGCGGGGCGTAGACAAAGTCATCCACGCCGTCGAACGTGGCGGCCCGGTTGGAATCCCCGCTCAGGGCGCCGGCGGTGTTTCCCAGGGACGGCCGGCCGTAGGGCAGGCCCATCCGGTTGCCGGGGGAGGAATCTCCGGCGGCGGCGAAGCTCTCACCGAGGCGCCAGAAGGTGTTGGCACCGTCGGCGCGGACGGCGGCGGCATACGCCGGCGGCGTGGCCGCAGTGGTCACGCTGACCTGCGCGGACAGCGGCCCCGTGTGCCCGTTGGGGTCAGTGGCGCGCACCTGGTAGGAGTACCTGACCCCGGGCGCGGCGGTGGTGTCCGTGAAGGAGGCCTGCGGAAGGTTCCACCAGAGCGAGGAGGCGTTGACCGTGCCCAGCGGGGTGCCGGATCCGTTGCGGTAGATGCTGTAGGTCAGGGCCGAATCGTCAGGGTCCGACGTCGTCTGCCAGCGGATGGTGTTCCGTCCGGTGGCGAGGGACTCGGCGGCCACGAACTGAGGAGCCCCGGGGCCGGCGGCGCCCGGGCCAGGGCCGAACCGGGTGAGGCTCTGCTGGGCCCCGGCGTTGACGGTGGTGAATTCGCCGCCCACCCAGAGCATGTTGTTGGATCCGGCGGTGGTGTGCGCCAGGGCGCGCGGACCCAGTCCTTCCCCTTGCCCGTCATTGGTCAGGGGGTTCCACTGCAGCATGGGCGAGGGCGTGTCCACGTTCTGGGCGCTGAGGTGGATCCGGCTGCCGTCGGTAAACCCGCCCATGCTGGCGCAGTTGTGGGCATGGTGGGCGGCGTACAGGGTTTTGCCGATCACGGACACGGCCTGGGTGGCACCGAGGCAGGTGTCCCGCCACACCTGGTTGTATGTGCCCAGGTCCAGCCGCATCCGTCCGTCAAACACGCCGCCGCCGGTGCCTTCATTGGCCACGTAAAAGCTTGTGCTGTCCGAGTCGATGCCTTTGACCACGGAGGTTCGGGGAATGAAGAAGTTGGGATACGTGCGGAGGTTTCTTCCGGCGCTGCTGTCCACCACCGCCAGAGCCTTGGAATCGGCACCGTTCATGGTGGTGAAATCTCCGCCGGCGATGACGACGTTCTTGGCCGGCGGAACGTGCAGAGCACGGATGGGCAGGTCCGCCGCCGGCGCCCAGGGAAGCAGCGCCCCGGTGGGAGTGACGGCGGCAAGCCGCTGGCGGGCAGTGTTCCTCACGGACGTGAAGTCCCCGCCGAAATACACGGCGTTGCCGGTGGCATCAATGGCGCGGACGGTGGCGGACACGCCGCCGGGCTGGAAGCTGGTTTTCACGGTGCAGCCGGGCAGATTGATGGCCGCGAAGCTGGAGGCGCTGACGCCGTTCACCGCGCTGAAGCTGCCGCCAATGTAGAGGGTGCGTCCGTCGGGGGACACGTCCAGGGCCCGGACGGTGGCCCGGGTTCCCGTGACCGAGAGGTTGCAGCTGGTGGGATTGCCCGTGTAGGCATCGAAGGCCGCGAAGTTCACGGCGCTGCGGGTTCCGGCGCCGCCGGCCGCGGTGCCGGGCGGGCGGATGGCGGTGAACGTTCCGCCCACGTAGACCACGCCGTTGGCCTCGGCCAGTCCCCAGACAATGCCGTTGGTCTGCCAGGTGGGCAGATTGGTGGCGGAGAACGCGACCCCCGGTGAGAGGGCCGCGGCCGGCGGAGCGAATCCGGCCAGGGACACGAGGGTGAGCAGCAATGCGGTGAGCAGCGCGGTGAGTTTTTGGCGCATGGCGATCCACCTCTGGCCTTTGAATCCCGGTACGCCTGAACGGGGCAGTCCCCGGGGTCGTCCCCTTGAGCGACGTATCCGGTACGGATCCTAACCGCCTGTATTCCGGGGTGATAACGCGTACCCCTACGCGTTTGTGCAGGCGGCGTTACCTACCACCGCATAGGCCCTCTTTGCCGCACAGGCCAGAGCGATGGACCGATCCCGTCCCGCCGGAGGACAGTGAACTAAGGCCCGGCTCAGATGCGCTCCGTGGCCAGCGGTGGGATGATTAGCGCAGACTTACGTTGCGTAATGGTGGACATCACCTGGACGCGCAATCCATCGGCCAGCCAAGGAGATTCTTCCGTGCCTGTGATTTCCACCCCTGACACCCTGCGGCCTGCCGCGGGTCCCATCGACAATGCCGAGGCGGAGCGGATCCGGAATGACTTTCCGATCCTGGACCAGGAGGTCAACGGGCACCGGCTGGTCTACCTGGATTCCGGAGCCACCTCGCAGAATCCGCTCAGCGTGATCGAAGCGGAGCAGGAGTTCTACGAACAGCGCAACTCCGCCGTCCACCGCGGTGCGCATACGCTGGCGGTCGCCGCCACCGATGTCTATGAGCAGGCCCGCGAAACGGTCTCGGCCTTCATCAATGCCCGTCCCCAGGAGCTGGTCTGGACCTCCAACGCCACCGAGGCGCTGAACCTGATCGCCTATTCCTTCTCCAACGCCTCGCTGGGCCGCGGCGGGGAAGCGGCCCGCCGCTTCGCGCTGGGTGCCGGCGATGAGATTGTGGTGACGGAAATGGAGCACCACGCCAACCTCATTCCCTGGCAGGAGCTCGCGGCGCGCACCGGCGCAACCCTGCGTTTCATTCCGGTGGACGACGACGGCGCGCTGCGGCTGGAGGAAGCGGAACGGATCATCGGCCCGCGCACCCGCCTGCTGGCCTTCTCCCACGCCTCCAACGTGCTCGGCACCATCAACCCGGTGGACACCCTGGTGGCAATGGCACACCGGCACGGCGCACTGGTGGTGCTGGACGCCTGCCAGTCCGTGCCGCACCTTCCGGTGGACGTGAAAGCGCTCGACGTCGATTTCCTGGCCTTCTCCGGGCACAAGATGCTCGGCCCCACCGGCATCGGTGCCCTGTACGGCAAGGCGGAACTGCTGAACGCGATGCCGCCCTTCCTGACCGGCGGGTCCATGATCACCACCGTGACCATGGAGAAGGCCGACTACCTGCCCGCACCGCAGCGCTTCGAGGCCGGCACGCAGCGGATTTCGCAGGCGATGGCCCTGGGCACCGCCGCCAACTACCTGAGCGAAACCGGCATGGACCGCATCCACGCCTGGGAGGCGCAGCTGGGGCAGCGGCTGGTGGCCGGCCTGGAACAGATTGACGGTATCCGGGTCCTCGGCCCGAAGGCGGGCGTGGAGCGGATCGGGCTGGCGGCGTTCGACGTCGTCGGCGTCCACTCCCACGACGTCGGCCAGTTCCTGGATGACCAGGGCATCGCCGTCCGCGTGGGCCACCACTGCGCCCAGCCGCTGCACCGGCGCCTGGGGCTGGTTTCCACCACCCGCGCCAGCACCTACCTCTACAACACCACCGACGACGTCGATGCCTTCCTGGCCGCGGTGGCCGGCGTCCGTCCCTTCTTTGGAGTGAAATAAATGAGTTCCGACCTGCAGCAGCTGTACCAGCAGATCATCCTGGAACACGCCAAGCGGCGCCTCGGCGACGGGCTGGCCGAGGTTCCGGCCGGTGCTGCGTCGGGGGAATCCCACCAGCTCAATCCCACCTGCGGAGACGAGATCACGCTGCGCGCCGTCGTCGACGGGTCCACCGTGAAGGGGATCAGCTGGGAAGGGCAGGGCTGCTCCATCTCGATGGCCTCGGCCTCGGTACTGACCGAAATGGTGGCCGGACTGGACCGCGGGCAGGCAGCCGAGCTGGTGGAGGAATTCCGGACGCTCATGCGCTCCCGCGGCAGCATCGAGCCGGACGAGGAAGTGCTGGGCGATGCCGCAGCCTTCGCCGGTGTGGCCCGCTATCCGGCCCGGGTCAAGTGCGCGATGCTCGCCTGGGTGGCCTTGGAAGAGGCCCTGGACTCGGCCGCCCCGGCAGCCTAGGCGCCTCCGCGTCCGCAGGTAACCGTGTGCGCAGTTGCGCGTAACGCGCCAGGCTTAGCGGGTATCCAACACGCTTCCGAGACTCCCGGACCTGAGATTGGCTTCAGGTAACTAGCCGCCCGCCGCAGAGGGGCCGGCTTCAATCTCCGGGGGGACATTTTGCCTAAGCGCGCAGTGATTACAGGTATCACGGGACAGGACGGCTCCTACCTTGCAGAGCTTCTGCTGAGGAAGGGGTACGAGGTCCACGGCCTCATCCGCCGCGCCTCCACCTTCAATACCTCCCGGGTGGAGCACCTCTACGTGGACCCGCATGATCCCGAGGCAAAGCTCTTCCTGCACTACGGGGACCTCAGCGACGGATCCCGCCTGGTGACCATGTTGGCCGGACTGAAGCCGGACGAGGTCTACAACCTTGCCGCGCAGTCCCACGTCCGGGTCTCCTTCGACGAGCCCGAGCACACCGGGAATACCACCGGCATGGGAACGGTCCGGCTCCTCGAGGCCGTGCGGCTGGCGGGAATCGACACCCGGTTCTACCAGGCGTCCTCGTCCGAAATGTACGGGGCCACGCCGCCGCCGCAGAGCGAGGACACCCCGTTTTATCCCCGGTCGCCCTACGGTGCCGCGAAGGTCTACAGTTACTGGATTACGCGGAACTACCGTGAGGCCTACGGCATGTACGCGGTGAACGGCATTCTGTTCAACCACGAATCCCCCCGGCGCGGAGAAACGTTCGTCACCCGGAAAATCACGCGGGCGGTCGCCGCTATCAAGGCCGGTCAGCAGCAGCATCTCTTCATGGGCAACCTGGATGCGAGCCGTGACTGGGGCTATGCCGCCGAATACGTGGAGGGCATGTGGCGCATGCTGCAGGCCGACGAGCCCGATGATTATGTGCTGGCCACCGGCGGCAGCTACAGCGTGCGGGACTTCCTCACCATCGCGTTTGAGCATGCCGGCCTCAACTGGGAAGACCACGTCAAGTTCGACGAACGCTACCTCCGCCCCACGGAAGTCGATTCCCTCCTGGGGGATCCATCCAAGGCGCAGGAGAAGCTCGGATGGAAGGCCACGGTGCACACTCCGGACCTGGCCCGCATCATGGTGGACGCGGACATTGAGATGCTCAAGCACCCGGGCCGCAACTGGATTGACACGGTGAACCTCGACTGCTGGAACGATTAGCGTGGTCTCGGTTCCTCTGGCGGACGGTACGGGCTTCCAGCCCGGGATCCTGGACCGCGCCGCACCCTTCTATGTTGCCGGACACCGCGGCCTCGTGGGCTCGGCTATCTGGCGCAGACTCGAATCCGCCGGTTTTACGGATCTTAGCGGCCGGACTTCCAGCGAACTGGATCTGAAGGACCGCGCAGCCGTCTTCGACTACTTCGCGGAGACCACCCCCCGCTACGTGGTCCTGGCGGCAGCAAAAGTGGGCGGAATCCTCGCCAATGACACGTACCCGGTGGACTTCCTGACCGAGAACCTGCAGATCCAGATCAACGTGCTGGACGCCGCCCGCGAACACGGCGTGGAACGCCTGCTTTTCCTGGGCTCGTCCTGCATCTATCCCAAGTTTGCCGAGCAGCCCATTTCCGAGGACGCGCTGCTCACCGGGCACCTCGAGCCCACCAATGACGCCTACGCGATCGCGAAGATTGCCGGCATCATGCACATCCAGGCCGTCCGCCGGCAGTACGGCCTGCCCTGGATCTCGGCGATGCCCACCAACCTGTACGGCCCCGGGGACAACTTCTCCGCGGAGGGATCCCACGTCCTTCCCGCACTCATCCGCCGGTACGACGACGCCGCGCGGCAGGGCCTGGACACGGTGACCAACTGGGGGACCGGTTCCCCCCGGCGGGAATTCCTGCACGTGGATGACATGGCTGCCGCCTGCCTTCACCTGCTGGAGCATTATGACGGCCCGCAGCAGGTGAACGTGGGCACCGGCTCGGACCTCACCATCAGGGAACTGGCCGGCCTGGTTGCGGAGGCCGTGGGCTACACCGGGGCCATCGAGTGGGACACCTCCAAACCCGACGGAACACCGCAGAAGCTTTTGGACGTCTCCAAACTGACCGCCGCCGGCTGGACCGCGCAGATCAGTCTGGCGGACGGGATCCGGGACACGGTGTCCTGGTACCGGGGCAACCAGGCCGCGTTGCGCGGCTGACTATTCGGCGGCAGGATCCCGGGTCGCGTTGAGCGGTGTCTAGTCCGGTTACGGGCGGCCCATGCTCCGGTAGGTCCAGCCGGCGGTCCGCCAGGCGGCCGGGTCCAGCACGTTCCGGCCGTCAATGATGTTCGTGTCCGTGACGAGGGCGGCCGTGGCTGCCGGGTCCAGGTTCCGGTATTCCTTCCATTCGGTCAGCAGCACCACGGCGTGGGCGTTCAGCAGCGCGTTTTCGGTGACCGGTTCGTAGGTCAGCTCGGGGAATCGCCCCTTGGCGTTCTGCAGGGCCTCGGGGTCCGTCACGGTGACGGTGGCGCCCTGCAGCTGCATCTGCGCTGCGGCGCTGAGCGCGGGGGAGTCCCGCACATCGTCACTCTCCGGCTTGAAGGCAGCGCCCAGGATGGTGACGCGCTTGCCCATCAGGGAGCCGCCGCAGATCTCACGCGTCATCTCCACTACCTTGGAGCGGCGGCGCATGTTGATGGCATCCACCTCGCGCAGGAAGGTCAGGGCCTGGTCGGCGCCCAGTTCTCCGGCGCGGGCCATGAAGGCGCGGATGTCCTTGGGCAGGCAGCCGCCGCCGAAGCCGACGCCGGCGTTGAGGAACTTGCGGCCAATCCGGTCATCCATGCCGATGGCATCCGCCAGGGCCGAGACGTCTGCCCCCGAGGCCTCGCAGACCTCCGCCATGGCGTTGATGAAGCTGATTTTGGTGGCGAGGAAGGAATTCGCGGCGGTCTTGACCAGTTCCGCCGTGGCGTAGTCCACGGTCAGGCGCGGGGTGCCCGTGGAGAGGGGTGCGGCGTAGACCTCGTCCAGGGCGGCGACGGCGGCGGTGCCGGCAGCGCCGTCAGGGACGCCGTAGACAAAGCGGTCCGGGGAGAGGGTGTCCTGCACGGCGTGGCCTTCGCGCAGGAACTCAGGGTTCCAGGCCAGGACGGCGCCCGGGGCGTCCTCGGCCAGCTGGTCTGCCAGGCGGGCGGCGGTGCCCACCGGGACGGTGGACTTGCCCACCACGATGTTGCCCGGCTTCAGGTACGGTGCGAGGCCGGCGACGGCGGCGTCGACGAACCGCAGGTCGGCGGCGTATTCACCCTTGCGCTGGGGGGTGCCCACGCAGACGAAGTGCACGTCCGCTCCGGCGGCGTCGGCCAGGTCGGTGCTGAACTTCAGCCGGCCGGTGGCCTGGGACTCGGCGAGCAGCTCCGGCAGGCCCGGTTCGAAGAACGGTGCCCGCCCTGCGGCAAGCTCGTTGACCTTGGCCTGGTCAACGTCAATGCCTACAACGTCATGACCCAGTTTCGCCATGGAGGCGGCGTGGACTGCTCCCAGATAGCCGCAGCCGATAACCGAAAGACGCATATTTCCCCATTAGCTCGAAAACAAAAAGACCCGAGTATCTTATCCCTTCCGAGGGTGCAAGTGGAAAACACGCGGCAGTCATACGTACCGCAAGTCATTGTGCCAGTATGAATTACTGTTTCCAGGAACGAAATTCCCCCATAGTTTCGGGGCCATGAGCACAACTGAACCGAGAAGAGAATGGCGCCGCACGCGCACCCGCCGGACCCGCCGCGAATGGGCGGCATATGCGGCCGTTGTGGCGCTGGCGCTGGTCACAGTAGTGGTGTTGTTCTTCGCTCTATCCAGATGAACGCATAATCTCACGTGAAAATGCCAGAGGGAGGCTGGAAACCGCTTGGTTTCCAGCCTCCCTCTGTTGCTGATTAGCTGTGCCGTTGAACCCAGCTAAACGGCTAGTTAGGCATTCTTGCGACGGGCAACCGTCACGGTGGCTACGCCTGCACCCAGAGCCAGGACGCCTGCGGCACCCCACAGCATCATGGCGGAGTCGGCACCGGTGTTGGCCAGGCCGTTGTCAGCAGAAGCATTGGTGCCTGTGCCTACACCAGTTCCTGCACCACTTCCGGTGCCAGCGCCGCCGGCAGCTGCGGGGTCAACCACAACGGCCGCGGTCACCTGGTGGCCCGAGGTCAGGCCCGTGGCAGTCAGGGTGTAGGTACCGGGAGCATCACCAAGGGTGACGTCGGCGGAGAATGAACCGTCGGGGTTTGCCACGACGGTATTGGTGCCCACGAGCTGCGCGAGGATAATGGGGCTGCTGATGCCAGTGCCGGCCACGATCTGGGGATCATTGGCGTAGGTCACGTCAATGCGGATCTGCTCTCCACCGGTGAATCCGGCTCCGCTGAAGACGATGGTGGCGCCGGGGGTAACGATGGTGGCGCTGACAGAGCCGGTGACGGGGGCGGGGTAGCTGGAGACGGCGTTAGCGGCGCCGGCGCCGACAAAGGCGAGGGATCCGGCCAGGACCAGTGCGGATACGGTTTTTTTCATGTGTGAGACTCCCCGGTGCGATAGATAAAGACTGCGGTTATAGACGGTCGGTTCCCACCAAGAACCCGTGAAACCAAGCCCAAAATTTTTTGATGTTTCATGTGCTCCGGCGTTCACTCTGCATTGCCAGCAACACATTCCGTCCGCAAATACTTTGCGGTGAGGAACACTCTTACGGTAACAGGTACTGCCCCCAGTTCCAAGCGTTGTGTGATATGTACTGAGAATGTACCTTCCCTCTATTGGCAGGACTCACGCCGATCCATAGGAATTATGACATCTTGAACTGCTTGCACTGAGGGAGTTACCTGGAGCTTGGGCTCGGAATCCTGAACTACCCGGGTGAACCCGATGTCAATCAGTGCCGTTTCCCCGGGCGCTAGCTCTAACGTCACAGTTCCAACCGGCCGTTGGCCATGTTTACCAGCTCCGATGGGTACGGGGATCCCATTGATTCGGGCCGATGCCACGAGAGCTTGTGATGGCCCATAAAACACGTAGTTTGTACGGAAATTTCCCGGTTCCACCCCAAATGCCCCGTCACCCGTCACGTAGGAGGGAAGCGAAGCGGCAGCATCCAGGGGTGCCTTGTTCTGCACGGTGAGATGGACCGTGTACTCGCCGTAGCCGTCGTGTTGGCATGTCTGAACCAACTGCACCGTGCGTGATGCGTAGTAATCCATTTTGGCACCGGTTCCATCATTGAAGTACGCTCCGAAGCTGGCGCCACCCGCGTCCGAGCCCGTAACTTCGCCTCCGAGGGCCGTGGACGAAATGATGTTCTGTTCATCTCTGACATTGGACCACAGATATAATCGGCGCTCTTGAGCGCTGGTGCTCAAGGCCTTGATCAGTTGTTCGCTGTCTCCTCCCCCATCCGTAAAAGCTGAAAATATACTTGCAGCTACTGCCGCAAAGTAGGCATCCTGGGCTGCGGGCTCCTCGATTTCCCGATACACATCGGACAGGAGAGTGCTGACCACATTATCCTGGGTCAAGGACTGGGGCAGTGACGTTCCGTCGATTGCGCTTACTACCACGGGGTCGGTCAGATCTACAGGTCCGGTGGCCTCCAACAGGTGGGCCAATACTACGGGGTCCAACGCCAGTACTCCGTCTATTGTTTGACCGGGCCGGCGTGCTTCCCACATCCGCTTGGCAGTTTCTGCGGCGGTCGGGAAATGGGGGGTGAGATTGACGTTCTGCATCTGCGTCCCGAGCCGTTTTGTGTATAGCTTCTCCTGATCTGTATCCACGTCGAGCGCCGGTGTGAATGCCTCGATGGCCCCCGCGCTGCTTTGCTCTCCCAGGCTTATGCGGCCGTTAGCCGCTTTTAACACCGCTATAGCACCAGGAATTCCACCCGTGGCCCTAGACTCGGCGCTGTTCTGGACTAAGACCAGGTAGTTCCGCTCCCCGTCAGCGCCAAGCATGCTGGGGAGCAGCTGCGCTGCGGATGACGCGGTAGCAAGCGCTCCGCTGACGGGCTTGAGTTGCTCAGTGACGGCACGGACGGGTTCCGCCACCTCGGGCCTCAATGCATCAAGATCAATCGCAGCGAGACGTTCATAAGAAAGGCGAACGGTATCCGCTGCGGCGCGGATACTTGGAGCGGCGTCTTCCAATTGCGTGACGTTCACCCCGCCGTCGGTAGGGGAAAGCGTCTGCCAGTTCAGTGAATCGTATTTGTCCAGCAGGGGACCCGCAGCTCGGATGGCGATGTCGTCAGCAGAGACTGCTACCTCTCGGACTGCACTGAAATTGCTCCCATATTCAGGAACGTAGGAAGCAATCTTCCAAAGCGGCCCCGCGGTTGTTGAACGGGCGCCGGATGTTTGCGCTTGAATGGCCTCTAAAGATATCTTGGCCGCCTGATGATCGCCATTCTCCAAGTTGTCTCGTAGCTGTGGCACCAGATCCATTGCCATTTCGAGTTGGCTCCGGACAGAAGATACCTGATGCGCCACGACGACACCAGCGCCGGCGGCTATCAGTAGCAGCCCGAATGCTCCGAGGGCGATCTGAAAAAAAAGCCGACGACGTTGTTCGCGCTTCGAGGGGCGGCGCTGGTTTTTCTGGATATGGTCGTGCGTGATGCCGTCGTCGATGGTAGTCATATTGTGCCTTCGGAAGCAGGGGAAAGGAATTAGCGCGTAGGTCAGTAAGCACCTTGTCGAGCGAGGACCGCACGGAAGGTCTTGAGCAGGATGGCAATATCCCCTGGGACGGACCAGTTTTCCACGTAATACAGATCGAGACGGACTGTGTCGTCCCAGGAGAGGAGCGAGCGTCCACTGACCTGCCAAAGGCCGGTTAGCCCTGGGCGTACCATGAGCCGCCGGCGAACGTGACTCTGATATAGCTCTACCTCGGACGGAAGAGGCGGACGCGGACCAACCAAGCTCATTGTGCCGTTTAGAACGTTGAAAAGCTGAGGCAATTCATCCAAGCTGTAACGACGTAGGAAGCGGCCTGCTCTGGTGATGCGGGGGTCAGCTTTCAGCTTGAACATGACGCCGTTACCTTCGCTTTGGGCCCTTAAAGCGTCGAGACGGGCCTCAGCATCTACCACCATCGAACGAAACTTAAACATTTTGAAATGTACGCCGCGGTTACCCACTCTTTCTTGGGTGAAAAATACTGGTCCAGGTGAGTCAAAACGGACGATAGCAATGACCGCCAGGAGTATAGGAGACAATAGAACCACCAAAAAAATAGCTCCAGCGAGGTCAAATGCCCGCTTTAGGATTCTCTGGCCGCTGCCCAGATTTGGTGTAGAGACGTGGATCAGTGGGAGCCCCGCCACCGGCTGCGTATGAATGCGTGGGCCCGCGACGTCAGTTAGCGCAGGTGCCATAATCATCTTCACTTGCATATCAGCAAGTGCCCAGCCGAGTTCCCTGATCACGCGGGGCGGCAATGGGACTCCGCTCGAAAGCGCTACAGCATCCGGACGCGACCGATCAATCGCGTCGATAATCGATGCTGCTGAAGGATCGCTCCCTAAGATGGGCAAGTCTGGGTCAACATTGAGAGATGTATCGAACTGTGCGCCAGGTATGTAACTCGCAATTGGACGGTACCCCGCCATCGGGTGACTTCGTAGCGCACGAGTTAGATGCTCAACGCCATGGGGGCCACCTATTATAAGGATACTGGAACTACTAGAGCCGGCTCGCCGTTGACTTCGAAGGTAGCTTCGAACCAGCATCCGAGCCATAAGTAATGAAATTATCCCGGCGGGTAAGGCTATGGCAATGTATCCGCGGGCGGTGTCAAGCTGAAACACATATGAAACTGTCGCAATAAGGCCGAAAAGCCAGAATGAGGCGCTAATCAGCCGCTTATATTCCTCGGGGCCATATCCCAAGATTGTTGTATCGCGGCTGCCCCACAACCCAAGCATGCACCACCATATAGCTGAGAGAATGAGCGTTATAGCCAGATAAGGCCGTTCGTCGGCATCGATCCAATCCATACCGGATTTCGTTCCGAATCGGAGAACCAGTGCGCCAGACATGGCCCATACAACAGCGACTCCATCCACAATTGCCAGCACTCGTATGTGGTGCTTTCGCCAGTTAGCCATGGAGCCGGCCCGGGCGGACCCTGCCGAGATTGTTGGCATGGCTAGCGCCGTTCTTCAACCGTGTCACGTGTGCTTGTCCTGACCCTATTCGCGCGAGTACGGACTGTCATCGAGCCGCTATTTAGCGATTTATTCCCGTGTCGACCAGGGTGGGTGGTATCGGGCCTAGTTTCGTAAGAATAATAGCTCTGTGCATATGCGTCTGGTCCCTTGGCAGGAAGCAGATTTAGGACGATGCCCAAGATATTTGCTTTGACCAAGCTCAAGGACGACAACGACTTTTCCAGATCCTGAATCCTGATCTTTGTTGTACCAACTACTACTACTACGCCCCCGACCTTCTGGGCCAGAACCGTTGCATCCGTAACCGGAATAAGCGGGGGAGCGTCAATGATGATTACATCAAAAATAGTCTCCAACTCGGTGAGGAGGTCGGCCATGGCCTGGGAACCGAGGAGCTCACTTGGGTTTGGAGGGATCTGCCCAGACGTGAGGACATTCAATCCGTTCTGGCCCCATGGTTGGAGTAGATCCCGGACCTCAGCCGCGCCAATTAACGCCGTTGTGAGCCCTGCGTTTCTTTCCAACCCAAGGTACTCGGCAACCATCGGCCGTCGTAAATCAGCATCAATGAGGACAACTCGCTGTCCTGCTTGGGACATTGCAACGGCCATGTTAGTTGCCGTTGTACTCTTACCCTCGCCGGGCAAGGAGGAAGTGATCAATACTGACTTAGAATCGCTGTTAACATTCGCGAACTGGAGATTAGTCCGTATCTGGCGGAACGTTTCGGCTCTTGAACTCTGCGGAGGAACTTGTGTAAGGAGCGGTGCCTTAGATGCTTCGGGATCAAACGCAAGACCTCCGAGTAAAGGCGCTTGCGAAATTCGGCGCAAATCGGACTCGCTGCGGATACGAGTATCGAAAGCGGAACGTAGAGCCACAAATCCGAGAGCCGCACCTAGGCCCAGAATAAGACCAATGGCTAAATAGAGCTTTGTATTAGGCGAGGATGGAAAAGGCGGAGCCGTAGCAGGAGTGACCACGGAAAGCTTTACAGGTGAGATGCCTCCAGCCGCAGGACTCTCCAGGGTTTCGATCGTGGCGATCAGGCTTTCGCTTATTGCGCTAGCGAGTGCCGCTGCTTGTATCGGAGAGTCATCTAGGACTGAGATCGAGATTATGACCGTGTCAAGATCCGCAGTAGCACTGACTTTATTCGCCAACTCTGCGGGGGTGATATCTAAACCCATGGAGTCGATTGCCGGTTGCAGGACTGCCGGCGTGCCTACGGTTTCAACGTAAGATTTCACGCGTGCCTGGCTGAAGGTGTTACCTTGCTGCAACTCTTGGACCGATCCTGAGTTCTGGATCGCCACGAAAAGCTGCGTCTTGGAGGAATACATTGGCGCGGTAAAGGTCGCTAGAAGCCCAGAAATGAGCAGGCTTAATAGCAGACAACATGACGCCGGAATCCAGTTTCGCCGAAGGAGGCGAAGGTAATCGCTGAGCTCCAAAAAGGGTCGCCTTTCTTGGGCAGTTCCGACTGGGCGGCCGAGCAGGTCGATGGGTCAGAACCGCTATGCGGAGACTAAGAAGAACCTGATCATAGTAGCTGAAAGCAACTCTTACCCCTAACGAGCGGTCACTATCAATGGACTGAGCGGTGTATTTGACATGTGTCGGATTCACTGAGTGGCGGGCATGCGGCGCAGACCGACTACTATTGGATTCGAAGATTCCGTATCTTCGAAGCGGAAGCGGGACGTCACTAGTACCGGACAGGTAGAAGAGCTGCAATGACAACGACGAGCGTGGGCCAGTTTGACAAAAGACTCCATTCGGAGACACGGCAAAAATATCTTTTTGTCGCCTCTACAGGGGGCCACCTTGCACAGCTGGTTCGGATGTCAGCGGCGATGAACCCAGCAGAAGATTCGTTATGGGTTACGTTCGAATCCCCGCAGAGCGAATCGCTCTTGGCCGGACGAAGGGTGCGATACGTCCCATACATCGCCTCGCGCGACTTGCGAGGTGTGGTGAGAGCCTCTAAGTCAGCCAGACAGATTCTTAAAGACGAGGCCTTTGACTGCGTTATTAGTACTGGGGCCGCACTGGCGCTTGCGGTTATGCCGGTTGCCAAGATTCGGAGGATCCCCGCACGATACGTCGAGAGTGTGTCACGGGTGCAGGGCCCCTCCCTGACAGGCCGGGTGATTGCAGCTCTGCGCCTAGCCGAGACGCATACTCAGCATTCGAATTGGGCTAGTCGGCGGTGGATCAAGCACCCCAGCGTCCTGTCACAGTTTTCTCAGGCGACCAAGACCTCGTATTCCGAACCGGTAAAGAAACCAAGTGTTTTTGTTACCCTCGGTACCATTCGACCTTACCGGTTCGATTCACTCGTCGATGCACTACTATCTACCGGCCTATGCAACGAGTTAACCACATGGCAGTTGGGACACACTAACCGAAGTGACCTTCCAGGGACTGTGGTAGACCAGATTTCCGCAGAGGATTTCAGTCGGCTTTGTAAGGAATCCGATATCGTCGTTACGCATTCGGGCGTAGGCACTATATTGAACCTACTTGAAGCGGGCATCCATCCAGTAGTAGTTCCTAGGCGTAAATCGCGGGGTGAGCACGTGGATGACCATCAGCTACAGATAGCTGCACTAGTTGCTGAACTCGGGATAGCAACGGTAGCTGAGGCTGACGCACTCAAAGCAGAGCATCTTCTTACCGCGTCTCAACTTAAGACTGTTCCGGTGAGACCATGAAGTCGAGAACGAAACAGCTTGAGTCAGCAAACTCAGTTCTTCTTGTTACAGACAACCTAAAGATTGGCGGCGTACAGAAGGTAGTAGTCCGACTGGCTGAGGCGCTATTGAAAAGAGGGGTACGGGTAGGCGTTGCGGCCTCCCCCGAGGGCGACCTCTGGCAAGAACTCCCTGCAGGCTGTAACACCTATCAGATCCCAGGCAGAAATGGTATATATAGCCAAATTGGGAGAGCTAGAGCGCTCCGAAATATCGTCAAGAGCAACAAATACGGTATTGTTCACAGCCACCAACGGGGAATAACACTTGAGGCCAAACTGGCGACGACCGGATTGACTACTTCGATTGTTGAGCACGTCCACAATACCTTTCTGCCGGTCACGAACGCACGCGCCTCGTTTCGGGGCAAGTATCTAATAGCGTGCGGTTCGGCGATCAAGCAAATGCTACAAGATGACTACAAGAGAGACCCGCAGCATATATTCACCATTCTAAACGGCGTACCCGATCCTCTCGATGGAGCGATTGCAGCGCCCGTCTCCGCTAAGAGCCGCAATGAACCTATAAAAATTATTGCGGTCGGCCGCGTCAGCGAACAGAAGAACCCGCACAAGTTCATCGACATAATTGAATCCCTGAACCAGAGGCAAATATCCATCCAAGCAGAGTGGGTAGGGGACGGTGAGCTTTTAGATCAGTGTCGAGCTGACGTCGCACGAAGAGACATTTCCAACTTAGTTTTTAGTGGTTCCCATTCTGACGTGTCTGCAAAGTTGGCCAGGTCCGACGTATTACTTCTAACTTCGCGATGGGAAGGGCTTCCTCTGGTTGTTTTAGAAGCTATGTCACTCGGCATCGGGACAATACTGCCAAACGTAGGAAGCTGTAAAGATGCGGTAGATCCTTGGCGCAACGGGATTCTCTATCCGGCGGAAGCAAACGCGGATGAGATTACTGATCTGATTGTGGGCTCGATGGACCACTCAGTCCTGCACTCATGGGGGAGTGTGAGCAGAACTCGCTACCTTGCTTCGTTTACATTCGATCGAATGGTTGACGAGGTCGAAAACGTGTATGCCATTGCCAACCTGGAGATGAGCCACAGATGAAGACGGAGTTTGAATGCTCCTGCGTTATTACGACACACGATCGCGATGTTTTCCTGCGTGACGCTATATCGAGTGTCTTAGGACAAACGATCCGTCCCATGGAGGTCATAATTGTGGACGACGTCGGATCTAAGGCGACCTCCCTACTAGTAGATAGCCTTTCTACAGCGGCCCTTCCACTGCGCTATATGGATGCGAGCGGTTTGCAACTGAAAGGAGCAGGGGCTTCACGTAACTTCGGTGCGAAAGCCGCAACAAAGCCCTATGTCGCGTTCCTAGACGATGATGACATATGGAAGCCGACACTATTAGAGGAATGCCGGATGCAGTTTCTGGCGAATCCCACTGCCCTAGTCGCCGTATGGGCGAGCTTCCTATCCAATGACAAGGAATTCGACGGACAGTCTCTACCGACCGGGCTCCGCCCATCGGACGGGTTCAGCAAGAACCCTGGTTTGACTGGAAGTAACTTCATAATTAAAAGAGAGGTTTTCTGTGAACTCGGCGGCTTCGATACGACCCTCTGGGTCTCGAATGACCGGGACTTCCTCATTCGTTTCCTTGATGCGGGCCACCCATACGGCGTAATCAAGCAACGGCTAGTCTTACAACGAATTCACCAACAGGGCCAATTAACGAATCGGAACGAGCACCGTGCCCGGGGCATCGAGCATTTTATGAACAAGTACCGACCGAGATTGAGCTCGAGAGACCTGCGGTTATTGAATCGCGAACTCTACAGTATCCGACGCGTATGCCACGCAAAGTTAGGTATGCGTGTCATATTTACAGTCAGGCAATTGCTAACCTATAGGCCCGGGGAACTTATTGCGACCATTACGAAAAAAGCCTTGAATCGCACCACCACCTATAGGTGATACGACGTCGGCAAGATTAGTTGATCGGCCGCTATTGCTCACTCGGGTAGTCTGCCCACTGTTACCGTGCGAATGACGGCGCATAATTAGATTGGCCCGGGCTGAATACCTAAGAGAGTAGATGGATGACAAAGGTTGTAGCCCAAGGACCGGATGGCATATTTCACAATATATCCTTGACTGCTGTTGGCAACTTGGCATTTCCGGTCGCAGCGTTCGTCACCGCGCCCGTCCTGGCCTGGCAGTTGGGGGCTAATGGCAGGGGGGAGTTGGCAGCAGCTATTGCCCCGTTGATGCTACTCGTAAGCGTTGCAGCACTCGGAATGCCGGAATCGCTGTCTTACCACACAGCTGCGCGGCTGATGCCGTATAAGAAATCGCTTCCAACCGCACTGGTCCTGCTTTGGATAACAGGTTCGGCTGGAATAGCGCTAACCTGGGTCGCCGCCCCTGTCTTATCCGCGGGGAATCATCATGTTGCGGTATTGACGATAATCGCAGCCGGCGCGCTGCCTCTTTCACTTTCGGTAGCTGCGCTTCGAGGCGTGGCTATCGGACTCCACAAATGGAAACGTGTCAATGCCGAGAAATACATTACCGCGTCCGTAAGATTGGTGGCTATTGTAGCGTGCGCACTCTCCGGCAATTTGTCTCTTGTGGTCGCAGTAGCGGTGATGGCATACTCCCCAGTCATCGGGGGGCTTGCTTACTTGGGCTTGAAGAACGACTCTGCATGCAACACATATCATAAGGATGGAAAACGACCGGTCGCCCGCCTCCTGAATTATTCACTGAGTGTCTGGGTCGGTGCAATGTCCGGCGTCCTACTTATGCGTATAGACCAAATCCTGTTGCTCCCCATGGCAGGAGCGGTCCAACTTGGAATGTATGCTGTCTCCGTCAATGTAGCTGAGCTATTACTGGTCGTAAATAACGCGGTGAGAGACGTCATGTTCTCTGCCGATGCTGCAAACAGGAACGACGACCGTATTCACCGTGCCGGTCGGCTCAGTTTAATTGTAACAACGGTCGTCGCCTTACCGACAGCTTTGACTTCCCCACTCTGGTTCCCAATGCTGTTCGGGGAGGAGTTCAGTGAAGCCTTGCCCATTGTCATTGTTTTGATTATAGCAATCGTCGTGGGCGTACCTGGGTCAGTCGCCGGGTCAGCATTGAGCGCAAGGGGACGCCCCGGCCTCAGAAGCCGATCGCTGATTGTAGCAAGTATCATAAACGTAGCGGTATTGGTCCTTCTTGTACCTGTTATGGGAGCATTGGGCGCGGCCTATGCAACGCTTATCGGCAATCTCGTTTCATCCAATTTAAATATTTTATGGCTATCAAAGCACTTTCAAGTAAAGGCTCTGGGTTTTTATCGGTTCAGCAGGGTGGACTTTGTCTTCCTCGGTGAAAAAATGTTAGGCACGATTAAGAAGGTTGCTCATGGAAGAAACTGAAGAGAAGACGCCTGGTATAGGTGTGGGAGGTATCCGAAATGCTAATGCATCGGAACTAACCATTGGTGAAGAGTTCTCGACTGCGCAGGAGTATTCATTCTGGCGTCGTGTTGTGCGACTGGTGCGCGTGAGAACAAAGATGTTCGGGTTATTGCTGAGAAACAAGACAAGCAAGCAAGCGATCACGGGCGATACGCCCGCGGTGGTATCGCTTACGACCCACGGTCACCGGATTAGACTTGTTCACTACGCAATTGAGAGTATCGGGCGGGGGAATAGCCGGCCACAGCGGGTGATTCTCTGGCTGGACGATCCGGCTGCTATGACGTCGCTGCCGCGGGAACTGATCCGGCTACAATCGCGCGGGCTGGAAATCAAGATCGCTAAAAACTATGGCCCTCATACAAAATATTATCCTTATGTCGCTTCGCGTTCGTCGGGTTCCGACCTCGCGCTTGTTACCGCGGATGATGACACAATCTATCCGAAACAGTGGTTGAGGAACCTAATTAAGGCATTGCACGAGGATCCATCAGCAGTGTGGTGCTACCGCGCACATCGCCTGACGTTTAAAGACGGGGTTATCTTGCCTTACTCTAGCTGGAAACGGGCAACATCCAGTGTGGGGTCATACAGAAACTTCGCCACGGGAGTATCTGGTGTGGCTTACCCTCCCAAGATGCAAGATGCTCTGAAGGAAAACGGATCTATTTTCACAGAGTTTGCCCCGCGTGCTGATGACATTTGGCTCCATGCCATTGCGGTTCGATCCGGATTTCGGGTTCGACAGGTCGGGTCTATAAGCAGGGAATTCGACATCGTGAGAGGTACGTGGGCTGGCGGATTAGTTGGCAGCAACACCTCTGGAGGTAACGACGTTCAAATTCGTTCAACTTATACGGACCAGGATAGATCGAAGATTCTCTCCGATGGGGAATAGACAGGTGTGCACTCGGTGCACACATTTTTATCAACGTTACGCAGGAGTATAATCGTGCAGCTAGTTGGATGGTTGATTGTCTGCGCGATTGTGGTTGTATATTTCCGAAGCCGTATAGATATACTTGTGGCAATTGGGATTGTGTTGTTTCTAGCAGTTCCCAGTGTAGCGCGTAGCGTCATCGTAGGCGCCGGTACTCCTTTGCACCCCGCTACTATATTCGTTCTCGTCGCCTCTTTGTGGCTTTGTTCTACTCGGTTTAAAGAAATACTCGAAGTCGCCGTGACATCCCTCGGCAATACCATCTTTATAACGCTTTTGTCTCTGCATTCGATTCTTCTCACTTTCGTAGGTACTGGTGCCTTAGGACAGTTGCTGAACAATTTAATTGGCCCTTTGTTGCTTATGGGTCTTGTTGTGTTAGCAGTAAGGGATGGTCACAGTAGGGTCACGCTAGTTTTTGTGAGGGTAGTTCTTGGTTCGGCGCTGTTACAAGCCGCATTTGCGGTGGTTCAAGTGTTTCTGGGGAGGCCCATACTATATGAGGCCCAGTATGCGAGATTCTACTGGTTTGATTCTGAACGGTTCAGTAGGGCGGTCGGAACCCTGGACAGCGCCTTGGACCTCGCTTTGCTGCTGGTCGTTGCCGTTCCATTTACGGTCTACATTCGCAGCAACACTCTGCGCGTGCTGGCTGTTGGGGTGTTGCTCGCGGGCGTATTCGCAACTCAATCACGACTAGGTGTCGTCTTGGCGTTGATAGGAGTCGTCTATGTGGTATTTGCGGGCGATACATTGAGGACCCGGCTGGTGAGCGCTTTGGGTCTTTTAGTATGCGCCGGTGGTCTGCTCATGAGCCGTTTCGGGCAAGGATTTCTTGATCGGCTGCAGAATGCTTCTGGATCGACTATACGGCGGACTGAGGCAATAGATTATGTTTTTGATAATATCTTCAGCAAGGTCCTTATAGGCCGCGGCCTTAATTCGAGTTACGAGTTGAAGATGTCGGGTTCTCTCGGCTCGAGCTTAGAAAACGGATTTGCTATGTACGCATTCGATTTTGGGTGGGTTCCAGCTGCTGGCATTCTTATCTTTTTATTGAGAGTGTTTGTTATCTCTTTCGCGAAAAGGGAGTGGGGAAGCGCGTTGGTCATGTTTATCCTGATAACAATGCAGGCGGGGTACAGTTCTTTTATGACGCAAAGCGCCAGTGGAGCAATCATGTTTTTCTTGGCAGGAATCCTGGCGGCCCGTTTGCCTGGTTTGGAAGACTCGGGGCGGCAGCCTAGTTCGGACAGGATTAGCACTCAGAGCCCCGCCTGAGTATGACTATGGGATGAATCACCCATGAGGGCAGCGCATGCTGGCCGCTCGGCCCCCTGAATATGCCGTCGCATTTTTGATTTCGTTAAAGTGCTCCGGCGGAGTAAAAAGCAGCACTCGTTTTCGTAACGCGCTAGCCAGAGGTGTAGATACTCTGACGACGTGTGAAGGCAGAGTCCTCCAGAAACTACCCTCCAGGCGTCAGCATCACATTTTGGGGCGGTCTTCCAAATCAGTGAGGTCGGCAACGACACTAAGCGGCATTAGATATGGTCCTTGCAGGGATCCCGATAACCGTTGCTCCAGCATGGATATCTTTGACGACAACTGCTCCAGCCCCTATTTTCGCTCCAGTGCCGACCTTTATGCGGCCAATCAGAGTTGCCCCGCAACCAACGTATGTTCCGTCCCCCAGCGTGGGTACGTTGTAAACGTCGTTTCCTGAGACCCCGATCGTTACACGATGGTAGATTGTGACGCCTGATCCGATCACGGCATTGGGGTGGATTATTACACCACGCCCCCCGTGAGGCAGTCGAAGCCCGGGTCCGCACTGGACGTTCCCGGGGAGATCCGAACCGACGATGCCCTGCATCCAGACTATGTCGAGGATTTTTGCCGCCACGCGGCGAGGAAATTGCACTTTACCTCGTCGGGAGGCTTGGCTTAATCGAAAGACCGTCACTGTGATGCGGTCGAGGAGGCGGTGGTTGACCGCGTAATCAGTACGCAGAGTCGATATGAGATTCATGGATCCAATCAAAGAGATGTGACCCTGCCATAGCTCTAGCACCGGTTCTGTCTGAGTGGAGCTTAGTACTTCATTAGCAGGCGTTCGGAACGGTATCCAACAATCCTAGATTATCCCGGGATCAGCCTTGGACGTATCGGCTGCGCGCTGTCCTCTTTGAACGTTCCGTCATATATCTATTCTCAGCGATATTCGATGCCCGCGGATTTTGGCGTCAGGAGTCCGCTGAGTGGCCTGAGGGCGTAGCGAGCCGGCGAGCTCGTCAACGGAAGCGGAGTACAACCCAAGACAGACATTTTCTCATCGTCCGTTCGCGAAGCCCATGCGCAGAGTTTAGACGATGATGGGCTGTCCCACCGCCCATTCTCGCCCGGCCGCCCGGGAGCAATCTGTATTCTGTGTGTCGCCCCACCTGACCACGGCTAGTGCAGGCTGCCTGTTTGAGTGTGGCCGTGTCCAGGAGTGCTTTGATCGTCGTGGTCTGCGGCACCCCAACCAG
Source organism: Arthrobacter yangruifuii (assembly GCF_009192775.1). Classification (GTDB taxonomy): domain Bacteria; phylum Actinomycetota; class Actinomycetes; order Actinomycetales; family Micrococcaceae; genus Arthrobacter_B; species Arthrobacter_B yangruifuii. Next base: position 550,227 of record NZ_VTFX01000005.1, read on the forward strand.
TACCGCACTGGTCCTGATCGTGGAAGCAATTTTTACGCAATTTAGTGCAGTGGTACACGGACTCTTCACAAGATTGGCCACGACACCGCAGCGATGATCCCCTGTTTGATTGCTATCTGCTAGCTCCGACATCATCAGCGCCGAGCTTGCTGGGCGCCGACTCCAGCAAACAGAGTTCAGGAAGGGTCTCTAGCGTGAGGTGACGGGCATCGACTTCCCGGACGACCTGGCGCCCTGCGGGGGACGGAAGAGAATGCTTACCTGGCTTCGTTCTGAGAGATAGCCAAAGGCACATCCAATGGCGACGCAAACCACGAGACTTGTAGCAGTGATTATGACAGGTGAATCTAACCCCATAAAGCGGGTCAGAGCAACGCGAACAGCCGCAAGCACCGGAACATGCGTCAGGTAGATATGGAGACTCCATCGGCCTAGGCGCGCCAGAAATGGGCCGAGACCGCTGATAGCCGCCGTGATTCGGCTCAGAGCCACCAAACCAAGGATTCCTATTCCGGATCCCAGCACAAGAGAAGGAACGTCGAGGTAAAAATCTCTGCCGGGACCGACCCAGACTAGGATGATGAAAACAAAAATCGCCGCGATAGTGAGGAACGATAAAACAGAGCGGACACTAGCAGATGCTCCCTTCACCCATCCTCCGAAAGAGGTGGACGCGATAAGGGCAGCTGTTGAAAGCCACAGAGTGTACTGCAACTGTTGGTTCCATGAGGGTAGGACAGCAACCATTGCGGCCATTCCTAAGGCAAAAGAAAGGAGTAGAGTCTTCCAACGCGGCCCTCCGAGACGGAAGGCTGTTGCAGCTACCGCAAATGCAAGAAATAAGGCCGGGAGAAACCACATATGGTCCCTGGGCTTCCACGGCAGAAGCCCTGTAAGTACTTCAGAAAATCCGATAGAACCGGTATTCGTATACGAGGAAAACACCATTTGCGTTACACCAAAAATGAACGACCAGATGATGAACGGGTATCCTAGTTCTACTGCTTTATTCAGGATGAATTTCCAAGGACCCTCTCTGTGGAGCCCTTTTTCCATGAACAGGCCAGACGCAAAAAAGAAGGCGGCCATGTACCAGAGGTAGAACGGCATAGAACCATAGATGAAACCATCCGAGATGTGGCCGGTTTTATTCAGTCCGAGTGTGATGTGCGCGAAAACGACAACGAGTATTGCTACTCCCTTCATGTTGTCTACCGTGATCGAGCGTCTGGGCCTGTGCGTTTCCGTCATCCGGTAAGCATAGTCCGCCTACGCCTACCGAACGTGCATCAGTATTCAGCTGCCCGGATCATGGGAAGAGCCAGCCAGGAGAGGACGCCACCACTGATCAAAAAGCTGCGCCGGGTAACGCCCCGAGACGCGTAGGGTTCATCTGCCCTGTCAGGCCCTCGTCCTTCGGAATCGGCGCCTCCGATAATGAGGTTCCGGGATTCGGTGCCCGAGTGCTTGCGTTTTCCAGGCATTGTTTCCATGCCGCACATCGCCACCGGACTACTGCCTCCCGGACACGGAGTACACCCGGACTTTCGCGAAAGAAAAACGAGTATCGTTGACGTTTGCAGGCCACCGCCCGCGGTCGCGATTTCATATGATCGGAGGGCAGAAGGTGTGGGTCTCAACTTCTGGGCAATTGCCAGCACTAGCCACTGTCGTCGGCATCGAGACAACTTACTGGGGAGATTGACCACAGGCGCCTCGGAAATCTATGTCTTATCGTTCTATAGGGGAAGCAGTTAAGGCCGCTCTGCAACACTAACGGCGATCGGGAGTGACATCTGACGACACCCCGAACCCCAAAGGCCAATTTATGGAGTTGCGTGTCATCCGCCATATACTAACCTTGCCCCATCGCTCACTGAGAGAAGATCATGACGGACGCTAAAGTCTTAACCTCTGGACGTATTGGCTGGATAGATGCCGGCAAGGGGTTGTCTATACTTCTCGTAGTCCTCTACCATTCAACGTCTTGGCTTCGCTCCGCCGGTGTTGAAGTTGAACCCCTTGAGGTAGTCAATCGGATGCTGGCTGATTTGAGGATGCCGGTATTTTTTTTCATATCAGGGATTTTTGCCGCTAAGTCGGTTCAGGGCTCATGGCATGACTTATTTGCCAAAAAACTGTCTTTGTTTCTTTGGATATATCTGCTTTGGTCAATATTGGAGCTCCCAACTAAATGGTTGGCAATGTGGCAATTGACCCAGAAGATTGACGACGGGTTTTTACTTTCACAGGTTGTCGTTGTAGCAGCAATCCCGTTTCGAGCATCCGGTGCCTTGTGGTTCATCTGGGCTCTCGCAGTGTTCTTCGCAGCTGCAAAACTGACTTCTCGGTGGCCATTGTGGGCGCAATTTTCACTTGCCTGCATGGCAGCGCTTGGTGCCCGCATTGTTCCCACCGAATTGATGGAGCCGTTCATGGAGTTGACGGGTCTCGGTCCTCGTGGGTGTCTTGTTTTCTATGTCTTCTTTCTTGCCGGTTGTTACTTGCGGAGCTTGATTATTCCCGCTGTAGCCCGCGTGGGGAGATTGGCTGCAATCGGTATGGTGCTGATTTGGGCCGTCCTTTGGATTGTCCTTGACTCGAGGAATTTAAATGAAAATGGGTATATATCCTTTCTCATGGCGTTTGTCGGATGTGCCGCAGGCGTTGGATGCGCCATCGTCTTAGCCGATTTGTCCTGGCTGAGATACATAGGTTTGCGGACGCTTTCCGTCTACGTTACACATTCTAGTCTGCTCATAATCGTAACCACGATGCTTACTTTCCTCCCTCAAAGCGATAGTGCATTTGCGGGGGTAACCGTAGCTTTGGCCTCCAGTGCGTTTACGGTTGCCACTGCGCTCCTCTTCTATGCCCATCGGCAAGTCGGGTATGTATGGCTATTTGAGCAGCCGAAGTGGTTGATGAGCAGGATTAATAGGGTTCGGACATCCTGAGAGGAATGTTCTTGGAGGTAAACCGCCCTGGCCCATAGTTTGAAATTGTCGACTTGCAGTTTTTCCAAGACGTGATTGTAACAACTAGCCAAGGGGTGCCAGCGAGTAGCAGTTCGTAGAATCATGCTGAGGAACGCTCTGGATGTTCCTTTCGCCCTCGCCAGAGATCTTTATTTATACCTCGACGTTTGAGAAGGGGATTAGGGGGCGGGTGAAAGTTTGTAGCTTCTTCAAAACGCATGGACGCGAATCAGTTTGAACGCTTTTGGGGTTGTGAATCAGCGTATTCGCTTTTATGTCAGATACTATTGAGCTTTTGATGTGACCTATCGGTACCCAAAGGTGAAGTCTTCGAAACGACTCGAAGCGGACGGATCCACCCGAGATTTGAATGTTCGCAAGGATAGTACTCCGCTGAGGGGTATCTGCTGACATGCCAGAGCGTCGCGAGTCCTTCCTGATCAGTTGCCAGCTGGCTTGTCACAGGTCTGATTGGTGAGGGGTGCGGCTTTTATTTTTGTGGGTCCACGCGGGAGCGGCCACAGATCAGGGCACCTCTACCCGAAATGTACTGCCCGCACCTAACTCCGAACTAAACGAGATCCGCCCGCCGTGGGCCTCCACAATGGACTTGGAGATCACCAGGCCCAGGCCCACCCCGGGGATGGCGGCCTTCTTCACCTGCCCGGTGCGGAAGAACTTGGTGAACACATCCCGCTGGTCGGCCTCGCTCATGCCGATGCCGGTGTCCTCCACCTCCAGGATGAGGCTCTCACCCTCCTGCCGGGAGCGGACGGTGACCTTGCCGCCGTCGGGGGAGTACTTGATGGCGTTGGAGAGCAGGTTGTCCAGAACCTGGGAGATCCGCGCCGGATCAATCACAGCCCGCAGCTCCGGATCGCAGTCACAGTGCAGGGCCACGCCGCCGGCAGCCGCACGGTTACCGGCGGAGTCCAGGGCGGCACGCACCAGCTCGGCAACGTCCGTCTCGGTGCGGTGCAGGTCCATGGTTCCGGACGCAGTGGTCAGCAGATCCGCCACCAGCAGCAGCAGCCGCTCCGCGTTGCGCTGCGCCACCTGCAGGGCACTCTGCAGACGCGGCGGCAATCCGTCCAGTTCCTCGTCATCCAACACCAGGTCCAGATAGCCGATGATCGAGGTGAGCGGCGTGCGCAGCTCATGCGAGACGCTGGAGACAAAGTCCTCCCTGGCGTTGAGGGCGTTGACCATCTCCGTGACATCGCTGTACGCCAGTACGGAACCGGTAAACTGCCCGTTCTCCCGCATGGGCCGGGCACAGACGGCCAGGGCGCGCTGGCGCTCACCCGTACCCACCCAGATCACGACGTCGGAAAAGGACTCGTTGCGCATGGCCCGCTGGGACGGCCGCTGGTCTAGGGGCACGGGTGTGAGCTGGTCCAGGCCGAAAATCAGGGCGTCACCGTCCGTATCCGACGCATGCAGAAGACCGGCGAGAGCGTGGTTGGTGCGCTGCCGGCTGTTCATCAGGATGGTCCGGCCCGCGGCATCCACAGCCGTGACGCCCACGTCCACTGTTTCCAGTACCGCGTCCAGCAGCTGGGACCGCCGGCTGATTTCGTGCAGGCTGGCCTGGAGTTCGGATTCGATGTCCGCAAGCCGTTTCTGGTGGGCGGTGGTATCGGCTTCCATGGAGGAGGCGACTATGCAGATACCCAGCATCACAAAGGGGATCAGCAACGGAGCGGCCAAGCTGTCTATACCGGGGAAACCCCCGGCTTGGATAAACAGCGGGGCCCACAACACCAGCGTGGTGCAGAAATAGCTGAGAAGGCAGGCCCGCCGCGGTGCCGCACCGGACCACGCCATCCAAAAGACTGGAAAAGTTGCCAAAAAACTCAGGCCGATCACGGAGTTTCTGCCGTCGAAGTAAAGCCCGCCGACCACCGCGAAATCCAGCACGGGAATGGACCAATAAGCCAGCGGTGAATACCGTTCCCACGGAATGGCAACGCAGGCCACGGTGAGCACCGCAAGAAGTACTGCGGCGAAACGGAAGCCGGGACTTCCATACAGTTCCGGGGCAACTACGGCGGAAATCAGGAGTGCCACGGCTACGGCAAGTACGAGCGGAAGTTGGCTCACCAGCAACCGGTACCGCAGCCTTAGTTGATTGAAAGAAGAGGTGATGCCCGTAAGGGTTGCCACACGGTCTTTGAGACTGGACATGAAAAAAGGAAACCCCCGGAATCCTGTAGCGATAGCTCAGATTATAGGGCCCCTCCTGTAGAATACTGAGCAAGGGGAGCGGGGAATCAGAAGGTCTCGCAGGAACAGGAAAAAATAGAACATGGAAATTCAACGCGTAGCCGTCATCATCGAAGACGACGCCGATATCCGCGATCTTCTTTATGCGGTGCTTCAGCAGTCCGGGTTTGAAGTTTTTACCGCTCCCAACGGTTCCGAAGGTGTTGAAGCCGTGCGGCAGCACAATCCCACGGTGGTTACGCTGGACCTCGGCCTGCCGGACATTGACGGTTTTGAGGTCATCCGGCAGCTGCGGCAGTTCAGCGATGCGTACATCGTGATGCTCACGGCCCGCGCGGAGGAACTCGACACCCTGATGGGACTTGAGGCCGGGGCGGATGACTATGTCACCAAACCCTTCCGTCCCCGGGAACTGCGCGCCAGGATCTCCGCCATGCTGCGCCGGCCCCGGGGCGAGGCCGCCGCTGCCGAAACACCGGAGGCCGGTACCTCTTCCTCCCCGCTGGACAGCCCCGGAGCACCCGTTACGGGGCAGGCACCTGCACGCGTTTCCGCTCCCGTTTCCGATGCAATCCCGGGCACGCTGGCCCACAACGGCCTGACCCTGAACCCGGGTACCCGCACCACGGAAATCGAAGGCACAAACGTTGAGCTCACCCGCACGGAGTTTGACCTCCTGCAGGCCTTGCTGGAAGGCGGCCGCCTGGTCCGGACCAAGACCGATCTGGTCCGGCGGCTGCGGGGCGAGGAGTACGACACAGGATCCTTCATCAGCGACGCGGATGAACGGACCGTGGAAGTGCACGTAGGCAACCTGCGCCGCAAGCTCGGGGACGATTCGAAGGCGCCCCGCTGGCTCGAAACCGTCCGCGGCGTCGGCTACCGGCTGGCACCCCAGAACTAATCCCGCCGGCCCCGGGTCTCTGACCCTGGGCCGCGGCCCGCCGCGCGCTACACGCCGGAGGGCAGCTCCACGGTGAAACTGGTGCCCTGGCCCAGTGTGCTGTCCACATGGATGCTGCCGCCGTGTCCTTCCACAATCTCCTTGCTGATGGCCATGCCCAGTCCCACGCCGGGAATACCCGCCTGCCGGACCGTGCCGGTGCGGAAGAATTTCTCGAAGATCTCGTCCACGTCCGCAGCGGCCATGCCCATGCCGGTGTCCACCACGCGGAACACCGCCCGGTCCCCGTCCCGCCAGGCATCCACGGTGACCGTGCCGCCGTCGGGCGAGTATTTGATGGCGTTGGACAGCAGGTTATCCAGGACCTGGGCTATGCGCTGCGGATCGGCGAGCATCGGCAGCGCGGCCGGGGCCTTGTTGACCAGTTCCACGCCCACCTCCCGTGCCCGTGCCTGGACGGCGCCGATGCTGGTGCCGATGAGATCCGTCAGGCACATGGGCCGCGGTTCCAGGGACAGTTTGCCGGACGCCACGGTGAGCAGATCCGAAACGAGGCGTAGAAGCCGCTCGCTGTTGCGCAGGGCCACCCGCAAGGAGACGGGGATGCTGCCCTGCAGCTGGGTGTCCTCGGCCTCGTCGAGGGCGAGTTCCAGATAACCCATGATGGACGTCAACGGAGTGCGCAGCTCATGCGAGACGCTGGCCACGAAGTCATCCTTGGCAGCCAGCGCGTCAATCAGGGCTGTGACGTCGGAGAAGACGATCACCGCACCGCTGAACTCGCCGTCGTTGTTGAGGTTCACGGCGGCCGAGGTATTCATGGCGAGCTGGTTGCCGGGAGGGCCGAGCCGCAGCGTGACATCACGGAAATCCGAGCCGAGCCGTGCCCGGGCAACGGGTCGCTGCTCGAAGGGCATCGGGGTGGTGCCGTCAAGGGTATAGAGGAGCAGATCGCGTTCGTGCGGGCGGAGGATTCCCGGGAGCAGGGCCTGCTCCTGCAGCAGCCGCTGGCGGTGGTTCATGTGCCGGGGGATGCCGTCCTCGTCCACCAGCAGGATCCCGACGTCGACGGCGTTCAGCACATCGTCCAGCAGCTGTGATTTCCGTTTGCTCTCGGCCAGTGCTTCCTCGAGCAGCCGGTCCTTGTCCTCCAGGGTTTTCCGCTGGGCACGGATGTCCTCGCGCAATACGGACACAGTGACCGCGACACCGAGGGTCACCAGCGGAACCAGCATCGGGGAGGCGAGGTCGCCGCCGTCGGTCGGGCTGGCCACGCCCAGCAGGTAGGGGTGCCAGACGGAGATCAGGGGGCAGAAAAAGCTCAGATAGCGGGCCGTCACCGGGGAGACGCGGGACCAGGACATCCAGAACACGGGGAAGACGTGGAGCAGGTTCAGCCCGGTGAGGATGCCGGTACTGCCGTGTTGGAGCTGGGCGATGGCGACGAAGTCGAGCAGCGGGATGATCCAGTGGGACGGGTACCAGAGACCGTTCCACGGGATGACGATGCAGGCCACGGTCACCACGGCCAGCGTGATCAAGCCGTAGACGAATTCCGGCCGGTCAAAGACCTCCGGCAGCTGCCAGGCGGCGACGGCGCAGATTAGCCCCACCACAATGACCAGCGGAGCCTGGCTCACCACGGTGCGGTACCGCAGCGGCAACTCGTGGAACTGGGAGCTGATGCCGAAAAACTCCAGCGTCGACTGCGACAACCGCGACATGTGACCCCCCTGTAAGCACAACAGCGTCTAACGATACCGGTGCTGAGGGAGACTCGTGACCGCGCTCACCATGGCCGGGCAGGGGGTGAGTGCGGGCAGGGGGAGGCGGGGCTAGGCTGCGAGAAACAGATCCGGCTCGTTCAGATACGCCATGGTTTCGGTTCCGCAGGCACGGACCGCAGCCAGCATGTCCTCCAGCCCGCGCACGTCGCGGCGGACCACTAGGCCCTGCGCGGCCTCGCCCAGGGCCGAAAGCCGCTCCGCTCCGGCCATGTGGCTGGAAATCTTGATGCTCAGGACCACGTCCATCGCGGCGTCGAAGTCCCGTTCCTGCACGGCGTGGTGCAGCCGGGTGACGCGGCCGTCCCACATGGAAACGAACCTGGAGACAAACTGCCGGCAGGGCTCGGCGCCCACCTGGTCGATGAGCCCCCGGAGCTTGTCCAGGGAGATCAGCTGCGGCTCGGGGTGGTCCAAAGGAGCCGTCACCTGATGTTCCCCGTGTGCAGGACGGTGGTGTTCCGCCTCCGCGGTCGCGCTGGTACAGCGGCGGACGGGCTCGGTGGCTCGGCCGGCGGGGACTGCGGGGGAGTGAGTGGCAAACAAAATATCCTTTGGAGGGTGGGGCCGCCGGAGGCGTCCGGTTCCGGATGCAAACCGGCCGGATTCCCGGCCGATGCCCCACGCTTTCACCCCAACCTCAGGAAGAGTTGCCTGCAACGCTCAAGATCGAGGCAATATTGCGGCCCGCCGTTTCAGGCGTCCCTCCGATGTCCTCCGGGCACCGGTCCGGTGTGCTTCCAGCTGCGCACCACGTAGACGGCGAGGGTGCCGAGCACCGCGCCGAGCGAATTGGCAATCACGTCATGGACGGTGGCATACCGGGCCGGCAGGAACAGGTGCTGCCCGGCTTCAATGACACAAGAGGCTCCCATGCCGACGACGGCGGCGAGCCAGGCGAACCGTTCGGTGAGGTAGGCGGCGGCCAGGATGCCGAAGGGAATGAACAGCAGCACATTCGCCGTGGACTCCACCAGGGTGTAGTTCACCCAGCCCGGCACGCCGCGCTTATGCAGGGCATCCAGCAATGCCTGCAGCGTGCCGGCGGATCCGGCGTCCACGGGCGAGGGCCAGAACACGATCAGGGCCAGCGCACCCAGATACAGCAGAAACAGGACGGCCAGGCGCCGTCGTCTTTCTCTTCCCGGGATCACCAGGTTCACCGGTAGCGGCGTTCCCAGGCCAGCAGCTCCTCCACCGCGGGGGTGAGTTCGCGGACCATCTGCTGGTAGACGTCGTCGCTGCGGCGGTAGGGGTCCACCACGTCATCTTCCTTCGGTCCTGCGGGGTGCGCGCTGCGCAGGCGCAGGGCGCGGGACATGGCGGCCTTCCAGCGGTCCGCGGCGGCTGCCTCCGGATCGGCGTCCACCAGCGGCAGCAGGCGGGCCAGTTCGCGCAGGGTGAAGGTGCGGCGCAGCAGCCCCGGGGCGAGCTCCATGATCTTGCTCCGGTGGCCGCGGGTCAAAGCCAGCACCAGGTCCTGGCCCTGGAGGATGTCCGCGGTGAGCTGCCGGGAGGTGAAGTCCTCGGAATTGCCGCCGAAGATGTTCACGAAACCGGCCACATGCGGTTCGATGCCCGATCCCACCAATGCGCCGGTGCCGGCACTGGTGACCTCGAACTCACCGGGGGCCATCTGGTCCAGTCCGGACTGGAGCAGGCGTTCGGCCATGGGGGAGCGGCAGATATTGCCGGTGCAGACGGTCAGAATGCGGAACGGTTCGGTGGTGGTTCTCATGTCCTCGTGCTTCGGATAGGGCTGGTTTTCAGGGCCGGATACGGCCGGATGTGCTGGTTTTGAGGTTACCTTGTGTAGCGCTTGAGCTTTGCCGGAATGTTTCATCAACACTGTGTTTGGGCGGCGTTGTTTCTTGAGGAGAGGGCAGCAAAGTAATACCCAGCGGCGGGGAAGAAAACTTCCCCAGGCCGATAAACATGAAACAGGGAACAAGGGGAACACAATGAACAAGATGGCAAAAGGCGCACTGGCAATCGGTATCGGCTCGGCAATGCTGCTCGGCGGCGGCGGCACCCTGGCAGTCTGGAACCAGACGCAGGCAGCCAACGCCGGCCAGATCCAAGCCGGTGACCTGGAACTGACCACTCAGCCCGGTGTCTGGACCAACGCTTACGGCACCGTGGTGGACCTGGATCCCACCAACACCGTTGCCGACTACAAGGTGGTACCGGGCGACGTCCTGACCTACAGCCAGAAGATGAACGTCAGGCTGACCGGTGACCTGATGCAGGCCAAGCTTTCCATCCAGAACGTTCCCACCAGCACCTTCGTGGCCCAGAACGTCACCATCGACAACGTCGTGGTGAAGGATGCAGCCGGGGCCAACCTGCAGAACGCCATCCTGAAGCCGGTCAACTCCGGCGAGGTCACCGCCTCCGCCAAGTTCACCTTCAAGCAGGACACGGATCTGCGCAGCAGCGTTGCCGCCCTGGCCGACTTCAAGAACATCAGCTACAAGCTGGACCAGCAGGCTCTGCCGCCCGTCACCCCGGCCGCCACCCCGGCGCCCACCAAGTAGCATCGGCTAAGGCCACCTTGTTCTAACCCCTGGCTGTGCGCGGTGCATCCGCCCGCGCACAGCCTGTTCCCTGGAGACAAAAACCGTGAAGAGTCTTCGAGCACTGAAAGCGGCAGGCCTGATCCTCTCCGCCGTAGTGCTCGGGCTGATGACGGTCCAGGGAAGCTACGCACTATGGAATACCACGGCTCCGTCGAACGCCGGAACCATTCAGGCAGCTGACTTCAACATCCTGGTCAACGGGAGCCCGATGACACCCGGACCCCTCGCGGTCAACATTGGTGACGTGGCCAAGGGCCAGCCGAGATACCAGTTCATCACCGTTGAAAACGCAGTGAACGTCACCGACAGTTCTCCCCTTCGCCTCCAGGCAAGTCTCGTTGGACTGGGGCCGGTCAAAGATTTTGCCGGGTATTTGACGGTGACGGCAGCGGCGGTACCTATTTCAACCGCCTGCGAGCTCCTCGCCGCGAACCAGTACACCTCAGTTTCACCGGCACCCGTCCTCACCAAGGGCGCGCCGCAGAAGATCTGCCTGAAGGCGGAACTCAACCCCAACACTCCCACCGCCTACTTGGGGCGGAACATCGCCAGCACAATCACCCTCACCGTCGCGCAGACAGCGCCGGCTAAGTAACAGAGGATAGGAAGAAACCATGAGCGGTCGCAGGAACGCAGCAGCCTCAGCCAGCCCCCTGGGCTTCCTTGGCGCAGGCCTGAGCTACCTTGCCCTCTGCCTCGCGGCGCTGGCCGCCCTCGCCCTGGTGATTGTCCCCATGCTCACGGGTTCACAGACCTACAGCGTCCTGACCAGCTCCATGGCCCCGAAGTACGCTCCGGGCACCTTCCTGGTGGTCAAGCCCATTCCGTTCGAGGAACTCCGGGTGGGTGACATCATCACCTACCAGATTGAGTCCGGCAGCGCCGCCGTCATTACGCACCGCATTACGGCCATCAGCGCCACGCAGAGCGGCGAACTGGAGTTCATTACCAAGGGCGACAACAACGACGCCGACGACGAGCTGCCCGTACGCGAACTCCAGATCCGCGGCAAGCTCTTCTACGCGGTGCCGTTTGTAGGATTCGCCGCCAACGCCCTGGGCAACTCGGACCGCGGCGCCGCTGCCCAGTGGGGCGCCGTCGCCCTCATGGGTTACGGTGTCATCTCCCTGGTGCGAGGTGCACTGGCAAAGCGCCGCGGGGAAAGCTCCGAGGGAACGCCCGGTCAGGGACCCGAAGACGGAGACAATGACAGCGACGGGGACAACGCAGGCGGTGCCGTTGACAGCGAGTTTCCGGCGCACAGTGACCCGCTGGAATATGACGATCCCATCCTCACCGACTGTGACTGCGACACTCCCGTGCGTCACCACCATCACTCCATGAATAACCGGACGCCCGCGGGCGTCTGATGAAAAGACCGACGAATATAAGCCAACGGCTGGGCGGAGCATCCGCCGTGCTCGTGCTGGCCGGCACCGTAACGCTTGCGGGGGCCCCCGGCGCCTGGGCTGCCGGGGATTACCTCCAGTTCAGCCTCGACGGAAAAAGCTACGGACCTACAATCTCCGGTCGGGTATTCAGCGAATCCATGACCTACATCCCCGGCGCCGGACAGACTGCTACCGTCTGGGTACGCAACAACAGCGGTGACCCGGCCCGGCTGAGCTCCGCCGCGGTAATGGGGCACTCGGATCCCGAGCTGATCGGCTATCTGGGACTCACTGCCTGGTCCGGGGTCAGTCCGGCCGGACGAGTGGAGCTTGGGGCAACGGATTCGTGCATGGACCTTCCTGAGGCTTGGAACCTGGATAGCGGCGAGGAAACTGCCCTGACCTTCCTTGTGGACATGTCTTTTGACGCCCCTAATGCCACACAAAACCGTGACGCTGAGTTCGATCTGCTCTTCTATCTTGAATCAACAGAGGCTGGCTTGGCTCCCCGTGCAGCCTGTGAGGTCCTTGACGGCGGCACAGACAACAGCGGTGGCGGGACTGGAAGCGGGGCCGGCAACGGACAGCCCCCGTCCGTCGGGCGGGTTGACGGCCGGGATGCGGAGGGTGTTTCGCAGCAGGCCTCTGCTCCCGCGGCGGGTTCGCTGGTTGCCGTGCCCGGCAGCGGGACAACGCCTGGCGGTTTGATGGCGGTGCCGGCGGGAGCGATATCGCAGAATCCCGCAGTCTGGGGTCCGCAGGGCACGGAGTCGCCGGACCGGGAAACGGCGCCCCGGATCCTGGATGCCCGGGTGCAGAGCACGGTGGAACCCGTTATCCGGTCCCTGTCCGGTACGCTCCTGATAGCAATGTCGGTGGCGTTCACCGCGGCCGTGGTTCTTCGGGTCTGGAGTAGAAGATATGTGTGACAAGCAGTTGGGTGCTGCTCCCGAGGCGGAAACTGAACCGGTGAAGGGTTCCGGCTGGTTCGCTCGTCTGCGCGCCCAGCCGGGTTTCAAGACTGCTGCCGTGGCGTTCGTGCTGACGGTGATCTTGGGTGTGGGCGGCCCCGCCGCATATGCCTACTGGAGCGCCTCGACCAACGTTGTAGTCTCCGGCTCCACCGCCCGCCCGGTCCTTCCTGCCGTGGCAGGAGACGCTTCGTGTAACCAGCCGTTTGGTGTGGGCGTTGTGCGTATCTTCTACCCCCGGGTGGCAGCCCTTCCGCCGGATGCGAGTGTGGTGGCCTCCGTAGTTATCAACGGCAGCTCGAAGCCCAGGCTCTATGCGGTTCCTAATGATGGCGTTATTGTGCTCCGAGACCTGCCGGGGCTGCCCGGTGCGCTCTCCTGGGGCGACAAAATGAGCATTTCCGTCACTACCGCGTACCTCGACGGGGCGCCGGCGCCGGGCAACCTTCCCGCTGCAGTGGACGAGACAAAGATACTGGCACCAGTGACGCCGGCCTCTAAAGCTACCAGCGCATACTACCTCGCCTCGTTCTTCTGCTGAGGTACCTACCGCCCCTAGCGCCCCTCGCCGTCCCCGTACACATCTGGGATGCCGTCCTGGTCATCGTCGCGCCGGTCTTCCTCTTCGATCAGCCGGTAGCGCCGGTTCCGGGCGGTTAGCAGGGCCGAGGCCAACAGTGCGGCCAGGACGGACGCCACGAGGATGCCCACCTTCGCGTCGTCGTTGTGCAGCGACCCGACCTCAAAGCTCAGGTCATTCACCAGCAGGGACACGGTGAAGCCGATGCCCGCGAGGATGCCGATGCCGGTCAGGTCCACCCACCGGACATCCGCATCCAGCTTCGCGCGGGTGCCGGCCGTGACGGCCCAGGTGGTGAGCAGGATGCCGATGGGCTTGCCGATCACCAGGCCCAGGATGATGCCGATGGCCACCGGATCCTTGACCACGGCGCCCAGACCGCTCCATCCGCCCAGGGCAACGCCGGCGGAGAAGAAGGCGAAGACCGGAACGGCAAAACCGGTGGAAATGGGCCGGAAGCGGTGCTCGAAGATTTCCGAGAGGCCGGGGGCCTCGGAGTCGGCGGGCAGCTTCTGCCGGTCCGGTCCGCGGCGCAGCACGGGAACGGCAAAGCCCAGCAGCACCCCGGCTACCGTGGCGTGGACGCCGGAGGCATGCATCAGTGCCCAGGTGGCAATGCCGAGCGGGAGCAGGATGACCCAGGCAGGCCACCGCCGGGTGCCGAAGAAACGGGGAACGCGCTGGACCAGCAGGGTGAACGCGGCCAGCGGCACCAGCATCCACAGCAGATAGGCCGGGTGGACCTCCTCGGTATAGAAGAAGGCAATGATGGCGATGGCAATCAGGTCATCCACCACGGCAAGGGTCAGCAGGAAGATCCGCAGCGCGCTGGGCAGGTGGGAACTGATGACGGCGAGGACGGCCAGGGCGAAGGCAATGTCGGTGGCAGTGGGAATGGCCCACCCGCGCAGCCCGTCCGACCCGGCAATCAGGTTCACGGCTACGTAGATCAGGGCGGGGACGACGACGCCGCCCGCCGCGGCTGCGATAGGCACGATGGCCTGTCTCAGGTCCCGCAGGTCCCCGGCAATGAATTCCTTTTTCAGCTCCAGGCCGACCAGGAAGAAGAAGATGGCGAGCAGGCCGTCGGCCGCCCACGTGCCGATGCTCAGCTTCAGGTGCCACGGCTCGTAGCCGATTTCAAAGTCGCGGACGGCAAAGTAGGTGTCCGCAGCGGGCGAATTTGCCCAGATCAATGCGGCGACGGTGGCGAGAAGCAACAGGATCCCGCCGACGGTTTCCTTGCGCAGGATCTCGCCGATGCGCAGTGCCTCGCCGTAGCTGCCGCGGCCCAGAACGGTGCGTGCGCCGTTTGGCTTGGATGATGAAGGCTCCATGGAAAATGTCCTAACGAATTCGGGTACGGCAAATCTATTGCCGACCAGACTTCCCGGCGCACCGCGTACCAGTCTAACCGCATCACCCGCCGGGAACGTGATTCCGGCCGCCCCGGGGCAGCAAAAAGCCCCGGGGTCAGGACCGCCGGGGCGTTTGCAGCATCAGGCTGGCTTAGCTGAGCAGGCCGCGGACCCCGATGACGAGGGTGGCGAGGCCGAGGATGATCGCCGTGCTGATTTTCATCAGGTTCATGGTCATATACCGGGTGGCGGCGCCGTTGGCATCCCGCGACTTGGGGGACTTGAGCACATCCCGCAGGTAGGACGGCCAGACGATGACGGACCAGAGCCCGGCAATGACAAGGACCAGGGACAGGGGAGTGGAGAGGACCATGGGTTAGCCCTGCCGGCTTTCAATCCACTTGCCGGCCTGGCCGGCCTGAATGGTGAGCGCCTTGCCGATCATGGGCTCGGCGGCCTTGGCAATCTTGTCACCCAGGAACGGAATACTGGAGGCCACCTTGCCGTCCATATCCACGCGGGTGCCTTCCGGGGTGGTGACCAGGCGCTGCACGGCGTTGACCTTCAGCGGCACCCCTGCAACGGAGAGCTCCACGTTGGCTTCCCGCGAGCCGTCTGCGGCGGGAGCGGCCCACTGCTCCTTCTGGGTCACGGTCAGCGTGGCACCCACGAACTTCTTGGCAATGTCCGGCAGACGGTCCGTCGGCATGGTCCGCACTGCGGTGAGGACAAAAGCTCCGGCAGTGTCTCCGTCCACGGAAGCGGACACCAGGGAGCCTCCTACGTGTTCGCTCATGCTGCGCAGGAATCCCTCGTCCGCGAAGGTGTCCGTCACGGTGCGTACGTCATAGGGCAGGCTGGTGGATGCGTTCAGGGCCATAGGTCCTCCGTAGGGTGGGCGTTATGCCGGGATCCCCGGGCTTGCAACCCCGGGTCCGGCCAACCCTCATCCTAAACTGCACCCCCAGCTGCCCCGAAACCCGGTGCCGGGCCGGTGCGGGCCGGGCTAGGGCGCGAGGTTGATGCAGCCCGCCGGCTGCCCGGCGGCGTCCCCCGCGCCGAGGATAAGGAGGGACTCGACGTCGTCGTCGGGAGCCACCCACGGCACCGTGGCGCTGGCGGTCGCATTCCCGGAAGCGTCCGTGGTGAAGTCCAGGACAAGCGGATCCTGGCCGGATTGGTACTCCGCGCCGGCGTCCGCAGGCTCGGCGCCGCAGTTGTCCTCGTGCAGCCGCGCGCTGTAGGACATATTGGCGGCGAAGCCCTGTGCCTGCAGCTGGACGGTGGTGTCCGCATCCGTTTCCTCCACGGTGACAATGGCCGAGGACTCGTCCGGGATCAGCGCCGTCGTGTAGGTGGTTGCGACGGCTTCCTCACAGTACGGGCCGAAGGTTCCCACGATGATGCCGCCCGGCGTGGGCGAGGCGGTGAACTGTCCGCAGCGGTCGGGATTGGCGGTCTTGCCCGGAATGGATGCAGATGCGGTTTCTGACGGGGTTGCTGATGAGCCGTTGCCGTCATCGGAATCTCCGGCGCACCCGGTGAAGGTGAGGGCAAGCAGCGCACATCCTGTAGCCCATAGGGGCGTGCGAGTGGCCATGGGGCAATCCTTACGTCGTCAACGGTGAAATGCTGTCCGGTTCTGCCCGTGCCTTTCCAGCGTGGCAGGGGGCCCGGCGAAACAACAGGGCGGACAACAGCTACCGCGGCCATCGGCTGCAGAAGTAGGCGGGGACCGGGACCGCCGGGCGCTGCCGGCAAACACCGGTCCCGGAACCGGTTTCCGCTCTCAGCGGGAGCGCGGCAGCGACCGCTCCGGCAGCAGGTAGTGTGGAAGAAAACCCCGGGGTTCCTTGTGCGGACTTCGGGTATTTGCGTTGCCGTCATGAAGGAGAAAACACCCCATGAGCCTGAACGGACTGCGTGCCGCCCTCGCTGAGGATCCCTCGTACGCCCGGGTGCGGACCCTTTCCTCCCGGCCCCTGGACCGCCGCAGCGAAGACCTGCAGATCGGCGCCCCGCAGGGCATGCGTGCGGCACTGCTGGCGGAAATGGTGGACGGGCTCGCGGCGGCCGGGACCGGGGACGACATTCCGCCGGTGGTGCTGGCCGTGACGGCAACCGGACGCGAAGCCGAGGACCTGGCGGCGGCGCTGCGCAGTTACCTGCCGCTGGCCGGCATCGAGGAATTCCCCAGCTGGGAGACCCTGCCCCATGAGCGGCTGTCCCCGCGCTCGGATACCGTGGGCCGGCGCCTCTCGGTGCTCCGCCGGCTGGCACACCCGGAGACCGCTCCGGTGCAGATTGTGGTGGCTCCAGTGCGCGCCGTGCTCCAGCCCCTGGTCGCCGGGCTCGGCGAACTGCAGCCGGTGTCCCTGAAGGTTGGCCAGGAACAGCCCTTCGACTCGGTGGTGACCGCCCTGTCCCAGGCTGCCTACGCCCGGGTGGACATGGTCAGCCACCGCGGCGAATTTGCCGTGCGCGGCGGCATCCTGGACGTTTTCCCGCCCACCGAGGACCATCCCATCCGCATTGACTTCTTCGGCGACGAGGTGGATTCCATGCGCTGGTTCGCAGTTGCGGACCAGCGGACGCTGACCGGTGAGCACATCACCCACCCCGACGAGCTCTACGCCCCGCCCTGCCGGGAAATCCTGATCACGCCGTCGGTCATGAGCCGCGCGGCCAAGCTCAAGGACCAGATGCCGGCTGCCGCGGACATGCTGGAGAAAATCGCCGGCGGCATTGCCGTGGAGGGTATGGAATCCCTGGCCCCCGTGCTGGTGGACTCCATGGTTCCGCTGATGGGCGAGCTGCCCCGCGGGTCCCTTGCCGTGGTGATCGAGCCGGAAAAGGTCCGCGCCCGTGCCCATGACCTGGCCGCCACCAACGAGGAATTCCTGGCCGCGGCGTGGGCCACGGCGTCCGACGGCGGCTCCGCGCCCCTGGACCTGTCCGCCGCGCTCTCCGCGGACCTCGACGCCGCGAGCTTCCGTTCCCTGACCGACACCCGCACCGCCGCGCACGCCAATGACGTGGCCTGGTGGTCCATCACCTCCTTCAACCCCGACGATGAAACCGTCCTGGACATCGACACCCTGACCATCAATGCCCGCGAACCGCGCGGCTACCGCGGTGACGTCGCGGAAATGATGGAGTTCATCGGTGGCCGCGTCCGGGACATGTGGCGCGTCGTCGTCGTCACCGAAGGGCCGGGACCGGCGTCGCGCCTGGCCGAACTGTTCCGAGAAAATGACATCCCCGCCGCCCTCGTGGACTCCGTGGACAAGGAACCGCAGCCCGGCGTCATCGCCATCACCACGGCCAGCGCCGGCCGCGGCTATGTGTTCGACACCCTGAAGACCGGGCTGCTCACCGAGGCGGACCTGCTGGGCCGGGCGAGCACCTATTCCACCCGCGATATGCGGAAGATGCCCTCGAAGCGGCGCAACGCCGTGGACCCGCTGCAGCTGCAGGAGGGTGACTTTGTGGTGCACGAGCAGCACGGCGTCGGTAAGTTCATTGAGCTGATCCAGCGGGCCACCGGTGCCGGCGCCAACAAGACCGTGCGCGAATACCTGGTGCTGGAATACGCGTCCTCCAAGCGCGGTGCCCCCGGGGACAGGCTGTTTGTCCCCACCGACCAGCTGGACCAGATCACCCGCTATGTGGGCGGGGAAACCCCGGTGCTGTCCAAGATGGGCGGCTCCGACTGGGCCAAGACCAAGAGCCGTGCGCGCAAGGCGGTCAAGGAAATTGCGGGGGAGCTGATCCGGCTCTACTCCGCCCGGATGGCGTCCAAGGGCCATGCCTTCGCCGCGGACACCCCGTGGCAGCGCGAACTCGAGGAAGCCTTCCCGTATGTGGAGACCCCGGACCAGCTGACCACCATCAACGAGGTCAAAGCGGACATGGAACGCGAAGTGCCCATGGACCGGCTGGTCTCCGGCGACGTGGGCTACGGCAAAACCGAGATTGCGGTCCGGGCGGCGTTCAAGGCCGTGCAGGACGGCAAGCAGGTGGCCGTGCTGGTGCCCACCACGCTGCTGGCGCAGCAGCACATGGAAACGTTCGCCGAACGCTTCTCCGGCTTCCCCGTCCGGGTGGATTCACTGTCCCGCTTCCAGACCTCGAAACAGGCCAAGGCCACCATCGAGGGCGTGAAGAACGGGTCCGTGGACGTGGTGATCGGCACGCACCGCCTGCTCTCGCAGGAGGTCCAGTTCAAGGACCTGGGCCTGGTGATCGTGGACGAGGAGCAGCGCTTCGGCGTCGAACACAAGGAAGCGCTGAAGAAGATGCGCACCAACGTGGACGTCCTGGCCATGAGCGCCACCCCGATTCCGCGCACCCTGGAAATGTCCCTGACCGGAATCCGTGAGACCTCCACCCTGGCCACCCCGCCGGAGGAACGCCATCCGGTGCTCACCTATGTGGGCCCGTACACGGACAAGCAGGCCTCCGCCGCCATCCGCCGCGAACTGATGCGCGAGGGCCAGGTGTTCTTTGTCCACAACCGGGTCTCCTCGATTGACCGGACCGCCGCGCACCTGCAGGAGCTGGTCCCGGAGGCCCGCATCGCCGTCGCCCACGGGCAGATGAGCGAGTCCAAGCTGGAGCAGATCATTGTGGACTTCTGGGAAAAGCGCTTCGACGTGCTGGTCTGCACCACCATCATTGAAACCGGCCTCGACATCTCCAACGCCAACACCCTGATTGTGGACCGGGCGGACCACTTCGGCCTCTCGCAGCTGCACCAGCTGCGCGGCCGGGTGGGCCGCGGCCGGGAGCGGGCCTACGCCTACTTCCTCTACCCGTCCGAAAAGCCGCTGGGCGAGGTGGCGCTGGAACGGCTCAAGGCCGTGGCCACGCACAACGAGCTCGGTGCCGGCATGCAGCTGGCCATGAAGGACCTGGAGATCCGCGGTGCGGGCAACCTGCTGGGCGGGGAACAGTCCGGGCACATTGCCGGCGTCGGCTTCGACCTGTACATCCGGCTGGTGGGCGAAGCCGTGGCGGACTACCGCGGGGAGGCCGAGGAGAAGGCCGCCGAAATGAAGATCGAGCTGCCGGTCAACGCACACCTGCCGCACGAGTACGTGCCGGGGGAGCGGCTGCGGCTGGAGGCCTACCGCAAGCTGGCCGCGGCGGTCACCAACGAGGCCATCGACGAGGTGCTGGCCGAACTCGTGGACCGGTACGGCGAGCCGCCGCAGGAAGTGAAGAACCTGATCGACGTCGCCCGCTTCCGGGTGGATGCACGCGCGGCCGGGCTGACCGACGTCGCGCTGCAGGGCAACTTCATTAAGTTCGCTCCGGCGGACCTGCCCGAATCACGCACCATGCGGCTGCAGCGCATGTACCCCGGGGCCCTGGTGAAGCCGGCCCTGAACGCGGTGCTGGTGCCCAAGCCGAAGACCGCCCGAATCGGCGGGCGGGATCTGGTGGACGCGGAAATCCTGGCGTGGGCCAAGCAGGTGCTCGACGCCGTGTTCAAGGAGTAGGGCTAGCCGTTAAACAGTGATGCACCCCGGCGCGAACGCCGGGGTGCATCACTGTTTGCGTGCAGGACCTACTCGTTGTGCGAGTATCCCTTGGCCAGTTCCGTGGTGGTGTCGGAACGGCCGATGCTGAACGCCACGAGGTACATGCCGGTGGCGGCGACCAGCAGGATGGCCATCGGCCAGACGTTGTCCAGGGTCAGCCAGTTCACCGCGTAAATGGCGCCCAGGAAGATGGCGAACATCACGGCAAAGATGAGGATGTTGCTGACCAGATGGCCCTCGCCCGAGTGTGAGGGCTGCTTTGACCGTGTTCCAACCATGAAGTTCTCCGTTTCAAAAAGTGTCTGTAGCTATGCCGGTCAGTAGTCCGACGTGGCTTTGCTTCCATTAACAATAGCGATTCCGGAGCTCGCTCCGATACGCGTGGCCCCGGCGTCGATCATTGCCTGCGCATCTTCGAGCGACCGGACACCGCCGGAAGCCTTCACTCCGAGGTCCGGGCCGACGGTGCGGCGCATCAGCGCGACGTCTTCGGCGGTGGCGCCGCCGCCGTTGAAACCGGTGGAGGTCTTCACGAAGTCGGCGCCGGCCTCGACGGAGGCTTCGCAGGCCAGGACCTTCTGCTCATCATTGAGCAGGGACGTTTCGATGATGACCTTGAGGATCCCGCCGCCCGTGTGCACTGCCTCGGCTACGGCGGCGATGTCGCGGACCAGGGTGGCCTTGTCTCCGCGCCGTGCTGCGGCGATGTCGATGACCATATCGATCTCATCGGCGCCGTCCTGCAGTGCGCCCTGGGCTTCGAAGACCTTCACCTCGGTGGTGGTGGCCCCCAGGGGGAAACCGATGACCGAGCAGGTGAGGACGCCGCTGCCCTTCAGGGCGTTGCGGACGGTGCCGACCCAGAGCGGGTTAACACAGACGGATTTGAACTGGTACTCAGCAGCTTCGGAGCAGACCCGGAGGATGTCGTCGCGGCTGGCCTCGGGTTTGAGGAGCGTGTGATCAATGTACGAGGCAATGGGTGTAGACATGGGATCTATCTTGCCATAGGGGCGTGGCTGAGATCACGACGCAAAAGCCCGGATGCTCCGCGGGTACGGTTCATCCGGGCCTTGACTCAAATCCCTAGACGTTGCGCGGCCAGATTCCGAAGAGCGAAACCGTCTGCGACTTAACGACTACCTTTTCCATGTTTGAGGGAGCCGAGGATGCGGCGGATGCCGGGGCCGCCACACCTGCCCCGGCTATGACAGCGGACAGCAGCACTGCTGCACCAAGCTTTTTCATGTTCTGCTCCTAGGAAGACGCAATACTGAAGAATTAAAACACTTGCAGTATAGCTATCCAGATGAGTGCAAATTATGAAATTTCGGGCAGATGCGGGAATCCTGCGGAAAAGTTGCAACGGTGTTAGGTTAGCGGTGTATTCCCGCTGGAACCTTTGGGCTCGGGCAGGGTGAAGTCCGGGTAACGCGCCGTTTCGCGTACACGAATACTGTGGGAAGGTACCTTGGATTGGAAAACAATGCCGTGTTCATCCTGAACGAATACCGAATGCTGCAATCGCTGCAGAAGCGGGATTATTCCGCGGCGGTCAGCTATTCACAATCGGCTGCCGAAGCGGCCCGTGAGCAGGGTGACTCTTGGGGCTTCAGCCGGATGGCGTTTCAAACGGGACAGCTTCAGCACGATCTTGGACTGATCCAGGACGCCGTTGCCACCTGCCGGGAGTTGTTGCAATCGGACGCCGTCAAAGAGCATCCTGAGTTCGATACCCGGACCAGGGCTCTTCTGGCCAGGATATTCCATAACGACGGGCAGATGCACGAGGCCCTTGCCGTGGCATGGGAAGCCGTGAACCTGCCTCAAACAGAGTTATCGGCGGAAGCGCGGCGAAGCGTTCAGCACACCTTGGTCTCGGCATTGGCCGAGGAGGGCGATTTAGAGCATGCCTGGGCTGAAGCGTTGATTCTGGAAGAAATGCACCATGGAGAGACCAGACCCCACACGCTCGGCATAACATACTGGGTGGTTGCGAATGTGGCATTTATGTCATCCCGTCTGGGCGAAGGATCGAAATATCAGTCGCTGGCCGCAGAGAACCTGACCAAGCTGGACGACGTTAATCTATGGGCGCAGTTCAATAAGGCGATGGGCCACGTGCGACTGGTGGCCGGACTCACCGGGCCTGAAACCCTGGAGTGCGTGGAACGTGCCGAGGTTGCGTTCGAGGTTGCCGGAGGGAACGATATCGACTTGTACGAGGTCACGATTACCCGCGCGTGGTGGGAACTGGAATCCGGTAACGCAGCTGAAGCCGAACGGCTGCTCAGACCACTTACCGAAGAACTCGCCGGCCCTTACCCCTTTCTGCAGGCGAGGGTTCTGCTCCTTTTGTCACGCGCGCTCTCCTCCCTCGAACACCAGGAGGAGGCTCTGAAAGATGCTCAGCAAAGTGAGGGCATCTTCAACAAACTGGGCGCGGACGTCTATGCGTCCGAATGCCGGGAAATCATTGACAGTATCGGGATTGGCGTTTCATAATCACGGGTCACCATAGGCAGTTCCTGCGTCCGGAACTCGCTATCGAATCGTTGAAGACGCACAATACGTATAGAGCCATGGATAACCCGCCCACCAGTCATGTGGTCCGGGACGGTGACGGATTCTCCGTTGCATTGAGTTCCTGGGCGGCAACTTTTGGGGGAGTTATGGCAACACAGGATACGGCCCGGCGCTCCAGCGTCGAGGCGCCCGACGGTTCACAGGGTGTCGCGGACCGCTCTGCCGAAAACGGGCTGGTTCCGCCGCGGCTCGGGCAGGTAACCCAGTCGGAGCAGGGGCACTTGGTGCTGTTACTGCCCCCTGGAGGGATAATCAACGGCTCCATGGCTGTCGGCTTTGCTGACACCATCGAGCGTTTGGCAGTGGACGGGAGCCTACCGATGTTGCTCACCCTCACAGGGGTGGAATCGATTTCCCGGAGTGCCCGCGATGTCTTTGGGGCCGTGCGGTGCCTGGCGGCGGTTGCCGTAGTCGGCGTTTCCCCGGTGGACCGGGTGATCGCTAACTTTCTGCTTGGGGGTGAGGTTCAGCCATGCCCCACGAGGTACTTCACCGGTGAAGACGACGCCCTCAAATGGCTTTCGAGGTATGCTGCGTGATCCCGACGCCGGAAAACGCCGGGGTCTCCCCGGAGGACCCACGCCTCAGCAGAATCATTGAAGGCATTGTCAGTATTGCCGCAGGGGACCTCACGACCCGTATTCCGGTTTCCCCCGCCCGCGATCAGATTGATGCCGTCAGCACCGGTATCAACCTCCTGGCCGGAGAGCTGAATGACATGTACCAGGACATGGAGCAGCGGGTGCAGAACCGCACCCGGGAGCTCCAGGCAGCCCACGCGCAGATGCAGCAGATGGCACTCTCGGATCCGCTCACCGGGCTGGCTAACCGGACCGCGCTGATGCAGGAGGTGGAAGTTGTCCTTGCCGGCTGGGACGGCAGCGATACTGCGCCCGCGGTGCTGATGATTGACCTGGACGGCTTTAAGGAAATCAATGACAGCTTCGGTCACCGCGCCGGTGATCTGGTGCTGCAGGAAGTTGCGGCCCGCCTTCTTGCTTCCGCCCCGGAGGAAAGCGTGGTCGCGCGGCTCGGGGGCGACGAGTTTGCCGTGCTGCTCCCTGCGGCCGGCCGGCTCTCAGCCCTGGTGACGGCGGAAACAATCCAGTCCGCCTTGTGCGCGCGGACCGTTGTGCAGGAACTGGATGTTTGGCCGCGGGCCAGCACCGGTATCCACCTGGCCGCCCCCGGGCAGTCGGCTGAGGAACTGCTGCTGTGCGCCGATACAGCCATGTATGAGGCGAAAGAGGCCGGCCCCGGCCTGGTGCGGTCCTTCGAGCCCGTGATGCTGTATGCACGCCAACTGCGGCGTGAAATGGCCTCGGACCTGCGCAACGCCGTTGAGCGGAACGAATTCCGGCTGGCATACCAGCCCGTCGTGGACCTGGTCACCGGGCAGATGCACGGTGTGGAGGTCCTCCTGCGCTGGGAGCACCCCACGCAGGGGCTGACCATGCCGGACTCCTTCATTCCCCTTGCCGAGGCGAGCGGCGCCATTGTGGGCATCGGGCGCTGGGTGCTGCGCACCGCCCTGGAACAGCTTTCGGCCTGGCGTGCGGACGGGCAGGATAAGGAAGGATTCCATATCCGCGTAAACGTCTCGGCGTCCGAACTCCAGAGCATGGATCTGGTGGACTACGTCCGCGGGGTTCTCCGGGACACCGGCACGGAACCGCAGGACCTGGTCCTCGAAATTACGGAGAGCGCCCTGGTGGGCAGCGGTGACGTGGAAACGTACTCCATGCAGGCGCTCAAGGCCCTGGGGATCCGGCTGGAAATTGATGATTTCGGGACCGGCTACTCGTCCATCAGTTATCTGCGGCGGCTACCCGTGCATGCCGTCAAGGTGGACCGGGAGCTGATTGCCGAGATCAGCCGTGACAAGGGGCAGCTGCACTTCGTAGACGCCGTTCACCGGCTGATCCAGGCGGCCGGGCTGGAAGCGGTCTTTGAAGGCGTCGAAACCGCCCAGCAGGCCGCCATGCTGCAGGAAATGGGATGCTGCCACGGCCAGGGCTACTACTTCAGCCGGCCGCTCACAGCCGGGCAGACCGGAGCCCTCCTGGCCAGCGGCGACCGCCTTCCCCTGGCTCCGGAACCCCTGGTCGCGGAGCTGACGGCCTAGTTCCAGCAGCTGCGTGCCTACGCAGCTGCTGGAACTATGCCCGGCTCCCGCCTTGGCCGGAGCCGGTTACAGTCCCAGAGCCGTGCGCACATCCGCCAGTACGGCGTCCAGCGTGGCGCGGGCGTTGGCACGCGCCGCCGGCAGGTCCGCCGCCGAGCCCACGGGCTCAATCACTTCGAGGTAGCACTTGAGCTTCGGCTCGGTACCGCTGGGACGGATGATGACCCGGGTGTTGTCCTCGGTGATGTACCGCAGCCCGTCCGTGGGCGGCAGTCCGCCGGCACCTTCGGACAGGTCGACGGCGGTTGCCACCGGCGAACCGGCGAAGGACGTCGGCGGGAACTCGCGCAGCCGCTGCATCATCTCGGTGCGCAGCCCCAGGTTCTGGACCCGCACGGAGAGCTGGTCGCTCTGGTGCAGCCCGTGCTGCAGGGCGAGCTCGTCGAGTTCGTCGAAGAGCGTGCGTCCGGCCGCCTTCAGGGACGCCGCCAGTTCGGCAATCAGCACACCGGCGGAGATGCCGTCCTTGTCCCGGACGAGGCCGGGGGCCACGCAGTAGCCAAGGGCTTCCTCGTACCCGTAGGTCAGCTTGGGCACGCGGGAGATCCACTTGAAGCCGGTCAGGGTTTCCTGGTGCTCGAATCCTGCGGCCTCGGCAATGCGGGCCAGCAGCCGGGAGGACACAATCGAGTTGGCGAAGACGACGCCGTTACGTGTCTTTTCGCCCCGCACCTTCCACCGGCCGGCGGCGATCCGCCGGGCGATGTGCCGGCCCAGCAGGGCACCGACTTCGTCGCCGCGCAGCATGCGCCACTCGCCGGTGGCGGGATCTTTGGCGGCTACGGCGGCGCGGTCCGCGTCCGGGTCATTGGCCAGGACCAGGTCCGCGTTGCGCTCGACGGCAAGCTTCAGCGCCAGGTCCAGTGCCCCAGGCTCCTCCGGGTTGGGGAAGGCAACGGTGGGGAAGTCCGGGTCCGGCAGGGCCTGCTCCGGAACCAGGGTCACCGAGGTGAAGCCCGCTCCGCGAAGCACGGAGGACATGGTTTCCCCGCCGACACCGTGCATGGGGGTCAGGACAATGTCCAGGTCCCTTTCCGGGTAGCCTTCGGCATGCATCAGCCGGTCGACGGCGCCGATGTAATCCGCGATCAGCGACTCGGAGACCTCGGTGTAGCCGTCCGGTGCCAGGTCAATGGAGCTCAGCGGCACGCTGTAGTCGATCCGGGCTGCGATCTCGGCGTCGTACGGCGTGACAATCTGCGCCCCGCGGCCCGGGCCCTTGACCGTCCGGCCGCCCAGGTACACCTTGTAGCCGTTGTCCGCGGCCGGGTTGTGGCTGGCCGTGACCATGACGCCGGCGTCCGTGTCCAGTGCGCGGACCGCGTAGGCAAGCAGCGGCGTCGGCAGCGTGCACGGCAGCAGGAACGTTTCGATGCCCGCAGCGCCGAACACGGCAGCTGTCTCCAAAGCGAAGTCCCGGGACTTGTACCGGGCGTCATATCCGATGACGGCGCTGGGGGTCCAGTTCTCGCCGGCAGTGTCCTGGAGGAAGGACGCGATGCCGGCGGCGGTGCGGCGCACCACCACGCGGTTCATCCGGTTGGGCCCGGCGCCCAGCTCCGCACGCAGCCCCGCAGTTCCGAACTCCAGCGTGCCGGCAAACCGGTCCGCCAGTTCCGCGGACGCTGCAGCGGCTGCATCGTCCGTGCCGTCTGCGATGGTGCGCAGCAGGGTGCGGAGCTGACGCACCGTGTCCGGATCCGGATCGCTGTCCGCCCATTTCTGCGCGGCGGCGGTGAGTTCTTCGAGTTCGGCGGGAATCAGAGTCATTGTGGGTACCTACTGTTGCTGGTGCGGATAGCTGTGCGGCGGGAAGCTGCTAGATCCGGTTGATGATCTCGGCGAGCAGCTTGGAAATGCGGGGTCCGGCGGCCTGTCCGGCTTCCAGGACCTCGCCGTGGCTCAGCGCCACCGGGCTGATGCCGGCAGCAAGGTTGGTCACCAGGGAGATGCCGAAGACCTCCATGCCGGCGTGCCGTGCGGCAATGGCTTCGAGCGCGGTGGACATGCCCACCAGATCGGCGCCGATGGCCTTGGCGTAGCGGACTTCGGCCGGGGTTTCGTAGTGCGGGCCGGTGAACTGGGCGTAGACGCCTTCATCCAGGGTGGGGTCCACGCTGCGGGCCACGTCCCGCAGCCGCGAGGAGTACAGGTCCGTCAGATCCACGAAGGTGGCACCTTCGAGCGGGGAAGAGGCGGTGAGGTTGATGTGGTCGCTGATGAGCACCGGGGTGCCCGGCGTCCAGTCGGGGTTCAGCCCGCCGCAGCCGTTGGTGAGGACCATGACCTTGGCGCCGGCGGCCGCCGCAGTGCGGACGCCGTGGACGACGGCGCGGACGCCCTTGCCCTCGTAGTAGTGGGTGCGTGCGCCCAGGACGAGGGCGCGCTTGCCGTCGGTGGTGAGCACCGAGCGGATGGTTCCCACGTGCCCCTGCACGGCCGGTGCGGAGAAGCCCGGGATGTCGGAGGCGGAAAGCGTTGCGGTGGTTTCGCCGATTAGTTCGGCGGCTTCTCCCCAGCCGCTACCGAGGACCAGGGCAATGTCGTGGGAGGGCACGCCGGTGTGCTCTGCGATATAGTCGGCGGCCTGCTGGGCAAGTTCAAATGGGTCGTTAGTCACTAAACAAATCTACAGCCTGCCGGGAGCGCCGCCGTCCGCCCGGGGCACACCGTTTTGAGCGCCTCACGGGATGAGACAGAATAGAGCCTTGTGACCACCCAACTAGATTTCACTGCCCGAAAACTTGCAATTCTCGGAGGGGGCCCCGGCGGCTATGAAGCTGCCCTCGTGGCCGCATCCCTTGGAGCCGACGTAACCATCGTGGAACGGCAAGGGCTGGGCGGCTCCGCCGTGCTCACCGACGTCGTCCCCTCCAAGACCCTCATCGCCACCTCCGATGTGATGACCCGGATGAACGCGGCCCGCAACCTCGGTGTGGAATTCGGCGACGTCTCATCACCGGTCTTCGCGGACCTGAAGGTGGTCAACCACCGGCTGCTGGCACTGGCCAAGGAGCAGTCCAATGACATCCGCAGCACCCTGGAACGGGTGGGCGTGAAGGTGAAGATCGGCGAGGGCCGGCTGCTGGACAACTCCACCATCGAGGTCACCGCGGCGGACGGAACGGTGGAAACGGTCAAGGCCGAGGCGCTGCTGATTGCCACCGGCGCCAACCCCCGCGAGCTGGATACGTCTGTACCTGACGGGGAGCGGATTTTCACCTGGAAGCAGATCTACAACCTCACCGAGGTTCCCGAGCACCTGATTGTCATCGGTTCCGGCGTCACCGGCGCCGAATTCGCCTCCGCCTACAACGGCCTGGGCACCAAGGTCACGCTGATCTCCAGCCGCGACCGGGTGCTGCCGGGCGAGGATGCGGACGCCGCCGTCGTTCTGGAGGACGTTTTCCAGGCCCGCGGCATGACCGTGCTCAGCAGGTCCCGCGCCGACTCCGTGAAGAACACCGGCGACGGCGTACGCGTGACCCTGTCGGACGGCCGCACCATCGAGGGCAGCCACTGCCTCGTGGCCGTGGGCGCCATTCCCAACACCGCCGGCATCGGTCTGGAAGAGGCAGGCATCCAGCTGGATGACCGCGGCCAGATCCGGGTCGACGGCGTCTCCCGCACCACCGCGGACAATGTCTACGCCGCGGGCGACTGCACCGGCGTCTTCAATCTGGCCTCCGTGGCGGCCATGCAGGGCCGCATTGCGGTGGCCCACCTGATGGGCGACGGCGTGAAGCCGCTGAAGCTCAAGACCGTGGCTTCCAACATCTTCACCTCCCCGGAAATCGCCTCCGTGGGCGTGTCCGAGGCGGACGTGGCCGAGGGCCGCTATCAGGGCGACGTCATCAAGCTGTCCCTGCACACCAATGCCCGGGCCAAGATGATGGACGTCAAGGAGGGCTTTGTGAAGATCATTGCCCGCAAGGGCTCCGGCACGGTCATCGGCGGGGTAGTGGTGGGCCCGCGTGCCTCGGAACTGATCTTCCCCATCGCCATCGCCGTCACCCAGAAGCTGCACGTGGATGACCTGGCGAATACCTTCGCCGTGTACCCGTCGCTCAGCGGATCCATTTCGGAAGCCGCGCGGCGGCTGCACGTCCACATGTAGATTTTTACGCTTTACAGAACCGCGTCCGCGGCGGATTATTCCGTCCGCGGGCGCGGTTTTTTAATGCCCGGGGGAGCTCCGGCTGAAATATGTGTCCACTATATGGACACCAATCTCAGATGGCGGACGCTTGCTCCTAGGATATGGATACTTCACTTCCCCTTGCGAAAGACCGTGACATGTCTACTACGAATCCCTACGCGGCACCGGCGCCGGCCAAGGCCAATTCCAAAAGCCGGGTGATTGTCGCCAGCCTTATCGGCACCTCAATCGAGTTCTACGACTTTTACGTCTATGCCACCGCCGCCGTCCTGGTCTTTCCCCGGCTTTTCTTCCCGAATGCCGAGGGCGCCACGGCCCTGCTGAGTTCCTTCGCCGTCTTCGGCGTCGCCTTTATTGCCCGTCCGCTCGGTTCGATCATCTTCGGCCACTTCGGGGACAAGGTGGGCCGCAAGGGGACTCTGGTGGCTTCGCTGCTGACCATGGGCATCGCGACCTTCCTGATCGGCTGCCTGCCCACCGCGGAGCTGGACGGCTGGACCTTCTGGGCGCCGGCGCTGCTGGTGGTGATGCGCTTTGCGCAGGGCCTGGCACTCGGCGGCGAGTGGAGCGGTGCAGCCCTGCTGGCCACGGAAAACGCCCCGGCCAACAAGCGTGCCGTCTGGGGAACGTTCCCGCAGCTGGGTGCGCCCATCGGGTTCATCCTGGCCAACGGCCTGTTCCTGCTGCTGAGCATGCAGCTGACCGACGAGCAGTTCATGTCCTGGGGCTGGCGGGTGCCGTTCCTGGCCAGCGCCGTCATGGTGATCGTCGGACTCTACGTCCGGCTGAAGCTGGTGGAGACCCCGGCCTTCCAGAAGGTCCTCGACTCCGGCGAAGTCCGCAAGCTGCCGCTGGGCCAGGCCTTCCGGTTCAGCTGGCGCCAGATGATTGCCGGCACGTTCATCATGCTGGCCACGTACGTGCTGTTCTACCTGATGACCACCTTCACCCTGTCCTACGGCACCGCCGCCAAGACGGAGGAAGCAGCCCGTGCCGCAGCGGAGAAGACGGGCAAGGCCTTTGATCCCGAGACGTTCGCCGCGGGCCTGGGCTACGCCCGCAACGACTTCCTGGTCATGCTGATCATCGGTGTGGTGTTCTTCGGCATCTTCACCATGGTTTCCGGACCGTTGGCGGAGAAGTTCGGACGGCGCAAGACGCTGCTGACGGTGACTGCCGGGATCTTCGTCTTCGGCTTCACCTTCGCTCCGCTGTTCGACGGCGGCACCGCCGGCGTCATGACCGTGCTGATCATCGGCTTCACCCTGATGGGCCTGACCTTCGGGCCGATGGGTGCCATGCTGCCGGAGCTGTTCCCGACGAATGTGCGGTACACCGGTTCGGCCATCGCATACAACTTCTCCTCGATCCTGGGCGCTGCGGTGGCGCCGTTCATCGCCGTCGCCCTGTGGCAGGCCGCGGACGGCAGCCCCTGGCTGGTGGGCGTGTACCTCAGCTCCATGGCGGTGCTGACGCTGATCGCGCTGTTCGTCACCAAGGAAACCCGCGACGTCGACTATGAGAACAACGCCAGCGACGGCGTGAAGGTGGGCTGACCAGCCCCGGCCTGACCGGCTGCGACGGCAAAGGCCCGGTTCCCTGAGGGGAACCGGGCCTGCTGCGTTTTCGGGGCTTCTACTGACTACCGGGAAATGGCCCCTTGATCTGTTGACGAGGCCGGTATCCGCCCCGGCGTCCCGCCGCCAGCGGCTCCGGTTTAGTCCAGGATCGAGGCGATGACGGCGCCGGCGGATACTGTCGCGCCGGGGACGGCGCCCAGGCCGGAGATGGTGCCGGACTTGTGCGCCGTCAGCGGCTGCTCCATCTTCATGGCTTCCAGCACCACCACCAGATCACCTTCGCGGACCACTGCTCCGTCCTCGACGGCCACCTTGACGATGGTTCCCTGCATGGGGGAGGTGAGGTCATCGCCCGCGGCTGCAGCGGACGCGCCGCCGCGGGACCGCTTGCGTGCCTTGCCGTTGCTGCGGGCACCGTTGGCGCCCTGAGCGCCGGAGCCGCCGCCCAGGCCGGCCGGGAGCACCACTTCAAGGCGCTTGCCGCCTACTTCAACGGTGACGCGGCGGCGCTCGTCGTCGTCCCCCGTGCCCGCCTCGCCGGTCCAGGCCGGAATGGTGTTCACGAAGTCCGTTTCGATCCAGCGCGTATGGACGCCGAACGCTTCTTCGTTGGTGAAGGCCGGGTCCGCTGTGACGGCGCGGTGGAAAGGCAGCACCGTCGGCATGCCGACGACGTCGATCTCGGCCAGGGCACGCCGTGCCCGCTGCAGCGCCTCGCGGCGGGTGGCGCCGGTGACAATGAGCTTGGCGAGCATGGAATCGAAGTTGCCGCCCACGGTTTCGCCCGCTTCAATGCCGGAGTCCACCCGGACGCCGGGGCCGGTGGGCAGCTTGAATTCCGAGACGGTGCCGGGGGCGGGCATGAAGTTGCGGCCCGGATCCTCACCGTTGATCCGGAATTCGAAGGAGTGGCCGCGGACTTCCGGATCGTTGTAACCCAGGGCTTCGCCGCGGGCGATGCGGAACTGTTCGCGGACCAGATCCAGCCCGGAGACCTCCTCGGAGACCGGGTGCTCCACCTGGAGGCGTGTATTGACCTCGAGGAAGGAAATGGTGCCGTCGGTTCCCACCAGGAATTCGCAGGTTCCGGCGCCCTGGTAACCGGCTTCCTTCAGGATGGCCTTCGACGCCGCGTACAGGCGGGAGTTCTGCTCTTCGGAGAGGAAGGGTGCGGGGGCCTCCTCCACCAGCTTCTGGTTCCGGCGCTGCAGGGAGCAGTCTCGGGTGGAAACGACGACGACGTTGCCGTAGGCGTCCGCCAGGCACTGGGTTTCCACGTGGCGGGGTGCATCCAGGAAGCGCTCGATGAAGCACTCGCCGCGGCCGAAGGCTGCCGTTGCCTCCCGGACGGCGGACTCGAACATCTCGGGGATTTCCTCGCGGGTGCGGGCAACCTTGATGCCGCGGCCGCCGCCGCCGAAGGCTGCCTTGATGGCCAGCGGCAGCCCGTGCCGGTCTGCGAAGTCCAGGACGTCCTGCGCGGATTCCACCGGATCGGGGGTACCGGGAACCAACGGGGCGCCGACCTTGGCGGCAATGTGCCGGGCCTGGACCTTGTCCCCGAGCGAGGAAATGGCGCTGGGGGAGGGGCCGATCCAGGTCAGGCCGGCGTCGATGACGCACTGGGCAAACTCGGCGTTCTCGGAGAGGAAGCCGTACCCGGGGTGGATGGCATCCGCGCCCGAGCGGGCGGCGGCGTCGAGGATCTTGCCCATGTCCAGATAGGACTCGGCGGCGGTGCTGCCACCCAGGGCATAGGCCTCGTCGGCGAGGCGGACGTGCAGGGCGTCGCGGTCCGGCTCGGCGTAGACCGCCACGGCGGTAATTCCTTCATCGCGGGCGGCGCGGATGACGCGGACTGCGATCTCGCCGCGGTTGGCAATGAGGATCTTGCTAAGTGCCTTGGCGGGGGTCGCCGCAGGCGCGGGGGTGTTCTGGCTCATTGGTGCACTGGCTCCTTTTGATCTGTTCGGAGCCTAGCGTGGTTTTGTGGTCTCGAGCCATAATACGTGCTGTTTCTGCGTGGGAGAGCGCCGTTCGTTGTGGGGATTCTACAAAGCGGCCGGTGTCCGCGGGACTCGGGCGTTTGTCTGGCGTGTGTTCTTCCGGGGTCTCTCGGGTCGGGTGTCGGAGGCCGGAACTGTTCCTCCCCAAGCCGCACATGGGCAGGAGCAGCCCGCAGCCGGGGCAGCCGCGCCGGACCCGCACGCAGACCTCAGCATGTAATAGCCGCATGAGATCTCCCAGTCCGCTGCCCTCATCCCTTCAAGGGGTGCCGTTTACCCTGCAGGCCGCTGAATCCTGCGGGCTGGGCCGGGGCAGGCTGCGTGCTTCCGACCTTCGAATCCCCAGTCGATCCATCCGGGTGCCCGGCAGCGGGCCGTTCCGGCTGGCAGAGCGCTGCCGGCCTTACGTGGAACTGATGCCGGACGCCGTCATAAGCCACTCCACGGCTGCACGCCTGCACGGGCTAGTGCTGCCGCGGCGGCTGTTTGAGGAACGCGTGCTGCACCTGAGCAGACGTCCCGGACAGGGGGTGCCTAGGCGCCGGAATGTTGCGGGGCACCGTCTGGATCTGGAGGAGCAGGAGAAGACCTGGGTTCAGGGGATACCAGTGACCGCGCTCGCCCGAACCTGGCTGGACTGCGCCGGAATGCTCAGCCGGGATGAACTCATAGTGATGGGGGACCAGATTGTCAGCGAACACCGCCGCAGCTTTGGCCCGCCCCGCGTGGCACTTGTGCCATTGGTGCATCTGAGGGAGTACATCGATGCCAAGGCCCGGTCAGCCCACATTCGCAAGTGCAGGGAAGCGCTGGAGCTCGTCCGGGTGGGGGTGGATTCCCCGCCGGAAACCCTGCTCCGGCTGATGCTGCAGGATGACCCGGAGTTGCCGGAGTTCCTGCCCAATGTCGCCGTCTGCGATGCGGCGGGGCATCCGCAGGTATGGACGGATCTCGGCTGCAGGGAATTCCGGACGTGCCTCGAGTACGAGGGAGGGCACCACCTCACGCCGGAACAGCAGGCCAGGGATCACTACCGGGATCTGAAAACGGCCGAGCTGGGGTGGGTGCAGGTCAAGATCAGCAAGATTGATGTCGCCCGGGGTCCCGGTTGCGTCAGGGCCAAAGTCCGAAGGGGCCTGGTTCTGGCCGGGTGGTCTCGGCTCCGACGCAGCCCGTAGGCTGGAAGGCCCTTTTTGGGTTGGGTGGCCGTTCCGGGCGCACCGATAGTACAGATAAGGGCCCTTTTTGGGTCGGGTGGCCGTTCCGGGCGCACCGATAGTACAGATAAGGGCCCTATCCGGCGCTCAAAAGCCCCTTATCTGTACTATCGGCGGGGCGGAAGCGGGGATGAAGCAGGGATGAAGCGGGGATGAAGCGGGGAAGAAGCGGGGATGAAGCAGGGAAGCGGGGATGAAGCGGGGGAAACGCGGACCCGGACCAGCCCGGAGCCGCAGGGAGGGGGGAGCCGCAGCGCAGTCCGGCCGTATCAAGGGTGAGCCCTGAATGCAGGAAGCTACTTCCAGAGGTCGATAATCCGCACATCGGCGCTGGCCAGCAGCTGGCGCAGCGTCGAAACGGACAGCCCGACGACGGCGTGCGGATCTCCGACGACCCGCTCGATAAAGGCCCCGCCGAGGGAGTCGATCGTGAAGGAACCGGCCACCTGAAGCGGTTCCCCCGTGACGATGTAGGCCTCGATCTCGTCGTCGGTCAGCTTCGCGAAGTGCACCTCGGCAGAGGACACTGCGCCGAGTGTGGCACCGGACCCGTCCTCGTCGGTGTCGCGGCAGTCCACCAGCCAGTGCCCGGTGTGCAGTACCCCGGAGGAACCGCTCATCCGGCGGATCCGTTCGCGGGCGACGTCGGCCTCCCACGGCTTGCCGTGCGCCTCGCCGTCGAACTCGAACACCGAATCGCAGCCGATCACCAGCGCGCCGTCGGCCTCGGGCAGGGAGGCGACGGCCTCGGCCTTGGCCCGGGCCAGCAGGAGGGCGGTGTCATGGGGATCGGTCAGGCCGTAGCGGGCGGTGACGGCGTCTTCGTCGACGTCGGACACGAGGACGGTGTGGCTGATGCCGGCATCGGTCAGCAGCTTGGTGCGGGCGGGGGAGGCGGAGGCCAGAATGAGGCTCAGGTTCGGGTTGGTCACGGGATCAAGCCTAGTGCGGGCGGGGACGGGCATGCTAACCGCCCGGAACGGGCACGGTAACCGCCCGGAACCGGGGCAGCGCGGACGGGCACGGTAACCGCCCGGAACCGGGGCAGCGCGGGGACCGGCCCGGAAAACGAAAAACGCCGGGCCGCCCCCGAAGGGACGGCCCGGCGTCGAATCCCGAAAGGGATCAGCTCTTGGATGCGACGGGCAGAGCAACCTCAACCTGCTCGGAATCATCCACGAACGGATCGCCCTGGCGGCGTGCGTTGTACAAAGCGGTGTCCAGCAGCCCGTTGCGCTTGGCCACCAGGGTGGGGACGACGGTCTGGCCCGCCACGTTGACGGCGGTGCGGCCCATGTCCAGGATCGGGTCGATGGACAGCAGCAGGCCGACGCCGGCCAGCGGCAGGCCCAGGGTGGACAGGGTCAGCGTGAGCATCACGACGGCGCCGGTGGTGCCAGCGGTTGCAGCGGATCCCAGGACGGAGACCAGGGCGATCAGCAGGTACTGGGTGAACCCGAGGTCGATGTTGAAGAACTGGGCCACGAAGATCGCGGAAACGGCCGGGTAGATCGAGGCGCAGCCGTCCATCTTGGTGGTGGCGCCCAGCGGCACGGCGAAGGATGCATAGGCCCGGGAAACGCCGAGGTTCCGTTCGGTGACGCG
The DNA here is from genome assembly GCF_009192775.1 of Arthrobacter yangruifuii. Taxonomy (GTDB): domain Bacteria; phylum Actinomycetota; class Actinomycetes; order Actinomycetales; family Micrococcaceae; genus Arthrobacter_B; species Arthrobacter_B yangruifuii. Next base: position 585,882 of record NZ_VTFX01000005.1, read on the forward strand.
CTGGGTCAGCGGCAGCGTTCCCACGGAGGAGCGGGAAACGAAGGCCAGCTGGATGGCCGGCCAGGCGCCGGAGAACCACTGGCGGACGGAGAGGCCGTGCGCCTTGATCAGCACCGGGTAGACGCCGAAGAGCACCAGGAACAGGCCGATGTAAATGGTCAGGGCGAACATGCCCAGGGACCCGATGGTGTCCCAGCCGTAGGTGGCGACGGCGGTGCCGATCAGGCCGACCGTGCCGACCGGCGCCAGGCGGATGATCCACCAGAGGACCTTCTGGATGACGGCCAGGGCGGAGGCGTTCAGGGCCAGGAACGGTTCGGCGGGCTTGCCGACCTTCAGGGCGGCAATGCCGACGGCGATGGCGATCACGAGGATCTGCAGCACGTTGAAGCTGACGCTGGTGGTGACGTCACCGGATTCGGCCACCTTGGAGCTGGCACCCAGTCCCAGGAAGTTGCCCGGCACCAGGCCGGTCAGGAACCCGACCCAGCTGCCCTGGCTGCCGCTGAACTCCGCGTCCTTGCTGACCGAGGCGTTGTCCCCGGGCTGCATGAACACCCCGAGCAGGATGCCGATGGTCACGCTGATCAGAGCCGTGATGCCGAACCAGAGCAAGGTCTGCCAGGCCAGCCGGGCGGCGTTGGAAACGGCCCGGAGATTGGCGATCGAGCTGACCACCGCGGTGAAGATCAGGGGAACAACAGCGGCCTTCAGCAGGGAAACGTAGCTGCTGCCGATGGTGTCCAGCGTGGTGGTGAGCCAGTTCGGCTCATCGTCGACGGTGCCCATGGTCTTGGCCAGCAGACCCAGTGCCACGCCGGCAATGAGGGCGGCGATGATCTGCGGTCCGAAGGACGTTACCCATGTGGGCAGCCGCCGGGCGGTGGATTCGGGGGAGGAAGTCTGTGAGGTCACGGAAAGACTCTAGCCGCCAGCCCATATCAGACAGGACTAAAAGTTGCGAAATGTTACGGGAATAAAAAGCGCTGATACCAAGTAGTTCCGCATCGAAGCCGCGCCGGAGCCGCCCGGAAGCACAATGGCCCGGGAAATTTCCCGGGCCATTGTGACAAAGCTCGCAGGCGCCTAGTCGCCGAGCAGGGCCCGCCGCAGCGTATCCAGGCCGACGGACCCCAGCTGCAGGGCACGGGTGTGGAAGGACTTCTCGTCAAAGGCGTCGCCCTCGCGGCTGCGGACCTCGTCGCGGATCTGTTCCCAGAGCCGCTGGCCCAGCTTGTAGGAGGGAGCCTGGCCCGGCCAGCCGAGGTAGCGGGTGAACTCGAAGTTCAGCTGGCCTTCGCTGATGGTCAGGTTCTGCTTCAGGAAGTCATATCCCTTGTCCGCGGTCCAGGTGCCTTCGCCCCAGCGTTCCGGAATCTCCAGTTCCAGATGGACGCCGATATCGAAGACCACGCGGGCGGCGCGCATCCGCTGCGCGTCCAGCATGCCCATCCGGTCTCCGGGATCGCTGAGGTAGCCCAGCTGCTCCATGAGCCGTTCGGCGTAGAGTGCCCAGCCTTCTCCGTGCCCGGAAACCCAGCAGACGTTGCGCCGCCAGTCGTTGAGCAGGCCGCGGGATGCCGTCGCCGTCGCAATCTGCAGGTGGTGGCCCGGAACGCCCTCGTGGTAGACGGTGGTGGTTTCCTGCCAGGTGGTGAAGGTGTCCTCGCCGGCCGGCACGGACCACCACATGCGGCCCGGGCGGGAGAAGTCATCGCTGGGCCCGGTGTAGTAGATGCCGCCCTCCTGGGTGGGGGCGATCATGCACTCGATCCGGCGCATCGGCTCGGTGATCTCGAAGTGGGAGCCGGACAGGTCCGCCACGGCACGGTCAGCCAGGTCCTGCATCCAGGCCTGCAGTTCCTCGGTGCCGTGCAGCTGGCGTGCCGGGTCCTCGTCGAGGATGCGCATGGCCTCGGCCACGCTTGCGCCGGGGCGGATCTGCTCGGCCACGGCTTCCTGCTCCGCGATGATGCGGTCCAATTCCTCCACGCCCCAGGCATAGGTTTCCTCCAGATCCAGGGTGGATCCCAGGAACTGCCGGGACATCAGGGCGTAGCGTTCGCGGCCGACGGCGTCCTGTTCCGGCGCTTCCGGAAGCAGTTCATCCGCCAGGAAGGCGGCAAGGTTGGTGTATGCGCGGCGGGCGGCGTCGGCGCCGGTCCGCAGCTCGGTGAGCAGCCCGGCGGGCAGCTCGCCGCCTTCGGGCAGGGAGGCGTTGGCGGCGAGGGCGTCGAAGAAGCCGCCGTCCTCGGCGTAGGCGGAGGCCTGCTCCATCACGATCTTCACCTGGCGGCGGGCGGCTACCCGGCCGCGCTCTACGCCGCAGCGCAGGCTGGTGATGTAGCCGGCAACGGCGTCGTCGACGTTGTGCAGCCGGCCGGCAATGTGTCGCCACTGCTCCTCGGTGTCGGTTGGCATCAGGTCGAAGATGCTGCGGATCCCCTGGGCGGGGGAGGCGATGTTGTTCAGCTCGGCGAGGTCCCAGCCGGACTCGTGGATCTCCAGGTCCAGGCCAAGGCGTTCGTGCATGGCGTCCAGGGTGACACGGTCCACGTCATCGGAAGGCACCAGGCCGTCCAGCCGGTGCAGCGTTTCCCGGATGGCCTCGGCATACGATTCCAGCCCGGCGGGTGAGTAGTCGCTGTATTCGGTTTCGTGCCCCGGGATGCCCAGGGACGTGGCGAAGGACGGATCCAGGTGCAGCAGGGCTGCGGTGAAGGCATCGGCAACGGCGTCGATGGCGGTGGGCTGGCGCACCGGGGCGTTCCCCGCGGTGGACAAAGGTTCGGAAGGTGATGTCTGTTCGGTCACAAAGGTAGCCTAACCGCACATCCGTCAGTCCGCTGTCTTTGTGTCTAGCGGAAACTCCGCCGCCAGGACCCGGGCCCGGGCTTCGGGTCCAGACGCAGATTGCGCCGCCGCACCCAGGCACGGTGGGCCGGCCGGACCGGGGTGGGCGGTGCAGCCTGGGCCGCCAGTCCGACGACGACGGCGGTCAGCGCCGCGAGCTCCTCTTCCGTGGGATTGCCCGCGGTTACCGAAAGCAAAGGTTCGGCAACCGGTTCCGGCTCCCCGTTGGCGGTACTCACAGCGGCATGTTCCCGTGTTTCTTGGCGGGCAGGGCGGCCCGCTTGTCCCGCAGTGCCCGCAGGCCGCGGATCAGCAGCAGCCGGGTCTCGGAGGGAGCAATGACCGCATCCACGTAGCCGAGTTCCGCGGCCTGGTAGGGGTTCAACAGCTCGTCTTCATACTGCTCGATATATTGGCGACGGACGTCCTCAACGTCGCCGCCGGCGTCGGCCGCTGCCTTCAGCGGTGCGCGGTACAGGATGTTCACCGCGCCCTGGGCGCCCATGACACCGATCTGCGCCGTGGGCCAGGCGAGGTTCAGGTCCGCGCCGAGCTTCTTCGAGCCCATCACGATGTACGCGCCGCCGTAGGCCTTGCGGGTGATGACGGTCAGCTTGGGCACGGTGGCCTCGGCGTACGCATAGAGCAGCTTGGCGCCGCGTCGGATGATGCCCTGGAACTCCTGGTCCTTGCCCGGCAGGAAGCCCGGAACATCCACGAAGGTCAGAATCGGAATGTTGAAGGCATCGCAGTTGCGCACGAAGCGGGCTGCCTTCTCCGAGGCGGCAATGTCCAGGGTTCCGGCAAACTGCATCGGCTGGTTGGCGACGATGCCGACGGTGTGGCCCTCCACCCGGCCGTAGCCGATGATCACGTTGGGTGCGTACAGGGCCTGCATTTCCAGGAAATGCCCGTCGTCGAGGACATTCTCGATGACGGCGCGGATGTCGTACGGCTGGTTCGCGGAGTCCGGGATCAGTTCGTCGAGGGCAAGGTCCTCGGCGGTGGGCTCGGGGTCCTGGTCGAAGGCGGTCAGCGGTGCTTCGGCGAGGTTGTTCGAGGGGAGGAAATCCAGCAGCTCGCGGACAAACTCGATGGCGTCCTCTTCGTCGGAGGCGAGGTAGGCGGAGGTGCCGGTGTTGGTGTTGTGCTGGCGGGCGCCGCCCAGTGTCTCCATGTCCACGTCTTCGCCGGTGACGGTCTTGATGACGTCTGGTCCGGTGATGAACATGTGCGAGGTCTTGTCCACCATCACCACGAAGTCCGTGAGGGCGGGGGAGTAGGCGGCGCCGCCGGCGGACGGGCCCATGATCAGCGAAATCTGGGGAACGACGCCGGAGGCGTGGACATTGTTGCGGAAAATATCGGCGAACATCGCCAGCGAGGCGACGCCTTCCTGGATGCGGGCACCGCCGCCGTCCAGGATGCCGATGACCGGGCAGCCGTTGCGCAGGGCAAATTCCTGGACCTTGACGATCTTCTCGCCGTTGACCTGGCTGAGGGAACCGCCGTAGACGCTGAAGTCCTGGCTGTAGACGGCCACCGGACGTCCGTCCACGGTGGCGTAGCCGGAGACCAGTCCGTCGCCGAGGGGTTTCTTCTTCTCCATGCCGAAGGCGGTGGAGCGGTGGACGGCCAGGGCATCGAACTCGACGAAGGAGCCGGCGTCCACCAGCAGGTCGATCCGCTCGCGGGCGGTGTGCTTTCCGCGGGCGTGCTGCTTTTCCACTGCGGCGGATCCGGAGGGGACCGCTGCTGCGGCCCGGCGGCGCCGGAAGTCAGCGATTTTGCCGGCCGTCGTATGCAGGGACAGGTCCTGGTCGATGCTCAAAGGGTCCTCCGGGTGCTTCGGTGTGGACGCTGCCGGGCCTACGGAGGATTCCGACGGAGAGGCAGTGCAAGGGTGTTAAGTAGGTTCCGCACAAAGATCAGAACGTTTTACCCAGTCTAGTGAGCCGGACCGCAGGGATTGAGTGTAGAAAACCTACAATTTCGTCTCCTGCCGGTTGGTCGGGTCCGTTGCGACCGCCCGATGTTACTGGCTAGTAACATCGGCGTGAGGTGCATTACCCTGTGGCTATGAGCATCCCCAACAGCACCCCGGAAACGGCGCCCAGGTCCCTCGCAGGACGCACCATCCTCATGTCCGGCGGAAGCCGTGGCATTGGGCTCGCTATCGCCCTGCGCGCAGCAGCGGACGGCGCCAACATTGCCATGCTCGCCAAGACGGCGGAGCCGCACCCCAAGCTCGAGGGGACCGTCTACACGGCCGCCGAGCAGTTGGAGGCCGCCGGCGGCAAGGCCCTGCCGATCATCGGCGACGTGCGCCGCGACGAAGACGTTGCCCGCGCCGTCGAAACCACCCTGGAGCAGTTCGGCGGCATCGATATTGTCCTGAACAACGCCTCCGCCATTGACCTCTCCGGCACCGGCGCCGTGACCATGAAGAGCTACGACCTGATGGCCGACATCAACACCCGCGGCACGTTTATGCTCTCGAAGTTCTCGCTGGACGCCCTGCGCCGCTCGGACAACGGGCACATCCTGACGCTGTCCCCGCCCCTGAACCTGGATCCCAAGTGGGCCGGCGGCTACCTGGCCTACACCATGGCCAAGTACGGCATGTCCCTCACTACCCTCGGGCTGGCCGAGGAGCTGAAGGACGACGGCGTGTCCGTGAACTCGCTCTGGCCGGTCACCGGCATCAACACCGCCGCCATCCGCAACATGCCCGGAGGCGAGAAGCTGGCCGCGGCCTCCCGCAGCGCGGACATCATGGCGGATGCCGCCCACGCGATCCTCACCCGTCCGAGCGGGCGCTCCACCGGCAACTTCTTCACCGACGAAGAGGTGCTGCGCGAGGAGGGCGTCACCGATTTCGGCCGCTACGCCCCCGGAGTCCCGGCGGAGAAGCTGATGCCGGACTTCTTCCTCTAACCGCCGCTGCCGGGCCGGGCGCGAAGGGAATGTCAGGGCGCCCGCGTAAGATCGGAAGAATGCAACTGCACTACTCCAGCATGGAAAGACCGGCCCTGGATCCCGCCCGCCTCAGGGCGGAGCTGGTGGCACCCAACGGTCCCCTCGCTGCGCTGGACGTGGTGCAGGAGACCGGGTCCACCAATACGGACCTGGCGGACGCGGCACGCCTGCGTCCCTGGGAAGTTCCGGACCTGACGGTCCTGACCGCCGAGCTGCAGACCGCCGGCCGCGGGCGGATGGAGCGCAGCTGGGTGGCCCCGGAGCGTTCCTCACTGTTTGTCAGCGTGCTCCTGCGTCCGGTGAATTCCTCCGGCCGGCCCCTGCCCACGGTCTCCTACGGCTGGCTGTCGCTGCTGGCCGCCCTGGCCCTGGCCGAAAGCGTGGCCGCGCGCACCGGCGTCGAGGCCCGGCTGAAATGGCCCAATGACGTTATGGTGGACGGCCGGAAGCTCGCCGGAGTGCTGGCACAGCTGGTTCCGGCGTCCGACGGCGGCCCGCCGGCCGTGGTGGTCGGCGCCGGCCTGAACGTCAGCCTGACCGACGAGGACCTGCCGGTCCCCACGGCCACCAGCCTGCTGATGGAGTACGCCTCCACCACTGACCGCAATATCCTGCTCCAGGATTACCTGCTCGCACTGGTGTCCCGGTACCGGGCCTTCTGCTCCGTGGACGGAGATCCCGAGGCGGTGCCCGCCGGAAAGCAGTGCTCCCTGCGGGACGAGGTCACCGCGCGCCTGGCCACCCTGGGCCGGCGCGTCAGTGCGCAGCTGCCCGGCGGCGGCGTGCTGACCGGCCGCGCGGTAACGATGGCGCCCACCGGTGCCCTGGTGATTGTTGACGACGCCGGTGCCGCACACACTGTCAGCGCCGCCGACGTCGTGCATCTGCGCCCCGAGCAGCCGTGAGGTCCGTCCCGCCCCGGCTGCGGGGAGGCGCCCCGTGCGCCTGAAACTGTCTTCCGGCGAGCACATCATCGCCGCCGGCCGCCCGCACGCGCGCTCCCTGTGGAAGCCGCTGGTCCTCGCGGGTATTATCGGCGCGCTGGCCGGCTACGTGATCGGCTGGCTGGGCCGGGACACCCTGCCCGGGCAGCTGGCGGAGTGGAGCCCGTACCTGCAGCCGGCGGTCTTCGGTCTGGCGGTGCTGGTGCTCGCCCGCTACTGCCTGCCGCCGCTGCTTCGGTGGTTCGCCGGGCGGATCATCCTCACGGACCGGAGGCTGATCCAGCGGCAGGGGGTCCTGGTGCGCCGTGAGCATGAAATAGCCCTCGCCGCCATCTACCAGCTGGAAATCCGCCAGTCCGTGACGGACCGGATGCAGCGCAGCGGCACCCTCATCCTTGACCTGGGCCACGGCCGGATTATGCAGTATCCGTCGGTGCCCGAGGTGCACCGGTTCCGCTCCATGGTGGTGGCGGCCATCGGGCAGCTGCCGCTGACGGCCATGTTCGATGGTGTAGATATGGAAGGAGACAGGGGATACGACTACGAAGGGAGGGACGATGACTGAAACCGGCCACGGTGAGTCCGGACCCGCCAGCCACCCCGAACCGATGCCCCGCCCCGAACGCATGCCGGTGCAGGCGCCGCGTCCCGACTATTCGCGGGCCAGCACGGGAACCGACATTGACCGGGAAGACGTCCGCCGGCTCGAAGCGCAGCTACTCGGCGGTCCGCGGACCCTGAAGCGCCGTGAAGCGGCCGCGGAAGCGGGCGTGTCCCTGCTGTCCGCCCGTAAGCTCTGGCGGGCCATGGGCTTTCCGAACCTCGACGACGACGCCGTCTTTTTCACCGAACAGGACCGTGAGGCCCTGAGCACCGTGATTGAACTGGTCCGCGATGAGCAGCTGACCGAGGACGCGGCTATTTCCATCATGCGGTCCATCGGGCAGATGACGGACCGGATGGTGGTCTGGCAGGTCGAAGCGCTGGTGGAGGAAATGGTGGTCCGCCGCGGGATCACTGATGCCGAAGCCCGCAAGCGGCTGGTCGAGGCCCTTCCCGATCTCATCGAGCCGCTGGAAAAGACCCTCGTCTACGCGTGGAAACGCCAGCTCAATGCCGCCGTCCAGCGTCTGGCCCTGCGCGCCGAAGCCGGGCTGGCAAGCCACGACGACGCCGCCTCCGACGACGCTCCGCTGCCGTTGGCACGCGCCGTGGGATTCGCTGATCTGGTCTCCTACACCAGCCTTTCGCGGCAGATGAATGAAAAAACGTTGGCCCAGATGGTGCAGCGCTTTGAGCACAAGTGCGCGGAAATCATCTCGGTGGGCGGCGGCCGGCTGGTCAAGACCATCGGCGACGAGGTCCTGTTCAACGCTGAATCCCCGGAGGCCGGCGCGGAAATCTCCCTGGCGCTGGCCAAGGCGTTCACGGAGGATGAGCTGCTGCCCTCGGCGCGTGTATCCCTGGTCTGGGGCCGGGTGCTCTCCCGGCTGGGGGATATCTACGGTCCCACCGTCAATCTCGCCTCCCGGCTGACCTCCCTGGCGGAACCGGGCACCGTCCTCACCGATGCCTCCACTGCCGCCGCCCTGAAGGACAATCCAAAGTTCGTGCTCATTCCGCACCAGCCGCGCAATGTCCGTGGCTTCGGTGAAATCCATCCGGTGACCCTGGCCCGGGGAACCGGATCGGGTCTCGTGATCGACTGACGGTTGTTCCGGGGGCCTCCCGCCCCGCGGCTCCGCCCGGCGTCGAAGCCGGAGGCGCCGGCGTCGGTTAGGGTATGACAGAGAACGCGTTAGCCAGATCACTTTAGTAAACCTGCCGGATAGGGCGTGAATGAACTCCGACGAAACGACATCCCCGGATACTGACCTGCACGCTGTGTTTGGTTACGCCTCCGACCGGGGACTTCGACGCGAACTGAATGAAGACTCGCTCATCGCTGCCGACCCGATCTTCGCTATTGCGGACGGTATGGGCGGGCACGAGGCCGGCGAGGTGGCCAGCAGCATCACCGTCCGGACCCTGGGGGATTCCCCGATAGTGGGCAAACGCCTCCCGGAGTTTTCAGCCGGGCAGATGGAAGCACTGATCCGCGAGGCGGACCACCGCATCCGCGAAGCCACCGGCGGACGTGCCGGTACCACCCTGTCCGGCGCCGTCCTGGTCCGGGCCGCCGGGAGGCCCCACTGGCTGGTGTTCAACGTGGGCGATTCCAGGACCTACAGGCTAAGTTCCGGGGTATTGGAACAGGTCAGCGTGGACCACAGTGAAGTCCAGGAACTGGTGGACCTCGGGCAGATCACCGCCGACGAGGCACTGGTGCACCCCCGCCGCCATGTGGTTACCCGCGCCCTGGGCACCGGTAACGACGCCGAAGCGGATTTCTGGCTGATCCCCGCGGAACCCGGAGACCGGCTCATGGTGTGCTCCGACGGACTGACCGGCGAGGTCACCGACAACTCCATTTACGAGCTCCTGACCTCAGTGTCCAACCCGCAGGACGCGTGCACGGCTCTTGTCCAGGCGGCGCTGCGCTCCGGCGGACGGGACAATATTACGGTGTTGGTAGTCGATGCCAGGAGCGCCAACGGCGGCGAGGAAACCGCGGCGGTCACCCTGACAGGGACCGCGCCTGATTCCACCGGCTCAGCCGAATAAGCTTGAGTGTTACAACCCGAACCACAGAAGGAGCCGCAATGAGCACGAACCCGGATATGGAAGAGCGCCTACTGAGCGATTGGAGCCGCCGCCTGACCCAGGCCCTGCAGATCCTGGATCTGGAAGTGGACCACAAAATGCTCGTGGAACTGGGCGAAAAGTCGGCGCAGAGCGTCACCGGTAACGCAGGCGTGATCAGCGCGTTCGTGGTCGGCTACGCAGCAGGGCTTACCACCACCAGCGGACGGAAGGGCGCCGACGAGGCTGTCCAGAAGGCCGCAAACACTGCCTTCCAGCTGGCCGAGACCGGTCTGGAAGGACCGGATAATCCCGGTTGGAAGGGCTCTGCCCAGTAATCGTCAGAAACCAAACACGAGAGGCCAGGACCGAAGTCCTGGCCTCTCGTGCGTTCGTGCCCCTAGCGACTAGGCATTAACAGGGGTGCGGCGCATCTTGTCCTCGGGACCGGCATTTGTCTGCGCAGCGGGTTCAACCCGGACGACGACGGCCTTGGACACCGGGGTGTTACTGCCTTCTGCGACGTGATCCATCGGCACCAGCACGTTGGCCTCGGGGTAGTAGGCAGCGACGCAGCCCTTGGGGGTGGGGTAGGAAACTACCCGGAAGTTACGCACCACCCGCTCAACACCGTCCTTGTAGACACCGTGGATATCGATCTTTTGGCCGTCCGCCAGACCGAGTTCCTCAATGTCCGCGGAGTTCATGAACAGGATGTGGCGGCCGCCCTTGATCCCGCGGTACCGGTCATTGTGTCCGTAGATAGTGGTGTTCCACTGGTCGTGGGAGCGCAGGCTCTGCAGGAGCAGGGTGCCTTCGGGACGCTCAACAGCCTCCAGGTCATTGACCGTCAGGACGGCCTTGCCCGTGGGCGTGTTGAAGGTCCGCGAGTCGCGGGGACCGTTGGGGAGCACAAACCCGCCATCCTGGCGGATCCGTTCGTTGTAGTTCTCGCAGCCTTCAACCACCCGGGAGATGTGGTCCCGGATCAGGTCGTAGTCCTTCTCATAGCCGGCCCAGTCGGCGTCGATCCGGTCGCCGATCACCAAGGCACCGAGGCGCGCCACGACCGCGGGTTCGGAGAGCAGGTTCTTGGACACCGGCTCCACTCCGCCGTGTGAAGCATGCACCACGCAAACGGTGTCTTCCACGGAGACAAACTGGCGGCCGGTCTCCTGGTCGTCGAATTCCGTGCGCCCCAGGACCGGAAGGATGAGTGCTTCCTTGCCGGTGACGAGGTGCGAGCGGTTCAGCTTGATGGACATCTGAACCGTCATGTCGGTTTTCACCATGGCGGCCTCGGCAAACTGCGTGTCCGAGATGGCGGAGATCAGGTTGCCGCCCAGTGCCATGAAGAACTTGATGCGGCCCTCATGCATCCGGTGGAACGTTTCGACGGCGTCGGCCCCGTGCTCACGCGGCGGGTCGAAGTTGAACTCCTTGCCCAGCGAATCGAGGAACGCCGGAGGCATCTGCTCCCAGATGCCCATGGTGCGGTCGCCCTGGACGTTGCTGTGTCCGCGGATCGGGGCGGCGCCGGCGCCGGGCTTACCGATATTGCCGCGCAGCAGCAGCAGGTTGATGATCTCCTTGATGGTGGCGACACCCTTTTTCTGCTGGGTGATGCCCATGGCCCAGGTAATGATCACCTTTTCCGCACGCAGGTAGCGGTCCGCCAGCTCGTCGATTTCTTCAACGCGCAGTCCGGTAGCTTCGAGGACAACGGCGTCGTCGAGCAGCATGACGTGTTCTTTGAGGTCTGCGAGGCCCTCGCAGTGCTTTTCCAGGAAGTCGTGGTCCAGGACCGTTCCCGGATTCTTTTCCTCGGCCTCGAAGACCCGCTTGGAGATGGCCTGAAGCAGGGCCATGTCTCCGCCCAGCCGGATCTGCAGGAACTGGTCGGCCAGTTCCGTACCCTTACCGGCGATGCCACGGGGCTTCTGCGGGTTCTTGTAGCGCTTCAGCCCTGCTTCGGGGAGCGGGTTGACGGCAACGATGTTGCCGCCGTTGCGCTTGCAGTGCTCCAGCGCGGTCAGCATGCGCGGGTGGTTGGTGCCCGGGTTCTGGCCCATCAGGATGATCAGGTCGGCTTTTTCGAAGTCGTCGTAGGCCACCGTGGCCTTACCGATGCCGATGGTCTGGCCCATGCCCCAGCCCGAGGACTCGTGGCACATGTTGGAGCAGTCCGGCAGGTTGTTCGTACCGTAGGCGCGGATGAACAACTGGTAGAGGAAGGCGGCCTCGTTGGAGGTACGCCCGCTGGTGTAGAACGCGGCCTCGTCGGGGGAGTCCAGGGCCTTGAGTTTGTCGGCCACAATGCCGAGCGCCTCATCCCAGCCAACGGGACGGTAGTGGTCTTCGTCCGCGGGCTTGTAGAGCGGCTCGGTGAGCCGGCCCTGCATGCCCATCCAGTATTCGCTGCGTTCGCGCAGCTCCGTAAGGCTGTGCTCGGCCCAGAACTCCGAGGGAATGATAACCGGCGTGGCTTCCCACGTGACAGCCTTGACGCCTTCTTCACAGTATTCAAACGGGCTGCGGTCCTTGGGATCCGGCCATGCACAGCTCGGGCAGTCAAAACCGTGCTTCTGGTTCATGCGGAACGTGGTTCCGAGGGCACGGCTGAGGCCCATGTTCTCAATGGCGGGTTTCATGGAGTGGTAGACAGCAGGGAGCCCCGCCGCCCATTCCTTCGGATGGCCCTTAACCTGTATCTCGTTCTCGTCTACTTCTTTTACGCGGGGTTCATTCTTGGCCACGCCGCACTTCCCTTCATCGCTTAGCTGCAGGTCCACCGTAAGCGAACTTGGCTCTCCCGCAGTTTACCTACCATTAGACCTAACAGTCAGGCCGCACCGCCGCAAGCACTCCAAGAACCGGGCGGGCCTCGGCCGCTTCGTGCACGCGGCTGACACGGCGGCTCCTGTGGACATCCGCGGAACGCCGTGGATTGGTTTCCGTCCTGGCTGTATTCGGGTCCGACGTCGGCACGGCGCACGGCTCCCGCCAGCCGGGACGATGGGGCAAGATTGGTTAGGTGAGCACAGCCAAGACATCCCCGGAAACCGAAGCCGCCGTCGAGTCGGTCAGCACTGACACCCCGCCCGCCGGGGATCTGCGCGAGGAATACCAGGCGCTCGCCGAGCAGGTGCGCCGCTACCGGTTTGCCTATTACAACGAAGACGCCCCGCTGGTTTCGGACGCGGAATTCGACACGCTCTACCGCCGCCTGGAGGAAATCGAGGCGCTGCACCCTGAGCTGGTCACCAACGATTCGCCCACCCAGGAAGTGGGCGGCGAAGTATCGGCCGCCTTCTCCCCGGTGGAACACCTGCAGCGGATGTACAGCCTGGAGGACGTCTTTTCCCTCGACGAATTGGACGCCTGGGTCCGCAAAACCGAGGCCTCCGTCGCCACTATTTCCCCTGGGGCGAGGATCAAGTGGCTGACCGAGCTGAAGATCGACGGTCTGGCCGTGAACCTCCTCTACCGCAACGGCGAACTGGTCCGCGCTGCCACGCGCGGTGACGGCACGACCGGTGAAGACATCACCCACAACGTACTCACCATCGCCTCCATCCCGCGGTCGCTGAAGGGAGAGAACCTGCCGGCGGAGATGGAAATCCGCGGCGAGGTGTTCATCCCGTCCAAGGACTTCGAGCGCCTGAACGTAACCATGGTGGAGGCAGGCAAGGCCCCCTTCGCCAATCCCCGCAACGCTGCCGCCGGCTCGCTTCGGCAGAAGGACCCCGAGGTGACCGCCCGGCGTCCGCTGAGCATGTACGTGCACGGCATCGGCGCCCGCGAAGGCCTGGATGTGGCCAGCCAGTCCGGGACCTACGAACTGCTGAAGCAGTGGGGCCTGCCGACGTCGCCCTATTACAAGGTGCTGGACACCTACGAAGAAGTGCTGAAGTACATTGCGGACAACGGCGAGCACCGGCACGACCTGTCGCATGAAATCGACGGCATTGTGGTCAAGGTGGACGACTTTGCCCTGCAGCGGGCCCTGGGCAACACTTCCCGGGTGCCGCGCTGGTCCGTGGCGTACAAGTATCCGCCGGAGGAAGTGAACACCAAGCTGCTGGACATCCGCGTCAACGTGGGCCGCACCGGCCGGGTCACGCCGTACGGGATCATGGAACCCGTTCTGGTTTCCGGTTCGACCGTGGAAATGGCGACTCTGCACAACCAGGACGTGGTGAAGGCCAAGGGCGTGAAGATCGGCGACACCGTGGTGCTGCGCAAGGCCGGCGACGTGATCCCGGAAATCGTGGGCCCCGTCGTCGCACTCCGTGACGGCAGCGAACGCGACTTTGTCATGCCCACGCACTGCCCCTCCTGCGGCACCGAGCTGAAGCCGGCCAAGGAAGGGGACGTGGACATCCGCTGCCCCAACGCCAAGTCCTGCCCCTCACAGCTGCGCGAACGCGTGTTCCACCTGGCCGGCCGCGGTGCCTTCGATATCGAGGCACTTGGCTGGGAGGCGGCGATTGCGCTCACCTCACCCGCCGAACCGGAAAACCCGCCGCTGACCAGTGAAGCGGGTCTGTTCGACTTGAAGATCGAGGACCTGGCCGACGTGCGGATTGAGCGGCCGAAGCGCGTCAAGGGCGTGGTGGACGGTACCGAACTGGTCCCGTACTTCTACACCAAGGGCACGGCCAAGAAGCCGTCTGTCGCTTCCGCAAACACCCGCAAGCTGTTCGACGAACTGGAGAAGGCCAAGTCACAGCCGCTGTGGCGCGTCCTGGTGGCACTGTCCATCCGGCACGTGGGCCCGACGGCGGCACGCGCCCTCGCCGGTGCGTTCGGCTCCATGGATGCCATCCGTGCTGCCACCGAAGAGCAGCTGGCGCATGTCGATGGCGTCGGCCCCACCATCGCAGCCGCCCTGACGGAATGGTTCGCCGAGGACTGGCACCGCGAAATAGTTGACGCGTGGGCCGCAGCCGGAGTGCGGATGGCGGACGAGCGCGACGAATCCATGCCGCGCACCCTGGAGGGCCTGACCGTCGTCGTCACCGGCACCCTGCCCAACTTCAGCCGCGACGAGGCGAAGGAAGCCATCCTGACCCGCGGCGGCAAGGCCTCCGGCTCGGTCTCGAAGAAGACTGACTACGTGGTGGCCGGAGAAAACGCCGGAACCAAGCTGGACAAGGCCGAATCCCTGGGTGTGCGGGTGATTGACGAGGACGGTTTCCGGACGCTGCTGGCCGAGGGGTCGGTGCCCGACGGTGCCGGGGCTGAGGGTGCCGTGCCCGCGGCGGAATCGGCGTCGGAGGAAGAATCCGTCCCGGAAGGAGAACCCGCATGATGCCTTTGCCCGATGCCGCGGACCCGCTGGAACTGCTCGAGGTGGCCCGCGAGGCTGCCGCTGCCGGTGCCGCCGTACTGGCACAGCGCTCGGTCGGCGGTCTGAACGCAGTGAACAAAAGCGCCGACGGTGACTGGGTCACCGATTTCGACACCGCAGCCGAGGAAGCGGTCCGGGAGGTCCTTGCCCGCCTGCGCCCACACGACGTCGTCATGGGGGAGGAGCTGGAACCTGCGGTCCCGGTGCATCCCTCCGGCATCCGCTGGTCCATCGATCCGCTGGACGGCACCACCAACTTCATCCGCGGCATCGTCTACTACGCCACCTCGGTGGCAGCGGTGAACGACGACGGCGAGTGGCTGGCCGGCGTCGTGCACGCTCCGGCGCTGGTGCGCGTGTATTCGGCGGCCCGCGGGCACGGAGCCTGGCTTGCCGAGCACGGCAGCGTCCGGAAGCTGGCCGGTCCGGATCCGCAGCGGGTTGGAAAGCTGCTGGGCACCGGGTTCTCCTATGATGCCTCCGTGCGGTCCGAGCAATATGCGGCTCTGCCCGGCCTGGCGGAGCAGTTTGCCGACATGCGGCGGCTGGGCTCTGCTGCCCTCGACCTGTGCATGGTTGCGGACGGAACCCTCGACGCCTACATGGAACGTGGCCTGAACGAATACGACTACGCTGCCGGAGCGCTGATTGCCGAGGAAGCGGGCGTGCGGGTGCAGCGTCCGCCGGAGCCTGCCAACGACGCCGAGCGGCTCGACGCCGTTACCGTCGCCGGGGCTGCGCTGCTGGGTTAGGTGTGGCGGAGCGGTTCTGCTACGGCACTTCCGCCGGCCCGGGATGCACGCCATTCATCGGCCAGGAGCGCGTAGCGGAGGTCATCCAGCCAGCGCCCCGAACGGTGGAGTGACCCCTGGCGGAACCGCCCCTCGCGCCGCATCCCGGCTTTTTCCATGACCCGCCAGGAAGCGGTGTTGTCGGCGAAACACTCCGCCACCACCCGGCGCAGGCCCAGGTTCTCGAAGCAGACGCGCATTAGTGCAGTGACGGCTTCGCTCGCGTACCCCTGCCCGGCGAACTCCGGTGCAATGACGTAGCCGATCTCGGCCTGCGTGCCGCTCGCCAACTCCTCTACCTCCTGCTGCGCCCACGCGTCCTGGCGGGCAAGATAAAGGTCACCGACCAGGGTTCCGGCTTGTTCCACGGCAAAGGTGGCTGCCAAATGCTCCGGCTGCCGGAGCCGCTCCACGAAGGCGTCCACGTCCGTGGGCTGGGCTGTCATCCATTGCGCGACCTCGGGCTTCCGTCGGTACTCAAACATGCGCGGCAGGTCTTCGGCTGCGGCGGGACGGATGGTGAGGCGGGGTGTGATGACGGGCCAGCGGGGAGCGGTGGGATTCGAGGTCATGGCACCATGATGGCTTATCCGGTTCCCCGGACGCTCCTGGCGGTCCGGGCACTCGTCTGGCAGCGGGCGGCGATGATGATCTAGCCACGAGCCGCGGCTCGTTGTAGACCGTGTCAACCATTGTTCTCCCGGATTCGGACAGCTGACCCGAATCCTACCGGTATTAAGCCCTGAGGAAAGGACCGCTCTCGGAGGCCCTTTTCCCCGCTCCGGAGCCGGATAATTTATCCCGATGCATCCCGTGCAGCACCGACTCACAGGAGGAAACCGCATGCCTGAAAAAGCACCCATGGCCCCGCCGGAACTCGACGCCGCCTACTTTGCCCGTCTGATCGACGAACGGATGGAACACACCCGCGAGCAGATCAGCTCACTGACGGCTGTTATCCGGGAAGTGACGCTGGCAGCCAAGGACATCCCGGCGGATGACGAACACGATCCCGAAGGAACCACCGTGTCCGTGGAGCGCGCCAACGAGGTAGCGCTGCTGGCCGCAGCGGAAGCATCACTGATCGAACTGATGGAGGCGCAGGAACGCCTGACCACGGACGGCTACGGTATCTGCGAACGCTGCGGAAATCCCATACCGGCGGCCCGGCTGGAGATCCGTCCGGAAACCCGCTTCTGCGTGGAATGCGCCGCAGCCCGCCGGCGGTAGTTGGGCACAGGAAGTGGTCAGAGGCTGTGCGCGGTCTCACCGCCGTCCGGAAACCCTCCGGAGCGGGGATAGAATCTACGTGCACTTCAACCAAGACCGTAAGGATTCGTAACACGCATGAGCATCACTATCCGGCTTGCCACCGAGGCTGACTTTGACGACATCCGCCGGATCACCCGTGAGGCTTACCTGCACGGCAAGCACATCGAGGCCGACAATCCTTACGTCAAGGAACTGGAAAACGTCGAAGACCGCGCCAAGCACACGGAACTGTGGGTAGCCGAACTCGACGGGAAGGTGGCTGCTTCCGCTGCCATCACCTACGCCGGCCAGCCGTACACCGACATTGCCATTGAAGGTGAACTCGAATTCCGGATGCTCGCCGTGGACCCCGCCGTCCAGCGCGGGGGAGTGGGCCGTGCCCTGGTTAACGCCATTGTCGATTACGCCCGGAACAAGGACGGCATCGAGGCGGTCAGCCTCACCAGCATGACCACCATGCTGAACGCCCACGCACTCTACCTGTCCTGCGGGTTTGAACGGGTTCCGGAGCGGGACTGGACCGTCCCCGGCGAGGACTACATTCTCTGGGTCTTCCGCAAGGCGGTCTAGTTCTCCGTCAGTACGCGGCCCCCGCCGTCCCGGTGCCCGACGGCGCCGGGACGGCTTTTGCGCGTCGGACGTGTGTCGGCCGCCTCCGTGACCTTCCCCTGAACGCCGTAGACTGGAACGGATACCGGTTTATACCGAAACGTTCCTATATAAGACGCATGGGAGACTCATGTCTGAGATCAATCGTGAGGCTGTGGCGCATCTGGCGCGGCTGGCCCACATTGAGATGACCAACGACGAGCTGGACAAGATGGCCGGCGAACTCGATGTCATCGTGGATTCGATCAAATCCGTAAGCGAAGTGGCCGGCGAGGACATCCCGGCCACCTCCCACCCCATCCCGCTGACCAACGTCTTCCGTGAGGACGTTGTGGGGCAGACGCTGACCAATGAAGAAGCCCTGTCCGGCGCGCCCGACAATGCCGCCGGCCGCTTCAAGGTCCCTGCCATCCTGGATGAGGAGTAAAAGCTTCCATGAGTGAACTGATTACATCAAGCGCCGCGCAGCTGGCCGCCAAGCTGGCCGCCCGCGAGGTCACCGCCGTCGAGGTAACCCAGGCCCACCTGGACCGCATCAACGAGGTGGACGGCGCCATCAACGCCTTCCTGCACGTCAACACGGACGAAGCGCTGCAGGTGGCAGCCGACGTCGACAAGGCCCGCGCTGCAGGCGAAGACCTCCACGAACTGGCCGGTGTCCCCATCGCCATCAAGGACCTGATCGTCACCAAGGGCCAGCCCACCACGGCAGGTTCGAAGATGCTCGAGGGCTGGATGAGCCCCTACGACGCCACGGTCATCTCCAAGATCCGTGCCGCCCGCATGCCGATGCTGGGCAAGACCAACCTGGACGAGTTCGCGATGGGCTCCTCCACCGAGCACTCCGCCTACGGCCCCACCCACAACCCGTGGGACCTGGACCGCATCCCCGGCGGCTCGGGCGGCGGCTCAGCTGCCGCCGTCGCCGCTTTCGAGGCACCGCTGGCCCTGGGCACGGACACGGGCGGATCCATCCGCCAGCCCGCCGCGGTCACCGGTTCCGTGGGCGTGAAGCCCACCTACGGCGGCGTCTCCCGCTACGGCGCCATCGCCATGGCCTCCTCGCTGGACCAGATCGGCCCGGTCTCCCGCACCGTGCTCGACGCTGCTCTGCTGCAGGAAGTCATCGGCGGCCATGATCCGCGCGACTCCACCTCCCTGACGGACCCCGTAGGTTCCCTGGCCGACGCCGCCCGCAACGGCAACGTGGCCGGGATGCGCATCGGCATCGTCAAGGAACTCCAGGGCGAAGGCTACGAGGCCGGCGTCCAGGCCCGCTTCAACGAGTCGGTTGAGATGCTCCGGGATGCCGGCGCGGAGATCGTCGAGGTCTCCTGCCCCAACTTCAAGTACGCCCTCGGCGCCTACTACCTGATCATGCCGTCCGAGGCCTCCTCGAACCTGGCCAAGTACGACGGCGTCCGGTACGGCATGCGCGAACTGCCCGCCGAACCGCCGCTGACCATCGAACGCGTGATGAGCGCAACCCGCGCCGCCGGCTTCGGCGACGAGGTCAAGCGCCGCATCATCCTGGGCACCTACGCCCTGTCCGCCGGCTACTACGACGCCTACTACGGCTCGGCCCAGAAGGTGCGCACCCTGATCCAGCGCGACTTCGACGCCGCGTTCGCGCAGGCCGACGTGCTGATTTCCCCGACCTCGCCGAACACAGCGTTCAAGCTCGGGGAAAAGCTGGACGATCCGCTGGCCATGTACCTGAACGACATTGCCACGATCCCGGCCAACATGGCCGGAATCCCGGGCATCTCGATCCCCGGCGGCCTGTCCGACGGACTGCCCGTCGGCATCCAGTTCCTGGCCCCCGCGCGCGAAGACATCCGCCTGTACCGCGCCGGCGCCGCCCTTGAAGGCATGCTGGAGCAGAAGTGGGGCGGCCCGCTGCTGGCCTCGGCACCCGTACTCGGAGGAGTGAAGTAAATGTCCGTTTACATCCAGGATGAAACCCTGTCCTTCGAAGAGGCCATGGAGAAGTATGACCCGGTGCTGGGGTTCGAGGTCCACGTGGAGCTGAACACCAAAACCAAGATGTTCTCCGACGCCCCGAACATCTTCGGCGACGAACCCAACACCGCCGTCACCCCGGTGGACCTGGGCATGCCCGGCGTGCTGCCGGTTGTGAACAAAAAGGCCGTGGAGTACTCGATCCTCATCGGCCTGGCTCTGAACTGCAAGATCGCCGAATCCTGCACGTTCGCCCGGAAGCAGTACTTCTACCCGGACACGCCCAAGAACTTCCAGACCTCCCAGTACGAAGATCCCATTGCGTACGACGGCTACCTGGACATCGAATTGGAAGACGGCACTGTCTTCCGGGTCGAGATTGAACGTGCCCACATGGAGGAGGACGCCGGCAAGCTCACCCACATGGGCGGGGCAACCGGACGCATCCAGGGCGCCGACTTCTCCCTGGTGGACTACAACCGCGCAGGCGTTCCGCTGGTGGAGATTGTCACCAAGCCCATTGAGGGCGCCGGTTCCCGTGCCCCCGAACTGGCCAAGGCCTATGTGGCTGCCATCCGGGAAATCGTGAAGAACCTGGGTGTGTCCGACGCCAAGATGGAACGCGGCAACGTGCGCTGCGACGCCAACGTCTCCCTGCGCCCCTACGGCCAGGAGAAGTTCGGTACGCGTTCGGAAACGAAGAACGTGAACTCGCTGCGCGCCGTCGAACGCGCCGTCCGCTTCGAAATCCAGCGCCATGCCGCCGTCCTGGACTCCGGCAACGCGATTGTGCAGGAAACCCGGCACTGGCACGAGGACACCCGCTCGACGACGTCGGGCCGGCCGAAGTCCGACGCCGACGACTACCGGTACTTCCCGGAGCCTGACCTCGTTCCCGTGGTCACCTCGAAGGAATGGATCGAAGAGCTGCGCGCCCAGCTGCCGGAGCCGCCGGCAGAACGCCGCAAGCGGCTCAAGGAAGACTGGGGCTACTCCGACGCCGAGTTCCGCGACGTCGTCAACGCCGGTGTCATGGAAGCCATCGAGGAAACCATTGCCGCCGGCGCCTCCGCACAGGTGGCCCGCAAGTGGTGGATGGGTGAAGTTGCCCGCCGCGCCAAGGAAGCCGAAGTCGACCCGATCGACGTCGGCGTCACCCCGGAGCTGATCGTGGAACTGGACCGCCTGGTCCAGGCCGGCAAGATCAACGACAAGCTGGCCCGCCAGGTCCTCGACGGCGTGCTCGCCGGCGAAGGAACCCCGGAGGAAGTCATCGACAAGCGCGGCCTCGCCGTCGTCTCCGATGACGGCCCCCTGCTCGAAGCCATCGACGCCGCCCTGGCAGCCCAGCCCGACGTCGCGGACAAGATCCGCGGCGGCAAGGTCCAGGCCGTCGGCGCCATTGTCGGCGGCGTCATGAAGGCAACCCGCGGACAGGCCGACGCCGGCCGCGTCCGTGAGCTGATCCTGGAACGCCTGGGCGTACAGGGCTAGCACCCGGTATCCGTCCGTTCCGGACCCCGGCAGGCATTGTGCCTGCCGGGGTCCGCTGCGTTAACCGGCGTCGCGTAACGGACCGCGTCATCGAGGTGACCGGGCCCACAAGGTACAGGTACGCTGGCGAAATGGCCAACCTTCCCGCAGCTGATATCTCTGCCGATCTGGCCCTGGTCCGTCAGCTGGTGCAGGAACATCGGCCTGACCTGGCGGATTTGGAGCTTCGGCCGGCGGGTAGCGGGTGGGACAACCACATCTACCGGCTGGGCACCGACTACGCCATCCGGTTGCCCCGCCGCCGCTCCGCCGCGGGGCTGACCGCGAACGAACAGCGCTGGCTGCCGGACCTGACCGCAGATGTGCCCGTCGCGACGTCGGCCCCGGTGTTCTGCGGCAAGCCCTCCGTGCTCTATCCGTGGCCGTGGAGCATCACCCTCTGGTTCGACGGACAGGATGTCTCGCTGCAGCCGCGGGACCGCAACGTGTGCCTCGCCTCCGGGCTGGCCGGGTTCCTCAACGCATTCCACCGTCCGGCGCCACCGGACTACCCCCGCAACCCGTACCGCGGGGGCCCGTTGTCCAGCCGGTATGACTCCGTGCTGGAACGCCTGGACAGCGGTATGGTGCCGCATGCCGCCCGCGTGCGGGAACTCTGGGACCAGGTGCAGCAGCTTCCTGCCTGGACCGGACCGCCCCTGTGGCTGCACGGAGACCTGCATTCCGCGAACCTCATCTCCAAGGACAACGCCCTGCAGGCGGTTATCGACTTTGGGGACATGACAGCCGGGGATCCAGCCACTGATCTGGCCTCCGCCTGGCTGGTGTTCGACGCTGAAGGCAGGCGCGCGTTCCGGGCCGCCATTGGCCCGCAGTACAACGGGGATTCCTCTATCTGGGAGCGGGCCCGCGGCTGGGCACTGTGCATTGCCACCATTCTGCTGGCAAACTCCGATGACGCTCCCGGATTGAACCTCGTGGGCTCGGAAACGCTGATGGAGATCCTCACCGGCGACCGGGAAGGGGTCTAGCCCCGTGGCGGCCGGCAACTGGAAGCACTCTGTCCGGATCTCCACGGAAGGCGACGGGCACGTCCAGGAAGATACGTGCGGCTACGCGGCCGCCACGGGCTGGGTGATCGACGGTGCCAGCGCACTGCTGCCCCAGCTCGGGCTGCCGGGACCGTCGGACCCGGCCTGGTACGCCCGGAACCTGGACCTGCTGCTGACCGAGGCCGCGGTGGCTGCCGGTCCTGCCGGCGGGACACCCGCGCCGGACGTGCTGGCAGATGCCCTGACCCGGATGGACCGGCTGGCCGGAACCGTGGCAGGCGAGGAACGGATCCGCTTTCCCTCCGCTGCCCTGTGCCTGGCCCAGCTGACGGACGACGGCGTGGAGATCCTCGCACTCGCGGACTGCCACGCAGTGGTGGAACTGGAAGACGGCTCGCTGGTTCATGTCACGCATGAACCGGCCGACATCCGGATCGGCACCGAACATTCAGCGGACCCGGTACGGGAACGCGAGCTGCGGGTACTGGACCGGGAGCTGCGGAATACCCCGGGCCGGCTGTGGGTGGCCCGGCGGGAAGCCGAAGCCGCGTACCAGGCGCGCACTGTCCGGCTCGGCCCGGCGCGGCGGGTAGTGCTTGCCTCCGACGGTGCCTGGCGGGCGGTGGAACTGGGCGTGGTGAACGGTCCGGAAGGCTTCTTCGCCGCGGCCGGCTCCGCCGTCGCCGCCCAGGAGCTGCTGCTAGCCCTGCGCACGCTGCAGGCGGAACTGGGCGAAGACGCCGACGACGCCACCCTCCTTACGTTGGAAAGGATTCTCCCGTGACTGAGAGTACGGTCTGCGACATCCTGGTGATCGGCGGTGGAATCGCCGGCCTCTCCCTCGCCGCCGAGCTCGCGTCCCGGCTCGCCGGGGCTGAGGAATCCGCTGAGTCCGCTGAGGGTGCGGCGGGTGCGGCGGGTGCGGCGCGGACATCCGGGTCCGCGGGCCGGGACAGCGGCGGCGGCCGGGTTGTCTTGGTGGAGGCCGAATCCACGCTGGGCTACCACACGTCCTCCCGCTCGGCCCGGCAGCTGATACCCAGCTATGGACCGCAGGTCATCCAGGACCTGACCCTGCGGACCCTGGCCCTGATCAGGGCGGCCGAAGCCAACCTGCCCGAACCCATCCTGGCGCCCAGAAGCTTCCTGCTGATCGGGGATGAAGATTCGGTGCGGGACCGGGCAAGCAGCCATATGCACCCCGTGATGCCGGCGGAGGCGCTCGGACTTGCTCCGGAACTGAGGCCGGACGCTTTCAGTGCTGCAGGGCTGGACACCACTTCGGTTGCCTGCAATACGGATGCCCTGCTGGAGTACCACCGCGCACGGCTGACGGCGGCGGGCGGCCGCATCCTCACGGGCCGGCGGGTGCAGACGGCCCGGCGCGTGGGGGATCCGGGCTCGGATCGCTGGGAAGCGGTTGCTGGGGGAATGCGGGTTGAGGCTCCGGTGGTGATCAATGCAGCAGGCGCCTGGGCAGATATCCTCGCCGGAACCTTCGGCGCGCGTCCCCTGGGGCTCACCCCCTATCGACGCACTGCCGCCGTCGTCGACGTGGAACGGCCGTTGGACGCCGGGGCGCCCATGGTGGCCGATGCCGAAGACCGGTTCTATTACCGGCCGGAAGGCAGGCAGGTCCTCATCTCACCGTCGGAACGTGAACCGAGCGTGGCGGAGGATGCCCGGCCCCGGGAAGCGGATGTGCGGGCACTGGTGGAACTGGTGAACGGGGTCACGACCATGGGTATCACCGGGGTGGCCCGCGCCTGGACCGGACTGCGTACCGAGGCGCCGGACGGGCTGCCCGTAGTGGGCTGGGATGTGGCTGTGCCGGGCTTCTTCTGGCTGGCGGGACAGGGTGGATATGGGTTCCAGACGTCCTCCGCGATTGCCGAACTGGCAGCCGGAATCCTGCTTGACGGTGACGGAGAAAACAGTGCCCGGGAGGCCCTTAGCCCGGCCCGCCTGCAAGTGTGACCAAAATCTCATCATGTGCGCGTAACGAATCAGCCAAGGTGCGCGCGTATGGTCATCAGATTGCTGGGACATGCCTACAGTTGTCTTTACATACCCGTCCGCCAGGACTCGTATGCATCGATCATGCAGTGCCCGAAAGGTCAGTCTCAGTGCCAGATTTCTTGCCGCCCAAATTTGTTGGCGTGCAGCAGCTCCCGCTTTACGTCCGGGTTCGTTCCGTCCTGGAAATTCTTTGTACGCTGTGGCTGATTTTTGCCGTTGTTGGTGTGGGTTTCTTTTCCGGCGGCACGACGTCGCTGGCCCTGTCCCTGATTCTCCTCTACGGCACGGGTGCCGCCCTGCTGGTGGTTATTGCCGCCCTTTACCGCATCCTCACCAAGGCGGCACTCCAGCGGGTGGAAGCCGTTCCCGATGACAACGCCGCCGCCGTGTTTGTGGACACCACCCGGTCAGCAACCGAAGAGATCATGGCTGCGCTGCGCCCGGCCACACCCCGCGGCCGTCCAATCGCTTCCGTACGGATGCCGCAGACGGTGAATGCCGTGGACGTGGCCGCCGCCCTGGCAGCACGGACGGCAGCGCACACCTCCGCCGCGGCAGCGGAGAAGTCCGCAGTGGGAGGGTCCAAGACAGCATCGGTATCCCCGACCGGCAAATCCGCCTCGAGCAAGCCGGCCGGCAAGAAACCGGCGTCGGCAGGGAAAGGCGCGTCCAATGGCACCTCTGCGGGGGAAGACTCGCAGAGCAAGTCGGGCGGAGCTTCTGGGGAATCGGCTCAGGGACTTTCTGCCGCAGCGAAGAAATCCGCCGGGGTGAAGAAATCCGCCGGGGTGAAGAAACCTGCCGGGGTGAAGAAACCCGCCGAAGGCGCGGATTCCGCAGCGGGCAAGGCGGCACGCGTCGCCGCGGCCCGCCACCTCGCAGCAGCCTGATCCCGCCCATCAGCGCTCTCGTACTCAGGTAGTTGTCAGGTTGTCTTCAGCACCTACCCAGACGGGCCGTTTATTGTCGTTAGTACCTCATAAGGGTGCGAGTGATGAATGGACCGAGTAGTGACCGGTCCGGACGCCGGCAGACAAGGGTTGTTTCCCCCAACCAGCCCCATGTCTGCCGGCGTTTTCCTTTTAACGGGTCAGCTATTCCGCAGCTAACCGTTCCGCAGCACGGCCCGGCAGCGGCCGCCGTCGTCGTCGTGGCCGGCCGGTACAGGCCGGCCAGCCGGGACCGCCGGATATCCCGCCTATTCCGCGCTGAAGTCGGAGAATTCCCCGGTGGCGGCGGAGAAGGATTCCTCGACGGCGGCCACCATGCCCGGAGCCTTCGGGCCGCGCAGGAATTCCCGCAGTCCGTCCAGCGCCGGCTCCCTGCCCTCGGCCACCACCCGGACGGATCCGTCGGCGGCGTTGGACACCACGCCGGTCAGGCCCAGCTGCACGGCCTGGCGCTGGGTCCGGTACCGGAATCCCACGCCCTGCACCTCGCCGGTGACCCGGGCGGTCAGCCGCCGGGGAGTTCCTTCCGGATAATCCTGCTCGTTCATCCGCACAGCCTAGCGCGGACATGCCCGGGCGCAGCCGATGTCCCGGGAATCGGGCGGATTCAGGCCAGGTGGGTTCCCAGCTCGTGCTCCACGGCTGACAGCAGAACGCCGCTGTCCACGAGCACCCGCACCGCTTCGATCTCCGGGGCCAGGTACCGGTCCGGGCCCGGCCCGGCCACCACGGCACGGATGGCGGTCCGGCCGGCGGTAACGGCAGGGGCGCTGCGCGGAGCGGCCAGGCCGCCGTCGCGCATATCCAGTGCCCGGGCCGAGGTCAGCAGCTCGATGGCGAGCACCCGGGTGAGTCCGTCCAGCGCCCGGCGCAGCTTCAACCCCGCGGCCCAGCCCATGGAGACGTGGTCCTCCTGCATGGCGGAGGACGGGATGGAATCCACGGACGCGGGGACGGCCAGCCGCTTGAGCTCGGAGACGATGCCGGCCTGGGTGTACTGGGCGATCATGTGGCCGGAGTCCACCCCGGGATCGAAAGCCAGGAAAGCGTTGAGCCCGTGGCTGCGGGAACGGTCCAGGAAGCGGTCCGTGCGCCGCTCGCTCATGGAGGCAACATCGGCGACGGCGATGGCCAGGAAATCCAGCACATAGGCCACCGGAGCCCCGTGGAAGTTGCCGTTGGACTCCAGCCGTCCGTCCAGCGTCACCACGGGATTGTCGATCGCGGAGGCACGCTCACGTTCCGCGACCATCTCGGCATGCTGCAGGGTGGAGCGGGCGGCGCCGTGGACCTGAGGTGCGCAGCGCAGCGAGTAGGCATCCTGCACCCGGGTGAACCCGCCCGTCTTCTGCTCCTCGATCAGGGCCGATCCGGCCAGGACCGCGCGGATGTTGGCAGCGGATTCGCCCTGCCCCGGCTGGGGCCGCAGCGCCTGCAGGTCCGCGGCGAAGACACTGTCGCTGCCGAGCAGCCCCTCTACGCTCATGGCGGCGGCCAGGTCCGCGGTGGCCAGCAGCCGGTGCAGGTCCGCAATGGCCATCGTCAGCATCCCGAGCATGCCGTCGGTTCCATTGATCAGCGCCAGGCCCTCCTTCTCCTGCAGCTCCACCGGCTCCAGCCCGGCAGCGGCGAGCGCGGCGGACGCCGGCATCAGCTGCCCGTCCGCCGTCCGCACCTCCCCTTCACCCATCAGCGCGAGCGCACAGTGGGAGAGGGGCGCCAGATCGCCGGAGCAGCCCAGCGACCCGTATTCTCCCACCACCGGCGTGAGGCCCGCGTTGAGCATCCCCGCGTATGCCAGCCCGACGGCGGGACGCACCCCGGTTCGGCCGGTGGCCAGCGTGGCCAGCCGGTTCAGCATCAGCGCCCGTACCACTTCGCGGTCCACTGGGGCGCCCGACGACGCCGCGTGGCTGCGGATCAGCGAGCGCTGCAGCTGGGTGCGCTGTTCCGGCGGAATCTGCTTGACCGCCAGGGCACCGAACCCCGTGGAGACCCCATAGTGCGGTTTGTCGTCGGCGGCCAGGCTCTCGATGACGCTGCGCGAGGAGGCCATGGCAGCCAGGGCATCCGGAGCCAGTGTCACCGGTACACCGTTCCGGGCGACGGCGAGGATGTCCTGCCCGGAGAGCGAACCGACTCCCAGCTCCACGGTTGCTGCCCGGACGTTCTGGTGTTCCTGCATGTTTGCTCCTCCTGCGCTTCCGCCGGCGTACCGGTCCGGGCATCGGCGCCCGCCCGCCCCGTCCCGGCGGCTGCTATCCATCTTGCCTGCCCGGGCTGCCGGCGGAGTGCATACCGGCCAATTCGGTTTCTGGGATACCAGACACTCGCCTAGACTCTGGGGATGCCTGCCGCCTATTCCCGTGTCCAGGTCCCTGCCGCAGCGCAGGTCCTGGCGATCCTGCGCTACCTGGGACAGCAGGCCGGCCCGGTCAGCGCCGCCGCCGTCGCACGGGATCTGTCGCTGCCGCGCTCCACCACCTATCACCTGCTTGCGGCTCTGGTGAGTGACGGTTTTGCCGTGCACCTTCCGGAGGAACGCCGGTATGCCCTGGGCGCGACGGCCCACGAGCTGGGGACCGGCTACTCCCGGCAGGCACCGCTGCAGCGGATTGCGCGGTTCCCGCTGCGCCGGCTGGTCGCCCGGACCCGGTTCACCGCGCACCTGGCCGTGCTGCAGGGCACGGACGTGATCTACGTGATCGAGGAGCGCGCCCCGCACCAGCAGCCGCTGGTTACCGACGCCGGCATCCGCCTTCCTGCCCACCGCACGGCCAGCGGCCGGGTCCTGCTGGCCGGCATGACCGGCGCTCAGCTGGCAGCCCTCTACCCCGACCCCGCCGCTGTCCGGTCTTCGCGCAGCGGCGGCGGTGCCCTGCCGGACCTGCTGGAATCCATCCGCGCACGCGGCTACGCCTGGGAAGAGAACGAGGTCACGGAGGGATTCTCCTCCGTTGCGGTACCTGTTCAGGACCGGTCCGGGCACGCCGTCGCCGGCCTGACGCTTACCGCCCCGCACCGGGTTTGCACCGCCGCGTACGGGGTTCCCGGGACCGAGCCGGCTGCGGGAGCGGGCATTGAAGCCCTGGCGGAGCACGTCCTGCCCGACCTGCTTCGCTGCGCCGCCGAGCTTTCCCGCCGGCTGGGCGCCCGGCCGCAGGCCTAAGGACAGAGCCGATTGCGTCTGGCATCCCAGACACCCCCGCCGGGAGCGCTGCCTCCGGAACCGCCCGGGGCTACGGTCTGGCTATGGCAACCACCTCTGACCCGACCCGCCGCATCCGGGCACCGCGCGGCACCGAGCTCACGGCACGCAGCTGGCAGACCGAGGCTCCGCTGCGGATGCTGATGAACAACCTGGATCCCGAAGTAGCCGAACGCCCCGAGGACCTGGTGGTCTACGGCGGCACCGGCCGGGCCGCCCGCAGCTGGGAAGCCTACGACGCGATGATCCGGACCCTCTCCACCCTCGCCGGGGATGAAACCCTGCTGGTGCAGTCGGGCAAACCCGTCGGCGTCTTCCGCACCCATGAGTGGGCGCCGCGGGTTCTGATCGCCAACTCCAACCTGGTGGGGGACTGGGCCACCTGGCCGGAATTCCGCCGGCTGGAAGCCGAAGGCCTGATGATGTACGGGCAGATGACGGCCGGGTCCTGGATCTACATCGGCACGCAGGGCATCCTGCAGGGCACCTACGAAACCTTTGCCGCCGTCGCCCGCAAGCTCTTCGGGGATGGGAACGCCACCCTCGCCGGCACCCTGACCCTGACCGCCGGCTGCGGCGGCATGGGCGGGGCACAGCCGCTGGCGGTGACGCTGAACGGGGGAGTGGTGCTGATTGTCGACGTCGACGAGGCACGCCTGCGCCGCCGCGAGGGCAAGCGCTACCTGGATGAGGTGGCCCCGGACCTGGACACCGCCGTCGCCCGCGTGATGGCCGCCCGGGCGGAGAAGCGAGCCCTGTCCGTGGGGCTGGTGGGAAACGCGGCCGAGGTGTTCGAGGAAGTGCTGCGCCGGCAGCAGGCCGGGGAAGTCACGGTGGACATTGTCACGGACCAGACCTCCGCCCATGATCCGCTGAGCTACCTGCCGGTCGGCATTCCGGTGGACCGGTGGCAGGCCGAAGCCGCGGCGGATCCGGAAGCTTTCACCAAGCAGGCGCGCGAATCCATGACCCGGCACGTTGCCGCGATGGTCGGGTTCCAGGATGCCGGGGCTGAAGTGTTCGACTACGGCAACTCCATCCGCGACGAGGCCCGGCAGGGCGGCTACGACCGTGCCTTCGACTTCCCCGGCTTTGTCCCCGCCTACATCCGCCCGCTGTTCTGCGAGGGGATGGGCCCGTTCCGCTGGGTGGCGCTCTCCGGGGATCCGGCGGACATTGCGGTCACGGACGCCGCCATCAAGGAGCTGTTTCCGGAGAACGTGCGCCTGCACCGCTGGATTGACGCCGCGGCCGAGCATGTGGAGTTCGAGGGGTTGCCGGCGCGGATCTGCTGGCTGGGCTACGGAGACCGGGCCAAGGCCGGACT
Source organism: Arthrobacter yangruifuii (assembly GCF_009192775.1). Taxonomy (GTDB): domain Bacteria; phylum Actinomycetota; class Actinomycetes; order Actinomycetales; family Micrococcaceae; genus Arthrobacter_B; species Arthrobacter_B yangruifuii. Next base: position 615,377 of record NZ_VTFX01000005.1, read on the forward strand.
GCTGTTCAACCGGCTCGTCGCCGAGGGGAAGGTGAGCGCGCCCATTGTGATCGGCCGGGACCACCTGGATTCGGGATCGGTCGCCTCCCCGTACCGGGAGACCGAGGCCATGGCCGACGGGTCGGACGCCATCGCGGACTGGCCGCTGCTCAACGCCCTGCTCAACACCGCGTCCGGCGCCACCTGGGTGTCGCTGCACCACGGCGGCGGCGTGGGCATCGGCCGGTCCATCCACGCCGGGCAGGTGGGTGTGGCGGACGGCACCGAGCTGGCGGCCCGCAAGCTGGAAACCCTGCTGACCAATGATCCGGGCACCGGCGTGATGCGCCACGCCGACGCCGGCTACCCCCGGGCCGCGGAGGTCGCCGCCGACCGGGGGATACGCATCCCCATGAACGAATAGGACGCCCACGAGGATGGGAAGCTAGGGGCATGGGAACCAATAGCTCCACCGTCAACACCCTGCTCGCCTCCATTGCCGACGTCGGACGCGACTCCCGGCGCGGAGGCTACTCGCGTCCGGTCTTTTCGACGCCGGAGCTGACGCTGCGCGAGTGGTTCCAGCAGGAGGCACAGCGCCGCGGCCTTGGGGTGGAAACGGACCGCAACGGCATCCTCTGGGCGTGGTGGGGAGAACCCGAACGCGGGGCGCTGGTCACGGGCAGCCATCTGGATTCCGTACCCGGAGGCGGCGCCTTCGACGGGCCGCTGGGGGTGGCGTCCGCGCTAGCCGCCGTGGATGTGCTGCGCGAACGCGGCATCACCCGCAACCGCTCCCTGGCCATCACCGTGTTCCCCGAAGAGGAGGGCTCCCGCTTCGGACTCGCGTGCCTGGGATCCCGGCTGCTTACCGGAGACATCGATGCGGACAAGGCCCGGAACCTGCGCGATGCGGACGGAACCACCTTCGCAGACGCTGCCCGCGCAAACGGACTCGATCCTGACCGGCTGGGACGCGACGAGAACGCACTGGCCCGGATCGGGGACTTCGTGGAACTGCATGTGGAACAGGGGCGCGGGCTGGGAGAGAACGGGCCGTCCGTTGCCGTGGGCGGATCCGTGCTGGGCCACGGCCGCTGGCGGATCAGTGTCTCCGGGCAGGGTAACCACGCGGGGACCACGGCCATGGCGGACCGCGCCGACCCCCTGGTGGCTGCCGCGCAGATCATCCTCGCCGTCCAGCAGGCTGCCGCTGCCATCGACGGCGCCCGGGCCACGGTGGGACGGATTTCGCCGATCCCCGGCGGCACCAACGTCATCGCCTCGCGGGTGGATCTGTGGCTCGACGCGCGGCACCCGGACGACGCCGCAGCACTGGCCCTCGTAGAAACCATTCACGGCAAGGCCCAGAAGATCGCCGCCTTCGAAGGCTGCACCGTGTCCCTGACTCCGGAATCCTGGACCGGGTCCGTGAGCTTCGATCCCGCGCTGGGCCGCAGCCTGGAACTGGCGCTGCCCGGAGCTCCGGTGCTGGCCACCGGAGCCGGCCACGACGCCGGCATCCTCGCCGGACACGTTCCGTCGGGCATGCTGTTTGTCCGCAACCCCACCGGCATTTCGCATTCCCCGGAGGAGCATGTGGAAGCGGAGGACGCCGACGCCGGTGCCGAGGCGCTCGCCGATGTGCTGGAGGCGCTGCTGTGAGCGGAGCCGGGGACGGTGCCGGGCCCGGTGCCGGTGCCGGTGCGGGGGCCGGTGGGGTCGGTGCCGGTGCCAGGGCCGGCGGGGCCAAACCGGCCGGAAACACCGCCGTCTGGTGTGAGGCCGGATGGTACGGGGGCCGCATCCGGAGGGGGATCCGCCTGACGGTCGACTCCGCGGGGACAGTCACCGCAGCCACTCCCGGGGCGGCACCGGAGCCGGGAGACCTGGTGCTGGCCGGCGTCGTTTTCCCCGCAGCGGCCAACGCCCACTCACATGCCTTCCACCGGGTGCTGCGCGGGCGCACCCACACCGCCGGAGATTTCTGGGGCTGGCGGGAGCAGATGTACGCGGCTGCCGGGTCGCTGACCCCGGAGCTGTACGAGCAGCTGGCCACTGCCGTGTTTGCCGAGATGGTGGTCTCCGGCTACACCAGCGTGGCCGAGTTCCACTACGTGCATCATGCTCCGGACGGTTCCCCCTATCCGGAGCACAGGATGGAAACGGCCCTGGCCCGTGCCGCGGTTGCCGCCGGCATCCGGCTGACCCTGCTGGACGCCTGTTACCTGGCCGGCGGGTTCGGCGCGGGCAGTTCCGGCATCGGCGGTTCCGGGTCCGCCGGTTCCGGCACGAAAGGATCCGGCACGAGCAGATCCGGGGTGCCGCTGGAGCCGAGGCAGCAGCGGTTCGGGGACGCCGATGCCGATGCCTGGCTGGATCGGTTCGCCTCGCTTCAGGCTGCGGTCGCGGCATCCTTCGATCCGGAGCAGGTGAGCCTCGGGGCAGCCCTGCACTCCGTCCGTGCCGTACCGGAAGCTGCACTGGCCCGCATTGCGGAGCGGCTGCCGGCCGGAATACCGCTGCACATCCACCTTTCGGAGCAGCCGCAGGAAAACACCGACTGCCTTGCGGCCACCGGTCTGACACCCGCCGGGCTGCTGCACCGGCACGGGCTGCTCAGCCGGCGGCTCTCGGCGGTGCACGCTACGCACCTGACCGACGCGGACCTGGCCCTGCTGGGGGAAGCAGGTGCCACGGCGGTGTTCTGCCCGACCACCGAAGCCGATCTGGCGGACGGGCTGGGCCGCGCTGCAGGGCTGCGGAACGCCGGAGTTGCCCTGGCGCTGGGCAGCGACCAGCACGCCGTCGTCGACCCCTGGCAGGAAATGCGGGCACTGGAATACGGTGAACGGCTGCGGACCGGGAAGCGCGGAACCTTTACCCCCGCCGAGCTGCACTTCGCCGCCTCCGACGCCGGAGCCGCGGCACAGGGGAGAACCGCCCCCGGACTGGAACCCGGAAAGACCTGCGACCTCATGGCCGTGAATCCGCACAGCGTCCGCACTGCCGGCTCGGACCCCGGCCAGCTGGCCCTGACGGCCACCGCCGCGGATGTGACGGCCGTCGTCGTCGGCGGCCGGCTCCGTGCCGAAAACGGCAGGCACGCCACCCTCGGTGATCCGGCTGTCCTGCTGCGTGCTGCCCTGGCCGCCGTCGACTCCGCACCCCCGATCCCGGAAGGAACCCGGCGCCGATGAGCTCCGCTTCGAAACTGGTCACGAACATCGGCGAACTCTCCACGCAGGACCTCGCCGCGGACACGCCCGTGCTGCGGGATGCCGCGGTGGTGTTCGAGGGGGAGCGGATCAGCTGGATCGGCCCGGCGCGGCAGGCCCCTGCGGCGGACGAGGTGGTCGACGCCGGCGGCCGGGCCGGTCTGCCGGGCTGGGTGGACTCGCACACCCACCTGGTTTTTGCCGGGGACCGCAGCGCGGAGTTCGACGCGCGGATGGCGGGGCAGGCATACGAAGCCGGCGGGATCGCCGTCACCACGGAGGCGACCCGGGCGGCGTCGGACTATGACCTGACCCGGCTCCTCCTGGCCCGGGCCGCCGAAGCAGCGGCCGGCGGCACCACCTACCTGGAAACCAAGACCGGTTACGGGCTGAGCGTGGAGGAGGAGCGCCGGCATGCCCGGATCGCGTCCACGGTGGCGGACACCGTCACCTTCCTGGGCGCGCACCTGGTCCCGGACGGAGCCGACGCCGACGAGTACACGGACCTCGTCTGCACGGACATGCTCGCCGCCGTCCGGCCGTATGTGCAGTGGGCCGACGTCTTCTGCGAACAGGGTGCCTTCACCACCGACCAGTCCCGGCGGGTGCTGCAGGCGGCCCGGGAGGCCGGCCTGGGGCTGCGGGTGCACGGGAACCAGCTGGGGCCCGGGGCCGGGGTGCAGCTGGCGGTGGAGTTCGGGGCGGCCAGCGTGGACCACGTGAACCACCTGTCCGACGACGACGTCGCGACGCTCGCGGACAGCTGGTCCGGGTGGGACGACGCTGGTGCTGGTGCTGGTGCTCCCGGTGCCGGAACGGTGGCGACCTGCCTGCCCGCCTGTGACCTGTCCACCCGCGCACCGCTGGCCCCGGCCCGGCGGCTGCTGGACGCCGGAGTGCAGGTGGCGCTGGCCTCGAACTGCAACCCGGGCACCTCCTACACCAGCTCCATGAATTTCTGCGTGGCCACTGCGGTGCTGCAGATGGGCCTGACCGTGCAGGAAGCCGTGCGGGCAGCAACCTATGGCGGGGCCCTGGCCCTGCGGGTGCACGCCGGGGAGGACCGGGACGGTGCTCGGGCCGTGGGATCCCTGGCGGTGGGGCACCGGGCGGATCTGCAGCTGTTGAACGCTCCCTCGGTTGCCCACCTGGCGTACCGGCCCGGCATGCCATTGACCGGTCCGGTGTTCCGGGCCGGGGAGCTCGTCCGCCGCTGAATTGCGGCGCTGACTTCCGGCGGGGGCTGGTGTCCGGGTCAAACCCCGGGGAAGCGCAAACCGGGCCGGCAGCATCCGGCACCGGCACCCGTCCGGCACAATGGTGTGCATGTCAGTTGCCTCCCCTTCCGCCCAAGCCGGGTCCCTGGATCCGCGGGCACGCCGGATGCTGGTGTTCGAAATCCTGATCGTGCTGGGACTGTCGCTGGGCAAGTCCGGGGTTTACGCCGTCGTCCAGCTCATTGAAAAAGCCACGAAGGCTCCGCTGGCCAGCCAGACCACCACGCTGAATCCGGTCCTCGACGAGCAGCCCTGGTTCGACCTGGTCTACCAGCTGCTTGGCATCTTCTTTTCGCTGCTGCCGGTGGCGCTGGTCCTGTTCCTGCTGACCGAGCCGGGGAAGTCTGCGTTCCGCCGGATCGGCTTCACCTTTGCCCGGCCGCTTCGGGACTTCGGTCTGGGCGTGGCCCTGGCCGCGGTGATCGGCGTCGGCACCCTGGGTGTCTATGCCGGCGGCCGGGCGCTGGGCCTCACCACAGCCCTGGTCCCCGCAGCCCTGGACACCTACTGGTGGACCCTGCCGGTGCTGATCCTCTCCGCCATGCGGCATGCCGTGCTGGAGGAAGTCATTGTGGTGGGCTACCTGTTCCTGCGGTTGCGGCAGCTGGGCTGGGGGACGCCGGCGATCATCCTGACCAGTGCCCTGATCCGGGCCAGCTACCACCTGTACCAGGGGATCGGCCCCGGGATCGGGAACTTCCTGATGGGCCTGCTCTTCGGCTACGCCTACTACAAAACGCGCCGGGTGATGCCGCTGGTCATCGCGCACGCGCTGGTGGATATTGCCGGGTTTGTCGGGTTTGCCCTGTTCGGTCCGGCCATTGGAATCGGCAACTGACGCGCCTGCCCCCGTTGGAACGCCTGGAACCGGCGTCGGTGACGGGAGCGGCAATGGACCCTGGCACCGGGACCGCCGCACCGGACCCTGGCACCAGGACCGCTGCACCGAACCCTGACACCAGACACCGGCACCGGACCCTGGCACCAGGACCGCCGAGAAAAAGGAGAACACAGCCCAGTGACACTGATGACCGCCTGGGGGACGGAGCTGGACCCGGCCGCCGTGCTGCAGGAATACCCCCGGCCCCAGCTCGTCCGCGACAGCTATCTGAACCTGAACGGGTACTGGGAGTATGCCGTCACCCCCGCCAGCCGGGAGCAGGCACCGGACGAATGGGACGGGCAGATTCTGGTGCCGTTCTCGCCGGAGGCACCGCTGTCCGGGGTTTCCCGGCAGCTCCGGCCCGAGGAAGCGCTCTGGTACCGGAGGGGCGTTTCCCTGCCGGAGGGTTTCGCGGGGGAGCGGGTGCTGCTGCACTTCGGCGCCGTGGACTCCAGCTGCACGGTGACGGTTAACGGTGTGCCGGTGGGCGGGCACGAGGGCGGTTACCTGCCGTTCGCCCTGGATGTTACCGGTGCGCTGGACGGTTCCGCTGAGGAGCAGGAAATCATCGTCCGGGTCCGGGACGTCAGCGACACCGGCTACCACAGCCGCGGCAAGCAGAAACTGGACCGGGGCGGGATCTGGTACACGGCGCAGTCCGGGATCTGGCAGACCGTGTGGCTGGAGTCAGTGCCCAGGACATCCATCGGCGGGTTGGCCCTGGTGCCGGAGCTGGACGCGGTGACGATCACGGTGCTGGTTGATGATGCGCGCGCACCGGGCGGGGACCGCGGGGACGGCGTGCCGGGTGCGGACGATGCGGACGGCGGGGACGGCGTGCCGGGCGCGGACGATGTGGACGGCGTGCCGGGCGGGGACGATGCAGCGGGCGCGGATGATGCGGCCCCGGGCCATGTGCCTGGCGCAGGCACCTCTCCCGGAAGCCTCGACGGCGGAAGCTACGGCCCCGGTCGTACTGCGGACCTGACGGCGGAGATCACCGTGTCCTCGGCCGGACAGACCGTAGCCCATGCCGCCGTCGGGCCCGGCGTTCCGCTGCGCATCCCGATTCCCGATCCCCACCTGTGGACCCCGGAGGATCCGTTTCTCTACGACGTCGAGGTGCGGCTGCTGGCCGGCGGGCGCGAAATCGACCAGGTGCAAAGCTACACGGGGCTGCGGACCTTCGGCATGGGCCCCGACGCCGCAGGACGGCAGCGGCTGCTGCTCAACGGCCGGCCCTATTTCCACGCGGGCCTGCTGGACCAGGGGTACTGGCCGGACGGACTGTACACCGCGCCGTCGGACGCGGCGCTTGCCTCGGACATTGACCGGGCCCGGGGCCTGGGCTTCACCATGCTGCGCAAGCACATCAAGATCGAACCGTTGCGCTGGTACTACCACTGCGACCGGCTGGGAATCCTGGTGTGGCAGGACCTGGTCAACGGCGGCACCACCTACCGGCACTCGGTGGTCACCGCTCCCGTGGTGGGCGGAACACACCGGCGCGATGACGCCTATCTGGCCTTCGGCCGGGATGATGAGGCCGGCCGGGCGGAGTTCCTGGCGGAACTGCAGGGCACGGTCGAGCTGCTGCAGAACACCGTTTCCCTGGCCGTTTGGGTGCCCTTCAACGAAGGCTGGGGCCAGTTCGACGCCAACGCCGTTGCCGGGAAGCTTCGTACGCTGGATCCTACCCGCAGCATCGACCATGCCAGCGGCTGGCATGACCAGGGCGGCGGCGACCTGAAAAGCGTGCACGTCTACTTCCATCGGTTCCGGCTGCGGAAGAGCTGGCTGCACGGAAGCCGCGCCGTCGTCCTGTCCGAATACGGCGGCTACAGCCTGCGGATCCCCGGGCACACCTTCAACGCCAAGGAGTTCGGCTACCGGAGCTTCCGGACCCGGCAGGCGCTGCAGCGGGCTTACCGCCGGCTGCATGCCCGGCAGATCGAACCGGCGGTGGCCCGGGGGCTGGCTGCCACGGTCTATACACAGCTCACCGACGTCGAGGACGAGGTCAACGGGCTGCTGACCTATGACCGGGCGGTGCTCAAGATCGATGGCGGGGCGCTGCGGGAAACCAATGCCCGCCTGATCCGTGCGGCCGGCGGGTGACTGCCGGGGGCGCTTCGCCTTGGGCAAATCGACCGGTTTGCACTTATCCGCCCAGTTTAAAGGGGCAGAAAAAACGTTATCCGGGCGGAAAAGTGCGAACCGGACGCAAATCAACGCCGCCGGTTTCTTGGCACACCGGCCCGGACAAGCCCTTGGACCAAACCGTCAGGATTCCGTGGTGAGTCCGTGATGTCGGTCCAGGACCAGCGGACAAACCCCACACCGGTCGCCCGGATCGCGTCTTCACGCCGTTTTTCCCTGGTTAGGGTTTCCCACGAAGGGGCCGTGCCGGCACCGGGTACCGTGGCGCCACGGCCGTATTTCACCGCTCCGTCAAACTCCCCGACAACCCTTTGCTCCCGCCAATAGAAATCCGTCCGGCCCAGGAACCGTCCGCCGGCAGAATGGAAGTCCTGCTGGAGCTCCGGGGCCGCAAATCCATATCCGTGGAGCACCGCCCGGGAGAAGGACTCGCCGGGGGACTCCGCGCGTGCGTCCGCGAAATCAATGACCCTTACCGCCCGCCGGTGTTTGGCCCGGTCAGGCAGCCGCTCCGCAACCATGTACAGATGGTCCTTGCTGAGGGGCTCGAATCCCCTGACCGGATCCGGGCGCAGTACGTGGTCCATGGCGGGGACGGCTTGCCGGAAGGGAAGGTAGGCAGCCATATCGATAACAGTCTGGGCCCGGGTGGTGAGGTCGGCGCCGTCTCTTTGGGTCACGGATTCAAGGAGCTTCCGTTCGGTCCATCTGAGGTCGCCGCGGCGCCGCCCGCGGGTGGCCTGAGAGCTGAGCAGAAGTATCTCCGTGGATGCACCTATAACGGGGATGCCCCATATCAGCGCCGCAGATTGCTGCACCAGCACCCGGGGTCCTTTGCCGGTTTCTACTGCTGCGGTGATCCGCAGGCGCTCACGCTCCCATCGGGGCAGCCTGTTCCATTCAGCAGAGGCCACATAAACGCCACGCCGCAGCCGCACCAGCTCTCCGGCGGCACAGCGCTTCGCCAGCGGCCTACCCCGGTCGGACGCGCCGTCGGCCGCGAACATCAATTCAGGATCCATGAGGCCAGGCCTACGGGAGGTACAGGCCGCCTGCGAGCGTGCTGCAACTGGTTGTGGAAAACCCCCGTTTCCAAAAGAATCGACCAGTTGCTGCTTCTGCTGCCGGTTTGAACCGGGCGGGAAAGCTCAAACCGGTCGCAGAAGCCCAAACCGGACGGGAAACCGGTCGCAGAAGCCCAAACCGGGCGGGAAACCGGGCGCAGAAGCCCAACCCGGCCGAGAAACCGGCCGGAAAACCCCAAACCGGCCGGAAAACCCCAACCCGGACGGGAAACCCGAGCTAGATCTCGACCGGCCCGTTCGCGGTATCGAAGGTGACGGACATGATGCCCGGCGTCCCGGCGGGGGCAATCCACGTGACGTCGACGTTCTCCAGCGGCTTCTCCACGGGCTGGCCCAGCCAGTCCGTGACGCGCGCGGCAGACCCGGCAATGGTCAGGGACTTCAGCTTGACGGAGCCCGGCATACCCGGAAGCGCGTTGGAGGGGTGCAGCTCCTCGGTGCCGTCATCCCAGCGCAGCAGGTAGGGCACCTGCGGGTCAGCGATCAGCCCGTTGATGCCGATCTGGCGCCAGGTCAGCTCCTGGCCGTCCGGGAATTTGCGGTTGCCCGGCACGGAGGCCCGGCCCAGGCGTTCCTCGAAGGGAGAGAGGTCATCCAGAGCGACGCACCAGCCCATCCAGCCGCCGCCGCATTCGGAGCGCTGGCGCACGGCCTGGCCGAAGGGGGCCTTGTCCGACGCCGGGTGGTTCAGCACCTCCACCACCTCCACGTACTGGTTGTTGGCGAGGGGCAGGATCATATTGCGGGTACCGAAGCGGGGATGGACCCCACCCTTCACGAAATCGGCACCGAGTGCAGCAGCAATCCTTTCGGTGGTGGCCAGAAGACCGTCGGATTCACAGGCATAAGAAACATGGTCCAAGCGCATGCGGCCCATTGTGGCACGTTGTGATACCCGTCTCGACCAAGGGAAGCCTAAGACCGGACTTTTCCTCCCCATGCTGCCAATCTGTAACCAAAACGGCCGGCCTTTCACGGTTCGTCACAGAGGTTGCATGATCGCTGCGGATCGGTTTCTATAGGTGCAGGTCATGAGTGCCAGCAGATAGCCCCGGCTTGCTGGCCGGCAACCCTCCAACCGCGGTGGGGTGCCCCGGGTGAAGACCTGGCCGTACGCCAAAAGGGCGTCCGGCAAGCGCGGGTCCCACAGCCCTACCGGAATTCCGGTGCATCATCCGGCGTACCCGGATGTCCCGGCTGGCGTTGTGCGGCCCCTGGTTTAAGGGAGCATCATGAGTGCAGATTGGTCGTTCGAAACCCGCCAGATCCACGCAGGACAGGAGCCCGACGCCGTCACCGGCGCCCGCGCCCTGCCGATCTACCAGACATCGTCCTTCGTCTTTCCCAGCGCTGAGGCAGCCGCAAACCGGTTTGCCCTGGCCGAACTGGAACCCATCTACACCCGGATCGGCAACCCGACCCAGGAAGCGGTGGAGAACCGGATTGCGTCCCTGGAAGGCGGCGTCGGCGCGCTGCTGCTGGCCTCGGGACAGGCTGCCGAAACCTTCGCGCTGCTCAACGTGGCCCAGGCCGGGGATCACATCGTCGCCAGCCCGAGTCTCTACGGCGGCACCTACAACCTGTTGAAGCACACGCTGAAGAAGTTCGGCATTGAGACCACGTTCGTGGAGAACCCGGACAACCTGGACCAGTGGCGGGACGCCGTGCAGCCCAACACCAAGGCGTTCTTCGGCGAGGTGGTCTCCAACCCGCGCCAGGACGTCCTGGACCTCGAGGGGATCAGCGCCGTCGCCCACAACGCCGGCGTCCCCCTGATCGTGGACAGCACCCTCTCCACGCCGTACCTGATCCGGCCGTTCGAATGGGGCGCCGACATTGTGGTCCACTCGGCCACGAAATACCTCGGCGGGCACGGCAACTCCATTGCCGGAGTGATCGTGGATTCGGGCAACTTCGATTTCGCGGCCGATCCGGAGAAGTTCCCCGGCTTCAACACCCCGGATGAGAGCTACAACGGCCTGGTCTACGCCCGGGACCTCGGCGTCAATGGCGCCCTGGGAGCCAACCTGGCCTTCATCCTCAAGGCGCGGGTGCAGCTGCTGCGCGATCTCGGTGCGGCCGTCTCCCCGTTCAACGCGTTCCTCATTGCCCAGGGCCTGGAAACCCTGAGCCTGCGGGTGGAACGGCATGTGGCCAACGCCGTCGCCGTCGCCACCTGGCTGGAAAACCACGACGACGTCGTGTCGGTCTCGTATGCCGGGCTGGAATCCAGCCCCTGGTTTGAGCGCGGACGCAAATACGGCCCGCGCGGCACCGGTGCCATTGTGTCCTTCGAAATCGACGGCGGGGTGGAAGCCGGCAAACGCTTCGTCGACGGACTGGAGCTGCACTCGCATGTGGCCAACGTGGGGGACGTGCGCTCGCTGGTGATCCATCCGGCGTCGACCACGCACAGCCAGCTGGGTGCCGAAGCGCAGCTGGCTGCGGGGGTCAGCCCCGGGCTGGTCCGGCTCTCGGTCGGCATCGAGCACATTGATGACATCCTCGCGGACCTCGACGCCGGCTTCCGGGCCGCCAAGGGGGCGTAACCTCCGTGCCCCGGCGTCCGGCCCCGCAGTGCGAGCCGCTGCGGACGCCGCTGCAGCACCCCGCCGGAAAGGACGGGGTGCTGCAGTACGCCGGTATCGGCGGACTGGACCTGGAAACCGGCGGGTACCTGCCCGACGTCGTTCTCGCCTATGAGACGTGGGGGCAGCTGGACGCCGATGCCGGGAACGCAGTGCTGATCCCGCATGCCCTGACCGGCAGCAGCCACGTGGCCCGGGGGAGCAGTACCGAGCCGGGCTGGTGGGAAGAACTCGTGGGACCCGGCCGGACCGTGGACACCAACCGGTACTTTGTGGTGTCGGTCAACATGCTGGGTGGCTGCTACGGGTCCACCGGGCCTTCCTCGCCCGACGCCGCCGGACTGCCCTGGGGGTCACGGTTCCCCTTCGTTACCATCCGCGATTCCGTGCGGGCAGAGGCGCGGCTGGCCGACGGGCTGGGCATTGCCCGCTGGCATACCGTGCTGGGCGGTTCGCTCGGGGGAGCGCGGGCGCTGGAATGGGCGGTGACCGAGCCGGACCGGGTGCTGCACTGCGGAGTGATTGCCGCTACGGCTGCCAGCACTGCGGAGCAGATCGCGTTTGCCCAGGCGCAGCTGGCGGCCATCCGCCTGGACCCGGCGTTCAACGGGGGCGATTACTACAACGGTGCGCCGCCGCTGGCCGGACTCGGCCTGGCCCGCCGGATTGCGCACATCACCTACCGGTCCGAGCCGGAACTGGACTATCGGTTCGGCCGCACCCCGCAGACGGCGGAGGATCCGTTCGGCGCCGCACTCCCGGCCGGTCGGGGGCGGTACTCCGTGGAAAGCTATTTGGACCACCAGGCATGGAAGCTGGCCGGACGGTTCGACGCCAACAGCTACCTGGTGCTGACCGAAGCACTGGTGAGCCACGACGTCGCCCGCGGCCGGGGATCGCTCCGCGCGGCGCTCGCAGGCACCACGGCGGACTTTTTCATTGCCGCGGTGGAATCGGACCGGCTGTATTTTCCGCAGCAGTCGGCGGATCTGGCTGCCGCCCTGCCCCGGGGAACCTCCGTCCACCTCATCCGGGCGCCCATCGGCCACGACGGGTTCCTGACCAGCATCCGGGAGATTTCGGGCGCGCTGAAACGTGAGGTCTTCGGGTAGGCCGCCGCCAAAGAGGGCGTGCCCTTGTCCGCCGCGGCAATTCATGGGAGAACATTTCCCATGGCAGATCGGATCTCACTCTCCGGCCGGGCACAGTGCACTCCGGAGGTGCTCTGGCACGTACTGGTCGATAACCGGGCCGCATGGTGGCCGGACATGGACTTCGCTCCGCATCCCGGAGCGCCGCTGACGGAGCGGTGGAGCGAGGACGGGGTGGAGCACACCGCCACGGGGACGGTCCTGGCCGTCGCCCCGGGCCGGCTGCTCTCCTTCCGGTGGACGGCGCCCGAATGGGGCGCGCACACGGTGGTCAGCTTCGAACTGACCGATGAGGTTGATGCCACCGGGGTGGAGGTCTCCGAAAGCGGCTTTGCGGGGCTCGACGCCGGAATGGGCGCCGTGCTTTCCGCAGCCCACCGGGAGGGCTGGGCCTTTCACCTGGCAAACCTCATAGAGCAGGCGGAGAAAACCGACCAGGCCCGGCAGTCGGGCGGCTCCTGACGCAGCGCCGGCGCGGGACGACGACGGCGGGCGGCTTCAGCGGTCCGCCGGTCTTCGGTCCCGGCGGTCCTAGTTGTGCTGAGGCACTAGTTGGACTGAGACACTGGCCGGACTGAGGCACCTAACCGAGACACCTAACCCCGACTGAGACACCTGACCGAGAGACCTAGTCGGCCGAACCCTGCGGCATGGGTTGCCCGAAAATCGGTCCGGCCTCAGGGCGCTTGGCCGAGATTCCGTCCCCGGAGGACTGGTGCCGCACCCGGCGGACCACCCAGGGCAGCAGGAATTCGCGGGCCCAGACCATGTCCTCGGTGCGGGCCGTCCGCCAGTTCTTGGGGGGCAGCGGCTTGGTTTCCAGCGGCTGCAGGGAGTGCGGCACGTGCAGGGTGTCCAGCACCATGGCGGCAATGGTGTGGTGTCCCAGCGGAGAGAAATGCAGCCGGTCCGGTGCCCACATCTGCGGATCTCCCAATTCGCGCAGCGCCCACATGTCCGCAATGACAGCGCCGTGCCGCTTGGCGACGGTCCGCAGGTTTTCGTTGTAGATTGCGGCCCGGCCGCGGACGCTGCTCAGCACGGGGGTGTTGCCGAGGTCAGGTCCCGTGAACAGGACAACCCCGGCACCTGAGGCGCGCAGCCTGGCCACGGCGCCGTCCATGCGTTCGGCCAGCCGGTCCGGATCACCGCCGGGCCGGATCACGTCATTGCCGCCGGCGCAGATGGTTACCAGATCCGGTTTCAGGGCCAGCGCCGGTTCCAGCTGCTCGTCGATGATCTGGTTCAGCAGCCGCCCCCGGATCGCCAGGTTTGCGTAGGCGAAATCCGGCTGCTCCGACGCCAGCTCCTCGGCGACGCGGTCCGCCCAGCCGCGGTTGCCGCCCGGACTGTTCGGATCGGGATCTCCGATGCCTTCGGTGAAGGAATCGCCCATGGCCACGAACCGGGACCAGAGGTGCAGCGGCTGCTGCTCCTGCCGGGAATCGGGGAGGGAAACGGCTTCGGGCAAAGAATTTGTACTCACCGGTCAATACTCGCAAACCGTGCCTCGGCTACGCGACCGTAGGTTCCAATTTGCGGCGTGCCAAAATGAAACCATGACAAACCCCGCATGGAATCCCGTAGTCCTCTGGTCAAAACCCGAAGCCGAGCGGGCGGGCACCCCGCTGCTGGTGCTCTTTCACGGATACCTGGCCAATGAAGAGGACCTGATGGGCCTGACGGACTACCTGCCCGATGACTTCACCATTGCCTCGGTCCGCGCGCCGCAGGCGTCCGGCCCGGGCTACACCTGGTTCCCGCTGATGAGCGACGCGGACTACTCGGTGGACGCGGTGGTGGAGTCCGTGGCGGACGTCGCCGCCTGGCTGGATACCGTCAAGGACTCCCACACGAGTGTGAGCCTGCTGGGCTTTTCCATGGGCATGGCCGTGGCGACCACCCTGCTGCGGCACCGCCCGCGGGACTTTGCCGCCGTCGTCGGGCTCTCCGGCTTTGTGGTCCCGTCGCAGGACAACGCGTTCTTCCATGACGAGGAACTGGAACAGGACAAGGTGCAGTTCTTCTGGGGCCGGGACCAGGCAGACCCGGTGATTGACGCACCGCGGATCGAATATACGCATGCCTGGCTCAACGCGCATACCGCGCTGACCAAGATCCTCTACTCGAACATGGGCCACGGCATCAACATGCAGGAGCTGGGCCATGTGAAGGAGTTCCTGGCACACACGGTGCTGCGCGCCGGAACCCGGGCGAACTAACCTTCGCGGGTAATCCGGACCGTCTCGCCGTTGACCGAGACCAGGTCGCCGGCGTGCAGCTGGCGGCCGCGGCGTTCTTCAATGTCGCCGTTGACCTGAACCAGGCCGTCTTCGATCAGTTGTTTGGCCTGGATCCCGTCCTCCGCCAGGTTGGCGAGCTTGAGCAGCTGGCCCAGGCGGATCATGTCGTCGCGGATGGGAAGGTCTTGGGCATCGGAGGAACTCATACCTCCATTCTGCCCGATTCTCCCGTGCCGTCCGGCGCAGGACCTGCCCCGCCCGGCGCAGGACCTGCCCCGCCCGGCGCAGGAGCGGCAGCCGCGGCATGGCGGCGGCGGGGACGAGGGGGTACGGCGGTAGGGTGGTCGGGTGCCAAACGCTGTGCGGATGTCCCCGCTGATCGGTCTGCCCCTGTCTCTGCTTGCCGGAGTTGCCATTCCCTCCCAGGCCCGCGTCAACGGCGCCCTAGGGGAGCGCCTCGACGACGGCCTGGCCGCTGCGCTGGTCAGCTTCCTGGTCGGGCTGGCGGTCATGATCGGCATCAGCCTCGCTCTGCCCCGCGGCCGGGCCGGAGCCGGGCAGCTGATTCCGTCGCTGCGCGAGCGGCGGTTCCCGCGCTACTACGTGCTGGCCGGCATGATCGGCGGCTACTTCGTGCTCTCCCAAACCCTGACCGTCGCGGTGCTGGGTGTGGCCGTCTTCACCGTGGCCGCCGTCGCCGGGCAAACCCTCACCGGGCTGGTGGTGGACCGTCTCGGCATCGGACCGGCCGGCAAGAAGGCCTTGACCGTGATGCGCGTGGTGGGCGCGGTGCTGACCATCGCCGCGGTTGCCTGGGCCGTCAGCCCGAAACTCGGAGCAGGCGGTGAACCGTCCGAGTGGCTGCTGCCGGTGCTGCTGCCCCTGACCGCAGGCATGCTGATGAGTTTCCAGCAGGCCATGAACGGCACCACCGGGATGCATTACGGCACGCCCATCACCGCCACGCTGGTGAACTTCATTTCCGGCACCGTCCTGCTTGCGGTGATGTGGGGCATCAAGATTGCCGTCTCGGGCCCGGGAAATCCGCTGCCGGGGGAATGGTGGCTGTACCTGGGCGGGCCGCTGGGCTGCATCTTCATCGGCGTCGGCGCCCTGCTGGTGCGCAGCCTGGGTGTGCTGCTGACCAGTCTCGGCCTGATCGGCGGGCAGCTGATCGGTTCCCTGCTCCTGGACCTCGTCTTCCCCGCACCGGGCAGCGTCGTGGTGGCGGCAACCGTGCTGGGAACCCTGCTCACGCTGGCCGCCATCGTGCTGGCCACGCTGCCGTGGAACATGCCCGGCGGCGGCCCGCTCCGCCGTCGCCGGACCGCAGAGCCCCGGCGGGAGAGCGCACCGCGCTGACGAACGAACACCCCGCCCGGCGGGCCCGGTAGGTCAGCGGGGTATCACCGCCTTAAGCTGGTAGTTGTAGCTTTGCCCGGCGGCGGACTCCCACCCCTTCCAAGGTGTGGTGCAGAATGCCCAGGGATCAGAAGAGGACCGCACCCAGCGGCCCTCTAGACACGAAAAGAACGGCGGTACCATTCCATGGCTTCGACCAAATCCAAGCTGGATCCCATCATCTCCCTGGCCAAGCGCAGGGGCTTTGTCTTCCAGTCGGGTGAGATCTACGGCGGGTCGCGGTCCGCATGGGATTACGGCCCCCTGGGTGTCGAACTCAAGGAAAACATCAAGAAGCAGTGGTGGCAGCACATGGTCCGCGGACGCGACGACGTCGTCGGGCTGGATTCCGCGGTCATCCTGCCGCGCCAGGTCTGGGAAGCCTCCGGCCATGTGGAGGTCTTTTCGGACCCGCTGGTGGAATGCCTGAGCTGCCACAAGCGCTACCGTGCGGACCACCTCGAAGAGGCCTACGAGGAAAAGAAGGGCCACGCCCCGGAAAACGGCCTGGCCGACATTGCCTGCGCCAACTGCGGCACCAAGGGCCAGTGGACCGAACCGCAGGAATTCTCCGGCCTGCTCAAGACCTTCCTCGGCCCGGTGGCCAATGAGGAGGGCATGCACTACCTGCGTCCCGAAACCGCGCAGGGCATCTTCGTAAACTTCAACAACGTGCTCACCACCTCACGCAAGAAGCCGCCGTTCGGCATCGGCCAGATCGGCAAGAGCTTCCGCAACGAGATCACGCCGGGCAACTTCATCTTCCGCACCCGCGAGTTCGAGCAGATGGAACTGGAGTTCTTCGTCGAGCCGGGCACGGACGAGGAATGGCACAAGTACTGGATCGAGAACCGGTTCAACTGGTACGTGGGCCTGGGCATCGATCCGGAGAACCTGCGCCTGTTCGAACACCCGCAGGAAAAGCTGAGCCACTACTCCAAGGGCACCACCGACGTCGAATACCGCTTCGGTTTCGCCGGCAGCGAGTGGGGCGAGCTGGAAGGCATCGCCAACCGCACCGACTTCGACCTGGGCACCCACTCCAAGCACTCCGGTACGGACCTGAGCTACTTCAACCAGGCCACGAACGAACGCTTCACCCCGTACGCGATTGAACCCGCCGCCGGCCTGACCCGTTCCTTCATGGCGTTCCTGGTGGATTCCTACACCGAGGACGAGGCCCCCAACGCGAAGGGCGGCGTCGACAAGCGCACCGTGCTGAAGCTGGACCCGCGCCTGGCACCGGTCAAGGCCGCCGTGCTGCCGCTCAGCCGCAACGAGGACCTCTCGCCCAAGGCCAAGGACCTCGCCGCGCAGCTGCGCCGGAACTGGAACATCGACTTCGACGACGCCGGCGCCATCGGCCGCCGCTACCGCCGCCAGGACGAAATCGGCACCCCGTTCTGCATCACCGTGGACTTCGACACCCTCGAGGACCAGGCGGTCACCGTGCGTGAACGCGACACCATGGCACAGGAGCGGGTCAGCCTGGACAAGGTTGAGGGCTACCTCGCCGAACGGCTGATCGGCGCGTAATGGCACTTTCATTCCGCGAATGGCGTGAAGATGACGATCTCAAGCTGAACCAGCTCTGGGGTGATCCGGAAAGCGTGCAGGCCGGTCAGTTCCGCGCCGTGCTGCGTCCCTCCTCCAACGAGCCGTGGAGCCGCTGCATCGTGGCCGAGGAGGACGGGATTCCGGTGGCCGCGGGAGTGGTTTACGAAACCAGCCTGCACCCGGACCGGCTGTGGGCCTATGTGGAGGTCGCCCGGGAAAACCGGCGGGCCGGACTGGGCACCACGCTGCTGCAGATGCTGCGCAAGGAAGCCGAGTCCGCGCCGTCGGGCGTCACCAAGCTGCGGGCGAAGGTGGAACCGGGCACCCCGGCCGCCGCATTTGCCGAAGCCGCCGGGCTCACCCCGATCCAGCGGTCCGCCGTGATTGTGGTGGAACCGGGCCGGCTGAAGCTTCCGGTGTTCGAGGATGACGGACCCCAGCTGGATGAGGCCGCCACCGGCTCGGTGGAACTCACGCAGGCAGTAACGGCGTTCTACAACGCGGTGCACGAATGGGACCGCGCCGACATGACCCTCGGCCGCGCCCAGCAGATGCTGCTCAATGACGCCACCGGCGCCTCGGGCGCCGTGGTGCTCCGCGACCAGCCGAAGAAGGACGGCGGAAAGATCGCCGCCTTCGCGGTGAGCTACACCCAGGAACGCACCGACGAGCCCGCCGACGTCCTGGTGGGCTACGACACCACCCTCGCCGACGACGAGGCACGCGCCGCGGTGGAGTCACTGCTGGCGATGCTGGCGTACCAGTATCCGGTGCAGCTGGAAGTGGATGAGTCCATGACGGCTGTGGTCCGGGCACTGGCCCCGCTGTTCAAGGCGGGCGCCGCCCGGCAGGTCGGACGGGAAACGCTGATCCTCAGCGACTAGGCGTACTGAAACAGCAGCAAAAAAGAAGAGGCGGTCCCGTGCAATAGCGGGACCGCCTCTTCTCTGCAGCTGTCCGCAGGCGGCGTCAGGTATTCAGCCGTCCGGACAGTGCGTAGAGCACCGACGCCGCCACGTCTTCCACCGAACGGTCCGGATCGAAGACAAGCCAGTCCAATGCCCCCATCAGGGTGGCGCCGAAGACGCTGCCGGCAATCAGCGTGAGACGGTCCGGGCTGCCGTCCGGCAGCGTGGTCGCTCCGCCGGTCTGACGGATGGGTTCCACAAACTCACCTAGGGCTTCCTGGCGCAGCAGGTGCAGGGAATGCTGCCAGACGCGGTCCGTGCGCAGGATTTCGGCGGCCATCAGCCTGGCCAGCGCCCGATTTTCGGACAACAGCTTCAGCAGGGCGCGGACCATTGACTCGATGGCGTCCCAGCCGGCGAGCCCGGCGCGTGCGGTGCGCAGGCACTCCGTCAGGGCGCCCACGCCCTCCAGCAGCAGCTTCTCGAAGAGCTTGTCCTTGGAGGAGAAGTTGTAATACAGGCTGCCCTTGGCCACCCCGGCCCGCTCGGCCACGTCATCCATGGTGGTCCCGGAAATACCGTTGACGGAGGCAAGCTCCAGGGCGGCGTCGAGTATGGCGCGCTTGGTGCCGGATTCGCGTGGCATGCGGCAATAAGTCCTTAGGGCGGAAGAAAACTGCTGACCCTTCGATCTTAGATGCCGCGGAAGGAACGCCGTCCCCGGGGGCGGGCCGGGTTAGGGTGCAGGGACCGCAGGAGGTATCACCGGAGGCTCGAACGTGAAGGTCATGCCCAGCAGCCAGACCAGCAGGAGCACCACCGGCAGGTGAATGGTGAACTGCAGGAAGGTGAAGCCGACCAGGTCCCGCGCCCGCAGTTTCAGGACCGCCAGCAGCGGGAGCATGAAGAACGGGTTGACGAGGTTCGGCAGGGCCTCGGCGACGTTGTAGATCTGCACCGTCCAGCCCAGGTTCATCTCGACGTCGGTGGCGGACTGCATCACGTAGGGCGCCTCCACCAGCCACTTCCCGCCGCCGGACGGAACAAAGATGCCGAGGATGGCCGTGTACAGCGCTATCACGACAGCAAAACCGCCTCCGGAACCAATGCTGGTGAAGAACTCGGCCAGATGCGCCGAAACGGTCATGCCACCGGACCCTTCGGCCTTGGTCAGGATGGCGGCCATGGCCGCGTACAGGGGAAACTGCACCAGGATGCCGGCGGTGGCCGGAACGGCCTTGGTCACGGCCTGAAGGAAGTTGCGCGGGGTGCCGTGCAGCACCAGACCCAGCATCAGGAAGACGAGCAGGTAGCCGTTCAGGCTGGAGATGACGGTCAGGAACGGCTTGCTCAGGAACTGCGAAACCAGCCAGCCGGCCGTCAGCAGGCCCATCAGCACCGGCAGGATCCGGCTGTATTCCAGCCACTCACCCGGCCGCTCCCGGCGCGATGCCGGTTCCGGCGAATCATCCAGATCCACACCCAGCTCAAAGGCCGTCCGGATAGCCGCTCCGCGGGGAGCGGACAGGTGTGCAACGACGGTTGTCAGGGCAATCAGGATGGCGCAGGTCAGCAGGGACTGCCACGTGAAGATGGTCTTGCCGAAGTCCAGTACCCCCGTGATCTGCAGCAGGTCCGGCGGAAGCGATGCTGCGGTGGCCTGCAGCTGTGCGGCGGAAGAGGAAAGACCGAGTGCCCAGACCGCGCCCAGGCCCATGAAGGCCGCCGCACCCAGGGCGCGGTAGTCCACGCGCAGATCGGTTCGCCGGGCGATGGCCCGCGCCAGCAGGCCGCCGAAGACCAGGCTGAGGCCCCAGTTCAGGAAGGAAACACTCATGGACAACAGGGCGACGAAGCTCACGGCAGTAGTGGCCTGCTGCGGAACCCGGGCCAACCGGTCGATCAGCCGGGCCACCGGCGGGGACGTGGCCACCACGTAGCCGGTGAGCACCACCATTGCCATCTGCAGGGTAAAGGCGGTCAGGTCCCAGAAGCCGTTGCCGAAGGCATCCACCACGGCCTGCGGGGAGGAGCCGTTGAGCAGCGCGGCCAGCGCCACCAGCACCACGCCGCCGAGGGCAAAGACATACGCGTCCGGAAACCACTTCTCGGTCCACCCGGCCATAACCTGGGCAACCCGGGCCAGGCCCTTTTCGGAACGCGTGGAAGTGCCGGGGGCGGCAGTGGTCATGGGAAACCTCGAATCGTCGGTTGCAACGGTGAAACCGCAAAGGTGATGTAAATCACCAGCACGCTAAAGCGGCGGGGAACACCTGTCAAATTCCGGCGGGCATCCCGCCCGCTGCGCAGGTTCTCCGCCCGGTACGCAGGATTTGCATCGGCTTGCGAGAATAGACAGGTGACTGTTTTATCTCCGGAACTCAAGCTCGAGCTTCCCCCGCTGCAATTAGGCCCCATCACCGTGGACACCCCGGTGATCCTGGCCCCCATGGCCGGCATTACCAACAAGGCCTTCCGCCGACTCTGCCGCGAACACGGCGGCGGGCTCTACGTGACCGAAATGGTCACCTCCCGCGCGCTCGTGGAGCGCTCGCCGGAATCAATGCGGATCATCAAGCACGACGACGACGAAAAGGTCCGTTCCGTCCAGCTCTACGGCGTGGACCCCAAGACCGTCGGTGCAGCCGTCCGCCTGCTGGTGGAGGAGGACCGGGCGGACCACATCGACCTCAACTTCGGCTGCCCCGTCCCCAAAGTGACCCGCAAGGGCGGCGGCTCGGCCCTGCCCTGGAAGCTGGACCTGTTCACCGCCATCGTTCAGACGGCAGTGAAGGAAGCCTCCCGGGGCAACGTGCCCCTGACCATCAAGATGCGCAAGGGCATTGACGAGGACCACCTGACCTTCCTCGATGCCGGCCGCATCGCGCGCGACTCGGGCGTGGCAGCCGTGACGCTGCACGGCCGCACGGCGTCGCAGTTCTACTCCGGGAAGGCCGACTGGTCCGCCATCGCGGAACTGCGCGAGGCACTGCCGGACATGAATGTTCTGGGCAACGGCGACATCTGGTCCGCTGAGGATGCCATCGCCATGGTGCGCGAAACCGGCGTGGACGGCGTCGTCATCGGACGCGGCTGCCAGGGCCGCCCGTGGCTGTTCGGGGACCTGGAAGCGGCCTTCGAGGGGCGGTCCGAACGGCACCGGCCCGGGCTGAAGCAGGTCTCCGACAGCGTGTACCGGCATGCCGAGCTGCTGGTGGAGACCTTCGGCGACGAAGTGATTGCCCTGCGCGACATCCGCAAGCACATGGCGTGGTACTTCAAGGGCTACGTAGTGGGCGGAGACCTCCGCGCTAAACTGGCCACGGTGCCGTCCCTGGCGGTGCTCCGTGAACTGCTGGACCAGCTGGATCCCGAAGCTCCGTACCCCGGCGCAGACGCCGAGGGACCGCGCGGACGGGCCGGAACACCCAAAAAGACAGCGCTGCCGGAAGGCTGGCTGGACGGGCGGGAACTCAATGCCGCCCAGAAGTCCATCATTTCGGCGGCCGAACTCGACGTATCAGGCGGCTAAAGCACCCCATGACCTTCCCGCAGGCAGTCTCCACCGCAGGCTATACCGAAGTCGATCTGGCCCGATGGGTCACGGAACCGGCGAAAAACACCAACCGCACGCAGTTCGGCCGTGACCGGGCGCGCGTGCTGCATTCCTCCGCGCTGCGCCGGCTCGGAGCCAAAACCCAGGTGGTGGCTCCGGATACGGACGACTTCGTGCGGACCCGGCTGACGCACAGCCTGGAGGTGGCCCAGGTGGGCCGGGAACTGGGTAACGCACTGGGCTGCGATCCCGACGTCGTCGACGCAGCCTGCCTCTCGCATGACCTGGGGCACCCGCCCTTCGGCCACAACGGCGAGACCGCGCTCAACGACATTGCGCACGCCATCGGCGGGTTCGAGGGCAACGCCCAGACGCTGCGGCTGCTGACCCGGTTGGAACCGAAGATCATTGCCCCGGACGGCACCCCGGCCGGCCTGAACCTCACCCGGGCCAGTCTGGATGCGGCGTGCAAGTACCCGTGGTCCATCGCCGACGCCCCGCTGGTGAACGGGCACCGCACCACCAAGTTCGGCGTGTACGAGGATGACCTGCCCGTCTTCACCTGGCTGCGCGACGGTGCCCCGGAGGGACGCTCCTGCCTGGAGGCCCAGGTCATGGATCTGGCGGACGACGTCTCCTACTCCGTGCACGACGTCGAGGACGCGATCGTTGCCGGCCATGTGCAGCTCAAGTGGCTGGACAACCCGGACCAGCGTGCCCGCGTGGTGGGCTACACCCAGCAGTGGTACCTGCCCGGAGCGGACCCGGCCGCCATCGACGCCGCCCTGGCCCGGCTGGAGGCCACCGCCGTGTGGGTCCGCGAATCCGACGGCAGCCGCCGCGCCATGGCAGCGCTGAAGGACATGACCAGCCAGCTGATCGGCCGGTTCTGCAACAGCGCCCTGGAGGCCACCCGAGGGATCTACGGCACCGACCCGCTGACCCGGTACAACGCCGAAATTGTCGTCCCCGAGGACACCCTGCTGGAAATTTCCGTGATGAAGGGCCTGGCCACCACGTTCGTCATGACCACTGACCAGCGCCAGCCGCTGTACGAACGCCAGCGTGAAATCCTCACCGCCCTCGTCGCCCAGCTCTCCGCCACCGGGGATAAGCACCTGGACCCGATGTTCGCCGCCGACTGGCGGGACGCGGCCGACGACGGCGCCCGGCTGCGCGTCGTCGTCGACCAGGTCGCCTCGCTCACGGACGGTTCGGCACTGGCCCTGCACGAACGGCTGGTAGGGCCGGTTCCGGCGCTCTGGTAAATCCATTTCCGGCGTTTTCGGGCCGGATATTGGCGATGACTCTGGCGGAGCCAACCTGGGGACCATAGTCTTTCGGCTCCGAGGTGCATCACCCATCCCTTCGGTTACCACTGGCCGCAGGAGCACCTCCATCGGACAACTCCCACGGGGGACTCTTGATGAGCGACCAGCCCTTCCTTTTCCGTTCCCATCGACGCCGCAATCAGTATCCGCGGTCCGCCCAACGCGGACTGCGGGGCATCTTCCTTGCCGCCCTGCTCTCCCTGTTGTTCTTCGTCCCGATGGCCGGCCCGGCCCAGGCGGCCGTTGATCCGGAACCGCCGCGGGGCGCGGCTCCGGCGTCGGACGCCGGCACCGACATTGTGATCACGTCCCTGGGCGAAGGGCGAAGGAACGTCCCCGGGGCGCTGCCGCCCGTTGGGACCACCTGGCCCATCAATGCTTATCCCACCTCCATTCCGGCGGGCTACCAATCCGAGACGGTCGGTTTCGCAGGGGTCATCAACACCCAGGAAGTGGACGGGACCACTACGGCCCAGATGTACTGCATCGATCTGCGGACCTCCACACGTGTGGGCATCGGGTATGAAAACGGTACGTGGGACGAATCCAACGTCCCCAATATCGGATATGTGAACCGGATCCTGAATACCTATTATCCGAGCACGAATCTCCCTGCCGGTGTCGACAACAATACGAAGGCCGCGGCGGTGCAGGCCGCCATCTGGTTCTTCACGGACGGCTACGTGGTCAACCGCACCAACAGCCTGTATTCCACCGTTGCCTCCATCGTGAACTCCACCATCGCGGCCGGGCCGCTGGAGGAACCGGATGCCCCGGATATCTCGATCACTCCTGCCACGGCCGAAGCCGCAGTGACGGGTGTCGCCGGACCCTACACCGTGACCTCAGAGGCCGATGAAATCACCGTGACGGTCGACGACGGCTTCGGTCTCTTCGCAGATGCCGCAGGCACCGTGCCGCTCACCAACCCGGTCGCCAGCGGTACGCAGGTGTGGGTGCGGAGTGAGGACGGAGGCACCGGGCCAGCCACCATCAGCGCGCGGGCGGTGGTGACCGTTCCCACGGGCAGTGTGTACCTCTACGACGGGGCCACACCGGGGGTGGACGCTGCCCAGAAACTGATCCTGGCGGACACCCGGGAACTGAGCTCCGCAGCCAGTGCCACGGCGAGCTTCTTCGAGGTCGGGTCCTTGACGGTTACCAAATCGATTGAGGGTCCCGCCGCGGGCAGCCAAGACGCGGTGGTGATCAGCATCGACTGCGGAACGGGTTACCAGTTCACCTTTAATATTGACGCCGAATCCACCGGGGCGCCGTCGGAGACCTTCACCGACATCCCGGCAGGTTCCGTCTGTACGATTACCGAGCCCACCAACGGTACCAATGCAAGTGTCGCGGTCAGCACAAGCATTGTGCCGACCGCAGTGACGATCCCTTCGGGTACCGCGGCGACGGCGACGGTCACGGACACGTACACCTTCACCTCCGGGACACTGGTGGTTACCAAAACCAATATGGGGGAGGCAGCCGGCGCGCAGGGCGAGGTGACGATCTCCGTGGTCTGCACCCTGGACGGTGCCACGGTACTGAATGAAACGGTGACTATCCCTGAAGGGACGCTTACGCCGGAGGCAGCAGAATTCCCCAACATCGCCGTAGGCTCCAGCTGCACGGTGACGGAAACCGGAAGGGGGGAGACCACTGCCGTGGCTGTCACTGTCGAAGGCGAGGGGACTGTGGTCGTTCCGCCGACAGGGAGCGTTACTGCCGCACTGACCAACACCTACACGTTCAATCCCGGGACGCTTGCGGTGCGCAAGGACATCACCGGGTCCGGGGCGGGCCGGCAGGGCGTTGTGACACTGCAGGTCACCTGCAGCTCCGGGGCAAGCCGGACCATCACCATCCCGGCCGGCACCACCGAACCCATCACGGAGGAAATCACGGGCCTTCCCTCCGGGACCACCTGCACCGTCACAGAGACAGCAGACGGTGCCACCACGGAGGTCAGCGTCAGCACGGTGATCGATCCGGCCGGGGGAGCAATAACCATCCCGGCCGGCGACGGCGTGGAGGTTACTGTCACTGACACATACACGGTGAACCCGGGGGCACTGCTTGTGAACAAGAGCATTGCCGGCCCGGCAGCGGGTCAGCAGGGCGAGGTCACCCTTGAGGTGACCTGCACCCTGGAGAGCGCGGTTGTCGCAGAGGGAAGCTTCACCGTCACAGCCGGCACCACAGGCACCGTTCCGGCAGGCACCCTCAGGGGGATTCCGGAAGGGGCCAGCTGCGCGGTCACCGAACCGGTCACCGGCGAGAGCACCGAAATAGGCGTGATGGTGGATCTGCCCGATTCCGTGACCATCGCCGCCGGCGCCACCGCCACGGCAACTGTGACGGATACCTACAGTCAAAACCCGGGGCTCCTGCGGGTTACGAAGGTGATCGCAGGTGAGGCTGCCGGAAACCAGGACGCCGTGGAAATTGATGTCCTGTGCACCCTGGCTGGTGAAACGGTGTTCGAGGAAACCTCCCAGATCCCGGCCGGCGAGACCGGCGAGGTAGCGGCCCAGTTCCTGAATATCCCAGCGGGCGCCAGCTGTGCCATTACTGAACCGGTCACAGGGGTCACCGAGTTTGTCCAGGTTGTCCCCGAACTTCCCACGCCGGTCACCATCACCCCCGGCGGCATCCAGAGTGCCACTGTGACCAATACCTACACCTTCACCCCCGGAACGCTGTCAGTCACTAAGGAGTTTGCCGGAGAAGCCGTCGGTGCGCAGGGTGAGGTGGTGCTGCAGGTGATCTGCGGCCCGGATGGATCGGTCCTGGATGAAACCGTGACCATCCCCGCCGGGACCGCCGAACCGGTAACCCGGAATTTCGAGGATCTGCCCGCCGGCACGGAATGCACCGTCACCGAAACGGAAACCGGCGCCACAACAACGGTCTCCGTGGACACCGTCATTACGGACCCGGTCACCATCCCGGCTGCAGGCGGTGCGGAACTGACGGTCACCAACACGTACAGTTTCGTGCCCGGCGCCTTGGAAGTCACCAAGGCCATCGCCGGTGAGGCGGCCGGCCAGCAGGGTGAGGTTGTCCTGCAGGTGACCTGCGGGCCGGACGGATCGGTACTGAATGAGACGGTGACCATTCCGGCAGGCGCCGAAGAGAACGTCACCACGACGTTTGAGGACCTGCCTGTGGGAACGGAATGCGTTGTCACTGAAACGGCCACCGGAGCAACCACTCAAGTCTCCGTGACCACGCAGGCACCGCAACCGGTAACGGTCATCGGTGCAGGGACCGTCACAGCAACTGTTACCAACACCTACTCGTTTACCCCCGGCACCCTCCTGGTGACCAAGGTCATCGCCGGAGAAGCCGCCGGCCGACAGGGCGAGGTAGTGCTGCGGGTCCAGTGCGGTCCCGACGGATCGGTCCTGGATGAGACGGTAAGCATTCCTGCAGGAACGGAGGGCGACGTCAGCACCGGCTTTGAGGGCCTGCCCACCGGCACCGAATGCACCGTAACCGAAACAGCGGGCGGGGAAACCAGCACCGTCAACGTGGTGGCTGACCTGCCGGAGCCGGTAACGATCCCCGCCGGCGGCGGGGCCGAAGCCATCGTTACCAACACGTACGCCCCCGTAGTGCAACCGGAACCGCAGCCGGCACCCGCTCCGGCGGGACCGGACCGGCCCGACCTTCCGTCCACCGGTGCCAACGGGACTCTCGGGTGGCTCTACGCCGGTGCCGGGCTGCTGCTGGCAGGAGGACTTGCACTGGCGGCCAGCCGCCGCAGGTCAGGCAGCACGGAGGAAGAGGCTAAGCCTCAGGAGTAGTGGGGAGTAGCTGTCCAGGAGGATCCCGTGTGGCCGGCGGCCGCACGGGATCCTCTCTGTGCAGGCCCCGGCAACGCGGCATCAGCGGGGAAGAATAGACTGGGAGGTATGGCCGGACTGATCAAGCGTGAAGATATCGATGAAGTGCGGCTGCGCACCGACATCAAGGCCGTGATCGACGGTTACGTGACCCTGAAGTCGGCCGGCATCGGCTCCTTCAAGGGCCTGTGTCCCTTCCATGACGAGCGCTCGCCGTCCTTCCATGTCCGCCCGCAGGTGGGCACCTACCACTGCTTCGGCTGCGGCGAGAGTGGTGACGTGATCTCCTTCGTGCAGAAGATGGACCACGGCACCTTCTCGGAAACAGTGGAGAAGCTGGCTGCCCGGCTTGGCTACGAACTGCATTACGAGGACGGCGGCACCGGACCGCGCCGCGAAGACGTGGGTAAACGGCAGCGGCTCCTGGACGCACACAAAGTCGCCGCGGAGTTCTTCCGCAGCCAGCTGGGCACACAGGGTGCGGCGGCGGCGCGCAGTTTCCTGCAGGAACGCGGTTTCGATCCGGCAGCGGCGGAGCATTTCGGCGTCGGCTACGCACCGCAGGGCTGGGACTCGCTGCTCAAGCACCTGACGTCCAAAGGCTTCACCCGCGAGGAACTGGCGGAGACCGGGATGTTCTCCACCGGTTCCGACGCTTCCCGGTTCTATGACCGTTTCCGTGGCCGGCTTATCTGGCCCATCCGCGACCTCACCGGTGCCGTGATCGGTTTTGGTGCCCGCAAGCTCTATGAAGATGACCAGGGTCCCAAGTACCTCAATACCCCCGAAACTCCGCTCTATAAGAAATCCCAGGTCCTCTACGGCATCGACCTGGCCAAACGGGACATCGCCAAGACCCGGCAGTTGGTGGTCGTGGAAGGGTATACCGATGTAATGGCCTGCCATCTGGCCGGCATCACCACCGCCGTCGCCACCTGTGGAACGGCGTTCGGCACCGACCACATCAAGATCGCCCGGCGGCTCCTGTCCGACGACGGCACCGGGGGAGAGGTCATCTTCACGTTCGACGGCGACGCCGCCGGCCAGAAGGCCGCCCTGCGGGCCTTCGAGGAGGACCAGCGGTTCACTGCGCAGACCTATGTCGCCGTGGACCCCAACGGCATGGACCCCTGTGACATCCGCCAGACCCACGGTGATTCTGCCGTTGCCGAGCTGATCCATTCCCGCCGTCCGTTGTTCGAGTTCGCGATCCGCTCCACGCTGCGCAAGTTCGATCTGAACACCGTGGAGGGAAGGGTCTCCGCGCTGCGGGCCGCGGCACCGGTGGTGGCGGACATCCGTGACCCGGCGATGCGCCCGGCGTACGCACGCGAACTCGCCGGATGGCTGGGGACCGACGTCGACGACGTCACCCGGGCGGTCAACGCCGCCGCCAAACGGGGGAAGGCCACGCCCGGCGGGGACAGCTCCGGCCCGCAGGCTCCGGCCGGACGCAGCCAGGAGGGACACCAGTTCGGCCAGCGCGGGGACCAGCAGCAGTACGGCCAGCAGCGGGGCGGACAGTCCCGTTACGGGCAGCGCGGTGAGAATTCCCCGCGGCAGTGGCAGGGCCGGAATCCGGCCCAGGATCACGCCCGGCAGGAACCCGAATCTGCGCCCGCGTTCAGCCGTCCCAACGCCAGCGATCCTGCAGCCCGGATGGAGCGCCAGGCCCTGGAAGTGGCACTCCAGCAGCCGGGAATGCTCGACGCCGGTCAGTGGGAACGCTTCAAGGCTGTCCGGTTCACCGTTCCGGCCTATGTGGCAGTCCATGACGCGATCCGGGCCGCAGGCGACGCGGGAACCGCCCCGGCGGCCTGGGTGGAGCGGGTGCGGGAGGAGCTGCCGGAGCCCCTGCGCGGTTTGGTCAGCGAGCTGGCCGTGACGCCGCTGCCTGCCCGGGACGCCGATGCGCTGGCCCTGTACTGCCATGACATCCTCAACCGGCTTTTCGAGCTTCAGGTGACCCACCTCAAGGCAGAGAAACTGGGCCAGCTGCAGCGCCTGGATCCCAACGCTGATCAGGAGCTGTTCCACCAGCTCAACCGTGAGCTCATGGAGCTGGAGATGCAGCGCCGCGCCCTGCGGGGAGACCAGTAAAGGCCCGGATTCCTCCGGCAGGGTGCCGATTTCGTTTCGGCGCGGAATCTGGGTAAAGTAAAACCTGCCGCTTTCCCCCGTAGCTCAATTGGCAGAGCATTCGACTGTTAATCGAAGGGTTACTGGTTCGAGTCCAGTCGGGGGAGCAATCGGGAAGGCCCTTGGTCTGCAGCTATGCAGATCAGGGGCCTTTTTCGTGCTGCCCCAGTCTGCCAAGTCCGGCGCCGAGTCCGGCAGCGAGGACATGGGCCTGGGGGAGGGGCATCCACCAGCAGGTCCAGGCTGCGGGTGAACCGCCGTGTGCGGGATCCGGCTCCCCGGCGTCCCAGCGCTCGGCGAGGTCCCCGGCGTTCACCTCCATCTGGAAGAAGTGTCGGACAGCCGCCTCATTCCGCAGCGGACGGAGGTCGTAGACAGACTCGCCGAGCTACCTCAAGACCCTGCCGCTTCGCCCGGTCTCCTCGTGCAGCTCGCGGACTGCGGCGGCGGCTGCCTCTTCACCGGGACGGATAGTCCCGGCCGGGACCTGGACGCCCGTGATTTCGAGGGGCACATCTTTATGGGTGAAAACCAGCAGATGGCCCTGCTGTACGGCGTAGCAGACGACTTTCCGGACCGGTGTAACCATGCGCAACTGTCTCACAGAGCCCAAGCCTCTGCCGTTCAACCACCCGGTGAGACGGACTCCCACCCGCGTGGTTCGGAAGCACCCCAAACTTCCTGTATAGTTGAGGACGCCGCTTTCCCCCGTAGCTCAATTGGCAGAGCATTCGACTGTTAATCGAAGGGTTACTGGTTCGAGTCCAGTCGGGGGAGCCAGCAAAGGGTCTGTGACCGGGTTTTCCCGTGTTGCGGGCCCTTTTTGTGTCCGTCCTTGAGCCGGGATGTGCGTCCTGCCCCGGGGATTACGGCCGGTCCGGTCCGGGTCCACACAGAATTTCCATCAACCGTTGAGCGCCCATCTGTCTTCGGAGGACTGCTCCGGCTACCGTGCATGAACAAGCATGCTTAGGGTTATGCGTAGGCTTAAGTGTTTTGACACCAGTCATATGTACGTAGCTAGTTGAGTAGAAAACGAGGAACGGTCGATGGGCGCGACTCAGCCAGGACCTAACAATGGGGGATCTGAACAGGTGGCCCACCCCGGCAGGGTGATTGGTGTCACCGTTGCCGCTGCGGTGGGCGGCCTGCTGTTCGGGTTTGATACCGCAGTCATCAACGGTGCAGTGGACGCCATCGGCGAGGAATTCGCACTGAGCCCCGGCGTCCTGGGCTTCACGGTGGCCATCACGCTGCTCGGCTGCGCCGCCGGAGCGTGGTTCGCCGGCCAGCTGGCCGACAAGCTGGGACGCAAATCCGTCATGGTCGGTGCAGCCGTGCTCTTCGCGGCGAACTCCGTGGGATCGGCACTGGCTTTCAGCGCATGGGACCTGATGCTGTGGCGCCTGATCGGCGGCCTGGCCATCGGCACCGCCTCCGTGATCGCCCCCGGCTACATCGCCGAAGTTGCCCCGGCCAAATGGCGCGGTGCACTGGGCTCGGTCCAGCAGCTGGCAATCACCCTCGGCATCTTTGCCGCCCTGCTCTCCGATGCCTTCTTGGCCAACTCCGCCGGCAGCGCACTGGGCGAACTCTGGTGGGGCCTGCCGGCCTGGCGCTGGATGCTGCTGGTCGGCGTCGCGCCGGCCATCGTCTACGGTCTCCTGGCCCTCACCATTCCCGAGTCTCCCCAGTTCCTTGTCCGCCGCAACCGGGATGAGGAGGCCGCCAAGGTCCTCACCACTATTTCCGGCGTGAAGGATACGGACCGCAAGATCGCTGATATCCGCGACAGCTTCAAGAGCCCCAAGCCCACGTTCCGCGACCTGCGCGGCCCCAAGTTCGGACTCCAGCCCATTCTCTGGGTCGGTATGGCCATTGCCGCCTTCCAGCAGCTGGTGGGCATCAATGCGATCTTCTACTACTCCACGACTCTGTGGAAGTCCGTGGGCTTCAGCGAGAGCGATTCCTTCACGACGTCGGTGATCACCTCGGTGGTCAACGTGGTGATGACACTGGTGGCCATTGCGTTCGTGGACCGGATCGGCCGCCGCAAGCTGCTGATGATCGGTTCGGCGGGTATGTTCGTAGGCCTGCTGGCCGCGACCGTGTCCTTCCTCCAGGCCGAGGACGTAGCCGGTGAAGTGTCCCTTCCCGGCATCTGGGGTCCGGTGGCGCTGGTGGGCGCGAACCTCTTTGTGGTCTTCTTCGCGGCCACCTGGGGCCCGGTCATGTGGGTTACTCTCGGCGAGGTCTTCCCGAACAACATCCGTTCCCTGGCCCTGGGTCTCGGCGCCATGGTCAACTGGATCTTCAATTTCATCGTTACTCTTGCCTTCCCCTGGGTCAGCGATAACTTCGGGGTCTGGATCATGTACGCGATCTTTAGCGCGTTCGCGGTGCTGTCCTTCTGGTTCGTGAAGAGCAAACTTCCCGAGCTGTCCGGCCGCGAGCTCGAGGACCGTGAGGGCCTCGAAACGTCCTGACGTGCCGGTGGTGCGGATGGGCAGACTGATAACACTGAGGAGAATGGTAATTTGGGGTTATGGCAACGGTGAATACTGAACAGAGGACGGAGGCTGGGCGCATGAACCGCTCCGCTAGCACTCGGACACAGCGAACGGCGGGGAGCTCGTCGCTGGTGGGGCTGGCGAAAGTCATGGCCCGCCTGACGCCGCGCCAGCTGAATGACGAGTTCGCCCTCGCCACAGCAGAGATGAAGCAGAAGGGCATCAAAGCAGGCATTGCCGCGGCCTTTATGGTGGTGGCGCTGCTGATGGTTGCGGCCCTGGCCATCTCGCTGCTGGTCGCCGGCATCATGGCGCTGTCGCTGATCATGCCGCCCTGGCTGGCCGCACTGCTGGTCGCCGCCTTGTTCCTGGTGATCGCGGCTATCGCGGGCTTCATCGGCTACAGCCGCTTCAAGAAGGCACTGCCGCTGCTTCCCGAAGAGGCCATCCGCGGGGTGCGCTATGACCTGGGCGTACTGAAGGAAGGCCGCAGCTTCGATCCGGCCACGCTGGACAAGCCCAAGGAGCCGAAGGAAAAGAAGGACAAGAAGGCGGACAAGGATGACAAGCCTGAAGGCCCGAAGCAGCCTTCATCCGAGGAACTGCGCACCCGCGCCCGCCAACGCCGCGAGCACATCGCCGCGGTCCGCGACGGGCTGGGTGAGAAGGTGGACGTCAAGGCCCGCATCCAGGAGCTGAAGTCCCGCCGGGCTGCCGCAGCGCGCAGCAACGACGGCAGCACCTCCGGACCGTCGACCGCGGATGACGTGATGGCCCTGATCAAGGAACGCTGGCAGCCGCTCTCCGTGCTGCTTGCCTCGCTGCTGGCACTGCTCATCATGTTCCGCAGGCTCGCGCGAAAGTAAGCAGTACTCGTACGTCTTCGACGAGGGGAACGGACCGTGATCAGATTAGTCGGTGCCGGAGCACGTCCGGATACGGAACTCACCGTATCGGACCAGTTCTGGACCTTACCGAATCTGATCACGGTCCTTCGTTTTCTCGGCATCCCCCTATTCGTTTTCTACATCAGCGGGGACCGCTACGGCAGCGCTTTCCTGACCCTCGTTGTGGTGGGCTGCACCGACTGGATCGACGGCTATCTGGCCCGCCGGCTGAACCAGGTCTCCACTACCGGACAGTGGCTGGACCCGGTGGCAGACCGGCTGGCACTGATCATTGTGGCCGCAACCTTCGTGGTGGACGGCATGGCGCCGGTATGGCTGATCCTGTCCATCGCCGTGCCGGACGCAATCCTGATCATCAACTCCCTGCTGCTGTTCCGCGGCAACCCGGACCTGCCGGTCAGCTACATCGGCAAGGTCCGGACCGCCCTGCTGCTTCTGGGGGCGCCCCTGCTGCTGCTGGGCCGGGTGGACGGGTATGACTACCAGTGGCTCGCGTCCGCCGGGTCCGTTGTGCTGGCCCTGGGCTGCATCGGCCATGTTGTCGCTGCAGCCGGATACCTCAGGGCTGCCCGGCGCAAGTACCGGAGCCAGCACGGACACGTCCCGGCCGGAACCGGAACCGGCCATGCGCCCTAGCCACGCTTCGGCCCTTACAGGCCGCAGGGTTACTCCGGGACCGTGCCGATGGTAGGAATTGCCGTAGCCTGCGCGGTGGCCAGCGCCTTCTTCCTCGCTTTCGGCGCCCAGCGCCAGGGCAGCGCCGTGAAGGCGGATACCGGCGGGCTGTCCTTGAACGGCTCCCAGATCAGCCGGCTGCTGCGTAATCCCCGCTGGCTCCTGGGGCTCCTGCTGCTCGGCTCGGGGATGGCCCTGAACGTGGCCGCCCTGTCCATGGCGCCGCTGACGGTGGTTCAGCCCATCGGATCGATAGCGCTGGTGATCACCACCGTGGTGAATTCGCGGGACCAGGGCCTGCGGATGAACCGGATTACGGTCGCGGCTATCGCTGCCTGCGTGGCAGGCAGCATGCTGTTCGTCACGCTGGCGATCACGGTCACCCGGACGGACCAGTCGGTGGAGCCGTCACAGGAAGTGACGATCGTCCTGATCCTCGCCGTCGTTGTGGTCTTCTTCGGCGGACTGAACCTGCTTTTCGGCAAGCGGCTCCGTGCCATCGCCCATATTCTGGGCGCGGGTATCCTGTTCGGTTTCGTGGCCGTGCTGACCAAGGTCATTGCCGGTGACCTGCTCAATCCCAACGGGCGGTTTTTGCTCAATGTGCCCTGGTACACGATTGTGGCGATTGCTGCGGCAGGCGCCCTGGGATCCTGGTTTGTCCAGAACGCCTATTCCAGCGGCCCCCCTGACCTCGTGATAGCCGGACTGACCGTCATTGACCCCATGGTGGGAATCGCCATCGGGATCGGCGTGCTGCACGAACTGCGCCCGGACGTGCCCGCGGTGGCCGCCGTCGCCATGGCAGTGGCGGCCTTGATTGCTATTGTGGGGGTGGTTGCCCTCTCCCGATACCACCCTGATGTCATTCAGCGGCGGAATGAAGAGCGGAGGCGGCAGAAGCTGGCCTCCAAGACCCCGAAAGCAGGACCACACACGTGACCGATTCACCGGTAGACAAACCGCTGACGATCCTCATTGCCTGTGACACCTACCCTCCCCACCTGAACGGTGCCGCACAGTTCGGCTACCGGCTGGCACGCGGAATGCACGGGCGCGGACACAATGTCCACGTCCTGGCCCCGAACGACGTCGACGGCGGCAGCCGCAGCGATCTGGACGGCGAGTGGCCGGTTCACCGGCTCCGCTCCCACGGGGTCCCTACCCACGAGTACTGGCGGATCTGCCTGCCGTGGGAAATCAAGAAGGAAATCGCGCTCCTGTTCGACCGGGTGCAGCCCGACGTCGTACACATCCAGTGCCACTACATGGTGGGTGAGTACACGCTGTACGAGGCCCGCAAACGCGGTATCCGCGTGATTGCCACCAACCACTTCATGCCGGCCAACCTGGATCCCTTCCTGCCGTTCCCCAAGTGGGTAAAGCGGATCGTGGCGACCAACTCCTGGAAGGACATGGGCAAGGTGATGGGCAAGGCCCAGGTGGTCACCACCCCCACGCCGCTCGCCGCCGAGGCCATGTACCGGCATGCCTTCCTGCATGACGTGATGGCGCTGTCCAACGGCATCGATGCCTCGGTGTACGAACTGCACCCGGGGGAGAAGATTCCCCCGCATCCGGGGCCGACCGTCCTGTTCGTCGGCCGGCTGGCCGAAGAGAAGCACGTGGACGTGCTCATTGACGCCGTGGCCAAGACTCCGGCCGAACTGGGCGTGCGCGCCGAAATTATCGGCGGAGGTGAAGTCCGGCCGGCCCTGGAGGCCCAGGTGCAGCGGCTGGGACTGGGGGACCGCGTGGTGTTCCGCGGCCTGGTCTCGGACGAGGAGCTGCGCGAGGCGTATCTGAAGGCGGACCTGTTCTGCATGCCCGGCACCGCCGAGCTGCAGTCCCTGGTGACGCTGGAAGCCATGTCGGCGTCCAAGCCGGTCCTGCTCGCCGATGCCATGGCCCTTCCGCACCTCGTGGAGAAGGGGCGGAACGGGTATCTGTTCAGGCCCGGCGACAGCGATGAGCTGTCCGGACGGATCACGGAAATTCTGGCTCTTTCCCGGGAGGAGCGCCAGAAGATGGGCAGCATCAGCCGGGAAATGGTGGACCGGCACAGCCTGGACGCCACGCTGTCCACCTTTGAAGACCTCTACCGCGGGGATCCCGGCCGGCCGGTGCCCGCGGCCTGATTGGTTGTCCGGTCCCCTGACCCACTAGGATGGCATCGTTGCCCTGTGGGCACCGGGGGCTGTAGCTCAGCTGGTCAGAGCAGCGGACTCATAATCCGTGGGTCGTGGGTTCAAGCCCCACCAGCCCTACCCCTGTCACGGACCGAACCATGCCTTCGGTCCCGTGCATGAACGCCCCGGTCCGCGGACCGGGGCGTTTTGCTTTCTCCGCACCGCAACGGCCGGATCCCGCCGGGGACGGGAACGCAACAATTCCCCAACGCGTTGTGATCGTTGTTACTGCTGGGTAACATAGGCTCTGCCGGTCCCCGAACGGGCACCAGTGGATCACCGATGATCAGCAGCGAAGGACATTTTCCATGGGAATTATCGACGTCGACAACCTTCCGTACCCGGACGGCGACTTCTACGCATTCGAGGACCTGCTCACTGACAAGGAGCGCGACCGCCTGCACGAAATCCGTGCCTGGCTCGCGGCCGAGGTCAAGCCGCATGCAGCTGACTGGTGGAACGCCGGTGAGTTCCCGCACCACATGATCCCCAAGCTCGCGGAACTTGACGTGATGAGCCCGGTCTACCGCCAGGGGTACTCCAACCTCTTTGCCGGCCTGGTCCACGCCGAAGTGACCCGTGCCGATACCTCCTTCGCCACGTTCCTGGGCGTGCATGACGGTCTCTTCACCGGTTCCATCGAAGCCCTGGCCTCCGAAGAGCAGAAGGCGGCCTGGCTGCCGGACATCTACTCGATGAAGAAGATCGGCGCCTTCGGCCTCACCGAGCCGCTGGGCGGCTCCGACGTCGCCGGCGGCACGCGCACTACTGCGCGCCGCGACGGGGACAACTGGATCCTCAACGGTGAAAAGCGCTGGATCGGTAACGCGACCTTCTCCGACTGGGTGGTCATCTACGCCCGTGACCTCGAGGATAACCAGGTCAAGGGCTTCCTGGTGGACACTAAGACGCCCGGATACAGCGCCACGAAGATTGAAAACAAGATCGCCCTGCGTACCGTGCAGAACGCCGATATTGTCCTGGACAACGTGGTGGTCAGCGATGACTTCCACCTCAAGGGAGCCAACAGCTTCCGCGACACCAACAAGGTCCTGAAGGTCACCCGCCTTGCCGTGGCCTGGCAGGCCGTGGGCCAGCAGATGGCCGCGTTCGACGTGGCCCGGAAGTACGCCGTGGAGCGCAAGCAGTTCGGCAAGCCGCTGGCATCCTTCCAGCTGGTGCAGGAACAGCTCGTGAAGATCCTGGGCAACACCGTCAGCTCGCTGGGCATGATGGTCCGCCTCGCGCAGCTCGAGGACCTGGGCCAGGCCAAGGACGAGCAGTCCGCCCTCGCCAAGGCGTTCACCACGGCCCGCATGCGTGAATCCGTGGCCATGGGCCGCAGCATCCTGGGCGGAAACGGCATTGTCACCGACTACGGGATGGCCAAGATCTTCGCCGATGCCGAAGCCATCTACTCGTACGAAGGAACCTACGAGATCAATACCCTGGTCACCGCCCGTGCGATCACAGGCGTTGCTGCGTTCGTCTAAGCTGCGGCACCTGCGGAACCAGTAAAGAACCCCGGCCGGATCCTGTCCCAGGATCCGGCCGGGACGTTTAACCGGCGGGTCCTACCGGACGGTCTGCCGCCCTCCTGTCGCCCTCCTGCCGCGGTGCGCCCCGGCGTCACCGGCAGCAGCACCGACGGACGGCGGTCCGTGACGTAGTTGAGCGGATTCACGTACCGGCCGCCCCACCGGACGCCCCAGTGCAGGCATCTGCCGCTGCAGTGCGCGCCGGACCGGACCGTTCCCACGACCGTTCCTTTCCGTACCTCCGCACCCACGGCAACGGAAGGATCCACGGGTTCAAAACTGGTCAGCAGTCCGCCGCCGTGGTCCACGGTCAGCACCGGGCGGTCCACCACCCGGCGGGCAAAAACAACCCGTCCGTCCGCGGGCGCCAGCACCTCGGTGCCTTCCGCAGCAGCGAGGTCCACACCCCGGTGTCCGGCTAGCCAGCGCTGCGCCGGGGGATCAAAGCCGCGCAGCAGGACCGGCACGGGATCCAGCGGCCAGGCCCAGGGCGGGGAATACCCGCCCGCCGCGGTCACCGGTAGCGGTGCGTGGGGGACTGCCGGTACCGGTGCCGGGACGGCCGCAGCCCAGACCAGCACAGCAAGCACGCCGTGTTTGATTGCCATGCCCCAACCCTCCGCGGGGCCCCGGTGCCGCAGGGCGCCCGAAGGACCTGCGGTGGACAGCGGCAGGGTGGAAATCATGGCGGGAGGGAGAGTGCCGGCCGGAACGGCAGGGCTCCGGCGCTGTAGTACACTTGACGGAGCAGCTTGCTGTGCCATGGGACCTGCCCGGACTCTGAGAGTCCCCACGGCCCCCGGCCAAGGACCTCGGTCTTGATCCGCCGGCACGGAAGCTGACTACGCGTGTCCCAATTATCCCCGTCACGGGGGTGCGTCTCCAACGGTCCGGCAACGCCGGCAGGGGATGCACGTCGCAGCCTCTTACGGGCAGCGGCTGATGGACACCAGGAGCTCCGCCCGACCGGGCGTACAGCTAAAACCGTCAATAGGCAGTAGGACCCGTGCGCCGTGCGCACGGATGCTGCCGGAAGGAGTGACGACATGCCCGTCGTTACCATGCGCCAGCTGCTCGACAGCGGCGTTCACTTTGGTCACCAGACCCGCCGTTGGAACCCGAAGATGAAGCGCTTCATCTTCACCGAGCGCAACGGCATCTACATCATCGACCTGCAGCAGTCGCTGTCCTACATCGACCGGGCCTTCGAGTTCGTCAAGGCCACTGTGGCCCACGGCGGAACCGTCCTCTTCGTCGGTACCAAGAAGCAGGCACAGGAAGCCATTGCAGAGCAGGCCACCCGTGTTGGCCAGCCCTACGTGAACCAGCGCTGGCTCGGTGGCATGCTCACCAACTTCCAGACCGTTGCCAAGCGTATCCAGCGCATGAAGGAACTCGAAGAGATCAACTTCGAGGACGTCGCTTCCTCCGGCCACACCAAGAAGGAGCTGCTGCTCCTGCGTCGCGAACTGACGAAGCTGGAAACCAACCTCGGCGGCATCCGCAACCTGACCAAGGCTCCGTCCCTGCTCTGGATTGTTGACACGCAGAAGGAACACCTCGCCATTGACGAGGCCAAGAAGCTGAACATCCCCGTTGTTGCCATCCTGGACAGCAACTGCGATCCGGACGACGTCGACTTCCCGATCCCGGGCAACGACGACGCCATCCGCTCCGTCAACCTGCTGACCCGCGTCATTGCCGACGCAGTGGCTGAGGGCCTGATCGTCCGCCACAACAAGTCCGGCAACACGGAAGCCGCTGCTGAGCCGCTGGCCGAGTGGGAGCGCGAACTCCTCGAGGGCGCAGACAAGGCGCCGGCTGCCGACGCCGCTGCTGAAGCTCCCGCTGCAGAAGCTGCTCCGGCCGCCGAAGCTCCCGCCGCGGAGGCTGCTCCGGCCGCCGAAGCCCCGGCTGCTGAAGCAACCGAGAAGTAAAGAACGTATTTCCTTAGTCCGGGGGATCGATTCCCCCGGACCCGGACTGTGGTGCGGCTGGCCGGTTATCCGGCCAGCCGCACTGGCAGAACCGCACCAATACTTATTACGGGAGGACTGGAGTCCAAATGGCGAACTACACTGCTGCTGACATCAAGGCACTGCGCGAGCGTACCGGCGCAGGCATGATGGATGTAAAGAAGGCTCTGGACGAGGCCAACGGCGATGCCGACAAGGCCATGGAGCTCATCCGCATCAAGGGCCTGAAGGGCGCGACCAAGCGCGAAGGCCGTTCCACCGCCGAGGGCCTGGTTGCTGCCAAGGTTATCGAAGGCACGGTCGGCGTCATGATCGAACTCAACTGCGAGACCGACTTCGTCGCCAAGTCCGCCAAGTTCATTGAACTGGCCGACAAGGTCCTGGCCGCTGCCGTTGAGTCTGCCGCTGCCGACGCCGACACCCTCCTTGCCTACAACGTCGACGGCAAGCCGCTGTCCGAGGTTGTTGTCGAAGAAGGCGCCATCCTGGGCGAAAAGGTTGTTGTCCGCCGCGTTGCACGCGTCGAAGGCAAGACCGTCGATGCATACCTGCACAAGACCTCCAAGGATCTTCCGGCGCAGGTCGGCGTGCTCTTCGCCGTTGACGGGGAAGGCGCCGAAGCCGCTACCGCCGCCCACGACGTCGCCGTGCACACCGCTGCATACGCTCCGACCTACCTGACCCGTGACGAAGTCCCGGCAGAGACGGTGGAGAACGAACGCCGCATCGCCGACGAGACTGCCCGCGCAGAAGGCAAGCCCGAAGGCGCCCTGCCCAAGATCGTGGAAGGCCGCCTGACCGGTTTCTTCAAGGAAATCGTTCTGCTGGACCAGCCGTTCGCGAAGGACGCCAAGAAGACCGTTGGCAAGGTGCTCGAAGAAGCCGGTGTGACGCCGGTCGGCTTCGCCCGCTTCCGCGTAGGCGCCTAATAACTTAGGGCCAAACGGTTCCGACGGAATCATCATCATGACAGAGGGGGTGGTCACCACGGGTGACCACCCCTTTTGCCTGTCCAAAACAGCTCACTAGTCTTAAAGCAGCACCAGCACCTATGCCCGGGAGGCACCATGGCCCACGTAATGAAAGACACCGATTCCCCGCGACGACGCGTCCTGCTCAAGCTCTCAGGGGAGGTATTCGGCGGGGGCAAGCTCGGCGTGGACCCCGAGACTGTGCGTGCAGTGGCCAAGCAGATCGCTGCGACGGTGGGCGAGGTTGAAGTAGCCATCGTCGTCGGCGGCGGAAACTTCTTCCGGGGCGCGGAACTGTCCACCAGCGGCATGGACCGCTCCCGTGCGGATTACATGGGTATGCTCGGCACCGTGATGAACTGCCTGGCCCTGCAGGATTTCCTGGAGCAGGCCGGCGTCGAAACCCGCGTGCAGAGTGCCATCACCATGGGCCAGGTTGCCGAGGCGTACATCCCGCGGCGCGCCATCCGCCACCTGGAAAAGGGCCGCGTGGTCATCTTCGGTGCCGGGGCGGGCCTGCCGTATTTCTCCACGGACACCGTGGCCGCGCAGCGTGCCCTCGAAGTCCACGCGGACGAGGTGCTGATGGCCAAGAGCGGCGTGGACGGCGTCTACACCGCTGATCCGAACAAGGACTCCACCGCGGTGCGGCTGGAAACCCTGACCTACGACGACGCCCTGCGCCAGGACATCCGCGTGATGGACCAGACGGCCATGACCATGTGCAAGGACAATGACCTGAACATGGTGGTCTTCGGCATGGAGGGTGAAGGCA
This sequence comes from Arthrobacter yangruifuii, assembly GCF_009192775.1. Classification (GTDB taxonomy): domain Bacteria; phylum Actinomycetota; class Actinomycetes; order Actinomycetales; family Micrococcaceae; genus Arthrobacter_B; species Arthrobacter_B yangruifuii. The sequence continues at coordinate 656,246 of NZ_VTFX01000005.1, forward strand.
ACGTCACGCGTGCCATCCGCGGCGAGAAGATCGGCACCATCGTTTCGAACTAGCCCTGGGCGGGCCCTTGCGGGACCTGGAACGGCGGCAACGAAATCCCCTCGGCCGCAGGCGGCCTCCGGAATTTAAAGCCGCCTTCCTCCAGGTCCCTCCAGCGCGGGTCTCGCAGGCAAGGGTGCGCCGAAAGGGTTCCCCTCCACCTCGCTTCGCTCGGTGCAGGGAACCCGCACCCTTTTGCGCCGAAAGGGTTCCCCTCCACCTCGCTTCGCTCGGTGCAGGGAACCCGCACCCTTTTGGCTTAGGATGATATTAGAGTCCGGCCACAGAGCCATAGAGCTTTGTGGACACTGTTTTATGAGGAGAGACCGTGATCGAAGACACCTTGAAAGAGGCCGCCGAAAAGATGGACAAGGCGGTGGAAGTTGCTAAGGAGGACTTCTCCTCCGTCCGCACAGGCCGCGCCAACCCGGCATTGTTCAACCGGGTGCTGGTGGACTACTACGGTTCCCCGACCCAGCTGCAGCAGCTGGCATCCTTCGCCACCCCGGACGCCCGCACGCTGCTCATCACCCCCTACGATGTCAGCGCCCTGCGCGCCATCGAGCGGGCCCTGAGCGATTCCGAGGTCGGCGCCAACCCGTCCAACGACGGCAAGGTCATCCGGGTCATCATGCCCGAACTGACGCAGGACCGCCGTAAGGAATACGTCAAGATCGTCCGCGGCAAGGCTGAGGATGCAAAGGTTTCCGTCCGCAACATCCGCCGCAAGGCCAAGGACGGCATCGACCGCCTGGTCAAGGACAGCGAGGTGGGCGAGGACGACGGCGCCCGTGCCGAAAAGGATCTCGACGCCCTGACCAAGGCGCACACGGATTCCATTGACGATCTCCTTAAGCGCAAGGAAGCCGAGCTTCTCGAGGTCTGATGAGTGACGCCCAGCCTCCCACCCAGGCTGGCGGTGCACCGTCCGTTGAGACTGTTCCGGCAGCGAAGGCCAAACAAATGAGCGCAGGGAATTCCGGACGGGTCCGGGGCGGCGGTGCCCGGGACAGCCACGGCGCCGGGAAGCCGGCAAAGGTTTCCCGGGCCGGACGCAACCTGCCTGCTGCCATAGCCGTTGGCGTGATCCTGCTGGGGTCGCTGCTGATGGGCCTGCTCTTCTTCCCCTTCGCCATCGTGATCATCGCGGTGGTGTTTGCCGCCGTCGGCGTGTGGGAAGTGAACCGTGCCCTTGAGGTCCGCGGCATGAAGGTACCGCAGGTGCCTGTGCTGGTCGGATCCGTGGCACTGCCGTTTGCGGCATTCTTCGGCGGCATGGAGGCACTGGCCTTCGCCATGGTCGCCACGGCGGTAGCCATTCTCCTCTGGCGGAGCATCGACACGGCGGACGAGGCGATCCAGAGCATCCTCGCCGGCATCTTCGTGGTGCTCTGGGTGCCGTTCCTGCTCAGCTTTGCCCTCCTGCTGCTCCGCGAGCCGAGCGGGCAGGTCCAGGTTGCCGTGCTGCTCCTGCTAGTGGTTTCGAATGACACCTTCGGCTACCTGGTGGGTGCTTTCTTCGGCAAGCACCCGATGGCCCCCAAGATCAGTCCGAAAAAGTCCTGGGAGGGCTTCGCGGGATCCGCCGCCGGTGCAGGGGTGGTGGGTATCGTCTCGGCGGTGCTGTTCCTGGGCCAGCCCTGGTGGTTTGGCCTGGTGCTCGCCGTGGCAACGGTCGCAGCGGCAACCGCGGGAGACTTCTCGGAATCCATGGTCAAGCGCGAGCTGGGCGTGAAGGACATGTCCAACCTCCTGCCCGGACACGGCGGCGTGATGGACCGGCTGGATTCAGTGGTCTTCGCGTCCCCGGTGGTGTTCCTGCTTTCGGTGTTGCTTTCCGCCGTTTCGTAGGGGCGTCGGAACCGTAACGGTCCGGCAACAACCGGTGCGCCGGAGCCGGAGGGTCCGGTGCCGGCATCGTAGGATATGTCAGAGTTTTCAGCCGACTATCGGCAGGATCCAGGAAACACGGGGTCCTGCCGATAGTAGTTCCACAAGGAAATGACCACGGAGGAACAAGTTATTCATGGACGATGTGCGGCAGGCCAGTGCCCCTTTCGAGCGCGTGGGACGACGGGACTACGGCTACAACATTCGCCAGGTCGATGAGTTCCTCACCAAGGCCCGGGACTATTACAACTCGGACTCCTCCTCGGCCCATCCGGTGACCAGCACCGATGTGCGGTCCATGGCGTTTGACCCGGCGAAGGGCGGCTATGAACCGCAGGCGGTGGACGCCGCGCTGGACCGCCTCGAGGACGTGTTTGCCCAGCGGGAGCGAGACGAACTGATTTCAGGCCGCGGCGAAAAGGCCTGGCTGCTGCAGATCGGGCGGACGTCCGCCGTCCTGCGGGCCCGCCTGCACCGTAAACCGGGGGAGCGGTTCCGCCGCCCCGGAAAAAAGCGCGTCACCAGCTACAACGTCGAGGACGTTGACGCGTTGTGCGACGAGCTCCTCGGCTACTTTGAACGTGACCGCCCGCTCAGCGTCGACGTGGTGCGCCGTGCCGTCTTCCGCGAGGCCAAGGGTCCGCAGGGATACGAGGAAAACCAGGTGGATGCCTTCCTGGACCGGGTGGTCGAACTGATGGCCGCCGTCGACTAGGACGGCTTACCGCCCCCGGAACCGGCTCCCGGCCGGGCACGGTCCCAGCGGCTCCGGCGTGTGCAGCCGGGCCAGGAACTTGGCCGCTCCGCCCGGTGCCGATCCGGCAGTCAGCCGGGATACCAGGACCGTCACCGCAAAGGCGGCCGGGACGGTCCAGGCGGCGGGCTGCTCGATCCAGGCCGGGGTATCGGCTCCGATCCGGGGCAGGACGGCGGAAGCGAGCATGGCCCCGCCGCACAGCAGTGCACCGGTCAGCATTCCCGCCCCGGCCCCGTGCGCGGTCAGCCGGCGCCACCAGATGCCCAGAACCAGCAGGGGACAGAGGGTGGAGGCGGTAAACGCAAACACCGTGCCGATACTCCCGGCCAGCGCCGAGGACTCGGTGAGCAGGGCAATGACCAGGGGAACCACCGCGGCAAGTACGGCCGAGAGCCGGAAACCGCGCACGCTGCCGCGGAAAAACTCCTGGCTGATCACCCCCGCCAGTGAGACCGCCAGTCCGCTGCTGGTGGAGAGGAATGCCGCAAACGCCCCGGCCGTTACCAGTGCAGCCAGCAGATCCCCGGACGCGCCGTCGAAAACCCTCCCCGGCAGCAGCAGTACCGTCGCGTCCGCAGCACCGCCGGCCAGATCCGGTGCATAGATCCTGCCCAGTACGCCGAACGTGATGGGGAAGATGTAGAAGAGGGAAAGCAGGCCCAAAACAATCAGCGTGGTCCGCCGGGCCGAGGCGCCGTCGGGGTTGGTGTAGAAGCGCACCAGAACGTGCGGCAGGCCCAGGGTCCCGCAGAGCAGAGCGATGCTGAGGGAGACATTGCGGTACAGCGGCGCGTGGGTCTCCGCGTCCAATGCTTCCGCCAGCAGCTGCGCACCGTCGGCTCCGGGCGGTCCGTCTCCGGCCAGCCGGAAGAGGATAAACAGCACGGGCACGGCAATGGCCACCAGTTTGAGCCAGTACTGGAAAGCCTGCACGAAGGTAATGGATCGCATGCCGCCGGTCACCACACTCAGGCAGACGACGCCGGTCACCACCAGGCAGCCGATCTCCGCGGGCAGTCCCGTGGTGATGCGCATGGTCAGGGCTGCGCCGTGCAGCTGCGGCACAATGTAGAGCCACCCGATGGCGATCACCAGCAGGCTGGTCAGGCGGCGCACCGGGAGGGATTCCAGCCGGGCGTGCGCGAAATCCGGCACGGTATAGGCTCCGGACCGGCGCAGCGGTGCCGCGACGAAGAGCAGCAGCATCAGGTAGCCGGCGGTGTAGCCGATGGGGAACCAGAGCGCGTCCACGCCGGAGGCGACAATCAGCCCGGCCACACCCAGGAAACTGGCCGCGGAAAGGTATTCACCGCCGATGGCGGACGCGTTCCACCAGGGTTTCACCGTGCGGGAAGCGACGTAGAAGTCACTGGTGGTGCGCGAGATCCGCAGCCCGTAGAAACCGATCAGCAGCGTGGCGGCGGACACCAGTGCCAGGGCGGTGTAACCGATGCCGGGGTTCATGCCCGCGGCCGCATCTCCGGTCACCGGCTACCGCCCGTCCACCAGATCGCGGTACCGGGTTTCATTCCGCTGGGCACTGAGCACATACAGCAGACCGCAGCCGATGACGAGCGGATAGACACCGACGCCCAGCAGGATCCACGGCGCCGGAACGCCGAAAACCGTCAGCTCCGCAATCACGGGCAGGAAGGCCAGCAGCACCGGGACGCTGAGCAGGATCAGCAGGAAGCCGCCGCCCACCACCAGCGCCAGCCGGAGCTGGCTGCGGATCAGGGAACCGATGATCAGTTCGCCCACCTCGGACTGCTCGTCCAGCTCGCGTGAGACAGGGAACGGGGCGGCTCCGGTCCCGGGGGCGGTGACCCGGACCCGCGGGGGTGCCTGGCTGTGGAGCGGGTCGCCGGTCACGACGTCGGCCGGACCCGTCCGGCGTCGAGCGTGCCGCGCACGGCCGGCAGGTGCCGCCGGCTTACCGGAAGGTCCACCTCGCCCAGCTGCACGCTGGCCCGCCCGGCGGTCAGCCGGACCTGGCGGATGTGGTTCCGGGCCACCAGATAGGAGCGGTGGATGCGGACAAAGCCCGCTCCCGCCCACTGCTCCTCCAGATCCGCGAGGGGAACCCGGATCAGGTAGCTGGCATCGGCGGTGTGCAGCCGGGCATAGTCGCCCTGCGCCTGGACGTAGCGGATATCGGCCCGGGAAATGATCCGCGTCGTCGCGCCCTGGACCACGGTCACGACGTCGGCGTCCTGGGGCCCGGCATCGGCCGCGGCGTCGCAGATCCGCCGTACCGACTCGGACAGCCGCTCCGGCCGCACCGGCTTGAGCAGATAGTCCAGGGCGGCCAGGTCAAAGGCCCGCAGCGCCTGGTCCTCGTCCGCGGTCACGAAGACGACAGCGGGCGGGCGCTCCCTGCGGCCCAGGGCCTTGGCAATATCAAGTCCGGACAGGGCGGGCATATGGATGTCCAGGAACACGGCGTCGATGTCGCGGGTCTCGATTTCATGCAGCGCCTGGGCGCCGCTGGCAGCACGGTGCACGGTGCCGATCCGGGCATCGAGTCCCAGGAGGTAGGCGAGTTCCTCGACAGCAGGAACTTCGTCGTCGGCAACAACGACGGTGAGCGGCCGGGGAGGTTTGCGCATGGACAAAAGATTACGCGTCCGTTGGCCGGTTCTCCGGCTGCGACTTGGGGACACGCATGGTGATCAGGGTGCCGGCGCCCGGCGCAGTGTCGATCACCAGCCCGTGGCTCTGCCCGTACACCTGCCGCAGGCGCACATCGACGTTGCGCAGGCCCACGTGGTCGCCGTCCGCATGCCCGGCCAGGACCGAGCGCAGGTACTCAGGGTCCATGCCCACTCCGTTGTCCTCGATGGTGATCACCGCGTCCGCGCCGGCATCGACGGCGGCAATGCTGATCCGCCCCTGTCCGTCCTTGGTGTCCAGGCCGTGGCGGACGGAGTTCTCCACCAACGGCTGCAGGGACAGGAAGGGGATGACGGTGGTCAGCACTTCGGGGGCGATCTGCAGGGCCACCTTCAGCCGCTCACCGAAGCGTGCCCGTTCCAGCAGCAGATACCGGTCCACGGATTCCAGTTCCTGGGCGATGGTGGTGAAGTTGCCGTGGCGGCGGAAGGAATACCGGGTGAAATCGGCGAACTCGACCACCAGCTCGCGGGCACGCGCCGGATCGGTATTGATATAGGACGCAATGGCGTTCAGCGAGTTGTAAATGAAGTGCGGGCTGATCTGTGCCCGGAGGGCACGCACCTCGGCTTCCATCAGCTGGGCACGGGAGGCATCCAGCTCCGCCAGCTCCACCTGCGTGGCGAGCCAGGCGGCAACTTCGTTGGCGGCACGGACCAGCCCGGCACGGACCTCCGGCGCGAAGACCGCCACCGTGCCGACCGTCTCGCCGTTGACCGGCAGAGGGCAGATCAACAGTTCACAGCCACACTCCTGCAGGCCCAATGCCCGCAGTGCGGCGCCGCGGAAAACCCGCGTCCGTCCGGATTCGAGGACCAGCGCCGCCGCGGACAACAGCCGCTGGCGGCGGTAGGGGGTGTCATTGACCGCCCCGTCCCAGGCCAGCACCGCGGTGGCGTCGGTGATCACCAGCGTGTCGCAGTCCAGCAAATCGCGCAGGTGGCGGCTGGCCTTGCGGGCACCGGCCGGCGTCAGGCCGGCACGCAGATGGGCCGAGGCCAGCGAGGCGGTGTGCAGCGTGGCGTAGGTGGCCTGCTCGGCGTCGGACCCCAGGTCCCGCTGTGAACGGCTGAGCCGGAAGCCGAGCACACCCACAGCGGCGACGGTCAGGACGGCAACGGCGCAGACCAGGGCGATATCGACGGCGGGACTGAGCATGGACCCACCCTAGCCGCCCGGCAGCCGCCGGCCGGATACGACGCCGTTCACCGCAGAGAATCGACCGTTCACCGACGCCGGAGTGTGTTCGGCACACAACCGTGCAGGCACTGTAGGACAGTGATGGACGTCACAGCTTGCACGGCGTCGTGTCCTGACCTCCACGGGTGGATGCACCGCGCGGCGGGCATCCAACAGAGGAGGAACAATGGCTGAAGAGCAGCCGGTTTCACACGCTGCGCACCAGGAACAGGTGGACTTCCGGGAAGTCCAGAGCTCGCCTGAGTTCCAGGAACTGCGCAAGCGCCAGCGCAGCTTTATTTTCCCCATGGCCGTGGTTTTCCTGGTCTGGTACTTCGCGTACGTCCTGCTGGCCGACTATGCGCATGACTTCATGTCCACCCCGGTAATCGGAAACATCAACGTGGGCCTGATCCTTGGCCTGCTGCAGTTCGTCAGTACATTCGGCATCACCATGGCGTATGTCAGCTACGCCAACCGCAGGATGGACCCCATCGCCGCGGATCTGCGCCGCGACCTTGAGGCCCACGGAGTCAGCCGCCCGGAGGAGACCAAGTGAACAGCCTGCAGATTTCCGCCGCCACCGAGGTCACAGCCGAGTCCATCAAGGACACCGGGCTGCTGAACATGATCATCTTCGGGCTCTTCGTTGCCGTCACCCTAGTGGTGGTGCTGCGCGCGAGCCGCAACAACAAGACGGCCGCCGACTACTACGCTGCCGGACGGTCCTTCACCGGTCCGCAGAACGGCACCGCCATTGCCGGGGACTACCTCTCCGCTGCTTCCTTCCTGGGCATTGTCGGCGCCATCGCCGTCAACGGCTATGACGGCTTCCTGTACTCCATCGGGTTCCTCGTCGCCTGGCTGGTGGCCCTGCTGCTCGTTGCCGAAATGCTGCGCAACACCGGCAAGTTCACCATGGCCGATGTACTCTCCTTCCGCCTCAAGCAGCGTCCGGTCCGCATTGCCGCGGCCATCACCACCCTCGCCGTCTGCTTCTTCTACCTGCTGGCCCAAATGGCCGGTGCCGGCGGACTGGTTTCCCTGCTCATGGGCATCGACGGCAAGGTAGGCCAGTCCCTGGTCATTACCGTGGTCGGCGCCCTCATGATCATCTACGTACTGATCGGCGGGATGAAGGGCACCACCTGGGTGCAGATCATCAAGGCCGTCCTGCTGATCGCCGGTGCCGCCGTTATGACAGTCTGGGTGCTGGCCCTGCACGGCTTCAATCTTTCGGAACTGCTGGGGGCAGCAGTGGAGACCACCGGCAACCCGGCCATCCTGGATCCGGGGCTGCAGTACGGCAAGTCGGAAACCTCCAAGCTGGACTTCGTCTCGCTCGGCCTGGCACTGGTGCTGGGTACCGCCGCCCTGCCGCACGTGCTGATGCGCTTCTACACGGTTCCCACGGCCAAGGAAGCCCGCCGTTCAGTGGTCTGGGCCATCTGGCTGATCGGCATCTTCTACCTGTTCACCCTGGTCCTGGGCTACGGCGCCGCGGCGCTGATCGGCTCGGACGCCATCAAGGGTGCTCCGGGCGGCGTGAACTCGGCAGCACCGCTGCTGGCCTTCGCGCTGGGCGGACCGGTCCTGCTGGGATTGATCTCCGCGGTCGCCTTCGCCACCATCCTCGCGGTGGTTGCAGGCCTGACCATCACCGCAGCCGCCTCCTTTGCCCATGACATTTACGCCAACGTCATCCGCAAGGACCAGGTGGACGCAGACGGGGAGGTCAAGGTGGCCCGCACCACGGTGGTGGTCATCGGCATCATCTCGATCCTGGGCGGCATCGGTGCCCAGGGCCAGAACGTGGCCTTCCTGGTGGCCCTCGCCTTCGCGGTGGCTGCCAGCGCCAACCTGCCCACGATCATCTACTCGCTCTACTGGCGGAAGTTCACCACCCAGGGTGCCGTGTGGAGCATGTACGGGGGCCTGGGTTCCGCCATTGTGCTCATTGCGTTCTCGCCGGTGGTATCCGGTCTGGAAACGTCCATGATCGCCGGCGCGGACTTCTCCTGGTTCCCGCTGAACAACCCGGGCATCGTGTCCATTCCGCTGGCCTTCTTCCTGGGCTGGCTGGGCACGGTGCTGGACAAGAACACCGAATCCGCCGTCAAGCAGGCGGAGATGGAAGTCCGGTCCCTGACCGGGGTCGGCGCCGAAAAGGCCGTCGACCACTAAGGCAGCTGCCGCAGGCATAAAGGCAGGGCCCGCTCCGGCGGGTCCTGCCTTTTGTGCGCCGCCTAAAAGCGTGCACCGGTAAAAACCGGTGAAAGGTGCACGCAAAAAAGGGGATTCAGCGTCCCGTATTGGTATTGGTATTGTGTGTGTTTGTTACCACTGTCTTCATCGCCCCGTTGCCCGAAAGGTTAGCGGAATCCGTGCAAACGGAAATGTTCAACGGATTTCATCGGGCGGCGGAGCCACTGTCTCTAGGGGGGAAAATCATATGTCACGCGTGTTGTCCACCGAGCAGGCGAAGTCCGCCATCAACCAGGTGCAGTCCATCATCAACGGCGGGTTCACCGACCAGATTCAGGCGCTGGACGCGCAGGGCAAGATCCTGTCTGACCCGAACGTGTGGGACGGCCCGCTGGCCGCCCAGTTCCGCGGATCCACGTGGCCGGAAACCAAGGCCGCCCTGGATAAGGCCCGCCAGGAACTCGAAGAGCTCCGCACCCAGCTCCAGAAGATCTCGCAGGACATCTTCTCCGCAGGCGGCGGCGCCTAAGCGAGCCGTTCCCGTCCGCGTTGTCAGGGCCGGATAGCTGTTCCGCTGCTGCGGACGGCTATCCGGCAGGCACACGCTGCGGACCCGCCGGGCAATCTAGTCGCCCCGGCTGTTCGGCGGGCGGTCGCTTCCGGCCGGCTTTGACCGGTTTTCCCTTGACGTCCCGGCGCCGGTGTTTCGTCCCCGCTGGTACGCCCAAGGTTGTTTGATTCTTCTTTTCCAGTTCTTGCAGTGGGGGACCCTGATTTATGTCTGAGTCTAAGTTTGTCGAAGTTCCGTTGTTGCCCGAGGACGCGCAGGGACGGTTTGTCTACTCCGTAGCTGAAGAGATGAAGCAGGCGTTTGAGAACGCGGCGGCACGGCTCGAAGGGCAGGCTGGCTCCCGGGCATCATTTGTGTCCACAGGTATCGAGGATTTTAAGGGCGCGTTCGCGGACATCTTCCAGGAGAACGCCGCTACTGCAGCCGTTGACGCGGGGAACCTGGCAACGGCCCTTCGTACTGTGGCCAAATATGCCGGGCAGATGATTCCGCTGGCACGCGAAGAAGATGCCAGGCGCAGGGAAAACAATGAATGGGTGTGGCGGCACAACAACCGCAGCTGGCTGGAGGAAGTCGGAGACTGGATCTGGGGCGAAGGGGAACGGCCCAACCAGGAGCGGGGACCGGCCCCAACCTTCGCGCCGGCTACCGCCGTCACCGGCAGCCGCAGAACTCCGCCGTCCGGCAACGCCGGAGGCAACGGAGGCGGGACGTCCTCGGCGCGGCCATCCAACCTGCGCAGTTTCGCGGTCGGTGCCCGGGGGTTGAACGCTGAGCTGATCGGCGTTCCCGGCAGCCTTGAAAGCCACCTTTCCACCTTTGCTGCACAGTGCAACTGGGGCACCATCGAGGCCTCGGGGGTCCTGAGGGCCTACCGTGCGTACCTGACCGCCAACGAAAACGACGCCCGATGGGCCATCACGGTGGCGGATGCCTTTGCCGCAGCCGGGGGAGACGGGAACGTTTCCACCCTTTCGGATGCAGCTCTTGCGGCAGCCCTGGCCGCAGCCGGTGTGGACACCAGCCGGAGCGCCCTCGCTATAGACCCGCCGACCGCGGCAGGGGCCATCCCTACCACCGGTTACGCCAATGACCCGGTGAACACGGCCACGGGTAACTTCATTGAGCCGGAAACGGACCTGGCCTTCGCCGGCAGGGCTTCCAGCCTGGCACTGACCCGGATGTACAACTCACTGCCTTCGGGCCTGGAATCTCCCGGCGTGTTCGGCCCGGGCTGGGCATCGGTCCTGGACCAGCACCTGGTGCTGTCGGATGAGGGCTGCCGCTGGGTCCTGGCTGACGGCCGTGCCGTGGACTTTCCCCGCGAAGGCGAGGGCTGGGGCCGCGCCGTGGGCGAGAACTACTGGGTTGCCCGCGAACCGGCAACCACTTCGCCCCTGACGGACCTGGTGCTGCCCGAGGGCACTACCGAACTGCTGGTGGTGCGCGACAACCAGGGCGCCTGGTGGGCCTACAGCCTTACCGGCGTGTGGCTTGGCGCCGGCGCCGGACCGGGCCGTACCGTCTCCGTCCACCACGAGTCTGCAGCCAACGGGGCTAACGACGCCGGGGCCTCCGCCCGGGTGTCCAAACTCGCCCACGCCTGCGGCCGTTTCCTCGACGTGGATTACATTGACGGCCGCGCTGCGGTGGTGCGTGCCTCGGACGGCCGGCGGGTGGAGTACGGCTATGACGACGCCGGCCGGCTCGTCTCAGTTACCACCGCAACCGGCACCCGGACGTACCGGTGGAACGAGGCCGGCCTGATTGACGCCGTGTACTCCGCCGCCGGCGTGCTGGAAGCGGAAAACACCTACGACGAGCAGGGCCGGGTGATCCTGCAGCTGACCCAGCACGGCCGACGCACCCGCTTCGCGTACCTGCCCGGACGGGTCACGGTTGTCTCGGATGAGGACGGCACCCGTTCCAACTCCTGGATCGCCGATACCAAAGGCCGGCTGGTCGGGGTGCTGGACTCCCATGATCAGCGCCAGTCCATGGCCTATGACCGGCACGGCAATCTGGTCTCCCTGACCGAACGCGACGGATCCGTCACCGTCCACGCCTATGACCAGCGCGGCCGCCGCATCCGTACCGTGACGCCCGAGGGTGCGGACCTGACCTACGGGTGGGACGAGCAGGACCGGATTACCACCCTGGTCACCGAATCCGGGTCCGTCGTTACCTATGAATATGCCGATGACCTTGCCCGGGATCCGTCGGCGATTCTCGATCCGCTGGGCGGTCGGACCGAGCTGACCTGGGACCGTGGCCTGCTGACCCGCGTGACCGACCCGGCCGGGGTAACCGTCGAGTTCGACTACGACAACTACGGCGACCTGATTGCCACCCGCAACGCAGTCGGGGACACGGCAAGGGTCCTCCGCGACGCGGCCGGCCGCCCGGTGGCAGCCATCACCCCCTCGGGCGCCACCACCCGGTTCACCTACAACGCCGCCGGTCTGCTCATCCGGCGCGAGGAAGCGGACGGTGCCGTCTGGTCCTTCGAGCATGATGCCGCCGGGCGGATCACGGCGTCCATCGCCCCGGACGGGGGCCGTTCGGAGCTGGAATACGCGGCCAACGGGGAACTGGTCCGCACCATCGACCCCCTGGGCCGGGCCATTGAGCGGGAGTTTGACGAACTCGGCAATGTCACCGCAGCCATCCTGCCCGACGGCGCCCGGTGGAAATTCACGCAGGACAGCCTCTCCCGGCTGACCGGGATCACCGATCCCGCCGGCCACGACTGGATCCGGGAGTACGACAGGCTCGGCAACCTCACCGCCGTCGTCGACCCGACCGGGGTACGCTCAGAGGCGAGTACGGACCGGAAGACGGGCACGGCCACCCTCGCGAACGCGTTCTCCACCTCCACCTACAGCTTCGATGAGTACGGGCGTCCCGTCCGGGCCGAAGCGCCTGACGGTTCCGCTGAGCTGATCACCTATGACGCGGCCGGGAACCCGGTGGAGCTCGTGGACGGGGAAGGCGGGCTGACCCTGCTGGGACGGGATGTCTCCGGCAAGATCACCTCGGTGACCTCGCCATCCGGGGCCGTGACCCGGTATGAGTACGACATTTGCGGGCGGCCGTGGAAGACCATCGATCCGCTCGGGGCGGTCACCGAACTGGTCTACGACGCCGACCAGCGGGTGGCAGCCCGGATTCTGCCCACCGGTGAAGCCGAAATGTTCGAGTACGACGCCGCCGGCCGCCTGGCATTACGCGTCACGCCCGGAAACGGCGCAGCCCGCTACGGCTACGACAAGGCCGGCCGGCTGAATTTCTCCCAGGACTCCTGGTACGGCACACGCCGGTTCAAATACAACACCGCCGGAGAGCTTATCGAGTCGGTCAACGGCTTGGGCGGGCGGACCCGGTTCGAGTACGACGTCCGGGGACGCCTGGTGCGGATCACCGACCCGCTGGGCGGCGTCACCGAACGTATGTACACGGACACCGACAGCATCGCCTCGGTTCGCGACCCGCTCGGCCGGGTCACAACGTCAACGTATGATCCGGCCGGCAGGCAGCTCTCCCACACCGACCCGGACGGGAACACCACCAGCTGGTCCTATGACCGCTCCGGACAGCAGGTCACCACCTCGTACAACGGGAAGCAGCTCGCCCGCATCGAACGTGACAGGTTGTCCCGTCGGGTGGTCATCGCGGACTCAACTGCCGGGAACGGGCTGACCGTGGAGCACGAGCTCGGGTTCAACCGCCGCGGCCAGCTGACCTCCCGCACCCGCGGCGCCCAAGGGCTCTCCTGGGACTACGACGCCGACGGGCACCGAATGTCCTTCACCGACACCTCCGGTGCCACCACCACTTACGTTCGGGACGCCGTCGGCCGCGTGAAGACCGTGCACAACCCCCGCCTGGGGGACGCAGCGTTTACCTATGATCCGGCAGGCCGGCTGGTTGCCGCCACCGCGGGTGCCCTGGTCCAGGAATGGCAATACCGCAACGGGTACCCGGCCGAACACAACCGCACCGATCTGACGGATGACGGCGCGCCCGACACCACGCTGATCGGCCGGGACGGGGACGGGCGCATCACCGGACTCACCCGTGCCGGGGCAGTGACCCGCTACGCCTATGACAACGCCGGCCAGCTGGCAGCTGCCGCCACCACCCGGGGAGAAGGGGCGGGTGCGTCCGCCCGGGTACAGGTTTCGGAATGGCAGTACGATGCCGGCGGCCGACTGGTCCGGGAGATGACTCCGGCCGGTCCGCGGACGTATGCCTATGACGTTGCCGGGGAACTGACCTCCGTCACGGAGCCGGACGGGTCAAGGACCGAGTACGTCTATGACGGGCTCGGACGCCGGTCGCGGCTGATCGGTCCGGACGGGTCCTGGACCGAATACTCCTGGAGTCCCACCGGTTTCCTCCAAGCGGCAGTTGAACGGGATCGCGACGGTAACGAAACGTCCCGGCACGAGGTCTGGGTGGACGCGCTGGGTGAGCTGGCTGCCGTGGACGGATGCCAGGCGTGGTGGGACACCGCGAACCCGGTCCCCACCTTGGCCGGGATCGACGGCGAGCAGGTGCTGAACCTGCCCGGCGGCATCACGGGGATCGGAGAGGCGTGGACCGCGGCGGGCTGGCGGACGGCGCGTCCGACAGACCATGCCGATCCGTGGGCGGTGCTCGGAAGTCCCGTGCTCCCCGAAGCGGGCCGAACCGCCGGTGCAGCCGGTGTTGCTCCCGGACTGGCAGGAGTGCTGTCCGCAGGGATCCGGCTGACCGGCAACGGCGGCCTGGACATAGCGGGCCTGGAGTGGCTGGGTGCCCGCGCCTATGACCCGGCTACGCGCGGTTTCCTGTCCACGGACCCGCTCGCTCCGGTCCTGGGTGCGGGCTGGGACGGCAACCCGTATTCGTATGCGGGCAACAACCCGCTCAACACCACTGACCCGACGGGTCTGCGTCCCCTCACCGATGAGGACCTGAAGGCCTACGACGCCGCGAACGGCGGTGCCCTGGCAGCGGCGTGGGACTTCGTGAAGGAGAACAAGGACTACCTGATCGGCGGTGCCATGGTGGTCGTCGGCGGCGCCCTGATGCTCAGCGGGGTCGGCGGCCCGGCGGGCCTCGCCCTCGTAGCTGCCGGTGCCGACACCATCATCCAAAAGGCAACTACGGGTTCAGTGAACTGGGGTCAGGTGGCAGTGTCCGGGGCTGTCGGCTGGATAGCGGGTCCCATCGCTGGGAAGGCCGGCCAGGCCGTCGTCTCCGGTCTCGGCCGCGCAGCGGCAACCCAGGCGGGCAAGGCTGCCATCACCAACGGAGCGATTGGCGGAGTCGTCAACACGGGAATGTACTTTGTAACGAATCCCAAGGAAGACTGGTCGTGGCAGGGTGCCGGAGGTGCTCTTGCCGGTGGTGTGGTAACAGGCATGATAAGCCCGCAGGCGGGATACCTCTCCGCTCCGCTGGCGGGCATCGAAGCCAAGCTTGTCCAGTACGCGGTGGCCAGCGGCGGCGCCGTGCTGGGCGGTGGCCTGGAGAAGTACATCACCGGCGATGATTACACGCTTGCGGATATCGGCTTCGACGTTATTGGAGGAAGCATCCTCAGCCACTTCCCAGGGGCATCACAGCTGAATCCGGGCGTTCCTGGGTGGGTGGATCATTCCCTGGCCGCCTATGCGGGAGGCCACGCATCGATAATTTCCAGCGGGCTCGAATTTGTGGCCCGTGAGATTGTCCCTTAATAAACCCGCATAACCGCAGTGTGGGCCCGGTCTGATGTTCCCGGGCCCACACACCATTTCCGCTATTCTTGAAGGCATGAAATCGTCATGGGCAAAGTCAGGAAGTCGCCGTGGAAACTGAGAAGCAACCGGTGCCCGGGCCTGAACGCCCTGCCAGAGAGCTGAGCGAAGAGGATCTGCTGCTGGGGAAGAAAACGGTCAGGGTCATCGAAATCATGTGCCTGGCTGCCATTGCGGTCTGCGCAGGTATTGCGGTTTTTGTTTTTGCGAGCGTCCCCTTGGATACCAAATTGCCGTACAACGGGCAGTTCGGCAGGAACGGAATTCCCATGCCCATCGCGATGCTTGCCGTCTTCCTGGTCCTCACGGGCCTGTGGAGGGCAACGAAGAAGCCGGATGCACACCACCTGAGCAAGGGCGCCCGTGTGAGGGTACCGATCCTCGGAGCCGTGCTCATCCTCGCTTTCGTCGGGGCGCAGTGGGCCATGGCACATGCAATCCTCGTTGAAGGCGGCGCCCTACAGGCATAGCCGGTGGGTGGCTGGTAGAAGCGCAGGCGATGGTCCCGGATGAGAGCCGAGCCAGGGGCTTCGGCCCGATTAGCGCTGGGATCCGGACTGCAGCAGGGGAGTGGCCCGCAGCGGGATCAGCTCACCCATGGCCAGATTGGTGTCACAGCGCTGCACGCCGTCCACCGCCAGTATCTGCTTGTTGATCCGGAACAGGTCCTCCGCATCGGCAGCCACCACCCGCAGCAGGATGTCCGCATCCCCGGTAAGCCCGTGCGCCTCGGTCACTTCGGGAAATTCCGCCAGATCCGCGGTGATCCGGGCCAGCGCCGGCTGATGGACGTGCACGTGGACAAACGCCATCAGCGGATATCCCAAAGCCGCCGGATTGATCCGGCGCTCAAAGGGCAGAAACGCCCCCTTGCGCTCCAACCCGGCCAACCGGGCCTGCACGGTGTTGCGGGACAGCCCCAGCACGGCAGCCAACGCCACCGCCGTGCGCTGGGGATCTTCTGCCAGCGCCAGAAGCAGGCGGCGGTCGGTGGCGTCAAGGAGCATAGTGCGCAACGCTAGCACGCCCCTTGACCGCTTTATAGGGCAGGATGCTCGGTCTTTCCGGAAATGGTTGTGCCACCTGCCGGGTGTGAGTAGGGTCACATCTACCCGGGCAATGGAGCCTGCGGCCGGCCCCGCCACCCCTGGGGCCCAAAACACGGAAGGATGCGTATCCCAGTGTCCCTGCATATCCCGGTGCGGCACCCGGAAAACTCCGGCAGCTCACCCATCGACCCGTACGTACAGCTCGTCACCCCCGACGGCGTCCGTGTTCCAGATCCCCTGTATGACCGCTGGGTCGAGGATATCGACGGCGCCCGGCTCCAGGAGCTCTACATCGACATGGCGGTCATCCGCCGAATTGATACCGAAGCCACGGCCCTGCAGCGGCAGGGCGAGCTGGGGCTGTGGCCTCCGCTGCTCGGCCAGGAAGCCGCCCAGATCGGCTCCGTGCGTTCCCTGCGCTCCTCCGACTTCGTCTTCCCCAGCTACCGCGAAAACGGCGTGGCGTACTGCCGCGGCGTGGCGGTGGGGGAGCTGATGCGGACCTGGCGCGGCAATGCCGGCGCCGGGTGGGACCCGTACACGGTGAACGTGGCACCCACCCAAGTGATCATCGGCGCCCAGGCCCTGCACGCGGCCGGTTACGCCATGGGAATTACCCGCGACGGTACCGACGACGCCGTGATCAGCTACTTCGGGGATGGTGCCACGAGTCAGGGAGATGTCAGCGAGGCGATGGTCTTTGCTGCGAGCTTCAACTCCCCGGTGGTCTTCTTCTGCTCCAACAACCAGTGGGCCATCTCCGAGCCGGTGACCCTGCAGGCGCAGGTACCCATCGCCAACCGTGCCCCGGGCTTCGGCATTCCCTCCATCCGCGTGGACGGAAACGACGTTCTTGCGGTCATGGCGGCAACCAGGGAAGCCCTGGACCGGGCCCGCTCCGGCAACGGGCCGACTTTCATTGAAGCAGTCACCTACCGGATGGGGCCGCACACCACCGCAGATGATCCCACCCGCTACCGGGACTCCGCCGAACTGGAACGCTGGCGGGTCAAGGATCCGCTGTCCCGGCTGCAGGCTTTGCTGGACGCCATGGGCCTGTTCACCGAGGAGTTCGCCGCCGAATCCAGCCGCCGTGCCGACGCCGTGGCCGCCGAGCTGCGCGAAGCGTGCCTCGGGATGCCGGATCCGGGGCCCGCGGATGTTTTTGCCCATGTCTATTCCGAGCCCAACTCCTGGCTGGACCGCCAGCAGGAGCAGTACTCGCGCTACCTCAGCGGTTTCGCTGGCGAGGAGAACCGCTAATGACCAGCATGACTTTCGGACGGGCGATCAACGCCGGCCTGCGCCGGGCGATGGAGCAGGATCCGCGCGTCCTGATTATGGGCGAGGACGTCGGCAAACTCGGCGGGGTCTTCCGGATCACGGACGGACTCCAGAAAGACTTCGGTCCCCTGCGCGTGGTGGACACTCCGCTGGCCGAGTCCGGGATCATGGGCACGGCCGTGGGACTGGCGTTCCGCGGGTACCGCCCCGTAGTGGAGATCCAGTTCGACGGGTTCATCTACCCGGCATTCGACCAGATTGTGTCCCAGGTGGCGAAAATGCATTACCGGACCCGCGGAAAGGTAAAACTGCCGCTGACCATCAGGGTCCCCTTCGGCGGCGGCATCGGCTCACCCGAACACCACTCCGAGTCACCCGAAGCGTACTTCACGCACACGTCCGGGCTGCGCGTGATCAGTGTGTCAAACCCGCAGGATGCCTACACCATGATCCAGCAGGCCATCGCTTCCGATGACCCGGTGCTCTACTTCGAACCGAAGCGCCGCTACCACGTCAAGGGAGACGTGGATGAAGCGGCGGCCCCGCAGCTGCCCATGGGCTCCGCCCGGGTGGTCAGCGAGGGAAGCGACGTGACACTCGTGGCTTACGGGCCGCTGGTTCCCACCGCGCGCGACGCCGCGGTGGCGGCCTCGGACGAAGGAGTGTCCGTGGAAGTCATTGACCTGCGCTCGCTGGCACCGGTCGACTTCGCCACCGTGGAGGCCTCCGTGCGGAAAACCGGCCGGCTGGTGATCACCCACGAAGCTGCCCAGTCCGGCGGTGTGGGCGCCGAGATTGCCGCCAGCATCACCGAACGCTGCTTCGACTACCTCGAACACGCTCCCGTGCGGGTGACCGGCTTCGACATCCCGTATCCGCCCGCCCGGCTGGAATCCCATCATCTGCCGGACCTGGACCGCATCCTTGACGGCGTTGACTGCGTCATGGGCCGTCCCAGTTCCCTGGCCGGCCTCGTTTCCGGATCGGCGGTCGGCTGATGCTGCGCGAATTCCGGCTCCCGGATCTGGGGGAGGGACTCACCGAGTCCGAGATCCTGAACTGGCATGTCAGCGTGGGGGACACCGTGGAGCTGAACCAGGTGATCGCCGACGTGGAGACGGCCAAGGCCGTGGTTGAACTGCCGTCACCGTATGCCGGCATCGTGGCCCGCCTGCACGAACAGGCAGGAACCGTGGTGGAGGTCGGGTCACCGATTGTCTCGTTTGAGGTTGCGACGCCGGCCGGTGCCGACGCAGACGGTTCCGGAACCGGCGGGGAATCCGCGCCGGCGAAGCGGGAGCCTAACCTGGTGGGTTACGGGGCGGTCCCCGACGCGGTGGGGCGCCCTGCCCGACGGCGCCGCGGAGCCGCTGCAGCTGCCGATCCCGTGCCCGTGCCGGTTACCGCTGCTGCGCCCGCAGCTGTCACCGGTGCCGTAGCCGTCGCCGCGGCTGCACCGGCAGTCTCAGCCGCACCCGCCCCGGTGCGGGAACGACCCCGGTCCACTCCGCCGGTCCGCAAGCTGGCCCGGGACATGGGCGTGGACCTCACCGGGGTACAGGGATCCGGACCGGGCGGGCTTGTGGTGCGTGCCGACATCGTCCGTGCTGCCCTTCCGGCCGCGGACACGGCATCGGCCACGGCTGCCCCTGCGGCGGCCGGACCGCAGGGATGTGCCGGCAGGGAGGAGCGGACACCGGTCTCGGGCATGCGGAAGCATACCGCGGCAGCCATGGTGGCCAGCGCCTTCACCGCCCCCCATGCCACGGTGTTCCTCACCGTGGATATCACTCCCACTATGGAGCTGTTGAAACGGTTGAAGCAGCAGCCGGCCTTTGACGGCCTGAAGCTGTCCCCGCTCACGCTGGCGGCCAAGGCGGTGTGCCTGGCGCTGCGGCGGTATCCGTCACTGAATTCACGGTGGGACGAGGCGGCGCGGGAGATTGTCCGCTACAACTATGTGAATCTGGGCATCGCCGCGGCGACTCCGCGGGGGCTGATGGTCCCCAATATCAAGGATGCCCAGGCGCTGAGCCTGCACGGTCTCGCGGCGGCCGTCACGGCACTGGCGCAGACGGCGCGGGACGGGAAAACGCCGCAGGCGGACCTGGCCGGCGGCACCATTTCCATCTCCAATGTGGGCGTGTTCGGTGTTGATGCCGGAACTCCCATCCTGAATCCCGGCGAAGCGGGCATCCTGGCGCTGGGAGCGGTTCGGCGCCAGCCGTGGGAGTACGAGGGGGAAATTGCGCTGCGCTCGGTGATGACACTGAGCCTGTCCTTCGACCACCGGCTGGTGGACGGCGAACAGGGAGCCGGGTTCCTCAGCGACGTGGGAGCGGTCCTGGCCGATCCACTGCTGGCACTGGCCATGGCCTAGCAGGGGCAAGGCCGGACACGCAGCACGGGACGGATACACAGCCCGGCACACACAGCCCGGCACACGAAGGGCCGCCCCGGAGACATCCGGGGCGGCCCTTTCAGGTGCAGCGCCTGGTCGGCTGCCGGGAAGCTAGCTCAGCTCGAGTTCCAGTTCCTTCACCACGGCACCGCGGGCATTGGCGAAGCCCTGCGTTTCGCCGATGACCGTGAAGCCGTACTTCTCCAGGATGCGGATCGAACTGACATTGTCCGCCACGGCGCGTGCGCGGATGGGCCGCTCGCCGAATTCTTCGAGGAAGAGCCCCACGGCAGCGCTGGTGATGCCCTGCCCCCAGCGCGCCTTGTCGATCCAGTAGCTGATCTCCGGGATATCGCCGTCCCGGTAGGCCAGGATGCTTCCCGCCACCTTTCCGTCGGCCACAATGGTGCGCACCGTGACCGTCGGATCATTCAGGATGCTCTGCCAGTGATGGTCGAAGACACCGCGGTCTGCTGGATTCTTGGCACTGAACGCAGCCATATGGTTGGCGCTCGGGTCCAGCTGGTGGGAGAAAAACTCCTCCAGATCGGCGGGAACTACGTCACGAAGCTCAATCACGGCAGGTCTTTCTGCTCGGGGGTGGAGTGTGGCCCGGCGGCAGGAACCGGCGGACGGATAAGTTTACCGGGCGGTTAGTGCCGCCCACGCCATTCTATCGAGCAGCGTACGCAGGCTTGCCGTCTCGGGGCCGCTGATGCGGCCGTGGACGGTATGGGAGGTGGAATTGATCAGGCCGAAGACCCCCTGCGCCCGGTGGCGCAGGGACGGAAGGTCGGACCCGGGATGCAGGGCGGCAAGGGCCTCCACCCAGACCTCCACGTACTGGCGCTGCAGGGAGCGTACCCGCCGGGCGTCGTTTTCCGGCAAGCTGCCCAGGTCCCGGTCCTGGACCCGGATCACGTCCGGCTGCCGGAGCGCGAAGTCCACCTGGAATTCGACCAGGCCCCGCAGGGCCTCTTCCGGAGTCTCGGACCCGGAGGCCACAGCCTGTCCGCCTTCCAGCAGATCCTCGCTGACACCGATCAGGAGGGCGGAAAGCACGGCCGGCTTACCGCTGAAATGCCGGTAGACAGCCGGTCCGCTGACCCCGGCAGCCGCGCCCAGGTCCTCAATGGAAACCCCGTTGTAGCCGCGCTCGGCGAACAGGGAGGCAGCGGCGTCGAGCATCACCGCCCGGCGGGACGCCTTGGCCAGGCTGCGTCCCGTCAACCGCTCCGCTTCCGGAACGGCGTCGTTCTTTGCTGCGGCCATTCCCGCCCCTCCCGATTGGATTGTGCCGATATTTCCATTGTGGTGGACAGTTCGGTTAATAACCAATAACCTGACTTGGGTTAGGGCTTATTAACCCAGCTTTGTACCGGGGCCACCCCTCGCACCTGAAGCAGAGAGACGTCAATGGAGACACTGAAATCCGGGCTGGATACGGCCTCGGCTGCGTTTGCACAAAACACGGAGGCACAGCGGGCGCTGGCCAGGGAACTGCGCGGGCGGCTGGCGGAAGCCGCCGTCGGCGGCCCGCTGCGCTCCCGCGAGCGGCATACCGCCCGCGGAAAGCTGCTGCCGCGCGAACGCGTCAGCAGGCTCCTGGACGAGGGCAGCCCGTTCCTCGAGGTGGCTCCGCTGGCCGCAGAAGGAATGTACGACGGCGAGTGTCCCGGAGCGGGACTGATCGCCGGCATCGGCCTGGTGCAGGGGCGGCAGGTGATGGTTCTGTCCAACGACGCCACGGTCAAGGGCGGCACCTACTATCCAATGACCGTCAAAAAGCACCTGCGGGCCCAGGAAATTGCCCTGGAG
Organism: Arthrobacter yangruifuii; assembly: GCF_009192775.1. Lineage (GTDB taxonomy): Bacteria > Actinomycetota > Actinomycetes > Actinomycetales > Micrococcaceae > Arthrobacter_B > Arthrobacter_B yangruifuii. The sequence continues at coordinate 677,898 of NZ_VTFX01000005.1, forward strand.
AACCGGCTGCCGTGCATTTACCTGGTGGATTCCGGCGGAGCTTTCCTGCCCCGCCAGGACGAGGTTTTCCCCGACCGGGAGCATTTCGGCCGGATCTTCTTCAACCAGGCGCAGATGTCGGCCCGGAAGATCCCGCAGATCGCCGCCGTTCTCGGCTCCTGCACCGCCGGCGGCGCCTATGTTCCGGCCATGAGCGATGAGACCGTCATTGTGCGCAACCAGGGCACGATCTTCCTGGGCGGCCCGCCGCTGGTCAAGGCAGCCATCGGCGAGATCGTGACAGCGGAGGAGCTGGGCGGCGGCGACGTGCATTCGCGCACCAGCGGGGTCACGGACCACCTGGCCGAAAACGACGCCCATGCCCTGGAAATAGTCCGCAGCATCGTGGAGACCTTCCCGCAGCAGGAACCCGCGGGAGACATTGCCGAAACACGGGCCCCCGCCGAAGATCCGGAAGAGATCTACGGCGTGGTCCCCACCGACCTGCAGACCCCCTACGACGTCCGCGAACTTATTGCCCGCCTGGTGGACGCCAGCGAGTTCCACGAGTTCAAGAAGGAATACGGCACCACCCTGGTCACCGGCTTTGCCCGGCTGCACGGGCACCGGATCGGCATTGTGGCCAACAACGGCGTGCTGTTCAGCGAATCCGCGCTCAAGGGGGCGCACTTTATTGAATTGTGTGACCAGCGCGGCATTCCGCTGGTATTCCTGCAGAACATTTCCGGATTCATGGTGGGCCGGGACTACGAGGCCGGCGGGATTGCCAAGAACGGCGCCAAGATGGTCACCGCGGTGGCCACGGCCCGGGTACCCAAACTCACCGTCGTGGTGGGCGGCTCCTTCGGCGCCGGCAACTACTCCATGTGCGGCCGGGCCTACTCGCCGCGCTTTATGTGGATGTGGCCCGCGGCCCGGATCTCGGTCATGGGCGGCAACCAGGCCTCCTCCGTGCTGGCCACGGTCAAACGGGACCAGATGGAAAGCCGCGGCGAGGAATGGGCCCCCGAGGACGAGGAGGCCTTCAAGGCCCCCATCCGCGAGACCTACGAAGCGCAGGGCAGCCCCTACTACTCCACCGCCCGGCTCTGGGACGACGGCATCATTGACCCCCTCGACACCCGCACCGTCCTGGGCCTGGCCCTGGACGTCTGCGCCAATGCACCCCTGCCGGAGACCTCCTTCGGCCTGTTCCGGATGTGAGCGACCATGACACCCTTTGATGCTCCGCTGTTTGACACCGTCCTGGTCGCCAACCGCGGCGAGATTGCCTGCCGCGTGATCCGCACCCTGCGCACACTCGGGATCCGTTCCGTGGCGGTCTACAGCGACGACGACGCCGGCGCCCGCCACGTGCGTGAAGCCGACCTAGCCGTCCGGCTCGGCCCGGCACCGGCCCGGCAAAGCTACCTGTCCGTGGACGCCGTGCTCGCCGCCTGCCGCAGCACCGGGGCGCAGGCCGTGCATCCCGGCTACGGTTTCCTCAGCGAAAACGCAGACTTCGCTGCAGCCCTGGCGGACGCCGGCATCACCTTCATCGGCCCGCCGGTCCGTTCCCTGGACCTGATGGGGGACAAGATCCGGGCCAAGAACCATGTGCAGGCCCACGGGGTGCCCGTGGTCCCGGGCATCGCCGAGCCGGGCCTCGACGACGCCCGGCTGGTGGCGGCCGCTGCCGGCGTCGGCTATCCGATCCTGATCAAGCCCTCCGCCGGCGGCGGCGGGAAAGGAATGCAGGCCGTCCAGGTGCCCGAGGACCTGCCGGCTGCGCTGCAGACGGCGCGGCGGGTGGCTGCCTCGGCCTTCGGTGACGACACCCTGTTCCTGGAACGGCTGGTCTCCTCGCCCCGGCATATCGAGGTGCAGATCCTCGCGGATATCCACGGGAACGTGGTTCACCTGGGGGAGCGGGAGTGTTCCCTGCAGCGCCGGCACCAGAAGGTCATCGAGGAAGCCCCCTCCGTACTGCTGGATCCGGCGACCCGTGAACGCATCGGCGAGGCGGCCTGCAACGCCGCCCGGTCAGTGGATTACACCGGCGCCGGAACCGTGGAGTTCCTGGTCTCGGACGCTGCTCCGGACGAATTCTTCTTTATGGAAATGAACACGCGCCTGCAGGTGGAACACCCGGTCACCGAAATGGTCACCGGCGTGGACCTGGTGGCGGAGCAGATCCGGATCGCCGCCGGGCATCCCCTGTCCTTCAAGCAGGAGGACGTCACCCTCACCGGGCATGCGGTGGAAGCCCGGATCTATGCGGAGGACCCCGCGCAGGACTTCCTGCCGACGTCGGGCTCGGTGCAGTGGCTGCAGGAACCGGCAGGCGAGGGCATCCGCGTGGACTCTTCCCTGCTGCCGGGCCTGGCGGTCTCCTCCAGCTATGACCCGATGCTGGCCAAGGTCATCGCCTGGGGCCCGGACCGTGCCGCCGCGCTGGCCCGCCTGGACACGGCACTGGCGGGCACCGCAGTGCTGGGCATCGGCACCAACGTGGAATACCTCCGCCTCCTGCTGGCCGATCCCGATGTCCGTGCCGGCCGGCTGGACACCACCCTGATCGAACGCCGGCTGCCCGGACTTTCGTTCCGGACTCCGCAGCCGCCCGAAATCGCTGCCGCCGCCCTGCTGCACCTGCAGGCACTGGCGGACCCGGAGTCGGGCTCGCCCTGGCGGCGGGCCGACGGCTGGCGGATCGGCGGCAGCGGAGCGGGTACCCGGGATGGAAGCACCGGAACACCGCTGCACCTGGTCTTCGCTGCCCCGGCATCCGGCGGCGGCGACGTCGAAGTGAGCGTCACCGGCACCGCAGCGCAGGCGAGGATCCGGATCGGCGAAACGGAACACCCAGCCGGGCTGGGTGCCGCCGCCGACGGACGCGTGAGTGTCCTCTTCGACGGGGTGCTGCATTCCTTCACGGCGGCCGTCGAACCGGTCACCGGCGCGTTCTGGCTGGCCGGAGGCAGCGCCGGGGCGCTGTTCACCGTGCGCCTGCGGCTGCGCAGCCGGAGCGAACAGCTGGACCGGCAACTGGCCTCGGCCGGCAGGGGCGCCGGCGACGCGGACCCGGTGGTCCGTTCGCCGATGCCCGGGACCGTGGTGGCCGTGGCCGTAGAGGACGGGGACCGGGTACTTGCCGGTGCACCGCTGCTCAGCGTGGAAGCCATGAAGATGGAACACCAGCTGCGCGCGCCGATGGACGGCATTGTCTCCCTCAGCCTCCGCCCCGGAGACCTGGTGAAAGCCGACCAGATCCTGGCCACCCTTACCCCGGACCCGGTGTCCGGCACTCTTCCCATCGAGCAGCACCAGAACCAAGGAGCAGACCATGCCCGACTTTGACCTCACCGAGGAATACCAGGACCTCTCGGACACGGTGCGGGACTTCGCCGACGAAGTCATCGCCCCGGTGTCCGCCCAGCACGACGCGGAGCACAGCTTCCCGTACAAGGTCATCGCCCAGATGGGGGAGATGGGACTGTTCGGGCTGCCCTTCCCGGAGCAGTACGGCGGCCAGGGCGGGGACTACTTTGCGCTGGCCCTCGCCCTGGAGCAGATTGCCCGGGTGGACCAGTCCGTGGCCATCACCCTGGAGGCCGGGGTTTCCCTCGGGGCCATGCCCGTGTACCGGTTCGGCAACGAGGAGCAGAAGCAGCAGTGGCTGCCCCTGCTGGCCAGCGGCGAGGCGCTCGCAGGGTTCGGCCTGACCGAAAGCGAAGCGGGCTCGGACGCCGGCGGCACCAAGACCACCGCCGTCCTCGAGAACGGGCAGTGGGTCATTAACGGCAGCAAGGAATTCATCACCAACTCCGGTACGGACATCACCCGCCTGGTGACGGTCACCGCCGTCACCGACACGGTGACCGAGCCGGACGGCACCTTCCGGAAAAAGATCTCCACCATCCTCGTCCCCACCGACACCCCCGGTTTCACCGCCGAAAAACCGTACAACAAGGTGGGCTGGAATGCCTCGGACACGCATCCGCTGACCCTGACCGACGTCCGGGTTCCGGAGGCGAACCTGCTGGGAGACCGGGGACGGGGTTTCGCGAACTTCCTGCAGATCCTGGATGAGGGCCGCATCGCCATTGCTGCGCTTGCCACCGGTGCCGCGCAGGGCTGCGTGGATGAATCCCTGCGGTACGCCAAGGAACGGCAGGCCTTCGGGGCAGCCATCGGCACCTACCAGTCCATCTCCTTCAAGATCGCCCGGATGCAGGCCCGCGCGCACACGGCCCGCCTGGCCTACTACGACGCCGCCTCCCGCATGCTCGCCGGGCGCCCGTTCAAGACGCAGGCCGCGATTGCCAAAATGGTGGCCGGTGAAGCCGCCATGGACAACGCCCGCGATGCCACGCAGATCTTCGGAGGGTACGGCTTCATCAACGACTTCCCCGTGGCCCGGCACTACCGGGATTCCAAGATCCTCGAAATCGGCGAGGGAACTACTGAGGTGCAGTTGATGCTCATTGCCCGCAGTATGGGCCTGTAAGAACCGATGATGCCGTCTGAATCCGAACGGAGAACCCCATGATCAACAAGGTGTACCCCGGTGCGGCCGAGGCCGTGGCCGACATTCCCGACGGCGCTTCCCTGGCCGTGGGCGGCTTCGGGCTCTGCGGCATTCCCGTGGCGCTGATCGATGCGCTGCATGAGCAGGGCACCACGGACCTGGAAACGGTCAGCAACAACTGCGGCGTGGATGACTGGGGGCTCGGCCGTCTCCTGGCGGACCACCGGATCCGCCGCACCACCAGCTCCTACGTGGGTGAGAACAAGGAATTTGCCCGCCAGTTCCTCTCCGGGGAGCTGGAAGTGGTGCTGACCCCGCAGGGCACCCTCGCCGAGAAGCTGCGCGCCGGGGGCGCCGGAATCCCCGCCTTCTACACCCCGGCCGGGGTGGGCACCCAGGTGTCCGAAGGCGGGCTTCCGCAGAAGTACGACGCCGAGGGTGGCGTGGCGCTGGCCTCCGAGGCCAAGGAGATCCGCAGCTTCTCCGGCGCGGACTATGTGCTGGAGGAATCCCTCACCCCCGACTTCGCCCTGGTCCATGCGGCGAAAGGGGACCGGCACGGAAACCTGGTCTTCCACGCCACCGCCATGAACTTCAACCCGCTCTGCGCCATGGCCGGGCGGATCACCATTGCCGAGGTCGAGGAACTGGTGGAACCCGGTGAACTGGACCCGGAACACATCCACGTTCCGGGGATCTTTGTCCAGCGGGTGGTGCTGGCCTCCGACGGGGAGAAGCGGATTGAAAAGCGGACCGTTTCGGCCGCTGAAAGCAGAAGCACCAACGGAAGCAAGGAGTCCTGAGATGGCACTGTCCCGCCAGGAACTGGCCGCCCGGGTAGCCCGCGAGCTGCAGGACGGCCAATACGTGAACCTCGGCATCGGCATGCCCACGCTGATTCCCAACTACATCCCCGAGGGCGTGGAAGTGGTGCTGCATTCCGAGAACGGAATCCTCGGCGTCGGGCCGTATCCCACCGAGGACCAGCTGGACCCGGACCTGATCAACGCCGGCAAGGAAACCGTCACCGTGAACAGCGGCGCGTCCTTCTTTGACTCCGGCGCCTCCTTCGGCATGGTGCGGGGCGGGCATGTGGACGTAGCGGTGCTGGGCGCCATGGAAGTGGCGTCCAACGGCGACCTCGCCAACTGGATGGTGCCCGGAAAGATGGTCAAGGGCATGGGCGGGGCCATGGACCTGGTCTTCGGCGCCAAGCGCGTGATTGTGATGATGGAGCATGTGGACCGGGCGGGTCGGCCCAAGATCGTGGCGGAATGCTCCCTGCCGCTGACCGGAAAGGGCTGCGTGGACCTGATTGTCACCGACCTGGCCGTCATCGAGGTGGGTCCGGAGGGCCTGCTCCTGCGCGAGACCGCCCCCGGCGTCAGCGTGGACGAGGTCCTGGCCGCCACCGGTGCGCCGCTGGAGGTGCTCCTTGACGTATGAGGAGCCCGGCGCCGGTACGGAGGAGCCGGCAATGGCGCCGCGGGTCATTGAGCAGCGCGGCCTCTGGTACGAGGAGTTCTCCCCGGGTGCCGTGTACCGGCACCGCCCCGGCCGCACCGTCACCGAAGCGGACAACGTCCTGTTCACTACCCTGACCATGAACACCCAGGGCCTGCACCTCGATGCCGCGTACAGCGAAGCCCAGCCCTTCGGGCAGCGGCTGGTGAACTCCATGTTCACCCTGGCCACCATGGTGGGCCAGTCGGTGGCCCAGCTGACGCAGGGCACACTGGTGGCGCAGCTGGGGTTGTCGGAGATTAGCTTTCCGCATCCCCTCTTCCACGGCGACACCCTCTATACCGAGACCGAGGTGGCGGACCTGAGGCTCTCCTCCTCCCGCCCGGGCCAGGGGATTGTGACGCTGGCCCATACCGGCAGGAACCAACACGGCGACGTCGTGGGGCGGTGCCGCCGCACCGCCCTGATGTGGACTGCCGAGGGTTACGCCGCGCAGGAGACAGGGACCGGGACGCGATAGGTTGGAGCGGCACCTAACCGCCAGACACCGAGGAGTTTTCAGCCATGACCACCTTCCCCATGGGACCAGCACTGCTTTTCTGCCCGGGGGACCGGCCGGAACGCTTCGGCAAGGCGGCGGAACGGGCGGACGCCGTCATCCTGGACTTGGAGGACGCCGTTGCACCCCGGGACAAGGACGCGGCACGGAAGAACCTCATCGCCGCTGACCTGGATCCCGAACGCACCATTGTCCGGGTCAACCCCCTCGGGACCGAGGACTTTGAGAGGGACCTGGCAGCGCTGCAGCAGACGCCCTACCGCACCGTGATGCTGGCCAAGGCGGAGGACGGCCCCGCCGTCGCCCGGGCGCTCGCCGGCTTCACCGTGGTGGCGCTGCTGGAAACCGCGCTGGGGGTGGTGCGGGCGGCGGAGATCGCCTCCACGGAGAACGTGGCAGCCCTGATGTGGGGGGCGGAAGACCTGCTGGCCTCCCTCGGCGGAGAATCCAGCCGCAGCCAGGACGGCACCTACCGCAGCGTGGCCGTGCAGGCGCGGTCCACGGTGCTGCTCGCCGCCGGCGCCTTCGGCAAGGGAGCCATTGACTCGATCTACGGCAACATCCCGGATATCGAGGGACTGGAGGCCGAGGCGCGCGACGCCGTGGCGTCCGGCTTCGCGGCCAAGGCCTGCATCCATCCCGGCCAGGTTGCAGCGGTGCGTGCCGCGTACATGCCGGACCCCGCCGACGTGACGTATGCGGAGCAGGTACTGGCCGAGGCAAAGCACCACGGGGGCGTGTTTAGCTTCCGCGGGCAGATGATCGACGGACCGCTCCTGAAGCAGGCCGAACAGACCCTCCGCCGCGCATAGGGCTGAAACCGGAACCGATTCCCGCGGCAGGGGAATCACCTGCCGGCGCAGGCCGCTACTCTGGCATCATGCGCATAGTCATAGCAGGAGCCCACGGAAGAATCGGCCGTCTCCTTGGACGCCTCCTGGCGGACGGCGGACATGATGTTGCGGGCCTGATCCGCAACCCCGACCAGGCGGCGGACCTGGAGGCGGACGGCGTGGCCCCCGTGGTGCTGGACCTGGAGAACAGCACCCTGGAAGACGTTGTCCAGGTGCTGACCGGTGCGGACGCGGCCGTGTTTGCCGCGGGCGCCGGCCCCGGAAGCGGCGCAGCCCGCAAGGACACCGTAGACCGTGCCGCCGCCGTGCTCCTGGCAGATGCCGCCGAGCAGGCGGGTGCCGGCCGGTTCCTGCAGGTCTCGTCCGGGGGACTGGATGCCGTGCGCGGCGGCGCCCGCCCCGAATCCATGGATGAGGTGATGTACGCCTACCTGGTGGCCAAGCTCGCCGCCGAAGAGGACCTGGCGGCCCGCAGCCAGCTGGACTGGACGATCATCCGCCCGGGCATCCTGACCAATGACGCCCCCACCGGCAAAGTGGAGCTGGCTCCGGACGTGGAACGGGCTGCCGTCCCGCGCGCCGATGTCGCCGCCGTACTGGCCGAGCTGCTGACCACCGGCAACGGAGTGCACCGGACCCTGGGCCTGATTTCCGGAAACACTCCGATTCCCGAGGCCGTGCAGGCACTCTAACGGGCATCGCAGGCCCGGAGACCGCGCCGAAGGCCCGGCTGCGGGATACTGGAGGCATGCAGACTTCCGAGCCGATCTCCTCTGACCACGACTACGTCCGTGCCCGCCGGCCCGGTTCGGACCACCTGCCCCGGCGCGTGATCCTGCTCGGCTCCACCGGGTCGATCGGTACGCAGGCCATCGACGTGGCGGACGCCGCGCCGGAGCGGTTCCGGATCGTGGCGCTGGCCGCGGGCGGTTCCCGCCTCGAGCTGCTGGCACGCCAGGCGGTGCACACCCGGGCCGAAGCAGTAGGCTGCGCCGCCGTGGACCTGCCCACCCTGCACCGGCACATCTCTGACGCTGCAGCCGCGGCGGGGGTTACCGGATATGCACCTGAACTTTTTGCCGGAAAGTCCGCGGCGACGGCTATCGCGGCCTGGACCGAAGCGGACGTCGTCCTCAACGGCATCACCGGTTCGATAGGCCTCGAACCCACACTGGCTGCCCTGGCCGCCGGACACCTGCTGGCCCTGGCGAACAAGGAATCCCTGATCGTGGGCGGGGAACTGGTCAAGCGCGCCGCTGCTCCCGGGCAGCTCGTTCCCGTGGACTCCGAACACTCGGCGCTGGCCCAGGCCCTGCGCTCCGGCACGCATGCCGAAGTGGACCGGCTGGTGGTGACGGCTTCCGGCGGACCGTTCCGGGGGCTCAAGCGCGCCGACCTGGCCGATGTCACGCCGGAGCAGGCCTTGGCGCACCCCACCTGGAACATGGGCCGGGTCATCACCACCAATTCGGCCAGCATGGTGAACAAGGCGCTCGAAGTCATCGAGGCGCACCTGCTCTTCGACATCCCGCTGGAGCGGATCGACGTCGTCGTCCATCCCCAGTCCATGGTGCACTCCATGGTGCAGTTCGTGGACGGCTCCACGCTGGCCCAGGTGTCCCCGCCGGACATGCGCCTGCCGATAGCGCTGGGGATGGGCTGGCCGCACCGCGTGCCTGGTGCCGCCCAGGCCTGCGACTGGACCCGTGCCACCGAGTGGACGTTCGAGCCGCTGGACGAGGAAGCATTCCCCGCCGTTGCCCTGGCCAAGCGGGCTGCTGCTGCCGGGGGTACTAACATGGCCGTCTACAACGCCGCCAACGAGGAGGCCGTGGACGCGTTCCATGACGGACTCATCCGATTCACAGACATCGTTGATACGATCGCCGCCGTACTTGACGAAGCACCGGACTCGGGGCCGCTCACGCTGGCATCGCTGGTGGCAGCGGAGGAGTGGGCACGTGCCGCCGCGCGCACGCGTTGTGGAAGATGACCAGTGGTGCAGTTGAAATGAAGGAAACCCGTTGACCATTCTGCTTTTCATCCTGGGTGTGCTGTTCGTGGCGATCGGCATTGCTGTCTCGATCGCCCTGCACGAGGTAGGCCATCTCCTGCCGGCCAAGGCGTTCAAGGTGCGGGTCACCCAGTACATGATCGGTTTTGGACCCACCGTCTTCTCCCGCACCCGGGGTGAGACCGAATACGGGTTCAAGGCACTGCCCCTGGGCGGTTACGTCTCCATGGTGGGCATGTTCCCGCCGAACAAGGAGGACGAGGGGGAGGTCCGCCGCTCCAGCACCGGCATGTTCCAGCAGCTCGCCACCGAGGCACGCCAGGCGGAAACCGACCGGCTGGTCGAAGGCGACGAGGACCGGGTCTTCTATAAGCTGCCCGTCTACAAACGCATCATCATCATGCTCGGCGGGCCGTTCATGAACCTGCTGATCGGCACGGTTCTTTTCGCCGTCCTGCTGATGGGCTTCGGCACGGCCCAGACCACCACCACGCTGGCCGAGGTCAACAAGTGCGTGATCACCGCCGAACAGCAGGCGGACACCGGCCAGACCGAATGTACGGAAGCCGATCCGGCTGCCCCCGCGTACGCGGCGGGCCTGCTGCCCGGAGACACCATCACCGTCTTTGACGGTAAGCAAGTGTCCTCCTGGGAGGAGCTCTCGGGCTGGATCCGGGAGGCCGCCGGACGCACCGTTCCACTGACCTACGAGCGCGACGGCGTCGAGCGGCAAACCAGCATCACCCCGCTGCTCACCGAACGCCCGGTGGTGGGCGACGACGGCGCGGCGCAGACCGACGACGACGGCAACTACGTCACCCGGGAGGTCGGCTTCATCGGTGTGGGCGCCGAACAGACTCTGGTACGCCAGTCCGCCGGTGCGGTGCTGCCTGCCGTGGGGGAGAACCTGGCCAACATTGCCGGCGTCGTAGTGAACCTGCCGCAGCGGCTCGTGGATGTTGCCCAGGCCGCTTTCTCCTCGGAACCGCGGGACCCCAACGGTCCCATGAGCGTAGTGGGTGTGGGCCGCATCGCCGGCGAAATCTCCTCGCAGGAAGTCATTCCGGCGGCGGACCGGGTGGCGTCGCTGGTCGGCCTGGTGGCGAGCGTCAACCTGGCGCTGTTTGTCTTCAACCTCATTCCGCTGCTGCCCCTGGACGGCGGCCACGTGGCCGGCGCCCTGTGGGAAGGGCTGCGCCGCCGCGTCGCGAAGTTGTTCCACCGTCCCGATCCGGGGCCGTTCGATATGGCTAAGATGCTGCCGGTCACCTACGCCGTCGCGGTGCTGCTCATGGGGATGGGCGCGCTGCTGATCTACGCGGACATCGTGAAGCCGGTCAGCCTGTTCAACTAGGGTTGCGGGGCTTCCGGTACTTCCGGTGCTGTGGTCCCGGGTGCTGGTACCGTTACGGTGCCCGGAACGGCGGCAACGAAATCCCTTGCTCGCAGAGCTCGCCGGGATATTAAAGCCGCCTTATCCGGGCACCTTGCACGGGATGCAACTACCTTCACTACGGGGATGCCGGCACGGTACCGGCTGATCGTGGGGGTGCTGGGCTTCCCGGCCGGCACCCGCGGCCCGGATGCTCGGGCAGGGGAAACGGCGCAGGGTCCCACCGAATGGGACAGGTGCGCACTCCTGGGGTCACATGCGCCACAGCAGCACCGCATCGTGGGATGCTGTGCTGCGCGGGGGCCGGCAATCCACACGGCTGCAACAGGAAGTGAACCCATATCTGGGTGCAATCTGATGTGCATACGCGCACATCGTGAAGCCGGTCAGCCTGTTCAACCAGGGCGGATACCTGGCGTGCCCGGGCTACGGCCGGGTCTGGGTGACCCGCCAGACACGGGCGCCCAGCAGGAAGGCCGTCAGGACGACGGCGGCTGGCACGACGAGCCATGCCCACTCACTGGTCCACCCGATGCCGACCCGGTCGGGTCCGGAGAATGCCAGGACATCGACGAAGAACAAGCGGCCGTGGGCCTCCGATAGGTCCGTTGACTCGACGGCAGCGAGCATTCCGAAGGTGAACGCCAGGAACACCATCCAGTAGACCAGCAGTGCCGCACCGGCAGTGACGGCTCCCATGGACCACAGGGGGCGCCGCGCACCGTCCTCGGCGTACTGCCGTGCCAGGAAAGCCGGGGACCCAAGATCATCGAGCGCCGTTTCTGCGTCCCTGGGGTCGCCGGCCAGCGCCTGGCGCACTTCGCGGACGATCGCCCTGCGTTCCCTGCCCGGCACCACTCCTTCGAGGTGAAAGTCAAAGCGCAGGAGGTAGGTTTCCGTCCGCCATCGGTCCGGCAGGGAACGCCGCGGCGGTGCCGCGGACGGCAGGCTGCTGTTAATCATTTTGACCGTGCTCCTTTGTGAGGGCCTGCTGGACCACGGCGGACACAAGGTGCCATTGTCCTTCGGCAGAGACCTTGGCAGCCTCTCCGCTTACCGTGAGTGCAAAGTATTTCCTTGGCGGCCCGCTCGAGGAGGCAACCATCCTGGTGCTGACGAGGCCGTCCCGCTCAAAACGGTTCAGCAGCGGATAGATAAGTCCGGTGGTCACTTCCAGCCCGTAGTCCGCCAGCCGTTCAATGAGCTGGTAGCCGTACGATTCCTCCCTGCCGATCAGGGTCAGGGTCAGCAGGGGAAGGGCAGCGCGGACGAGCTGGGCGTCTTGCTGTGCCTGAATTCTCGTCATAGTAGTAATGAAACATGAATACCGGCGCATGGCTAGGGGTCTGCGGCACCCGGTTTCTCCGGGTTCTGTGGTTCACCGTCGGTTGGTTGCAATTCGAGATGCATCCAATATCGGTTGCAAATCAGTTTACAAACCCTTACGGTTGCAAAATGTTTGTCCTCACCATCGATCAGCGCAACAGCCAAGGCAGTGGAGATAAGGTTCCGGATCTTCTCCATGCCCTGGCGGACCTGCCCATGGTGCTGGCGTTCGAACGGTCAGTGGGTGATGAAATCCAGGGCGTCTGCGCCTCCGCCCACACCGCCGTCGATGCTGCCCTCCGCGTCCTGCGGGACGGCAACTGGTACGTGGGGATCGGCGTCGGCGACGTCCACGAACCCTTGCCGCGCAGCCCCCGCGAGGCAGGCGGGTCCGCTTTCGTTGCAGCACGCCAGGCCGTGGACCGGGCCAAAAAGACGGGGGACAGGCCGCCCGTTGCCGTAGCGGGTTCAGCCGGTGCGCCGGAGGCGGAGGCCGTCCTGGTCCTTCTCGGACGGCTGATCACTGAGCGGACCGACGCCGAATGGCGGATCCTGCAACACGTCGAACCCGGCAAATGGGGAACCCAGACCGAAGCTGCCCGTAAGCTCGTCATCAGTTCGCAGGCGGTCAGTAAGGCGGTTCGCCGGGCCGGCTGGCAGGAGGAATGGGCCGCCCGGCCTGCTGCGGCGGTACTGCTGGAGCGCGCGGAGAGCCTTGCCGCAGCGGCCGGGACGAACAGCGGGACGCACAGCGGAAATACGGAGGGGGATCGGTAGTGGCTTTCCTTTGGGTTGTGCTCGGACTGCTGGCGGCAGCGCTGCTCGGCTGGCCGGTGACCGCCGGTGTGCTTCGAATTGCGCGTGACGTGGGGAATCCGCCTCCGCCGCCGCCCGCCGTGCTCCGTGGCGGGCTGGCGATCGGCATACTGGAACGCCTCGCGGTGGCGGCATCAATCCTCGCCGACGAGCCGGTGGCAATTGCCTACGTCGTCGCCGTCAAAGGCCTGGGCCGGTATGCCGAGCTGAAGGAAACCCCCGCGGCCGCGGAGCGCTTCATCATCGGCACGCTCACGTCCATGCTGTGGGCAGCGGCGGTGGCGGTTCCCGTCCGGCTGTACCTGCTGTAGCCGTCAGCCTCTTACGGCCGTGGCCCGGGCATCACGTACGCTGGAGGGCATGAGTATTTTCGCAGTTGAGTATGTCTACGACGCCGATTCCGCCGAACTCCGCAACGAGCACCGTCCCGCGCACCGCCAGTGGCTGCAGCAGCTCGTGGACGAGGGCCATTGCCTTTCCGCTGGGGCGTTCGCCGACGGCGCGGGTGCGCTGCTCCTGTTCGTGGCCGAGGATGAAACCGGTTTGATCGCCCTGCTGAAGCAGGACCCGTTTGCCGCCGTAGGTGCCATCTCGGGCATGAAGACCACGGCATGGAAACCCGCCCTCGGAGCCTTCTCCGACCTCTCGTAGCCGGACGTTCTAAGCCCACAGTGATATTCGCCCGGCCCCGGCAGTCCCTGCCCGGGCCGGGGTGATAATAGGAAGGGCGCGTTTCTTTGGCGCGCGTTTCACAGCCTAATACCTGCCGTTTCGGCACATGGAGGACGTTTTGACCTCGGTCAACCTTGGAATGCCAGCCGCACCGCCGCCCACGCTTGCGCCGCGACGCAAAACCCGTCAGATCAAAGTGGGCTCCGTCGGAGTTGGCTCGGACTCGCCGATCAGCGTTCAGTCCATGACCACCACCCCCACCACGGACATCAACGGAACCCTGCAGCAGATCGCCGAACTGACGGCGTCGGGCTGCGATATTGTCCGGGTTGCCTGCCCGAGCGCCGACGACGCGGCCGCGCTGCCGATCATCGCGAAGAAGTCACAGATTCCCGTGATCGCGGACATCCACTTCCAGCCGAAGTATGTTTTCGCGGCTATCGACGCCGGCTGCGCAGCCGTTCGCGTGAATCCCGGAAATATCCGCAAATTCGATGACCAGGTCAAGCAGATTGCCAATGCTGCCAAGGACGCAGGCGTGTCCATCCGCATCGGTGTCAACGCCGGTTCCCTGGATCCGCGGCTGCTGGCCAAGTACGGCAAGGCCACTCCGGAGGCACTGGTGGAATCCGCGGTCTGGGAAGCGTCCCTCTTCGAGGAGCACGACTTCCATGATTTCAAGATCTCGGTCAAGCACAATGACCCGGTGGTCATGGTCCGCGCCTACGAACTGCTGGCCGAACGCGGCGACTGGCCGCTGCACCTGGGCGTGACCGAAGCCGGTCCCGCGTTCCAGGGCACCATCAAGTCCGCCACTGCCTTTGGCGCACTGCTGTCCAAGGGCATCGGGGACACCATCCGTGTCTCCCTCTCCGCCCCGCCGGTGGAGGAGGTCAAGGTGGGCAACCAGATCCTGCAGTCGCTGAACCTGCGTCCCCGCAAGCTCGAAATTGTGTCCTGCCCGTCCTGCGGCCGCGCCCAGGTGGATGTCTACACGCTGGCCGAACAGGTCACCGCAGGCCTGGAAGGCATGACCATCCCGCTGCGCGTTGCCGTGATGGGCTGCGTAGTAAACGGCCCCGGTGAAGCACGCGAAGCGGACCTGGGTGTAGCCTCCGGTAACGGCAAAGGCCAGATTTTTGTCAAGGGCGAGGTCATCAAGACCGTCCCCGAGGACCAGATTGTGGAGACCCTCATCGAAGAAGCGATGAGGATCGCAGAAGATATGGGAGAACCCGATGGCGAGGATGCTGGGACGGGTGGCCCCATGGTTACCGTCAGCTAAGTCCGATATCCGCAGCGCCGCCTCCAGTGCGGCGCTGCGGATCCTGGGTGACGGCGACACCGACGCACTCTGGGACCTGGCCGCCGCCGACCCGGTGGCCAACATTTTTATGCTCTCCCATCTGGAAGCCGCCCGGACTGCGGCGCCCACCTCGGCCGGCGGCCGGGTGATCGGAGTGTTCGACGGCGGCACCCTCACCGGCGCCTGCTGGGCCGGAGTGAATGTGGTCCCGGTTGGCCTCGACGCCGCTGCCGGCCCCGAGGTCGGGCGGTATCTTGCCCGGTCCCGCAGCCGCGTCTCCTCCATTTTCGGTCCCGCGGAGGCCGTGCTCTCCATCTGGTCCGAGCTCCGGGACGTTTCACCCAAGCCCTTCGACGTCCGGCCCGAACAGCCGCTGATGCAGATGGCCGGGCGCTCCACGGTCACCCCGGCGCCGGGCCTGCGTCCTGCCCGGGTAGATGAACTGGACGTGCTGCTCCCGGCCTGTACCGCCATGTTCGAGGAGGAAGTGGGCTACTCGCCCGTGTCCAACGGCGACAGGCACTACCGTCAGCGGGTCAAGGGCCTGATCGAGCGCCGCCAGTCGCTGGTGGATTTCGACGCCGCCGGACGCGTGGTGTTCAAAGCCGAACTCGGCACCGTCTCAGCGCAGGCGGTCCAGATCCAAGGGGTGTGGATGAACCCCGAATACCGCGGACAGGGGCTGAGCCGGTCCTACATGTCCGCCGTTGTGGCCGCCGCCCTGGACGTGGCTCCGCTCGTCAGCCTGTACGTCAACTCCTATAACGCGCCCGCCCGTGCCAGCTACGAGGCCGTCGGCTTCGAGCAGGTGGGCACCTTCGCCACCATCCTGTTCTAAGCCGTCCTGTCTGAGGCCATCCGGTCCGGCCCTACGCGTGCCGCGCCGGCACCCGCCGCCGCTTCGCCGGGAATGCCGTAGGCTCTGGGCACGCGCACAGGCACGGGGAGCACAGTGTGCTGCGGTCCGGCCGCCGCCGGATGCCCCTGTGCCGCTGCGAAGGAACGGACAGGAACCTGTCCGCCGACGTCGACGTTGGGGGATTCCCATGGCTATCTTCAGCACCGGGCCGAATGGTTCAGCGCGTCCATGTTCTGCACGGCTCCGTTCCGCACGGGCGGAGAGCGGGCACCTGCGGGCGGGAGCCATCGGCATCGGCCTGGCGCTGGCCGTGCTCCTTTCCGGGTGCGGGGGAGAGGACAAACCTGCCGGCGCGAACAGCACTGGCCCCACGCCGTCGGACTCCCCGCACGCGTCGAACTCCGCCCGGCCGTCGCCGTCGACCGCGGTCTCCCAGGGCACCGCCGCCGGGCAGGGAACCCGCAGCAGCGCGGAGCTGGCTGCCGCCCTGGAGGGGTTGAAAACCGACCTCAACATGAGCGGCACGGTAGTGGAGGAAGCGCAGCTGAAGGCATCCACGATGCAGAGTGCGGAAGCCCTCAAGGGCGTCGAATACACCCCCTGCAACCCCACCGAGGGCACGGACCCGACGAGGGCCGTACGCGAGGCCAGCATGGCCGCCATGGTGGTTCCCGGCAACGCACCGCGGGTACAGGACAGCATCTCCGTCCTGAGCTGGCCGGACGAGGAGCCGGTTGCGGACGAAATCGAGGCGAGCATACGGCAGCTGTCGGCCTGCCCCGAGTTCACTCTGACCGCCAACGGCCGGACGGTGTCCTCGGCCACGGAAGCGGTGGACATGCCGCCGCTCGGTGATGCTTCCCAGGCCTACGTCACCCGCCAAACCGTGGACGGCGCCACGCAGACGTCCCTGGTCCTGACGGCCTGGTCCGGGACGAATTCAGCGCAGATCACCCTTTATGAGGTGGATCCCCAGGAAAGCGTGCGTTGGGCCGCAGCCATCCTTGAAGCGGTACTGGACCGGATCGGGGCCGGCAGCGGTTTAGGGTGAGCAGGACCACACCGATAGGATGCTCAGTGAACTTCCTACCCGGGAGTCATGGCACCACTGCTGCCGGCAGGCTGACCGCCGCGGCCGCGGCGGAGCCCAGCGGATTATTCATATTTGGGGGACTAGTGAAGAACAGCATCAAGGCAGGCGCCCTGTTGGTAGCCGGCGTTATTGCCCTGTCGGGCTGCGGCAGCTCGGAAGGAACGTCCGGCTCCGCGGAGGGAGAGACGTCCTCACCGACGCCCACCCTCGCCGTCGGCCAGAACCAGTATTCAGCGGATGAGCTCGAAGATGCGCTCAAGGCCGCCCGGGAGGACGGGGTGGTGACGGGCGACATCGAAAACGACGGGATGCTGCGGCCGCAGTTTGAGGAATCCTCCTACAAGGACCTCACCATCAAGCCCGAACAGTGCGCAGCCCTGCTTTCCTCCACCTTCGACCGGAAGATCCAGGACGGCAACCTCGCCTTCGGCGGGCTCAATGACTCCGACGTCGTGACACTGGTCAGCTATAAAGACGCCTCAGTCCTCGAGGAGCAGGTCGACGCCAGCGGACAGGCACTGACGGACTGCGCCGAATTCCAGATGGATAACGGCATGGGGCAGATCAACGCATCGCTGGAGAAGATTGACGCCTCCACCGAAGCGCCGGTCACCCAGGCGTACCGGACAACCATCGGCGCGATGGACTCGCAGGGCACCGCCGTCCACGTCATGGGCATCTCCGGCACCGTCCAGGTCAGCGCGACCCTGTTCGATCCGGCAGACGTTGACGGGGCGGTCGCAGACGGGGAAGAAGCCGTCAACGCGGTCCTCGCCGCGCTGGACAAGAAATAACCGGACGGAAGGCCCGCGGCACACAGAGGCAGACGGGCTGCCGTACCACCACTGCGTCTCACGAGAACTGCAGAACATCCAACACTGGGGGAACCATGAAGAACACCGTCAAAGCCGGCGCACTCCTCGTCGCAGGCGTCATCGCACTGTCGGGCTGCGGCAGCTCCGAGGGCGAGCAGGCACCCGCAGCTGCTGAAACCACGGCCGCGTCCGCCACGCCCACCCCGACTGCGGAAGCTCAGCAGTATTCCGCCGCCGACCTGGAAACTGCCCTTACCGCGGTCAGGGACGAACGCGGCATGACCGGACTGGTGGTCAATGACGCAAGCCTGCGGCCGCAGCTGGAGCGGACGGCGGACGCGCTCCAGAACATTGTCATCACGCCCGAGGTCTGCGGCGACCTGGTGACCAACAATCTGGCTGAGAAGGTCGACAGCGCCAACGTGGCAGTCATGCAGCTCAACCAGACCGATGCCGTGACCATCCTCAGCTATGAGGACGCCTCATTCATCGAGGGCCAGATCGAAAGCAACGCCAAACAGGTGGACCAGTGCGCGGAATTCCAGATGGAAGTCGACGGACAGGTGTCCTCGGCCACCGGCAAGACGGTTGAGGCGTCCACGGATGCCGAAACCACGGAAGCATACAGTTCGGTGGTGACGACGGGGGCCGAGGTGCTGGAGGGCTATCAGATCAGCGGTTTCTCGGGCACCACCAACATCAGCGTCAGCATGACCAACCCGGCGGACTCCGACGGGGCGGTTGCCGCTGCCGAGGAACTCATCAACGAGATTCTGGCGGAACTGGAAAAGAAGTAGCCCGCTACCGCCCGTACCCCGGGGCGGGGCCGGACCTGCAGCGCGGGTCCGGCCCCGCCGTCGTCGTACGCCCCTGTCCGGCATCCGGACCGGGGCGCGTTAGATTAGTAGGGAATACATTCCTTGCAGATGCAGCCGAGTGGCTGCAGAAACGGATTCCCAGCGTGGTCCTTCGACTTTCCACCCTTTTCCTGCGCACCCTGCGCGAAGACCCGGCCGACGCCGACGTCGCCAGCCACCGGCTCCTGGTCCGTGCCGGCTACATCCGCCGCGCCGCCCCGGGCATCTACTCCTGGCTGCCGCTGGGCCTGCGGGTGCTGGGCAAGGTGGAGAACATCATCCGTGAGGAAATGGCCGCCATTGGCGCGCAGGAAGTCCACTTCCCCGCACTGCTGCCGCGCGAGCCGTATGAAATCTCCAACCGCTGGACCGAATACGGCGAGAACCTGTTCCGCCTGCAGGACCGCAAGGGAGCGGACTACCTGCTGGCACCGACCCACGAGGAGATGTTCACCCTCCTGGTCAAGGATCTCTACAGCTCCTACAAGGACCTCCCGGTGTCCCTGTTCCAGATCCAGACCAAGTACCGTGACGAGGCGCGGCCGCGCGCCGGGCTGCTCCGCGGCCGCGAATTCATCATGAAGGATTCCTACTCCTTCGACATTGATGATGAAGGCCTGGACGCCAGCTATCAGGCGCACCGCGGCGCCTACCTGCGCATCTTCGAGCGCCTGGGCCTGGAAATCGTCGTCGTCTCGGCAGTATCCGGCGCCATGGGCGGGTCCAAGAGCGAGGAATTCCTGCACCCGATGGAGGTCGGCGAGGACACCTATGTGCGCTCGGCCGGAGGCTACGCCGCCAACGTCGAAGCCGTCACCACCGTGGTTCCCGCCGAGATCGACTACACCGGCGCACCTGATGCCCGCGTGGTGGACACTCCCGACACCCCGACCATCGACACCCTGGTCAACGACGTCAACGCCCGGTTCCCGCGCGAATCGGGCAGCTGGACTGCTGCAGACACCCTGAAGAACGTGGTGCTCGCCGTCACCCTGCCCACCGGGGAACGGCGGATCGTGGTGGTCGGCGTTCCGGGTGACCGCGCCGTCGACCTCAAGCGCATCGAAGCCAACATCAGCTCCCATGTGGGAATGGGCGGCGAGCTGGCAGTGGACGCCGCCACGGACGAGGACCTCAAGAAGCACCCCGGACTGGTCAAGGGTTACATCGGCCCGGGCCTGTCCGTGGAGGAACCCGTCCTGGGTGAGGAATCCGCC
Source organism: Arthrobacter yangruifuii (assembly GCF_009192775.1). Classification (GTDB taxonomy): domain Bacteria; phylum Actinomycetota; class Actinomycetes; order Actinomycetales; family Micrococcaceae; genus Arthrobacter_B; species Arthrobacter_B yangruifuii. The sequence goes on from NZ_VTFX01000005.1 coordinate 697,653, forward strand.
ACCGGCCTGCTGTACCTGGTGGATCCCCGCGTGGTTTCCGGCACCAGCTGGATCACCGGCGCGAATGAGCCCGGCAAGCACGTCATCGGCCTCATCGCCGGCCGCGACTTCACCTGGGATGGAACCATCGAGGCCGTCGAGGTCCGCGAAGGCGACGAGGCCCCGGACGGATCCGGTCCGCTCGAGGCCGCCCGCGGCATCGAAATGGGCCACATCTTCCAGCTCGGCCGCAAGTACGCCGAAGCCCTGGGCCTGAAGGTCCTGGACAAGAACGGCAAGCTGGCCACCGTGACCATGGGCTCCTACGGCGTCGGCGTGACCCGCGCCGTTGCCGCCCTCGCCGAGTCACACCACGATGACAAGGGGATCATCTGGCCCCGCGCCGTCGCCCCGGCTGATGTCCACGTGGTTGCCACCGGCCGCGGCGCGGAGATTTTCGACGCCGCCGCACAGCTCTCGGGGGAACTTGAGGCTGCCGGACTGGAAGTCATCTATGACGACCGCCCCAAGGTCTCCCCGGGCGTGAAGTTCGGCGACGCCGAATTGATCGGTGTCCCCACCATCCTGGTGGTCGGCCGCGGCCTCGCGGACGGCGTCGTGGAAATCAAGGACCGCGCCACCGGTGTTGCCGAGAACGTACCCGTCGCCGAAGCGGTGGAGTACGTGCGCCGCGCCGTCCAGCAGTAACCTTCCATGGTCTCCGGTCTCGAGGATGTCACGCTTGCCACCATCGCGCTTGTGGTGGTGGCAGGCCTGGCCGCCGGCTGGGTGGATGCCGTCGTCGGCGGCGGGGGGCTGATCCAGCTTCCGGCTTTGCTCCTCGTGCCCGGGATCAGCCCGGTCCAGGCCCTGGCCACCAACAAAATGGGCTCTATCTTCGGTACCACCACCAGTGCCGTCACCTATTACCGGCGGGCCCATCCGGATCTACGCACGGCGCTGCCGATGGCCGTGATCGCGCTGGCGGGCAGCTTCGGCGGAGCCGTCATCGCGGCGTCGCTGCCGTCGTCGGTCTTCAAGCCGGTCATAGTGGTGGCCCTGGTGGCGGTGGCCGTGTTCACCGCCACCAAACCCACGGTCGGCGAGCTGACCCAGCTGCGCCACACCGGCCGCCGGCACTACGGCACGGCAGCGGGCATCGGCCTGGTGATCGGTTTCTATGACGGGCTGATCGGCCCCGGAACCGGCTCGTTCCTGATCATTGCCATGGTGACGCTGCTCGGCTACAACTTCCTTGCGGCCAGCGCCAAGGCCAAGATCGTCAACATGGCCACCAACCTCGGGGCCCTGGCCTTTTTCCTGCCGCACGGGTCGCTGCTCTGGGGACTGGGCCTGGTGCTCGGGTTCGCCAATATGATCGGCGGCTATCTCGGTGCCCGGATGGCCGTGAAACAGGGCAGCAAATTCATCCGCATCGTCTTCCTGGTGGTCGTTGCCGCACTGATCGTCAAGCTCGGCCACGACGTCTGGGTGGAGAACATCCGCGGCTAGGCTGCAGGCAGTTCCTCCACCGGCGGGATGCCCGGATGCCGCCGCCCGGTCAGCGCCGAGGCCACCCAGACGGACCGCTGAGCGTCCCCGTGCCGGCCAACACGCGCGTAGTCGAGCGCATTCGCCACCTCCCGCAGGATGCTCCAGTCCCGCGCCGCGTTCCGGTCCAGGTCCGCCGCAGTGCAGAGGGCGGTAAGCCGTGCGAGCAGGGATTCCTCCGGAGCGGCGGGGTCCAGATCCTCCAGACGGTTCCACAGCATCGGTGCCACCGCGTACTCGGCCTCCCCAAAGACCGCCTGCGGATCGATCGCCGCGTAGCCGCCGGGGACCCCGGGACGGGCCAGGATGTTGGCATAGTGCAGGTCCGCATGCACCAGAACGTCGCGGGCCGACCGCCGTCCCACCGCACCGCGGGTCTGGCAGACCTGAAGCGCCGCCTCCAGCAGCCACCGTTCAAACGGGCGCCCCAGCGCTTCCCACTCCGAAGGCAGTTCGTCCGAAAGCTGTTCGGCGTGCTCCGCCAGGGAGGGGACGGCCGCCCACTGGGGCGAGTCGGATTCGCGCAGGCTCAGCCTGCGGACCAGGGAGCCCCAGATCCGCACGGCGTCGGGCAGGTCCACGGTCAGCAGCGTGCGGTCCGGGTCCAGGCGTTCCAGGACCAGGCAGGTGCCCGCAGCGTCCCGGTCCAACAGCCGCACCGCAGCCCCGCCGTCCCACAGGGTCAGTGCCGCCGTCTCGGTGGCGGCCTCGGGATGGGGAAACGGGAATTTCAACACGGCCGGGGCCCGATCCGGAAAGCGGACCGGCAGCACCAAGGCTCCATGGCCGTGCCAGGGCGCCGCACCGGGAGGATCGGGCATGACCCCGAAGGCCGTCAGGCTGGCATCCACCAGCTCCGGCAGTCCGGCCAGCCAGGTACGCCCGCTGCGGGTGCCGAGATAGCGCCGGCGCAGGGCCTCGGGTACGACGACGGCGGGTGCCATGCACTTCTCCTAGGGGGTAGCAGTTACGGTTGCGGCGGCAGGCCGGTCCCGCCGGAACCGGCGGGGATCAGTTCCACGGCAGATCATCCGGGACGGCAGCAAGCCCGGGAGCCGCGGGGACGGTGTCCGCCTGCAGATACAGTTCGTTCGTGACGGCGGCCAGCCGGCCGATTGCCCAGCTGCGGAGCCCGCCTTCGGACAGCGCCACCAGGTCAGCGTAGACCGCCGGGAACTGCTGTTCCAGTGCGGGCAGGCCGGCGGCGGGGTCCTGCAGGAAAGCTGCCTCCAGGCGGTAGCCGGCAACGGGAGCCACGGCGGGCAGGCACAGGCCGGGCAGGTACGCGACGGCGTCCGCGCCCCGGGATTCATGCTCGGCAACGCGTGTTTGCCACTGAGTCCGCTCTGCTTCCGGGGGACGAACCTGCGCCAGGGCCACCTCGTACGCATAGGCGGTTCCGAACTCCGCATCGACTGCGGCCCTGAGGGCAGCGGCGGCATCCGGCGCGGCTGCGGGGAATTCTGCCGCTCCCGCACCGGTGCCGGAGGGTGCCGCCGCTGCGGAGCTCTGGGCGGGCTGGGTGCCAGGCTCGTCTCCCGGCTCGGCTCCCGGTACGGCACCGTCCGGGCATTCCGGTGAGTCGGCACCGGCGCCCGGAACGTTCCCGCCGGCGTCGGCCGCTGCGGTGCCGGGACCTCCCCGGTCAGCCGCGCCGGTCCCGCCGGCAGGACCGGACGGGTCCGGACCGGCAAGGGCGCCGCCACGTGCAGCCCAGACCTGCTGTGCCGCGCCGGCCGCGGCCAGCAGGCGCGCGGTGCCGGGATCCGCCCGCCACGCTGCGCGGAGGTTGACATCCGCAGATTCGGCCAGCTCCTGCAGATACTCCGGAGTCTGCGGATCTGCCGCGTCCGCGGTTCGCGCACCACCGCCTGCAGCCGCAGACGAACGCTGAGCCTGCCCGGTGTCAGCCAGGAGTGCCGCCTGGGTGCGCAGCCCCTCTGCCTGCTGCCGAAGCTCGGTCGCCAGGGGATCCTGCCCTTCGCCGGCCAGCGCCTGCGCCTCTGCGGCCAGGTTCCGGGCAGCTGCCCGCGCGTCGGCCAGAGCGGTCTCGGAGAAGGTGGGGGCGGGGTCCGAGGCGCCGGAGCTGCCGGCCACCAATCCGAAGCTGAGGACCACCGCTCCCAATGCGAGGAACAACACAAGGCGGCGCGCACGCGCTGCCAGACGCCCCCGCGGGCGGGCAGTCACGGGCCCGGATCCGGGATTGTTCGAAGGCGCGTCCACAACAATCGATGATGTCACGAACGTGCCCTGATCTGCATCGATGCCTCGGGGGGCCGGGAATGTCGGTAGTCTAGGACTACAACAACATCTAGTGGGAGGCAGCATGGCGGTTCGGCCCAACCCCAAAAAAGACACGTCGTCGGATTACCGCAGGAATGCGATGCGTGCAGAAGTAGCCGCGGAAACGCAGCGGCTGAAGAGTTACCTGGCCCCCACGGTAGAGATGCAGGATCTGTTCCTGGAAGACATCGAGATCAAACTGGCCGGTGCCCACCGCACCGTCCACGTGATTGTCGATCTCCCGGAGGACCAGTCCGGAGGCGTCAGCCTGGACCGGATTGCGGCCGCGGCGCAGGTGATTTCCGACGCAATGGACAACGATCCGGGCGATGACGGACGTCCTTACAACCTCGAGGTTTCATCCCCCGGGGTTTCCCGTCCCCTGACCGAGCGGCGCCACTGGCGACGCAACACGGGCCGCATGGTGTCCGTGTCCGTGGAGCGCGGGGACGACGTCATGGGACGGCTCGTCTCCGTCGACGATGACGGCATCACGCTAATACCGGAACTTCCGGTCAAGAAGGGGATGAAGGCCAAGCAGGGGGACCCCGTCCATCTGGCATTCGGCACCATCCGCAAGGGGCGCGTGGAAGTTGAATTCGCCCACCTTGAAGACGACCCGGCCGGCGAGGACGCCCCGGATGACGAAACCACAGCTGAGGAGGCCTAGATGGAAATTGATATGAGTGCGCTGAGGCTGCTGGAACGCGAACGGGAGATCCCCCTGGATCTGCTCGTGCCGACCATTGAGCAGGCTCTGCTGGTTGCCTACCACAAGACCAACGGCGCGCAGGATCAGGCGCGGGCGGAACTGGACCGGAAAACCGGCCACGTCACCATTTGGGCCAAGGAGCTTGACGACGACGGCGAGGAGATGGGGGAGTTCGACGACACTCCTGCCGGCTTCGGCCGCATTGCCGCCAGCACCGCGCGGCAGATCATCCTGCAGAAGCTGCGCGACGTCGAGGATGACAACATCCTCGGCGAGTTCAAGGGCCGCGAAGGGGAACTGGTCTCCGGCCAGATCCAGCAGGGCAACAACCCGCACATGATCCAGGTCAACCTGGGCTCGGTCGAGGCACTGCTGCCTCCGCCCGAGCAGGTGCCGGGGGAGAAGTACACCCACGGTTCCCGCCTGCGCGCCTTCGTCGTGGACGTGCGCCGCGGCTTCAAGGGCCCGTCCATCACGCTCTCACGGTCCCACCCGGGCCTGGTCCGCAAGCTCTTCGAACTGGAAGTTCCGGAAATCGCGGACGGCAGCGTGGAGATCGTGGCCCTGGCCCGCGAGGCCGGCCACCGCTCCAAGATTGCGGTCAAGGCCAACGTCCCGGGCATCAACGCCAAGGGCGCCTGCATCGGAGAAATGGGCTCGCGTGTGCGTGCCGTCATGAACGAACTGCATGACGAGAAAATCGACATTGTGGACTTCAGCGAGGATCCGGCGACCTTCATCGCCAATTCGCTCTCGCCGTCGCGCGTGAATTCCGTGACCATCACGGATGAGGAAATGCGTTCCGCACGCGTAGTGGTTCCCGACTACCAGCTTTCCCTGGCCATCGGCAAGGAAGGGCAGAATGCCCGTCTGGCAGCCAAGCTGACCGGCTGGCGGATCGACATCGTTTCCGACTCGAAGGCTTCCTAGGCCGACGGTGCCGGAAGAGGATGCGGCGCCGGGCAAGAAAGGCGCTAGAATGTACAAGGCCGGGTCTCCCTCAGCCTCCCGTTCAGCCGCTTCCGGCGCTGCATCGGGAAACCGGGTATCCAGGCACGTTCCCCAGCGGACGTGCGTGGGATGCAGGAAAAGGGATGATCAGGCTGTTCTGCTGCGGTTGGTCCGTGTCAGCATGGAAGGCGGAAATGCCGTCCGTGTCGACGAAGATCGCCGAATGCCTGGGAGGGGTGCCTGGTTGCACCCCGACACGGCATGCCTGAGATTGGCAGTGAAACGTTCGGGTTTTCCGCGGGCCTTCAGGGGTTCCGTAGGAATAATCGACGTTGAGCGTTGGTTTAAGGCACTTGGGGACGTTCCGACCGGGAACGAACCCAAAACCGTCCAACCTGAAAGCGGGTCAGAAATCTGATGGAAACCCGATGAGTACCCAGCGATGAGTACTTTGTTGTGCTCTGTGATGGGCTCCGCTGCAGCTGCAGTCGAAGCCCGCAGCAAATAGACGGTTCGTGCCTGGCTCGGTGCGGACCGAGACAGGAGAAATGTGGCCAAGGTCCGCGTACACGAGCTTGCTAAAGAGCTCGGCATTACCTCGAAGGATGCAGTTGCAAAACTGCAGGAACTGGGCGAATTCGTCCGTTCCGCCTCATCAACCATTGAGGCCCCGGTAGTCAAGAAACTTCGAGGCGCCTTCCCGGCGTCTGAGAACAAGGCTGCCGCTTCCCCGGCAGCGCCTGCCAAGGCCGACGCTCCGGCGTCCCGCCCGGCAGCACCATCCCCCAAGCCCGGCTCCGCAAAGCCTGCCCCGGCGGCTCCCGCAGCTGAGCAGCCGGCGCCTTCTGCCCCCGTGGAAACCGCTCCGGCGCCTTCCGCCCCCGCAGAAGCAGCTCCGGCAGCCCCCGCACCGGAAGCCCCGGCAACCCCGGCTCCGGCCGCGGCACCGGCAGCAACCGAGGCGGACACCGCCAAGGCACCCGCCTCTTCGGCTCCCCGTCCCGGTGCTCCGCGCCCCGGTGCCGGCGGTCCCCGTCCGGGCAACAATCCTTTCGCCACGTCCCAGGGCATGCCGCGTCCCCGCGGCGGCCGTGACGGCGAGCGGGGTGCCGGTGCACCTCGTCCGGGCAACAACCCGTTCGCTACCTCGCAGGGCATGCCGCGTCCGGGTGGACGCCGCGATGAAGCCGAACGCCCCGGTACGCCGGGTGCAGCAGGACCCCGTCCGGCTGCCGGTGCAGGTGGACCGCGTCCCGGTGCTCCCCGTCCGGGTGCACCGCGTCCCGGTGCTCCCCGTCCGGGTGCACCGCGTCCGGGCGCTCCCCGTCCGGCAGGAGCAGGCGCCGGCGGCGCACGCCCCACGCCGGGCATGATGCCTAACCGCACCGAACGCCCGGCAGCCCCGGGCCGTCCCGGTGCAGGCGGCGGCCCCCGCCGCGGACCGGGCGGAGCCCCGGGTACCGGCGGCGGCGCACCCGTTGGCGGCGGTTTCGGCAAGGGCGGCCGCGGACGCGGCGGCACTGCCGGTGCTTTCGGCAAGGGCGGCGCAGGACGCGGCAAGCAGCGCAAGTCGAAGCGGGCAAAGCGGCAGGAACTGGAGCAGATGTCAGCTCCGTCGCTGGGCGGCGTTTCGGTACCCCGCGGTGACGGCAACACTGTTGTCCGTCTGCGCCGCGGTGCATCCATCACGGACTTTGCCGACAAGATTGAGGCCAACCCGGCAGCACTGGTCACCGTTCTGTTCCACCTCGGTGAAATGGCAACGGCCACGCAGTCCCTCGACGAGGGAACCTTCGGTGTCCTGGGCGAGGAACTGGGCTACCGGATCGAGGTTGTGTCGCCTGAAGACGAAGAGCGCGAGCTGCTCAGCCAGTTCGACATCGACTTTGATGCCGAGCTGGAAGCCGAAGGCGATGACGAGCTGGAAGCACGTCCTCCGGTAGTCACCGTCATGGGCCACGTCGACCACGGTAAGACCCGCCTGCTGGACGCCATCCGCAACTCGAATGTTGTTGAAGGCGAGCACGGCGGCATCACCCAGCACATCGGTGCCTACCAGGTCGAATTCGAGCATGAGGGCACCGAGCGTGCCATCACCTTCATCGATACTCCGGGCCACGAGGCGTTCACCGCCATGCGTGCACGTGGTGCCAAGGTCACCGACATCGCAGTCCTGGTTGTCGCAGCCGACGACGGCGTCATGCCGCAGACGGTCGAAGCACTCAACCACGCACAGGCAGCCAATGTGCCGATCGTGGTCGCAGTGAACAAGATCGACAAGGAAGGCGCCAACCCGGAGAAGGTCCGCGGCCAGCTGACCGAATACGGTCTGGTTCCCGAGGAATACGGTGGCGACACCATGTTCGTTGAGGTCTCCGCACGCCAGAACCTCAACATCGACGCGCTGCTCGAAGCCGTGCTGCTCACCGCAGACGCTGCCCTGGACATGCGCGCCAACCCGAACAAGGATGCCCGCGGTATCGCGATCGAAGCCAACCTGGACAAGGGCCGCGGTGCGGTAGCAACCGTGCTGGTCCAGTCCGGAACGCTGAAGGTCGGCGACACGATCGTGGCGGGAACGGCCCACGGCCGCGTCCGTGCCATGTTCGACGAGAACGGCGACAACGTCACCGAAGCCGGACCGTCGCGTCCGGTCCAGGTGCTCGGCCTGTCCAACGTTCCCCGCGCCGGCGACACGTTCTTCGTGACCGACGACGAACGCACCGCCCGCCAGATCGCCGAAAAGCGTGAAGCTGCGGACCGCAACGCGGCCCTGGCCAAGCGCCGCAAGCGGATCAGCCTCGAAGACTTCGATCAGGCTGTTGCCGACGGCAAGGTGGACACCCTTAACCTCATCCTCAAGGGTGACGTTTCCGGTGCCGTGGAAGCCCTGGAAGACTCGCTGCTCAAGATCGACGTCGGCGAAGGCGTGCAGCTGCGCGTCATCCACCGCGGCGTCGGTGCCATCACGCAGAACGACGTCAACCTGGCGACGGTGGACAACGCCGTCATCATCGGCTTCAACGTCAAGCCGGCCGAACGCGTTGCCGACCTGGCAGAGCGTGAAGGCGTGGACATGCGCTTCTACTCCGTCATCTACGCAGCAATTGATGACATTGAGCTTGCACTCAAGGGCATGCTCAAGCCCGAGTACGAGGAAGTCCAGCTCGGCACCGCCGAGGTCCGCGAAGTCTTCCGTTCTTCCAAGTTCGGAAACATCGCCGGCTCGATCGTCCGCTCCGGTGTCATCCGCCGTAACGCCAAGGCACGGGTTACCCGCGACGGCAAGGTCATCGGCGAGAACCTCACCGTTGACTCGCTCAAGCGGTTCAAGGACGACGCCACCGAGGTCCGGACGGACTTCGAATGTGGTATCGGCCTGGGCTCGTTCAACGACGTCAAGGAAGGCGACATCATCGAGACCTTCGAAATGCGGGAGAAGCCGCGCGTCTAATCCGTGGCAGGGGCCGCCGGGAAACCGGCGGCCCCGTACCGGCCGGTTTCCGGCCGTGGTGCGGCCCACCGACAACGTGCACAGCGCCCGGCTCACGCCGGCGTCTGTGCGCGCCCGATTATTCTCAGGTAATAAGGAGAGGTAATGGCAGATCCAGCACGCGCTGCGAAACTCGCTGACCGAATCAAGGTAGTAGTTGCCCAGGCGCTCGAACGGCGGATCAAGGATCCCCGGCTGGGCTTCGTCACCATCACCGATGCCCGGGTCACCAACGATCTGCAGCATGCCACGCTGTACTACACCGTTTTCGGCGATGAAGCACAGCAGGCGGATACCAAGGCTGCCCTGGAGTCGGCACGCGGCATCCTGCGTGCGGAGGTGGGCAAGAACATCACCGTCCGCCTGACGCCTACGCTCGAATTCGTCGCCGACGAGATTCCGGTCAACGCCGGGCACCTCGAGGAACTGATCCGTGCAGCCAAGGAACGCGACGCTGAACTGGCGGCGCTGAAGAAGGGCGCCACCTACGCCGGCGACCCGGACCCGTACCGCAAGGACGAGGATGACGAGGACTTCGAGGACGACCTCGAATCCGAAGCACCGGTCAACTCGGACGCCAAGTAGTCCTCAGGCAGGCACAAAGGGAGCGGCTCCATCCGGAGCCGCTCCCTTTTTTGCTGTCCAGGTCCGGCTAGCCGGCGTCTGCAGGGGACGGCAGCCGGCGCATGCCCTCCAGCAGCTCCGCACGGTCACCGCAGAGGGCAATCCGGATCCAGCCCTCACCGATGGAGCCGAAGGCCGTCCCCGGTGCCACGGCCACCGATTCCTCCTTGAGGAACTGGAAGGTCCAGTCGCGGACATTGCCGCCGGTGGCAAAGGACATGTCGGCCCAAAGGTAGAAGGCGCCCTGGGCGGCCAGATAGGGGATCCCCTTCCCGTCCAGCACGGCGCAGGCGGCGTCCCGGTTGGCCCGGTAATGGGCGGAGGCCTCGGCCACGTAGTCCTGCGGTCCGGTCAGCGCCGCAAGGGCCGCATACTGCGAAGGGGACGCCACACAGGAGACGGTGGACTCCATCACCGTGCTCGCTGCCGTTTCCAGTCCCTCCGGCATGATGAGCGCACCGATGCGCAGGCCCGTCAGCCCGTAGGTCTTGGACAGCGTGAGGGACGTGATGACGCGTTCCCCGGCGTCGCCGTCGAACGCCAGGGGACTCACGTGGGGAACATCGAAAGTGAAGGCCTCGTAGCATTCATCCGAGACAATCCACAGGTCGTGCCGCCGCGCCAGCTCCACCAGCTCACGCGTCAGGTCCCGGCTCAGCACCGCACCCAGGGGGTTGGACGGAGAGTTGAGCAGCAGCACCCGCGTGCGCGGCGTCAGCAGGGCCTCGATATCCTCCACCCGCGGCTGGAATCCGTGGTCCGGATACAGCGGGTATTCCACCGGCACGGCGTGCAGCAGTTCCGCAGTCATTGCGAACGTCGGGTAGCCCGGATTGGGCACCAGGACCTCGTCACCGGCATCCAGGAGCAGGGTCAAAGCCAGGTGCAGTCCCTGCTGCGCCCCGGACGTGATGAAAGCCCTATGGGGGGAAATGTCCAGGCCGGAGGCCGCACCGGCCCGGCGGGCAAAAGCGGCGCGTACGGCAGGGATTCCGGCGTTGGGGGTGTAGCCGGTCTCGTCGCGGTCCAGAGTGGCCCGCGCCGCATCGAGGATGTGGGCAGGGGTGGGGAAACCGGGTTCGCCGATACTCAGGACAAGGGCGTCCGGCGTGTCCCACGCCGCTTGGGTGATTTCACGGATCTGGTTGGCCGGAACGTTTTGGACATGGGGTGAAAGCTGTGGCATATCCGAATGTTATCGCTCCGGCCGGCAACGGCGGTGCGGCCCGGGGGCCGCGCCCCGCGACATATACTGAAAGGCGTGAATTCCGGGCAGGTCCGTTCAGGACTGATTATTGTGGACAAGCCGCAGGGATGGACGAGCCACGATGTGGTCGGCCGCCTGCGGAGGCTGGCGGGTACCCGGAAGGTTGGACATGCAGGCACCCTGGATCCGATGGCCACCGGCGTGCTGGTGGTGGGCATCAACAAGGCAACCCGCCTGCTGACCTACATTGTCGGCACCACCAAGACCTACGAAGCCACCATCCGGCTCGGCCAGTCGACCGTCACGGACGACGCCGAGGGGGAAGTCACCGCCGAAACCATCGCCGCCGCAGTGACGGACGAGGAGATCCGGGCAGCCGTCCGGGAGCTCACCGGAGACATCCAGCAGGTCCCCAGCAGCGTCAGCGCCATCAAGGTCAACGGAGAACGTTCCTACGCCAGGGTCCGTGCCGGCGGCGAGGTGAACCTGCCCTCCCGGCCGGTGACCGTGTCCCGCTTCGAGATCCATGACATCCGGCGGGAGAACGGCGGCAAACTGCGCGACGTCGATGTCACCGTCGACTGCTCGTCCGGCACCTACATCCGGGCACTGGCCCGTGATCTCGGCGCCGCGGTGGGCGTGGGCGGACACCTGACGGCTCTGCGCCGCACCAAGGTGGGCCCGTTCGGGATTGATTCCGCCTCCACCCTTGAGGAGCTGGCCGAAGACCTGCGCGTCCGGGACCTTGACGACGCCGCTGCGGACCTTTTCCCGGTGCGCAGCCTCTCCGCCGCCGAGGCCGAGGATCTCTCGCACGGCCGCCGGATCACTGCCACCGGGAACTCGGAGCCCGGGCCGGTGGCTGCCATTGACCCGGACGGCCGCGTGGTGGGGCTGCTGGAGGACAAGGGCGGCCAGGCCAAGGCCCTGCTGGTGTTCACCCCCGGAAACGAGAAAGCGTAGATGAGCGTGGATCCGCTGTTCCTTGTCGGGGCCCTGGTCTGCCTGGTGTCCGTGGTGCTGTGCATCGGTGCCGCCGCCCTCAAGCAGGGACCCAATGACCTCACCATCCTGTCCGCCGCAGCCGTGGAACTGTTCCTGCTGGTCTACGGAGGAGCGTCCCTGCTGCGCCTGGCAGGCGGCCAGGGTATCGCCGGGGCGGCCTGGGAGTTCTGGGGCTACCTGCTCACGGCGCTGATCATTCCGGTCGGGGCCGTCTGGTGGTCCCTCATGGACCGGAGCCGGTGGAGCAACATCGTGCTGTCCGCCGTCGGAATCACTGTTTTTGTCATGCTGTTCCGGATGGAACAGATCTGGGACGGAGCCAATCTTCTATGAACCGCAGCAACAACTCCCACGACGCCGGATCGCAGGACGCAGCCCCGCAGGCCGGGCGCAATGCCGGCCCCGGCCGGCTGCTGGTAGCGGTGTACGCCATCTTTGCACTGGCGGCGACGGCCCGCGCGGCGTTCCAGATCCTCACCAAGTTCGAGCATGCCCCCCTGGCCTACCTGCTCTCCGCCTTCGCCGCCGTGGTGTACATCGTGGCCACCGTGGGGCTGGCCCGGTCCGGAGCAGGCGCATACCGTGTTTCGGTGGCTGCCGTGGGCGTGGAAATGGTCGGCGTGCTGGCCGTCGGGCTCTTCGGACTGATCGATCCGGCGGCACTGCCCGAAGACACGGTCTGGTCCGGCTTCGGCAGCGGCTACGGATATGTGCCGCTGGTCCTGCCGATGATCGGACTGTGGTGGCTGTACCGGCACCGCGAAGACGCGCGCCGTTGAAATAAGTATGCTTACCTGTTTCGGGGGACCGCGTGAGACGATGGCGGGAACACTTACCGTCCGTACTCCGTCTAGGGAGAACCATGAGTAACTCAACGCCCGCCCCCGGCGACAGGAACCGCCCCCAGGGCACCGACATGCCCCAGGCCCGGGCGCCGCGGACTGCACAAACCCCGTCGCCTGATGCTTCCGTGCCTGACGCTCCGGCGTCCTCCGGGGCAGCGTCCGGAAGGTCCGGCCGGAAGCAGGGGAAGCCCGCCAGGCAGCCCAAGGCGGCCAAGGCCTTCAAGAGCAGCGATGACTGGGGTGTCTTCCGTGCCGTGGTGATCGGAGTGGGCATTCTGGTGGCGGGCTTCGGCCTCTATAACCTCATCACCGGAACGGCCGGACTGCCGGACGCGTCCGGGGGAGAGGTCAACCCCACGCTGGAGAGCCAGTACCGGTTCTTCGCCGCCATGATGGTGGGCGTCGGCGCCGCGTTCGTGGCCATCGCCGTAAAGTTCCAGTGGGCGAACATGCTGTGGCTGGTCTGCCTGATGGTGTTCCTGGGCGGTATCGGCCGGGTGCTCTCCTGGGCATTCTCCGGCACCCCGCACTTCACTTTCATCGTGCTGATGATCCTTGAGCTCGCCTTCCCTCCGGCGCTGCTGGTCTGGCACCGGTTCATCGCCAAGACCTCTGACCTGCGCCGCGAGTACAGCCAGCAGGCGGGCGGGACCGGCACTGATCCCGGGATTGCGGGCGGTTCCCGGTAAGCGCCGCTGATCGGACATAATGGATAGGTCCCGGCGCGGCGCAAGCCTCCCGGGAACCTGGATATGCCGATCGCCCGGCACCGGAAAATGCTGCTAAGGAGCTGTGCGTGTACTACTGGAATGACCTGGCGGAGATACCTGCCGACTTCGGTCCGACAGTAATCACCATCGGCAACTTTGACGGCGTGCATCTGGGGCACCAGCACGTGCTCAACCGGCTGGTGAAGGTGGCGCGGGCCCAGGACGCGTCGGCCGTGGCCATCTCCTTTGACCCGCACCCGGCACAGGTGCACCGGCCCGAGAGTGCCCCCGAACTGATCATGGGCACCACGGACCGGGTGCAGGCCCTGGCGGATACCGGGCTGGACGGGCTGCTCATGATGCATTACACCCTGGACCTGGCGTCGCTGACCGCAGAGGAATTTGTCCGCCGGGTCCTGGTGGAGGCACTGCATGCCCGGACCGTCGTCATTGGCCACGATGTGCGCTTCGGCAAGGGCAATGCAGGAGACCTGGAGACCATGCGCAAACTCGGCCGCGAACTGGGGTTCGCCGTCGAGGCCGTGGAGGACTTCGGCGCCCTGCCGGACGGTCCCGCCTCCGGGCGCCGCTGTTCCTCCACCTGGATCCGCGAAGCCCTGCGCGAGGGTGATGTCCGCACCGCGGCCCGCCTGCTGGGACGTACCCACCGCATGCGCGGCGAAGTGGTCCACGGAGCGGCACGCGGACGGGAACTGGGATTCCCCACCGCCAATCTGGCTCCCGAATCTTCGGGCCTCATCCCCGCCGACGGCATCTATGCCGGCTGGCTGGTGGACGAGGCCGGGACCCGGTGGCCCGCCGCCATCTCCGTGGGTTCCAACCCCACCTTCGAAGGGGTCAGCCGGCAGGTGGAGGCGCATGTGATCGACCGCCCGGACGAAAAGGTCGAAGACTTCAACCTGTACGGCCAGCACGTGCTGGTGGAATTCGTGGACCGGCTGCGCGGCATGGTGGCGTACACCGGACCGCAGGCCCTGGTAGACCAGATGCGGATCGACGTCGAACGCACCCGGAACGTCCTTTCGACAGAAAGCGGCACGGGCAGGTAAACTGGATTCAAATTCGGCTGCGGTCCGTGGCGGCTGAATTTCTTTATGTTCCAGGGGATTCCCCCGGGAGCAGAAAGATTCCCGGCAGCGAAGTGCTGACTCGGGCCTCACGGCACAACTCTAGGAGTTACATTGGCACTCGATCCCGCCGTCAAGCAGGAGATCATTCGGGAATTCGCTCGGGCTGAAGGGGACACCGGTTCCCCCGAGGTTCAGGTTGCTGTGCTGTCACGGCGCATCCTCGACCTGACCGAGCACCTGAAGACCCACAAGCATGACCACCACACCCGCCGCGGCCTGATGGCCCTGGTTGGTCGCCGTCGTCGCATGCTGAGCTACCTGCGCGAGACCGACATCGCCCGCTACCGTGCGCTCATCGAGCGCCTCGGCCTGCGTCGATAGTCTTTGTGGAAGGCGGCACCTGTGCACTGCACGGGGAGCCGCCTTTTGCGCAGGCAGGCATGGACACCGGGAAAGCCGGAAGCGCACCTGCCTGATATGCGAAGCGGCCCCCTCCCAAGGGGGACCCGCTGAGCAGTAGTAAAAGCAGTACAACAGAAGCACAGTAAACATCACAGGAGTCAGCCAGCATCGCAGCATTCGCGGTCCTCGGTAGTGGTCCCCGGGAGATTCTGCCCGAGGACCTCGATCGAAGACCGGGTGTTGAACGTGCGGCCCGTGCCGTACGGAAAGAAGTCCGAATCGGTGCTGGGTGCCTCCGCCCACAGAAGAAACGGAGGTGACTCTCATATGGAGGGTCCCGAAATTCAGTTCTCAGAAGCCGTCATTGACAACGGCAAATACGGTAAGCGCGTCATCCGCTTCGAAACCGGCCGCCTTGCCCAGCAGGCCGCCGGCGCGGCGATGGTCTACATCGACGAAGACACCGCCCTGCTCTCGGCCACGTCCGCCGGCAAGTCCCCGCGCGAAGGTTTCGACTTCTTCCCGCTGACCGTGGACGTCGAGGAGCGTATGTACGCTGCCGGCCGCATCCCGGGCTCGTTCTTCCGCCGCGAAGGCCGCCCCTCCACCGAAGCCATCCTGGCCTGCCGCCTGATGGACCGCCCGCTGCGCCCCGCGTTCGTCAAGGGTCTGCGCAACGAGGTCCAGATTGTGGTTACCGTCCTGGCGATCAACCCGGACGTTCTCTACGACGTGGTCGCCATTAACGCGTCCTCCATGTCCACCCAGCTGAGCGGCCTGCCGTTCTCCGGCCCGATCGGCGGCGTCCGCGTGGCCCTGGTCGACGGCCAGTGGGTTGCCTTCCCGAAGCACTCCGAGCTGGAGCGCGCAGTCTTCTCCATGGTGGTAGCCGGCCGCATTGCCGGTGACGACGTCGCCATCATGATGGTGGAAGCCGAAGCCACCGACAACGCCTGGAACCTCATCAAGGAAGAGGGCGCCACCGCCCCGACCGAAGAGGTTGTTGCAGAAGGCCTCGAAGCGGCCAAGCCGTTCATCAAGGTCCTGTGCGACGCCCAGTCGGACCTGGCTGCCCGCGCCGCCAAGCCCACCGTTGAATTCCCGATCTTCCTGGACTTCCAGGACGACGCTTTCGAAGCCGTTGAGGCTGCCGCCGGCGAGAAGCTGGCCAAGGTCTTCTCCATCGCCGACAAGCAGGAGCGCGACGCTGCTGCCGACGCCCTGAAGGACGAAGTCAAGGCCGCCCTGGCGGAGAAGTTCGAAGGCCGCGAAGGCGAAATCTCCGCAGCCTTCCGCGCCGTCACCAAGCAGGTTGTGCGCCAGCGCATCCTCAAGGAACAGGTCCGCATCGACGGCCGCGGCCTGACGGACATCCGCCAGCTCACCGCCGAGGTAGAGGTTCTGCCCCGCGTGCACGGTTCGGCCATCTTCGAGCGCGGCGAAACCCAGATTCTGGGCGTCACCACGCTGAACATGCTGAAGATGGAACAGCAGATCGACTCGCTGTCGCCGGTAACGCGCAAGCGCTACATGCACAACTACAACTTCCCGCCGTACTCCACCGGTGAGACCGGCCGCGTGGGTTCGCCCAAGCGCCGCGAAATCGGCCACGGTGCCCTCGCCGAGCGCGCTCTGGTTCCGGTGCTGCCCTCGCGTGAAGAGTTCCCCTACGCCATCCGCCAGGTCTCCGAAGCCCTGAGCTCCAACGGCTCCACGTCCATGGGTTCGGTCTGCGCCTCCACGCTGTCCATGCTCAATGCCGGCGTGCCGCTGCGCGCTCCGGTTGCCGGCATCGCCATGGGCCTGGTTTCCGACCAGGTTGACGGCGAAACCCGCTACGCAGCCCTGACCGACATCCTCGGCGCCGAAGATGCCTTCGGCGACATGGACTTCAAGGTTGCCGGTACCTCTGAGTTCGTCACGGCCATCCAGCTGGACACGAAGCTCGACGGTATCCCCGCCTCCGTGCTGGCAGCAGCGCTGAAGCAGGCCCGCGAGGCCCGCCTGCACATCCTCGATGTCATGCAGGCAGCCATTGACGCACCGGACGAGCTCTCCGAGTTCGCCCCGCGCATCATCTCGGTGAAGATCCCCGTGGACAAGATCGGCGAGGTCATCGGCCCGAAGGGCAAGATGATCAACCAGATCCAGGAGGACACCGGCGCTGACATCTCCATTGAAGATGACGGCACGGTCCTCATCGGCGCAACCGACGGCGGCTCCGCCGAGGCTGCCCGTGCGGCGATCAACGCGATCGCCAACCCGATGGTTCCGGAAATCGGCGAGCGTTACCTGGGTACGGTCGTCAAGACCACCACCTTCGGTGCCTTCGTCTCCCTGACCCCGGGCAAGGACGGCCTGCTGCACATCTCCGAGCTGCGTAAGCTCGCCGGCGGCAAGCGCGTAGACAACGTCGACGACGTCGTCTCCGTGGGCCAGAAGGTCCAGGTGGAAATCACCAAGATCGATGACCGCGGAAAGCTGTCGCTCTCCCCGGTGGTTGCTGAAGACGCCGAAGGCGACGAAGCAGCAGAAACCGAGTCAGCAGAGTAAATGCCGGAGAATTCCGATGGAAGCCGTCCCGTGGTCCCTTCTTCCCTGAAGGGGCACGGGACGGTTGTCCAGCTGCCGCTGACCACCCTTTCCTCCGACCCGACGCTCGTCATCGGGACTCCGGGAGGCGCCGTTGTGCGCCGTTCGGTGCTGCCCGGCGGTGTCCGGGTGCTGACGGAGGAAATGCCCGGCCAGCGCAGCACGGCCATTGGATTCTGGGTAGGTGTCGGCTCGCGGGATGAAGCCGCGGGCCGGCACGGCTCCACACACTTCCTTGAGCACCTGCTGTTCAAGGGCACCAGCCGCCGCTCGGCGCTGGATATTGCCTCGGCGTTTGACGAGGTGGGCGGAGAGTCCAACGCGGCCACCGCCAAGGAAAGCACCTGTTACTACGCACGGGTGCTGGATACCGATCTTCCGATGGCCATTGATGTCATCACGGACATGGTGACGTCCGCCGTCCTGGATCCGGAGGAACTGGAACAGGAACGCGACGTCATCCTGGAAGAGATCGCCATGGACAATGACGATCCGGCCGATCTCTGCCACGAAAAGTTTTCCGAGGCGGTGCTCGGGGAGCATGCCCTCGGCCGCCCCATCGGCGGCACCCCCGACGCCATCCGCAGCGTGTCCCGCGAAGCGGTCCTTGAGCATTACCGGCGCTACTACCGTCCGGAGGAGCTGGTAGTCACTGCCGCCGGGGGACTGGACCACGAGCACGTCTGTGCCTTGGTGCTGGAGGCCCTGCAGGCTGCCGGCTGGACACTGGACCCTTCGGCAACTCCGGCTCCCCGCCGGGAGACTGCCCCGGCCCGGATCTCCGGGACGGCGGGCGTGCAGGTCATCAACCGTCCGGTGGAGCAGGCCAATATTGTTATGGGCTGCCCCTCGTTGACCGCCACGGATGACCGCCGCTTTGCGATGAGCGTGCTGAACACCATCCTGGGCGGCGGCATGTCCTCCCGCCTGTTCCAGGAGATCCGCGAGAAGCGCGGTCTGGTGTACTCCACCTACTCCTTCTCGGCGTCGTACGCCGACGCCGGCTACTTCGGCATGTATGCCGGCTGCTCGCCGAGCAAGACCCGCCAGGTCATCGACCTGCTCGGCAGCGAACTCGAACGCCTCGCCGCCCACGGCCTGGAGCCGGGGGAGCTGGCCAAGGCCCTGGGCCAGATTTCCGGCGGCATGGTGCTCGGGCTGGAGGACTCCGGTTCCCGGATGTCCCGCCTGGGCCGGGCGGAGCTGGTCAGCGGCGAGTTCATCGACATCGACGAGTCCCTGCGCCGGATCCATTCCGTCACCGCCGAACAGGTGCAGGAACTGGCCGCCGAACTTGCTGCCGCGCCCCGCACCATCACCGTCGTGGGTCCGTTCGAGTCGGCTGCCGAACTGGGTTTCTAAACCCCGCACACAACTACGCCCGTATCAAAAAGGCACATCCGGACGGGTTCCGGATGTGCCTTTTTGCGTTGACCGCCGCCGCCGTTGTCCGGCCTGTGCTGCGCCTACCCGCCGGCGAACGGCGGGAGGATGTCCACGACGTCGTCCGGCTGCAGCAGCAGATCCGGGTTGCGGGCCGCGGTTTCGTTGACCAGGAAGGTGCTGCGCGCAATGACGGTACCCAGGTCCGTGGTCCCGGACCCGGGCGTGGGGTAGCGGACGGCAAGTTTTCCCGTCAGCTCCGCCAGTGTCAGCGGCCCCTCGTCCAGGTGTTCTTCTTCTGTGCCGGCTGCTGCCTTCGCAGCGCCGAAGTATCGGATCAGCACTTAGCCGCCTATCGCACTCATGGTTCGGTCGGGCTGGACATAATCGGCGTCGCCGAGCCCGGTGTGGCCCATGCCGTGGGCCTTGGGCTTGCCCCACATGGCTTCCTGCCAGCGCCGGACAACGGCGTCGTCATCCACGCCGCTGCGCAGCAGTGCCAGCAGGTCCGTTTCGTGGTGTGAGAACAGGCAGCTGCGGACCTTGCCCTCGGCCGTGATCCGGGTGCGGACGCACTCGGCGCAGAAGGGCTCGGTGACGGAGGCAATGATGCCCACGGTTCCGACGACGGTTGCCGGATCGGCGTTCCGGCGTACCTCCCAGCGCTGGGCGGGGGCCCCGCCGCGCTCCCGGGGGTCCGGCGTCAGCACGAAGTCCCGTTCCAGCAGCGTTCGCATTTCGGCGGCCGTGATCATGCCGTCCCGGGTCCAGCCGTGGTCCGCGTCCAGCGGCATCTGTTCGATGAAGCGCAGCTCAAAGCCGCGGCTCACCGCCCACTCCAGCAGGGCCGGAGCCTCGGCGTCGTTGATGCCGCGCATCAGCACCGCGTTGATCTTGACCAGTCCCAGACCCACGCGGGCCGCTTCCTCAACGCCCCGCAGCACCCGGTCCAGGAACGGGCGGCGGGTGAGCTGGGCAAAGGTGTCCGGGTGCAGGGAATCCAAGGACACGTTGATCCGGGTCAGGCCGGCATCCTTCAGGGCCTGCGCCTTCTTATCCAGGCCCAGTCCGTTGGTGGTGAGGGAAATGGGCAGGTCCGGGTGATTGGCACGGATCCCCGCCACAATCTCCACGAGATCCGCACGCACCAGCGGCTCGCCGCCGGTCAGGCGAAGCTCCCGCACGCCCAGCCGGTCCACGCCGAGGCGGACGAGCCGGACAATTTCGTCGCGCGCGAGCACCTTGTCCCGAGCCAGCCAGTCCAGCCCCTCCGCAGGCATGCAGTACGTGCAGCGCAGGTTGCATTTGTCCGTGAGGGACAGCCGCATGTCGGTGGCCCGCCGGCCGTGCCGGTCCAGGAGACCGTCAGCCGGGGTGAGCGCGGACGCGGGGGAGGGCGGCACCTGTTCGGCACCGCCGGCTGCCCGGGCATCCCGGGCGCCGATGTCTGATGTACTGGGGGAAGGGCTGATTACAGGCATTCCCAGCTGAGTTCCCATCCCTCGAGGTTACGCCCTTTCACAGTTAGGCTCTATAAATGCGTTTGGTCCTCCGCTCCCAGCGGATTATGGCGGCATCCGCAGTGATGTTTCTCACGGCTTCGGTGGCTGCCTGCACCTCCCCGGGTACCGCCGCTGCACGCGACGCCGGCATTACCCTCTTTGCGGCGTCCTCGCTGACGGACGTTGTGGAGGACCTCAATGCGGCGTACGACGGCGGCGGGCGGCTGCGCATCAATGTGGGCTCCAGCAGCCAGCTCGTGGCGCAGCTGCAGTCCGGAGCGGCAGCGGACGTGGTGATCACGGCGGACCTGGAAGCGCTTGAGCCCCTGCGGACGGACCTGGACCGGGAGACGGTGCTGGCCAGCAACCGCCTGGTGCTGGCCCTGGCCGGAGGCAATCCGGCAGGAATCACCGTGTTACGCGATGTTGCGGCCGACGGCGTCCGGACCGCCCTGTGCGCCCCGTCGGTCCCCTGCGGCCGGGCGACGGATCGGGTGCTGCAGGCAGCGGGCCTGTCCCTGACGGCACCGAGCCTGGAGGACAGTGCCCGCTCGGTGCTGACCAAGGTCTCCAGCGGACAGGCCGACGCCGGATTTGTCTACCGGACCGATGCCCTCGCCGCCGAACAGGCCGGCGTCACCTATCTGCCGCTGGAGGATCCGGACCCGAACCGGTACCCGGCCGCGTTGACCAGCCAGGGGGCCGCGAGCGCGGAGGCCGCGGCATTCTATGAGTGGCTGACGGGGCCGGAAGGGGCAGCCGTCTTCGCGGAGGCCGGGTTCGGTCCGGCGGACCCGGCAGCCGGACCGGACACCCCTGCGGTCCCCGGTACGGCTGACAGCACCCCCGGGAGCACCGATGCCCCGTAGGACGCCCGAAAGTCTCCGGTCCGGGGCCTCAGGAGCCGGGTCCGCGATGAGCCGGGAGGCACGTGCCACCACCCCCGGCTGGCTGTGGATTCCGGCCGGGCTTGCCCTGCTCCTGTGCGCCGGGCCGGTGGCCTCGCTGCTGCTCAACGTCCCCTGGACCTCGCTGCCGGAGCTGCTGGGAACGGACAGTGCCCGTACGGCGCTGGGGCTCTCCCTGGCCACCTCGGCCGTGTCAACACTGCTCTGCGTCCTGCTGGGCCTGCCCCTGGCCGTGCTGTTCAGCAAGCTGGAGGGTCCCTGGATCCAGCTCATGCGCGGCATCCTGCTGATTCCGCTGGTGCTCTCACCGGTGGTCTCCGGCATTGCCCTGCTCTACTTCTGGGGCCGGGAGGGGATCGCCGGAAAGCTGCTGGGCACCGTGGGCGTGGACGTGGGGTACTCACCGGCCGCCGTCGTCATCGTCCAGGTGTTTGTCTCCCTGCCGTTCTTCGTGGTTGCGTCGCTGAACAGCCTGTCCACCGTGGACCGTGACCTGGAGATGGCCGCCGCGACGTCCGGCGCCGGACCCACGGCGATCCTGCGCCACATCACCCTGCCGCTGGCGCTTCCCGGCATCGTCGCCGGAACCCTGCTTGCCTTCGCCCGCTCACTGGGCGAGTACGGGGCCACCATCACCTTCGCCGGCAGCATCGAGGGAAGCACTCGAACCCTCCCGCTGCAGATTGAACTGAGCCTGAACTCCAACCAGCCCCAGGCCGCGCTGGGCATCTGCCTGATGCTGATCGCGCTGTACCTGCTGGTCCTGCTGATGGCCCGCGCCACCACCGGACGGTTGCTGCCGGGATGAGCACCCGGAACGCGGAGCCCCGTTTGCCTGCCGGCAGCCCCCGCCGGGGGAACCTCCGGTGGGCTGCCGCCGCGGGGCTGGTCGCTGCCGGCTTGGGGGTGGCTGCCGGGGAGCTGCTGGCCGCCGGCGTCAGCCCGTCGCTCTCCCCGGTGTCCGGAGTCGGCTCGGTTGTCATCGATGCCGTTCCCGGCCCGGTCAAGGACGCCGCCATTGCGCTGTTCGGCACGGCCGACAAGGCCGCACTGCTGGTCGGCATGGGGCTGGTCATCGCCCTCGCCGCCGTCGGAGCAGGCCTGCTGGAACTGCGCCGGCCCCCGCTTGGCGCGGCCGTACTCGGGCTCTTCGGGGCGGCAGGCCTGGCAGCGGTCCTGTCCCGGCAGCAGTTTTCCATCCTGGCGCTCCTGCCGCCGGTGGCCGCCGGCGCCGTTGCCGTGCTGGTCCTCCGGGCCCTCACCGCACGGATCCGGGATCTGGCAGCGGCACGGACGCCGGAGGACGCCGCCGTGCGCCGCCGCACGGTGCTGACCTCCGTAGGCGGGGGAACGGCGGTGGCCCTGCTCGGTGCCGCGCTGGCGGGCATAGCCCGCGGCGGGCAGGTGGGCGTCACCGCCCTGCGCGAAACCGTCAGGCTGCCCATGCCGGTGCGCCCGGCGGCTGCGGTTCCGGCCGGTGCGGAGCTCGCCGTCAACGGCCTGGCGCCGCTGGTGACCCCGGCCGCGGACTTTTACCGGATTGACACTGCCCTGAGCGTGCCGCTGGTCGATCCGGATCAGTGGCGGCTGCGTATCACCGGGATGGTGGACCGTGAGGTGGAGCTGAGCTACGCCGAGCTGCTCGCCCAGCCGCTGCAGGAAAGCTATGTCACCCTGACCTGCGTCTCCAACGAGGTGGGCGGGGATCTGATCGGCAACGCCCGGTGGCTGGGGATGCCCGTCCGGGACCTGCTGGCCCGGGCAGGGGTCCGGCCCGGTGCGGACATGGTGCTTTCCACGAGCCGGGACGGCTGGAGCGCTTCCACCCCCCTGGAAGCGCTCACCGATGACCGCGACGCGCTGTTGGCCGTGGGCATGAACGGGGAACCGCTGCCCCTGGAACACGGATTCCCCGTCCGGATGGTGGTGCCCGGACTGTACGGCTACGTTTCGGCGACCAAGTGGGTCACCGAGCTGCGGGTCACCCGGTTCGCGGATGAGACCGCCTACTGGACGGACCGGGGATGGGGCGAGCGCGGTCCCATCAAGCTCTCCTCCCGCATCGACGTTCCCGGACGGTCACCGGTGACAGCGGGAGCCGTCACCGTGGCGGGGGTGGCCTGGGCGCAGCACACCGGCATCAGTGCCGTACAGGTGCGCGTGGACGACGGCGCCTGGCAGGACGCGGAACTTGCTCCCGGCATTTCCGCGGACACCTGGCGGCAGTACCGGACCTCGGTGGATCTGGCGGCGGGGGAGCACCGCATCGCCGTCCGGGCAGTGGACGCCAACGGAGTCCGCCAGGCGGAGGAAAAACGGCCGGTGCTCCCCGACGGAGCCACCGGACTGCATACAATTCGGGTGACGGTGCGCTGAGGTCCGCTTCCTGCCTGCTTCCGCCCAAGCATGCCCGGCCAATTCATGTCCGGTCCAACCACGTCCCAAGGAGGAACATGTCCGTATCTCCGGCACCGCAGGGTGTCCCGGTCCCGGGACAGGCACAGACACCGCCGGCATCTCCGGCATCTCCGGCAGTCCCGGCCGGCTCCGGGCCGCGGACGGTGGCTGCACACCGTGACGCCGTCGAGGACCTCCTCCGGCGCTGGTTCCTGGCCCACCCTCCGGCCCAGGAGAGCGTTGCGCTGGACTCGGCAGCGGGGCGGCTGCTGGCGGAGGAAGTGCGGGCGCCGGGAAACCTGCCGCCCTTCACCAACTCGCAGATGGACGGCTACGCCGTGCGCACCGCGGACCTTGCCGCCGGAAACCGTCCCCCCGGTGCCCCCGCGATGGTGCCCCTGGCCACGGCCGCACCCATTCCGGCCGGCTCGGCTCCGCCGCCGCTGCTGCCCGGCACGGCAGCCCCGGTCATGACGGGAGCCATGCTGCCCGAAGGTGCCGACGCCGTCGTACCGATCGAAGCCTGCATCCCTGACTCTTTCCTTCCCTCCGCCGGCCCCGGCGGGACCGTCCCGGCCGGCGGCGCAGCGGGCACCGTCGAGGTTCCCGCGCAGACGCCCGCCGGGCAGTTTGTCCGCCGGGCGGGCAGCGACATCGCCGCCGGCGCCCCCGCCCTGCCCGCGGGCACCGTGCTGGGTCCGCTGCAGCTGGGGCTGCTGGCAGGCCTCGGCCTGGACCGCCTCACTGTCCGGGCCCGGCCGCGGGTCCTGCTGCTGACCACCGGAGACGAGGTCCGGGAACCGGGCCGGCCGCTGGAACCGGGCCAGATCCACGATGCGAACACCACCCTGCTGCGCAGTTCGCTGGAGGAGGCGGGAGCCGAGGTGCTCCGGTCCCGGATCCTGGCCGACTCCCCGCAGGAATTCATCGCCAGGCTCCGCGCCGACGTCGCCGCGGACGCCCCGGACCTGGTCCTTACCTCGGGCGGCATCAGCAAGGGCGCCTACGAGGTGGTGCGCCAGGGCCTGGCCGCACACGAGGTGGCGTTCCTCTCCGTGGCCATGCAGCCGGGCGGTCCACAGGGCATCGGCACGGTGGACGGCGTCCCGTTCCTCGGGTTCCCCGGCAATCCGGTCAGCTCGCTGGTGTCTTTCGAGATGTTCCTCCGCCCCGCCCTCACGGCGGTGACCGGTGCGCCGCGTCCCCGGACCGAGGTGCAGGCCCGCCTCACCGCACCGCTGGGCAGCCCGGCCGGGAAACACCAGATCCGCCGGGGCCGGTACACAGCCGGAACGGTGGAGCCGGTGGGCGGACCGGGATCCCATCTGCTGCATGCCCTGGCCGCGTCCAATGCCCTGATCCCCGTACCCGTGGGCACCGAGCACCTCGAGGCGGGCGCAGAAGTGACAGTATTACTACTGGAATAAACCCAGCTGCGTCCCGCCCGGACGCCGTGCCCGAAAGGACCCTCCCGTGAGCGCCGAACCCGAAGACCTCCACCCCGCCGGACTGACCCATGTCCGCGAGGACGGCTCCGCG
Source organism: Arthrobacter yangruifuii (assembly GCF_009192775.1). Classification (GTDB taxonomy): domain Bacteria; phylum Actinomycetota; class Actinomycetes; order Actinomycetales; family Micrococcaceae; genus Arthrobacter_B; species Arthrobacter_B yangruifuii. Next base: position 722,830 of record NZ_VTFX01000005.1, read on the forward strand.
CACATGGTGGATGTCTCCGCCAAGACCGAAACCACGCGCCAGGCCACGGCCTCGGCCGTGCTGCACAGCACTGCCGAAGTAATCCGCCTGATTGCCGACGGCGGCCTGGCGAAGGGCGACGCGCTGGCCGTGGCGCGGGTGGCAGGCATCATGGCTGCCAAGCAGACCTCCAACCTGATCCCGCTGTGCCATCCGTTGCCGATCACGAAGGTCACGGTGGACTTCACCCCGCGGGAGGGCGACGTCCTGATCGAGGCCACGGTGAAAACCAAGGCACTCACCGGCGTCGAAATGGAAGCGCTCACCGCCGCGTCCGTCGCCGCCCTGACGCTCTACGACATGATCAAGGCCGTGGACAAGCATGCCCGCATCACGGACATCATGGTGCTGGCTAAATCCGGCGGCAAGAGCGGGGACTGGACACTGTGAACACCCCGTCTCCCCGCCGCACGGCCGGGGTGCTGATCGCCTCCACCCGTGCCGCCGCCGGCACCTACCAGGACGAATGCGGGCCGCTGATCGCGGACTGGCTGTATGCCCTCGGCTTCGACATTGTGCTGGCCGAAGTGGTGCCGGACGGCGTGGAGGTCGCCGCGTCGCTGCAGCGCATCCTCGCCCTGGAACCGTCGGTGCTGCTGACCAGCGGAGGCACCGGGCTGAGCCCGGATGACGTTACCCCGGAATCCACCGAACCGCTCCTGGACCGCCAGGTGCCCGGAGTCATGGAAGCCCTCCGTGCCAAGGGCATGGCGTCCACGCCCATGGCCGCAATCAGCCGCGGGTTCGCCGGCACCGCGGGCCGGACCTTCGTGGTCAACCTGCCCGGCTCCCCGGGCGCCGTCGCGGACGGTCTTGCCGTGCTTGAACCGATCATCGGCCACATCTGCGGCCAACTGGAAGGAAAACGTGAACACTAGCGAAGTCATCCGGGCTGCCGTCTCGGCGGAACCCCTGAGCAGCACCGAGGCCGAACGTGCCGCCTGGTCGCCGGACTGCGGGGCAGTGGTGCTGTTCAGCGGCATTGTGCGCAACCACGACGACGGCAAGTCCGTCACCGCCCTGGGCTACAGCGCCCATCCCACCGCCGGAGCCGTGCTCAGCGAAGTGGCCGCCGGAATTGCCGCCAAATACGACGGTGTCCGGATCTGGGTCGCGCACCGCACCGGAGACCTTCAGATCGGTGACGCCGCCCTGGTTGCCGCCGTGGCCTCGGCCCACCGCGGCACCGCGTTCGCGGCCTGCACCGATCTGGTGGATACGGTCAAGGCGAACGTGCCCATCTGGAAAGAGCAGGGCTTCACGGACGGCAGCACCGAATGGGTGGGCGTCAGCGACCGGCCCTGACCGGTAATCTGGAGCATATGAGCGAAAAACTTGCCGTAGCGGTCCTCGGCGCCGCGGGCCGGATGGGATCCGAGGCCGTTGCCGCCGTCGAGGCCGCCGAGGACATGGACCTGGTGGCCGCCCTGGGCCGGAATGACCCGCTGGAAACCCTGGTGTCCGCCGGAGCCCGGTACGTGGTGGACCTGACCGTACCGGACAGCACCGAGGCGAACGTGCGCTTCGCCGTCGAGCACGGGATGCACGCCGTGGTGGGGACCACCGGCTGGGACGCCGAACGGCTCGGCAGGCTTGGGGACCTGCTGGATGGTTCCCCGGGCACCGGTGTGCTGATTGCCCCGAATTTCGCGCTGGGTTCCGTGCTGGCCACCGCGTTCGCCGCGAAGGCGGCACGCTACTTCGAGTCCGTGGAACTGATCGAACTGCACCACCCGGACAAGGTGGATGCCCCCTCCGGGACGGCCGTGCGCACCGCCCAGCTGATTGCGGCGGCCCGCGGGGAAGCCGGTGTCCCGGCCTCCCCGGACGCCACCGCCAAGGCACTCGAGGGAGCCCGGGGAGCAGTGGTGGACGGGGTGCACGTGCATTCGGTCCGCCTGCGCGGCCTGGTGGCCCATCAGGAAGTGCTCCTGGGCGGCCCGGGCGAGCAGCTGACCATCCGGCATGATTCCTTCGACCGCGCCTCCTTTATGCCCGGCGTCCTGCTGGGACTGCGGCAGGTGGCCGCCCACCCCGGACTGACCGTCGGACTCGACGGCTACCTCAACCTGAACGACTAAGGAACACGGTGTCTTTCTTCAAGGGCCTCTTCACCAACCGCGCCAAACTGGGCGTGGCCCTGGTATCCCTGCTTTTGTGCTTCTATCTGGTGGTGCTGGTGCAGCGCGGCTGGGTGCTCCTGACCGCTCCCGAACTGACGGCCAAAGCGATGGGGCTGGCGTATCTGGTGCTGCCCGTGGTGGGCGCCTGGGCGCTTCTGCGCGAGCTTCTGTTCGGCAGCCGCACCGAGCAGATGGCCCACATCCTGGCCGAGGAAGGCCGGCTGCCCGTGGACGACCTGCCGCGGACGCCTGCCGGACGGATTGTGCGCGCCGCCGCTGACGCCCAGTTCCCCGCCTACAAGGCCGAAACCGAGGCAGCGCCTGAGGACTGGCGCAGCTGGTTCCGGCTGTCCTGCGCCTATGACGCCGCGGGGGACCGCACCCGCGCCCGGCGGACCATGCGCCAGGCCGGCAGGCTCTTCGCCGCAGGCAGCCGCACGGGGAACCGGCGGAACGCTTAGCGCTTCTGCCGGGCGGGGGCTGCGCCGCGTCCGGCTTTGCCGCGCGCCAGACGCGAGGCGCCCGAGGTGACAAATTCCAGCGGGCCCCTGGCCTCGATGCGCTGGAACAGGACGGCGAGCACCACGAAGAAGGTGACCTGGATCCAGTACACCGGCAGCGGCTCCAGCTGTGGGTTCTGCTGGTCCACGATCGTCATGACCCACACATGCAGGCTGTACAGGGTCAGCGTCATGGCACCCGCCGCGGAGAGCGGCAGCAGCAACTGCGGCCGGGCACGCGTCAGCAGCAGGCACACCCCCAGCACGGCGGCGGCGGTGCCGGCCGTGTGCAGCATGTCCAGGCTGGTGTTGGAATGCGGTCCGGACACTGCCAGCCACCACCAGGACCCGGTCTGCTCCACCGGACTGAGGTTGACCTCCATCATCCGTGCCAGCGGCCACCGCTGCCCGGATTCGGTGGCGGTGAGGGCCTGGAATCCGCCCAGCTCGCCTAAGAGGTAGGCGGAGAGGAACTTCGCGGCCGCGGCGGCGAAAACACCGGCGGTCAGCAGCCCGGCCTGGACCGCCAGGTTCGTCAGCGCGAGCCGCCCGATCACCAGGCCCAGCAGGATATAGCTCAGCCACTGCAGCACGGGGTAGAACCCGGTGACGAACAGGTCCGCTGCCAGGACGGCCGGAGTGCCGAACGCCTCCCAGGTGATGTTCCCGGCGATTTGCGACGGCGCCATGGCACCGGTCAGCCAGCCGCGCAGCAGGTAGGCAAGCACGGGGGACAGCAGCAGCCAGCTCCCGGCCCACACGGCCAGCCGGCGCAGCGGCATGCCCAGGAACGGCAGTGCCAGCAGGAACAGCACGGCGTAATGGAACAGGATGACGGCGATGGTGGTTTCCAGCCCGCCCAGCACCAGTCCCACCAGGGCAATGAGGAGGGCCCGGACGGCTATACCGCGCCGGTCCCGGCCCACGGTCCGGGCATCATGGGGCTCGCTGCCGCCGGTCAGCAGTGCCAGTCCGACGCCGGCCACCACCGCGAACAACGCCGAGGAGCGGCCGGAAAACACCAGGCCGGTGAGGGTGGGTTCGCCGGTCTCCTGGTGGTAGAGCGGCAGCGCATGCGTGGCGACCATTCCCAAAAGGGCAATCCCGCGGGCAGCGTCGATGCCGGTCAGGCGGCGTTGGATCATGCAGAGAATCGTCTCACAGCCGGGCGGGGCAGGTAGCGTTCGCCTGCGGGACGTTGTCCTATTGCAGGGCTCAGCGGGTAACGTTTCACCCATGGAAACTGATAACCGCACGCTTCCCTTCGGCACCCTCGTCACCGCCATGGTGACTCCGTTTACCGAGGACGGGAACGTGGACTTCGACGCCACTGCCTACCTCGCGAACAAGCTCGTCGAAGACGGCTGCGACGGGCTGGTGGTGTCCGGGACCACGGGTGAAACCTCCACGCTGGAGGACAGCGAGAAGGAAGATCTGTTCCGCGTGGTTGCCGAGACCGTAGGGGGCCGGGCCAAGGTCATTGCCGGAACCGGCACCAACCACACTTCGCATTCGGTGGAAATGGCACGCCGCGCCGAGCGCGCCGGGGCCGACGGGCAGCTCGTGGTCACCCCGTATTACAACAAGCCCACGCAGGCGGGCGTACTGGCGCACTTCGATGCCGTCACCGCCGCCACGGACCTGCCGGTGATGATTTATGACATTCCCGGCCGCGCCGGGATTGCCCTGAGCACCTCCACCCTTATCCGGCTGGGCGACAATCCGAAGATCCTGGCCCTGAAGGACGCCAAGGCGGACTTCGCGGGCATCACCCGCGTGCTGGCCAACACCACCCTGGACGTCTATGCCGGCGATGACGGGCTGACCCTGCCGTGGATGGCCGCCGGCGCCGTCGGCGTCGTGAGCGTGTCAGCGCACATCGCCACCGCCCGGTTCCGCGCCCTCGTGGACGCTGCGGCGGCCGGCGACTTCGCCACCGCCCGCCGCATCCATTTCGAACTGGACCCCCTGATCCGTGCGGTCATGACGCACATCCCCGGGGCCGTCTCCGCCAAGCAGATCCTGGCACTGCAGAAGGTGATCCCCAGCGCCGTCGTCCGCCTGCCGCTGGTGGCCCCGGACGCCGTCGAAATGGAAGCCGTCTACACGGACCTGGCCGAAGCGGGCATGGACTTCTCCCGGGCAGGGGCGTAGCCGGATGAGTGAAACCGCAGACGGCGCACTGCTCACCCCGCCGGCCCTGGATCCCGGAACCCTGCGGATCGTCGCACTGGGCGGCCTGGGGGAAATCGGCCGGAACATGGCCGTGTTCGAGATTGACGGCAAGCTGCTCATCGTGGACTGCGGCGTGCTCTTCCCGGAGGAGACCCAGCCCGGGGTGGACCTGATCCTGCCGGACTTCTCCTACATCGAGGACCGCCTGGACGACGTCGTCGGCCTGGTGCTCACCCACGGCCACGAGGACCACATCGGCGCCGTGCCCTACCTGCTGCGGCTCAAGAACGACATTCCGCTGATCGGCTCCCAGCTGACCTTGGCACTGGTGGAAGCCAAGCTGCAGGAACACCGCATCAAACCGTTCTCCCTGACCGTCACCGAGGGCCAGATTGAACAGCTCGGTCCGTTCGAATGCGAATTCGTGGCCGTCAACCACTCCATCCCCGATGCGCTGGCCGTGTTCATCCGCACCGCCGCCGGCACGGTGCTGCACACCGGCGACTTCAAGATGGACCAGCTGCCTTTGGACGGCCGGATCACGGACCTGCGCGCCTTCGCACGGCTGGGCGAAGAGGGCGTGGACCTGTTCATGGCCGATTCCACCAACGCCGACGTTCCGGGGTTCACCACGGCCGAACGCGAGATCGGCCCGGTGCTGCGGGAACTGTTCGGCAAGGTGGACAAACGCATCATCGTGGCGTCCTTCTCCTCCCATATCCACCGCGTGCAGCAGGTCCTCGACGCCGCCGCCGCCCATGGACGCTTCGTCTGCTTTGTCGGCCGGTCCATGGTGCGCAACATGGCCATTGCCGAGAAGCTGGGCTACCTGCACGTGCCCGAGGGCATCCTCGTGGACCTGAAGAACGTGGATGACCTGCCGGACAACAAGGTGGTGCTGATGTCCACCGGGTCCCAGGGCGAGCCCATGGCTGCCCTGTCCCGGATGGCCAACGGCGACCACCGCATCCGCGTCGGGAAGGGGGACACCGTCATCCTCGCCTCGTCCCTGATCCCGGGCAATGAAAACGCCGTGTTCCGCGTGATCAACGGACTGATGCGGCTCGGTGCCGACGTCGTCCACAAGGGCAACGCGAAAATCCACGTCTCCGGGCACGCTGCCGCCGGGGAACTGCTGTACTGCTACAACATCCTGCGGCCGAAAAACGCCATGCCGGTGCACGGAGAGACCCGGCACCTGATTGCCAACGGCCGCCTGGCCGCCGCCACTGGCGTCCCGGAGCAGAACATCATCCTGGCTGACGACGGCACGGTGGTGGACCTGCGCGACGGCAAGGCCCGCGTGGTGGGGGAAGTGGAGTGCGGTTTCGTCTACGTGGACGGCTCCAGCGTCGGGGCAATTACGGACACCGACCTGAAGGACCGCCGGATCCTCAGCGAGGAAGGCTTCATCTCCATCATTTCCGTGGTGAACCGCAGCACCGGCACCATTGTCTCCGGTCCGGAAATCCATGCCCGCGGCTTCGCCGAGGGGGACGCGGTGTTTGACGAGATCATTCCTAAAATCAGTGCTGCCCTGGAGGAAGCGGTGCGGTCCAACACCGACCACACCACGTACCAGCTGCAGCAGGTGGTCCGCCGGGTGGTCGGCACCTGGGTCAACCGCCGACTGAGGCGCCGTCCCATGATTGTGCCGGTGGTGGTCGAGGCCTAGTCCGCACCGGGCTGCCCCGGCGCGCAAATCCGTTCCCGGGCCGGTCCGGGCCGCGTAAATCCGGGGGATCGGGGGACATATCGGGTAGCGTGGCTCGTATGGCGACTCGTACTTCCCCTGCCGCGCGCAGCGGTTCCTCCGGCCGGACCCCGGCCCGGAACTCCGGCGGCAACTCCAGCAAGACCCCAGCCAAGTCCGGCCAGCGGGGCGGATCTACAGGCCGGGGGAGCTCCGCGTCGCGGCAGGCGCCCCCGGACCAGCTGCCCCTGCCGCTGCGTGTGGTGGAGAGCGCCTGGATGGGCATCTCCCGGCTTGCCGGGGCCGGCGTACGCAAGCTCGGCACCGACGTTTCCCCCGAGCGGGAGATCCGCCGGGACGGTACCGGGTTCTTCCTGCTCCTGGTCGCCCTCGCGGTCGCCACCGTGGAGTGGTGGGCGCTGCGCGGTCCCGTTGCCGACATCATCCATGCCGGCGCCGCCGGAACCTTCGGCTGGATGGCGGTGGTCCTGCCCTTCATGCTCACCACCGGGGCCATCCGGCTTTTCCGCTATCCGGAGCGCCACCGGGCCAACAGCCGGATCAGCATCGGCCTGGTGATCATGCTGCTGGCCGGCGCCGGGATCACCCACATAGCCGGCGGCCTGCCCGCATTGTCGGACGGTTTTGACCGCCTCTGGGCCTCCGGCGGCATTGTCGGCTTCCTCGTCGCCGGGCCGCTGTCCGCAGCCCTCACCGTGTGGCCCGTGCTGGCCCTGCTGTCCCTGCTGGTGTTCATCAGTATCCTGATCATCACCGCGACGCCGTTCCGCCACATTCCGCTGCGGCTTCGCGCCCTCTACGAACACCTGATGGGCCAGGACCTGGCCCCGGATGATCCCGAAGCGCATGACCAGAGCTACCTTTACGGCACCCCGAAGCCGCAGAAGGTGAAGAAGCCGCGCAAGAGCCGCCGTGAGAAGGAAGCCGAGGCAGCCGCCGCGCAGGACGGCTTCGCCGGCGATGAAGCGTTCGAGCGCGCACTGCTGCAGGACGAGGAAGACGAGGCAGCCGCTGCCGCAGCCGCCACGCCCGCCGCGCCGGCCGTGCCGCCGGGCGTCCGGCGTCCCACCCAGGCCGAGCTGGCCACACAGAAGATCCGCCGCAACCAGGGCCTGCCCGTCGACGACGGCATGGGTGCTGACGCTGCCGAGCCCCCCACCGAGGCCATCAGCACGGTCCCCGGGGCCACCGAGGTGCTGAACCTGGCCGCGGTGCCGCCGGTCGCCCCCGTGCCCTCCCGTCCGGTGGCGCACACACCTCCGGCCGCCCCCATTCCGCAGCGCACCGAGCAGCTGCAGCTGTCCGGCGACATCACGTACACCCTGCCGCCGTCGGACTTCCTGCCGCCGGGACCGCCCGCCAAGGAGCGTTCTGAAGCCAACGACGCCGTCGTCGCCGCCCTGACCCACACCCTCGAACAGTTCAATGTTGATGCCAAGGTCACCGGGTTCTCCCGCGGCCCGACGGTAACCCGCTACGAGATTGAACTCGGCGAAGGCACCAAGGTGGAGCGGGTCACCGCACTGTCCAAGAACATTGCCTACGCCGTGGCCAGCTCCGACGTGCGCATCCTCTCGCCCATCCCGGGCAAGTCCGCCATCGGCATCGAAATCCCGAACGCGGACAAGGAAGTCGTCGCCCTGGGCGATGTGCTGCGCTCCAACTCTGCTCGGAAGACCGAACACCCCATGGTCATGGGTGTGGGCAAGGACGTCGAGGGCGGCTTCGTCGTCGCCAACCTCGCGAAGATGCCCCACCTGCTGGTCGCCGGCGCCACCGGTGCCGGCAAGTCCTCCTTCGTGAACTCGATGATCACTTCCATCCTGATGCGCTCCACACCGGACGAGGTACGCATGGTGATGGTGGACCCCAAGCGTGTGGAGCTGACCGCCTATGAAGGCGTGCCGCACCTGATCACCCCGATCATTACCAACCCGAAGAAGGCCGCCGAGGCGCTGCAGTGGGTGGTCCGGGAAATGGACACCCGCTATGACGACCTCGCCAACTTCGGCTTCAAGCACATTGATGATTTCAACAAGGCCGTGCGCAACGGCAAGGTCATCCCGCCCGCCGGCTCCAAGCGGGTCATCCGCGCCTACCCGTATCTGCTGGTGATCGTGGACGAACTCGCCGACCTGATGATGGTTGCCCCGCGGGACGTGGAAGACTCCATTGTCCGCATCACCCAGCTGGCCCGTGCCGCCGGCATCCACCTGGTGCTGGCCACCCAGCGGCCGTCCGTGGACGTGGTGACCGGCCTGATCAAGGCCAACGTGCCCTCCCGGATGGCGTTCGCGACGTCGTCCGTCACCGACTCCCGCGTGGTCCTGGACCAGCCGGGGGCCGAGAAGCTGCTGGGCCAGGGCGACGCCCTGTTCCTGCCGATGGGCTCCAACAAGCCCATACGTGTCCAGGGCGCCTGGGTGACGGAATCCGAAATCCACCGCGTGGTTGAGCACGTCAAGGGCCAGCTAAAGGCGGTCTACCGTGAAGACGTAGCGGTCACGGCACCCAAGAAGCAGATCGACGACGACATCGGAGACGATCTGGACGTCCTGCTGCAGGCGACCGAACTGGTGGTGACCACCCAGTTCGGGTCCACCTCCATGCTCCAGCGCAAGCTGCGGGTGGGCTTCGCCAAGGCCGGCCGCCTCATGGACCTGCTCGAATCCCGCGGCGTGGTGGGACCGTCCGAAGGCTCCAAGGCCCGCGACGTGCTGGTGAAGCCGGATGACCTGGCTGCCACCCTGGCCGCCATCAGCGGCGGCGATGCTCCGGCCCCGTCCGGAGGAGCCGGAGCTGCCGCGCTGGCGGACAACGCCAATGCCAACCACGGGTTCGACCCCACCGGACCGGTGGACCTGGTGGCGGCGGATCTGGACGGCCGTCCCCAGGCGGAGGATTACCACGACGGTGCGGAGGATCCCGACGGTTCCGAGGACGCGTGGAATCTCACCGGCCGGTGAATCTTCGCTACGCTGAAGCCGTGAGCAATTCTCCTACCGAGCGGGTTCCTACCCTCAATATCGCCAATGCACTGACAGTGGCGCGGATCCTCATGGTTCCGCTCTTCATCTGGTTCCTTGCCTCCGACGACGGCCGTGACGGCCTGTTCCGCTGGCTCGCCGTGGCAACGTTCGCCGTCGCCATCTACACCGACAAACTCGACGGCGATATTGCCCGCAGCCGGGGGTTGATTACCGACTTCGGCAAGATCGCCGACCCGATTGCGGACAAGCTGCTGATCGGCTCCGCCCTCGTGATGCTCTCCCTGCTGGGCGAGCTGTGGTGGTGGGTCACCATCGTGATCCTCGTCCGCGAACTGGGCATTACGCTGATGCGCTTCGTGGTGATCCGGTACGGCGTGATGGCCGCCTCCCGGGGCGGCAAGCTCAAGACCGTGGTCCAGACCTTTGCCATCTTTGTGTTCCTGCTGCCGCTGACCGCCTGGCTGGGCGCCTGGGCCTGGTGGATCGGAGCCGTCCTGATGGCCGCTGCTCTCGTGATCACCGTCGTCACCGGCGTCGACTACGTGCTGCAGGCCGTGAAGCTGCGCCGGGCCGGTAAACGCGCATGAGCCGGCCGCCGGCAGCTGTCCTCGCTGAAGAGGTCCTGGCCGCCGCGCGGCTGGCGGGGCAGACCATCGCCACCGCCGAGTCGCTGACGGCGGGGATGCTCTGCGCGGAACTGGGATCCGTGCCGGGGGCCTCTGCGGTTTTGCAGGGGGCAGTGGTCGCGTACCAAAATGGAGTCAAGCTTTCCGTCCTCGGCGTTTCGGCGGAGCTTTTGGCCGAAGCCGGATCCGTCGACGGAAGGGTTGCCGAGCAGATGGCAGCCGGCGCGCGGCGTGTGCTCGGCGCCGACGTCGGGGTATCGACTACCGGCGCCGCCGGGCCCCAGGCCCATGACGGCAAACCGGTGGGTACCGTGTTCGTGGGGATCGCTACTGCCGAGGGCACCTTCTCCCGGGAGTTCCTGTTCTCCGGGGACCGCACGGCCATCCGGACGGCGGCATGCACCCAGGCGCTTTCCCTGCTGGCGGCCGCGTTGAAGGACCGTTAGCGTCGAAGCAGAACAATGAAGCCGCGCGTCGGGAACAAAACCTGCAGGGCGTCAGTTGTTAGTATCAGGAACCGCCAAGGTTCTTTTATTACGATCTTTGGACAGTCTGCGGCACCGCCGCAGTCCGTACTCACAGGGAGCAGGACGATACACATGGTTAAGCAACCCGTATCCGTGAACGGCGTGATCCGCTGGCGGGATGTAGGGTTGGCGGAAGACGCACACCGGGAGCCTAAGGAGCGCAAGATGGTAGTTCTTCGTCACGAGATTGGTGATGTTCTCCGCGACGTGCGCCAGCGCCAGGGCCGTACCCTGCGCGAGGTGTCGCATAGCGCCCGTGTTTCCCTCGGCTACCTCAGCGAGGTTGAACGCGGACAGAAGGAAGCGTCATCAGAACTTCTGTCGTCAATCTGCACGGCCCTCGATGTGCCCTTGTCCCTGATGCTTCGTGAGGTCAGCGACCGGGTGGCAAACGCCGAAGGCGTTGCCATTCCAGATACCGTACCGACTGAGTTTGCCCGGGAGTTCGCCCGCGAATTCCCCGAAGACCTGGCACGGGACCTGGCCCGCACATCCTAGAACCGCACCAACAAGCGCAGTTGCCGCGACGGACGGATCCGGCCGCAGCAGCAGCGTTGCCCCATAGACATGCCCCTGAATCTGCAATTTCAGGGTGAACAGAGGAAACCCCCGTCGGCGCGGTGCCGGCGGGGGTTTGTTCTGCCCGCTGCCGTACGGCCGTGCTGCCGCGCGCGGTGCTGCGCCGGCAGTCAGCCCCGGCCGGGCCCTGGCGGCTCTTCCGGTTCCCCTGGTTCCTCCGGTTCCCCGCCGGGCTGGACGGAAGCATTGAGCTTGTGCAGCAGCCGGACCAGGGTATCCAGTTCCTCCGGGTTCCAGTCTGTCCAGGTCTGCCGGGAACGCTCCCTGCGCGCGGCGGCGGTGTCCTGCAGCCGGGATGCGCCTACCGCGGTGAGATTGATCGGCTGGGCGCGTCCGTCCACCGGGTCCGTGTGCTTCTCCACCAGTCCCAGTGTCTGCAGCATCCCGATCTGCCGGCTCAGCGAGGGCTTGCCCACGCCCACCGCTGCTGCGAGGTCAGTCAGGCGCATGGGTCCCTGCTGGTGGAGCAGCACCATCAGGCCGTAGGCGGAGGGCTCCATCTCCGGATGGATTTCCCGGGCGATCCGCTGGGAACTCGCCCGGGCCCGGCGCCACAGCACGCTGAGTTCCTGCTCCAGATCATCGATTGCCGTGTCCCGGTCCGGAGCCGCGGCAGCAGTGCCGGCGGCGGCCGGAGCCGGGGAGGTGCTGCCGGCTGGGAAGCCGGGAGGACCGGATGTGTCGGTCATCCCTCCAGTGTAGGTTCGCCGCGCTGCCCGGGCACCGGGAAGGGACCGTTTTCACGGAAGGAACCGGTTCGCCGCGCCGTTGCTTGCGTGAGAGGATTAATTGATGCGTATCAGTGATTTCTGGCGGCTTATGGATGACGAGTTCGGTCCGGCCTACTCCCGGGTCCTGGCTGCGGATCTGGTCCTTGGCCAGCTTGGCGGCGTCACTGCTTCAGAGGCCCTGGGTAAGGGGATGGAGCCGAAATCGGTATGGCTGGCGGTCTGCGACATCCAGGATGTTCCCCCGGAACGCCGGCTGGGCCGGGACGTAAAACCCAAAGCGGATTAGCGGCGGCTACGCCCAGGCGGACGGACACGCCGGGCCCGCTGTTCGAATATTTGTTCGGATAAAGATATGCTCCTACACAGGGCCTGGTCGTAGCCGATGCGGCCCGGGGATATCCACAACAGAACCAGTTATGCGTTCCGGTCAGCCGTTTTGTCAGTGCCGCCGGATAGGGTCGTAGATAAGAAATGACGACCGGCCTACGGGCCGCCCACAACCACAACACGAGGTGAAGAATGGCTGCTCCAGCCGACCGCGCAAAAGCCCTAGAGGCAGCGCTGGCCCAGATTGACAAGCAATACGGCAAGGGCTCGATCATGCGCCTGGGCGACGAAGTGCGCGCCCCCGCCGAGACCATTTCCACCGGCTCCGTAGCGCTGGACGTTGCGCTGGGCATTGGCGGCCTGCCCCGCGGCCGCGTCGTGGAGATCTACGGACCGGAATCCTCCGGTAAGACCACGTTGGCGCTCCACGTGGTCGCCAATGCGCAGAAGAACGGCGGCATTGCCGCGTTCATCGACGCCGAGCACGCCCTGGATCCCATTTATGCAGCCAAGCTCGGCGTGGACACCGATTCCCTGCTGGTCTCCCAGCCGGACACCGGCGAGCAGGCCCTGGAAATCATGGACATGCTGATCGGCTCCGGGTCCGTCGACGTCGTCGTCATTGACTCCGTTGCCGCCCTCGTTCCGCGTGCCGAAATCGAAGGCGACATGGGCGACAGCCACGTGGGCCTGCAGGCACGCCTGATGAGCCAGGCGCTGCGAAAGATTGCCGGACGCCTGAGCCACACCAACACCACGGCCATCTTCATCAACCAGCTGCGTGAAAAGATCGGCGTCTTCTTCGGCAGCCCGGAAACCACCACCGGCGGTAAGGCACTGAAGTTCTACGCTTCCGTGCGCATTGACGTCCGCCGCATCGAGACGCTGAAGGAAGGCACCAACCCGGTCGGCAACCGCACGCGTGCCAAGATCGTCAAGAACAAGATGGCTCCGCCCTTCAAGCAGGCAGAGTTCGACATCATGTACGGCGTCGGAATTTCCCGCGAGGGCGGACTGATTGACATGGGCGTGGAACACGGCCTGGTCAAGAAGTCCGGTGCCTGGTTCACCTACGACGGTGACCAGCTGGGCCAGGGCAAGGAAAACTCCCGCAACTTCCTGAAGGACAATCCCGATCTGGCCGACGAGCTGGAACGCCGGATCCGCGAAAAGCTCGGGATCGACGCTCCCGGCGCTGACGCGCCGGCAGAGCCCAAGCTGAAGGCAGTCGGAAAGGACTCCTAGGCACCACGCCTCCCGGGCCGCCGCTGAACCGGCCGCCCGGGAGGCGTTTGCCGTTAGAGCCCTGCCGGAGGTCCTTTCCGGACGGGGGCAGCGCCGGCGTCCCGGAGGGTTCCCCGGCCGGTCCCGTCCGGTGCGGCTGCCTTTTCCCCGGAATGCGGCACCGCCGATGGCCGGGAACACACTGCCCTGGAGTGATACGTATGAATACCCCGCAGCAAGAAACCCTCGCGGAGCTGAAGCGCCGCCTCGCCGATATCGCAGCCGGAACGGCCGCCGCCGAAGCTGCCGCCCCCGACCAGGCCGTCCGCAGCGCCGGTAGCGGGGACGCCGCCGCGGGGCGGGCGAAGGCCGGTGCCGGCGCCAAGGCGTCACGCCGCAGGAGGACCACCGCCAAGACACCGGATGCCTTCAAGGAGGACGGCTTTGGCGAGGAAGCCGCCGCCGACGAACCATGGCTGGACACCGGCGAGGGGGTATCCGGCCCCGGGAAGCGCGGCGGAAGGAAATCCGGCCGGCAACGGGGCCGGCAGGAGCCGCAGGATCCCGGCCAGGAGGCTGAGCCGCTTTCCCCCGAGGAAGCCTACGCGGAGGCAAAGGCCATTGTCCTGCGCCAGCTCACTGCCTCGCCCAAGAGCCGCCGGCAACTTGAAACCAAGCTTGCGGAGCGGGAAATTCCACCCGATGCCGCAGCCGCTGTCCTCGACCGCTTCGAGGAAGTGCAGCTCGTGGATGATGCCGAGTTTGCCCGGCTGTGGGTCCGCAGCAGATCGCAGAGCAAGTCCCTGGCCCGCGGAGCGCTCCGGCGCGAGCTGACGGAAAAGGGGATTGCCCCGGACCTGGCCGCCGAGGCGCTGGAGCAGGTGAGCGCGGAGGATGAACTCGAGAGTGCCCGTGCCCTGGCCCGGAAAAAGCTGCAGGCCTCCGCGGATCTGTCTGACCGCAGCGTGCGTGACAAACAGACCCGCCGGCTGGTCGGGATGCTGGCGCGGAAGGGCTATTCGCCGTCGCTGGGGTTCCGGGTGGCCGCTGAGGTGATCGGCGAAATCCGGGACACCCGAAGCGATTCGGTCTAACCTCCTGCCCGGCAAGGCGCCCGGGAGTCCTTTTGCCGTGGTGTCCATCCGCCGCGCCGTATCGTATGCTGTGCCGACCATGTTAAAGATGAGGTTGGCGGGACACATGATGCATTCAGCACGTCGATTCGCTCCGCTGAGGACACGATCGGCTCCTGTTTATGCTCTCGTCCTCAGCGGCGTACTTGCCTCAGCGGTACTCACCGCGGCGCCCGGCTCGGCCGCCGAGTCCTACCCTTCCTGGGACGACATCCAGCAGGCCAAGTCCTCGGAAACAGCCAAGGCTGCTGAAGCAGACAAGCTGGAGGGCCTGCTCACGGAGCTGCGCGAGGACGCCGGAACCCTCGGCGACGCCGCAGCGGACGCCACCAACCGCTACAACGCAGCCAGGGATGCGCTGGCGGCCAGTGACAAAGAGCTTGCGTCGCTTGCCGCCCAGGGGGAAGCGGCCGAGGAGCATTCTGCGGAATTAATGCGGCAGGTTGCCGGGCTCGCGGCTCAAACCTATAAGTCCGGGGGTACGGGGTCGACCCTGATGCTGCTTGCGGCGGATGCCTCGGCGGATGAACTTCACGGTGTGGACCTGATGGACAGGGTGTCCTCACGGGCGGGGACCATGTACGCCGAGGCGGTGGCCTCGGAAAAGGTGGCTGCGGGGTTCAGCGACCAGGAACGACAGGCCAGGGATGCCCGCGCCGAACTCGCCGCCGAGGCAGAGCGGGCGCTGCGTGACGGCCAGGCAGCCGCCGAGGCGGCAGCCAAAGCGGTGCGGGACGAGGAGACCCGGAAATCCGTCCTGCTTGAGCAGCTGGCGGAGCTGCACGGCAGCACCGCCGCAGCCGAGGAAGCACGGCTACGCGGAATAGCCGCCGAAAAGGCGTTCGAAGAACAGGAAGCCGCCGCCAAACGCTCGGCAGCGAAGCGGCCGGAGCCGGCAGGCCGGCAGCCGGCGAGTTCACCGGGCGGTGATGCTCCGCCCACCGGAACCGTGCCGCCCGCATCGGACCCCGGACCCGGACCTGCGCCTGCACCGGCGCCTGCGCCCGGACCCGCTCCGGCGCCCGGACCCGCTCCGGCTCCCGCCCCCGGTGCGCCGGCCCCGCCCACGGCACCGTCACCCGTCCAGCCGGTGGATGATCCGGCCGGGGCGCAGAACTACGCCGCGGGACGGATGGGGGCCTTCGGCTGGAACACCAGCGAGTTCCGTTGCCTGGTGATCCTGTGGAACCACGAGTCCGGTTGGCTGACCAGCGCAGACAATCCCTACAGCGACGCGTACGGTATTCCGCAGTCCCTCCCGGGAAGCAACATGTCCAGCCACGGTTCCGACTGGCTGACCAATTACCGGACCCAGATCAACTGGGGGCTGGACTACATCAAGTCCCGCTACGGGACACCGTGCGGCGCCTACGGTTTCTGGCAGCGGAACAACTGGTACTAAACCCCGTACCAGCACCACGCAGGGGGCGAAACGTCAATATCGGCGTTACCATTTTGTGACTTTTGCGGGAATCTCCGATATCGTCCTGCGTTTGTGAGTTCACCTAACTTTTCCCGCCGCGACCTGACCCGCATCCGACGAGCCCGGCGACGCCGTCGCCGGCTTCATCTGGGGGCCGCAACGGCCGTGGGCTCCCTTGCCTTAGCCGGCATCTCCGGTGCTTCACTGGGGACGGCGGGAGCCACCCTGCGTGCCACTGCCGGCATCCAGCTGGTAAACCTTGCCGATCCTGTCCTGGCCGGATACGACTCTGAAATACCGGCACCCGGGCGGGAGGGCGTTTCCACCCCTGCCTCGGCCGAGCCCCCGGCCGCGGCCGGTGCGGTGGTGGAGCCCGGCGCGGTGGAGGCGGCCGAGCGGCAGCAGCAGGCAGCGGAGGCGGCCCAGCGGCAGCAGCAGGCAGCGGAGGCGGCCGCGCGGCAGCAGGCTGCGGAGGAAGCGGCACGTGCCGCGGTGCCCGTGGACGATCCCGCGGCAGCCCGGGCCTTCGCTGCTTCCGCCCTGCCCGCCCGCGGATGGGAGGCCGCCGAGCTGACCTGCCTGGACAAGCTCTGGACCAAGGAATCGGAATGGCTGACCAGCGCCGTCAATCCCTCGAGCGGTGCCTACGGAATCGCCCAGTCTCTGCCGGCCGAGAAGATGGCCGCTGCCGGGGACGATTGGAAGGTCAGCTATTCCACGCAGATCACCTGGGGGCTGGATTACATTGCCTCGCGTTACGGCAGCCCCTGCAGTGCGTTGAATTTCCACTATGCCAATAACTGGTACTAAATAAGTGCACTGCGGGACATGCCGGACCGCCCCGCAGATGGACGTACCCTAGGAGGGTGAGTCTGACTGTTACCTCTCCTGCCCCCGCCGCCGCTGCTGCCCAGCCCCGCACCTACGAGGTCCGCACCTTCGGCTGCCAGATGAATGTGCATGATTCCGAGCGTATTTCCGGGCTGCTCGAAGGTGCCGGCTATGTCCCGTCCGACGGCGGGCAGCCGGACCTGGTGGTGTTCAATACGTGCGCGGTCCGCGAAAACGCGGATAACAAGCTGTACGGCAACCTCGGCCTCCTGGCTCCGGTCAAGGAAGAGCGCCCCGGGATGCAGATCGCCGTCGGCGGCTGCCTGGCCCAGAAGGACCGCGAGACCATCCTGCGCAAGGCACCCTGGGTGGACGCCGTCTTCGGCACCCACAACATCGGTTCCCTGCCTGCCTTGCTGGAACGGGCGCGGCACAATGCCAAGGCGGAGCTGGAAATCCTCGAGTCCCTCGACGTCTTCCCTTCCACCCTGCCCACCAAGCGTGACTCGGTGTACTCCGGATGGGTCTCCATCTCCGTAGGCTGCAACAACACCTGCACCTTCTGTATTGTCCCGTCGCTGCGCGGCAAGGAACGCGACCGCCGGCCGGGGGAGATCCTGGCTGAAATCTCCGCCCTGGTGAACGACGGCGCCATCGAGGTCACGCTGCTGGGCCAGAACGTGAACTCCTACGGGGTGGAATTCGGCGACCGCGGAGCCTTCGCGAAACTGCTGCGCGCCTGCGGGGAGATCGAGGGCCTGGAACGGGTCCGGTTCACCAGCCCGCACCCGGCGGCCTTCACGGACGACGTCATCGAAGCCATGGCCGAAACGCCCAATGTCATGCCCCAGTTGCACATGCCGCTGCAGTCCGGCTCGGATAAGGTCCTCAAGGACATGCGCCGCTCCTACCGCTCCAAGAAGTTCCTCGGGATCCTGGACCGGGTCCGGGAACGGATGCCGCATGCGGCCATCTCCACCGACATCATCGTCGGTTTCCCGGGCGAAACGGAAGAGGACTTCGCCGCCACGCTCGACGTCGTGGAGCAGGCCCGCTTCGCCACGGCCTTTACCTTCCAATACTCCAAGCGTCCCGGCACCCCGGCCGCCGAGCTGCCCGACCAGCTGCCGAAAGCGGTGGTCCAGGAACGCTTTGAACGGCTCACCGCCCTGCAGGACCGGATCGCGGCCGAGGAAAACGCCAAGCAGGTGGGCACCACCGTGGAGCTGATGGTCACGGCGGCATCGGGCCGCAAGTCCGGGGAGACGGGGCGTCTCTCCGGCCGCGCACGGGACCAGCGGCTGGTGCACTTCTCGGTGCCCGACGGCGCACCCGTCCCGCGCCCGGGGGACCTGGTGACCGTGCCGGTGACGGCCGCCGCAGCCTTCCACCTGATCTCCGATCCGGCCACGGCCGCCGACTACTCGCTGCGCCGGTCCCGGGCCGGTGACGCCTGGGACCGGTCGCAGGCCGAATCCTGCGGTGTGCCCGCCGGACCGGCCGGCACCCGTACGGGTGTGTCCCTGGGTATGCCGGCCCTTCCGCCGCGTTCCTGACCGGTGGTGGCTACCCCGAACAGCTCCGCAGGCTCTGCCGCGGAGTTCCTCTCCGGCACCGGCAGCGCGCCGGCGGCTGACCTTCCGGTGATCGCCGTCGTCGGGCCCACCGGCTCCGGCAAGTCCGACCTTGGCGTGGCCATGGCCATGGAACTCGGCGGCGAGGTGATCAACGCCGATTCCATGCAGTTTTACCGTGGCATGGATATCGGTACGGCCAAGATTCCCGTGGCGGAACGCCGCGGCGTTCCGCACCACCTGCTGGACATCCTGGACGTCACCGACGAAGCCAGCGTTTCGGCGTTCCAAAGCTCCGCGCGGACACTCATCGAAGAGATCCGCGGGCGGGGCAGATACCCCATCCTGGTGGGAGGCTCCGGCCTGTATATCCGCGCCGCACTGGATGTCCTGGAGTTCCCGGGAACCGATCCTGCGGTGCGTGCCCGCCTCGAAGCCGAGCTGGCGGCGCAGGGCCTGCCCGTCCTGCAGGCCCGGCTGCAGGATGCCGATCCGGTCTCGGCCGGTCGGATTTCGGATGCGCGGCGCGTAGTGCGTGCCCTGGAAGTCATCGAGCTCACCGGACGCCGCTTCAGTTCCTTCATGCCGGTGCGCCAGTACGTCACGCCGGCTGTGCAGATCGGCCTGAGCGTGGAGCGGCCCGTCCTGCATGACAGGCTGGCCCGCCGCGTGGATGCCATGGTGGCACAGGGGCTGCTGGAGGAAGTCCGGCGTCTGGAGGCCGCCGGACTGCGGACCGGCCGGACCGCGTCCCGCGCCCTCGGTTACGCCCAGTTCCTGGCCGTTCTGGACGGGAAATCCTCCGTGGCGGAGGCAGCTGAGGCGACCGTGGTGGCCACCCGCCAGTTTGCCCGCCGCCAGCTGACCTGGTTCCGCGCAGATCCCCGGATCACCTGGCTCGAGCACAACGATCCGGATCTGCCCGCCCGGGCAGCGGAGGCCGTCCGCCGGGCCGGTCCGGCCGGTATCCTTGAGGGGTGACTTCCACTCCTGCCGCTTCCGCCGCCACCCTGTCCGCCTCCGGCCTGCCCGCTGCCCTTGCCGGGCTTCCCTTCGCGAAGGGGCACGGCACCGGCAACGACTTTGTGCTGGTGGCTGATCCCGCCGGCACGCGGAACCTGGCCGCCGCGGACGTGGCGGCAATCTGTGACCGGCACCGTGGGGTGGGCGCGGACGGCCTCATCCGCGCCGTCCGCTCCGAACACGTTCCCGAAGGACGGGTGCTGCTTGAGGGCGCCCCTGAAGCGCAGTGGTTTATGGACTACCGGAACTCGGACGGCAGCGTCTCGGAAATGTGTGGAAACGGAGTGCGCGTTTTTGTGCACTTCCTGCTGGAGGAGGGCCTGGCGGACCTGGCGGAGGGCGGCAGCCTGGTGATCGGGACCCGGGCCGGGCTCAAGACCGTGACCCGCACGGCCGGCGGCTACGCGGTGGATATGGGTCCCTGGGAGTTCATTTACCCCGACCATGCAGCCGCCAAATCCATGGATACCGTGGTGAACGCGGACGGCCTGGAAGTTCCCCGCCCGGGACTGTCCATTAATATGGGCAACCCGCACACCGTCGTTGCCCTCGCCGAACTGTCCGAGCTGGCCGCAACCAACCTGACCCAGCCCCCGTCCGTGCAGCCCGACCCGGAGAACGGAACCAACGTGGAATTCGTGGTTCCGGCCGAGCCGCTCGTGGAGGACGGAGTGGGGCTGGTGAGCATGCGCGTCCACGAGCGCGGAGTGGGCGAAACCCTCTCCTGCGGCACGGGCGCCTGCGCCGCAGCCGCCGCCACCCGGTTCTGGGCCGGAGCCGAAGCGCCGGATAACTGGGCCGTGACCGTCCCGGGCGGCGTCGTCGGCGTCCGTTTCCTTACCGGACCGGACGGCCGCGAGCACGTGGAGCTGAGCGGCCCGGCCGTTCTCGTGGCCCGCGGAACCCTGCTCTAGGCGCTGCGTTCCACTTTCAGGATCCGGAAGGACTTGGCCGTGCTGTGGCGGGAGACGGCGAAGCCGGACGGCAGGTTCTCGGCCAGCCAGCGCTGCAGCGAGTCCGAACCCAGGTTCTTCTGCACCACCAGCCAGGCCGTGCCGCCCGGTGCCAGGCGGGGCAGCCAAAGCAGCAGCAGGTCATGCAGCTCGTCCTTCCCGATCCGGATGGGCGGATTGGACCAGATGGTGTCGAACCGGACATCCGGATCCAGGTCCCCGGGCAGGACGGCCGTGACATTCCCGCATCCGAGCGCCGCCGCGTTGTCCCGGGTCAGACCCAGACTGCGTTCATTGACGTCGACGGCGTAGACCCGCGCGGCCGGGGACTTCAGGGCCAGGGTCAGCGCGATGGGACCCCAGCCGCAGCCGATGTCCAGCAGGTTGCCCGTCGCAGGAGGGGAGGGGACCTCGTCCAGGAGGACGGCCGTACCCTTGTCGAGCCCGTCCGGGCTGAAGATCCCGCCCGCGGTCTGAAGCGTGCGCGGTGCCCCGTTCAGGGTCACATGCAGGGGCCGGCGGACCTCGGGTCCGGACGGTGTGGAGGAGAAGTAGTGGTCTGAACCCATAACAGTCCAGATTAGTCGCTCGGGGGTCCCGGGAAGGAATTTCCGGCGGGCCGAGGGGGTTGTAGAAGTCGGCGGGCAGAGCAGGCAACCGTTGCGGAGAACCAGTATTCCCCATAGTTTGTCAGTGCACTGGCCTACCATAGAAGTACGCCCCACTAAGGAGATTATGACCATCAACAACTCCCGCGCCATGGATTCTGCGGACAGTTCCACGCCGGAGCTGAGCCCCTCGGACATTCAAGGGGTCATCGACAGGATCCTCGCCAAAGACAGCGCGGTTGAAACCGCGTCCGCCGCTGCCCGAGATTCCACCCGCGGGCGTGCCTTGGCACTATCGGACGCCGGGACGGAGCATTCCGTCCACGACGGCGAGCAGCAGGACCTGGCCGAACGCCGCGCACTGCGCCGCGTCGCCGGCCTCTCCACGGAACTCGAGGACGTCACCGAAGTCGAATACCGCCAGCTGCGGCTCGAGCGGGTGGTCCTCGCCGGACTGTGGAGCGAAGGCACCGCCGCGGACGCTGAAAACTCGTTGAAGGAACTGGCAGCCCTGGCCGAAACCGCCGGATCGGAAGTCCTCGACGGAATCATCCAGCGCCGGCTGAAGCCCGATCCCGGCACGTTCCTCGGCTCCGGCAAGGCACAGGAACTCAAAGAGATCGTTATGGCCACCGGCGCGGACACGGTGATTGTGGACAGTGAGCTGGCACCTTCCCAGCGGCGCGGGCTCGAGGACATCGTCAAGGTCAAGGTCATCGACCGCACCGCCCTGATCCTGGACATCTTCGCCCAGCATGCCAAGTCCCGGGAGGGCAAGGCCCAGGTGGAACTGGCGCAGCTGGAATACCTGCTGCCGCGCCTGCGCGGCTGGGGTGAGTCCATGTCCCGCCAGGCCGGCGGCCAGGTGGGCAGTGCCAGCGCCGGCATGGGTTCGCGCGGTCCCGGTGAAACCAAGATCGAGCTGGACCGCCGGAAGATCCGCACCCGGATGGCGAAGCTGCGCCGCGAAATCGCCGGTATGAAGCCCGCACGCGAAACCAAGCGGGCCAACCGGCACCGCAACTCGGTGCCCTCGGTGGCCATTGCCGGCTACACCAACGCCGGCAAGTCCTCGCTGCTGAACCGGCTCACAGACGCCGGGGTGCTGGTGGAGAACGCCCTGTTCGCCACCCTGGACCCCACCATCCGCAAGGCACAGACCGAAGACGGCATCGGCTACACGCTGGCAGACACCGTCGGCTTTGTCCGCTCGCTGCCCACCCAGCTGGTGGAAGCGTTCCGCTCAACGCTGGAGGAAGTGGCCGACGCAGATCTGATCCTGCACGTGGTGGATGCCTCGCACCCGGACCCGGAGGGCCAGATCGCTGCCGTCCGCACCGTCCTGGCCGAGGTCGACGCCCGCAAGGTGCCGGAAATCATCGTGCTGAACAAGGCCGATGCCGCGGATCCGTTCGTTCTTGAACGGCTCCGCCAGCGCGAGTCCCGGCACGTGGTGGTTTCCGCCCGCACCGGCGAAGGCATCCCGGAGCTGCTGCAGGCCATTTCCGAGGGCATTCCGCGCCCCGGCGTGGACCTGGAACTGCTGGTGCCCTACGAGCGGGGCGAGGTTGTCTCCCGGCTGCACCAGCAGGATGCGGAAATCCTGTCCGTGGAGCATGTCGAGGACGGCACCCGGATGCACGTCAAGGTCCGTGAGGGGCTGGCTGCGGAGCTGGAGCCGTTCGTGACCCATGGGTAGTAAGGATGTACGGGGGCCGGAGCAGGTCCTGGAACTGCTGGATACCGCGGTGTCTGCCATGGGCGGGCAAAACCGTCCGGGCCAGCATGAGATGGCCCGGCAGGTTGCGGAAGCCATCGAGTCCGGCGATCATCTGCTGGTCCAGGCGGGGACCGGCACGGGGAAGTCCCTCGCCTATCTGGTTCCGCTGATTGCCCATGCCCTGGAGAGCGACAAGCCCGCACTCGTCTCCACGGCCACTCTCGCCCTGCAGTCGCAGATTGTGGGGCGTGACCTTCCGCGCCTGTTGAAGACCCTCGAGCCGAAACTTCCGCGGGAGGTTGATGTGGCGCTGCTCAAGGGCCGCGCCAACTACGTCTGCCTGCACAAGACCGGCGGCGGCTTCCCGGAGGAGGATGAAGCCGGGACCCTGTTTATGCTGGGAGACCAGCAGGCAGTGTCACATCCGGCACCGTCGGGCGGCCCGACCTCGGCCCTGGGACGCGACGTCGTCCGCCTGCAGGAATGGGCGCAGGAGACAGAGACCGGTGACCGGGACGAGCTCCTGCCCGGGGTGAGCGACCGCGCCTGGCGCCAGGTCTCCGTGACCTCCATGGAATGCCTGGGAGCGCAGAAGTGCCCGGTTGCCGAACTCTGCTTCAGTGAACGTGCCCGCGCCAAGGCCGCTGAAGCGGATCTGGTGATCACCAACCACGCCATGCTGGCCATCAGCGCCTTCGAAGGCCTGGCCGTACTGCCCGACTATGACGTGGTGGTGATCGACGAGGCCCACGAACTGCAGGACCGCGTCACCGGAGCGGTCACCGGACAGCTGTCGGGGACCATCATTTCCGCGGCGGTGTCCGCGGCACGCAAACACACCTCCGCCACCATGGAACCCCTCGCGGCGGCAGGCCGGGCCTTCGACTCGGTATTCGCCCCGGTTCCCTCCGGCCTGCTGGCAGCAGGACTGACCGGGGAGCAGGAACTCGTCCTCGGCTCCGTGCGGGACGCCTGCCGTACTGCGTTGTCCGATTCCAAGCCCGAAGGCTCCGACGCCGTGGACGGTGGACGCCAGATGGCGCGCTCCCGGCTGATGGCCGTGCTGGAACTGTGCGAACGGATCCTGGACGCGGTGAATTCGGGGGAGGTGCTGTGGGCCTCGCGTGCCAGCACCTTCTCACCGGGCACCGGATACGCGGCGCCCGAAGACGATGCCCCGCCCACCCTGAACGTGGCGCCGCTGTCCGTAGCGGGCCGCCTGCGGGAAGGCCTCTTTGACGGTCACACCGTGGTGCTGACCTCCGCCACCCTGGCCATCGGGGCGGAATTCGGTCCCGTGGCCGGCGCCCTGGGGCTGCTGGGCACCGGCGCGCCGAAATGGACCGGCACCGACGTCGGGAGTCCCTTCGACTATCCCCGGCAGGGCGTCCTCTATGTGGCGAAGGACCTGCCGAAACCCGGACGCGGGACGTCCCCGGAGCAGCTGGATGAGCTGGAGGCGCTGATCAACGCCTCCGGCGGCGGAGCGCTGGGACTGTTCTCCTCCCGGCGGGCCGCGGAGGAAGCGGCCGATGCCCTGCGTTCGCGCGTGGACTATCCCATCCTCTGCCAGGGTGAATCCACCATGTCCGCCCTGGTGCAGCAGTTCGCCGACGAGGACGAGACATGCCTGTTCGGCACCATGTCGCTGTGGCAGGGCGTGGACGTTCCGGGAGCATCCTGCCGGCTGGTGATCATCGACCGGATTCCGTTCCCGCGCCCCGACGATCCCCTCATGACGGCCCGGACCCGGGCGGTCGCCAAGGCCGGTGGAAACGGCTTCATGAGTGTTTCCGCCACCCACGCCGCCGTCCGGCTGGCGCAGGGCGCCGGGCGCCTGATCCGCGCCTCCGGAGACAAGGGCGTGGTGGCCGTCCTGGACTCACGCCTGGCCACCGCCCGCTACGGCAGTTTCCTGCGCGCCGCCCTGCCGCCCTTCTGGTCCACCACGGACCGTACCGTGGTGCTCCAGGCACTGAAGCGGCTCTCCGCGGAACCGGCCGGCTCAGGAAAGTAACCGCCACCCGGGACAGGGGAAAAGCAGCGCATAAATAGGGTGCAAAAAAAGCAGCGCAGCCGGCGGGAAACTGCCGGCAGCGCTGCTTTTTTGTGCTTTGTTCGGTGTTCCTGAGGGCGGTTCTCCCTAGAGGGAGCGCATTACCGAGACGACCTTGCCCATGATCGTGGCTTCGTCACCGAGGATCGGCTCATAGCGTGTGTTCTGGGGCAGCAGCCAGGTGTGTCCGTTGCGCTGCCGGAACGTCTTCACTGTGGCTTCGTCTTCGAGCAGGGCGGCAACAATGTCACCGTTTTCAGCAGTGGGCTGACGCCGCACCACTACCCAGTCGCCGTCACAGATGGCGGCGTCCACCATGGAATCGCCCGCGACGCGAAGCATAAAGAGGTCGCCGTGCCCGACGAGCTGACGGGGCAGGGGAACCATTTCCTCAACCTGCTGGTCGGCAAGGATGGGGCCGCCGGCGGCAATGCGTCCCACCAGCGGCACCATCGCCGTGTCGATTGCCGTGGTGAGGTCGGAAACGCTCTTGGAACCGGCAGCACTGCTTCCGGGCGCGCCGCCGTTCGCTGCGGCGTTGGCAGCCTCCCCGGCGGTGCCCTCCTGGGCCGCAGCAGTGCTGCTGCCGCGCGCAGGCGCGTCACGGAGCAGGAGCGGAACGAGGATTTCCATGGCCCGGGGACGCTTGGGATCCCGGCGGATATAGCCCAGCTTTTCCAGCTGGCTTAGCTGGTGGGTAACGCTGGAGAGGCTGGCGAGGCCAACCGTGTCACCGATTTCCCGCATGGACGGCGGATACCCGTTGGTGCTGACCGAACGCTGGATGGTCTCCAGGATTTTGGTCTGCCGCGCGGTAAGCCCCTTGGAGCGGCCGGCCGGCGATGGCGCGGCGGGGGAGGGGGTGCTGCCATTGGTAACACGGGCCACGTCGGCTTCCCTTCACAGTCGGCCCGTGGACGCGGGCCGGATGGTTCTAGCGGTATATCAGGTGTGTTGTGCGGTGATTCGGTGATTCTATGTGCGGCTTTAGCGGCAACGACTGAGCCGTTTTGTCAGTGGTGGATGGTTAGTTGGTTCCAGCCGCTTCCAACAGGTTCAACGCTAGGGGAGCGCAAAGGAATTTTCAAACATATATTCGAGCGAGTCTCGACAATGTTCGTAGATAAGTGCTAGAAATGTTCGAGTACAACTTAGAACATACGTTCGAATGCGGTCGGCCGACACCTCGGCTGACCAACCAGATTTTCGAATGCAGCTTCGATCCATGGCGTTTCCCGGTGTTTGTGCGGGACGCACCGGGACCGGCACGGCGGCACTTCGGATCGGAAAGGTATTGACATGTCAGTACACGTACTTCCCCAGACTTCCCGCAGCCAGACCGCCCAGGCCCAGACCGCCCAGGGCCAGACTTCCCAGGCCCAGACCGCCCAGAGCCAGACGTCCCAGGACCGCACTTCCCAGAACCGTACGCCGGCGCGGAGCGTTCCGCCCGAGCCCGTTCGCCCCGAGTCCGCACGGCTGCACCTCACCCGGCGCGGCAGGCTCGTCCTGGTGGGGGTGCCCCTGATGCTGGCGGCCGCCGTCCTGCTGGCCTTCCTCGGGTTCTTTACCGCTCCCGCCATGGCCTCAGGGAGCGCCCCTGAAGAGACCCGCGCCATCCAGGTCAGTGTTTCGGCCGGGGATTCCCTGTGGTCACTCGCCACCGAATTCGCGCCGGACCAGGATCCCCGCACCGTGGTCGCGGACATCGTGGAACTCAACAACCTGACCGATACGGCAGTCCCCGCCGGCCTCCAGCTGTACGTTCCGGCCCCGAGGTAACCTCAAGCACGCCGTGGCTGAAGGTCCTAAGCTGTAGTGGTGAACGAACAGCTGGAAAACCTGAACCGACTTCCCCTGCGCGATGATCTGCGCGGCCTGACCCCCTACGGCGCCCCGCAGCTGGATGTGCCGATCCTGCTGAACGTCAACGAAAACACCCATGGACTTCCCGAGCATGTGCGCCGGGCGATCATGGCCGAGATTGAATCAGTGGTCGGCGGCCTCAACCGGTACCCGGACCGCGAATTCACGCGGCTGCGTCAGAGCCTGGCCACCTACCTTGGGCACGGCCTGACGGCGGACAACATCTGGGCCGGCAACGGATCCAATGAGGTCCTGCAGCAGATCCTGCAGGCCTTTGGCGGTCCCGGACGGACGGTCATGAGCTTCCCGCCTACCTACTCCATGTACCCGCTGCTCGCCAGCGGCACCGGCACCACCTACGTCACCGGTACCAGGGCAGCCGATTTTTCACTCAGCGCGGATTCGGCTGCGGAACAGATCCGGGCACAGGCACCCAACCTCGTGTTCCTCTGCACACCCAACAACCCCACCGGAACCGGCATGGAACTGGACGTCATCGAAGCCGCGTACGAGGCCGGCGAGGCCTCCAACGCCGTCGTTGTGGTGGACGAGGCCTATGCGGAGTTCTCCCATGCAGACAACCCCAGCGCCCTGCAGCTGCTCCCCGGGCGGGAACGGCTGATCGTCTCCCGGACCATGTCCAAGGCGTTTGCCCTGGCCGGAGCCCGCATCGGCTACTTCGCGGCCGCGCCCCAGGTTTCCGATGCCCTGCGTCTGGTCCGGCTGCCCTACCACCTCTCGGCAATCACCCAGGCCACTGCGGTTGCCGCACTCACCCACGCCGACTCCCTGCTGTCCAACGTGGAGGACATCAAGAGCCAGCGGGACAGGATCGTAGCGGAGCTGACCGGACTCGGCCTGAAACCGGCGCCGTCGGATTCCAACTTTGTGCTGTTCGGCGGACTGGAAAACCCCCGTGCCGTGTGGGAAGGGCTGCTCGAAGCAGGTGTCCTGGTCCGGGATGTCGGCATTGACGGCCACCTGCGCGTCACCGCCGGTACGGAAGCCGAAACCACCGCATTCCTGGACCGGCTGCGGGAACTCCTGACGGCCTGAGCAGCTCCGCGGCAGAGTCTTCCGCCGGCAGGGGCCTGCCGGCGGAAGACTCCGTGTCCTGCGACGTCCTCCGTTTCGGGGAGTCGGTACCTTCGGGACTAAACTGGGAACCTGCCGGGGCTTTGACTATTGCCCCGACCCCGATCTTCGTGAAGGAACCCCATGACTGTGGAGACCGCCACCGGACGCACCGCCCGCCTCGAGCGGATTACCAGCGAATCGTCCGTCGTCGTCGAGCTGGACCTGGACGGCACCGGCCGCGCCGATATCAGCACTTCGGTACCGTTCTATGACCACATGCTGACGGCCCTGGCCAAGCACTCCCTGATGGACCTCACGGTGCGTGCCACAGGCGACACCCATATCGACGTCCACCACACCGTGGAGGACGTCGCGATCAGCATCGGCGAGGCGCTGAAGACCGCCCTGGGCACGAAGGCCGGCATCCGGCGATTCGGCGAAGCCACCGTGCCGCTGGATGAGGCGCTGGCCAACGCCGTAGTCGATATTTCCGGACGTCCGTACCTGGTGCACTCCGGGGAGCCTGCCGGACAGGAATACCACCTGATCGGCGGACACTTCACCGGATCGCTGACCCGCCACGTGTTTGAGGCCATCACCCTGCACGCGCAGATCTGCCTGCACATGCGGGTCCTGGGCGGCCGGGATCCGCACCACATCGTCGAAGCACAGTTCAAGGCCTTTGCCCGCGCGCTCCGTTCCGCCGTCGAATCGGATCCGCGCGTGGAGGGCATCCCGTCCACCAAGGGAACACTGTGAGTCCCCGCAACGTCACCGTCCTGGATTACGGTTCCGGCAACATCCGCTCGGCTGTCCGCGCCCTGGAACATGCCGGTGCCAACGTGACACTCAGCGCCAAACCCGACGACGTGCTGAACGCCGACGGGCTGGTGGTGCCCGGGGTCGGAGCCTTTGCCGCCGTGATGCAGGGACTGAAGGACGTGGATGCGATCCGGATGATCGGGCGCCGCGTGGCCGGCGGCAGGCCGGTCCTTGGCATCTGCGTGGGCCTGCAGGTCCTGTTTGATGAAGGCGTGGAACACGGTGTCCGCACTCCGGGCATGGCCGAATGGCCCGGCGTCGTCGAGCGGCTCGCCGCCGACGTCGTCCCCCACATGGGGTGGAACACCGTGGCCCCGCCGGAAGGCTCGGCGCTGTTTGCAGGCATCGAAGACCAGCGGTTCTACTTTGTCCACAGCTACGGTGTGCAGAAGTGGGACTTCGACGTCACCCAGCCGGCCATGCGCCCGCCCCAGGTCACCTGGGCCGAGCACGGCGGACCCTTCATTGCGGCGGTGGAGAACGGTGCGCTTTCAGCCACGCAGTTCCATCCGGAAAAGTCCGGCGACGCCGGGGCTGCACTGTTGAACAACTGGCTGAAGACACTGGGCTAGCGGCTATGTGGAGCGTAGTCCTCATGGGCCTGGCCGGACTGCTGATCGGCGGTGCGGTGTCCTTCCGCAGCCAGGGCATGTCCAAAATCATCATTATCAGCTTCTGGGTGCTGGCGGGGTTGGCCCTGCTGGGCGCGTACCTGCTGACCCTTGACCTCTCCTGACCCCACCATCGAAAGCACTAGAGATGCCCTTCAGCGAAACCCCTGTCCTTGAACTCCTGCCCGCCGTGGATGTGGCCGACGGCCAGGCCGTGCGGCTCGTCCAGGGCGAGGCAGGCAGCGAAACCAGCTACGGCGACCCGCTGGACGCTGCCCTGGCCTGGCAGAACGACGGCGCCGAGTGGGTCCATCTGGTGGATCTGGATGCGGCGTTCGGCCGGGGTTCGAACCTGGACCTGCTCAGCCGCGTCGTGAAGTCCCTGGACATCAAGGTTGAGCTCTCCGGCGGCATCCGCGACGACGAGTCCCTGGAGAAGGCCCTGGAACTGGGGGCCACCCGGGTCAATCTGGGCACCGCCGCCCTGGAGAACCCCGGATGGACCGCCAGCGCCATTGCCCGCTACGGCCAGGCCATCGCCGTCGGACTGGATGTCCGCGGCACCACGCTGGCGGCACGCGGCTGGACCAAGGAAGGCGGAGACCTCTGGGAGGTGCTGGCCCGTCTCGAAGAAGCCGGCTGCCCCCGCTACGTAGTCACCGACGTCACCAAGGACGGGACGCTGCGCGGACCCAACGTGGAGCTGCTGCGCGAAGTACTCAAGCGCACCGACCGCCCCGTGGTTGCCTCCGGCGGCATCTCCAGCCTCGATGACCTCGCCGCCCTGCGCGAGCTGGTGCCGCTCGGCCTGGAAGGCACGATTGTGGGCAAGGCACTCTACGCCGGAGCGTTCACGCTGCCGCAGGCCTTCGACGTCGCCGGGCACCCGGAACGCTGAGCATGGCCGCACGTGAACTGCCCGGCCACATCGCCGCAGCCCTTGCCGGGGCAGGAGGGCCCGCGGATTCCGCCGGCCGGGCCTGGGCCGGACGCGATCTGGCCGGCGAGGGAAACCCGCTGCACAACTTCGACTCGGACACGGGCGAAGCCGACGCCGGATACGTCTCCGCTCTGCAGAAGCTGATCGCCGGAACCGGCAGCGAGGCCGAGGTGGTGGCCTCGCTCGCCACCGCCCGGGTGTTTGTCCCGATTGTGGCCGTGCTCGGCGAGGAAGCCGAATCGGACCACGGCCTGGCGGCGGACAAGCAGGCAGACATGGCCCTGGTGTCGCTGACCGCCCCGGACGGCCGCAAGGCGCTGCCGGTGTTCACCTCGGTGGCGGCCCTGGAACACTGGCATTCCGAAGCCCGGCCGGTGGCGGTCTACGCGAACCGTGCCGCACTGTCCGCCGTGGCCGAAGACGCCCAGCTGCTGGTCATTGACCCCGGCGCGGAGTTCACCTTCGTGGTGCGGCGTCCGGCCATGTGGGCGCTCGCCCAACAGCAGGAGTGGACGCCTTCCTATACGGATGCGGCGCTGGCCGCCGTGGCCGAAGCCGCCGCGGCGCCGGACCCCCGGATCCGTGCGGTGATCCTGCAGCAGGGCCCCGGGACCGCGTCCCGGACCGCCGGCGGCGCACCGGTGGCAGGGGGCGGGGCCGGACCTGAGCTTAGAATGGTGCTTCAGCTTGCGCCCGGACTGGATCCGCAGGACATCTCCGCCCTGGCGGCCGGCCTGCAGCAGCGCCTGACTGCCAACCCCGAGTTTGTTGAGCGCGTGGATTCACTGGACCTGAAAATTACGCGCTGACCCGTCCGGCGTACCCCGCCAGAAGAGAACTGCCGTGAATTTTGGCCTGTACCGCGAGATGCTGCGGATAGCCCCCATCCGCCGCGTCCTGTTAATCGGGATGATCGCACGTTTCCCCCATTCGGCCGCCGGCGTGCTGCTGACCCTGCACGTGGTCAACACCATGGACCGCGGCTATGCGGCGGCAGGTGCCGTCGCCGCCGTCGTCACCATCGGTATTGCCGTGGGCGCCCCCTGGCGCGGCCGCCGCGTGGACACCGTGGGACTGCGGCGCGCCCTGATTCCTTCGGTCATAGCCGAAGCCGTCATCTGGAGCCTGGCTCCGCATGCCAGCTTTGAATGGCTGCTGGTCCTGGCGCTGGTCGGCGGGGTGTTCACCCTTCCGGTCTTCAGCGTGGTGCGGCAGTCCCTGGGCGTCCTGGCCACGGGTGAACAGCGGCGCACCGCCTTCGCCTTGGATTCCATTGCCACAGAGCTCATCTTTATGATGGGCCCGGCCCTTGGAGCGGTCATTGCCACCCGGTCATCGGTCATCGGACTCACCGCAGTCGGGTTGTCCTCCGCTCTGGCAGGACTGCTGCTGATCTGGTTCAACCCGCCCACCCGGACCCCCGAGGCCGCGAACTCCGTGACCGCTGCGGACGAGCAGGCGGCCGCGGCTGCCGCCGCCGTCGCCGTGGCCCCCGCCAACGTGCAGGAAGCACCGATGGAACTTACCGGTGCGGGGCTGCCGGACGGGCCGCAGAACCTGTTCGGCAGGCTGCGGAACGGCCTGGCGGGAAACTTCGGCTGGGTCACCACAAGTGTGGCAGTGGTCTTTGCGGTTTCCGTGGGCGCCGGCCTGCTGCTGTCCAGCACCGACGTCGGCATCGTGGCGCTGGTGGAGGCCGGGGGAAACGCGTCCGAGGTAGGCATTGTCTTCGTCGCCTGGTGCGCCGCCTCCGCCGTCGGCGGGATTCTCTACGGGGCCATGAACCGGCGGATTTCGCCGATGCTTCTCCTGCTCGCCATGGGGGTGCTGACCATGCCGATGGCCTTCGCCACCGGAACGCTCAGCCTTGCGCTGCTTTCCATCCCGCCGGGCCTGCTCTGCGCGCCCGTGTTGTCTTCGGCCTCCGAGCGGGTGGCCGACCTTGTCTCCGAGGAGCGCCGGGGCGAAGCCATGGGCTGGTACGGTTCGTCGATGACCGCAGGAACCGCCCTGGGCGCCCCGGTGGCTGGACTGGCCATCGACGTGATCGGTCCGTGGTCCGGGTTCCTCATGGCCGGCGGTGCTGCCTCGCTGCTGGTGCTGGTGACGCTGACAGTCCGGCACTTCGTGCGGCGCCCCGTGCCCGCCGCCTAGGAACGGGCCCGGGGCAAAAGAAAGGCCCGAAGAGCCTGTCTGCGGATGTCCGCGGTGCGGCGCATCCGCCGGGCCCAGGCTCTTCGGGCGGTAACGGGTAAAAGCGGGGAAGGGGCCGCTAGCTGACCGGGCCGGTGAACTTCTCGCCCGGGCCCTTGCCCGGAGCGTCCTGGATTACCGATGCTTCACGGAATGCGAGCTGCAGGGAACGAAGGCCGTCGCGCAAGGGTCCGGCATGCTGGCTGCCGATCTCCGGGGCGGCGGCGGTGACAAAACCGGCGAGGGCAGTGATCAGCTTGCGGGCCTCGTCCAGGTCCTTGAGCTCTTCGGCGTCGTCGCCTTCGGCCAGGCCGCACTTCACGGCCGCCGCGCTCATCAGGTGGACGGCCGCCGTCGTAATGACCTCGATGGCCGGCACCTCGGCGATGTCGCGCATCTGCTCGACTACTTCCTGCTCTGCTGCAGCGGCAGATTCGGACTCTGCTGACGTTCCCGGGAAGGAATGGCGGGTTGCTTCCCCTGCCGGATTGCTCTGTGGGGTACTCATACTGGTAAGCTTGTCACAGACCGACTGGTTGTCGTTACTTTCAATGCCCTTCACGGGCGGGATGAAAATCACACTTTCTTCTTGGAAGCCTTACGTCACCGGTATGCAAGCGGAGACCCCTCCCACCCGCGTCAGCCTGACCGCCCTTGTTGGCGGCGGAGTTGCCGGGTTCAGGTCGGCCCCGGACGGGCTGCGGCACTGCCGCTGTTTGTTCCGGGAGCTAACTGCCTTCGAACCGAGTTCGACGGCGGCTACTGCCGACCCCCTCAAGGGCCTTCGATTGCGCGTGCAATTGGAGGCCTTCTTCAGTTGCAGGCGGTAGCCGTTTTGAACTACACAGGAGCTGCAACATTAGCGAGCCAAGAATCAATGATCGGATCCGCGTCCCCGAGGTGCGGCTGGTAGGTCCGGCAGGCGAGCAGGTAGGGGTGGTCCGGATTGAGGACGCGCTTCGTCTGGCTGCCGAGTCTGACCTGGATCTTGTTGAGGTAGCACCGCAGGCGAAGCCTCCGGTGTGCAAACTAATGGACTTCGGCAAGTACAAGTACGAAGCCGCCGTCAAGGCACGCGAAGCCCGGAAGAACCAGACGAACACCGTTCTGAAGGAAATCCGGTTCCGCCTGAAGATCGACACGCACGACTACGAGACCAAGCGCGGACACGCCATGCGCTTCCTGGCCGCCGGTGACAAGGTCAAGGCCATGATCCAGTTCCGCGGCCGTGAACAGCAGCGCCCGGAAATGGGTATGAAGCTGCTGAACAAGTTCGCTGCGGATGTCGCCGAGGTGGGTGTGGTTGAGTCCACCCCGCGGATCGACGGCCGCAACATGGTGATGGTTATCGGTCCGGTGAAGAACAAGGCCGAGGCCAAGGCCGAAGCCCGCCGCGCCACGCAGCGGGCCGATGCCAAGGCAGCGAACGAGGCAGTCCGGAACGGAGAGGCTCCGCCGCGTGTGGATACCTCGTCGGCAAAGGCGCCCCTGACGCAGAGCCTCGCGGATCTGCTGCCGGACGGACTTCGTCTGGGTTCCTCCGCTGCCGAGGCCGACAAGGCCCGTGCCGAGCAGGAACAGGCTGAAAAGGAACAGGCCGCTAAGCGGGCACGGGCTGCAGCTGCCGAAAAGGCTGCAACCGAGGCACGCCGTGTGGCTGCAGCCAGCAGGCCGGCCGCAGCGCCTGCCGCTGAAACTGCCGCTCCCGCCAAGCCTGCGGAAGCAGCCAAGCCGGTGGAAGCAGCGAGGCCTGCCGCCGCGCCGAAGCCTGCAGCCGTTCCGAAGCCGACCGCGGTAAAGCCTGCTGCGCCGAAGCCGGCTGCCCGGCCCAAGCCCGCCGCAGCACCGAAGCCTGCCGGCAAGCCGTCCTCCCCGCGGGGGACCACCGGCCAGAACAAGCCCGGAACTGCAGAGTAGTTTCACTGCCCTGCGCCTCGTTCCGGCGTCCAGTAATAAGCCCTGGCACCTGCAAAGGTGTCCGAAGCCCCGCGGGCCTGCCCGCGGAAACCTAAAGGAGATCGGTAGACATGCCGAAGATGAAGACCCACAGCGGCGCCAAGAAGCGCTTCAAGCTGACCGGTACCGGCAAGCTCAAGCGCCAGCAGGCTAACCGCCGCCACTACCTGGAGCACAAGCCTTCCACGCTGACCCGCCGCCTCGCCAACGACAAGCTCGTGGCACCGGCGGACGCCAAGGTCATCAAGAAGATGCTCGGCATCTAACTAATCCCTGATCGCTGTCCCGTCCGGGCCGGCTTCACCATCAAAGCTTTCCCCGCTCCTGGGCCTTCCAGGCGCAGTGACTTACCAAGTCGGGGAGATTTACCAAAAGGAGTACGCACGTGGCACGTGTGAAGCGGGCGCTTAACGCCCACAAGAAGCGTCGGGTTATTCTCGAGCGCGCCAAGGGTTACCGCGGACAGCGTTCGCGCCTGGTCCGTAAGGCCAAAGAGCAGCTGCTGCACTCGTTTGTGTACAGCTACGGCGACCGCCGCAAGCGTAAGGGCGACTTCCGCCGCCTGTGGATCCAGCGCATCAACGCTGCTTCCCGCGCCAACGGCCTGACCTACAACCGCCTGATCCAGGGCCTGAAGCTGGCCGAGATCCAGGTTGACCGCCGCATGCTGGCCGAGCTGGCCGTCAACGACGCCGCTGCCTTCGCCGCATTGGTCCAGCTGGCCAAGGACGCACTGCCGTCCGACACCTCCGCTCCCGCCGTTGAGGCTGCCCCGGCAGCCAAGGCTGCTCCCGCTGCCAAGCCTGCCGCTGAAAAGCCGGCTGCCGCTGTTGCCTCCGCTCAGGGCGGCTTCAAGGCTTCCGAGGGCGACGCTCCGGAAGGCTTCGTCATCAAGGGCAACCTGGGTTCGGGCAAGTACCACGTCCCGGGTTCCACCTGGTACGAGCAGACCGTTGCCGAATACTGGTTCAACTCTGTTGAAGCTGCCAAGGCTGCAGGTCTGGAGCCCGCCGGCGGAGAATCCCGCCAGAAGTTCCAGGGCTAAGTCGGTCTCCAGCCGATGAACCCTGAAGGGCGCCCGCAGGCACCGCTGATGTCCAACCCCCGAGCTGATCGGGTCCGAGATGTAGCGAAGCTTGCCGGGCGCCCTTCGCGCTTAAAAACCGGCCGCTACCTGGCCGAAGGGCCGCAGGCAGTACGGGAGGCGCTCTCCGCGCACCGTGCGGCTGCGGCCGAGGGCGGTCCCGCCGTCGTGCACGAGGTCTACGCCACGCAGGGGTGCCTGGACCGGCTGCCCGAGCTGGCCGACCTTGCCCGCGGTGTTTCCCTCCGCCTGGCAACCAACGAGGTCCTGGCCGCGATGGCGGACACCGTCTCGCCGCAGGGCATCGTGGCGGTGTGCAACGTGTCCACC
This sequence comes from Arthrobacter yangruifuii, assembly GCF_009192775.1. Lineage (GTDB taxonomy): Bacteria > Actinomycetota > Actinomycetes > Actinomycetales > Micrococcaceae > Arthrobacter_B > Arthrobacter_B yangruifuii. The sequence goes on from NZ_VTFX01000005.1 coordinate 758,585, forward strand.
GCGACGCTGCAGGACGTTCTGGCCTCCGGCGCCAGGCTCATCGCCGTGCTGTGCGAAGTGCGGGACCCGGGCAACGCCGGCACCGTGCTGCGGGCCGCCGACTCCGCCGGAGCGGACGCCGTGGTGCTCACAGCCTCCAGCGTCGATATCTATAATCCCAAAGCGGTGCGTTCCACCGCAGGATCCCTGTTTCATCTTCCCGTGGTCACCGGTGCCGAATTCGGCGAAGTTATGGACGCCCTCCACGCTGCCGGCCTGACCATCCTGGCAGCTGACGGCTACGGCAACGTCAATCTGGACCGGCTGCAGGACCTCAGCGCCGTGCGGCGGCTCACTCCTGCCGGTGCGGACGGTAATGACGGCGACGCCGCTCTTCCGCAGCTTGAACAGCCCACCGCCTGGCTCTTCGGCAATGAAGCCCAGGGCCTGTCCGATGCCGAGCTGGCAGCAGCCGACCACCGTGTAGCAGTGCCGCTGTACGGCAGCGCCGAGAGCCTCAACGTGGGCACGGCCGCCACGGTTTGCCTCTACGCTTCGGCGCGTGCCCAGAACGGATAGCAGGCACCGAACGCACCCGGGCGCGTTGCCTGCCCGCGGCCCCCGTTCCCGCGCCGTCCCGGACAACCGGCAGCGCGGACTCCGATGTAGCGTATTGGTGACGGCTGCGCTCGGCGCGCCGATTTACAACACCAAAGAGAAACGGGTCTTCCATGTCTGCCAGCGGCGGTAACAAGGCGGTTGTCGCGGCACTGAGTGCCAACTTGGCCATTGCGGTCTTGAAGTTCATTGCCTTTGCCTTAACGCGTTCATCCTCCATGCTTGCCGAGGCCATCCACTCGGTGGCTGACTCCGGCAACCAGGTGCTCCTGCTTGTGGGCGGCAAGCGTTCCAAGCGCCAGGCCAGCCCGGAACACCCCTTCGGCTACGGCCGTGAGCGGTACATCTACGCCTTTATTGTCTCCATTGTGCTGTTCAGCGTCGGCGGTCTGTTTGCGCTGTACGAGGCCTACCACAAGTACCAGGATCCGCACCCGATTGAGGGCCGGTGGTGGTGGGTTCCGCTGGCTGTCCTTGTCGGCGCGATCCTTGCGGAGGGTTATTCCTTCCGCACGGCCATCCGTGAGTCCAACCGCACCCGCGGCACGCAGAGCTGGGTGCAGTTTGTCCGGACCGCCAAGGCCCCGGAACTGCCCGTAGTCCTGTTGGAGGACTTCGGCGCCCTGCTGGGCCTGCTCTTCGCCCTGTTCGGCGTGGGCATGACCCTGATAACCGGCAACGGCGTCTGGGACGCCTTCGGCACAGCCATGATCGGCCTGCTGCTGGTGGCGATCGCTGCAGTGCTGGCAGTGGAGACCAAATCCCTGCTGCTCGGCGAATCCGCCACGCAGGCCGATGTCCGCCGGATCGAAGCCGCCATCCAGGAGGACCCGGACACCCGCATCATCCACCTCAAGACCCTGCATCTGGGTCCGGAGGAACTGCTGGTGGCCGCGAAGATCAGCATCGCCAAGTGCGATACCGGCCGGGAAATTGCCGACGGCATCAACGCGGCCGAAGCCCGGATCCGCGCCGCCGTACCGATTGCCGGGTCTATTTACCTGGAGCCTGATGTGTTTGTTTCGCCGAAGACGCGGGACGCCGGTCAAGGGAACCGCTGATCAGGGCAATAGCCAAACCAAGCAGGGCGAGTACCGCTCCCACCACGGCGGGGGAGCGGTATCCCCATCCCCAGGCGATCACGACGCCGCCCAGCAGGGCGCCCAGCGCATTGGCAAGGTTCAGGGCTGCGTGGTTCAGGGACGACGCCAGCGTCGGGGCCCCGGGGGAGACATCCAGCAGGCGGGTCTGCAGCGGCGGAGTGAGCATCGAACCGATCAGCCCGACCAGGAACACGAGCACCATGGCCGTTGCCGCGTACTGCACCGCCCAGGCGTAGGCAAGGAGAATGACGACGGTGCCGCCGAGAATGGCGTAGATACTGCCCATAACGTTGATATCGGCCAGCCGTCCGCCGGCCACGTTGCCGATCACCTGCCCCACCCCGTAAAGCCCGACGACGACGGGCAGGACATTCTCGGAGAGGCCGGCCACCTCGGTCATGGTGGGCGCAATGTAGGAATACACGGCGAAGAATCCGCCGAAGCCGACGGTTCCCACCAACAGGGCCAGCCAGACCTGGCTCCGCCCCAGGGCGCTGAGTTCGGACTTGATGCTGGCCCCGGGCAGGACGGCCTGGTGCGGCACGAACCGGGCCACCATGGCCACGGTCAGGAATCCGATGGCCGCCACCAGAACGAACATCCACCGCCACCCGGCCTGCTGACCCAGCCAGGTTGCGAAGGGCACTCCCACCACGTTCGCGATGCTCAGGCCCAGCATCACCATGGAGATTGCCCAGGCGCGGCGGGTGGGAGCCACCAGCGACGCGGCGATGACGGCTGCCACGCCGAAGAACGCGCCGTGCGGCAGCCCGGACAGGAACCGGGTGAAGAGCAGCCAGGAATAGTCGGCGGCAAAGAAGGAGGACAGGTTGCCCAGGGCGAAGAACAGCATCAGGCCCAGAACCAGTATTTTCCGCGGCATCCGGGCCCCCAGGGCGGCCAGCACGGGCGCGCCCACCACCACACCCAGGGCATAGGCGGAAATAACGTGCCCGCCCGCAGGAACCGAGATGTTGAGGTCTTCGACCATTTCCTGCAGCAGGCCCATGATGCTGAACTCGGTGGTGCCGATGGCAAAGCCACCCACCGCCAGGGCAACTATGGCCTTGGCGGCGCTGGTCTTTCGGGCGCCGGGGGTGCGCTGGCTGGACAGGAAAAGGGGCGCGGTGGTGCTCCGGGGCATGTTCGCTTTCACAAGGTGGGGATGCGGCTGGGCCGCTGGGGACGGCGTTCCGGGTCAACGAGCAGGAAGTGCTCCTGCCGGACGCCTGGACGGCTTCGTCCCCTCCAGCCTAGTGCACCGCCGCGGCTCCCGGAGGTTCCGCCGCCTCTCCGGCAACCGTCGGCCCGGGAACACTGGTGCCCGCTGCGGTGCCCTGTCACCATAAACGCGTGCAGAGCTTCGACAATCCGGCCGAACTGGTATCCCGGCTGCGGGACGCAGGATGTGTGTTTGCCGAACAAGAGGCCTTCCTGTTGATCTCCGGTGCCGGCGGCGAAGCGGCGCTGGAAGAGATGGTGGCCCGGCGGCTGGCCGGGCAGCCCCTGGAGCAGGTTCTCGGCTGGGCGGCCTTCGGGGGGCTTCGGGTGGGGCTCCGGCCCGGAGTCTTTGTGCCCCGGCAGCGTACGGAGTTCCTGGCTGCGCAGGCGGTCCGCCTGCTGGCAGGACGCAGCACGGCGCTGGTGGTGGAGCTGTGCTGCGGGTCCGGTGCCGTTGCGATGGCGGTCTCGGCGGGTGTGCCGGGCTGCCGGATCTACGCCGTTGACGTTCATCCGGAGGCAGTCGCCTGTGCCCGGGCCAATCTGCCGCAGGCCACCGTCCTGCAGGGGGACCTCTTTCCGGCACTGCCCGGCGAGCTGGCCGGGAGGATCGACGTCGTGCTGGCCAACGCCCCCTATGTGCCCACCCCGGCGCTGGCAACGCTGCCCCGTGAAGCGCGGAATTACGAGCCCGCCGTCACCCTGGACGGCGGCCGCAACGGACTCGACCTGCTGAAACGGATCATCAGTCACGCCCCGCAGTGGCTCGCTCCCGGCGGGAAGCTCCTGCTCGAGTGCAGCGAGGGGCAGGCAGCTGCCGTGGGCGGACTCCTTGTTTCCGCCGGGCTGTCCCCGCAGATTCTGCGGAACGAGGAAACCGATGCCACGGTTGCCGTCGGCAGTGCACCCGCGGGGAAGTCGAAGGGCATCGGGTAAACCGGTTAAGCTCGGTGGATGCATTTCCAAGAGAACACCGGCCAGGCCGACGCCGCATCCCCCCGCTCCTTCGTGCAGGTGGTGGGCGCCGCGATCCTGGATTCCCTGGACCGGCCCTCGAAGCTGCTGGCGGCACGCCGCAGCGCACCCGTTGCGCTGGCCGGATTGTGGGAGTTCCCGGGCGGGAAGGTGGAACCCGGGGAAGAATGCACGCAGGCACTGCACCGTGAACTGGCTGAGGAACTCGGCATCCGGACCGCGCTGGGTGTTGAAGTGACGGGGCCCCTGGCTCAGGGCTGGCCGCTCAACGACTCCGCGGCCATGCGGGTGTGGCTGGCGGAAGTCACCGGCGGGACACCCGAGCCGCTGGAGGACCACAACGAACTTCGCTGGGTGGACCTCACCGAGACGGCGCTGATGGAGCTTCCCTGGATCCCCGCGGATCTGCCGATCGTTACGGCGCTGTTGAACGCCGTGGATGCCGGCCGGGCCTAGAACAGGGCATCCTGGCCCGCTGCCGGTACCAGTTTCCGTGCCCCGCCGGCAGGAGCTGCACCCTCATCCTTGGGTGCAGCCGGCCGGAGGAAGCGGGCACCGCCGGAAAAACCGTATTTGGCCTTGAAGAACCGGATCCGCCCGGCCAGCCAGTCCCGGTACTCCTTGGACGCGTACGTGCCTTTGCCGTACAGGTCGGCGTACTTGCCGGAGAGCTCCGGGTAGTGCCGGGCCAGGAACTGCAGGTACCACTCGCGGGCTCCCGGGCGCAGGTGCAGGGCGCCCGCCGTGACTCCCGTGGCCCCGGCGGCTGCGAGCGCCGAGAAGAGGGCATCCAGGGATTCGTCCCCGTCGGTAAGCCACGGCAGGATGGGCATGGCCATCACCGAACACGGAAGGCCGGCGTCCCGCAGGCGGCTGATCAGCTCGAGCCGTGCACGGGGTGTGGGGGTTCCCGGTTCCGCCACCTTGGCCAGTTCCGGATCCACCAGTGCCAGTGATATTCCCATCCCGATCTCGGTCTGCGCGGACGCCTCCTTCAGCAGCGGGATGTCCCGCGCCAGCAGAGTGCCCTTGGTGAGGATGGAGAAGGGTGTGCTGCTGTCTGCGAGCGCACGGATGATGCCGGGCATCAGCCGGTAACGGCCCTCTGCGCGCTGGTAGGGATCAGTGTTGGTGCCCATGGCCACATGGTGGTGCTGCCAGGAGGGCCGGGCGAGTTCGCGCCGCAGCACTTCGGCAGCGTTGACCTTGACCACCAGCTGGCTGTCGAAATCTGCTCCGCTGTCCAGGTCCAGGTAGGTGTGGGTTTTGCGGGCAAAGCAGTAAACGCAGGCATGGCTGCAGCCGCGGTACGGATTGACGGTCCATTCAAAGGGCATGTTCGAGCCGCCGCCCACCTTATTCAGCACCGACTTGGCAACGACCTCGTGGAACGTCACTCCGGCAAAGTCGGGAGTGCGCACGGAGCGGACCAGGCCCTGCAGCGGAATCAGCGGATCCGTGGTGCCGGGCACCGCCGGCAGGGGCAGGACGGCCTCGGCCGCAGCGCCCGGGGCCGCAGCACCCGGGACCTCACTGCCTGCAGATGCGGAGCCTGCAGCGGAGCCTGAAGTTTTTCCGCTGCCGGGATGGCCACCCTCGGCGGACCTTGCATTGAGTTCCTGACCTTGCCACCTCATCCCCTTATTAGAACATATGTTCGAACCGGGGGATAGCCCTAAACGGTGCGGGACGGACGGCGGGACAGCGCCCGGAACCTGCGCGGGAACGGACGGCGGAGCCGGCCCGTCCGGCCCGTCCGCCCCGTCCGGGGGCTCCGCGGCCGTCCGGGGCGGTAGCCGCCGTCGCGCAGCCCTGCCAGCCGCTCAAACGGGTTGGCCGACGCCGGATCACCTGCCACCAGGCGGGAGAGCGCCGAGGCGGTGAAATAGGCGGGCAGGAACAGCGGGCCCAGGAACGCGTACTGCGAGCTGTGGCGGGTTTCATGGCGCAGCAGCGGGCTGTCCGGTGCATGGATGCGGCCGGCGGAGGCGGAACGGTAGAGGACCACGTTGCCGACGGTGAAGGCGGCCGCCCGGGGGAGGGACAGGGGATACCCCTCGGCAAGGATGATCTTCTGCGGACCCGGCGTGATGCTGCACCCGGTGGCACGTGCCAGAAGCAGGCCCGCCGGGGTACTGAGGTTCAGCAGATTGATCCAGCGGCGCAGCACAACGGGTACGGACGGCATGGCACCTCCCTGCGGCAGTATGACGGCCCTGCCGGGGTTCTCTACTAGACTTGCAATGATAAGCCAGAACCCAACTAGGGCCGGAAACAGGTAAGCACAGTACATGTCTAACTCCACACCGGGGACTGGTTCCCCAGATACTTCCCCTGAGGGCGTTCAGCCCGAGCCGCCGAATCCGCTCGATGAAGCCGCCGTAGCCGCCGCCGTCGAGCAGGCGCTCGCCGCCATTGCCGGCGCCGCGGACCTCAACGCGCTCAAGGAGGTCCGGATTGCCGTCACCGGCGAGAAATCGCCGCTGAGCGGAGCCAACCGGGCCATCGGCAAGCTCCCCAAGGACCAGAAGGCGGCCGCCGGCAAGCTCGTAGGCCCCGCCCGCGGCCGGATCAACTCCGCGCTCGCCGCCCGCACCGTTGAGCTCGAGGCCGAGCGCGACGCCCGGATCCTGGTCGAAGAGGCCGTGGACGTCACTGCCGCGCCGCGCCGCCGGCACATCGGCGGACGCCACCCCATCTCCACCCTGCAGGACCGCGTGGCCGATGTCTTCGTGGGCATGGGCTGGGAAATCGCCGAAGGCCCCGAGGTGGAATCCGAATGGTTCAACTTCGACGCCCTGAACTTCAAGCCGGACCACCCCGCCCGCGAAATGCAGGACACCTTCTTCGTGGAGCCGCCGGAAGCACACCTGGTGATGCGCACGCACACCTCCCCGGTCCAGGTCCGTTCCATGCTCGAGCGCGACCTGCCGATCTACGTGCTGTGCCCCGGCAAGGTCTTCCGCACCGACGAACTTGATGCCACGCACACCCCGGTCTTCCACCAGTTCGAGGGCCTGGCCATCGACAAGGGACTGACCATGGCGGACCTGGTCGGCACCCTGGAGCACTTCACCCGGGTGCTGTTCGGCGACGAGGCCAAGGTCCGGCTGCGCCCGAACTACTTCCCGTTCACCGAGCCCAGCGCCGAGCTGGACATCTGGCACCCCGGTGCCAAGGGCGGCCCGCGCTGGATCGAGTGGGGCGGCTGCGGCATGGTCAACCCCAACGTGCTCCGCGCCGCCGGGATCGATCCCGAGGTCTATTCAGGATTTGCCTTCGGCATGGGCATTGACCGTGCCCTCATGTTCCGCAACGAGGTTTCGGACATGCACGAAATGATCGAAGGCGACGTACGTTTCAGCGAACACTTCGGGATGGAGATCTAAGTGAGAATCCCACTTTCCTGGCTGCGCGAGTATGCCCAGGTTCCGGCGGACGCAACCGCCGAAGACGTGATGGAAGACCTGGTGAAGGTCGGCCTGGAGGAAGAGGACGTCCACCGTCCCTCCGACGAGCTGCAGGGACCTATTGTGGTGGGCCAGGTGCTCAGCATGGAGCCCGAGCCGCAGAGCAACGGCAAGACCATCAACTGGTGCTCGGTCCGCGTGGTGCCCGAAGGTGCCGAGCAGACCCTGACCGGCAAGGGCACCGAACCCTCCGGCATCCAGGGCATTGTCTGCGGCGCACACAACTTCGCCGTGGGGGACAAAGTGGTTGTCACCCTCCCCGGCGCCGTGCTGCCCGGCGACTTCCGGATCAGCCCGCGCAAGACCTACGGCCACGTGTCCGCCGGCATGATCGCCTCCGTGCGTGAACTGGGCATCGGCGAGGACCATGACGGCATCCTGGTGCTCTCCACCCTGGGGCTGGACCCCGAGGTGGGCACCGACGCCATGGAGCTGCTGGGCCTGTATGACCAGGCAGCGGAAATCAACGTCACTCCGGACCGCGGCTATGTCTTCTCCATCCGCGGCGCCGCCCGCGAGTACGCCCACGCCACGGGCACCAAGTTCACCGACCCGGCTGCCGCCGTCGCCGTTCCGCAGGCGGACGGCAAGGGCTACCCCGTCAAGCTCGACGACGCCGCGCCCATCTATGGCAAGCCCGGCTGCGACCGGTTCGTGGCCCGCACCGTGCGCGGCGTGGATCCCTCCCGCCCCACCCCGCCGTGGATGTCCTCTCGGCTGCGCCTGGCCGGCATGCGCTCCATCTCGCTGGTGGTGGACATTTCCAACTACGTGATGCTCGAGCTCGGCCAGCCGCTGCACTTCTACGACCTGGATAAGCTCACCGGCGAAATCGTGGTCCGCCGGGCCGCCGAGGGCGAAACCCTGAAAACCCTGGATGAGAAGGACCGCCGGCTCTCGCCGGAGGACCTGCTGATCACGGACGGTTCCGGTGCCATCGGCATTGCCGGCGTGATGGGCGGAGCCGCCACCGAGGTGTCCGGCGGTACGCAGAACGTCCTGATTGAGGCCGCCCACTTCGAAGAGGTCAGCATTGCCCGGTCCCGCCGCCGGCACAAGCTGCCCTCCGAAGCGTCCAAGCGCTTCGAACGCGGCGTGGACTGGAACGTGGCGGACATCGCCGCGCAGCGCGCCGTGGACCTGCTGGTGGAACTCGCCGGCGGCACCGCCGATGAGTCCGTCACCGATGTCGGCACCGCCCCCGAACCGCGCCGCATCGAACTGGCGGCGCAGTTCCCGTCGCAGTTGATCGGCCTGGACTTCACCGACTCCCAGATCACCGGGAGCCTGGAGGACCTGGGCGCTTCCGTGGAGAAGACCGACGCCGGCTACCTGGTCACGCCGCCGAGCTGGCGCCCGGACCTGGAGACGCGCGAGGACCTCACCGAGGAAATCATCCGCCTGGTGGGCTACGACAAGATTCCGTCCACCCTTCCCGTGGCCCCTCCCGGCCGCGGCCTGACCCGCGTCCAGCAGCAGCGCCGCCGGCTGATGCAGTCCCTCGCGGCCGCCGGCCTCACCGAGGTGCTGTCCTATCCGTTCGTGACGGAAGCGGACAACAACACCTTCGGCGCACCGGAGGGCACCCGCACGGCCCTGAAACTGGCCAACCCGCTTAGCGCCGAATACGGCTACCTGCGCACCTCGGTGCTGCCGGGCCTGTTCGAGGTGGCCAAGCGCAACATGTCCCGCGGTTTCCGCGACCTGGCGCTGTTCGAATCCGGCACCGTCTTCCTGCCCGGCGGTCACTTGGGCACCGAAAGCATCCCGCCGCTGGGTGCGAAGCCGTCCGAGGAGGTGCTGGATGAGCTGTACGCAGGCATCCCGGACCAGCCGCTGCACGTGGGCGTCCTGCTGGCCGGCCACGAGTCCGCTCCCGGGGCCGGCAACACGCCGCGCACGTGGGACTGGGCCGACGCCGTGGACTTCGCCCGCCTGATGGGGGACGTGTTGGGCGTGGAACTGGTGGTGGAACAGGGGGCACACCAGGCCTTCCACCCCGGACGCACGGCACGCATTGCGCTGCGCAGCGGCGAGACCGTGGGCTACGCCGGCGAGCTGCATCCCAAGCTGCTGGCTGCACGCGACATGCCGGCTCGCACCGCCGCGGTGGAACTGGATGTGGATGCGCTCTTCGACGCCGCCCCCGACGTCATCGTGGCCCGTCCCATCTCCAGCTTCCCCATCTCCACGCAGGATGTGGCGCTGGTGGTGGCAGAGGACGTGCCCGCCGAGCAGGTCCGCGAGGCCCTGCGCGAAGGCGCCGGTGAACTGCTCGAAGACGTGGCGCTGTTCGACGTCTACGCCGGCTCCGGCATCGAGCCCGGGCACAAGTCGCTGGCGTTCGCGCTGCGGTTCCGCGCCCCGGACCGGACCCTGACTGCCGACGAAGCCTCGGAGGCCCGTGCCGCCGCCGTCGCACTGGCGGCCGAACGGTTCGGTGCGGTGCAGCGCTAAGCCTCATGCGCTTAGACCCTGAAGGGCCCTGCCGGAGAACCTCCGGCGGGGCCCTTGCCGTTTCAGCAGGGGGACCTGGCCGCGCCGAGATCCAGGGGCTTCAGCATTGAGGAGAATCCCTGCCGCCTGGCGTCGGGGCAAAAGCCCAGGCCGCCCTGGTATTCGACGTGCAGAACGGCTTTGCCGGCGCCGGTAAACGGCGCGTACAGGCCGCACTCGTCATAGCGGACGCATTCCTCGTTAATGGCAAAGTCAAAGTCCTCCACCAGCTCGGGGATCTGGTCGACGTCGTTCTTGAGTGCTACGGACAGGCCGCGGTCATGCGCCAGCCGGGCCACCGCCCGGTTGTAGGCGAGCTGGTCCTGTGCAGTCAGCGGGAACCCCGTCTCATTGACGTAGCCGTCCAGGTTGTCGGGTTCAACGGCGTCAAACCCCTTTGCCGCACAGGCATCCATCCGTGCTGCGACAATCGGCAGGAGAACATCCTGCTGCCGGATGTCGAGCCATTGTTCATCCGGCCAGCCGTCCATCGGCTCTCCCCGGACGGCGAGGGGGAACTGTCCGGCATCGCCGCGGTAGTCTTCCCATGACCCGGCGGAGAAGTAACAGACCAGCCGGCGTCCCTGCTGCTTCAGGGCATCGATCTCCTCCGTGGTGGTGGTTTCGAAGTCCACATCGAAAATGTCCGCCTGCACCGTGACATCAATGGCGCCTGACAGCTGCCACTGCCAGCTGTCAGCCGGCGAAGGACGCCACACCGGCGCAGCGGACGCGGCCTGCCCGCCCGTGGCGGGGGGAGCCGGGGGAGAGGCTGCAGCCGCACACCCCTGGAGCGTCAGGGCGGAAAGCAGCAACAGGACCAGGCCGGGCAGCAGGCGCGCCTGCCTTCCGCCGCGGCCTGCCCGGCGCCGGTTGCCTCCCCTCCCACGGTTCATGTGCCCGCCACCGGATGCCCGGCGCCGAGACGGTCCGAGACGGCCGTCGGAGGTCCCAGCCAGGGATTGGGCAGGGAACGGTCGGTTGCGAAAACGTATCCGGCCCCGTGCCTGCCGGCGCGGTCGGCTACGGCCGCAATCCGCTGCGGGGCACATCCGTAGACCAGGTGCCACAGCCGGTGCGGCGGCACGTTCCACGCCCAGGCAGGGTGCCGGAAGCCGGCATAGGACTCGGCGGTCCCTTCGAAGACCCCGGTGACGTCGAACAGATCCAAAACCGCCCGCGGCGGAAAAGTGCCGGGGTTGGCTGCCAGGAAGGGAACTCCCGCAGCCCGGGCGGCGCCGGCGTACCGGGTGCAGGAGGCCAGTCCGGCGTCCGTAGCCGGAAGTTCGTCGAGCATGATTCCGTCGACGCGGTAGCGCCGCTGCCAATGGTCAATCTCAGCCGCCACGTCCGTCACGGACCGCTCGCCGTAATGAACGGGAACGTAGCCCAGGGTCCTGATGCCGCGCAGCAGGGCAAGCGCGTCGGGATAATACGCGTCGTTCTCCGTGCCCGGCCCGTTGTGGACATTGACGACGGCGAACGCGACGTCGCGCCGGGCTGCCAGCCAGTTCCATTCCCGGGGCGCTTCCGCCGGATGAACGTACCAGGGCAGGGCAAGCCTGGGTCTGCTCATGCGTAGGCCCGCGGATCCGAAACCCGGTTCAGCAGGACAGCTATCCCCGCGACGAGGAACGCCACGGCCACCAGGACGCCCGGAAGGTTGCCCACCATGATCCAGACCGCTGCGGACAGCGTAGCGGCGCCCGCGAAGACCACGCCCCCGCCCGGTGTGCCGAAGGCAATGAGCGTTGTGGACGTCGTAGCCAGGGAGCTGAAGGCAGCCGCCGCGACCACGGTCACCACCATCCCCGCAGCCCCGACCAGGAAGAAGACCACCAGCGTGGAAACGGACGCTGATACCAGCACGATGGCCGCAGACATGCCCATCGTGGCGATCCGGGCGCTCCGGGCCGCATGGCGCAGCAGCGGTGTTCGCCGGGAGGACCAAATCAGCCGTTGGCGCATCAGCACCAGTGCGGGATCCGTAGCTGCCGCGGCGACGACCGTGGCCACGATGAGGGCTGTTCCTTCCCAGTCCGTGAGGCGGGTCAGCCCGAGGGAGAGCGCAGCAGCAAGGCCTGCGGCCTGAAGCGCCGGCGCGGCGGCGGAGCGCCAGTCTGCCCCGCCCAGGCTGATGCGTTCGCCAAGCCCGCGCACGTGCACAGCCAGGGAGAGGGTGGTTGCTGCAAGGATCACGGCAGCGACGGTCAGGACGGTGGCGGTAGCGGACCTGTGTCCCAGCACGAGCGTGAGCGATACTGCTGCGACGGCAACCAGCAGAGCAGTCATGAGGTACCAGGACCGTCCAAGGATGACGAGCATCGATACAACGCAGGAGTACCAGCACCAGGCCATCATCAGGATGGCCTGGGAAGCGTCGTGGCCCGGGAGCAGTAAGAGGACAACCATGAAGCAGGCCAAAGCCGCCGTCACCAGGAGGGTGGCGCCGGCTCCCCGGGCGATGCCCCGGTTCAGGTGCCCGGTATTCGCATGCGACCACACAATGCCGGACACGGACTGGCCAATGACCCACGCGCTGATACCGGCCGTGAGGACTTCCCAGGTGTTCTCCGTGATGACTGTGGCGGTCAGGCCGCCCAGGACCGCGCCCAGGATCAGCACGACCGCGCGCCGGACGGCCTCAAGCAGGGCATCCCTGCCCACCCAGCCCTCCGGCTCCTGCGGAAGGTCCACGGAGCTCCGGACCTGGACGAGCGTCTGGGCGTAGGCGAAAACGTCCGCCGCGCCGTGGCGTGTGGCAACTGTGCGGTCGCTCAGGCCGGAGGCTTCCAGCCGGGCGGCGATGTCGAACGTGTCCACCGCATCGAAGGCCGGGGGTGTGCCGCCTGCGTCGGGCAGGCGCTTACCCGCGGACGGCATGATGACGCTGTCGGCGCTCATGCGAGCAATCCGAACTCGGATTCGCCGGCGGCGGGTTCCGGCACTCCGGCGCCGCCGCCCACGTGCTCCGCCGGGGTGGGGAGGGGCTCCGTCAACTGCCTCCCGTCGCGGGCAGCCGAATACGCTTCACGGTAACGGTTCAGGCAGCGTTCCAGGGTGAACTCGGCAAGCGCCCGCCGTCTCGCAGCGGCGCCCATTGCCGATCGCAGCCCGCTGTCGGACAGCAGGGCGATGCAGGCATCCGCGAAGGCGGCATGGTCGCGGGCGGCCACCAGCATGCCGGTTGTCTGCTGCTCATCCAGGCATTCGGCAACACCGCCGACGTCGGTGTTGACCGTCGCGCGTCCGCACATCATCGCCTCCAGCAGGGTGAACGGCAGCCCTTCCGAAATGCTGGACAATGCCACAATGTGGCCGGCCTCAATAGCAGGGCGGCTGCCCTGGCTGGGCCCTTCCCAATGGACCGCGTCAGTTACCCCGAGGCTGAGGGCCAGGGCCACCAGCCCGGCTTTGTAGGCCTTGTTTTCCGGGGGTGTGGGACCAAAAATCCGCAGCTGTGCATTTGGTACCCGCGTCCGGACCAGCGCAAACGCCGAGATAAGCGTCTCCAGATCCTTCAGGGGATCGATGCGGCCGACGAAACTTATCGTCGGGACGTCCGGTTCCGTGGTCACCTGCCGAAACGTCGAGGGGTCGACGCCGTTGGTAATGGTATGGATCCGTTCCGGGTCTGCGCCGAGCCGTCGCTCCCAGCGGGCATTGAAGTGGTTGACGGGGAGGACCATGTGCGCGTGAACGTGGACAACCTGGCACAGCCGCCGGAGGAAGGCGGTCACTGCGCGGCGCACCGGCCAGGTCATTTCTGCGGCGTAGAGCGCCAGGTAGCGCTCGCGGAGATAGACGCCGTGTTCGGTCAGCAGGAGCGGAACCTCCTGCCGCCAGGAGGTGGCCAGGGCCAGCAGGGATGACGGGCCGTTGCTGGAAGCATGGATGACGTCCACCTCCGCCAGGCGGTTGTCCACGAGAGCCAGCGCCCGGTCCACGATGCCCGCAGCCAGGACGGCGTCCGCGACGGAAATCGGCGGTTCTCCCGCACTCACGGCGTGGCGGGACCAGGCGCGGATGATCGCTGCCACGGAACCGCGGGCGGCCAGCGCACGGGAGAGCCCTACGCGGTCACTGACCTCGACAAGCTGGCGCAGTGCGTTTGTGGTCCGCACAATGCCCTCACGGCCTTCGGGTCCCAGTGCCGCATCCCACAAGTGGGCCAGGGCGCGCTGCGTGGTGTCGATGGAACTGCTGTGACGGTGCCCGCGCAGCGCAGGCACGGCAGGCCCCCAAACCTCAATGACGCGGGCACGGCGCACGTTGGGCGGCAGTTTCCAGACAATTCTGGCGCTGCCTCCGGCCAGGGCAACGACATCAAAGGCATGCTCGGGAAGTCCGGAAATCAACTGGTCGCCCCAGGTGCTGACGCCGCCGGTCACCACCGGATAGGTTCCCTCGGTGAGAAGAGCGATCCTCATCCCCCTAAGCGTCCGTTCCACGGGATAGTGCAGGCGGCGCCACGGCTCCTGCTGCAACGGCACAAATACGTTCGGCAAATAACATCAGCACTGCCCGACCTTCTAGCTTGATTCGCACCCAACCGGCGAAGCGGACTTCCAGTAGACCCGGTCGCGGCCGGCCGGGCACGGGTATCCGTTACGTGTTTAGTACGCGCCGGAGCCCGAAGAGGGCAGGGGGCCGGACGGATCAGGGAACCAGCAGCACCTTTCCCGTGGTCCTGCGTCCCTCAAGGTCCGCATGGGCCCGGGAGGCTTCGGCCAGCGGATAGGACTGCCCGATCCGCACCTCGAGTTTCCCGGCCAGCACCGCGTCAAACAATTCACGGGCCCGCCACTGCCGTTCCTCGGGCGTGAGCAGGTAGTGCGCCAGCGTGGGGCGGGTCAGGAACAGCGAGCCGGCGGAGTTCAGCCGCTGGATGTCGAAGGGTGGAACCTGCCCCGACGCGCCGCCGAAGAGCACCATCATGCCCCGGGTGCGCAGGCTGGCCAGTGAGCCGTCGAAGGTTGCCGCGCCGACGCCGTCGTACACCACGTCCACGCCGGTGCCGTCAGTGAGCGCCCGGACCTGGCCCTCGAAACCCGCATAGCGCAGGACATGGTCGGCTCCGGCGCCCCGGGCCAGCAGTTCCTTCTCCTCGGTGGACACCGTGGTGATCACCGTCACACCCCGGGCCTTGAGCAACTGGATCAGCAGCAGCCCCACACCGCCGGCTCCTGCATGTACCAGCGCCGTCTGTCCCGCCTGCACCGGGAAGGTGGAGCTGCAGAGGTAGTGTGCGGTGAAGCCCTGCAGCAGCAGCGCCGCTGCGGTGTCATCCCGGATTCCGGCGGGCACCGGCAGCGCCGTGTCGGCGTCCATCAGCATGTACTGGGCATAGGCGCCGCCGCCTTCCGCCGTGGCGACGCGGTCCCCTTCCCGGAAGCCCGATTCGGCTCCGGCGGACACCACGGTTCCGGCGGCCTCGGAGCCGGGGATGAAGGGATATGACATCGGATAAACGCCGCCGCGCTGATACGTGTCAATAAAGTTGACGCCCGCTGCGGCCACCTTGACCAGGATCTGGCGGGGTCCGGGCTGGGGAAGGGCAACATCTTCATAACGCAGGATTTCCGGTCCGCCCGACTGCGGGACGACAATGGCTTTGTGCATGGCATGGCCTCTTCTGCATCGCTGTTACGTGCCGGGCCTCTCTCGCCGCCCGATGTGGTTCCCATCATACGGTTTGCATAAATATTGGAAGCAGTGCATAAGTGTGCTGTAGGGTGGGGGCATGACAATTTCCGTAGCAGTCTCCGGCGCCAGCGGCTATGCCGGCGGTGAAGTCCTGCGCCTGCTGGCCGGCCACCCGGAGGTCTCCGTCGGCGCCATCACGGCCCACAGCAATGCCGGAGCCCGGCTGGGGGAGCTGCAGCCGCATCTGCATTCCCTCGCTGACCGGGTTCTGGTGGACACCACCGTGGAGAACCTGGCGGGGCACGACGTCGTTTTCCTGGCCCTCCCGCACGGTGCCAGCGCAGGGATTGCTGCCCAGCTGGATCCGGGCACCCTGGTCATCGATGCCGGGGCAGACCATCGGCTCGAGGATCCCCTTGCCTGGGAAAAGTTCTACGGTTCCCCCCACGCGGGCACCTGGCCGTACGGACTGCCCGAGCTGCCGGGCCACCGCGAACGCCTCAAGGGCGCCCGCCGGATTGCCGTGCCCGGCTGCTACCCCACCAGCTCCCTGCTCGCGCTGACTCCCGGGTTTGCCGCCGGACTGCTGGAACCGGAGGACGTTGTCATTGTCTCCGCCTCCGGCACCTCCGGCGCCGGCAAGGCCGCCAAGCCGCATCTGCTGGGCTCGGAAATCCTGGGCGGCATGAGCCCCTACGGCGTCGGCGGAGGCCACCGGCACACGCCGGAAATCGAACAGGGCCTGTCGGCAGCCGCCGGAGAAACCGTGGCCGTGTCCTTCACGCCCACCCTGGCCCCGATGGCCCGCGGCATCCTGACCACCGCCACCGCCAGGGTCCGCCCCGGCGTGGACGCGGCGGCCCTGCGCGCAGCCTGGGAACAGGCATATGCCGGGGAACATTTTGTCCGTGTGCTGCCCGAAGGCCAGTGGCCCGGCACCAAGATGGTGGTCGGCTCCAACTACGCCGTGATGCAGCTGGCCTATGATCCCCATGCCGGCCGGGTGATTGTCAGCTGCGTGATCGACAACCTCAACAAGGGAACTGCCGGCGGTGCCGTGCAGTCCATGAACATTGCCCTCGGCCTGGATGAAACCGCGGGACTGACACAGCAGGGGGTGGCACCGTAATGAGTGCCGAATCAACAACCGGTCCAACCACGGGAAGCACCGCGGAAAGCACAATGGGAAGCACCGTCGGCATCACCGCGCCGGCCGGCTTCCGTGCCGCCGGCGTGGAAGCGGGCCTGAAGGATTCCGGGGGACGCGACGTCGCCCTGGTGGTCAACGACGGCCCGCGGAAGGCCGCCGCCGCCGTCTTCACCCGCAACCGGGTGGCAGCGGCTCCGGTGCTGTGGTCGAAGCAGGCCGTGTCCGACGGACGGGCCGACGCCGTGATCCTGAACTCCGGCGGCGCCAACGCCTGCACCGGCACCGAGGGGTTCCGGAACACGCACACCACCGCCGAAAAGACCGCGGATCTCCTGGGCCTCAGCGCCGCCGACGTCCTGGTCTGCTCCACCGGCCTGATCGGTGTCCAGCTGCCCCTGGACAAGCTGCTGCCCGGTGTCGAGGCCGCCGTCAGCACACTGTCCAACGACGGCGGTGCCGATGCCGCGCATGCCATCATGACCACGGACACTGTGGCGAAACAGGCGGTCTTCAGCGGCACGGACCCTTCCGGCCGGACCTACCGGATCGGCGGAATGGCCAAGGGCGCCGGCATGCTGGCCCCCGGGCTGGCCACGATGCTGGTGGTCCTGACCACCGATGCGGATCTCCCGGCGCCGGCCCTGGACGCGGGGCTGCGGGCCGCGACGGCGGTAACCTTCGACCGCACCGATTCGGACGGCTGCATGTCCACCAATGACACGGTGATCCTCATGGCCTCCGGCGCCTCGGGTGCGGAGCCGGACGCGGCGGCCTTCGCCGCCGGGCTCACCGAGGTCTGCCACTCGCTGGCCCAGCAGCTCATCACCGACGCCGAAGGCGCCAGCCACGACATTGCGATCACGACCGTCAACGCCGCCTCGGTTGCCGACGCGGAAACGGCCGCCCGCGCCGTCGCCCGCTCCAACCTGTTTAAGACCGCCATCTTCGGCAATGACCCGAACTGGGGCAGGGTGCTGTCTGCAGTGGGCACCACCGACGCGGCGTTCGAGCCGGACCGGATTGACGTGAGCATCAACGGGGTGCAGGTCTGCCGCAACGGCGGGATCGGCGATCCCCGGGAGGACGTGGACCTGGCACCGCGCGCCGTGGCCGTGGAAATCGACCTGCACGCCGGTTCGGAGCGCGCCACCATCTGGACGAATGACCTCACCACGGACTACGTCCATGAGAACTCTGCGTACAGCAGCTGACCAGGGGACAAGACAGGCATGAGTACACCAGCAGCAATCGGGGAACGGGTGCGGGCACAGGACAAGGCACAGACGCTGATCGAGGCGCTGCCCTGGATCCAGCGTTTCGCCGGCACCACCATGGTCATCAAGTACGGCGGCAACGCCATGGTCAATGAGGACCTCCGGCGCGCCTTTGCCGACGACATCGTGTTCCTGCACCACGCCGGCGTGCACCCGGTGGTCGTCCACGGCGGCGGCCCGCAGATCAGCACCATGCTGGACCGGCTCGGCATCGCCTCCGAATTCCGCGGCGGGCTGCGGGTCACCACTCCCGAGGCAATGGACGCGGTGCGCATGGTCCTGACCGGGCAGGTGGGCCGCGAGCTCGTAGGGCTGGTCAACGCGCACGGCCCCTATGCCGTGGGACTGTCCGGTGAGGACGGAGGCCTGCTGGAGGCCGTGCGGACAGGCGTCGTGGTGGACGGAGTGGAAGTGGACCTGGGCCTGGTCGGGGAAGTGACGGGGGTCAACCCCGGTGCCATCCTGGACATCATTGCGGCCGGACGGATCCCGGTGATCAGTACGGTGGCACCGGAGGTGGACGCCGACGGCGGCACCACCGGCCAGGTACTCAACGTCAATGCGGACACAGCCGCTTCCGCCCTGGCCGTGGCACTTGGTGCGTCGCGGCTGGTGGTCCTCACGGACGTGGAAGGACTCTACGCGGACTGGCCGGACAAATCCTCGCTGATCTCCTCGCTCACCACTGCCGAACTCCGGGCCATGCTGCCCGGCCTGGAATCGGGCATGATTCCCAAGATGCAGGCGTGCCTGGCGGCCGTGGAAGGCGGCGTGGAGCGTGCCGCGGTGGTCGACGGCCGGATGGCGCACTCCATGCTGCTGGAAATCTTTACCGAAGCCGGGATCGGCACCCAGGTAATACCGGAGGACACCCATGAATGACACCCAGACAGCCGCGGCACCAACACCCCAGCAGGGCTGGCTGGACCGCTATGACTCCTCCCTCATGGGCGTTTTCGGTGCTCCCCAGCGGGCACTCGTCCGCGGCAACGGCTGCTACGTGGAGGACGCCGACGGAAAGCAGTACCTCGATCTGCTGGGCGGCATTGCGGTCAACTCCCTGGGCCATGCGCACCCCGCCCTCGTGGCGGCGGTGTCGGAGCAGCTGGCCACCCTCGGCCACGTCTCCAACTTCTTCACCAGCCCCGCCCAGGTACAGCTGGCCGAACGCCTGCTTGCCCTGGCCGGCGCCCCGCAGGGATCAAAGGTGTTTTTCGCCAACTCGGGTGCGGAAGCCAACGAGGCAGCCTTCAAGCTGGCCCGGCGGAATTCCGACCCTGCGGCCGGGCGCACCCGTATCCTGGCGCTGGAAGGGGCCTTCCACGGACGGACCATGGGAGCGCTGGCACTGACCGCGAAGCCCGCCTACCGGGAGCCCTTCGAGCCGCTGCCCGCAGGTGTGGAACACCTGCCGTTCGGCGACGTCGACGCGCTGCTGGCCGCAGTGGATGAAACGGTGGCCGCCGTTTTCCTGGAACCCATCCAGGGCGAGGCCGGAGTGCGGCCGCTGCCCGAGGGGTATCTGCGGGCTGCCCGCGAGGCGACCCGTGCAGCGGGAGCCCTGCTGGTCATCGACGAAGTGCAGACCGGGATCGGCCGCACGGGCAAGTGGTTCGCGTCCGAAGGCGTGCTCCCCGACGCCATGACCCTGGCCAAGGGGCTCGGCGGCGGGTTGCCGGTGGGGGCGCTGATAACGTTCGGCGAAACGACGTCGGGCCTGCTGGCCGCCGGAATGCACGGAACCACCTTCGGCGGGAATCCCGTGGCCGCCGCTGCCGCCCTGGCCACCCTGTCGGTCCTGGACTCCGGAGAGGTGCTGGCCAGCGTGCGTGCCATCGGCAGCTACCTGCGCCGGGAAATCGCGGCAATGGACGCCGTGGCCGAGGTGCGCGGCGAGGGCCTGCTCATCGGCATCGACCTGACCGACGACGTCGCCCCGGCAGCGGTCGCCGCTGCACTGGACGCGGGCTTCATCATCAACAGCACCGGCCCGGCAACTCTGCGGCTGGCCCCTCCGCTGATCCTCACCGCAGAACAGGCCGGACGCTTCCTGCAGGCCCTGCCCGGCATCCTGGCCTCGGCCCGGGCAGCCGCCTCCGCGCCGGCTGATGCCGGCCGCGCCGCCCCATCCTCCGCCCCCGGCACCATCACCGAAGGAAAACAATGACCCGTCACTTCCTGGTCGACACCGACCTCACCCAGGCGGAACAGGCTGAAGTCCTGGATCTGGCCGATCTGCTGAAAAAGGACCGTTACAAATACCAGCCGTTTGCCGGCGAGTCCACCGGCCGTAAGACCGTTGCCGTCATTTTCGACAAGACGTCCACCCGCACGCGGGTCTCCTTCGCCGCAGGCATTTCCGACCTGGGCGGCGTGCCGCTGATCATCGGCGCGGGGGAATCCCAGCTGGGACACAAGGAAAGCGTCGCGGACACCACCAAGGTGCTTGAACGCATGGTGTCCACCATCGTCTGGCGGACCTACGCCCAGTCCGGCCTGGAGGAGATGGCCGCCAATTCCTCCGTGCCGGTGATCAACGCGCTCTCCGACGACTACCACCCCTGCCAGCTGCTGGCGGACCTGATGACCATCCGCGAGCACAAGGGCACCCTCGCCGGCCTCACCCTGACCTATCTGGGCGACTGCGCCAACAACATGGCCAACTCCTACCTGCTCGCCGGCGTCACCGCCGGCATGCATGTCCGGGTGGCCGGCCCGCTGGGCTACCTCCCGGATCCGCGGATTGTCGACGCCGCGGCCGCCCGTGCCGAAGAGACCGGCGGTTCGGTGACCATCACCACCGACGCCGCCGAAGCGCTGGCCGGAGCCGACGTCGTTGCCACCGACACCTGGGTGTCCATGGGCCAGGAAGCCGAAAAAGCCGCCCGCCAGGAACTGTTCCGCAGCTACGCCGTGGACGCCGGGGCCATGGCCGCAGCCGCCGACGACGCCGTGGTCCTGCACTGCCTCCCCGCCTACCGCGGCTACGAGATCTCCGCCGACGTGCTTGACGGACCGCAGTCCGTGGTCTGGGACGAGGCCGAGAACCGGCTGCACGCCCAGAAGGCGCTGATGGTCTGGCTTATGGCGCGGTCCGGCCTCACCGGGGTTCCGGAGGCACGGTCATGACCATGCCGGCAACAAAGACGGCGCGCCAGGCGCGTATCCGCACCCTGCTCACGGGCCTGTCCATCCGTTCCCAGGCCGAACTTGCCGCACTGCTGGCCGACGACGGCGTGCAGGTGACGCAGGCGACCCTCTCCCGCGATCTGGTGGAACTGGGAGCGGTCCGCATGCGCGGCAAGGACGGGGCACTGGTGTACGCCGTACCGTCCGAGGGCGGCGAGCGGGCACCGAAGTCCGGCGTCACCCAGGAAGTCCTCGATGCCCGGCTGGCCCGGCTCTGCGGCGAGCTGCTGGTCACTGCGGAGGCCTCGGCCAATATCGTGGTCCTGCGGACGCCGCCCGGCGCCGCCAATTTCCTGGCCCTGGCCATCGACCATTCCGTGCTGCCGTCCGTGCTGGGCACCCTTGCCGGTGATGACACCGTCATGATGGTGACGCGGGACCCCGAGGGCGGCGCCGACCTGGCCGCCCGGTTCCTGCGGATCGCCGACGAAGCCAGCAACAACGGCTCCGCGTCTGAGAGCCGGATCCTGTAACGGCCTGACGGCCACCATCCAAACTTCATCCTGAACCAACCAGCGGCCCGTACGGGCCGCGACCAATGCAAGAGGAGCGAAATTCGTGAGCGAACGTATTGTTCTGGCCTACTCCGGTGGCCTGGATACGTCAGTAGCCATCGGCTGGATTGCCGAGGCAACCGGTGCTGAAGTCATCGCCGTGGCCGTAGACGTAGGACAGGGCGGCGAGTCCCTGGAGACCATCCGCCAGCGGGCCCTGGACTGCGGCGCCGTGGAGGCGTACGTAGCGGATGCCCGCGAGGAATTCGCCGCTGAGTACTGCATGCCTGCCTTGAAGGCCAACGCCCTGTACATGGACGCCTACCCGCTGGTTTCGGCGCTGTCCCGTCCGGTCATCGTCAAGCACCTGGTGGCTGCCGCCCGCCAGTTCGGTGCCACCACCGTGTCCCACGGCTGCACCGGCAAGGGCAACGACCAGGTCCGCTTCGAAGTCGGCATCCAGACCCTGGGGCCGGACCTGAAGTGCATTGCACCGGTCCGTGACCTGGCCCTGACCCGCGACAAGGCCATTGCCTTCGCCGAGCAGAAGAACCTGCCCATCGTCACCACCAAGAAGAACCCGTTCTCCATTGACGCCAACGTCTGGGGACGCGC
The DNA here is from genome assembly GCF_009192775.1 of Arthrobacter yangruifuii. GTDB lineage: Bacteria > Actinomycetota > Actinomycetes > Actinomycetales > Micrococcaceae > Arthrobacter_B > Arthrobacter_B yangruifuii. The sequence continues at coordinate 780,815 of NZ_VTFX01000005.1, forward strand.
CGTGGAAACCGGCTTCCTGGAAGACATCTGGAACGGCCCCACCCCGGACGTGTACGAGTACACCTCGGATCCGGCATCCGCTCCGGCCCCCGATGAAGTCATCATCACCTTCAAGGAGGGCGTGCCGGTGGCCATCGACGGCAAGGCCGTCACCCCGCTGCAGGCCATCGAGGAAATGAACCGCCGCGCCGGCGCCCAGGGCATCGGCCGGATCGACATTGTGGAAGACCGCCTCGTGGGCATCAAGAGCCGCGAAATCTACGAAGCCCCCGGCGCCATGGCCCTCATGGCGGCACACCGCGAGCTGGAAAACGTCACGGTGGAACGCGAGCAGGCCCGCTTCAAGAAGACGGTCGGCCAGCGCTGGACCGAACTGGTCTATGACGGCCAGTGGTTCTCCCCGCTGAAGCAGTCCCTGGACGCGTTCATCGGCGACACCCAGAAGTACGTGTCCGGCGACATCCGCATGACCCTGGACAAGGGACGCCCCGTGGTCACCGGACGCCGTTCGGACTCCTCGCTGTATGACTTCAACCTGGCCACCTACGACACCGGTGACAGCTTCGACCAGTCCATGGCCCGCGGGTTCATCGAGCTGTTCGGCATGTCCTCCAAGGTGGCCTCCGGCCGCGACCAGCGTCTCGCAGAAGGTAAGTAAGGACATGAACAACGGCAAGCCGCCGGCAGAAGCAGCGGGCACCGGGACCTCCGGATCAACCGTCCAGGGCGCCCTGTGGGGCGGCCGGTTCGCCGGCGGTCCCGCGGATGCCCTCGCCGCGCTGAGCAAATCCACCCACTTCGACTGGCGGCTTGCCGGCTACGACATTGCCGGCTCCCGGGCCCACGCCCGGGTGCTGCACACGGCCGGGCTCCTTGACGACGCCGAACTGGACGGCATGCTCGCCGCGCTGGACCAGCTCGACGCCGATGTGAAGTCGGGGGCCTACGTCCCGGCGGAGTCCGATGAGGACGTGCACGGGTCCCTGGAACGCGGGCTGATCGAGCGGGCCGGCGCCCGGCTGGGCGGCAAGCTCCGGGCCGGACGGTCCCGCAATGACCAGATCGCCACCCTGGGCCGGATGTACCTGCGCGACCACGCACGGATCATCAGTGCCGGCGTGCTGTCCGTGGTCGATGCCCTGGTGGGCCAGGCGCAGGCACACCTCGGGGTGGCCATGCCCGGACGCACCCACCTGCAGCACGCCCAGCCGATCCTGCTCAGCCACCACTTGCTGGCCCATGCCTGGGCGCTGCTGCGCGATGTGCAGCGGCTGGCCGACTGGGATAAGCGGGCGGCGGTGTCCCCGTACGGCTCCGGCGCCCTGGCCGGATCCTCGCTGGGGCTGGACCCGAACGCGGTGGCCGCGGAGCTGGGCTTCGACTCGGCCGTCTGGAACTCGATTGACGGCACCGCCTCCCGGGACGTCTACGCAGAGTTCTCCTGGGTGGCCGCGATGATCGGCGTGGACCTGTCCCGGATCAGTGAAGAAGTGATCCTCTGGGCCACCAAGGAGTTCTCCTTCGTCACGCTCGACGATGCGTACTCCACCGGATCCTCGATCATGCCGCAGAAGAAAAACCCGGACGTTGCCGAGCTGGCCCGCGGAAAGGCCGGCCGGCTGATCGGCGACCTCACCGGCCTGCTCGCCACACTGAAGGGCCTGCCGCTGGCCTACAACCGGGACCTGCAGGAAGACAAGGAACCGGTCTTCGACGCGGCCGACACCCTGGAGCTGCTGCTTCCGGCGGTGTCCGGCATGATTGCCACCCTGAAGTTCAACACCGGGCGGATGCAGTCGCTGGCACCGCAGGGCTTTGCCCTGGCCACGGATATTGCCGAGTGGCTGGTCCGCCAGGGTGTTCCCTTCCGCGAGGCGCATGAAATTTCCGGTGCCGCCGTGCAGCTGGCGGAGGGGCGCGGCGTCGAACTGTGGGACCTGACCGACGAGGACTATGCCGGCATTTCACCGCACCTGACCCCGGAGGTACGCTCCGTGCTGAGCACCGAGGGGTCCCTGGACAGCCGCAGTTCCCAGGGCGGCACGGCCCGGTCCGCCGTGGAACTGCAGCTCGCGGAGCTGATCCGGCAGGTCGACGCCGTGCGTGCCTACGCCGGCTGATCCGGCCCGTATCGGCTGACCGCATTTTGGCCACGGCCCCCGGGAGTTCCCGGGGGCCGTGGCTTTGCCGTCCCCGCCTGGCCCTTTCCGCGGCGGTTACCGGGGGAGCCGGTACCGGGTGCCCGCCGGCGCGGTACTGTCGGCTGCATGACCAGTGCCTTCCGCGCCCAGCTGCGTGCCCTGCCCGATTTCCCGGACACCATGCCCGCCTTCGATCCGGAGACGGCGCCGCGGGATCCGGAAGAGCTGTTCCGGCTGTGGTTTGCCGAAGCGCTGGCGGCCGGAGTGCGCCAGCCCCATGCCTTTTCGCTGGCCACCGCCGACCCCCAGGGCCGTCCCTCGTCGCGCATGCTGATCCTCAAGGACCTCGACGGCGGCGGCTGGCAGTTCGCCACGGCACGAACTTCGCGCAAGGGAGCCGAGCTGGCCCGGAACCCGCAGGCCGCCATGAACTTCTACTGGCCCGAGCTCGGCCGGCAGATCCGGGTGGCCGGCCGGGTGGCGCTGCTCTCCGCCGAGGAATCCGCCGCCGACTGGGAGGCCCGGCCGGGCGCGGACGGCAGTGCCAATCCGAACTGGCAGCTGTACGCGCTGGCACCGAGCGAGATCGAGTTCTGGCAGGCAAGCCCAGACAGGCACCATATCCGCCACCGGCTCGCGTTCTAGGCCATCCGGTGCCGGGACCGGGCCAAAGGGCGCCCCGGAAACCCGCCTTGCCGGCTGATCTGCCTCCCGGCCCCTCCCAGGGACGCACCCGCCGAAGCTACCCTTGAATGGACCCCAGGAGGACGCGCCATGACCGAGTCCAGCTTCCTTGACGCCCCGGTTACCGCCGGAATCATCGAGCGCCGCGCCGACGGCTACGCCCTGGTCTTTGACCGTCCGTTCGATGTTCCCCCTGCCCACGTCTGGGATGTCCTGACGGATCCGGACAAGGTGGCCCGGTGGCTCGGCACCGTGGAGCCCGGCTGGCACCTCGGCAAGGAATACCGGCTGGATATGGGCAGCACGAAGATCACCGGAACCGTGCTGCAGATGACTCCGGGGCTGAGCCTGCAATTCACGTGGGAGGACCCGCTCGGGGACGAATCGGTCCTGGACTGGCAGGTGCTGGAAACCCGCGGCGGGTCCTTGCTACAGTTCCGCACGTTTGAGGACACCGCGGATTTCCTTGCCGAAGGCGCCGCCGGGTGGCAGGGGATCCTGGACGCATTCGACGCCGTCGCCGCGGGCCGGGATCCTGTGGGCGCCTCCATGGAGCAGTGGCAGGACCTCCGTGACGCCTATGCGGAGGAATTCGGCGTCTCGCCCACGATGGGACACGTGGATGCTGAGGGGATTGTCTTCGAACGCTGGTACGCCGCGGACGCCGGGGAGGCGGGAACCGCGGTGGACCGTGCGGCGTCGGACCTCGGTCTCGGAGGGGAAGCCTCCATCGAGATCACGGACGACGCCGGCCGTGCCCGCGTCCTCGTCCGGCAGCCGGCCGGCGGGGGAAACGGCGGGTCGGAGGAGGTGTCCGGGCTCCTCGCCGTCTGGCACCAGGCCCTGGACGCGGCCGGCGACCACCTTGCGGGCAATCCCTGGCATCCCAGCTCCCGGCGGCTGGCGGCCCTGAAGACGTTCTACGGCTCCGGGAACCTCTGAGCCGTCCCGGAAAACCTCTCCCGGGAAGCTTGCTACCGTCGAAGCATGGCTTTTGCGAGTGAACGAGAACGTCTTGCCGTCCCTGCCACCTCCGCGGCACCCCAGCTGCTGGGTGCGGTCCTGACCCACGACGCCGGCGGCGAACGTGTCAGTGTGCGGATCACGGAGGTGGAGGCCTACATGGGCGACGCGGATCCCGGGTCCCACGCCTTCCGCGGGCAGACCGCGCGCAACGCCACCATGTTCGGCCCGGCCGGGCACCTGTACGTGTACTTCACCTACGGCATGCACTACTGCGCCAACGTGGTCTGCGGGACTGAAGGGGATGCCACGGGACTGCTGCTGCGCGCGGGCGAGGTGATCGAGGGGGCGGACATCGCCGCCGTACGGCGGGGAAACCCCCGCAACCTGCTGGATCTGGCCCGGGGCCCGGCCCGGCTCGCCCAAGCACTGGGAATTTCCCGGCCGCTGGACGGTGCGGATGTGTTCATGCACCCCCTGCACCTGGAGTTGCCTGCCGAACCCGTGAGTGCGGACCTCGTGTCCACCGGACCGCGGGTGGGCGTCAGCGGCCCGGGAGGGTCGGGGGACTATCCCTGGCGGTACTGGCTCACCGGGGATCCCACCGTGTCCAAATACCGTCCCGCCCAGCCCCGGCGCCGGCCGGCGGCGGGAGCTACGGCCCCGCCAAAGGCAGCAGGGGCAAACGCCCGTTAAACGCAGAACGGCGTCCAGGGAAACCTGCACCCTGAACGCCGCCTGGAAGCTAAAAGCTAGGAGCGCGGAAGCGGAGCCTGAGCCGAAATAAGCTTCTTTTCCAGGAGCTCGTCCCAGAACGCGCCCGGAATCTCGGCCTTCATGGCCGCGATGTCCTCTGCGACGCGTCCCGGCCGGCTGGAACCGGGGATGACCGCAGCGACAGCCGGGTGGGCGGCGGAGAACTGCAGGGCGGCAGCCTTCAGGCTTACGTCGTGCCGCTCGGCGACGGAGGTCAGCTCGGCGATACGTGCCTGAACCGCCGGGGGAATCTCGGCGTAATCGAACTTGTCGCCGCCCAGCAGGGCACCGGAGTTGAAGGGTCCGCCGACGACAATGCCGACGCCCAGTTCCTGCGCCTTGGGCATCATGCGCTGCAGGGCACGCTCGTGCTGCAGCAGCGTGTACTGGGTGGCGGAGAGGCTCATGGTGGGAGCAGCCTCATCCATGTCCATGGCCAGTTCGATGGGCTCGGTGGTGTTGACGCCGAGGCCCCAGCCGTTGATGACGCCCTCGTCCTGGAGCCGGGCAAGAACCCGGAACGCGCCGGTCCTGGCCTCGTTGAACTTGGCTACCCACTCATCGCCGAGGAAGTCCCGGGACGTGTCATGGATGAACACAAAGTCCAGGCGGTCCGTCTTTAGCCGCTTCAGGCTCTCCTCAATGGACCGAAGGGTCGCATCCGTGGTGTAGTCCGTGGCGATCTTGTTCGAACGTCCGTGGGTGAAGAGGCCGGGGCTCTTTTCCTCTTCCTCATCCAGGATCAGCCGTCCCACTTTGGTGCTCAGCACATACTCGTCGCGGTTGTGCCGGGAGAGCACCTCGCCCAGGCGGGATTCCGCCAGGCCGGCTCCGTAGAAGGGAGCGGTGTCAAAGTAGCGGATGCCTTCGTTCCAGGCGGCTTCCACTGTTGCCAGCGCCTCATCCTGGGGGATGTCCCGGAACATGTTTCCCAGCGGGGCCGTGCCGAATCCGATTTTATTCCTGAGCACTTCGTGCAGGTTAGCCATGTGTTGAAATCCTTGACTGTTGGTGCGGTAAATTCCAGGCTCTTTCAAAGCAGCCCGTCGGTTGGCAACCGCTGCTCCTCACCCTTTATTCCGGTACGGCCGGGGCGAGAGAAGCCCCACAGCTGTCCGCACGGCTCGGGCCAGAGGGGCGGGAACGGGTAAGGTGGACGGGTGAAAGATGCCCCGGCAGAACCGGATACCACCGAGTCCATTGAACAAACCATCGAACGCCTCGGCGCGGTCATCCCGGATTACCCCAAGCCGGGCATTGTTTTCCGGGACCTGACACCGGTCTTCGCCGACGGCCCCGCACTGCGCCGGGTAGTGGATGCCCTGATCGCCCCCTTCGAGGGACAGTTCGACTTCGTGGCAGGAGTGGAGGCCCGCGGATTCCTGCTGGCTGCAGCGGCCGCCTACGCCTCCGGCACCGGCGTCATCACTGTCCGCAAGCCGGGCAAGCTGCCCCGCGAAGTATTCTCCGAAAGCTATTCCATGGAATACGGCGAGAGCACCCTGGAACTGCACCGTGACGATATGCCCGCCGGCGCGCGCGTCCTGATCCTCGACGACGTCCTGGCCACCGGCGGAACCCTCGGCGCCGCCGCCCGCCTGATCCGCAAGACGGGAGCCGAAGTGGCAGGATTCGGCGTCGTGCTGGAACTGGGCGAGCTCGGCGGCCGGGACCGCCTGGGCGGCACCCCGGTCACCGCACTGATCCGTTACTAGGCCCTGCCTTTCCCGGGCCTTTCCGGGCGCGGCCCGGGAGAGGTGCGACACGCTTCTCCGGCAGGCAGCAGCTGAGAGAGAAACCGCATACATTAGTGACCTGCAAAAGTCCAAATGCACTGTAAGATTGACGCTCTGCCTTTGCGAGAGGGAACTCGAACATGCCTGAAACACCTTCAGCTTCCAACGAGCTGGAACACGAGCGTCAGTACGTCGCCGGTCTTTACTCACGCCTCGATGAGCTGCGTGAGGAGAAACGGGAACAGCTGGCCGCGATCCGGCGCAGCCATGCCTCCGGTTCCCACCAGAACCGGTCCGAGCGGGACGCCTTTGCCACCATGTACGAGGACCGCCTGGCGCAGCTGAACGCCGTTGATGACCGGCTGGTGTTCGGCCGCCTGGACCTCGACGACGGCGAGGAACGCTACATCGGCCGCATCGGCCTCTCCACGGCGGAGCTGCAGCGGTTGATGGTGGACTGGCGCGCCCCCGAGGCCGGCACGTTCTATCAGGCCACCGCCTTCGAACGCCAGGGCGTACGACGCCGCCGCCACCTGATCCTCAAGGGCCGCGACGTGCAGGCCATCGAGGATGACGTGCTGGATTACTCCATGCTCGAGGACGAAGAGGCGCTGCAGGGCGAAGGCGCGCTGCTGGCAGCCCTCAACTCCAAGCGGACCGGCCAGATGTCCGACATTGTCGGCACCATCCAGGCCGAACAGGACCGCATCATCCGCGCTCCGCTTTCAGGCACGCTGGTGGTCCAGGGCGGTCCCGGCACCGGCAAGACCGCCGTGGCCCTGCACCGCGCCGCGTACCTGCTCTACACCCACCGGGAACGGCTGAAGTCCGCCGGCGTGCTGCTGGTAGGGCCGTCCAACGCCTTCATCCGCTACATCGAACGCGTGCTGCCCTCCCTGGGTGAGACCGGCGTCGTGATGTCCAGCCTGGGCCAGCTGATGCCCGGCATCTCCGCCTCCCATGAAGAGGACCCGGCCACCGCCGAGGTCAAGGGCCGGCTGTACATGGCCGACGTCGTCGCCCGGGCCGTTGCCAATCGGCAGCGCCTGCCGCAGGGGCCGCGGAAGCTGAATGTCGAGGGAACCATCCTGACCCTCACCCCCCGGCAGGTGCAGCGCGCCCGCGACAAGGCGCGTGCCACCGGCAAGCCGCACAACGAAGCCCGTGTGACCTTCGTCAAGATCCTGCTGCGGGAGCTGACCGAGCAGCTGACCGAGCAGCTCGAGGAATCCGCCGGAGCCGGCAACAGCACCGACCGGGCCTACCTCGCCGAGGATGTGCGCAGCGCCCGCGACGTACGTGTGGCCCTGAACCTGTGCTGGATGCCGCTGACCCCGGAAAAGCTCATCACCGAGCTCTTCAGCAAACCCGGACACCTGGAAGCCGCCGCGCCGGAGCTCACCGATGCGGAACTGGACCTGCTGCGCCGCAGCCCCGACGCACCCTGGACCGAGTCCGACGTACCGCTGCTGGATGAAGCCGCGGAACTGCTCGGCGAACTGGATGCTTCGGCCGGCCGGGAGAACGCCATGCGAGAGGAACAGCGCAAGCGTGACCTCGCCAATGCTGAAAGCGCCATCGCCAACACCGAGGGCTTCCTGGAGGATTCCGGTGCCCACGGCATCCTGTCCGCCGAGGACCTGGCGGACCACAACGCGGTGGGGGAGCAGCGCCTCACGGCTGCGGACCGCGCCGCCGTCGACCGCACCTGGGCCTTCGGGCACATTGTGGTGGACGAGGCGCAGGAGCTCTCCGCCATGCAGTGGCGGCTGCTGATGCGCCGCTGCCCGTTGAAGTCCTTCACCGTGGTGGGCGATATTGCCCAGACCAGCTCCTCCGCCGGGGCCACGTCCTGGCAGGCCGCCCTGAGCCCGTTTGTGGGGGAGCGGTGGACGCTGGAGGAACTGACCGTGAACTACCGCACCCCGGCCCAGATTGCCGAGGCAGCGGTGCGCATGGCCAACGCAGCCGGCCTGGTGGTCTCCGCCCCGAAGGCTGTCCGCGAGGGCCGCTGGTCGCCGTTCATCGACGAGGTCTCCGAAGACCAGCTGATCCGGCGGCTGCTGGAGACCCTGCCCGAGGATCTGGAGGCGCTCGAGGGCGGTCTGCTGGCCATCATTGCCGAGGACCACCGCCTTGGCGCAGTCCGCCGCGCGGTGACCGAGGTGTACGGCCCCCGTGTCGGGTCCGGCGCCGGCGGGCTGGAACAGGACATTGTGGTGACCTCCCCGCGGGAGGCCAAGGGCCTGGAGTTCGACGGCGTCGTCATCCTGGAACCGTCCGAACTGCTGACCGCAGCAGCCGGCAAGGTCGGGGACCTGTACGTCGCCATGACCCGTCCCACCCAGCGGCTCCGGCTGATCGCCGCCAACGGAATCCCCGCAGGCATTCCCGAAGACTGATAATTTAGAAAGCGTGTCAGACAACATCGTGAACCCCGAGGGCCTCAGCGCCCAGCAGAATGATTCCTCCTTCGCCAACATCTGGCAGGAACTGAAGTGGCGGGGCCTGGTCCAGGTCTCCACCGACGAGGCAGAGCTGGAAAAGCTTCTGGCCGGGGGACCGATCACCTATTACTGCGGCTTCGACCCGACGGCGCCGAGCCTGCACCTGGGCAACTTGGTGCAGCTGCTCACCATGCGCCGGCTACAGCTCGCCGGCCACCGGCCCCTTGCGCTCGTCGGCGGCTCCACCGGCCTGGTGGGGGACCCGCGCCCGACGGCGGAACGCACCATGAACACCAAGGAAACCGTCGCCGAATGGGTCGGGTACCTGCAGGGACAGGTGCAGCGGTTCCTCAGTTTTGAGGGCACCAACGCCGCCCGCATGGTGAACAACCTGGACTGGACCGCTCCGATGAGCGCCATCGATTTCCTGCGCGACGTAGGGAAGCACTTCCGGGTCGGAACGATGATCAAGAAGGAAATCGTCTCCTCGCGCCTGAACTCCGATGAAGGCATCAGCTACGCCGAGTTCAGCTACCAGGTGCTGCAGGGCATGGACTACCTCGAACTCTTCCGCCAGTACAACTGCGTGCTGGAGACCGGCGGGTCCGATCAGTGGGGCAACCTCACCAGCGGCACCGAACTGGTCCGCAAGGTTGAGGGAAAAACGGTCCACGCGCTGGGCACCCCGCTGATCACCAACAGCGACGGCACCAAATTCGGCAAGAGCGAGGGCAACGCCGTCTGGCTCGACGGCACCATGACCAGCCCGTACGCCATGTACCAGTTCTGGGTGAACACGTCCGACGCCGACGTGGTGGACCGGCTCAAGGTCTTCACCTTCATGAGCCGGGCCCGGATCGAGGAGCTGGCACAGGCAGTGAAGGACGCGCCGCACAAGCGTGAGGCGCAGCGCGCCCTGGCCTACGATGTGACGTCCCTGATTCACGGAACCGATGCAACCGACAAGGCCATCGCCGCATCCGCGGCCCTGTTCGGCCAGGGTGACCTGACCGAACTGGACGAGGCCACCCTGAAGGCGGCCACCGAGCAACTGCCCGCCGCCGTGGTGTCTCCGGATGCCCTGGGCATCGTCGACCTGCTGGTGGCCTCCAATCTGTCCCCGAGCAACTCCGCCGCCCGGCGGACCGTGGCCGAGGGCGGTGCGTACGTGAACAACGTGAAGGTCACGGATGCCGAAGCCGTGGTGGACCCCAAGGACCTGCTGCACGGCCGGTACCTGGTCCTCCGCCGCGGAAAGCGGACCCTTGCAAGCGTCGAGGTCTCCGCCGTATAGTTTTTAAAGCTTCTCCCAAGGAGGCAGGGAACCGCTCCGGCGGCTCCCGGCAGGACTTCCGGTCCCTGTGCGGCGGATCACTTCGATCCGGTTTGCAAGGACCGGAAGCGATGTGTAAAGTAATTGGAGTCGCCGCGGCCGGGACGCTGGAAAAGCGCCCGAGCATGGCGGCCAAACCCACCAAAAAACCTGAGTCCAACCGGTGCGCGCCCTTCGCGGGGCCGGCGGAAAGACTCCCGGATTTTGCTGGGCCG
>NZ_VTFX01000006.1 GCF_009192775.1 Arthrobacter yangruifuii
GGACTAAAGACCCGTGAAGCTGACCGGTACTAATAGGCCGATAACTTACACCACACCAGCACCTGGACGGACACGACTTCAAACGGTCCGTCAAAGTATAAAGGGTGCTGTGATCATGCTGCTTGCGTCCACTATGTGGTTCCCGGACAACAACCCGTTGTTGGCCTGGAACACGAACCGTGTCCCCCTTGTCCGGGGGGCGGGTTCACAACTTTTACCGCACTGCCGGCACCTCTTTTGGGGGGTCGGGACGTGTTGTAACCATTGTTTTCCCCACGCATACCCGGGTTTTTGGGTGTGTGGTGCGGGTGGAAGGGTTACGGCGGTCATAGCGTGGGGGAAACGCCCGGTCCCATTCCGAACCCGGAAGCTAAGACCCACAGCGCCGATGGTACTGCATCCGGGAGGATGTGGGAGAGTAGGTCACCGCCGGACAATTTTTGTTGAGAGGGTCAGGCCCCGCACCATGTGTGCGGGGCCTGACCTGTTTAACCCGCACTGTTCTTCTACCCGCAGTGGGGGAGGGAAGGGCCGGCGTCGGCTCCAGGCCAAGAGAACCCGGAGCATAGGCCCACGGCATGAGAATCCTCACTACCTGCCGAAACCGTCCAGGTCTGCGATGTCCTGCCCGGAGAGCACCACTGCTGCCCCGGCAATGTTGTCGAGAAGGTGTGCTTGGGAAGACGTTCCGGGGATCAGGAGGATGTTCGGGGAACGCTGCAGTAGCCAGGCCAGCGCGACCGACAGCGGAGATGCGCCTGCGCCGGCGGCCACCCGGGAGAGGGTTTCGGACTGCAGCGGTGTGAACCCGCCCAGTGGAAAGAACGGAACGTAGGCGATCTGCTCTCCGGCAAGCCGGCTGATGAGGGCGTCGTCGTGCCGGTGGGCAACGTTATACATATTCTGGACGCAGACAATGCGGGCAATACCCTGAGCCTCGGCAACCTGCCCATCCGTGACGTTGCTGAGCCCGAGGTCGCGGATGAGTCCCTCCTGCTGGAGCTCGAGCAAGGTCTGGACCGGCTCGGCCAGGGATCCCGACCGGGGACTGGCGGCGTCACCCATCCGCAGATTAACCAGGTCCAGTCGCTCCACGCCAAGGGTCCGAAGGTTGTCGTGCACTTGCCGGCGCAGAGCCGACGGTTCCCGCGCCGTCGGCCATCCGCCCTGTGCATCACGCTCCGCCCCCACCTTGGTGGCGATGACCAGGGACTCCGGATAGGGATGGAGGGCTTCATGGATCAGCTGATTCGTGTAGTGCGGTCCGTAGGCGTCACTGGTATCGATGTGGGTAATGCCCAGATCGACGGCCTCACGCAGGACGGCCAGGGCTCCGGCGCGGTCAGCAGGCGGTCCCATCACCCCGGGGCCCGCCAACTGCATGGCGCCGTACCCGAAGCGGGAAACGGTTCGGGCCCCCAAAGCCCAGTCTCCGCCCGGCAGCAGGGTGGCGGGTGTTGTGGATGTATTCATGATGCGCCTTTCACGAGGGAGTGGTGCTTCGGCTAGTCCTGCACCAGTATTGGAGAGCTGCTTCCTGCTGGGAAGTAGGCACTTTAAAGTGCGTACCCGCCACTCAGGAAAAGAGGAGCCGTGACTTCAGCGAATTCCACCGGGCGGGCTGAGGCCGCCGCAAACTTCAACGCGTTCCTCGCTGTGTGCCCCAGCCGCCAACTCCTGGACCGGATATCGAATAAATGGGTGGTGCTGGTGCTCTGCGCCCTCGCCGGGGACACAGCCGGGACCACAGCCGGGAACACTGCCGGGGACACTGCCGGGAATGCGGCCGTCGGTTCCGCCTCCCCGGCCGGAGGCATGGCAATGCGGTACTCGGCCCTCTCCAGAATGCTGGCAGGCGTCAGCCAGAAGATGCTCACCCAGACCCTGCGTTCACTGGAGCGCGACGGGCTCCTGACCCGCACCGTAACGCCGACCGTACCGGTCACGGTGTCCTATGAGCTGACGGAACTGGGCCGTTCCCTGTACAACGTGGTGCAGGGCCTGCGGTACTGGGCGCAGGAGAATATGGGTGAAGTGGCCGCCCACCGCCAAAAGTACGACGACGGCGCGGACGGTGGTCAAAAGTCCTCGCAGTACGCGGTAGAATAGAAGAGCAGAAACCCGAAAGGGCAGCCTGTAACCGAAGATTTCCCGCCGCGAGAGCAGCCGGGGCAAGGGTTACGGCGGTCATAGCGTGGGGGAAACGCCCGGTCCCATTCCGAACCCGGAAGCTAAGACCCACAGCGCCGATGGTACTGCATCCGGGAGGATGTGGGAGAGTAGGTCACCGCCGGACATACGTTGACGATAAGGATCCGCACAAAGATGTGCGGGTCCTTATCCGTTTAAGCGCTCCCGATCCTGACCCGGGGGTGGGAACAGGACACACTGGTCCCGTGTCGGGAAACAGTGAACACTCCCCGCGTCGGGTGGACTCCGGGCCTGATCTGGAACGCACCATGTTCTTCAGCGACGCGGTTTTTGCCATCGCCATGACCTTGGTGGCTGTGGATATCAAGGTTCCTGAGGTGCCGGCCGGCCAGCTGGGACAAGCCGTCGCCGAGCAGCTTCCGGAGTTTGCAGCCTACGTTTTGTCCTTTGCCGTGACTGCTGCCTACTGGCTGAACCACCACCGGCTCTTCCGCCTGCTGAGGGGCTTCACGGGCCGGCTGCAGCAGTTGAACCTGGTCCTGCTGCTCTTTGTGGCACTGCTGGGGTATGCCACGGATATGCTGGCCTTCTACGGGGACCAGGTGCTCGGCGTCGTGATTTACGCAGCGGCACTGGGATTGATCGGTACGGCCAATACGGGTTTGTGGATCTACTGCCGGCACGCCCGCCTGTTCGCCGCCGACGTCGATCCCCGGCTGCCCGCCTATGCCACGGTCCGTGCCCCGGTCACTCCCGCCGTGTTCTTCGCCTCCATTCCCGTGGCGTTCCTCTTCGGTCCGCAGGCAGCCATCCTGTCCTGGCTGGCCATCATTATCATCAGCTCCCTGCTGCATATTGCGGGAAGGCAGCACGCCGGGGCGGAGTGAGCCGGGCCGCTGTGGACCGGATCCAAAAAGCCCCTGGATTGCCCGATTCGTTGGTTTGGCCCTGCGTCGGGTAGTCTTATATCTGCTTCTTCGGGAGCAAGCCTGGAGGATTCGCCTAGCGGCCTATGGCGCACGCCTGGAACGCGTGTTGGGTTAACGCCCTCGGGGGTTCAAATCCCCCATCCTCCGCCAAAAAGAAACACCCCGGTCCTTTGGGCCGGGGTGTTTCTTTGTCTTCGGGGTCCCGGTCTCACCCCTGTTTCTCCGCCCGAAGAGCCGCGTGCGTGGCCAGCGCCACCGAGCCGAACCCGATGGCAGCCGCTGCGCCCGCAATGGCCAGGTACACCCACGGCTGGATGGTCGGCAGCGGCAGCCCCGAAACGCTCACCGCGATGCCCATCAGCGGCGGTACCGCCAGGGCGGTGCCGAGGACGACGGCGGCCACCACCAGCAGCAGCGATTCCGCCCCGGTCATCCGGCGCAGCTGCCGGTCCGATGCACCGAGGGAACGCAGCAGCATCAGCTCGGGCCGGCGCCGCGCGGTGGCCATCACCAGCGAGTTCACCACGGACAGGCCCACGTAGCCCAGCAGCACCAGCATCGCCACGATGTTGACCCAGGATTCCGCCTGCCGTTCCGCAGCGCCCGCAGCACCGGCGGCGTCCCGGTCCACCGGGGAAAGGCCCAGCTCTGCCAGCTGCCCGGCGACCTCGGTGCCGTCAGCGCCGTCGGCGGCGCTCACCAGGAGATAGTCGTTCAGTCCCGCGGTGGTGTGCTGGAGCAGGGTCTCATTGGCCACCGTCACGTCACCGAACCCCAGCCCCCGGGAATAGGTAGCCACCACGACGGCGGAAGTTCCGGTTCCGTCGCCGTAGTGGAAGGCGAACCGGTCACCCACGCCGACGCCGGATTCCCGGGCCAGGTTCACGCTCAGGGCCACGGTCTCCGGATCGGACAGCCGGTGCAGGCTGCCTTCGCTCACGCCCAGGTCCAGGGTGGAGTCCAGGTTCTCCGGATCCACCCCCTGGATGCCGTAGGACTCCAGGCCGTCCTCGGTGCCCAGGAACCGCAGGTCGGCCAGGACCGCGGAATGGGCCACGGGTGTGGCGGTATCCACGGCGGGCAGGCCCGAGACCTCGTCGGCCAGGTCTGCGGAGATTCCGGCGCCCGGTGCGCTGACCATATAGTCGGCCACCATGCCGTCGCGGGACTGCCGGTCCGCTTCCGTCTCCACCGTGGTGGGCATAAACAACTGCACCGAGCCCAGGGCGATGGCCAGGGCCAGGGGAATGATGCCTCCGGCCAGCCGCCGGGGGAAGGCGGAGGCGTTGGCTTCGGCCAGGGCCAGGGACGCGGAGGGGCTGCGGCCCAGCAGAGGCCCCACCAGCAGGAGCACACCGGCGACAATCCACGGGCCCAGCATCCCTGCGGCAATGATCAGCAGCAGCACGCTGGAAGCGGCAACCGCCAGCCCGGCGGTGCCGGGAATGGCTACGGGAAGCATCGCTGCAACAATCCCCGCCGCCAGCAGGACCAAGCCGCCCAGCCGGCGGCCCCGGCCCAGCTGCGACTTCTCCGTGACGGCTTCACGCAGGGCCGTGGTGGGCGACATGCGAACGGTGCCGCGGGCCGACACCAGCGAGGCCCCTACCGCGGCGGCGATGCTGAGGGCCACCGCAGCCAGTGCCGGCAGCGGACCGTAGGCCAGGGCGAAGTCCTCGGGAATGACGCCCCCCGCGGTGAACTGTGCGCCGAGGAAGTACGCCAGCCCGAAGCCCGGCGCCACGCCCAGGACGGCAGCAGCACCGGAAACCAGCAGGACCTCGCGCACGATCATGCCCAGCGTCTGCCCGCTGCCGGCGCCCACGGCGCGCAGCATGGCGAATTCCCGGCGGCGGGCCAGGATGGACAGGGACAGGGTTCCGGCCGTCACGAACACGGCGGTCATCAGGGCCACCCCGGCCAGGGACCCGCTGAGCAGCAGCAATGTGGAGCGGGCAGCGGACCCGCCCAGGTTCTCCACGTCGCCGCGGCGGTCCCCGGTGTAGGTGACGACGCCGTCCACGCCGGCTTCGATGTCTGCAGCCAGTTCCTTAGGTGCCACGGACCCATCGGCAATTACGCCCACGGTGGCGAACGTATCGGCGTGCGGCCACAGGGCGGCGGCACCGGCGGAACTGAGGAACACCGCGGGGGAGCCCGAGGCCGTCTCTGCCTCCGCGATGCCGGAGACGGTGTATTCGGTAGGCTCGCCGCCGTAAGAGAGGACCAGCCGGTCACCGGGGGCGGCTCCGAAGGACCCGTCCACCACCACGTCCCTGGCGGCCCGGGGCTCCTCCCCGGACGCCAGTGTGTACGGTGCCAGCACGGCGGAGTCCCAGTCCGAGGCCGAAAGGCTCCGGCCGGCGTCGTCGGTCAGGGGAACAGTGACGGTGCCTACCGCCTGCTCCACCCCCGGCACCTCGGCTATGCGGGCCACCAGATCGGCAGGAAGCAGGACCCGCTCGGAGAGCGGAGCGTCCATGTCCTCCACGACGGGCAGGGACTGCGGGGCGCCCACCACCACCTCGGCACCCTGCAGCCGTTCGGGGGCGGTGCCGCCGCGCAGGCCGGATTCAATCAGGACGCCCATGGCGGTGATCAGTGCAGCACACAGGAACACGGCCACGAACACTCCGGCGAATCCGCCGCGGTGGTGCCGGATCGATTCTCTGGCGAAGGACCACATGATCAGCGCCCGCCCAGGTAGGCCACGTGGTCGGTGACGTCGCGGACGGTGGCGCCGGCCATACTGCCGTCCAGCTGCCCGTCCGCCAGGAAAATGACGGTGTCCGCGGAGACGGCGGCCACCGGATCATGGGTCACCATCACCACTGTCTGTCCCAGCTCCGCAACGGTCTGGCGCAGCAGGTCAAGGACCTGGCGGGCGGTGCCCGAGTCCAGGGCGCCGGTGGGCTCATCCGCGAAGACCGCTGCCGGCCGGGTGATCAGTGCCCGGGCAATGGCGGCCCGCTGCTGTTGGCCGCCGGAAAGTTCCTGCGGTTTCCGCTCGCCGAAACCGTCCAGTCCCACGGCTTCGAGCACGTAGCCGAGCCATGCCGTGTCTGTTTCGCGGCCGGCCAGCAGCAGGGGCAGGGTGACGTTGCGGGCCACGGTCAGCTGCGGCAGGAGGTTGTAGGACTGGAAGACAAACCCCACGTGGTCCCGGCGGAACCGGGTCAGGGCTTTGCCGCGCAGGCGGGAGATCTCCGTTGCGCCCAGAAACACCTCACCGCTGTCCGGGGCGTCCAGCCCGGCCGCGCACTGCAGCAGCGTGGACTTACCGGAACCGGAGGGCCCCATGACGGCGGTGAAGCTGCCCTGCGGAACGGCCAGGGAGATGTTCCGCAGGGCGGGCACGGCGGCGGGGCCGGAGCCGTAGCTTTTCGAGACGCCCCGCAGCTGCAGGGCTGCGGGGGCGGAGAATTCGTCGGCATCGGTAAACATGGGGATCATCCTTTGATTCGGGCGGGCAAAGCTGACTGCCTTCGACGCTACGGATCGGGAAGACCGGTTCCGATACAGCCAGGCGGCCGGTTGGGGGTATAGCTGGCTATACCGACACGGCCCGGCGGCTCCGGCATAATCAGGCAGGTGACTATCCGTGCCGGCCTCGAATCCCGCCTCCGGGATGCGCGTTTCCTGCTGCGCGAGGCCGGGCACTGGCCGGCGTCGCTGGGGGTGCTGGTGGCCGGAATAGTGCTGCTGCCCTTCCTGCCCCTGGGCGTGGGCCTGTACGCGGTGCCGCGCCTGCTGGGGACGCTGAACCGGCTGGCGGCCGGGGCACAGGGCCGGGCTGCAGCATTTACCTCTGCAGTGATCCCGTTTGACCGGCGCCGGCTTTCCGGCCGGCATTCCTTCGGCGAGCTGGCAGCTTTGGTGAGCGCCCCCGAGACCAAGCGCGATGCGGCCTGGCTGGGCTTCCACAGCGCCTTCGCCCTGCTGGCCGGTGTCCTGGCACTCGCCCTGCCCGTCGGCGGGGTCCTGTACATTCTCGTTGCCCCGTTCTGGCCCCTGTTCCCGGCGGACGCGCCGCTGGAGCTGACCCTGACCGTCCGCAGCTGGACCGACGCCGTCCTCACCATGCTTCTTGGCCTGGTGTATGTGGCGGCCGGGTGGCTGCTGCTGCCGTGGATGGCGCGGCGCGTCGGCTCGGCCACCCTCGCGATTCTCTCGCCGCGGCGCTACGCCGACCTGGCCCGCAGGATCTCCGAACTCTCCGCGGCCCGGGCCAGTGCGCTCGCCGCCCACGCCGCCGAGCTGCGCCGGATTGAGCGGGAACTGCACGACGGCGCGCAGAACCGGCTGGTTGGCGTCGTGATGATGCTTGGGCTGGCGCAGCGTGCCGCGGAAACCGATCCCGCCGCCGCCGTGCCGTTTCTCGGCCGGGCCCAGGACGCCGCTTCCGAGGCCCTCGCCGGGCTGCGTGCCGCCGTGCATGACATCTACCCGCCCGTGCTGGATGAGCTTGGTCTGGGCGGAGCGGCGTCGGCCCTGACCAGCCGCTCATCCATTCCCTGCTCCCTGAATGTCACGGGCCTGCAGCGCGCCCCCGCAGCGGTGGAATCGGCCGCCTACTTTGTCCTCGCCGAAGCCCTCACCAACGCGGCCAAGCACTCCAACGCGAGCCGGATCGACGTCGTGCTGCGGACGGAAGCGGCCGCACGGGAGGAGATCCTGGTGGTCCAGGTGGACGACGACGGCGACGGGGGCGCCCGGGTAGCCGACGCTCGAGTAGGCGATGCCCGGGCAGGCGATGACCTGGCTGCTGGATCCGACCGGGGCGGCTCGGGCACCGGCCTGGCCGGAATTGCCCGGCGGGCGGCGGCCTTCGGCGGCAAACTGATCCTGACTAGTCCGCCCGGCGGACCGACACACCTGCGAGTGGAGCTGCCATGCGCCTTCTGATTGCCGAGGATGACGCCCTGCTGCGTGCCGGAATGCAGCTGCTGCTGCAGAGCGAAGGTTTCGAGGTGGCGGGGGCCTGGGACAACGCGGATGACCTGCTGGCCGCCTTTGAGCCCGGCTCAGCGGACGGTGCGGTGCTGGACGTCCGGATGCCGCCCACCTTCACCAACGAAGGACTGAAGGCTGCGCTGGAACTGCGGGCCCAGGTGCCGGATTTCCCGGTCCTGGTGCTTTCCGCGTATGTGGAGGACAGGTACGCCGGCCGGCTGCTGGGCTCCGGTGCGCAGGGGGTGGGCTACCTGTTGAAGGAGCGCGTGGGCAACGTGGGCGAGTTTGTGGACGGCCTGCGCCGCGTGCTGGACGGCGGCACGGTGATGGACCCGGAGGTGATTGCCCAGCTGTTCAGCCGCCGCAGCACCGAGGATCCCATCCGGTCCCTGACGCCGCGGGAGTTCGAAGTGCTGGGCCTGGTGGCCGAAGGGCTGGGCAACACCGCGATTGCCCAGGCCATCACGGTCTCCGAAACCGCGGTGAGCAAACACATCGGCAACATCTTCGCGAAACTCGGGCTCGCGCCGTCGGACAGCGGCCACCGCCGGGTACTGGCAACGCTGGCCTACCTGCGTTCCTAGCCCGGTTACCCGCTCTCCCGCAGCGGGTGCCACGGGTCCTGGCCCGGGTTGCCCTCCGGGTCTTGTTTCCCGGCGGACTCCGGTGACAAGGTGTGAGGCACACACCGGCGCAGGAGGCATGCACGTGGAACCAAGCGAGGCAAAGATCGCGCTGATCACCGGCGCCTCCCGCGGTATCGGGCGGCGGGTGGCCGAGCGTCTCGCGGGGCACGGAACCCACGTGGTGGTGAGCTACAAGCAGAACGCGGAAATGGCCAAGGAAACCGTGGCGAAGCTGCAGGAACTGGGCGGCGGCGGCATTGCGGTGCAGGCGGACGTGGAGAATCCCGAAGACATTGTCCGCCTTTTTGATGCCGCCGTGGATGAGTACGGGCGGCTGGACTACTTCGTCAACAACGCTGCCGCGGCTGCGTTCAAAAACGTGGTGGACCTGAAAACACATCACCTGGACCGGGCTTATGCCGTGAATGTGCGGCCGTTTGTACTCGGCGCCCAGGAAGCGGTGAAGCTGATGGATCAGGGCGGGCGGATAGTCGCGCTGACCAGTTACGGCAGCACCCGTGCCTTCCCCACCTACGCTGCGCTGGGCTCCTACAAGGCCGCCGTGGAGTCGTTCGTCCGCTTTATGGCCGTGGAATTTGCCGGCTACGGCATCAACGTCAACGCCGTCAACGGCGGACTGATTGACTCGGATTCACTGGACTACTTCTACTCCATGGACGGTATGGCGGCCATCGAGAGCGTGCTCGCCCGCATTCCGAAACGCCGGGCCGGCACCGTGGATGAAATGGCCGCTGCCGTGGACTTCCTGCTCTCACCCGGCGCCGAGTACATCACCGGGCAGGTGCTGGCCGTGGACGGCGGTCTGTCCGTGATTGCCCCGCCGTTCCATTCCGAGGCTTCGGGCCCGCCGATTCAACTTCCGGACCGGCCCACCCGGGACCGCCGTCAGTAGGCGGACCCCTTAGTCAGTAGCCGGACCCCTTAAAGGAGCCAGACGTGAGTTACGATCCAGCCCGCTACCGGAACTACTTCGAGCACTCCCTCACCTATGCCGCCGGGTTCGGGCGCAATGTGGCCCGGTACGGGGACAGCACCGCGCTGGTGGATCCGCCGTCGGGCCGCGAATGGAGCTACGCCGAGCTCGGCACCGCCGTGGATTCCGTGGCGCGGGCCCTGGCCGAACGCGGCGTCGGCCGTGGTGACCGGGTGCTGTACCAGCTCTACAACGGCGTGGAGTTCGCCCTGCTCTATCTGGCCACCCAGCGGCTGGGCGCAGTCAGCGTCCCGGTGAACTACCGGCTCGCACCGGCTGAAACCGCGCACATCCTGCGCGACAGCGACCCGACGGTGTTCGTGATCGATGCCGAGCATGCGGACGGTGCGCAGCGCGCCCTGGAACTGGCCGGGGTGTCCCCGGTGGTGCTGGTGGCAGGCGGGGACGACGCCGGACACTGGGGGATGGGGTCCGGGCACCTGGGGCAGGACTTCGACGCCGCGGTGGCCGAGGCTGCGGGCACGCTGCCGGAGCTGCCGGCGGACTTCTCCACCTTTGAGGAAAGCACCCGCTTCTATACCTCGGGCACCACCGGCATGCCCAAGGGGGTGCCGCTGCCGTCCATTGCCGAAGTGATGAGCGCGCATGACGTGATCATGCATTTCCCGCTCAGCCCGTCCGACCGGACCCTGAACATGACCCCCTGGTTCCACCGCGGCGGCCTGCACTCCGGCGGACCCAATCCGGTGTTCTACATCGGCGGATCCGTGGTGCCGCTGCGCAGCTTCAATGCGGCCACGGTGCTGGACTGGGTGGGGGAGCAGGGACTGACCTACCTGATCGGCGCGCCCACCACGCTGGAAATGATCGCCGTTGAACAGGAAAAGAATCCGCGGAACCTGGAGTCGTTGAACGGGATTGTCACCATGGGTGCACCGCTGGACCGGGCCGCCGCCATCCGGTATCAGGAGCTGCTCACGCCCCGGATCTTCAACGGCTACGGCACCACCGAGGGCTTCTGGAACACGTTCCTGCGGCCGGAGGATCTTCCGGCCCACGCCGGCAGTGCCGGGCGTGCGTGCACGGACGACGACGTCGCCGTCGTCCGCGTCTTCGAAGGCCGCCGCGGGCAGCCGCACGAACTGGCCGCCCGGGACGGCAGTGAAATAGGCGAAGTGATCATGCGCTCGCCGAAATCAGGGTTCAGCTACGCCAACCTGCCGGAGGTGGAGGAGGAGAAGTTCCACGACGGCTGGCTGTATCCCGGGGACATGGCCACCTGGGACGCCGAGGGGTACGTGACCATCATGGGCCGGACCGATGACATGATCATTTCCGGCGGCGAGAACGTGCACCCGGTGCAGGTGGAGGCCGCGCTCGCCGACCATCCGGACGTGCTGGATTCCGTGGTGGTGGGTGTGCCCGATGGCCAGTGGGGCCAGCGCGTGGTGGCCTATGTGGTGCGCCGCGGCGAGGAGGTGGACGCGGCGGGGCTGGATGCCTTCTGCCGTGAGCATCCGGGACTGGCGGACTTCAAACGCCCGCGCGGCTACCGTTTCGTGGACGAGCTGCCCATGACCGCCACCGGCAAGAAGATGCACTACAAGGTGGCTGATTCCGCCGCCCAGGACTGGCTGGATGGCCGGATGCATGTGCCCGGCGCTGCCCGGAAGGCACCAACGGATGGCTGAGCGTGTTGTCATTACCGGGATGGGGGCGGTGACACCGCTCGGGAACAGCTGGCCGGACACCTGGGCGGGGCTGCTGGCCGGGCGCAGCGGGATCGACAAGATCACCGCGTTCGACGCTTCAGAGTTCCCCACCCGGATTGCCGGGGAGGTGAAGAATTTCGACGCCGCCCAGTATCTGCCGGTCAAACGCCTGCGCCGGTCCTCCCGGGCCTCCCACCTTGCCGTCGCGGCGTCCCGCGAGGCGGTGGCCGACGCCGGACTGGGGGAATCGCTGGAGGGTACCGAAGCGGCGGTACTGATCAACAGTGCCGTGTCCGGGTATCCGGAGATCCAGGATGCCACTGAGACGTTGGGACGCGACGGTCTGCGGCCCATCAGCCCCAGTTTTGTGGCGTCCTCCCTGACCAACATGCCGGCCTGCGAGGTGGCCATTGATCTGGCGGTGCACGGGCCCGTGAATGCCAGTGCCCTGGCCTGCGCCAGCGGAACCGCAGCCCTGCTGGAAGCCCGCCGCCTGCTGCTGGCCGGGGACGCGGACGTGGTGGTGGCCGGCGGCACGGATGCGGCCATCACCTCGGTGATGTTCGCCGGGCTTTCCGCCATGCGCGGGCTGTCCCGGAACAACGATTCCCCGCAGGAGGCCAGCCGTCCCTTCGATGCGGACCGGGACGGGTTTGTGTTCGGGGAAGGTGCGGTGGTGTGCACGCTGGAACTGCTCAGCCATGCCCGTGCCCGCGGTGCCCAGGTGTACGCCGAGCTGCTGGGCGGTGCGTTGACATCCGACGCGTTCCACATTGTGGCTCCGGACCCCACCGGGCAGTATGCGGCGGAGGCCATCTGCCGGACTTTGGACAGGTCCCGGCTGAACCCCGCGGACGTGGACCTGGTCTGCGCCCACGGAACGTCGACCCTGGCCAATGACCGGACCGAAACCCTCGCCCTGCACACCGCCTTCGGCGAGCACGCGGCGTCGCTCGCGGTCACGGCACCCAAGTCCATGACCGGGCACCTCATCGGCGCGGCGGGCACCCTCGGATCCCTGCTGTGCGTGATGGCGATCCGTGAGGGCGTCATCCCGCCCACCTTGAACTACAGCACCCCGGATCCGGAGTGCGACCTGGACTATGTGCCTGGGACGGCCCGGGACGCAACGGTGCGGTACGCGGTGACGAATGCGTTCGGGTTCGGCGGGCAGAACGCCGTGGCGGCGTTCGGGCCGGTCTGAGCCGGGGTTTGTCCGGGGCTTTTTGGTGGGTGGGCGCCTGCGGGGCGCCTGCGGGCCCGGAACGGCGGCAACGAAATTTCCGCGCTCGCAGAGCTCGCGGGAAATATTAAAGCCGCCTTCCTCCGGGCCCTCCGGTGCCCCTCGGTTGCCAGCCTCCCGGGACCCGGTCCGTCAGCGTGCACCGCGGCGTACCCCAGACCTAGGCGCCGGTGGTCACCCGGTCCGGCTCGACGTCGGGCTCCGCCTGCGGGGTGCGCGCGGGGAAGTGCTTCCGGCCGGTCCCCACGGCTTTTGCTGCCAGCCAGACGGAGACGGCGCCGAGGGCGAATCCGGCGATCACATCAAGGACGTAGTGCCAGCCGAAGTAGATGGTGGCCAGCATAGTGAGTGCGGTGTAGATCCACATGAGCCAGCGGGCCACCTTGGGCAGGCGGGTCAGGTGGGCCATCAGGGCCGCGGTGAAAATGATGGAGACGTGCAGGGAAGCAAACGCGGCGATACCGTGCACGTTGTCGGTGGCGAACGGGTTGGCCAGCACTTCCACCCGCTCGGCATACAGGGTGTCCTGCAGGGCGGAAACCGGGGTTTCGGGAAGATCGTAGAACGGTGTTATGTCGGCGTACACCGGGCCGAGGGCGGGCAGTGCGTAATAGCTGGCTGTACCCAGGATCCAGTTGAAGGACAGTGCCGTGGCGTACCAGGCGCCGCGCTGGAGGTCATTGGACCAGACCAGGGCTGCGGCCAGGGACACCGGAACGAACATCATAAACAGCATGTAGACCCCGGCCAGCACCTCCGCCATAAAGCCGGTGCCCAGCAGCCCCTGCAGCACATCGGCGGGGTAGGCGCCGCCGGCCAGCCACTTGTCGGTGTCTTCCAGCAGGGGGTCCGTCAGGCCGTCGCGGAGGAACGGCAGGAAGCTCTTAAGGTTCCGGTAGGACATGTAGGCCAGGTAGAAGGTACCCAGGCCGGCCACGGCCACGGCCAGCCGGGGTCCTGCCCAGCGGGTGCGCAGCACGGAGGTCGTGGCGGCTCCGAATCCGCCCAGGTTCCGGCGTCGGGTGAAGGCCCGCGGGAACACATCGGCGGCGATCATCAGCAGCACCATCAGCGGCAGGCGAACATAGCTCGGGCCGAGGAAACCTTCGGGGTCCCGGACGGGAAGATCGGCGACGACGGCGGTCACCAGCATCAGCACGGTGAAGGCAGCTGCAACCAGGAGAGGAACACCAAAAAGGCTCCGCCAGGCGGATCGGGCATGCCCGGCTTCGATAGTCATTAGACTGTTTTACCGCATGATGGCAGCAACCAAGGGCATCAGATGCCCCCATGGTCAGCATGCTTTCGATCACACCGTAACGCCGTCTCGACGGTGCCGGCGGGTCTACAGCGCGGCGAGCATCGCGTTCATGCGCTCGATTCGCGGGAACCGGTCCTGGTAAACGCTGTGAGCCACTATCAGGACCTCCTCGTTCTGTCCGCTGCCCACTTGGAGCCGGTACTTGTCGAGCGCGGCTTCGTGATGCGCTGTCATGGATTCCAGGAAAATGCGGGAGGCTTCCGCCCCCTGGGCTGCTTCCAGGGCGGTCACCTCAGACGTGCTGAGCAGGCCCTTTCCCTGGGCGGTTTCGGCATCAGGGGTGGCCTCCGCCGGCTGGTCCCGGGCTTCGAGCCAGACCGTCAGGGTCTCCATTTCCGTCCCCTGGGTCTCTTTGATTTCCCCGGCCAGCTCCGCGACGTCCGGGCTCACGCCGTCCTTGGCGAGAATCATGTTGCTCATCTCCACTGCCCGCTGATGGTGCGGAATCATCGATTGCGCAAACAGCACATCAGCATCATTGTGGCCGAGCGGCCCGGTGGGTGCAGCGGTTTCCGGCGCAGCAGCATCCGTACAGGCGCTGACGCTAAGAACCACCGCCAGGACGAGGGCGGGAAGCAGCCTGAGCAGTGAGCGCGGGGAGCGACCCCGGGAACTGGCCTTGGACGGTGTGTTCATGGTTCCCCCTGAGGTGATGCATTGAGACCGGTGCCGCCCAGCGTATCCACCACACCAGGGTGGGGCAACGTTGGGCTGCACCGGATTCTGCGCGCTCAGTTCTTCAGGGTGTTGTCCAGAGGTTCGGAGATTTCGCTGTAGGCGCCGGTCTCCAGCTGTACGGCCGTCCCGTCGAGGTACAGAGTTGGGGTGCCGCGAACCTCCAGGTCCTGGGCATCCTGCAGATCCCGGGCCACGCGCTCCTTAACGGCGCCGGAAGAGTAGTCGGCTCGGAACTGATCCATGTCCAGGCCGAGGTCCTGAGCGTACTGGCTGAAGATCTCGTCCACGTTGGACGCGCCCTTCCAATCCTGCTGGTGCTCGAAGACGGTGGTGGCCATGGCCTCCATGGCACCCTGCTCGGCGGCGGCTTCCACCGCGCGGGCAGACGGTTCCGCATTCTGGTGTTTCGGCAGCGGGTAGTTCCGCACCACGATGCGGACCTGGTCCCCGTAGTCGGCCTTGGCCTGCTGGATCAAGGTGTCCATCATGGCGCAGTAGGGGCACTGGTAGTCGGTGAAGAGTACCAGGGTGGCCTGCGGGTCGGCCGGATCGGCGATGGTCCGGGCGTCCGCGGGGACCAGCCTGTCCATCTGGTCCGCCGGCACGGTGGCTTCTGCGGAGGGGGAGGCTGAGGCACTGGCCGAGGTATCCGGGGAGGAGGTCTCGTCCGGTGTCCCGCAGGACACCACTCCTCCGCTCACGAGCAGGCCGGCGATGATTAGCGAAGGTACAGCCCTGTGCATGGTTCCTTTCCTGTATCGGGGAAGCGCGCTCGGGCACGCGCCAGGTACGGGTTCGGAGATGCTGTTCTTTAATTTTTCCATCGTCGCTGCGGGGTGCGAAAGGGGCTTTTCCGGCCAACCCCTGTGATCTTGAGCGAACGGGCGCGTGACGGAAGCTACTGGTGGCTACTGCTCGGTGAGCCGGGCAATCCGCTCCCGCGCCGACCGCTCGCTAGGTCCCTGCGGCCCGAGCCCGAGCCGGATCACGCCCAGGACAAGTTTCACGGGAAACCTTACGGGCAGCGGAACGGGTCCCAGACGGGGAGCCCGCAATCCCAGCAGCTCCCGATGCCGAGGCTCCAGACTGGCTACGGCACCGGCAAACAGCACCCGGTAACCGAACCGCTGGTTCCGGGGCAGGGGAGGACGGCGCAGGAAGCCCAATGCCTCCTGCACGTAGTCGCTGCTGCGCAGTTGGGTGTCATACGAGGCCATCTGCTTGCGCAGCTCCGACTCGGAGCGGGGCGGATTTGGAATGCCCATCAGCTCCCCGGCCACCGCCCACTCGCCGACGTAAGCGTCCGGACCGCCGGGAATCGGCCCGCCGTAGCGCTGATGCGAGGAGAGGAAGGCATCGGTGAACGCCAGATGGACCCAGCGGGCAATCTCCGGATCGTTCGCAGAATACGGCTGCACGTCGTCGTCGGCGTCCACATAGGTGCCGTGCACCCGCTCGTGCAGGCGCAGCACCCAGTCCGACCCGGACTTCGCCGCATGCGTATCCCCGTAGGTGACGGTGAAGATCCAGCGGATGGTGCCGGCCAGCCGGCCCAGCGGATCCTCCTTGTAGTCGGAGAAATCGTGTACCCCGGCCATCGCCCCGGGATGCAGGGCCTGCAGCAGCAGGGCGCGGATGCCTGCGATGATGGGCGTCATGGACCCGTGCACCGCCCAGACTGCTGACTCGGGACCGAAGTGCCCGACGTCGTCGCCCTTCGCCAGATCGAGTTCCCACTGCGGAATTTCGGCGGCGTTGTTACTGAACGTGCCGATCAGCTGACGGCGCCAGGAATCGATGAACCGGGGAGGGGAAAGAGGACTCATCTTCCCCAGTCTCGGCCCGGCCGCACCGAAACGCCAGTGCGCCCGCTACCGCAGCAGGATGTCCACCGAGCGGGAATTGCCCAGCCCGCGCTCCAGCACACCGGACCGGTTGGTGACGTCGTCGCGCAGGATTTCCGTGACCGACCCCAGGAACCGGGAAAGGTCCACCTTGTCCTCCGGCGCGGCAAGCAGCAGCTGGAAGCCGAACTCGTGCAGTGCGTTGATGGACGCTTCCGCGAACGACAGCGACGACTTCACGAACGCCTCGTCCATCATCACCGTGCCGTAGGTGCTGAAGCCCTGGGACACAATGCCCAGCTGGTAGGCCAGCGCGGAGGCCATGATGAACGCGGTGAACCGCTGGCCCTCGCCGCCGGACATCAGCGACGCCTGCAGGTTGGTGTAGGTGTGCCCGCTGGCGAGGCGGTGGGTGCAGGTGATGGTCACGTGCGAACGGACATCGAGCACCTCCGCCCGCCAGCGCTTCTCCTCCGGATCCTTCAGCCGGTCCACCAGACCCTCGAGCGCGGCGTACCGGGCGTCCATGTCCGCCTTGTCCTGCCGTGACCCCATCATCGGCAGCGCGTTCTTCAGCTCGGTGCGGAACTTGTACGCGGCGTCGGGAACTGTGGTGGCCACCTCGATTTCCAGGTGGCTGCCGGCGGAGTATTCCACCCGGCGGAGCACGGAGTTCAGCGGCAGCAGGCGCGAGGAAATGCTGCGGCGTTCCTCATCGAGCAGCTGCAGCAGGTCGCTGAAACGCTCGTAGGTGCGGTTGTTGAAGTACTCGCGGAACTCGGCTTCGCGCTGCGGCAGGCCTTCGGAAATGATGTCCTCGAAGCGGTCCTCGTAGGCGCCGGCGGATTCCACGGACGTGCCGAAGTCCGACCCCCACTTGTCGCTGAACGTCTCGAACGTGCGTTCCAGCTTCGCGCGGGTTTCCAGCAGGGTCTTTTCCAGCCGGCCCTGCTCGGTGATCAGGGACCGCTCGACCTCGCCGGCGGCCTCCTTCAGGCGGGCCGGATCGGTCAGGTCCCCGAAGGGTTCGAACAGCTCGGCCAACGCGGACCGCAGCCCCTCGGACAGGGCCTCGGGTGCCTTCGCCGAGAGCGCGGTGCGGCGTTCGACGGCGGCGGCGAGGTCGGCGTCGAGCCTCGCGGCGTCGCCCTTGAGCACGCCGACCTTCTCGGTGGCTGCGGTGAGGTCCAGCTCGGCGGTGTCGAGTTCGAAGCGGATCTGCTCCAGATCGGCGTTGGCATCCCGGGCCGATTCCAGCCGGTCGGTGGCGACGGCGACGGCGGCCCGTGCGGCGTCGGCCGACAGGTCCTCCCAGGTCCGCTCATCGGCGGCGATGGCGCGCACGGCGGCGAGCCGGCGGACCAGCTCGTCCTGTTCGGAGGCGTGCTGCCGGGAGAGGTTGTCCGCTTCCTCGAAGACGCCGCGCAGGGCCAGCAGCTCGTTGCCGAGCGCCGCGACGGTGTCCTTGTTGTCGAAGCCCAGGACATTGTCCGAGGCCTTGGTGTGCCGGTCGTCCTTCTCCGTGGTGCTGCGGTTGCGCTTGACCGCACCGCCCAGGCTCACGCCCTTGGCGACGTCGGCGAGCCCGGCCGGGTCCTCGACGCAGACGAAGTCGTAGTGCGCGGTGATCTTCCGGGCCACCCAGCGGCCCATCTCCGTGTCCCGGGTGATGAGCTTGGTGATCAGGTCATCGGGACCGGGTTCGGTGGGCCCGTCCACGGGGACGGAGACGTCGATGCAGCGCACGTAGCCCTGCATGTCGTTTTCGCTGAGGAAACGGGTCACCGCAGCCATGTGCTCGCCGCGGACCAGCAGGGCGGTGGCCAGGGAACGCAGGGTGCGTTCGGCCGCCGGACGCCACTGGGCGTGTTCGGCGGGCAGGTCGATCAGTTCCGCGGCAAAGGGCATGTCCGCTTCGTTGATGCCCGTGGCGGCGCAGATCCGGGCGCGCTGGTCCAGGGATTCCTGCCGGATGTTGGACTTGCGCCGACGGAAGGAGCCAATTTCGTTTTCCAGCTTCGCGATCTGCCCCTTGAGGGACCAGGCCTCTCCGTGCGCGTTGCTGCTGCGCTCCTTGACGGCGTCCAGATCGGCGCTGAGGGACTTCACCAGCTCGGTGGCACGGCTGCGGGCGGTGACCAGCCCGGCGGGGGAGAAGTCGACGTCGATCCCCGCGGCGGCGAGCTCGTCCTTGGCGGCGTTTTCCACGGTTTCGCGGGAGCGCAGCTGCGCGGCGGCGGCGGCGAGTTCCCGTTCCAGGGTGGCGATGGCTCCGCCGCCCTCTTCGGTGTACCGGGTGCTGAGCGCATCGCGCTGGTCTTTCAGCGTGGCCCGGCGGGTTTCGGCGGCGGAGAGTTCGGAGCGGGCTGCCGTTGCGGCCTGCTCGAGTTTCTCGGCGGTGCGCTGCGCGCCTTCGAGGGCGAGGCGCTGCCGGTAGGCGGGCAGGCCTTCCTTGGCCAGGGCGCGGTTGTGGGCCAGCGCGTCCGCGGCTTCGCGGTAGCGGGTGTGCAGTTCGGGGACGGACTGCAGGTGGTCGCGCTGCTGCCGGGCGCGTTCGAGCTGGCGGCGGATGCTGCGCAGGTGGCTGAAGTCCTCCACGGCCTCTTCGGCGGCGGTGAGGGTGCGCGGGGTGTCCAGCACGTTGTTGCGGAAGAAGTCATTGACGGTGCCGCCCAGGCCCTTGCCGGTCTGCAGGATGCGCAGGAGGTTGAAGGCCTTCTCGTCCTCCACACCCAGGGCGTGGCGGTAGCGTTCGGCGAACATCTTGTGCGAATCGAACACTGCGGCGCCGGGCAGCAGGGTTTCCAGGCTTCCCTTGGTGAAGCGGCCGCGCATGCCGGCCTGCAGGGCCTGAAGGTCCAGCGGGCGGTTGTGCACCAGGTAGTAGCGGCCCAGGTTGTGTTCGGTGCCGGTGGCGGGGAGGTCCATGACTACAGAGAGGGAGGTGATCTGCCCCAGACCGTTGTCGAACGTCAGGCAGACCGCGGACCAGGTGGCGCCGGGGCGCTGGTAGGCGGTGCCCGCGCCGTCGTCGGCTCCCTGGGTGCCCAGGCGTCCGCGCATGTAGGAGAACGCGTTGCGCTTTTCCTCGGCGTTGGTGCCGGAGTTGTTCTGCGCAGCCTCGTTCATCCGCGGGCGGGCGTCCATGACCTGGAGCATGGCGTCGAAGATGGTGGATTTGCCGACGCCGGAGTCGCCGGTGAGCAGGGTGCCGGCGCGGTCCACCTTGATGGTGTGCGCGCCGTCGAAGGTTCCCCAGTTGACGATCTGCACGGAGGCGAGCCGGTTCTGGCCGGGGTTGATCAGGTCTCCCATGGGGAGGGTGGTTTCGATGCTCATGCCGGCTCCTCGCCGTCGTTCATTTCGTCAGCGGGGGTTTCGTCGTCGGGGGTGCCGTCCAGCTCCAGGGCGGGAGCGGCTGTGTCGTCCCCCGTGTCGTCCCCGCCGAGGGTCTGCATAAAGGTGATGATGTCGCCGATCTGGCTATACGGCAGGGCCAGCGGCAGGGCGTTGGAAATGACCCAGACGTTGTCCAGCTCGGTGGGGAGCAGCAGGCGGCGGTCCTGCACGAGCTTGCGGATGGCGGCGTCGGCCAGGTCCTCCACGGACTTCGCGTCGCGCTGGCCCGGATCCACGTAGCCCTCGAGCACCTCGAGGATGTCCTGCCGGGCGATGGTGGCCTCATTCCCGGTGCCGGTGTGGCGGTCCAGGATCAGCCGCATGCGCAGCAGCAGCAGGGTTTCCTCGCGGGTCATTTCGCGCTGGCGCTGCAGGGCGGAGGTATGCGGCTCGGCCATCTCCACCGGGCGCAGCAGGGCGACCTTGCGGTCCTCGTCAATGACCAGGGTCAGGAACAGTTCACTCAACCGGACGCGCAGCTGCTCCTGGTTGTCCACCACGGTCTCGTACACGCTGTCGCTCGAGCTGGCGTCGAGGTACGGGCCGCGCAGCAGCCGGATGAGGGCCTGGCGCAGCTTCAGCGGCAGGGTGCCGGTGTCGCCGGGGAACAGTTCCGGGCCGTCGACGAGGAGGTCGCGCGGGGCGGGTTCAGCGTGCTCTTCTTCCCGCTCCGGGTGGAATTCCTCCGGGGCGGCGGTCAGGTCTGCGGTGGTCTCGCTCATTTTTCGGGGGCTTTCGCGACGGCGACGTCGGGCAGCAGCGCGGTGCGCTCGCTGCCGTCGATCTGGGTAAAGATGACGGATTCAAGGGTGTCGCCGGCAGCTGAGCCGCCGGCGAGCAGGGCACGGATGCTGTTCAGGTGCCGGTGTTCGGGCGGCAGCTGCTCGAACACCTGGGCCACGGTGGCGCTGGCGCGGGTCGCCGTCGCCCGGGAGACGGCGTCGGCCAGCACCCGCCGGTCCGCGCGCGGAGTGCGGACCGAGCGGTGGATGTCCGCCTCGGTGAACTGCGGCGGTTCGGGCAGGGTACGCGGGGCCGCGTGGTCCTCGGGGTTGTAGACCCGGACCATGCTGAGGGATTCGAAGCCCGAGCCGTGCAGCTGCGGTGCGGGGACGACGGCGGCGCGGCGGCGTCCGCGCGGTGCCTTGTGGATGGCGGTTTCGGCGGCGCGGATGAGCTGGCGCAGCTGCACGGATTCCCGGTACTCGTCGCTCTGCACGTAGGTGTGCATGGATTCGGAGAGCCGGCCGTAGATGCGGTGGATTTCGGTGGCTTGGTCCCGCATGTCGCTGATCAGCCGGTACAGGCTCTGCCGGTCCTCGGGGCTCATGTCATCGGCGAAATCCCGTTCCAGCACCTCCGCGATGGCGGCGCGGAAGCGGGCCTGCTGGTCGGCGTCGTTCAGGAACGCGGTGAAGCCCTCGTAGGTGCGGCCCTCGGCGGTGCTGCGCAGCTTCTTGTCCGCTTCGAGGATTTCGCCCATGGTCAGGCCCTTGGCGGCGTTGGATTCCACCATTTCCTGGCGCAGGTCATGCAGCATCTTTTCCAGGCCGTCGCGCATGCGTTTGAAGTCGGCGGGCAGGGCGGCGGCGAGGTCGAGGATGTCGCGGGCGGCTTCGACGGCGGTGTCGTCCGGCAGGGGCGGGGGAGCCTCGCCGGATTCCAGGGCACGGATCATTTCCTCGCGGCGGGCGACCTCTTCCTTGAGGACCGCGATGCGGGCGGCCGGGTCCGGGTTGGATTCCTGCGCGAGGTTCTCCACCCGGTCCAGCAGGGTGGCCAGGCGGGATGAGTTCAGGGACGTTTTGTCGCTGGTGTAGCCGTCCAGGTAGGAGAGGAAGCGGGCGGAGGATTCGGTGAGTTCGTAGACGAACTTTCCGTCGGCACGGGGGCGGGCGAGGAAGCGGCGGGCCACCCAGTCATCGGCGTAGTTCCGGCCGGTCCAGTCTTCGCGCAGCTGCACGCCGTCCATGCGGAGCCGGGTCAGGAAGGAGTCCGTCATCGCGTGGAAGTCGTCCAGCGGAACCCGCGGCCGGGTGCGGGTGAAGGCCTCGCGGAAGAGCGCCGGGACCCAGGCGTTGGCGTTGGTCAGTTTCCAGCCGGGGGAGGCCTGGAGCCGCTGCAGTTCGGCCCAGCGGGCAACGGCGTTCTCGATGAAGGACATTCTGCGCTTTCCGCCCGTGCGGTGGGGGTGAAACGGGCCTCCTCGATTTTAGCCGGGCGGGAGGCTGGGGCGGGTCAGCGGCGTGCGGTGTCGGGGGCTGGTGGGTGTTGCGACTCGAGTATGGAGCGGCTCCTCGGCAAATCCGGCATTTTTCCGGGTTGCCGCCCCTCCTCTATAGCCGCTTCTCGAGCTGGCGCTTTCTCGCTCGGTCCGAAGGACTTGGATGCGAGGGTGATTCGCTAGTTCCTTTTGTCGACCATCGCGAGTTGGATGAAGTCTTCAGCCGCCAGCGGCGTAGGTCCACCAGGATTGCGGGTGTTATGAACTGTGCTATCCCGTTCCCGCTATGCGGTTTCCCGAGCCTGGCCCACTTCATGGATGAGCTCCTGGTCAAACTCTCTCAGGTTCTGCAGATTGTCGGTGGCACGGCCGAGATAGCCCATGAACTCCGCGGTTTCGGCGTCGCTGAACCCCTTTAGGAGCTCTTGGAGCCGCCGTCTGGACAAGGGTACGATCTGCCTCTGAATGCTCACGCCGACATTCGTCAGGTACAGACGCTTCGCGCCGACCTCCCGTTCAATAATGATGAGTTTGTTTTTCTCGAGAGAGCTTACGGTTCGGGAGATGACACCCTTGTCTAGGCCTAGGGCAGTGGCGATCTCAGTGGCGACCGCTCCTGGCCTTGCGGCCAAGGTGTTCATTACTCGCCATTCGTTGATGCGCACGCCGAACTTTTGGAAGTAAACACGGCTTCCTCCATACATAAACGAGTTCGCAATGGAGGTTATGAGCGACGGGGCGTATGCGGCTCGGACGATTGCATCAGTTAAGGGTTCTCGCTGCACAGTTGTTGCTCCTCCTGGGGGAAGGGCAGAGGAAGCCCTTTGGTCACAAGCCGACTCGGCCATCTAATTCTCCTCACTTAATTACCTGTTAAGAACATCTTGCGCTACGAGAGTTGACAGAGCAAGATGTGACATGCCGCACAACTTGCTATATCAACTGCTTGAACTTGTGGGGAGTTTCAGCTCCGCGCCCGTGGAGCTGAATAGGAATATTGTCATGGTCGAGGGGTACCGGTGAAAGCCAATATGGGGATACCAGGGGAGCGCACAGCCACGGAGGACGTGGCTCCTATTGTCCGACTAAACAGGGTTACA
The DNA here is from genome assembly GCF_009192775.1 of Arthrobacter yangruifuii. Taxonomy (GTDB): domain Bacteria; phylum Actinomycetota; class Actinomycetes; order Actinomycetales; family Micrococcaceae; genus Arthrobacter_B; species Arthrobacter_B yangruifuii. The sequence goes on from NZ_VTFX01000006.1 coordinate 23,136, forward strand.
AAAACATTCGTTGCCAAACGGGGCACAGCAGTCACTGCTCTGAAGGGTGTGGATCTATCCATTCAATCTGGGGAGGTTGTGACACTTGTTGGTCCCAGTGGCTGCGGAAAGACCACGCTGCTCAAGGTCCTTGCTGGACTCATAAAGCCGAGCGAAGGATCTTTGACGCTGGCCGGTGAACAGCATCTGGGGCCCAGTCGAAAGATCGGCGTGGTCTATCAGCAGCCGCTTCTTCTTCCTTGGAAATCTGTGTTGGATAACGTACTGATTCCCATCAAGGTTCAAAAGCGCGATCCACGAGCGTTCCAGAAGGTCGCGGAAGACCTTCTGGAAACGATGGGGCTCTCAGACTTTGCCCAAAGCTACCCGCACCAGCTCTCAGGCGGCATGCAGCAACGCGTCGGTATCGCCAGGGCTTTGGTTCAAGACCCCGAAATTCTCCTCATGGACGAGCCCTTCGGCGCCTTGGACGCGATGACCCGGGACCAGCTGACCATGGAACTGCTGAGGGTTCAAAGTGAGTTCCGGAAGACCCTCATTTTCGTGACCCACAGCATCGTCGAGTCGGTCCTACTGGCCGACCGCGTGGCCGTTATGACCCCTCGTCCAGGGAAGATCAGCGATGTAATCGACGTAAATCTATCCCGCCCGAGAACTCTTGGCGTAGTCAATACCCCCGAGTTCGGTGCGTATGCAGCCAAAGTAAGGCAAGTACTCGAGGACAATAACCCCGAGGAGGGCTAAATATGTCCAGCACCATTCGTAATGTTTCTTCCCCGCTTGCCCCCGCGGGACGCGAAACCGTAAGGCAGCGCTTCCTGAGCAACGGCGGACCGTTCATCGTTCTCGTTGTTACTCTGCTCCTGGTTTGGGAAGTTTCGGTATGGATGCTCCGTGTTCCCGAATATATTTTGCCTGCCCCGACAAAAATTGCCGTCTCCCTTGTGTCCGGTTTCTCTAACGGTACATTTATCCCGCATACATGGACGACCTTGCAGGAGGTACTTCTTGGGTTTGCCGGTGCAATTTTGGCTGCCCTCATCGTGGCCGCCGGCGTCACGAGATGGACGTGGGCAGAAAAAAGCGTCCTGCCCTTGGTGGTAGCCCTTCAGACGGTACCAAAGGTTGCGTTGGCACCGCTCTTGCTTACCTGGTTTGGGTTCGGAATGACATCGAAAATTGTTACGACAGCACTGCTGGCGTTCTTTCCGCTGCTAATCAACGTCATCACCGGCCTGCAATCCGCAGACAAAGATCGGGTTGAGATGTTCAAAGCAATGGGAGCATCCGAATGGCAGATCTTCACTATGTTGCGACTGCCGAATGCCCTGCCGTACTTCTTTGCAGGTTTGAAGATTGCCGTCACCTTCAGCATCATTGGCGCCATTGTGGCCGAATTTGTCGGCGCCCAGTCAGGCCTTGGTTACCTTATCCAGGCCTCGTCGACGTCACTCGACGTCTCCACGACCTTTGCGGTGCTGGTCATCCTTTCGACTATCGGAATGATTATGTCCACTGCCGTCAGTTGGCTCAGCACCAAAGTCGTTTTCTGGCAGGGCAAAGGCCTCGATGCAATTTCCGGGCAGTAACCATCGCACCAAGCAAAGGAACGCACCGTGAGAAAAACCAGTCACACACACGTATCCAATCGAAAAAGCTTCAAAACGGCAATTCTGGCCCTGGCCGGCGCGTTGGCTTTGAGCGCATGCAGCGGATCGGCCACATCTGCCGGTGGAAACCCGGGAAGCGGAGGAGAACTCCAAAAGGTTAAGTTCATTGTGACCCAGGCTGCGTGGAGCCCCAGCTATGCACCCTTGGCTGCTGCTAAGCAGTTGGGGTACTTCGAAGCTGAAGGGTACGACGTTGAATTCATCAACCTTGCCGGCGGGACAACAACAGCCACGCAGTTGGAGCAAGGAGTCGCGGACATCGCCGTCATGTCACCCGAGCCCGTCGTAATCGGTCGCTCTCAAGGCAGCTTCGACGCGGAGTATTTTGCCCTCATGATGCGCAGATCCCACTTCGGCGTGGCTATCCCAAGCGGATCCACGGTGAGTTCGGCTCAAGGCCTGGCTGGTAAGAAGATTGGCGTCGTCAGCTTGGCCAGTGCCGGCGTCCAGATCGCCAAGGGCGTTGCCGCAGAAGCTGGCATCGATCCCAATACTCTCCAGTTCATCGAGATAGGTGCCGGTGCTCAGGCAATAGCAGCAGTCCGGCAAGGAACCGTCGACGCACTGTCGATGTACGACTCGCAGTATCAGGTCATGCGGAACAACGACCTTGACGTGCAGGAGCTCGAATCTGAGTTTGTTAACGGCCTCAATGCCGGCGGCTTGGCGGCATTGCCGGAGAAGATTGATGCTGACCCTGACATGTACATCGGAGTCGCCCGGGCAATTTTCAAGGGCATCCACTACTGCGACACGGACCCGGAAGGCTGTGTCCGGCACCTCTGGGACATGGAACCTTCCACGAAGGCCAACAATTTGCCCGAAGACCAGGCTCTCGCGAACGACGTAAGCGTTCTCAAAGTCCGCATGGAGGGAAGTTACGTGCTGGAGGACGGAGAAGACCAGTGGGGTGCGTTCCCGGATGGAACGTGGCAGCGCTTTGTCCAATATATGAAGGACTCAGAACAGGTCAAGGCTGACGTCGATCCTCAAAGCCTTTATACGGATCAACTCATCTCACAGATCAATGATTTCGACCGGGCCGCGGTCGAAGCTGATGCCCAGGATAACTAAGACCAGGAGCAAAAATGACTGACGTTCAGAATACCTTCGAGGCACCCAAGACCCTCGCATTCAGCAGTGACTACAAGCGTATCGCGGTCGAGGAAGCATGGGCGCCCCAACAACTACTCGATCTCTATCGCACCGAGCTCGCAGCAGGAAACATCACTGATCCGGGATTCAAAAGCCTGTGGGGCTACTATTTGGGCGATAGTCAACGAGCATCACTGTTGGCCGAGCGCATTGTCGAAGCCGGTCCAAACCGTATCGCAGCAATGGACGCCGCCGGCGTAGACGTCCAGATTTTGTCCCTAACCTGCCCAGGAGTCCAAATCCTGAAAGCAGACATTGCGAAGCCAATGGCAGAGGACGCCAACGACATCTTAAAACAAACCGTTGAGGCCAACCCGGACCGTTTTTACGGTCTCACCGCCATCGCTCCGCAGGACCCCGAGCATGCCGCACAGGAGATCCGTCGAGGCCACGACAAGCTTGGCTTCAAGGGAGTAATCATTAACTCTCACACGCAAGGTGAGTATCTGGACGATAAAAAGTTCTGGCCGATATTCGAGGCGGCCGAAAGTCTGGACACACCCATCTATCTGCACCCAAACACCCCATCGGCCCAGATGATTCAGCCTTACGTCGAGGCTGGTCTGGACGGCGCCATATTCGGCTTCTCAGCCGAGACAGGATTGCACCTGCTGCGCATCATCACTAGCGGGGTATTCGATCGATTCCCCAACCTGAAGATTGTCGTCGGGCATCTCGGTGAAGCCCTTCCGTACTGGATGTGGCGCATCGACTTTATGCACGATACAGCGGTGAGGACCAAACGATACGACGCGATCAAACCACTCAAGATGCGCCCAAGCGATTACCTCAAACGCAACATTTGGTACACCTCCAGCGGTATGCCATGGGCACCTGCGCTAGACTTCGTCCGCAACGTTGTGGGCAAGGAAAGGGTCATGTTCGCATGGGATTACCCTTACCAGTGGAGCCCCAAGGAAGTTGCTGACACTGACGCTATTGCATGGCCCTTGGTAGACAAGAAGGAATTCTTCCAGGGGACGGCTGCGCAGGTCTTTCGCCTCTGAAGAGGCGGGCACACTCCACTTACCCATCTAATCAAAAATGATGGGTAGGGTCGCACATGTAGGTGAGCTAGTTACTAGTCCATTCAGTACGGCCGAAGTTCTTGTGCGAGTAAGTGTTGTTCGTCCAAGTTTCTGTCTAGATGTGAGAACTAAGGATGCTATATACACGCGACGCGGCAGAGTGACAAAAAGACCTCCGGGTGAGGTTGTACTTTTCGAGAGCACACCAACCCGGAGGTCTTCCTTTTCCTCGTGCTAATGCCACCCGCACGCCGCGTGTCCGGCTGAACTCGCTGCGCTTCCGTCGACCGGTCACAAGCGCAAAGAAGCCCAGGGAATCTATCCTCCGGCTAAGCCTCGACGTGGCCACCGTAGCTCGTGACATTGAGTCACTGGCAGCCAGCGCCGAGGATGATCCTGGCGGGACTTCGTTGTGCTGGGGGCAGTCGATCGCCCACCGTCGCAGCGAGGTTTTCTGCCCGCACCGTGCATCTACCTGCGAGCCTCGATCGCCTTCTCTCATTGGTCATTACCGATGACGCGGGGCTCCACCAGGTCATCAACACCCGCCGCTCCCCCGAAACAACCACTTTAGAGGTGTCAGAAACTAGGCCAACCCACAAGATTCCTCCGACGTAACCCGCACTGCTTCATTTACTCCGCCCTCAAAAGCGTACAGCGATGGATCCGCTTGCGGACAGCAGAAGGGCGGCATCAATGGAGCACTAAACCTAAACCGGCACCGGGACGCCGAGTTCAGTCGACGTGGTAGTCATCGAGTGTTCCCCATCATCGTCTTTCCATGCGATCCGGAGAATACTCTCGCCACCACCGAAGGTATAGAAGGTATTTACGTGCCGTGTTTGCCCATGATGGATGACTGTTGGCTCTTCGGAATTACTCAGATGCATCGATGTAGGCTGTCCGGTCGATGAAAATGTCGCTCCTAGCCCAGCCTGGTCACGGGTACGGCGGCGGGGTGAAGAGGCAATGACGCGACCCATTGACCAAGCACGCACTCCCCCCCCACCTCTGGCACAGCCCGATCCCGCCGCCTAGACTGACGGGGCCGTCTGAACGCATCAAACAGAGGAGCAGCATGCCCACGATCGCCGAGACCGTTGTCCACAACCTCGCCGCCAACGGGATCCAGCGGATCTGGGGAGTTCCCGGTGACTCCCTGAACGCGGTGACCGAGGCCATCCGCCGGGAGAAGGGCATCGAGTGGATGCTGACCCGGCATGAGGAGGAGGCCGCGTTCGCCGCCGCCGGGGAGGCGGCGCTGACGGGTGAGCTCGCGGTGTGCGCGGGCAGCTGCGGGCCCGGCAACATGCACCTGATCAACGGGCTCTACGACGCGCACCGCAGCCGGGTTCCCGTGCTCGCGATCGCCTCTCACATCCCGAGCGACGAGATCGGCAGCCAGTACTTCCAGGAGACCCGGCCCACCGAACTGTTCCGTGACTGCACGGTCTTCTGCGAGATGGTCCTGAGCGCCGACCAGATGCCGCGGCTGCTGGAAATCGCCATGCGGACGGCCATCGAAAAGCGGGGCGTCGCCGTGCTCATAATGGCAGGCGACACCGCGCTGGAAGACGCCGCGGACGAGCGCGTCTTCACGGTCCGCCGCACCGACCCGGTCACCGTGCCCTCCCCGGCAGAGCTGCAGGAGGCCGCCACCACGCTGAACTCCTGCGAAAAGGTCACCATCCTGGCGGGCGCCGGCGTCGAGGGGGCACGCGAGGAGGTCCTCGCCCTCGCCGACGCCCTGGGTGCGCCGATTGTGCATGCCCTCCGCGGCAAGGAATTCATCGAACACGACAATCCGTTCGACGTCGGCATGACCGGGCTCCTGGGCTTCGCATCCGGCTACCGGGCGATGGAGGACTGCGACGCCCTGTTGATGCTCGGCACCGACTTCCCGTACCAGCAGTTCTACCCGAAGCACGCGAAGATCCTGCAGGTCGACATCCGCGGCGAACAGCTCGGCCGCCGCGTGCCGCTTACCCAGGGCCTGGTCGGCGGAGTGCGCGAGACGGCGGCCGCGCTGCTTCCCCTGCTCGAGCGGAAGTCCATCCGCACCCACCTCGAGAAGTCGCTGGACCACTACCGCCGCACCCGCGCGCAGCTCGATGGCCTGCAGAAGCAGGGTCCGGGCGCCATCCACCCGCAGCACCTCGCCCACCTGATCGACGAGCTCGCCGCCGACGACGCGGTCTTCCTGCCCGACGTCGGCACTCCCGTCATCTGGGCGTCCCGGCACCTGCACATCGGCGCGCGACGGCGGCTGATCGGTTCCTTCTGGCACGGCACCATGGCGGCGGCCACCCCGCTGGGCCTGGGTGCCCAGGCGGTGGACCGCAACCGGCAGGTGGTGGTCCTGGCCGGCGACGGCGGCCTGGCGATGATGCTCGGCGAGCTGCTGACGGCGGTGCAGCACAATCTGCCGATCAAGATCGTGGTGTTCGACAACGCGGCGCTCAGCTTCGTGGAGGTGGAGATGAAGGCGGCGGGCATCGTCAACTTCGGCACCGGACTGGAGAACCCGGACTTCGGCAAGGTGGCGCAGGCGGTGGGGATGCACGGCGAGAGCGTGACGCGTCCGGAGGACCTCGAGGGCGCCCTGCGCCGGGCGTTCGCGTACGACGGACCGGCGCTTGTCTCCGTTGCGGTGGAGCGGCAGGAGCTGTCCATGCCGCCGAAGATCGACGCGAAGCAGGCCACGGGCTTTGCGGTCTACGCGATGCGCACGGTGCTCGCCGGGAACGGCCGCGAGCTCATCGACCTGGCAAAGGCTAACGCGCGCCAGCTGCTCTGAGGGTTGCATTTGCTTGGGCTGATGCGGCCCTTCGCCGCACGGCTCTGAACAGCTTCGACCTGCGCAAGTCGTTCGGCTTCATCACCATGCAGGGGCAACGACGGGCGCATCACTGCGGATTGATACCCCGGACGAGTCCATTAGCCCCGTCGTCGCGTTCTCCTGTTCTAAACCACAGTTATGCAGCGCATCCGGGCGTTCACATGGACCTGCCGATCGGGTCATTAATTTTCGGGCGTGCATCCGGCTTAAGGGCGTCTGCGATCACCTGGACCAGATGCCGCGCGTCGAGCCCGGCGAGATCAGCTACCTGGGTGCGGCAGCTGAAACCATCGGCCAAAATGGTGCGGTCCGGGGCCAAGGCGGCTTTACGAAGAATGCCTTCCTGCGCAATTTTGGCCGAAATCTCGTAGTGTCCCTGCTCCATGCCGAAATTCCCGGCGAGGCCGCAGCAGCCGCTGGAAACCTCGACGTCGCAGCCCATGTCTGAGAGCAGAGCCAGATCTTCCTGATAACCCATGACTGAGTGGTGGTGGCAGTGCGGCTGAACCAACAGTCTTTCCGATGTGGGTGGCGGGGTCCAATCAATGGAACGGAGGAACTCGGCCACGGTTTTTGTCGCTTGGGACACCTCGGCTGATCGTGGGTCGTCGGGCAGCAGCTCCACTAAGTCTGACCGCAAAACGGCAGTGCACGAGGGTTCCAGTCCTACGACGGTCCTGCCCGCCGCGACATGCGGGTACAGGATGTCCATGGTCTTAGTCAGCTTGACCTTGGCCGCGGTTAGTTGGCCCGTGGTGATTAGCGTCAGTCCGCAACAAGCTCCCGGGCTGGCAAGTTGTACATCGCAGCCGGCCGCACGGAGCACCTCCAATGCCGCAAATGCGACATTGGGGCTCATAGCGTCGGAAAACGAATCCACCCACAGCAAGACAGGATGGCCCCCCACGAGTCCCATCGCAGGCCCTTGAGGAATATTCTGTACACGCCTCTCCACCGCTATCCGCGGTTTTTCGTGAGTCGACGTGGCCTGCGCCCGGAAGGGCCTGGTGGGGAACGCCGGAAGGCTGCGGCGCGGGTCCGCACCAGCGATCCGCATCATCATCCGACGCACCGCGCCGACCTTGGCAACCGCGTTGATCAGCGGTCCGAATGGTCCGACCAGCCGCAGCCACTGCGGCAATCTTCCAAAGGTGTAATGCGTCAGAGGCCGGAGCTTGCCCTTATAGGTTTGGTGCAACGCCTCAGACTTGAACATTGCCATATCGATGCCGGTGGGGCAGTCGTTCGCGCACGCTTTACAGCTCAGGCACAGGTCCAAGGCATCGTGGACCTCGGGGGAGGACCAGCCCAAGGTCACGATCCCTCCGTTGAGCATCTCCTGCAACACACGCGCCCGCCCCCGGGTGGAATGCTCCTCGTCTCGAGTCGCTTGGAAGGATGGGCACATAAAGCCACCCTGCTCGCTTAGGTCCGCGCGGCACTTACCAACGCCGACACAGCGGTGTAACGAGTCGGTGACATTGCCGGCATCGTGGGTGAACGCGAATCCATCGCTCGCGTGCAGTTCCACCGCGTGTGGCCGGCGCAAAGAGGCGTCCATTGGTTCCGCGTCCACCACCACGCCCGGGTTAAGCACATTGTGCGGATCGAACAGCGCCTTGAAACCGGAGAACGCTGCGATAGCTTGGGACGAATACATGGTGGGCAACAGCTCGCTGCGGGCTCGCCCGTCTCCGTGTTCGCCTGACAGCGAGCCGCCATAACGGGCCACGAGATCCGCTGCTGCTTCAAGGAAGGAACGCATGGCTGCGCCGTCTTGGCCCAGCGGAAAATCGATTCGCAGGTGTACGCAGCCGTCACCGAAGTGTCCGTAGGCCAAGCCTGAGAGCTGGCGTGCATCCATAAGCGCCGTGAGGTCACGTAAGTAATTGCCAAGATGCTCGGGCGGGACGGCGGAGTCCTCCCAACCAGGCCAAGCCTGAGCGCCGGTGGCGGTGCGGCCGGCCAACCCAGCGCCGTCGGCGCGAATTTGCCACAGCCTGGTGGCCTCGCGACCAGAAGGCAGCACGACAGCTTCCAAGGCGCCCGCGTCCACTACCATCGCTTGTGCCGCAGCGAGGGCCTCTGCGTCCGTGGCCCCGCCTACCTCCACCATCAACCATCCTCCCCCCGCGGGCAAGGCCGGCATGGACTCGCCGCTCGACGAACGACGCACGACTTCTACGAGTGCCGCGTCCAGACCTTCAAGGGCGAGCGGCCGGTGCCTCAGCAGAGCTGGGACGGCGTCGGCCGCGCTGGCCATGTCCGGGTATCCAAGTACCGCTAAGGCCGGGGCGGCGGAACGCGGGACTAGGTCCAGCTCCGCCTCCAGTATGATCCCGCAGGTACCCTCGGTTCCGGTGAGTGCGGCGGCTAGGTTGCGGCCGTTTTCCGGCAGCAGATGCTCCAAGCTGTAACCGGAGATCTGCCGGCCGAACCGGCCGAACTCGGTGCGGATGGTCCCAAGGTTGGCGAGCATGAATTGTTCCAGTCCTGGAACAGCGTCCATAGAGTCGCGGCCGACACCGAGATCCAGGACTTCCCCGGTACCAGTCAGCCAGCGTAGCCGGCGCACATTGTCTGCGGTCCGGCCGTAGGCAAGCCCATGAGGTCCACAGGCGTTGTTGCCGATCATCCCGCCGAGCGTGCAGCGCGTCGAGGTGGAGGGATCCGGTCCAAAGCGCAGCCCGTACACCGCTGCTGCAGCCTGCAGATCAGCGAGCACGACACCAGGTTGCACGATGGCGGTGCGCGCCTCCGGATTGATCGACACGATCCGATTCAGATACCGGCTTACATCCAGTACCAAGCCGGGCCCGACTGCATTTCCGGCACAGGAGGTACCGCCTCCCCGGACTGTGACGGGCAGCCCATACCGCGCAGCGATACGCACGGCGGAGACGGCATCCTGTTCCGTGCGCGGCATCGCAACCACTTGCGGGGGGACCCTGTAGTTGGAAGCGTCGCTCGTGTATTGAGCCAGCCGTACGGGACTGGCATCAACCTCGCCCTCCAGCGCTGCGCTAAGCTCGCTGACGATGGCGTCCATGTCTGGCCGCCGAGCAGGCCACGCAGGATTGCCGCTTGCTTTCGGTCGACCGTCACCGGAGGACGTGGCTTCCCCACTGCTCGTCACTTTTTGACTCCTTCTGCCAACGTGGATGCGTGGTTCAAGCGTTCACTGGTAGCGGCTTGCCGCGTAGCTGCATAGCTTGCTTAACTCGTTCCTGGGCCAAAGATCGAGCGGCGTCGTGGCTGGTTCCGCCGCGACGTTGGGTCTCTTCCAACACCTGTATGGTGTTCGCCCGCAACTTCGTCGAGACTGCCTCGAAGATCTGTCCCGTTTCCGGTCGAAAAGCGGAGTGCCGGGCATCCATGGCGAACGCGGCGGAGACAACGCCGCCGGCGTTGGCAATGAAGTCCGGGATTACGGTGACCCCTGCGGCGCGCAGCACAGCCTGGGCCTCCACAGTTGTGGGCAGGTTGGCACCCTCGACGAGCAGCCGTCCCTTTATGTTTCCGGCATTGGAGACATCGATGACGTCCTGCAAAGCAGCGGGCACCACGATATCCGCGTCGACGAACAACTCGGTTCCGGATTCGATCTTCAACTCCGGTAGCGCGCTGACGAACGCATCGCCGAGCTCCCGACGCAGCCCTAGCAGCGTAGGGATGTCCAAGCCATTCGGGTCGTGCAACGCCCCGGCGGCGGTAGACACGGATACCACCTGATAGCCCAAGGCATGCAGCCGCTCGGCAGCTGCATGCCCAACGGCTCCGAATCCCTGCAGGGCAACGCGACGTCCAGCCAAAGCGGTGGTCGCGACAGCCTGGTCAACGGCTTCGGCCACCCCGTACCCGGTGATCCCAAGCTGGTCGTAAGGGATCCCGCCAAGCTCATACGGCGTGCCGACGGCGGCACCGCGGGTCCCGAGCTCGTCATTGATGATGGCAGCATCGTTCTCCGTCAGACCCATGTCGAGCCCAAAGACATACTCCTCCGGGACCTCGTTGCGTAGGCGACGGACGAAAGCTCTTAGGATCTCTTCCTTGTAGGGAGAGACAGGGTCTGCCTGGATGCCTGCCTTGGCGCCTCCGTAGAAGAGATCCACGCTGGCCCACTTCCATGTCATCACGCGGGCCAGGCGGGCTATCTCATCCACGGACACTGTGGGCTGCATCCGTGTGCCTCCCTTACCGATGCCACGGGCGGTATTGTCAATGACCAGAACACCTTTCATGCCCGTCTTCGCATCGCTCACGGCGACGATCTTTTCCGGTCCCCACTCGTCCATCAGGTCGAACACATTATTCACGCTGGTTACTCCTTGATAGCACTGGCATACTCGTTGCGTTGCTCAGGTGGCCTGCAGACCAGCGGTGGTAGAGGTAAGACGGCGCGCCAGCCAGCTTAGGGGCGCACCGTCTGCCACCTGAAGACGGAGCCTCTTGGCCTCCAGACCGTTGAGATGGCGGACCCGGATCGCTAGATGAACTTCACGCCTTGGGCGAGAGGCAGCTGGCCGGAGTAGTTCACGGTGTTAGTGGCCTGACGCATGTAAGCTTTCCAGGAATCCGAGCCAGACTCGCGTCCACCGCCGGTCTCCTTCTCACCACCGAACGCACCACCAATCTCGGCGCCGGAGGTACCGATGTTGACATTGGCGATGCCGCAATCGGAGCCGGAGGCGGAGATGAATCGCTCGGCTTCGGCCTGATCCTGGGTAAAGATCGCCGAGGACAGCCCCTGCGGGACGGCGTTGTGCGTCGCGATCGCTTCGTCAAGATCCGTGTACGTCATGACGTAGAGGATGGGAGCGAACGTCTCATTGTGGACCACGGCGCTCTGTTCCGACATCCGCACGATTGCTGGCTCGACGTAATAGGCCTCAGGGAATTCGTCCGTCAGCACACGGTTTCCGCCGGTGAGCACCGTGCCGCCCTGAGCCTGAGCGTCGGCCAGCGCCTGCTGCATAGCCTCGTAGCTGCCCTCGTTGATCAACGGACCGACGAGATTCTCTTCCTTCAGCGGGGTACCGATGCTTAGCGTGCCGTAGGCCGTGACGAGTTTCTCGGTGAGCTGGTCGACGACGGATTCATGAACGATAAGCCGTCGCATTGAGGTGCAGCGCTGCCCTGCAGTGCCGACGGCGGCGAACACGATTCCGCGCAGTGCCAGATCCAAATCGGCGCTGGGGGTGATGACGGCGGCGTTGTTGCCGCCCAGTTCCAAGATCACGCGTCCGAAGCGTTCAGCGACCTGCGGAGCGATCTCGCGGCCCATGCGCACCGAGCCGGTGGCGGAGACAAGAGCAACGCGAGGGTCCTTGACGAGCCTTTGTCCGCCTGCGCGGTCGGTGACCACGAGCCGGTGAATGTCCTTCGGGGCACCGGATTCAGCGACCGCGCGGGCCAGCAGGGCATCCGCAGCCAGCGCGGAGAGGAACGTGATGCCAGAAGGCTTCCAGACCACGGTGTCTCCGGCAATCAAGGCCAGCGCGGTGTTCCAGGAGTACACGGCGACCGGGAAATTGAATGCTGAGATGATGCCGACAACGCCCAGGGGGTGCCAGGTCTCCATCAAGCGATGTCCGGGGCGCTCGGAGGGCATGGTCTTGCCATACAACATGCGGGACTGTCCGACAGCGAAGTCGCAGATATCAATCATCTCCTGTACCTCGCCGAGTGCCTCGGAGGTGATTTTGCCGGCTTCGGCTTGCACGATGTTCGCTAGGTCCTGTTTGTGCTCAGTGAGTAACTCCCCCCAGCGCTTGACGACGTTGCCGCGCAACGGAGCAGGAACGTCCCGCCAGGTCTTAAACGCCTCAGCGGCTGCGGCGATTGCCGCATCCACATCCTCATTCGTGGCAGTACGCAGTCCGGCGAGGCGTTCGCCGGTGAGCGGGGAAAAAGCGTCGTGGTCGGTCCCGTAGGCGGACTCCGTGACACCACAGGCGGTGAGGGAGGCGCGGACGCTGGAGGCGAGTTCCGTGATTTCGGTCTGGGTCAACGGCATTTGGTGCTCCTTGTTTCGAATACGGTTAGTCGGAGGTTCGTCCGGTCGATTCGGACTAGTGGGAGGAGATCGCTGCCGAGGCAGGGGAAATCTCGACGCCGAGGTCCTTGGCGAGTTCTGTCACGGAGACGTCCTGCTGGGCCTGATAGAGGTTATTGGGGTCTAGTACTTCACGGCCGATGATGCGGCTCATCCGATCAATGTCATACGCGGTGGCTTGTTCGGCGTCGTTCTTCGTTCCCCCGTCGGTGAGGTTGGACTGGAAGATTCCAGCCGCAGAGCGCGGCAGAAAGTCCTCGTAAACGATCGGTTCGGGGACAGCGGCTCCGGAGACGATCAGTTCCGTTAGGGTGATGGGTCCGGCCGGGCGCCCGGCAATGACCTCGGGATGTGGTTTGAAGGTGAAGTAGGCCAAACCCTGGGCGGCGAGTTCCGCTTCGGTGTTCGGAAGATTCTCCTCCCACACAGTTCGGGCAACATCTTGCCGTACCACGTCCGCGTCGGCGGCAAGTCGGGCGTCAACTTCGGCGACCATGCGATCGTACACATCCCGGCCTGCCGGGGTGAGTGCGATGCCGCGCGCTTCGACCTCACCGAAACGTACCCGCAGCTCTCCAGGCCTCACGGAGCCGTCAGAATGGCGAAACATCCGTTTTTCTCCGAGAGCCTTGAAAGAGGTCTGGCGGAGCAACACGTCGGGTCCGTCCCAACGCGGCGGGCCCTGAATCTCGTCGATCATAGTGATGCCCAGGGCCTCCATGCCGGCGTACAGCGCATCGATGTCCAATACTCGGGGGGTGAGGTGGTTGATGTGGGTAGTTGTGACGCCGCCGATGTCCGAGGCCACCGCGGAGATCGCCTCGAGCCGGCGGTACCAGTCGTAGTCCACCGGTTCGGCGGACAGCTCGAACGCTCTCGTGGCGAGCTCCAGGAGTCGCTTCGCTTCCGCGTCCGGGAGCCCCCCCGCGGCGGCCGCGCGATCGGCGAGTTCCAGAAGCTCGGGGCCAAAGAGCTCTCGGCGGTTGAAGAAGTCATCGAGTTCCCGCTGCAGCTGCGCGTCGAAGAATCGCGGGTCTTCTACGGCGAGCATCGAGGTGAAAACCCGAAACGGATTTTTGGCTAGCTCGTCGGCGTCGATGGGGCGGAAGGCTGTGGATACGACCGGCACGGCGGAGGACGCCGCGTCTCGCAGGTCGTAAAAGCCCACCGGGTGCATGCCGAAGGCCGCAAAGACTCGAGCCACTTGGGACAGTTCCCGCTCGGAGCCCACGCGGATAGCACCGTGCCGCTCAGCGGTGACGCGGCTGATGCTGCCCAACCGCTCAGCGTCCGCGCCGTGCTGGCGCAGGTGCTCCTGGTTCACCTTTGTAGAAACCTCTACCAAGGTGTTGTAGGCCGGTACCTCAGTGCCGTACATGGTTGAGAGGCTTCGGGCGAACGCGGCCCGCAATTCCCACAGGCTCTGGAAACTCATGGATTAGTCCTTTCAGGGGGCGTGTGACTTTGGCGGTGTTCAGATGATGTGGACTTCGCGGACCAGCGCCGCGTCATTGTTGAAACGCTCGGCGGAGAACGTGGAAAGGTCGATGAACCCATCCCGGCCCAGATATAGATCGCGAACCAGTTCCCCGACGGCGGGCCCCTGGAGGAAACCGTGGCCGGAAAACCCCGTGGCGTAGAAGAACCCGGAGACTTCCTCGGACGCACCGATGAGTGCGTTGTGGTCCGGCGTGTTCTCATACAGCCCCGCCCAGCCGAACTCGAGGTCCGGTTCAGCGAGGGACGGGGCGCAGATCCGGGCGGCTGCGGAGAACTCAGCGACCCATCCGTAGGTGAAGTCCCGCTCGAAACCGGGGGATTGCTGGTTGGAGACACCTAGGAGCATGCCATTGCGGTAGTTGTGGAAGTACATGGTGGTCGAGAGATCCAAGGTGAACGGGACGTCCGGGTACGGCATGGGCTGCTGCCGCGTCATACCGATCTGGCGGCGCACTGGGGTGACGGGCAGTTCGACGCCGACCATCTGGCCCACGTGCCGTGACCATGCGCCGGCTGCGCAGACCACCGCATCGGTATGGATGGTGCCACGGTTGGTGGTCACGGACTGGATGGCTCCGGCGGCGGTCTCCACCGAGAGCACCTCGGTGTAGGTCAGGAACACGACCCCCGCTGCCTTTGCAGCATGTGCGTAGGCCTCTACGGCCTTGGCTGGCTCAGCGAAGCCGTCATCCGGTGAGTACGAGGCCGCCTGCAGTACGGCGGGGTTCAGGAACGGATTGATAGCTGCTGCCTCAGCGGGGGAGATCATCCGACTGTTGCTGCCGAAGTGGTTCTGAACGATCACGCTGGCTTCGCAGTCAGCAACCTCAGCAACGCTGCGGCAGAGAAAAAGATAACCGACCCGTCGCAGTCCGATGTCCACGCCGAAGCGTTGGCCGAAGCGGCCGTAGGCGTCCAGACTGCGTTTGCCCAGCGCAACGTTCGCGGGGTCCGAAAAAGTGGCACGGACACCGCCCAGCGGTTTAGCGGAAGAACCAGTGCCGAGGCCGGAACGCTCGATCACCACGATGTTGCGCACACCGGCCTCAGCCAGGTGAAAGGCGGCGCTGACACCCATGATGCCACCACCGACGATGACGACATCGGCGTCTTTCGGCTGGGCAGTGCCGTCGGGAAGGGCGAGGGAAACCACCTGGTTCGCCAAGGCGGACCTCCTATGTGATGACAACATGCGTGAATGATCATCGGTAATGGGTTATATACAAGCAGCCTAAGCGCAATGTGATCTAGGTCAAGTTAAATTTCATGAGCAAAAGCTCTAAGCACTCCTAAATGGACGGTCATGCCGGGGATTTCACCTCCGCAAACACTGTCTGAGGGGCAGGAGCAGGCAGAAAAGTTAGGCGGCACCGCGGGCCATGGGATGAAATTCGCATGCCGACCACCCAGCAGATGGGAGGCCACGCGAGGCAGGGCATCGGTTATTCGTCAGGAGCGGGTCGCTGGACCCATAGGGCATCAAGTTGTCATACCCCTGAGTGACGGGCGCGGCGTCGAGTCTGTCTCTCTGCTGAGTGCGGTGCCGCATTTGGTGGACGGTAGACCTGTGGCAAGTGATGCGCCGGCCTCGGGTCGCTGCGTCGTGGTTCCAGGCAGCGGTGTGACACTGCGCTTCGTGGTCATTGGCGGCGCAGATTGGCTCTTCCCGCATGGTCGGCCGGGGCTGGGTGCGGCAGCGAGTATGGGGCTTGCGACGAACTCTTTAGAAGTGGAGTACGGCACCGGTCCCGCGTTAGCCATCGAATCGGCATGGGTTGGCTTCGGCTTGAGAGATGCTGCAGGTGGGGCCTTCCTCCCTACGCGCCGGACCCATTCCGCCGTCACCCGGCGGTCGGCAGCGTGGGGTGGTTTCGGCACTGAGGTGCACCGAGAGCGAGGCTACGGCCTGGCATAATCCAGATGCTGGACCATCAGGGCGTGGAGGTGCTCGGTGTCACCGGCCACGAGCGCCTCCACGATCGGCAGGTGTTCTTCGGCGCTCTGCCGCAGAACTCCACGTTCTGCCAGACGGTAGGAGCCACGAACCCGGCTCTTATCTCGGAGGTTTTCGACGATGTCATTGAGCCGGCGATTGCGGAGGAGCCCAACTATTCCCATATGGAATGCCTGATCAGCATCGAGGTATTCCGGCAGGCGGTCAGGCTGGGCAGCTTCGACTGTCGCCTGGGCTAGATGCCGGACAGTTTCCTGCTGCTCGTGCGTCAGCCCCTTGCCCGCAACCTTCATGACGGCGGGGACTTCGATCATCATGCGCAGATCGTAGACCTCCTGCCGGTCCGCGTCGCTCATCTCCACCACCCGGAAACCGCGATTTCTTACCACTTCCAGGAGACCCTTCACCGCGAGTTCCATCATCGCCTCGCGTACCGGGCTATTCGAGACGCCGAGTTGAGTGGCGAGGGAGTTGGCCGAATAGATTTGCCCGGGCTTCATTTCCCCCGACAACAGGGCAGAGCGCACGACGCCGAGTGCCTCATCCTTTAGCGTCCCCCTCCGGAGCCGCAAGGCGTGGACGCCGACTATTTCCCTCACATTGCTCTCCTGCATGGGCATGCTCCTTCTCAGCGAGATTACATTTCACAATAGGCCAGCGTTCAGAGCCATTGCATGATCGTCCGTGTTCCGCTCCTGCCCCGTGTGCCCGGATGATGTCCGCGGGAACGCTACATGACCTGTCAACAACTACTTTTGAATCGCCTCAAGGAACCATGGGTGCCCTTGACAGAATCCCATCGACTCTTGACAGGAACCGATTCCACCCTAAGAGTAATCGACAACCGGTTACAGATCACTTGCTCCCCCGAGTTCCTACCGAAGGATGATCCATGACATACCGTTCAGTTCTCGCTATAGGTGCTTCCGCTACTTTCGCCGCTCTGGCGTTGAGTTCGTGCAGCGGACAGACGAACGCCACCTCCGTGGCCGATGACTGTGTCCCGCAGAGTGAGGTCAAGACTCTTCAGGAAGGCGTCCTAACCGTAGCTGCCCCCGAGTTTCCTCCGTTCTCGTCGATATCCGATGGGGAGGCGACTGGAGCGGACGCCGACATTATCAAGCAGTTCGCGGAAGACAACTGTCTTGAGATCCGGATGGAACCTACGTCCTATGCAGGCACCATCCCCGCCGTACAGAGCAAACGCGCAGACGTCGCCATCGGCTGTTACTACCGCACTGCGCAGCGTGCGGAGATTGTGGACCTTTCCGCTCCCGTCTACACGGATGACATGGGTGTGGTCTCCACCGACGGCGTCACCTCGATCCGCGCCATGGAGCAGCTTAAAGTCGGCACTGTGGATGGGTACCTATGGGTGGCCGATATGAAGGCGGTCCTCGGCGATAAGCTGACCGTTTATCCGAGCGCCGTGGAAATGCAGGCGGACCTCAAGGCAGGTCGCATCCAGGTCGGTCTCGACGGGTTCGGCTCTGCAGCCCAAATGTATAAGGACAGCCCCGACTACAAGGTCCTTGTGGTGGAGCCTGACGAACGGGTGGTTGCCTCCACTGAGCCGGCGCAGATCGGCTTCCCGCATACCAAGGGCAACACCAGCCTGACCCAGGCTCTGGACGCCAGTATCGAGTCCATGAAAGCCGATGACAAGATCGTTGAGATCCTCACTGCCAACGGCCTGCCGGAGACAGCCGCGGAGACCGGCGAGCCCCGGCTCATCAAGTAATGCCGGGCGGAAGGGATACCGCTATGAATGAGGTGGACGCCAAGGGGGAGCGTACCCGAACTGTGTTCATTGACGGCGAGGAAATCCGCGCAGTCCTGTCTCCCGCCGGCGCGCTCGAGGCGCTCGAAGAGACCCTGCGAGCCGGATTCGATCCCGAGCAGGATGCTCCCCGTACTCGGGTAGATACAACAACCGGGCAATTTTTGCAGATGCCTTCGGCTTGGAACGGCGCGGTCGGCACGAAGCTGTTGACGATCACCCCGGGCAACGCCAATCTCGGCGCACCGGTCATCCAGGGCCTGTACGCCCTCTTTGGCGGACCGGTCAAGGCGCCGCTAGCGGTGCTCGACGGGATCGAATTGACTAATCTGCGGACATCCGCGGTGTCAGCGCTCGGCGCCCGTCTGTTGTTGGGTGCTCGGGGCCAGGACCATGCAGACGCCCCGGCAGCGGATGGTGGTCTGCACTTGGTGCTGTTCGGCACCGGCGTCCAGGCGTGGCAGCACATCCTGACGTTCCACAACGTTTTCACCCTCGGCAGGGTAACGGTGGTGGGGCGCAATCCCACCGCCGCGGCCAGACTGGCGGCACAGGCCCGTAGCAAGCTGGGTTTGCCGACTTCCGTGGGGGACGCTTCTGCCGTGGTAGGTGCGGATCTTGTGGTGTGTTGCACAGCTGCCCGGCAGCCACTTTTCGACGGGGCGCTGGTGCCGGACTCTGGGGTCGTCATTGCCATCGGATCTCACTCCCAAACGAGCCGCGAACTGGACGACACACTGATGGCGCGCGCGGCAGTAATCGTTGAATCTCGAGACTCGGCTTTGCGAGAGGCCGGCGAGGTGGTGCAGGCCCTGAAATCCGGCGCCATCTCCGGCCCGGAGGAGCTCCACACGCTGGCAGAAGTCGTGTCGGGCGGATGGGGGCGCCAGACCGGACGTCCAGCAGTTTTCAAGACCACGGGGATGCCGTGGGAGGATCTGGCCGTCGCCCGAGCCGTTGTCGCCGCCCGCCTATCCATTCCCGCGAACGGCCTGAATCCCGGCTGCTGAGGCGGCCCGCTCCCGAAGGATTGCACACCATGGTACAACCAGCATCCACCACTACCGAGAATGTCATCCAGGTGCGTCACTTGGCTAAGTCCTACGGGGATACTGTCGTTCTCCGCGACGTATCGCTGGCGGTACCGGAAGGATCCGTCACAGCGATGATCGGCCCCAGCGGAGCCGGCAAGAGCACCGTGCTGCGCTGTATGAACCTCCTTGAGAAGCCTGACAGCGGGGAGATCGAAATCGACGGCCATGCCATCAACGCCGGGGAAAAAATCTCGCCAAAGAACCTTGCCGCGCTGCGCCGCAGTGCCGGCATGGTGTTCCAACATTTCAATCTCTTTCCGCACATGACCGTGCTGCGCAACATCAGTCTTCCCCAGGAACGCGTGCTCGGCCGCAACAAGGACGAGGCCAACACCAAGTCCATGGAGCTGCTGACCCGCATGGGCCTGGCCGACAAGGCGGACCATTACCCGGCGCGCTGCTCGGGCGGACAGCAGCAGCGCATCGCGATCGCCCGGGCTCTAGCTCTCGGTCCGCGTGTGATGCTCTTCGACGAGCCCACGTCCGCGCTGGACCCTGAGGTCGGCGTTGAAGTTCTGGAGGTCATGAAGGAGCTTGCATCCGAGGGCATGACCATGGTGGTGGTCACACATGAGATGGGCTTCGCAGCCAACGTCTCGGATGAGCTGGTGGTTATGGCTGATGGGGGGATTATCGAATCCGGTGACCCGCACCAGATAATGAGCGATCCGCAGCATGAGCGGACCCGTCGCTTCCTGCGCGCTGTGCTGGAGCGATGATCGGCATGCAGATGTTGCACGCCGTTGCACTGGGCCTACCGTTGACGATCCTCGTTACTGTGCTCTCTCTCGGCCTCGGCACGGTGCTCGCGCTGCCGCTGGTTGCCGGGCTGCGCAGCGGGAACCGTGCCGTCTGGCTGTTCACCCGAGGAATTGTGGATCTGCTGCGCGGTATCCCGCCCGTGGTGTGGCTGTTCATTCTCTACTACGGAGTCTCTCTGGGCGCCTTGCGGATGTCCGCGCTGCAGGCTGCCGTCATCGGGCTCGGTTTGGTGTCTGCTGCATACCTGGCGGAGATTTTTCGTGGGGCCATTGGCTCAGTGCACCAGGGTCAGTGGGAGGCGAGTTCTGCGCTCGGCTTCCGCAGGGGTGCCTTGTGGGCCCGAATTATCGGTCCCCAAGCATGGCGTACCGCCATCCCCGCGTATACAGCCTACGGAATCGGGTTGCTCAAGGACTCCTCGATCGCCTCCACCATTGGCGTTGCGGAGATAGTCTTCTTCTCCAACCAGTACGCACGGCAATCCGGGGAGGGAATTTTCGTCTTCTTCATCGCCGCCGGTGTCTACATCCTCCTCAGCATGCCGCTGGGCATGCTCTCCCGGCACCTTGACACCAAACTGCGGAAGGCGGTCGCCCGATGAAGGGCCTGTTCCCAGACGTCGCCTCAATCCTGCCCACACTGTTCGGCGGTTTGCAGGTCAGTCTGACGCTCACGTTCCTCAGCCTCCTGTTCGGGCTGCCCCTCGGCCTGTTGTTCTCCTTTGGTGTCATCGCCCAGAACAGGGCCTTCCGTTATGTGTCCGTCTTCTTCGTGGAGGTGGGCCGCGGCGCCCCGGCCTTGGTCTTGCTTCAGTTGATGTACTACGGGCTGCCGAATGTTGAAATCACGCTCTCTTCACTGGCTTCTGCCTGCCTGGCACTGGTCTGGACGACGGCTGCATACACCGCTGAACTCATTCGCGGTGGCATTCAAGCGGTGCCCGCTGCCGAGATTGAAGGTTCCGACGCCTTGGGTATGAGCATGCGCGACCGGCTGCGGTTCATTGAGATTCCGCAGGGGCTGCGCATTGCCCTGCCGTCACTCATGGGCTTCGCCGTTCTGCTATTCCAGGCCACATCGCTCGCCTACACCGTGGCCGTGCCGGAGTTGATGAGCCAGGCCTATTCGACCGGCTCCTCCACGTTTAAGTACCTCCCCGCTTTCGTCGCTGCGGGTTTGCTCTATCTGGCTATCTCCGTACCTGCCACGTGGCTTTCAGTGCTCGCTGAGAAGCGCCTCAGCCGTCATCTTTAGGAGAACCATGTCTGGATCAGTATCTCCCCCCAACAGCGTGATCGTGATCGGCGGAGGCATAGTCGGTCTCTCCACGGCGTGGTACCTACAGGAACACGGAATCGAGGTCACCGTCGTAGACCGCGGGCCTGTAGGAGGCGGAGCCAGCTGGGGTAATGCTGGCTGGGTCGTTCCCGGGCTAGTTACTCCGCTGGCCGAGCCCGGCGGCTGGAAGCACGGCGTTGAGGCCTTGTTCCGCAAGGATGCGCCGGTGTCCATTCCGCCGCGCTTCGACCCTGCCTTGTGGCGCTTCCTCGCCAGATTCTCCCGCAATATGACGGCCGGGCGATGGCGCCGTACCGTGGAGTGTCTGCAGCCCTTGGTCGCCCGAGCCCTGGACGCGTTCGGCGAGTTGCATGCCGCAGGCGCGGCCCCAGCCGTTATCGAGGCGCCGTACTCTGTCGGTTTCCGCTCCCCGGCCGCTGCCGACCACTACCGGAACCATCTGGAGGAACTCCGCGGCATGGGGCAACCTGTGGAGTACGTTAACGGCTTCTCCATACCTCAGTTCTCAGCGGAAGTCACGGACTCCTTACGGGTGATGGGGCAGGGTTTCATTGATCCAGGGGCATATGTAGTCAACCTGGCTGCTTCGGTCAAGCAGCGTGGCGGTAGGATCCTGGAGAATTGGCCGATTCACGGTGTCGCAGACACGGGCAGCGGCCTTGGGGTGAGTGTCGTCTCCGCCGACGGAGGCACTGAAGTGGCGGACGCTGTAGTGCTCGCCACGGGTGCCTCCATACCGAGGCTTGGCCGGGCGTGGGGTCTACGGACGCCGCTGCAGCCGGGGCGCGGTTACTCGTTCACCGTGGACTGCGAGCTACCGCTGGATGGACCGCTCTACCTGCCGGCTGAGCGGGTTGTCTTGACGCCCTATGCCGGGGCCGTTCGGGTCGCTGGGACCATGGAGTTTGCGGGATTCGACGACCCGCTGAACACTGCCCGATTGGACTCTGTGGCCGCCGCGGCCAAGCCGATGGTGCGTGGCATCGACTGGTCTACATGGCGCGATTTCTGGGTCGGCCCACGGCCCGTGACCGCCGACGGATTGCCAGTGCTGGGTGCACTCCGTTCTCCTCGGATCTTTGCTAACGGCGGCCACGGTATGTGGGGGATCGTACTGGGACCAGTGAGCGGTCGCCTGCTCGCCGGACTCATAGCCGAGGGCTGCACTCCGATCGATCTGGCCCCCTTCAACCCGCTGCGGCGATAGCAGGCCAGCGGTCGTGGCTCTCTTCGCCGCCCGAGCTTTGCGAACAGCTCATGTCCACGTCGAATTCCATTCATGTAGCAATTGGTGAGACAAACTGATGCTGAAAATCCAGGTGGCGCATTATGCGCTTATTCGAAACCAGCGGGGCAGCGATTCTGTGTGATGTTTTATGGCGCTTTTGCTGATGACCCACTTCTTGGTGGGATGATCGCTATAGTGCGGCCGACCGGGCCGTACGGGGATTTCTGGTGTCGTCTTGATCGGCGACGTAGTCCGCGAATCCCTCTGTCCATATTCCTTAGAACAGAGGTTAGGGCACCGCAGGCATGCCACCGATCGCAACTTCCTCGGCACTCAACGCATCACCGATCCAGCCCCACAGCACCGTCCGCAGCTTGTGTTCCCGGTGGAAGGTCAGGCCGTGGTCCACCCCGTAGCGGTGCCCGCCGGCCATGGCCAGCACGTGGTCGCCCTTGCGGTCGGCGTTGTTCACCAGCACGTCGACACTGCCATCCGCCGCAGCGCCGCGGTGTCCTCGTGAATGAGGGAGACGATCCACCCGTTTTCGTCCTGGCCCTGCAGGACCTCTTTCCACCCGGTGTCCGGCACGTCCTCCTCCGGCACCAGATCTACCGCGTTCTGCTCCGGGTCGGTTTCCTGCCAGAGCTGGACCATGCCTTCACCGAACCGTCCGTCCCGCAGCCAGGTGCGCGGCACGATGTTCCAGCCCAGCCTTTCGGACACCAGATAAGCGGCAACCTCCCGGTGGGCCAGGCAGCCGTCGGGGAAATCCCAGAGCGGCTTCTCGCCGGCGATCGGTTTGTAGACCACGGCGGTGACCAGGTCGGGTGCCGGCATCAGGCCTCGGGGAAGGTGCAGGTGTGCCCGTCGGGGTCGATCGGCTGACCGCAGATCACGCAGATCGGACGCCCGGTGCCCACTACTTCGCGGGTGCGCTTGGCGAAGGCCCGGGCGGTGCCCACGGGCATGCTGACCCGTAGCACCTCGGCGGGGTGGGCGTCGTCGTCCTCCTCAAGGAATCCATCCACGTCCACACTCAGGGTTGGTTTTGGTCAGTTTTCAGTCTGGTCGGCGCACATCAATCAGGTTTGAGGAAACAAGACACGGCCTTATGCATAAAACATCGGTTTATATAAACAACTGGGAATTCTTCGCAATGAAGCCGTGATTTGTGTTTCCTTTGTTATGTTGTGTCCATGAAACGGTTCACGGCTACAGCATCTTTGCTAATCGCCACTCTATTGGTAAGCGGGTGTGTCCCGCTTTTTGGCTCTGGATATCAAGAGCTTGACGACAATACCCCCAGCGATGACGTACCCGATTCGTACTGGGAACCGGACCAAGATGAGATCCGCAGGCTGATGAATGACGTCCCTGAAGCCCCCGGATGGACTTGTCGGTACAGTGAAACGTTCAACTACGACTGGCATGACGACGTCGTTTGTAGCAACGGGATGGAATCACACCGCCCCTATCTTCTGGAGGGATACGATTTCGTCACCTATGACGACATCATGGCAGCGGCGGCCGACTACGAACTGTATCTGAACTCCCAGTAGGACGGATTTAGCAGCCGGTGTTTTGCCGTCACGCCAAGGTGACCCCGAATAACCGGCATGGCACGACGGCTCCACTTGGACGGTGGGATAGGCTGAGCCGGTTGTCATCTTCAGGGGGAAACTAATGAAGCGCCCGCACCCGGTCGCCGGAATGTTCGCCGCCACGCTGGTGCTGTGGCTTGTATCTGTCGGCTGCACACTATTTGCCGCGTTCACCGTTGGGATCGACCTGGGCGCCGGACTGGCGGGGCAGCAGTCGCTGCTGGCAGTCCTTGCCGCTGTTGCCGCCGTAGGAGCAGGCATCTTTGCCATATGGACTGGATGGCGGGCCTGCCGGGCTTTGGATTATCTGGTGCGCACCGCGAGGTGACCTGGGTGGGGAGCTTGGGTCCGGCACCGTAAACTACTTGATGCCGAAATCGAACCCGCCCTGCTGCTGGCCGAACCGCTCCCGTAGGAAGTCTCCGGTGCTGGTCAGGTCCCTGGATGTCTGGCGGTGGCGACTGGCGTGTAACGTTTCAGCCTGCCGGGAGAGTAGCTGCAGCTGCTCGACCAGTTCCTCGTTGGCGGTCCGCCCGTTCGCCTGCCGAGTGTCCACCATGCTCGGCGGGATGGCCAGGTAGCCCCGGACGACGGCCGGCAGGTACTCCCGCACTGTGGCTGTCAGCTCGTACTCAAATTGGGGGTCACCCAGCGGCTGGCGCGCTTCCGCATCGATGACCGCGTCCAGTGTGTGGCAGGTTTCCAAAATGCTGACATACCCGTCCGCAGGAAGACGGTTCTTGCTCTGTTTGGCCTGCGTGGTGACCCATGCCAATGACTGCGACAAGTGTTCCGTGGAGGGGGCCATCGGCTCCGCCACCGCAGACGGGTGCGTTGCAGACGGCCACGCTGTATTGGGCTGAGAAGTGACGTTCCGTCCCGTGCCCTTAGCCTTTCGACTGAGCCAAAGATCTCGAAGCATGTAGAACCGTACGGCTGATACAACGATGGAACCGAGACCAACAAAGGCGGACAAAGTGCTAAGCGAGCTCTCCGTGTCGATTGACAAAGCGGCTACGAAGAGGACGGAGTAAAGGACTCCCTCTGCGATTACTTTCCAGTTCTTTTTGACCATGCCGAGAATTGGCACGATGAAGGGCATAAAAATTAAAAAGGCGATAGCAAGGGTGACCTTGACGATGTTCGCAACGGTGTACCGGGACATCGTTATCCTCTCGAGCGATGGGGGCGGTCAGAACTGATGTTTCTGAGCCGGAAGACATTTGTGACCGCATGGTCCCTGTGGCTGGCCTAAGCGGAACTGCAGTTTAGCCGCCGAACTTGGAGACGGATGAAATAGTCCAACTCCAGCAGAATGATCACTTGCAGCATCGAGTATGGTTGCCCTCAATTAGCCATCCATTGGAAGGGTATAGCACAAATGCCGCACTACGTCGTTTTACAGGTGATCCTGAAAGAGAAACTGTTCGGGACCGGCTCGGGGAATCTGACCGCCGTGGAGAAAGCCATCAATGATCAAGCCGCGAAAGGCTACCGGCTTCACACCATCACTACAGCCAGTAGTGGCAGCAAGGGTCTTGGCGGTGGGGACCGTATCCAGGCGACCATGGTGTTCGAAAGCCTTCGTTGAAGGTCGGGCCGTAACGGAATCGATTGAAGCAGCGGGGCGTCTTTCCTGCGGCGCTTGTCAGCATGGTGCTTACCGAACGCAGGCGGCGCAGCCGTGATGCAGGCGAGTGACGCTGCCCTGACTCCCCGTGGCCTCCGGCCGCCGACGCGCCAAGTACGTCTGGGCTACGAGGCACTCGTGTCCGCGGCGTGGCCGTCGGGAGTGCCTTCGAGGTGCTGTCAAAGGCAGTCGTCGGATCCATCCGAGCCCAGGCTCACCACGCCGGCACGGAATTGTTCCACCACAGCGTCGAGATCGTCATAGACGACCAGCTCGCCGGCGGTGCTCAATCCTCCGCCGGCCCGAGTATGGCATCGGATAGGACGGGTGCCAGCTTCGTCGAAAATTCTGGTGTTATGTGTTGCGGGTCTGCGAATATCGGGGTGGTCCCGGAAAATGCAGGGCACGAGACTGAACCACAAAACCACGGTACGGTCGAAACGAAATGGGTACCCTCCACGCCCTCCGACGCAGTTTTCTCCGCGTTGACCGTGCTGACGTACCTATCCATGTCGTCAGCCGCAACCGCGCAGTCGCTCGGTTCACTCACTTTGGTGGCACACTCGAGCAGGTTTTTGCCGGTCGCGGCGACCGACATCAATACGATCTTCGCATCCGTGACGCCTCCAACTTTCGTTAGCGTTCGGGTTGTCGCTTCGGACCAGAGTGAAAGGGCTTCGTCTTTTTTGGGCGCTCCCACGAGACGGTCACGCGTATTGAGGGCACTGGATACGATCACCATGTCAGGCTTGATCTCGGCTATCTTCATCATGGACCACTGTTGGTGTGCGATGCATTCATCCGCAAAACCCGCCTTTTTATCGGACCGCTCAACGCGCAGCTCTATGGCAGGGCATTGCTCCTTGGTTAGCAACTGGATCTTCCAACCCTGTTTTCCCAGTGATTCGCGTAGCCCCGGCATCCAGCTGATGGCCACGGAATCACCGATGACGACTGCCGTTTTTGTAGCCGCGAGGTCCCCATAGATGCACTGGCTGACGTTTGCGTCGGTGACATTCATGCATTTATCGACCGTCCACTCGGGGACGAATGACAACTCATCCAGAGATGGCGCTAGTTCCGGCCAGGACGTTGACGCACTGGCCGCCTCTATCTCGGCGGATAGTCTGCCCGCCGCGGTGTCCGGTTGTGTTTCAGGAGCCGCACCATCCTGGTCGGAGATCGAAGCAGGTGCCCGTTGTACGGAAAGCGACTGTTCCGTCGCAGCTGTCCTCGTCATGGCGAGAATGACCACTAAAGCTGCCACTGTAACGAGAACACCCATGGCGGCCTGCTTGGACGACTGGTCAATGCGGACAGGCCGCTTCTTCCTTTGGGGACGGGTCGAGGGGTCCAGCCACGAGGATTTCCGGATGGGATCCTCTATAAAATGGTAGGAAGCAATTGATAAGGCGACCATTCCCAGTACCGCGACTATCGACGCGGTCAGATTCTCCTGCGGGACAACCGAACCCATCAGGATGATTACCGGGAAGTGCCATAGATACAGCGAGTACGAGATGTTGCCAATATAGTTGCTCACTCGGTTGGTCAGGGGATACAGGTAGGGCTGGTTCCCCTTTATGCCGGCGCCGATAACCAGCGCTGTAGACAATACGGGTACGGCGGCCCACGGTCCGGGGAATGACATTTCAGGAGTGACATATATTATGCTCCAGATGATGCCGGCGAGCCCCGCATAGCCCAAGGTGGTCCTCATTGTCACGCTAAGAGTTGGAAGGCTGTTGGCCGTCGCTGCGAGCAGCGCCCCGACTGCTAATTCCCAGGTCCGTGACGTTGTGGAAAAGTACGCGACCGTTGGCCGCGCTGCGGTTTCCCATAGGGAAAAAGTAAACGATGCCACAATAACAAGTCCGAAAACCCCGGCCAGGAGGCGGCGAGCAGCAGCCGTAGAAAGATGGAGTCTGGGCGCGAGTACACCCATCACGAGAACAATTAGCCATGGCCAGAAAACATAAAACTGTTCTTCAACAGCGAGGGACCAGAAATGCTGAAGCGGCGACACCGGTCCGCCAGCCTGCATGTAGTCCGTGCCGGCAGCAGCATAGTGCCAATTTGCACCAAAGATCAGAGCATATATGCCGTCCCATGTGATACTTTCGGCCCGCGTTCGTTGGAAAAGGAACCAGGATAGAACGATTGTCGTCATGATGACAATCAGTGCAGCGGGGATAATTCTCTTGATGCGGCGCCGATAGAACCCGCGGAAGGAGATTCGTGTGCTTCTTTCGTGTTCGCGCAATAACAGTCCAGTAATAAGGAATCCGGAAATCACGAAGAAGACGTCCACTCCAACGAATCCGCCGAACGGATAGCCAAGCAAATGATCGGAGATAACGGCAAGGACGGCGATTGTCCGTAGTCCCTGAATGTCCAAGCGTGCGGAGTTGGTGGATGGACGATGAACCCTTTGCGTCGGAGCAGGAAGGGCGACGTCAAGTACGGGCATTTAGTTGTTCCCCCATCGGCATAAGCGCGCGAAATTTTCACACAGTGTAGTGCTCGCGGGTGCAATCGGGTAGAGAGTCAGCCACTCTAATGAATCAGTACGTGGTTCGAGTAAAACGGCGAGATCGATGGCGAAGTCGGCGGCATCGAGCAGGGCTTTGAGACGGTAACGACTGGGGGTGCGGCGCTGATCCTCGCCGAAAACCCGTATAACGAGGTCGAGAATGAAGACCATCCAAGTGCGGATGCTGGTGAACCGATGTCTCCAACAGCATCTGTTGTGCCGGTATTCATTGGCAGCGGCGGACAGATTTACGACATATGGAACGACGACAACTCAGCCGCCGTAATGGAAGAGGACTGGATCGGACAGCCCGACATCATTGCCAAGACAGGGATTGAATCGACCGGCCGCTTCGCTATCCAGGTGCCAAGTGCTGCTATCTCAGGAGGCCAGTTCGCGATACGTAATGAGGTCAATGGAACGGTTCTCTACTTCGGGGAACCCATTAAGTAAATCAGCGTCTGGCCGTTGTTCTGCCTAAAACAGGGGCCAGGGGACGGCAGGCATGTCGCCGCTCGGCTCCGGGAACCGCGCCGTCGAGCGCAACCGGGCGCAGCGGGCGGCAAACGCCTCAATCTCCTCGGCGGTAAGCAGCTTCGCCAGTTGCTGGCCCAGCTCACCGTCCAGTCCTGAGAGCACCCGGTCAACACCCGCAACTTCCTCGGCGCTCAGCTCGTCACCGATCCAGCCCCACAGCACCGTCCGCAGCTTGTGCTCGCTGTGGAAGGTCAGCCCGTGGTCCACCCCGTACCGGTGCCCGCCGGGCATGGCCAGCACGTGGTCGCCCTTGCGGTCGGCATTGTTCACCAGGACATCGAACACCGCCATCCGCCGCAGCGCCGGAGTGTCCTCATGAATCAGGGAGACGATCCGCCCGGCGTCGTCCTGGCCCTGGAGGACTTCTTTCCAGCCGGTGGCCGGCACGTCCTCCTCCGGCACCAGGTCCACGGCGTTTTGTTCCGGGTCGGTCTCCTGCCAGAGCTGGACCATGCCCTCACCGAACCGTCCGTCCCGCAGCCAGGTGCGCGGCACGATGTTCCAGCCCAACACCTCCGACACCAGGTAGGCGGCAACCTCCCGGTGGGCCAGGCAGCCGTCGGGGAAATCCCAGAGCGGCTGCTCCCCGGCGATCGGTTTGTAGACCACGGCGGCGTCGCCGATGCTGCCCAGGAAGGTGGCGTTGGACGCCGTCGTGAGGCGGCCGGTGAGCGTCAGCTCGGCGGTGACCAGGTCGGGTTCCGGCATCAGGCCTCGGGGAAGGTGCAGGTGTGCCCGTCGGGGTCGATCGGCTGCCCGCAGATCACGCAGATCGGACGCCCGGCGCCCACTACTTCTCGGGTGCGCTTGGCGAAGGCCCGGGCCGTGCCGACCGGCATCCGCACCCGCAGCACCTCTTCGGCGTCGCCGGTCTCGTCGTCGTCATCCTCGAGGAAGCCGTCGTCGTCCTCATCCACCTCGCCGAGAGGGTAGGCCTCGATGACCACCTGCGCCGTCGTCGGATCCCAGCCCAGGCTCATCACGCCGGCACGGAACTGTTCCTCCACAGTGTCGAGATCGTCATTGTCCACAAGCTCCAGCGGAGTGCTTGCGGGAACGTGGAAGGGGTTGCCGTCGACGGTCATCAGCTGGTCGAGGATCTCGTCGATCTTCTCGGCAAGCTGGGCGGACTGCAGTTTCTCCAGGGCGATACTGACAATCTGCTTCCCGGTGCGTACCTGCAGATAGAAGGTGCGCTGGCCCGGGACGCCGACGGTGCCGACGACAACGCGGTCCGGCCAGTCGAAATCGTGAACAGTTGTAGGCATAGAACTACTCTAGGCTCCTTGGGCCGGAGGCGCCGTATGTCCGGCGCCGCCGCCCACCGGCGCATCCTCCGCAGCGGGAGCGGCCGCCAGCCAGGACAGGTCCCCGGCGTCGGTGTTGGTGGCGAACACGGTGGGCCGTCCCTTGCCGTAGTGCACGATCGACACGGAGGCCGGACCCACGTGGAGGCGCTGGAACAGGTCCAGGTGCATTCCGAGGGCGTCGGCGAGGACGGACTTGATAATGTCGCCGTGGCTCACCGCCGCCCAGACGGCACCGGGCCCGTGTTCGGCTTCAAACGCGGCGTCGTGGCGCCGGATCGCCGCCACCGAGCGGGCCTGCATCGCGGCCATGGACTCCCCGCCGGGGAAGGTGACGGCGGAGGGCTGGGACTGCACCGTCTTCCACAGCTCTTCCTTCGCCAGCTCCTCCAGCGTGCGGTTTTGCCAGGAGCCGTAATCGCACTCCGTCAGCCCAGCCTCGACCGGGGTATGCGGGGCGGCCTTCTGCCGGTCCAGAATGAATTGCGCGGTCTGCCGGCAGCGCTCGAGCGGACTGGAGACCACACCGACCAGGGGGACGACGGCGAGCCGGTCACCGGTGGCGGCGGCCTGGTCTCGGCCGGCCTGGTCGAGTTCGACGCCGGGGGTGCGGCCGGCCAGCAGCCCGGAGGCGTTGGCGGTGGTGCGGCCGTGCCGCACGAGGATTACTGTTGCCATGCCCCCAGCCTAGTCATGCGGCCGGAGCGGTGCGGACGGTGAGTGGGGCCGGCGTCGTACGTTAGCTGCCTGTGGGGCGTGTTCGTTGAACGATGCGGTACACCGTACTTCGAGCGACTTTGAAGAGTTCGGCGATCTCGGAGGTGGTATGTTCCCCTGCGTTGTATAGGGAGACCACGTGTGCTTCCTGCAGCTTCGAGAGTTTGGGCTGCTTACCGCGAAGCCTGCCCTTGGCTTTGGCAACCTGCATGTTCCAGCGCCGGTGGGCCGCTTCTTTCCCGCACAGTGACCTGCGCCTGATCAGGACCAACACATCCACTGCAGGACTGCTCGAAGGAACCAGTGACCTGGCGATTCTGCGCCGCATTCCCGCTACGACAGCCCTGGAACTGACTCCTATCGGCGAAGAGAAACGTTACTGCGCAATGGCCGTCACTGACCCGTTGGCACACAGGCGCAGCGTCACCCTTGCCCAGGTCGCGCCTCTGCCCCTGGCAGTGGACCAACGCACCGGCAGCACCCGGCTGGATCTCTGGCCTGAAGGGGAGCAACCAAAGCAAACGATTAGCACCGACGACGTGGACGATTGGCTCACCGTCATCAGCAGCGGCACAGCCCGCGGGATTACCGCTGAGTCAACCGCGCACCAATACCGCCGCCAAGGCCTCGTGTACCGGCCCGTCAGAGACGCACCACCCGTTCCCATCTACGCAGCGTGGATCAAGACAGACCCGCCCCACGCGCGGCAGGGGATTATCGCGCTCCTCAAAGGCCTGTACCGCGGATCCCTATAGATGGGATGGAATGTAGCAAATCGACTTCGGGGTCTCAACGGGCGGGAACAAGGCGGTCGCCCGAGCCAGCTCGGTTCGAGAATCTAATGGGTGATCCTTCAAAAGGGGCCTGAAGTTGTCCGTAACCTGTCGGCTTATGAGACTAGGCAATCGGCGACAAAGCGCTGCAAGAAAATGCTTGGTTACCGCTGCGACTCACAAATGGAGATTTTTGTGGTGGGTCGGATTGGAGAACGGAACTGGTTGGTCAAGCCACAAAGCGTTGCTCAAACCTTGCGGCTTGCCGCCGTAACTCACACGCAGCGCGTTGACCACTCCAGGCTATTTTGTGATCAATTTATATCCAACGTAGGAGTCAAGATGACCATACCCCTATTCGATAACCGAAGCTGCCGGGTGATAACTGCTGCCTTGGTATAGGGCTGCTCTAGCCACCAGAGGCTTCTACAGTGTCGAGGTGGGGGCTCCCTAACGAATGAAGCTCCTTAGGACGTAGACGGCCATGCACAGAATCACAGCTGTGGTGGTTCTGCTCAACGGCAATCAGTATGGTCCGCCATTTGATATTTTGAAGAAGTAACTAGTCTGAGTCCGATGGGGGACCAATGCGGTCGAAAACGAAAAACTACGTCGTAGCCGGAGTCATAACGTTTGCCATAGCCTTTTCAGCATCCGCGTGTGCGAGTGACGAACCTGCCGCGGAAACCGCGACGCCTAGCAGCTCGAGGCCAAGCAGCAGCGCGTCCGCAGCGACGTCAGCTACTGCGTTGCCGTCTCTCGGGAAACCTCTAGCATTCCTCGATCCCGCGGACTACACCAGCGGAGTTCTTCCTGCGCCCTGGTCCGGTGGAGCCGGCTGGCGCGCCGGGCTCCTCGGCGAAGGATCAGAAATCACCAGCACTCTTGCCGCCTACACCGCCAAGGTACCTGATGGTGACCAAACTTTGGCTGTGACTAACGGAGACGGGGATATTGTCTACCAATCTCCGTCTCTGGGCCTTGACCCCGAGCAGAGCGTTAAGCCTTCTCTCTACCGCGTATTGCAGAACGGTAAGGAGTTCTTCGTCTTCTATCAGATCGGCGTCCCACTTGAGGCAGCTTCCGCTCAGGAAGCTGGCAAACCTGTCGCGCAGCTCATCGTCGTGGATTCCTCAGGTCGTGCAACTCCTGTTGAGGAAGACGTGACCCGGTACCGACCGGTCCCGGCTGATGACGTTGACAGTGCAGTGTCCTTCACCGCCACCGATGGCGGCCTGGCCATGCACGAAAACCCAAAGGTGAACGCACAGGACACCAACTACGTTCGGGTGCTGAATCCCGAGACCGCCACACTGGAGCCTATCCCCGAGCTCCAGGGGCAGACCTGGCTGACCAGGATCGATGGAGTCGACATCTTCCGTTCACCGAATTCCGGTGATCCTGAGGTTGGTGCGACGATCGGAACACGCGAATGGTCCACGCCGTTCGCCGACCGACCGACGGACGGTTCTGTCTTCTTCGGTCCGACGTTCATGACCGTACAAAAACCCGACGACACCTGTGAGTCCTTTGACCTGCACACAGGGCAGACGCTCACATTCCAGGGCGCCCTCAATGGTTGTGCCTTCCCAGGAGGTAACCTCCACAGCTATGACAGTGCGAGCAGCCCCAACGGGCAACTCGTCCTCATGCGATGGAACGACAGTCAGAACGTTGAGTCACGATGGATCGTTAATCTCACAACAGGAGAACAACAGCAGATCGACCCGGCTTTCGATTTCCATCCCTCGGTCATATCCAATGCCGGCGATGTCTACGGAACAAGCTCAGACGGCCGGACCGGGCACCTGAAGTTCCCAGACCACATGGAACCGCAGTTCGACGACGTACCTCACGATCTGCCATCCGGGATCACAGATGACGGGCTCGCCCTGTTCAAGGACGAATTCCTCCCAGCCTTCTTCGGTGTGCCCCTGAAGTGAGGCCGGAGAGCAACAGCGAACCGGCCATTCCTCAAAAAGATCCGAGCGCGATTTCACGTAGTGGAAAATGAAAATGCTGCGGACCGCCTTTACATGGTGATGCAGGCAATCGGCTTCGGAAATAGGGGGAAGCAGGAACAGCCACATTTGGGCTGCCCGTTGGATCAGGCCGGTGCGGCTGGTCAGTGTGGTTGAGACGTGTTGTACTCCGATGAAGACCCCACATAGCAGGCAAAGGTTCTCGACGTTGATGCCGGCACCAGCTCGCACGCGGCGGCCGCCCGGCCAAGTAATGCGTCAAACGTTCGTATGGCATCCGGGTAGGGCTGGTCACGCGGTTCGCCCAGGAGGACTCCTTCATGGTGAGCCTGTAAGCAGCCCGCACAAAAGGTTCTTCAGCGATGCTGTGAGTAAGCGTCCGCAAAAGTGTCAGGTGGTTTGGCTCTTCGCTACGCTGTCCGGGCGGCAAATGTCAGCGTCAGAAGAAAGGTCATGGGCAGCGGTTGGCACTTGACGGCACTGGGCCGGGCAGAATCTCGCGGAATCTCCTCAGCAGGTGGCTTGGGGACGCCAGAGCATGTCAGAGGTGATGTCTCGGATCGTGTTGGCACCGATAGCGGCCATGGTCAGGCGCAGTTCCTCGGTGAAGCGTTCGAGCACGGCCGCCGCGCCGTCTTCGCCTCCGGTGGCTAGTCCCCACATCACCGGCCTCCCTACAAAAACCGCCCGGGCGCCCATGGCCAGGGCAGCAGCGACGTGGTCCCCGGTCCGGATACCGCTGTCAACATACACCTCGCAGTCGTTTCCCACGGCCTGAACCACTTCGGGCAAAGCCTGCATGGAAGTGACTGATTTGCCCAGACGCCGACCCCCGTGGGTAGACACCAAGACGCCGGCGGCCCCCGCGTCTACGGCCCTCCGGGCGTCGTCACCGCGCAGAATACCTTTAACTATGACCTCAATTCCCGATCGTTCACGTAGTTCGCCGATAATGTCGAGTGTCAGATCCTCCGCTCCCCGGGTTGCATCCTCCGAAAGTCCAGACAGGTCCTCTTCGAGCAGGTTGGCAAGCCTCCGTTTTCCCGGCGTCTCAGGCCACAGCTGAGGGTCAATAACCAACTCACTCGACGCGAGCCGTGTCGTGTCTACCGTAAGAACCAGTGCCTTCGCCTCGGCGGCAGCAGCTCGCTCGACCAGGGCACTGGACAAACCCCTGTCTTTCATGACATAAACCTGAAACCACCACGGCGCACCTTCTGCGGCGATCTGGGAGAACGGTACTGAGGTATTGGTTGAAACTCCCAGCAGTGATCCTGCGCGGCGGACGGCACGTGCCGTGGCGATTTCCGCCAGCGGCGTGGCTGCGTTCTGGTGGGCCATCGGGGCTGCCAAAACAGGTGTCCGTAGCTGAGTTCCCAAGATGGACGTTCTTGTTAGTCCCTCAGATGTGTTGGTGAATGCCTTCGGACGGAATCGAACAGCGTCCCAGTGCGCGGCGGCATCCTGCACGGACTCCCCGCCCCCGGCTGTGCCAGCGAAATAGCCATACACATAATCCGGAAGCTCCGCTTTTGCCTTCATCTCCAATTCATCTGCGTATGACTGTGCCGCCTCCCTTTGCATCCTGCTCCTCAACCTAATCGGTCCATCAAGTAATCTCGCTAATTTGCGTCATCCTATGGGAACGCGAGCTCTGCAGGTCGTCATTTCCTTGGATGATTCGGCTCTGGAGAGCAGCGAGAGGTGTTCGTTGAACGATCGACCTGCGGGCGGCACAGCATGCAGGGGTTGTGCTGTACCTCGACCTATAAAAGGGATCCGCTAAGCACTGGGTGAAGCTTGTTCTACAGCACCCGCAGCAGCCAGGAGGGCCTATGCAAAGATAACTCCATGACACCCGATCAGCCTGTTTTCCTCGTTCCGAGCCGCTACTCCGAATGGACGGGAATGGCGGCTGAAATGATGGACAAGATCCGTCAACAGGTCCCCGGTGTCCATCTGGAGCACATTGGTTCCACTGCCGTGCCTGATCTTCCCGCCAAGGATGTTGTGGACATCCTTGCTGGTGTCGAAGCAGATAGAGTCAGCAGCGTTTCACAGCATCTCGCCACGATCGGGTTCGATCTTGAAGGTGAACGCGATCATCATTGTTGGCTTAGTCATCCTTCCAGATCATCCCGTACCTACATCCTTCATGTAGTGGAATACGAAAGCCTGCCGTGGCGCAGGCGCATTAGCTTTCGTGATCTACTCAGGTCCGACGAAAGCGCCCGTGCTGAATACCTTCGTACCAAGATCCGCTCCGCAAAAGCAGCAAGAAACTGGGATGACTACACGCAGTCCAAGACCTCTATTGTTTCCAACTTGCTGTCTGGTAGTGCCTCCGAAAAAAACTAAATACTCAATCGACACAGGTGTCCCAGAAAGGCTGGGCTTCAACTCCAGGAACGTGTGGACAGGACAACGACATAGCCGTCGGGATCGATGATCGTGACCCCATGCTCGTCCCAGTACGGATTACGTGCGCTCACCCGTCGTCCGCCTGCATTCTGAATGCTCTCCAGAAGATCTTCCTCAACCGGACCTTCAAGATATAAAACAAGAAGGTCCTCCTCGCTCGGTGCGGGCACAATCTGCCGGTCCAGAACTAACTCGAGGTGCCAGTTCCCGCCCGGCCAGCCGATAAAAGCTATCTCTTCCAGCGTGCCGGTTTCGCCAGGCTTCCGCCCTTCCAGGGTCATGCCGAATCCTTCTACCCAGAAGCGTATTGCGGCATCCATATCCCTGGTCGGGCGGGCAATTCTTATGTGGGCGGCCGAGAGGGAAGTCATATATGCAGGCTACCAAGTGACATGATGCAGTTCGGGCGGACCTGGGCACCCTCCGCCGATCCCTTAGAAAAGCGGGGGTAGCAAGGCCTTACTGCTGCACTTACCGTCGGGTTGCGTCCGGCGTCGCGGCTTGAGGAAGTGTTAGCCCGGCGACCGATGGAACCAAATGAGTCATGCTGAGGAATTGACCGGAATAACCGCAGTTCCCATCAGGAGGAAGCAGCTTTGAAAAGGTTCTATGTTGGGTCGAGCTTCAAAAATATCGCCAACGTCCGGTACGTCGCGCAGACTCTGGAAAGCAAGGGCTACGTCAACGCGTACGACTGGACCCAGAACGCCTCGGCACGCGATGCGGGCACAGCAGCCCTCGAGGATCTGCGCTCTATCGGGCAGCAGGAGAGAGACGCAGTGATGCGGGCCGACGTCGTCGTTATCCTGCTTCCAGGCGGGAAGGGCACGCATGTTGAGCTTGGCATCGCCATAGCTCAGGGCAGAAGAACAATCCTGCATTCGGCGGACCAGGACATCAACAACCCGGCGACCACCAGCACGTTCTACCACCTGCCCGAGGTGGAGAAGTGCCACGGAACTCTGGATGACCTCCTGGCTATGATCGTCGGCCGCGACGTGCCCGCCGCCTCGGCCTGACTCGATCCTGCCGCAGCGAGGGGCCGGCTTGCAGGGCGCAGAGTTTCGTCGGCAGTTGGCCTGCTCTGCAAAGATACATACGTGAAAAGGAACCGGAAGCCGCGCCGTCCAGACGTCACATCAGTCGAGATCGTCGGTGGTCCTGAGAAGCTCTCGCTTGGGCTCTGCAGCCACGACGATAAATGGGCGGACACTTATCTCGATCACCGACGGCGGATTAGTGAGGCTCTGGGAGGTGAGGACATTGAGATCGAACATATCGGTTCCACCTCTGTGCCGGGATTGGCAGCCAAGCCAATCATCGACATCGTGGTCGCAGTGGAGGACATCACGGCCGAGGAAGACTACCTCGACCCGCTTCTGGCAGCCGGGTACGAACTGCGGGTCCGGGAACCGCGGCACCGGCTAGTACGCACGCCGGAGCGCGACGTCCACGTTCATTTATATGAACGAGATGATCCTGCAATCGCTGAGTACCTCCTTCTTCGCGATCATTTGCGCCGCAATGTCGACGACCGTGTCCTCTACGAAAGGACCAAGAGGGCCTTGCTCGATAAGGCGTGGGACGACATGAATGACTACGCCGATGCCAAGGCCGAAGTCATTGTGGCGATCAAGGCGCGCGCAAGGCAGTCTGCAGGCCTTGACGCTATGTGAGCGGCACAGACCGGGCGTGCTGCGGTAGCGAGCCCCAAGCCAAGTGTTGATGCTGCCGCAGGCCTCGCGCATACTCGGGGCTACGGCAGGAATGAACCTAGGAGTGACATGTCCCGTGGAGCAGCGAAGACCGCACTGAGGCGTGGCACAAGGTTTGGTGTCGCAGCGGCGGTCCTGCTCGTTCTGGGGCCGTTCATCAACAGGAACTTCGGCGTAGCGGACAGCCTGAGTTCGATGCCGCTTTCCGCAGTCTGGGAAACGGCGCCGGTTGCGGTGCTGGTAACGGCGGCCTATCTGGTCCTGCTGCTGACATCGGTGCTGCTTTGCGCCGTCCTCGTCACCGTCTCCCTCACCACCCGCTCAACGTCCCGATGGCTCGGGACCCACCACCAGGCAGGTGCTTGACGCGGTAGCGAGAACCCGGCCGGCGGCGTCGCGCAGGTCCGCTTCGACAAA
This sequence comes from Arthrobacter yangruifuii, assembly GCF_009192775.1. Classification (GTDB taxonomy): domain Bacteria; phylum Actinomycetota; class Actinomycetes; order Actinomycetales; family Micrococcaceae; genus Arthrobacter_B; species Arthrobacter_B yangruifuii. Next base: position 61,133 of record NZ_VTFX01000006.1, read on the forward strand.
CGCCGCGTTGCGCCCCGCCTTGGTCACCCATCCGTGGGCGGTGACCGTGCCCGTGTCCGCGGTGGCGGGCCGAAGGAAGGACACCTTGAGCTCGAGGCTGGTGTAGCCGGCACCCGCCGGCAGTGTCGAGTGCACGGCACAGCCGCAGGCGGAGTCCAGGACGGTGGCGAAAAAACCGCCGTGGACGGACCCGATCGGGTTGTAATGCGATTCGTCGGGCTCCGCCGTCATCACGACGTCGCCCTCACTCACGCTGACGATGCGCAGCCCCACATGGCTGCTGATCGGCGGGCCGGGAACCTCGCCGGCGGCCAGTGCCTGCAGGTGCTCGAGTCCGGTCCGCGAGAATATGCGTGCGACGTCCCGTTCTGCAGGGGAGTATTCAAGCGTTTTCGAACGCATTTCGGAAGCGGTCATCGGGGCTCCTTCAGGGCTGGTGAGTGCTGGGATTCCTACACACAGTAATGCAGGCCACTCAGGGGCGTGTGGTTGTCCAATGGGCCCGACATGCAAAGAACTGTTTGCAAATAAACCTTTGCACTGTCATGCTGGGTCCATGACCGCAGATCCCAGCCCCGCACAGCAGCCGACCCACGCCGGAGACCGCGTCCTCGACGGTCCCGTCCTCAAGGCCCTCGCCCACCCGCTCCGGGTGCAGCTGCTGGACATCTTGTCCCAGTACGGGCCCCAGACAGCGAGCAGCATGGGAAAACGGGTGGGGGAATCGAGCGGAGCCACCAGCTACCACCTTCGGCAACTGGCCCGGCACGGCCTGGTCCGCGAAATCGAGAACCGGGGCTCGGGGCGCGAGCGGTGGTGGGAACGACCGCACGGCTCCCTGATCCTCAGTACCTCCACGCCGGAACAAGACCCGGCCGTCCGGGAGGCGGCCCGCCAGGTCAACCGGCACTTCGTCCAGGGGCGTGCGGAGGCCCTGGCCGCGTTTACGGCGAGCAACCCGTCCGAGCTGCCGGCAGAGTGGGCGGACGCCGCCATGCTCAGCACGCTCAACGCCCAGTTCACCGCGGACCAGCTCAAGGCGTTCACCGGCGAGATGGAAGCGATCCTGCGCGAAAAGCTCGAGGCCTACCGGAGCGAGCCCGGAACCCCCGGAGCCCGCCCCGTCCAACTGCACTTCAACGCCTTTCCCCTCATCGACTTCCAGGAGCAGCCATGAGTTCTGCCAGCCTCGTGTACTACCCGTCCGCCCCCGCCGCCGTCCACGCAGGATTCACGTCCCGCGCCCTGATCCGCCTCGGCACGGCCTTCATCGCCGCCGGCTCCAGGCTCGCCCAGCCCGAAGGACCGGAAGTGGCCCTCTTCAGGGAGCATCTGGAGCGCCGGACCGATGCACGGGCCATCGCGCACAGCGGCCTCCACCTGATGTTGTAGGACAGCGCCCCGGGGCCTTAGTCCTCAGCCGGAAGAAGCCAGGCACGATCCTGTTCGAAGGACACCTGCACGAAGGTCCCGGCCTGCAGAATGTCCCCCGGCGCGGGGTCGTAGCTGACCGCGGTGACGTTTCCAGCCATCGTCTCGATCTCGTACTCGACCCACGCGCCGTAGAAAACGGACTTGAGCACACGTCCCTGGTTGCCGGAGACCTCCACGGCTTCCGGGGCCGCTGACAGGAGGACGGATTCCGGCCGCACCATCAGGCAGACGTGGCTGTTGGCCTGGAGGGCATCGTGGGCAGGTACGGCATACGAGGCCCCGAGGGCATGCACGGAAGCCCGTGTGCCCTCGGCGCCTGGAATGAGTTCGCCAATCGAGGTGTCAATGAAGTTTGCCCGGCCAATGAAGTCGGCTACAAAGACCGACGCCGGCTGGCGGTACACCACCTCGGGCGTCGCCACCTGTTCGATCCGGCCCTGGCGCATCACAACAATGCGGTCGGACAGGCTCATGGCCTCGTCCTGATCGTGTGTGACGTACACGCTGGTGATCCCGAGTTTGTGCTGCAGGGCCCGGATTTCGGTGCGCATCTGGACACGGAGCTTTGCATCGAGGTTGGACAGTGGCTCGTCGAAGAGCAGCACCTTCGGCTTCATTACCATCGCGCGTGCCAGGGCCACACGCTGCTGCTGGCCGCCGGAGAGCTGGTTCGGCGCCCGGTCCGCAAGCTTGGTGAGACTCATGGAGGTCAGGGCGAAATTTACCTCTTCCTCAACGCGTTTCTTGGGGAACTTCTGCAGTCTTAAGCCGTAGGCGACGTTGTCGAACACGCTCATGTGCGGAAAGAGGGCATAGGACTGGAACACCATCGCCATCGGGCGCTTGTCCGGGGTGAGTTCCAGCATATCTTCGCCGTCGAGGGTCAGTTTTCCGGCAGACGGGGTCTCGAACCCGGCGATCATGCGCAGGGTGGTGGTTTTGCCGCACCCGGACGGGCCAAGGAGGGTGAGGAATTCACCCGGGAGGATATCGAGGTTGATGCCTGCGACGGCGGGTTCAGCGCTGGCCCCGCCGGGGTACTGCTTGACGAGGTTATCCAGGTGCAGGCTCCCGGACGGGAGTTCTGTACCGATGGTCTTGCTGGTGGTGCTGAGGGCTGTTGCCATGGTGTTCTCCAGGGTTATGCGGGAAGCGGAGGTCAATTGAGCCGCGTCGGTGCGCTGCGGTCGCGGATGAGGAGGTTCATCAAACCGATCACTCCGAGCACGATGGCGATGAGGATAGTGCAGTACGCGAAAGCGTTGCCGAAGCGGCCGGAGTCAACTTCGGAGAGGATCTGGGACGTCATGATCTTTGTCTGCGGGGTGGTGATGAAGATGATGGGGGACAACGTGGTCATCGCACGGGCAAAGGCGTAGGTCAGGCCGGAGAGCAGTGCAGGACGGATCAGCGGAAGCGTGATGCTCCTGAAGGTCCTGAGTCCGGAGGCCCCCAGCGATGTGGATGCCTCGTCGATGGCTGGATCGATCTGCTGCAGGGCAGCGATGCCGGAACGCTGCCCGGAGGGCATGGACCGGATGACATAAACCATCACAATGGCCAGGGCGCCGCCGAAGATCGCACCGCCTCCTGCCAGGGCCGGCAGGAGTTGGATGTTGCCGATGATGAACGGCTTGTTGAACGCCAGTGCGTAGCCGATGCCAAGGACGGTGCCCGGGACGGCGAGCCCCAGCATGCCCAGGAAATCCAGAGCGCCACGGCCGCGGCGCACCTTTCGGACCACCAGCCAGGCGAGGACCATGCCCAGGACGCCGGCAACCGGGGTGGCGATCAGGGCAAGGATCGTCGTCGTGAACATGGCGTCCGAGCCGATACCGGAGAACACGTATTTGTAATTGGCGAGCGTGAAGGTGTTGTTCACTCCCAGAATGGCGGTGAAGGCGCCCACGAAAACGGTGACGTAAATGGCGAGGATCAGTACGGCGATACTCAGGACGACGGTGAGCAGTGGAATCCGGGCGAGGGGGGAACGAAGCAGCGTGACGTGGCCGGAGGGCTTGCCGGTGACGGAGACCACGCTGCGCCGCTCCGCCCAGTACCGCTGGACCAGGAAAACGAGTAGCCCGGGAAGCAGCAGAATCAGGGAGTATGCGGCGCCGCTGGCCACGTCATACTCACCCGTTATGGCGATGTAGGCACGGGAGGACAGGACGGTGAAGTCGCCCCCGATGACCAACGGGTTGGCCAAGTCAGCAATTGCCTCGACAAAGAGCAGCAGGAAGCAGCTCGCGAAACCCGGGATGAGCATGGGAATGGTGACGCTGCGGAAGATCTTCCACCGGTTGGCGCCCAGGCTGGAGGCCGCCTCATCCATTGCCGGGTCCAGGCTGCGCAGCATCCCGAGCAGGTTCATATAGGCCACGGGGAAGAAGGACAGGGAGAGGACCAAGGTCAATCCGGTCAGCCCGTAGATGTTGTAGTCCAGGCCGAGCATTTTGTTGGTCACCAGGCCGCTCCGCCCGAACAGGGTGATCACCGCCGTCGCCACCGCGAACGGCGGAGAAACGATAGGCAGCAGGGCAATCAGGTGCAGGAGCTTTTTCCCGCGGAAGTCGAGCCGGGCCTGTGCATAGGCGAAGGCAAAACCGATTGCCGTCCCGACAGCCCCCACAAGGATCCCGAGGACGACGGTGTTGAGCAGGACGGTCCGGTTGGCCGATGACGTGAAGACGTTCCGCAACGTTTCCATACCGTCGGCGCCGAAGGCCTGGGTCAGGATGCGGATCAGCGGATAGCCGATCAGGAGGGCCAGGATCAGGACGATGGCAGCGATAACGGCCTTGGTGACCGTGTCCATCCTGGCTCCCCCCTGACGGGATCCTTTCCGGGGCGGTGCAGCCGTTGGGAGGGCAGCAGGGGGGAGCGTATCAAGGCTCACGGGGGAACTCCTAGCAGGGATGAAGGAACAGCGGCATACGGATGGGAGCGCGGTTACTCGCGTGGCTGTGCGGCGATTTCCTCGTCAAAACGAGTGGTGAGGCCCTTTTTGGCCTCTGCAGCCGCAACGAAGTCGTAGTCAACGAGATTCGTGGATGCCAGGTCAATCATGCGATCGTCCTGCACAGACTCGGGGTTGGTCAGGACCTGGTAGGAGCCCACCGTCGGGCCGATATTCTGGGCCTCCGGAGTCAGCGACCAGTCCACGTAGGCCTGCGCGGCGGCCAGGTTCTTGCTGCCCTTCACAATGCCGACACCGCCAACCTCGTAGCCGGTGCCCTCCTTGGGCAAGGACACCACCAGGTCCGTCATGCCCGCTTCCTTGTACTTCACGCAGTCATGGGTGAAGACCAGTCCGACGGCGACCTCGCCGCGTCCTGCGGCCTGGCCCGGGGCGGTGCCGCTCTTGGAATACTGCAACACATTGTTGTGGAGGCCGCGCATGTATTCGAAGGCGGCGTCTTCATCACCGTTTGCCAGAGTGGCCTGCGTCCACAGCGTGGTGAAGGCGGTGCCTGACGTGGACGGGTGCGCGGTGGAGACCTGCCCCTTGAGCTTGGGATCCAGAAGGTCTTCCCAGGAGTCCGGCACGTCAACGCCGAGGGCATCCAGCTTTGCCTGGTTCGAGCAGAACCCCAGGGCGCCGACGTACACGCCCGTCCAGTAGTTCTCGGAGTCGCGGTACTTTTCCGGAATGTCATCCGCGTTGGGCGACTCATACTGCTCAAGCAGTCCGGCGGCACTGGCTGTTCCGTAGCCGTCGACCGGACCGCCGTGCCAGATATCGAATTCGGGGGAGTCTTTCGCGGACTCAAGGCGGGCCACGGTCTCGCCCGAGGACAAACGGACAAAATTGGTCTGGACACCGGTCTTCTCGGTGAACGCCGACGTCATCGCCTGGCACCAGTCCTCCATGGCGCCGCAGGCGACGGTGAGGCTGCCGCTGAGCTCGCCGTCGGACGATGCCTGCTCGGCATCGTCGACCACGCAGCCCGAAAGGCCTAGCGAGGCGGAACCGAGAATGGCCATTGTGAGCGCTACTTTGCGCTTCATGGGCATGCCTTTCGTATTGGGGGAGCATCATTGCGGCCCCGTCGATTACCCGAGTCCCGGGTGGAGAGTGCTCTTCAAGGTATCGACGATCCCGCCCACTGCGGGCATGCCCATGGTCACGTTCGGTCACAACATCGTGACTTTGGGGCGGCTTCGGTGCGCTACTCCCGTCCCGGACGGGCCAGCTCGTACCCGACCCCGCGTACCGCCCGGATGGCCCGGGGAAGGCCCTCACTTTGCAGTGACTTCCGGACCCGGTAAAGCGCGGTTTTCAGCATTTCCTTCCCGCCGGGTCCTTCATCGATCTGCCATCCGGACAACAGCAGATCCCGGAAGGAAACGGGCTGGCCTTGTGCACTGGCGAGGCGCCGCAGGAGCCTGAGTTCCAAGGAGGAGAGGTGGACGTAATGCCCGTTGACTGTAGCGGCATCCTGGCTGACATGCAGAGGACCGCAAACGATGACCTCGGACTGCGCAGGGGCAGCCCTTGACCGGCGAACCAGTGCTTCGGCGCGCAGGGCCAGTTCGCGGGGATGGAAGGGCTTGATTACGTAGTCATCAGCACCGGCCTCCAGTCCGGCGATGCGGTCCTGGGCACCGCTTTTCGCCGTCAGCAGCAGCACCGGAACATCACTCGTTTCCCGGATCCGCCGGCACAGCGAAAGCCCGGAGGCCTGCGGCAGCATTACATCGAGGACCACGAGGTCGAATTTCCGGCCGCGGAAAAGGTTCCAGGCAGACTCCGCGTCCTTCGCCGAGACGGCGGAAAACCCCTGGGTTTCCAGGGCGAAGGTGACGATGTCCAGCATCTGGGGCTCATCATCGACCACAAGGGCAAGGTGCTGGTATTCCATTAGGACGCTCCTGCGGCGGCACGGCTCAGGACCCGCTCCGGGCTTTGCTCGGGAAGACTGAAGAGCATGGTGGTGCCGCGGCCCGGGGTGCTGTCTACAAAAACGTCGCCGCCGTGCATCTGGACTATCTGTCGGGTGATCACAAGCCCAAGGCCGGTGCCGTCCTGAAGCGGCCTGCCGCTGGAGAAACGCTTGAACAACTCGCGGCGGCGCGCTTCGTCCATCCCCTCGCCGTCGTCGCTGACCGAAACGAGCACCTGGTCATCCGCGTTGACTATGCGTAGCGTGATGAGCTTTGTGTTTGTCGCGTGCGCCACGGCGTTGTTGATGAGGTTGGTCATCGCCTGCCGGATCAGGGCACCGTCCGCCCATACCCTCGGCGGGGCGCCGGGGCAGTCAAGGGCGAACTGCATGTCGTGCAGCTGGCGATGTTCGGCAAGCACCTCGGCCGCTAGGGTGCGCAGGTTGACGCGGTGAAGATGCAACTCGAACATACCGGCGTCAATCCGCGCCTGAGTCAGCAGATCCTCTGCCAAGGCTATGACCGCATGGCAGTTCCCGCTAATCGTCCTCACAAAGCGTGCCTGGCTGTCCGTGAGTGGCCCGGGGGAACGCTCGGCCAGGAGGTCCGACGCACCGCGGATCAGGGCCAGGGGTGTACGGATTTCGTGGCTCACTACGGAAATCTGGTCCGCATTCCGCTGGGCGATATTGCGCAGCCGGGCAATCTCGGCGCGGTCGGATAGCCAGAACCGGACAACCACAAAAAGGGCGGCCATCGCTCCGATAGCCAGCGTGTCAAAGATCAGTGCGGCCAGAACAGTGCCAGAGGGGGCCAGGCCGCAGAAGATGAAAAGCCCTGCAAGCACGAGGAAAAATGCGGCGCCAATGCTCCGTACGATCAACGGCAAGGGCATCCGCCAGACCGCAAAGAGTCCGAGGATCGCTCCGGCAGCGGAGCAGTAGCAAAGCCATTTCACAGTTGCAGTGTAGAGGGGCCTCCGGCCGGGCTATGAAAGCGGCGTCACTTTATGTCGAAGGCGAACCCGCCCTGATGATGCCCGAACCGCTCCTGCAGGAAATTTCCGGTGTTGGTCAGGTCTATCGATGCCTGGCGGTGACGACTGTCTTTGACCAGTACCGCCACGCAAAAGGAAGCGTGTGCCGGCAACCCTCAGTCCACCTGAGTGAAACGGGTCCCCCGGCCGCCTCCGCGACCAACGGCGCGGCGGTGCGAGTCGACGGGGGTGTGCTGACCACGGTGGTCTAGCTGCCGTAATGTACTGCTCCTATTCACTCAGGGGGACACCACATGGCATGCAACGGCTGCAGCACGGCTTCCAAACTCGACTTCGATTTCAGCATGGCGTTCCAGCCGATTTACGACGCCGGGGCCGGCCGCGTGTGGGGCTACGAGGCCCTGGTGCGGGGAACCTCCGGCGAAGGGGCCTACGAGGTCCTGTCCAAGGTACTGCCGGAGCAGAAGTACCGCTTTGACCAGGACTGCCGGGTCAAAGCCATTGAGCTGGCCTCGCAGCTGTTTCCCGCCGGCGAGGAGCCGATGCTCTCCATCAACTTCATGCCGAAGGCCGTCTACGAGCCGGCCGCCTGCCTGCGCGCCACCCTGAACACCGCCCGGCGCTGCAACTTCCCGATGTCCTCGATCATGTTCGAGTTCACCGAAAACGAAGAGGTGCTGGACACCGCCCACCTCACCAACATCATCACCGAATACCGCAGGCACGGGTTCACCACGGCCGTGGACGATTTCGGTGCCGGACATGCAGGGCTGGGCCTGCTGGTCGACTTCCAGCCGGACCTGATCAAAATCGACATGAAACTCGTCCGCGGAATCGACACCAGCCCGGCCCGTCAGGCTGTCCTGGCCGGCATCATCGGCATCGCCCGGGACCTGGGCATCACGCTGCTGGCCGAAGGCATCGAAACCGAAGCGGAGTATCAGGTGCTCAAGCACGCCGGAATCCGCCTGTTCCAGGGCTACTGGTTTGCGAAGCCTGCCTTTGAAGCGCTTCCGCCGGTGCGCTTCGATGCCGTACCGGAGTCCGGCGTCACCGTCTAGGAGCGCCGCACCTCCTCGGGGCGGGCGGCAGTAATCCGCGCAGCGAAGCCGCCGAGCGAGTCGATAAATGCGTCGGGCCCAAGGACGGTAAACGGAGCATCAAAGCGCAGGGCCCAGGACAGCAGCCCGGCTTCCGACCAGGAGCCCACCCGCACCCGGCAGGCGGTCTCCGAGACCTGTTCCAGCTCGCCGTCACCCAGCCACGGGGCAATCGCGGCGGCGGGAAGTTCGATCAGCAGCTCACCGTAGCAGGGCCAGTCCGCGCCGCCGTCGGAGCCCTTCAGCCGTGCGGTCAGGAAGCCGGCGGCACCCCCGGCGGGGACCGTTCTGGGGGTAAATCCTGCCCCGGCAGGGACCTTCGGCGTCAGCTTATCCAGCCGGTAGATCCGCCAATCCGTTTTCTCCAGATCCCAGCAGATCAGGTACCAGCGCCCCCGCCGGGCGACGACGGCGTGCGGCTCCACACGGCGCGGCGGCCGGGACACGTCATCGCCGTAGTCGAAGCGAAGCACCCGGCGGTCCCGGGCGGCGGTGCTGACCGCTTCAAGGACCTTCGGATCCACCCGCGCGGAGGCGCCGGCGTCGGTGAACCGGATCCCCTCCACACGGTGCCGCAGCCGCGAGGGCATCACCTGCTTCACCGTGGTCAGCGCCCGGGCCGCGGCGTCGTCCAGATCCACTCCGCTGGACGGGGCGCTCTGCAGTGCGACGGCGATGGCCACGGCCTGCTCATCATCAAAAAGCAGCGGCGGCAGTTCCGAACCGGCAGCCAGCCGGTAGCCGCCGTCGGGCCCCTTGACCGCATCGATGCTGTAGCCCAGCTCCCGCAGCCGGTCCACGTCGCGGCGGACCGTTCGCGGCGTTACGTCCAGACGTTCGGCCAGAACCCGCCCCGGCCAGTCCCGGCGGGACTGCAGCAGCGAGAGCAGGGCGAGCATTCTCGAGGAGGTTCCGGGCATGATCCGAGTATGGCCGAAGAAGAGGACATAACCTGTCCTCTACCAGGTTCAGTCTGTTCTCAGGGCCACAAAACGGCGGCCGTCGATCAGACCAAAGGACAGAACCATGAGCATCACCACCACCACCCACCTGAACTTCCGCGGCACCGCGGCCGAGGCCCTGGAGTTCTACCAGTCGGTCTTCGGCGGCACCGTCACTGCCGCCACTTACGGCGACTTCGGCATGCCGAAGGACGTGCCGGGCGCGGACAAGATCGTGTTCGGCCAGCTCGAAACCGCGGACGGCCTCCGCCTGATGGCTTACGACATCCCCGGCCAGGACGGTACCGATGCCGCCGCGACCGCCGGCAGCACCCGCCGCGAGAACGGCACCACCATCACCGACCGCCCCTTCTTCCAGTCACTGCGCGGGCAGAGCCTGGCGGAAGTGGATAAGCTCTGGGGCGCCCTGGCCGACGGCGCGCAGATCATCGAACCGTTCGCCGCGTCTGCGTGGAGCCCGGGATTCGGGATGCTCACGGACCGCTTCGGCGTGACCTGGGTGATCGACGTCGAGGCTACCCACAACGGGTGAGCCGCCGTCCCGGGCGCCGCGGGGCGCCCGGGACCTTGTTACAGTGGCGCGATGAGAACGCGTCCCTACAGTGAAGTCGATGTCTTCTCGGAAGAACCCTACCGGGGCAATGCGCTGGCGGTGGTCCACGATGCCGGCGGGCTGGGTGACGAAGAGATGCAGCGCTTCGCCGCCTGGACCAACCTATCGGAAACAACGTTCCTTCTGCCCCCGAGCAGCCCCGAGGCCGACTACCGGGTGCGGATCTTCACCGGCAGTGAAGAGCTGCCGTTTGCCGGTCATCCGACCCTGGGCTCGGCCCGGGCCTGGCTCGACGCCGGCGGGAGCCCCAGGGCGAACGGAACGGTGATGCAGGAATGCGCCGCAGGGCTGGTTCCGGTCCGGGTGGAGGGGGAGTCGCTGGCCTTCGAAGCGCCGCCGATCACCCGTTACGGGCCCGTGGATGAACCGCTTCTGCGCCGGCTGGCGGAGGTGCTGGGGATCCGGCGCGTGGAAATCCTTGATGCGTCATGGCTGGTGAACGGTCCGCAGTGGATCGGGGTTCGGCTTGCCTCCGCCCGGGAGGTCCTGGATCTGCAACCGGATCCGACGAAAGCAGGCGATCTGGAAATCGGGGTGGTGGGACCGTATGACGCCGCCGGTGACGCCGCCTATGAGGTGCGTGCCTTCGTGGGCGGAGACCCCGTCTGGGAAGACCCGGTAACGGGCAGCCTCAACGCCGGCCTGGGGCAGTGGCTCACTGACACGGCTATGGCAACACCGCCCTACACGGTGTCGCAGGGAACGGTTCTCGGCCGCCGCGGCCGGGTCAGGATAAGCCGGCGCGACGGGAAAATCTGGGTGGGCGGCACAGTCACAAGCTGTATCGAGGGGACTGTGCGCCTGTAGTTTGAACAGGCCACGAGGCTTACTGGTCTCTTACCGCCGACCGGTTGCATGCATTGCAAGTTACCGGTACCGTGCAGTGCATGACACCTACTGCTGAGTCCGTTCTGACTCAACTCCGCAAAGGCACAGTGGACTACTGCGTCCTCGCCTGTCTGCGCTCCGGTCCGGCCTACGGGCTGGAAATAGCCGAACGGCTAGGGGAGGGGAAAGTGCTCTTCGCCAGCGGCGGCACCCTCTACCCGTTGCTGTCGCGGCTGCGGCAGCAGGGATGGGTCACCACCACGCTGGAACCATCACCGGTGGGGCCGCCCCGCCGCTACTACCACCTCACGGATGAGGGCAAGGCCGCGCTGCAGGTTTTTACCAGGACCTGGCACCCGTTCGCTGCAGACGTTACAACCATGATTAAGGAAAACTCATGACCACCACTGAACCGATGCCGGCACTTCTGGAGGCATACTTCGCCGATCTCGACCGCGCGCTGATCGGCACGGACCCGCGCGAGCACGCTGAGACAGTCCAGGCGATGCGGGAGGATGCCGCCGAGATGCTCAACCGGGACGGAGCCTCGGAGCAGACTGCTGGACGCATCATCGCCGAATTCGGCCCCGTCGAACGGATTGCCGCGGCCGCCACTCCGGCGGCCACGCCGGCACCGGCCGCGACGCGGCCGTGGGCAGACATCTGGCTGCTCGTGGGCTCCATCCTTGGCCTGGCGTACTTCATCATTCCGGTGCTCTCGATCGCGATGCTCATCTGGGCGATCGTGCGGATGAGGCGCCATGTGGGGAGCCTGCCGCTGCAGAAGGCGGCCCTATGGGTGTCCGGTGCGTCGGTCGGACTCGCTGCCTTGCTGTATCTGGTCCGTTCCGCAGCCAACTTCTGAGCCTAGGGCGGTTACTTGATCCCGAAGTCGTAGCCCTGGCCGCGGCCGAACCGCTCCCGCAGGAAGTTGCCCGTGTTGGTCAGCTCCGCGGAGGTGCGGCGGTGGCGGCTGGCATGCAGCGTGTCCGCCTGGCCGGAGAGAAGCTGCAGCTGCTCCACGAGTTCCTGATTGGGTGTGCGTCCGCTGGCCTGCCGGGTCTCCAGCATGCGCGGCGGGACGGCCAGATAGCTGCGGAGCACGCTGGGCAGATAGTCACGCACGGTGGCGGACAGCTCGTACTCAAACTGGGGATCGCCCAGCGGCTGCCGCGCTTCGGCGTCGATCACTGCATCCAGCGTCTGGCAGGTTTCCAGGATGCTGACGTATGCCTCAGTGGGGATCCGGGCCTTGTTCTGCTTGGCGAGGGACGCTGACCATGCCAGCGCCTGGGCCAGTTCCTGGGCGGACGGGTCAACCGGTGCCTCCGGCGCAGACGAGGAGGGGGCGGACTGCGCAGGCACGGAGGGCTGAGCCATGACGTAGGGCTGTGCTCCCCGGGGAGCCCTCCGATGCAGCCAGAGATCCCGGAGCATGTAGGACCGCATGCCGGAAACCGCGATGACACCGAGGCCGACAAAGGCCGAGAGTGTGCTGGTGATAGACACGGCGGCCAGGAAGAGGGCTACGTACAGGGCACCCTCGAGGATCACTTTGAAGTTCTTGCGGCGCACCCCGATCATCAGGATCAGGAGCGGCATAAAAGGAAAGAACAGCAGGGCCACAGTGACCTTGAAGACGTTCCCCAGAGTAAGACGAGACATCATGATCCTCTCGTGAGATGGGCGGCCAACAGAGCGGCCGCCGTCGTCCTTAATCTGTGGACGGTGGCCATAACTCTGTTTCCAGGCTCAGATTCAGTCTAGCTGCGTACCCGGTGGAGCGTGGGGGTGTGAGCCGGGCGTTCGCTACCAGCCTTCATTGACCCCGCCGCGCCTGCGCCGGGGCAACAATACCGGACACATCGCCGTCCGGCTGCCCGCCGGGGTATCTTCACCTCCGCCTGTGCCAAGGCCGCTCCGGTGCCTTGCGGGCGGGGATAACTTTGCCCCATCCGACACCCCCGGACCCGTGAAGCCGTGTGGAAAAGCGGAACCCCGCCCACCGGCCCCAACCAACGCAAAGGGAAGGGCATGATCATGCCGCACTATGTAGTTGTACAGGTGATCCTGAAAGAGAAGCTTCTGGGAACCAAGTCGGGCAACCTGAGCTCCCTGGAGAAGGCCATCAACGAGCAGGCGTCGAAAGGCTACCGGCTCCACACGATCACCACTGCAAGCAGCGGGAGCAAAGGCTTCAGTGGAGGCGACCGCCTCCAGGCAACATTGGTGTTTGAAAGCCTCGCCTGACCGCCCCGTGCCCCGACGGATGACGCGTCCACAACCTCGATGTTAGGCGGAAGCTGCTAACTGGGGATTCATGGAGTGACAACGTGGATCTCGACCCCGGCACGGGCTATGCGAGCCAATGCTTGAGGATCCGCAGTCGCATCCGTCACCAGGTCATTGATCTGAGTCAAGTCGGCCATTTTGGCGAGCGTGATTTCGCCTATTTTGGAGCCATCAGCTACCACAACTACGCGCCTGGCAGCTTGCACCATTGCATTGTTAGTACGGGCCTCCGTGTCGTCGTGGGTTGTTACTCCTCCTTCTGCGCTTATGCCGTCGGTTCCTAGGACTGCAGTGCCAATGTTCATGGACCTGAAGGTTTCTTCGGACAACGGTCCCACCGCTTCCAGAGAGCTCGAGCGAATCTTCCCACCGGTGACAATGACGTCAAACCTGGGATTGGACGCGCACTCCGCGGCGATGGTGAGCGCGTTGGTTATGACTGTCAGGTCAGACCTGTAGTGCAAAGCCCTGACGACTTCCCTGGTCGTTGTGCCGCCGCTGACTGCCAGGGCGTGGGGCCCGGCCGGAATCATTCGTGCCGCGGTTCGGGCTATGAGTATCTTCGCGTCCCGCGCCTGCGAGTCTCGAAGCCGTACAGGGATTTCAGCGCTGAAATCCTTCGCCCTGGCACCCCCATGGGTTCTGACGAGAAGCCCCTGATCCTCCAGCTCTGCCAGGTCGCGGCGAAGAGTGGCTTTTGATGATCCGAGCCGAGCCACCAATGCCTCGAGCGAGGCGGACTGCTCTGTATGCAGAACTGAGAGAATCTGGCGCATTCGTTCTAGGCGTTTTCTGCTTACTGCGTGCGGGTGGATCTCTGGAAGGGGCCGGGCCACCGGGTGCGTCTCCTTATGGACAATTTTTTTGTTCACTTTAGTCGATCTCGCCTCCAAATATTGCGCGATGCACTCAGTTTTGTTCATTATTGCGTGATACCCATCACCAATTGAAGCGATCAGGCATGACAGGGCTGATAGCCGGCAATCGCTTGCGGGGAGCGGATCGACAGAATCCGGGACGCGCCCCGCCTCATTGCCTGCAACCTTCGGGTCCGCCGGCGAATCAAATATTTTCAGGAGCATCTATTGTCTGAGACCAGCATTTCCATCGCCGCCTCCGGGGCGCGAGCCACGATGCGTGAGATCAAGCAGCAGCCGGAGGTCTGGCAGGAGTTGGCATTGAACATTGAAGCCGCTCGGACTGAGATAGAAGTCTTCCTTGCTCCTCTACTGGAAAGTTCCGATCTTCGTATCATTCTGACCGGTGCCGGCACGTCAGCCTTCATCGGTGAAATTGCGGCACCGGCATTGGCGAAAAGCCTGAGGACGCGAGTGGACGCTGTTGCCACGACGGATCTCGTCTCAAACCCGACACAGTATTTCGCCGAGGAGCTCCCCACCTTGCTGGTCTCCTTCGCCCGGTCCGGCAACAGCCCGGAAAGTATCGCGGCTACGGATCTGGCCGAAGAACTGCTTGGACGGCATTTGGTTCACCACCTGGTGGTGACCTGTGACCCAGCGGGCAAGCTCGCCATGAAACATGGCGATCAGCAGAATTCATTTGTTGTCCTCATGCCAGCCGAGGCAAACGATGAGGGTTTCGCTATGACTTCAAGCTTCACCTCCATGCTGCTGGCGTGTCTGCTCATCTTCAACGGCAGGAATGACCAAGCTATCCAGGCGCTGTCCGCCGCGGTATCAAACATCCTGTCTGCCAAGGAGAAAGACGTAGAACAGCTTGCGCATCGAGCCGGCGACAAAATCGTTTACCTGGGCAGCGGGTCCTTGACCGGCCTGGCGCGAGAATCAGCATTGAAACTGCTGGAACTTACTGCTGGACAGGTCATCACCTATTTCGATTCTGCTTTGGGCTTCAGACATGGGCCGAAAGCCGTCATCGACGAGGCAACTTTGGTCATTGTCTTCGTGTCTTCCGATCATTACACCAGCCGCTACGACATCGATATCGTCTCTGAACTCCGAAGGGACCTGGGAGATGACCATGTGGTCACCATTTCAGTGTCACCTGCCGGAACAGTGGACGCCCCGGGGTGGGTGTTGGAGGGGCTGGCCGACCTGGATGACGCCTATCTCGCCGCCGCCTACGTCGTATTCGCCCAGCTCTTTGGGCTTCACTGCTCACTTCGCCTCGGCGCCGCTCCCGATAATCCGTTCCCGGATGGAGATGTCAACCGCGTAGTAAAGGGTGTCACCATTCATCCGCTAAGCACTGTCCAGTAGCCACCTGATGGAGAGGACAACTGACATGAGAACTTTCCTGGGCGTCGACGGGGGAGGGTCCAAAACGGCCTTCGTCCTTATCAGCGAAGCCGGCGATGTCCTCGCTGAGGCCAAAGGCCCCAGCTGCTATTACTTTGAAGAGGGCATCGATCTGGTGGAACAGGTATTGGGGCACGGCATCACTGCTGTCTCAGAGCAGTCCGGCATAGCTGCATCGGATATCACCCAGGCTTTTTTCGGCCTACCCGGTTACGGCGAGGTCAGTGCTGACGTCCCGGTGCTGAATTCCATCCCCGGATCCTTGCTGGGTACTGCCCGCTACTCCTGCGACAACGACATGATCTGTGGCTGGTCTGGATCCCTCGCGGCAGCAGATGGAATCAACATCATCAGTGGGACCGGATCCATGACGTACGGCGAGCGAGAAGGCCGCACACACAGGGCAGGGGGGTGGGGTGAGCTTTTCGGCGACGAAGGGTCTGCGTACTGGATTGCTGTACGAGGGCTCAATGCCTTTTCCCGCATGAGCGACGGACGGCTGCCCCGAGGCCCGCTATATGAAGCCCTAAAGTCCCGGGTGGACGTCAGGAACGACTTGGACTTGGTCGGCATCGTTCTTAATCAGTGGCATGGCCGCCGGACGGCAATCGCCGACCTGTCCAAAACAGTGGTGGAGGCCGCTGAGCTGGGCGACGCCACAGCCCGTCAGATTCTTATCGACGCATGCGTGGAGCTCGCCGGGATAGTTGACGCTACTGCCCGTGAGCTTCGATACCCACCTGAGGACATTGTCCCGGTCTCATACTCGGGCGGAATGTTCACGGCACCGTACCTGCTGGAAATCTTCAAGTCAGTCATCGGGTCCCGGTCCCGGCACTACGAACTGCGTGCACCCCTGCTCGACCCAGGCATCGGCGCCGCGTTGTATGCGGCAAAGGTAACGGGGAGTCCTCTGTCCGCCGAGGCACTGAAAAGTCTGGAACAGCTCCAAGCCCAAGCCGTCGTCTAAGGAAGCAGCCATGAAAAAAACCAACTCTTGGATCGTTTACGCCACGCTTCTTATCGTCTTCTGGGGCGTTTGGGGTGCCTTCTCTGCGCTGCCGAGCACCCTCTATGGCTATCCCGATGAAATGATCTACGTGATTTGGTCCCTCACCATGATCATCCCCGCTGTTTTCGCCCTTCGCAGGCAAAAATTCGATCGAAGGCCCAAAGCAGCGCTTTATGGAATTCTCGTCGGACTGACTGGCGCCGGAGGGCAACTCCTGCTCTTTCAGGCTCTGACGATAGGTCCCGCATACCTAATCTTCCCGATCATCTCCATTTCCCCGGCGATCACCGTACTCATGGCGATTCTTTTTCTTCGGGAGAGACTGTCCAAAATCGCCGTGCTCGGTCTGGCCGCCGTTCTCGTTGCTTTGGTCCTATTCAGCGTCAGTAGCGGCAACGATGACGCCGGATCAGGTACGTGGTTGATTCTCTCAATCTTTATTTGCATCGCGTGGGGCGTGCAGGCCTTCTTCATGCGCAAAGCTGCCACGATCGGTGTGAATGACGCGACCACGTTCGCCTGGATGGCCATTACGGGACTTGCCCTCGCACCCGTCGCCATCATTGCTTCCGGCGGACTTCCCCTCGACGTACCTTGGCAGGCACCTGCCCTCACCGCCGCAACGCAGCTGCTTAATGCCATTGGGGCCCTGTTCCTCGTCATGGCATTGAGCCGCGGTAAGGCTTCCATCGTTTCCCCCGTCACTAATGCCCTAGCCCCCGCACTGACCATCGTGGTCTCGCTCCTCGTATACCAAACACTGCCTAGCGTCTATGGAGCGATTGCCATCGTGCTGGCACTCGTCGGTTCCACGCTCATGGTCTACAGCGATGAACGCCGTGGTGAAGCGCTCAGCGACGCCGTCCTCGAGGACGGTTACATCGAAGGCAAACCCGTTGCCCCTTAGGCAGTGCAATGAGGAGGGGTCCGTACTAGGGCCTCTCCTCGCTTTGCCACCACGGCTGGAAGCCAGTTTGGCCCGGGCCGTTGGTGGCGAGTTCTTCATGAGTGCGCGCAGTCTCTGCGGGCGCTGATCGCGGGGCGCGGGACATCGGCACCATCTGCGTACGGCCGGCATCGGCCAGGGCATCCAAGGCGCAGGCATAGACGGAGCCCGGCAACCCGGACCGGCGGTTACTGCGGCGCGAGTACAGCCGCAGCCCGCTCCAGGGCGCCGGGAATGATGGAGTAGTAGGCCCAGACGCCGCGCTTTTCGCGGTGCAGGATGCCGGCGTCCACCAGGATTTTCAGATGATGGGACACGGTGGGCTGGCCCAAACCGACAGGCTCCGTGAGATCACAGACGCAGGCTTCCTTGTTTTCCTGCGCGGCGATCAGCGAGACCAGGCGCAGCCGGGTCGGCTCGGCCACGGCCTTGAGCAGCTGGGCGAAGCGTTGGGCATCTTCGATGCTCAGCGCTTCAGAAGTCAGCGGGGTGCAGCAGGCCTCGACGGCGGGAGCGGGAACTGTCAGTGCAGTGGTCACCTGCCCATTATGCACAGATTGACAGGTATCGATATATCCCGGGATACTCAACATCGAAGGATATCGATGTTCTTCAATGTAGGCCGCCCTGTCGATGTCCCTGCCAAGGAGCTTTGTGAGTACGTCCACCGCACCACCCCAGACCGGCCAGGTCACCGCCCGGCTGTCCACCTTGGACCGCTTCCTGCCCGTCTGGATCCTGGCTGCAATGGCCGCCGGCCTGCTGCTGGGCCGGCTGGTGCCCGGTATCGGCCCGGCCCTGGACTCGGTCAAGGTGTCCAACGTGTCACTGCCCATCGCCGTCGGCCTGCTGGTGATGATGTATCCGGTGCTGGCCAAGGTCCGCTACAACGAAACCTCGCGGGTGATTGCCGACCGGAAGCTGATGATCACCTCGCTCATCCTGAACTGGGTGGCCGCACCGGCGTTTATGTTCGCCCTGGCCTGGATCTTCCTGCCGGACCTGCCCGAATACCGCACCGGCCTGATCATTGTGGGCCTGGCACGCTGCATCGCCATGGTGATGATCTGGAACGACCTGGCCTGCGGCGACCGCGAAGCCGCCGCCGTGCTGGTGGCCATCAACTCCGTTTTCCAGGTCCTCGCTTTTGGTGCCCTGGGCTGGTTCTATCTCCAGGTCCTGCCCGGCTGGCTGGGCCTGGAAACCACCAGTGCCGGGTTCTCCTTCTGGGCCATCACGCTCAGCGTCCTGATCTTCCTGGGCATCCCGCTGCTGGCCGGCTTCCTCACCCGCACCCTGGGCGAAAAGGCGAAGGGCCGCGACTGGTACGAGGGCACGTTCCTGCCGAAGCTCGGCCCGTGGGCGCTCTACGGCCTGCTGTTCACCATCGTCCTGCTCTTCGCCCTGCAGGGGGATGAGATCACCTCGAACCCGCTCGACGTCGCCCGCATCGCCTTGCCGCTGCTGGTCTACTTCCTCGTCGTGTTCGGCGCCGGCATGCTGCTGGGCAAACTCCTGGGCCTGGGCTACCCCCGCACCACCACGCTGGCCTTCACCGCGGCCGGGAATAACTTCGAACTGGCCATCGCCGTGGCCATCGGCACCTACGGGGTGACCTCCGGGCAGGCGCTGGCCGGCGTCGTCGGACCCCTGATCGAAGTACCCGTGCTGGTTGCCCTGGTTTACGCCGCCCTCTGGGCGCAGAAGAAATACTGGCCCGCCGCCTCCCTACCCGCCGCTACGGCAGAAAAGACAACCCGATGAGCCCTTCCGAAACCGCCGCCAAGCCCTCCGTGCTGTTTGTCTGCGTGCACAACGCCGGCCGCTCGCAGATGGCCGCCGCGTACCTGCGACACCTCGGCGAGGGCCTGATTGAAGTCCGGTCCGCCGGATCCGCACCCGCGGACTCGGTCAACCCTGCCGCCGTGGCGGCCATGGCGGAGGAGGGCATCGACATGTCCGCCGAGCTCCCCAAGGTGCTGACCACCGAGGCCGTGAAAGAGTCCGACGTCGTGATCACCATGGGCTGCGGCGACGCCTGCCCGATCTTCCCCGGCAAACGCTACGAGGACTGGAAGCTCGACGACCCGGCCGGCCAGGGCGTGGAGGCGGTCCGCCCCATCCGCGACGACATCAGGGCACGGATCACCGCACTCATCGCCGACCTCCTGCCGGCCAAGTAACCCCCGTATCTATGAAGGACGCCGCCATGATTTCCGAACTCCCCGTCGCCGTGATCGGCGCCGGCCCCGTAGGCCTCGCAGCCGCCGCCGAACTGCTTGAACGCGGCCTGACCCCGGTCATCTTCGAGGCCGGCGCCGCACCCGCGGCCGCCGTCGCGTCCTGGGGCCACATCCGGCTGTTCTCGCCGTGGCAGTACGACGTCGACGCCGCCGCCCGCCGGCTGCTCGCCGCCACCGGCTGGCAGGAACCCGACGCGGAAACCCTGCCGACCGGTGCCGAACTCCATGGCCGGTACCTGCAGCCGCTGGCCGAGGTTCCCGCGATCGCCGACGCACTGCACACCTCCACCCGGGTGCTGGCGGTCAGCCGTGAAGGCCTGGACAAGACCCGCACCGGCGGCCGCGAGGACACGCCGTTCCTGCTTCGGGTGGAAGATGCCGAGGGCACGGTCACCGATTACCGGGCGCGCGCCGTCATCGATGCCTCCGGCACCTGGGGCACGCCCAACCCGCTGGGACAGGCCGGCCTGCCTGCCGTCGGGGAAGCCGAAGCGTTCACCGCCGGGCTCATCACTGGGCCGCTGCCCGACGTCGTCGGCCGCGACCGTGCCCGCTTCGCCGGCAAGCACGTCCTGGTGGTCGGCGCCGGCCACTCCGCTGCGAACACCCTGCTGGCCCTGGGCGAACTGGCCGAACAGGAACCCGGCACCCGGATCAGCTGGGCCATCCGCAGCGCCTCCGCGGCCGGTGTCTACGGCGGCGGCGACCTGGACGGCCTGCCGGCCCGCGGCGCGCTGGGAAGCCGGCTGCGCACCCTGGTGGCGGACGGCCGGATTGAGCTGCACACCGCCTTCACCATCACCGGGTTCAAAACCTCCGGCACCCTCGCCGTGATCGGCAGCACGCCGTACGGCGAGAAGCAGCTGGAGGTGGACCTGCTGGTTCCGGCCACCGGCTTCCGCCCGGATCTGGACCTGCTGCGTGAAATCCGGCTGGATCTTGACCCGGTGGTGGAGGCACCGCGGGAGCTCGGTCCGCTGATCGATCCCGAGTTCCACAGCTGCGGCACCGTGGCACCGCACGGCGCCAGGATGCTGTCCCACCCGGAGAAGGACTTCTACATTGTGGGCATGAAGTCCTACGGCCGGGCACCCACGTTCCTGATGGCCACCGGCTACGAGCAGGTCCGCTCCATCGCGGCAGCCCTGGCCGGAGACCAGCAGGCGGCCGACGACGTGCAGCTGGTGCTGCCCGAAACCGGCGTCTGCTCTACGGACCTCGGCGGCAGCTGCGATGCACCGGCGGCGGACGGGTCAGCTGAGGCGGCGTCGTGCTGCGGAACGGCACCCGAACCCGCGCTTGAGCAGGCGGCGTCGTGCTGTGGCGCTCCTGAAACGGTAACGGAATCCGAACCGACGGAATCCTCCTGCTGCAGCACACCCGAACCGGCTTTCCTGGGCATCCCCACCGGACTGGAACACGGCCGATCCGCAGAACGGGAGAGCTGATTGCCCACCACACCGGTCCGGGATGTCGACGTCCTGGTGATCGGGGGAGGCCAGGCCGGTCTCGCCGCAGGCTATTACCTAAACCGCCTGCGGCGGGATGAGGCCTCCGGCCGGTCCGGCCCCGCACCCTCGTTCGCGATCCTGGACGCCAACTCGGAGCCCGGCGGGGCCTGGCAGCACTACTGGAACAGCCTGGAACTGTTCTCCCCGGCGGCCTACAGCTCCCTACCCGGCTACCAGATGCCGGTCTGGCAGGGCGAGGGCAACCCCTCAGCGGACCATGTTGCGCAGTACCTGCGCACCTATGAGGCCCGCTATGGCCTCCCGGTATACCGCCCGGTCCGGGTGAACTCCGTGCGGGCGGCCGACGGCGGCGCTTACCTCACGGACACGGATCACGGACAGTGGACCAGCCGGGCGGTTCTCAACGCCACCGGAAGCTGGAACACCCCGTCCATCCCAGACCTGCCTGGCAGCAGCCAGTTCACCGGCCGGCAGCTGCACACCGCCGACTACCGGGGACCGGAGCCGCTGGCAGGACAAAACGTGGTGGTGGTGGGCGGCGGCAACTCCGGAGCGCAGATTGCCGCGGACCTGGCCCCCACGTCATCGGTCACCTGGGTGACCCGCACGCCGCCGCGTTACCTGCCCGACGACGTCGACGGCCGGGCCCTGTTCTCCATCGCCACGGACCGTAAAAAAGCCCTCGCCGCCGGAGAACCGGCACCGGCCGGCATCGCCGAGCTGGGCGATATTGTTGCCGTACCCGCGGTTCGCAAGGCCCGCGACGCCGGCCTGCTGAAGGCCCGGTCGATGTTCTCCCGGTTCGTGCCGGAGGGCGTGCAGTGGGAGGACGGGGAGCAGCTGGCGGCCGATGCGGTTCTGTGGTGCACCGGCTTCCGGCCGGACCTGCGGCACCTGCAGCCCCTGGGCCTCACCACCCGCAACGGCGTGCCGGCAACCGACGCGCTGCTGCCCACCCGGTCGGTGGACGGTCCGGGACTGTTTTTCCTGGGGTACGGGGACTGGTGCGGACCGTCCTCGGCGACCCTGATAGGCGTCGGCTCGGCCGCACGCGACACCGTGGCTGCGCTTCGGCCGGCCGCGGGCGTGAGCCGTTAGCCGGCGTCGCCGTCGCGGGCCGCTGCGATTTCCAGGACCCGGTCCCGGCACATCCGCCAGCCAAACATCAGTGCGGGGATGATGATGACCAGGGAGGCGATGGTCCACGTGCCCACGGGCGAGTCGAAGGCCATCAGGATCAGCACCGCCAGCAGGAACGCCAGCGTGATCCAGCCGGTCACGGGTGCGCCGGGCATCCGGAAGCCCGGACGCTCGAGTTCCCCGCGCTTGGCCCGCTTCGTCAGCTCCATCTGGCACAGGACAATCACGGCCCAGGTGCTGATGATGCCCAGCGAGGCGACGTTCAGCACGATTTCGAAGGCTTCGGCGGGAACCACGGCGTTGAGCACCACGCCCAGCAGGGCGACGACGGCGGTCATGGCGATGCCGCCGTAGGGGACGCCGGCCTTGTTCATGCGCCCGGCGAACTTGGGTGCGGAGCCCGCAAGGGACATGGAGCGCATGATGCGGCCGGTGGAGTAGAGGCCGGCGTTGAGCGAGGACAACGCGGCGGTCAGGACCACCAGGTTCATGATCGCGTCCACACCGCCCACGCCGATGGAGCCGAAGAAGGTCACGAACGGGCTTTCACCGGCGTGATAGGAGCTGTAGGGCAGCAGCAGCGAAAGCAGGACGAGGGTGCCGACGTAGAACACCGCGATGCGGATAACCACCGTGTTGATGGCCTTGGGCATGATTTTTTCGGGATGCTCGGTCTCGCCCGCGGCAGTGCCGATGAGTTCGATCGAGGCGTAGGCAAACACCACGCCCTGCATCACGACGACGGCGGGCAGCAGGCCGTTGGGGAAAAGGCCGCCGTTGCCGGAGATCAGGCTGAAGCCGACCTGCTGGCCATCCACGGGGGTGCCGAAGATGACGAAGCAGATGCCCACGATCAGGAACGCGACCAGTGCCACCACCTTGATCAGCGCGAACCAGAACTCGAGTTCACCGAAGACCTTGACGCTGATGAGGTTCAGGCCCAGTACCAGGAGCAGGGCGGCCAGCGCCCAGGTCCACTGGGGGACGTCCGCGATGGGGGCCCAGTACTTGCGGAAGAAGTTCATGTACAGGGCGACGGCGGTGATGTCCACGATGGCGGTCATGGCCCAGTTGAGCCAGTACAGCCAGCCGGTGACGAAGGCTGCCTTTTCACCGAAGAACTCGCGGGCATAGGAGACGAAGGACCCGGAGGACGGGCGGTGCATGACCAGTTCGCCCAGGGCCCGGAGAATCATGAAGGCGAAGAAGCCGCAGACAGCGTAGCTGATGACAAGCGACGGTCCGGCCGAGGCAAGGCGGCCGCCGGCACCCATAAAGAGGCCTGTGCCGATAGCGCCGCCAATGGCGATCATCTGGACCTGGCGGGGCTTGAGGCCCTTTTGGTAGCCCTCTTCCTCGTGGTGGAAGGAGGAATCCGACGAGTTGGCCGGAAGGGTGGAGTCCAAAACGGCCTGCTGTGTGGCCGGTGGATGCTGGCTCAAGAGGGATCCTTTGGTTATTCGCGCCTGGCGGGGTGTGCCGGCTGACGAGTTCGGCGGGCTGCTCGTCCTCGGGCAGCCCGCAGCTGCCTGGGGGCAGGGGAGGGGGGGTGGATATCCGGCACTTCCGAAAAGTGCACCCGTAGACTATGGCACCGGCCACAGGCGAGCGTCAAAACGGGTGTGCCCGCGGGGTCCGGGACCCGGGTGAGGTTTCCCTCCGGTCAAAGGATCCGCCAACAGGAATCTCCGGAAATGCGCCTGGATCGTGCCGCTGCAGAAAAAATGGACAGGTGTCTAGTTCTGTGGCAGGCTGTCCAGCATTACTACTGTGAGGCAGCTCACATCATTGATGATGTGACGCCTCCACATGAACGGAGAAACCGGATGAAACTGAACGGCAGGATTGCAGCCGTCACCGGCGCGGCCTCGGGCATGGGCCTGGCCGCAGCTAAGGCCTTGATCGAGGAAGGTGCAACCGTCTACGGCATCGACCTCCGGCAGGAAGCCCTTGACGCGGAGTTTACGGGCCTTGACGGTGCCCACGGTTTCGTGGCGGACGTTTCGGACTCCGGGTCCGTGAACCAGGTCTTTGCGCAGATCGAAGCGAAGCACGGCAAACTCGACATCCTGGTCAACGCGGCCGGCGTCTCCACTCCCAACCGGGATAAGCAGGCGTGGGTGGATGGAATCAACAACCGGATGGTTGAGTCCTTCAAGACCGGCGAGGTTTACCACCCCGAGTTTCTCGGCGGTATCAGCGACGAAGATTTTGACCGCGTCGTGGCGATCAACCTCAACGGCACCTTCTACACCATCCGTGCCGCCGTCCCTCTGCTGAAGAAGGCCGGGCGCGGCTCGATCATCAACTTCGCATCGGTTGCAGGGCTGATCGGCCTGCCGATGCCCGCGTACTACCCGGCCTCCAAGGCCGCCGTCGTCGGCCTGACGAAGGCGGTAGCCGCAGAACTCGCGCCGTTCGATATCAGGGTCAACGCCCTGGCCCCCGCCGGCATCAACACCCCGATGTTTACTGCCTCGGGCGAGGACCACGTGCAGGCGCTGCTCGCGCTGCAGCCGCTCAAGCGCGTTGCCGAACCGGAGGAAATCGGTCAGACGGTGCTGTTCCTGGCCTCGGACGCAGCCGGACATTACACCGGGCAGACCATGTCGCCCTCCGGCGGCGCCCTCATGCTCTGAACCGCCCCGCACACCCACACCGAACGGAGAACCCTGTGCAGCACACCGCGGTCCACGAGGCCACCATCACCGACCTTCCCGGCGTCGAACGGCGTTTCCTGGAAGTCCTGGATGAAACCATCCACGAGGACATTGAGCGCGGCGACTATCACGGCGCCAACATCATCGTGGCCCGCCACGGCGAGGTAGCACTGCGCGGCAGCTACGGTCTGGCCGAGGCAGCCACCGGACGATCCACCCGTCCCGACGATGTCTACCGGATCCTGTCCATGTCCAAGGGCTTCACCAATGCCTTGGTCTTCCGGGCCCTCAGCGAGGGAAAGCTGATGCTTTCCACCCGGGTTGTCGACCTTATCCCCGAGTTCTTCGGTGTCGAACCCTTCCGGGCCGCCCGCAAGGACCGCATCAACCTTGCACATCTGCTGACCCACCGGGCCGGTATGCCCGCCACCCCGAATCCGGGAGTGGGACCTGAGGGTTTCGCCGTGCTGGCGGACGTGATCGCCGCCCTCGGCGGGGTGGATGTTGTGCACGAGCCCGGCACGAACCTCAACTATTCCGCGGCCATCAACCATGCCCTCATCGGCGAGATGGCCCGCCGGGCCTATGGCGCCGATTCCTTCCGTGACCTGATGGAGGAGAAGGTGTTCGCGCCGATCGGAATGACAGACACCCGGTTCGGCATGCCCGCCCGGCTGCAGGAGCGTGCCGTGCCGCTGAAGGTGATCGAGGCAAACGATTCCTGGCTCAAGCCTGAAGACATCGAGTGCCTCAATGACGTCATCGACCGTCCCGACGCCGAGATGCCCTGGGTCGGAGCCGTGTCCACCATCGACGACGTCTTCGCGTTCACCGAGATGCTCCGCAACAAGGGACGCACCGCGGACGGGGAGCAGCTCATCGGGGAATCCGTACTCGATTTCGCCACCACCAACCAGACCGGCGAGCAGATCAATGACCTCTACGGCATGGTCGCCAATGCCCGCCGGTGGGACCTGCCGCCGGGAAACATGGGCCTTGGCCTGGCCCTGGCCGGAACCGGTACGCATGCCCGGTTCTTCGGCCCGTTTGTCTCCCCGCGGACCTTCGGATCCTACGGTGCCGGATCATCCCTTCTCTGGGTGGACCCCGTCTCCGACCTGTCCTTCTGCTTCCTTTCCTCCGGCGTGATGGACGAGGGCGACAACGTTGCGCGCTTCCAGAAACTGTCCACGATCGCCGCGTCCGCGGTCGTCCCCGAATCCTGATCCAGTAAGGCCCCGCCATGACCGTTCTGCACAATGAAGCCCGTCCCGCGGGCCGCTGCCCGGTCGCCCACGGCTTTGATGCCATGGGCGATGACTACTACCGCGACCCGGCCCGCCACTTGGCGGAGGTCCGGGACGCCACCCCGGTGTTCTGGTACCCCTACCTCAACGCCTGGATCGTCACGAAGCGCGAGGACTGCCTGACGGTGCTCTCCGACTGGCGGACCTACTCCTCGGCGTCGAATTCCGCGGCGGATGTTCCCGAGAAGTATCAGGACATCTACCCGCCGGAGCTCGTGGCGAAAATGATCGTCGGGCAGGATCCGCCCGGGCACACGGAGGCCCGCTCCGTGGCGCAGCTGGGCTTCGTCAAGGAGCGCATGGACCGGCTCCAGCCCGAGATCGAGGCCCGCGCCCACCGGATCATCGACCGCTTCGAGAACAGCGGCACCGCCAACCTCCTTGAGGAATACTCCCTCGAACTGACCACCCAGACGATCATGGCGCTGCTGGGCCTGGACTATGAGCACGAGGCCATGCTGCGGCAGCTGCGCGATGATCTCTTCTCCGTGCTGTCCTCCGCCCACGAGCCGTTGCTGGAGCCGAAACGTTCCGAAGTGTGGGAGCGGTTTGTCGCTGCCAACCTGGTGCTGCGCGGCATCATTGACTCGCGGCGAGGTTCCGACGCCGACGACATCATCTCGGTGATGGCCTCGGCCCGGAAGGAGGACGGTTCCTGGGCACTGCCCACCCCGCAGATCGCGCTGCACGTCTCGGAATTTGCGGCTGCCGGCACTGACACCACCGCCCAGGCCATGACCAACGCGGTGATCTTCCTTTCCGAGAACCCCGGCGCCCTGCAGGATGCCATTGACGAACCCGAGCTGTGGCCGCGGGTCTTCGAGGAAACCGTCCGCCGTCGCCCCTCCTCCACATTCACCTCCCGCCGCGCGATGCACGACGTCGAACTGTCCGGGGTGAAAATCACAGCGGGAGACATGATCTGGGTCGGGTTGGCTGCGGCCAACACGGATCCGGACCATGTGGAACGGCCCTTCGAATTCGACATCCACCGTCCCGACCCCACCGACCATCTGGCCTTCACCGCCGGCCGGCACACCTGCCTGGGCAATCCGCTGGCCCGGGTGCAGGGTGCCACGGGTCTGCGGGTGCTCTTCGAACGGCTGCCCTCGCTGCGGCCGGACAACACCGAGGAGCTGGATTTCCTGCGCATGGCCCTGCTGCCGGTGCGCCGGTCCCTGAACGTGCACTGGGATGTGGCGGATGTCGAGCGGTCCCGGGACCGGGCCGTCCGGACCCTCAATCTGCAGGTGCTCGAGCGCCGGGAGGCTTCCGACGGGGTGGTCAGCCTGACTCTCGGCCATCCGGACGGCGGTGAGTTGCCGCACTGGAAGGCCGGGGCGCACGTAGACATCCACGTCCCCAACGGTGAACTCGAACCCTTCGTCCGGCAGTACTCGCTGTCCTCCGATCCGGAGGAGCGGACCACCTACCGGATCGGTGTGCTGAAGGAGGTCTCCGGGCGCGGCGGATCCGCCGCCGTCCACGAAGCCCTTCTGCCCGGTTCCCGGGTCACCGTGTCCTGGCCGCGCAACAACTTCCGCCTTGCTGCCGCCCCGCACTACCTCTTCATCGCCGGCGGCATCGGCATCACGCCGATCCTGGCCATGATCCGGGAGGCCGAGCGTGCAGGCTCCGACTGGCAGCTGGTTTACGGCGGCCGCACGCGGACATCGATGGCGTTCCTGGAGGAACTGGCGGTCTACGGGGACCGGATCACAGTGGTGCCGCAGGATGAACTCGGGCGCCTCGATCTGCCCGGCCTGCTAACCCAGCCGCGGGAGGACACCCTGATCTACGCGTGCGGCCCGGAGCCCCTGCTGCATGCCGCCGAGGAGCACGCCGCGCACTGGCCCAAGGATTCCCTGCGGCTGGAACGCTTCGCTCCCAAAATCATCGAGCGGACCCTGCCGAATACCCCGTTCGAGGTGGAGTTCGCCAACTCCGGCACCGTCGTGACGGTTGGCGCCGAGCAGACGATCCTGGAGGCAGCACAGGAGGCCGGCCTGCCGGTGCTTTCCTCCTGCAAGACCGGCACCTGCGGCACGTGTGAGACGCCGATTCTGTCCGGAACCGCCGACCACCGGGACTCGATCCTTACCGCCTCGGAACAGGAGGCCAACGGGACCCTCATGATCTGCGTGTCGCGTGCCGCCGGAGGCTGCCCCCGCCTGGTGCTCGGCCGCTGAGAGTATCCACGGGAGGACCCGGTCAGCCGCTGTACAACTGTGCCCACTGCCGGGCCAATGCGGCCAGGACCCGGTCCTCCCGTTCTTTATGCCCGCGGATATACAGGAAATAGAAGTTGCGTTCCAGGCTGGACATCAGGGTTGCCATGTGTGCTTCGCGGTCCTGCCGCTCATCGTCGGTCCGGCAGTCCCGGTACAGCGAAGTCTGGTCCGCACAGATCCTGGCGACCAGCCCCAGCCATTCATCCAGCACGGCCGGGTCCGTTGCCATGGCCTGGTTGATGGCCTCGAACTCCGTGGCATACCGCAGCCACATACTGCGGGCCGTTTCGAGCCAGGGCCGCAGGGTGCCCGGCGTATGGTCGGCCAGGCGGTCCAGGACCGCATACAGCTGGGCTACCTCGGTTTCAATCTCCCGCATCCGAGCCATGATGATCTGCGGTTTGCCGTTGAAGTAGAGGTAGAGATTGGCTCTGCTTCCGCCGGCCACGGAGGCTATCTGTGCCATGGAGGTTTGCTCATATCCCTGTTCCCGGAACAGCCGTAATGCCTCATCGACAATACGTTGCCGGGTGGCGGCGCTCTTGGCAGTGCGGGCAGTCATGCGGGGCTCCGGGGTAGGCGATATCCTGCGCGGCGGGCACCGCATTTTGTTATTGTCTCAAACTCACCATCCGCCGCGCGTAGGCGTGTGCCCTCCTGCGCCGCCAGCTGCCGGACGGCGTCGTGCACCTGCTCCGGCTCGGTGAGGTCCTGCTGCTGGTAGGTGGTTTCCCGGCTGTGTCCTCGGCCGCTGGACGAAGCGCAACTGGCCCCCGACGAGGCCGACGAGTTTATTGCCCGCGGCATGCTCATCAATACCCTGATGGCCTGTGGACGGAGATGGACCCGGACCCCGCAGGCAATCAGCTGGCCGAGCGAGTGCTGAGGAAACCACGGCCCCGCCCGCGGTCTGCCCGGCCCGATGGGAACCGGGCCGGGCAGATTGTGAGGGACAGGGCGGGCAGGATTGCGGAGCATTAGAAGGGGGCGGCACCGGACCTGTCGATGAACGTGCCAGTGGGGCCGGAGCCGCCGCGGGTGGCCAGCTCCACGATGGCGTCCGTTCCCTCGAATATTGTCTGGGTGCCCTGCCGCCCGTTGAAATCAGTGGCGGTGTAGCCGGGGTCCGCAGCATTGATGCGGAGCTCCGGGAACGCCTTGGCGTATTGCACGGTCAGCATGGTGACGGCGGACTTGGAGGAGGTGTAGAGCGGCATCACCACGGTGGACTCGACGCGCTCCGGGTCGTGCGCAAAGCCGAAGGAGCCCACTCCGCTGGTGACGTTCACAACCGTTCCCTCGGTGGACTCGCGCAGGAGCGGCAGGAAAGCGTGCATCACGCGGACAATGCCCACCACATTGGTGCCGTACACCGCCTCTGCGTCCGCTGCCGTCAGTTCCTCCGCCGGGGCGTAGGGTCCGGGAATGCCTGCGTTGTTGACCAGGACGTCCACGCCGCCGGCAGCTGCCACGGTCTTGGCTGCGGCCTCCACAGAGGAATCATCGGTGACATCGAGCTGGACGAACGTGCCGCCGAGTGCTTCGGCCGCTTCCCGCCCGCGGATTTCATCGCGAGCCCCCATCCAGACGGTATGCCCCGCCTCGAGGAGACGGCGTGCTGTTTCATAGCCCAGGCCTTTGTTGGCGCCGGTAATCAGTGTTGTTGTCATGGCTTTAGTCTTGGCCCGCTGTGGACTGATGTCGTGGCACGGGCCTGCATATGGACTGCCAGGGCCACCCAGAACCGGTTTGCGGCTGGCAGACTCTCTCCATGCAGGATTCTGATTTGGGTGCCATTCTCCGTTCCTGGCGTGACCGCCTGCAGCCGGCGGACGCGGGCCTGCCCGTCTACGGGTTCAGGCGGGCGCCGGGGCTGAAGCGGGAGGAGCTGGCCCAGCTGGCAGGTGTCAGTGTTGATTACCTGGTCCGCCTTGAGCAGGGCCGTGCCCGCCGGCCCTCCGCCCAGGTGGCGGCGGCACTGGCACGCGCGCTGCAACTGAGCGACGCCGAACGCTCCCATCTCTTCGAGATTTCCGGGCTGCTTCCGCCCGGGCCCGGAGAAGTTCCGACGCATATCCCGCCCAGCGTGCAGCGGCTGGTGGCGCGGCTCGGTGAAGTACCGGTCGCCGTATTCACTGCCGCCTGGGACCTGCTCTCCTTCAGTGCGCTATGGGCGGCGCTTCTCGGGGAGCCCGCCCCGCCCGACAAGGGCCGTCCCAATCTCCTGCGCTCGCACTTTGCCGGGAGAGCGCTGGGCAGCAGCGGAATCCGGATCATCTGTCCGGAGGGCAGCCTTGAGATCTTTGAAGCCTCCCTGGTGTCGGACCTGCGCCGTGCTTACGGAAGGTACCCGCATGACCGCAGGGTGCAGGAGCTGATTGCTGATCTGATTGCGTCCAGTGAGCGTTTCCGTGCACTGTGGGACAGCGGAACCGTCAGCGAGCACCAGTCCGAAATGAAAGTGGTGCAGAATGCCGTCGTCGGGGATGTGGAGCTGGACTGCGACATTTTCACCGTGGCCGGCACGGACCTGCACATTGTCGCCTACACCGCCGCCGCCGGATCCGAAGCGGCAGGGAAACTCGATTTCCTGCGCGTCTCGGCTGTCTCTGCTGCCGCGCCCGCATTGGCAAGTTCACCGCAGCCGCACGGTAGTCTGCATCCATGACATCGGAAACCCTGTAGCTGCGCCGGCCACCGTCGCCGTCGAGCTCTACCGCCAGCACGGCTTCACCGTTGAAGGGCAGCTGCGCGAGCAGTTCCGCCAGCCCGACGGCGGCCGGGCAGACGACGGGTGGACGGCACTGTTCCTGGACTGACGGTCCGGCTGCGGACGGCATGCAGGGCGATCAGGCCGCCTGCGGCAACAATCCACGCAAGAAGCACGAGGACCGGCCCCAGGGCATCGCGGCCGCCAAAGTAGCTGGCATCGCTGATGGCCCGGAAGGCGGCACCCGGCGGAAGCGCAGCACCGATATGCGCGATCGCGGCAGGCATGAGGAACGCACTGACGGTGGCGCCGCTGGAGGCGTTGCCCAGCGTGGTGAACGTGATCGTCGAGACGATATTGCCCAGCGGCCCCACGAGGCTGGCGATGGCCAGGGTGGCCAGCGAAACGCCGATTCCCAGGAGCGTCAGCACAGGAATCACTGCGGCCACGGGGGCCGGAACGGCCCCGTACACCGGCCCGGCCAGGATGGCCGCCACGGCGGCGATGGCGGCCGCGCCGACCACGAGGGTCAGGACCCGCCAGCGAAGCCGAACAAGTGCAGCCACCGAGTACATGATCTGCGCCAGGATGAACGATGCCAGGGTGACGCCGAAGACGAGATAGAAGCCGGAGAGCCCCTGCATGTCCTGCGCGGCAAGGGGTACGACGTCGGTGGTCGAGAGGATAGGCTGCTTCACCGCTTCGGCGAGCCCTGCCGCCAGGGCGGTCGCTGCGCCCACGGCACTTCGCCCGTTGGCTCCTGCGGTGAGCAGGTCCAGTCCGGGCGCCCCGGGATCCGGCACGAGCGCGGCCACCGCCGCATGGTCCTGGAGCAGCTGCGTCGCCGCCGCCGTGTCGGCGGCCTGGAGCACGGTCACCCTTTCACCCCAGGCATGCGAGGCGCCTTCAGCCATTTCCGTGCCGACCACAGCTATGGGCAGGTGGTCCGGCTGCGGATCGCGCTGCAGCCCAACGTAGAGCCCAACGAAGGCGGCTGCGACGGCGGCCCCCACCATGACCTGGCTGCCCAGCATGCCGACGAGGCGCCCGCCGGCCAGCCGGGGCGCAGGGGTGGTTGATTCTGGTGAGCTCATGATGTCCTCTCTGGTTGTAATCGGTTGATTACAACGTAAGTAATCGAATGATAACCTAATCCCATGAAGACACAAGACCCCAGCCGGTCCACTCCCCGGCTCCCTGCGGCAGAACGGCGCCAGGCTACGCTCGGTGCCGCCGCCGAGGTGTTCGCCCAGCATGGCTATTACGGCGCGACGACGGACCGGATCGCCCGGGAGGCCGGCATCAGCCAGGCGTACGTCGTGCGGATGTTCGGCAGCAAGGAGCAGCTTTTCCTTGCCGTCATGGGCCAGTCACTGGAGCTCATCCTCGACGGGTTCCGCAAGGCCCTGGCCGCGCCGGACGGTGAGGGGTCCACGATGGACCGGCTGGGGGCGGCCTACGTCATGCTGGCCGAGCAGCGGGGCGTCCACCTTCCCCTGATGCATGCCTTTGCCATGGGATCGGACCCGGTGATCGGGCCGGCAGCACGCGGCGGGTTCCTGCAGTTGCTGAAATTCCTGCTGGAGGAAGCGGAGCTTTCCCCCGCCGAGGCTGATGACTTCATTGCCCGGGGAATGCTCATCAATACCCTCATGGGCCTGCGGATGGAGATGGCTGCCGATCCTGCCGGCAGTCAGCTTGCCGACCGGGTGCTGAAGGGGTCACGCTCGGCCGGTCCAGAGACCGCCCGGTAGGGAATTCAGCACAGCGCGACCGTGGGGCCCTTCACCATCCGCCGCGGGTCGGGGTATGTCCCTGCCGCGCGTCGTCGGGCATCGTCATTTCCGCCCGCAGGCCCAGCAGTCGGATCGGGCGGCCGGGCTCGATGGCTCCGGCCAGGTCCAGGGCGCGGGCCAGGACATCCTCCCGGTCGAACGTTTCGGGGATCTTCTTCGCATGCGTCTTGGTGGTGAACGGGGCGTACCGGACCTTCAGGGTCAGCCCGATCACTGGCCGGCCCTCCGCAGCCACATCCGCCAGCACCTGCGCGGCCAGCTGCCGCACGGCGTCCTGCACCTGCTCCGGGTCGGTGAGGTCGGTCTGGAAGGTGGTTTCCCGTGAGTGTCCGCGGGCGACCCACGGGGTGTCATCAACCTCGCTGGAACCGTCCCCGCGCCCCAGCGACGCGTACCAGGGTCCCATTTTGGGGCCGAATTCCGGCACCAGAGACTGGGGGTCGGCCGCGGCGAGTTCGGCAACGGTGCTGATACCGAGCTTCGCCAGCCGGCCCGAGATCTTGTTCCCGACACCCCACAGCTCCTTGGTGGGACGGCCGCCCATCACGTCCAGCCAGTTTCCGGCAGTAAGGCTGAAGACGCCGGCGGGCTTGCCGAGATCGGTGGCGTTCTTGGCGCGGACCAGGGTGTCACCGATGCCCACGCTGCAGTGCAGCTGGGTCTGCTCCAGGACGGCGGCCTGCAGCTCCCGGGCATAGGCTTCCGGATCCTGGGTCGAGACGCCCACGAAGGCTTCATCCCAGCCCAGGACCTGCACGACGGCGCCGGGCCGGGCACGGAGGGTGGCCATCACGACGTCGGACGCCTCCAGGTAGGCCTCGGCGTCGACCGGCAGGATCACGGCGTCGGGCACCTTCCGGGCCGCGATCCGCAGCGGCATCCCCGACCCGACGCCGAACGCCTGGGCCTCGTAGGATGCGGTGGACACCACGGCGCGTTCGGTGGGATCGCCGCGGCCGCCGACGATGACCGGCTTGCCGGCCAGTTCGGGGCGCCGGAGCACCTCGACCGCGGCAATGAACTGGTCGAGGTCAACGTGCAGCACCCAGGGCGTAGCGTCCACGCGACCAGTTTGCCCTATCGGGCGCTCAGCCGCACCGCCTCACCCGCCGATGCTGTCCGGTTCCGCGGCGTCCGGCAGGCTCACGCACGCCGGAAAGGACGCCGGGCGTGAGCCGGCCCGCAGGCCCGCTTACTTCTTTTTGGAGGGTGCAGGTTTAGCGGTGGCCTTGTCGGCCGAGCTGGCCGGAGCTGCCGCGGCTTTCTTGTCGGCGCGTTTTTCCTTAATGGATTTGCTGGACTTCTTGGATGCTGCCTGGCGCGGGGACTTGTCTGACATGTTCGCTCCTCTAGCGGAACCGAAGGGGTTCCAGACTCCGAACCATACAGGTACGGTCCTAGCCAGAGTCACGCACGACGCGCCCTCTTTGGAAGGGGCTACTTGACTGCGCCCGGCCCGGCCCAGGCCTGGGCGTAGAACTGCGGGGACAGGGACTTGAGCAGCTCCGCGTAGGCTTCCGGTTCCAGCGCCTGCGCCGATCCGGCAGGGACTTCCGGCGCCAGGGCGGAGACACCCAAACCTGCTTCTCTGTCTTTCAGGGTCAGGCCGGCGGCTTCCAGGATGGTCGGGTACATGTTCAGCTGGTCCACGCCGGGGCGCAGCGGCGCGGAGGCGTCCCGGCCCGGAATCCAGATCCGGTTGAAGACGGTGCGGTTGCCGTGGTGGTCCAGCTGCTCGTGGAAAGCGTCGCCGGCGCTCATGTGCTTGAGATGGTCGCCCATGATCACCACGGCGGTGTCCTCGAGATACCCCTGCTGTTTCATGTAGTCCACAAAGCCGGCCACCTGGGTCATGGAGCAGGCGAACACCGAGGTGACGTTGTTTTCCGTATCCACGTCGCAGTAGTTGTACACATGCACCGGCTCATGGGTGTCCAGCGTCAACATGGAGAGGTTGAACGGCTTGCCGGTCTGTTCCGCCTCGGCATGCAGGCGGTCAACCTCTTCCTTGGCGTGGGCCATCAGGCGTTCATCGCTCAGGCCCCAGTCCTTGCGGAAGTTTTCCTCCGGTTCGCCGGCGGCACGCCAGTCGTCGAGGCCCTTCACCGAGGAATAGCCGTGGGTGCCCAGGAACACGTCCTTCGCCGCGAAGGACGAGTTGGCGCCGCCCAGGAAGACATTGGTGTACCCGTGCTCGGCAAGGACATCGCCGAGGCAGATGGACCCGCCCAGGTAGGTGTCGCCGTCGTCGTCGAGGTTGCCTGCGTCGCTGCTCTCCCCGGAGCCAACGCCCTTCAGCGGAACGCCGCACTGCGTCGAGACGAGGCCGGCCATGGTCCAGCCGCCGCCCTCGTACTGCTGGTAGTTTTCCACGCTCTGCCAGCCAGGCTGGGTGGCGTTGGTCAGCGGGAGGAACGCGTTCTTTTCGAAGAGCTGGTCATCCTCGAGGGTGGCCTCGCCGGATTCCAGGTAAATCAGCACCAGGTTGCGTTTCTGCTTGTCGCCGGTGACGGTTGGCTCCACGTAGTAGTCGCCGATGTTGTATTTGGAGTTCGCGGCCTTGATGTAATCGGCCATGCCCACGGTGGTGGCAAAGGCCGTGGTGCCGCCCACCACCACTGCGCCTACCAGGACCGCCGCAACGGTGCGCCGAAGCCAGGGGCGGCGCGGCTCCTGGCCGGTGCTGCGGCGTTTGCGGCGGCGGTAGTACTGCCAGAGGGCAATGCCGGCTGTGATGAGCAGGGGCAGGACGCCGACGCCGATGATGCCGAGCCAGACGATGCCGCCGCCGCCGCCGTCGGTCTCCACCGAAACGAGGTTCAGGAGCATCTGCCCCACCGAGATCTCACCCCAGAAGAAGTGGATGCCGGCGGCGGCGATCAGCAGCACAAGGCCAAGCCAGATCAGGACGTAGACGAGCACACGCCCCACAACGACGCCGACCCGTCGGGTCACGTCTAGAATCTGGCCGGACATTGCAATACCTCACGTTCCCCGCGGTTTGGCTGGACACCCTTGACAACCAGCCCGGTGAGGGGTGGAAGAAGAATAGTACCGTCATGCTACCCGCTCAACCTTGGGCTAGCCGGTACACCCGGCTTCTCCGCGTCCTTGCGGAGAGCCGCTGCGCGGCCGCGGAAAGGGCGCGACACGGAAAAGGCCCCGCCGTAAGGCAGGGCCCCTTCCGCGCAGCGGGCCTCGGTTAGGCGGCACCGGTTTCGCCGGCAACCCGGATGAGGATTTTCCCGGTGGTGCCGTTCTCGACCGCGTCGTGTGCTGCCGCGGTCTCCTCCAGCGGGAACCAGGTGAGGGGGAGCCCGGCGGCCTCTCCGACGGGCAGGGCGCCGTCCCGCAGGGCAGCGGTAATATCCTCCGCCGCGGCGTGCTGGGCCTCGGTTCCCACTGTGTAAATGAGCACACCCTGCCAGCGGACGTTCTTGGCGAAGCTGGCGACAATCGGCGCCGTGAACTCCTCGCCGTTGTTGTTGGCGTAGTAGGCGATGCTGCCGTGGTTGGCGATCACGTCCACATCGAGGGCTGCGTTCTGGGCAGGGGACACCTCGACGATGGCGTCTACGCCGTTCGGGGCGATCTCACGGATGCGCTCAGCCAATGCGTCGTCGGGGTACCGAACCACGTGGTGCGCGCCGGCGGCGCCGGCCAGCTGCTCCTTCGCGTCGCTGCTGACCGTCGCAATCACGGTGGCACCCGCCCAGACAGCGAATTGGATGGCAGCGTGGCCCACGGCTCCGGCGCCGCCCTGGACGAGGACCATGCGTCCCTCAAGCGCGCCGGGAGCGAGGCGGGACGGGCCGTTCTCGTGGACGGTCAGGGCGCGGTGCGCCGTCATGGCCGGCACGCCGAGGCTGGCCGCGGCGTCGAACCCGATGCCCTCGGGCAGCTTCACTGCGCGGTCGGCGGGGAGGACGGTGAATTCGGCGGCGGTTCCGGTCGGCCGGCCGTGGGCAGCGAGGTAGATCCACACTCGGTCACCCACCTGCAGGTCGGTGACGCCGTCTCCGACGGCGTCCACCGTGCCGGCCCCGTCCTGGTTCGGGACCACCTCGGGGAAGGCAAGGTCGCCGGCGGCGCGGGCCTTCCAGTCCGTCGGGTTCACACCCGAAACAGCGACGCGGACCCGCACTTCGCCCGGACCGGGAGCGGCGACGTCGCGGTCCACGAGCGAGAGGACGGAAGAGGAACCTGTGGCGGAGTACACGATTGCTTTCATGGGCGGTACAAGAGGGATGGTCTGTGTTCTATTCCCGGAAGGGACAGACGGCGGCGCCCCCATCCCTTCTCCGCCGTGATAAATTTTGTTCGTTTCAGTGCGGACCCGTTCCTCCGTCCTGCGTCCGCTGCGACCCCCGGAAGGGCGCCCATGACCTTTGTTACCCCCACCAGGCTGTCCGACGGGCGGGAGCTGATCTACTTCGACGCGGACGAGGAGAGCGCAGCACGGCACCGCGGCCCCGCAGCAGCCCGGGACGCGCGGGGACTGCCCGCACGCGGTCCCGCGGGAACCGTACGGTATGACGCGCTCACCGGGGAATGGATCGCCGTCGCCGCCCACCGGCAGTCCCGCACCCACCTGCCGCCCGCGGACCAGTGCCCGCTCTGCCCCGCGGCGCCGGGGCACCTGTCCGAGATTCCCGCCTCCGATTATGAGGTGGTGGTATTCGAGAACCGGTTCCCCTCCTTCGGACCGGACCTCGGCGAGCTCCCGGCCGCACCGGAATGGGGAACGACGGCGACGGCGTACGGGAGGTGCGAAGTGGTGGCCTTCGACCCGGCACACGAAGGTTCTTTCGGTTCCCTCACCCCTGCGCGTGCCCGGACCGTCATCGATGCCTGGGCACAGCGTACCGAGGCGCTGTCCGCGATGCCCGGCATCCGGCAGGTCTTCTGCTTCGAGAACCGCGGAGCCGAGATAGGCGTGACACTCCTGCACCCGCACGGACAGATTTACGCGTATCCGTTCCTGCCGCCGCGCGCGGCAACCCTGGCGGCACGGGCAGCTGCGTTCCACGCCGCATCCGGAGGGAAACAGACCCTCGTGGGCCACGCCCTCGCCTCCGAGCGGGCTTCCGGGGAGCGGATAGTGATTGAGGGCAGGCATTTCAGTGCCTTTGTGCCCTTCGCCGCACGGTGGCCGCTGGAGGTCCACCTGGTTCCCCACCGGCAGGTCGCGGACCTTTCGGGGCTGACCGGCGAGGAGCGCGACGAGCTCACTACGCTCTACCTCGATCTCCTCGGCCGCATCGACGCCCTGTATCCCACGCCCACGCCCTATATTGCAGCCTGGCAGCAGGCGCCGGTTGATCCCGCGCTGCGGCCTGCCGGACACCTGCACCTGCAGCTGACCTCGCCCCGCCGGGCCGCCGACAAGCTGAAATTCCTTGCCGGATCCGAAGCGGCGATGGGCGCCTTTATTAACGACACCACTCCTGAGGCCGTCGCCCAGTCGCTGCGCAACGCCGTCGGCCGCTCCGCCGGAAAGGACCGGTCATGAATTCCGCCGCGCTCGCGGCCGCCTTTGCCGAGCGCTTCGGTACGGAGCCGGACGGCCTGTGGTCAGCGCCCGGCCGCGTCAACGTCATCGGCGAGCATACGGACTACAACGCCGGCTTCGTCCTGCCGTTCGCCATCAAACACTCGACGACGGTTGCCGCCGCCGTGCGCCGCGACCGGACGGTCCGGGTCTCATCCACCTTCGCGCCCGACGACGAGCCCGTGGAAGCGGACCTTGACCTCCTCACCGAAGGCGGCGTCCACGGCTGGGCCGCCTACCCTCTCGGAGTCCTCTGGGCCATGGAGCAGTCCGGGCACCGCTGTCCCGGCCTGGACCTGCTGGTCGATTCCAATGTGCCCGTGGGAGCAGGCCTGTCGTCTTCCGCCGCGCTGGAATGCGCCGTCGCGGTTGCCGTCACGGACCTCGCGCAGACAGGCATGTCCCGCCGGGAGCTGGCCGGCATCGGGCAGCTCGCGGAGAACCGGATGGTGGGTGCGCCCACCGGCATCATGGACCAGTCCGCCTCCCTCCTCGGTAAGCCGGGCCATGCCGTCTTCCTCGACTGCCGTTCCGGCGAAGCCCGGCTTGTTCCCCTCGATCTGGAGGCGGCCGGGCTGGAGCTGCTGGTGATTGACACCCGCGTCAGCCACTCCCACTCCACCGGCGGCTATGCCGCGCGCCGTCGTTCCTGCGAGCTCGGCGCCGAACAGATGGGTGTTCCCGCACTTCGGGATCTGACCGTCGGGGACCTCGGCCGGGCAGCCGATGTGCTGGAGGAGGAAACGTTCCGGCGCGTCCGTCACGTGGTGACCGAGAACGCGCGGGTGGAAGCCGCCGTCGAGGTGCTCACCGGCAGCAGCCCCGCCGCACTCGGACCGCTGCTCGTTGCCAGCCACGCGTCGATGCGTGATGACTTCGAAATCTCCTGCCCCGAGCTGGACACAGCGGTGGAGGCAGCCCTGGCAGCCGGAGCCCTCGGAGCCCGTATGACGGGCGGCGGCTTCGGCGGCTCCGCCATTGCACTGGCGCGGGTCTCGGACGTGCCGGCGATCCGGTCTGCCGTTGAGCAGGCCTTCGCCTCCGCGGACTTCCGCGCACCGGGCATCTTCAGCGTCCTTCCCGGGGCCGGGGCGGGCCGGGCCGGCTGAGGAGCGGACCGCCGGCTGAGGGCGGCGCGCCCTGGGGCATCGGAGTTTCGCGGCGGGTTCCTGCTGGCCCGCCCTCTATGCATCCGCGGCCGTGCCCCTTACAGCGGGAGGGCCGGACCGCCCGCAGGGGACGATCCGGCCCATGTCCTGCGACGGTGGACTACTTCTGGTCGTCCTTATGTCCGTCGACGGTGTCCTTCACCTTGTCCTTCGCCTGGTCCACCTTCTCCGGGTGGTCCTTGGCTGCGTCCTTTGCCTTATCTGCCATGCCGCCTAGATCTGCCATCGGATTCTGCCCTTTCGGCTGTGCGGTCCGGAACTCGTACGGCCCCGGCTGGGTATCCCCATCCTGCACCACTCTGCCGGTTTGGAACCCGTAGTCTGCTGTTTTTCTCGGCAGAGTGCGTTCGGGGCGGTTTGCTGCCGTGGCCCACCTTTCCCGACTGCCGGACGAGGCCCAGCTGAATGACGCGCTGCTGCCGCGCCGGCAACGTGATGACCATCCTCGCACCGGGCACCGCCGTCGAGGTGCTACCCGGATGCGGAACCGCCTGGCCGCCGACGGCCGGGACTAGGCCGCGGCGTCCATGGTGCCGAGAATCCGACCCCGCAGGTCTTCCGGCCCCACGTGTCGACTGATCAGGGACAGAGCGGCGGGGTCGGCACCGCGGAGGATCCCCAGCAGGAGATGTTCCGTCCCGATGTACCCGTCCTTCCGGGCCGTTGATTCGCGCAGGCTGTTCGTCAGTACGGCCTTCGCGCCGCTGCTGAAGGGCAGGTGCCCGCCTTTGAGGGAGTCGAACAGGTGACGGCGCCGCGGGGCGGGACCGGCGGCGGCGTCCAGGGTGCCTTCCCCGAATTGCGCATCGACGGCGCGGCGCACCTCGTCCAGGTCGATACCGACGGATTCCAAGGCGGCGGCGTCGTCGTACCCGGAGTCCGGTCCCACGGCGCGTAGGTCCGCACGCAGCTGCGCTGACGTGAGGCCGCACTCGGCCAGCACGGACGCCAGCCGAGGGGTGGATGTTTCCACGGCGGACACCGCGCCGATCAGCACGTGCACCGGGAGGATCTGGGTCGCCTCCAAGGTGCGGGCTTCTTCCTGGGTGAGGACGACACTTTGGCGGGCTTGCTGAGTGAACCGTTCAAACATGGCGTTACTTCGCTTTCCGGTTGTACTTCTGGTGCACTGCCTGCTTACTGATGCCGAGCTGGTCGGCGATGGCCTGCCAGGACCAGCCCTGCGCCCGGGCATTGGCCACCTGCACGGCCTCGAGCTGGTCGCGCAGCCTACCGAGGGCGACGACGGCGCGCAGCCCGGTGGCCGGATCGGGACTCGCCGCCGCGGCGGCCAAGGGGGAATTGTCTTCCATAAGCGTCAATCTAGATTGACGATCAGGATGCGTCAAGAGGAATTGACGAATCGGTGAATCCGCCGGTGCCGCCGGGTCTCTGGAAACAGCAAAGGAGGCCCGAATGTCCGGACCTCCTTTGCTGCAGCGCGCGGAAACTAGCCGACGTGCGCCATATCGGGAACCTTCATCAGGTCCTCCTTGGCCG
This sequence comes from Arthrobacter yangruifuii, assembly GCF_009192775.1. GTDB lineage: Bacteria > Actinomycetota > Actinomycetes > Actinomycetales > Micrococcaceae > Arthrobacter_B > Arthrobacter_B yangruifuii. The sequence goes on from NZ_VTFX01000006.1 coordinate 102,262, forward strand.
GACGGATCATAAAGAAGCCGATCGGAGCGGCGAGGAACAGCGCGACGCCGGCCCAGATGAACGCCGTGGAGTAGCCGCTGACGAGCGCCTCGAGCTGCGCGGCCGGCCGGCCGCCGTTGCTGCTCAGGTAGGACGTGATGCCGGCGGTGTAGACGGCCGTGAACAGGGCGGTGCCGATGGACCCGCCGATCTGCTGGGTGGCCGAAACGGCGGCGCTGGCCACGCCGGCGTCGTGCTCGTCAATGCCGGCCAGGGCCACGTTCTGCAGCGGCACGAAGATCATTGCCAAGCCGAAGCCCAGCAGGATCAGGCCGGGCAGGACCTCCAGCGCGTAGTTCCCTTCCACCGTGATGAAGGAGAGCCAGATCAGTCCGGCGGCGCCGACGATCGGCCCCACGGTCATGGGCAGGCGGACGCCGGTGCGCGGCAGCAGGTTGGACAGCACGCCGGCGCCGACCATGATCGCCAGGGTCATCGGCAGCGAGGCCAGGCCGGACTTCAGCGGCGAGTAGCCGAGCACAATCTGGAAATAGAAGATCAGGAACAGGATGCCGCCCAGCAGGGCAGCGCCGGTCAGCGTGGAGGTCAGGAACGCGCCGCCGCGGACCCGGTTGGCCAGCACGCGCAGGGGCAGCAGCGGGTTGGAGACGCGGCTTTCCACAAACACGAACAGCGCCAGGATCAGCACGCCGGCGGCAAGGAAAGCAATGGTTTCAACACGTGCCCAGCCGTTTTCGGCCTGCGAGAACCCGTATACGAGCGAGGCGAGACCGGCCACCACCAGGATGGCGCCGGGCAGGTCGTAGCGGGTGTTGCCGTGGGCTTTGCTCTCCCGGATCAGCGGCAGTGCGGCGGCCATGGCGACAATCGCGATGGGGACGTTGACCAGCAGGCACCAGTTCCAGCTGGCGTACTGCGTGAGGACGCCGCCCAGCAGCAGGCCGATGGCCGCGCCGCCGCCGCCGATGGCACCGTACACGGCGAAGGCCTTGATGCGGTCCTTGCCTGAGGGGAAGGTGATGGTCAGGATGGCGAGCGACGCCGGTGCCAGCAGTGCGGCGAAGGCGCCCTGCAGGCCGCGGGCAGCCAGGAGCATTTCGGTGCTTTCCGCAAAACCCCCGATGGCGGAAGCCGCGGCAAAGCCGGCCATTCCCACCATGAACGTGCGCTTGCGGCCCCAGTAATCGGCAATGCGTCCGCCGAGCAGCAGCAGCGAGCCGAAGGCCAGGGCGTAGATCGTGACCACCCAGGTGCGGTCGCCGTCGGACATGCCCAGTTCGCGCTGCGCGTCCGGCAGGGCGATGTTCACGATGGTGCCGTCCAGGACCACCATCAGCTGGGCCAGCGCCAGGACGGCCAGCAGCAGCCAGCGGTGCGGATGCGCGGAGTGATCGTGCGCCGGAGTGGTGGCCTGCTGCAGGCCGGAGGGGGTGGTGCGGTCCATAAAGCGGAAATCCTCATCAAACGAACTGGTTGGTTGGCTTAGATAGACTACAGGGATGAGAACCGACGGCGAAGCCACGCGGGCCAGGATCCTGGCCGCAGCACGAAAAGAATTTGCCCGGTACGGCCTGGCCGGTGCCCGGGTGGACCGCATTGCCGAAGAGGCGCGGGCCAGCAAGGAACGCCTTTACGCGTACTTCGGCGGCAAGAGTGCGTTGTTCGCCGCGGTGCTGGCCGCCAATCTCCGGGAGACCACGGACCAGGTTCCCCGGGACGCGCTGGATCTTCCCGGGTTTGTGGGTGCCCTATATGACCATGCGTTGGAGCACCCCGAGCATCTGCGCATGCTGGACTGGGCCCGGCTCGAGGGGGCGCCGGATGCGCTCGCGCCCTCCAGCCGCCCGGGACCGGCGTCGGCCGATATTGCCGCCGCCCAGGCGCGGGGGATCATCGATCCCGCCTGGGATCCGGATGACCTGATGACCCTGCTTTTTTCACTGGCCACTGCCTGGGCGCAGTCCCCGGAACTGCTCTATACCGGCAAGACCGAGGATTCCGACGCCGCCCGCGAACGACGCCGGCAGGCCGCCATTGCTGCGGCCTGCAAACTGTTGGCGCCTGCGGAAACGAAGCAGTAGACCCGGCCAGCCGAGGCTGCGCTCCCAAAACCGGGATTATCCGCCGGTGTTTTCGGAGGGAGGTGTCTCCGTGTCTTTGATAGCGGTCGTGCCGCCCCGGTTTTCCCCGAGCTTCAATTTCTCTGCCTCGCGCACGCCGGCAGCAGTGGCCCCTTGGCCGAAATAGAATCCCACGATGGCAATCAGCAGGGTGGAGAAGATGGTCATCAGATCGCCGGCGAAAACCGTACTGTTCTCATGCGGATTGGCAAGAGTGACTGTGTAGGTGGCGGGCTGGCCGTCCATGGCGGTCTCTGGCGCTATGTGCAGCACCCGGTCTCTGGGAAGGGCATCCAGTGCCTCCTGGGTTACCCCTGCGCTCTCGATGCCAACGTCCTCTCCCGCGCGGAGCTCACTGTAAACGTGAATTGAGGTAACCGAGAAAACAACCACGATAATGAGTGCCAGAACGGCACTGATGCTCCCGTGGGGCAGGCTTAGTGCACCCCGTTCGGACGCGTCGTTGCCGCTGATCCATCGACCCAGTGCGGCGAATACGAAGAGGATGCCAAAGATGATCAGGGTTCCCGCAGCGAAGGCGATGAACAGGTAAGCCAGACTCCCGGACCCGCTCTCAGTTGAAGAGCCACCCACGGGCGGGGGCGTGGAGACGAGGCGAGGGGCGGCGGCAGAGGCAGCGAGAACCAGCGCGAGGATGACCACTAAGGCGAGGAACACAGCGAGTACCTTGTATTCCCGGCTGATTCCTCCCAGATTTGCGCTCATGCCGTCTCCTCGGGTCGAAGAGTTTTCCGGGGATGGAGTTGAATCCAGTGTCATCCCAAGCGGCGGCGATATAAACGGCGAATGGGCTTATGGGGCTCGACAGCCGCGGATCAGTCGCCGTGTTTCTCAGGCCGATCGGCAACGGCTGCGCCCCGATGCGGACATCAGGGGCGCAGCCGAGGTGCCGGACTACAGCTCCGTAGTCACCTTCCACGATGAGTGGATGGCGCCGTGGATGTAGTTGACCGCGCCCGCGTCACCGACGACGTCGACGCCGATGCCAAGGTCCGCAGCCCGCAGCTCGTCCGCCAGGGGAGAGGCCGACGTCGTGCCGTCCGCATAGACCACCATGTCCGCCGGGGCGGAGAAGGATTCGCCGCCCTCGGTCCATTCCACGCTCTTCTCCGTGATGCGGGTGATGGAGACGTTGCGGTGGATCTTCACGCCGTGCTTTTCGGCGTCCTTGACCGCGGTCCAACGCCGCGGCATGGCCAGCGGCAGGCCGAGCTGCTGCTTCTCGTGCAGCAGTGTGACGCGGCGGCCCCGCTCGGCCACGAATTCGGAGAGTTCCAGGCCTACGAGCGAACCGCCGATCACCACGACGTCCTTGCCCATGGGCAGCCAGAACTTGGTGAACTGTCGGACGAACTCCGGGCTCTTGGTCACGCCGGACAGGCGGCCGAGTTTGCCCAAGGTGCTCAGCAGGGCGCCGGCTTCCTCAGCGGTGGCGGTGCCGAGCATCATGGCCCGCAGGGTGTCACCGGTCTGCACATTCGGCAGGTCCCCGCCCGGGAAGTCCGGCTTGGGGCGGACGGCGCCGGTGGCCACAATAACGTGGTCCGGGCGCAGCGCCTTGATGGATTCCACCGTTGCCGGAGTGTTCAGCTTCACCGCGATGTTCAGGCGCTTGATTTCGGCCTTGAACCACTTCAGCAGGCGTTCATTGTCCGGGGTGGTCATGGTGGAGAACCACATGGTGCCGCCGAGGCGGTCCGACTTGTCCACCACGGTGACCCGGTGGCCGCGTTCGGTGAGCACCCGGGCGCTCTCGAGGCCGGCAGGTCCGGCGCCTACAACCACCACGTGCTTGGAGGCAGAAGCCGGCTTCAGCGGCAGCAGGGCCTCGTTGCCCAGGGCCGGGTTGACCGCACAGAACGGGGTGTCGTCGAAGAAGTTCTCGGCGACGCAGAGGTAGCAGTTGATGCAGGGGCGTACTTGGTCGAACTTGCCGTCGCGAAGCTTGTTCGGCAGCTCCGGATCGGCCAGCAGCTGGCGTCCCATGGCGGCGAAGTCGATCTGCCCTGCGGCCAGGGCCTTCTCGGAGACTTCCGGCAGCATGCGGCCAACAGCGATCACCGGGAGGGAGACGTGCTTCTTGATCTCCGCCGCGTTCGCCAGATAGGCGCCGACCTTGTTGGGCAGCGGGCCGTCGGTGAAGTTGTCGAAGGGATTGCGGCCCCAGCCGGTGACGTGGATGGCGTCCGCGCCGGCCTGCTCGAACAGCTTGGAGGCTTCAACCGCTTCGTCGAGTGTCAGGCCGCCGTCCTGCCCGTATTGCTCGCCGGCCACGCGGACCAGGATGGCCAGGCGGTCGCCCACGCGTTGCTTGACGGCGCTGATGACCTCGCAGGCGAGCCGGGCACGGTTTTCCAGCGAACCGCCGTATTGGTCCGTGCGCTTGTTGTCCCGCTGGTTCAGGAACACGCCCAGGATATAGCCGTGCGCCGCGTGGATTTCGACGGCGTCGCAGCCGGCCTTGGCAATGCGTTCGGCGGCGTCTGCCCAGGTCTCGATCAGCCAGGCGATGTCCTCGTCGGTCATCTCGCGGTATTCGGTCTGCTTGCCGGCCGTCGCGGCGCCCATCTTGCCGAGCTCTTCGCGGGTGCTGTCCGCCAGGGCGGACATGTCATACGTGTAGTCGGGCTGGTTGGGGGCGAATACGGGCCGGTCATTGGCGACGTCGACGCGGGCTACCTTGCCGTGGTGCGTGGACTGGATACACAGCTTGCTGCCGGCGGCGTGGACGGCATCGGCCAGCGCCTTGAGCCCGGGAATGTACTTGTCATCCGAGAGACCCGGCTCCTTCATCGACGCCGCGCCGTGCGGGAAGGCGATGGCGCAGGCACCGGTGATGATCAGGCCCGCGCCGCCGGCCGCGCGGGACACATAGTGGTCAATCTCCGGCTGCTCGATCTCACCGTGCTCCGAGACATTCATGTCCATTGCGGGGAGAACGATGCGGTTGTGCGTTTCCATCGGGCCGATACGGCCCGGGGACATCAAATGGGGGAAGGTTTTAGTGCTCACAGTGGTACTTTACCGCTGATGTTTACACCGTAAACACTCGGTGTGGGGTGAGCCGCCGTACACCCCCAACCGCAGCGGTTCCTGCCGTCGGCAGGCGCCAGGGCGGGCATTTTCCCCGTCCGCGGTTGAGTACGCTGGAAGGATGCGCAAGGAAACCCTCTGGGAAGCCAAGAAGAAGCAGAATCCGGGCCACTCCGCCTGGTACATCCAGCGTTTCGAGCAGATGCGGGAGCAGGGCGCGGACCTGCACGGCGAGGCTCGGATGATCGACGCCATGGTGCCGCGCGGCGCGCGCATCCTCGACGCCGGTGCCGGGCCCGGCCGGGTGGGCGGCGAACTGGCACGGCGCGGGCACGCCGTCGTCGGTGTGGATGTGGACCCTGAACTGATCGACGCGGCCCGGAAGGACCATCCTCAGGCCACCTGGCTGGTTGGGGACCTGACGGAACTGGACCTGCCCGCCGCGGGTATCCGCGAACCGTTTGACCTGATTGTCTGTGCCGGCAACGTGATGACATTCCTGGCCCCCGGAACCGCGGGTGAGGTGCTGGCCCGGATGCGCGCGCACCTCGCGCCGGAGGGACGGGTGGTGATCGGTTTCGGCGCCGGGCGCGGCTACGACTTCGAGCAGTTCTTCGCCGACGCCGAGGCCGCCGGGCTGAGCGTGGACCTCAAGCTGTCCACCTGGGACCTGCGCCCGCTGACCCCGGACGCCGGGTTCCTGGTGGCTGTTCTCTCCACCGCACTTGGCAGCGGGGCGTGAACCGCCCCGTCCTGCTGGACTCCGATACCCCGGCGGCAGCTCGGCAGGCGCTGCTTGCCGACTTAGCCCATCGGGCCGCTGCGACGGAAGGATCCGTCGACGCCGCCCTGGACCTGCTTGCACCGGCTGAGGCGCTGGCGCCGCTGCCCGGCACCGGCGCCACGGTGCGGCTCTGGGAGCTGCTGGCCACCCTGGGTGCGGCAGACCTCACCGCCGCCCGGGTGATCGAGCCCCACCTCGATGCCCTGGCTATCCTGGCCCAGGCCGGCTTGGACAGTGCCGGAAGCACAGGCTCCGCCGCGCATTCCTGGGGCGTGTACGCCGCCGAGGCTCCCCGGCTGCGCCTGGACGCCCGGCCGGAAGGCGGCGGCTGGCGCCTGGCCGGCACCAAACCGTGGTGCTCCCTGGCCGCGCAGCTGGACCGTGCGGTGGTCACCGCCCATACCGGGGCCGGCACCCGCCGGGCCTTCGCCGTGGACCTCCGCCACGCCGGTGTCAGCCCGGGCCGGGGAACCTGGGCCAGCCGCGGGCTGGCCGGCGTGGACAGCACCCCGGTCGACTTCACCGCTGTACCCGCTGTGCCGGTGGGCGGGGATAACTGGTACCTCACACGGAGCGGCTTCGCCTGGGGCGGCATCGGCGTTGCCGCGGTCTGGTTCGGCGGGGCCGTGGGCGTTGCCCGCAGGCTGGCCGCCGCCGGCCGGGACCGGGAACCGGACCAGATTGCCCTCATGCTGCTGGGCCAGGCGGACGCCGCCCTGCACGCCGCCCGCCGCGTCCTGGCCGCCGCGGCGGCCGACGTCGACGCCGGCCGCGCCAACGGGCCCGACGGCGCCCTGCTCGCCGGGCAGGTCCGGGCCGTGGTGGCGGACGCCGCCGAGCAGGTCCTCCGGCTGGCCGGACACGGGCTGGGCCCGGGGCCGCTGACCGGCGAGGAGGACCACGCCCGGCGAGTGGTGGACCTGCAGGTCTATCTGCGCCAGCACCATGCCGAACGGGACTCGGCAGCCCTCGGCCGCGCCCTGCTTACCGCTGGAGGCGAGCCATGGTGAGCTTCACGCACCGGGACCCGACGCCGGGCGAGGACAGTTGGCTGCCGGTGCTGGACGGGCTGCCCGGGCTGGCGGACGTCCTGCCGGAACCGCCCCGCCGCCTGGTGGTCCTGGCCGCGCATCCGGACGATGAGTCCCTCGGTGCCGGCGGCCTGATCGCGTCTCTCGCGGCCGCCGGCACCGCCGTTGACGTGGTGGTGGCGACCGCCGGGGAAGCCTCCCACCCCGATTCCCCGACCCACACCCCGCAGACCTTGACCGTGCTGCGTGAAACGGAGCTGCGCACCGCCGTCGGGCGGCTCGCGCCGAACGCCCGGGTTCACCTGTTGGGGTTGCCGGACGGGCAGCTTGCCGCTCACCGTGCGGAGTTGGACGCGTTCCTGGCCGGGGTGGTCGGCACCGACACGGACGGTCTCTGGCTGGCTGCCCCTTGGCGCGGGGACGGGCATACCGACCACGACGCCGCCGGAGCTGCAGCCGCACGGCTGGCCGCCAAGGCACGGGTACCGCTGCTGGAATACCCGATCTGGCTCTGGCACTGGGGCACCGCCGCGGACCTGCCGGAGGATATGCACACGCTGGCCCTGCCGCAGGGCGCCCCCGCTGCCAAGGCCGCGGCGATGGGCGCGCACCGCAGTCAGGTGGCCCCGCTCTCGGATCGGCCGGGGGACGAGGCGCTTCTGGCGCCGGAGGTCCTGGCCCACTTTGCGCGGCCCTTCGAGACGTTCAAAGTGACCGTGCCGCGGACCGGCAAGCAGGTTTTCGAAGACCTCTACGCCGCCTCGCCGGACCCCTGGAACTTCGGGGACAGCTTCTATGAACGGCGCAAACGGGATCTGACCCTGGCCCTTCTGCCGCGCGAACGGTTCGGCCGCGTCTTTGAACCCGGCTGCTCCATCGGAGTGCTCACTGCGGAGCTGGCCCGGCGCGCGGAAAGTGTTACGGCCATGGACATTTCCGCGCGTGCCTTGGAACTGGCACGGCAGCGGATCGGTGCGGACCAGCGGATCCGGCTCCGCCAGGGATCCATCCCGGAGGACTGGCCGGACGGCAGCTTCGACCTGGTGGTCCTCTCCGAGATCGGCTATTTCCTCAGCCGGGAGCAGCTGCGCGGCACGGTCCTCCGGGCTGCGGAAGCCCTGGACAGCGACGGCGTGCTGCTGCTCTGCCACTGGCGGCATCCGATCCGGGACTGGCCGATGGACGGGGACGAGGTGCACGAGGTGTTTCGGTCCGACAGCGGTTTGGAGCTGCTCGCTGAACACTGTGAGGCCGACTTCCGCATTGATGTGCTGGTGCATCCGCCGGCTCGGTCCGTGGCAGACCGGGAAGGGCTGTTGTGACCCGGCCGCGCGTCGGCGTCGTTATTCCTGTCCGCAACGAGGAACAGCTCCTGCCCCGCTGCCTGGCCGCGGTGGCCGCCGCCGTGGCGGCGCTGCAGGACCACGATGCCTCCGCGCAGGTGAGCGTGGCCGTGGTGCTCGACTCCTGCACTGACGGCTCCGCCCGGGCCGCCGCGCAGGCCGGCCTGCGGCTGGGGCTGGACCTGCACCTGCTGCAGACGGATTCAGGGTCGGTGGGTGCGGCCCGGGCGGCCGGCACCGCCGCCATGCTCGGGCTGGGTGCGCAGTGGATTGCCGTCACCGACGCGGACACAGTGGTGCCGGGTGGTTGGCTGACCATCCAGCGGGGCTTTGCTGACGCCGGCTATGAGCTGGTCCTGGGCACGGTGGTGCCCGACGCGGCGGACCTCAGTGCGCAACGCCTGGCCCGCTGGCATGCCGAACACCGGCTGGCCGAGGGCCATCCGTACATCCATGGGGCGAACATGGCCTTCTCCGCGCGTGCCTACGACGCTGCCGGCGGGTTCGAAGCACTGCACGTCCACGAAGACGTCCAGCTGGTCTCGCGGATCCGGGCCGCCGGGGCGCGCTGGGCCGCCACGGACCAGATTCGGGCCGTCACCTCCGGGCGACTGGACGGGAGGGCTCCGGGCGGTTTTTCCGGCTACCTGCGCCGGCTCGGGGCCTGAGCTTCGCCCCGGCCGGAGAAACGCCGACGGCGCCGCGCGGCGGAGAGGCCGGACGGCGCCGTCGCTTGGTGGTCCTGCGATCCGACTATCCGGCGTCCGGAAAGGCGTAGACCAGGACCAGGCCGCCCAGAAAGCCGCTTGCGGTTCCGTACATACCGGCGAAGAAAGAGACGAGGAGACTTTGCTCAGTGGTGAATTCCACTATTGCGCACGGGAGCGCCAGCAGCGCCCCGGCTCCGGACATGGCTGCCAGGCGGAACGCTGACGGCAGCGGCTCCTTCGTCAGCCGTTTCCAGAGCGGATGCCAGACCACTGCCGTCCAGGCCAGCCCGCACAGCATGGCCACAGCTGTGAACGCGGCACGCGGATAGATTCCACCGGGCACCAGAAGCAGCGCTGCCAGCCCGGCTAGCAGCAAACAGGCTGCGGGCAGGGTCACAAAGACCCTGCCCGCCGGCCGCCCGCTGATCCCCATGCCGCGGATTCTACTTGCCGGCCACCAGCTCCGGATGATGGAGCTGAGCCACCTGCGGGTGCGCCCGCAGCCAGCCCTTCAGGACGTTGGCGCCGTAGGAAGCCAGCATGGGGTTGTCCGGATCATCGGAGATGCCGCGCGACTGTGCGGCCAGTTCGGCAGGAAGCTGCACCGGGTCAATCACCGAATCCAGCCGCGGGGACCAGAAGAACGGAATGGCGTAGCGGTCCACCCCGGCCGCGGGCGCCAGGACACGGTGGATGGTGGCGGAGAGATAGCCCTGGGTGGCCACCTCGAGCATTTCGCCCAGGTTCACCACCAGTGCGCCGGGAATGGGTTCCACCGGAAGCCAAACGTCGGACTCGTGCGGCTTCACTTCCAGTCCGCCCACCGAGTCCTGCAGCAGCAGGGTGATGAAGCCGTAGTCGGCATGCTCGCCGACACCCTGGGTGCCGGCTTCCTTCACGACGCCGCCCACGTAGTGGATGAGCTTGGCCATCCAGGCGGGGCTGTCCTCGAAGGGTTCGGCGAAGTGGTCCTCGGGCAGTTCCAGGGACACGGCGATGGCGCTGAGCAGTTCCGCTCCCACCCAGCTCATGGCCTCGGCCCAGTCCATGGCCGTGGCCCGCAGTTCGGGGAGGACCTGGTCCGGGAACTGGTTTGGCCCCTGCACCAGCCAGTACGGCTGGTCCGCCGGGTAGTCGGCCGCGGGGGAGCGTTCGGGGCCGAAGTCCACCTGTTCCCGGGCGTCGGGGCGGCCCTTGGTGATTTCGGTGCCGAGCCGGGTGTAGCCGCGGAAGTGCGGGGAATTCCGGTTATCCAAAGCCAGCCTGTCCTCGAGCGGCAGGTTGAAGAACCGCTTGGTGACGTCGAACAGTTCCTCCACCCTGGCCTGGGCGGCGCCGTAGCCGATCAGCTGGAAGAACCCAATGCGGTGCGTGGCATCGCGCAGCTGGCTGATGAATTCGGGGGTGAAGGAGCCGTCGGCGGCACGCGCCGTACTAAGGTCCAGGACGGGTATTGACTCTGGAATAGCGTTCATTCCGGCAAGCTATCACCGGCGCTGTCAAGTCGAAACCAAATGTTACGAAGTGCTATGAACCGGGTCGAAGGGTTACTGTCCGCCGGACGTCGGCTGGGCAAATTTGCGTTCCGACGCGGATGGGATGCAATGGAGGCAGGTCTATCGAAAGGGACACTCCGTGGAGAACGACAACTTGTACGACATTCCCCTCACCATGCTGGACGGCACCGAAACGACCTTCGGTGAGCTGTTCCGCGGCAAGGCGGTGCTGGTGGTCAATGTGGCCTCCCGCTGCGGCTTCACTTCCCAGTACGAGGGCCTGCAGGCCCTGTATGAAACCTACGAGGCGCGGAACTTCAGCATCCTCGGGGTGCCCAGCAACTCCTTTGCCGGACAGGAGCCGGGCACAAACGAGGAAATCGCCGAGTTCTGTTCGCGCAATTTCGGCGTGACCTTCCCGCTGACGGCCAAGACGGACGTCAACGGGCCCAACCGGCACCCGCTCTACGCCCTGCTGACCCGGTTCCATGACGGGGACCTGGGTGATGACATTGGCTGGAACTTCGAGAAGTTCCTGATCACGGACAGCGGCGAGATTGTCGGCCGCTTCGCGTCCGCCGTCGCCCCTGGAGCGCCGCAGATGCAGGAATCCGTGGAAGCTGTCCTGCGCCTGGAATAGTCCGGGCAGCCGGGAAGGGAAAACCTAGACGACGCCGGCGTCGTCCGCGGCGTCTCCGGCAGCGATGGCCACCCAGCGCTCAAAGTAGGCGGCCCCGGCGTCGTCGTGGATCAGGGAACCGGCGGTCAGCACCGGATAGGGCGTGGCCGGGACGCCGTCGGCCGGCCGCACGTCCACATGCGCGACGTCGTACCCCAGCGTGTGCAGTTCATCAGCCATGGCGTAATCGGTGCGGGAATCGCCGACCGTCCGCCAGATCCGCGGAACCGGTGTCCCGTCCGCCTCCAGCAGGGACAGCGCGCGGCGGGCGCCCAGATCCTTGCCCACCCCCACGGCCTCGATGTCCGTGGAGATGATGGTCGGATCAATCCGGAATGTTACGGCTCCGGCGGCATCCGGAATGGCGTGCTCCAGCCGCCGGCCGCCCATCCCGGCGAGGGACATCTGCTCCAGCGCGTCCGCATCGAAGCGGCGCTGGTCCGTGAGGTACTCGGCGTTGTCCACCTCCACATGCTGCTCCACCGAAACCATGGCCAGCTTCGTTTCATCGAAGAACATGGTGTCCGAGTACTTGGCGGACACCAGATCGCGGATGGCTTCGGCGTAGTCGCCGGGGACCTTCAGCTCGGGATCCACCTGCGCCTGCTCCGGACCTGCTCCGTCGAAGGTAAACCAGACGGCGCCTTTTTCGCAGATGGCGTGCAGCCGCACACCCTCGGGCAGTCCGGCAGCCATCATCGGCTGCATGACCTGCTCGCGGATAAAGGCATCGGACCGGCCGGTGTTGAATATGACGGGCCAGCCCGCGGTGGCCAGAGTGACGAGGTCGCGGATGATGGAGGGGCGCACACTGCGGGACACGGGGCTGGCTACGGGGCCGTCGACGTCGAGCAGGAGGCCGATACGGGGAGCGGAGGTGTTCACCACCCCAGTATCCCGTGTCCAGCGTTGAACCGCATTTTCGTGTCCCGGACTCGAGCAGCGGCCTAATCGGAGGTTTCACAGGCCGGGCACGCCGATACCGCTGTTTCTTTGGATGCGGATGTTATCTACTCTGTACTAGTGATCTTCAAAGCTGTTGGCGATGTACGCCCCTACCCTGACCATGGATACGTAACGCCGAAGGACTGGGCAGCAGTACCTCCCCGGCAGGTTCGCCTGGATGAACTGGTGACTACGAAGGCCACGCTGGACCTCGGCGCACTGCTGGCCGAGGATTCCACCTTTTTCGGAGACCTGTTTCCGCACGTCGTCCTATGGAAGGGCACTATGTACCTCGAAGACGGGCTGCACCGGGCCGTAAGGACGGCATTGCACCAGCGGACCATACTGCACGCACGCGTGCTGGTCCTCGATGACTGAGGAGCCCCCCGGGGGACGCCGCGGCAACCCCGGGAAGGACGACCCGCGGGAATGGCATGGGCACCGGATCATTACCGGCGTAGACCTGGGAAAGGTGTTCGCACCCACCGACCAACAGGAGCTTGTGCGGCGCGCCCGACGGCGCAGACGGCTGCACAACTCCGTGGTGGCGTTCCTCGCCGTCCTTGTGGTGCTGGCGGCGGTGCTGGCGCAGGGACTGAGTATGGGGTGGGTGCGGCTGCCCGAAGCAGCTGTGCCGCGTACCCCCGCAGGTCCGGTGGACGATTGTCCGGCCGGGCCTTTTCCGTATCTGGACCCCGGCACCATCACCGTGAATGTCTACAATTCGACGGCGTCGCCGGGGTTGGCCGGCACGGTCGGAAGCGAGCTGGACGCGCGGGGATTCCGGGTAGCGGACGTGGGCAACAGCAGCGTCAACCGGGTGGGCATGGGCGCCCTGATAGTGGCCGGTCCCTCGGGTTTTGCCTCCGCCTACACGCTGCAGCAGCAGATGCCGGGTACGGAGTTTGTCCGCGATGACCGCACGGACGCGTCCGTGGACGTGGTCATCGGGTCCGCTTTCACGGAACTGCAGCCGGCGGAACAGGCGGCGGCGGCCGGTCCGGGGGACCTGACCTGCCATGCAACGTCCACCACCCCGCCGGCCGGGCGTTAGTAACCTGCATGACGGTGGCGGACAACGGGGCCGAAGGCGTGACCGTGCAGCTTGCCCTGCGGTGGCTGGACAGCATGGACCTCGGCGCCGCCGAAAGCCTGGCAGCATCGGTGCGGGAACGGGCCCGGGCGATGCACCGGCCCCTGGACCGGCAGAGGTTCCTGGCCGGCAGGCTGGCCGCCCGGACGCTGGTTGCCGGACTGCTCCACGTGCCCGAAGACGCCGTCTCCGCCGTCTCGCACTGCCGGAACTGCGTGCACGGCAACGACGGTTCGCACGGGGAACCGCACTATTTCGTTGACGGCGTGCCGGTGCCCGTGCGGGTGAGTTTCAGCCGCAGCGGCGGCTGGCTGGCGGCAGCCGCCGCACCTGTCCAGGTGGGTGTGGACCTGGAAGATGCCTCGGCTAAGGCGTTCTCCGGCTCCGGTCTCGAGGACGTGATGGCCACAGTCAGGGAAAAGGCAGCCATTGCCGCCCTCCCGGCGACCGACCGCCCTCGCCTGCGGGCGCAGTTGTGGGTACGCAAGGAAGCGCTGCTCAAAGCGTCCGGTTCCGGGCTGCGCGTGGATCCGCGCAGCGTCGACACGATGCGCACCACCGGCGGGGAGCCGGCATTGCGGGCGTACGACGTCGGCCCGGAACGGATGGGGCTTCCGGCGGACTTTGTCCTTTCCTACGCGGTGGGCGCACCGCACCACCGGACGGTTGTGCTGCCCGCGGTTCTGCCGGCCGTGCTTCCGGCCGGGCGCAGCAACCTCTGAGGCAGCGCCCGGTCGGCAGCGCCCGGTCAGCGCCGTTCGGGCTGGGGATCCGGGTGACGGCGAAGTGCCGCCTCCTTGACTGCATTCGAACCGCGCGTGACGAACTTCTCCAACGGCCCCTGACGCCCCGCACGCTGCCAGATCACGGCAAAAACAATGAAGACGCCAGTCTGCAGCCAGAACGAGAGATACGGCCGGTCCGCCAATGCACCCGTGCCGAGGAACAGCAGATGCGCACAGTACAGTGTCAGCGTCATCCGGCCCGGTGCGGAGAGGACAATCAGCACCTTGCCTGCAAAACGGGCCAGCAGCAACATCGCCCCCACCACCGCGGCAGCCACACCGATGGTGTGCAGCAGATCCAGCGGAGTGGTGGTGTGCGGGGCAACAATGGCCAGCCACCACCATGATGAGGTGGGCAGGTACCCTTCAGGACCCCACACCATGACATCCCTGATCTCGCTGGCCACCAGGTCGGGATCCGTAAGCACCAGCCGGTCGAAGCCTTGCCCCGGACCGTCCAGGAGCAGGACGGAGCCAAGCCAGGCCGCCGCCGCCAGCACCGCGCCGGCACCCAGGAGTTTCAGCTGGACGGCGGTCCGGACCAGCGGCAGCCGTCCGATGGCCAGGCCCACACACACGTACGCCATCCAGGGGATGGCAGGGTAGGTGCCGGTCAGCAGGAGCTGGCTTACAAAAACACCTGGTTCGGTCAGGACCGTGGCGAAGGTGGGGTCATAGCCCGGCTCGGGCAGCGAGTCGCGGAGGACCTGCATCAGGACCGGGCCCAATACCGCGAAGGCCGCTGCGGCAACCAACAGGGTTCTGGTCGATACGCCCAGGAACGGTACCGCCAGCAGGAACATGGCGCCGTAGTAGGCGAGGATGATGAAGGCGGGCATATCCACGTAGGCGATGGCCAGGCCCAGCGCGGCAATCAGCCCCGCACGCGCCGCCACGGCCCAGCGGGCAGCCGCCAGAGAACGGCCCTGCTCTGCCCGCGCCGTCCTGGTGATGAAGGCCAGGGAGATACCGGCCAGCAGGGCGAAAAGCGCAGCGGCCTTCCCGGCGAACAGCAGCCAGACCAGGGACGGCTGGGAGTCATCTCCGGCCTCGGGAAGCACATGGATGGCCATCATTCCGAAGAGCGCCAGGCCGCGGGCGGCATCCACTCCGGAAAGCCGGGTTGTTGATGGTGACATATGCAGGATCCCCTCGTCCGTTTCCGGCGCCCATGCTGGCCGTGCGCAGAGCACCGGGAAGACACAGGCAATCAATGCCATCTGTTTGTAACCTTTCGGAAACCTGAGACGAACCTGTGAACGGAAGCAGGCTATCGACTACCTGCCCGTTGTGGTCCCCGACCCGCACGGAACTTACGCAGAGGGAATTTTGAAGCCGAGTAGCGCGGTGAGTAGTCCCGAACACCGGGGAAGTGGTTACGGCGTACCGGGAGCGGTTTCCGCGGCTGGGTTACTCGTGCACCCGAGGAACAGATTTCCTATCGTTTCAGGTCGGTCCCGATTCGCCGGGACGTCACCGCGTGGCCCGTCCGGCCCCGGATATGAACTGCATCAGCAGGGAGAACTGCGTTACATGAATATGCCCGAAAACCCTCAGCGACTGCAGGCCGAGGCCATCCGCTTCGCCGGTCGCAGCAGCGATTCGCCGTTCCACCCCATCACGGCGAAGACAGCGACCGGATCCGGCACAGGCGGTTCCGCCACAACTGCCACGGCCACCGGAGTGATTATCGATCCGCCGCGGGCCTCCGCTGACTCGGCGGTCTTTTACGGAGGCCCCAGCCCCGTCCAGCGCACACTGGTGGACATCCTTGCCGAGACGGTTTCCGCGTACCCGGGCGCTCCGGCAATTGACGACGGAACGGTCTCACTGAGCTACGCCGAGCTTGAAGTGGAGGTCCAGACACTGGCCCGCAGGCTGTGGGCGACCGGCATCGGAGCCGGGGATCGGGTAGGAATCTACGTACCGTCAGGCTCGGCAGACCTCTACGTGGCCATCCTCGGAGTGCTTTATGCCGGGGCCGCCTATGTACCGGTTGATTCTGACGAACCGGCCGGCCGGGCGGACATCGTGTGGACCGAGGGCGGGGTGTGCGCCGTCATCGAAGCCGGGTTGAACCTGAACCTGCTCCAGGGTGTGCCCGCGGGCGGACACAGTCCCCAGCCCCATCCCGAGGACGACGCGTGGATTATCTTCACCTCCGGGTCCACGGGGAAACCCAAGGGTGTTGCCGTCACCCACCGCTCCGCGGCAGCGCTGGTGGACGCGGAATCCTCTCTCTACTGCGTGGACGCGCCGCTTTGTCCCGGAGACCGGGTGCTGGCGGGACTATCCGTGAGTTTTGACGCCTCCTGCGAGGAGATGTGGCTGGCCTGGGCGCACGGTGCCTGCCTGGTCCCGGCACCGCGGTCCGTTGTCCGCTCCGG
Source organism: Arthrobacter yangruifuii (assembly GCF_009192775.1). Lineage (GTDB taxonomy): Bacteria > Actinomycetota > Actinomycetes > Actinomycetales > Micrococcaceae > Arthrobacter_B > Arthrobacter_B yangruifuii. Next base: position 118,689 of record NZ_VTFX01000006.1, read on the forward strand.
TGCGGATCTGGGTCCCTGGCTGGTGGAGCGCAGGATCACCGCGGTCTCCACGGTGCCCAGCCTCGCGGCACACTGGTCCACCGACACCCTCGAGCGGGTACGGTTGCTGATTTTCGGAGGCGAGGCCTGCCCCGAAGACCTGGTCCGCCGGCTGCTGGGCCCCGGACGGGAAGTCTGGAACACCTATGGCCCCACGGAAACCACGGTGATCGCGTGCGGGGCCCTCCTCGAGGGGCACCCGCCGGTCCGGATCGGCCTGCCGCTCGCCGGGTGGGACCTCGCCGTCGTGGGCGAGGACCGGCAGCCGGTGCAGTGGGGCGAGGTGGGAGAGCTGGTGATTTCCGGCGTCGGAGTATCCCGCTATCTGGACCCGCAGAAGGACGCGGAAAAGTTCACCCCGCTTCCCGCCCTGGGTTGGGAGCGTGCCTATTTCAGCGGCGACCACGTCCGGGCAGAGCGGGAGGGCCTGGTCTTTGTGGGCCGGGTTGATGAGCAGATCAAAATCGGCGGCCGGCGGGTGGAGCTGGGCGAGCTGGATGACGCCCTTAGCCGCCTGCCCGGGGTTGCCGCGGCTGCCGTTGCGGTCCATGCGACAAAGTCCGGCAACAAGGTCCTTGTGGGGTATCTGCTTCCGGCGGCCGGCGTGGTGCTGGATTTGGCCGCAGCCCGGGCGCAGCTGGCGAAGAAGCTGCCCGCTGCCATTGTGCCTTCGCTGGGCATAGTGGACGAGCTGCCGCTGAAGGCGTCCGGCAAGGTCGACCGGAAGTCGCTGCCCTGGCCGCTTCCCCTGGCTGACACGTCCGCCGATGTAAAGGTGGAACTCAATGCCGACCTGCGCTGGCTGGGGCAGCGGTGGGTGGACCAGCTGGGACCGCTGCCGCTCACCGAGGAAAGCGATTTCTTCGCCCTGGGCGGTGCCAGCCTTGCCGCCGCCCAGCTGGTCTCGGCGCTGCGCGAACGGCATCCCAAGGTTTCCGTGGCTGATATTTACGAGCACCCGAGCCTCCTGGCCATGTCCGAGCACCTGGCGTCCCTGCGGGATTCCGAGCTCGATGTCCGGCCCACGCCGGAGTCGCCCTGGTGGCTGGGCCTCGCGCAGGCTCCGCTGATTATCGCGCTTTACGGGATTTCCGGCCTGCGGTATGTCGTCGGCATCGCCTTGGTCTGCATGGTGATGTTCCACGTGGTGGGCAGCCCGTGGACGCCGGACCCGCCCGTGGTTCCCACCCTGGCGGCCTGGCTGGCCCTGTACAGCCTGCCCGCCCGGACGCTGGGTGCGGTGGCATCCTGCCGCTTGCTGCTGGTGGGCATCGGCCCGGGAATCTACCCCCGCGGCGGCAGCACGCACCTGCGGCTGTGGGCCGCGGAACGGATTGTGACGTTCTGCAAGCTCGAGCCCATCATGGGCACCCCCCTCGGCACCTGGTATGCCCGCGCGCTGGGCTGCCGCATCGGCGAGGAAGTACACCTGGACGCAATGCCGCCCGTCACCGGCTTCGCCTCGATCGGTGACCGTGCCTCCATTGAATATGAAGTGGACCTCGCAGGGCACTGGATCGAGGGCGGACAGCTTCACATTGGCGCAGTGCATGTGGCCGAGGACGCACGGATAGGCACCCGGTCCACCCTGATGGGCGGGGCGAAGGTGGGACGCGGGGCTGAAACGGAACCCGGAACCCTCGTCTCCGGCGAGGTTCCGGCCGGCGAGCTGTGGGCCGGGTCGCAGATGCGCAGGGTCGGCACGGCGGGAGAAGGCTGGCCCGGAGAACCGGCGTCCGCCGCCGAGGCCCCCGGAATCCGGCATCTCTACCCGGCGTCACTGGCCGGATTGACCCTGCTGAATCTGGTAGCTCTTGCTCCCGGCTCTGCTCTGATGCTGTGGCTGCTGAACGGGGTGGAGTCCTTCACAGCAGCCCTGTGGATACTGGCTTTGTGGTCACCGCTGTTCGTGGTGTGCTCCATGGCAACGTATCTCGCTTTGATAGCCGGCGTGGTCCGGGCCGTGGCCCGGTTGATGCCCGCCGGCCTGCACCCGGCTAACGGTGTTGCCGGATGGGCCTCCTGGCTGAGTACCGTGCTGCTCAGCGGTTCCCTCATCACCATGTACCCCTTGTATGCCAGTGTGCTGACACCTGCCTGGCTGCGGCTGCTTGGCGCGAAAGTGGGCCGGCACGTGGAAATCTCCACCATGGAAACGGTGCCGCACCTGACCGAGCTGGGCGACCGCACGTTCCTGGCGGACCATTCCATGCTTTCCACGCGCCGGATCCGCAGCGGATGGCTCCATCTGGGACCAACCAGTGTTGGCGAAAAATCCTTTGTGGGAAATTCCGCCATTGTGGGTCCGGACATCCAGGTGCCCGAGAACGCCCTCATCGCCGTGTTGTCTTCCGCGCCGAAGCAGATGCCGCCGGGCACCTCCTGGTTTGGCCGTCCGTCCGTGGAGCTTCCCCGTCCGGTGCAGGTAGGCGACAGCTCCCGCACCTACGATCCTCCCCGGCGCCTGCTTCTGGCCCGCAGTGCGGTTGAAGCCTGCCGGATCCTTCCGGCGGTCATCACCGCCTGGCTGGCCCTGGCCACGGTATGGGCCCTGGCCGGACTGTATGACAACTTCGGGTTCCTCACCGCCGTGTTCTGGTCCGGACCCGTGCTGCTGGCCAGCGGCATTGTTGCTGCCCTGATTGCCGTGGCCGCCAAGTGGCTTCTAGTGGGCCGTTTCGAGGCGACCGAGCATCCCCTGTGGAGCTCGTTTGTGTGGCGCAACGAACTGGCCGACGTGTTTTCCGAATCGCTGGCCGTACCCGGGCTGGTCCGGATGAGCCTGGGCACTCCCATGCTCAACGCCTGGCTGCGCTGGATGGGGGCACGGATCGGGCGCAGCGTCTGGTGCGAAACCTGGTGGCTGCCGGAGTTCGATCTGATTGAAGTGGGAGACGGGGCCAGCATCAACCGCGGAACCGTCCTGCAGACCCACCTCTTCCATGACCGCATCATGCGGCTGGACGAGGTCCGGCTGGAGAAGGGTTCCACCCTTGGCCCCAACAGCATTGTCCTGCCGGGCAGCGCCATCGAAGAAGGCGGCACGGTGGGCGGATGTTCACTGCTGATGCGCGGGGAGAGCGTTCCCGTCAACAGCGCCTGGTGCGGAAATCCTTTGGCCCACTGGGACCAAAGCCGTCCCACCCAGCGGCGCGCACGCCACCGCAAGATGAACCAATACCAGCCGGCGGGAGCAAGGATATGAGTACGTCCATGGGCAGCGCCGGGGAGACCCCGGCCGAAAGTGTCTGCCGCCGGTTCGGCCGCATTCTCACCGCCATGGTCACGCCCTTGGATGAGCGCGGCCAACTGGACCAGAACGGGGCGGAGGAGCTTACGCGCTTTCTGCTGCAGGACGGCTGGAACGACGGGGTGGTGGTGAACGGAACCACCGGCGAATCCTTCGCGACATCCGACTGGGAAAAGGCATCCATGATCCACTCGGCCAAGCGGGTGACCACCGGAACCGGGCAGCGGGTCATTGCCGGTGTCGGTTCCACGGATACCCGGCACAGCATCGCGCTGGCCCGTGCAGCTGCCGACCAGCAGGCGGACGGCCTGCTGGTGGTGGCCCCGTACTATTCACGTCCGTCCCAGAAAGGGCTGCTGCGCCATTTTGAAGCCATCGCGGACAGCACCGATCTCCCAATCATGCTGTATGACATTCCGGCCCGGACCGGCGTGGCCATTGCGCCGGAAACGCTGGTGGCAGCGGGCCGCCATCCCAATATCGTGGCGGTGAAGGATGCCAAAGGCGACCTGGCTTCCTCATCGTGGGTCATGAAGCACAGTTCCCTGGTCTATTACTCGGGAGACGACGCACTGAATCTGCCCCTGTTGTCCATCGGCGCCGTCGGAGTGGTTTCCGTGGTCGGGCATGTGGCAGCCCACCGGCTCCGCGCGCTGACTGCAGCCTTCGCCCAGGGCCGGGTGGATGAAGCGCTCCGTATCCACCGGGAGCTGCTGCCGGTCTACGCGGGAATGTTCCGCTGCCCGGGGGCCGCCTCCACCAAAGCGGCGCTGCGGAAACTAGGCCTGCCGGCCGGACCCGTCCGCGGGCCCCTGGTGGACCTGGATGACGAGGAAACGTCCCTCCTGCTGGCTGACCTGGCCGACGCGGGCCTGTCCACCACGCTTGCGCCCGGGCTAACGGCACCCAATGCTTTAGCTGGCACGCACGGAGCGCGCGCCGGGAGGACGGGGGAGACGGGGGGATGGTAGTGAACAACGTTGCCCAGGGGAACATGACCAAGCAACGCATCGAAGGCGTTGATGCGGCCAGGGGGCTGGCGCTGGTGGCCATGATGGCGATCCATATCCTGCCCGGTTGGAACGACGACTTCGAACCGACCTTTTCCTGGCTGGTTTTCGCCGGCCGGGGCGCGGCCCTGTTTGCCCTCCTCGCCGGGGTGTCCCTTGCCTTTATGTCCGGCGGGCAGTACCCCGCTCGGGGAACCCGGATGACGGCGGCCAGGCTGGGACTTGCCGTCCGTGCCGTTTTGGTCACGGTCATTGGACTGCTGCTGGGGTACCTGGTGGTTTATGCGCAGGTCATCCTCGTCTATTACGGCGTAATGTTCCTGCTGGCCCTGCCGCTGCTTCGGCTGCGGGTTCGGACGCTGCTGGCCCTTTCCGCGGGTATAGCCCTGACGGCTCCCGTGCTGATGCAGGCAACGAGGGATTCACTGGCGGACATGGGCGGGGTGGAACCAAACTTTTCCACGCTGGCGCAGGCGCCCGGGGACGTGCTGGGCCAGGTGCTGCTCTCCGGTACCTATCCGGCGTTGCCCTGGATGGCCTTTGTCTGTGCAGGCCTGGCCGTTGGAAGGCTGAACCTTGCCGAGAGGGCGGTGCAGATCCGGCTGGTCCTGGCCGGTGCAGGGCTTGCCGTGGTCACAGCGGTCCTGTCCACGCTTCTCCTGGGACCGTTCGGCGGGCGTGAGCAGTTGGAGACTGCTGCCTCTGTCTGGTCCAGCAACCCGGAGGAGGCCGTGAGCGACATCCTCATCTGGGGGCCGGACCCCACACTTCCCACCGACTCCTGGTGGTGGCTGACCACCCTGGCGCCGTACTCCAGCACGCCGTTGGTCCTGCTTCATACCATCGGCACGGCCGTGGCCGCCCTCGGGATTGTCCTGCTGCTCAGCCAGGCAGGCATACTCCGGCCACTGGCCGTCCTGGGAAAGATGACCCTGACGTTGTACTCACTGCACCTGCTGCTCCTGGCGACGGGCATGCTCGAGGACCAGCCGGTGCTGTGCCTGGTTGTCCAGTTGATTATGGTGGCTGCCTTTGCCTATACGTGGCAGCAGTTCACCTCGCAGGGACCGCTGGAGCGGACCGTATCTGATGCGTCAAAGTGGGTCCGCAGCAGATATTTGGAACACGCGGAGACGCCGGCGGTAAGCGAAACACCTACGAACCGTGTGCAAGGCCAACCGGCCGCACGCCGGACCGGAACTTCCGGTCCACCGCCTCCTCCCGCCACACCGCCATCCATTGGCGGACGGCGGCAGGCTTTGGAGGCGGAAGGCCGTAGCCGGCGCAGTAGAAACCGTCAGCACCGCTGATGCTGTTGCCTGTCCTGTTCCGATCAGGTTCTCACGCAGGCCGAACCGTCCGGGCATTGGCGGCCGTTGCCACGGGATCCCTCCTGCTGGCAGCGCCGGCGGCGGCCGCACCGCAGGAGTCGGACCCCTGTGCACGGCTGAGCGCGGGAGAGGTGAGGTATGACGTGGCAGGCGCCCAGCGGGTCACTTTCACAACGGCTGAGAAATACGGAGCCACGAAAACCCGAATCACCGGATGCGTGCGGCGGGGCGACGGCTACGAGCTGGAGTGGGAGTCCTGGGGGTTTAGCGGCCGCAACGGGTTTGCGCCGCCGGGCAGCATGTGGGAAAACACCCTGTACTCACCCACCGGCTCCTTCACCCTCACGGAAGCCCTGGGGCGCAGCGACCCCGGAACCGGGCTGACTTACCACACAGTGACACGGGGCTCGCGGTGGGGCGGGGAACACGGGCCCACCTACAACCAGTACTTCGAGGGCAAGGGCGGGCCCGCGGATGAGGATCTCTGGCGGTATATGGGACAGGGGTTATACGAGCAGGCTGCGGTCATCAATTGGAACCGTCCGCCGGATATGCCCACGCGGCAAGGTGCCTCCTTCGCCATCTTTTTCCACGCCGGCTATGCGCCCACCTGGGGGTGTATTTCCACCGACCTGTCTACGGTGGTGCGCCTGCTGAAGACCGCGGTCCCCGGAGACCGCATGGTTATGGGAACCGTGGATGACGTCTTTACCGCATCCACCGCGGCGTCCGATGCCGCCGCTTCGGCTGCAGCGCGGGCAGAGGAGAAGGCCGAAGCAGCGCAGGAGCGGACCGATGCCCTGACCACCGGTGCCATGACCTTGGCGGCGCTCGCAGTGGGTGCCTTCCTGGTGCGGCTGGCCTTCCGCGGGATGGAACCCAAAGCTCCAGCCGTGCCGCCGGCACCGCAGGGCCCGCCCGTCCCGTCGGGGACGGAGGCACTCCCGGCTGGGGCCGAGGAGCCCCATATAGAGCAGCCCCATATAGAGGAACCCCACATAGAGGAACCGCACATGGAGGAAGGCCCGCCCGATCATCCTCAGGCCCACCACCCTTCCGACAACCTGAGCCGTTGATACTGCGGCTGCTCCTCTAGACTGACAGTGTGAGCCACACACCTGCCGCCGCTGGAACAGTCTGAATGGACGCCGACGCCATGGAGGCCGGCCGGACCCTGTACGAGGAACGGATGGCTTTCCTGCCCGGGCTCTGGATGCCGGAGGCACCGGACTGGGAGGACCTTTCGGAAGAGGACCGGCACCGCTGGATCCGGACTGCCTTGGAACTCGAAGCCGGCAGCGGAACGGACTAACCCGGACGAATAGTCCCCGGACTACGCGCCCGCACGGGGCAGCACCATGGCAGGCTCTCCGCTATGCAGCAGGCCCGAGAGCAGCAGGACGCGTCCGTCCCCGCCCACGCCGCCCCTGACGCGTACATCCCCGGACACGGCACTGCAGAGGTGCACATCAGCGGCTATGACCTGAGGCTGGACTACAGCGTCCGGTCCAACCGGTTGAAGGCCATAGCCCTCCTGACCGGGACCGTGCGGGTTCCCCCGAACACCAACACCCCGGACACCAATACCCTGGAGCGGATCAGCCTGGACCTGGACCGCCCGCTGCGGGTGGACGAAGTGCTGCTTTGGGTCCGCACCGGCACCGCCATGGCTGTGCGTTCCTTCCGGCATCGCCGGGGAAAGCTGGAGGTATGGCCGGAACGGCCGCTGCTTGACGGGGAAGAGTTCCGCCTGTCCGTCCGTTACCGCGGCAGGCCGCGGCCCACCGCCGGGCAGTGGGGTGATATTGGCTGGGAGGAACTGACTGACGGGGCGCTGGTGGCCGGGCAGCCCACGGGGGCGTCGTCGTGGTTTCCCTGCAATGACCTGCCCGCGGAAAAGGCGCGGTACCGCATCAGCGTGAGCGTGGAGGCCGGGTACCGGGTGGCCAGCAACGGCCGCCCGGCGTCGAGGGCGGCCGGAGACGGGCGGGAAACCTGGGTCTTCGAGGAATCCGAACCGATGTCTGCGTATCTGGCCACGGTGCAGATAGGCCGGTACCGCCAACTGGACCTGCCCGGCCGCGTGCCGCAGTATGCGTTGGTGCCGCCGTCCCTGGCGGGACAGGCGCGAACCACACTGAGCCGGCAGGACGCCATGATGAACCTGTTCACGGCACGTTTCGGTCCCTATCCGTTCAACAGCTACACAGTGGTGGTGGCAGATGACCGGTTGGAGATGCCGGTGGAAGCGCAGTCAGTATCCGTTTTCGGACGCAACCATCTGGGTCCCGGTTCGGCGCAGGAAGCGCTGGTGGCGCATGAACTGGCGCACCAGTGGTTCGGGAATTCCGTGACCGCACGCGGCTGGCGGGACATTTGGCTGCACGAGGGCTTCGCCACCTATGCGGAGTGGCTGTGGGCTGAAGCCGCCGACGGCGCGGGCACGGACCTGCGGGCACACCGCGAACTCGCGTGGCTGCGGGGCCGCAACCAGGAACTGTTGCTGGCGGACCCGGGACCGGCAGCCATGTTTGATGAGCGGGTCTACCGGCGGGGCGCCCTGGCCCTGCATGTGCTGAGGCGCAGTGCCTCCGACGAAGAGTTTTTCGGCATGCTGAGGCGCTGGACGCAGCGGTACCGGCACGGCTGCGCCGGTACCGCCGACTTTCTGGACCTTGCCGATGATGTGTACAGCACCGCCGGCGTCAGCGCTTCGCAGCTGCTGAGGCCCTGGCTCTACGCACCCGGGCTCCCGGCTGCCCGGTTCGAACCCTAGCTGCAGCCGTCCGGTCCGCAGGCGGGACCGTCGGCGGAGCCTGCAGCGGGTGTCAGGTTAACCAGCGGATGCGCTTCCTGCCAGGCCTGCTCCAGGGCGGAGGAGAACACGTCCGCCGGCTGTGCGCCGGAAATGCCGTATTTGTCATCAAGGACAAAGAACGGAACACCGCTGATCCCCAGCGACCGGGCAGAGGCAATGTCCGCGCGAACGGCGTCGGCGTATTCGTCCGTGGCGAGCATGCGCCGCACCCGGTCCGCCGGCAGCCCCACGCCGGCACCGATGTCCGCGAGGGTGTCCGCGGAACCGATGTCCAGGCCCTTCTCGAAGTGGGCTGACAAGAGTGCTTCCTTGGCGGCGTCGGCGCCGGCCAGCCCGGCTTCGGCCGCGGCCAGGTGGATCAGCCGGTGGGCGGAGAAGCTGTTGGCGACCACCAAGGAGTCATAGTCATAGGCCAGCCCCTCGCCGGCCGCCTGGACGGTCACCTGTTCCAGCATGCCGGCGAGCTGTCCGGGATCTATGCCCTTGCGTTCGCTGAGGTACTGGACCTCGGTGCCGTCATAATGCTCGGGAAGGGACGGATCCAGCTGGAAACTGTGCCAACGGACCTCTACGTCGTCGCGGTGCGGAAAACGGGCCAGGGCGGTCTCGAAACGGCGCTTGCCGATGTAGCACCAGGGGCAGGCAATGTCGGACCAGATATCAATCTTCATATCCCGTGCAACGCGGAAAGGGCCGGGAGCCATTCCCGCACTGTCCGAGAACAGTGCCGAAAGGACTCCCGGCCTTTAGCGGCGCGGATACTGAAGCGATATCCGCGCCGCCCCTGCCTCCAGGGTTATGCCGCCGCCAGCTCCTGCGCTTCGTGCAGGAAGCGGGCGTAGGCAGGCACGGTGAGGAAGGTGGGGAAGTGTTCCCCGCACGCCACTTCCTCAAAGAGTTCGCGCGCGTCTTCGAAGCGGTCACCGTCAAAGCGCTGCAGATTGGTGAACTCTTCGTCAAGCAGTTCCTCCACCCAGTGATGCGTCACAATCTCGCCCTCGTCGGTGACGGCCGAGGAGTGGATCCACTGCCAGATCTGTGAGCGGGAGATTTCCGCGGTTGCCGCGTCCTCCATCAGGTTGTTGATCGCCGCCGCACCGTTGCCGCGCAGCCAGGACTCGATGTACCGGATGCCCACCTCGATGTTGCTGCGGATCCCGGCTTCCGTGATCACGCCCGGGGTGGAGGCGATGTCCAGCAGTGCCTTGTCATTGGGCACCACGTCGTCGCGGGTCTTCTCCAGCTGGTTCGGCCGCTCGCCCAGGACGCCGTCGAACACCTCCATGGCCACCGGCACCAGGTCCGGGTGCGCTACCCACGAGCCGTCAAAACCGTCACCGGCTTCGCGCGTCTTGTCGGCGCGCACCTTCTCCATGGCGACGTCGTTGGCCGCCGCATCCTTGCGGTTCGGGATGAAGGCAGCCATGCCGCCGATGGCGTGGGCGCCGCGGCGGTGGCAGGCACGCACCAGCTGCTCGGTGTAGGAGCGCATGAACGGGGCGGTCATGGTCACCATGTTGCGGTCCGGCAGTACGAACCGGGGGCCGCGGGTGCGGAAGTTCTTGATCACGGAGAAGATGTAGTCCCAGCGGCCGGCGTTCAGGCCCGCGGCGTGGTCCCGCAGTTCATAGAGGATTTCCTCCATCTCGAACGCCGCGGTGATGGTTTCGATCAGGACCGTGGCCCGGATGGTGCCCTGCGGGATGCCCAGCAGGTCCTGCGCCAGGACGAAGATGTCATTCCACAGGCGGGCTTCGAGGTGGTTTTCAATCTTCGGCAGGTAGAAGTAGGGTCCGCGGCCCTGGGAGATGAGCCGCTGCGCGTTGTGGAAGAAGTACAGTCCGAAGTCCACCAGGCCGCCGGCGATCGGGGTGTTGTCGATCAGCATGTGCTTTTCCGGCAGGTGCCAGCCGCGGGGGCGCACCACGATGGTGGGAAGGTCGGTCAGCGTTGCGCCCTGCACGCGGTATTCCTTGCCCTCCGGGGAGGTGAAGTCGATGCGGCGGTCGAGGGCGTCGCGCAGGTTCAGCTGACCGTTGATCACGTTGGCCCACGACGGCGTGGAGGAGTCCTCCATGTCGGCGAGCCAGACCTTGGCTCCGGAGTTCAGGGCGTTGATGGTCATTTTGCGGTCCACCGGGCCGGTGATCTCCACACGGCGGTCCTCGAGGCCGGGAGCAGTGGGGGCCACGCGCCAGGAATCGTCTTCGCGGATGTGCCGGGTTTCGGCCAGGAACGTCGGGTCCGCGCCGTTGGAGATCTGCGTCCGGCGGGTCTGGCGCTGCTGCAGGAGTTCCTGCCGGCGGCTGGCCGTGGCCCGGTGCAGCGCCTTGACGAAGTCCAACGCCTGCGGGGTGAGGATTTCCTCCTGCCGCCGCACTGCGGGGGCGGTGAGGGAAATGCCGTTCAGGGTGATCGGGTCATTCATGGCGTTCTCCTTGGGATCCTTCAAGACTGGGGTGATGCTGCGGGAGCGCCGCGTCCAGGGCGGCGCCCCCGCAGCATCGGATGGTGCAGTACGGGTTTTAGTGGAACTGGGAGGACTCGGTGGAGCCGGCCAGAGCCAGGGTGCTGCCCTCGGGGTTCAGGGCGGTGGCGATGGCATCGAAGTAACCGGTGCCGACTTCGCGCTGGTGCTTGGTGGCGGTGTAGCCGCGGGACTCGGAGGCGAACTCCTTTTCCTGCAGTTCCACGTAGGCGCTCATGCCGGAGCGGGCGTAACCGTGGGCCAGATCGAACATGGAGTAGTTCAGGGCGTGGAAGCCGGCCAGGGTGATGAACTGGAACTTGAAGCCCATGGCACCGAGTTCGCGCTGGAACTTGGCGATGGTGTCATCGTCCAGGTGCTTCTTCCAGTTGAAGGACGGCGAGCAGTTGTACGCCAGCATCTGGTCCGGGAATTCGGAGCGGACAGCCTCGGCGAACTTGCGGGCCAGTTCCAGGTCCGGTGTGCCGGTTTCCATCCAGATCAGGTCCGAGTACGGTGCGTAGGCCTTGGCCCGGGCGATGCAGGGCTCAATGCCGTTGCGGACCTTGTAGAAGCCTTCGGCGGTGCGCTCGCCGGTGATGAACTCGGCGTCCCGCTCGTCGACGTCGGAGGTGATCAGGGTGGCAGCCTCGGCGTCGGTACGGGCAATGACCACGGTGGGCGTGCCGGCGACGTCGGCCGCGAGGCGGGCGGCGTTCAGGGTGCGGATGTGCTGGCCGGTGGGGATCAGGACCTTGCCGCCGAGGTGGCCGCACTTCTTCTCCGAGGCGAGCTGGTCTTCCCAGTGCACGCCCGAGGCGCCGGAGGTGATCATGGCCTTCATCAGCTCGTAGGCGTTCAGCGGGCCGCCGAAGCCGGCCTCGGCGTCGGCCACGATCGGCACCAGGTAGTCATCCACGCTCTGGATGCCTTCGGCGAACTCGATCTGGTCTGCGCGCAGCAGGGCGTTGTTGATGCGGCGGACAACGGTGGGCACCGAGTTGGCCGGGTACAGGGACTGGTCCGGGTAGGTGTGGCCGGAGTTGTTGGCGTCTGCGGCGACCTGCCAGCCGGAGAGGTAAATGGCCTTCAGGCCAGCCTTGACCTGCTGCACGGCCTGGTTGCCGGTGAGGGCGCCCAAAGCGTTGGTGTAGCCTTCGTCACCGGCGTTGCGCAGCTGGTCCCAGAGCTTCTCCGCACCGCGGCGGGCCAGGGTGTGCTCTTCGGAGACCCGGCCGCGCAGCTTGACGACGTCGTCTGCCGTGTAGTCACGGGTGATGCCTTCCCACCGGGGATCGGTGGCCCATTCCTGGGTGAGCTGTTCTGCCGTCGGGGCGGTGTGCTGGTCCTGGCTCATTACTGATTCTCCTTGAATGTTCCTCATTCATTCCGGTCCGCTTCAAACCGGAATTTCCTGCTGTGAACTCAGCCTGCGCCAATAACAACCCCTCTTCTAGGGTTTTTCTATGGAAAGAAACGCGTTTCTTCGCGTATTGTGAAAAACGTGACGAGTACAACATGGAACCGGCCCGCTCCGGACTCCCGCAAGGGCGGATTGGGGCCCGACGCCGAGCGCACCCTGGACGTCATCAGCCTGGGCCGCCGCGTCCGGCACCTACGCAAGGCCAAGGGCATGACGCTGGATGACCTGGGTGCCGCCGTCGGCACGGTGGCGTCCCAGCTGTCCCTGATCGAGAACGGCAAGCGCGAACCCAAGCTGGGCATGATGCAGGCCCTCGCCGCCGCCCTGGACGTCAGCATCGACTCGCTGCTGGGTTCCGAGCCGCCGAGCCGGCGTGCCGCACTGGAAATCGAACTGGAGCGGGCCCAGCGCGGACCGCTGTATTCCTCCCTCGGCCTGCCGAAGGTGCGGATCGGCTCCCGGCTGCCGATCGATGTGCTCGAATCCCTGGTGGGGCTGCAGGCGGAGCTGGAGCGCCGGCTCAATGAACAGGTGGCCACGCCCGAGGAGGCGCGCCGTGCCAACGGCGAGCTGCGGGCCATGATGCGTGAGCGGAACAACTACTTCCCGGAGTACGAGGCCGAGGCGCAGAAGGTGCTGGCCTCCGTGGGGCACACCTCCGGGCCCCTGTCCCAGCATGTGATTGCGGACATTGCCGCATATCTGGGCTTCAGCCTGCACCACGTCAACGATCTGCCGCACTCCACCCGGTCCGTTACGGATCTGAAGAACCGGCGGATCTACCTGACCCAGTCCCAGCGCTCGGACCATGATCCGCGTTCGGTGCTGCTGCAGGCGCTGGGCCATTTTGTGCTGCAGCATCAGACCCCGAGCAGCTACGGCGAGTTCCTGGGCCAGCGGGTGGCGACGAATTACTTTGCCGCCGCACTGCTGCTGCCGGAGAAGGCCACCGTGGAGTTCCTGCAGCGCGCCAAGGCGGCCAAGGAAATTGCCGTGGAGGACATCCGTGATGCGTTTGCGGTGTCCTACGAGACGGCGGCGCACCGCTTCACGAACCTCGCCACGGAGCATCTGGGCATCCCCACCCACTTCCAGAAGGTGCATGAAAGCGGGATTGTCTACAAGGCCTACGAGAACGACGGCGTGACGTTCCCTGCCGACCACACCGGTGCCATTGAGGGACAGCCGATTTGCCGGTACTGGACCTCGCGGGAGGTCTTTTCCGTGCCGGACCAGTTCAGCGCGTTCAACCAGTACACCGACACACCCGCCGGCACGTACTGGTGCACGGCCCGGGTGGAGCGGGGCTCGGCCGGCAAGTTCTCCGTGAGCATCGGCCTGCCGTACGCCCACGTGAAGTGGTTCCGCGGCCGGGACACGCAGGAGCGCTCCAAGTCCCGCTGCCCGGATCCGGACTGCTGCCGCACGCCGCCCGGTGAACTCTCCGCGGAATGGTCCGGCTTCGCCTGGCCCAGCGCCCGGGCCCATTCGCACCTGCTGGCGGCGCTGCCGCCGGGCGCGTTCCCGGGCGTGGACGAGACCGAGGTGTACTCGTTCCTGCAGGCCCATTCGGACCAGTGACGCGCCACGGACCGGCGGTTAGGGTGTAGCCATGCCTGAGATGCCCGAAGTGCAGGGACTGGTCGATTTCCTGCGGTCCAAGCTGCTCCCGCCCGGGGCGCCTGCGGCCACGGTGTCCGACGTCGAGGTGCTGTCCGTTCCCGTGCTGAAAACCGCGGCCGTACCGCTGCAGGAGCTGTCCGCGGCTCCGGTGACCGGCGTCGAACGCAGGGGAAAGTTCCTCATTCTCACCGCCGGCGGCGTTCACCTGGTGATGCACCTGGCCAAGGCCGGCTGGATGCGCTGGTCCGACGCACTGAAACCGGGGCGCCTGCGGCCGGGCCGGGGGTCGATGGCCCTGCGGGTGCGCTTTGCTGCCTCCGGCGACGCGGCGGCCGAGCCCGGCTTTGACCTCACCGAAGCCGGGACCAGGAAGTCGCTGGCGGTCTACGTTGTCCGGGACCTGGCGGATGTGCCGGGCATTGCCCGGCTGGGTCCGGAAGCGCTCGACGTCGGATTCGGCGCTTTCGCCGAGCTCGTCACCTCCCACCGCGGCCAGATCAAGGGGCTTCTGCGGGACCAGTCGGTCATTGCGGGGATCGGTAACGCCTACAGCGACGAGATCCTCCATGCAGCGCACCTGTCTCCGTTTGCCCTTGGCGCCAAGCTCCGGCCGGATGAGGTCCAGCGGCTGTTCGATGCGATGGGTGCTGTCCTGGACTCCGCGATCGAGAACGCCGCTGGACGTCCGGCAGCGGAGCTGAAGGACTCCAAGCGGCGGGCCATGCGGGTACATGCGCGGACGGGGGAGCCCTGCCCGGTCTGCGGGGACACGGTCCGCGAGGTTGCCTTCGCGGACTCCTCGCTGCAGTACTGCCCCACCTGCCAGACCGGCGGCAAGCTGCTCGCCGACAGGCGAATGTCCCGGCTGCTGAAGTAGGTACACGGCCCGGAACACCACAACAGCGGGCCCCCGCGGATTTCTCCGCGGAGGCCCGCTGTTGTGTGCTGCCGATCGACCCGGCGTCGGGGCGTTACGCCCGGGCCGGGGTTACGGTTTAGCCGCGGCCGCCGCCGTGACCACCACCGTGGCCATGACCGTGACCGTGGCCGTGATCGTGGCCGTGATTACCCTTGCACTTCTGGGCATCGTACTTGGCCTTGTAGCTGGATTTCTCCACCTTGCCCTTGCCGGTAGAGGTGTAGCTCGCCGTGACCTCGCCGCCCTTGATGGAGGACTGCTTGGTCTTGATGACTACGGACTTGCTCTTACCCGGTGCCAGGTTCTTGACCGTAACGGTGCCGTAGTTGGACTTCACCACTACGTTCGCAGTCTTGGTTCCGGTGTTCTTTACCGTGACGGCAATCTGGACACCCGAACCCGAGCACTTGGTGACGGCACGGACCGGGTTAGGCGTCGGCTTCGGCGTGGCCGTCTGGGACGGCGTCGGCTTGGGCGTGGCCGTCTGGGTGGGCGTCGGCTTCGGTGTGGGTGTGGCCGTCTGGGTGGGCGTCGGCTTCGGCGTGGGCGTGGCCGTCTGGGTGGGCGTCGGCTTGGGCGTGGGAACCACCTTGGCAGGAACCTTGATCGGCAGAACCTCCGCGCGTCCGCCGTCGCCGTTGGTGCCGCTGAGGTCACCGGTGGTGTTGTGCAGGTGCAGGAACAGTGCCTTGGCGTCGGTGGTGCCGGCGCTGCGGGTCACATCGATCCTGCCGCCGTCGACGTCGGCAAACAGGGCAGCGTTCGGCGTGGCTCCGGCACCGGCAAACGTCAGCGCCGGGTTGGCGGCGTCGAACGGAATGTACTCCGTAGCGTCCACCGGGACGCTCCTGCCCTGGTCATCCACGTTGTACGGGTTCCAGGTATTGACCCGGTACTGGAACGGCGCGGATGCGGCATTGACGTCCAGGCCCAGGGCCGCGGCCCGCACCGGCAGCGTCACCGTGTTGGTGTCGAAGGTGTTGGTGTCCGTGGTGCCCTGGACACCGTTGGCTGCGGTCGTGTCCACCAAAACCCCGGTACCGTCGGCGTTCAACCGGTAGGTGGAAACGATGACCAGGTCCACGTCGGCGGCACGGCCGGCGAACGTCACGAAGTCGGGCGTGGAGTCACCGTTGGTGTCGATTTCCACGTCAATCTCGTTGACACCGCCCATAACGGGCCAGTTGTCCCAGGTGCTGACACCGAAGTTGACCAGCGAAGCTGCCGTGTCTGCTCCGGCCGCTTTTGCGGTGGGAACGGTGGAGGAAGCACCCACGGCCTGCAGGTCCAGGGCGTACATGGAATCTAGCTTCACGGATTCCAGCCGCGGGCTCTGCGCGCCGAGGACCAGGGGCGAAACCAGGGACAGGTAGCGTGAGGCGCCCGTACCCTGGTTGAGGTCACGGCCCTGCAAGGTGACCGTGGTCTTGAGCGCATCGAAATCGGCGAAGGGGATGTCCTTGCCCGCGCTCATATCCGACGTCGGTTTCGGCGCGGAGTAGACCGGAACCCGCAGGGTGGGTACGCCGTTGGAGGCGAACTGCACCCGCCCCGACACATCCGCCAGGAACTGCCGGGCCATGCCCAGCTGTTCGGACTCCGCTGCCGGGTCCATGGTCTTGGCCAGTGCGGCGGGATCGGAAATGCTCAGTGTGACGTCCACGGTCGCCTTGCCGTTGGCCGGGACGTTCACCGAGGGGGTGGTGCTGATAACGACGCCGGGCATGGCCGATGCCTGCAGGTAGCTGACGTTGTAGGAAAGGGGACGGTCGGACCTGTTCTCCACGGTGACCTGCTTGGTCAGCACCAATGCTTCCTTGCCGAGCTCCAGCACACCGAAGTTCACGCTGGTCAGCGCCGGATCCTCCGTGGCGTAAGCCAGCACCTTGGTGCTCACCGCGTCGAGGGCATCCACCCGGCCCGAGCCGACCCGGTTGGGAGCCTGGACGGCTCCGTCCGCGGTCAGCACGTCATGGGTGGCGGTGTTCATGATGGCGGTCTTGACCTGGTACGGATTCAGGTCCGTGGCGGCATAGACCAGGGCAGCGATGCCGGCCACATGCGGGGTCGCCATGGATGTGCCGCTGTTGACGGCGGCACCGTTACCCGAGCCCGACGCGACGGAGCCGATGGACGAGCCGGGAGCGGCGACGTCGGGCTTCACCACGCCGTTGGAGCCGTGCAGCCCGCGCGAGGAGAAGGAGCTGATGGTGTCACCCACGCCGGAAGGACCGGACGTGGTGCCCTTGTACGCCGGGGACAAACGCAGCGTCAGGGTGCCGGCGACCGCGGCCGGGCGCAGCCGGTCCGAGGACGCAGCGTTCAGCTGGATGCCGGGGATGGTGGCGTTGCCGCCGATCCCGGCGTCAAAAACCGAACGCGGGGAATCCAGGACAACACCGGTGGCACCGGCAGCCTGGGCATTGTTGAACCGGACTGCGGATCCGCAGGGGAAGGCACCGTTCTCTTCCCACTGCAGCCAGACCCATTTACCGGTCAGCGAACCGGCCGGGAACGGGTCGCAGCCAAAGGCATTGTCCGCCGGGGCGGTGACCACGGTACCGGTGAGCTGGGCTTCCGTGAGGTCCGGGTTGGAGTAGTTGAAGTTGGAGGAGTACTGTCCGGCGGCGGTCCCCGCCAGTTCGGCCGGGGCGAGGACATCGGCGCGGTCCAGGGCGATCTGGGAGCCGATGGTGCTGGCCACCGTCAGCGCCGACTTGGCGTTGCCCGGGGACCCGCCGACGTCGTACACATCTCCGGCATTGCCGGAGGCGACCACTGAGAGGATGCCCTGCTCGGTGAGCTTGTTGACGATGTCGTTCTCGGGGTCATCCGCGGGGGCGTAGTCCGAGCCCAGCGACATGTTCACCACCTGGGCGCGGTCGGAGAAGTCGCCGTCGCCGTTGGGGTCGAGCACGTAGTCCAGGGCCTGTCCCACTACCTCGGAGGAGCCGGAGCAGCCGAAGACGCGGATGCCCACCAGGGATGCCTTGGGGGCGGAGCCGGGGCCGATCCGCATCGAGTTGACCTGCTCCGCCGAAAGGGTGGAGTAGTCGCCGCGGAACGTGGTGCCGTCATTGTTGGTGCCGTAGCCGGCGGCGGTTCCGGCTACGTGGCTGCCGTGCCCTCCGCAGTCCAGCGGGTTGAGGTCCGGCCGGGGAATCGGCTGGTAGGTGGGGGAATCGGAATCGGCGTCGTAGTCGTCGCCCACCAGGTCATACCCGCCAATGAACTTGGCGGAATCAATCAGGCCGCTGTCCGCAGCGGGAATGGTGGGGGAGGCCTGTGCGGCTGCGTACGCCTCGAGGGTGCCGGGGCCGCCGAAGTCACTGTGCGTGTAGTCGATGCCGGTGTCCAGGACGGCAATGGTGACGCCTTCGCCGGTCTGCCGGCGTTCCACCCAGGTGTTCAGGGCACGGGTGTCGATGTCTGTGCCCTTGTTGTCCACGGACTTCGGGACGATCCTGGTGATGCGCTGGACGTCGGCGCGGCCGGCCAGGGCGCGGATGGCTTCGGCATCGCCGACGATCGCCGTACCGGGAAGGGTGTTGGTAGTGGTGTACAGGGTGCTGGCGGCGGCTTCCTCGGCAACGGACTCGGCCTGCTCGGTGATGGTGCTGCGGATCTCTTCGACCAGCGGCTTGTTGACCACCGGGTCCGCCTTGCCGTCCTTGACCTCCTCCGGCTGCGTCTGCTCAAAGGCGCCCTCGCCGGTGAACTGGACGTAGACGGAGACCTGACCCGAGGCGTCCCGCAGGCTGGGGGAAACTTTTTGGGCCTGCAGCTGTTCGGCCGGGATGCCTTCAACCAGTCCTTCGCCGTTGGCTGTGTTCCCGATGGCCTGGGCCGGAAGGCCCAGTGCGGCGGTGAGTGCGATCCCGGCGAGGGCGGCAGTGAGTACCGCGCCGGGTTTGTGATGGATGGACAATCTCATTGCGCTCCTTGAACGTTCCGCCGAGCGCTACCGGGCACGTCCATGGGACTTTGCATCGGCTGCTGACACACTGCGGCAGGTTTTCCGTTGTGCCTCCAACCCCCGTTGAGGAGTGTCAGCGTGCACGTAACGGCCCCCAAAGCTGCAGCCGTAGGGCACACCATAGAGGAGCTTTTGTGTGGTGCAAAGGATGGTAATTCAAACAACGGATTCGCTGCCTAGGCCTTGTTATTCGCGGGACAGCACGGTAGGTTGCCCCCTTTTTAGAGCATTCTGACCGCAACGAGATCATCCGGAAGGTAGGCAGGGACCGTGACGGCCGGCTTAACGCGGAAAGGAACCTCCCAGCCGGGAGATTCCTTTCCGTATCCGTGCCGGCCGGGATTACGGCCGGGTCGGAATTACAGCGCGGGACCCTGTCCCGCGTTGCCCTGCCAGAGTGCATCGAACGGTGCATTGGAGGACACCCGGTTGCGGATGCCTTCGGTGACGAACGCCTTGGCGGTCCTGGCTGCCTCCAGCGGGGTGGCACCCTTGCCCAGTTCGGCGGTAATGGCCGCGGCCAGGGTGCAGCCGGCGCCGCTGACGGCTACCTCGCCCACCTTGGGTGCACGCAGCACCTCCATGGTTTCGCCGTCGTAGAAGACGTCGACGGCGTCCTCTCCTTCCAGCCGGACGCCGCCCTTGGCCAGGACCACCGCTCCGCTGGCCTCATGGATGCGGCGGGCTGCTTCCTTCAGGTCTTCCACCGTCTCAATGGAGTCCATGCCGGACAGGGACATCGATTCGAAGTGGTTCGGGGTGACGAAGGTGGCCAGGGGAAGAATCTGTGCCTTGAGTGCTTTATCGGTGTCCAGTGCGGCACCGGGCTCCTGGCCCTTGCAGATGAGCACCGGGTCCAGCACGAGGTTCTTCCAGTCCTGGGCCTGCAGCGCCTTGGCGACGACGTCGATGGTCGCCGGCGTGCCCAGCATGCCGATCTTCACCGTGTCCAGATCGTAGGCAGTGGTGATCGCTTCGAGCTGGTCGCTGATGACCTGCGGATCTACGGGGACGAAACGGTGGTTCCACGAGTCATTGGGGTCAAAGGACACGATGCAGGTCAGTGCAGTGATGCCGTAGACGCCCAGTTCCTGGAAGGTCTTCAGATCGGCCTGGGCACCGGCGCCGCCGGTGGCTTCCGAGCCGGCGATGGTCAGTGTGACGGCCGGAGCAGAGGGCGCAGAAGTGTGTGTGTTTGCAGACATGGGTCTATCTTCCACCCAAACCGGAGAAACAGGCCACCACTGCAAGACGCGCTGTTACGGCGTGCCGCCGGCGTGCCGTGGGCGTGCCGCCGTCGTGCCGTGACCGGCGGCGGGTTCTCAGTCCCTGCGGGCGCTGCGGAGCAGCCGGATCACGTCCTCCAGGAGGTTGCGGACCACGGGCAGCCGGGACAGGATCACGAGTTTGGCCATCAGCGGTGCCAGATTGGCGGCCAGGCGATGGGACCGGCGCTGCCCGGGGGAACGGTCATACACCCAGAAGAAGGTAAATCCCATGTGCACCAGCCAGAGCAGCTCGGGCAGGTCGCTGCGCAGGGCCAAGGGCGGCTGCGGCCGGGCGCTCGCCACGGCCAGGCGGAACATGGCGATGGACTTTCCGCGGCCGACGGCGGCGGCACCGCTGCGGTGCGGTGCGATGGCGTCACGCAGGAAATGGACGCCGAGGCCGTGGTAGGGCGCCATGGTTTTCAGGCCCGCAGTAAGGACGGCCAGCAGGTTCTCGCCCAAGTTGTGGCCTTCGCGGATCTGCGGCAGTGCGAGGGAACGGTGCTCATCCTGCAGGGAGCGGTAGAGCTCGTGGAGGAGGTCATCCTTGGAACGGAAATAGTAGTAGGCGTTGCCCACCGAGACGTCTGCCTCCGCTGCGATGGCGCGCATGGTGGTTTTTTCGTAGCCCTGTGAGGCAAAGAGGCGCAGTGCCGTATCGATGAGGAGCCGGCGCGTCTGTTCGCTCTTGGCGGTGACGGCCATGATGCTCCCTTGTGCAGTATTTCAGCGTTCAGTGAACCACAATTTTGAACGTGTTCAAAAATGATGCGGCGCCGCGGTCCGGCGGACCGTGGCAGAATGGATGGCGGCCCTGCGGGGCTGCCCGGGGCAGCGGGCACAGTGCTAATACAGCCGGCGGAAGCCAGGCGAACCACTTACCGGACGGAAAATGCCATGGATGCACAGCCACGGGCAGCTGCGAAAAGCGCTGCAGCGTACGCCTCCCGCGGGAGCTCCCAATACGATTTGATCCTCACGCTGATGTGCGTGGTGATTGTTATTTCCAATATCGGCGCCAGCAAGGGCGTCCATTTTGACCTCCCCGGCGGCTTCGAGATTGTCACCGACGGCGGCTTCTTCCTCTTCCCGCTCGCCTACATCCTCGGCGACGTGGTCAGCGAGGTCTACGGATTCAAGGCAGCCCGGCGTGCCATCCTTGCCGGCTTCGGCATGGCCCTTCTTGCCGTGGTCAGCTTCGCCGTCATCATTGCCCTGCCGGGCTTTGATGACGCCTACGGCCAGGAGAAGCAGGCTGCCCTGGAGGTGGCCCTGGGACCGGTTTGGCAGATAGTGCTGGCCAGCCTGCTCGGTTTCCTGGCCGGCCAGCTGCTGAACTCCCTGGTGCTGACCCGGATGAAGGACCGGTTCCGGGAGAAGGCACTGGCCGGGCGGCTGATGGCCTCCACCGGGGTGGGGGAGTTTGTTGACACCCTGATTTTCTGCGCCATTGCGGCACCGGTCATCGGAATCAGCGACGCCGGCGGGTTCCTGAACTATCTGGTGTTCGGTTTCCTCTACAAAACGCTGATCGAGTTCCTGTTCGTGCCTGTCACCACCATGGTCATCAAGTTCATCAAGAGGCGTGAGCCCACCTATGCAGAGCCCGTCCTGGAGCCGGCAGCGGTGTAGGGCCACAGGCCGCGACACCCGGCTTCACGCCTCCCCATCGCGTTATTCGTCGCGGCGTCAGCTGCTCCGCCGGGTCCCCATGAACATCAGAAGCGGCGCCAGTACTAGGGAAATGATGACGGTGATGATCCCTTGGGAAGGTGGCTTCCATACCGCCACCACCACCAACGCCAGCAGCAGGGAGAGCATAACGAGGATCTGGATGGTCCATCCAACAGTGCCGCGACCCCGCCGCAGAATATGATTCCCCCGCTTTTCCGTCATGCTGACCCCCTTCGGATAGCTGTTGCAAGACCGCCAGGCCTCCGCTCCCGAGCCTAGCGGCAATCCGCTCCTCCTCGCTGAGAAACGCCTGTCGGGTCAGCGGGCGAAATCCCTGCCCGGATGTGCAAGGGTGGGGGAACGCCAGCATTTCACTTCCCCAGTACGGCAGGAGACAAACATGAGCAATCCAGTCCCGAACCCCGGTGCCAAGGCAGTAGATGAAAATCTTGCCGGAACCGCGGAGGAATTCAACGACGAAGTCACCAAGGCGATGATCGAAGGCGCCCAGGAGAAGGATTCGAGTCCCGGAGACGAGGAACGGGATGCCCAGCCTGCCTTGGAAGAGGATGAATCGACCCAGGCAAAGCCGGACAATTCCTAACAGCTTGGCTCTCTGCAGAATCCACTCGATACACAACAGGAGGACGTTGTGCCCGAGGACAAAGATTTCGAACAGAATGAAACCAAGGCCGAAGAACAGCTGCAGATTGTAGATCCGCCGGAACCGGGCAACGAAGAGGGCGGACAGCAGCAGGCCGGGCACGCAGACGGCTCACCCACCGGGTAGTCCCCGGGGCCAGCACCCGGTACTGCAGCTACTTACCGCTGTAGTACTTGCCCAGCACCTCCGCCTTGAAATCGAAGAACGTCCCGTCCTCGATGGACAGGCGTGCGTCGTCAACCAGCTTCACGGTAAACCGCTCGTTGTGGATGGAAATCAGCGTGTGGCTGACCATCTCATTGGACTTGAACAGATGCTGGATATACGCCCGCGTGTAGTTGCTGCAGGTGTAGCAGTCGCAGCCGTCCACCAGCGGGCCGAAGTCCTTCTTGAACTTCGCGTTGGACAGGTTCTTACGCCCGTACGGGGTGTAGAACGCCGAGTTGCGGGCCACGCGGGTGGGGGACACGCAGTCGAACGTGTCGGCCCCGTTCTCGATGGCCGTAAAGATGTCATCGGGCTCTGAAATGCCCAGCAGGTGGCGGGGCTTGTTCTCCGGAAGCTCCTCCGTGCACCACCGGACAATGGTCCCGAGGTTTTCCTTTTCAAAGGCGCCGCCCAGGCCGAAGCCGTCAAAATCCATGGCGCCCAGATCCCGGGCCGCCTTGCGCCGCAGGTCCTCGTACTGCGCGCCCTGCAGCACGCCGAACAGGGCCTGATAGGGCTTGCCGACGCGTTCTTCCGTCAGCCGCTGATGTTCGGCCAGGCAGCGCAGTGCCCAGAGCCGGGTCCGCTCCAGGGACATTTCCTGGTAGCCGCGGGAGTTCATCAGCGTGGTCAGCTCGTCAAAGGCGAACATGATGTCCGCACCGATCTTGTGCTGGACCTGCATCGAAATCTCCGGGCTGAAGCGGTGCTTGTCTCCGTTCAGGTGTGACTTGAACCAGACGCCGTCGTCATCAATGTGCGCCAGACGCTCCTTGCCGGGCGCGACGTCGTCGTCCGCTCCCGTGGCGTGGGTGCTGCCGTCGGCGTTCATGTTGATGACCTTCTTGAACCCCGCGCCCAGGCTCATGACCTGGAACCCGCCGGAATCGGTGAAGGTGGGGCCGGACCAGTTCATGAACTTCCCCAGGCCGCCGGCCTCGTCCAGGATGTCCGGGCCGGGCTGCAGGTACAGGTGGTAGGCGTTGGCCAGCACCGCCTGGGCGCCCAGTTCCGCCACGGACTCGGGCAGCACGGCCTTGACCGTGGCCTTGGTGCCCACGGCAATGAAGGCAGGAGTCTTGATGTCACCGTGAGGTGTGGAGATGGTGCCGGTGCGGCCCTGGAAACCGCCTCCGTTCGCCTCTACATGGGCTTCGGCTGCTGCCGGGGCGGTTTCGCGCAGGCGCTTACCGAGGGTGAAGGAGAAGGCTGAGGAAGACACCCCTCCATTTTGCCCTACCCGGAGCCGACTTCCCGCCGGGGCCGTGGCTGGGAGGTGCACCACATTTATTCAGCAGTGTGCTTTTCCGGGAGTAGGTTGGATGGGCGGAAAACTGCCCCGGTGAAGAACCCCGGCGAAAATGATCCCGCACCCTCCCATTTCCACTGGAACGAAAGTGCCGGCGGTACGAAAGGCAGAGACCTTCCCTTTGACGCACCTGCAAGAGATGTTCAGGATCGCTCCGGCACACAATGACCATCACGCAGCCATCCGGTGTGCCGTCGGCATCGGGATGCCGCTTTTCCTGGTGCTCTTCCTGGGCCGGATCGACCTGGCGATTTTTGCAACGTTCGGTGCCTTCACCGGAATCTACGGCCGGAATGAACCGCACGGCCAGCGGCTGGGCCATCAGGGGCGTGCGGGCGTGTTGATGCTTGCCGTCATCCTGGCGGCAGCACTCAGCGCCCGCCTGGACCTCGATGCCTGGGGAACCGTAGTGGGCACGACGGCGGTTGCCGGGCTGGGAACGGTGGTCACCGGGTTCTGGCGGCTGCGCCCTGTCGGCTCGCTCTTCCACATCTTTGCCTTCGCCGCGATCTCGTCGGTCCCGGACCAGCCCCCGCTCTGGCAGGGCATGCTCGCAGCCGTGCTGACGGTGGCCTTCTCCATCCTGCTGGGCCTGTCCGGAATGCTGGTGCGGCGGTACCGCACCGAATGGACCCGGCCCGAACGCCCGCGGTTCTCCGCCGCGCAGCGCCGCCTTATCTTCAGCGACGGGCTGCAGTACGCCGTGGCGGCCGTTCTTGCCGGCTCCATCGCCACGCTGCTGGGAATCGGCCACAACTACTGGGCGATGGTGGCCGCCACCGTTCCGCTGATCGGGGCGACCGTGCGCCACCGGGTCCACCGGGGCCTGCAGCGCATCCTGGGAACCTTCGGCGGACTCCTGCTGACGGCGCTGATCCTTTTGCCCGGACTGGAGCCCTGGCAGATGGTCCTGGTGATTGCCGCCTGCCAGTTCGGCGCGGAAATGTTCATTGCCCGGCAGTACGCCCTGGCCCAGGTGGTGGTGACGCCGCTGGCCCTGGTCAGCACGGAACTGGCCCATCCCAGCAACCCGATGCACCTGCTGCGGGACCGCGGCATCGAAACCCTGATCGGCGCCGTCGTCGGCATGGCCGTCGTAGTGGCCGCACATCTGCGGCAGAAACATCTCCGGCAGAAGCACCTGCTCCGGAAGCAGGCGCAGCAGGGCTAGCCGCGGACGGCGATCAGCTCAGTGCGGATACGCCGGTCCAGCTCCGCGTCGGAGAGCGTCTGGGAACCGCCGTGGGAGCGCAGGTACAGCAGCGCGTTCAGCCGCAGGACGCGCCATTCACGTTCGCTCCTGTCATTTCCGGCCTCCGAAGCGCGGTGGATTTCCCGGTCATACAGGTTGGGTTCGTTCAGCTGGCGCTGCAGCAGCGCCGCGGCCAGCTTCGCCTTCAGGGGATCCGTCTCGTAACTGTCCGCAGCACGCACCGCATGGCTGTACACGGCCGAGCTCTCGAGATCGCCGGACTGGTGGGTGATGTGCGCCGCGAGGGCCAGGACGTTCTGGATCCAGTTCCACCGGCCGAGGTTCCCGTCAAACGGCAGTCCCGCGATGACGTTGCAGACCTTCAGGGCGTTCTCGGCGTCGCCAAGATCGATATAGAGAATGTGGGCGAGGTCGCGCACATCCTGCAGGTGGCTGCCGGATTTCACGTTCAGGCCGCGCTCAAGCCGCGCCGCAATCTCCTGCACCGCGCGGTTGTTCGGATGGGTCGCCGCGGCGCCGGCGATGATCTCCGCCGGGTTCTCCTCCAAGGGCACCTGGCGGACGGCGTCCGACGGCGCACCCTCGGGTGCCGGAGCCTGCACGCGGACGGCGGACCCGTAGGCCAGCCGAAGCGAGGTTCCGTCATCAAGCTTGGCAATCACCAGTGCGGGCACGCCGAAATCATCGGCCTCCACGCTGGTTCCGGCTACCGGAGCCAGTGGCTCTGCAGCACCCTCACCCGGGACAAGTTTCTGTCCTGGTGCAAGCAGTTCCGCGTTGACCCGGAACACGTACGTTTCCGGCTGGCTCTCAGACATTAAATTCCTTCGTGATCGGACCTCGGCTCCCCAGAACCATCAGTATATAAAGCTTGCCGAGGAGCTTTTTCAGCGTCCCCAGCCGGCGGACGCCAGTGCCTGGCGCAGCAGGTCTCCCCGGCCGCCGGAGAACTCGGCATAAATGGCCGGGCTGAGGGCTTCATCGGGGGTGAGCCAGGACAGTTCCAGTGCATCCTGGCGGGGATCGCATTCACCGGTCACGGGAATCAGGTAGGCCAGGGCCACGGCGTGCTGGCGCTCATCCGTCAGGCCGCTCTGGGAGGGGGAGGGGAAATACTCGGCGACGGCGAACGGCACCAGCGTGGGCGGCAGCTGCGGCAGGGCCATGGGCCCCAGATCCTTCTCCAGGTTGCGCAGCAGGGCTGCGCGGATGGTCTCGCGGTACATCACCCGCCCCGACACGAAGGAACGTACCATCTGGCCCTCCGGGGTGGCCTGCAGCAGCAGTCCGACTTCGGTGACGTAGCCCAGCGGGTCGCACCGGACGGGTACGGCTTCGACGTACACCATGGGCAGGCGCTGCCGGGCTTCGTACAGATCTTCCTCGGAAAGCCAGCCGGGATACGGGTCAGGAGTGCGAACGTTCATAGCAGTGTTCTACCCCAAAGGACCCGTGTGCGTCACACGGCGCGCTGCGCTTCGGCCCTTGGCTGAACCCGGCGGAAACCGGTGCCGGCCGCTCCGGACCCTTTCAGCCCGGCATCCCCGTCCCTAGACTTGGGCCATGACACGAGAGCTCCCGGAGCTTCTCCTGCCGGATGCCGGGGCATGGCGGGAGTGGCTGGAGCGCAATTACGGGTTGTCCCACGGTGTTCGCCTGGTACTGGGGAAGAAGGGCGGAAATGTCACGCAGCTGACGTACCGCACCGCCCTCGATGAAGCGCTCTGCTTCGGCTGGATCGATGCGCAGGCGGACAAGCGGGACGAGCAAAGCTACCTCCAGAGGTTCCAGCCGCGGGGTCCGCGCAGCATCTGGTCTCTGCGCAACGTCGGACACATCAGCAGGCTGGAGGCGGAAGGCAGGATGCATCCGGCGGGCCGGGATGCCGTGCTCAGCGCGAAGGTGGACGGACGGTGGGACGCCGCCTATGCGGGGCCGGCCGCGGCGGAAATCCCGGACGATCTGCAGACCGCCATCGCCGCTGTTCCCGCCGCCCAGGACATGTTCGATGTGCTGACCTCCCAGAACCGCTATGCCATGTACTTCCGGCTCCGGGGGCTCAAGACGCAGGCTGCCCGCGACCGCCGGATCGCCGACTATGTGCAGATGCTCAGCGAACACCGGTCCCCCTATCCGCAGAAACGCAGGCCGTCGCCGGACGCCGCCGTCGATACTCCGCCGGCCGCGCCGGGTCCCGCCGTCGATAATCCGCCGGCCGGATAGCGGCTGGAGACCGGTCCCCCCAAGTCTGGCGCCCATCCAGAAATCCTCCAGGAGGTCCACATGTGCAGGCTCTTTGGTATGCATGCCGGCAAACCCCCGGTCCGGGCAACGTTCTGGCTCCTCACGGCGCCGGACAGCCTCGCCAAGCAGAGCCGCAGGGAAGCGGACGGCTTTGGGATCGGAACCTTCGCGCCGGACGGAACTCCGGAAATCGACAAGGCCCCCGTCGCCGCCTACGAGGACCTCGAATATGCGCGGGATGCGCGGGAGCTGGAGAGCACCACGTTTGTGGCGCACGTCCGGTACGCCAGCACGGGCGGGAACACGCCCGAGAACACCCATCCGTTTGAACAGGACAACAGACTGTTTGCGCATAACGGGGTGGTGGAGGACCTGGAGAAGCTGAACGACCGGCTGCGGCAGCTGGAGGTCTACCATCTGGTTCAAGGCGATACGGACAGTGAGCGGGTGTTTGCCCTCATTACCGCCGCCGCCAGGGTCAACGGCGGTGACGTGACCGCGGCGATCGCTTCGACCCTCACCTGGATTGCTTCCAACCTGCGTCTCTACGCCGTGAACATCATTCTTACCACCGCCACCGAGCTGTGGGCGGTCCGCTACCCGGACACCCATCCGCTGTACGTGCTGCAGGAGAACCCGCAGGACCCTCCGCAGGAGAAGCGCACCGACCGGATCAGCGTCCATAGCGACGAGGTGCGTGCAGGAAAGCGTCCGGCCGTGCTGGTGGCCACCGAAAAGATGGACAGCAACCCCAACTGGCGGCTGCTGGATTCCGGTGAGCTGCTGCACGTGGACGGCAATCTCAATGCCCAGCGCCACTTCCCGCTCCCGCAGCATCCGGAGCATCTGCTGACGCTGGCCGATCTGGACCCGGCTGCCGCAGCGTCCCAGCATCCGCTGAAGACGGGCTGACTACGGGTCTTTCAGCTCGATTCCGCGCGTGCCCGCTGTACCCGTGCAGACGCCTCCAGAAGGATCCAGGCCTGCAGCTGGGTGGAAAGTCCGACGGCGGTGCCGCCGGGATAGGAAACCGCCGCCGGCTGCAGCGGCCGGGCGGAAAAGAGGATCCAGTCCGCCCGTTTGCTCCGTCCCTCCCACAGGGCCCGTGCGGTGGATTCCACCAGGGCGGCGGCGGTCCGGCGGGCGGGCTCCGGCAAGGCGGGGGACACGGCGGCCTGCGCCAGGTATCGGCCCAGTATCCCGGTGAAAAGCCCGGCGTCGCCGGTGCCGTGGGTGCGCAGGACCCGGGTGCCGCCGTCGTCGTCCGTCAAATGCGTATCAACGGCGCGGATCAGATCCGCTGCGCGCGTGAGGTTGGCGGTGCCGCCGAGTTCCAGCAGGGCACCGAGGACCGGCCCCTGGTTGTAGGTGAAGATCCGCTTTTCCAGCTCCGGCCGGCCCCGGACCACCTTGATCCCGTCCATGTAGAGCCCCGTTTGCGGATCCAGCAGGGTGGCGTTGAGCCAGTCCACCAGCTCCTGTGCACGGTCCCGTGACCCGGTGCGGACAAAATGCAGGGCGGCCGGAGCGGTGGCGGGAGTGTTCTTGAAGCTGCGGTCCCGGTTCCAGTAGATGCCCCCGCCCAGCTCCGGAGTGTGGGCGGATTCCAGTGCGGCGCTGAGGCTCTGGAGTATTTTCCGGTAGGGCCGCTGCCGGTCCCGGGATCCCGACACTGCGTTCAGGCGGCCGACGGCGAGGGCGAGCCACGCCATGTCGTCATAGAAGCGGTTGGTGTAGCGCATCCGGTTGCGCAGTCCGATGGTGCGGACCAATGCCGGGGCCAGCTCCGCCGCGGCGGGGTGCTCCGGCCCGCGGAAGGGGAGGCCCGTGCGGCGTTCACGCAGGCCGGCGTCGATCAGGGCATCGAGGTAATGCGCCTGCCACCAGTAATGCCAGGGCTGGCGAAGCTGCTGCAGCCGGGACGCCGGCCGGCTGGTGGCAGCCAGGTGTGTTCCGGGCAGCCCGGCCAGCTGGCGGCCAAACGCGCTGCTCACCGCGCGGGCTGCCGTCCCGGCACGGTGGTCGGCGTCCAGTGGCGAATCCTCGTTGAGCATGCGCCAACCCTATGCCAGTGCCCGAAGATGCGGCACCAGCCGCGGCACAGTAGGCTCAGAGACTGCCGGTGTGACATGGACGACACTGCCGGCACAGTAAATCTGCCAGGAGGAAAGCATGGACATCGCAGGTGCATCAGCCATAGTCACAGGGGGAGCGTCCGGTCTGGGACGGGCAACGGCGCGGAGGCTCTATGACGCCGGGGCTTCCGTAGTGCTGGTTGACCTGCCGCAGTCCGAAGGGCTGGCGTACGCAGCCGAACTGGGGGACAACGCGCGGTTCGTGCCGGGGGACGTGACCAGCCCGGACCAGATGCAGGCCGCCGTCGAGGCAGCCATGGCGGCCGGGCCGCTCCGGGTGGCCGTGAACTGTGCCGGCATTGCGACGCCCGGCAAGGTACTGGGGAGGGACGGGGTCCTGCCGCTGGAGGACTTCGCCCGCGTGGTCAGCGTGAACCTGATCGGCACGTTCAATGTCAGCCGGCTGGCTGCCGCGGCCATGGCCGAAACGGATCCGGTGACGGCGAACGGCACCGAGGAACGCGGCATCATCATCAACACCGCCTCCGTGGCCGCCTTCGACGGCCAGATCGGCCAGCCTGCCTACTCCGCCTCCAAGGGCGGGGTGGCAGCCATGACCCTGCCGCTGGCCCGCGAACTGGCGCGCCATCTGATCCGGGTGGTCACCATCGCCCCCGGAATCTTCGAGACGCCCATGATGGCCGGTCTTCCGCAGGCCGCCCAGGATTCCCTCGCCGCACAGGTCCCGCACCCCTCGCGCCTGGGCCGCGCCACCGAGTACGCGTCGCTGGCCGCCCACATCATCGAAAACCAGATGCTCAACGGTGAAACCATCCGCCTCGACGGCGCTATCCGGATGGGACCGCGCTGATCTTGACGAACCGCCCCGCACCATTGGCTACGCTGCCGGACGCCGATTTCTACGGCTTCGAGGATCTGCTCAGCGACACCGAAAAGAACAAACTCACCGAGCTGCGGAACTTCCTCGCCGCGGAAGTCCTTCCCCACGCCGTCCACTGGTGGAATGAAGCGCGGTTCCCTTCGGAGCTGCTGCCGAAGCTGGCCGCCCTGGAACTCTCCACACCGGTCCAGCAGGGGTACTCCCCGCTTTTTGCCGGTCTGGTGATCGCGGAGATGACGCGGGCGGATACCTCGCTGGCCACGTTCTTTATGGTCCACCATGACCTGTTTGTGGAAGCCCTGCATGCCTTCGGCTCGGACGAGCAGAAGGAGCGGCTGCTCGATGACGCCCGGGCGCTGCGGATCACCGGGGCCTTTGCACTGACCGAACCGGAGCACGGCTCGGACGTGGCCGGCGGGATGGCCACCACCGCGGTGCGGGACGGCGACGAGTGGGTGCTGAACGGTGCCAAACGCTGGATCGGCAACGGCACCTTCTGCGATTACATGGTGCTGTGGGCGCGGGAGCCGGAAACCGGGCGCACCCGCGGGTTCCTGCTCGACGCGACGCTGCCCGGTGTCACCCGGACCCGGATCGAGAACAAAACCGCGCTGCGCACCGTGCAGAACGCGGACATTGTGCTCACCGATGTCCGGGTGTCCGCGGCGGACCTGCTCGCCGGGGTGGAAAGCTTCGATGACACCAAAGAGCTGCTGCGCGGCTCCCGGATCATGGTCGGCTGGCAGGCCGTGGGCACGCAGCTGGCCACGTTCGACGTCGCCCGGGCCTACGCCGTCGACCGCTTGCAGTTCGGCCGCCCGCTGGCCGCGTTCCAGCTGATCCAGCAGCAGCTGGTGCAGATTCTGGGCAATGCGGTCGCGAGCACCGGCATGCTGGCGCGGGTCACCGAGCTGGAGCACGGCGGATATCCCGTCCTTTCCGCGGACGGCAGCCCCGGGGCAAGCCCGGCCGACGGCGGCGCTGCCCGCGGGGAGATGGCCCGGGCTGCGCTGGCGAAGTCCTATGCCAGTGCCAGGATGCGCGAATCCGTGGCGCTGGGCCGCAGCATCCTGGGTGGCAACGGGATTGTCACCGACTATCGGATGGCCAAGATCTTTGCCGACGCCGAAGCCATCTACACGTACGAGGGCACCTACGAGATCAACACGCTGATCGTCGGGCGGGACAT
This sequence comes from Arthrobacter yangruifuii, assembly GCF_009192775.1. GTDB lineage: Bacteria > Actinomycetota > Actinomycetes > Actinomycetales > Micrococcaceae > Arthrobacter_B > Arthrobacter_B yangruifuii. Next base: position 150,289 of record NZ_VTFX01000006.1, read on the forward strand.
TACCGGGGTTTCCGCGCTGCGTTAGCGGCATCCCGCGGGTGCGTGTTCCGGGCCGGCGGGTGAGCGCCTGCGGGCACGCGCCTGCGGGGCCCGGAACGGCGGCAACGAAACTCCGCGCTCGCAGAGCCAGCGGAAGTATTCCAGCCGCATGCCTGCACCGGAGTTCCCACACTCTGTGACTGGTGATGCAAAAGGGACCCCACTGGGTGACAGGCGTCCCACAGCGTGGGAATCCCAACAGGCTTCGTCGGGTTCCTGCACCGGGCACAGGATGGCGCGGCTTCCTGATTCCGTAGGCCCGGGTTTGGCGTGTTTTGCCCCGCTTTGTGAAAAATCGACCGGTTTGGTGAAATTCGGCCGCGGCAAACCGGCAGCAGATTCCCAAACCGGACGAGTTTCCGCAAACCGGTCGAATTTCCCAAGCCCCGGAGACACGCAGGAGCGAAAAGCTGCCCGAGGACATGCTGGACCGAGAGACACGCAGGGGCGGCATGCCCGAGGACGCACTGGACCGGGGGGCGTGCGGGCGGAAAGGCATGCCGACTCAAAGGCTGGCGTGCAGACCGGCATGGTCGCCTCCTCTCGTCCCGGGTGGCACGGCGACGCGAGGATCAGTAGGCTTACTAAATGGGCCGCGCCGACCGTGGCCTGGTTTACCGGACGTGAAAGGCATGGTTTATGACCGAGCAGAGCATTCCCGATCCCGAGCTGGGCGACGATCCGGTTCTGGCCGACGACGTCGCCGCCGTTGCCACCCCTGATGAACTGACGGTGGTCTCCGAAGATGAGCTGCTGGAACAGGACGAACTGGTGGACGCGGAAGACCTGTCGTACCCCGGCGCAGCTGAAGACAACCCCGACAACTGGCAGGATGACCCGCTGATTCGGGAAGAGGCTCCGCTGAATGAACCCGGCGAGCTGTCCGACCAGGTGCTGCGCGACGAAACCGCCGAAGAGCGCTTCCTGACCGGCGACACGCAGATTCCCCCGGAGGAGCCGACCATCGGCGAGGCTGCCAACGACGTCGACTTCGGCGACCCTGCGGTGGGCGACGATGAAGATGCCAGCGACGACCCCGCGAACCGCGGCGGGGACCCACTTGCCGATTTCAACCCGGAGGACCTCTAGTCCGGCAGCGAAACCAGTTTGGCAGGGGCCCGGCCACAGTTCAGCAACTGTAGCCGGGCCCCTGCCTGTTTCCGCGGCACACTGGCGCCAGCAGGACGCGCATCGAACGGCACTAGGCTGATTGCATGCCTTCTTTCCGCGTCCAGTTGAACATCCTCGGATTGTTGCCGGGCAACCCGCCGGAGGCAGTGATGGAAACGGCCGTCCAGGCACTGGCGGCCGCACACCATGTGGAGGCAAACCAGCTGGATATCGTCTCCGGAGTTCCGCGGATCACGCTGCGTTTCACGGTCCCGGACGATGAATGGTCCGTGGAAAATTCCCGGGCACGCCGCGCCGCCATCAACATGCGGGCGGCCGTTGAAGAAGTGGCCAAGGGACAGGACCTGCGGGTGCTCCGCCGCATACGCGGCCGCTGGACGGTGTTGTAGAAAACCGCTGCTGGAGAAGAGGACCTAGGCCGCGGAGAACGCGTCCAGCGACAACCGGCTGCGGTATTCCACCGGCTCCCGCGTCAGGGGATCGGTGAACTGCACGGACCGCGCCAGCAGCTGCAGCGGCTTGGCATAGTTGTCCGGCGCCTGGGGCAGCAGCTCCGGGTAGAACGAATCATTCAGGATCCCGATGCCCTGGGACGCCATGTGCACCCGCAGCTGGTGGGTCTTGCCGGTATGCGGCAGCAACCGGTACCGGCCCAGCCCGGCGCTGCTTTCCATCAGCTCGATCCGGGTCTCCGCGTTGGGTTCGCCCTCGATTTCCTGGGCCAGCAGGTAGGTCCGCGACTTGATCATCCGGCTGCGGACCACGCGGGGCAGTTCGAGGTCCTCCCGGACGGGAGCAACGGCCTCGTATTCCTTGCTGATCCGCCGCTTTTCGAAGAGGGTCTGGTACTTGCCGCGGGTTTCGGGGTTGGTGGAGAACAGGAGCACTCCGGCGGTCATGCGGTCCAGCCGGTGCATGGGAATCAGGTCCGGAATGCCCAGCTGGACCCGCAGGCGCACCAGCGCGGACTCGGCCACATACATGCCGCCCGGCGTCGTTGGCAGGAAATGGGGCTTATCCACCACCAGCAGGTCTTCGTCCTGATGCAGGATGCCGATCTCCACCGGTATCCGCTCCTCCGGGGGGAGCTCCCGGTAATACCAAATGAAGGTGTGCGCCGTCAGAGGCGTGGCCGGTGTCAGCGGAACGCCGCCCAGGCCGACCACTTCACCGCGCTCGAAACGGTCCACAATGCCGTCCGGGTCCACATGGCCGAAGCGTTCCAGGACATAGTCCAGAGCGGTGTCCCATGGTCCATCGCCGGGAAGGCGCAGGCGGGTGGCGTTGACTCCGTTGCGCACGGGAAGCGGGGACTGCATCACCGTTTCAGGATATCGCGCGTGCGGGCTTAAATTAGGCTGGGCTGTTCCTGCGGAGCCAGGCCGGCCCCTGCCCGGGATCCAAGCGGATCCGGCTGAAAAACCCACATCCGAAACGGAGCCAGGTGGCACCCAAACGAGTTCTCCCGCCTTCTGAACCGGCACAGCCGAAGAAACCGACGCAGCCGAAGGAACCGGCACGGCCGACGGGACCGACGCCGGAAACTGCGGCAGCCCTCACGCCCGAGCAGCGCCAGTCCGTCCTGCGCACCCTGCGGTCACCGAAGCTGCTCAGGACCGAAGTACTGGCCGGACTGGTAGTGGCCCTGGCGCTGATTCCCGAGGCGCTGGCCTTCTCCGTCATCGCCGGGGTGGACCCGAGGATCGGCCTTTTTTCGGCCTTCACCATGGCGGTCACCATCTCCTTCCTGGGTGGCCGTCCGGCCATGATTTCCGCCGCCACCGGCGCCGTCGCCCTCGTTATTGCCCCGCTGGTGGCGTCCCACGGCGTGGAGTACATGGTTGCCGCGGTGCTGCTGGCCGGGGTTTTCCAGGTGCTGCTCGCGCTGCTCGGAGTGGCCAAGCTGATGCGCTTCATTCCGCGCCAGGTCATGGTGGGCTTCGTCAACGCGCTGTCCATCCTCATCTTCATCGCGCAGGTGCCCGAGCTGCTGGGCGTGCCCTGGCTGGTGTATCCGCTCACGGCCCTGGGGCTGCTCATCGTCTTCGGACTGCCGCGGCTGACGACGGCGGTGCCTGCGTCGCTGGTGGCCATCGTCGTCATCACGGCCATCACGGTGGCCGCCTCGGTCACCGTCCCCACCGTGGGGAATAAGGGTGATCTGCCGGACAGTCTGCCGTCCCTGCTGCTGCCGGACGTTCCCTTCAACCTGGACACCTTGCAGGTGATTTTCCCGTACGCGCTGGCCGTCGCGTTTGTGGGACTGCTGGAATCACTCATGACAGCCAAACTTGTCGACGACGTCACCGATACCCGCTCCAACAAGACCCGCGAAGCCTGGGGTCAGGGCGCCGCCAACATCATCACCGGGTTCTTCGGCGGGATGGGCGGCTGCGCGATGATCGGCCAGACCATGATCAATGTGAAGGGCTCCGGCGCGCGGACCCGGATTTCCACCTTCTTTGCCGGCGTTTTCCTGCTCCTCCTGGTGGTGGTTTTCGGAGATGTGGTGGCGCTGATTCCCATGGCGGCGCTGGTGGCCGTCATGATCTTCGTGGCCGTAACCAGCTTTGACTGGCACAGCATCCGTCCCTCCACCCTGAAGATGATGCCCAAGAGCGAAACCGCCGTCATGCTGGCCACCGTGGTGGTGACCGTCTGGACCCACAACCTGGCCGCAGGCGTCGGCGTCGGCGTGCTCGTGGCGATGGTGCTGTTCGCCCGCCGGGTGGCGCACTTCGTCACCGTGGACCGCACAGTCACCGGGAACGACGCCGGGGCCACCGCCGTCTACACGGTGAACGGCGAGCTGTTTTTCGCTTCTTCGAATGATCTGTACTCGCAGTTCGAGTACGTCCTGGATCCGGCGCACGTGGTTATTGACCTGAGCGGCTCCCATGTCTGGGATGCCTCCACCGTGGCCGCTCTCGACGCCGTCACGGCGAAATACCGGCGGCGCGGAACGGAAGTGCGCATCACCGGGCTGAACGACGCAAGCGTGCAGATGCGGCAGCGCATGGCGGGGAAACTGCCGTAGCTGACACTGCTTTCTCACTGCGCGGGCGTGATCATAACTCCGGCACAGAACAGGGTGGCGCCCCTGGAGCGCGTGAGATATCCCACTCGATAATTAGGGCATAAAAATATGCTGTAATCCGTTTCGGTGTGCTCTGATGTTTAGGTCATCCCTCGCCAAGGCGGGGCTTACCTGAGCGATAGGAACACCGTTGTCCCGGTCCACCATTCCTGCATTTCCGTCACGCCGCGCCCTGCTCGGCGGGGGCCTCGGCCTGGCCGCGCTTGCCCTCGGAGCCTGCTCCTCCCGTGACACTGTCGGGACCGCGGGCGCTGCCGGTGCGGCAGGATCCGGTGGTTTTACGGTGACCGATATGCGCGGCGTGCAGGTGTCCTTTGACGCTCCGGTGCAGCGGATTGCCACGACGGTGATTCCCTCCCCGTCCATGCTGACCGCGGTGGACAGTGGCTACGGCCGGATTGTCGGCATTAACGAATCCACGCTGCAGGCCAACCAGCAGGGCCTGTTCGGGGAGATGTTCCCCGAGTCGAAAACCACCACCACCATTTCGCCGTCGAGCTTCACCCCCAACATCGAAACCCTCACCAAGCTCAACCCGGATGTGGTGTTCCAGTGGGCGGACCAGGGCGACGGGCTGGTGGAACCGCTGGAAAACGCGGGTTTCAAGACCGTGTGCCTGCTCTACGGCACACAGGAGTACCTGGAAACCTGGGTGTCCCTGTTTTCCACCATCCTCGGAAAACCCGAGCGCGGCACAGAAATCGTGGACTGGATGCACGCCGAAATCAGCCGGCTGCGGGACGAGCTGTCCGGAGTTTCCACACCGGTGCGCGCAGTCCATCTGGGCCAGTCCGGTGACGGCTATTCAGCCTCGAACAAGTCCTCCTACATGCACTACTGGATGGAGCTGGCCGGCGGACGGAACATGGCGGCGGAGAACCTCTCGGCCGAAAACGTGGTCAGCGCCGAACAGCTGATTGAGTGGGATCCGGAAGTCATCACCCTGGGCGGGTTTGATCAGCGCAGCCCCGCAGAGGTGTACGCCGATCCGGCCCTGGCCTCCCTGTCCGCCGTCCGCAACCGCCGGGTCTACAAGGCTCCGCTGGGAGGCTACCGCTGGGAGGTTCCATGCGCCGAATCACCGCTGATGTGGCAGTGGGCGGCCGAGGTCTTCCACCCGGGCCGGACCACCCGGAACCTGCGTGCGGCCATGAAGGAAAAGATTGCGTACCTCTACGGATACGAGGTCTCGGAAGCCCAGATTGATGCCGCCCTGCGGCTGGACCTGAACGGAGCCAGCAGTGGCTACGACGTCTTCCGCCGCTAAGCGACGCACCGGGTCCGACGGATCCGGTACGTCTGCAGGGTCCGACGGGACCGGTACGAACGGTGAACCCGACGCCGCGTCGTCGTCGTCCCGCCGCCGCCGGTTCATCCTTCCGCTGTGTGTCCTGATCCTGTGCGCGGTGGCCCTGATTTCCATGGCGGCCGGCCGGTACTGGGTGCCGCCCAACGAGATCCTGCGCATCCTGTTCAACGAGGTTTCCGCCCTCTTCGGCGGCGACGGCCTGGTCCGCCGGACCTGGACCGAGCAGGAAGCCACCGTTGTCCTGGATGTCCGGCTGCCCCGCGTGCTCCTGGCCTTCCTGGTGGGTGCCGCCCTCTCGCTCGGCGGTGCCTGCCTGCAGGCGCTGTTCCGCAACCCGCTGGTCAGCCCGGACATCATCGGCGTCACGGCCGGTGCGTCCTTCGGCGGGGTGCTGGTCCTGACCCTCGGGCTGTCCGGCGGCTGGATGGTGGGCGGTGCGTTCGGCTTCGGTCTCGCCGCGCTGGCCGGGGTGCTGCTCCTCGGCAGGCTGGGCGGGCGGGACAACGCCATGCTGATGATTGTGCTGGGCGGAATTGTGGTGGCCGCGTTCTTCAACGCGCTGGTCTCCTTCATGACCTACCTCGCGGACCCGTACTCCGAACTGCCGTCGATTGTGCACTGGCTGCTGGGCTCCATTGCCGCGGCCAGCTATGACAAGGTGCTGACCGCCCTGGTGCCGGTGGCTATCGGCGCCCTGGTGGTGCTGGCCCTGCGCTGGCGGCTGAACGTGCTCTCGCTGGGCGACGACGACGCCGCGGCCCTGGGCGTGAATCCGCACCGTTCCCGGGTGCTGCTCCTGTGCGCGGTGGCCCTGATGACTGCCGGCACCGTGGCCGTGGCCGGCGCCGTCGGCTGGGTGGGACTGGTGGTTCCGCACCTGGCCCGGCTCTGGGTGGGTCCGGACCACCGGATCCTGCTGCCGGCATCGCTGCTGCTGGGCGGCACCTACCTAATGCTCATCGACACCCTCAGCCGCTCCATCACCAGCAGCGAACTGCCGCTGGGCATCCTGACGGCCATTATCGGCGCCCCGGTGTTTGTCGTGCTGCTGGCCCGTTCGCAGAAGAAAGCCGCCCTCTCATGACCGTCATTTCCCGGCCCCGTTCCGTTCCCGGCAACCCCGAAGGCAACCCCGAAGGCAACCCCGACGGCAACCCCGACGGCAACCCCGACGGCAACCCGGCCGGTGTCGCACCCCTGATGCAGGCCACCGATCTGGGGTTCCGCTATTCCCGGCTGCGCCCGTGGCTTTTCCGGAACCTCGGTTTTTCCCTGGAGCGCGGGGAAATCCTCTCCATCCTCGGCCCCAACGCGCGCGGCAAGACCACGCTGCTCAAGTGCCTGTCCGGGCTGCTGGCTCCGCGGGAAGGGCAGGTGCACGGCGCCAACGGCATCGGCTACGTACCGCAGGACCACGGTGCGGGCCCGTCCTTTTCCGTCGCCGACATGGTCCTGATGGGCCGTACCCGGCACCTGCGGGCGTATCAGACCCCGCGCCGCGAGGACCACGACGCCGCCGACGCAGCGATGGAACGGGTGGGGGTTGCCGGCTGGGCCGCACGTGACTACTCGCAGCTGTCCGGCGGGCAGCGGCAGCTGGTGCTGATTGCCCGGGCCGTGGCTTCCGGCTGCGAGCTCCTGATCCTCGATGAACCTGCCTCGGCGCTGGACCTGAACAACCAGTCCCGCGTGCTGGGCGTGCTTTCCGGACTGGCTGCGGACGGAATGGGCATCATCATGACCACCCACCATCCGGACCACGCCCTGCATGTGTCCCGGAATGCCCTGCTGTTTGTGGGCAGCCACGATGTCCGCTGGGGGCCCACCGACGAGCTGCTCACCGGCCCGGCCCTTTCCGAGGTCTATGGCCTGCCCATCTGCACCCCGACCGTCGGCACTCTCTCCGGTGAACGAGTGATCGCGGTGCCGGACTTCGGTCCGTCCTGCCGCGCCTGCCCGGTGCCTGAAGCCGTGGGGGCCCCGCTTGCCGAGCTGCCCCTGCACATCTCCTCCCGAAAGGAACACCTGTGATTATCCGCCTGATCGCCGGTACGCCGATGCGCGGCCAGACCGACCCCTCCTGGCGCGGCGCCCTCACCGACGTCGATGCCTACGACCTCAACGACGACGCCGCCCGGGCCCGGATCCTCGCAGCCGACGGATTGGTGATCGGCGGCGGCGTGGACCACCTGCTGCTGGGGCGCTACCGCGGGGAACTGACCGCGTTTGTCCGCGCCGGCGGCCGGGTGCTGGTCAACGGCCAGGTAGTCAAGCCCTTCATCGACGGGCTGGCCGTCTGGCGGAAACTGGAATTCCGCGGTCCGCAGGACGTCCGGCCGCATCAGGTCCAGCCGCATCCGGTCTGGGCGGGCATTGATTACCGGGACCTGCATTACCGCACCGGCGTGCCCGGAATCCACAGCTATGAGCGGCTGGAGGAGATCGGCGTCGCCGGATTCTACGGCCGGGGCTACCACCTGGACCTGCCCGAGGGCGCCTCGGTGGTGACAGGCATCGGTCCATACCGGCTGCCGCTGGACTACAGCTACCGGATCGGGGCGGGTGAAGTGCTGGTGCACGGCGGCAATGACCTCGAGAGCTTCAGCGACGACGGGTATCCCAGCCGCGTGCTCGGGCCGAACCTGGTTGCCTGGCTGAACGGGGGGCACGGGAGTGCGCACGACGGTGCAGGCCGGGCGGCCGCGTCCTCTGCTGCGCTCGACAACTCCACCGACGCTGCCGGCCCGGGGGCCGGTACTGGAACCCGCCGGCCTGCCGCCGGCCGTCAGCCCCGCCGACCTGCCGCCGGCCGTGAGCCCCGCCGACCCGGTGCCGCCCCGCGGATCGGGCTGCTGCACTGCGGCGCCTTCCAGCCGCTGCGGACCCTGGCCGATCCGGCCGTGGCGCCGTACCGGATCGAACCGGTTTACCTGCCGGAGGCCGACCCGGCCCAGCTCGCGGATCTGGACGTGCTGATTGTCGGCGACCGGCTGCATCAGGGCCAGCTCGCCCGCTTTGTCCCGGCGATCCTGGCCGCGCTGCAGGGCCCCGGGAAAACCGTCATCGTGCTGGGCGAAAACAAGGTGGAGCAGTGGCTGCCCGGCGTGGGGTACAGCTTCCGCCCCACGGTGTTCTGGATGTGGCGCACCGGCGAGGACAACGGCACCCGGCTCCGGCTGCCCGAGGATCCGCTGTGGGAGTTCTTCACCCCGTGGTCCGTGTCCTGGCACCACCATGGACTGCTGCATCCGCGCCCCGGCGCCCGGTCCCTGGTGGTCATGGAGGAGGACGGCGCCGAGTCCGGCTCACTGCTGTACGTGGATGAGGTGAACCAGCCGGCCCGCCTGCTGGTGACCACCATGGACCCGGTCTACCACCACGGTTCCGGCTTTATGCCCGGCGCTTCGCAGCTGCTGTACTCGCTGCTGCGCTGGGTCACCGCCACGCATGCACCGCGGGCCTAGCAGCAGGCGCAGAAGTCCAACACCGCCGTCGTCCGGTCAGCCCAACAGCAGCCGGACGGCGAGGACCAGCATGACCACACCGATCAGCAGATCCACAATCTGCCAGGTGCGCGGCCGGTTCAGCACCCCCGACAGTGCACGTGCCCCGTAGCCCAGTGCCGTGAACCAGATCAGGCTGCCGACGGCGGCTCCGGCCGCGAATATCCAGCGGGTGTCCGGCCCGTACTGGTTCGCGATGCTGCCCAAGAGCACCACGGTATCCAGATAGACATGCGGGTTCAGGAAGGTCAGGGCGAGCGTGGTCAGGATGACGGTGCCCTTGGCCCGCGGTGCCTGCGCCTCCAGCACCGAAGGCTTCAGCGCGGAGATCAATGACCGGATACCCCACCAGGTGAGATAAGCGGCGCCGCCCCAGCGGAGGATCTCCAGTACCGCCGGGAACCGGGACACTAATGCCCCGATCCCGGCGGTGCCGCCGAAGATCAACAGGGCATCGCTGATGATGCACAGGGCAACCACCACGCCGATGTGTTCCCGCCGCAGGCCCTGCCTCAGCACAAACGCATTCTGCGCCCCGATGGCGACAATCAATCCCAGTCCGGTGACCATGCCGGTTGCCCAAATACTCCACATGCCTCGACGGTAACCACCACCGGCAATTCAGACAAACGATAGATTTGAAGGATGCATTAGGTTTGCTTCATGAACTTCGAGCATCTCCGTGCACTGTCCGCCGTCGTCGACGAGGGAACATTTGAAGCGGCGGCGGACCGGCTGCACATCAGCCCGTCGGCCGTCAGCCAGCGCATCAAGGCGCTGGAACGTTCCGTGGGCCAGGTCGTCGTCCGCCGCGCGGTGCCCTGCACGCCGACGGACGCGGGCACGATACTGCTGCGCATGGCCCGGCAGGTGGAGCTGCTGGAAGGGGAAGCCCGCTTTGCGCTCTCCGGTGACACTTCACTGCGGACGACGACGCCGGTGGCCGTCAACGCGGATTCCCTCGCCACGTGGTTCGTGCCGGTCCTTTCCGACGCAGCCGGGTGGCCGGACAGCACCCTAAACCTGCACGTGGAGGACCAGGACCACAGTGCCCGGCTGCTGCGCCAAGGGGACGTCATCGGCGCGGTCACCGCCGATCCGGCACCGGTCAACGGCTGCAGGGTCGAGGCGTTGGGCGCCATGCGCTACCTCCCGGTGGCGGCGCCCGGCCTGCACCGGCGCTTCACAAAGGACGACGGCGTCGACTGGGCCGCCATGCCGGTGGTGCAGTTCAATGCCAAGGACGATCTGCAGCGCCGGTTCCTGCAGGCGCGCGGCGCTGACGGCCTTCCGCCCCGGCACACCGTTCCATCCTCGGAGGCGTTCCTTGCCGCGGTCCGCGCGGGCCTCGGCTGGGGCATGCTCCCGGAACTGCAGCTGGGCACGGACCTCGACGACGGGACCTTGGTGCTGCTCGACGCCGGGGCCTACCGCGACGTCGTGCTGTACTGGCAGGCCTGGAAGCTGGACTCGGAGCGGCTGCACCGCATCGGCGACGCGGTCCGGCGGGCCGGGCGGCAGCTGAGGTAGGGGCGCCCGTCCGGGTCAGAGAACAGCGGGGGGGTTAGGGAAACGGCTGGCAGTGCGGGCAGTAGTACAGGTCCCGCAGCTCCAGCTCGGTGTCACCGAGCAGCTCATGGGCCACCTTGGTGCCGCAGCGCAGGCAGCCCCGCCGTTCCCGGCGATAGACCCAGAGCTGGTCCCTGCCCATGGCGCCGGTGGTGATCCGGCGGGAGCGGGCCTTGTTGGCTTCCAGCAGCCGCTTGGACAGGTCCACCAGCCGCGGCAGGTCCGGGACGTCCGAGACCGGAGTTCTCGGATGGATGCCGGCGAGGAAACACAGCTCGCACCGGTATACGTTGCCCAGCCCGGCCATGATCCGCTGGTCCAGCAGCGCCAGGCCGATGGGCCGGTCGGGTTCGGCGCGCAGCCGGCGCAGCGCTTCCCCTGCATCCCAGTCCGGCCCCAGCAGATCCGGCCCGAGATAACCTACGGCGTCGTCCTCGTCCTTCCGGGCCAGCACCCGCAGGAAGCCCAGCTCAAACCCGACCGCCTGGTGGGTGTCCGTTTCGAGGATGCAGCGGGCCTTGAACGCCGGACGCCGCCACTTCTCACCGCGGGCGTAGACGTGCCAGAGCCCTTCCATTTTCAGGTGGGAGTGGAGAATCCAGCCGTCCACCGGATCTCCGCCGCGGATGAGCAGGTGTTTGCCGCGGGACACCACGTCCTGCACCGGGGCGCCGGTGAAATCCACGGTGGCGAATTTGGGGACACGGATATCGCACCGGGTGAGCTCTTTGCCGGCCAGCGCAGCATTGAGGTCCCTGGCCGCCCGCCAAACGGTATCGCCCTCAGGCACGGTTCCTCCGCCCCGGATCACGAGTCTCAAACACGGTAGCGCAGCCCCTTCGGCGTGGTGTAGAAACCGGCGGCGGTCAGCGCCCGCGCCGCATCGGTGTCGAGGATATCCGCACCGTTGACCTTCTCGATGGCCATTTTCTCCGCCGCGCCGCGACGGATGATCCGCACCAGCGCGGCCGCCGACAGTTCCAGGAGGGCAGGGTCCTCGGTGAAGGTCAGCAGCGTTTTGCCGCCGCGCTCGGCGTACAGGGCCAGATCCCCGTCCACCAGCACCACCAGCGCACCTGCCTTGCGGCCGGGACGGTGCCCGCCCTCCAGCGTGGGCCAGGGCAGCGCGGCACCGTAGGGATTCGCCGGATCGGTGGCGGCCAGCGCGACGGCGGCGGGTTCGGGCTGCTTCAGCTGTGCGTCTTCGGAGAAGGAACGCAGCCGGTCCACCGTGGCGGGCACCGCGAACTGGGCCGCCCCTAGCTGTTCAATGAAGTAGCCGCGCCGGCACCGGCCCATTTCCTCCAGCCGCGCCAGCACCCGGTAGAGCAGGGCGAATCCGCCCGGAGTTCCTTCGCTGGCCACGGAGCCGCGGGTGACCACGCCGTAGCGGTCCAGCATCAGCTCGGCCGTGGCGTGGGCATGCAGGGTGGTGTCGGTTTCCACCTCCGGCAGCAGGCTCCACCGCCCTGCCACCAGCGCAGGAGCGTTGCGCAGCGCAGGAGACGCTGCACCACCGGCCGCGAGTCGCATGGAACTTCCCGTCAGCGAGGCTCCGGGCGCCCGGCCCAGACGCCCCATCCGCGCGGTGCGGGCGCGCGGGGTGGCGGCCCGCTGCTTGTGGGCGGTTTTCCCGCCGGAGAGCAGGGACCGGACCGGGGTGAAGGTGTCATTGCTGATGCGTCCGGCCCAGACGAGTTCCCAGAGCGCGGAAATGACGTTCGCGTCCGTCTCGGCCGGACCGGTTGCTGCGAGGCCGTCGCTGAGCTGACGGAAGAAATACGCGCCGCCGTTGCCCAGCAGCTCCAGCAGCCGCTGGTGCAGGCCGCCGGGTTCGAAGTCCGGTGAGGGGTTGAGCGTCAGCGGCGCGTTCTCCGCCAGATGCAGGGCAATCCAGCCGTCATTGCCGGGCAGCGAGCCGCTGCCGGACCACACCACCTCGCCCGTGGCGGTGAGCTCATCCAGCATGGCCGGCGCATAGTCGCGCACCCGGGAACCCAGGATCAGCGGTTCCCACGCCGATGCCGGGATGGGCACACCGGACAACTGGTCAATCACGGTAGCCACGCCGTCGAGCCCGCGCAGCGAGGACCCCACATTCTGCCAGACCGGCAGGAACCGCCCGTAGGTGGCCGGATCCACCGGCTCCACCTCGGAGCGCAGCGCCGCCAGCGAGCTGCGCCTCAGCCGCCGCAGCACCTCGACGTCGCACCACTCGGTGCCGCCCGGAACAGCGGGAACCGTGACGGTGGCCGGGGGAGTAGGGTCGACGCCGTCGGCCGCGTCCAGCAGCAGGGTTTCCGCCGGGCGGAACTCGCCCTCGGCCACCCGGCCCTCGCCGGCCAGGCGCTGCAGGGTTCCGGTGACGACGGCGACGCCCAGGCCCAGGCGCGCGGCCGCCTCCGCCGCGGTAAAGGGCCCGTGCGTGCGGGCATACCGGCCCACCAGGTCACCCAGCGGATCCGCCACCGGTTCGATGAAGGCCAGCGGCACACCCATCGGCAGGGGAACACCCAGGGCATCGCGCAGCCTCGCGGCGTCTTCGATGGCCGCATACCGGGTGTTGCCTGCCATTCCGATCTTCAGGGCCCGGTTGGCCCGGACCAGCTGCTCCAGCAGCTCTTCAGCGTCGGCAGGGTCGGCAGCGGCCTGCTTCGCCGCGCCCCCGCCGTCGTCGTCGTCGTCGTTGGCAGGTTCTGCCGCCTGCAGCCGGGCGGCGACCTCCGGGACGGACAGCGGGCCGAGCAGGCGCAGCAGGTCCGCGACGCCTTCCAGCCCGCGGGCGCGGCGGTCCGGAGCAAGCCGCTGCAGCTCGCTCTCAATCCGGGCAATGATGCGTGCGTCCAGCAGCTCGCGCAGTTCGGCGCGGCCCAGCAGCTCATTGAGCAGGGTGGGGTCCAGGGACAGCGCGGCGGCTTTCCGTTCCGCCAGCGGCGAGTCCCCCTCGTACAGGAAGGCGCCCATGTAACCGAACAGCAGGGAGCGGGCGAACGGCGACGGCGACGGCGTGGTGGTCTCCACCAGCCGGATTTCGCGGCGCTCGATGCCGGACGCAATGTCTTTCAGGGCCGGCAGATCGTAGACGTCCTGCAGGCATTCCCGGACCGTTTCCAGCAGGATGGGGAATGTGGGGTATTTTTTGGCGACATCCAGCAGCTGCGCGGACCGCTGCCGCTGCTGCCAGAGCGGGGTGCGTTTGGACGGGTTCTGCCGGGGCAGCAACAGCGCACGCGCCGCGCATTCCCGGAAGCGGGAGGCAAACAGTGCGGATCCGCCCACCTCGGCGGTGACGATGGAATCCAGTTCCTCGGGGTCGAAGAGGAACAATTCGGCGCCCGGCGGCTCGTCCTCCATCAGCGGCACCCGCAGCACAATGCCGTCATCGGAGGCCATCGCCGATCCGTCCAGCCCGTACCGGGCATGCAGGCGTGCCCCGACGGCCAGGGCCCAGGGAGCGTGGACCGGCATGCCGTAGGGGCTGTGCAGGACCACCCGCCAGTCGCCGAGTTCGTCGTGGAAGCGTTCCACCACCAGCGACCTGTCATTGGGCACCACATCGGTGGCCTGCTGCTGGTCCCGCAGATAGGTGATCAGGTTGCCGGCGGCCCACTCGTCCAGGCCGACGGCGGCCAGCCGTTCGCGCGCGGCGGCGTCGTCGGAGCCGGCCATTTCCCGGACGAAGGCGCCCATGGCGCGGCCGAGTTCCACGGGCCGGCCCAGGGAATCCCCGCGCCAGAACGGCAGTTTCCCGGGCTGGCCGAAGGCGGGGGAGACCAGCACGCGGTCATGGGTGATGTCCTCGATCCGCCAGCTGGTGGCGCCCAGGGCGAAAATGTCGCCGACCCGGGATTCGTACACCATTTCCTCGTCGAGTTCACCAACCCGGCGGCTGTTCTTGCCCTCGGAATCGCCCACCAGATAGACGCCGAAGAGGCCGCGGTCCGGGATGGTGCCGCCCGAGGTGACGGCGAGGCGCTGCGCACCGGGCCGGCCGGTGATGGTGCCTTCGGCGCGGTCCCAGACAATCCGCGGCCGCAGCTCGGCGAACTCGTCCGAGGGATAACGCCCGGAGAGCAGGTCCAGGGTGGCGTCGAAGGCCGAGCGCGGCAGGCCGGCAAAGGGTGCGGACCGGCGGACGACGTCGAACCATTCCTCCACATCAATGGACCCCAGGGCGGCGGCGGCCACGGTCTGCTGGGCGAGGATATCCAGCGGGTTGGCCGGGATGGCCAGCGGTTCGATCTGCCCGGCCAGCATCCGTTCGGCCACGACGGTCGAGTTCAGCAGGTCTCCGCGGTGTTTGGGGAACATCACGCCCTGGGATATCTCGCCCACCTGGTGCCCGGCGCGGCCCACCCGCTGCAGTCCGCTGGCGACCGAGGGCGGGGATTCGACCTGCACCACCAGGTCCACCGCACCCATGTCGATGCCCAGTTCCAGGGAGCTGGTGGCCACCACGCAGCGCAGCCGCCCGGATTTCAGGTCATCCTCGATCAGGGCGCGCTGGTCCTTGGACACGGAGCCGTGGTGGGCGCGGGCCAGCAGCGGACCCTCGTCCTCAACCGCCAGGTCCTCGCGGCGCAGCACGGACACTCCGGCCTGCGCCATGATCTGGGCCGGCGGGCGCGACGTCCCGGATGCCGCGGACAGCGGCGGGAGGGGTGCAGCGCCGTCGGTTCCGGTGGCTGCGGAGGCCGCTTCCAGCCGATAGGCATGGATCTCATTGAGCCGGGCCGTCAGCCGCTCGGCCAGGCGGCGGGAGTTGGCGAAGACGATGGTGGAGCGGTTGGCCTCAATGAGGTCAACAATCTTCTCCTCCACATGCGGCCAAATGCTTGCCTGCGGTGCGTAACCGCCCTCCACGGTGTCCTCGACCGCGGGTGCACCGCCCAGATCGGTCATGTCCTCCACCGGCACGGTGACGGTGAGGTTCCAGTTCTTGCGGGACGTGGGCGCCACAATCCGCACCGGCGCGTTGCCGCCGAGGAAGCGGGCCACGGTTTCGTGCGGTTCCACCGTGGCGGAGAGGCCGATCCGCTGCACGGGTTTGTCCAGCATGGCGTCCAGGCGGGCCAGGGTCACGGCCAGATGGGCGCCGCGCTTGGTGCCGGCCACGGCGTGGACCTCGTCCACAATCACGGTTTCCACTTCGGCCAGGGTTTCCCGCGCCTGCGACGTGAGCATCAGGAACAGGGATTCCGGTGTGGTGATGAGGATGTCCGGCGGCCGGGTCAGCAGGGCCCGGCGTTCGTTCTGCGGGGTGTCTCCGGACCGGACGCCCACGGTGATGGACGGTGCCGGCAGGCCCAGGCGTTTGGCGGTCTGGGTGATGCCGATCAGCGGTGACCGGAGGTTGCGTTCCACGTCGACGCCGAGGGCCTTCAGCGGGGAAATGTAGAGGACCTTGGTTTTGCGTTTGGGTTCGGTGTTCCGCTTCCGGCCGGCAGGTTTTGCCGCGGGTGCCGGCACCTCCGGCAGTGGAAGCTGGGCGGGAACGGCAGGGTCCGCGGTCGCGGAGGCAATGAAGCTGTCCAGGGCCCAGAGGAACGCGGCCAGGGTTTTGCCGGACCCGGTGGGTGCCACCACCAGGGCGTTGGCGCCTTCCGAGATGGCGTCCCAGGCACCCACCTGTGCCGGGGTAGGCGCGGCGAAGGCACCCTCGAACCATTCACGGGTTGCGGGGGTGAACCTGTCCAGCACCGAAGACGCCGATGTCATGGCACTATTGTTCCCCACCCCGGTGACGGTTTCCCCGCTGCACCCGGGGGTTCGGCTGCAGGCCGAAAATCAGCGGGCCTGCAGGACCCCGATGCCCAGCAGTTCGATGTCCGCGTTTACGCAGCCGGTGGAGGGATGGTCCACGGTCAGGGAAGCGGTGTCCTCCGGCGGGTACACCAGCAGGGAGGCCGTGGCCTGGACCTGGCAGTCGCCGTACTTCTGCGCCACGGATTCCTGCAGCTCGGCAGCCGCGGACTGGCCGGGAGCCAGGGTCACGGGGAGGGCCTCGCCCCCGGTGCGGACGGCCGGCGCGCCCACCTGCTGCCCGGCGGCGTCGAGGTAGGAGACCCCGGGGTAGCCGGACACGGTGCAGGAGACGCCGGCGGAGGTGTTGGTCAGCACCAGTGCGCGGTAGATGCCGTCGGCGGCAGCACCACCGGGAACGGTCTCCACGGAACCGGAGAGCATGTCGGCAGTGCAGGCAGCGGGAGCAGGTGCGCCGCCGTCCGTGGCCGCAGGCGACGTCGCCGGGGCAGCTTCCGGAGAGGCTTCCGGTGAGGTGGTCGGGGCGGCACTGGCCGGCGCAGCAGAGGATTCGCCCGCGGAGGCCGAGGGTGACACCGGCGAGGATGATGCCGCAGCGTCTTCGGTATCCCGCGAGCCGCATCCTGCGAGGGCTGATCCGGAGAGGGCCAGCAACGCCGCAAGGGCAAGGGCCTTGCGGGACAGAGGGGTTTTGGGGGACGCAGAGACTCGTGCCATGGTGATCATGCTCTCACCCTGTCCCGCCGGCAGGGGTCCGTCAATCCGCCCCGCTGGACGGGGCGGATTGACGCGAAACCGTTACGGGCGGGCGCAGGGCGGCATTCCGCCCCACGCCAGCGCACGGGCCAGTGCACCCCGTAGTGCAGACCGCAGCCTTAGGCCCGGCTGCGGCCCCGGGTGCGGAGCAGCGCGGTGACCCCGGCGGCAAGACCCAGCACCCCGGCGCCGAGTCCCACGTAACCGGCAACCTCGCCGGCATCATCATCGTCGTCCCGGTCCTGCACGGTGGCAGCTTCCGGTGCGGTGCCGTGGCCGCTGCCGGAGCTGTTCCCGCCGTCGTGGTCATCATGATCGTCGTCGTCCGCCTCGGTGACCGTGACTGCGGGCGCCGGGGATTCCAGCTCGTGGCCGTCCTGGCCGGCGGCGGGAATCTGGGACCAGTCCGTGGCGCCCTTCTCGCAGCTCTGCAGGACGGGGAATGCCAGGGTGGTGTTCTCCGCCTCAGGCAGGGTGACGCCGAGGGTGATCGTGTCCCGCACGCCGTCGGCCAGTGGTTCCTTGGCCGTGTAGACAATCTGGCTGGTCCGCGAGCTGACCTGGGAGCCGTTGGGCAGGGTCCGCGGTTCAGCCAGTTCCTCGGTGACCTTCTTGATCTCCCAGCCGGGGTGGGCCGTGGGGGTGGCGTCCACCAGTTCGTCCGGGAGGGTGAACGTCAGGGAGGTGGTGGGGGAGCCTTCGCAGCCGTGCGAGAGGTCAAAGACCAGCAGTGCGGATTCGCCGGCCGCGGTGGTGTCCGGGGTGACGTGGACGTGGGCGGCGGCCGGGCCGAGGCCGAGGGCCATCAGGGCGGCGGTGCCGCCGGCGGCGAGGAGGACGGAGGAAGTGGTACGCATGGAAGAGCCTTTCGAAGGCGCAGTTGGCTGCGCCGGAGCCGCTGGGCGGCAGGGGAAGAGGAAAAGGGATCAGGC
This sequence comes from Arthrobacter yangruifuii, assembly GCF_009192775.1. Lineage (GTDB taxonomy): Bacteria > Actinomycetota > Actinomycetes > Actinomycetales > Micrococcaceae > Arthrobacter_B > Arthrobacter_B yangruifuii. The sequence continues at coordinate 168,388 of NZ_VTFX01000006.1, forward strand.
CAAGGCGTACGACGGCGGTCCGCGCAGCGGGCGTGCGGAGCAGTAGCGGGTGCGGGGGGTCCCCGCGGCGGGACCGGAAATCACGGCAGCTGCCCGCGCGGCCCGCACCGGAACCGGAGCCTGCGGGGTGAACAGCGGCCGCAGCCAGCCGGCCGTGGCGTGCAGCGCGTCCTCGCCGCGGGCCAGTGCCAGCGCCGAGAGCACCACCGCGGCCAGATGTGCGAGGAACAGGACGGGTCCGGCGTCGTGCGGCAGTGTGTGGAGGCCGGACAGCTGATGCGCCGACGCCGCTCCGGACAGCGGGCCCGGCTCCGGACAGACCAGTGTCATGCCGTGATGCGCGGGTGCGCCGGGCAGGCACTGGACGCCGGAGCCCAGAACGCGGAACGCTCCGTGGAGGCCGAACTGCGCGGCACCAAGCACTGCGAGGAGGCTGACGGGACGGAACCGGCGGCCGGCGGTGATCGTGACCCCGGCAAGCGTGAAGACGCCCAGGGCGAACAGCAGGATGGGTGCGGGAAGGGTGCCGCCGCCTGCGGTGTGCGCACCGACGGCCAGGGCCAGGATCACCGCGGTTGCGGCGCCGGCGCGCAGCAGCCGGAAGGGATCGGTGCGCTGGGGCATGGTTCCCTTTCGGTTCCGCCGGCCGGGGGAGGAGCCTGCCGACTGCTGAAAAACTGCTACCACTTTACCTTGGCTCTCCAGCACCAGGGGCGGGGCAGGATCCGCGGGAGGCCGCCGTCGTTCTCCCCGTCATTCGTGGTGGTAGGGGCGTCCGCCCGCGATTTCCTGGGCCCGGTAGACCTGCTCGGCAAGGATCAGCCGGACCAGCTGGTGCGGGAAGACCAGCGGGGAGAGGGACCAGACAAAATCCGCGCGGTCATGCACGCTCGAGTCCACGCCGTACGCCCCGCCGATGATCAGGGTGACATTGCGGGAGGAATCCAGCGGCTTCCGCAGGGTCTGCGCCAGGGCCGGGGACGTGATGGCCTTGCCCCGCTCATCCAGCAGGATCACATAGTCGGAACCGACCTTGGCCAGCAGCCGCTCGGACTCTTCCCTGCGGGCGGCGTCCCCCTCGCGTGCCGAGTGCGGAATGGGCACCCAGGTCAGGTCAAAGGGCTTCTTCAGCCGCTTCTCATACCGGCGGATTCCGTCAACCACCCAGTCCTCGTGCTTGCGGCCCACCATCAAAACTCTCAATGCCATAAAACCATTCAAGCCCGGAACGGCCGCGGTGCGGTAACCGGAGTGGGTGCGGGCCTACACTGCGGGGGACAGGGAACAGCACTTCGACGGCGTCAGCCAGGGGGTTACAAAGTGTCAGAATCGCGTGCAGTGGTGTTGGGCGGCGGCGGCGTTGCCGGAATCGCCTGGGAAATCGGTCTGCTCGGGGAGTTGCTGGACCAGGGTATCGACCTGAACGAGGCGGACCTGGTGGTGGGCACCTCCGCGGGATCGGTGGTGGGGGCGGCGCTGCGTTTTGGCCAGGTGCCGGCGGCCATGGCAGCCCAGATGGGAGCGGCGGACCGGGCTGCGTCCCCCGATTACCGGGAACCGGACACGTTCGACGGGGAACGGTTTATGAACCTGATTGGTGCGGCGGGCGCCGGCGGCGGCGGTGAGAAGGCAGCACGTGCCCGGCTGGGGCGGCTGGCGCTCGCCGCGGACCCGTCGCTCAGCGAGGACGCATGGGTGGGCAGCATCCGCTCACTTGTGCCCTATCCGGTGTGGCCGGAACGGGCGTTCTCCGTCACGACAGTGGACGCCGAAGACGGCAGCTTCCGGGTATTCGACGCCGCCGCCGGCGTGGACCTGGCGCTCGCGGTGACGGCCAGCTGCACCGTTCCCACGGTGTGGCCGCCGGTGCACATTAACGGACGGGCATATATCGACGGCGGAATGCGGTCCGGAACCAACGCCGACGTCGCGCAGGGGCATGACAAGGTGGTGGTCATTTCCTGCGGGATCGAGGCTCCGCAGAGCCCCTTCGGACCTACGCTTCCGCAGGCCGTCAAGACACTGAAAAAGAACGGCCGGGTTTTGCTCATCGAAGCGGATGCCAACGCCCTGCAGGCCTTCGGGACCAACATGCTCCTTGATTCCACCCGCGGGCCTTCGCTGGAGGCCGGCCGGCGGCAGGCCAAGGAAATGGCGGACGCGGTGCGCAGGTTCTGGGAGGAGTGAGCCCTAGCGGTCGTCGCGGTCGACGTCGGCCTCCAGGGCCGAGCCCGGTTCGATCACCACGCCGTCTTCGCGCTGCCCGACGCCGTCGGCCTGGGCGGTAGTGCCGTTTTCGTTGACGGCGGTGCCGGCGTTGACGGCGGTGCCGGCGGGGGAAGGCTCTGGTGCGCGTGCCGCGGTTGTTGTCGATGCGCCCGCGGCTTCGGCTTCTTCGCGCTCAGTAATGTGTTTGACGAGGAACTCGAGTTCGTCGCTGTACTGCTGCAGGCGGTCGGTGCGTGACTCGGTGGCCAGGGCAAGCACGAGGTCGGTTTGGCGTGCACGCAGCTGGGCGATGGTGGGCCGTGATTCGTTGGTGTCCATGCTTCATCCTACAAATACCCGTCAGCCCCAGCACCGCGGGCGGCCGCCCGGTCCGGATGGACGCTAGTCCTCGCCGGGGTCTCGCCGATGCCGGGGCGGGGAGCCGGTCCTGCCGGTCCGGCTGCCTTCGGCCCCGCTGCCTGCTGCCCGGTGCCGGTGCACATCGGTGCTGGAAGGTGCACGCGGGCGTGCGGGCAGCTGGTCGATAAGCTCGTTCGCCGCATGGGCGAGGATGTCCCGCTGCAGGGAAGGGAGCGACAGGGATCCGTTGACATAGGCATCCACTTCATATTCGCCGGCTCCGCCGCCGATGCTGAAGTACTTCATCCACACCTCAGGCACGCTCAGGCGTGCGTCCTCCAGCGCTTTCCGGAGGAGCTGCCGTTGCTCCGGCTCAACCGGCTCGAAACCCATCCTCTGCCCCCTAGCTGCTCCGCTGTCGAGTGCGTCACTGTCGATGTTCCGCAGGGAAACGCCTGCAGATAGCGCCGCGCCGGGCCGCGCGGTTTACCTCCATCGTATTACTAAGTTTGCTTATGAGTTACCCGCTGGGCTACCTTTCACGTACTGGCCCCCAAAGTCGCCATGAGAGGCGGCCCACTTGATGCCGGGCCTGATATGCGGAGGTGACTATGTTCTTTCATAAGCAGGAACTCCAGTTCAAGGCGACGCCGGACAAGCCGGATGCAGTTTTCGCCCGCAAGCTCCAGGAAGTGCTCGGTGGCCAGTACGGCGAAATCACCGTAGCCATGCAGTACGGATTCCAGTCATGGAATTCCCACCTGCCCGGCAAATACCGTGACCTTCTCTACGGCATTGCCGCCGAGGAAATGGGCCATGTGGAGATGCTGGCCATCATGATTGCCCAGCTGCTGGAAAAGGCGCCCCTGGGCATTACCGACGACGCCGTCCAGTCCGATCCCACGGTCGCAGCAGTGGTGGGCGGCATGGATGTGCAGCACGCCATCGTGGCCGGTGCCGGTGCCCGTCCGGTGGACAGCAACGGAAACCCCTGGACCGGCGGGTACGTGACTGCCAGCGGCAACCTGCTGGCCGACTTCACGTCCAACGCCAACATTGAAATGCAGGGACGCCTCGCCGTCGCCCGGCTCTACCATATGACCGATGACCACGGGGTCCGGGATCTGCTCGCGTTCCTGCTGGCCCGTGACACGATGCACCAGAACATGTGGACGGCCGCTGCGAAGGAACTGCAGGAAGAGGGGCACGAGCTGCTTCCGGTCCCGAGCAACTTCCCGATCAAGAAAGAACACCGCGAGGTGTCCTACCAGTATCTGAACTTCTCCGACGGCAAGCACGCATCCGAGGGTTCCTGGGCCTCCGGACCCACGCCGGACGGCAAGGGCGAATTCAGTTACCACGAGGGCCCCACGACCACGGCGCCCATGCCGGATGTCACCCGTCCGGACGCGCGGTATTACGGCACCACCGACATCCCCAACGTGGTGGAAAAGGTTGCCGGTACGGTTCAGGACAAGTTGAACCGCGAGTAACTGCCGACGAAAAATGCCCGGACGGTTTCGTCCGGGCATTTTTCGCATCACTCAGGGCAGACTGGCCTACCGCCGGAAATGCGTCTGCGCCTCAGTGACGCTGACCGAGCCCACTATGGCTGAGGCGATCTCCCGTAGTTTGATGTTCCGGCTGCCGGACGCGGACACGAGGATGTTGAAGGCTTCGTCCTGGCTGCACCGGTTCTGTGCCATCACAATCCCTACCGCCAGATCAATGACCGTCCGGGAGTCCATGGCGGCACGCAGGTCCGCGGAGTGCTCGCCTCCGGCCGCCAGGCGGGCGGCCAGCCGGACGGGCTTGGTGATACGCCGGGCATAGTCCCGGACCTGCTTCATCGTCGCGCTGTCGAAGTGATCCGGGCCGGTGCTGTAGAGGCTGAGGGTTGCCGTACCGTCGGTCTCGAGATCCAGCGGAAGCACCAGCACCGAACGCATTCCCGCCTGGACTGTCATCCCGACGTACTGCTCCCAGCGTTTTTCCCTGTGCAGGTCCGGAATATACACCGGGGCCCGATCTTCGACTGCGGTGTGGCAGGGGCCCTCGCTGAAGTCATACGCAATGTCATGCAGGGAGACGGAATCCGAGCGGCTGAACGCTGCGCGGACCGGTTTGCGGTCCCGGGTGATGGTCATGGCGCATTCGACGGGATCCGTTGGGGTGGAGAACGCCTGGGCAGTCAGTGCGGCCAGTCCATGGAGGAACTCGTGAACCGTGACGCTGGTAAGGGTCAGATCCTGCAGCTGCTCCACGAGGATAAGATCCGGATCATCCGCCGTGCTCTGCCGGTCCGCTGCCGACCGGCCCGTGGAGGTTTCCCCATGAGCTCCTGCGTCATGTGCACGTGCCCGGGTTCCACTCATTCCTACTTTGTACACTATCCGGCATTAGTAAGTGGGCTTCCTCTCCAGGGGCCGGAGAGCGCCGGAAGAGACGGATGCCGGACCCTCACCGGTTCCTCAACGGCCCGCGTTCTCCCGCGACGTGATGCCGAAACCGGAGGACTGGAGTTCGGTGAAGTTTCCCACGCTGGCACGGACCGTGCACTGGGGCGAGATCTGCAGTGCCGTCACGGTCAGACCCGAACTGTCCACCGCCAGGGCGCCGCCGCAGCCGTCGGAGAAGCGCAGCCCCTCCTCACCGCCCGTGACCGCCGTGAACATCTGCGACGGCTGGCCTGATGCGGGGCTGACGTAGAGCGGGTTCAGCTCGTCGGCACCGCTGGCCCATACCGGAACCAGGGTGATCATCAGCGGGCTGGGCGTCACCACACGGGTCGGTGTGCGCACCTCCACGTTCATCAGCCGCTGCACCGGGTACGCCGTGCTCTTGACCGCAGGATCCTGCGTTGCGGCCGTCGTGGCCTCGGATCCGCTGTGCAGCCACTTATCCAGGGCCTCCTGGTCTCCGGGCTTGGCCGGCACCGTTGCCGTCACTTCGATGGATCCTCCGGCGGGGATCTCCATTTCCGAGACCTTCCAGCCGCATTCGACATCAAGTCCGGTAACGGAGGCCTGGTTCCGGCTGACGGAGGCCCCTTCCCAAGTGACCGCCGGGCACGCGTCGTCCTCGGCCAGCCCGGGGATGACTTCCAGGAAATCGCCGGACAACGGTGCCTTCTGCGCGGAGTAGGCGATCCTCAGCCGGGTCTGTCCGGAGGACGGTTCGTAGGAGGCATCACGGGAGATGGTGAGGCCCGTGGGCAGGGTCATGTCCTGCAGCCGTGCGGACAGTTTCTCGCCGGCGGCAGTCGCCTTATCCTTGTCCCCGCCATCGGGGGCCAGCACCACAAACCCCACAATCATGGCAGCGACCAGCACCACCGCACCGCCGGCCAGTAACAGGGCTTTGCGGGTACGCCAGAACGGGGTGGCTTCCTCAACCTCCTCCGACGGCGCCTGGCTAGGGGACAGTACGGTGCGGCGCGCCAGGGGACGGGCAATCGTGGCGCTGCCCGCTTCCCCCAGTTCCGGGACGGCCAGATCTTCCTCCGACGGCGGAGCTGCAGCCAGGGCGGTGAGCTCCGCATCCGTAAAGGCGCCGCGGACCATCGTCGCGGGGCGTTCGACGTCGTCGAACTCCGCCGGGGCATCGCCGCGCTCGAGCGCCGCGGCGCCCGCGAGGCGGGATGCAAGGCGCCGCAGGCTTGCCGCGGCCTCGGCTGCGGCGGGGCGCCGGTCCGGATCCTTGGACAGCAGAGTGTCCAGGGCCTGCCAGAGCGCATCATCCACCGGAATCCTCGGCGGACGGGACGATACATGGCGGTAGGCAATGCTGAAGTCCGTTCCCGGACCGGCAAAGGGCGTCCGCCCGGCAAGGAGCTCATAGAGCAGCACGCCGGCGGAGTACACATCGCCGGACGGACCGGACCGGCCGGAAGTGATGAGCTCAGGGGGCATGTACAGGGGAGTGCCCATGAGACCGGTGGTCTGGCGGATCCGGTCACCGACGACGTCGGAAATGCCGAAGTCCGAGACCCGCACATCGCCCGGCTGCCGCTGCGCCCAGGGCCGGGCCAGGAGCACGTTGTCCGGCTTGATGTCGCGGTGGGTGACGCCGCGGGCATGGGCGAAGGCCAATGCGTCAAACACTTCCGCAGCGAGGTGGAGCGCGTCGGCGGGAGGCAGCGGACCGGTCTGCGCGACGGCGTCGCGCAGGGATCCGCCGGCGACGTAGTCCATCACGATGGCCAGCCGCGTTCCCTCCACCACCATGTCCCGGACGGTGACGATGGAGGAGTCCTGCAGCTCCAGCAGGACCGAGCGTTCGCGGACAAACCGCTCTACGAGCGAGGGATCATCGGCATGCTCCGGCCGAAGGACCTTGGCAGCGTAGGTTTCGCCCTCGATGGAGGTAACGGTCCAGACCTCGCCCACGGCGCCGGAGCCCACCAGCTCGCCGAAGCGGTAGGACGCACCCAGCGCCTGCCCCGTCTGTGCGAATTGCATACCGTACTCCCCAACGTTCTAGATCTGACTGTTGCCGAAACCGTGCGGCCCCGTTTGCATCCTAGGTGCTTGCCGCCGTGGATTCCTCCTCGGGGCTCATCGACTGGATCAGCGCGAACTGCCCGCCCACGCCGAGGTAGCCGCGGCCGGTGGTGAGGGCCACGGGTGCCTTCCGCGGAAGTGTCCCGCCCAGCAGATCGCCGTCGTAATCCACATCCGGCTGCAGCAACACCCCCAGACGGGATTTGCGGAGCGCCTTGGTCCAGTGGCTGTACAGGCTGCGGAGGTCCGCAGACCGTCCGGCAGCGATGACGCACAGTCCCGGCTGACCGGAGGTCAGGAGACCCGTGATGGACTGGTCGGCGTCCTCGATCCGCTCGGCGTCGTCAATCAGCAGGAACACCGGGGCGCGTTCGAGCCGCAGCGAGGCAAGGAGGGCCGGAATTTCGTCGGCACCGACGGCCACGCGGTCCAGCTCGGCGGAGGCCAGCGGCGAGCGGCGGTCACAGATGCCCCATACCTGCGCCGGCCCCTGGGACGTGGACGCTCCCTGCAGGGCCTCGGCCAGGGCGAGCAGCAGCGTTGACTTTCCCGACCTGGCGGAGCCGGCAATGAGGGCATGTTCACCCTCATAGACCTCCAGGTACGCGGGGGCGAAGTCCGCCTCACGCATGCCCACCGGAATGAGCCAGGGCTCGGCATCCAGCTTGGGCTTCACGCCCAGCTCCGGCATGGTCACATTTCCGGGCAGCCGGCGGATTGCCGGCGTCTTGGCGGGTGCTTCGGCCCAGCTTTGCCGGACGCGGTCCACGGCGGCCTCAAGGCCGATGCCGGGCGTCGCCACATGCATCTGCAGCTTGGTGCGCGGGTCCACGCAGCGTCCCGGAAGTTCCGCAGGGATCTGCTTCCCCCGGACTCCCAGGGAGGAGTAGTCGTAAGTGTCCGCCAGCCGGAAAAGCCACCGCTGAAGCGTGACTTCGTTCATGGCGGTAGGGATCGCCTTGGCACGGGTGGTGGAGACCGCGAAGGAAAGCCCGAGGGCGGGTCCGTCCGCGTACGCGCGGTACAGCAGGTCCAGCAGCTGCTGTCCCTCATAGTCCTGGAATTCGTCCCGCAGCGAGGCGAGCCCGTCCAGCAGCACGACGGCGCGGCGGTGCCCCTCCGGCGCGGCGCGGCGGCGTTCCAGTTCGGTGTGCAGGTGGCGCAGGAAACGGGCCTGCTGTTCCTTGGCGCCGCCCCCGGTGCCCACATAGGCCACGGTGTGCGGCAGGCGGGACAGCGGCTCAAGCCCGCGGGAGCCCATGTCCAGGACCATCAGGTCCAGGTCCGCAGGATCCGTGTCCTTGGCCAGTGCCAGGGCGAGGGACGCGAGCGTAGTGGTGGTGCCGGACCCGGCCACGCCCATCAGCATCAGGTTGCCGATGGACATGTCCCAGCCGGCGGCAGACTGGCGCTGCAGTTCCGGTTCATCCATCAGCGTCACCATGACTGTGGAACCGCGGACGCCGCCCACCCGCGGCAGGATCCGGGCGGCGGTGGCCGGTTCGGCGGTGGCCGGTTCGGCGGGTTCGGCGCCCTCGGCGTCCGTGTCCCCGGCGTCCTTCGGGTCTCCGGCTTCCTCCGGGTCAGCGCGGAAGCCTTCCAGCTCCACCGTCGCGCCGAGTGCTTCCGGCCAGACCTGCCGGGGCGGAGGGTATCCCGCCTCGCGGTTGGCCTCGACGACGGCCTCGATCAACAGGTCCAGATCATTGTCATCGGAAACCTCGGAGCGGGGCGGTGCGGCCGCAGGAGCCGGGACGCCGAACTGGCGGATCTCGCGCACATCCACGGAAGCTCCGCCGCCGAGCAGCGCCCTGCCGGTCACGAGGGCCGTCTGCACCGGAGTGATGTCATCCTGGCCCAGCTTTACGAAGGCCCGGCCCATCTGGGCGCGCCCGATCGCTGAAGCGGCGGGCACACCAATGACGTTGTTGGAGTCCTCGCGGCTCTGCACGCGCAGCGCCACCCGGAGGTTCGTATTGGCGAGGATGTCGTCATTAACGACGCCGGCCGGACGCTGCGTTGCCAGGATCATGTGCACGCCCAGGGTTCGGCCCACCGCACCGACGCTGACGAGCGCCTTGAGGACGTCCGGGAAATCCTTGGCCAGCATGGCAAACTCGTCAATCACCAGGAGCAGCCGGGGCATGGGTTCGGCCGGTTTCGTGGCCATATAGGCATTGAGGTTGTCGATGCCCTCGCCGGCCTCGGCGAAGACCCGCTGGCGGCGCTCCATCTCGGCTTCCAGGGCCAGCAGGGCACGGTCGGCCAGCTGTTCGTCCAGGTTGGAGATGGTGCCGATGGTGTGCGGCAGGCGTTCGCATGCCTTGAAGGCGGCCCCGCCCTTGAAGTCGATGAGGATAAAGTTCAGCCGGGTCGGGTCATTGCGTGCCGCGAGGCCGGCCACCAGGGAACGGAGGAACTCGGATTTTCCGGAGCCGGTGGTTCCGCCCACCAGTCCGTGCGGACCGTCCTTGACCAGGTCCAGGGACAGATCGCCGTCCTCGCCGGTGCCGATGGGTGTGGAGATGCCGGTGGAGGTCTGCCAGAGCTGGCGGATGGTGGCCGGTTCCGGACGCTCGTAGCCCAAAAGCCCCGGAAGCCGGACGAGGGAGGGCAGCGAGGCCCCCGGCACGCTGAGCTCCGGATCATCGAAGTGCGCTACGCGCATGGCGCAGCGCAGGGCCTCCTCCTGGTCGAGTCCGCCCAGGATGATGTCCTCCACCCGCGTCAGGTCTTCCGGCTGCTCCAGGGTGGCCGCGGAATCCTCACCCACCCGGATGATCGTGGTGCAGGACGCCGGCAACTGCTCTTCCGACGTGGCAATGACGATGCCCGCCACCCTCGCTTCACGCTGCTGCGGGTTGATGTAGGTCCCGGGCTCCAGCCGGCCCATGCCGAGCAGTGCGCGGGCAGGAGCGTCCCTGCCTTCGGTCAGCACCTCGGAATCCAGGACCACCAGCAGCGCCGGGGTGGGCAGATCCTCCACCGTGTCTTTGAGGGCGCGCAGCATGGAAACGCTGGACTCGCGGTGGGCGGACATCCAGCGCTGTCCGGTGCTGCTTCCCGCCTGGCGGGTGTGCGGCAGCCAGGAGGCCCATTCCCATTCCTCGGCCCGGCCTGCATCGCAAAAGACGCCGATGGTCAGGTCCGCAGGACCCACATGGACAGCCGCCTGCGCCAGCAGGGACCGGGCAAGCGCCAGGGCACCCTCACGCGGTCCCACCATGCCCACCACTCCGGCGTTGCTGAGGTCCACCAGAACGGGAGCCGAAAGCAGGCGGGCGGCGGCGAGGGAGTCTTTCACCTTCGGGTCCAGCCGCGGCGCTGCATTGCGGTCCACTTCCGGTTTCCACGGCACATCGCCCGTGCCGGCGTGCAGGGCCAGGAAATCATCCGATTCCGCACGGCGCTGCCACAGGGAGGTAGCGGGAAGGGCCGGGCGCCGCAGCACGGTTGCCGGGTCCGGGATCATCTTGTGGCGCCGGGCGGTTTCGGCCTCGGCGGCTGCGCGGATCTGCTCTTCGAACTCCTCAACGGCTCCGTTGAACCGCTCTTCCTCTTCCTTGAGGCCGCGGTCATGGCGGCGCTTTTGTTCAAACCACATGCCGATGGCCATCACCGGACTCAACATGGCGAACATGGCGAAGCGCATGCTTCCCAGGACCAGCACCATGGCGCCGGCCATCACCAGCGGCGCCAGCACCGTGATGTAGCTGAATTTGTTCGCCGGCGGCACCTCCTTGCGGCTTGGCGGGACCAGGGACTCACCCTCGGGGGCCTTTCCGGGACGGGGCGGCCGGTTGAAGGGTGCCGTTCCTGCCGGAGTGAGGTTATGCAGGCTGCCGGGAGCCGGGGACGGGGTTTCCTCGAGGGAATTGCGCAGGAGAAGCACCGTGCCGCCCGCCGTGATGGTGGCGGTGTCCTTAACCAGGATCCCTTCTTCGCCGACCTTTTCACCGTTGACCAGGGTGCCGTTGGTGGAGCCGCAGTCCACTACCCGCAGCCCTTCTTCCTCCCGGCGCAGGCGGCAGTGCTCCCAGGACGCACTTTCGGCGGGAAGCGTCAGGTCCGCGTGCGGGGACCGTCCTATGAGCATTTCGCGTCCCTGCGGAACTTCGATGACGCTGCCCGCGCGCTGTCCGCCGGCGAGCGTGACGCTCCATCCGCGCAGCCGTTTCGGGGCGGGCCAGGGCGCCCGCGAGATCCGGCTGCCCTCCAGGAGGACCAGCTCGGAGACAGGCGTGGATGCGCGCACTTCCGACTCGTCCACGAACACTGCCTCGTCGGGGGCAAGCCGGGGCCCGCCGGCGGTTTCCACCAGGTCCGTCAGCGTGGTGGCAGGTGCAGCGTGCGCCACCTCGCACTCGAAGCGGGTCTCGTCCAGATCGATCAGCACACGCACCGGGGCGGTCCTTCCATGGTGGAACAGCGGCCCGACCGCCGTGCGGCGGGCCGGGAGGGTTAGGGAGTTGCCGCAGACTGGATCCAGACGAGGCGGGGAGCCTCGTCATTGGCCGGACGAAGGCCCAGATCCTGGGGAGAGGCATAGGCAGGCGCTGCCTCCACCGTCAGCGCGGCGGACTTCGAAAAATCCAGTGCCGGCCCGGCGATGCCCTCTCCGGGACCGAAGGACATGGCGCGCAACGCCTCACCGACTTCCGCCGGGTTCGCGCTTTCAGCCGTGGCGGCTGCGCGCACCAGGGCGACGACGGCGTCGTGGCTGGCGGTGTCCGCTGCCCACGCATCACCGGAGAACGGGGCATCGTTGGTCAGGTTGCTGGTGGTGGTCTCACCTGCGGCCAACCGGACGGCGGACAGGAAGGCGGACATTCCCCGGCCCTGGGCGTCCTTCTGCAGGGCGGAGCCGTCACCTCCGGCCGGGGCCACCGTGACCAGCTGTCCGGAGACGGTTCCGTCAAGCTCGGCAAGTGCGGTGGCGAAAGCCGGAGCGGTGGCTCCGTCCGGAAGGATCAGCGGAACGGAAACGCTGCGGGACTGCAGGGCCTGCACGAGGCGGGCCAGCCGCTGGGGAGTGGCAGCCGAAACCACGACGGCGTCGGCCGGCTCGGCGGTGGTCATCGCCTGGGTGCCCTCCGGAGCGTCCTCGGGAAGCGGGAGCGGCTGGTCGCCGGTCCGGACGGCGGCTTCCTGGGCCAGGGCAGGAACGTCCGCGAATTCCCCGAGGTTAAGCGTTCCGGCAAGCGGCACGGCTGCGGGGACGGGGCCGCCGTCGGACACCAGCAGCACCCGGCTCTTCCCTTCCAGTGCGGTGCCGAGGGCACCCTCCAGGGCAGCGGTGGACGGCTTCAGCGTCCATGTGGAGGCGCCGGGGTCGAGGGGGTCGGCGTAGGGCAGGATCACCGGCAGGCCCAGCTCCTCCGCGGCCTTGGCTGCGGCCACTGCCTGCGGGCCCGTGCTCGCAACGATGATGCCGGACACTCCCTGCTCGCCGAGGGTACGGACGGCGGCACGTGCCCCGTCCTCGGTTCCACTGTCATTTTGTGTCGGGAGGTCCATGGAGGCACCGTCCTGGGCGAAGCGGTCCGCGGCAACGACGGCACCCTGGACCGCGCGGTTGTACTCCGTGCCGGGTTCGCCGGAGGAGCCGAAAGTCATCACGACGCCGAGGGAGAAGTTCTTGGGCAGGCCGTCGGCCGCCAGGGCCACCGGAACCGTGGCGGCCACGGGATCCGGCTTGGCAACTTCCTTGGGGCGGTTCAGGGTGGTGACCAGCAGGACCGCGACGGCGGCAACCACCACCAGCCCGGCAATGATGAGGGTCAGAAGCTTGGTCCGGGAGGTCATTCGCCGCCGCCGATCGTCAGCGTGTACAGGGTCTGCGACGTTGCGCCGGCCGGCACCTCGAGGTGGAAGGCCGGCAGTTCGTCTATAGCGGTGAGGGAGGCCTTGAACTGTGCCTGGCGCAGCAGCAGCCCGGCCACGTCCTGGGACCGGATGTTGGCGTAGCCCTCGGCGTTCTGTGCGGCCAAAGCCAGCTGGAAATCAGCGGTATCTGCCTTGGCGGCGTTGGTGGCCATGGAGCCGAGCAGGCCGGATCCGTTGACGGTGCGGTCGCCCAGGTCCATCATCACCTTGTTGAGGCTGGCGGACAGGAGGGCGCGGGCGCCGTCCACGTCACGGGTTGAACCGGATGTGCTGGACGCGATGCGCGCCAGCGCGGACTCGGTGCTCTTGGACAGAGCGGCGGAGAGGGCGTCGCCCTCCTCGTTCAGCTCGCCGCGCTGGTTGTCCACGGTTCCCTTGGCATCCTTGACGACGTCGCCGGAGGTGGACTTCAGGCCGGCGATGGAGCTGTTGAAGGCGGTGGTGACGGACTCGGTGCTTTCGTCGCCGATCTCGGATACCTTGCGGGTCTGCGAAGCAATTGCCTCCTCGACCTTTTCGGCGGTGTCCTCGGAAACCTCGGCCAGGGCCTTTTCGATCTCCCCACCAAGCGTTGCCTGCTGGTCCTTCACGTTGACAAGGTTGTCGTGGACCTCACCGGACGCGGTGACGGCTTCGTCAAGCGTCTTCTGCAGCTTCACCAGCCCGCTGCGGGTGCCGGTGACGTTGCCGGTGGCGGCATTGTCGAGGACTGTCACGGCGTCCCGGACGGCGTCCAGCTTGATGTCGATGCCCTTGATGGATTCGTCCAGAACGGTGAACGCCTGGCCGATTGCCTGATCCTCTGCGTTGGTGTCCGTCTGCCGGATAACCTCGGCCCATGCTTCGGACTGACCAGCGAGGCGCACATCCTGGGATTCCTGGAAGCCGAACGGAGGGGTCAGCTCCGGTGCCGGATTGCCCTCTTCATCGAGCGCCTCGCACGGAACGGAGGTCAAGTAGGAGCGCAGACGCTCGGCGTCCTTCATTGACAGGCGGCCGTCGCGGGGGTCATCGCCGTCGGCGATCCTGCACAGATCATCGGCAAGCGCCTCGTTCTGGGCCGTCATGGAACGGTCAAACGGCAGCCCTTCCGTCAATTCGGCCTGGGCGTTGTCCGCCGTCGTGGCGATGGTGTTCAGTTTGACCCGCAGTCCGTCGATGCTGCTCCGGGCCGCGTCAGCTGCCTCACGGGTGGCCTCAACGGAGGCCCTGGTGGAATCCTCGGCGGCCTGAATGGTCGCTCCCAACTCAGCGAGTGCCGTCGAGTAGTCGTCCGGGGTCTCCGGGCCCTCGAGGATGGCCGCCAACTGGGTCTGCGCATCAACCAGGGTGTCGTCGGAAACCTTCTGGTTCGCGATCGCTGCCTCAACCAGCTTCGGTTCAAGCGTGGCCACGAGCTCGGCACCCTGATTTACCAGTCCTGCCAGGGCGCTCTCAATGGTGACCCGGGAGTTGAGAAGGGAACAGGTCATTGAAAGGAAGGCCGAACCGTCTTCTGCTTCTTTGGATTTGTCCGCCTCTGCGGCGCACTCTTCAGCCGTCGGCTTTTCCGGACCGATGGCCGTCTGGAGCTGGCCGGCCACGAAGTTGCGGCAGTCCGCACTGACGGTGGCATAGGCATCCAGCTGCGAAGCCATGGTCAGGATGCTGCCGTAGACCGTGCCGGACTTTTGCGGCTTGGCTACATCGGCAACACAGCCCTCGCCCTTCACCGTGACCGTGGGCGGCACGGCGGACGTATCACCCAGCATGGAATCCACGGCGGAGACGGTCTGCTGCAGCTGGGACAAGGTGACGGATTCCGTGCCCTTGGTGGCGGCGTCCAGATCGGAGCCCAGAACCTCCATGTCATCCTTCAACCGCACCATAGTGGCGGCCAGCGATTCGGAGTTGCTGCTCAGCTCTTCCGCGGTCTTGACGCCCAGGGTCTGTGAGGTCTCCTGAAGGTTGCGGCGGACCTCGGTGATAGTGGAGCCGGCTTTGGTCAGGACGATATTGACGTCGGCCACCAGGGCGATGGTCCGGCGCTGGAGTTCCATTTCGGATCCGGCACCGGAGGAGAAAGCGCCGGAGACCACGCCGTCCGCAGTCATGTCCGTATTAAGGCCCGGCTGGACTGCCACTTCAATCGCAGGCACCTGGAAGTCATCGACGTCCGCAACCAGGCGCAGGGTGGTGCTGGCACCGGAGCGGGGCGGAGCCAGCACGGTGGCCCACTGCACCACGGAGGAACCGTCCTCGGTGCTGCTCAGCACCCCGTTGGTACCTGTTGTCCCGTCCGCGGAACCGGGGGTCACGTCGTCGGCACGGACTCCGGGGAGCGTGGTGGACGCCGCAATGGTCAGCGGAGCACCTACGAGGGCGGTTTCAGTGCGCATCTGTCCGGCGGCGTCGTACTCGATGACCTGCGGCTTGACCGTCAGGTTCTCCACGGTCATGTTGATTTCCACCGGCCCGGAATGGCCCTGCAAATCGGTCAGGTCCGAACCGGACTTGTCTCCGGCCCGGTACTGCAGGCTGATCCGCACCGGCAGTTCGCCCACCACCTCGTCGGTGGTGTACTGCGTATTGGCGGCGGAAGAGTTGCCGTCGGCGGCCACCGAGATGGTGGTGCCTTCGATCGCTTCCACGCCGGCGGCGTTGGACAGATCCACCCGTACGTTCTGCAGGAGTTTCACCGGGTTGGAGACGGGCTCCGGCTCGGGATCCTGGGTGCAGGAAGTAGTGGCGATCAGTCCCAAGGCGATAAGTGCGGCGCCCAGGCTTCGTCCCGGCGCACTGCGCCTCGAATTCTGCTGGTGGATATTAGTGTGCCTGGGCATCGTGAATCGTCCCCTCATTCCGTTCGCTGTGCCTTGAGCATCATAAGGGATTGATTGGGGGATTTGGTTCATTTATTCTTGCCGGTCAATTTGGCGTCGGATTTCCGCGGATCTGATCGCCAAAAATAAGGCCGCTTGGTTGTTGGCTTTAAATCGTTTGTATTGGTAGCATCTGCACCGTCCGGCTGCCGGCGGATTTCACGCCCGGCGGAAAACATGATGTCTCTTAATGGGGGAATTTTTATGTCACGTGTGTTGTCAACCGAGCAGGCCAAGTCTGCCATCGCCCAGGTGCAGTCCATTGTCAACGGCGGTTTCACCGATCAGATCTCGGCGCTCGATGCGCAGGGCAAGATCCTCTCGGATCCGAACATCTGGGACGGCCCGCTGGCCTCCCAGTTCCGCGGATCCACGTGGCCGGAAACCAAGGCTGCCCTGGATAAGGCCAGGCAGGAACTGGAAGAGCTGCGGACCCAGCTGGATAAGATCTCGCAGGATATCTTCTCCGCCGGCGGCGGCGCCTAAGCTGCCCATAGCGCCAGCAACGGCTGGACAGTAGCTACCGCTGCGGCGGTGCACTGTCCAGCCGTTGCGGGCTCTGGTGCCAGGGAAACCCGGCACTGACATTCGGTCCCACGGCCCTTGCCGTGGCCGGTTTTCCACCAGTAGCCCCGTCCGGGCTGCCGGTGATGGTTGTTTCTTTTCCAGTTTTGTTCAGTGGGGGGCGCTGATTATGTCTGATGTTGATGACCGCGATCTAGTTATAATGCCGTTGTTGCCGGCGGAATCGGCAGACCGCGGACGGTTCAGTTATGTCCATGCCGAGACGATGCAGCAGGCATTCAGGGCTGCCGCAGATGCCCTTGAGCAGACAAAATACGACCGGGTCACCCACGCGAGCGAGGCGAAAGCGGACTTCAAGGGACTCTTCGCCGAGAAGTTCCAAAGAAACACCACCACGGCCTACACAGATGCTCATGAGCTGGAACGGGCTCTGCGGAAGGTGGCAGAGTACCTGGGAACATTTATCCGCTCCGCCCATGAAGAGGACGCCCGCCGCGAGACGGCCAATGAGTGGGTCCGGGAATACAAATCCCGCAACGGCTGGGAGAAGTTCTGGGATGACCGCTTCGGGGTGGATGACATGCCCGATATGGAACCGGGCAAAGCGCCGCAGTTCGCCGCCTTCACGCCGCTCATCGGATATAGGGAGGCGCTTCAGGGCAGCTCCGCAGCCGGAGGAACGTCATCGGCCCGGCCGGATAACCTTCGGTCCTTTGCCTCCGGTTCCCGTGCACTCGATGCCGGCCTGGTGGCCGATGTATCCCGCCTCAAGGGGAATCTGGCCTCGTTCAAGGGGCTGTGCTCGTGGGCAATTCTCGAGGCCGACGGGGTCATAAACGCGTACAACCAGTACCTGGAGGCCAACGAAAACGACGCCCACTGGGCGGTCGTTGTCGCAGATGCCTTCGCGGCTGCCGGGGCCAACGGGGGCGTCTCCACCGTTTCGGATGCGGCTCTGGCCGCCGCCCTGGCTGCTGCGGGGGTTAATGCGGACCGTCAGGGGCTGTCCATCGATCCGCCCAGGGCTTCGGGTGCGCTACCGACCACCGGATACGCCAATGATCCGGTCAACACAGCAACCGGTAACTTCATCGAACCGGAAACGGACCTCGGGTTCGCCGGGATGGCTTCGGGCCTGACGCTGACCCGGATGTACAACTCGCTGCCGTCCGGCCTCGAGGTTCCGGGTGCCTTTGGTCCCGGCTGGGCATCGGTGCTGGACCAGCACCTGGTGCTCTCTGACGAGGGCTGCCGGTGGGTGCTGGCCGACGGGCGGGCCGTGGATTTCCCCCGTGCCGGTGAAGGCTGGGACCGGGCCGTGGGAGAGAACTACTGGTTGACTCGTGAACCTGCCGCTTCGGACTGCTTCTCGGAGCTGGCCACACTGCCGACGGACGGCACCGACGTGCTGGTGGTCCGGGATAACCAGGGTGCGTGGTGGGCCTACACTCCCGCCGGCGTCTGGCTGGGCGCCGGTGCCGGACCCGGCCGCGCCATCTCGGTGCACCGGGAGAACCCGGAGGACCGGAACATCGCCGGTCAGGTAACCCGGCTCTCACACGCGCTCGGCCGGTTCCTGGAGATTGACTACGTGTTCGGCCGCGCCGCCGTCGTCCGGGCCTCGGACGGGCGCCGGGCCGAGTACGGGTACGACGACGCCGGCCGGCTCGTCAGCGTGACGACAGAGACCGGAACCCGCACGTACCGGTGGAACGACGCCGGGCTGATTGACGCCGTGTACTCCGCCGCCGGAGTGCTCGAGGCGGAAAACACGTACGACGAGCAGGGCCGCGTCATCCTGCAGCTGACCCAGCACGGCCGACGCACCCGCTTCGCGTACCTGCCCGGACGGGTCACCGCGGTCTCGGATGAGGACGGCACCCGTTCCAACTCCTGGATCGCGGATCCCAAAGGCCGGCTGGTCGGGGTGCTGGACTCCCATGATCAGCGCCAGTCCATGGCCTATGACCGGCACGGCAATCTGGTCTCCCTGACCGAACGCGACGGATCCGTCACCGTCCACGCCTATGACCAGCGCGGCCGCCGCATCCGTACCGTGACGCCCGAGGGTGCGGACCTGACCTACGGGTGGGACGAGCAGGACCGGATTACCACCCTGGTCACCGAAACCGGATCTGTCGTCACCTATGACTACGCGGATGATCTTTCCCGCGATCCGGCGGCGATTAATGATCCCCTCGGAGGCCGCACGGAACTTCTCTGGCAGGACGGGCTCCTGGTACGGATCACGGATCCGGCCGGGGTAAGTGTCAGCGTCGAGTACAACGAGTACGGGGACCTCATTGCCACCCGCAATGCCCTAGGGGGCACCACCCGCATCCTCCGGGATTCCGCGGGCCGCCCCACCGCGGCCGTCACCCCGTCCGGCGCACGGACGCGCTTCACCTACAACGCGGCCGGGCTGCTGGAACGCCGCGTGGATCCTGACGGCGCAGTGTGGTCCTTTGCCTATGACCCAGCCGGCCGGGTTGCCGCCGTCATCGCTCCGGACGGCGGCCGGACCGAATTGCAGTACGCCTCCAACGGCGAAATGGTCCGCTCCACGGATCCGCTGGGCCGCAGCACCGAGCGGGTGTTCGACGAGCTCGGCAACGTCGCCGAAGCGATCCTGCCGGACGGTGCCCGCTGGGGCTACACCCACGACACCCTCTCCCGCCTCACCCGGATCACGGATCCTGCCGGGAACGACTGGGCGCGGGAGTATGACAAGATCGGCAACCTGACTGCCGTCGTCGACCCGACCGGGGTGCGCGCGGAAGCTGCCATCGACCGGAAGTCCGGAACGGCCACCCTCGCCGACGCGTTCTCCTCCGCCACCTACAGTTTCGACGAATACGGGCGCCCGGTGCGTGCCGAAGCCGTGGACGGGTCCGCGGAGCTGACCACTTACGACGCCGCCGGGAATCCGGTGGAATTGATTGACGGCGAGGGCGGGCTGACTGTCCTGGGACGTGACGTGGCGGGGAAAATCACCTCAGTTACGTCGCCGTCGGGTGCCGTTACCCGCTACGAGTACGACGCCTGTGGACGGCCTTGGAAGACCGTCGATCCCCTCGGCGCGGTCACTGAGCTGGCGTACGACGCCGACCAGCGGGTGGTTGCGCGCACCCTTCCCACCGGTGAGGTGGAGAGATTCGATTACGACGCCTGCGGCCGCCTGATCCTCAGTGTCACTCCCGGAAACGGGACGGCCCGGTACGGGTATGACAGGGTGGGCCGGCTCATCTTCTCGCAGGATCCCTGGTACGGGACCCGGCGGTTCAAGTACAACACTGCAGGGGAACTGATCGAGACGACCAACGGCGTGGGCGGACGGACCCGGTTCGAGTACGACGTCCGCGGACGCCTGACCCGCATCACCGATCCGCTGGGCGGGGTCATTACCCGCACGTATACGGAGATCGATAAGGTCAGTTCCGTGACCGACCCGCTTGGCCGGGTCACCACCGCTACCTACGATCCTGCGGGACGTCAGGTGTCCCAGACGGACCCCGACGGGAACACCACCACCTGGACCTACGACGCCGCCGGCCGGGAAACCACCACCTCCCACAACGGAACGCTGCTGGGCTCCATCAGCCGCGATGCCTTGAACCGCCGTGTGGTGATCAGTGACGGGACGGGGACGGACGGGCTGGCGGTAGAGCATGAGTTTGAATGGAACCGGCGCGGCCAGCTCATCTCCCGCACCCGTGGCGGGCAGGGGATGTCCTGGTCGTATGACGCCGACGGAAACCGTACCGGCTTCACCGACACCACCGGGACCACCACCCGTTACACCCGTGACGCCGCAGGCCGGGTCACGGGCGTCAGCAATTCCCGGCTGGGTGACGCGTCATTCACCCATGACCGGTCCGGCCGACTGACGGCAGCGACGGCCGGCGAGCTGGTGCAGGAGTGGGTCTACCGCAACGGCCACCTGTTTGAACACACCCGTGCCGACCGCACCGCGCCGGGAACGGCCGACACCACGCTGATCGGCCGGGATGACGACGGCCGGATCACCGGCCTGACCCGGGCGGGCGCTGTCACCCGGTACAGCTACGACGGGGCGGGACAGTTGATTGCTGCCGCCACGACAGACAGGTCCGGGACGTCCTCGGACTCGCAGTGGGAGTACGACGCCGGTGGCCGGCTGGTCCGCGAAAGCACCTCAGCAGGGCTGCGGGTCTACGAATATGACGACGCCGGCCAGTTGACGGCGGTTGTCGAAGCGGACGGGGCCCGGACGGAATACGTCCATGACGGACTCGGCCGCCGGGTCCGGAGCATCGGCCCTGACGGATCCTGGGTTGAATATGCCTGGGGTGCCACAGGATACCTGCAGGCCACCGCCGAACACGCGCCGGACGGGACCGTGCGCTCGCAACACCGGATGTGGACGGACGTGTTGGGTGAACTGGCTTCCGTTGACGGGTGCCCGGTGTGGTGGGATACCGCCAAGCCGGTGCCCACCCTGGCGGGCCTCGGTACGGAGCAGGTCCTTTCACTGCCCGGCGGTGTGACTGGTTTCGGAGATGCCTGGATCAGCCCGAACTGGCGTGCCGCCCGGCCCACAGGTCAAACCGATCCCTGGGCGGTGCTGGGTGCATCGGCTATCCCCGAAGCAGGCTTCTCCATCGAGGGCAGCGCAGCAGCTGCGATGTCCGGTGGAGATAGGGCAACGGGGCTGACCGGCGTGCTGCCTGCGGGCATCAGCCTGACCGGAAACGGCGGGCTGGACATTGCGGGTCTGGAATGGCTGGGCAGGCGTGCCTTTGACCCTGCGACCCGTGGCTTCCTGTCCACCGACCCGTTGGCACCCGTACTGGGGGCGGGCTGGGACGGCAACCCCTACGCCTACGCCGGCAACAACCCGCTGAATGCCACAGACCCGACGGGTCTGCAGCCGCTCACGGACGCGCAGCTGCAGGAATTCACCAACGCTCATCAAGGGGACTGGGAGACCATTCTCGGAGTGGGCATGATCGTCGCCGGAACGATTCTTGCGTGTTCCGGCGTGGGCAGCGGTTTGGGAATGATACTGCTGGCCGGTGCCCTGTCGGGCGGGGGATGGTCCCTGGTGGGGCAGAAGTCCGCAGACCCGAACAAACCAATCGACTGGGGCAAATTCGCCGTGGACTCCACTATCGGGGCGGTCTCAGGTCTGGCGGGCTGGGGCGCCGGAAAAGCGCTGACTCAAGCTATACCTCGGGCGACTCAACTCGCTTCGAGCGCGGGGCAGGCAGGTTACAAGGCGACGGAGTCCGTCATTAAAGCCGCCGTTACCCCGGTGGGACAGGAAGCAATTAAATCCGGAGTGTCCGGGGCAACGAGCAACTTCTTCGACTATACGACTGACCAGGACAACAAAGATAAATCGGTGACAGGCGCTTTCCACGCCGCTACCACAGGTTTTGCAACCAACGTCGGGTTCAGCGCGGTCAGCAGCAAGCTGACCGAGCACATTCCCTCGCTCATGCCAATGCCTTATGCGGGACAGCACGCTGCCCCCACCGTCCCGATCAGGGTTAGAGTGGCGGAGGAATTAGTCGACCGCACCGTGGGCGTCGGCGGAAGCCTCGCGAACGAGGCGCTTCGGCCCGAGGGGCAGTTCAGAAACGAAGACGACAAATTCGATTTGACGAATGTAGGGATGACAGGTCTTCAGGGATTGGCTAGCGGCACCTAGGGACCTGTTTGCGCCCCGAGCGGGCCATAAATCACAGGACTCCACCCCCTGAAGGAAACGAAGGAAGACGTGCAGCCAGAAAATGAAATGAACGATTCACCGTCAGCCGGGCACGCGGGTCGGCATCGTCCAACGGGCAAGCCACCGGTGCTGGGACGGGGGAAGGTCTGGTTTCTCCGGACGGTGATCCTCGGTGTCGTTTTTCTGGGCCTGCTGCTCGTTGCAGGTCCCCTCACGATCACCGCCTGGGACAGCAATGACAGTCATCGGGCATCGATTGCATGCACGGTCACCGAGGCGAATGGAAGATATGAACATGGAAGTTCAAAGACCCCGTCGTATTGGGGGGTGAACATCAAAACTTCAGACTGTAGCCAGCTGCTGTTGATCAGAGGCATTGATGAATCCAACAACGAAGCCGTGGAATCAGAGCTGGCACCGGGATCACGGTTCAGCTTCGAAATCGGAGAGGGCGCCAACAGCATGCGCTGGCTCACGGTTCGCCTCGGCATGACGACTGAAGTCTTCTCTTTCGAGAAAATAGGCTGACCGCGCTCCGTCCGGGAAACCACTACCGGCTGGTACGGCGGCGGCGGAGCGGACGGCACCCCTGGTTCCTCCGGACGAAGCAAAAGACCCCGGTTCCCTTGCAAAACAAGGGAACCGGGGTCTTTCTCATCTGGCGGTGACGGTGGGATTTGAACCCACGTTGGCTTTTACACCAAACAACATTTCGAGTGTTGCACCTTCGGCCGCTCGGACACGTCACCAACGCGTCAACCTTACCGGGTCGAAGCCCCAACTCCCAAAAGCAGCGCAGCCAGCACCCTCGAACTAGAGGTCGACGACGTCGTTCTTGCCGATGTCGGGGGTGCCTCCGGTGACGGCGGCCTTGCCGATCTTGAACAGGCTGGCGATCTTGGGTTCATCGGATGCCCAGTATTCGGCGGTGTCCGAGTCCACCTTGAGCAGAGCCACCGAGGGGTCTTCGCGGCCCTTCTCGAACCAACCCTCCACCGAGGTCTTCCACAAGGAGGAGATCTTCCCCTGGTCCTTGGTCAGCGTGGCCGTGCCGCTGATGGACAGGAAGCCCTCCGAGTCATTGATGGCGACATTCACGTGCGGATTGGCACGGACCTCGTCGGCTTTGGGGGAGGGGTCCGGCGTGAAGAACCAGAGGTTGCCGTCCGCATCCGCCTCCTGCAGCTGCAGCGGCCGGCTGACCAGGTTTCCCTGCAGGTCCACGGTGGTGAGCGTGGCGATCTTGGCCTTCTCGAGAATCTTGACGACAGTGTCGCGTCCATCCTGCTCTGATGCCATTGCGGAAACTCCTTGGGTTGTAGCGGTCCGGAATTCGTAAGCCTACGTATAAATACCGCCGCGGGGAACGTTAGGAGTTGCGCTTTGAGCCGAAGAAGTCCCGCAGCAGGCGTGCGGCTTCCTCTTCGCGTACGCCGGGGAACACCTCCACCCAGTGGTTCAGGCGCCGCTCACGCAGGATGTCGAACACGGAACCGGAGGCTCCTGCCTTCTCGTCCCACGCCCCGAACACCACCCGGGGCACCCGGGCAAGCACAATGGCTCCGGCGCACATGGCGCACGGTTCCAAAGTGACCACCAGCGTGCAGCCGGCCAGGCGCCATTCACCCACCTTGGCGGCGGCGTCGCGGATGGCGAGCACCTCCGCATGGGCGGTCGGGTCTCCGGTGGCCTCCCGCTCATTGCGCCCGGTGCCCAGCACCTCTCCGTCCGGTCCCAGGACGACGGCGCCGATGGGTACGTCGCCGGTTTCCAGCGCCCGGCGGGCCTCGGCCAGGGCAAGGTCCATCCAGGCCTCGTGTGTTCGGGAAAGAGACTCCATGCCTGCCATCGTCCCCCATGTCCGCACACCCGGGCGAACGCAGAAAGGGGAGGGCTGCAATGGTAGTTTTGAAGTATGCGCGTACTTGTAGTGGATCACCCCCTCGTTGCCCACAAACTCACCGTTCTCCGCGACAAGGACACCCCGTCACCGATCTTCCGGCAGTTGACGGAAGAATTGGTCACCCTGCTGGCCTATGAAGCCACCCGGACCGTCCGCGTGGAGCCGGTTCCGATCGAGACTCCCGTCACCTCCGCCGTCGGCACGGGCCTGGTCAAGCCGACCCCGCTGGTGGTTCCCATCCTGCGCGCCGGCCTTGGCATGCTCGAAGGCATGACCCGCCTGGTCCCCACGGCCGAGGTCGGGTTCCTGGGCATGGCCCGGAATGAAGAAACACTGGAAGCCATCACCTACGCCGAGCGGCTTCCGGATGACCTCACCGGCCGCCAGGTCTTCGTCCTGGATCCAATGCTGGCCACCGGCGGTACCCTGCGCGAAGCCATCAAGTTCATGTTCAAGCGCGGCGCAGCCGAGGTCATCTGCATCTGCCTGCTTGCCGCTCCGGAAGGCCTCTCCGTGCTCCAGGAGGAGCTGCAGGACGCTAACGTCACCGTGGTCCTGGCCTCCATCGACGAACGCCTTGACGAGAACGCCTACATCGTTCCGGGTCTGGGCGACGCCGGAGACCGTCTGTACGGCATCGTCTAACTCCGACGCCGGCCCGCCGCCGCACCTGTGGGCGGCGGCATGGCGCTTGCAGCGGCACATACCAGTACGTCCACTATGTGGACAGCCAGTTGATGCTTGACGAGCATCCGCTCCGTAAATGCACTTACGGAGCGGATGCTTTTTTGTTGCTGCCACTCAATATTGCCCCGAGGCGGGCCCATGTTTGAGCGAAATTGATTTAGGACTTATACATATCCACGCATACCTATTCATGGCTACTTACTGTGAAGTGCGTCACAAAACGACACATATGGTCCACTATGTGAGACAAACGAACCATTATTACTTGCGCGACATCCTTTGTTACATGCAATAATCCGGAGTGTGAACACCAACACGGCAGCATCAGTCGCAGTCTTCGCCGGTGGCCTTCCAGCCGCGGAGGAGACTAGCTGTTGTCGAATGCATACCTCTGGAACCACCCCCATCCATAGGTAAGACTCAGGCCCGCCACGGGCATAATAGGCGCCGTCTCGACCGGGCACACCCCCAGCAATCGAGCCGTGATGACGTCAATTCACGATGAGGTCCCACATGTCAGTAGCATCCGGTTACGTCCACATCTCCCTGCGCAATGCGCAGAACCGCGCCGGAGCAGGTTCCCCGCGCCAATCCGCCGGAGCGTTTTCCGGCGGCTATGGCGGAGCGCAGTTCGGGAACCAGTCCTACAACGTTCCCCCCACCAGCGGCACCGGCGCGCGCCGGCTTCGGGCCGTATCCGGCCAGGATGCGAACCCCGTCTCCGCCCCCATGACCGCCCCCATGCAGGTGGTCACACCTAACGGCATTCCGGGACCGCAGTCCGTCAGCAATGACACTGCTGCACGCGGATTTGTTATTTACGTTGGCCTTGACGAGGACAGTGCTGCAGCCAACGGGACGTCCCTGAGCAAGCTCGCCTCCGAAATCCGGGCGCACGTCCAGAGCCTGGTTCCCACTGCCCAGACCCATGCCGCCGTAGCGCTTGCCCCTGCCAATGCCACCGGCAGGGATATCGACGTCGTCCGTCAGGCTCTCGGAGATCCCACGGCCGCCCGGCGGCAGCCCGCTCCGCAGCATGCACCCGCACCCCAGCCTCCGGCCGCCCTCCGCCCCACAGGCGTCCTGATTGACCTGTCGCGCCGCGAGGTGCACCTTGACGGGGACACGCTGAACCTGACGTTCAAGGAGTTCGAACTGCTGAACTACCTCGTCGAAAACGGAAGCCGCACGGTCGGACGCGAAGAGCTGCTCGCCGGCTTGTGGCGCAACGCCGAGGAGGTGCCGAACGAACGCACCATTGACGTCCACATCCGGCGCCTGCGCTCCAAACTGGGCCGTCTGGCCAACACTGTCCGCACGGTCCGCGGACAGGGGTACCGGTTCTACGAGCACCCCGAAGTGGTTGTCTGGGCCGCGCCCGAGTACAGCATCTAGCCTCTAGCATCGTCAGCATCGTCAGCATCGTCAGCATTGACGCACCGCGGCCGGTCCGCGGACGGAGTGGGGGCTCCGTCCGCGGCTAGACTTGGCGAATGACCGGCCACCACCTCAGAAAACTCCAGCTCCTGCGCCACGCCAAGGCGGACTGGCCGCGCGACGTGCCGGATCATGAGCGCCCCCTCTCCGGGCGGGGACACAGGGACGCCCCGCTGGCGGGTGAATGGATGCGTGAGCATGGGAGCATCCCGGACTTCATCCTGTGCTCCTCGGCGCTGCGGGCCCGGCAGACCTGCACCTGGGTCTGCAAGGAACTCGGGGACAAGGCGCCCACCGCAAAGCTCGAGGACGGTCTCTATGCTGCGACACCCGAGCGGATCCTCAGCCTGATCAACCACGTACCGGACACGGTCACCAGCCTGCTCGTCATTGCACATCTTCCCGGGGTCCAGGACCTGGCCATGCGCCTGGCGTCCGCGGACTCGGACGAGGACGCCGTCATGGACATGGCCACGCGGTATCCGACGTCGGGCCTCACCGTCATGGAGCACGCGCTGCCGTGGGCCGAACTTGACGGCCGCGACGCCCGGGTGACCGACTTCGTGGTGCGCCGGGCCTGATACCGGCCTAGATATCGATCTCCGGCTGCAGTGTCTTCAGGGTCCACAGCCGGTGCCGGCGTGCCGCCAGCAGGGAGAGCAGGAGCCCGGCAGCGGTGTAGGCCAGTAGTCCGACGGCGACGCCGGCAACCTGCGAAAGCTGGCCGCCGTGCAGCAGCTGCCGCAGTCCGGTCACCATGTACCCCATCGGCAGGACATCATGGGCCAGGTGCAGCGGTGCAGGGATGGTCTGCCACGGGAAGGTGCCTCCGGAGGAGACCAGCTGAAGCACCAGCAGCACCAGAACCACGAACTTGCCCACGGAACCCAGTAGCGCGACGATGCCCTGGATCAGGGCCGAGAAGGCCATGGATGCCATCAGCAGCAGCCCCCACGCCAAGACCGGATGGGCAGGATCCAACCCCAGCCAGAGGTTCACTACGGCATAGAGCAGGGTGGCCTGGACCAGCGAGACGGTGAGGAACGGCAGCCAGCCGCCCAGAGCAATCTTCCAGGCCGGAGCGTTGGAGGCCAGCGCCCGCAGGCTGATGGGCCGCATTGCCTGAGCGAGCATAAAGATACCCACCCACATGGCCAGGGTCAGGAAATAAGGGGCAAGGCCCGCGCCGTAACTGCCTGCTTCCGCCTGGTTCACCGTGCTGACGGTCAGGGGATCGGCAATGACCGTGGAGGCCGTGGTTCGCTCCTTGTCATTCGGGTGCGGGACGCCGCCCGCACCGTCTGTCAGCTTTTGGGACAGCTCGGAGGCCCCGTCCCGAAGCTGGCCCAGCCCGTCCTGGAGGGTACCGGCGCCTGCGGCGGCGGTTTCAGCGCCGGCTGCCAGTTCCCGGGAGCCGTCCAGTGCCTGCTGTTCCCCGACCGCCAGATCAGCGGCTCCGGAGGAGAGCTCCGCAGCCCCCGCTGCCAGGTCGGCGGCGCCGCCGGAGAGCCGGCCAGCCCCGTCATTCGCGGCAGCGATTCCCGAGGTGAGCTGCGGGGAGCTGGCGGCAAGCTGGTCCGCGCCGGATGAAACGGCTGCAGCCCCGTCCGCCAGTGCCTGCAGCTGCTCCAGTCCCGAGGTGCCCGCGGCGCCCGACGGAGCTGCGGAGAGTTCCTGCTGGAGTGCGCCGGCCTGCTCGGGAGTCAGGACACCCTGCTGGACCAGCCGTGCCACCGCGTCGGTGACGCCCTGGCGTGCGGCGTCGGCGGAGGCAGTCACGGTGGATTCCAAGGTGGCGGTTCCGGCCGCCACCTGCCGGGCGCCGTCGGCCAGCTGCTGGGTCTGCTGGGGAAGCAGGGCCGTGGCAGATGACAGCTGACCCAGGCCGGAGGACAACTCCGAAGCTCCGGAGGACAGCTGGTTGGCACCCGCGGAAAGACCACCGGCTCCGGTGGACAGCTGGTTGGCTCCCGCCACCAGTTGGTCCTGGCCGGTTACCAGCGCGCTTGCTCCGGTGGACAGGGAACCCAGGCCGGTGGAGAGCTCGGCCGCCCCGGAATCGGCCGAAGCCGCACCGTCAGCCAGCTGGCCCGCACCGTCCGCAGCCTGTTCCAGCTGGCTGTGCACGGTGCTGAAACCGGTCAGCAGCCGGTTGGCCGTTTCCTCGCCGACGTCGGTGGCCACGCTGTCGTGAACGGAGGCACTGAGCTTGTCCACAATGCTGCTGAGCAGATAGTTGTTCGCGTCATTGGTGGTGACGTGCAG
Source organism: Arthrobacter yangruifuii (assembly GCF_009192775.1). Taxonomy (GTDB): domain Bacteria; phylum Actinomycetota; class Actinomycetes; order Actinomycetales; family Micrococcaceae; genus Arthrobacter_B; species Arthrobacter_B yangruifuii. Next base: position 196,735 of record NZ_VTFX01000006.1, read on the forward strand.
GTTCGCCTGGCGGGCGGCACCGAAGTCCGACGTCGAAGCCAGGCTGGCGGAAAAGTCTTCCGGGACGGTGAGGGCAAATTGATAGGTGCCGTCCTTCACGCCCCGCTCCGCGGCAGCCGTACTGTCCACCGTTTCCCAGTCGAAGGTGGCGTCCTCCCGCAGGCTGTCCCGGACCGTCTCGCCGACGTCGAGCCGGCCGTCAGCCGTGTCCGCGCCTTCGTCCTCGATGACCAGTGCGGCCTTGACGCCGTCGAGGTTTCCGTAGGGATCCCAGTTGGCATAGAGATAGACGGCACCGTACAGCAGGGGTACCAGGGACAGGGCGAGGATGGCCAGTTTCGGCAGGGTCCCGGCGGTCATGCGCCGCAGCTCGCCAAGGGCCAAGCGGAGGGCGGTCATGCGGAAACCCCGTTTCCGGCGGCGGCGCTGACGGCAGCGTCGGCGGGCTCGTGGGCGGTGGCGGGGGTATCTGCGGGGGCAGCGGTATCTGCGGTGGCAGGGGTGGTTTCAGCGTCCGCGGGGAGTTCGGGTTCTTCGTTGGTGCCGGGTTCCCCGGCGGGGTTGCCGCCTGCCGCGAGTACGGCTTCGGCCATGTCAGCGCCCACGTACGCGGCGGGCCCGGTCCAATCGGGCGGGATCTGCGCCACCACCGCCACGGCGGTCACCGGCCGGGAAGACGCAGACACGCTGTCGGCCAGCACGGGCAGCCAGGAGCCGGCGTCGGCATCGTGGCGGTCAGGGGAATCGAAAACCAGCAGCTCCACCGCAGAATCTGCCAGCGCCAGACGGGCCAGCAGGTCCAGCCGTACAGCGGAGGAGAGTTCCTCCATCCACTGCGGTGCCAGCTCTGCCAGACCGGCGTCGGATAGCCAGCCGGCGGCATTTCTGCCCGGACGGTTCCGGCGCGGGATCAGCGAAAGGTCCTCCGCCACGAGGTCCCGGACACGGAAATGCCGCTCCGGTTCGTTGACCTGCGGTGAATCGATGAGAGCGGAGTGCCGGCGCAGATGCTTGAGCCGGGCAGTGCGTCGCCACTGGACGGCGCCGGAGGTGGGGCGCATCCGGCCCGAGAGCACCAGTGCCAGGGCTGTCCGGGTGGACTGGTCCTCACCGGAGACCAGGAGCAGCTGGCCGGTATCGACCATAAGCGAGGTCGAGGAAAGGAGCGCGCTGTGGCGCCCCTTCACATAAAGGGTTTCCGCACTGAGCATGGTCTTCGCCTCGGGTCCTAGGGATTGCTGTGCGCCTGCACGCGTCAGAGGCGCATCTGCAAACCTACGGGAAACTGACTAGTCAGTACAAATATGTCCTCGGAGACCTTAACCACATGCTTCCCGAGTGCCGCGGAACCTACAGCCCGTATTTCTCCAGGAGTCGGAGCCACACCTCGCTGATGGTGGGATAGGCGGGCACGGCGTGCCAGAGGCGGTCCAGCGGAACCTCCCCGGCTATGGCGATGGTGGCCGAATGGAGCAGTTCGGAGACGCCGGGGCCGGCGAACGTGACGCCAACCAGCACCCGCCGATCCTCGTCCACGACCATCTGCGCCCAGCCGCGGTACTCATCGGCGTACAGCGCAGAACCCGCGACGGCGATGTCCAGGGATGTCTCGGAGGCGTTGATCCCGTCTTCGCGGGCCTGCTCGACGGTCCGGCCGACCATTGCGGCTTCCGGATCGGTAAACACGACCTGCGGCACAGCGAAACGGTCCGCGGTTGCCGTGAACCGGCTCCAGGCATCCGGTTCCGCGCTGCCGGGTTCCTGCTTGGCGCGTGCCGCAATGGCATCACCGGCGGCGCGTGCCTCGTATTTGCCCTGGTGGGTGAGCAGGACCTTTCCCGCGGCGTCGCCCACGGCGTACAGCCATCCTCCGTCAATGCCTGCGACCCGGCCGGACCCGTCGGTGTCCAGCATCTCCGTTCCCAGGCCCACGGTTTCCAGTCCCAGCCCGGCCAGTGCGGGGCGGCGCCCCGTGGCCACCAGCAGCCGATCCCCGGTCACGGTTCCGCCGTCTTCGAGGGTGACTTCCACGCCGCCGTCGTCGGTCCTGCGAACGGAGGCGGGGGACGCCGAGGCGCGCACCTCAACGCCGTCTGCCCCGAGTCCTTCCGCTACCAGCATGCGGGCCGGTTCCGGGAAGCTCCCCAGAATACCGTGCCGGGCCAGCAGCACCACCTTTGCGCCCAGCCGGGCGTAGGCCTGTGCCAGTTCGACGCCGGCCACCCCGCCGCCGATAACCACCAGGCGGGCGGGGATCTCCGCCGCCGAAGTTGCCTCGCGGGTGCCCCAGAAATCGACGGTGTCCAGACCCTCAATAGGAGGAACGGCCGGGGCGGACCCGGTGGCGAGGACGACGGCGTGCCGTGCGGAAATGCGCAGTGTCCGGCCGTCAGTGGCTGCAACTTCCACCTCGCGTTCTCCGGCGAGCCGTGCCCGGCCCCGGATCAGGTCGATGCCGGCGCCGGCCACCCACTCGGCCTGCCCCGCATCATCCCAGTTGGAGGTGAAGGAGTTCCGGCGTTCCAGGACGGCGGCGGCATCCAGTGTCCCGGTCACGGCCTCGCGGGATCCGGCCAGCGAGCGGGCTTCCCGGAGGGCGGTGCCGGGCCGCAGCAGCGCCTTGGACGGCATGCACGCCCAGTAGGAGCATTCCCCGCCAACCAGGTCCGCTTCCACCAGGACGGCGGACAGTCCGCCGCGCACAATGCGGTCCGCGGCATTTTCACCCACGGCGCCGGCTCCAATAACAACAACGTCAGTCTGCACGGTCTCGGGCATAGTCTCGGTCATGGGCCCGAGCCTTGCACTACCCCCGCTGCGGGGCAACCGCTCCGCCCGGCTTACCCGTCGAAATGCGTTTCCGCGGGACGCCCGTTCACCGACGCCACAACCGATTCGGCAACCTCGCGCAGTTTCACGTTCCGGTGGCTGGACGCCGCCCGCAGCACCTCGAAAGCCTGCTGCTGGGAGCACCGGCTCTCGCCCATGATGATGCCGATGGCAATGTCTATGGTGGTGCGGGAGCGCATGGCTGCGATCAGGTCCTCTGCCCTCGAGGCTGTGTCTGTAATGCGGATGGCCAGCCGCACAGCCGCCGCGGAATGCCGGGCAAAACTCTCAGCCGCCTGCACCGTTGCTTCGGGGAAGGCGTCTTCGCGGTCTGCGTACAGGTTCAAGGCGCTGAGGTAGTCGCCGGACAGGGCAATGGGTACGGCAAGGAGGGAGCGGAGGCCGTGACGGGAAACCTCGCTAGTGTAGTCGGGCCAGCGCTGTTCCGCGGCCAGGTCCTCCACAAGGACCGTCTTACCGCTGTGTGCTGCGGTAAGGCAGGGGCCGTCGCCATAGGAGTACTGGATTTCATCCATGAGCGTGGCCTCATCGCTGCTGCTGGCTACGACACGGGGCCGGGATTTATACAGGAGCGTTACGGCGCAGGAGACGGGACTGTCGGGCCCGGAGAGTTCCCGGGCGGCCAGGACCGCTGACCTGTTGAGGAAATCCTGGACGTCCGGGCTCTCCAACACGAGATCTATGAGTACCGACGGTAACTCCGTGGAATTCGGACTGGTCATGCCGCGTCCCTTATGGTCCGGCCGCTGAGGGAAAGGACTTCCGGCGCAGAGTGCCGGCCCGGTTGCTTACCGACCACACTACGCAGAGCTGGAGTGGGTATCCAGAGACAACAAAAAACCCGGTCCGATCAGTTACCTGATCGGACCGGGTCCGAGTGGTGCGCGCGAAGGGATTCGAACCCCCAACCTTCTGATCCGTAGTCAGATGCTCTATCCGTTGAGCTACGCACGCATAAGAACTATTCTATCAAACTTCAGCGAACCGATTTTCACCCGTTCAGCCGGAGCGTTTCAAGTTGTTCCGTGGCTGTTTGGCCGTAGATAACTATAGCGGGCTTTTGCGGGCAGCGCCAATCGGGGATGCTGGCCTCCAAAAACTAGACCGGTCTATGTGACCTTCATCACATCAGTGCGGGAATGAGGCCCGATATCTCTTGGATTTGTGGGGCCGATCACCTTCCGGCGGAATAAGGTGCGATCTTTTCCGGCAAAGCGGCACGAAAGGCACAACTAGCATCAAAACACACCACTGACCCAACGAAGGGAAGAGTCATGGGCGATGACGCGCGTCAGCTTGTTCTTGATGAGAACGGCGAAAATGCTGCGAACCAGCCGCTGGACAGCACTACCGGGGGAGCTGCTGCCCCCACCACCCACCGGGCCCTCCTTGAGTGGGTGGCGGAAGTCGCCGAGCTGACGCAGCCTGACCGCGTGTACTGGGTCAACGGTTCCGAAGAGGAAAACCGGTTCCTCACGGATGAACTGGTGGAAGCCGGCACCCTGGTGCGGCTGAACCCCGAGACCTTCCCGAACTCGTTTGCCGCCTTCTCGGACCCCAAGGACGTGGCCCGGGTCGAAGAGCAGACATTCATTTGCTCGGAAAAGCGGGAAGACGCGGGGTTCACCAATAACTGGATGGCCCCGGCTGAGATGCGCACTAAGCTCAACGGACTCTTCTCCGGCTCCATGCGCGGCCGCACCATGTACATCGTGCCGTTCGTCATGGGCCACCTCGATGCTGAGGACCCGAAGTTCGGCGTCGAAATCACGGACAGCGCCTATGTGGTGGCCTCCATGCGGATCATGGCCAACATCGGCACCGACGTGCTGCGCAAAATGGAGGAACTGGACGCCTTCTTCGTTCCGGCGCTGCACTCCGTCGGCGCACCGCTGGCCGAGGGCCAGCAGGACGTCCCCTGGCCCTGCAGCGACGATAAGTGGATTGTGCACTTTCCCGAAGACCGCTCCATCTGGTCCTACGGGTCCGGCTACGGCGGCAACGCCCTGCTGGGCAAGAAGTGCTACGCCCTGCGCATCGCCTCCATCATGGCCCGGGACGAGGGCTGGCTGGCCGAGCACATGCTCATCCTGAAGCTCACCAGCCCGGAGAAAAAGGATTACTTCGTGGCGGCGGCCTTCCCCTCCGCCTGCGGCAAGACCAACCTCGCCCTGCTGGATCCGACCATCGAGGGCTGGAACGTCGAGACCCTCGGCGACGACATCACCTGGATGCGGTTCGGCCACGAAGGCGAGCTGCGCGCGGTCAACCCGGAGGCCGGCCTCTTCGGCGTCGCCCCCGGCACCGGCTGGAGCACCAACCCCAATGCGATGCGCGCCATCGCCAAGGGCAACTCCATCTTCACCAACGTGGCACTCACCGACGACGGCGGTGTGTGGTGGGAAGGCATGACGGACGACGCCCCGGCACACCTGACCGACTGGCTGGGCAATGACTGGACGCCGGAAGCAGGCCATCCCGCAGCGCATCCGAACTCGCGCTTCTGCACGCCGATCGACCAGATCGACATGCTGGCCGAGGAATACCACTCCCCGAACGGCGTACCGGTCTCGGCGATCCTCTTCGGCGGCCGCCGCAAAACCACCGTTCCCCTGGTGACGCAGTCCCGTGACTGGGCCAGCGGCATCTTCATGGGTTCCACCCTGTCCTCGGAAACCACCGCCGCCGCAGCGGGCCAGGTGGGTGTGGTCCGCCGGGATCCCATGGCCATGCTGCCGTTCATGGGTTACGACGCCGGTGACTACCTGCGGCACTGGATCGAGCTCAGCGGCAAGGCCAACCAGGAGAAGCTGCCCAGCATCTTCCTGGTGAACTGGTTCCGCCGCACCGCCGACGGCGGTTTCGCCTGGCCCGGGTTCGGAGACAACTCCCGGGTGCTGAAGTGGGTTATCGAACGCCTTGAGGGCACGGCCGATGCCGTGGAAACCCCTATCGGCTTCGTCCCGACCGGTGACTCCCTCGACCTGACCGGCCTGGACATGACTCCGGAGGACGTGGAGCAGGCTGTCCGTGTGGATCCGCAGGAATGGGCCACCGAGCTGGACGCCATTGATGAGTGGTACAGCCGCTTCGGCCCCACCCTGCCGCAGGAGCTCCAGGATCGGCTGGCAGAACTGAAGGACCGGTTCTCCGCCGCCTAGCCGCGCCGCGCACACCAAAACACTCCGAGCACGCAAAAAGGGAGCCCCGCCAAAAAAACCGGCAGGGCTCCCTTTGGGTCGTTCCGGAAGCTGTTACTCAGCGTCGGCCCAGACGATGGGCTCGCCGCCCTCCCAGATGGGTTCGTTGAACGTCCACTCGCCGTCCTGCTCCGAGTAGGTCTGGATGGCGGAGATGCAAACACCGGTGGAGTGCTCGGTGACGATGTGGATGGCGTCGGTGTTTTCCTCCGGCAGGTGGATATCGGAGAACACGGCCACCGCGCGGTTCTCGCCCTTCTGCTCGGTCAGAACCGTGTACAGGTCCTCGATCATCGAATCCGCATCCAGGTCCTCATCGCTGTCTTCGGGAGCGACGGCGATCATCCGCAGCTCGCCGTCGTTCTGCACGACGAGGGCGGCGGGCAGGAAGGCACCCTGCGCTTCAAGCTGCTCCTGGGTGACGCCCAGCGCGGTGCCGAGCAGTGAGTTCAGATCATCCTGCACCTCGGCGGAGGGTTCCGATCCGTTCAGTTCTACATCAGCCATTGCTATTTCCTTACTAGTGTCAGTACATGGTCGCGGACCCGCTCCATGGCGGGCAGGTCCTCTGCTTCAGCGTTCAGCCGCAGGAAGGGTTCGGTGTTGGAGGCGCGGAGGTTGAACCACCAGGCGCCGTCGTCGGACGTGAAAGTCACGCCGTCGAGAGTGTCCACCGTGACGCCGTCGCGCTCGAACTCGGCGCGGACGCGGGCGACGGCGGCCGGGACGTCCTCGACCCGGGAGTTCACCTCGCCCGAGGAGAAGTACGGTTCGTATTCGCGGGCCAGGTCCGAGAGGCTGCGGGTCTGCTCACCCAGGGCGGCGAGCACGTGCATGGCGGCAAGCATGCCGGTGTCGGCGTTGTAGAAGTCGCGGAAGTAGTAATGGGCGGAGTGCTCGCCGCCGAAAACGGCCCCCTCGGAGGCCATCACGGCCTTGATGAAGGAGTGGCCCACGCGGGTGCGGACGGCGCGGCCGCCGTCGTGCGCGACCAGTTCCGGTACGGCGCGGGAGGTGATCAGGTTGTGGATGATCACCGGGGTTTCCTCGCCGGCAGCCCTGGCGCGGGCGATTTCGCGGCGGGCCACCAGGGCGGTGACGGCCGAGGGGCTGACCGGATTGCCCTTTTCGTCGATGACGAAGCAGCGGTCGGCGTCGCCGTCGAACGCCAGGCCGATGTCCGCGCCGTGCTCGACGACGGCGGCCTGCAGGTCCCGCAGGTTTTCCGGCTCCAGCGGGTTTGCCGGGTGGTTGGGGAAGGACCCGTCCAGTTCAAAGTAGAGCGGAATGATGTCCAGCGGCAGGCCGGGCAGGATGGTGTCGCCCAGGACCGCCGGAGTGGTCATGCCCGCCATGCCGTTGCCCGCATCCACCACTACCTTCAGCGGGCGGATTGCGGACAGGTCCACGAGGTTGCGGAGGTACCCGGCGTAGTCGGCCAGGACGTCGCGGACCGAGATCTGCCCGGCCTTCGCTCCCGTGGGGATGCCGCCGTCGTTCAGGTACTGTTCGGCGAGCGCCTGGATTTCCTTCAGGCCTGTCTCCGAGGAGATGGGAACGGCTCCGGCCTTGGCCATCTTGATCCCGTTGTACTGGGCAGGGTTATGGCTGGCGGTGAACGTGACGCCGGCGGCGTTGAGCACACCGCAGGCGTAGTAGAGCTCATCTGTGGAGATAAGGTCCAGCAGGAGCACATCGGCGCCGCGGGCGGTGGCGCCGCGGGCGAAATCCCGGATGAACTCGGGGGAGGACGGGCGCATGTCACCGCCCACCAGGACCGTCTGGCCGGCCAGGCCCTGAGCGTCTACAAACGCGGCCCCTACGGCCTCGACGATCTGCGGGGTGATGGTCTCGCCTACGACGCCGCGGACGTCGTAGGCCTTAAAGGACGCGGAGAGGTCGAATGCATTGTTCACGAGGGTCAGTCTATAGGGGGCGCCCCTGCCAAGGTGTTCTGCGTCCACAGCCGGGATCCGGTGCGGGGAAGACTTCCGGAGGGCTGGGATAGTGGAAGGTATGGAAAGCACTGAAATGCCAGGCACAGCTTCGACTACCGCATCTGACACCACCGCCGCGCTGCACGGCGAGGCCGTGGAGCTGCTGAGGGCGCTGGTGGGCAATGACTCTGCCGAGTTCCACCAGGACCAGTTCGAAGCCATTGAGGCGCTGGTGTCCGGCGGCCGGCGGGCGCTGGTGGTCCAGCGCACCGGCTGGGGCAAGTCAGCGGTGTACTTCGTTGCCAGCCTGCTGCTGCGTGCCCGAGGAGCCGGTCCCACTCTGATTGTCTCCCCGCTGCTGGCACTGATGCGGGACCAGGTCGCAGCCGCCGGCCGGGCAGGGGTCCGTGCCGAAGCCATCAACTCCGCCAACCAGCTGGAATGGCAGGACATTTCCGCCAAGCTGGAGGCCGACCAGGTGGATGTGCTGCTGGTGTCCCCGGAACGGCTGAACAACCCCGGGTTCCGGGAACAGCACCTGCCGGAACTGATCCGCCGCTCCGGGCTGCTGGTGATTGACGAGGCACACTGCATCTCCGACTGGGGCCACGACTTCCGGCCGGATTACCGCCGGATCCGAAACCTGATTGAGCAGCTGCCTTCCACGGTGCCGGTGCTGGCGACCACCGCCACGGCCAACAGCCGTGTGGTCAAGGACATTGAGGAACAGCTCGCCGCCGGAGGAGAGGACGTTTTCACCATCCGCGGTCCGCTGGCCCGCAAGTCCCTGCGGCTCGGTGTTCTCCGCCTGCCCACCCCCAAGGCACGCCTGGCGTGGCTGCTGACGCACCTGGATGAGCTGCCTGGCAGCGGGATCATCTACGCTCTGACGGTGTCCGGCGCCGAAGATACGGCCCGGCTGCTGCAGAAGGCAGGGCACCCGGTCCTCGCCTACACCGGGCGTACGGACCCTGCGGACCGCGAAGAGGCCGAAGCTGCGCTGAAGGAGAACCGCGTCAAGGCACTGGTGGCCACCAGCGCACTGGGCATGGGCTTCGACAAACCCGATCTGGGGTTCGTGATCCATTTGGGGGCTCCTTCCTCACCTGTGGCCTATTACCAGCAGGTGGGCCGTGCCGGCCGCGGCACGCCCAATGCCGATGTGCTGCTGCTTCCGGGGGCGGAGGACCGCGACATCTGGCAGTACTTCGCCACGTCCTCCATGCCGGAGGAAGGTCCGGCCACCGCGGTGCTCTCCGAGCTTGCCTCCGGCGAGGTCCTGTCGGTCGGTGTGCTGGAGACCCGGGTCAACCTCAAGCGCTCGCCGCTGGAACTGCTCCTGAAGGTCCTTTCCGTGGACGGTGCCGTGGAGAAGGTGTCCGGCGGCTGGCGGGGCACCGGACAGCCGTGGCATTACGACAGGGAACGCTATGAACGGATTGCCGCTGCCCGGGTGAAGGAACAGCAGGCCATGCTCGATTACGAGAGCACCTCCGGCTGCCGCATGCAGTTCCTGTCCCAGCAGCTCGATGATCCTGCGGCCGCCCCCTGCGGACGCTGCGATAACTGTGCCGGCCGCTGGTTTGGCGACGACGTCGCGTCCGAGGCTTCCGACAACGCGGCCCGGGCGCTGGACAAGGTGGGCGTGGAAGTGGATCCGCGCGGCATGTATCCCTCGGGCATGGACCGGCTGGGGGTTCCGGTCAAGGGCAAGATCAAGCCGGACCGTGCCGTCTCCGGCGGGCGTGCTCTGGCCCGGTTGACGGACCTGGGCTGGGGCGGCAGGCTGCGGGAAATTTTCGCGTCCGGCGCCGGAGACATGCCCGTGAATCCGGCACTGCTACAAGGCTGTGTGCAGGTTCTGGCGCAGTGGGGCTGGGCCGAACGTCCGGTGGCCATTGTGTCCGTCCCGTCCCGGTCCCGGCCGCAGCTGGTGGATTCCCTTGCCCGCGGGTTGTCCGACCTGGGCCGGATTCCCTATCTGGGGGCGCTGCAGCTGCCGCACGGCGGACCCGTTGGCGGTCCCGGCGGCAACAGTGCCTTCCGGCTGGCGTCCGTCTGGGACCAGTTTGCCGTTCCGCCCGAAGGTGCTGCCTGGTTTGCTGCCAACCCCGGGCCGGTGCTGCTGGTGGATGACTTTGCGGACAGCCGGTGGACCCTCACGGAAGCAGGCCGGGTGCTGCGCGAGGCCGGGGCGGAAGCAGTGCTGCCGTTCGTCCTGGCGTTGAAGGCCTGACGGGGGAGCTGGAAATTTAGAGTCCGGGCTGCGGGCGTCTGGTTAAGGGCGTCTGACTACTGATGCCCGAGGTGCCCCAGGTGCTTACGGTGCCTCCGGTGCCGCAGGTACCGCAGGAGCCTCCGGTGCCGCAGGTTGTGCAAGGAAAGCGGGACGGGCCTGTGCCCGTCCCGCTTCTGTGCCCGTCCCGCTTCTGTGCCCGTCCCGTTTCTGTGCCTCCCGGCTGCGCGTTCCCGGACCCGGCTTGACCTGTTGCGGCTACCGGCCGTGTGAAGCGCTATTTGGCGGCGAAGCCCAGCAGTGCTTCGTTGATCTCCGCGGCGTGGGTCCACAGCATGCCGTGGGGTGCGCCGTCGACCTCAACGTAGTCCGCGTCCGGGACCAGCTTGCGGAAGCGGCGGGCGGTGGCGTCGATCGGCAGGATGTTGTCTGCAGTGCCGTGCATGATCAGCACAGGCTTTCCGCTTTCACGGACGGCGTCGACGTCGGCACGGAAGTCTTCGAGCCATGCCGGGACCACGGCGTAAGCGGCCACGGGTGCGCTCGCGGTGGCCGTGTTCCAGTTGGCCGTCACTACTTCTTGGCTGACCCTGGTGCCGAGGTTGTCTTTAAGGTTGTAGAAGTCGGAATAGAAGTTCGTGTACCAGGCGAAGCGGTCTTCCCTTGCGGCCGCTTCGATGCCATCGAAGACCTCCTGGGGAACGCCATCGGGGTTGTCGTTCCGGTTCACCAGAAAAGGTTCCAGCGAAGCGAGGAACGCCAGCTTGGCGATCCGTTCATGACCGTGCCGTCCGACGTAGCGTGCCAGCTCTCCCGTGCCCATGGAGAAGCCGACGAGGATGGCGTCATGCAGGTCCAGGGTTTCCAGCACAATTTTCAGGTCTGCGGCAAAGGTGTTGTAGTCATACCCCGATCCGGCCTTGCTTGACTGGCCGAACCCTCGGCGGTCATAGGTAATGACGCGGTAGCCGGCCGCGAGCAGCTCACGGGTCTGACGCTCCCAGCTGTGCCCGTCCAATGGGTAGCCGTGAACCAGTACTACCGGCTGGCCGGTGCCCTGGTCTTCGTAGTAGAGGTGGATGGTGGTGCTGTTTTCAGTGCCGACGGGGATGTAACCCATGATGCCTGCCTCTTCTCGGTACCCGGTGAGGGCTGTCGTCCTTCCGGGCGGGTCAGATATTAGAGAGCGCCGTTCTCCTGCACAGGACGAAACTTCGTAGCACGTCCCTTCAGCCGGAGGCCTGGACCGCCGACAGATATGCGGGCGTTTGGATGGACGAACAGGTCTCCGTCCGGCCCGAGCGTCCGTCTGCCCGGTGCGGCGGTTGTGTTCGAGGTTCGTCGCAGGATGACCCTATTTCCACAGTCCGCCGGCGTAAACACGAGGAGGGCTTGCGGGGGTGGCCATGCTACATTTCCCGGAACCGCCGTTCAGGGCTAGGCCACCAGCCGGGTACTGGGATTGCCGCGCACGGTGAGACACCCAGCGATCGGGGAGCAGACATGTGGCAGGAAAGCAGGCATGCCGAAACGATGCGCGCTGATGGCGGGCATTTCCTGGATGGGGTAGCGACACGGTGGCTTCTAGTTGCGACAGGCGTTGGCGGCTTGGTGGCCTGGTTTCTTGCGGATCCCGGGAGGCTGACCTTCCTTCCGGAGAACTGGGTTGGCTCCCAGTTGGTGAGCTTCGGTGCAGGAATAGTCGCGGCCCTGCTGCTTCTCGCTGCATGGTTTTTCACAGCTCGGACGGAAAAGCAGGTCGGTATTCGACAGCAACGCGGGGCTATGGCCGCCCTCGCCGGACTGGCTGTTTTCTGCATTCCTTTTCTTCCGGGTCTGGTCTTCAGCCCGGTCTTCGGTGCGGCTCTGATCCTGTTGGCTGTTCGGACCAGAGACGTTCGGACGGCTGCCATGGGTATCACCGCTCTGGCATGTGCGCTGGCTTTGGCATTTGTTCCGGTCTTTCCGGGAGCAATGCTGATCCCTGTTCTAGTCGCTGTGGGTGCACTGGCTGTGGCAGTGCAGCTCGGCAGCGGCCCGGCCAAGAGGCATCATCCGATGTGAGCAGTGAGCAGTGAGCAGTGAGCAGTGGGCAGTGGGCGGTGGGCGATGAGCAGAAGGCAGAAGGCAGAGGACGATGGCCTGTGCGCAGAGGGCGGTAATGGGCCTGCGGGAACGGCCCGGCATACCCGGCCCGACCGGCATACCCGGCCCGACCGGCCTGGCATACCTCGCCGCCGGTTGGGCCTGCACGGGCCGCCTGCGAGACCGGCTAGAACGGGGGTGCTTCTTCCTCCGGGGTCCCGTTCTTTGGGGTGTTGCCCAGTTCCAGGAACGGTTCGGTACGGTAGACCCGTCCCGTCGGGGACGTCCACTCCATCACTCCGGGTCTGGGTTGGGTGGCTTTCCAGAATCCCAGGGTCTTGAACCGGTGGTGCCGGCGGCAGAGGTGTTCCAGGTTGCCGTGTTCGGTGTCCCCGCCTTTCGCCCAGTCGGTGGTGTGGTCGATTTCCGTGACGGCGGTGTTGACCCTGCAGCCGGGGAACCGGCAGGTTCCGTCCCGGGCTCTGAGCCATCGGGCGAGTCCGGCGGGGACTTTCCGGCGGCGTCCGACCCCGAGGATCTCTCCGGTGGTTGGGTCTTGGGCGAGTCCGGTCCAGTGGGCGGCGTTGCGTGCGAGTCTGCGGGCGGCGTCGGCGCTGATCGGCCCGTAACCGTGCAGTTCGGCAGGCTGTTCGTCGGCACCGAACAACGTTTCGGCGTTGATCAGCACCATGATCTCCGCCCGCGGCAGAACACCCATGGACCCGGACGGCTCATCCGGTTCCGTGTCACTGGCATCGGTGGGCCTGCCGGCGGAAGCGGTCCCGCCGTTGGAACCGCCGGCACGGGGTGAACCGAGGCCGCCCATGAGCAGTTGGGTCAGGATGTCTGCCCGCAGTTGGTCGGCTGTCCGCGGGTCCCCGTCAGCCTGCTCACCACGGGCTGAGGTGCACAGTGCCGTGTAGATCTGCTGGGCATGCTCGGCCCGCAGATGGGCGGAGAGCCAAGACATGCCGTCCTCGTCGCGTTCCAGGACCACCTTGCGTTTCTCGAACGCTGTCCGGTGCCGTTCGGGAATGGTCTCGGGATAGGTTTTCTCCCGCAGCCGGCGGGCTTTGGCGCAGAACTGTGCCCGGGTTATGCCTTCGGCTTTGGCGAGCAGTTCGGCCTCGAACCCGGGAAGTTCCGCGGAGGGTATGTTCTCGCACTGGTCCAGGACCACCTGCGCGTGCGCATAGGAGAAGCGTCCTTCTTCCAGTCCGGTGAGCGTGGCGGTGTGGGTGCTGCAGAGCCTGCCGGCTTCGACCATCATGCCTTGGGCGGTGGTCTGCGGAACGTTCAGGATCGCGGCGCATTCGGAGGCGGCCAGGCTGAACGCGAGCCCCGGACCTTCCTTCCCCCAGGTAGACGACAGATTGTTCCGGAAGAGTTCCTCCATATGGTTGATCGCCCGGGCCTGCTGGGCCTGCGTCCACCGCACCAAATGCGACAGGCGGGCCAACACCTCGCCGGTGGCGTGTTCGTCGAAGGACTCCAGGTTCGCCATTGCCAGCACCCCGGTGAAACCGTCCGGAAAACCATCACCATCAGCACCGGTGGCACTTGTGGAGGGTTCCGCAGGCTCAGCGGGTTCGGCAGGTTCAGCGACCGGCGAGCCCGTGGTGTCCTCTGGAACGCGTCCGGGTTCGGCGGCTGAAGCCGTTGGGCTAGGGCCGGCAGATGGGGTTCCTGCTTCCGGCCCCGGGATGGGATCTGAGGCGGGATCGGGACTCGGAATGGGTACATCAAAGAGGGTGGCTGGCGGCGTTGCGGCGGGATCGGTGGAGGCATCTCCGGTGCGGGTGTCGGTGTCCGTGGACGTGGCAGTACCGGCCTTGCTGTCGTCGGCGGAGTCCGTACCCTCGCCACCGTCGCCAGCGTCGCCACTGACATCCGGAACCGCCCGATACACCGCCAGCGTGCAGGGCGTGCGCGGAGCATCCGTTTCGCCAGCGGAGCCCGTGGGTTGCTGGTCGTCACGATCCTGTTCTTCGGTTGTCGGTTCGGTGTTCCCGAGCTGATCCATACCCTCAGGATTTCACCCGGCACTGACATTTCCGGCCCGAAAACAGACCAAAAACAGCCCTCCCGAAAAGCAAAAATACCCGTCTTTCTGGCACCGCTACTTGGTCCGGTCAGCTGGTGCCGGGAAGACATATCTTGCCGCAGACAGCGTCGGCAGTCCTGCGTCTCAAACGCTGCCAGACACGAAGAACCGGGCTATTCCCCGCGGTAGACCGGAGGGCGCCGCTCGGCAAACGCCGCCGTCGCCTCCCCGAAGTCGCGGCTGGCAAGGAACGCCGAGTTCCAGACCTGCACGTAATCCAGGCCGTCCTGGACCGAGTTCTGCGTCCGGCGGTTCATCACCTGCTTGACCCCCTGGACTACCAGCGGGGGATTGGCAGCCACGGAGGCAGCGAGTTCGCGGCCGCGTGCGACGACGTCGTCGGCCACCTCCGTGACGAGCCCCAGGGAGAGGGCCCGGGCGGCGTCGAAGTCCTCGCCCGTGAGAGCCAGTTGCCGGGTGGCGCCCTCGCCGATGATGGACGGAAGGCGCTGCAGGGACCCCAGATCCGCCACGATGGCCACTTTGACCTCGCGGACGCTGAACCGTGCCTTCGGGGAGGAAATGCGGATATCGGCCGCTGCAATCACATCAATGGCACCGCCGATGCACCATCCGTCGACTGCAGCAATCACCGGCTTGGCACACCTTGCCAGCGAGCTGACCGAATCCTGGAGTGCCTTGATCTGCCGGCGGAAACCCTCGCGCAGCTTTGCATCCATACCGCCTGCACCGAGAAGCGGTGCGAAAACCGGAGCCATGGCGGGTAGGTCCAGGCCGTAGCTGAAGTTTCCGCCCGAGCCGTAAATCAGGACGGACCGGACGGCGTCGTCGTCGCTAAGCGCCTCGAACACGCTGGGAAGCTCGGTCCAGAAATCCGGTCCCATTGCGTTGCCCTTGGACGGTCCCAGAAGCTGGACCTCCGCCACGCCGGCATGGATTTCGACACACAGGGAACGCAGCGAGGGCAGGGTGGTGGCGCTGGACGTCATGGCATCTCCGTTGATTGGGCGTCGTTGGGCTGAACGTCAATATACCGGCCGTTTTAGGCCGTGCCGAAAGCGAAGCTAGGATCGAGGTATGGAGCTCGCGGTTATTATCCTCTTCGTCTTATCCATCGCTGTTGTGAGCGCGCTTTGGGGCAGGATCGAGAAGCGCCGCGCCGCCAGTCCGAAGCCCGACGCCGGCAGCAAGGCCGCCGCGGGTTCCGCTGGTTCCAGTGCCGGCACCAAGCCCGCCGCCAGCCGCCCGAGCCGCCCGGCACGGACCCGTCCCGCGTCCGTTGAAACCGGTACTTCGCCCCAGGCCGCCAGGGACGCCGCGTCCCTGCTCAGCGCCGACCAGCACCGGCAGATCTACGCGGCCCTCGGCCAGGGGCAGCCCGTGAAAGCGCTGAAGCTCTACGCCATGTTCACCGGCGCCGGAATCCGCGCCTCGGGTGCAGCAATCACCAACCTGGCGGCGCACCCGCAGCCCTACGTGCGCCCCGTTCCGGATAACGATTCTCCGGCGGAGACCACCAAACCGGCACCCGAAAAGACCGAATCGGACGCGGTCCGGGAGGAAGAAATCAGTAAGTGGGCGCAGGAGCTGCGGCCCGAGGACTTTTACAAGCCCTAATCGACCTAAACCTCGTCGGATCAAAAAGGCCGGACCGGTATCGGTCCGGCCTTTTCGCGCCCGGAGCTACCGCCCCGTCCGGCCGCCCTCGAGCAGGCGCGCCCGCTGGTTCCGCCCGTCCGGCCCGTACGGATAGTTGCCGACCTGCGGGGCACTCAGCTCGGCCAGACGCTGCTTTTCCTCGTCGGTGAGCACCAGGGACGCGGCACCCAGGTTGTCCGCCAGCTGGTCCGTGGTCCGCGCCCCGAGGATCACCGAGGTCACCCCCGGACGGTCCGCGAGCCACGCCAGCGCCACCTGCGCAGGGGTGGCCGAGTGGGCAGAAGCCACAGTCCGCAGCTCGTCCAGGATGTGCCAGGTCCGCTCGTTGTGGCTGCGCAGGTCCCAGCCCTGGAACTGCCGTGTGGGGTTGTCGCCCACCCGGGTATTGCCCGCAGGCACGGTCTCACGGTCATATTTACCCGTCAGCCAGCCGCCCGCGAGCGGTGACCAGGGCAGGAGCCTCAGTCCGGCGTCGAGCGCTGCCGGAACAATCTCGGATTCAATTTCCCGCTCCAGCAGGTTGTACTGCGGCTGCAGGGTGACCGGCAGCGCCCAGCCATGCCCGCGCGCCACATACACGGCCTTGGTCAGCTGCCAGCCGGTGAAGTTGGACAGCCCGTAGTAGCTGATCTTCCCCGCCGTGACCGCGTCATTGAGGAACCCCAGGCTCTCCTCCAGGGGAGTGCACGGGTCCCAGGCATGCAGCTGGTACAGGTCCACGTGGTCCACGCCCAGCCGGGTCAGGGAATCGTCCAGGGCACGGCGCAAATGCCGCCGGGAGGTGCCGAGATCATTCGCTCCGGAGCCCATCGGGAAGCGTCCCTTGGTGGCAAGAACGACGTCGGCGGCCTCCGTGGGATGTGCGTGCAGCCAGCGTCCGATGATTTCCTCCGACGCACCGGAGGTGTAGACGTCCGCCGTGTCCACGAAATTTCCCCCGGCACGGACGTAGTCGTCCAGGAGCGCATGGGAGACGTGCTCATCGGATTCGTTGCCGAACGTCATGGTGCCCAGCGCATAGTTGCTGACCGAGGTTCCGCTGTTGCCGAGCAATCGCATTTCCATGGATTTTTCCTTCACGGTAGGGAAGCTGGTGAGTCGGCTGCCAGCCTATCCGGCACCCGGTCCAAAAGCTCCCGGTGTGCCGGCAACCGGCCGGAAGAACTGCGGTCCGAACGTAGGGCGGAGAACAACAGGGAATCGCGCCGGTGGCCGTCCACCACCCGGTGTTCCCGCAGCCGGCCCTCGAAGACAAAGCCGTTCTTTTCCAGCACCCGGACCGAACCGGCATTCTCCGGATGGCAGGTGGCTTCCACGCGGGCCAGGCCCATCGGCCCGAAGGCCAGGTCCAGCAGGAGCGCTGCGGATTCGGTCGCCATTCCCTGGCCCCAGACGCCGCGGTCCAGGGTGTAACCCAGTTCTCCGTTGCGGTCGGCCGCACTGGTGGTCCACACCGCCGCGGAACCCACCACCCGGTCCCGGACCACCACGGCCAGCGTGAACCGCGTCCGGCCGGGCCTGCCGGGTTCGGCCGCGGCGTCGTCGATGAAGTCCTGTGTCTGGGCCAGGGTGTTGGGGCCCCACGTGGACCACTGGGTAACCAGCGGATCGGAGGCAAACGCATGCACGGCCCCGACGTCGTCGGGCGTGAAATCCCGCAGCTGCAGGCGGGGACCGGTGAGCAGGATGCGGTTGGAAGTCACGAAGGCGAATCTACCGGACCGCGGAATCCCGTCCGTGCAGGCACCCGGGGGACAGAAACGGGCAGTTTGGGGTATAGACGCAAAAAGTCCCCCGGAAAACCGGGGGACTAGTGGCGGAGACGGGGAGATTTGAACTCCCGGTGGGCTTTAGGCCCACACTTCATTAGCAGTGAAGCCCATTCGGCCGCTCTGGCACGTCTCCAACATACTTTTCAGCTCGCACTGTCAGCATGGCTTGCAGCTTCCGCTGCCAGCCTGACAAGACTACCGGCAACCTGCCGGTTTCAGCAAAACGCCTCAGCCGAGCCCTCCGGTGAGCGCTTCCCACAGGAATTCGTAGGACATGGCGTGCATCCGGGCCGATTGCCGGTTGTCCGCCGCACCGGCGTGGCCGCCCTCCAGGGCCTCATGGAACCAGACCTTGTCCGCACCCATGGCCTTCATCCGTGCAGCCATCTTGCGGGCCTGCACCGGGCCCACCCGGTCATCACTGGTGGCGGTCCAGATCAGCGTGGGCGGATAGGAAACATCTTCCTTAATCAGGTGATACGGCGAGAACGTCTGCACGAACTCCCACTGCTGCGGATCATCCGGATCGCCGTATTCGGCAATCCAGGAATACCCGGCGGACAGCTTGGTGTAGCGGCGCATGTCCAGCAGCGGCACCCCGCAGGACACGGCGCCGAACAGGTGCGGATACGTGGTGAGCATGTTGCCCACCAGCAGGCCGCCGTTGCTGCGGCCGGTGCAGCCAAGATGTTCCCGGGACGTGACGCCGCGGGACACCAAATCCTCGGCCACGGCAGCGAAGTCCTCATATGCCCGGTGCCGGTTTTCCTGCAGGGCGGCGCGGTGCCATTCCGGTCCGTACTCGCCGCCGCCGCGGATGTTGGCCAGAACGTACACGCCACGCCGCTCGACGCCGTCGGCGTCCGTGGTGCGCCGCTCCAGCCAGCCGCGGCCCACCACGCCGCTGTAGGCAGGGGTCAGGGACGCCTCGAACCCGCCGTAGCCGTTGAGCAGGGTGGGGTTGCCGCCGTCGAGCACCAGATCCTGCGGCGCCACCTGGAAGTACGGGACCCTGGTGCCGTCCGCAGACACGGCGAAGTGCTGTTCCACGGTGAGTCCGCTGGTGTCGAAGAACGCCGGGGAGGTTTTTACTGCCACCCCGGGGGTGCCTTCGCCGCCCCCGGGGCCGGCCAGGGTGCCGCGGGACAGCGTGGAGGGAGTGAGGAAGCCGGTGCTGATCAGCCAGTAGTCGTTGCCCGCTTTTTCATCCTCGTCATCCACGGCATACGCGTCCACCGAGTGCAGCGGCGGGCAGGCATCCAGGACCTCGGAACGCCAGCCGTCCTCCGGAGTAAGCACCCGGATCTCGGAGCTGACATCGCGAAGCAGGTTCAGCAGCAGCCGGTCCCGCGTCCAGCTCCAGGACTGCAGCGACGTTGCCGCATCCGGGGTGAAGAGGCGGCGGACGGTACGGTTCCCGGACAGGAAGTCAGCCAGCGGCGCGGCCAGCAGCGAACCAGCCGGGTGGACGGCGCCGTCGAGCTCCCAGTCCGTGCGCGGACGCAGCAGCAGCCATTCCCGGTGCAGATCCACGTTCACATCCAGCGGAACGTCCAGCTGCACCCAGTCGCCGCCTTCGCGCAGGAAGGTGCGGGTGTTGTAGAAATCGATGATGTCCACGGCCAGGTCCCGTTCGAAGCCCGGCGTCTGGTCCCGCTGCACCACGGCCATCATGTGGTCTTCGGGCACCTCAAAATACGGTGCGGCGTCCGCCAGCTGCTGGCCGCGGCGCAGGATGCGGCTGGTGCGCGGGTAGGACGAAGTGGTCATGGACCCCGGACCGAAATCCGTGCCGACATACAGGCTGTCCTCACCGGCCCAGCTGATCCGGCTCTTGGCTGCGGGAATGTCGAACCCGCCGGGAACAAAAGCGCCGTCGACGACGTCGAACTCCCGGAAGCGGGCCGCGTCGCCGCCGTCGGGGGAGAGGGCCACCAGGGCCCGTCGGTAGGAGGCGCCGTCCGCGGGACGCAGGAACATGGACCCGCCCCAGACCCACTCGGTGCCCTCCGCGGCGCCGAATTCATCCAGATCGAGCAGGATCTCCCACTCGGTGTCCTCCGCCGTGTAGCTTTCCCAGCTGGTGCGGCGCCACAGGCCCTTGGGGTGTTCGGCGTCGCGCCAGAAATTGTAGTAATGCTCCCCGCGCTTGCCGACCATGGGGATCCGGTCCGTGGAATCCAGCACCTCCAGCAGCCGCTCCTCGGTCTGCTCAAAGCCGGTGCGCGAGAGCAGGTCCTCGGTCACCGCGTTCTCGGAGCGCACCCAATCCAGCTGCTTGTCTCCGTAAATGTCCTCCAGCCAGAGGAACTCGTCGGTAGGGACGGAATCGGCAGCGCCGAGGTTCGAGGATGTCATCCGCCCATCCTAGCGACCGGCCGTGCCGCCCCCGTTTCTGCGCGGCCGGACAGCGCAGAACGTGTGGGGCCCGGCGCCCGGATATCCTAGACGCATGGATCACACGCAGAGTTTCCGGGTAGCCGTCATAGGCGCAGGACCCCGCGGCCTCTCCGTAGTGGACCGGTTGCTTACCAATCGGCGTGCTTCCGCGCAGCTCCTGCCGCTGCGCATTGAACTGATTGATCCGTTCACCCCGGGACCGGGACACGTCTGGCGGACCAATCAGTCCCGGCTGTTCCTGATGAACACTCCGGCCCTGTTTCCCACAGTGGTTCCGGCCGGGGACACCGTCCGGGATTTGCTGCCCTCGCCCGCAGGGCTCTCCTTCAACCAGTGGCGGGAACTGATGGTCGCCGGTACCCGTGCCGCGGAGGGCCTTTCCGACGGCGACCGCCGGGAGCTGGCATCCCTGGGTCCGGCGGATTTCCCCAGCCGTCCGCTGTACGGGCGGTATCTGGAATGGACCTACGAGCAGCTGCGGAAAACCGCTGCCGACGACGGCGTGGAGCTGGTGCACCGCCGCACCGAAGCACTGGGAATCTCCCGCGAAGCGGACGGCCGACTGGTCATTGAACTCGAGGGTCAGCAGGTTCTGGCGGCGGAGGCGGCGGTGCTGGCCCTGGGACACCTGCCGGCCCTGCTTTCCCCGGAACAGGCGCGGCTGCAGGACGCTGCCGAACGCCACGGCCTGACCTACCTTCCGCCCGCCGTGCCGGCCGACGTCGACTTTTCCCGGCTGCCGGCCGGAGAGCCCGTGCTGGTGCGGGGGCTGGGCCTGAACTTTTTCGACGTGATGGCTGCGGCCACCGTCGGCCGCGGCGGACGATACGTGTCCACCGGACAGGCCGCCGGCCGTGCCCTGCGCTATGAACCGTCCGGCCGTGAACCGCAGCTGATTGCCGCTTCCCGCCGCGGTACCCCCTACCGGGCCAAGGCCAAGCTGGACTCCTACGTTCCCCGCGGCATCCATCTGCGCTGGTTGACCCGCGAGGCGGCGCTCGCCTTCCGTGCGGACGGCACGCAGCCCGGCTTCGACCACGACCTGTGGCCGCTGATGCACCGGGACGCCGTCTGGGCGTACTACAGCACGCTGGCACGGGTTGCCCCGGAGGAGCTGAACGGCTCCGCCGCGGAGTTCCTTGACCGGCTGGACGCTGCGCTGAATCTTCCCGGTCCGGAATGGGATGCGGCGAAGGAGGCGGTGCTGGACAGCTGTGTTCCGTCCCACCGCCGCACCAACCTTGAAGCCCTTGCCCAGCCGCTGGGCCGCCGTCCGTTCAAGGGAGCGAACGAGGCGGACAACGCCGTGCTGGCCTATCTGGAAGGGGACGCCGCCGGATCCGCAGCCGGGGAGGACGATCCCCTGAAGATGCTCATCGGCGCCCTGAACGCCGGGCGCAGCGTGCTGAAAGCAGTGGTGGCCGACGGCGGCCTGGTCGAGGCATCCTGGCTCACCGAGCTGCGGGGCTGGTTTGAGCCGTTGGTGGAAGGACTGGCCAGCGGTCCGCCGCCGGAGCGCATTGAGCAGCTCGCCGCGTTGGTCCGTGCCGGGCTGGTGCATTTTGTCGGCCCGGATCCCCGGTTTGACGTGGATGAGGCCCGCGGCGTGTTCACCGCGTCCTCCCCGTGGGTCGGAACTGAGTATGCGGCATCCACCCTGATGGAGGCCATGATGCCGCCCAACCGGGTGGACCGTACGGTCTCCCCGCTGCTGGCCGGGCTCATCCGGGACGGGCTGGCCCGCCCGAAGGTCATGATGTCCGCAGACGGAACCCCGGTCCTGACGCCCGGCCTGGACGTCACGCTGCCGCCCTACCGGGCCGTGGGCGTCAGCGGCGAACCGGTGAAGAACCTGTTTGTCCTGGGGCTGCAGCTGTCCTCCGTCCAGTGGGGAACGGCCATTGCCGCCGAGGCCGGCGCTCCCGCCAGTGAGGGCTCACGAACCCTGCAGGACGCGGACGATATTGCTGCCGCACTGCTGGCAGCGGCTGCATCCGCTGCTGAGTCCGGTCCCCGCCGGGGCCGGGCAGCAGGCACGGACGACGCCGGCCGTTCGGCTGTGCCGATGGTGAGCCCCTAGCCGGAGAAGAAACCGGCCGGCAATAAGCTGAAAGCGGGTACGTTCGATTCGAGCGTGCTCCCGGAAGGGCATCCGCAGGGTTCAGTGCTTTGCGGTCGGTACAGCACCCGTGCAGAGTCCGCACAGAACAGGAAGGCATCCGATGAAAGCCTGGCAGTATATGGGCAAGCAGCAGCCGATCCAGCTGAACGAGGTTGAGGAGCCGGTTCCCGGTCCCACCCAGGTTCTTATCGATGTGAAGGCTGCGGGCCTGTGCCACTCAGACGTGATGTACATGGAGGTGGGGGACTCAGCCATGCCGTTCCTGCCGATGACGCAGGGACATGAGAACGCCGGCGTCATCACGGCCCTGGGCCCGGACGTCACCGGCTTCAAGGTGGGTGACGTGGTGGGCGTGAATTCCGCCGGTGTCCAGCCTCCCCTCGGCATGTTCACCCCGGGCGGTTTCGCGGACAAGCTGGCTGCGGATTACCGCGACCTGGCACGCGTTCCGGACGGCCTGGACATCTCCCTGGCCGCCCTGGCCACGGATGCGGGCATGACTTCCTACCACGCCATGATTAAGGCCGGCGGAGCGAAGAAGGGTATGAAGGTCGGCGTCATCGGCTTCGGCGGCCTGGGGCAGATCGGCGCCCGCGCTGCGGTCCTGGCCGGTGCCGAGGTGCACGTGGCCGAGATGAAGGAAGAGGCCTGGCCGGCGGCACGGGAAGTTGGTGCGGTTTCCTGCGTCAAGGACGCTGCGGAATGGGTGACCGATCCGCGGAGGGGCGGCGACTTCGACCTGGTTGTCGACTACGCCGGTTTCGATACCACGCAGAAAGCCGTAAACGCGATCAAGCGCGGCGGCAAGGTAGTCCAGGTTGGGCTGGGCAAGCAGACGTTCACCATCGTGACTACCTCCATTCTGGGCAAGACCATTGAAGGGTCGCTGGGCGGTACCGTGGCCGATATTGAAGAGGTCTTTGACCTGATGCTCCGCGGCGAGATCACCCCCGGCTACGAGGAAATCACCTTCGACCAGATTGGCGAGGGCTTGGAGCGGCTGAAGAACAACCAGGTCCTGGGGCGCTTGGTGGCCCGCTTCGGCGAGTAGCTTCTCCGGCCCCGGGCGTTAACGACGGCGGCCCCGCACACAATGGTGCGGGGCCGCCGTCGTCGTTTAGCCGCTGGTGTCCGTTACCGGATTAGAACGGGTATTCACGCGGGGCGTGCTGGACGCTGATGGTGTGGTCCGTGGTGAATTCATCGATGGCCCACTCGCCGTTGAACCGGCCGAGGCCGGAGTTCTTCTCGCCGCCGAAGGCAATGTGCGCCTCGTCCTGGACCGGGAAGTCGTTGACGTGCGTCATGCCGGCCTTGATGCGGCGGGCGAACTTCACGCCCTCCTCCAGGTTGGAGGTGAACACGGCGCTGGAGAGGCCCAGATCGGTGTCATTGGCCAGGGCCAGCGCATCCTCGGCATCCGTGGCGCGCATGATCCCGGCGATCGGGCCGAAGATCTCCTCGCGGGCCAGTTCCATGTCCTTGGTGACGTCGGCGAAGACGGTGGGGGTCAGGACCTGACCGTTGATGGTTCCTTCGAGCAGCAGGCGGGCGCCTTCGGACTTCGCGGTCTCGATCTTGGTCTTCAGGCCTTCGAGCTGCTTGGCGTTGATGATCGGGCCCACCACGTTCTTCGGGTCGGTCGGATCGCCGGCGTTCAGCGTCTTGACGTGGGCGGTGAACTTCTCCACGAACTCGTCATAGACGGCGTCTTCGACGATGATCCGGTTTACAGCCATGCAGATCTGTCCCTGGTGCAGGAACTTGCCCATGGCGGCGGCGCGGACTGCCTGGTCGACGTCGGCGTCGGCAAGGACCACAAACGGGCTGTTGCCGCCGAGCTCAAGCGCCGTGTACTTCAGCGTGGCGCCGGTGGCAGCCAGGGCGCCGATGTTCTTGCCCACGGGGGTGGAGCCGGTGAAGGAGATCATCCGCGGGGTCGGGTGCTCCACGAAGGCATCCCCGATTTCGGAACCGGCGCCGACGACGGCGTTCAGCACGCCCGCGGGCAGGCCGGCCTCTTCGAAGATCTTGGCGATGATGAGGGCACCCGTGACCGGGGTGTCGCTGGCGGGCTTCAGCACGACGGCGTTACCGAGCGCCAGTGCCGGAGCAACGGAGCGCTGGGAGAGGTGCAGCGGGAAGTTCCAGGGGCTGATGACGCCGACGACGCCCAGCGGTGCGCGGTAGACGCGCAGTTCCTTGTTCGGCGTGTCCGAGTCCATGATCTTGCCGTGCACCCGGTGCGGGAAGGTGGCTGCCTCACGGGTGATGGACGCTGCGGAAGCCACCTCAATGTTGGCCTTCAGCATGGTGCTGCCGGATTCGGCGTTGAGCCAGGCAATGATCTCGTCGCGGCGTTCCTCGAAGATCTCTGCAGCACGGGCGATAACGGTCCGGCGCTCATTCGGGGTCCTGGCTGCCCAATCCTTCTGGGCTTCCTCGGCGGCGGCGTACGCGTCGTTGAGGTCCTCGCGGGAAGCCTGCTGCATGGTCATCAGCTGCGAACCGTCAAAGGGGTTGGTATCCGTGAGGGTCTTGTCCGAACGGCCGTCGCGCCACTGGCCGCCGATGAACTGCTTGGCCGGGATCCAGTCCGTGAGGGCCGGGGAAGTCGATTCGAGCTGGGTTGTCATGATTTCTCCTAGATGAATCTTGACGATGTATTGGTGGTTACAACCGATGTGGGGGCAGAACAATTCCCGAGGCCGGACTGTCAAGGGGAGTACATAGTAAGTGACCTGTTTATTTACCCCTGTTCCGTCTAACGTGAAGCTAAGCCGGGACACTCCCGGCTGCTCCTACGGCAAAGGACGCGGTCATGAGTACTAGCGCAAGCGCAGCAGGGGACCACGCAGGGGATCAGGGACGAAAGGCGGCCGACCAGGGCCGGCATCAGGGGGACCTGGATCCGGCACCGGATAACCGGCGCGGAGACCCCGTGGAAGATGACACCAGCCGCCGGCGCGTAGTCGAGCGGGAGAAAGCCTCCTTTGGCGGAGTCAAAATCGGCTCCGCGTTTTTCGGCTGGCTGACAGCCATCGGCACCACCGTGCTGCTGAGCGCCCTGGCAACCGCCTTCGGCGCGGCGGTGCTGCTGAATGACGACAGTCCGGATGCCACAGCCATTACGGTCACCGGGACGATCATCCTGCTGGTGATCCTGTTCGTGGCCTATTACTGCGGCGGATACGTGGCGGGACGGATGGCCCGGTTCAACGGGATGAAGCAGGGAATTGCGGTCTGGGTCTGGGCGGTGGTGATTGCCATTGTGGCCGCCATCCTCGCGGCGATTGCAGGCGACCAGTTCGACATCCTGGTACAAGTCAACGGACTCCCGATGTTCGGTGACAACGCAACGGCATCGACGATTATTGCGGCCGTTGTGGCTGCAGCCGTTGCACTGGTCGGTGCCATCCTGGGCGGACTGGGCGGCATGCGCTTCCACCGCCGCGTGGACAAGGCCGGGCTCGGGAACTGAGAAAGCGGAAGTACCTGGGGGTAAGTGGGGGACGAAATATCCAACGCAGCACCATGCGCCCGATCGGCGCAGAAACAGGAGCAAAACGTGATCACCAGTGAGCAGATCGACAGCATTATGAACCACGGCACTGTGGAAGGAACCCACGGAGAGAAGATCGGCTCGGCAGGAGACATCTATCTTGATGACGAGACGGGTCAGCCGGCATGGGTAACCACCAAGACCGGGCTCTTCGGGTCCAAGGAGACGTTTGTTCCGCTGGCAGAAGCCACAGTGGACGGATCCGTTGTGCGGGTGCCGTACTCCAAGGAGATGGTGAAAGACGCCCCCCGGGTGGAGAAGGACGGGCATCTCAGCGACGAAGAGCAGGATGAGCTGTACAGCTACTACTCCATTGGCACCTCGAGCAGATCGGGAACCTCCGCCGGCTCCGGAACCGGTGTTTCCGGATCCGGCACCTCCGGATCGGGCAGTGGAGTATCCGGCTCCGGCAGCGGCTCCGGCAGCTCGGGCGGTTCAGGCTCCGGCTCCGGCAGCGGAAGGTCGAGTGGCTCGGGAACCTCCGGGCTGACGGACAGCAGCAGCTCCGGAACCTCCCGGTCTTCGAGCGGTCAGGTGGGCCATGACACGTCCGGCCCCACCACGGACGACGCCATGACCCGGTCCGAAGAGCAGCTCCATGTGGGCAAGCAGAGCCGGGAGTCCGGCCGGGCACGTCTGCGCAAATACGTCACCACGGAGAACGTGACCAAGACGGTGCCGGTCAGCCATGAAGAAGCCCGGCTTACGCGGGAACCCATTACGGACGCCAACCGCGGCTCGGCAATGGACGGGCCGGCCATCAGCGAGGAAGAGCACGAAGTGACCCTCCACGCCGAGGAGACGGTGGTGGAAAAGGAAACCGTGCCCGTGGAGCGCGTCCGGCTGGACACGGAAACCGTAACCGAAGAGGCTACGGTGACCGAGGACGTCAGGAAGGAACATATCGACATGGAGGGCGACGACGGCAGTGGCGGCAAACACAGCAGCCGCTGATATGTTCTGAACCGATCGCTCTCAAGAGCACAGGCCGCCGGGATTTTCCGGCGGCCTGTGCTGCTTTGTTTCGCACCGTGCCGTCGACAGCCGACCCAGGGTCCGGGGTCGGGAACGGCTACACAGAGCCGTCGGGATGGGCAGCAAACCACCGGAGCAGTAGTGCGGCAAAGTCCTCGCTGCGGCGCTCCGGCCACCAGTGACCTGCGTGTACCCGGGTAACCGTCACCCCGGGAAAGTGTTCCTGCAGCCCGGAAACCAGCTTCGGTGAAAGGAACGGATCCTTTAGCGGAACGATCACCTGCACCGGACCGGCCCAGCCGCCGTCCGGCAGGGACCCGACGGGCCGGAGCATGTTGGCCCGGTAGAGCTGCAGCCCCCGCACACCGTTGTCTCCGATTTTCCGGCCGGCGCGCTTCTCATACCCGGCGGTCAGGAGGTACTTCCATGCAGCCTCGGGCAGTACCGGTAGCTGGAAGGCCGCCACGTACCAGCTGCGCGCCGCCTGCATCAGTGCCTGCGGCCAGAGCCGGGGGGAGCGAAGCCGCGTCCTGAACCACCGGCGGAAGTGTCCGAGGTCGGGCCCCGAAATGCTGCTGTAGCTGAGGATCCTGCCGGAGGCGCGGGGATCCTGGATCGCGGCCCAGCCCTGGATGGATCCCCAGTCGTGGCCCACCAGGTGCACGGATCCGGTGCCGGTGGCGTCGAGAACGGCATACAGATCCTCCACCAGGAGTTCCAGGCGGTAGGCGCTGAGCGGATGCCCGTCCGCAGTATCACCGGATAGCCGGGAGGCCCCGGCGTTCCGGGTGTCATACGTGATTACGTGCCGGTCCGCGGCGAGGCGTTCCACCGCGCCGTCGAACACCCGGTGGTCATCGGGGTAGCCATGGACCAGCAGGATGCCGGGCAGCTCGGCATCAAGGACCCCGTATTCGTACACCGCCAATTCTGCACCGTGGCTCCGGACCGTGCTGCGCCGGACCATGCCGCGCCGGCCGTCCGGACCGGGAGCCTGGCTGCCCGCTGCACCCTGTTTCAGCGGATGCTCCGGGGTCTGCGGATCATGGTCCATGCGGAAGGCTCCTGTTCCACTGCCGGCCCGCGCTGTTGACTGCGCGGACCACCACCATAACCGGACCGGGTGGCCGGCCGGGCAAAGCTGCGCGGGAACAGAAAACGCCGCCCCGGAAAATCCGGAGCGGCGCTTTCTGTTCCTGCTGTTATCCGTGGACCGTTACTTCCGGCCCGCCAGGCACAGCACGTACTGCGTCAGTTCGTAGGCGTACCGGACCCAGCCGCGCACATCCCACCACTGCTTGGGCGGCACCGGCGCCTTGCAGACCGGCGCCGGCGTTGCGGCTGCCTTTTCGACGGTGACCGGGAGGGTCACCGTTGTGCCGGATTCGGCGGCCTTGAGCACGAGGGCTCCGGCCCCGGACGCCGACGCCGGAACGGTCACCGTCACGGTGGCGGAACCGGCGCTGACCGGTGCCGTTCCCAGGGACGTGGCAGTGCCGGCGGCATTCACGTAGCTGACGGCCAGCGAGGTGTTGGCCGGGCTGCCCAGCGAGGTCAGATTCAGCTGGGCGACGGTGAAGGTCGCCGCCGTTCCGGCCTTGATGGCCTTAGGCGCGCCCTTGACGGCTACACCCTGGCGGGCGAAATCGGGGGAGAGCGGACTGTTGGCTGACAGGTAGCTGATCCAGGCGTCACGGTCCACCAGCCCGCTGTCCCGGGTGTCCTTGCCCTCGTTGAAGACGGTGAAGTTGTCTCCGCCCTGGGCGAGGAAGCTGAACGTACCCACCCGGTAATCGCGGGCCGGGTCCACGGCGGCACCGTTGACGGTGATGCTCTGGATCCGTGAGCCCCGGGGCTGGTCGGCATCAAAGGTGTAGGTGATGTTGTCGGAAAGGCCGAGGGCCAGGAAGGCACGTGAGCTGCCTTCCGGCTGCCACTGCTGTTCCAGCATCGTCTTCAGCTGGGCACCGGTCAGGGTGGTGGTCCAGAGGTTGTTGACGAAGGGCAGGACTGCGTTGGCCTCCGCGTAGGTGATCACACCGTCCTCGCCGTAGTACAGCTCGGCACGCAGGCCGCCCGGATTGGTGACACCGATTTCGGCGCCGCCGCGCTCGGGAGCGGAAAGGGTGGACAACAGTGAGCCGGCCACCAGGGCACCGAGAGTGGATTCGGAGCTGCGGTCATCGCGGGCGGTACCCACGAAGGCCGAGGTGATGTCAGCGGTGACGGAACCGATGGGCTGGTTGCCCACCTCGGCCGAGTACGCCACGGCGGCATCCACAATCCGCTGCACTTCGGCAACCGCCGGGTACGCAGCTACGAGTGCCGGAGCGGGCGTCGTGGTGCGGGCCACGTTGGCTGCGGTGTAGGACAGTACCTCGTCGGTTTCCTTGTTGTACTCGAGGCGGATCTGGCCGACGAATTCGCCGTAGGAACCGGTCTGCACCACCGGGCGGGTCTTGCCGTCGGTGCCGGGAACGGCTGCATCCCAGGCGTACTGCTTGTGGGTGTGGCCGGTGTAGATGGCATCCACCAGTTCGGTGGTGTCATTCACGATTTCCGCGAAGGCACCGCCGTCAGCGAGCTCCTGATCCAGGTTGGCGCCGTCGGGAGTGCCGCTGCCGGCACCCTCGTGGTATTCGGCAACGATGACGTCGGCGAGATCCTGCTCCACCAGCTGCTCGGCTACCCGGTTGACCGCTTCCACGGGATCACCGAAGTCCAGGTTGGCGATGCCGCCCGGGCTGACCAGGCTGGCCGTCTCCTGCGTGATGGCGCCGATGACGGCAACCTTCACGCCGTTGACGTCGAGGATCTCGTATTCCTGCAGCGCAGGAGTGGTGGTGCCCTTGGTGTAGACGTTTGCGCCCAGGTAAGGGAACTCCGCTGCCGGCGCCACGCGGTCGGTGAGGTCGGCGAAGCCGCCGTCGAACTCGTGGTTGCCGACCGCCGAGGCCCGCAGCCCAAGGGCATTCAGGACATCAATGGTGGGCTGGTCCTGCTGCACCGAGGAGGCGAACAGGGACGCTCCGATGTTGTCGCCGGCCGAGAGGAACAGCGAGCTGCCCTCCGGTGCGCCGGCCTTCAGTTCCTCAACGGTTCCGGCGAACGGCACCGTGTTGGCGTCGATCCGTCCGTGGAAGTCATTGATGTTCAGCAGGTTCACCGTGGCGGTGTCCGTACCCTCGGCGGTCAGGTCCATGCCGACGAGGATCGGGTCATGGTCCGAGGCCCGGTAGGGATTGGGGGCGTAGAAATCGGTTGCGTTGTAGTTGTAGCGGCTGTATTCGAAGGCCGCGGACTCTACGGAGTTGATGTTCCAGATGTCCGTGCCGGTGACGGCCTCATTGGCTGCCGGGGATGCCAGGATGTGGTCCAGGCTGCCGACGGTGCCGCTGTAGGCGTAGGAGTGCTTGCCGGTGGCGGCGCCCAGGTCAACGTAGCCGGCATCGACCAGCACCTTGATGGGGTCCTCTGCGTGGTAGGCATTGAAATCGCCGAGCAGGAACACCTTGTCCGTTCCGGCCTTCTCCGACACGGTTTTGGTGAAGTCCACCAGTGCCTGCGCCTGGCGGACGCGGTCAGCGTTCCAGCCGCCCTGGCCGGTGTCGGCATTCTCGCCGGAGGCCGGCGCTGATCCCTTGGACTTGAAGTGGTTGGTGACGGCGAGGATTTCCGTGCCGTCTTCACCGCCGGCGGGGCGGAACGCCTGGGCCAGCGGTTCGCGGGCGTTGGAGAAGACCGCTTCGTTGTTCAGGATGGTGGATTCGCCGACCGTCTCAGCCGTTGCAGTGCGGTAGATGAAGGCGGAGCGAATCACGTCTTCGTCAGCGGGCAGGGCTGCGGGGGAGCGGACGTAGTCCCAGGTTCCCGGTGCCTGCGCATTGAGGGCTGCTACCAGGCGGGACAGGGCGTCGTCGCGGTTCTTGCCGAACTTGGCCGAGTTCTCGACCTCCATCAGCGAAACGACGTCGGCACCCAGGGCGTTGATCGCGGCGACGATCTTGGCCTGCTGGCGTTCCAGGTTCGCGGCGTTGGCGGCGCCGCGGGCGTCGCAGCCGCCGTTCACGGTGACGGGTTCGCCGCTGCGGTTCTTGTAGAACGAGCAACCGGACAGGGTGTCACCGGTGGTGGTGAAGTAGTTGAGGACGTTGAAGGACGCCAGCTTCAGGTTGCCGCCCACGCTCTCGGGTGCGGTGGTGCGGGTGTTGGTGAACGACGCCGGCGTGACGGTGGCCGCGTTGGCCTGCGTCAGTTCGGTCAGCGGCTGGAATTTCCAGGCGCTGTTGCGGAAGTCCAGGATGACGCCGGTGCTGAAGGTGGCGGCCGAGCCCACCCGGACCGGATTCTCCGGCGTCAGGTACGGCAGGGGTGTGCCCTGGTTCGCTGCGCTGAGGAAATTGGTGCTGGCGCCGTCGTCGAGCTTCACGGCGCGCGCAGCGTTGTCGGCGACGACGGCGGCGTGCTCCGGGGAACCGACGGGGGCTACCGCGGTGGGCTGGACAAGGGGAGCGGTACCGGCGGCGAGGCCGATTTCCGCGTACTGGTTCAGGGAGAAGTTGTCGGTGACGGTGAAGTCCCCCTGGGGTGCCAGCAGCATGCCCTCGAAGGTTTCACGCTGTTCCTCCGTTGCCGGCCAGGTGGTGGCGGCGGGCTTGACCTCGGGTGCTGCTTCGCTGAGTTTGGTCATGGCGCCGCCGGCGACGGTGAGCTGCGTGAGGTTGTAGTACTCGCCGACGGTGCCGGTGACCTCGACGTAATCGCCGGCGGCCACGGAACCCGCGGTTTCCGCCGAGAAGATGAAGATGCCGTCCGATGCGGTGTGCGTGGCGGGAGTGATGTCACCGCCGGTGCCCGGGGTCTGGATGTAGTAGCCGTTGAAACCGCCGGTGGGATAGACACCGGTGACCTTGCCGCGCGTGGTGACGGTCTGGCCGATCATCGGGCTGGCTGCGCCGGTGCCCTGGATCTCGGCGATCGGAACCACGTTCCCCGGCAGCGGCACAGGCGCCGGCGTCGTGGGGGTGGGGGTAGGCGTGGGGACGGGCTCGGTGGGAGCCGTGCCGGCCGAGGAGGTGGGGGTGACCGAGGCGCTGAGGCTGAAGTCGGCGGCATTGTTGTTCGAATCGCGGAATCCGGTGCGGTTCAGCGACTTCGGATCAGAGTTGCCGGCGGGAGCTGCTGCGCCCGCGGTCTCGAAGGTGTTGGAGGTGCCGTAGCCGAGCAGGTCAACCACTCCCGGAGCGCCAACAACGGAGCCGGTCGGCAGGGGGTCAACGCGGGTGCCCTGGTTGGAGAGGATCAGGGTGCCGCCGCCGCCGGCAAAGCTGGCGCCGATGGTGGCGTCAGCGTTCGGCAGGGCGGCACCGGCGGTGCCGTTGCTGGCACCGGAGACCAGGTAGTAACCGCCCGGAGCAATGCTGCCGGAGAGGGAACCGATTCCGGTGGGAGCGGCGGTGGCGTTTGCGGCCCGGTACTGGAGGGACCAGCCGTCCAGGCTTACCGTTTCGCTCGTGGGGTTGTAGAGCTCAACGAATTTGGTGGTGAACGGGGCATTGGCGCTGCCGCCGGACAAATATGCCTCGTTGATGATGATGCCGGGAACGGCAGCGGCGCCGTCCTGGGCGTAGGCCGGGAACGCGGTCAGCGGCGCGGCAAGCAGGCCGACTGACAGGGCGGTTCCGAGCGCAGCCTTCCGGATTGAAGGTCTCATGCCTCATACTCCTTGGTCGGCCGCTGGGGCCGACGGGTAATGGCCGCGCATAATGGCGGCAGGGGATGCAGCGAGTGGTGACAATGGTGATGCTAGGTGGGGCAGGTTACGAGCAGGTGTCCGTCCGGTGTCGTCCGTCAATGCACGAGCCGGGAAGGTTCCGCCGCGTCCCCCGAGGAGGCGGAAAAGTGATCGCCAGCACAGTCTACGGGCTGGCACTCCCACTTCCGGCCACGGTTACTACTCGGTAACGAAAGGGCGGCGCCCGACGCCGTTTGGCGCGCACCGGGGCGCGTGAACCTGATCGAACCAGCGCGTGCTGCAGGTAGTGGACGAGCTGCGGGCGGACAACGTCCGGCCGGGCCTAGACGGCGCCCTCTGCCCGGTTGACCTCGGTATGAACGGCGCGCATGCCCTGCTCGAGCGCCCGCAGGTCGTCCATTGACAACCGCGAGAGAATCTCCAGATTCAGCTCCGGGCGTCCGGCCACGAGCCGGCGCACCACTGTCCGGCCCAGCGGCGTCGCCTTCACCCGCCGTACGCGCGCATCCCGGGTGTCCTCCGAGCGGACGGCGACGCCCTGGGCAACGAGCCGGTCGATCAGGCCGGACATGGAGGCCATCGAGACGCCGAAGGACTCCGAGAGGCCCCGGCCTGTGGCGCCCTCCTCCGTGGCCACCAGAACGGTCAGGACCTTTAACTGGCGCACCGTCAGGTCCGTGGCCAGCAGTGGATCGAGGAAAGCGGGCAGGGCCGTTGACTGCAGTGAGTCGGTGAGTTGTTCGAGACTGTGCAGCACCCGTTCGCGCTCGTGCTGCACATTACTTCCGTCGGTCATGAGTTCACCGTAGTGGCCCCGGACGTGCCGGCAAACACGGTGTCAGCAAACACCCCGCGAAATTAGTTAGTGTGGGACTAACCGTTTTTGGCGGTCTGAGATATACCGGCGTCCCCGGCGGCCGGCGTTCGGAGCGAGACGGACTCCGCGCACCGGCGTCGTTGTCCTTCCCCCGGATCCTGCCCCGGGCATGCGCAAGCTAAGTAAGGACACACATGAGCAGCACGCAAACCCCCATAGCGTACGAGCACACCGAAGAAGGACTGGATGTAGAGGGCCTTCGGGCAAAGTACAAGGCGGAACGGGACCGGCGGATCCGTCCGGACGGCGCCACCCAGTACCAGCCAGCCAAGGGAAAGTTCGGCTACTACGCCACCGATCCCTACACCCCGCGCACCGAACGGGACCCGCTGACCGACGCCGTGGAGGTGCTGGTGATCGGCGGCGGTTTCGGCGGCCTGACCACGGGCGCCCGGCTCCGGGAGGCCGGCGTCGAGAGCATTCGCATGATGGATGAGGCCGGGGATTTCGGCGGCACCTGGTACTGGAACCGCTACCCCGGAATCCGCTGTGACATTCAGTCCTACGTCTACATGCCGCTGCTCGAAGAAGTGGGTTACATGCCCACCGAGCGTTACGCGCGGGGCGAGGAAATCCGCCGGCACGCCGTGGCCATCGCCGAACGCTTCGACCTGTACCGCGACACCGTTTTCCACACCCGTGTCACCGGCCTGGCCTGGGACGACGAAGCGCTGGAATGGATCGTCACCACCGACCGCGGGGACTCAATGCGTGCCCGCTACGTGATCACCTCCTCGGGAACGCTCACCCAGCCGAAGCTGCCGGGCATCCCGGGCATCGACTCCTTCAAGGGGCACACCTTCCACACCAGCCGGTGGGACTACGGCTACACCGGGGGAGACCAGTCCGGTAACCTCACGGGACTCGCGGACAAGAAGGTGGCCGTGGTCGGCACCGGCGCCACGGGTATCCAGGTGATTCCCATGGTGGCGCGCGACGCCGGGCAGCTCCTGGTCTTCCAGCGCACACCGTCGTCCGTGGACATCCGGAACAACCGCCCCACCGACCCGGCCTGGGCCGCCTCCCTGAAGCCGGGCTGGCAGAAGGAACGCATGGAGAACTTCCTTGCCGTGGTCTCCGGGGAACCGGTGGAACAGGACCTCACCCGGGACGGCTGGACCTCCGTCCCGCAGCTGCACCGCAAGATGATCAGCGGCGCCGTCGACAAATCCGTATCTGCAGAAGAACGCGAACGCCTCGACGAACTCGTCGACTTCCGGAAAATGAACTCCATCCGTGCCCGGGTGGACGAGGAAGTCTATGATCCGAAGACGGCTGAGATGCTCAAGCCCTGGTACCGCTACATGTGCAAGCGCCCGACCTTCAGCGACTACTACCTGGAGACCTTCAACCTTCCCAACGTGACGCTGGTGGACACGGCGGACTTCGGCGGCATCACCCGCATCACCGAGAACACCATCGTTGTGGGCGACGAGGAATACGAGGTTGACTGCATCGTCTTCGCCACGGGCTTCGAGGTAGGCATCTCCGGTGTCACCTCCGGCGCCCTGCCGGTGACCGGACGCGGCGGATCCACCCTGCTGGAAACGTGGAGCCGCGGACCGCGCACCCTGCACGGCTTCTACACGCACGGTTTCCCAAACCTGTTCCACCTCGGCTCAATGCAGAACGCCAACTCGGTGAACTTCGCCCACATCCTGCTGGAACAGGCGAACCACATTGCCGCCGTCATCGGCGCCGGACGGGAGGCAGGAGCCCGCTACATCGAGCCGACGGCGGAAGCCGAGGCTGCCTGGTGCGAAACCATCCAGCGGACCTCCGCGGACAACCGCAAGTTCGCCGCCGAATGCACGCCGGGCTACTACAACCGAGAGGGCAACCCGCCGCCCGTCAGCTTCTCCTTCAGCCCCGGGCCGGTGGTGTTCCACCGGTTGCTGAAGCAGTGGCGGGAGGAGAGCATCGATGAGGTGCTGGTGACGGAGGCTGCCGGGGTGCCGGCGTAAGGTTCGCCTGCTGCGCCGTCTGCTGGGCCAGGCCGCGCCGCGGCTCACCTGCTGAGCCCGGCGGCAGCCCCGCTCACCTGCGGGGCCTGGCTCCGGCGGCAACGAAATTCCGGCGCTCGCAGAGCTCGCTTGGAATATTAAAGCCGCCTCCGCCAGGCCCCTGCGGGGGTACACACGCCTGGCACTCAGTGTGGGCATTCCTAGGATCAACCGCCCGAAACTTATCCGTGCTGCTGTTGGTGGGGCGTATTGGTTAGCCGCCGTTTGATTGGCGGATGCCGTTGGACAGAGCGTCGAATTCGTAGATGAAGCCGCCGGAAGGGCCGCTGACCGTCAGGTAGGCCTCGTTGGTGCCTGGCTTGATGGCGATATTGGTGGCCGAGGTGAGGCCGTCCTCGTCGTCGTCGGCCGGGACGGTGACGGTGGACAGCAGCTCACCCGTGGGGCTGTAGACGAAAATGCGCGGCTGCCCGTGGACGGCCTGGTACACGTTGCCGTCGGCATCCACGGCGTTGGAATCCGTCTGGCTGGTGCCGCCGTCGAAGTGCATGCCGGGGTGGGAGGTGGTGACCTCGGTCTTGTCCTCGTTCAGCACCAGATAGTCGATCCGGTTGTCCATGTACTGGCTGACCCACAGCGCCTTGAAGTCCTCGCTGAAGGAAATGCCGTTCGGGGCAGCCAGGTTCCCGGCCAGGACGGTGGCCTCCGCGGTGTCCTTGTCGATCCGTACCACCCGGCCCTGCGCCTCCCAGGCCGGATCGGCGTAGCCGGTGGAATCGCTGACGAAGAGGTTGCCCTCCTCGTCGAAGGCCAGATCGTCCGGGCGCATGGGGGAACCGTCGACGTCGCCGGTGAAGAAGGTCTGGTGGTCCTGCCCGTCGGCGGTAATGCTGTCGATTTTTCCGGCGGCAAAGTCCGTCAGATAGAGCCGGCCGTCCTTCGGGCTGAACTGCGCGGAGGTGTAGGCGCCGTTGCCCTCGGTGAAGACAGGGTCAACGGTCCCTTCCTCGACGTCCACCCGCATGACCTTCGCGTCGCCGGACGGTGCAGTGACATCGACAACGAACAGGCCGCCGTCGGGCCCGAACGTCGGGCCTTCGATGAGGGTCATGCCGGTTTCGGGATGGACGGAGCTGACCTGGAGGACACGCTCGGCGGTCTGTTCGGAGACCCCGTGCACGCCGGTGTTCGACGCCGGTTCTTCGTCGTCCCCGGCGCCGCATCCGGTAAGCGCAGCGGCAAGTGCGAGGGTGAGTGCGGTGATGCGGACCGGCGTCGGGAAAGGGTTGGGCTGAATGCGGGGGGACATGCTGCGGCTCCGATGCGCTGGGGGACTGAGGACGCAATTACTTAGGATAAGCCTAAGTTATTGCGAGGCGACGTCCTGCTGCGGCCGCTGCCCGAGACCCGCTCCTCGCCGTTAAACAGAAAAGCGGCCCCACGAATGGGGCCGCTTTTCTTGTCGGCGCGGAAGGTAAGGGATTCGAACCCTTGGTACGGGGTTACCGCACACTGGTTTTCAAGACCAGCTCCATCGGCCGCTCGGACAACCTTCCTCACTATGTAGTCTGGCAGAAGGGATGAAATCACCAAAATTCCCTAAACCAGGAAGGACAGCATGAAAGCCATTGTCATTGGAACGCCCGGGGGACCGGAAGCACTGGAACTGCAGGAGGTGCCCGCACCCGAGGCCGGACCGGGCGAGGTGCTGATCGACGTCGTTGCCGCCGGCATCAACCGCGCCGACGTGATGCAGCGGCAGGGCCACTACCCGGTCCCCGCCGGAGCGTCCGAATATCCCGGCCTGGAAGTCTCCGGCCGGATTGCCGCCCTGGGCGAGGGAGTTGAAGGCTTCGCCGTGGGCACCGAAGTGGTGGCCCTGCTGACCGGCGGCGGCTATGCCGAACAGGTTGCCGTTCCCGCCGGACAGGTGCTGCCCCTGCCGGACGGCGTCGACGTTGTCACGGCCGCCTCCCTGCCGGAAACGGCTGCCACTGTGTTCTCCAACCTCTTTATGGCCGCCGGGGTAAAGGAGGGGGACTACGTCCTCATCCACGGCGCCAGCGGCGGCATCGGCACCATGGCCATCCAGATGGTCACCGCCTTCGATGCCGTTCCGATGGTCACCGCCGGGTCCGCGGAAAAGCTCGAACTGGCAGAATCCCTCGGCGCAAAGGTGCTCATTAACTACAAGGAACAGGACTTCGTCGACGCGGTCCGGGACGCAACCAACGGGCACGGGGCGGACGTCATCCTCGACGTGGTCGGCGCCAAATACCTGCAGCGGAACCTGGACGCGCTCGCCGTCGCCGGCCGCCTGGTGGTCATTGGCCTGCAGGGCGGCATCAAGGCGGAGCTGAACCTCAACCAGCTCATGACCAAACGCGCCGCCGTTATCGGCACCACCCTCCGCGGCCGGCCCGTGGAGGAAAAGAGCGCCATCATGGCCGCCGTCGGCGAATACGTCTGGCCGCTGCTGGAGGCCGGACAAATCCGCCCCCTCGTGGACCGCACCTTCCCGCTGGCCGAAGCTGCCGCCGCCCACGAGTATTTCGATTCCGGCCGGCACACAGGCAAAATCCTGCTCACGGTGTAGGCAAACCCCCGGATCCCACGACGACGGCGGCCGCGCAGCATTACGGCCGCCGTTTCGTACGTCTGTGACGGCCGTCTCAGCCGCTGATAACCTCTTGGATGCAGGGCCACTCCCTGCCCCATTCGGTACGTATGTCAACGCAGACACCCACCGCAGACCAAAGGGATCATCATGAGCGAGAATCAACGGCGCCGGGCCGACAACCGGCAGCGACAGGACGGCGACGTCCTGGAACAGGACCCGGCACTGCCGCCGGTGGCCGTGGACCCGGAAACCCTCGACGCGGAGGACCGGCGCTGGACGCCCGCAAAGATCGCCCTCTGGGCGGGCATTGCACTGCTGGGCGGCCTCAGCTGGACCATGCTCGCCATAGTGCGCGGGGAAACCGTGAACGCCATCTGGTTCGTGTTCGCGGCCGTGTGCACCTACCTCATCGGTTACCGCTTCTACTCCAAGCTCATCGAAGCGAAGCTGCTCAAGCCCAATGACCGCCGCGCCACCCCGGCCGAGTACAAGGCTGACGGCAAGGACTACGCCGCCACGGACCGCCGGGTCCTCTACGGCCACCACTTCGCTGCCATTGCCGGCGCCGGACCGCTGGTCGGCCCCGTCCTGGCCGCGCAGATGGGCTACCTCCCCGGCACCATCTGGATCATTGTGGGCGTGGTGCTCGCCGGCGCCGTCCAGGACTACCTGGTGATGTTCTTCTCCATGCGCCGCGGCGGACGGTCCCTGGGACAGATGGCCCGGGATGAACTGGGACTCATCGGCGGCACCGCCGCCCTGATCGCCACCCTGGTCATCATGATCATCATCGTGGCCATCCTCGCCCTCGTGGTGGTCAATGCCCTCGCTGAAAGCCCGTGGGGTGTCTTCTCCGTCAGCATGACCATCCCCATCGCCCTGTTTATGGGCGTGTACCTGCGCTATCTGCGTCCCGGCAAGGTCACCGAGGTCTCCATCATCGGGTTCGTGCTCCTGCTCGCGGCCATCATTGCCGGCGGCTGGGTTGCCGACACCCCGCTGGGCGACGCCCTGACCCTGGAACCCACCACCATCGCGTGGGGCATCATCATCTACGGCTTTATTGCCGCCGTCCTGCCGGTCTGGCTGCTGCTGGCCCCGCGCGACTACCTCTCCACCTTCATGAAGGTGGGCACCATCGTGATGCTCGCCGTGGCCATCATCATCGTCCGCCCGGAGATCAGCGTTCCGGCGGTCAGCGAGTTCGCCAGCCGCGACGACGGCCCGGTGGTTGCCGGACCGCTTTTCCCGTTCCTCTTTGTCACGATCGCCTGCGGCGCGCTTTCCGGTTTCCACGCGCTGATTTCCTCCGGCACCACCCCGAAGATGTTGGAGAAGGAACGCCAGACCCGCTTCATCGGCTACGGCGGCATGCTGATGGAATCCTTCGTCGCCATCATGGCCCTGGTGGCCGCCCTCTCGATTGACCGCGGCATCTACTTCGCCATGAACTCCTCCGCCGGTGCCACCGGCGGCACCGTGGAGGGCGCCGTCGCCTTCGTCAACGGGCTGGGCCTGGCCGGAGTGAACCTCACCCCGGACATGCTCTCCTCGCTGGCCTCCAGCGTGGGCGAGGAATCCATCGTCTCGCGCACCGGCGGGGCGCCCACCCTCGCCGTCGGCCTGGCCACGATCATGCATTCGCTGATCGGCGGGCCTTCCATGATGGCCTTCTGGTACCACTTCGCGATCATGTTCGAGGCCCTGTTCATCCTCACCGCGGTGGACGCCGGAACCCGCGTAGCCCGGTTCATGCTGCAGGACACCATCGGCAACGTCGCCCCGAAGTTCAAGGACATGTCCTGGCGCCCCGGCGCCTGGATCTGTACGGCGATCATGGTTGCCGGCTGGGGGTCCATCCTGATCATGGGGGTCACCGATCCGCTGGGCGGCATCAATACGCTGTTCCCGCTGTTCGGCATTGCCAACCAGCTCCTGGCCGCCATTGCGCTGGCCATCTGCATGGCGATCATTGCCAAGAAGAACGCCTTCAAGTGGCTCTGGATCGTGGCCGTGCCGCTGGCCTTCGCCGCGGTGGTGACCATCACGGCGTCGTTCTACAAGATCTTCTCCCCGGTCCCGTCGGTCGGCTACTGGGCCAACCACGAGGCGTTCCAGCAGGCCCTGGCGGACGGAAAGACCAGCTTCGGCACCGCCAAGACCGTAGAGGCCATGGAAGCGGTGGTGCGCAACACGTTCATCCAGACCACGCTTTCGGTGGTGTTCGTGACCCTGGCGATCATTGTCATCATCACGGCGATCATGGCCACCATCCGGTCCTTCCGTTCCGGCGGCGCTCCGAGCGCTGAAGATCCCGCCGTGGCATCCCGGACGTTCGCGCCGGCCGGATTCCTGGCCACGCCGGCGGAAAAGGAAATCATGGCCCAGTGGCAGGCCCTGCCGGAGGCCGATCGGCCCGCCCAACGGGCGGCGCACTGATGAGCGCCGCCGTCGCCGTCCGGCAGGGGGTAGCCGGGTTTGTCCGGTTCTTCCGTGACGTGATGGGAGAGGACGCCTACCGGAAATACACGGATTTCCACGCCCGGTCCGGCTGCAGCTCCCCGCTGATGAGCGAGCGTGACTTCTGGAGGGACAAGATGGACCGGCAGGATGCCAATCCGGAGGGCCGCTGCTGCTAGCTTCGGCCAGCCTGTCCGGGAGTACGACGGCGGCACCGCACCCGATTGCCTCGGGTGCGGTGCCGCCGTCGTTGTGTCCTTGTGTGACCTCGCGCGGATGCCTGGATGCCGGGCGGGGTGGAGCCTGCACGGTGATTACGCGAAAAACGGTGGAGAGACGCCTGGAAAGCTGATCCGCCGGGGGCAACCACTGCCAACCGTGAGAGCATTGATGCCATGACTGAACAGAACGGATCCTCCGACCGCCGCGAGGCGGCCCCGGACGCTCCTGTTGGGCAGAAGTCAGCGCAGACACCGGACCGGGACGGAACGGGCCTTTTCCCTGCTGCGCCCTCCGCCGCGGCCGGCACTGAGACCGGCGGGCAGGCGGACCCCGCCGCGGACACCAAGGACGCCTCCGGCCAGGCCAAGGGCAAAACCGGTCCGCCCAAACTCAACGAGCTGGTGGACGAACCCGCGAAGGTCATGCGGATCGGCACCATGATCAAGCAGCTGCTGGACGAGGTACGCAACGCACCGCTGGACGATGCCGCCCGCAACCGGCTGGCCGAGATCCATGAGCGGTCGCTGAAGGAGCTCGAGGACGGGCTGGCGCCGGAGCTGGTCAGCGAGCTGCACCGGATCAATCTCCCGTTCGGCGATGATTCCACCCCCACCGACGCGGAACTGCGGATTGCGCAGGCCCAGCTGGTGGGCTGGCTCGAAGGCCTGTTCCGCGGCATCCAGACGGCCATCGCCGCGCAGCAGAGCGCAACCCACGCCGCCGGGCGCCTGCAGCTGCGGCAGCTGCCGCCCGGAACCATGCTGGCGCCGGGTCTTGTGATCGGGGATGACGGGGAACCGCACCGCGCGCAGGGACCCCAGGGGGCCGGCAGCCCGCGGCAGGAACCACAAACGAGCCCCGGCCAGTACCTGTAGGACATAGATGGCACTTTTTGCAGCCGCCCGGCAGGGGCGGAAAGATGATTCTGAGCTCGGCAAGGGCGTCTGGCGGCGTGCCCATGACCGGTTCACCCGCGGGCTGGACCGGTACTACCAGATGCTCGAAGGCGTGGAGGATGACGCCATCTACAACGAGCTGGTGACCGTGGCCAACGAGCTCGCCGGACTGCTGCCGCGCGTCCGCGACGTCTGCTCCTCCGCGCAGCGTGAACTGCCCAGCACCGGCCAGAACATCCCCGGGGCGCTGACGGCAGTCCACCGGGCACTGTCCCGCAGCGGCAATTCCCTGGCCGCCGCCGCCGAGGCGGCAGCCATGTCCCGGCTCGAAGGGGAACGCTGGGGGATCGCCTCGGCCGGCCTGGACAATGTGCGGCGCCGCGCGGAACTGGTGCAGGAGGACGTGGTGGAGGCGGAACGCGCCCTGACCAGCGCCCGCGAAGCGGGAATCACGAAGCGGTAAAAGCCCGGTCTCTGTACGGAAAAACGGTACCCGGCCCGAAATTCCGGAAAAATCTTTGCCAAACCGGGAATACGTCACAGCGGATTCCGCGGTGAGCTTATCCGTTTTGACCTGCCCGGCAACGGGACAAGGATGTGTCTATGACTACATCACCGGTTTTGACTTTTAATGACGGCAACACCATCCCCCAGCTCGGCTACGGCGTGTGGCAGGTTGAGGATGACGTTGCCGAGAAGGTAGTGGGGCAGGCCTTCGAGGTTGGTTACCGCCACATCGACACGGCCAAGATCTACGGCAACGAAGCCGGCGTCGGCCGCGCCATTGCCGCCACCTCCGTTCCCCGCGAGGACATGTTCATCACCACGAAGGTGTGGAACGCGGACCAGGGCTACGAAGAGACCCTGAAGGCCTTCGACGCCTCCATGGAGCGCCTCGGCCTGGAAACCCTGGACCTGTACCTGATCCACTGGCTGCAGCCGAAGCAGAACAAGTACGTGGACACCTGGAAGGCGCTCATTGAGCTGCAGAAGCAGGGCCGCGTCAAGTCCATCGGCGTCTGCAACTTCACCAAGGAAGCCCTGCAGGAAATCATCGACGCCACCGGCGTTGTCCCGGTCCTGAACCAGGTGGAAACCCACCCGTACCTCAACCAGGCTGATCTGCGTGCCTTCGAGGCCGAGCACAACATCCTGCACGAGTCCTGGTCCCCGCTGGGCTCCGGCAAGGGCCTGCTCGAGGATCCCAAGCTCGTGGAAATCGCCGCGAAGTACGACGGCGCCACCCCGGCACAGGTGGTCATCGCCTGGCACCTGGCCCTGGGCAACATCGTGATCCCCAAGTCCGTCACGGAATCCCGCATCCGGGAAAACTGGGAGTCCCTGGACCTCACGCTCAGCGCTGAGGACATCGAGGCCCTCAACGCCCTCGACAACGGCACCCGCTACGGCGCGGATCCGGCCACGGCCGACTTCGCCTAAACCCCCGGGTAAGCAGCAAAGGCGCACGTTCCGCGGAACGTGCGCCTTTGTGCGTTAAGGACCTGCTTCGTGGACCCTACGCCGCAACGGGCTCCAGGGGAGCACGGACCGGCCAGTCCTGGTTTTCCAGGATCACCTGGGCACAGCTGCCGGTGGAAGCGTTGACCACAATCGGCGCCAGCAGGTTCACGGTGGTGCCGTCCAGGGTCGGATTCGCCACCACCAGTACGACGGCGTCCTCCGGGGCTTCCAGCCCCAGCTGGCGGCGCTGGAAGTCGGTGATTTCCGGGTGGTACTGCGGCAGGTAGACGGCCGCGTCCAGGACAAACAGCCGGTGGGCCGTACCCGCTGCGGTTGCCGCGGAGCTCAGCGCGTACAGACCGTTGGCACCGTCGATATCGTCCAGCAGGAAGTCCACGTCCGGAGCAAACCCGGGTGGCGGGGTCAGGAAGGTCAGGGCCGTGCTCATCGCAGGAAGTCCATCAGAGTGGGCTGCAGCGCCCGGGCTGTCACGGAGAGTGCCGACTGATAGGCAACTTCCTGCAGCTTCATGTCCAGGATGACCTTGGCGGTATCCAGGTCTTCAATGCCGGACCGCCGTGCTTCCAGACTGACGGACTGGTCCATAAGGGTGTCCTTTGCTTTCAGCGTGGCGGCGTGCCGCACGCCCAGCGCCGAGTGTTCAATGTTCACGGTGGCGGCGGCTGCATCAATCTTCGACAGGTAACCGCCGACGTCCTTGTTCGCGTTCAGGTCGGCGACCAGGCTGTCGACCAGTTTAAAAACCGATCCGTCTCCACTGCCGAAGACGGCCGCACCGTCGGTATCAACGCGCATGAGCGTGCCGCTGTCCAACCGGCGTGAGGTGGGGGTGCCGCTTCCGCTGTAGGTGTAGGAACCGCTGTCCTCGGTGAAAGCCCTGCCGGCGTCGGAGGTGCCGGCAAACACGGTCCGGCCCAGATAGGTGGTGTTGGCTTCGCGCAGCAGGTCCGTCTTCAGCCCGGTGAGTTCGGTGGCGATGGCCTTGCGGTCGGCGGGAGATATGGTGCCGGTGGTGGCACTGAGCGTGAGGTCCTTGACCCGGCGGAGGATATCCGTGGTGTTCGTCAGCGCATTGTCCGTCACGCTGAGCCAGCCGTCGGCGTCGCTCACATTGGAGCTGTACTGCGCGACGGCGCGGATCTCGGTGCGGACCTTGAGGGCGTTGGCCGTGC
The DNA here is from genome assembly GCF_009192775.1 of Arthrobacter yangruifuii. Classification (GTDB taxonomy): domain Bacteria; phylum Actinomycetota; class Actinomycetes; order Actinomycetales; family Micrococcaceae; genus Arthrobacter_B; species Arthrobacter_B yangruifuii. The sequence continues at coordinate 241,046 of NZ_VTFX01000006.1, forward strand.
CGGTCGGATCGTCCGATGGGCGGGCGATGGCGGCGGAGGAGCTGACCTGTTCCTGCAGCTTGGCCATGCGGGACATGCTGGCCTGCAGGTTCTGTTGCGCCGCGCGGGCGATGGTCTGGTTGGTGGTGCGGGTAATCACGGGTTACCTTCCGACAATTCCGGTGCGGTTGATGAGGGTGTCCAGCATTTCGTCAATGGCCGTCATGACCCGGGCGGCTCCCTGATAGGCCTGCTGGTACATCAGCAGGTTCACGTTTTCCTCGTCCAGGTCCACGGAGGCATTGGAGAGCTGCAGGTCCACGGCCGAGGAGGCGGCGACGTCGGCCAGGGCGGCCTGCTGCAGTTCGGTGCGGCTCTGGGAGGCGGTGGCCGTCACGAAGGCGCTCCACACGGCGTCGGCCGAGCCGGGTTTGGAGCCCAGCTGGGAAATGGCGTCCGCCAGGCGGCCGTCCAGGCTGCCCTTGCCGTCAGCGCCGGGGTAGCCGGCGGCAATGCCGGAGGCATCGGCAGGGATGGCCTTCAACGTGGTGGCGGCGGGGCTGCCCACGGCGAAGAAATCCAGGTTGGCGGTCCCGGCGGTGGTGGCTCCCTGCCGGTGCAGCGCGTTGACGGATCCGGCCAGGGCGGCGGCGACGTCGTTGTAGGACTCGGCGGCTTTCGCCAGCGTTCCGCCCTTGCCGGCCGGTGCCAGCAGGGAGGCGGCGCCGGCAATCTCGCCCTTGGAAATGCCCGCCGAGCCGGGACGGTCCGCCCAGCCCACCACCGTCTCCGCCGGGTCCGTCATGGAGCTGCCGCCGGTGACGGTGAGTGAGCGTGCGGAGGTGCCGGACACCAGGGCGTTGCCGTCAATGAGGACATCCACCATGCCGCCGGAGGATTCGCGGACGGTTGCTCCGGTCAGGGCCGAGAGGGTGGTGGCGAGGGTGTTGCGCTGGTCCACGAGTTCATTCGCGGAAGCTCCCGAGGCGAGCGTGGACCGGATGGCACTGTTGAGGTTGGCGAGCCGGGCTGCGCCGGCATTGACCTCGGTCACCATTTCATTCAGTGCGCTGCGGGTGCTGGTCCACTGCTCAGCCACCCCGTTGTAGCCGGCGGCAATCTGGGCGGCGACGCCGGTGGCCGCGGACAGCAGCACCGCGGCGGCGGCGTTGTCGCCGGGTTTGTTGGACATTCCCTGCCAGGCCGCCGAGAGGGACTGCAGCGAGGCGGAGAGGCCCTCGGAGCCGGGCTCGCGGAAGCCGTCCTCCAGTTCCAGGAGGGCGTTGGCGCGGACCGCGGAGTAGCCCGCTGCTCCCGCGGTGCTGCGGACGCGGGTGTCCAGCTGCTGGCTGCCCAGGCGGGCGATGGAATCCACCGAGACGCCCTGGCCCACGCCGGTGCCGGCCGCCAACGGGCCGGTGGGGGCGAGTGCGGGTGCGGCGGACGTGTTCAGCCGCTGCCGGGTGTAGCCGGCAACGTTGGCATTCGCCACGTTCTGGCCGACGACGTCCAGGCCCTTTCGCGCGGCGGACAGGCCGGTGTAGGCCGTGTTAAGGCCGCTGAAGGTGCTCATTGTCTAGGAGTCCCTAATATCAAATGCTCTGGTCCACCAGCCGGGCGGCTGACGTGCGGGCGGCCGAGGTGCCGGCTGCCGTGTAGGTGTTTGCCTGGGGGTTCAGCCCTGCCAGGGTTTCCTGCGCGGACCGTGCTGCCGCGCGCAGGAACTGCTCGTTGATGTCGCGCAGTTCGCGGATCTTCACGGTCAGTTCCGTCATGGCCTGCAGGTGGGCGTTGAAGATTTCCGTCCAGGGGCCGGGAGGGGCGGCGGCCACCAGTTCCCGCAGGGTGGCGTCTTCCGACGTGCCCCACTCGATAGCCAGTCCGGCAACCGCCACGGCCCGGCCCAGATCGGCGGCACGGAGCCGCTCGAGAACCTGTTCAACCTCGCGCGTGGCGTGCGTCAGCCATTTCGTTTTCCCCGAGGTGAGCAGCAGTTGTTCTTCTTCGAGCTTGAACACAAGAAGTTCCAACAATTCACGCTCCTCCCAAAGAAGGGCGGAGAGTTTCTGGGTACCCATGCCTGGCTCACCTCCATCGGTTGTGCACTGAATGTCTCTGAATGGGAATAAGACGTCTGATTTCAGGCCCCAACCTGCGGCAAAAGTCTTTGAATTGGCGGTCATATTCCAATATGTCCGCCACAAAACACTATCGGCCGGTTCGTCTCGAATGTTAGTGGTATGTTTCAGCTAAAGCGCTCAAGCGTGGATTAACCAGCGGACTCAGCCACTGACCACGAAGCCGGCGCGCAAATGGTCACATTGGGGACCGTTGCGGACTTGGGGGTCCAAATATGAATCGTGCTGCTCGTAATGCCATGGTGGTGGAAAATCTGCCGTTGGTTGGTTATCTTGTCTCCGAAATCTGTGCCAAGGCCACGCATCTTTCGCGTGATGACCTGGCCTCCGTCGGCTCCATCGCCCTGATCACCTCGGCCGATGCCTTCGATCCGGATCTGGGCGTGCCCTTCGGGGCCTATGCCCGCCGCCGCATCATCGGAGCGTTTGCGGACGAAATGCGGTCCAGCGACTGGGCCACCCGTTCCGCCCGCCGCCGGATCAAGGAAACCCTTGCGGTGAAGGAAACCCTGACGGCAGCCCTGGGCCGCACCCCGAACGTGGATGAAATCGCCTCCGCTCTGGGTGTTGACCGGACGGTAGCCGAGGACGCACTGTCCGATGCCTCCCGCACCGTATCCAGCCTGGATGAATCCGTCACGGATTTCCTGGTGGCGGACATGCCGTCGCCGGAGGGGTCCCTCCTGGCCTCGGAACGCGTGAAGTACCTGCAGGCCGCCGTTGCCGCCCTCCCGGAAAAGATGCGGTATGTCGTGGAGGAGATCTACTTCCATGACCGCTCGGTCAAGGAGCTTGCCGAAGAACTGGGCAGCACCCACTCCGCCGTGTCCCAGCAGCGCGCCGAGGCGGTGCGCCTGCTCCGCGACGGACTGGGCACGCATTACTCGGATACCAATGCCGCACCGGAGCTGCAGTCCCGAATCGCTCCGGCCCGCCGCAACGCGTACCTCACCTCGGTGGGGGACCGCACTGCCGGCGGCATCACCCGGCACCATCTGGCACCGGCCTACCTCGGAGCGCAAGGCCTGCCTTCGGGGCTGCCCGCCCGTGCTGCGGCGTTCAAGCCGGCCGCTTCCTAGGCTCTTATCCCGGAGAGCAATCGCCGGGAAAAATCTTTTGGCAAACTCCTAACACCGAATGATGCTCCGCCGATAACTAGTGGTGTAGGCCCATGGATGGGCCTGCGAACACAGCCCACTCACGGAGGAATACATCATGGGTTTCACAATCAACACCAACACCGCGGCAACGAACGCCTACCGCAACCTGAACATGAACCAGAATGCACAGGCCAAGTCCCTGGAGAAGCTTTCCAGCGGCCTGCGCATCAACCGTGCTGCCGATGACGCAGCCGGCCTGGCCATCTCGGAAGGCCTGAAGAACCAGGTCAGCGGCATGACCCAGGCAGCCCGCAACGCCCAGGACGGCATCAGCGTCATCCAGACCGCTGAAGGCGCCCTGACCGAGGTCCACTCCATCCTGAACCGCATGCGCGACCTCGCGGTCCAGGGCGGCAACGACTCGAACAATGAAGAGTCGCGGACTGCGATTCAAACGGAAGCGAATGAGCTCGGCAAGGAACTCAACCGCATCGTTTCGGGCACCAACTTCAACGGCATCAACCTGCTCAACGGCAGCGCCGGCACGGCAGCAGTGGCCGACTCGGAAGGTGGGGGCGGCACGATCAACATCCAGGTGGGTGCGGGCGGGAGCGCCGCTGACACCATCGCGGTGAACCTCGGCAACGTCACCACCAGCTTGACGGCCAAGACCACCACCACAATTGATGGCGAAGAAATAAAGGACTCCTTCGGTGCCGCCACCGGCGCGACGGCCTTCAAGGTAGGGACCACTGCGGAGGCAGGGGTGACGATCGAGAGCCTCGATGCGGCCATCAAGGCCATCTCCGGCCAGCGCTCCGAACTTGGTGCGTCCCAGAACCGGCTCGAATCGGTGACCAAGTCGCTGAACGTTTCCGTCGAGAACCTCTCCGCCGCCAAGTCCCGCATCACCGATACGGACATGGCCCAGGAAATGGCAAGCTTCACCCGTTCGCAGATCCTGTCCCAGGCCGGCACCGCAATGCTGGCCCAGGCCAACCAGATGAACTCCGGCGTGATGCAGCTCCTGCAGTAGTAACTAGCACCACCAGTAACACCGGCAGGTAAATGGCCGCTGGCGGCGGAGGCAATGACTTGGACCTCACAGCCTCCGCCGTCAGCCCGGTACCTGCCGTTCCTCTATCCGGGCACTGAGACGGATTCGGCCGGATAGCGCAGCAGAAGCACAAGGAGCAGGCATGGCCGGCATAGACGGCATCACCACGGGTACAGACACCACCGCCATGATCGCCCAGCTCATGCAGGTGGAAGCCCGCCCCCAGGCGATGCTGAAACAGAAGGTCAGCTCCAGCCAGACCTTTGTCAGCGCCCTGCAGAACCTCAACACGAAGATCGCCTCGCTGGCCGAGTCCGCGGGCAAGGTGGCCAAACCCGCCGAAACGGACCTTTACACCGCTGTTAGTTCCTCCGACAAGGTCACGGTGGCGACCAAAGCGGGTGCCGCCGCAGGTGCCCTGGATATCCGCGTGGACCGGCTCGCCACCGCCCAGGTATCCCTCTCCGGAGCCCTGGCGGCCTGGCCTAACGGAGACGCCCTGTCCATCACGAAGGACGGCACCGTCACCGAACTCGACACTGCCGGCAAGAGCCTGGACGAGGTCATCAGCACGGTCAATAAGGCCAACCTTGGTGTCACGGCCGTGAAAATCGCCGCCGGCAGCGTGGACGGCGTCGCGCAGTACCGCCTGCAGTTCAGCGCCGCTGCCACCGGCAGCGAGGGCGCATTCAGCATTTCACACAACGGCACGGACCTGGGCAGTATCCGGCCGGCGCAGGACGCGCAGGTCACGCTGTGGGTCGGTGTTCCCGGCGCGGAAACAAGCATTACCTCCGCCACGAACACCTTCGGGTCCTTGCTCCCCGGCGTGGACGTCACGGTCAAAGAGGCCTCCCCCGCGCCGGTCACGGTGAGTGTCAGCCGAGACGAAAAGGCCGTCGCCGACGTCGCCGCGAAATTCGTGGCCGGGTTGGCGGACGTCTTCAGCTATATGAACCGGAACTCGGCCGTGAGCGTGTCCACCGCCGACGGCACCACCAAGGCCTCCGGCGGCCAGTTCACCGGAGACTCGGGGGTACGGGCACTCAAGGATTCCATCATGCGCGCTGCCACGTCCCCCGTGGACGGACGGTCCCCGTCGGAGATCGGCATCGTCCTCACCAAGGACGGCACCGTGGAGTTCAACGCCGAAAAGTTCGCCGCCGCCCTGAAAGCCGACCCGGAAAAAACCCAGGCCGCACTGCAGACCATCGCCTCCCGGGTGGAAGCTGCCGGAAAGCAGGCCTCGGACAAATACGACGGCACCATCACCCTGCGGATCAAGGGCCAGGAGAGCGAAGTCCGGTCACTGAACACCCAGATTGCGGACTGGGACCGCCGGCTGGCGTCCCGCGAGGCCACGCTGTCCCGGACCTGGAGCACCCTTGAAGTCACGCTCGGCAAGCTCAACAACCAAATGAGCTGGCTCACCTCCCAGCTGGATTCCCTGTCCGCCAACTCGAGTAAGAAGTGAATGTGAACTACGGACTTGCTGCCAAACGCGCCGAATACGCACGCAATGCCGTGCTCTCCGCCTCACCCGCCCGCCTGCTGACCATGCTCTACGACCGGCTTCTGCTGGATCTGGTACGTGCCGAAGAAGCCCAGCAGAACGCCAACTGGCCGGTGGCCTCCGAGAACCTAATCCACGCCCAGGCCATCATCACCGAGCTGCTGGGCACACTGAAAACCGACGTGTGGGACGGCGCGGAGAACCTGCAGGCCATCTACACCTACTCGCTGTCCGCCCTTGTGAACGCGAATGTAGGCCGGAACGCGAAGCTGACCCGCGAATGCATCGACCTGCTGGAGCCGCTCCGGCTGGCCTGGCATGAAGCCGCAGCCCAGATCCCCGCCGCCGCCAGTGCGCCCTTCGCAGGTGCCGTACCCTCCGCGGCAGGCGTTCCGGGAGGGGTCCTCGGTGTCGGCTGAACCGGAAGAGCCGTTCGGCACCCCCGAGGAGCTGGCCAACCTCGCGCTCTGGGGCGCCGTCCTCACTCAGCTCGAAGACAACCTGGAAACCTTCCTTGAAGGCACCGTTGCAGAACAGGCCCGCGGCGCGGTCGCTGACTGGGATCCTCCGGCCGAGCTCGGGGCCCTTCCGGAGTCACTGCTGGTCCGCGCCCGGCTGCTGTCCAAGGCACAGAACCGGGCCTACGCGCAGTTGCGGAATGAATCGCGGAGCAACCGCAAACAATCAAAGCTGATCAACAGCCTGTCCGGCCCGGTGCCGCCGGCCGTTTATTTGGAAGTGGACGGCTAGAAAGCCGTAAATGCAAAGGGTGCTTACGTTTTCTTATACCGTATACCCGGTTAAAACCAAATAATTACTTGGTTATGACTTACGAACCGGAAAACGGTGCCGATAACTCTTTGTAGTGGGCACGGATGGCTCACTTCATAGGCCACGGATCGGCCGCACTGCACCTTTAGCGAGAACTGGGTTCAACCGTGTTCGATTCCGTCTCCTCAATTGCGCTGCAAAGCGCCCTGGACGGCCTTGCCCTCCGCCAGCGGACCATCGCGAACAATATTGCGAATGTGAACACTCCCGGCTATCACGCCCAGCGCGTCACTTTCGAGGACGCCCTCGCCAAATCGGTAAAAGCCGGCAGCGGAGCAGTAGCCGCCACCACCGTGCGTTCCCAGGAACCCACCCGCCTGGACGGCAGCAACGTCAACCTGGACACCGAAACACTGTCCAACATCGACACCGTGCTGCGCTACCAATTCGCCACCCAGGCCGTCGGCGGGGAAGCCAACTCCCTCCGCACCGCAATGAGGACCAACTAATGACTTTTGATGCCATCGGCATCGCCGGCACCGGACTCACCGCCCACCGCAAGTGGCTTGATGCAGTCTCCGACAACCTGGCCAACGCCAACAACGTCTCCAGCACTGACGGTGCCGCCTTCCAGGCCCGCTACATCGTGGCACAGGAGGGCGCCGAAGGCACCGGGGTACAGGTTGCCGGCGTGCAGTACGGCGACGCCGAAGGCCGGGTGGTGTACCAGCCCGACCATGCCCTGGCCGATGCCGAGGGATACGTCCGTTACCCGGACATTGACCTGTCAGAGCAGATGGGCCACCTAATCCTTGCCCAGCGCGGCTATGAAGCCAACGCCGCCGTGGTTGACCGTGCCAAGAGCACCTACGAAGCAGCACTCCAGATTGGACGCTCCTAATGCCCGTTCCCGCCATCGCCGCAGTCAGCGCCACCCTTCCGACGGGTTACGTGGACGCCGCCCGGCCCGCCGCCTCCACGGACGGCTCCTCCTTCGCAACGCAGCTCTCCGGAGCCGTGGACAACGTCACCGAACTGCAGTCCGCCTCCAAAACCCTGGCCGTGCAGGCGGTGACCGGGGACCTGGATGACATCCATGCCGCCACCATCGCCTCCACCCGTGCCTCCGTCACCCTGGAACTGGTTGCCGCCGTCCGGAACAAGGGCGTTGACGCGTTCAACGAGATCATGCGGATGCAGGCCTGATGCCCGGACCCCTGAGCGCAATGACCGGCCGGCTGGGTAAGACGGCAGGCCAGTTCACCCTGGCGCAGAAAACCATCGCCATTATCGGCATCGCCGTGGTGGCACTGGGCATCGCGCTGCTCACCTCCTGGCTGACCAAGCCGGCCTACACCCCGCTGTTTTCCGGCCTGGAGGCCACCGATGCCAACAGCATTGTGGAACAGCTCAAGACCGACGGCGTTCCCTACGAGGTGGCCGACGGCGGCGGAACCATCATGGTTCCGGAGGAATCCGTGTACGACCAGCGGCTCAAGGCCGCCGGCGCCGGCCTGCCCTCCGAATCCAGCGGCGGCTATTCGCTGCTGGACGAAATGGGAGTCACCTCCTCCGAATTCCAGCAATCGGTGACCTACAAGCGGGCCCTCGAAGGCGAAATCGCCAAAACCGTCGGAGCCATCGACGGCGTGAAGAACGCCTCGGTGCAGCTGGCCATTCCGGAAGACACCGTGTTTGTCTCCGAAAAGGCCGATCCCACCGCCTCGGTGTTCGTGGAAACGCAGAACGGCACCACGCTCAGCTCCGACCAGGTGCAGGCCATTGTGCACCTGACCTCGGCCTCCGTTGACGGCATGCAGTCCACCGACGTAGCCGTGATCGATGCCAGCGGCACCGTGCTCTCCGCCGTCGGCGTCGGCGCCACCGGATCCGCGGACAAACAGGCCACCGACTATGAACAGCGGATCACCGCCTCGGTGCAGACCATGCTGGACCGGGTGGTCGGCCCCGGCAACGCCACCGTCGCCGTCGCCGCGGACATGAACTACGAATCCGCCAACCGGGTGGAGGAATCCTTCACCGCACCGCAGGACACCCCCGCACTCAACGAATCCAGCAGCACCGAGGAATACACCGGCGGTGCCGGCGGAGCCGCAGGCATCCTGGGATCGGACAACATTGCCGCGCCCGCCGGAACCAGCGAGGACGGCACCTTCCGGTCCGAGAACAGCACCAAGAACAACGCGGTGAACAAGGTGACGGAAACCCGGGAGATCCCGGCCGGTTCCCTCAACCGCCAGACCGTCTCCGTGGCACTGAACACCAATGCCGCCGCCGGTCTGAACGTCGCGGACCTGGAGGCCCTCGTGGCCAGCGCCGCCGGCATCAACGCCGCACGCGGCGATGAAATCACCGTGGAAATGGTCTCCTTCAACGCGGACGGCGCCACCAGCGCCCGGGACGCCCTGGCCGATGCGCAGGCGGCGGAAGACGCCGAACGCCGCGCCGAGATGCTCCGGATGGGCATCATCGTGGCAGGTATTGTCCTGGTCCTCATCCTGGCCCTCATCGCCTACGCCATGCGCTCCCGCCGGCAGAACCGCGAAGCCATCGACATCGGTGAACTGCCGGAGCTGGACCCGCTGGCGCCGCCCACCGCGCTGGCCATGCTTCCCGAGCCGGCCGCTGAGCCCCTGGACACGGCATCGATGCAGATTGTCGCCGCCGCCGCGGCCACCGAGCATGACCGCAAGCGCGCGGAACTCGATGCCCTCGCCGCCCAGGATCCGGTCCGCACCGCGGACTACCTGCGCAACATGATGGACGAGAGCCGGGTATGACCGAACTCGCCACCACAGCTATGCCGGCCGCCCCGTCCCGCAGGACCGGGCCGCGCCACCAGCAGGGGGGACCCGCCGAGCTCACCGGTGTCCAGAAGGCCGCAGTGGTCCTGATGCAGCTGGAAACCTCGCGTGCCGCCGTCGTGATGCAGCAGTTCACCGAGGCCGAGGCGCAGACCATTGCCGCGGAAATTGTCCGGCTCAAACGGATTGACCCGGCGATTGCCGAGGAGACCCTCAACGAGTTCTATGAGATGACCGCCCAGGTCGGCAGCCGCGCCCTCGGCGGGCGGGACCGTGCCATGGGCCTGCTCCAGGCGTCCTTCGGCATTGAACGTGCCTCGGGCGTCATGGAACGCCTCGGGTCCTCGCCGGCGGGACGGTCCTTCGAGTTCCTGGAAAGCGCCGAACCGGGCCAGGTCATTTCGCTCCTCGACGGGGAACTCCCGCAGACCATCGCCCTGGTCCTGGCGCACATGCGCCCCCAGCGCGCCTCCGCCGTCCTCACGGGCCTGAACGCCCAGCTGCGGACCGACGTCGCGCAGGCCATTGCCACCATGGCCCGCGCCACCCCGGAAGCGGTGCGCGTGGTGGCCGAAACACTCAAATCCCGGGCCGCCGCGCTCGGTGCGTCCCGTGAAGCCTCGGACACCATCGGCGGCATCCAGCCGCTGGTGGACATCATCAACCGCGCCGACGCCGGCACCGAACGGGCCCTGCTGGAGGCCCTGGAGGAACGCGACCCGGATCTGGCCGAAGAAGTGCGTTCACGCATGCTGACCTTCGCGGACCTGGTCAAGCTCGAACGCCGGGACGTGCAGCTGGTGCTGCGCGGCATTGACGTGGGCACGCTGGCCCTGGCCCTGAAGGGTGCCACCGAGGCGCTTCTGGAGACCATCCGGTCCAACGTGTCCGAACGCAACCGGATCCTCCTGGACGACGAAATCAAGGCGGCGGGCCCGGCCCGGCTGTCGCAGGTCGAAGAAGCACGCGCCAACATTGTCCGCGCCATCCGGGAAATGGAGGCGCAGGGGATCATCGAGGTGCACCGGGCGGACGAGGAGGAATATGTCTACTGACCAGCAGGCGTTCTCCCGCCTGGTCTACACGGCACTGGGCGCCACGGACGAAGCCCACCTCAACGCGCAGGTGGAGGCACGCGGGCACGCTGCCGGCTATGCCGCCGGCCTCCGCGCCGCCGCCGCGGACACCGAAGTGCTGCGCCGCACCCTGCGGGAGCAGCACGACGACGGCATGCGCCGCGGGCAGGAACGCATCGACCGCAGCCTCGCCGCCCTGAATTCGGCGGTCTTCAGCCTCGAAGGATCCACCGTGGCGCTGATCACCGACATGCAGGATGTCCTGGCAGCGGCCTCCCTCGAGCTGGCCGAAGCCCTGCTGGGCCGGGAACTGGCCGACGGCGATACGTCCGCCCGGGCGGCGCTGACCCGCGCCCTCGAAGGCGTGGACACGGAACTCGTCCAGCGCGTGCGGATGCATCCGGTGGATCTCGCGTCCCTGGACGAGGACACGCTGCGCCGTGCCCGGGTGGAATTCGTGGGCGACCCCGGACTGAACCGCGGGGACGCCGTCACCGAGTTTCCGGACGGCTACCTGGACGCCTCGCTGGGCTCCGCCATCCAACGTGCCCGCGAGGCACTGCTGGGGGAGGACGCATGACCGCCACCACATGGCGGCCCCGCGCCGAAGGTTTTGCCGCCGCCCTCCGTTCCGCCGCACCGCAGCGGGTGGGACGGGTGTCCTCCGTGCTGGGCCTGAGTGTGGAAATCACCGGCCTGGACTGCGGTGTAGGCGACCTGGTGTCCATCGGGCACCCCGGCGCCGAGGTGGATGCCGAAGTCGTGGCCGCCACGAAGGAAGGCATCCGCTGCATGCCGTTCGGCCGGCTCACCGGACTCACCGCAGGAACCCCGGCCCGGTCCAAGGGCACCCCGCTGCTCGTCCCCACCGGCACCGGGCTGTTCGGCCGGGTGCTGGACGGCCTGGGCCGGCCCATCGACGGCAAGGGCCCGCTGCAGATCGAGGCCCTGGTGCCGCTGGACCACGACACTCCCTCCGCCATGCTCCGCGCCCGCATCGACACCCCGCTGCAGCTGGGCGTCCGGGCCATGGACACCCTCACCACCGTGGGACGCGGACAGCGGATGGGCCTGTTCGCCGGCTCCGGCGTCGGCAAGTCCTCCCTGCTGTCCATGATTGCCCGCGGCACGGACGCCGAAGTGTCCGTCATTGCCCTGGTTGGGGAGCGCGGCCGTGAAGTCCGCGAATTCCTCGAAGACGATCTGGGCGCCGAAGGGCTGGCCCGGTCCATCGTGGTGGTCTCGACGTCGGACGAACCGGCCCTGATGCGCCTGCGCGCCGCATTCGTGGCCACCCGCATCGCCGAGTCCTTCCGCGACCGCGGCGCCGATGTCATGCTCATGATGGATTCGCTGACCCGCGTGGCCATGGCGCAGCGCGAAATCGGCCTGTCCGTGGGCGAACCACCGGCCACCCGCGGCTATCCGCCCTCCACCTTCTCCGTGCTCGCGCAGCTGCTCGAGCGGGCCGGCACCGACGAACGCGGATCCGTCACCGGCATGTACACCGTGCTGGTGGACGGCGATGACCACAACGAGCCCATTGCCGACAGTGCCCGGTCCATCCTTGACGGCCACGTGGTCCTGGACCGCAAGCTCGCCGTCTCCGGCCACTTCCCGTCCATCGATGCCCTCGCCTCAATCTCCCGCGTCGCCTCCCGGGTGAACCCGCGCGAACGCAGCGACGCCGCGTCCCTGCTGCGCCGGGTGATGGCTGCCCGGAAGGCCGCGCAGGACCTGCTCGACGTCGGCGCCTACCAGCGCGGCACCAACCCGCTGGTGGACGCGGCCGTGGACAACCAGGACGCCATCAACGCGTTCCTGCAGCAGCGCATGGACGAACAGACCCCGGCGGAAACCGCCTGGGCGCAGCTTCACCAGCTCACCCGGATGCTGGGGGTCTCCTGATGCCCCGCGCCTTTCCCCTGGCCGGCCTGCTCCGGCTGCGCCAGCTGCAGCAGGAGAAGGCCGCCGGCGAACTCGCGGCAGCCAACCTCCGGATGCGGGAAACCCGCGAGGCCCGTGCCGGGATGTACAACGCCCTCGAAACGTCCTTCAGCGAGCCGGTGGACGCCACCACAATGAACGCCATTGCCGCGGCCCGCTCCTCCTCGCGCAGCATGCTCGCGGACCTGTTCGCACTGGACACCCGCTACGCGGCGGAACTGGAAACGGCCCGGACCGGGTTTACCGCCGCCCGGGCCCGCTCCGTGGGGCTGGAAAAGCTCGAAGGCAAGTTCGCCGAGGCCGAGGCCGCCGAGGACCTGCGCGCCGAACAGACTATTTTGGACGAACTCGCCGGCACCGTCTGGCACCGCCGGCAGAAGGAAGCCAACACATGAGCATGACGAACGCCCTGGGGCGGATCGAGGAAATCCGGAGCACGCTGAGCCAGCTCTCCGGCGCCGCCGCTGCGAAACCGGCAACCGCCTCCGTGGCAGCTGCTTCAGGAACGGATGCGGACTTCGCCTCCACCCTGTCCTCCCTGACCGCTGCGGCTTCCGCCGCGCCGACGGGTGCTGCAGGAGTAACCGGCGGCGCGGCTGCCGGAACCGCAGCGGACGGCAAAGTGCTCGACGCCGTCCAGAAATATCTGGGACTGCCCTACATCTGGGGCGGCAATGACCCCGCACAGGGCCTGGACTGCTCCTCCTTTGTGCAGAACGTCTACAAGGACCTCGGCTACACGCTGCCGCGCGTCACCTGGGACCAGATGAACTCCGGAACCCAGGTGGCCTCCCTGGCCGAGGCGCAGCCAGGGGACCTGATGTTCAGCCACGAGGGCGGACACGTGTCCATCTACCTCGGCAACGGCAAGGCGGTGGATGCCCCGCAGCCGGGCCAGACCATCGAGATCCGCGATATGTGGGAAACCGACGCCAACCTCACCACCATCCGGCGGATCCTGCCGACCGAAAGCGCGGGTGCTTCCGGCGTCGGTGCTGCCGGCGCTTCCGCCGCCGCCGGTCTCTCGGACCTGGTCGCTTCCGCCCGCGCGGCACAGGCCGCAATGATGGGTTCGGCAGCATGAGCGTCTCCGCCGGCCTGAGCCGTGCGGCTGCCCCGGTTCCTGCTTCCCGGACCGCTGCTTCGGGGTCCGCCGTGCCCGGGTTCGGTGCGGATTCCTTCGGGAGCTCGCTGCAGGACGCCCTTGCCGCGAACGTCTCCGGAGCTCCCGGAGCTCCCGGAGCTCCCGGCGCTCCGGGTGCTTCGCGCTCCGGGAAACCGGGGGCGGAGCAGAACGACGGCGGTCGGATGCCGCAGGTCGGCTCGAAGCCCGTCAATGCTCTCGCCGCGGGCACGGGAGACGGCACCGGCGACGGCTCGCCCGACGACGCTCCGGGTGCTGCTGAAGGCACGTCCGACACCGTTGTGCCGCTGCAGCCCGGGCCCGGCATGCCCCCGTCCGTGGTTGTCTCCATGATGCTTCCGGCCGTTCCGGCCACCCCCGCAGGCATCCCGGGTTCCGGAGCGACGGGAGCGGATGCGGCAGCCAGCACATTAGGGACCGTTGAGGGGGACACTGCCGAGTCCGGGACGGTTCCGCACGCAGCGGCTCCCGCTGCCTCACCGGCTTCCGGATCCGCCGCCGCAGCTCCAGCTTTCAGTGCGCTCAACGGGGCCGTGTCGGGCACCGCCGGAGACCTGGCCGCTCCGGCTCCTGCCGGCGACTCCGCAGCCCCGGCCCCGGCCGGAGCAGCGGCTGAGTCCGCCTCCGGATCAGCGCCGGTCCTTCCCGCGCTGCCGCCGCTGCCGGTTGTCGCCGGTCCGGCGGCACTGCCCGCCGCACCACCTTCAGCTTCCGCTCCGGCAGCCCCCGTGCCGGCCGCCCCCGCGCTCCTGCCCCAGGTGTCGCAGCCGCTGTTCTCCCTCGCGGCAGCTTCGCAGGGTGAGCACGTGATGACGCTGAGGGTCACTCCGGACACCCTCGGCCCGGTCACCGTGCGTGCCCATGTGGGTGCCGACGGGGTGCGGATTGAACTCTTCGCCCCCTCCGACACCGGCCGTGAGGCCCTGCGCGCCCTGATGACGGATCTGCGCCGTGACCTGTCCGGCTCCGGAATGACCGCCACCCTTTCCCTTTCCAACCAGGACACTCCGGATCGGGGAATGGGCCGGGGAATGGATCAGGGGATGGACCACCGTGACGGAGCGGACCGGAACCGGTCCGCGGCCACCCCGCCGGACCCCGGCCGTCCACCGGCGGACCCCCCACGCACTTACCGTCCCGGATTCCCGGCGTCGGCGTCGACCATTGATCTTTTGGCCTAGAAAAGGAGACCCCCGTGCCCGTAGAAGCAGTAGCGGCATCCGGCGGTATCGCCACCGCGGCGACCGCCCGTGCGCCGAAACAAACCATGGACAGTGAGGTCTTCATGCATCTGCTGGTCACCCAGCTTCGCAACCAGGACCCGAGCTCGCCCATGGACACCAACGAGATGATCGCCCAGACCACCCAGCTGGCGTCCATGGAACAGCTCACCGCCATGGCGAAGACGGATGAAGAGAACTTCTCCCTGCAGATGCGCATCGCCGCCGCGGCCCTGATCGGCCAGAGCGTCACGTACACCAACGCCGAGGGCGTGTCCGTCACCGGAACCGCCAAATCGGTTTCCTACGCTGGCGGCGTCCCGACCGTGAACATCAACGGCGAGGACGTCCTGCTGGACCAGGTCTCCGGCGTCGTCGACGCCCAGGCCGACGAAACCCCCGACGCCCCTTCCGCCTAACCCTTCCTCCCGGCACCACCACAGCTGAAAGGCGCCACCATGCTTCGCTCCCTTTACTCCGGTATCTCCGGCCTCCGCTCACACCAGACCATGCTGGATGTCACCGGCAACAACATCGCCAACGTCAACACGGCGGGCTATAAGGCCACTGCGGTGCAGTTCCAGGACACCCTGTCCCAGCTGACCCAGGGCGCCACCGCCCCGCGTGCCGCCAACGGCGGCTCCAACCCGGCGCAGGTGGGGCTGGGCGTGCTGGTTTCGGGCATCAGCACCAACTTCAGCCAGGGATCGGCGCAGGCCACCGGCCGGGCCGAGGACCTGATGCTCAGCGGCGAGGGCTTCTTCGTCACCCGCCAGGGCAACACCTCCACCTACACCCGTTCCGGTGCGTTCAACCTCGACGGCAACGGCCGCCTGGTCGCCGCCGACGGCAGCATTGTCCAGGGCTGGACCGCCAACGGCGACGGTGCCATCAATACCGGCGGCGCCTTAGGCAACATTGTCTTCCCGGACGGCGCCGTCGCCCCGGCCGCAGCCACCAATGCCGCCACCATGGCCGGAAACCTGCCCGGCGAGACCCTCGCCGGAGGCACGGTGGTACGTGACATGAATGTCTACGATGCGGATGGCGCGGCCTCGGTGGTTCCCCTGACCTTCACGCGCACCGAGGGCGGCTGGAGCGTCAGCGCCCCGAACGCGGCCCCGGTGAACCTGGCCTTCGCCAACGGCGCCCAGCCCGCTGCCAATGCCGGCACCATCACCGTAGGCGGCGTGGCCGTGAACCTCACCGGACTGACCAGCTACGCCGGGGTTAGCACGGCTTCGGTCACCGCCAACGGCCGCAGCGCGGGCACGCTGGAATCCTTCTCCATCGGCAAGGACGGCACCCTGACCGGTACCTTCACCAACGGTGCCCAGCAGGCCCTGGCCCGCATCGCCGTCGCCACCTTCGCCAACACCTCCGGGCTGGAAAAGGCCGGCAACTCCGGCTACACCGCCACCGTGAACTCCGGCGATCCGGTCATCAGCGGGGCCGGCGAGGCCGGTGCCGGAGGCATCACCAGCGGCATGCTGGAAATGTCCAATGTGGACCTGTCCCAGGAATTCACCAACCTGATCGTGGCCCAGCGCGGTTTCCAGGCCAACGCCCGCATCATCACCACCTCGGATGAAGTGCTGCAGGAACTCACCAACCTCAAGCGCTAACCCCTCTTCCGCGCACTCGGCGGGCTCCTCCTGCAGAATCTTCAGGCGGAGCCCGCCGCGTCGTCTAGGGACCTGCCGGACCGCCGCGCCGGACGCCGGTGTTTCCTAACGACGGCGCTGCAGCGGCCGAAAGTAAGAGTGAGGGCCCACGGGAGCCCTGCCGAACCAGCCTGGACGGGGCAATGATTGTTCTAACGCGTCTCAACGATGCCCAATTTGCGATCAATCCGGACCTGATCGAACGGATCCACGAGAATCCGGACACCACCCTGGTGATGGTCGACGGCGCCAAGTACATCGTGACCGAGAGCCTGTCCGAAGTCATCGCGCGGATTGCCGCCTACCGGGCCCTGGTGATCTCCATGGCCCGTGACATCCCTCCGCGCGGTCCCGGACGCCCCCTGGAACTGGTTCCCGACGCTTTTCCGGCAACCCCCGCCGCGGATGAAGCATCCGCCCGCAAGACCGTGCCCCAACGCCTTAGGAACGACTAATGGATCCAGCAACAATTATCGGCTTAGTCCTCGCCTTCGGGTCGCTGTACGCCATGATCACCCTCGAAGGAGCCCACGTTTCGGCGCTCCTGCTGCCGGCCCCCATGATCCTCGTGTTCGGCGCCACCATCGCCGTGGGACTGGCCGGCGGCACCCTGAAGGACTTCATCTTCTCCTTCAAGTCCCTGCCCCGGGCCTTCACGGGCAAGACGCCCCGCCCCCAGGAGACCATTGACAAGGTGGTGCTGCTGGCGGAAAAGGCCCGCAGCGAAGGCCTCCTCGCCCTGGAACAGGACGCCGCGGAAGCGGAGGATCCCTTCCTGCGCACGGCCCTGCAGAACATCGCCGACGGCACCGACAGCGAGGAGCTGCGGGTGCTGCTCGAAGACGAAATCGCCAGCAAGGCCGCCACGGACAAGGTCCCGGTGAAGTTCTTCAACGGCCTCGGCGGCTACGCACCCACCATCGGCATCATCGGCACCGTCGTTTCCCTGACCCACGTCCTGGAGAACCTCTCCACCCCGGACCATCTGGGACCCATGATCGCCACCGCCTTCGTGGCCACCCTCTGGGGCCTGCTCTCGGCGAACTTCATCTGGCTGCCCATCAGTACCCGGCTCAAGCGGCTGGCGGACCTGGAAGCGGAGGATCTGAACCTGCTGATGGAAGGCGTCCTGGCCCTGCAGGCCGGCAGCCAGCCGCGCCTGCTCGGAGAGCGGCTGCGGGCCATGGTTCCCGCCCACAGCCTGGGCGGCAAAGCAGACAAGGACGACGCCGCGGATAAGGTCCAGGCCGCAGCGTGAGCACCCGGCGCCGGCGTCCCAAACAGCAGGAGGAGGACGACCACCCCGACGAACGCTGGATGGCGTCCTACATGGACATGGTGACCGTGCTGATGTGCATGTTCATTGTGCTTTTTGCCATGTCCACGGTGGATGCGGAGAAGTTCGCCCAGCTGAAGGAATCGCTGGCCACCGGCTTCGGTGCTGCGGAAACCCAGACCGTGGATACCGCCGTCGGCGTCGTTGTTCCTCCGGACATGGTCGATGACAAGGAAACCCTTGAACCCGAGGCGTCCCTGGCGGCGCTGGCGGCCCAGGAAGTGGAGGACCTGACGGAACTGCGGGACGCCATTTACGCCGGGCTGCAGGAAAAGGGCCTGGAGGACTCGGTCCGGTTTGAAATAGACGAGCGGGGCCTGACCATCCGGCTGGTCAGCTCCGACATGTTCTTCGACCCGGACATGGCGGACCTCACGGCGGAGGCCGTGCAGGTGCTGGACACCGTGGGGCCCGCCCTGGCTCCCACCACCTATGAGGTGTCCGTGGAGGGCCACACCGCCCAGGTGCGGCAGTTCGCGGATAACGCCCTGGACTGGGAGCTGTCCTCCGCCCGGTCGGTGAACGTCCTGCGGTACCTGGTCTCCAACGGGAAAGTGACCCAGGAACGCGTCAAGGCAGTGGGCTACGGGGAAGCGCGTCCGCTGACGCCGGGGAAGACCCCGGAGGAGCTGGCCCGCAACCGGCGGGTGGACATTGTGGTGCTCTCCGGACAGCGCGAGGACGTGCGTTCGCTCCTGCCCGCCATTGCCGCCGAACAGGCGGATGACCCGGCGTCCTGACACGCCGAGGCGGCCGGGGCCGAGCTGCTAACTTCCCGGCGGCCGGTGCCGATAGTTGCTCTTGTGACGGTCCAAGATTCACTTTCCTTAGTTGTGCCCCAAGATGCCAAGCCCGTAGTGGCGTACGATTTCAGCCGCCCGACCACCCTCGCCCGTGAACATACCCGGGTGCTGGAGATGGCCTTCGAAACCTTTGCCCGGCAGTGGGGCACGCAGCTCACGGCCAAGGTCCGGGTTCTCTCCCAGGTAACCCGGGAAGACGTCCAGGTGCTGAGCTATGACGAATACTCCGGGTCCCTGCCGGACAACACCTGCATGGTGCTGTTTGACGTGGCCGGAATTCCGGCCAAAGCCGTCATCCAGTTCCCCATTTCAGCGGCGCTGACCTGGGTGGGGCACATGCTCGGCGGCACCGGCGCCCAGTCGGCCCCGGAGCGGAAATTCACCCATATCGAACAGGCCCTGCTGGACAGAATCATGGATGACGCCGTGGAGGACCTGCACTATTCCCTCGGGCACCTGATGCCGGAACCGCTGAGCCTGGCATCCATCCACTACAACTCCCAGTTCGCGCAGGCGGCAGCCGCCCGGGACGCCATGATCGTTGCCAATTTTGAAATGCTGGTGGGGGAGAGCGCCGCAGCCGCCACCATCGCCATCCCGGCCGCCGCCATCCTTCCCCGTCTGGACCCGCTGGGCGCCCAGTCCAGCACCGCGCCGCCGGCGGAACTGGTCAGGAGGCAGGTGGCACACGTGCCCGTCAAGGTCTGCCTGCAGCTGGAACCCATCACGGTCCTGCCCGCCATGGTGCTCAATCTCGCCGTCGGCGACGTCCTGAACCTGGGACACCCCCGCCACCGCCCGCTGAACGTCACCGTTGACGGTCAGACGCTGGCACAGGCAGCAGTAGGAGCCAGCGGGTCACGCCTTGCCGGCAGCATCGTCAGTATCGAGGAGAAGTAACCCATGTCCAGCCCCCACAGCCTGCACGCAGACGCCGTTTCCGCACTTGTGCGCGGCCTGCCCACGCCCCTTGTCCTGGAACCCATCCCGCACAACGGCGCGGGAGTGCCGGCGTCGCACGCCGCCACTGCAGTCACCGCGTCCTTCGTGGGCACCGAATCGGCGGACCTCGCCCTGGTCCTGGACAGCTCCACACCGCTGGCCGACGTCGCGGGCACGGATTCGGCGCTCGTCTCGGCGGCCGATGTGCTGCGCCCCTCGCTCGAAGCTGCCAGCGCCACGCTGGGTGTCGGTGTGCTCGGCGAAGCCCGCACCGAGGACGCCTCCGCCCTCTTCTCGGATCCGGACAGCGTCGTCTTTGAACTGCGCTCCCCGGAGGGCACCGCCGGGTGGTTCGCCATCCGGCTGCGCGACACCCCGGGTGCCACCGGCGCGGACACGGACCCCTCGATCATCGGCAAAATGGGCCGCATCAACAACATCGAGATGGCGCTGACCGTGGAGATCGGGCACACCCGCATGTCCGTGCGCGACGTGCTGAACCTGGAGCCCGGCCGCGTGGTGGAGCTTGACCGCTCCGCCGGTGCGCCCGCCGACATCCTGCTGAACGGACGGTTGATCGCCAACGGCGAAGTGGTGGTCATCGACCAGGATTACGCGGTGCGGATCACCAAGATCCTGGACGTGGTCGAGGGGCTCAATTAGTGGACACCCTGTTCCTGGGTCTCCGCGTCCTGGTTTCACTCGGCGCCGTGCTGGCACTCCTGTGGTTCCTGCAGCGCCGGTTTAGCCGCGCCAACGGATCCGCCGGCGCGAACGCCGCCGTCCGGGTGATCAGCCGCCAGCCGCTGACTCCCAAAACCTCCCTGGTGATAGTGGAGACCGACGGCAAGCACCTCCTGCTCGGGGTGGCCGAAGGATCGGTCAACCTGCTGCACACCATGGGCCTCCCGGCGGCGCCGGCATCCGACGCCGGGTTCGCCGCGTCGCTGAAAACGGCGGAAACCGCCGATGCCTATCAGCCGTCCGCCGGCACCGCGGGTCCCTATCCCGCGTCCTACGCCGGGCCGTCGCCGCGCCGCACCGCACGGGGTGCCCATGCCCTGCCGTCCGCCCCACCTGTGCCGGAAAAATCCGCGCTGGCCGGCTCCATCCTGGCCCCCGAAACCTGGCGCCAGGCCGGTGCCGCGCTGCGCGGGGGACGCAAAGGGTGAGCGCCGCCGTCGACGTACGCCGGGCCCGCCACGGCCTTGCACTGGCCGCCGTTCTGCTTTTCGCCATAGCTGCGCTGCTGCTGCTGGGCGCAGCCGCCGGGCACGCCACCACCTTTGATCCGCCGGCTCCGTCCGCACCCGCGGCCCCTTCCGCTCCCGCCGCGCCCGACGGCGACGGCGGCGGCCTGAGCATCGACATCAACGGCCAGGACGGCGGGTCCTCCACCGCGGTGACCACCCTGATCGGCATCACCCTGCTTTCCGTGGCGCCGTCGCTGCTGCTGATGCTGAGCTCCTTCACCAAGATCTTCGTGGTGCTGGCCATGACGCGGAACGCCCTGTCGCTGCCGTCGATCCCGCCCAACCAGGTCCTGGCCGGGCTGGCCCTGTTCCTCTCGCTGTTCATCATGGCGCCGGTCATCAGCGAAATTAACTCCCTCGCCGTGCAGCCCTACCTCAACGGCGACATCAATTTCGACGCAGCCCTCGACACCGGCACCGGCCCGCTGCAGCAGTTCATGCTCGCCCACACCCGCGAAGAGGACATTGCCCTGATGACCCGCGCGGCCGGGCAGGAGAACCCGGAAACCCCCGAGTCCGTTCCGCTGACCACGCTGATTCCGGCGTTCATGATCTCGGAGCTGCGCGCGGCGTTCATTATCGGGTTCGTCATTTTCGTGCCGTTCCTGGTCATCGACCTGGTGGTCTCCGCGGCGCTGATGTCCATGGGCATGATGATGCTTCCGCCGGTGATGATCTCCCTGCCGTTCAAGATCCTGCTGTTCATCCTCGTGGACGGTTGGGGACTGATCATCACCTCCCTGGTCAACAGCTATCAGGGCGGCACCTAGTGGATACAAGCGCCGTCCTGGACATCGCCATGCAGGGACTGTGGGTCGCGGCCAAGCTCTCCGCCCCGGTGCTGATCACGGCACTGGTGGTGGGGTTCGGCATCTCGCTGCTGCAGTCCATCACCCAGATCCAGGAAGTGACCCTTTCCTTCGTGCCCAAGGCCCTCGCCGTGGCCGTCGCCCTGCTGGTCTGCGGACACTGGATGATTTCGGAAATAGTGTCCTTCACCCACGAGATGTTCGCCAGGATCCCGTCCCTGCTCGGCGGAGGCTAGATGGAGATCACCCTTGACCAGGACTGGATTGAGGCGTTCCTGCTGGCGTCGGTGCGGATGGTGGCCTTTCTGATCATCGCCCCGCCGTTCTCCTACAACGCGTTCCCGGCCCGGATCAAGGCCATGCTCGGGCTGGGCCTGGGCCTGGCGATCGCCCCGCAGGTGAGCGAGGGATACAACGCCCTGGGCACCGGGGCGTTCTTCATGGCCGTCGTGATGGAACTGCTGGTGGGCGCCGCCCTGGGGTTCCTGGTGATGGTGGTGTTCTCCGCCGTGCAGTCCGCCGGCAACCTGATTGATACCTTCGGCGGCTTCCAGCTGGCCCAGGCCTTCGACCCGCAGTCCATGGTCAACGGCGCCCAGTTCACGCGCATCTTCCAGGTCACCGCCCTGGCCCTGCTTTTCGCCTCGGACGGCTACCAGCTGATCATCGGCGGGCTGATGCGCAGCTTCACGGCACTGCCGCTGACCGGCGGGCTGGACCTGGCGGAACCGGTCTCCGCACTGACCGGGGCTGTGTCGCAGATGTTCCTGGCCTCGGTGCAGATTGCCGGTCCGCTCCTGGTGGTCCTGTTCCTGGCCGATGCCGGGCTGGGCCTGCTCACCCGGGTGGCCCCTGCATTGAACGCCTTCGCCCTCGGCTTCCCGCTGAAGATCCTGCTCACCCTGTCCCTGGCCTCCATGGTTTTCCTGGCCCTGCCGCGCATCGTATCCGCGCTGGTCTCCGCCATCGAAGGCGCGCTGGCGGGGGTGGGATAGATGCCGGAACAGCCAACCGGAGAACGGACCGAGCAGGCCACCGACAAACGGATGAAGGAAGTCCGGTCCAAGGGCCAGCTCTCCCGGTCTGAGGACCTGACCGCCTGGGTGGGCGTAGGGGCGGCCGCTTTGATGATGCCGCTGACCATTTCCCGCGGCGCGGAAGCCACCGGAGAGATCCTGGCGGGCGTCGCCACCACCATCGCGGCTCCCGATCCGGAACTGGCCCTGACCCAGATGTACGAGGGGCTCGGCACACTGGGCTTCATCCTGGGCCCGCTGCTGGGAGTGGTTGCCGCCGCCGTGCTGCTCACCGCCGCCGTCCAGGGCGGAATCCACCTGAAGAAATTCAAGGGCAAGTTCGAACAGTTCAACCTGCTCGCCGGCGTCAAACGCGTTTTCGGTACGCAGGCCCTGTGGAACGGAGCCAAATCCCTGCTCAAGACGGCCGTGGTGGGCCTGGTCCTGTACGCCGTGATCCAGCAGCTGATGCCGGTGCTCATGTCCGCCGGCGGGCTGCCGGTCTCGGCCGTCCTGGAAGCGGCTTCGGGCGGCACCGCGTCCCTGCTGCAGGCCGCCGTCGCCGCCGGCCTGATCCTCGCCGCGGCGGACATCTTCGTGGTGATGAAACGCAACCGCAAACGCACCCGCATGACCAAAAAGGAAGTCAAGGACGAAAACAAGAACAGCGACGGCGACCCGATGGTCAAGTCCCAGCGCCGGTCCCGGCAGCTGGCCATGAGCCGGAACCGGATGATCGCCGCCGTGGCGGATTCCGACGTCGTCCTCGTCAACCCCACGCACGTGGCCGTGGCCCTCAAATACGAGCCGGGCAAATCCGCGCCGCGGGTCGTGGCCAAGGGTGCGGACAACATTGCCGCCCGCATCCGCGAGGAAGCCGAAAAGCAGGGCGTCCCCATGGTCTCCGACATTCCGCTGGCCCGTGCCCTGCACAGCGCCTGCGAGCTCAACGAGGAAATTCCCGTGGAACTCTACAACGCCGTCGCCCGCGTCCTGGCCTTTGTCATGGCCCTGAAGCGGCGCGGCGCCGCACAGGGCGTCCACACCATGGCGCCCGCGCCGCCCGATACCCGAACCCCACAACACCGTAAGGCCGCGTCGTGAACCGCAACCGCAACCTCCTGAAACTCGCCGTCCCCGTGGGCGTCATCGGCATCATCCTGCTGCTGGTGGTGCCCATCCCCGCGGCGCTGCTGGACATCCTGATCATCATCAACATCCTGCTGGCCCTGGTGATCCTGCTGACCACCATGTTTGTGCGCAAGCCGCTGGACTTCTCGGTGTTCCCGTCCCTGCTGCTGGTGGCCACCCTGTTCCGGCTCGGCCTGAACGTGGCCTCCACCCGCCTGGTGCTGGGGGAGGGGTACGCCGGGCAGGTGATTGAAGCGTTCGGGCACGTGGCCGTGGGCGGTTCGCTGATCATCGGCGCGGTGATCTTCCTGATCCTGGTGGTCATCCAGTTTGTGGTGGTCACCAAGGGTGCCGAACGCGTGGCCGAAGTCGGGGCACGGTTCACGCTAGACGCCATGCCGGGCAAGCAGATGGCCATCGACGCCGATCTCAACGCCGGGCTCATCACCGATACCCAGGCGCGGGAACGCCGGGCCGAGGTTTCCGCCGAGGCGGATTTCTACGGAGCCATGGACGGTGCGTCGAAATTCGTCAAGGGTGACGCCATTGCCGGGCTGATCATCATCATCATCAACCTCATCGGCGGCATCGCCATCGGCATGCTCCAGCGGAGCATGTCCGTCGGCGAATCGGTCAGCACCTACAGCCTGCTGACCATCGGCGACGGCCTGGTCACCCAGATCCCGGCCCTGTTGATGGCCGTCTCCACCGGCATGATCGTCACCCGGTCCAACGCCGAGGCGGACATGGGCTCCACGGCCGGCGCGCAGCTGGGCCAGTCCCGGAACGCCCTGATGATCGCCGGCGGAGCTGCCATTGTCATGGCCCTCATTCCGGGCATGCCGAAACTCCCGTTCATCGTCATCGGTGCGCTGCTGATCTTCATCTCGCAGCGGATCAAAACGAAGGAAGCATCCGACCAGGCGGACAAGGACCTGGCACAGGCGGCCCTGGACTCACCGCCCGTCTCCGAGACCACCGAGGACCTGATCGAACAGATGCGTGTCCACGCCCTGGAGATCCTGCTGGCCCCGGACCTGGTGGATATTGTCACCGGCGGCTCCGATGACCTCCTGGCCCGGGTACGGTCGCTGCGCCGCAAGATCGCCATGGACCTTGGCATTGTGGTGCCCCCGGTCCGCACCCGCGACAGCGTGGACCTGCCCGCCTCCACCTACGTCATCCGGATCGCCGGCGTGGAGGCCGGGCGGGGGGATGCCCCGGCCGGCAGGATCCTGGCACTGGGCGACTATCTGGACGGGCTGCCCGGCACCGCCACCGTGGAACCGGTGTTCGGCCTGGCGGGCAAATGGGTTCCGGCGGAAATGCAGCACGCCGCGGAAATGTCCGGAGCCACCGTGATTGACCGGGTTTCCGTCCTGGTGACGCATCTTTCCGCGGTCATCACGGCCAACGCCGCCCGGCTGCTCACCCGGGAGGACGTCCGGGTGCTGACCGAGGGGGTGAAGCTGGTGAACCCTTCCGCCGTGGAGGAACTGATCCCCAACGTGCTCTCGCTGGCCGAAGTGCAGCGGGTGCTGCAGGGGTTGCTGGCGGAGCAGATCCCCATCAATGACCTGCCGCGGATCTACGAGTCGCTGCTGCTGCGCGCCAAGGTCTCCCCGGACCCGGAGGGACTGATTGAAACCGCCAGGACCGCTCTCGGCCCGGCGCTGGCTGCCCAGTACATTGCCGACGGCGTCCTGCGCGTGATCATGATCGACCCGGCACTGGAACAGTCCATGCTCGAAGCCCTGCGGCCCTCGGACCAGGGCAGCCAGATCCTGCTTGACCCGGCTCGCCTGGAAACCGTGCTGGCCTCGCTGAAGACCGCCGTGGCCGGTGCCGAAAACGCCGGCTACAACGCGGTGCTGGTCTGCGCTCCGGCGCTGCGCCCGGCGATCCGGCGGCTGGTTTCGGCGCAGACCGGCGGCCTGCCGGTGCTGTCCTACTCCGAAGCCACAGCAGGTAATGTCGGTATCGAGACTGTAGGGGTGGTGCGTGGAACCGAGACGATTTCAGCTTGAGGGGCCGTCGCTTGACGTCCTGAAGGCCCAGGTATTGGCCGAACACGGCCCCCGGGCGCGGATTATCGCCGCGGAGAAGGTGACCGTCGGCGGGATCGGCGGGTTCCTGTCCCGCCAGCACTACGAGGTGACCGTGGAGCTGCCGCCCAGCGGCCGGCGTCGTGCCCCGGTGGAAGCGGACCTGCCCGCCCGGACCGTGCCCGGCAAAGCCGGAATTTCTGCCCTGCTTGAAGAAGCGGAACGGGCCGAATCCACCCTGCACCCGACCGCGCCCCCGGCTCCGGTTTTTCCGGATTTTCCGGCGGCGCCTGCCGTCTCCACCGGCTCCCACGCGTTCGCCGAGCTGATGGACGCCCTCGCCGCGAACACCGGAACCCCGGCGGAGACCCAGGCAACGGGTGCCCCTGCCCCCGCTCCCGGCCCGCAGCCGGACCCCGCGTCTGCGGGCTGGATTCACCAACGCCTGGAACCGGCCCAGCGCCACGGAGTGCCTGCGGCTCCCGTACCGCTGGACGGTGCCGGAGACCTGGTGATGGTGGTTGGCCTGGGCGATGACGCCCTGGAAGTGTGCCGGTCCATGGCTGAGCTATCCGGCGCGGGGGCGGCAGCCGTCCGCGTGGCCGGCGTCCTGGAAACCGACGGCCAGGGCCGGGCCGGGGACCGGCGTGCGGTGGCCACCGCACGGGCTGCCGGCGTCATGGCGGACCACAGCATCTTCCTCGCCTACGGGCTGGGGCGCTCCGGGACCGGGATGGGCCGGCATTCGGCACTGATTTCCGCGCTGGCTGCCGACCAGGTCTGGGTCGCGGTGGACGCCGGGCGGAAACCGGAAGACACCGCCGCCTGGGTGGCTGCGGTGCGTTCCGCGGCAGAGGTGGATGCCGTTGCCGTCGAAGGCATCGACACCACCGGGACACCGCAGTCCGTCAACGCACTGGGCCTGCCGATCGGCTGGCTCGACGGCGGCCCCTCGCCCGTGCCGGTGCTCTGACATCTGTGCCGCGCGGCAGCGCACAGTCCGCTCACGGCGCCGTGACAGCTCGTGGGATCGGCACCGGTGTGGGGTAGAGTGGGCGGATGCTGGTGCTTACACGCAAGTCCGGGGAGCAGATCCTGATCGGGGATGACATTGTCATTACCGTCCTGGACTCACGCGGAGACGGCGTGCGCATCGGCATCGATGCTCCCCGGGGCGTCAAAATCCAGCGCCAGGAGGTGCTGCGGGCAGTGGAAGAGGCCAATGTGGCCGCCAGTGCCGCGGCGCCGGACGCCGAAGAGCGCATCAAGGCGCTGCTCGCGGGCAGGATGCTTCCGCCCGAAACGGATCCGCCCGTCACCGGACCGCCTGCTTCGTAGCCGGAGCCGGCCATCACCTTTTACGTGCTGAGTGTTTTATCCTCGGCAATCCCCGCCTCTGAGGCGTTCCCCGGACAGCAGGAACCCCCGCCCTTTCTTGGGGAAAACGGCGGGGGTTCCTGGTCTGTTGCCCGGGGACGGCCGGGCGTATCAAGGAGCCGGCGGCTGAGACATGCTGTATTTCGCCGCGACTGCCACGACACTATGGGTGCGGACAGCAGAAAACCCTAAAGATCTGCGCAAGACGGTCACAAAATCTGCGCAGCTTTTCCGCAAGACGCCGGCGCCTCCGGTTTGACCCAGCAACAGAAAACCCCCGGCACAAAATGCCGGGGGTTTGTCTGAGCCTCCTGCCAGAATCGAACTGGCGACCTTCTCATTACGAGTGAGACGCTCTACCAACTGAGCTAAGGAGGCGGGCTTCACCTGTCCGTTACCGGGCAGAATCCACAAGGAACTACTTTATACGTCCCCGGGGCGCGGGTCAAAATGGCGGCCGTGCCGGCTCAGCAGACCGTGTTGTCCTCCGGCACGGTTCCGTCCACGAAGTAGTTGTCCACCACGTCCTCGATGCACCGGCTGCCGCGCCCGTAGGCGGTGTGGCCTTCGCCCTCCCATGTCACCAGGACTGCGGACTCCAGCTCGGCCGCCAGGGCCTGGGACCACTCGTACGGGGTGGCGGGATCGCCGGTGGTGCCGATGACCAGCATGTCTGCCGCACCGGCCGCCTTGATGGCGTGCGGTGCGTTCACGGGAGCGTACGGCCAGGCCTCGCAGGTGATCCCGCCGTAAGCCAGGTACCTGCCGATGGTCGGGGAAGCCGCCTGGAGGTCCCGGGCGTCCGCTGCCATCTCCGCGTCGTCGCTGACCATGGGGTAGTCCAGGCAGTTGACGGCGTTGAAGGCCTCGGTGCTGTTGGACTGGTACGTGCCGTCCTGTGCACGGTCGGCGCTGAGGTCCGCCAGGCGGAGCATGAGGGTCGGATCGCCTTCCATTGCAGGTTTTAGTGCCTGCGAGAGGACGGGCCAGTTCCTGTCGTCGTACAGGGGAACAATGAAGCCGCTCACGAAGGTGGACACGGTGACTACGCGCCCGTCCGCCGCCGTCATCGGACTTGCCTCGACGGAGGCCAGCAGCGCCTGGAGCGTTTCCACGCCCTCGTCGGCGCTGCCCTCGAGCGGGCAGTTGCTGCCCGTCACGCAGTCCTCCACATAGGCGCGGATGGCCTTCTCGAAGGCCGCGGCCTGCCCGAGCGTGACTTCCTCATTGGTGGACGCCGGGTCAAGGGCGCCGTCGAGCACCAGCCGTCCCGTCTTTTCCGGGAAAAGCTCGGCGTATGTGGCGCCGAGGTAGGTGCCGTAGGAGAAGCCGAGGTAGTTCAGCTTCTCGTCGCCCACAACGGCGCGCAGGATGTCCATGTCACGGGCCGCGCTGGCGGTATCGACAAAGCCGAGAAGTTCGCCGGTCTCCGCCGCGCAGGCATCCGCGAATTCCTTCGCGCTGATCCGGGAGGCGGCCAGCCCCTCGGGGGTGCCCGGATCGAAGTACTCGGCCCGGGCCTCGTCCATTTCCTCATCATCCAGGCACCGGACCGGGGTGGACCGCCCGACGCCGCGCGGATCAAACCCGAGGATGTTGTAGTTCTCCCGCAGCCGGTCACTCGTGACGTCTTCGAGATACTTGCTGACGTGGTCGTAACCCGATCCGCCGGGACCGCCGGGATTGATCAGGATGGTGCCTTGGGCGTCCTTGTCCGATTCGGCCAGGATGGCCGCCAGTTCCACTGTTCCGGCGTCCGGATCCGCATAGTCCATCGGAACGGTGATGGTGGCGCAGCGGAAGTCCCCGTTACATTCCGTCCACGTGACTTCCTGGCCGTAGAACTCCTGCAGCTCCTCGGGCACGTCGCCGATCACGTTGGCCGGCGCGGTGGTGGAGACGTTCCCGCCCCCGGTCCCGGCGGCGTCCGGCCCGGGATCAGGCCCGGGATCCGGAGTGCAGGCGGCGGAAGCTGCCAGCAGCACCACCGAAGCGGCGGCGGCGGCCAGCCGCGTAAAACGGCGGCGGGCGGTGGCAGTGCTCATTCTTGCTCCTGGAACGGCTGGGGACGCGGGCCGGCCGGGCTGGCGGGACGCGGCGGATAAATGGACATTACAGCAGGCTCACTGCCATCGCTTCGATGGCCAGCAGGGGTGCGACGTTGGTGGTCACCAGCCGGCGGCGCACGGTGTTGATTTCCTCCATGCGCATCAGGGTCTGTTCCGGAGAGCCGTAGGCAGCGAATTCCTCCAGCTCGCGGCGCAGCCCCTCGTTCACCAGCGGGCCGCCGCCGCCCAGCTGGATCATCAGCACATCCCGGTAAAAGGAGAGCAGGTCCGTGAGGGCCCGGTCGAAATAGTCGTTCTTGGACCGCTTGGCCCGGCGGACCTGGTCTTCCTCGAGCCGTTTCACCTGGCTGCGCAGCGACGGCGGCAGGGTGCCGGTGGCGGGTGCGCCCAGCGAGGCGAGGAGTGCTTCCTTTTCGGCGGCGTCGCGCTGTTCAAAGGAACTGGCGGCCTCCGCTTCGGCCAGGGCCACGAGATCCGCGGCGGCCTTCATCGCCCCGGAGACATTCCGCAGCGCCAACGGCAGCCGCACGATGCTTTGGCGGCGCTGCCGTGCCCCTTCGTCGGTGGCCAGGCGCTTGGCGACGCCGATGTGGCTCTGCGCGGCCCGGGCGGCCTCCAGGGCCACGTCCGGGTCGATGTTGTCGCGCCGGATCAGCAGTTCCGCCACGTCCTCCACCGGCGGCAGCCGCAGCCCCACAGGCCGGCACCGGGAGCGGATGGTGACGAGGACGTCGCCCGGGCTGGGGGCGCAGAGCAGCCAGATGGTCCGCGGCGGGGGCTCTTCAATGGCTTTGAGCAGCACGTTGGTGCTGCGCTCCTGCATCCGGTCCGCGTCTTCCACAATGAGAACCCGCCAGCGGCCGGTGGAGGGCTTGTCCTGTGCCTTCCGGACCAGCTCGCGGGCCTCGTCGATGCTGATGGTGACCTTTTCCGTGGTGACGGAGGTGACGTCGGCGTGGGAGCCGGCCAGGACGGTCCGGCAGGCCTTGCACTCGCCGCAGCCGCGCAGGGCCGGGTCCTGCTGCTCGCACACCAGCGCCGCGGCGAAGGCGCGGGCGGCATTGGAGCGGCCCGAGCCGGGCGGGCCGGTGAACAGCCAGGCGTGGTTGGGTCGGGCTTCGGCTGCCCCGCGGCGCAGCTGCTCCACGATGGGGTCCTGCCCCTGCAGATCGTCCCAGACACTCACGGCAGCAGCTCTTCCACGCGGCGCCGAATGGCGGCGGCGAGTTCGTCCACCGGGCGGCCGGCGTCCAGCACCAGGTACCGGTCCGGAGCCGTCTGTGCCGCTTCGAGGAATGCCAGGCGGATCTGCTGGTGGAAGGTGTCCGGCTCGGATTCCAGCCGGTCTTCGGCAGCCCGGCCGGCCGTCCGGCGGTCCCGTCCGCGCTCGGGGTCGACGTCGAGCAGGATGGTGAGGTCCGGCTGCAGGCCGCCGGTGGCCCATTCGTTCAGGGTGCGGACCGTCTCGGTGCCCAGCTGCCGGCCGGCACCCTGATAGGCAATGGAACTGTCCACGTAACGGTCACAGACCACCACGGTTCCGGCGGCGAGCGCCGGCTCGATGACCTGCTGGACGTGCGCGGCGCGGGAAGCCGCGAAAATCAGTGCCTCCGTGCGCGCATCGATTTCGCCGTTGCCGTGTTCAAGGACCAGGGTGCGCAGCGCCTCACCCACCGGCGTGCCGCCGGGCTCTCGGGTGCGCAGGACCGTTCGGCCGGTCTCCTGCAGGGCGGCGTCCAGCCGCTGCGCCTGGGTGGATTTACCGGCGCCGTCTCCGCCCTCCATGGCAATAAACAGGCCGCGGGTTCCGGGGAGAATAGAGTTGCTCACCCGCCTAGCCTACCTAGTCCGGCTGGGAGAGCCGCCGGATGCTGCGGACCATGCCGGGCTAGGCTGATTGCTATGAGCCACACCTCCCCGAACGGACCCGCTGTTTCGCCCGATACCCTCGTTGTCTCCGCAGGCCGACCGGTCCGCGGGCACGATGCGCCGGTGAATCCGCCGATCGTGCTGTCCTCCACGTACTTCGGCACCGGAACACCCGTTCCCGGGGAGCGCGGCTACGGGCGGTACTCCAACCCCACCTGGGATCCCTTTGAACAGGCGCTCGCCGGGCTTGAGGGGGCAGACCTGCCGGCCCTGGTGTTCGGTTCCGGGCTGGCGGCCGTCACCGCCGCACTGTCCCTGGTGCCCGCGGGCGGGGTGGTTGTCATGCCGCGGCACAGCTACCAGGGGTCGCTGCTGCTTGCCGCGGAGGAAGCGGCCAACGGCCGGTTCTCCGTGCGGACGGTCGATATCGCGGACACCGGGGAAGTGATCGCGCAGCTCGACGGCGCGTCCATGCTCTGGGTGGAGAGCCCCACCAACCCCATGCTCGAGGTCGCGGACATCGCGGTGCTGGCGACGGCGGCGCACGCCGCCGGCGCCCTGGTGGTTGCCGACAACACGTTTTCCACGCCGCTGGTGACCCGCCCCCTGGACCTCGGGGCCGACGTCGTCGTCCACTCGGTGACAAAGTACCTGGCCGGGCATTCCGACGTCGTGCTGGGCGCGGCCGTGACCTCGGACCCGGACCTGCGTGAGCGCCTGCTCCGGCACCGGTCCCTGCACGGGGCCGTGGCGGGACCGTTCGAGGTGTGGCTGGCACTGCGCGGCCTGCGCACCCTGGCCCTGCGGATGGAGCGCTCGCAGGCCACCGCCCTGGAACTCGCCCGCCGGCTGCAGGCGCTGGAGCAGGTGGAACGCGTCCGCTACCCGGGCCTGCCGGAGGACCCGGGGCATCTGCGGGCCGCGGCGCAGATGTCCGGGTTCGGGGCCATTGTCTGCATTGAGGTGGCCGGAGGTGCCGCCGCGGCGGAGAAGGTGGCCGAAGCCGTGGAACTGTGGCTGCCGGCCACCTCGCTCGGCGGGGTGGAGTCGCTGATTGAACGACGACGCCGGCAGCCGGGGGAGCCGCACACGGTTCCGGAGGGGCTGCTGCGGCTTTCCGTCGGAATCGAAAATGCTGAGGACCTCTGGAGGGACCTACAGCAGGCACTTACACGGTAGGCTAGCGCTGTGGCCCTAATGATCATGATCCAGTACTACCTTTACCTCGCGCTCGGCCTCGTGGCGCTGGGCATTGAACTCTGGGCGCTTTTCGACTGCGCCCGGCGCAAGCCCGCAGTTTTCGAGCGCGCCTCGAAGCGGACCAAGGGATTCTGGCTGGGACTGACCGGCGGAGCCGCAGCGGTTGGCGTGCTCTCCGCAGTGGTGCCGTCGCTGAGCCTGATCCTGTTCCAGTTGGCCGCCGTTATTGCCGCCTGCGTCTACCTGGCCGATGTGAAGCCCGCCATCGGCACCTCCCGGGGACGCGGCAGCAACCAGGGCCCCTACGGACCCTGGTAGTCCTTCCTCCGGTTTTGATCCGCCCCGGAAGGTGCCCCGAGAGGGGTTCCTTCCGGGGCGGACGTCGTTAACCCGGACGGCTAGGACGGGCGCACGGCATCCCATGCCACGGTGATCTCGCCCAGCCGCCAGCGGGACGGCCCGGTCAGCAGCGGAACGCCGGCGCCCTTCAACGCGGCGCACATGGCGAGCCACCGGTGCCGGTTTCCGTAGGAGGCCATCGGTGCGGCTTCCTCCCACGCCCGGTCCATTGCCTGCAGGAAGGTATGGACCCGCTCCCCGGGCACGTTGCGGTGGATCAGGGCCTTCGGCAGCCGCTCGGCCACATCGGAAGGGCGTTCGAAGGCACCGAACCGGAGGGAAATGCTCAGCGATACCGGTCCCGAGGCGTCCAGTTCCACCCAAGTTGCCCGCCGGCCGATTTCGTCACAGGTGCCGTCCACGAATATCCCGCCCGGTGCCAGACGGGAACAGACCATCTCCCAATGCTGGGCATAGTCCTCCTCCGCGTACTGCCGCAGGACGTTGAAAGCCCGGACCATGACCGGCCGCCGCCCGTCCACCGGCAGTTCGAAACCGCCCTGGCGGAAGCTGAGGCCCGCCCGTTCCAAGGGTTTGGCCGCCCGGACCCGGGCGGGATCAATCTCCACCCCGATCACTTCCACGTCAGCCCGCACCCGGCCGAGGCGGCCGTGGAGTTCGACGGCGGTGGTGGGGGCGGCACCGTAGCCCAGATCCACAATCAGGGGATCGGAGGCCTGCCGCAGCCGCCACCGTGCCGGTCCCGCCAGCCAGCGGTCCACCCGCCGGAGCCGATTGGGGTTTGTGGTGCCCCGGGTCACAGTTCCTACGGGTTTCAGCGGTTTTTGCACCAACCAAGGTTACCGGCCGGCGGGGGAGGCATTTTTCACGGTAGCCACCGGAAACCGCTGCCCGCCCGGTTCAGCGGCAGGTGCCCTCCCTGCCCGGTACGCACTCGGATACCATGCTTATATGACCTACAAACTGATCCTTCTGCGCCACGGGCAGAGCGAATGGAATGAAAAGAACCTGTTCACCGGCTGGGTGGACGTGGATCTGACAGACCTCGGACGTGAGGAAGCTCTCCGGGGCGGACAGCTGCTGGTTGAGAACAACGTTCTTCCGGACATCCTCTACACCTCCCGGCTCCAGCGGGCCATCAACACCGCCAACCTGGCCCTGGGCGCCGCTGACCGCATCTGGATCGACGTCAAGCGCAGCTGGCGCCTGAACGAGCGGCACTACGGTGCACTCCAGGGCAAGGACAAGGCCCAGACGCTCGCCGAATACGGCGAGGAGCAGTTCATGCTGTGGCGCCGTTCCTACGACACCCCGCCGCCGCCCCTGCCGGATGACAGCGATTTCTCCCAGGCCCATGATCCCCGCTACGCAGACCTGGATCCCAGCGAGCTGCCCCGCACCGAGTGCCTCAAGGACGTCCTGGAGCGGTTCCTGCCTTACTGGGAATCGGACATCTCCAAGGACATCCGCACCGGCAAGACCGTGATGATCGCTGCGCACGGCAACTCGCTGCGCGCACTGGTCAAGCACCTGGACGGCATCAGCGACGCCGATATCGCCGCCGTCAACATCCCCACCGGCATTCCGCTGGTGTACGAACTCGATGAGGACCTCAAGCCCATCAAGGCCGGCGGTACCTACCTCGATCCCGAGGCTGCCGCCGCGTCCATCAAGGCCGTAGCCAACCAGGGCAAAAAGAAGTAGCACTGCTCCGGAGGGCCTTGGCCCCGGCACCGGATAAGGGCGGTCCCCGTGCGGGGGCCGCCCTTATCTGTGTTCAGTGCCGGTTCAGTGCCGGCCGGTTACGGAAGGGTGTGCGGGTTACACACCCGACTCGGACAACGGGTGCCATTCGCCGGTCACCAGGTAGTTGACCTTGCGGGTGACGGATACTCCGTGGTCCGCGAAACGCTCGAAGTAGCGGCTTGCCAGGGTCAGGTCCACGGTGCTGACGGCGGGAACGTCCCAGTCGGGGGAGGCGATGGACTTGAAAACCCCGGCATGCAGTTCATTGATGCGGTTGTTGGCCGCATAAATGTCCTTGCTCATTTCCAGATTGCGGGTCTCCAGCAGTTCGCTGAGCTGCTCGGAAATCCGGATGTCCAGCTGGGCCATTTCGCGGAAGGTGTCCACCATGGCCTCCGGCACCACATTGGCCGGGTAGCGCAGGCGGGCCAGCTGGGCAATGTGCCGGGCCAGATCCCCCATCCGCTCCAGGGAGGCACTCATCCGCAGCGATCCCACGATCATGCGCAGGTCACTGGCCACGGGACCCTGCAGGGCCAGGACGTCGATGGCCCGCTCGTCGAGGTCATTCTGCAGGAAATCAATCCGCGCGTCGGCGGCGATCACGTCCTGCGCGAGTTCGATATCGGCGCCTTCGAAGGCGAGCGTCGCTTTGCGCATCGCCTCTGTGACGAGCTGGGATATCTGAGTCAGTTCTTCACCGATCTGGTGAAGCTCGGCCTGGAAAACCTTGCGCACTGAAGGGTCCTCTCAAAAAACGGGTGGATCGTAGGCGGTCTGCGGGGCGGTGCGGCATACATCCTGCACCGGTTGCCGCACTATCAGGATGCCAGCCGGCCGTGAACCCCACGGTCCCCTTAGATGAACGTTAGTTTAACGAATGGTCCAAAGCCACCGGCTTTCGTCCCGGGGAGCCAAGAGCGGCCTAAGCTAAGAGAGTGAATCCTGTACTGCTGGCCTTGCTGGCCGGCGCCCTCGGACTGGCTGTGGGCGTTTTCGGTGTCCTCGCGTACGGAGCCAGCCAGCGGCAGCGGCGGGAGCTGACGGAAATCTCCGAGCCCTCGGTCCCCGAGGGTGCCGCAGAGGTGCTCGGCGTCATTGGACGGGCCTACATTGTTGCCGACGCCATCGACGGCGTCGTCCGGGCCAGCCCCGGCGCCTACGCGTTTGGCCTGGTGCGCGGGCACACCATCGTGAATGACCGGCTGCTGGAGATCAGCGCGCGGGTCCGCCGCGACGGCGTCATCGAGGAGGCCCGGCTGGAGCTTCCCCGCGGGCCGCTCGGTGAAGGCTCCCTGATCCTGCAGGTCCGGGTAGCCACCGTGGGGGAGGAATACGTGCTGATCCTGGCCGACGACCGCACGGAGATCACCCGCACCGAGGAAGTCCGCAACGACTTCGTTGCCAATGTCTCCCACGAACTGAAGACACCGGTGGGTGCCATCTCGCTGCTCTCCGAAGCACTGGACGACGCTGCGGGCGACGAGGAAGCCGTCCGCAGGTTCGCCGGCCGGATGCACCGCGAATCCGCCCGCCTTACCGCCCTGGTGCAGGACATCATCGAGCTGTCCCGCCTGCAGAGCACGGACATTGTGGACCGGGCCAAGCCCGTGGACGTGAACCGGATCCTCGAGGACGCCGTGGAAGCCAACCGGCTCAATGCCGAGAACAAGAACATCGAGGTGGTCCTGGGCGGCAGGTCCGACGCCGCGGTCTACGGCGACGCCCCCATGCTGACCACCGCCTTCCGGAACCTGATCGACAACGCGATCCGCTATTCACCCGCAGGCAGCAGCGTGGGGATCGGGCTGCAGTCCCGCAACGGCATGGCGCAGGTGGCCGTCACGGACCAGGGTCCCGGCATCGCCCCCGAGGAACAGGAGCGGGTGTTTGAACGGTTCTACCGGATCGACTCCGCCCGGTCCCGGCACACGGGTGGCACCGGGCTGGGGCTGAGCATCGTCAAACACGTCGTCGCCAACCACGGCGGAGAGGTGGACCTGTGGTCCCGCCCGGGACAGGGATCCACCTTCACCGTACGGCTGCCGGAAATGGACCCCGCGGACATCCGCGAAGCGAAACAGGGAGTTACCGCTTGACCAGAATTCTGATTGTCGAAGACGAGGAGTCCTTCAGCGATCCCCTTTCCTACCTGCTGGAGCGGGAGGGCTTCGACGTCGACATCGTGGACAACGGCACCGATGCCGTCGCGGTCTTCGAACGTGCGGGCGCCGACCTGATCCTGCTGGACCTGATGCTGCCCGGGCTCTCCGGCACGGAAGTCTGCCGCCGGATCCGCCAGCGTTCGGACGTCCCGGTCATCATGCTGACCGCACGCGACGCCGAAATCGACAAGGTGGTGGGGCTGGAGCTCGGGGCGGACGACTATGTCACCAAACCGTATTCCTCCCGCGAACTGCTGGCGCGGGTCCGGGCGGTGCTGCGGCGAAGGGGGGAGAACGGCGACCTCGCCGGCGCGGCGCTGGAGGCCGGTCCGGTCCGGATGGACGTGGACCGGCATGAGGTGCAGGTCCACGGCACCAGGGTGGCCCTGCCGCTGAAGGAATTCGAACTGCTGGAACTGCTCCTGCGCAACTCCGGCCGGGTCCTGACCCGCGGCCAGTTGATCGAGCGTGTCTGGGGAGCGGACTACGTGGGGGACACCAAAACCCTGGATGTCCATGTGAAACGGCTGCGGGCGAAAATCGAAGCCGACTCCTCGGCGCCGCAGCACCTCGTGACCGTCCGGGGGCTGGGCTACAAGTTCGAGGCGTAACCCGGACACAGAGAAGGGGCCGGCGCGCGGCGCCGGCCCCTTCTCTGTGTTTGTCAGGCTCTGCGTCTGTCAGGTGTGCCTGCCAGACAGGGAGTGCTGGTTAGTGGCCCTCGGCAGCGCTGGACGGCTCCTCGGTAGGCCGCGGCGTGTAGTCCGACTCGGCGGGCAGGTACGGGCGGTAATCCGGCTGGTCGCCGTTGACTACCGGAATGTTCAGGGCAGTGGTTTCGCCGCTGGCGTCCAGCTCCGCTTCGATGCCGGTTCCGGGTTCGTCCTCTACCTCGGGGACGTACACCGCTTCTTCGTCTTCGTCTTCAAAGACGACCTTGTCGCCGGCATCCAGCTCGAAGGTCAGCGGGGCGCCGCCGACGGTCAGGGTGAACTCCTGCGTTGCGTCGCCGTCGTTGATCACCGTTCCGATCAGCCGGCCGGGCTCGCCGAAGCCGTTGCTGACCACCAGGATGTTGCGCAGCTGCAGATCGCCCGCGTTCTCCACGATCCCGTCGGACGGGGAGTACTCGATGGTGGTTGCCTGCTCGTTCACAGCGCTGCAGCCTGCCGAGCCCAGCATGGCCAGCGCGATGACACCGGCGGCAGCGGTGCGCCGGACCCGGTTCTTGGGTGTGAATCTCACAGCACAAACTCCTGAAGTATTGCGGTCTACCGACCTAAGGCTATCTTTGCTGCCTAGCCTATCCGTAAAACGCGGAAAAACTGGATTCTACGGCGGCTCCGGACGGACATCTGGAGGCCGCAGGGACAGGCTTCGGCTACCCGTGAAAGGCGGAATACTACCTACACCAACCCCCATGAGGTACCTGACCTGCGAAAACTCTACTCGGCGTGTCGCATCTCTGATAAACTGAGGGCCGGGAAAGGGGAAAGACCACATGGTTTTTGAGGTTGGCGAAACAGTAGTTTATCCTCACCACGGTGCCGCGATGATCGAAGAGATCAAGATGCGAACCATCAAGGGCGAAGAGAAAATGTATCTCAAGCTTAAGGTGGCCCAGGGTGATTTGACCATTGAAGTACCGGCTGAAAACGTCGACCTCGTTGGGGTGCGCGATGTAGTGGGCAAGGAAGGTCTGGAGCACGTCTTTGACGTTCTGCGGGCCGAGCTCACCGAAGAGCCCACTAACTGGTCGCGCCGTTACAAGGCGAACCTGGAAAAGCTCGCGTCCGGTGATGTCGTCAAGGTAGCGGAGGTCGTCCGCGACCTCTGGCGCCGCGATCATGACCGCGGGCTGTCCGCCGGCGAGAAGCGAATGCTCGCCAAGGCACGCCAGATCCTGATTTCGGAGCTGGCACTTGCTGAAAAGACGGATGAAGACCAGGCCGCAGCCGTGCTCGACGAGGTTCTCGCGAGCTAGGCTGCCAAAGTATTTCCTGTGACTGCCGGTCCTTCGGGGCCGGCAATCGCTTTTTAAGCACCGGTCCGCCGGCGTTAGGGTGGAACTGTGTCCCCTTCCCTTTCCCGCCCGCTCCGGACCGGCGTCGTCGTAGTAGCCGGCGGATCCGGCCAGCGGCTCGGTTACGGCATACCCAAGGCCCGGGTTCCGCTTGCCGGCGAACCCATGCTCCTCCATGCGCTGCGCGCCGTGCAGGCGGCCCTGCCGAACGCGGTGATCGCCGTTGCCGTTCCCTCCGGTGACACCCTGATGCGCACCATCTGCGCCCGCTTCCCGGGAGAGGTCTCCGTCGTCGACGGCGGAACCACCCGCTCCGACTCCGTCCGGGCCGCCCTGGGGGTGCTGCCCGCGGATCTGGAGGCCGTGCTGGTCCACGATGCTGCCCGTGCCCTCACTCCGCCGGAGGTCTTCCACCGGGTCGCCGCCGCGCTGGCCGCCGGTGCCGACGCCGTCATCCCCGCCGTGCCCGTCGTGGACACCGTGAAGGACACGGCTCCCGCACCTGCCGCTGCGGCCGCCGCCGCACGCGTTGTCACCGGAACGCCTGACCGGTCCCGGCTGCGCGCGGTGCAGACCCCGCAGGGTTTTGCTGCCGCGTTGCTGCGCCGGGCCCATGCGGCAGCCCTGAGCTTCGACGCCGGGACGGCGGCCGCGGTCACCGATGACGCCATGCTGGTGGAGTCCCTTGGGACCGAGGTCTACGTGGTTGAAGGCTCGCAGCTGTCCCTGAAAATCACCACCCCGCTGGACCTGGTGCTCGCGGAAGCGATCCTGGCCGGCGGACATCACCGCCAGGAGAACTGACATGGCTTTGCCCCGTACCGGAATAGGCGTGGACGTCCACGCCTTCGCGCCCGACGACGCGCCGCGCGAGCTGTGGGTGGCCGGGCTGCACTGGGAGGGCCAACGCGGCCTGGCCGGACACTCCGACGGCGACCCGGTGGCCCACGCGGCAGCCGATGCCCTCTTTTCCGCCGCCGGCCTGGGGGACCTCGGCACCCACTTCGGCACCGACCGGCCGGAATACGCCGGTGCCGCCGGGACGGTGCTGCTGCGGGAAGCGGCACGGATTGTGCGGGCAGCCGGTTTCGAGATCGGCAACATTGCCGTCCAGCTCATCGGCAACCGGCCCAAGTTCAGCCCCCGCCGGGCCGAGGCCGAAGCAGTGCTCAGCGCGGCCGCGGGCGCACCGGTCAGCGTGTCGGCCACCACCACCGATGCCCTGGGCTTCACCGGACGCGGGGAAGGAATTGCGGCGGTGGCAACCGCCGTCGTGGCTGCAGCCGGGACCGCCGCAGGCTGAGGGTCCGCCGTTTCGGCTAGCCTAGAGCAGTGAGCTTGAGATTCTATGACACGG
Organism: Arthrobacter yangruifuii; assembly: GCF_009192775.1. Classification (GTDB taxonomy): domain Bacteria; phylum Actinomycetota; class Actinomycetes; order Actinomycetales; family Micrococcaceae; genus Arthrobacter_B; species Arthrobacter_B yangruifuii. The sequence goes on from NZ_VTFX01000006.1 coordinate 280,981, forward strand.
CAACCGCGCAGGTCCGGGACTTCGTTCCCCTGAAGCCGGGGGAGGTGAGCCTCTACTACTGCGGTGCCACCGTGCAGGGCCGTCCGCATGTGGGGCACATCCGCTCCGCCATCGTCTTCGACCAGCTCACCCGTTGGCTTGAGTTCCGCGGCTACCGGGTCACCACGGTCCGCAACGTGACGGACATTGACGACAAGATCCTGGCGAAGTCCGCCGAGTCCATGGGCCTGGACGCCCCGGCCGGGGACGACGTGGTTCCGAACGAGCCGTGGTGGGCGCTGGCCTACCGGTTCGAGCAGGAATTCGCCAAGGCCTATGACATCCTCGGGGTGCAGCGTCCCACCTATGAACCACGGGCCACCGGGCACATCCCGGAAATGCACGCCCTGATTGCCCGGCTCATCGAGGCCGGTCACGCGTACCCGGCGCTGGACGGCTCCGGCGACGTCTATTTCGACGTCAGGTCCTGGGATGCGTACGGCTCCCTGACCCGGCAGAACATTGATGACATGCAGGCCGCGCCCGACGCCGGCCCCCGGGGCAAGCGCGACCCGCGGGACTTCGCCCTCTGGAAGGGGCACAAGGAAGGCGAGCCGGAAACCGCCGCCTGGGACAGCCCGTGGGGCAGGGGCCGGCCGGGCTGGCACCTGGAGTGCTCGGCCATGGCTACCAAGTACCTCGGCGCGCAGTTCGACATCCACGGCGGCGGACTGGACCTGCGCTTCCCGCATCACGAGAACGAGATGGCCCAGTCGCAGGCCGCCGGGGACGGGTTCGCCAACTACTGGATGCACAACGGCATGGTGACCTTCGAGGGCGAGAAGATGTCCAAGTCCATCGGCAACACGGTCAGCCCCGCGCAGATGCTGGCCGAGGCGTCACCGCGGGTGGTGCGCTACTACCTGGGGCAGGCGCATTACCGCTCCGTGCTGGACTACCGCCCCACCTCCCTGCAGGAGGCCGCATCCGCCGTCGAACGCATCGACGGGTTCATTGCCAAGGCGCACCTGAAAACTTACGGTCCCGGGGACTACGGATTCATTGTGGACACCCACGGGTCCATGCCGCCGGCCTTTGGCGAAGCCATGGACGATGACCTCAACGTTCCGCAGGCGCTGGCCGTGCTGCACGAAACCGTGCGGGCCGGGAACACCGCCCTGGCACAGGATGACGCGGAAGCCGTGAAGGCTGCCCTCCATTCGGCGCTGGCGATGACCAACGTCCTCGGACTTGATGCCGTGCAGCAGCCTGCAATGCAGGGCGGCCAGGAGCACGGTGCCCTCGATGCCTTGGTCCAGGCGCAGCTGGAGGAGCGCCGCAGCGCTCGGGCCGCGAAGGACTGGGCCCGGGCGGATGCCATCCGGGATTCACTGGCCGCCGCCGGCATCACCGTGGAGGACTCTGCCGACGGCGCAACATGGAGCCTGGCCTGAGCTGCTGCCCACCTGTCCGCCAACCCGTCGAAGGACTGCGTAAACTGGAAGAGAATGCTTTCTTCTAGTAAAGGTGTAACCGATGGCCAACAATGGACGTCCCGGCGCAATGCGCAAAGCCAAGAAGGGTCCCAGCGGCGGTACCGGTGGGCTCGGCCGCAAGGCCCTCGAGGGTAAGGGCCCCACACCCAAGGCTGAAGAGCGCCCCTATCACAAGGCGTTCAAGAACAAGCAGCTCGCCGAGCGCTCCGCCGCCAAACGCGGTGACCCCAAGCGCGGCGATGCCCGCGCCGGCGGCCGCAGCGGCACTAACGTCCGCGGCAAGGTGGCTGAAGAGGTTGTCACCGGCCGCAACTCCGTGGTCGAGGCGCTGCGTGCCGGCATCCCGGCCAAGGCCCTGCACGTTGCCGTCCGGATCGACATGGATGACCGTGTCCGCGAATCGCTGAAGATGGCCGCCGAGCGCGGCCTGCCGGTGATGGAGACGCACAAGCCCGAGCTGGACCGCATGACCAACGAGGCCGTGCACCAGGGCCTGGTCCTGCAGATCCCGCCGTACGAGTACGCGGACCCCACAGATCTGGCGTCCGAGACCCTGGAGGCCTGGAAGAAGGGCCACATCCGCAACGCGCCGCTCTTCGTTGCGCTGGACGGCATCACGGACCCGCGCAACCTCGGCGCGATTATCCGGTCCGCCTCGGCCTTCAGCGCCCACGGCGTCATCGTCCCGGAACGCCGCGCAGTGGGCGTCACCGCCTCCGCCTGGAAGACCAGCGCCGGTGCGGCCGTCCGCGTTCCGGTGGCCCGTGCGGGCAACCTGAACAACACGCTGAAGACGTTCAAGAAGATGGGCATTTTTGTCCTGGGCCTGGACGGCGACGGCGACGTTTCGCTTCCGTCGATTGTGCTGGCCAAGGAACCGATCTGCATTGTGGTGGGTTCCGAGGGCAAGGGCCTGTCCCGCCTGGTCCGGGAGAACTGCGACCAGATTGTCTCCATTCCCATCGATTCCGCCATGGAGTCCCTCAACGCCTCCATGGCCGTCGGCATTACCCTGTACGAAATTTCCCGGCAGCGCGCCTCCTAGCCGCGCCGGGGGCCACCGGCAGGACCCAGGGCAATACCGGCAGTACCGGCAGCAAAGGGCATCATGGCACACGTGATCACTGGAACCACCACCGCGGGCAGCGCCTCGAAGCGGGATTCCCGACCCTTTCCCCTGGGCGTCCGGCACACCGTTCCCGGTGTGCCGGATGCCCCGGATGCAGTCAATGTGTCCGTCTACGCCCCGGGGCTGGCCGCCGTCGATGTGTACTACGAAACGGCGCCCGGCCTCTGGTCCGTGGCACCGCTGACGGACACCGTGCTGGGGATCCACCACGGCCGGGTGCACGGACTGCACACCGGAGGCCGTTACGGCTTCTGGCCGCGGGGAGCGGAGCTTCCGGCAGAGCCGGGCAGCTTCCAGCTGCTGCTTGACCCCTACGGACGGGGCATCGAAACGGACACGGTGCGGGGGAACCCGATCTATTACTCCGTATGCACCGGCGAGGCTTTTGACTGGGGCACCGCCACACGTCCGCATACTCCCTGGCGGGACACCGTCATTTATGAGGCCCACGTGCGGGGCCAGACCCTGCTGCACCCAGACATCCCCGAGGAACTGCGGGGCACCTATGCCGGCATGGGCCACCCCGTCATGGTCCAGTACCTGCGGGATCTGGGCATCACCGCAGTGGAGCTGCTGCCGGTGCATTTCCATGCCGACGAACTGCACCTGCAGGAACTGGGGCTGGCCAACTACTGGGGCTACAACACTCTGGGGTTCTTCGCGCCGCATGACGCCTACGCCACCCGGGCAGCCCGCGAAGCCGGGGCACAGGCCGTGCAGGACGAGCTCAAGGGCATGGTGAAGTCGCTTCACGAAGCCGGCATCGAAGTCCTGCTGGACGTGGTGTACAACCACACCGCCGAGGGCACAGCCGACCGCCCCGCGCTGAGCTGGCGAGGACTGGGGGACGAGACTTACTACCGCCACGCGCCGGATGGCAGCTACGTGGACACCACGGGCTGCGGCAACACCCTGGACTTCAGCGAACCCCGGGTCATCCAGCTGGCACTGGATTCCCTGCGCTACTGGGTGCAGGAATACCACGTGGACGGCTTCCGCTTCGACCTCGCACCCACCCTCTGCCGCGGCGCGGACGGCCGGTTTGATCCCCGGCACCCCTTCCTGGTGGCTGTGGCCGCGGATTCCGTCCTGCAGGACGTCAAGCTGATCGCCGAACCCTGGGATGTGGGACCCGGCGGCTGGCAGACAGGCCGGTTCCCGCAGGGCTGGGCTGATTGGAACGATCACTTCCGCGACTCCGTCCGCAGCTTCTGGCTCCGCGGCCAGTCCAACACCGCCCCAGGAGAGGACAAGGGTTCCCTGGCCAGTCTCGCCGGTGCTTTGGCCGGTTCCGGAGAGCTGTTCGCGGACTCCGGCCGGACACCGCTGGCCTCGATCAACTTCGTCACCGCGCACGACGGATTCACGCTTTCCGACCTCACTATGTTCGAGCGTAAGCACAACGAGGGCAACGGTGAGGAAAACCGGGACGGCACGGGGGAAAACCGCAGCTACAACCACGGCATCGAAGGACCCACGGACGATGAACGGATCAACGCCGCCCGGGCACTGACCTCCCGGAACCTGATGGCCACACTCGCCATGTCCCTGGGCGTGCCGATGCTGACGGCCGGAGATGAAATCGGGCGGAGCCAACGCGGCAACAACAACGCCTACTGCCAGGACAATGAGCTCGCCTGGGTGCATTGGAACCTCGACGACGCGGCCCGCCGAATGCTCTCCACCACCCGCGAACTGCTGCGGCTGCGCCGACAATACCTCGCGGGCCAGCCGTACCGTTTCCCGGCCGACAGCCGGCAGTCCTTCCTGCTGTGGTTCGATCCGGAGGGCAGCCCGATGACCCCTGAACAGTGGGGCGATCCCGACCTGCGGGTGATGCAGGTCCTGACCGGCTCCGGCAGCGGTTCCCTCAAAGGACTGCTTGTCCTGAACGGCAGCAGTTCCGACGTCGAGATCCGCCTACCCCAGGAGTCGGCCGTCCGCAGCGCCGCTGCCAACACCGGCAGCAGGTTCGGAGACACAGCCGTCCCCGGTGCATCCTACGAACTCATCTTTTCGACGGCCCTGCACCAGGAGCCGGGGCGCCTGCTGTCGCCGGGGGAGACGGACACCATCCCGGCCAACTCCATCAGCCTCTACCGCGCCTAGCCTCTACCGCGCCTAGCCTCTACCGCGCCTAGCCTCCGCCGCGCCTGGCCTCCACCGCACCTGAGGGGACCGGGAGTCCCCTCAGGCACCGGCGGCCGGTCAGGCGTTGGCGACGAGCCCCAGCTCGGCCTTGGAAGCCAGTCCCACATGGTCCGGCAGCACCCGGACCGTATAGCCGAACGGGCCGGCCTGCTCAATGCGGATGGTCCCGCGGAACAGGTGGCGTCCGGACCCCAGGTCCTCCGCCGGTGCAAGCTCCTGGATACGGTGCCCGCTGATCCGGTCATTCTCGGTCACCATGCCGTAGGCAGCTTCCACGCTGACGTCCTCCGGCCGCAGGGAACCGAGGGAAACGTACGCCAGGACCGTGAGGCTGTCGCCGATCTGCGGGTTCTCGCTGACACCTACGGAGTCCACGTTCTCCACCTGCACGGTGGACCAGCCGTCCCGGACCTTGGTGATCCACTGCGCGAGTTCCCTGGCAGGTGTGTATCCATCTGCCGCCAGGGACCGGCCGGAGGAGCTGGCAGGGCGGTACAGCCGGTTGACGTAGTCCTTAAGCATCCGGGAGGCGGACACATTCGGGCCCAGGTCAGCCAGCGTGTGCTTGACCATTTCCAGCCACTCGTGCGGCAGTGAGTCAGCGGGCGGATCCGAGGGTCCGGCCGCTCCGGCATCCGCCGGCGGCTCCGTTCCGTAGAACATCGGCCCCACGGAGTTTTCCAGCAGGTCGTAGAGCGCGGCTGCCTCGATGTCGTCCCGCTGGTCCGCGTTGTAGACCTCCCGCGTCCGCGTGCCCTTGGTGGGATTGGCGGAGGGGATGGCCCACCCGTTGTTGCCGTCGAACATTTCGTCCCACCATCCGTCGAGGATGGAGAGGTTCAGCCCGCCGTTGATGGCAGACTTCATGCCGGAGGTGCCCGAGGCTTCCAGCGGGCGCAGCGGATTGTTCAGCCACACATCGCAGCCGGGGAACAGGGTCTGAGCCATCGCAATGTCGTAATTGGGCAGGAAGACGATCCGGTGCCGGACCTCGGGGTCGTCGGTGAAGCGCACCAGGTCCTGGATCATTTTCTTGCCCTGCTCATCGGCGGGGTGCGACTTTCCGGCCACTACCACCTGGATGGGGTGGGTGGGGTGCAGCAGCAGTGCCTTGAGCCGGTCCGGATCCCGCAGCATGAGGGTCAGCCGCTTGTAGGTGGGCACCCGGCGGGCAAAGCCGATGGTGAGCACGTCCGGATCCAGCACGTTCTCCGTCCACGCGAGCTCGGCATCCGACGCACCGCGCCGGCGCCAGGCGCGCTTCACACGGCGCCGGACGTCCTGGACCAGGTTGCTGCGCAGCTTCCTCCGCAGGTCCCAGAGGTCCTTGTCATCAATCTCGTAGGCCCTGCCCCAGTCGCGGTCATGCACGGTGGCGACGCCGAACTTTTCGCTGGCGAGGGCAGTGACCTCCGGATCGATCCAGGTGGGGACGTGGACGCCGTTGGTCACGGAGGTGATGGGGACTTCGGAATTGTCGAAGCCCGGCCACAGGCCGGAGAACATTTCCCGGGACACTTCCCCGTGCAGCTTGGCCACGCCGTTGGCCCGCTGCGCCAGGCGCAGGCCCATCACGGCCATGTTGAACTTGGTCGGGTCGCCGCCTTCGTAGTTCTCCACGCCGAGGGACAGGATCTTGTCGGTGGGGACCGACTGCGCGAGTCCGGCCGTGAAGAAGTGGCGGATCTGCGTCTGTTCGAACCGATCAATGCCGGCCGGAACCGGGGTGTGCGTGGTGAAAACGGTCGAGGCGCGGGAGACGGTCAGCGCCTCTTCCCAGGTCATGCCCTGGTCCATCAGCTCGCGGATCCGCTCCACACCCAGGAAGCCGGCGTGGCCCTCGTTGCTGTGGAAAACCTCGGCTGCAGGGGCGCCGGTGAGCCGTTGGTGCACCCGGAGGGCCTTGATGCCGCCCATTCCCAGCAGCAGTTCCTGCTGCAGCCTGTGGTCTCCGCCGCCTCCGTACAGGCGGTCGGTGATGCCGCGGGCGGCGTCGTCGTTTCCGAGGACGTCGGAGTCCAGCAGCAACAGGGGGACGCGTCCGACGTCGGCGCGCCAGATATGCGCCGAAAGGTGACGGTTGTCCGGCAACGGCAGGGTGATTTTTGCGGGGGTGCCGTCTTCTTCGCGCAGCAGGGTCAGCGGCAAGCCGTTGGGGTCCAGCACGGGGTAGGTCTCCAGCTGCCAGCCGTCGCGGGAAAGGGCCTGCTTGAAATAGCCGGCCTTGTACAGCAGCCCCACGGCCACGAGGGGCACGCCGAGGTCCGAAGCTGCTTTCAAATGGTCACCGGCGAGGATGCCCAGACCGCCGGAGTACTGCGGCAGCACGGCGCTGATTCCGTATTCGGGGGAGAAGTAGGCAATGGACTGCGGGGCGTCTTCGCCCAGTCCCTGGTACCAGCGCGGTTCGTTGAGGTATCTGTCCAGATCGGCACCGAGATCGGAGATGACGGAGACCAGGTGCTCATCCTGTGCGATCCGCTCCAGCTTTTCCCGGCTCACGGTGCCCAGGAGCTTGACCGGGTCACCGCCGCTGGATCGCCAGGCCTCGGGATCCAGGCTTTCAAACAATCGAAGCGTCGGCTGGTGCCAGGACCAGCGGAGGTTCGATGCCAGCCGGCCCAGGGGGGCGATGCTGGAGGGGAGGACAGTGCGGACGGTAAATCTACGGATTGCCTTCACCCCGGCAACGGTAGCGTACATAGAGGTTTAAAAACGGAAATGACGGACAAATACCTGAGTAAAAAGCGGCCTTCTTGAAAAGCGGCTGAAACCGTGGCCGCCGGTGCCGATTCCGCAAAAGTACGTTGCCTTAGCATTCTGTCCGAATTCTCGATAACGTCTAGGGTGTGACCACATCCAGCGCGTTGACACCAGAAGACCTGCCCTCGAAGGACCTCCGGTTTGGCCGGATACCCATCACCGATGTTTCCCCCGTCGTGGAGTACGGGAGATTTCCGGCGAAAGCCGTGCCCGGGGAGGACCTCGTCATCGGGGCCACCGTGTTCCGCGAGGGGCATGACCTGGTAGGCGCCAGTGCCGTTCTCTACAATCCCGAGGGCGCTGTCGTAGCCCGCAGCCGCATGCATCCCGTGGGACTGGGACTTGACCGGTGGGAAGGCATGCTGCGCCCGCAGGGCACCGGCCACTGGAGTTTCGCCGTGGAGGGCTGGGCCGATGTCTACGCCACCTGGCACCACAATGCAGAGGTGAAGATCGCCGCCGGCGTCGACGTCGAACTGATGCTCACCGAAGGCCACCAGCTCTTCAGCTTTGCCGCCGCCGAACGCAGCGGGGCCGACGCCGAGGTCTTCCGCGCGGCTGCCGAGGCGCTCGCGGACACCGGGCTTACGGTGGAGGAACGCCTCGCAGCCGCCGGTACCGACGCCGTCACGGCCATCCTGGACCGCGATCCGATCCGCGACCTGGTCACCAGCTCGGACCGCTTCCCCCTGCTCGTTGAGCGCGAGCTGGCCGGCCGCGGCGCCTGGTACGAGTTCTTCCCGCGATCCGAGGGTGCCGAATTCGATCCCTCCACCCGCGAGTGGACCTCGGGAACGTTCCGCACGGCTGCCCGCAGCCTGCAGCGCGTGGCAGACATGCAGTTCGACGTCATCTACCTGCCGCCGATCCATCCGATCGGCACCACGCACCGCAAGGGCCCGAACAACACCCTGGTTGCCGGACCGCAGGATCCCGGTTCCCCGTGGGCCATCGGCGCCCCCGAAGGCGGTCACGACGCCATTCACCCCGATCTGGGCACCTTCGAGGACTTTGACGCGTTCGTCGGCAGCGCCCGCGACCTCGGGCTGGAGGTAGCCATCGACCTGGCCCTGCAGGCCTCCCCGGACCATCCCTGGGTCACCAGCCATCCGGAATGGTTTACTACGCGTGTTGACGGCACCATCGCCTACGCCGAGAACCCGCCGAAGAAGTACCAGGACATCTACCCCCTGAACTTCGACAATGACTACGAGGGCCTGTCGCAGGAGATCCTCCGCATTGTGCGGCTGTGGATTTCCCACGGCGTGAAGATTTTCCGGGTGGACAACCCGCACACCAAACCGCTGCGGTTCTGGGAATGGCTGATCGGCACGGTCAACGAGGAACACCCGGACATCATCTTCCTGGCCGAGGCCTTCACACGCCCGCCCATGATGCATGCCCTCGCCAAGGCTGGGTTCCAGCAGTCCTACAGCTACTTCACCTGGCGGAACACCCGCGAGGAAATCGAAGAGTACTTCACCGAGGTTTCCCACGAATCCTCGGCCTTCTTCCGCCCGAACTTCTTCGTCAACACTCCGGACATCCTCACCGAGTTCCTGCAGTACGGCGGACCCGGCGCGTTCAAGATCCGCGCCGTCCTGGCTGCCACCGGTAGTCCGCTCTGGGGCGTCTACGCCGGCTACGAACTGTTCGAGCATGTGGCCCGCCCGGGCGCTGAGGAGTACGTCGACAACGAAAAGTTCGAATACAAGCAGCGGGACTTCGCGGCTGCGGAATCCGAAGGCCGCAGCCTTGCGCCCTACATCACCCGGCTGAACGAAATCCGCCGCGGCCACCCTGCGCTGGGTGACCTCGAAAACCTGACGGTCCACTCCAGCACCGACGAGTGCACCGTGGTCTACTCCAAGACCAAACAGACCGATCCCGGCGACCCCGCCAGCAGGGACACACTGATTATCGTGGTGAATGTGGACCCCCACAGCGCCCGCGAATCCACAGTCAGCCTCAACCTGGATGCCCTGCAGCTGAACCCGCAGGATTTCAACGAAGACGGCACCTTCTGGGTGGATGACCTGATCAGCGGCCAGAGCTGGCGCTGGGGAGCCCACAACTACGTCCGCCTTGACGCCCACTTTGAACCCGCGCACATACTGTCAGTTCGGAGGAACTCCTAGTGCCCAGCCCGTTTTTACTGCATGCTCCCGGCTTGACCAATGATCCCCATTGGTACCGCAAAGCCGTTTTTTACGAGGTACTCGTCCGCGGCTTCGCGGATGCCAACGGCGACGGATCAGGGGACTTCAGCGGCCTGATCGAAAAGCTGGATTACCTGCAGTGGCTGGGCATCGACTGCCTCTGGCTGCCGCCGTTCTTCAAGTCACCCCTCCGTGACGGCGGCTATGACATCTCCGACTATTACGATGTGCTCGACGAATTCGGCACCATCAGCGACTTCAAGCGGCTCGTCTCCGAAGCGCACGCCCGCGGGCTGCGCGTCATCATCGACCTTCCGCTGAACCACACCTCGGACAAGCACCCGTGGTTCGAGGAATCCCGCAACGACCCGGACGGCCCCTACGGCGACTTCTACGTCTGGTCCGACACGGACCAGAAGTATGAAGACGCCCGGATCATCTTCGTGGACACCGAGGAATCGAACTGGTCCTTCGACCCGGTCCGCCGGCAGTTCTTCTGGCACCGGTTCTTCAGCCACCAGCCGGACCTGAACTTCGAAAACCCCAAGGTCGTCGAGGCGATCTTCGACGTCGTCCGCTTCTGGCTTGACCAGGGCATTGACGGTTTCCGGGCCGACGCCATCCCGTACCTGTTCGAAGAGGACGGGACCAACTGCGAAAACCTCCCCGCCACGCACCGGTTCCTCAAGGACCTGCGCACCATGGTGGACGAGAACTACCCGGGCCGTGTGATCATCGCCGAAGCGAACCAGATGCCGCATGAAGTGGTGGAGTACTTCGGTGAAACCGGCGACGAGTGCCACATGTGCTTCCACTTCCCCATCATGCCGCGCCTGTTCTACGCGCTGCGTGACCAGAAGGCCGCGCCGATCATCCAGACCATGGAGGAAACCCCGGACATTCCGCCGGGCGCGCAGTGGGGCACCTTCCTGCGCAACCATGACGAGCTGACCCTGGAAATGGTCACCAACGAGGAACGCCAGGCCATGCTCGGCTGGTACGCCCCGGATTCGCGGATGCGGGCCAACATCGGCATCCGCCGCCGGCTGGCCCCGCTGCTGGACAACTCACGTTCGGAAATCGAGCTCATCCACGCCATGCTGCTGGCCCTGCCGGGCAGCCCGTTCCTGTACTACGGCGACGAGCTGGGCATGGGGGACAACATCTGGCTGGATGACCGGGATTCCTCCCGTACGCCCATGCAGTGGAACCCGGACCGCAATGCCGGATTCTCCACCGCGGACCCCGGCAAGCTGTACCTGCCGGTGGTGCAGTCGCTGGTCTACCACTACAACCACGTCAATGTGGAGGCCCAGCTCGCCAGCTCGAGTTCGCTGCTGCACTGGATCCGGCAGATGATCATGGTCCGCCGTGCCCACCCGGCCTTCGGCCTGGGCTCCTACCGCAACGTGCCCACCGATGCCGAAGCCGCCCTGGCCTTCGTGCGCGAGCTGCCGGACAACAACCCGGAAGGGGAGCCGGGGGAGACGATGCTGTGCATCTTCAACCTGTCCCAGCACCCCGTCTCCGCGTCCATGAAGCTGCCCGAGTTCGCCAACCGCGGACTGCGGGATGCGTTCGGCGGCACGCTCTTCCCCACCATCGGAGAAGACGGATCCCTCACGCTGACCCTGGGCAGCCATGACTTCTACTGGCTGCGCCTGCGGTCGGCGAAGTCCGACACTGCGTCGCCCCAGACGGAAGCCATTCCCGTGATCCCGATTTCAGAGGCGGCACGGAAGTGAGCCTGATGACGCCGTCGCTGCCCGAAATCCTCACCGAGTGGCTCCCCGGACAGCGCTGGTTCCCGGCCAAGGGCCGCGAAGTGGTGCTGGAACGGGTCGGCGGGATCCGGCTCGAGGACCCCGCCGGTGAGGTCGGCCTGGAAGTCCACCTCATCGCCGTCGTCTCGGGGGAGCGCCGGGACGTCATCAGCGTTCCGGTGAGCTACCGGAGCGCTCCGGCGCCCGAGCTGGAGGCCGCGCTGCTGGGCCGGGCCCGGCATGAGGACCTGGGGGAGCGGTGGCTCTACGACGCCGCCGCCGATCCCGTCTTCGTCACCGCCTGGCTGGAGCTGATGCGGTCGCAGGCCTCATCCCTGGACGGGCACACGCACGGCTTTGCCCTGGACGGCTTCGCCGGCTGGGAACCGTTCCGGGCGCCGCTGCCCACCAAGCTCCTCAAGGGTGAGCAGTCCAACACGTCCGTAGTGGTGCAGACCCCTGAAGCACCGTTGATCGTGAAGTTCTACCGCGTGGTGGCGGCCGGCGTGAGCCCGGACGTCGAGGTCAGTGCGCGGCTGACCGAGGTCGGATCGGTGGACGTTCCTGCCACCTACGGCTGGGTGACCGGCTCCTGGACGGATCCCGCGGACGAGTCCGGCGAGCAGCTGGTGACCGGGCATCTGTCCGTGCTGCGGGAATTCTTCCCGGGCAGCGAAGATGCCTGGCGGACCGCGTCCTCGGCCGCACTTGCCGGCCGGGACTTCACGGCCGAGGCTGAAGAGCTGGGTGCCGCCACCGGCCGCATCCACCAGCAGCTGGCGGCGGCCTTCGGCAGCAGGCCTCCCAGTGCTGCAGAACGCACGGAGTTCCTGGAGTCCCTCACCTCGCGCATCCGGTGGGCGTGGGCGGAAGCGCACGACGCCGTCGGGCCTTTCGACGGGGCCGTGGAGCATCTGCTGGAGCAGGTCAACAGCCTCTCCGCTCTGCCCAACCTGCAGCGCATCCACGCTGACTACCACCTCGGCCAGGTACTTCGCGTTCCTAACCGCGGCTGGATTGTCCTTGACTTCGAGGGCGAGCCGCTGCGGCCCGCCGCCGAACGCAGCGTCCCCGATGCGCCCCTGCGCGACGTCGTAGGCATGCTGCGCTCGATCGACTACGCCGCCGGCGTCGCAATGGTCGACGGCGCCGACGCTGAAGGCGAGTCCGACGAGGCCGTCCAGCAGCGGGCCGACTCCGCGCAGCAGTGGGCCGCCGCCGCATCCGATGCGTTCCTGCGGGGCTACGAGAAGGAAACCGGCACCACTATCAACCGCAGCGACCCCCTGTTCCTGGCCCTGTGGCTGGACAAGGCGCTGTACGAAGTTGTTTACGAGATCCGGAACCGTCCGCGCTGGATCAGCGTCCCGGCAAAAGCTGTCCGCAGCATTCTGACGCAGACCGAGAACGCTGCCAGCGCAGACGAAAGCCAGGAAGAGAGCACAGTGAATAAGCCACGCAAGCCGCGGTCCACACCCGCCGCCGCAGAGCCCGAGGTGCCCGGCGCTTCGGTCTCCACCGGCCCGGTCCCCGTTCCCGAGGACGTGCTGCAGGCCGTTTCCGAAGGCCGCTATTACCAGCCCCACGCCGTCCTCGGGGCACACCTGGACGAATCCGGAACCGTCGTCACCATCCGCACCCTGCGCCCGCTGGCGCGCGAAGTCGTGGTGGTGACCCCCGGCCGCCGGGTGCCGCTGCAGCACGAGTACAACGGCATCTGGGTAGGCACCCTCCCGGCCGAGACTCCGGGCGCGGTTCCCGACTACCGCCTGGAGGTGACGTACGACGGCGGGGAACCGCAGCTGTTCGATGATCCGTACCGCTTCCTTCCCTCCCTCGGCGACGTGGACCTGCACCTGATCGGCGAGGGCCGGCACGAAAACCTGTGGACTGTCCTCGGAGCCAATCTGCACCACTACGACTCGGTGCTGGGCGACATTTCCGGCGTCAGTTTCGCCGTCTGGGCGCCCAATGCCCGCGCAGTGCGCGTCAAGGGTGATTTCAACGGCTGGAACGGCGTCATCAACGCGATGCGTTCCCTCGGCAGCTCCGGTGTCTGGGAACTGTTCCTGCCCGGCGTGGAACCCGGCGCCCGCTACAAGTTTGAAATCCTCGGCAGCGATGACGTCTGGCGGGAGAAGGCAGATCCCCTGGCCAAGGGCACCGAGGTGCCTCCGCTGACCGGTTCACGCGTGGTCGAGTCCACGTATGAATTCGGCGACGCCGAGTGGATGGAAACGCGGGCCGCACGGGATCCGCACAACTCTCCCATGAGTGTGTACGAGGTCCATCTCGGCTCCTGGCGGCTTGGGCTCAACTACCGCGAAATGGCGGATCAGCTGGCCGAGTATGTCCAGTGGCAGGGATTCACCCACGTGGAACTCATGCCCGTGGCCGAGCACCCGTTCGGCGGATCCTGGGGTTACCAGGTCACCTCCTACTTTGCCCCGACCGCACGGTTCGGACACCCGGACGAATTCCGCTACCTCGTGGACCGGCTGCACCAGGCGGGCATCGGCGTCATCCTCGACTGGGTTCCGGCGCACTTCCCGAAGGATTCCTGGGCGCTGGCGAAGTTCGACGGCCAGACGCTCTACGAACACGGCGACCCGTTCCGCGGGGAGCAGCTCGACTGGGGAACGCTGGTCTTCGACTTCGGCCGCCGGGAAGTGCGGAACTTCCTCGTCGCCAACGCCATTTACTGGCTGGAAGAATTCCATATCGACGGGCTCCGCGTGGATGCCGTGGCGTCCATGCTGTACCTGGACTACTCGCGTCCGGAAGGCCAGTGGACCCCTAACGTCTACGGCGGCCGGGAGAACCTCGAGGCGATCTCCTTCCTGCAGGAAGTCAACGCGACTGCCTACAAGCGGGTGCCGGGGATCGTGATGATCGCCGAGGAATCCACCGCCTTCCCCGGCGTCACGCGTCCCACCAGCTCCGGCGGACTCGGGTTCGGGCTGAAATGGAACATGGGCTGGATGCACGACACCCTCCAGTACATGTCCGAAGACCCGATCAACCGCGTCTACCACCATGCCCAGCTGACCTTCTCCCTGGTCTACGCGTACACGGAGAACTTCCTGCTGCCCATCAGCCATGACGAAGTGGTGCACGGCAAGGGCTCCCTGCTGCGCAAGATGCCCGGTGACCGGTGGCAGCAGCTGGCCAACCTGCGTGCCTACCTGGCGTTCCAGTGGGCCCATCCCGGCAAGCAGCTGATCTTCATGGGCACCGAGTTCGGCCAGGAAGCCGAGTGGTCCGAGCAGTACGGCCTGGACTGGTACCTGACGGACACTCCGCAGCACAAGGGCGTCCAGCTCATGGTGAAGCAGCTCAACGAGATCTACCGCAGCACGCCGGCGCTGTCGGCCCGGGACAACGAGCCGGCTGGCTTCCAGTGGATCAATGAGAACGACGGCGCCCTGAACGTTCTGTCCTTCATCCGCTGGGATCACCAGGGCAACCCGGTGGTGTGCGTGGCGAACTTCGCCGGCGCTCCGCGCCAGGACTTCCGGCTGGGAATGCCCTGGGCCGGTGAATGGGTGGAAGCCCTGAACACCGACGCCGCTGAGTTCGGCGGATCCGGTGTGGGGAACATGGGAGTGGTCCAGGCGGTGGAGGGTGCCTGCAACGGCCAGCCCGCCTCGGTCAACATCACGGTTCCCCCGCTCGGTGTGCTGTACCTGGTTCCCAAGCCGTAACTAAGCCGTAAGCCGGAGGCGGCCCGGATCCCCGTCGGGGGTCCGGGCCGCACTGTGTTCGCGGTCCTCAAAAACCGTGCTAGAGTTAATACCCGCGCTGATCGAGGGAATCGAGATCCTGGACTTTGAACCAGGGGACACGGATCCCGCGGGTTTCAACCTTCAGTCGTGCGTCCGGGAACATGGTTCCCACCGGTTCGCCGGAAGGGCAAACGGCCGAATTGACACCCACCGGACAGTGTGGCTAAGATAGAAAAGTTGCTCCGGAGCGACGCAGAGCTTAGATCTTCGCAGATCAGCCTGCCGGTGCCGGAAGCAGTCTGTTGTTTGAGAACTCAATAGTGTGCCAAGTTTATTGATACCAATTTATTTTGATTGGTTGAACAGGCCGTTTCCGCCCACCCCGTGGGTATGGGACGGTTTTTTTAGCCGGTTTCGAATTTAG
>NZ_VTFX01000007.1 GCF_009192775.1 Arthrobacter yangruifuii
CTCAGGTTTTTTGGTGGGTTTGGCCGCCATGCTCGGGCGCTTTTCCAGCGTCCCGGCCGCGGCGACTCCAATTACTTTACACATCGCTTCCGGTCCTTGCAAACCGGATCGAAGTGATCCGCCGCACGGTCTTCGGAACCGGCCGAAACCGAATTTGAGTTCCTCGGATCCTGCAGCTGATACATCCATTTTAGGACTCCCCCAGGCGGCCGGGGCAAGCCGGAGTTCGGTTTTCCTCGTCACATTCGCTGCCCCGCATCCCGGCTGAGGGACTGGACGGCAGGAACCGCCTAGCTGCCGCTGCGCAGATATGCGAGCTGGGCGGCTACAGACAGTTCCGCTGCGGCGCGGACGTTCGCCGGCACATCCGAATACACCAGGTCAGCCACCTCTGCTGCCCGGGCATCCGGTCCTACGGTCTCCACGGCGGCCCGGATCTGCTCCAGCCGTTCTTCGCGGTGGTCCCGGTAGGTCAACACCAGGGAGCTGAGGTCCGGCTGGACGGGCCCGTGCCCGGGAAGGACCGTGGCCGGGCCCAGTTCCGACAGCCGGTCGAGCGTAGCCAGGTAATCCCCCAGCGTTCCATCGGGGTAGTCCAGCACCGTAGTGCCCCGGCCCAGGATGGTGTCACCGGTGAGGATGGAACCGTTGGCGCCGTCGTCGGGAAGCCAGAAGCAGACCGAATCCGAGGTGTGGCCGGGAGCCGCAAGCACCCGGATGTCCACACCGCCGGCGAAGAGCAGTTCATCGGCCGCCAACGGATCTCCGTCCACGCAAAAGGCCGGATCGAACGCCCGCACCGGGGCTCCGGTCAGTTCGGCAAACCTGCGGCTGGCCTCGGTGTGGTCGGCGTGCCGGTGGGTGATGAGCACCAGCTCCACCACACCGGCCGCCGCCAGGCCCCGCAGGTGTTCTTCGTCCTGCGGGCCGGGGTCCACCACCACCGTGCTTCCGGATCCGGGGGCCGCCACCACATAGCTGTTGGTGCCGTCCAGTGACATCGGTCCCGGGTTCGGCGCGAGCCGTACACGGGTCAGATCACTGCTGCGGACCAGTCCGGACTCCGAAAGCGTGGGCATAGGTGCCTAGACCAGACGGGTGAGCCAGCCGTGGGTATCCTCCACGGTGCCGGTCTGGATGCCGAGCAGCTGCTCGCGGATGGACATGGTGACCTCGCCCGGCTTGGCGTCCTCGGACCCGATGACCTCGGTCTCGGACTTGAGCTGGCCGACCGGGGTGATGACCGCCGCGGTGCCGCAGGCGAAGACCTCGGTGATTTCCCCGGAAGCGACACCGTCGCGCCATTCGTCCAGGGTGATCTTGCGTTCCTGGACGTCCATGCCGCGGTCGCGGCCCAGCTGCAGCACCGACGAGCGGGTGATGCCGTGCAGGATGGTGCCCGATAGTGCAGGGGTGACCAGGCGTCCGTCAGCAAAAACGAAGAAGACGTTCATGCCGCCCAGCTCTTCCACGGCGTTGTCGTTGAACTCATCCAGGAACAGCACCTGCTTGCAGCCGTTGGCTTCGCCTTCCATCTGGGCGATGAGCGACGCCGCGTAGTTGCCGCCGCACTTGGCTTCCCCGGTGCCGCCGCGTCCTGCCCGGGCATACTTGGAGGAAAGCCAGATGGAGACCGGTTTCAGTTCCCCGCCGAAGTAGTTCCCCGCCGGGGAGGCAATCACACGGTAGGACACTTCACGGGCCGGGCGGACACCCAGGAACGCCTCGGTGGCGATCATGAACGGGCGCAGGTACAGGGCAGCACCGTCGCCGTCCGGGATCCAGTCCTGGTCCAGGGCGACCAGCCGGCGGATGGACTCTAGGAAAAGTTCCTCGGGAAGTTCGGGCAGCGCGAGCCGGCGGGCGGACAGGTTCAGGCGTGCAGCATTGGCCTCCGGACGGAAGCTCACTACGGAGCCGTCTGCGTGGCGGTAGACCTTCAGTCCCTCGAAAATTTCCTGACCGTAGTGCAGGACGCCGGCTGCCGGATCGATCGAGATGGGTCCGTAGGGCTCGATGCGGGCATTCTGCCACTGGGCGTCTCCGCCTTCGGCCGCCTTCCAGTCAATAACGGCGGTGTGGTCGGTGAAGTAGTCGCCGAATCCGGGGTTGGCCAGGATGGTGGCCCGCTCGGAGGCGGACTTCGGGTTGGTGGAAAGCTCCTGGGTGAATTCCAGTGCGCTGACGGTCATGATTCCTCCACGGTGAACGGCAAAGACCCGTTCTACGACTACTTGGTTGTTTGGTACAGAGCTTATGACACCGCGGCGGCGATGGCATCGCCGACCTCCGCCGTCGAGCGGCGCGCACCGGTACGTGCCGCAATGTCCGCAGCGACGGCATCCTCCACCCGGCCGGCCTCCGCCTCGAAGCCCAGATGCCGGAGCATGAGTGCGGCGGAAAGGATGGCGGCGGTGGGGTCCGCCTTCTGCTGGCCCGCAATATCGGGGGCAGAACCGTGGACGGGCTCGAACATGGACGGATAGGTACGGTCCATATTGAGGTTTCCGGAGGCGGCCAGGCCAATGCCCCCGGTAATGGCGGCAGCCAGGTCCGTGATGATGTCGCCGAACAGGTTGTCGGTGACAATGACGTCGAAGCGTGAGGGATCACTCACCATAAAGATGGTCGCGGCGTCCACATGCAGGTAGTCGTGCGTGACCTCGGGGAACTCTTCGGCCACCTTCTCGACGGTGCGCTTCCACAGCCGTCCGGCGTTCACCAGCACATTGTGCTTGTGGACCAGGGTGAGCTTGCGCCGGGGGCGCGCGGAGGCTCGGCGGAAGGCGTCCCGGACCACGCGTTCGACGCCGTGGGCCGTGTTGAGCGAGACCTCGGTGGCGATTTCCTGCGGGGTTCCCTCGCGCAGTACTCCCCCGTTGCCCGCGTAGGGCCCCTCGGTGCCTTCGCGAACCACGATGAAGTCGACCTCTCCGGGATTGCCCAGGGGGCTTTCGACGCCGGGGTACAGACGGGAGGGACGGAGGTTCACGTAGTGGTCCAGGCTGAAGCGGAGTTTCAACAGCAGTTCCCGCTCGATCAATCCGGAGGGAATGGCGGTATCCCCCGGTGCGGCCCCGACGGCACCGAACAGGATGGCGTCGTGCTGCTTGATGGCCTCGAGCGTTGCGTCCGGGAGGGTTTCGCCGGTAGCGAGCCAGTGCTCCGCCCCAAGTTCGTATTCTGTCAGTTCAAACGTGACGGAACCGGCCGCCGTCGCCTTCTCAAGGACCTTGACCGCTTCGGCAGTAACTTCCGGGCCGATACCGTCGCCGGGGATGACTGCCAGGGAAATGGTTGCGGGCTGTTCTTCGCTCATACCGCCCATCCTAGGAAAATAGTCCGGATACTGAACAAGCCATCTCACATGCTGGTCACCGCATACAGTCTCCTCCCTCGGTATGACGCATGCGCAGGCTGCGAGCCCTAGAGTTGATGATCATGCTCCTGCACCGACGTATCTATGCCTGGATGCAGGCAAACCGCGCCAAGGTTGATCTATGGCAGGCCCTTGGCTGCAGCCTGTTTTTCGCCGTACCGTTCCTCTTGGCGGGGGGCGCGTACCTCATCGAGTTCGTCCTTTCCGCAGCCATCTGCATGACGCTCGCGTGGCGGCGCAGCCGGCCCGTAGCCAGTGCGGCAGTCCAGGCCGCCGCATGCATCCTCTCGCTGTTTCTGGTCCCGGTGACCGGCCTGCCCGCAGACATCTTCGTGCTGGTCACCGTGTACTCCCTGGCAGCCTTCGCACCGCGCTGGGCAAGTCTGGCCGGACTGGCCCTGGCCCTCACTGGCGGGGCTCTCTTTTTGTTCCGGTATTTTGAGTTCCCCTACATCACGGATGCGCAAGAGGTGCTGATATACGGCGTCGGCCTGACCGCCATCGAAGCGGTGGTCCTTGTCGCCTGGACCTTCGGAGACCTGGCCCGTACCCGTCGCCTGGCCATGCAGGCCCTGGAAGACCGGGCCCGCAGGCTCGAAGTCGAACGCCAGCAGGAAAGAGACCTGGCAGCCGCCGACGAGCGCAGCCACATTGCCCGGGAAATGCATGACATCGTGGCCCACTCGCTCTCCGTGATCATCACCCAGGCTGACGGGGCCAGGTATGCGAGCGCCGAAAACCCGGAGATTGCGCCCAAAACGCTGGGCCTCATTGCGGAAACGGGGCGGGGCTCGCTGCGCGAGATGCGCCGTCTCCTCGGTGTGCTCCGCGGCGATGAAGCGGCCTCCACGCGTCCCCTGCCCACCCTCGCGGACGTGGACGCGCTGGTGGACTCGGTCCGGCGGGGCGGGGTGGAGGTCACCGTCCGAGCAGAGGGGGCGCCTCGCCGCCCGCTCCCCCCGGGTGCGGAACTCACCGCTTACCGGGTCATCCAGGAATCCCTCACCAACGTCCTCAAGCACGCCGGACACCGTGCCCGGGCAGAGGTGGCGCTGAAGTGGTCCGCACGGGGTCTTGACCTCACCGTTCGCGACGACGGGCACGGCGCCGCCGCCGGAGTAGCCGGCATCAACGACGACGGCGGCGGCCAGGGCATCAAAGGGATGGGCGAACGCCTGGCACTCTACGATGGAACTCTGAAGGCCGCCCCGGCGGCCGGCGGAGGATTCCGCGTTGAAGCATTCATCCCCTACACGGAGGCCTAGGCATAGTGCCGGATACCCCTTGGACAGCCGCGTCCGAAACACCATCCCCTTCCACCGAACCCATCCGGGTTGTGCTGGTGGATGACCAGCAGCTGGTCCGGGGCGGATTCCGGATGCTGATCAACTCCCAGCCTGACCTGGACGTCGTGGCCGAGGCAGGCAACGGCCGCGAGGCCCTCGCAGCGCTGGCCGCGGTACGGGCCGACGTCGTCCTGATGGATGTCCGGATGCCGGGCATGGACGGCATAGAGGCTACCGCGAAGCTGTTGGCGGCGGGCACCGGCGGAGTTCGGAACGAGGACCTCAAGGTAGTGGTGCTGACCACCTTCGACCTGGACGAATACGCGCTCTCCGCCATCCAGGCCGGCGCCAGCGGCTTCCTGCTCAAGGACACCCCGCCCGAGGAACTGCTCGAAGCCATCCGCACCGTGCACCGCGGTGACGCGGTCATTGCCCCCTCCACCACGCGCCGCCTGCTGAACCACGTTGCTCCGCTGCTGCGCACTGCCGGCAGCCCGGGAAGTCCGCACGCCGCCGCCGTTGCTTCCCTGACACCGCGGGAACACGAAGTGTTCACCCTCATTGCCCAAGGACTCTCCAATCCGGAGATCGCGGCGAAGCTGTATCTGTCCGAAGCGACCGTGAAAACCCACGTGGGGCACATCCTGGCCAAGCTGGAGGCGCGGGACCGGGTGCACGCCGTGGTCATTGCCTACGAGACGGGGATTGTCGCACCCTAGGGAGATGGTCACGGTTGACGACGTCCGCCTCCGGATGAACTGTCCGAGCTGCTCCGAGAGTCCTACCGGCTGGCCGGCCGCCTTCCACCCACGGTATGAGACGCGGAGAAAAATGACCTCCTGCCCTCCGATGTAACCGCATCCGCTTCGGCAATACTGTGGCGGTATGACATCACTCGCACAGCATTCCCCTGCCGCCGGCGCCGGAAAACCGCGTCTCGCCGCCGCCGCACAGCTCCTGAACAAGACCTACGGAACCGGTGACACCCGCGTCCACGCCCTGAAGGACGTGGACGTCAGCTTCGAAACCGGTACGTTCACCGCCATCATGGGTCCCTCCGGTTCCGGCAAATCCACACTGATGCACTGCCTCGCGGGCCTGGACACTTCAGACTCGGGCCGCATCTGGGTCGGCGGCACCGAAATCACCGGGCTGAAGGATGCCGAGCTCACCCGTCTGCGCCGCGACAGCGTGGGATTCGTGTTCCAGTCCTTCAACCTGGTGCCCACGCTGACCGCGGAGCAGAACATCACGCTGCCGGTGTCCCTGGCCAACGGCACCGTGGACCGTGAATGGCTGGACTTCATCACCGAAACCCTCGGCCTGCGGGACCGGCTCCGGCACCGTCCGCATGAGCTTTCCGGCGGACAGCAGCAGCGCGTGGCCGTGGCCCGGGCTCTGCTGACCCGCCCGCATGTACTCTTCGGCGACGAGCCCACCGGCAACCTGGATTCCAAGTCCGGTGCCGAAGTGCTCTCGCTCCTTCGCCGCTCCACCAAGGAGTTCGGCCAGAGCATCATCATGGTCACCCACGATCCCGTGGCCGCTTCCTACGCTGACCGAGTGGTCCTGATGAACGACGGCGAGCTGGTCGGGGAACTGGCGCAGCCGACCCCCGAGTCCGTGCTCGCCGCCCTCACCCAGCTGGGGGCATAGGCATGCTGCAGGTAGCCCTGGCGCAGGTGCGCCTGAATGCCCGGCGGTTCATCGCCGTTTCCCTGGCGGTGCTGATTGCCGTCGGTTTCCTCACTGCCACCCTCATCATCAATTCCTCGTCCAAGGCCTCGCTGACGCAGAGCGTGGGCGAGGCGTACCGGAACGCCGATCTGCTCGTCACCAGCGATATGTACAGTGCGGACGCAGCCGTATTGGATGAAGACACCGCCGCCCAGGTCCGGGACACCCCCGGCGTGGAGGGCATCTACGCGGCCCGGCAGTCCTACGTCGCCTTCGGCAAGGACCTGAACGTCGCCCAGCTGGGCAACACCTCCGAGCACGCGGACCTCTTCCCCGTGGACGTACTCCAGGGAACACTCCCGGTCGCCGACAACGAGGTAGCCGTGGACAAGGACACCGCCGAGCGCCAGGAGCTGACCGAGGGGTCGAAGCTACCCCTCACGGCCTTTATCGATGAACCAGCAGGTGAGCAACAAACGGCCGAGCTTACGGTCACTGCCCTGGTGTCCGCGTCCAAGGACCCGCAGCTCATGGGAACCCCGCAGCTGTATTCGACCTCTGCCACGGCGGCTGAGTTCAGTGAGCCCGAGTCCGGTTTCACCAGTATCCAGGTGGCACTGGCCGACGGCGCCTCAGTGGAGGACGTCCGCGCAGCACTGCAGCAGGACATCAGCGGCATGGAGGGTGTGTACGTCCGCACCGCGCAGGAACAGACGGATGCTGTGGTTGCCTCCTTCACCGGAGGGGAGGACATCCTCACCACCATTCTGCTGGCCTTCGCTGCCGTGGCCCTGCTGGTCTGTGCCCTGGTGGTCTCCAATACCTTCTCCGTGCTGGTGGCCCAGCGCACGCGGGAACTCGCCCTCCTCCGGTGCATTGGCGCCGCCCGCTCGCAGATCCGCCGCTCCGTCATCGTGGAAGCACTGATCGTCGGCATCGTGGCGTCAGTTGCCGGAGTCCTCGCAGCCATTGCACTCGTTGGCGGCATTATCGCCTACCTGAAGAACATCCCGGAGAGCGGCTTCGCAACGCTGTCGGTCTCCCCCCTGGCCGTTGTCGCCGGGCTGGGTGTCGGCATCGCGCTGACAGTCCTGGCCTCGCTGGTTCCGGCACGCGCCGCCACGGCCGTTGCACCCCTGGCAGCCCTGCGTCCGGCGGACGACGTCCGTGCAGGAACTCGACGTGGACGTGTCCGCCTGGGCATCGGGGTGGTACTGCTGGCCGTCGGCGCCGCACTGCTGGCCGTCGGCGCGGTAAAAGGGAACCTGCTCATTGCCCTGCCCGGCGGGATGCTCAGCTTCGTGGGCGTGCTGATGTGCGCCACGTTGTTTGTTCCGTCCCTGGTGCGCACCGTCGGCAGGATCGCGGCGCCGTTGGGTGTGCCGGGCAAGCTGGCGGCCCTCAACGCCGTCCGCAACCCCCAGCGCACCTCCGCCACTTCCTCCGCCCTGCTGATCGGCGTCACCCTGGTGACCATGATGATGACCGGCGCTGCGACCGTCCGGACCTCCCTGGACGGTGTGCTGGCCGCGGAATACCCGGTCGATGTGAGCATCAGCGGCCCCATTGACGACTCGCCGTTTACCTCCACCGACGAGGACGCGGCCCGTGCCGTGAAGGGTGTGCAGGAAGCGGTGCTGGTGCCTCCGGCCGGCATGACCGAGACGGAGTACGGACCGTACGGTGTCTATGCCCTGGACCCGGCCGACGCCGCGAAGGTGCTGCAGGATTCCACCCTGGTACTGGAGTCAGGCGTCATCCTGATGCCGCAGGGAACCACGGAGAAAACCCTGACGGTTCAGGGAGCGGCCAAGAGCGTCGAACTGAAGGTGGTGGTCTCGGACAGCAGCCAGCTGCAGCCGCTGATCAGCAGCGAGACTGCCGAAACCCTCGGCGGTCTGCCGGCGGCGGACGCGGATACCTATCCTGTGCAGCCGCAGCTGTGGCTGGCCGTGGCGGACGGCCTGAACACCAACGAGCTGATGGACCTGCGCACCGACCTTGCCGCGGCGGTGGACGTGGAGGACTACGCAGTCTCCGGTTCAGCCATTGAGCGGGGGGCTTTTGAGCAGATCATCAACGTCCTGCTGATGGTGGTCACCGGGCTGCTGGGAGTGGCAGTGGTGATTGCCCTGGTGGGTGTGGCCAACACCCTCTCCCTGTCTGTACTGGAACGCACCCGCGAATCCTCGCTGCTGCGCGCACTGGGCCTGACCCGGGGACAGCTGCGCGGCATGCTTGCCCTGGAAGCCGTGCTGATTGCCGGGGTGGCCGCCCTGATGGGCAGCGTCCTGGGCTCGCTGTACGGCTGGCTGGGAGCGGAATCCGCGCTGGGTTCCTTTACCACCGTGGCGTTGTCGCTGCCGTGGCTGCAGCTGCTCGCCGTCCTGGCCGTGGCGCTCCTGGCGGGACTCGCTGCCTCGGTGCTTCCTGCCCGGCGTGCGGCCCGGCTCTCCCCCGTGGCCGGGCTGGCCGCGGACTAGCTCCTCGCGGTCCGGCCGCGGATCTGCAAGGATACTGAACAGGATGAATTACTAAGCAGGCTGATTTCGGCCGGCGCGACGAGATGCATCCGGACAACGTGAGGAGAGCACATGCAGCAGTCCCAGACGGAACACGAATCACTGGCCGCCTACCTGGACGACCATCTGGTCGGGGCAGAGACGGGTGTCCGCCTTTTCACAGCCGCGCAGCGCACCTGGGAAGGGTCCCCCTATGAGGAAACCTTCGCCCGACTCGTGGAAGAGATCTCCGATGAACGCGACGAGCTGGAATCCCTGATCCATGCCCTGGGCTATTCCCGCAGCAAGGTCAAGGCCGCGGCTGCCGCGGTAGGGGCCGCAGCAGGCAAGCTGGGTCCGCTGAATCCGCTCAGCACCGGCGGCGGCGCCACGGGGCAGCTGGAGCTTGAGTCCCTGCAGTCCCTGGTGCGGATGAAGGAATCTCTCTGGCGGACCCTGCTGGTGCTTTCCGCCACGGATCACCGGTTCAATACGGCGCGGCTGCGGGAACTCACCGAAACCGCCCGACGTCAGCAGGAAGACGTGGCCGGTGTGATGGAACGGACGGCCGCGCAGCGGTTCCTCGGCTCCGCCGAATCCATCTGACCTGCGCAGGATGCAAAAACACCCCCGGCAACCTGCCGGGGGTGTTTTTGGATCTTAGGCCTGTTCGGCCGGTTCCTCGTACTTCGGGAAGATCGGCGTGGGTGCCGGCAGCTCAGTTCCCGGCACCAGCGGCGTGCCGATCGCGCTGAACTGCCGCGCGGCGTCGTCGTCCTGGCCCAGCACGGTCAGCAGCTTGGCCGCACTGTCCGGCATCACGGGCTGGATCAGGATGGCCACGATGCGCAGCACCTCCAACGTCACGTACAGTACGGTGTTCATGCGTTCGACGTCGGTCTTCCGCAGCACCCACGGCGCCTGCTCGGCGAAGTAGGCGTTGGTGTCACCGAGGACCTTCCACGTGGCTTCCAGCGCACCGTGGAAGTCCTGGACGTCGTACGCCTCGCGGGAGATCTGCAGCAGGTTTCCGGCTGCTTCCAGCAGGGCAGTATCCTCCGGCGTCAAAGCACCGGGCTGCGGTACCGCTCCCCCGCAGTTCTTCGCCACCATGGACAGCGAGCGCTGGGCGAGGTTGCCCAGGTTGTTGGCGAGGTCGGAGTTCATCCGGCCCACGACGGCGTCATGGCTGTAGGAGCCGTCACCGCCGAAGGGCACCTCCCGCAGCAGGAAGAACCGCACGGAATCCAGCCCGTACTGGTCCGCCCACTCCTTTGGTGCCACCACGTTGCCCAGGGACTTGGACATCTTGACGCCCTTGTTGTGCAGGAAGCCGTGGATCATGATCCGTTTGGGCAGTTTGAGCTTGGCGGACATCAGGAAGGCCGGCCAGAAAATGGCGTGGAAGCGGGAGATGTCCTTGCCGATGACGTGGACATCGGCCGGCCAATACTTCTTGAAAGTCTCGCTCTCGGTGTCGGGGAAGCCGACGCCGGTGAGGTAGTTGGTCAGGGCGTCCACCCACACATACATCACGTGGTCCGGGTTGCCGGGCACCGGCACTCCCCAGTCAAAGGTGGTGCGGGAGATGGAGAGGTCCTCCAGTCCGCCCTTGACGAAGCTGATCACCTCGTTGAACCGCGAGCGGGGTGCCGCGAAGTCCGGCTGGGACTCGTACAGGGCCAGCAGCCGGTCCTGGTAGGCGGAGAGGCGGAAGAAGTAGCTTTCCTCCTCGGTCCAGGTCACCTCGGTGTCGGTCTCCTTGGAGTAGCGCACACCGTCCTCGCGGACTTCGGTTTCATCCTCGGTGTAGTACGCCTCGTCCCGGACGGAGTACCAGCCGGAGTACTTGGAGAGGTAGATGTCACCGTTCTCCTCCATCCGCTTCCAGATGGCCTGCGCTGCAGCGTAATGGTCGGCATCCGTGGTGCGGATGAACCGGTCATAGGAGGTGCCCATGTCCGCTTCCATCTGCAGAAAGGCGGCGGAGTTGCGGTCCGCGAGTTCCTTGGCGGTAATGCCTTCCTTGTCCGCGGACTGCTGCATCTTCAGTCCGTGCTCGTCCGTACCCGTCATAAAGAACACGTCATAGCCGTCAAGCCGCTTGAAGCGGGCCATGGCGTCGGTGGCGATGTGTTCGTAGGCGTGCCCGATGTGGGGTTCACCGTTGGGGTAGGAGATGGCGGTGGTGATGTAGAACGGGGTCTTGGAATCGGAAGAAGTCACATAAGAAAATTACCCTGTTTCAGCCGGGGACGGGTATTCAGCCGTATCGAACCGGTCCATGTAGCCCAGGCCGGGCAGTGCCCCCGTGGGGATGACCGCGGTAACCCAAGCTGTCAGGGCCACTACAACGCCCAGGTCCTGGCGTCCAGCCGCGCCCGTAGCCCAACACCCCGAACCAGGCCGTGCCGCAGATGGCGACGAGCACCGCGAGGGTAATTTCAGTTGCTGCCTTGGCCCGGTTCCGCCGGTAGCGGGAGGCAGCAGGAGGAGAAGCAGGAGCAGGAGCAGCGGCAGGATCCATCCGGCGATGTCGTTAAACGCGCAGGACCGGTCCCGCGATGGCGGAACCGGTCCCGGACGCGGTACTGCTAGTCCTGCAGGTCCACCTCGCGGGCCACGGAGGCGCCGATTTCGAGCTTCAGTGCTTCCAGCACATCCTGCGGCACGGAGGAGTCCACGGTGAGCAGGGACAGCGCCTGCCCGCCCTCGGAGTTCCGGGCCACCTGCATGCCGGCGATGTTGATGTCCTTCTCGCCCAGCACGCGGCCCAGTGCGCCGATGACGCCGGGACGATCCTGGTAAATCAGGACGATCAGGTGCTCGCTGATGGGGATTTCCAGGTCATAACCGTTCACTCCCACCAGCTTCTGGATCTGCTTGGGACCGGTGAGCGTACCGGAGACCTCCAGGCGGCTGCCGTCGGAGAGGGCGCCGCGGATGGTCAGCAGGTTCCGGTAGTCATCCACGTCAGGGGTGGTCAGCAGCCGGACCTCGATGCCGCGCTGCTCCGCCAGCACCGGAGCGTTCACGTAGGAGACCTGCTCGGAGACGATGTCGGTGAAGATGCCCTTCAGCGCCGCCAGCTCCAGCGCCTTGACGTCGAGCGACGCAATTTCGCCGGCCACTTCGATGTCGATGGCGGTCACCGAGTCGTGGGACAGCGCGGTGAAGATGCGTCCCAGCTTTTCGATCAGCGGGATGCCCGGACGGACGTCCTGGGCGATGACGCCGCCGGCCACGTTCACGGCGTCGGGCACCAGTTCCCCGGCCAGGGCCAGGCGGACCGACTTCGCCACGGAGATGCCGGCTTTTTCCTGGGCTTCGGCGGTGGAAGCGCCAAGGTGCGGGGTAACCACGACGTTGTCCAGGGCGAAGAAGGACAGGTCCGTGCTGGGTTCCTTCACGAACACGTCGACGCCGGCGCCGGCGATCTTTCCCGCCTGCAGTGCTTCATACAGGGCCGCTTCATCCACGAGCCCGCCGCGGGCCACGTTGACCACGTAGGCGGTGTCCTTCATCTTCTCGAACGCCTCTGCACCAAGCATGCCCACGGTTTCCGGGGTCTTGGGCATGTGGATGGTGACGAAGTCCGATTCGGCGAGCAGCTCATCCAGGGACACCAGGCGGACATTGAGCTGGGCGGCGCGGGCGGAGGTCACGTACGGGTCATAGGCGAGGATCTCGGTGCCGAAGCCCTGCATCCGGGCGGCCACCAGGGCGCCGATCCGGCCCAGGCCGATAATGCCGATTTTCTTCTCGAACAGTTCGATGCCGCTGTACTTGGAACGCTTCCATTCGCCGTTCTTCAGGGCGGCACTGGCCTGCGGAATGTTCCGGGCCAGGGACACAATGTGCCCCACGGTCAGTTCCGCGGCGGAGATGATGTTCGACGTCGGCGCGTTGACCACCATCACGCCGGCCTGCGTGGCTGCCTTGATGTCCACGTTGTCCAGGCCCACTCCGGCACGGGCAATGACCTTGAGGTTCTTCGCCGCGGCAATGGCTTCGGCGTCCACCTGCGTGGCGGAGCGCACCAGGATGGCGTCGACGTCGGCGATCGCGGCGAGGAGCTGGGAGCGGTCGGCGCCGTCAGTGGAGCGGATGTCGAAATCGGGGCCGAGGGCCTCGACGGTGGCGGGCGAGAGTTCCTCCGCGAGGAGTACGACTGGTTTGGTGGCAGACACCGGTGACCTCTTTAGCTGTGGAAGATTCAGGTGGGGTTATTCGCAAGGAGGCCGGACCCGTGGGGTCCGGCCTCCTTGCCGATTCGGCTTGCTTTTCGAGCCTAGCGCCTGCCCCCGGGGGCTGCGCGAATCGGTGCTTCTGTTACGGACGGCTAGCGGGCAACCGAGCCCTCGGTGTAGTCGTCATCGCTCTTGATCCAGGAGAAGAGCTTGCGCAGTTCGCGGCCGGTGGCCTCGATCGGGTGGTCCTCACCCTTCTGGCGCAGTCCCTTGAATTCGGGTGCGCCGGCATCCTGATCGTCGATGAAGCGCTTGGCGAAGGCGCCGTTCTGGATGTCGGCCAGGACGGCCTTCATGTTTTCCTTGACGCTCTCGTCGATCACCCGCGGACCGGAAACGTAGTCCCCGTATTCGGCGGTGTCGGAAACGCTCCAGCGCTGCTTGGCGATGCCGCCTTCCACCATGAGGTCAACAATGAGCTTCAGTTCGTGCAGCACCTCGAAGTACGCCACCTCCGGCTGGTAGCCGGCCTCGGTGAGGGTTTCGAAACCGTACTGGACCAGCTGCGAGGCGCCGCCGCAGAGCACGGCCTGCTCACCGAAGAGATCCGTTTCGGTCTCTTCGGTGAAGGTGGTTTCAATGACGCCGGCACGGGTGCCGCCGATGGCCTTGGCGTAGGACAGCGCCAGTTCCTTGGCCTTGCCGGACGCGTTCTGCTCCACGGCAATCAGGTCGGGGACGCCGCGGCCTGCTTCGAATTCGCGGCGCACAATGTGGCCCGGCCCCTTGGGTGCGACCAGGGCGACGTCGACGTCGGCCGGCGGCTGGATGTAGCCGTAGCGGATGTTGAATCCGTGGCCGAAGAACAGCGCGTCACCGGACTGCAGGTTCGGAGCGATCTCCTCGGCGTACACAAAGCGCTGGACCTGGTCCGGCGTGAGGACCATGATCAGGTCGGCTTCGGCGACGGCGTCGGCCACGTTGAGTACGCGCAGGCCCTCGGCCTCCGCCTTGGCACGGGACGCGGAGCCTTCCTTGAGGCCAACACGGACGTCAACGCCGGAGTCACGCAGGCTAAGGGCGTGGGCGTGGCCCTGGCTGCCGTAGCCGATGACGGCCACGGTGCGGCCCTGGATGATGGACAGATCGGCGTCGTCGTCGTAGTACATGTCAGTCACTGTGGTTATCTCCTACTGGTTTTTGAGGCTTAGGGGTCTGGGTGGAACTCACGCGCTGCGCAGCGCGCGGTCGCTCATGGACTTTGAGCCGCGGGCAACGGCCAGCGTTCCGGATTGGACTATTTCGCGGATGCCGAAGGGCTCAAGCACTGCGAGGAGTGCGGTGAGTTTCTCGGCGGTGCCGGTTGCCTCGACAATGACTGAGTCGGTGGAGACGTCCACTATCGAGGCGCGGAACAGCTCGGCTGCCTGGGTTACCTGCAGCCGTGTTGCGGCGTCCGCGCGGACCTTGACCAGGATGTGGTCCCGCTGCACGGAGGAATCGGGAACCAGCTCGACAATCTTGATGACGTTGACGAGCTTGTTCAGCTGTTTGGTGACCTGCTCGAGGAGGTCACCTTCAGCGTCGACCACCACGGTGATGCGGGACATGCCCGGCACCTCCGTGGGGCCCACAGCCAGGGAATTGATGTTGAACGCCCGGCGGGCAAACAGCGAGGCGACGCGGGTCAGCACGCCGGGAACGTCTTCTACCAGCACGGAAAGGGTGTGGCGGGCCATGTCCTAGTCCTCCTCTTCCCAGATCGGGGTCATGTTGCGGGCAATCTGGATCAGGTCATTGCTGACGCCGGTGGGGACCATCGGCCACACCATGGAGTCGCGGCTGACCACGAAGTCGATGACGACGGGCCGGTCGTTGATCTCCAGTGCCTGCGCGATGGTCGCGTCGATGTCCTCGTCGCGTTCGCAGCGCAGGCCTGCGCAGCCGTAGGCCTCGGCGAGCTTCACGAAGTCCGGAATCCGCACGGTGTCATGCCCGGTGTTGAGGTCCGTGTTGGAGTAGCGGGACTCGTAGAAGAGGGTCTGCCACTGCCGGACCATGCCCAGCGAGGAGTTGTTGATGATGGCGACCTTGATGGGGATGTTGTTGATCAGGCAGGTGGCCAGTTCCTGGTTGGTCATCTGGAAGCAGCCGTCGCCGTCGATGGCCCAGACCACGCGGTCAGGGTTACCGACCTTGGCGCCCATGGCTGCCGGTACGGAGTAGCCCATGGTGCCCAGACCGCCGGAGTTCAGCCAGGCCCGGGGGCGTTCGTACTTGATGAACTGGGCGGACCACATCTGGTGCTGGCCCACGCCGGCCACGTACACGCCTTCGGGTCCGGTCAGTGCGCCGATGCGTTCAATGACCTTCTGCGGGGCAATCAGCCCGTCTTCGGGCTCGGCGTAGCCGATGGGATAGGTGTCACGCAGCCGGTCCAGGACGGCCCACCACGCGGAGATGTCCGGTTTCCCGGCGTCGAACTGTCCGCGCACGGCGTCGGTCAGCTCGGGCAGGATTTCCTTCACCGAACCGACAATCGGCACGTCCGCCGGCCGGTTCTTGGAGATTTCCGCCGGGTCAATGTCCGCGTGGATGACCTTGGCGCCGGGCGCGAAGGAGCTGAGCACCCCGGTGACCCGGTCATCGAAACGGGCACCGAGGGTGATCAGCAGGTCGGACTGCTGCAGGGCGGTCACGGCGGACACCGAGCCGTGCATGCCGGGCATGCCGACGTGCTGCGGGTGCGAGTCGGGGAAAACGCCGCGGGCCATCAGGGTGGTGACCACCGGAGCGCCCACCAGTTCGGCCAGTTCGAGGAGTTCGGCGGATGCGTTGGCTTTGAGCACGCCGCCGCCCACGTAGAACACCGGCCGGTGTGCGGCCGCGATGAGGCGGGCTGCTTCGCGCACCTGCTTGGAGTGTCCGCGGACCACGGTGCGGTAGCCCTGCAGATCGATCTTCGGCGGCCAGGAGAAGGTGGTCTTGGCCTGCTGCGCGTCCTTGGCAATGTCGACGAGGACCGGACCGGGCCGTCCCGACGTCGCAATGTGGAAGGCCTCGGCGAGCACGCGGGGAATGTCGGCGGCGTCGGTCACCAGGTAGGAGTGCTTGGTGATGGGCATGGTGATGCCCACGATGTCCGCTTCCTGGAAGGCGTCCGACCCGATGAACGCGCTGGAGACCTGCCCGGTGATGGCAACCATCGGGACCGAATCCATGTGCGCATCGGCAATAGCGGTGACAAGGTTGGTGGCGCCGGGCCCCGAGGTCACGATGCAGACACCCGCGCGTCCGGTCACCATGGCGTAGCCTTCGGCAGCGTGGCCCGCACCCTGCTCATGGCGCACCAGGATGTGCCGGATTTTCGTCGAATCCATCAGCGGATCGTAGGTGGGCAGGATGGCGCCGCCGGGAAGCCCGAAAACCTCGTTGACGCCGAGTTCCTCAAGCGAGCGGACAATGGCCTGCGAGCCGGTCATCTCGGTGGGCGGAACAACATTATTGGGCCCCTGGATGCGCTCATCCGCGGCTTCGGCAGAAGCCGGACCGGATCCGGGCACGTCTTTGGTTTTGGCGGCCGCCATGCGTGAAGCGGCATGTGCCCTTGAGGCCATCAGCGAAGGGCTGACTGGCGATCCCTTACTCATCGGAACTTCCTTTGCGGATGCTAATCCATGGTCAGTGCGGTCATGCGACGGCCGGCCCGGGTGGTGCCCGGTACGGCTTCCGTGTTCGGCAGGGCCACGAGGAACTCTGCCAATAAAAAAACCCCTCGTGCCTGTGGGCTCCGTAGGGGTTCGCGCGTGACGTCTTAGACAAGTCGGGCTGTTAGGCCACGCGCTTGATAAGGACGACGGGTACGATCTGCATACCGTTCAGTCTTGCGGTCCCCTGCGGGGGTGTCAATCTATTGAGACGCCCGTCTCACTATGTGGACCTTCGGTCCAGGGTTTGGATGCCCTTCCCACCGCGGCGACGGGGCACAGTGTCGGCGATCTGGACGTGGCACCGTGGCGGCAGGGCTTAATAAGGCTGCAAGGCCTTAGGGGCCCCAATCGTCAGGCGCTCCAGCGCCTGACGATTGGGGAGGCCTATCAGCCGCAGTACGCCCCGGTGGACGCCGAGTTGACCATCTTGGCGTACTTGGCCAGGACGCCCTTGGTGAACTTGGCCGGCAGCGGCTGCCAGCCCACCCTGCGGGCTTCCAGCTCTTCGGGGTCCACCAGCAGGTCGAAGCTGCGGGCGGCAATGTCCACGCGGATCCGGTCCCCGTCCTTCACGAAGGCGATGGGACCGCCGTCCACGGCTTCGGGAGCCACATGCCCGATACACAGGCCGGTGGTACCGCCCGAGAACCGGCCGTCGGTAAGCAGCAGGACATCCTTGCCCAGGCCGGCGCCCTTGATGGCACCGGTGATGGCGAGCATTTCGCGCATGCCCGGTCCGCCCTTGGGGCCTTCGTAGCGGATGACGACGACGTCGCCGGCGGAGATTTCGCCGGCGTCGAGGGCGTCCAGGGCTCCCTGTTCACGTTCGAAGACGCGCGCGGTGCCTTCGAAGACGTCGGCGTCGAAGCCTGCGCTCTTCACGACGGCGCCTTCGGGAGCCATGGAGCCCTTCAGGACGGTGATGCCGCCGGTCTTGTGGATCGGGTTGTCCATGGCGCGGAGCACCTTGCCGTCCGGGTCCGGCGGGTTGATCGCAGCGAGGTTCTCCGCGACGGTCTTGCCGGTGACGGTGAGGCAGTCGCCGTGGATGAGCCCGGCGTCGAGCAGGGCCCTCATGATCACCGGCACGCCGCCGATCTTGTCGACGTCGAACATGACGTAGCGGCCGAACGGCTTCAGGTCCCCCAGATGCGGGATCTTGTCGCCAATGCGGTTGAAGTCATCGAGCGTGAGGTCTACTTCGGCTTCGCGGGCAATGGCGAGCAGGTGCAGGACGGCGTTGGTGGAGCCGCCGAAGGCCATGGTGACGGCAATGGCGTTTTCGAAGGCCTTCTTGGTCATGATGTCGCGGGCGGTGATGCCCTTGCGAAGCAGGTTGACCACGGCTTCGCCGGACTTGCGGGCGAACTCGTCACGGCGGCGGTCGGCTGAGGGCGGTGCAGCGGAACCGGGCAGCGACATGCCAAGGGCCTCGCCGATGCAGGCCATGGTGTTGGCCGTGTACATCCCGCCGCAGGCACCTTCACCGGGGCAGATGGCACGTTCGATCGTATCCAGGTCCTTCAGGCTCATCTTCCCCGCGGCGCAGGCACCCACGGCTTCGAAGGCGTCAATAAGCGTTACTTCGCGCTCGGTGCCGTCTTCCATTTTGGCGAAGCCGGGCATGATCGAGCCGGCATAGAGGAAGACGCTGGAGAGGTCCAGGCGTGCCGCGGCCATCAGCATGCCGGGCAGCGACTTGTCACAGCCGGCCAGCAGCACGGATCCATCCAGGCGCTCGGCCATCATGACCGTCTCCACGGAATCGGCGATGACTTCCCGCGAGACCAGGGAGAAGTGCATGCCCTCATGGCCCATGGAGATACCGTCCGAGACGGAGATGGTCCCGAACTGCATCGGGAACCCGCCGCCGGCATGGACGCCTTCCTTGGCGCCCTGGGCCAGCCGGTTCAGTGAAAGGTTGCAGGGGGTGATTTCGTTCCAGGAACTGGCGATGCCGATCTGCGGTTTGGCGAAGTCGTCGTCGCCCATACCCACGGCTCGGAACATGCCTCTGGCAGGTGCCGCATGAATCCCGTCCGTGACCACTCGGCTGCGGGGTTTGATATCCGGTGTTTTGTCTCCGCTCATGGGTAGATCGTAAGACTTAAGCCCGCATGGACGTCCCTTGTGACGGACATGCACAGCTCTTGTTACGGGTTGTGAACGGCAGATGAAGCTTCATGCCCCCAGCAGGACCGGGCTTCCCGAATGGGGGGACGGTGTTCATAGACTGGGGGTATGACATCGGATACAGGATCTCCACGTCCGGACGCAGTTACCGCCGCAGAAGCCGAGTCCGGCACCCGCACCAGCGACCAGCTGAAGCGGGTGCTGCGCCGCGTCTTCGAATCCCAGATTCCCAATTACGGTGACTACAACCTGGTGCTGGCCACACCGGGACTCGACGGGGAAACCGGCTTCTATGTGCTGGGTTACCGGTGGCGCCCGGCCGAAGTGGTGTTCGCTCCGTTCGACGTGGACACCCTGGCGGGGCTCGAGGCTCCGACGTCGGTGAACACCACCAACCTCAGCCACACGGATGAGCTGGATGCCGAGGCTTACGAGGTCGGTACGAGCACCGGGCGCGTGTTCCAATTCGCCGTCGAGCCGCAGGCCGTGCTGCCGGCTACCGCTTCAGAGGGCGAGCGCCTGCTGGAGCAGGCCGCCGACTGGGAGGATTTCCGTTCCTTCGTGGCCTCTTACCTGGAACTGGCATAAGCGCCTCTATCCGCCCCACTGGCCGGACCGGACCAGGTTCAGCGGCTCTTTCCCTGCTGCCAGCCGCAGCACCTGTTCGCGCAGCAGGGCCTTGATCCGCGGCTCGAACGCCGCAGTGTTTCCGCCCCAGTGCGGAGTAATAATGGCCCCGGGTGCCTGCCTCAGGGGATGTTCGGCGGGCAGGGGCTCCGGGTCGAAGACGTCGAGGGCTGCACGCAGCCGGCCGGACACCACCTCCCTGGTCAGGGCCTCGCTGTCCACCACCGCGCCGCGGGCAACATTGACCACCAGCGCTCCGTCCGGCAGGGCGGAAAGGACGCGGGCGTCAATCAGGTGGCGGGTCTGCTCGTTCAACGGGGTGATAACCACCAGGATCTCGGCCCCGGCGGCGAGGCCGGCCAGCTCCCCGGTGCCGTGCACCGCGCCGTCGTCGTCGGTCCGGGCGGTGCTGCCCACCCGCGTGAGTTCGACGTCGAACGGGCGAAGCCGGGCGGCTATCTCGCGGCCGATTCCGCCCACCCCCACCAGAAGCACCCGGCGGTCCGCGAGTCCCGGATAGCGGACCGCTTCCCACCGGCCCTCGTGCTGGGCGCTCAGCGCCTGGTCGATCCCCCGCTGCGCGGCGAGGATCAGGGTGAGGGCCATTTCCGCCGTGGCAGCGGCATGGACTCCCGCGGCAGTGGCAATAGCCGTCTGCCGGCCCACCAGTTCGGGCAGCCCGTCATACCCGGTGGACTGTGCCTGCAGAAGCACCAGGTTCGGCACCCTGGCCAGCGCGTCGGCGTGGTCCGCGCCGTTGGCATAGGGCAGAACCACGGCGTCGATCGCTTCGTAAGCCGCACCGACAGGCTCCCCTGCCAGGTCCCAGAGGACGGCGTTCATGCCTTCGGGCAGCGGCTGCAGGGCTTCCAGGAGTTCGGGCGTGGGCACGGTCAGGGTGTGCACCGGGACCTTGCGGGATTCAATATCGGCCATGCCCGCCAGCGTAACCGGTGTTCGGTGCCGGAGCGGGACGGTGCCCGGGGGCGCGCAGCTATGGACAGCGGCAGGAGCCCGCCGTAACGTGAAATGTGCTTTCCGCCGATCGAAGGATGCCGCCGTGACTCGAAAGTCCTTACTCTTCACAGCCCTTGGGGTGGGGTCCGCCGCAGCCGTCCTGGCGGCGGTGGAGCGGCTGCTGGGCCACGGCGCCGTGCGGCTGGCCGCAGGGATCGACACCGCCGGCGTGCCGGATCCGGACCTGCCGGTCACCCCCGTCCCCCGCGACGCCGTCACAACGGTGACCACTTCGGATCCGGCGTCGATCCTTCCCTCCCGGACCTGGGTGGTGGACGACAGCACCGACTGGAACGGGACTCCGGACGAGCTGGTGGTCCTGCCGCATCCGGAAACCACCCCGGACCGGGATACAACGTGAAACGGAACACAAAAACCCGGGTAATTTCATTCCCCGGTGAAACTACTGGTAATGTTTCATGTCGTTGCTGATGGCTGCTGCGGACGAAAAACCGCAGA
Organism: Arthrobacter yangruifuii; assembly: GCF_009192775.1. Classification (GTDB taxonomy): domain Bacteria; phylum Actinomycetota; class Actinomycetes; order Actinomycetales; family Micrococcaceae; genus Arthrobacter_B; species Arthrobacter_B yangruifuii. The sequence goes on from NZ_VTFX01000007.1 coordinate 20,980, forward strand.
CTTCCACATCACGAATGCGCACCTCTAGCTCAATTGGCAGAGCAATTGACTCTTAATCAATGGGTTCCGGGTTCAAGTCCCGGGGGGTGCACCAACTACCCCGTCCGATCAGGTTTACGAACCTGGCCGGACGGGGTTTTTTGTTGCCTTTGTTCCCTGGTTGCCGTCTCCAGCCCCGCCGGATGCCTGCGCCCGGGGGCGGCAGCGCCGGTCCGGCGGACCGATTTCGCGCACCCTGCGCAGACGTGGTAGTGTTTCATGTCGTTGCGGAGAACGAACCGCGCCTCACGGCGAAGGTCTTCCTCCCGGCAAAGTGCGCACCTCTAGCTCAATTGGCAGAGCAATTGACTCTTAATCAATGGGTTCCGGGTTCAAGTCCCGGGGGGTGCACCATCGAAAACCCCGTTCGACCAGGCATAACGCCGGGTCGGACGGGGTTTTCTTTTTGCCCGGCGGGGACTGACCCTTCCGGAACCACCGGACCGCTGGCTAGTTTCCCTTGACGTTGATGATCTGCCGCAGCACATGCCTGACGGTGACCAGGTCCTTTGCATCCGCCATCACGGCATCGATGTCCTTGTACGCTGCCGGGATTTCGTCGATAAAGGCCGGCGAATCCCGGAACTCGATCCCCTTCATTGCGTTGCGCAGCTGGTCCTGGCTGAAGGTCCTGCGCGCCCTGGTCCGCGAATACTCCCGGCCCGCTCCGTGCGGAGCGGAATTCAGCGACGGCGCGTACCCCTTGCCTTCCACCACGTACGACGCCGTGCCCATGGAACCGGGGATCAGCCCCGGACGCCCCGGGGAGGCATCAATGGCACCCTTGCGGGAGAGCCAGATGTCTTTGCCGTAGTGGTGCTCAACCTCGGTGTAGTTGTGATGGCAGTTGATCCGCTCCCGCTCCCGCACGGGTTCCCCCGTCCAGGCACTGAAGCAGCCGATGACCCGGTCCATCATTTCCTCACGGTTGAGCAGCGAGAACTTCTGGGCCCACATCAGCTCGGCAATGTACCGGTCAAACTCATCGGTCCCCTCTTCCAGATACGCGAGGTCCCGGTCCGGCAGCTCGACGGACCGCTTGGCGCAGTAGGTCTGTGCAGACCGGATATGCTGCTGCGCAATCTTGTTTCCGACCCCGCGCGAGCCCGAATGCAGGAACAGCCAGACGGCGCCCTCTTCATCCAGGGATACTTCGATGAAGTGGTTCCCGGAACCCAGGCTGCCCAGCTGGAGGCGCCAGCCCGGAAGGTAGGACGCAGGATCAAAGCCGGCCGCGGCGGCGTCGTTGGCCAGTTCCTCCGCGCGGCGGCGCGCCGAATCCGTGAGACTGCGGTTGTTGTTGCCCGCGGAGAGCGGAACGGCATGCTCTATCGCTTCGCGGAGTACCCTGCGGTTTTTCCCGGCGAGGTCTTCGGCGCAGTGCTGGGTGCGCACGGCGATCATCCCGCAGCCGATATCGACGCCCACCGCCGCGGGGATGATTGCCCCCAGCGTGGGGATGACCGATCCCACGGCCGCCCCCTTGCCCAGATGCGCGTCCGGCATGGAAGCCAAATGCGGATAAATGAACGGCATCCGGGAGGTCTTGATGTTCTGCTCCAGGGTGGGGCCGTCAATCACACTGGCGAAGTTCAGGTATTTCCCGTTGACCTTCTGCTCCACGGTTCCCTCCCGTCACGGTCGGCCCCTGACGCGAAAGAAGGCGCACCCGGGGATGCGCCTTCTCGAAGTCAGTCTTGCCGCATAGGTTCAGCTAACGGTCAGCCCGGGCTTCCGCGGGCTCCGCCGCCCCCGTCTGCTCGGGCAGGATCTCCACGCCGGCCTCGGGCGGGACCGGCAGGCCGGGCACGGCGACGGCGACCTGCCACCGCGGGTTTCCGAGCTCCGTGATGACGTTTCGCAGCTGACCGCGCAGCGCCTCGGACAGGAGCTCGCCGCCGTCGAGCAGGGTGCGCTCGATGTTCTGTGCTTCGTGGAAGGCCTCGGTGCCCTTTTCGGTGATCGTCACCATGTGGCTGCGCTTGTCGAGATCATTGCGCACACGGCTCACGTGACCGTGCGTCTCCAGACGGGCCAGGGTCTTGCCCATGGTCTGGGCCTGGACGCGTACAAGCTGCGCCAGGCGTGCCTGGGTCATTGGTCCCTGCGATTCCAGCACACCCAGGGCGATGACGCCTGCGTGCGTCAGGCCAATACTGACCAGCCGCTCGTTCCATGCGTGCTCTACTAGGCGGGCGGCTGTCGACAACAGGCGTCCGGTGGGCCAGCGCTCCATATCCGGCATAAAATAAAACTCTCCCTCTCGGCTTCGGCCAGTGCGTACCGTCAGTTGGCTGACGATCCACTAATCCACAGTCTAGGGTAACCACCGCACGTTGGAATGTCGCCTTGTGACCTGCCAACCGCGAAACCGACATCAAGGAGACATCCAATGCCCCGCCTGCTCCCGGACGAAACCGCACCCGAATTCGCCCTTCCCTCCGCGGACGGAACAACCGTATCCCTGGCGGACCTGCGCGGAAGCAGCACCATCGTGTACTTCTACCCCGCCGCCGCCACCCCGGGATGCACCAAGGAGGCCTGTGACTTCCGCGACAACCTGAACAGCCTCAAAGGCGCCGGCTACACCGTTCTGGGCATTTCCCCCGATCCGGTGGAGAAGCTGGAAAAGTTCGCGGCATCCGAAAGCCTGAACTTCCCCCTGCTTTCCGATGCGGACCACGCCGTGGCCGAGGCCTACGGCGCCTGGGGTGAGAAGAAGAACTACGGCCGCTCCTATGAAGGGCTGATCAGGTCCACGGTGGTGGTTGATCCCGAGGGCAGGGTTGCCCTCGCCCAGTACAACGTCAAAGCCACCGGGCATGTTGCCAAGCTGCGGCGTGATCTGGGGCTCGATTAACCTCGGGTAGACTAAAACCTGTTTCCCGCACCCGGCCGTGAATGCCGGGAGGGAAATCCGCGCGAGTGGCGGAATTGGTAGACGCGCTGGATTTAGGTTCCAGTGTCTTCGGACGTGTGGGTTCAAGTCCCTCCTCGCGCACAGAACATTCAATGCCCCGGTCTTCGGACCGGGGCATTTTTTGTGCCCGGCAACTGCCTTTCGCCTCGCTGCGCCGCATGTGACCAAATCGTGACCACGCCGCCGGTGATCAATGTCACGTAACAGAAACACTTCCCCATTAGGCTCTGTCCATACGTTTGTGTCCCTCCGGACACATGCGGGCCGGTTTTCCGGCCGCAGCAAACACTCGCTTAGCGTTCATCCGCCCTTGAGGAGTATCCAAAACATGTTCCCAGCAGACAGCGTCCGGAAAGGCCGGTCCGCAAAGAAACGCGCCTCCGCGCTTACCGCCGGCCTCGCCCTGAGCGCACTCGTGCTCGCGGGCTGTGCCCAGAGCGACCGTGAGGAAGGCGCCGACGGCGGCTCCGAGGGCGTCGACGGCACCTTCGTCTTTGCCGCCTCCTCCGATCCCAAGTCCCTGGATCCCGCCTTTGCCTCGGACGGTGAATCCTTCCGCGTGAGCCGCCAGATCTTCGAAGGCCTGGTGGGCGTGAAGCCCGGCACCGCTGACCCGGCACCGCTGCTGGCGAAGTCCTGGGAAACGTCCGAAGACGGCATGACCTACACCTTTGAGCTCGAGGAGGGTGTGAAATTCCACGACGGCACCGACTTCAATGCCGAAGCGGTGTGCGCAAACTTCGAGCGCTGGTACAACTTCAGCGGCATCCAGCAGGCCGAAAGCCAGGCCTACTACTACGGCATGCTGTTCAAGGGCTTCTCGGACAACCCCGAAGCGGCAACCTACAAGTCCTGTGACGCAACGTCGGACTCCGAAGCAGTGGTAACGCTGAACAAGCCGTTCGCCGGCTTCGTGGCTGCCCTTTCCCTGCCGGCATTCAGCATGCAGAGCCCTGACGCCCTGGAAGAGTTCGGCGCCAATAACTCCTCCGGCACGGCCGAGGAACCCGAGCTGACCGAATATGCCAAGGGCCACCCCACCGGCACCGGCCCCTACAAGTTCGACGGCTGGGACGTGGGCAACCAGCTCACCCTGTCCCTGAATGACGACTACTGGGGCGGCGGAGAGCCGCAGGTCACCGACATCATCTTCCGCGTGATCGACGATCCGCAGGCCCGCCGCCAGTCCCTGGAATCCGGTGACATTGACGGCTATGACCTCGTGGCCCCCGCGGACACCGAGTCCCTGGCAGACGCCGGATTCAAGGTCATCCCCCGCGACCCCTTCACCATCCTGTACCTGGGCATGAACCAGCAGGTGCCCGAGCTGGCCGATCCCAAGGTCCGCCAGGCCATCTCCTACGCCATCGACAAGGAAGCCCTGGTCTCCCAGACGCTTCCCGAAGGCACCAAGGTGGCCACGCAGTTCATCCCCGATGTGGTCAACGGCTACAACGAGGACGTCACCACCTACGATTACGACCCGGAGAAGGCCAAGTCCCTGCTGGCCGAAGCGGGTTACCCGGACGGCTTCACCGTGGACTTCAACTACCCCACCGGCGTCTCCCGGCCCTACATGCCCACGCCCGAGCAGGTCTTCACCAACCTGAGCGCCCAGCTGGCCGAAGTAGGAATCAAGGTCAATCCGCAGCCGAACAAGTGGTCCCCGGACTACCTTGACCGCGTACAGGCCGGATCGGACCACGGCCTGCACCTGCTGGGCTGGACCGGCGACTACAACGACACCGACAACTTCGTCGGAGTGTTCTTCGGCCAGAACAAGCCGGAATTCGGTTTTGACAACCCGGAAATCTTCGCCGCCCTGGAAAAGGCACGCCAGGTTTCCACCCTCGAGGAGCAGACCCCGCTCTACGAGCAGATCAATGAGGACATCGCCGAGTTTGTGCCTGCCGTTCCGCTGGCCCACCCGGCGCCGTCGCTCGCCTTCTCCGAACGGGTGGAGTCCTACCCTGCCAGCCCGGTGAACGACGAGGTCTTCAGCGACATCAAGCTCACCAAGTAACGCTCCGCCGAGGCCGGGAACCCCGCGGGGTTCCCGGCCTCCAACGCGCCTCGTCTTTTCCTCCCCAGATCCTCCAGCCTCCGGCTGGGAAAGGACACTCGTGCTACGAGTCATCGGCAAACGCCTTCTCATGCTGATCCCCACCCTGATCGGCCTCTCGATCCTGCTTTTCCTGTGGGTACGCAACCTGCCCGGCGGTCCGGCCACCGCACTGCTCGGAGACAAGGCGTCTCCGGAAGCCATCGCCAACATCAATAAGGCCTACGGCTTCGACCGTCCGCTGATCGAGCAGTACTTCACTTATGTCGGCAAGCTCCTGAAGGGGGATTTCGGCACCTCCATTGTTACCGGACGCCCCGTGCTCGAGGAGTTCGCCACCCGCTTCCCCGCCACGGTGGAACTGGCCGTAGTCGCCCTCATCTTCGCCATCGGCATCGGCATCCCGCTTGGCTATATCGCGGCCCGCCATTACGGGCGTTTCTGGGACCACTCCTCCGTGGTCCTGTCCCTGATCGGCATCACTGTTCCGGTATTCTTCCTGGCCTTCATCCTCAAGTGGATACTGGCCATCCAGCTGGGCTGGTTCCCCACCGACGGGCGCCAGAATCCACGGATCAATGCCACCCACGTCACGGACTTCTATGTTTTGGACGGGCTGCTCACCCGGGAGTGGGATGCGTCCTGGGACGCCATCCTGCACCTGGTGCTTCCCGCCATCGCCCTGGGCACCATTCCGCTGGCGATCATCGTGCGCATCACCCGGGCATCGGTCCTGGAAGTCCTGGGCGCGGATTACGTCCGCACGGCCCGGGCCAAGGGCCTGATGGAAAAAACCATCCGCGCACGGTTCGTGCTGCGCAACGCCATGCTTCCGGTGACCACCACTATCGGCCTGCAGACCGGACTGCTGATCTCGGGGGCGGTCCTGACCGAGACGGTCTTCGCCTTCAGCGGCATCGGGAGATTCCTGAGGGACGCCATCTTCGCCCTCGACTATCCCGTCCTGCAGGGATTCATTGTCTTCATTGCCGTGGCCTACTCTCTGATCAACCTGATCGTTGACGTGTCCTACGGCTTCATCGATCCAAGGGTGCGTGTCCAGTGAGTACTACTCTGCCTCCCGCAGCGGGCGGGTCCGTCCTGCCCGAAGGAGCTCCCACAGCAAAACCCGCCAGCGGAAGCGGCATGTGGAAAGACGCCTTCCGCCGGCTGCGCCGCAACCCGGCCGCCGTCGCCGGTGCCGTGATCGTCGGCCTGTTCATCCTGGTGTCACTCCTCGCCCCGCTGCTGGCCCCCTACGGCGGCAACGATCTGCCCGGGCGCACCAGCATCACCCCCACCAGCATTCCGGGTCCGGGTGATATTGACGGCTATCCGCTCGGGCTGGACCGCTTCGGCGGCGATGTCCTGTCCAAACTGCTTTGGGGTGCACGTGCGTCCCTGATCATAGGCGTGGTCTCCACGGCCCTCGGCCTGGCCGGCGGCGTGCTGCTCGGCGTGATCGCCGGCGGCCTGGGCGGCTGGGTGGACAGCGTGATCATGCGCTTCGTCGACATCCTGCTCTCCGTGCCGAACCTGCTGTTGGCCGTGAGCATCGCAGCCCTGCTGGGGCAGAATTCCGCGTCCATCATGATCGCCATCGGTGTTTCGCAGGTGCCCATCTTTGCCCGGCTCCTGCGCTCCTCGATGATTTCCCAGCGCAGCGCCGACTACATCCTTTCCGCCCAGACCCTGGGGCTGAGCCGCCGCACCATCACCATGAGCCACCTGCTGCCCAACAGCATGGGCCCGGTGATTGTGCAGGCGACGCTGACCCTGGCGACGGCGGTTATCGACGCCGCGGCACTGTCCTTCCTGGGACTTGGCGGCGGCCTGCCGCAGACCGCCGAATGGGGACGGATGCTCACCTATGCCCAGGCCGAACTGGGTGTGGCTCCGCAGCTGGCCTTCCTGCCGGGTATCTGCATTGCGGTTACCGCGCTGGGCTTCACCCTGCTGGGCGAGTCCCTGCGCGAGGCTCTGGATCCCAAGACCCGGAGAAAGTAGCTGCCAGCGGTTTTCACCGCGTTGGACAGCAGAAGGGCCTTCTCCCGGAAAATTCCGGGGAAGGCCCTTTTGTGTTGTGCGGCCCGGGCAGTTCCCGGCCCGGCCCGCACAACTCAGCCGCACAGGTTCAGGCACACGGCTCAGTCGCGCCGGTTCAGCCGCACAGCTCAGCCGCGCCGGGCGGCGGCGGCGTCACCGCCGTCGTCACCGTCGTCGTCGTCGAGCGATGCAAGGTATTCCGCGTTGCCGTGCAGTGCCGGCAGATACCGGTGCAGGTCCTCCGAGGAAACATTCTCTGCGAGCAGGACCAGCAGGGCTGCGAGCGCCGCATTCGCCTTGCCCGCGGCATGCAGGCTCAGCGCCTCGAAGACGCCCAGCGACACCGACCCGGGAAAGGCCTGCCGGGCGCGGTCAAACACTGCCAGGGACTCCTCCCCGCGGCCGAGCAGCCGCAGGGTGCTGCCGTACTGGAGGTAGCACCGCCGCAGCACGTCACCCTCCAGCCCCAGGGCCAGCGCCTGCTCGTAGAATCCGGCAGCCGTTTCCTCTTCGCCGGCCGTGTCATAGGCGCCGCCGACTTCGTAGAGGACGCGGGCGTTACCCGGATACCGGTTCCGTACGTCAAGCAGTGCCGTAATGGTCGGCGCCATGTCCTTCCGGTTCCGGGCCTCGAACAGCCGTTGAAGCTCTGCTTCCAGGTCCTCCCCGGTCCCCGCCTGCACAGTGTTCACTGCTACGAGGCCAGCTCGCCGTCGATATTGAGCTCGTTGCCCGGGATCGACGCCAGCAGTTTCCGCGTGTAAGGATGCCGCGGGTTGGAGAAGACTTCCTCCGAGGTGGCCGCCTCCACCAGCTCCCCGTCCTTCATCACGCAGACGTAGTCGGAGATCAGCCGGACAACCGCCAGGTCATGGGAGATGAAGAGGTAGCTGAGGCCGAACTCGCGCTGCAGGTCCCCCAGCAGCTGCAGGATCTGCGCCTGCACCAGGACATCCAGGGCCGAGACCGGCTCATCGCAGACAATCAGCTCGGGTTTCAGCGCCAGGGCACGCGCAATCGCCACGCGCTGCCGCTGCCCGCCCGAGAGCTCCGCAGGGTAGCGGTGCAGCATCTCCGGCGGCAGGGCCACCTGCTCCATCAGTTCCAGCACCCGACGCCGGCGCTCTGCCTTGTCCCCGCGGCGGTAGGTCTTGAGCGGCTCCTCCAGGATCCGCTCGATGGTGTACATCGGATCCAGGGAGGAATACGGGTCCTGGAAGATCGGCTGCACCCGCTGCCGGAAATCGCGCAGCTGGGCCTTGTCCAGGGTGGCGACGTCCATGCCGTCAAAGGTCATGGTTCCGCTGGTGGGTTCAATCAGCTTCAGCAGCATCCGTGCCGTTGTGGTCTTTCCGGACCCGGACTCCCCCACAATGGCGACGGTACGGCCGCGGGGAATATCCAGGGTGACGTTTTTGGCGGCATAGAAATCGTCGGAGCGGCCGCGGATCTTGAAGACCTTGGTGAGATCGCGGAATTCAACGATGTTGTCCGGTTCCGTCCCGGCCGGTTCGGCGGCCAGCGTCTGGGCCGGTCCCGCGGATGCCCCGGCCTTCGGTGCGGCACCGCCGGCAAAGGCACCGGGGCTGAGCCGCACGGCCGCAACGCTGGGGGCGGCACGGACCAGGGACTGGGTATACGGGTGCTGCGGGTCCTCCAAAAGCTGGCGGGCGGGACCGGTTTCCACCACCTCGCCGCGGTGCATCACCACTAGTTCGGAGGCACGTTCCGCGGCCAGGCCCAGGTCATGGGTGATGAGCAGGACGGAGGAGCCGAGTTCCTCGGTCATCCGGTCAATCTGGTCCAGAATGGTCCGCTGGACCGTGACGTCCAGGGCGCTGGTGGGTTCGTCGGCAATCAGCAGCCGGGGGCGGCACGCAAGGCCAATGGCAATCAGGGCGCGCTGGCGCATACCGCCGGAGAACTCGTGCGGGTACTGCTTGGCGCGCTCGGCGGCGTTCGGCAGCCCGGCAGCGGTCAGGACCTCCACCACCTTCCGGTCCACGTCCTTGGACGTTGCCATACCGTGAACCAACAGGGTTTCGGCAACCTGGGTGCCGATCTTGGTGACCGGGTTCAGGTTGGACATGGGGTCCTGCGGCACCAGTCCGATCGACCGGCCGCGGATGGCGCGCATCTTGGACTCCGGAAGGCCCACCAGTTCCTGGCCGTCGAAACGGATGCTTCCCGAGGCGATGCTGCCGTTGCCCGGCAACAGCCCGATGACAGCCATTGCGGTAGTGGACTTTCCGGATCCGGACTCCCCCACAATGGCCAGCGTTTTGCCTGCCGGGAGGGAAAAACCGGCGTCGCGGACGGCGGGGACTTCCCCGTCCATGGTCCGGAAGTTAACAGCGAGGTTGCTCACCTCGAGCAGCGGCGAATCAGTGGTCAAATCAGTCATTTCCCCATCCTGCCCCACTCCGGCCCCATGTGACGCGTGTCTCCCAGCTGTTTACCGGTTTTTAATCATTTAGAATGAAGAATCACCGAAATATCAGGGATGGAGCGTCCCGGAGGAGTATCACCGTGACAAAATCCGGCCGAGCCAAACCTGTATCCGGCACTCCGAATTCCGACTCCGGAAACCCGGCCCTTTCCCGGCGTTCCGTTATCCGCGCGGGCGCCGTGGCGGCGGCGTTTATGCTTGCCGGATGCACGGCCGAGGCCGCCGACGATTCCCCCTCCGCAGCCCCCACGGCCACCGGTCCGGCCGGCCCCCAGGGCCGCTTCGTTTTTGCTGCTGCGGCACCCCCCGCGACCCTTGACCCGGCCCTGGCGGCGGACACCGAGTCCTACCGGATCACCCGGCAGGTCCTGGAAGGACTGGTGGGCGTCGATGCCCTGACGTCGGCCCCCACTCCCCTGCTGGCGAAGAGCTGGACCAAGTCCGAAGACCGCAGGACGTACACCTTTGACCTGCGCCGCGACGTCACCTTCCACGACGGCGAACCCTTCAACGCGGAGGCGGTCCGCCGGAACTTCGAGCGCTGGTACACCCTGCCGGAATCCGTGCGCAGCGATTCACTCATGTACCGGTCGGTTTTCCGCGGGTTCTCGGATTCCCCGAAGACCGCTATCTACCGCGAATGCGTGGTGGTGGACGAATACACGGTCCGGGTGGAGCTCAATGAGCCGCTGGACAGCTTTATCCCCGCCCTTGCCGCTCCGGCATTTGCCATGTCCTCGCCTAAGGCGCTCACGGACGCCGATGCACTCACCCAGGAGCGCAACGGCCGGAAGGTTTCCGCCTACGGGGTCTCCCCGGTGGGGACCGGTCCGTTCCGTTTCGTCAGCTGGAACGATGACACCGTGGAACTGGCGGCCTACCCCGGATACTGGGGTGAAGCGGGACAGATCGGCACTGTTGTCTTCCGGACCATCGCCAGTCCGGAGGGCCGGCTCCGGGCCCTGAAGAAGGGCGAGGTGGACGGCTATGACCTGGTGACGGTTAACGACGTCGGAGACCTGGCCCGCAACGGCCTGCAGATCCAGCAGCGGGACCCCTATTCCATTCTCTATCTGGGAATCAACTCGAGCTTCCCCGGCCTGGACGATGTCCTCATGCGCCGGGCGGTTGCCCATGCCATCGACAAGCCGGCCGTCCTGGACGGACTGTTCCTCAACGGCACCAAGCCCGCCAACCAGTTCCTCCCGGAAAAGCTGGGTCTCACGTCCGACAGCGTCACCAGTTACGGGTACGACGTCGACAAGGCCCGCGAGCTGCTCAAGGAAGCCGGGTATGACGGCCGGGAGCTGCCGTTCTACTACCCCCGCCGCGTGACCCGCAGCTACCTGCCTACTCCGGAGAAAATCTACGCCAGGCTCAGCAGCCAGCTCACGGCCGCGGGGTTCAATATCCGCCCCGTCCCCGTGGACTGGTCCCAGGGCTACCTTGAAAAGGTGCAGGGCAAGGAGGACCGGGCCTTCCATCTGCTGGGGCTTGCCGGGAGCTACGAGGCCGGGGACAACTTCCTCGGAACCCTTTTCGGCCGCTATACCGATGAGTTTTCCTTCAACGACCCGGAAGTTTTCAGCGGTATCGAAAAAGCCCGGACCCTCACCGAAGGCCAGGAGCAGACGGATGCCTACCGGGGCATCACCGACCGCATTTCCGAGCGCGTTCCGGCCGTTCCGCTCGCCTTCCCCATCTCGGCCCTGGCGCTGTCTCCGCGGGTGGGCTCCTATCCCACCAGCCCCGTCCTTCATGAAGTCTTCAACCGCGTCAAACTGACGGACAGCTGAGACCGCGGGGCCCGCGCCCCGAGCCGCGGGCCCCGCCGTCCCCTCGCGCCGGAAGGTTCGTTGCAGCGATAATTTTAGGAAGACCTGTGGTCGGGGATACGCTTCTAGGGCTAGCGCCCACGCGACTGGAGAACAAGTTGACTGCTAATAGCCCGGCGGATAAGTCCGCAACGAAAACTGATGTACTGCTGATCGGCGGCGGCATCATGAGCGCAACCCTTGGGGCGTTCCTGAAGCAACTCCAGCCGGATTGGGATATTTCCCTCTACGAGCGCCTCGACCGCGCGGGGCTGGAGAGCTCCGACCCCTGGAACAACGCCGGAACCGGCCATGCCGCGCTGTGCGAGCTGAACTACAGCCCGGCTGCGGCGGACGGTTCCGTTGACCCGGCGAAGGCGGTGGGCATCAACGAACAGTTCCAGGTTTCCCGGCAGTTCTGGTCCCACATGGTCTCTGCCGGCCACATCTCCAACAACTTCATCAATCCGCTGCCGCACATGAGCTTCGTCTGGGGTGACGCGCATTCCGAGTACCTGCGCCGCCGCTACGAGTCGCTGAGCGCCCAGCCCCTGTTCAAGACCATGGAGTTCTCCGAGGATCCGGCCAAGCTGGCGGAGTGGGCCCCCCTGATCATGGAAGGCCGCGACCCCTCCCAGCGCGTTGCCGCCTCCCGCGTGGTCGGCGGCACCGACGTCGACTTCGGTGCGCTGACCCGCGAACTGACCGCGTACCTGGGCGCCAACGGCGTGAACATGCACTTCCGGCACGAGGTGGGCGGCGTCACCCGTTCCTCCACCGGCGGCTGGGACGTCAAGGTCAAGGACCTGGCCACCGGCACGGCCAGCACCGTAAGCGCCCGCTTCGTGTTCATCGGCGGCGGCGGCGGGGCCCTGCACCTGCTCCAGGCCTCCGGCATCCCCGAGGGCAAGGGCTTCGGCGGTTTCCCCGTGTCCGGCCAGTTCCTGCGCTCCACGGACGAGTCGATCATCTCCCGCCACAACGCCAAGGTGTACGGCCAGGCCTCCGTGGGTGCCCCGCCCATGTCGGTGCCGCACCTGGACACCCGCTTCGTCAACGGCCAGCGTTCGCTGCTGTTCGGCCCCTACGGCGGCTTCTCCCCGAAGTTCCTCAAAACCGGTTCCTACCTGGATCTGCCGCTTTCGGTACGCCCGTCCAACCTCGTGCCGATGCTGGGCGTGGCCAAGGACAACATGAGCCTGGTCAAGTACCTCGTCACCGAGGTATTGAAGACCCGCGAAGGCAAAACGGCCGCACTGCAGGAATTCATGCCCACCGCGAAAACCGAAGGCTGGGACCTCATCACTGCGGGACAGCGCGTCCAGGTCATCAAGAAGGACCCGAAGAAGGGCGGCGTGCTGCAGTTCGGCACCGAACTCATCACCGCAGCGGACGGCTCCATCGGCGCCCTGCTCGGTGCCTCGCCGGGCGCCTCCACGGCCACGCCGATCATGATCAACCTGCTCAAGCGCGCCTTCCCCCGCCAGTTCGACGGCTGGGAACCGAAGATCAAGGAAATGATCCCGGGCTACGGCGTGAAGCTTAACGAGAACGAGCAGCTGGCTGCGGAAATCGAAGCCGATACCAACAAGGTCCTGGGACTGTCCTAGCACCCGCTCTCCCCGCGGCGCAGGCGGCCCCTGATGGGCGGCCTGCGCCGCGAACCTGCTTTACGACGCCGGCTCTGCGGCGTCTTCCACCTCCAGTTCGCCCTTCCTAAGGCAGGATCATGGACCGTTTGGCCAAGCTGTCCCTCTCCAACCGGGCGCTCATTGCCCTGATCACGGTTTTCGTGGCGGTTTTCGGGGTCATTTCGATGGGCTCCCTGAAGCAGGAACTGATCCCGTCGCTGGAGTTTCCCCAGATCAGCGTCATCACCGCCCTGCCCGGAGCGTCCCCCGAGGTGGTGGACGCGCAGATCAGCGAACCGCTGGAAGGTGCCCTCACCGCCGTCGAAGGCCTTGAATCCTCCTCGGCCACGTCCCGTTCGGGTATTTCCACGATCGCCCTGACTTTCGCCTACGGGACGGACCTGGACCGGGCCCGCGGGCAGGTGGACCGGGCCATATCCAACTCCCGCCAGCTCCTTCCCGACGACGCCAATCCGCAGTCGCTGGCAGGAAGCATCAGTGATTTCCCGATTGTCTACCTCGCCGTGTCCTCGGACGAGCCGCTGGCGGAACTCAGCGCGGACCTGAACCGCCTGACGGTTCCCCGCCTGCAGAAAATCGAGGGGGTCCGGACGGCCGAGGTGACCGGCGGGTCCACCCGGCACGTGGCCATCCTGCCCGACAATGCCGCTCTTGCCGCCCAGGGCGTCACCACGTCCGGAATAGTCGACGCGCTGGAGAACAGCGGTGCACTGCTGCCGGCCGGCACGGTGGACGAAGAAAGCCGCACGCTCTCCATCCAGGTGGGCGCGCCGCTGGACAGCCTGGAGAAAGTCTCCGCCCTGCCGGTGGCGTCCACCAAGGCATCACCGGGCAGTGCCCCGGTGACCATCGGCGACGTCGCCTCGGTGGACATCACCGAAGACGAATCCACCTCCATCACCCGCACCAACGGCCTGGCCACGCTGGCCGTGTCCATTACCAAAACACCGGCCGGCGACACGGTGGGGATTTCCCATGAAGTCACGGATCTCCTCCCGTCCCTGCAGGACGAACTGGGCAACGGCGCCAAGTTCACGGTGATTTTCGATCAGGCTCCCTTCATTGAAAAATCCATTTCCGATCTGACCACCGAAGGCCTGCTGGGCCTGGGCTTCGCGGTCCTGGTGATCCTGGTCTTCCTGCTGTCGATCCGCTCCACCCTGGTCACCGCGATTTCCATCCCGCTGTCCCTGCTGGTGACGTTCATCGGGCTGCTGGCCTTCGGATATTCGCTGAACATCCTTACCCTCGGTGCGCTGACCATCGCCATCGGGCGGGTGGTGGATGACTCCATCGTCGTGATCGAAAACATCAAGCGGCACCTGGGCTACGGCGAGGAAAAACGCACCGCCATCCTCACCGCGGTCCGCGAAGTGGCCGGCGCCGTCACCGCCTCCACGCTCACCACGGTGGCCGTGTTTGCCCCCATCGCCTTTGTGGGCGGGCTGGCCGGCGAGCTGTTCCGCCCCTTCGCCGTCACCACCTCGCTGGCCCTGCTGGCCTCCCTCCTGGTTTCCCTGACGATTGTGCCGGTGCTGGCCTACTGGTTCCTGAAGTCCTCTCCCCCGGTGGCCGATCCGGAAGCCTTCCGTGCCGAAGCGGAGAAACGCGAAGCACGTTCACTGCTGCAGCGCGGCTACCTGCCGATCCTGCGCGGCACCCAGCGGCACCCGGTCTACACCGTGGTTGCCGGACTGGTCATCCTCCTGGCCACCGCCGCCATGACGCCCCTGCTGCCGACGAACCTGCTGGGCGACACCGGCCAGAACACCTTCAGCGTCCGTCAGGAGCTGCCGGCAGGCACCTCGCTGGAACGCACCTCCGAGGCGGCGGAACGGGTGGAGCAGGTCCTGGGAGACATTGACGGCGTGAAGGACGTCCAGGTCACCATGGGCACGTCCACCTCCGGGCTGGGCGCCTTCACCGCGGGCGGCTCCTCGGTTGCCAACTTCACCGTGATCACCGACGAGGGCGTGGACCAGGTGGCCCTGCGGGAGACCGTCCGCGACGCCGTCGAGAACGTCGACGACGCCGGCACCGTCACGCTGGGCAGCACCGGCGGCGGCTTCGGCACGTCGAACACGGTGGACATTGCCCTCTCCGCCGGCGACCCGGCCGATCTCCAGCCGGCCAGTGACGCCTTGGTGGAAGCCATGTCCGATCTTCCCGGCGTTGCGGAGGCCAGCAGCAACCTCTCCTCCTCGCAGCCGGTGGTACAGGTGACCATTGACCGTGCCAAGGCCGTCGCCGCGGGCCTGAACGAGCAGCAGATCGCGGGACTGGTGGCCTCGACCATTAGTCCGCTGCCTGCCGGCACTGTCCGGCTGGGCACCGATGACCTGCCCGTGCTCATCGGCGAAGGCACCCCCATCACCTCCCTGGAGCAGTTGAACGGCATCTTCGTGCCGACCGGCTCCGGTCCCGTTCCCCTGAGCTCCCTCGCATCGGTGGAAGAGGTCTCCGTGCCGACGTCGGTGTCCTCCTCCGGCGGCGAGCGCACCGCGGTGGTCTCGGTTTCGCCCGACGGTGACAACCTCGGAGCCACCATTACCGAAGTGCAGTCCCGTCTCGCCGAGGTGGATCTGCCGGCCAGCGTGACCGCCGAGCTCAGCGGTGCCGCCACCCAGCAGAACGAGTCCTTCACCCAGCTGGGCCTGGCCCTGCTGGCGGCGATCGCTATTGTCTACGTGATCATGGTGGCCACCTTCAAGTCGCTGCTGCAGCCGCTGATCCTGCTGGTTTCCGTTCCGTTCGCCGCGACCGGAGCCATCCTGCTGCTCCTGGTCAGCGGCATCCCGCTGGGCCTGCCGTCCCTGGTCGGCATGCTGATGCTGGTGGGCATTGTGGTGACCAACGCCATCGTGCTTATGGACCTGATCAACCAGTACCGGCAGCCGCGCGGCAACGAACCGGGCATGAACGTGGAGGACGCGATCTTCCGCGGCGCCCGCCAGCGCCTTCGCCCCATCCTCATGACGGCCCTGGCCACCGTGTTCGCCCTGACCCCCATGGCGCTCGGCATTACCGGGGAGGGCGGCTTCATTTCCCGTCCGCTGGCGGTGGTGGTGATCGGCGGCCTGATCTCCTCCACGGCCCTGACCCTGATCCTGGTGCCCGTGCTGTACCGGCTGGTGGAAGGCTCCCGCGAGAAGCGGCAGCAGCGGACGGAAGGTGCCGGGGCAGCCCGCGCCTAGCCGGGAGGGCACGAACCGGGGGAATGAACCGGGGCAGTCGGCCGTTGAGGGGTAGGTACATGCGTATGCATATACTTTAGGAACACCCCAACCTCCGGAGGACACCATGCAGATCGGCGTATTCAGCGTCAGCGACATTACCCGGGACCCCGTCACCGGGCAGATGCCGACCGAGGCCGAGCGGATCAAGGCGGCGGTGGCCATCGCCCGCAAGGTCGAAGAGATCGGCATGGACGTCTACGCCACCGGCGAGCACCACAATCCGCCCTTCTACGCCAGCTCCCCCACCACCCTGCTGGGCTACATTGCGGCGCAGACCGAGCGGATCATCCTCTCCACCACCACCACGCTGATCACCACCAATGACCCGGTGAAGATCGCCGAGGACTTCGCCATGCTCCAGCATCTGGCCGACGGCCGGGTGGACCTGGTCCTGGGCCGCGGCAACACCGCACCGGTGTATCCGTGGTTCGGCAAGGACCCGCAGGACTCGGTGGAACTGACCGTGGAGAACTACAACCTGCTGCGCCAGCTCTGGGACAAGGACACCGTGAACTGGCAGGGCAAGTTCCGTACCCCGCTGCACAACTTCACCTCCACGCCCCGGCCCCTTGACGGCGTCGCCCCGTTCGTCTGGCACGGCTCCATCCGCACCCCGCAGGTGGCCGAAATCGCCGCCTACTTCGGGGACGGCTTCTTCGCGAACAACATCTTCTGGCCGAAGGAGCACTACATGCAGCTCATCGGACTCTACCGGGAGCGGTACGAGCACTACGGCCACGGACGTGCAGACCAGGCAATCGTGGGGCTGGGCGGACAGTTCTTTATGCGGAAGAACTCGCAGGACGCCGTGAACGAGTTCCGCCCGTACTTCGACAACGCCCCGGTCTACGGGCACGGTCCGTCCATGGAGGACTTCACGGCGCAGACACCGCTGACCGTCGGCAGCCCGCAGGAGGTACTGGAGAAAACCCTCAGCTTCTCCGATTACTTCGGCAACTACCAGCGCCAGCTGTTTCTGATCGACCACGCCGGCCTGCCGCTGAAGACCGTCCTCGAGCAGCTGGACCTCTTCGGTGAATACGTGCTGCCGGAACTGCGCAGGGAGCTGGACGCCCGCCGTCCCGCGGACGTTCCCGAGGGTCCCGTCCACGCGGCACGGGTAGCTGCCCGGGTAGCTGCCGAAACGGTCCCGTCCCCCTCGGTTCAGTAGGCTGGAACCATGCACTCAACTAATGACGCCACAACGAAGCAGGCAGCAGACGCATGGGAATCGCTGTTCCGCGTCCAGGTAGGCGTCATGCGGCGGCTGCAGCGGGATCCGGAGTTCCGGGACCTGACCATGCGCGAGTATGACGTCCTGTTCAACCTGACCCGCTGCCCCGGCGGCTGGATCCGGCTCAATGAGCTTAACGAACACCTGCTCATCAGCCAGCCCAGCCTGAGCCGGATGGTGGACCGCCTCCAGGCCCGCGGCCTGGTGCAGCGCCGGCCCGCGGAAAATGATCAGCGCGGCGTCGAACTCTCCCTGACCGCGGAGGGCCGGGCAGTGCAGCGGCGCCTGGGCCGCGTCCACGTCCGCGGAATCCATGACCTGCTGACCCCTGCCCTGGACCGCGCCGAGCTGGCGCAGCTGAAGGAACTGACGGACAAGGTCCTGGCGAGTCTGGCGGATTAGGCCGCGGCTTCTTCCGCCGCCAGCGGCGGATCGGCGAACGCCAGGCGGGGCACCAGCAGCAGGGCAACCGCCGCGATAAAGGCCGTCACCGAGCACACGGCCCAAACGGTCAGGTACCCCGGGAGCGGGGCCGCCGTCCCGCCGCCGCCCGCTCCGCCCGAGAGGGCATCCGCGGCCGCACCGGCAAGGGCGATGCCGAAGACCGCCGAAGCAAAGGACCCGCCGATGGTCTTGGTGGTGTTGGTCAGCCCCGTCGCCATGCCGGTCCGGTTCAGGGGCGCCGCGGCGGCGGCGGCCGACGGCAGCGCAGCCACCAGCGCCCCGGACCCCAGACCGGCCACCAGCATGTTCATCAGGGCCTGCGGCAGCGTGTCATGGAAGGGCAGGAACAGCCCGTAGCCGATGCCGACCAGGAGCGAAGCACCCACGAGAGTGTTCCGCGGGGTGGTCCGCCGCGCCGCCACGGGGAAGAGCAGTGCGCCCGCGAGCATGGCGAAAACGTAGGTGCCGATGATGATGGACACCTGCGAGGCCGCCAGGCCCAGGCCGTAGCCGTGCAGAGCCGGATCGGTGCGAGCGAACGTGGACATGGGTGCCTGCGCGCCGAGCACCGAAATCCCGAACAGCCCGGCGGTCAGCTGGACCGGCCACATGGACGGGCTGCGCAGCATCCTGAAGTCCACCAGCGGATCCTTCCGGCGGAGCTCATACCGGACGAAGGGAAGGAAGGCGGCGGCACCGGCGGCCAGCACGGCCCACACCCACCAGGTTCCCGGCCCGTTGATCCGCAGGAAGGTGAGCCCGGAGGTGAGCAGCAGCAGCCCCGCGGCCAGCAGCACGAACCCGGTACGGTCCACGGTGCCGCCGTCCAGCGCTGCGGACTCCGGAACCCCGAAGTACACGGCGAAAATGCACAGGGTCACCGCCGCGGCGGGCACGCACAGGGTGAGCCACAGCGGCAGCTGCTCCACCAGGATTCCGCCCAGCAGTGCTCCGGCAATCACTCCGAACTCGAGTGCGCCGACCAGCAGGCCGGCGGCCCGGCGGGTCAGCACGGCCCGGTTGGGGGCCCGGCGCACCCGGCTGAAGATCAGGGCGATTTCCATCGGCAGCCAGACCACATAGAAACCCTGGAGCGACCACGCGGCCAGAAAGGTCCAAAAACCCGGGGCGAAGGCCACACCCCAGGAAGCCGCCGCAGTCAACACGGTGGAAATCAGCAGGATGCGCTTATGCCCGTAGATGTCCCCCAGTTTCGCCAGGATCGGCACGGCCAGGGCACTGAGCATCAGCTGGGCCGATTCAAACCAGTTGACGTCGCCGTCGTCAATGTTCAGGTGCCGGGCAATGTCCGTGAGCAGCGGCGTGTAGTAGCCCTGCAGGATGCCGCTGGTGACTTCCACCAGCACCAGGAACCCCACCAGGGGTCCGATCATGCGCATTCCGGGCAGCGACGGCGCCGACATCAGAGCGCTCCCATCAGGGCCTTGTAGAAGACAATGCCCTCGCCGAACGTTTCGATGCCCAGCCGCTCATTATCGGCGTGGATGCCGGCCCGGTCCGCGGCACTCATCCGGAAGGGGGCAAATCGGTACACTGCGTCGCAGATGGAGGTGAAGCGCCGCGCATCGGTTCCCGCGAGCATGATGTAGGGCACCGGCACGGCATCCGGGAATACCGCCCTGATGGTGTCCTCCAGCAGGCCGAACTGGGCGTTGTCCGTGGCGGAGACCGGTGCCGGGTCGTTGCCTTCCACCACGCGCAGGGTGACCCTGGGGTCCCGGATGACGGACCGCAGGCGCGCCATGGTGGATTCCACCGTCTCCCCCACGGCGACCCGGATGTTGGCATTGGCGGTGGCTCGTGTGGCCAGGACATTGGAGCCCTTGCTTCCCCGCAGTTGGGTAACGGCCACGGTGGTGCGGGTCATGGCGTTGGGCTCCCCGCCGAGTAGCCCGAACACCTTGGTCAACGCACCGCGCAGATGCGCAGCGTTGCCCAGGACCAGGCGGGGCAGCAGCGGCGCCGACCCGGAAAGCCGCTGGACCATCTCCACGCTGACGTCCGGCAGCGAGGCCGGGAAGGGGCTGCGGTCCAGCCGGACGACGGCGCGGGCCAGGCGCGCGGTTGCTCCCATCCGGTTCGGGGTGGACGCGTGGCCGCCGGCGTCCTGGACCGCCAGTTCAACGTCGAGAATGCCCTTTTCGGAGACGCCGACGACGGCGAGCGGAGCGGACACGAAGGGGAAGGCGCCCGAGGCCACCGCTCCTCCTTCATCCAGCACCAGCCAGGGGCGGATACCGCGTGCCTCCAGCAGGGCCGCTGCGGCCGCCGCGGTGTCACCGGCGGTTTCTTCGTTGTTGCCGAAGGAGAAGTAGATGTCCCGTGCCGGTGTGAAGCCCTGGACAAGCAATTGTTCTGCCGCCTCCAGGACGGCGGCCATGGCACCCTTGTCATCGAGGGTGCCGCGGCCCTCGATGGTGGTGTCCGTTACGGTGCCGGCGAAGGGCGGATATTCCCACCGTTCAGGATCCTCCACCGGGACCACGTCATAGTGGGCCATCAGCACCACGGGCCCCCTCCCGTCCGCGCCGGTCATGCCCGATGCGTGCTGCCCGTCCTGCCTTTCCTGCCCGTCCTGCCCCTCCCACCGGTACAGGAGCCCGAATCCGTTGACCCGCTCCAGCTGCAGGGCCGCCGACACCCGGGGAAACAGGTCCGGCAGCGCCGCGATGAAGCCCTCGAACTGGTCCTCCTCCACCTCCTCCGGCACCCGTGAGGAGACGGTGCGGTAGGTGAGGAGACGGGCGAGCTTCGGGGCCGCCGCGCGGCCGAGGGCAACGGCGGCCGGCGCCGCATCAGAGCTGGACATGGGCCGAGTGTAACGGGTGTGACGTACGTCTCAGTCCGGCGCGCGGAAGATGAAGTTACTGTTTGGTGACCGCTGCCGGAGGCTGGGATCCGGTGTCCGCAGCCGCGTGCAGCAGCGGCAGCATTCGTCCCTGGAAATGGGTATTCAGCACAATGACCGAGGAGGTCCTCAGGACGGTATTGGTGGAGACAATCGCATCGATGACCCGCTGCAGATCAGAGTTGGACCGGGCGGCAACCCGCGCCAGCAGATCACTCTCCCCCGAGACGGTGTGGACCTCCTGGATTTCCGGAATGCGCGACAGCGCTGCCACCACCGCATCGTGCCCGGTGTCCTGGCGGATGGTCAGCGAGCAGTACGCCACGACGTCATACCCCAGGGCCTCGGCGTCAATCCGCGGACCCCATCCGGCAATCACGCCGGTCTCCTGCATCCGGTCCAGGCGCGCCTGGACGGTGGCCCGGGCAACGGAGAGCCGGCGCGAAGCCTCCAGCACCGACATGCGGGGATTGTCGGTGAACAGGGTGACGATACGGGCGTCCAGCGCGTCGGTGGGCATGGGGTCCTTTCAGGGACAGAACACAGGCAGTGTACAAATTGTAAAGGCAACGGCGCCGCCGGCCGGAAACGGGGATACACAAACCGGCCTTAAGATGGAATGAGGTGTACATTTCCGCGGCGGCTCCACCGCCAGCCCGTGCCTGCATCTGCAGCCCGTCCGTTCGTTCTAAGGCCCCTCCCGCTATGCCCAGCTCCACCCGCCCGTCCGGCACCGACACTGAAGTATTGGCCGGGGAACCGCCCGCAGCGCGGAAAATGCAGCCGCGGCACCTCGTCCTGATGAGCCTGGGCAGCGCCATCGGCACCGGCCTGTTCGTGGGTTCCGGCGAAGGCATTGCAGCGGCCGGTCCCGCGGTGCTGATTTCCTTCCTGATCGCCGGCACCATGGTGATCCTCATCATGCGCATGATGGGCGAGATGGCCGCAGCCGATCCCAGCAGCGGAGCATTCTCCGTCTACGCGGAGAAAGCCCTGGGCCGCACGGCGGGGACCACGGTCGGCTGGATGTGGTGGTTCCAGATCGTCATTGTCATCGCCGCCGAGGCCACGGCGGCAGCCGCCATCGTCGCATCCATGATCCCCGGCGTCGAGCAGTGGATGCTGGCCCTGGCGTTCATCATCATCTTCACCGCCGTCAACCTGGCCGGAGCCGCCAGCCTGGGCGAATTCGAGTACTGGTTCGCCATCCTGAAGGTCGCCGCGATTGTCGTCTTCCTCGGAATAGGCGTCGCCTTCGTGGCCGGCCTGCTCCCCGGCGTCGAGTCCCCCGGCACCTCCAACCTCTTCCACAACGGCGGCTTCATGCCCAACGGCCTGACCGGCGTCGCCTCAGGGCTGCTGCTGGTGGTCTTCGCCTTCGGCGGCACCGAGATCATCACCATTGCCGCCGCGGACACGGAGGAACCGTCCAAGAACATTGCCGGAGCGATCAACTCGGTGATCTGGCGGATCCTGGTCTTCTACATCGGCTCGGTCCTGGTCATGGTCACCGTCCTGCCCTGGGACAGCGAGGCGTTGAGCACCGGACCCTTCGTTGCGGTCCTGCATGCGGCACAGGTGCCCGGGGCGGATACCGTCATGGCGGTGGTCATCGTCATTGCCCTGCTGTCCGCCATGAACGCCAACCTGTACGGCGCCTCCCGGATGATCTACTCCCTGGGCGAACGCGGCCGGGCACCGGCTGCCCTGGGCCGGCTCAGCTCCGGTGGAGTGCCGCGCCGGGCGGTGCTGGCATCGGTGGTGTTCGGGTTCATTGCCGTGGCGCTGAACTACCTGTACCCGGACACAGTGCTGATGATCCTGCTCAACACCGTCGGCTCCACCTGCCTGGTGGTCTGGGGCATTTCCATCGTTTCGCAGATCATCCTGCGGCGGCGCGCGGAGGCTGCCGGCGTCGAACTCACCTTCAAGATGTGGGCCTTCCCGTGGCTGTCCTACTTCGCCCTGGCGCTGCTGGCGGGCATAGTGGTCCTCGGCTTCTTCGACCCCAGTGTCCGTATTCAACTGCTGGCGACGGCGGCCCTGAGCACCGTACTGGTGCTCCTGGCCTGGGCGTTCGAACGGCGCAGTGCCGCCCGGGCGCACGCCGACTCCGGCAGCTCCGCCGGCTAGGCGCACCGAGCCACGGCTGACGCCCGCCCGGCCCTTGCAAAGTGCATAGCCGGTGGCGCAGTCGACCATTCTATTTGTACAGACTGTGTCATATTCGGCTGCCTGTTTGCCCACTGTGGCGTGAAGCACTAAATTGCGGACTATGGACACTAATCTGCAACCTGCGGCCCTGCCTGCGGAGGAACTCCGGGAGCTGTACCGCCTGGTCACCGCCGTCCGGCAGCTGGACCTCGCCGCGATCGCCTGGCAGCGCCAGGGCATCATTCCCGGCTATGCCCCGGAGCTGGGCCAGGAAGCCGCCCAGGTAGGCAGCGCCTTTGCCATGGATCCCAAGCATGACTTCATCTTCCCCACCTACCGGGAAATGGGGGTGGCGCTCACTCTGGGCGTGGACATGACCGCCTACATGTCCACCCATAAGGCGAGCTGGCACGGCGGCCTCTACAACCCGGTGCAGACTCGGCTCGCACCGATTCAGGCAGTGGTGGCCGGGTCCGTGCTGCACGCCGTGGGCTGGGCCCACGGACAGACCCTCGCCGGAACCCCGGGCGTGGCCCTGACCTACTTCGGCGACGGCGCCAGCTCCCAGGGCGATGTCCATGAAGCCATGAACTTCGCCGGGATCCTGAAGGCTCCGGTGATCTTCTTCGTCCAGAACAACGGCTGGGCCATTTCGCTGCCCACCGAGGCGCAGGTGGCGGGCGGAACTGTCGCAGCCCGCGCGGCCGGGTACGGCATCAAGGCCATCACCGTCGACGGCAACGACGCCGCCGCCGTCGTCCAGGCCACCCGCGAGGCTGCCGCACACGCCCGCACCGGACACGGACCCGTGCTGATCGAGGCCATGACCTACCGCCGCGGCCCGCACTCCACCAGCGACGATCCCGGCAGGTACCGTTCCCTGGCGGAGGAACGGCGCGACGAAGGCCCGGACCCCGTCCGGCTGCTCGGGGACCGCCTGCTGGCGGACGGCATCGCCGACTCCGCATTCCTGGACGCGGCCCTGCAGGACGCCAACGCCAACGCGGACCGCGTCCGCGAGGGGGTTATGGCGCTCGGCCCCCGCCCCGGATCCGAAATGTTCGACTTCGTTTTCGCCGAGCCCACCGACGCACTTCAAGCCCAGGCACGCGCCTGGCGGGAGGAATCCGAACATGTCTGAGCAGCTCAGCGACACCGTGGCCTCCTCCGATCTGGAGGCGGCCGCCCGGAACGCCGCCCTGGCCGCCGGGCAGGAATCCGCGGAGGCACCCTCCCCGGAGGCCGGCGAAGGGCGGATGGAACACCTCTCGATGCAGGCCGCCCTGAACCGCGCCCTGGCCGAAACACTGGCCGAAGATCCCCGGGCCGTGGTCCTGGGCGAAGACGTGGGACGGCTCGGCGGGGTCTTCCGCATCACGGACGGCCTGCAGGCACGCTTCGGCGCCGAGCGCGTCTTTGACACCCCGCTGGCGGAATCCGGCATTCTCGGAATGTCGGTGGGGCTGGCCATGGCCGGCTTCCATCCGATTCCCGAAGTGCAGTTTGACGGGTTCGCCTACCCGGCAATCAACCAGATTGTCACCCAGCTGGCCCGGATGAACTACCGCAGCCGCGGCACCATGCCCATGCCGGTGACCCTGCGCGTGCCCAGCTTCGGCGGCATCCGCGCCCCCGAGCACCACGGCGAATCCCTCGAAGCCCTCTTCGCCCACGTGCCGGGCCTGAAAGTCGTGTCCCCGTCCAGCCCGCACGAGGCGTACCACCTGCTCAAATCCTCGGTGGCGGTTCCGGATCCGGTGATCTTCATGGAACCCAAGTGCCGCTACTGGCAGAAGGGCGACGTATTCCTTGACGACGCCGGCCCCCTGCAGGGCTCCAAGGTGGTCCGACCCGGCAAGCACGTCACCCTGATTGCCTGGGGCGCCATGGTGGCACGGTGCCTGCAGGTTGCCGAGCTGGCCGCCGAGGACGGCATCGAGGTGGAGGTCCTGGATCTGCGCTGGCTCAAGCCGATCGACGCGGAAGGCCTTGCCGCGTCCGTGGCGCGGACCCGGCGCGCCGTCGTCGTCCACGAAGCGCCGCTGACCTCGGGCCTCGGCGCCGAAGTGGCCGCGCTCATCACGGAACGGTGCTTCGATACCCTGCGCGCTCCGGTTGGGCGCGTCACCGGATTCGACGTACCGTATCCCTCAGGCGACCTTGAAGACGAATACATCCCGAACATTGACCGCATCCTGTTCGGGATCCAGCGAGTATTGGAGTACCGGCGTGGCTGAAATCCCCTTCCCCCTTCCCGACCTTGGCGAGGGCCTGATCGAGGCCACCGTCCTGGAGTGGCTGGTGGCCGTGGGCGACCAGGTGGAACGCAACCAGCCGCTGGTGGAGGTGGAAACCACCAAATCCGCGGTGGAACTGCCCTCTCCGCAGGCCGGACGCGTTGCCCGCACCTACGGTGAGCCCGGTGAAACGATCAACGTGGGCGAACCGCTCATCGTTTTCGAGGTTCCGGACAACACCGCCGGGATTGTCGGCACCGTGCCGCAGGAGGCCCCCGCCCGGCGCCGGGTCCGTCTGACCGCAGCGCTGGACGAGGACTAGCCGGTGGCCGATCCCCGCACCGGCTCCCTCGTGGAAGGCACCGACCCGCGCCTGCTGGTAGAGGTCATTGAGCCTGCCGGCGGGCCGGACGCCGCGGCGCTTCGCCCGGTGCTGCTGCTGCACGGCTTTGCCTCCAGCTCGCAGTTGAACTGGCACGATTCGGGCTGGATCACCGCGCTGACCGCCGCCGGCCGCCGGGTTCTCACCGTGGACCTGCCCGGCCACGGCGGCAGCGCTGCTCCGCAGGACCGGGACTCCTACCGTCCCAGCCGCATCCGGGCGGACCTGCTGCAGATCCTTCAGGACTCCGGCGTCCTTCCGCTGGCCGAGGGGAACCCGGCCAGCGGCCTGGACATTCTGGGCTACTCCCTCGGCTCCCGGCTCGCCTGGGAATTCGGGGCGACCCAGCCCGAGCTCGTGCACCGCATGGTGCTGGGAGGGCCCGGAAGCGGAGACCCGCTGGCGGACTTCGATCTGGACGCCGCCCGGGAAGCGGCTGCGGGCGGGGCGCCCGTGCAGGATGCCCGCACGGCCGAACTCCTGCGGATGGCGCAGCTGGTCCCCGGCAATGACCTGGCCGCCCTGTTCCGGATGATCGAAGCCGTCAAGGAGGAACCCTTCTCCCCCGAGGCTGCAGTTCCGGCCATGCCGCTGCTCCTGGTTGCAGGGGAACGGGATGACCTGGCAGCAACGGCGCCGGCACTGGCGGCCCTGAGCGGACAGGCCGAACTGGTTACCCTGCCGGCACGCACCCACGCCAATGCCGTGACGTCGCGGGCGTTCAAGACCGCTGCCGTGGAATTCCTGGCCCGGTAGCGGCTCCCCGCCGGGATTACAGCTTCATCACATAGGCGGCGGTGTCCCGGTAACCCGCGCAGATACCGGCTACGATGGAATGGCCGGTGGGCTAGCCGGATAATAATCAGCCTGCTGATTATTTCGGCTTGATTTCGTTTACCCCTAGGGAGGACACCCGTGGATGTACTCCTGGGCCAGCGCTACCGCACCACCGAACTCATCGGCTCCGGGGGTGCTGCTGCCGTCTACCGCGCGGTGGATGAGAATCTTGGCCGGGAAGTAGCCGTCAAGCTCTTCAGTGCCGGGATCAGCGGTGATGACGAAGCCCGCCGCCAGCAAACCGAACTGCAGCTTCTGGCGACCCTGAACCACCCCGGGCTGGTCACCCTGCTGGACGCCGGCGTCACCGTCGATGACGAGGGGCGCAGCTCCAGCTTCCTCGTGATGGAACTGGTGGACGGTCCCGACCTCCGCGGGATGCTCAAAGAGGGTCCGTTGTCCTCCTCGGCAACCGCAGCACTGGGTGCCGATCTGGCCGACGCCCTGAACTACGTGCACAGCAACGGGGTCATCCACCGCGACGTCAAACCCGCGAACATCCTGCTGTTCCCGCAGGAAGAGATGGATACCCGGCTGTATCCGCGCCTCACGGACTTCGGGATTGCCCGGATGGTCGAAGCCACCATAGCCACCGCGCACGGTGCCACCATCGGGACCGCGAATTATCTGAGCCCGGAACAGGCGCAGGGTTCCGCCGTGGATCCGCGCACCGATGTGTACTCCCTCGGCCTGGTGCTCCTGGAGTGCCTCACCGGGGAAAAGGCGTTCCCGGGTCCGATCGTAGAGTCAGCGGTGGCCCGCCTGCTCCGCGATCCCGAGATTCCGGAGTGGGTCGGAGCCGAGTGGACGGGCATCCTGCGCGCCATGACCTCCCGTCTGGTGGACGCGCGCCCCGAGGCCCATGAAGTAGCGGTGGCGCTGCGTTCCGTCGCGTCCGAAGGGCATCCGCCTGAGGTCCCCGGCACCGCACCGGCGTCGGACGGGTCCGCGTACCCCGATCCCGTCACCGGCGAAGCGGCCGGCGTCACCACCGGCAACATCTACATTCCGGCTCCGCCGCCGCACGCTCCCAGCCTCGGCTAGGCACACGGCAGACAGGAAACGGATCGGTCCCGAGGGACCGATCCGTTTCCTGTCTGCGTCAGGGGAGGCTACTTGCCTTCGTCGGCAGCTTCATCCTCTTCGGGTTCAAAGTTCGAAGCTTCTCCGGTGCTGGCCGCCGAAATACCGTCCTCGCTCTGGGGAATGGTGCCGTCGGGCCCCTGCGATCCAGTCTTTGACTGATCGTTCCCGGCGGCTTCCTTATCGCTGTTTCCCATGATGTGTCTCCTTCGTCATGCTCTGGCCTGCTTATTCGATACTAGGCCACCTGTGGCCCGGCCGACACCTGCCGGCGGTTCAGGCTGCCGTCCGCTTGCGGGCTGCCTGGACCGCGAACAGGCTGAGCACCAGGAGGGCTGCCGCCGAACAGGTGGGAACAATGAAGGCGTGGCTGTAGCCGGAGGAGTCCGCCAGCCGTCCGGCTACGGAGGATCCCAGTGCCGTGCCGGTGACGACGCCGCTGGCCAGCATGGTCATCACGGTACCCATCAGTTCGCGCGGGGCCACAATGGCGCCGATGCCGAAGATGCTGACCATGGTCGGTCCCACGGGCAGGCCCAGGATCAGCAGCATCACCACCATGGCTCCGATGCTGGAGGGCACGAACAGCAGCAGTGTAAAGGCCAGCATCGCCGCGGCGCACAGCACCCAGCGGCCGGCAGTGCCGAAGCGCTCCGGCCAGAAGGCAACGGACAAGGCGGCAACGGCGGAGCTTAGGGCCATGGCTGCGTAGATCATGCCCGCGGACGTGGCCATGTCGAAGCTGCCGGCAAACGCCGTGAGACTGGTCTGGGTGGACCCGAAGAAGGAGCCCATGGCAACCATGCCGAGCACCGGAACCATGATCAGCAGCCACTGCGGACGTTCCCGCGGGGCCGCCGGCGAGGCAGCATCCGGTCCGCCGGAGATCCCGGGACGGCGGGAGGTGGGCACCACGTGCTCCACGGTGCGGTGTACGGCAAAAGCGGTCACCATGGTCAGAGTCAGTGCGGCGGCAAGCACCAGCGGCAGCCAGGGGGCGACGGCGGCGGCCAGCAGGCCTACGAGGGCCGGGCCAAGCACAAAGGTCAGTTCGTCAGCGGTTCCCTCATAGGCCAGGGCGGTGTCCATTTCGCGGCCCTGCGGACGGCGGGAGGTCATGGCCATCCAGCGCACCCGTGCCATGGGTCCGACCTGGGGTGTGGAGGCACCCATGACCAGGCCGGCGGCGAGCATCCAGAACGGCGCGTCGGACGGGTCCAGGAGGAGAGCCGTAAGGAGGAACAGGCCGATGGCCACCGGGTTCAGCACGGCGGTGCCCAGCAGGACGGGACGCTGACCGATCCGGTCCGCGAGGTACCCCAGCAGCGGGGCTCCCACCGCTGAACCGATGCCCACGGCGCCGGCGGCAAAGCCGCCCAGCGCGTAGGAACCGGAAACCTCGGTAATGAGGGTCAGCGCACCGATGGTGAGCATGGCCAGGGGCAGCCGGGCAAGGAAGGCAATGGGGAAGAAGGAGGTGCCGGCCAGGGCGAAGATGGCCTGGTAGCGGCCGCCGGTGGCCGCGGTTTTTTCCGGGGCGGCGGGGGTGGAGTCAGGGGTCGATGCCTGAGCAGGGGCGGAGGTGTCTTGGGTCATGGTGCGGTATCCAGATACGTTGAACCGCACACCGTCCCCCCTCCCGGTGTGCCCGACCCTTGTTCTGAGACGATTTTACCCATCCGGACCCGCTGTGCCTAACCGCGGTTTCCGCTGCGCATCACGGGCTCACCAGGTCACCGGCGCTGTAGCGCACCGTGGACCCGTTGCGGCCCTTGAGGATCTGCAGCTGCGCCGGGATCCGCTGTTTCAGTTCCGCTACGTGGCTGACCAGTCCAACCACCCGCCCGCCGTCCCGGAGGCCTTCCAGCGCATCCATGACCTGTTCCAGGGACTGCTCGTCGAGGCTGCCGAACCCTTCGTCCACAAACAGGGTCTCGATGTTCACCCCGCCGGCTTCCTGCTGGACCACGTCGGCCAGGCCCAGGGCCAGGGCCAGGGAGGCCATGAAGCTTTCCCCGCCGGAGAGGGTGGAGGTATCCCGCCGCTGTCCGGTCCACTCGTCGGTGACGTGCAGGCCCAGGCCGGCCTTGCGGTTGCCGGACTTTGAATCGCTGTGCACCAGGGCATAGCGGCCGCCGGTCATGGCGGCGAGGCGCTCCGTAGCCGCCGCTGCCACCTGCTCCAGGCGTGCGGCCAGGACGTAGGTGCTCAGGGTCATCTTGTATTCGTTCTCGCCGGCACCGCGGGCGGTGTCAGTGACGGACTGCAAAAGGTCCCGGCGGGCACGCAGGGGTGCGGTGCGCCGGAGCGCCTCCTCCAGTTCCACGGAGTATTCGGCAAGCCGGACGGCGGAGCCTTCCAGCAGGCGGACCAGCACTGCGGCTTCCTCCTGGGCCTTCCGTATCTCTGCTGCCTGTTCTGCGGCCTCGGCTACGTCTTCCTCGTCCGGTACTGCGGGGGGCTCCCCCGCGGCGTCCTCCGGTTCCGCTGTGGCCTGGGCTTCCCGGCGCACCAGCAGCCGGCGGCCCTGGTCCTCCCAGTCCGAGACGGCTGCGGCGTAGGCCTCGGCCGTGCGGGCGTCCAGCAAAGCGGCGGTGACTTCGGCCGCCGTGGTGAAGGCTGTTCCGGCCAGTGCTGCCTCCAGTTCAGTGTCTGCCCGCTCCGACTCGTCCGCAGCCGCAGCAGCGGCACCGGCGGCCTCCCGCGCCGCAGCGGCAAGCTCCGTGAAGGCTGTCAGGGCCCGGACGCGTTCGCTGATGCTGCCGAACCCCTGCAGCGCGGCGGCGATGCGCTCCGAGAGTTCGGCGGCCTGGTCGCGGGCGGCTGCGGCGCGGGAGTCCGCCTGGGCGGCGGCAATGAGCGATTCGGAGCGGGTTGAGTCTGCAGCGGCCAGTTCCGCACCGATCTCACTCAGGCGGCGCTCGGCGTCGGCCAGTGCCCGGGCGGCGCTGCGGGCCTGCTCGAGGCCGGTGCGGGCGGCGTCGAGCTTCTCCTGCGCGGAGTCCGCATCCCCCGCGCCGCCCCGGGCACGCAGGGCGGCGGCTTCCTCAGCGGCGGCGGCGGCCAGCTGCCGGGCTTCGTCATAGGCGGCTTCCGCCCGGGCCGCGCGTGCCTTCGCTTCCTGCTCGGCTTCCCGGGTTGCCGGCGCCTCACCGTCAGGCAGCTGCGCCGGGCGCGGGTGCTCCAGTCCCCCGCAGACCGGGCAGGGTGCGCCGTCGGCGAGGTCCTGCGCCAGTTCGGCGGCAGCCTGGTCCAGTCGTGCCTGGAGCAGGTCCTGCCAGGCCTGCCGAAGGTCCTGGTAATCCTGGCGTGCATCGGCGGCGGCCGTGCCGGTAGCCTCCGCGCGGGCGGTTGCCTCGGCATAGCCGCTGATGGTGGCGACCAGCTCCTGCGCAGCGGCCAGGGCGGTTTCCGCCCGGGTTTCCCCTTCTGCCAGCCGTCCCAGCTCTGCTGCTTCCCCGGCCAGCTCCGTCTGCTCCGTACGCAGGGACGTCAGCACAGCGGCTGCGGCGGCGGCCTGGTCCCGGGATCCTTCGGCGGCTTCCGTTTCCGTCCCGGCCCGGGCCAGCAGCGCGTCGGTGCGTTCCTCGTCTTCCAGGGCAGCACGTGCGGCTGCCAGGTCCGCTCCGACACGTGCCTCCAGTCCGTCCGGCAGCGGTGTTCCGGCGTCCGGGTGGACGTCGTAGGCAGGCGCGAGCGCGTGGCCGGCCAGCTCCTGCAGGGCGTCGCCGGCTTCCGTACGTCGGGCTGCGGCACGCTGTGCGGCTGCTTCCGCCGTCCGGACATTGCCGGCCAGCACGGATGCGGCCGCGTGGGTCTGCAGCGCCGCCCGCTGCGGCTCAATCTCTGCTTCGGCCCGGGCGTGTTCGGCTTCCTCACGGATCAGCTGCTGCAACGCCAGTCCGCGGGCGCGCCGGTGTTCGAATTCCTGCAGGTGTTTCTCGGCGCGGTCCCGGGCCGTGTGCAGCTCGGTGAGTTCCTTCCGGGCAGCGGCGGTGCGGAATCCCAGTTCCGCCCGGAACTGCTCGAGTTCGGCCTCCCCCTCCTCGGGCTCGACGGCGTCCTCCCCGGCCTCTCCGCTGCCCTCGCCGCTGCCGGAAAGCTCACTGCGGTAGCGGCGGATCTCGTCCCGTGCACGCAGCAGCACGGTCTCGGACCGGGACTGCGCGGCCTCGAAGCGGTCGGTGGCTTCAGCCAGTTCGGTTTTGAGCCGGCGTTCAATGTCTTCGAACCGGGAGGTGCCGAACAGCTGCTGCAGCAGCTGTTCCCGGGAGGCGGCATCGGCGCGCAGGAACGCGGCGAAGTCCCCCTGGGGCAGCATGACCACCCGGGTGAACTGCTCCCGGTTCATCCCGAGGAGCTCGGTGATTTCCGCGGAGGCCTCATCGTTGCGGGAAGACTTCTGCACCCAGGCGCCGTCAATGAACTCCTGCAGCAGGGTCTTGGCCTGCTCGGTAACCGTGCTCTTCCCGCCGGCGCGCCTGGCGGGACGTTCCCACTGCGGGCTCCGGACCACTTCAAAGCGCCGTTCACCGGAGCTGAACTCCAGAACCACCTCGGGGGCCGTGTCCTGGTCGGCGTGGTCGCTGCGCAGCCGCCGGCCCTGCTGCCGGGCGCCCGGGACGGTGCCGTAGAGGGCGAAGCAGACGGCGTCGAGCACGCTGGTCTTACCGGCACCCGTGGGACCGTTCAGCAGGAAGAGCCCGTGGGCACCGAGCTCGTCGAAGTCAATGACCTGCCGGTCCGCGAAGGGACCGAAGGCCTGCATTTCCAGCCGGTGGATTCTCATTTTGCTGCCTCTGCTTCGCGGACCTTGTCCAGGATTTCGATGAAGAGGTCCTTTTCCTCATCCGCTGCGCTGCGTGACCGGACATGCTCGAGGAAACCGCAGCAGACATCGAGGTCATCCGTGGCTTTGGCCAGCCGCTGGCTGTAGGTCTGTGCCGGGCCCCGTGCCCCGCCCTCCGGGTCAAAAGCCAGCACCAGGGTGTCCGGGAACCTGGTGCGCACCTGTTCCATGGCCCTGGCCGGGCGCTGGCTATCCGTCAGGGTGACCTGGCAGTAGGCGTCCTGGGCGTCGGACAGGGACGGATCCGCCAGGAGCTCCTCGAGTTTGCCGCGCAGCACCGCCAGGCGGCGCCGGGCCGGCCAGGTCACCGGTTCCACGGAGGCGAGGCCGCCGGCGTCGAACTCCAGCAGCCATCCGCCCTTGGCCTGCCGGGCCTCGGAGAAGGAGTACGGGAGCGGGGACCCGCTGTAACGGACCGTGGAACTGAGCTGCTGGCGGCCGTGCAGGTGGCCCAGCGCCGTGTAGGAGAAGTCCTCGAACAGGTCCAGGGGAACGGCGCCCAGGCCGCCGACGGCGAGGTCCCGTTCACTGTCGCTGCTGATGCCGCCGCTGGCGAAGGTATGCGCCATGACCACGGAGGCCAGGGGACCCTCAGCCTGCTCCCGGGCACGGATGTCCTCGCGGATCCGCTGCACCGCAGCAGCGGCGACGGTGAAGTGGTTCGGCACATCGACACCGAGGTCCCCGGCCGCCAACCGGGGTTCCAGATACGGAATGCCGTACACAGCCACCGGCCGGCCCTCGAGGGGAAGGACCACGGGCCGGGCGATGTCCGCATAGCGGGTGCGCAGGTAGACGCCCGCGCGTTCGAACAGGGCGCTGCCAAAACCCAGGCGCGCGGCGGAATCATGGTTGCCGCTGGAGAGCACCACCACGGCCCCGGCTTCCGTAATGCGTTCCAGTGCCGTATCCAGCAGCCGTACGGTGTCCACCGCCGGCAGCGCGCGGTCATACACGTCTCCGGAGATCAGCACGGCGTCCACCCCCCGGCTGCGGACGGTGTCCACCAGCTGGTCGATGAAGTCCGTCTGGGCCTCGAGCATGCCGACGCCGTGGAAGGAGCGGCCCAGGTGCCAGTCTGAAGTGTGCAGTAAACGCATGTCTTAAAAAGTACAGCCCGGCACCGACAGTTAACGGATCGGGGGCAGCGGCGCCTGCCGCTGCCCCCGTGGGGTGCCGGTGGTGAATCCCGGCGGAAATCCCTGCTGCGCTAGATGCGCGTGCCCGGCGTGCCGTCCTCGGGACGGGTGGTGCCGTCCACCGGACCGGTGCTGCCGGTGCCCTCAGCGGGCTTGTCGAAGAAGCCGCGGGCTTCCTCGTCGGCTGCGGGGGCCGTGCTGCCGGCGCCGGCGGCCGGCTTGGTAAGGGTGTGCTTCGCGGGAGTGTGCTTGGCGGGTGCCTGGTCGGCGGCCGTGGCGTCACCGGTGGCGCCCGCGTCCGTCTCCAGTGCGGGGGCTTCGTCATTGCGGTGGGCATCGATGGTCATGTCGACGCTGCGGAAGATCAGGCCGGCAATCACGGCACCGAGCACGGGTGCAACCCAGAAGAGCCAGAGCTGTTCCAGGGCCCAGCCTTCGGAGAAGACGGCGACGGCGGTGGAACGGGCCGGGTTGATGCCGCCGTTGGTGACGGGGATAAGCACGGTCAGCAGGACTGCGTAGGTCACGCCGACGGCGAAGGCGCCCTTGGCCGCGGCGGGCCGGCGGGATTCTGCGGTTGCCCGGCGGGACGCTGCGCCGAGGAAGACGGCGGTGAGCAGGGCACCGGCGATGACCTCAATCAGCAGCGCGCTGGCAAGCGGGAAGAGGTTAGTCGAGTGCTCGTCGTAACCGTTGGCCGTCGCGCTCAGGAACTCCCGGGTCTGCTCGCCGATCTGCTCATGGCCTGCGATGACCACCCAGAGCATGGCGACGCCGAGGACGGCGCCCACCAGCTGGGCCAGGATGTACGGCAGGACAAACTTCCAGGCCGTGCGTCCGGCAACTGCGCTGCCAAGCGTGATGGCAGGGTTGAAATGGCCGCCCGAAATGTAGCCGAACGCCACCATGGCACCGGCAAGGGCCAGGCCGAAGGCCAGCGGCGAGGTGATACCGCCGCCGCTGCTGCTGCCGAAGATGGCGATTCCGACGCCGACGAAGAGCAGAAGGAAGGATCCGATAGCCTCGGCTACCGCCCGTCCGAGGAACCCGAAGGTGTAGCCACCGTTCACGGGCGTCCGGTCGCGGACGGGCGCTGCGGCCCGGGCTCCGTGCAGTGCTGAGGACTCAGATGACATAAAAGAGGAATTCCTAACATGGGGTTGGCGGCGCTGGATTCGCGGCCGCGGGTACTTGCAAGCGGTGCTGCGACACAGGCCGTTCCGGTACGTGCCGGTGGCCGGAAGATGCACTAACTCACTTCAAACTACCCCAGCCTGTCAGCGCAGCCTGTTAACTTCCTGAATTTGCCCTGTTTACCGGTGGATTGCTGTCCGGACACCCCCTTCCCGCACGTGCGCCCTGACCCAGGCAGCCGACTCTCAGCTCTCGACACCTGGCACCCGGCCCCCGGCACCCGCACCCAGCACCCAGCACCCAGCACCCAGCACCCAGCACCCAGCACCCAGCACCCGAAGCTACCCGGCCGCAGCAGCCCGCGGACCCACATCCACCTCACCAGTTCCCACCAAGTGGTGCTCCTGTGACCTGTGGGACCACAGGAAGGAACATCTACCCCACAAGCTGGGAATGCCCACGCCCGCATCGCGCAGTTCCCACCAAGTGGTGCTCCTGTGACCTGTGGGACCACACGAGGCGACATCTGCCCCAAAGACTGGGAAGTCCGGCCGCGATCTCGAACTGAAAGGGTGTTGCCCGGGACAGGTTGTTGACCCGGCCCGGCCCCCCCAGCCCAACCGCCCGGCCCGCCCGGCCAAGGGTATTGCCCTGCCCCCTTGCGGCCCGTGCCCGGGTGTCCAACAGCGCTGGCAGCCCCGGCGCCCAGCACCCCACCAGCCCAACCGCCCGGCTGCCCGGCAGCCGGACCGGACGTTCCGAACCCACCGCCTATGCTGGAACAGTGATCCCCGAACCCGTTTCCTCTCCCGATTTCCTTTCCTCCGCAGCCCTGTCGGCCAAGATCCGAGGCTGCCTCCTCGGCGGCGCACTGGGTGATGCTGCTTCCGGGACCGGTGCGTCGTCCGGCACGTCGATTTCCGCCCACACCCAGCTGGCCCTCTATTCGCTGGACGGGCTGCTCGAGGCCATCGAGTGGGCGAACGAAGGAGTGGGAGCGGACGAGACGGCATGCGTCTGGCTGGCCTATCTGCGCTGGATGCGCGGACGGGGGCTGCAGCTTCCCGCGGCCGGTCCGTCGCCGCTGCCGAGGCCCATCGATTCCGAGCCCCTGCTGCAGCCGGAGGGAACCGGCGACGCCGGGGCCGT
Organism: Arthrobacter yangruifuii; assembly: GCF_009192775.1. Lineage (GTDB taxonomy): Bacteria > Actinomycetota > Actinomycetes > Actinomycetales > Micrococcaceae > Arthrobacter_B > Arthrobacter_B yangruifuii. The sequence goes on from NZ_VTFX01000007.1 coordinate 56,709, forward strand.
GGATCCCGACGTCCTCTCGGCCCTTGCCACGGGGGAAATGGGCACGCGGCAGCGCCCGCTCAACACCGGCGCCGACACTCCTGCCGCCCTGGTGCGCTCGGCTCCGTTCGGACTGCTCCCCTACGTGGAGACTGAAACGGTTTACAAGCTGGCGCTCGACGCCGCCTCTCTGACGCACGGACATCCTGCGGCACGGCACTGCGCTGCAGTCTTCGCCTCCACGGTCCACGGCCTGCTCGCTCCCGGGGCAACGCTTCGGACCGCCGCAGGGGAAGCACTGGACCGCGCGCGGGAAAACGCGGCACCCGACTTCACCGACCGGCTGCAGGCGGCACTGGCCGACGACGCCGCGGGCACCGCCGATCGCCCCTCCCGCGCGTCCGGGACGGCTACGGCACCGGCCGACGACGACGCCGCCGTCATCCCGGATCGGATGCCCACCGCTGAGGAAGCGCTAACCATTGGCCTGCGCGCAGCCCTTGCCGTGGAAGACACGGCTCTGGAAGTCGCCGCCAGGAAACAGCCAGCAAGCGCCGACGACGACGCAGCGGACCTCGCCGCCGCAACGGCTGCCGCCATCCGCATCGCTGCAGCCGCCGGCGGCGCCCCGGCCGCCGTCGTCACGGGAAGCCTCCTGGGGACCCGGTTTGCAGCCCTCCCCGACGCCGATCTCGAGGCCCTGCGCGAACGCACCATGATTGAGAAACTCGCTGCGGGGTTCATCGCCGCGACGATCGCCCCCTAACCCCGGGGTACCTGCCTACTGCGAGGCCTTCGGCCAGATCCCGCCCAGTGTCTGGAGGAACTCTGCTTCCGACAACACCTCAATGCGCTGGCCGCGCTCGTGCAGGTCCAGGACCCGCCGTGCCTTGCCGGTCAGGCGTCCGCTGCGCAGGTCCCCGGGCTCGAACCCGTCCCCCACCACCAGGACGCTGGTGGCACGCGTGACGTTGCTGGCCGTGCGTGCCCCGACTTCGGCGGCACGGTCCTTGGCGGACTGCCTGGACATGCCCAGGTCGCCGGTGAAAACAACCGTTTGGCCGAACAGGGGATGCGCCGGGTCCGCCAGCGGATTCGGCGGCGGGTTGTCTCCCTCGGACGGCCAGCCCTGCCAGCCCGTACCGGCTGCCGCCGCTGTGCCCGTTCCCCGGGCCAGGGCGTCCCGCGTGGCTTTGGAGAGCGGGTGCTGCCCCGGAACATAGGCCGGCAGGCGGGACGGCGGCCGTCCGTCACGGAGGAAGAACTCCGGCATGGTCTGTGCGCCGCTGCGGCGGGCAATGTCGATCATGATTCCGGCGCAGGCGCGGGCGTCCTCGGTGGCGTCGTGGTGGTTCAGCAGCGGCACTCCGGCCGCTTCCGCCGCAAAGGGCAGCGAATGTGAGGGCAGCTGGTAGGTGCGCCGGGAGTGGACCACGGTGCAGGTGTAGTCGTAGGCCGGTCCGGCCAGCTCGGAGACCTCCAGCGCGGAGCGGATCACCCCCATGTCAAAGGCTGCATTGTGCGCCACCAGGAGGTCCTCGCCGATGAAGGCACCGATCTCGGGGAAGAGCTCCCCGAACCGCGGCGCCCCGGCCACCATGTCTGGTTCGATGCCGTGGATCCGCACGTTGCGCGGGTCGAAGAAGTCATGCCCCTCCGGCGGACGCATCAGCCAGGACGCCTCTTCAACAACCTGTCCTCCGCGGACCCGGACCAGGCCCACGGAGCAGGGGGAACCGCGGAAGCCGTTGGCCGTTTCAAAATCTATTGCGGTAAAGCTCAGTCCTGCCTCAGGCATTGTCGAGCGCCGCACGCTTCCGCCGGGCACTGCGGACCTTGGACGTCACGAACCAGACAGCCGCGACAACCACCGCCACGATGACAATCTTCTGGAAGACACCGGCGTACTCCTCCACGATGTGCCAGCTCTCCCCCAGGTAATAGCCAGCCACGATGAAGATCGTGTTCCAGATCAGGCTGCCCGCCGTGGTCAGCGCGGTGAACGTCCAAAGCGACATCCGCTCGATACCGGCGGGGATGGAAATCAGGCTGCGGAACAGCGGGATCATCCGGCCGAAGAACACCGCCTTGTTCCCGTGGCGCCCGAACCAGGCCTCCACCTTGTCCACGTCTTCCAGGTCCACCAGCGGCACCTTGGCCACCAGCCTGCGCGTCCGGTCCCGTCCCAGCCACGCACCGAGACCGTAGAGGGCCAGGGCGCCGACGACGGAGCCCAGAGTGGTCCAGAAGAGCGCGGCGGCGATCGAGAAGTTCCCCTGGCTGGCGGTGAACCCGGCCAGCGGCAGAATGATTTCGCTCGGCAGCGGCGGGAACAGGTTTTCCAGCGCGATGGCCAATCCCGCGCCGGGGGCACCGATGGTTTCCATCATGCCGACCGCCCAGTCCGCCACACCCCCAAGGGCGGAGGGCTCGTCTGAGGCAGGGCCTTCGACGGCAACGGAGGTGGCTGGGGTCAACGCAGGTGTAATAGTCATCTCGCGCTCAATTCTGCCCCAGGGCCACGGACAGGGAAGAATCCGCGAACCGTCCCCCGGCGTGTTTGGGACACATCACACATCCCGGCTCCGGGTCAGGAAACGCCCGGAGTCCCGTCCGCCAGGGCGGCAACCAGGGCAGGCAGCAGCGCACGGAAGGCCTGTCCGCGGTGGCTGATTGCGTTCTTTTCCCCGCTGCTGAGTTCCGCACAGCTGGCCGTCAGTCCGGACGGCTGCAGGATGGGATCGTAGCCGAAGCCTCCCGTCCCCCGCGGCGCCGGGAGCAGAGTCCCCCGCAGTTCGCCGCGTTCCACCGTTTCGCCGCCGTCCGGCAGCGCCAGGGCAGCCGCGCAGACGAAGGCAGCCCCGCGGTGCCCGGCCGGAATATCTGCCAGCTGGGCGAGGAGCAGGTCCAGGTTCGCGGCGTCGTCACCGTGCCTGCCGGACCAGCGCGCCGAGAAAATGCCCGGCGCTCCGCCCAGCACGTCCACGGCCAGTCCGGAGTCATCGGCCACGGCGGGCAGGCCGGTGGCGGCCGCCACCGCGTGCGCCTTGAGCAGGGCGTTCTCTTCAAAGGTCACGCCGGTTTCGGCGACGTCGGGAGCCCCGGCCGCCGCGGCGTCGATCACCTGCGTGTCGACGTCGAGTCCGGGCACCTGCCCGCGCAGCAGTTCGCGCAGCTCACGCAGCTTGCCCGGGTTACGGGTGGCCAGGACCAGGCGGGCGGAAGGCTGCGGCATTAGGCCAGACCCAGGGTGCGGCGCTGGATGACTGCCAGTTCCGCCGTACCGGCCAGGGCAAGGTCCAGCAGGGCGTCGAGCTCAGCGCGGTCGAACGGGGCGCCTTCGGCCGTGCCCTGCACCTCGACGAACTTGCCCGAGCCGGTGACTACGACGTTCATGTCGGTTTCGGCCCGGACGTCCTCGACGTACGGCAGGTCCAGCATCGGCACACCGTCAATAATGCCCACGCTGATGGCTGCCACGGTGTCCAGCAGCGGAGAGGCGTTTTTGGCAATGAGCTTGTTGTCCTTGGCCCACGCCACGGCGTCGGCGAGCGCCACATAGGCGCCGGTGATCGCGGCGGTGCGGGTGCCGCCGTCGGCCTGCAGGACATCGCAGTCCAGGACAATGGTGTTCTCGCCCAGGGCCTTGGTGTCGATGATGGACCGCAGCGAACGGCCGATCAGCCGGGAGATCTCATGCGTGCGTCCGCCCAACTTGCCCTTGACCGATTCGCGGTCATTCCGGGTGTTGGTGGCCCGCGGGAGCATGGCGTACTCAGCAGTGACCCAGCCCTTGCCTTCGCCCTTGAGCCAGCGCGGCACGCCGGGCGTCAGCGAGGCGGTGCACAGCACCCGGGTATTGCCGAACTCAATCAGCGCCGATCCTTCAGCCTGCTTCGACCAGCCCCGCGTAATAGTGATGCTCCGCAGCTGGTCGGGGGTGCGGCCGTCGGAGCGGACGACGGTGGAGGGCGAGGTGGAAACAGGACTGTTTGCGGCGGTTGTCATACGCCCAGTCTATCGGCCGGCTGGTCCGGTCCGGCGGGATGCTCATTCCACCCTTCCCTGCCCGCTGCCGTGCCCCTAGGGTGGCGCCGTACCGTCGGACCCCCTCGAGGCCCTCCCGGATACGGGCGGGATGAAGGGCACGACCCGCTGCAATGAAGCAGAAAGGATCGGCACGCACATGCGCAGACTGACATTTTTGGGGGTGGCCGTTTCGCTGGCCCTGACAGCGGCCCCGGCAACGGCAACGGCCGCTGAACCATCGGCTGCGGAGCTCACGGGGACGCTCCCGAACGGAGCAACGTGGACAGCGCAGGTACCGCAGGACTGGAACGGCACTCTGGTGCTCTACAGCCACGGCTTCAGACCCGGCCCGGATAATCCGGCAGAGGATACGGGCTTCGCATCCACAACCTCGGCGCTCACGGACCGGGGCTATGCGGTTGCGGCCTCGTCCTACGCAACCCCCGGCTGGGCCCTGGGAACAGCGGTCCAGGACCAGCTGGATACCCTGGCGGCTTTCTCGTCCGCGGCGTCAGAGCCGGACCGGACCATCGCCTTCGGCACCTCGATGGGCGGCCTGGTCAGCAGCCTCATTGCCGAAACCCCGGACAGCGGCGTGGACGGGGCGGTGAGCACCTGCGGACTGCTGGGCGGCGGGATCAACCTGAACAACTACCAGCTGGACGGCATTCATGCGCTGGCCGAGCTGCTGCTGCCGGGCGTGGAGCTGCAGCTGACCGGATTCCGCACCGGTGAGGAAGCCGGCGTCACCATCAACGCCCTGATGGGGGCGGTGCAGCAGGCACAGACGACGCCGGAGGGCCGGGCCCGGCTGGCCTTGGCGGCGGCGCTCATGAACATCCCCACTTGGTTCAGCGGGGACTCGGAGCCGGACCGCAGGGATTACGCCGCCCAGCAGGAGGCCCAGTACAACTGGCTGCTGCAGACGATCCCGTTTGTGGTCGGCTCGCGTTCCTCCATTGTCAACGCCGCCGACGGCGACAGCGGCTGGAATGAAGGGGTGGATTACCGCTCCCTGCTGCGGGACTCGGCGCAGCAGCAGCAGGTGAAGGCACTGTACCGCGGTGCCGGGCTGGACCTGCGGGAGGATCTGCAGACCATCACGTCCACTGCGGACATCACCCCGGATCCGGAGGCCCTGCAGTGGATGGAGCGCACCTCCACCCCGCACGGCGAGCTCCTGATGCCGGTGCTGACCATGCATACGCTGGCCGACATCCTGGCGCCGGTCCAGTACATGGAGGAATACGAGGAGACCGTCCGGGAGGCCGGTGCCGGCACGCTATTGCGCCAGTCCTACATCGAGCGGACCGGGCACTGCAGCTTCACCGACGCTGAGCGGGTGGCCGCTGTGCTGGCCATGGACCAGCGACTGGACACCGGACGCTGGGGGAACGTGGCCGAGGCGGGGCAGCTGGACCGGGTCGCCGAGTCCCTCGGCCTGGGCGAAGCCGATTTCATCAGATACCGTCCCGCGGAATTCGTCAATGACCGCGAATACGCGGAGGATTCCGGCCACGGCCACGGGCACGGTGATGGTCACGGCCATGGGAAGGGACACGGCAAGGGCCACGGACATGGCGACGGCCACGGGGACGGCCACGGACACGGGAGGGGCCGCTAGGGAGCCAATCCTGCCGGGCGGATGACCCCGGGCACGGCGAGCGGCGCCGTGAACGGGGTCCCGACGTCGTAGGAGACACCGGCGACGGCAACCGCCAGGTCCCCCGCGTAGGTTTCGCGGGCCTCGGAGACGCTGATGCTGGCGTCGTTCCAGACGGGCAGGTGCGTGAGCAGCAGCCGCCGGGCGTTTGCCGCCGTGGAGGCTTCTCCGGCGCGGCGGCCAGTCAGGTGCACTCCCTCGATCGCGTCGTCGCGGCCCTCATGGAAGGCCGCTTCACAGAGGAAGATATCGGTGTCCCGGGCGGCGTCCTCCAGTCCGGGACAGGAATCGGTGTCCCCGGAATACGCCAAAGTGCGCAGCACGGGTTCGCCGTCGGCGTCCACGGTGCGGGCTTCCACGCGAAGGGCGTATGCCTCTTCGGCCGGGTGCCGCACCGGATACGGCGTCACGGTGAACGGGCCGATCTCCACTGCGCTGCCGGCCGTCCAGTCGGAAAATTCGAAATCCTCGTGCATGCCCGGGTCCAGCTCCAGCCCGTAGGCGGTGGCCATCCGGTCCGCCGTAGCTGCGGGCCCCCAGACCTTGATCCGGTCCCGGTTCCAGCCCGCCGGGTCCCAGTGCACCGCCACGTGCAGCCCGCACAGGTCCATGCAGTGATCCGGGTGCAGGTGGGTGAGCAGGACGGCGTCGATGTCCCGCAGGTCCATGTAGCGCTGCAGGGCACCAAGGCTGCCGTTGCCCAGGTCCAGCAGGATCCGCCAGTCGCGGACGCCGTCGTTGGCGGTCACGAGGTAGCACGACGCCGGGGAGGCCGGGCCGGGGAAGGAGCCGCTGCAGCCCACAATGGTCAGTTTCATTCCGAGCCGTTCCGGAAGACGCCGCTGTGCGCTTCCAAGCGTTCAGGGGCGTCCGCCCGGGCGTCGGCAATCATCTGCGGGGTGACCCGTGCCATGCTGCCGGTGGGGTAATGCGCTGCCACGTGGTCCACCTGCTGGACGCTGAGGACCTCGGGGCCCAGGAAGCGCCGGGCCAGCAGTTCGAAGGAAGCCGAGTCTCCGGTGGCAACAAAGGTGTGCTGCGGGGCGGTCTGCCGGCTCCGTTCAATCCCGTGCGAAATCAGGGCATGGTAGACGTCCTTGGCGGTTTCCTCGGCACTGGAGACAAGCGTGACGCCGTCGCCCATGACATAGGAAATCACGCCGGTGAGGAGCGGATAGTGGGTGCAGCCCAGGACCAGGGTATCCACGTCACGGGCCTTCAGCGGAGCCAGGTATTCCTCCGCCGTCGCCAGCACGTCCGGCCCGGAGGTGATGCCGGCTTCGACAAATTCCACGAACGCCGGGCAGGCCACCGAGGACACCTGCAGGTGCGGGGCCGCGGCGAAAGTGTCGTCATAGGCGCGGGAGCCCACGGTGGCGGCGGTGCCGATGACGCCGATCCGTCCGGTGCGGGTGGCCGCGACGGCGCGGCGGACAGCGGGCTGGATGACTTCGATCACCGGAATGCCGTAGCGGTGTGTGTAGCGTTCCCGGGCGTCGCGCAGGACGGCGGCTGAGGCAGTGTTGCAGGCGATGACCAGGAGCTTGACGCCGGAGTCCACCAGTTCATCCATGACGCCCAGCGCATTTGCGCGGACTTCGGCGATGGGCAGGGGCCCGTACGGTCCCTTGGCCGTGTCCCCCACGTACATGATGGCTTCGTTCGGCAGCTGGTCCAGGACGGCGCGGGCTACCGTCAGGCCGCCGACGCCGGAGTCGAAGATGCCGATCGGGGCATCCGGGTCTTTGACCCGGAGTGATTCAGGCTGTGACATGCCCAGTGGGTGTGCGGAGGTGCTGGCCGGGTTCGAACTCATAATGTAACGACAATAGCCCTCCCCCGCGTACGGGCACATTCACGTACCAGTGCGCTTAATCACAGGGGTTTTTCTTAATCCAGGCGGATTCCCCGTCAGCGCAGGGAGTCGAGCAGTGCCTGCATCAGCGTTTCCTGCATCCATGTGACGAAGTTGTACACCAGAGCGAGATACCCGTCGACGTCCTCGGCCTTGGAGGGGTCGGTGATGTCATGCAGCCGTTCGGCTGCCTCGTCATCATCAATCCCCAGCCGGTCGGCCAGCACCAGCCGCACATCGTTCAACGCCCGCGCGAAGAGCTGCGCCTGCTCGGTGTCCAGCCGCAGCGGAGCCGCTTCCAGCTGCAGGGCGGCAGCACGGAGGGCTCCCTGCTTCGATTCCCGCAGCGAGCGTTCCGTAAACCGCCGGAACTCCAGGGCATCCTCGTCGCTGCCCGCGGTGCCGTTGGGCAGCAGCCGCAGCAGGGCGGAATCCTCGGGAACAGCCGCTGAGGAATCAATGCCCACCATGGCTGCAAGGGGATCGGAATCCGCCGCAGTGTCCGGTTCCAGGAGTTCCTGCACGTCGGTGAAGAGTTTACGCAGCAGGTCCCGCTCCCCCGGTTCCAGGTTTGCGGTGATCCCCTTGCGGGTGAGCTTGAAGCCGGTGGCCACAGTCGATCCGTTTCTTGTTGAAGTCTCTTTGAAGGCGCGAAGGGTGTCCGGCGGCGCTAGGCTGTGTCCGCCTTCTGGAAGGTGGCCCACAGTCCGAAGGAATGCATCGCGAGGGTATCCCGCTCGGCCGATTCCCGGGATCCCGTTGCCACCACGGATTTCCCGGCCTCGTGCACCTCCAGCATCAGGCGGTGGGATTTGGACTCCGAGTAACCGAAATAACTCTGGAAGACATAGCTGACGTAGCTCATCAGGTTTACCGGATCATTCCAGACAATCACGACCCAGGGGATGTCCGCCGCCGTGAGGCTATCCGTCTCCTCACGTGTCAGGGTGTCCGTTCCGGTCGCAGTGCTCGTAGCCATGGGTTCAATTGTAGTGAGGAAACCGTTCAGCACCTGCGTCCGGCTACCGTCTACCCAACGGGGATAAGCGGGTTAGAGTTTTGCCTGTGAACAGTCCCGCCTCCGCCCCGAATTCCGCCCTCTACACGGACCATTACGAGCTGACCATGCTCCAGGCCGCCCTCCACGCGGGCACCGCCTCACGCCGGTCAGTGTTCGAAGTCTTTGCCCGGCGCCTGCCGGACGGCCGCCGCTACGGCATCACCGCCGGTACGGGCCGGATCCTTGAAGCCCTGGAGAATTTCCGCTTTGACCAGCCGCAGCTGGATTTCCTGGCCGCCACCAACGTGGTGGATGACGGCACCCTCGCGTGGCTGGCGGATTTCCGGTTCTCCGGCGACATCTACGGCTATGCCGAGGGCGAGGCGTACTTCCCGCAGTCTCCGTTGCTGATTGTCGAATCCAGCTTCGCCGAGGCCTGCATCCTCGAGACGATGGTCCTGTCCATGCTCAACCATGACAGCGCCATTGCCTCCGCAGCCTCCCGCATGTCCTCTGCCGCCGACGGCCGCCCCTGCATAGAAATGGGCTCGCGCCGCACGCATGAGGAAGCCGCCGTGGCCGCGGCCCGTGCCGCGGTGATCGCCGGATTCGACAGCACCTCCAACCTGGAAGCGGGACGGCGCTACGGCCTGCGGACGGTCGGAACGGCTGCGCATTCCTTCACGCTCCTGCATGATTCGGAGAAGGAAGCCTTCACCGCGCAGACGGCGGCGCTGGGAGCGGGCACGTCCCTGCTGGTGGACACGTACGACGTCGAGAAGGGGGTCCGCACGGCCGTGGAGGTCGCCGGGCCCTCGCTGGGCGGCGTCCGGCTCGATTCCGGGGACCTCGTGGCCCAGGCACGCTGGGTGCGCGATCTGCTCGACGAGCTGGGCAACACCAAGACCCGCATCATGGTCACCTCCGACCTGGATGAGTTCGCCATTGCAGCGCTGGCCTCGGCACCGGTGGACGCCTACGGCGTGGGTACCTCCCTGGTCACCGGTTCCGGCGCGCCCACCGCCGGCATGGTCTACAAGCTGGTCAGCCGCGAGGGAGACGACCATGAGTTCGTCTCCGTGGCCAAGGCCGCGAAGAACAAAGTCTCCCTCGGCGGACGGAAGTACGCGCTGCGCCGTCTGGACGGCCAGGGTACGGCCACCGCCGAGGTCATCGGCATCGGCCACGCACCGGAGAACGACGGCGATGACCGCACCCTGCTGCACCAGTTCGTGGCCGACGGTAAGGTCCTGCCCGGCTGGACCGGCCCGGAGGCGGTGACGCGTGCGGTGCAGCGGCACGCGGCCTCCCTTGCCGAACTGCCCCCCTCGGTGAACCGCCTGCAGCGCGGCGAACCGGCCATTCCCACCGAATACGAGGAGTAAGCATGGCCCGCGCCCTGATCATTGTGGACGTACAGAACGACTTCTGCGAAGGCGGTTCGCTGGCCGTGGCCGGCGGGGCGGACCTTGCGGGGGAAATCACGGACTACGTGGAAACCTCCGCCGCCCGGTATGACCTCGTAGCGGCAACCCAGGACTGGCATATCGAACCCGGTGCGCATTTCTCCGAGACACCGGACTTCGCTCAGTCCTGGCCGCCGCACTGCGTGGCGGGCACTGCCGGCGCGCAGCTGCATCCGGACCTGGACACCGAGCTGGTGGATGCCTTCTTCCGCAAAGGACAGTACGAAGCAGCGTATTCCGGTTTCGAAGGCGTCCTGGCCCCGGATGTCGAGGTGCCCCTGGGCGAGGCGGAAGCCGAGCCCGACACGGAGACGCTCAGCCTGGACGACTGGCTGCGGGAAAACGATGTGGACGAGGTCGTCGTGGTGGGCCTGGCCGCAGACTACTGTGTCCGGGCCACCGCGCTGGACGCCGTGGCCGCCGGCTACACCACCGCCGTGATTCCGGAACTGTGCCGCGGCATCAAGCGGGAAACCACACTCGCCGCCTGGGCGGAATGCGAAGACGCCGGCGTGGAGATCATCGACCTCTAGCACCGGCAATTCAGCACCGGCAATTCAGCACCGGCGATTCAGGACCGGCAAAGAAGAAGGACCCGCAAAGAAGAAGGACCGGCCCCTTGAAGCGGCCGGTCCTTCTTTTCTATTCGAAAACCACGCTATTTCCGGCCGATGAACCAGTCCTGCAGCTTCTTCAGCCGCTTGTTCAGCTGCTCCTCGTTGGCCTGGGCCACGGGCGGGCCACCGCAGATCCGCCGCAGTTCGCTGTGCACCACCCCGTGGGGCATGCCGGACCGGGCGGACCAGGCCGACACGTTCTTCGCCAGCTCGCCCCGCAGCTCGGTCAGCCGGCGGTGGTCCACCACTTCGGGCGCTTCCACCGGTGCCGCCTCCGCCGCACCGGCCCGGCGCCCCCGCCGGGACTGCTGCTCGTGCTGGCGCTGGCGGAGCAGGGTACTCATCTGGTCCGCGTCCAGGAGTCCGGGAATGCCGAGGAAGTCCTGTTCCTCCTCGCTGCCCAGCGCGCCTCCGGTGCCGAACTCGCCGCCGTCGAACAGTACCCGGTCAAAGGAGGCCTGAGACTCCAGCGCCTCGAACTTCTGCTTGGTCAGCTCGCCGGAGGCCTTTTCCTCACGGTTCGCAGCCTCCATGAGACTGTCCTCGAGCCCGAAGCCTTCCTCCTCGAGGTGGTTGTCCGGCCGGTCCAGGGCGTGGTCGCGTTCAACTTCCATCTGGTTGGCCAGCGCCATCAGGTTCGGCACGGACGGCAGGAACACGGACGCCGTTTCGCCGCGCTTGCGGGCGCGCACGAAACGTCCCACGGCCTGCGCGAAGAACAGCGGCGTGGCGGTGGAGGTGGCATACACGCCGACGGCGAGCCGCGGCACGTCCACGCCTTCGGACACCATCCGCACGGCCACCATCCAGCGCTGGGTGCCGGCGGAGAACTCCTCGATCTTTTCGGAAGCCTTCGCATCATCCGAGAGGATGACCGTGGGGGATTCGCCCATGATCTTTTTCAGCCAGCCCGCGTAGGCCCGGGCGTCGTCATGGTCCGTGGCGATCACCAGGCCGCCGGCGTCGGGCACGGACCGGCGCACCTCGGTGAGGCGGCGGTCCGCGGCTGCCAGCACCGCGGGGATCCACTCGCCGGTGGGGTTCAGGGCCGTCCGCCAGGCCTGCGCCGTAATGTCCTTGGTCACTGCGGCCTCGCCCAGCGACGCCGCCATTTCATCGCCTGCACTGGTGCGCCAGCGCATCTGCCCGGAGTAGGCCATGAACATCACCGGACGCACCACATGGTCCTTGAGCGCCTGGCCGTAGCCGTAGGTGTAGTCGGCCTTGGACCGGCGGATGCCGTCGCCGTCCTGGACATACTCCACAAACGGAATGGCGGCGGTGTCCGAGCGGAACGGGGTACCCGTGAGGGAAAGCCGTTTCACTGCCGGTTCGAAGGCCTCGCGGATACCGTCGCCCCAGGACAGGGCGTCGCCGCCGTGGTGGATCTCGTCCAGGATTACCAGGGTGCGGGCGGCCTCGGTCTTGGCCCGGTGCAGCATTGGTTTGGACGCCACCTGGGCATATGTGACGGCGACGCCGATGAACCCGTGCCCGTGCCGACCGTCCGCGTTCTTGAAGTTCGGGTCGATGGCCAGGCCCACCTTGGCGGCGGCGTCGGCCCACTGCCGCTTCAGGTGGTCCGTCGGTGCGACGACCGTGATGCGGTTGACGATGCCCCGTTCCACCAGCTCATTGGCCACGCGGAGGGCGAAGGTGGTTTTGCCGGCGCCCGGGGTGGCGACGGCGAGGAAGTCGCTGGCATTGGACGCGAAGTACTTCTCCAGCGCTTCCGCCTGCCACTGCCGCAGCTTCGGGGCCGTGCCCCAGGCGGCCCGTTCCGGGTAGGCCGGGGGCAGGGACGCACCGGCGCCGAACAGGGTTTCGGAACTCATGCGGGATATGCCTCCCTTTCCGGCTTGCGACGGGTTGCTGCCGCGCCGGCTGGGGGCAGCGCAGCGCGGCAGGGTTCAGCCGCAGGTGAAAGGTGCATAGAGGGAATAACAGAGGTCATGCAGGCATCAGGACTAACTGCCTTCACCGCGGAAGGCTGGAAACGGGGCGGGCATACAACGGCCGGAAGGACGTATTACTTCTTACCCTTGGGGCTGTCGCCTTCGGGACGCAGGCCGTCGTAGATTTCCTTGCAGGTGGGGCAGACCGGGAACTTCTGCGGATCGCGGCCCGGTGTCCAGACCTTGCCGCAGAGGGCAATGACAGGCTCGCCCGACAGTGCGGATTCCATAATCTTTTCCTTGCGGACATAGTGCGCGAAACGCTCACTATCGCCGGGTTCCAGCTCTTCGCGCAGTTCTTCGCGCTCGATGGTGGCCGTGGACGTACCGTTGTCGTCCAGGCGGCGGGGATCGTTTTCGAAAGGATCGGGAGGCAGGCTCATGCGTTCCATCTTAGTACCAGGCGGCTATCTGTTGACGGAGACCTGCTGCAGCAGCTCCGGCCCGCGGGCGTCCATCCAGCGCCCGCCCAGCCGGATCCCGGAGATCAGCACCGCGGCACCCACCAGCAGCCCGGCGAGCAGTGTCACAAGCCCCCAGAGGGTGCTTTGCAGAACGACGGCGGCCGCGCCCGGCACCAGGACCGGCAGCAGCAGCGCGAACAGCAACAGGCTGAAGGCCCCCTGCACCAGCAGAGACCGGCCGGCGGATCCCGGCGGGGTCTTGAACGCGTTTTCCCCCGGCAGCGGGACGTTGTAGGTATAGCGGGCGGAGACGGCACTGGACAGCCCCAGGCCGGCAAGCAGTGCGGCCAGGCCGACGCCGAGGACCGGGACCGCCAGCCCCGCATGCCCGGTCAGGACGGCCGGGAGCACGGAGGCCAGCACTACGGCCGGGACGGCGAACACTGCGCACGCCAGGACCCGTCCGGCCCGGTCTGCCCGCCCGCTCACGCCCGTGGCCAGGTGCAGGGCGAAAGCCGTGTTGTCATAGGACACATCGGCGTGCGGGGAGAATCCCATCAGGAATCCGATCAGCGGGCCGAGGGCAAGGGTGACCAGGAGTCCGCTGCCGGCCTGCGAATCCCGGCCCGCAAAGACCAGCACCACGACCAGCAGCGGCATTACCAGCAGCGAGGTGCTGTACCGCGGATCCCGCAGCCAGTAGATCAGCGATCTGGCGGCTACCGCCCCGGTGGGTGTTGCCGGGAAGCGGGCGAACAGTCCGGCTCCTGCGCTCCGGCGGGCCGCGGCGGCCTGCGGCGGACGGACCAGCGCCCGCAGCAGCAGGGTTCGCCATGCCGCAGCGAGCACGGCCAGGAACAGGATGCTGATGACGCTCTTGGCCGCGGCGGGACCGTAGCTGCCCGCGGCAATATCGCCCGGAACGGCCCAGACCGCGCCCAGCGGCGTCCAGGACAGCCCGTCGGCGAGACGGGGAAGGAAGGAGGCGCCTGCGCTGATCCCCTCCCCCACCGCGCTGATGATGGGGCCCAGCAGCACCAGCGGAAGAACCAGCAGCACTCCCGTGAGGTCGCGGAACCTGCGCGATCCGGTCAGGGACACGGCAGCGGCCACGGCAACGCGGGAGGCCAGCACGCAGGTAAAGACTGCCACCGCGGAAAGCAGCAGCGCCGCGGCAAGCGCCACCGGCGAGCGGTACCAGCTCAACGCCTGGGCCAGCACTGCCAGCAGCGTGGTGGCACCCGGAATTCCAATGAGCCCGCCTACGGCCAGGCCGGTGAGCAACTGCGGAACCGGAATGGCGTAGGTAGTGAAGCGTGCCGGATCCAGGGTCAGGTCCACCCCGGAAAACACCACCGGGACCACCGCCCAGCCGACAACGGTTACCGTTCCCGCCAGCACCACCGCAGTCCGTGCCAGCGCCGGATCGGCACCGACCACGAACAGGGCGGCCAGCAGCAGCGCCAGCAGGCCGAGGGCATACAGCCCGCCGAGGATGATCCCCACGAGCTGCCAGGGGCTGCGTCGAAGCGAGTTGCGCAGCAGCAGCAGCTTCAGCCTTAGAAGGTGCGCAACCATTCCAGCCCCTCCGAGTGCGTGCGGCCGCCGACCAGGGCCACAAAGCGGTCTTCCAGGCTGCCGTCCCCGCGGACGTCGTCCACCGTGCCCGCCGCCAGCAGGTTGCCGCCGGCAACGACGGCCACGTGGTCACACATCCGCTGCACCAGGTCCATGACGTGGCTGGAAACAATCACCGTGCCCCCGGAGCGGACGTACCCGGTAAGGATGTCGCGGATATTGGCGGCCGAGACGGGGTCCACCGCTTCAAACGGCTCATCCAGGACCAGCAGGCGGGGTGCATGGATGAGAGCCGAGGCCAGGGCTGCTTTTTTGGTCATACCTGCGGAGTAGTCCACCACGAGCGTGCCGGCGTCGGCCGTGAGGTCCATGGCCGCGAGCAGGTCCCTGGTGCGGGATTGTACGGTTTCCCGGTCCATCCCGCGCAGCAGTCCGGCGTAGGTCACCAGTTGTTCACCGGTCAGCCGGTCAAAGAGGCGGACCCCGTCCGGCAGGATCCCCATCAGCCGCTTGGCTTCCAGCGGCTGCGCCCACCCGTCCGTGCCGTGCACACGGGCCGATCCTGCATCCGGGCGCAGCAGCCCGGTGGCCAGGGACAGCAGGGTGGTCTTACCGGCCCCGTTGGGGCCCACCAGCCCGTAGAACGAACCCTGCGGAACATCGAGGCTGATGCCGTTGACGGCCGTCTTGCTGCCGAATTGCTTGACGAGCCCCCGGAGGGATAGGGCCGGGACGGGATCCGGTGTGGATGTCATGGCACCAGCGTAGCCACCGGGCACCGCCCCGTCCTCCGCACAAGGGACTGGTTGTCCCCCGCTCCGGCCGCCCGGCCATCCGCCACGCGGACTAGGCCGGGCGGCCGTCCGCTTAGAACTTCCCGGGGCGGGCACCCCGTTCGTACTGCGGCACCCAGGGCAGCTTGGCGTCCAGGTCCGCGGCGGCACGCATCCACCAGTGCGGGTCCCGCAGCGCGGCACGGGCAATAAGGACCGCGTCTGCGGAGCCGGCCTTCAGGATCTCCTCGGCCTGGGCCCCGGAGTCGATGAGCCCGACGGCGGCCGTGGGGATGGACGCACCGCGGCGGACCGCCTCGGCATATTCCACCTGGTAGTTCGGGCCCACCTTGATGGAGGCCCCGGGAACGGCTCCGCCGGTGGAAACGTCCACCAGGTCCACGCCGTGCTCGCGGGCGGCGCGGGCCAGGACCACCGAGGACTCGGCGTCGACTCCCCCGGGCATCCAGTCCGTGGCGGAGATGCGCAGCAGCAGGGGCATGGAATCGGGGATCACGGCCCGAACCGCGTCGATGACCTCCAGGGTCAGCCGGTTCCGCCCGGCCTCGTCGCCGCCCCATGCATCGGTTCGGGTGTTGACCAGCGGGGTGAGGAACTGGTGCAGCAGGTAGCCGTGCGCGCCGTGGATTTCGATGGTGTCGAAGCCGGCGTCCACGGCGCGGACGGCGGCGTCGGCGAAGTCGCGGATGACCTGCCGGATCCCGGCTTCATCCAGCTCCGCCGGGGCAGCATAGCTGCCGAACGGCTGCGGGGTGGGTCCAACCGTCTGCCAGCCGCCGTCCTCCGGCGGCACGCTGCCGTGCCCGGCGGCGAACGGTGAGTAAGTGGAGGCCTTGCGGCCGGCGTGCGCCAGCTGGATGCCGATCCGGGCGTCCACCGCGCCGTGCCGGTGCACAAAATCGGTAATGCGCTGCCAGGCGCCGGCCTGCTCGGCGTTCCAGATGCCGGCGTCCTGCGGGCTGATCCGCCCCGCCGGGTTCACGGCGGCCGCCTCGGTGATGATCAGGGCGGCTCCGCCGGCGGCGAAGGAACCCAGGTGCATCAGGTGCCAGTCGTTGGGCACTCCGGGGGCGTTGGCCGGATCCGACGGGTTTTCGGCGTCGGCGCTGTACTGGCACATTGCGGCAACCCAGCCGCGGTGGGACAGTTCCAGGCCGCGCAGGGTGAGGGGGTCAAAGAGGGACGGGGTGTCCATGGAGTGGTCCGCCGTCCTAGAAGAGTGCCCGGGCGAGGGCAGAGCGTGCCTTGGTGACCCGGGGATCGGACACCCCCACCACCTCGAACAGGTCCAGCAGCCGCAGCCGGACAGTTTCGCGGTCCTCGCCGCGGATCCTCCCGATCAGGCCGGTCAGCCTGCGGAAGGCGTCTTCAACGTGCCCGCCGGCAATATCCAGGTCCGCAACGGCAAGCTGTGCCTGCACGTTGTCCGGTTCCTCGGCGCCGGCCCGGCGCAGCTCATCCGCGTCCGCGTCGCGCAGCCGCGCCATGAGCTCAACCTGTGCCAGCCCGGCCTTGGCTTCCGCATCGGCGGGCTGCTCGGCCAGCGCCCGGCGGTACGCCGCGGCGGCGGTGTCATAGTCCCCGGCGTTGATGGCGTCGAAGGCTTCCTGATGCAGCGGAGGCAGCGGCGCGTCCTCTGCGGGGCCCTGCTCCGTCCCGCCTTCGAGGGAGCCGTTGACGCCGTTGGAGGCGGCCACCTGCATCAGTTCCCCGATCAGGGCCCGGATCTGGTCCTCGGGCAGCAGCCGGTCCATCAGCGGGACAGGCTGGCCCTTGATCACCGCGGCAACCGTGGGAACGGCAACCGCAGAGAAGGCCTGGGCAATCTGGGGGTAGGCAGCGGCGTCCACACGGGCCAGCAGCATCCGTCCGTTCTGTTCCACGGCAATGGCAGCCAGGATGGCTGAAACCTGCTGTGAGTCCGGGCTCGCGTCCGAATACAGGTCAATGACCACGGGGACTTCGGCAGACAGCTGGACCACCTGCGGGAAGGTCTGCTCGGAGACCTGCACCACGAACGGCGACGGAGCGGGAGCGGTGCCGGCTGCCGGGGTTGTCGACGCCGGTGCCGCCGGAGCAGTTGACCGGGCCTTGAGGGCGGAAAGGTCTACTGCCCCCCGCAGGTTCATGGAGGAGGGGGCCGCCGGTGACGGGCGGTGGTTCGGTGTACTCATTTCTTCACCTTATTACGCCCCGCCCGTCCACCGGCAAGCCCGCACCGGGCCTACTTGAGCTTTGCGGACAGCAGTTCCTGGGATGCGCCCACCACCAGGGCCTGGGACGTGCCGCCGGCTGCCGGAACGTAGAGCATCACGGCTTCGCCGTGGAGGACGTCAATACCCTTGTCGGTACTCGGCTTGCCCGTCAGTGCCTCGTACACAGTGCCTTCGAGGTTGACCGTGTCGCCTGCTTCCTTGGGTGTGCTCGAGAAGGAGTTGTAGAGGTAGCCGAACACGAGGGCACCGCCGTCGTCGGTCCGCAGGGCATACGTAGCCAACGGGTCGGCTGCGTGCCGGAACTTGTTGGAGGCGAACTCGTTCTTCGGGTCGGTCTGCACCTGCTGCTGGAACTTGACCACGTCTTCGCTGAACCGGTTGGCGGCGAACGTGTCCTTCTGCGAGCCGTCCGGCACGGTCAGGGAATCAGCCAGCGCCTCAACGGCGAACTGCGGCGACATGGCCAGCCCGTTGTCGGACTCCGTGCGGATCTGGTCTGCGCCTGCGTCGGCGGCAGGGGGCTGCGGGAACGTGCTGGCGGGCAGCATCTGCACAGCGGAAACCAGCTTGTAGTTGTCCCGGGCCGAGTCCTGGACCAGCAGCAGTGCATGCGGCACCGGGTTGTCCTTGCCCTGGGTGACGGCGACCACGGTGCGGGGCCAGCCAGCGGCGGTCCCGATGGACTGGGTGCGCAGCGTCTCGGCGGCCACGGGCACCGGGGCGGAGTGGTCGGCGGATTTTGCCGCCACGGCGTAGTTCGCTTCCCGCATGGCGTAGGCGGCGCCGCCGACGCGGGGGGCCAGCAGCGAGGCATCCTTGGCAGCGTCCCCTGCCTGGACCGTCCCGGCGACGGAATCCAGGATGCGGGTCAGCTGGGAATCCACGATCACCGGACGGCTTCGGGGCGCGGAATCCTCCGCTACCGCCGCTGCGGGGGCGGAGCCGGCCACCAGGACGGCGGCAGCGGCAGCAGCCAGGAAGGCCGGACGACGGCGGCCGGAGGCGGCGGCGGCGAAGGCCGACGTCGTTCCCGACACGCTCGGCGCGGTGTCTTTCGGCGCGGTGTCTTTCGACTGCGTGTCTTTCGGCTGCGGGCCGGACGGCTCGGTGCCGGGTTCGGTGCTGCGGTTCCCGCCGCGGCGCGGACCGTCCGAGCCGCTGCGCAGGAAGGCCAGGGCCAGGCCCAGCACGGCCAGCAGGGCACCGGCCACGATCAGGGGAACGGCGAACGGGCTGGTGGCATCGCTTTCCCAGCTCAGGGTGATGTCGGTGGGTGCGGCAGCGGTGCCGTCAGCGGCAAGCAGAATCCGCCAGTCGCCCTCGGCAGGCGCCTCCCAGGCATAGGACAGTTCGCCTTCGCCGGATTTCTCCACGACCCAGAGGTCCGACCCTGCGGGATTCGGGGCCGTGATTCCGGTCCGGTCAGTGCCCACTGTCAGGGACAGTCCGTCCTCGCCGGGGCCCACCCGGGTGGCGGAAGCGTCTCCCACCCAGGCCTGGACGTCATTGGCGCGGCCTACCGCCAGCGTGAAGGGCTGCTCCGAGCGGACCGTGATGTCCACGCCGTCCGGATAGTCCGCCAGCAGCTCCGGTTCCAGGACGGTGACTGCAGCGGATTCTTCGCTGCTGCGGGGATCCACGGAGACCGACTCGGTTTCCGGGGGTGCCCAGAACGTGCGCTGGCCAATGCCTACGAGCATTAGCAGCACCCCGAGGACTATCAGCGGAACTGCAAATTTTTTTCGCACAACTTACCTATCTTCGGTCTGGGCAAATGACATGGCAGGGCGGCGAATTCCCCGCAGGCACGCTGGAACGAGGGCTCCGGAATGCAGGCGCGAAATCACGGCGGGCACAAATTGTCCTGGCACTTGGTAACCCAATGGTAACGAAATCCGTTCGGAGCACCCATTCGCCCTCCCGCAGGCCTGCATGTTCCCGGTCCCGGGTCCACCGGAAACCCGGTGCCGGCGGCGCGCCTGCTGGTAAGGTTTCGGTTCGTACGAGAGCCCCCGAAGGCAGAGGAGAAAGGCGCGAAATGAGCGATCAGGAGGACGTGCCCGTCCACGCGCCGCTCCCCGGACCCGGGGAAAAAAATGCCCCGGACAAAGGTGCAGCAGGCAAAAGCACCTCCGGCCGGAGTGCAACAGGCAGGAATGCGGCAGGCGCTGCCGCTCCGGACAGCGGTGCAGCCGACACCGGTCCCGGCCCCGCAGCGGGCCGCACGCCGCTGCCCGGGTTCCTTTCCACGGCTGCGGACCGGGTCCGCTACAGCCTGCGCCACGGAATGCCCGGCGCAAGGCCGAGGCCGCGCTTCGAAATTCCGCCCGAATTCCCGCCCCAGGAAACGGCTGATCCGGAAATCACCGTCGACGAGGACGTGCGTCTTCCCGATGAGCGCCTGAGCGTCAGCGGCAGCGGACGCGCACAGGATGCCGAGCCCGGGAGCATGCGCTCCCACCCCATCTACTTTGGTTTTATGCTCACGGTCGGCGTGGGCCTGGCTCTGCTGCTCTTCTTCGTCATCACCAACGTCGGCGAGCTCCTCGTCTGGATTGGTGCCGCCCTGTTCATCGCCCTCGGACTGGATCCGGTGGTCCGCTGGCTCGCGGCACGGGGAATACCCCGCCCCGCCGGCATCGCCATCACGGTTCTGGTGCTGGCAGGGGTGATTGCGGCTTTCTTCGCCACGCTCATCCCCACCATCGTGAGCCAGACGACGGAAATCATCGCCAACGCCCCCGGATACATCAACAGGTTCCTGGCGTCCGACTTCTTCGTCAACGTCGACAAACAGTTCCAGATCCGTGACCGCATCAATGAGGAGGTCACCAAGTTCTTCTCCAACAGCGACGCCGTGGGCGGCATCTTCGGCGGCGTGCTCAGCGCCGGCACCGTGATCGCGAACGGCCTGTTCGGCGCCCTGATCATCCTGGTCCTGACCCTGTACTTCCTGGCGTCCCTACCCTCGATGAAGAAGTGGGCCTACCGGCTGGCGCCGCGCAGCCGCCGCCGTCGGGTGGAGGCCCTGTCCGAGGAGATCACCGGCAGCGTCGGCAACTACGTGATCGGCCAGGGCTTCGTGGCGCTGCTCGACGCCCTTTATGCCTTCATAGTCATGACCATCACCGGTGTGCCCTTCTCCGTGCTGCTGGCCTTCCTGGTGGCGCTGCTGGCCTTCATTCCCCTCGTGGGCCCGCCCATCGCCCTGGTGCTGGTCTCCCTGGTGGCCCTCACCGCCGGCTGGCAGACAGCGGTGGTCTTCGCCATCCTCTACATGGCCTACCTGCAGTTTGAGGCGTACTTCGTCTCCCCGCGCGTGATGCAGCGGGCCGTGGCGGTGCCCGGCGCCGTCGCCGTGATCGCCGTGATTGCCGGCGGCAGCCTGCTGGGGGTGCTGGGGGCGCTGATAGCCATTCCGACGGCGGCTGCCACCCTGCTGCTGCTCAAGGAGGTCTTTATCGCACGCCAGGACGGGCACTGACCGGGCACTGATCCGGCCAACTGACGCAGCACCGGCCGCGGCGGCCGGTCAGTACCGGCGGCGGATCCGCCAGCAGTGGTTGTGCCAGTGCCGGCGGCCCTCGACGGCACTCTGCCGTCCCAGCAGCGAGTCTTCCTGCCACACCACCAGGTGGGCAGTGCCGGGCGGGATGATCTGCGCGCAGCCGGGGCACCGGTAGTCCTTTGCGGCGTTTCCGGCCGTGATTTGGCGCACGGACCACTCGCCGTCGGGACCGCTTTCGCGCATCGGAATACCGGCCCGGGTGCGCTCCAGATCCCGCTCCGGCGGCGCCGATGCCCACTTGCGGCGTGCGTTCCGGCCGGCGGCGCTGCCCGAGGCGGGCGCGCGGCGGGGATGATTCGAACGGGGCATATAAGTCATTTTGCCGCAGTTCAGCCGGTAAAGTGCAACTGTGCGTTTAGTAATAGCCCGCTGCTCCGTTGACTACGTCGGCCGCCTCCGTGCCCATCTGCCCCTGGCCGTTCGGCTCCTCATGGTGAAGGCCGACGGTTCCGTCCTCATCCATTCCGACGGCGGATCCTACAAACCGTTGAACTGGATGAGCCCTCCGGCCACCCTCCGGACCCTGGAACCCGACGAAACGGACGCCGAGGCCGGCGTGACCGAGGTCTGGAACGTCCAGAGCGCCAAAACCGATGACCGCCTCGTCATCAGCATCTATGAGCGGTTCTCCGATGTCTCCCATGACCTGGGTACTGATCCCGGCCTGATCAAGGACGGCGTCGAAGCAGACCTGCAGCGTCTGCTGGCTGAACAGATCAACCGGCTCGGCGAGGGCCACACGCTGATCCGCCGCGAGTACATGACCGCCATTGGTCCCGTGGACATCCTCGCCCGCGATGCCACGGGCGCCACGGTGGCCGTGGAGCTGAAGCGCCGCGGAGACATTGACGGCGTGGAGCAGCTGACCCGCTACCTGGAACTGCTCAACCGCGACCCGCTGCTGGCACCGGTGCGGGGCATTTTCGCCGCCCAGCAGATCAAGCCGCAGGCCCGCGTGCTGGCCGAGGACCGCGGGATCACCTGCCTCACGCTCGATTATGACGCCATGCGCGGCGTGGATGACCGGGATTCCCGGCTGTTCTGACACCCCGCCCGCCTGCCGGACCGGCACCCGTGCTTAGAATCGGTGCATGAACCCAACTGCACGCAGCCGGGACCGCGGCTGGATCCGCGGCGCCCTGCTCGCCCCGGACGAACTCATTGCCGACGGCGCACTGGCCTTCGAGGGTGACCGCATCGTCTATGCCGGGCCGGCGGACGGTTTCGACGGCCGCGGCTGGCCGGATCCTGTCACCGCGCCGGAGGGTGCCCTCATCATTCCCGGGTTGGTGGACCTGCACTGCCACGGCGCCGTCGGCAGCGACTTCACCACGGCGGACGCAGCGGGAATCCGCCGTGCTGCCGCGTTCCTGCATGCAGCCGGCACCACCACACTGCTGGCGAGCACCGTTTCCGCACCCAAGGACGTGCTGCTGGCTGCCGCGGGACGGCTCGGGGCCGTGGCCCGGGAGGGACTCATTGCCGGCATCCATGCCGAGGGGCCCTTCCTCTCCGCCGTCCGCTGCGGGGCGCAGGACCCCGCGTCCCTCCTTGCCCCGGAGCCTGGCTTCGTGGATGAATTCCTCGCTGCCTCGGACGGCGAACTGGTCACCATGACCTACGCACCGGAACTGCCGGGTGCCGAAGACCTGGTGGACCGGCTGATCACCCGGGGCGTGACACCGTCCCTGGGCCACACGGATGCTTCGGATTCCACCGCCGCCGCGTCCCTGGAGTGGGCGCGGGAGGAAATGGAGGAGGCGGGTTTTGACGGCTACGCCCCACGTCCCACCGTGACGCACCTGTTCAACGGCATGGCCCCCATGCACCACCGCTCCCCCGGCCCCGTTGCCGCGTGCCTGCGGGCCGCCAGGCGGGGCGATGCGGTGGTGGAGCTGATTGCCGACGGCGTGCACCTGGACCCGGCGATGATCCGCACCGTCTTTGACCTGGCCGGTCCGGCGAATGTGGCCCTGGTGAGCGACTCGATGGCCGCCACCGGGCTGGGGGACGGCAGCTACCGCCTGGGACCCGCCGACGTCGTGGTCAGCGGCGGTACCGCCAGGCTGGGAACGGACGGCGGGCTGGCCGGCGGTACCGCCACGCTCCTGCAGTGCGTGCGGACCGCCGTTGACGCCGGGGTTCCCCTGGCCGACGCCGTGCAGGCAGCAAGCGCGGTGCCGGCGGACGTCCTGAGGCTGGCCGACGAAGTCGGTGCCCTGCGCCGGGGCCTGCGTGCCGACGCCCTGGTGGTGTCGCCGGAACTCGAACTGCATGCCGTCCTGCGCAGCGGTACGTGGCTGCCTCGCTGAAGAAACACTTAGGAGAAAAACTTTCCTAAATATTTCGTTTTCTCCATTGACCAGCCATTTCGGTTATGCCACGCTGATATCAAGTCTTTGTGTAGGTGTTTTTTCATGCTCGCAAGACCGTTGCGAGTGAGAAGCTCCTCAAGGAACTGCTGAACAGCAAGAACTTGGGCTTTCTTGCTTCAGTAACATAACCGGCACGGACCGTGCCGGCAGGTTCCACATTATGAGGAGAAACAAATGGCTCAGGGCACCGTCAAATGGTTTAACGCCGAAAAGGGCTTCGGCTTCATCACCCCGGACGACTCCGACGGCGACGTCTTCGTCCACTACTCCGAAATCCAGACCAACGGCTTCAAGACCCTCGACGAGAACCAGCGGGTTTCCTTCGAGATCGGCCAGGGCGCCAAGGGCCCCCAGGCCACCGGCGTCACCGCCCTCTAAAGCACCGCTCTCTAAAGCACTCGTCGCTAAGGCACTCGCCTCCAAGGCACAGCTTTCGTAGGCACCGCTTTCGTAGGCACAGCTTTCGTAGGCACCGCAGACAATTGCCTATCTGACATATTGGAAGGCCCCCGGCACCTGCCGGGGGCCTTCCTTTGTGTTTTGTTGATTTTCCTTCCGGGAATCTTTATCCGCGGCGGCGGACCGCACCGGCTCCCAGACCGCGCAGGTTTTCCATGAACCGCTCATAACCGCGGTCAATATGCTCCACACCGCGTACTTCCGTGGTCCCCTCCGCCGCCAAACCCGCAATAACCAAGGCAGCACCGGCGCGGATATCATTGGCCACCACCGGAGCACCGGAGAGCCGCGGCACCCCCTGGATCAGGGCGTGGTGCCCGTCCAGCCGCACCACGGCTCCAAGCCGGGCCAGTTCCGAGGTGAAGCCCCAGCGCGCCTCGAAAACATTCTCGGTCACCATGCCGGACCCCGTGGATACGGCGTTCAGTGCCACCACGAAGGGCTGCAGATCGGTCGGGAAGCCGGGGTAGGGCAGCGTGGACACGTTGATGGGCTCGGGACGGGCCGGCCCCTTGACCGTGAAGCCGCTATCCTCCGTGCTGACCCGGCAGCCCGACTGGACCAGCTTGTCCAGCACCACCGTCAGGGCGGACGCGTCAGCATTGCGCACCTCGATCTCGCCGCCGGTGATTGCCGCCGCGAAGGCCCAGGTCCCGGCGACAATCCGGTCCGGGACCACCCGGTGCTCTACCGGAGACAGTTCGTGCACCCCGTCGATGACCAGCGTGTTGGTCCCCACGCCGCTGATTTTCGCGCCCATGCCGTTGAGCATCCGGGCAATGTCCGTGATTTCCGGCTCCCGGGCGGCGTTGTCGATGACGGTGCGTCCCCGGGCCAGGGTGGCGGCCATCATGAGGTTTTCGGTGGCGCCCACCGAGGGGAAATCCAGGATGTGGTCCGCGCCGTGCAGCCCTTCCGGAACGGATGCGACGAGGTATCCGTGGTCGATGCCGATCTCGGCGCCCATCAGTTCCAGCCCGGCCCGGTGCATGTCCAGTCCGCGGGAGCCGATGGCGTCACCGCCGGGCAGGGCCACTTCCGCCCGGCGGCAGCGTGCCACCAGCGGCCCCAGCACCGAGATGGAGGCACGCATGGCCCGGACCAGGTCATAGTCCGCCTGGTGGCCCAGTTCCTGGGGGACGTCCACGGCCACGGAGCCCGCATCGACGTCGTAATCCACCGTGCAGCCCAGCCGGCGCAGCAGCTCGGCCATGATCCATACGTCCTGGATGTTGGGCACATTCGTAATGACGGAGCGGCCCTGCGCCAGCAGGGTCGCTGCCATAAGCTTCAGGACGCTGTTCTTGGCGCCCGGGACGGTGACGGTGCCGCGGAGGGTGGACGGACCGGTAACAACAATGACGTCTTCCATGACTCCATCCTAAGTGGCCGCGGGCGCCGTCTCCGGGCAGCAGAAAAGGCACAGGGAAATTCCCTGTGCCTTTTTCCGCGGGCGCTAGCGCCAGGTGCCGATGCCCACAACGGGGCCGGCTTCCACCCAAGAGGACAGTCCGGCGTAGGCCTCATAGTTCATGGCGACGAGGACTTCGCTGCCCTGGTAATTCAGCCGGACGACGACGGCGCCCGGCTGGATCCGGGCACGCTCGGCCTCGGTGGGCTCCCGCCAGCCGGCCATTTCCAGCGAACTGCGCAGGAAACGGTACGGGGGGCGGGGACTCAGCGAGACCAGGCGCAGCCATTCCAGATGGGTGTCCGTATAACGGCATACCCCCATCCGCCACCCCGAAGGGGGGAAGCGGATGGAGGCATCGAAGGTTCCCAGGGCGCGCCGCAGCTGGCTGCGGCGCACCCCGAAAAGCACTACTGCAAGGACAAGCAGCCCAAACAGGGCGGCCAACGCAATGAACACATAGGAGCTGTCCATCGGAAGGGGTCAGCGGGTCCCGGCGGGTGCGTCGCTGGTCACCTTGGCATTGTCTGCCACGATGACTACGCGGTTGTTGTCCACGGAGAAGAATCCACCGTCAACACTTACCTCAATGCGGGAACCGGACACCGGCTCGATGGCCAGGCCGCCCTCTGCCAGGATGGCCAGCACCGGTGAGTGTCCGGGAAGGATCCCGATCTCGCCGTCGCTGGTGCGGGCCTTGACCATTTTTGCCGCTCCCGACCACACGAAGTGGTCGGCAGCAACAATCTCAACTTCGAGTTCGTTGGCCATGTGGCTTACTTTCCGGTCTGCTCTTGGATCTTTGCCCACTGACGCTCGACATCGTCCATGCCGCCGACGTTGAAGAAGGCCTGCTCGGCGATGTGGTCAACGTCGCCGTCGCAGATCATGCGGAAGCCTTCGATGGTGTCCTTGATGGAAACCGTCGAGCCTTCCACACCGGTGAACTGCTTGGCGGTGTAGGTGTTCTGGGAGAGGAACTGCTGGATGCGGCGTGCACGCGACACGACGATCTTGTCCTCCTCCGAGAGCTCGTCAACGCCGAGGATGGCGATGATGTCCTGCAGTTCCTTGTTCTTCTGGAGGATCTGCTTGACGCGGATGGCCGTGTCGTAGTGCGCCTGGCCGACGTACTGCGGGTCGAGGATACGCGACGTCGAGGTCAGCGGATCCACGGCCGGGTACAGGCCACGGGAAGCGATTTCACGGGAAAGTTCCGTGGTCGCATCCAGGTGGGCGAACGTAGTGGCCGGGGCCGGGTCGGTGTAGTCATCTGCAGGCACGTAGATGGCCTGCATGGACGTGATCGAGTGGCCCTTGGTGGACGTGATGCGCTCCTGCAGCAGACCCATCTCGTCAGCCAGGTTCGGCTGGTAGCCCACGGCGGAAGGCATGCGGCCGAGAAGAGTGGAAACCTCGGAGCCTGCCTGCGTGAAGCGGAAGATGTTGTCGATGAAGAGCAGCACGTCCTGGTTCTGCACATCGCGGAAGTACTCCGCCATGGTCAGAGCCGACAGTGCCACGCGCAGACGCGTTCCCGGCGGCTCATCCATCTGGCCGAATACAAGGGCGGTGTCCTTCAGGACGTTCGCCTCTTCCATTTCAACCCAGAGGTCGTTGCCTTCACGGGTACGCTCGCCGACACCGGCGAATACCGAGGTACCGCCGAAGTTGCGGGCAACACGGGTGATCATTTCCTGGATCAGCACGGTCTTGCCGACGCCGGCACCGCCGAACAGGCCGATCTTGCCGCCCTTGATGTACGGGGTGAGAAGGTCGATCACCTTGATGCCGGTTTCCAGCATCTCGGTGGAACCCTCAAGGTCAGCGAAGTTCGGGGCTGAACGGTGGATCGGCCAGCGCTCGGAGATCTCCAGCTTGTCTTCGGTAACGTCCAGGGGCTGGCCCAGGACGTTGAAGATGTGGCCCTTGACGCCGTCGCCTACGGGGACGGAGATGGGAGCACCCGTGTCGTATACGGCAGCGCCGCGGACCAGGCCGTCGGTGGCCTGCAGGGAGATGGCACGGACGAGGTTGTCACCCAGGTGCTGGGAGGTCTCGAACGTGATGGTGCGGGTCTGGCCGTCGAGCGTCAGCTCGGTGGTCAGTGCGTTGTAGATGGTGGGGATTGCGTCAGCCGGGAATTCGACGTCGACAACCGGGCCGATGACACGGGCGATACGGCCGGTGGCACCCGAGGCTACGGAATTAGCTCCGTGCTCGACAGTTTGGGCAGTCATCTCTCTCACTTCACTCAGTTAGATGGCGTGTGGACTAAGTTTTTTATGCGTTGGAACTTGTCTTGAACTGCAGCTGGTCAGGAGGCGCTGAGCGCGTCCGCACCGGCTACGATCTCGGAAAGTTCCTGGGTGATTTCGGCCTGACGCGCGTTGTTGCGGAGTCGCGTGTACTTCTTGATCAGGTCCGTGGCGTTGTCCCCTGCGGCCTTCATGGCGCGCTGGCGGGCTGCAAGCTCGGAAGCGGCTGCCTGGAGCATGGCTGCGAAGATGCGCGACTCGATGTAGCGCGGCAGCAGTGCGTCCAGGACCTTTTCCGGCTCAGGCTCGTATTCGTAGAGCGGCAGGAACTCAGCGCTTGACTGGGCTTCTTCCTCTACTACTTCCAGCGGCAGCAGTCGGATAACCGCAGGTTCCTGAATAACCATGGACTTGAAGCGCGTGTAGACGATGTGGATTTCGTCCACGCCGCCGTCTTCGTAGGCCGTGTTGAAGTCATCGAGGAGTGCCTTGCCGATTTCACGGGCTGTTTCGAACTCGGGTGCGTCGGTACCGCCGGTCCAGACCCGTTCCACGGAACGGTTCCGGAAGTCGTAGTACGCCTGCCCCTTGCGTCCAACAAGGTAGGTCTTAACTTCCTTGCCCTCTTCACGGAGCAATTCATTGAGTGCTTCGCCCTGCTTGAGGACACCGGCGGAGTAGGATCCGGCAAGACCGCGGTCGGAGGTCATGATGACCGCGGCTGCGCGCCGGATCTGCTCCGGTTCGGTGGTCAGCGGATGATCGATCTCCGACTGGGATGCCACAGCAGAAACGGCACGGGTGATCGCATTGGAGTAAGGCAGTGACGCAGCCACACGGGTGCGCGCCTTTCCAATGCGAGAGGCAGCAATCAGCTCCATCGCCTTGAAGATCTTCTGCATCGACGTGGTCGACGCGATCTTCTGGCGGTAGACCCGAATTTGGGCTCCCATACTCTTCCTTTCAGTTCCTAGCGTTGGAGCTAGGGGCTAAGGCAATGGCTCGGGGTTCCGCTGCCGGGCACCTAAGCCCGGCAGCGGAACTCCACAGCCGCTAGCGCTTCTGCTTGACGATCTTTTCCTGGTCTACGGCGTCCTCGTCCAAGGCGGAAGCCTCTTCGTGGCCGGCGGCAACCATGCGGTTGTCACCTTCGCCGAAGAAACCCTGCTTGAAGTTGGTGATGAGGTTCTTCATCTCATCAACCGTGGAATCCTCGAGCTTGTTCGTCTCGGCCAGGACGGTCATGACGGACGAGGAGCGGCGTACGTGCTCCAGGAACTCGGACTCGAAGCGGCGGACGTCCTCAACGGGGACGTCGTCGAGGTAGCCGTTGGTACCCATCCAGATGGAGACAACCTGGTCTTCCACCGGGAACGGGGCGTACTGGCCCTGCTTCAGCAGTTCCATCAGGCGTGCACCGCGGGTCAGCTGCTGGCGGGAAGCGGCGTCCAGGTCCGAGGCAAACATGGCAAACGCCTGCATGTCGCGGTACTGGGCCAGTTCCAGCTTCAACGTACCGGAGACCTTCTTCATGGCCTTCTGCTGTGCAGCACCACCGACGCGCGAGACGGAAATACCGACGTCGACGGCGGGGCGCTGGTTGGCGTTGAAGAGGTCCGACTGCAGGAAGATCTGGCCGTCGGTGATGGAGATGACGTTGGTCGGAATGTAGGCCGAGACGTCATTTGCCTTGGTTTCGATGATCGGCAGGCCGGTCATCGAACCGGCACCGAGCTCGTCGGAGAGCTTGGCGCAACGCTCCAGCAGGCGGGAGTGCAAGTAGAAGACGTCGCCCGGGTAGGCTTCGCGTCCCGGCGGACGGCGCAGCAGCAGCGACACGGCGCGGTACGCTTCTGCCTGCTTCGACAGATCATCAAAGATGATCAGGACGTGCTTGCCGCCGTACATCCAGTGCTGGCCGATGGCCGAGCCGGCGTACGGTGCCAGGTACTTGAAGCCTGCGGGGTCGGATGCCGGGGAGGCCACGATGGTGGTGTACTCCATGGCGCCCTTGTCTTCCAGCGTCCGCTTGATTTCAGCGATCGTGGAAGCCTTCTGGCCGATGGCAACGTAGATGCAGCGAACCTGCTTCTGCACATCGCCGGAATCCCAGTTGGCCTTCTGGTTCAGGATGGTGTCAACGGCAATGGCGGTCTTACCCGTCTTGCGGTCACC
Organism: Arthrobacter yangruifuii; assembly: GCF_009192775.1. Classification (GTDB taxonomy): domain Bacteria; phylum Actinomycetota; class Actinomycetes; order Actinomycetales; family Micrococcaceae; genus Arthrobacter_B; species Arthrobacter_B yangruifuii. The sequence goes on from NZ_VTFX01000007.1 coordinate 86,511, forward strand.
AATGATCAGCTGACGCTGGCCGCGGCCGATCGGGATCATGGCGTCGATTGCCTTGAGGCCGGTCTGAAGCGGCTCGTGGACCGACTTTCGCATGGTCACGCCCGGTGCCTGGAGTTCCAGTGCACGGCGTGCCTCAGCGGCGATCGGGCCCATGTCATCCATCGGCTCGCCCAGCGGGTCGACAACGCGGCCCAGGAAGGCATCGCCTACGGGTACGGACAGGACTTCACCGGTGCGGTGAACTTCCTGGCCTTCTTCGATACCGGCGAAATCGCCAAGTACAACGACACCGATTTCACGGGTGTCAAGGTTCTGGGCCAGGCCCAGCGTGCCGTCCTCAAACCGAAGCAGCTCATTCGCCATAACGGAGGGCAGGCCCTCCACACGGGCAATGCCGTCGCTGGCGGTTGTTACGCGGCCAACTTCAACGCGCTCTGCGTTTCCGGGTTCGTAGGACGCCGCGAATTCATTCAACGCATTACGGACGTCGTCGGCGTTGATGGTCAATTCGGCCATCTGCAGTCCCTGCTCTCCTATGTTGTGATCATCGAATAAAAGCCGATGACCGTGATTGGTTCTCAATTGTTCTTGAAGGCCGGTGAGGGCCGTCAAAGTGACTAGACAGCGAGCTTTCGGCGAAGTTCAGTCAGGCGCGTCGCAACGGTGGAATCAACTACTTCATCCCCCACTGTGACACGAATGCCGCCGAGAATCGCCGGGTCCACATTGACGTTGATCTTCAGCTCACGGCCATACAGTCCGTTGAGAGAGGACTGCAGACGCTTTTGCTGTTCCTGCGTCAGCGGACGGCTGGACTGCACTTCTGCAATCCACCGCTGCTGGCGGCCGGCCACCAGTTCCATGAAGCGGGCAACCAGTGCTGCGGGACGCAGACCGCGCGGGGCGGTTACTGCCTGCGTAATAAGCACCTTTGCTTCGGCTCCGATGCCCGGTACCAGCTTGTGTGCCAGTACGGCCTTCGCCTGAGCCGATGCCTGCGGTTCCTGCAGTGCACGCTGCACGTCGTGGTTGGCTGCAACGGCCTGGTTGAAGCGGAACAAATCGCTTTCCAGGGCTTCAAGGCCGGCCAGGCCGGGACCCTTGTTTTCCGCGACAGCGGAGACGACCGTAGCGCCCAGCGTTTCCAGGGCATCGCCCAGGTCACGCGGCGTGCGCCAGCGGGACTCCACCAGAGAAGCAACCAGCTGCTCGGCATCGGTCGAAACCTTGCCGCCGACCAGCGTGGAGACCAGGGCTCCCTTTGCAGAGGCTTCACGAGCCGGATCCGTCAGGGCACGCAGCAGGCCAGCATCGCTGTCCAGCAGGCCCAGAATTCCAAAGAGTTCCTCGGCCAGGGTCAGGGTTGCACCGGGAAGCATGGCTTCCAGCTTCTCCTGAGCTGCGGCCAGTGACTCGCTCGATATACCTGCCATTACTTAACCGCACCTGCGTTCTGGGTTTCCAGGTCGGCAAGGAAGCGGTCAACCACACGGGCGGCACGCGCATCGTCGGCGAGGGACTCGCCGACAACCTTGCTGGCCAGCTCGGTGGCAAGGGTGCCCACTTCGCTGCGGAGGGAGACGACAGCTGCCTGGCGCTCAGCCTCGATGGCGACGTGGGACTGTTCCATGATGCGGGCGGATTCTGCGCCGGCCTTGGCCTTCAGGTCTGCGAGGATCTGGGCGCCTTCGGCGCGTGCTTCCTCACGGATCCGGTTAGCCTCGGTGCGGGCATCGATCAGCTGCTGCTTGTATTCATCGAGCGCCGCGCTGGCCTCAGCCTGTGCAGCTTCGGCCTTCTTGAGTCCGCCTTCGATGGCCTCGGTACGCTCTGCATACGTCTTCTCGAACATCGGGACGACAAACTTGACGACGATGTACATCAGCACGGCGAAGCCAAGCAGTGTTACGAGGATCTCCCAGATGTTCGGGACCAGAGGATTCGCGCCTTCTTCGGCGGCGAGGATTAGTGCCTCGTTCATTTCAATCCGTCCTATCTACTTGGTTAGGAAAATTCGCGCTGAAGTTAGAGAACGAACGCGAAAACCAGACCAAGGATAGCCAGTGCTTCGGTCAGTGCCAGACCCAGGAAGGCGATCGGCTGCAGGACGCGCTGTGCTTCCGGCTGGCGTGCAACGCCGTTGATGTACGCCGCGAAGACCAGGCCCACGCCGATGGCGCCGCCGATTGCCGACAGGCCGTAGCCGATGAGGTTGAGGTTACCGTCGATGGAGATTTCCATTATGGATGTTCCTTTCAAGATGCCCGGGGGCAGGTTGTTTGGTTCAGGGGTTTCCCCCGGTGAGGGGAGGTTTAGTGTTCCTCGGCCAGGGAGCCTTGGATGTAGATCGCGGTCAGCAGGGTGAAGACATAGGCCTGCAGGACCTGGATCAAAACTTCGAACAGGAACATGGCGACGCCGCCTACCAGGGTGAGGACACCCAGCGGCTTCAGCAGTCCCTCAGCCTCCAGGAGCAGGAACGAGGTTCCGGCACCCGCCAGCATGATGATCAGGTGGCCCGACAGCATGGTTGCGAAGAGTCGCAGGCTGTGCGTGATCGGGCGGACCAGGAAGGTGGAGATGATTTCAATCAGGACCACGAGGGGCAGGATGGCCATCGGCACACCGGACGGCACTGTGGCGAACTTGAAGTAGGCGAGGCCGTGCTTCCGAATGCCGACAATGATCCAGGTGAAGTAGACAATCCCGGCCAGCGCATAGGCCGTACCCACGTGGGACGTGGTCGGCAGCTGGGCCAGCGGGATGGTGCCCCACAGGTTGTTGATCAGGATGAAGAAGAACAGCGCAAAGAGCAGCGGGGTAAAGGACCGGAAGTCCTTTTCACCGATGATGTCCCGGCCGATCGAGTTGCGGACGAAGTTGTAGCTCCATTCGCCCAGGAACTGCAGCCGGCCCGGAACCATCTGTCCCTTGCGGGCGGCGGCTACGAAAAACCAGCCGATAAGGATGACGGAGAGGAGGATAAGCAGCATCTGCTTTCCAAATCCTTCACCACTTTCGGCGCCCCAGGGAAGGATCTCAGGGAGGTGCATGTCTTCGAGGGTGGGTGGAACGAATCCCTCTTCATTGGAGGCGGGAAGCGCAAGCGCGATCAACGCGTTTCCTCTCTGCTGTGTCCGTCGTTGGGCATATCATTGGCGGGCACGCTCGAGGTGCGCCCGTTGTTTCGGTTTTGTGAAATCAATTCGATTTATCCGTATCCGGCTGTTTTCCGCCCGCTCCGGGGCGGTCTGCACCCGAGGCGCGCCTGTGTGCGAAGGCGACATAATAGCCACTGACCGCACCCAGGACGATACCGGCCGGTAAAATCCAGCGAGTTCCCAGGAGACTATCCAGGCTCCACCCTATCAAACCCAGGGCGATGATTCCTGCCAGCAGATACTGTACGATTGCGCGGCGGCGGCTGGCAGGAGCCTGGAAGGCTGCAGGTCCCGATGCGGGCTGATTCTTAGGCATCTGATCCCCCTTTGCGGGCCGTGTCGGTAACATCGCTGTAAATCAGGTGGCGGCTCCGTGAAAAAGCGCGGATCTCGGCAAACTGCCACAGGACCACTGCGCCTACGGCGGTCAGGGCAAACCATTCCGTATGCAGCCATTCCGGTGTTCCCAGGACGAGAAGAATGACGGCGAACCCGGCGATTTTAATCGCATAAGTAACCACGAACATTCCAATGGCCCCGGAGGGGTTGCTGCGTCCTACGACGTGGCCCACCAGGAGGCTGATTCCGAAGAATGCGGCAATAAGGAACCATCCCGATAGGGCACTCGCCGCGGCGCCGGGCCCGGAGATTGGGGCGGCCGCAGCTGCCGCGAGGACCGCTGCACCGCCGGACAGTGCCAGGGCTGACCTGAGAATCCCCAGCCAAGGGGCCTTCGTAGGCCCGGAGGCGGTCAGGTACCCGCCGGAGCGGGAACCTTCAGCGGATCTCATGGTGAGGCAGTCTTCCTTGCTGGTTCTTCAGAGCCTGGGGCTTGGGGGAAGGCGCGGGTTACCGCGACCCTTGAATTCTACAGTACATAGAAGAAGCTCCCCGCATGGGTGGCGCGGGGCCTGGTTATGCCACTGTGCGGCGGGCAAACAGCTGCGGAGATGCGAGGTAAAACGCCAGTACGGCGACGGCGAAGAGGACTCCGGCAGCCGTCGCCCCGGCGCCTGCGCCGGCCGTCAGCAGGCCGGTGATCCCCAGGGCGAGGGTGCAGCCGGTCACGATCAGGGAGACCTGGACATGGCTCAGGCCCGTGTCGGTCAGCCGCTGGTAGACGTGCTGCCGGTGAGCGGCGTACCACCGCTCCCCCCGTCGCATGCGGCGCAGCAGCGTGGAGAAGGTGTCCGCGAGGTAGACCATGAGCGGGAACAGCAGGTATTCCACATAGACGCCGGCAAGGAACGCTGCCACGGCAACACCGGCGATGGAGGATCCCAGCAGGTAACTGCCCACATCCCCGAGGAAGACCTGTCCGCGGCCGAGGTTCCAGGGGAGGAAGGCAGCAAATGCCGCGGCCACCACGGCTCCCGTCACGGTCAGCCAGACATGGTCCGACAGCACGCCGCTGACGGAATAAAGCGCTCCCACCACCAGCCCGTGCAGGCCCGAGATGCCGTTGATGCCGTCCATGAAGTTGGCGACATTGATGTAGGCGGCAATAGCGATGCCGCCCACCGGAACCCACCACCAGCTTTGCTCCATGGTCCAGGCAAGTCCGGCCGTCCCTGCCAGTCCGATGGCCAGCTGGGTGGCCGCCCTCGTGCGGACGGAGACACCCCTGAAGTCCTCGATCCAGCCCAGCAGGGAGGCCGCTCCGATCACGGCGATCAGGATGGCCAGCACGGACCGGTCAACGGCAACGAGCCCGGTCAACAGTGCCAGCACGAGACCGGCCAGGACCCCGGCGGCAGTGGTGACACCCACCCCGCGGATCACCGCTTTGGTGTGGGAGGAGCGCTCATTGGGGATGTCCAGGACACCCAGCCGGCGCAGCAGCGGAATAAAAAGGAACGGCAGCAGCAGGCTCACCAGGAAGGCGGCCGCCACGCAGAGCGCCAGCAGCATCAGCCGGTCCGCCGTTCGCTGTAGGGTTCGCCCGGCTCCTGCACGCCGTCGCCCGGAGTGCCGGGGCGGCGGGCACCCGGGATCCGCACAATCTCGCCGGCGTCCGTTTCGGCCCCGTCCGTCGGCACGCTGTCGGGTTCAATGCTGCAGCGGCGCAGCCAGTCGGCGAGGTCCAGGTCGGCGGGGTCCAGTACGGCAACGGCGGCGTGGGAGATCTTCGGATGCAGGGGACGCGAGTCCTCTTCTCCGGTGCCGACCAGGATTTCATGAAGCTTTTCGCCCTGGCGCAGGCCGGTGAAGACAATCTCGATGTCCTTGCCGGACATGGCGATCATGCGGCGGGCGACGTCGAGGATCTTCACGGGCTCGCCCATGTCCAGAATCATGACCTCTCCCCCGCGCCCGATCGCACCGGCCTGGATGACCAGCTGGCAGGCCTCGGGGATTGTCATGAAGAAGCGGGTTACCTCCGGGTCCGTCACCGTGAGCGGGCCGCCCTGCCGGATCTGCTCGCTGAAGAGCGGAAGCATCGAACCGCGGCTGCCGATCACATTGCCGAACCGCACCGAAACGTACTGTTCCCCGGTGGCCCGCGCCATCCACGCCGTCAGCTTCTCCGCAACGCGTTTGGAATGCCCGAGGACCGTGGTCGGGTTGGCCGCCTTGTCCGTGGAGATGTTCACGAAGTGGCGCACGTTCGCCTTGCGTGCAGCGGCCAGGACATTCGCGGTGCCGATGACGTTGGTCTTCCACGCTTCCTGCGGGTACTGCTCCAGCAGGGAGACGTGCTTCAGCGCGGCGGCATGGAAAACGACGTCGGGGCGGCGTTCCCGGAAGATACGCTCCAGTGCCTCGGAATCCCGGATATCGGCCAGTACGGTGTCCGGGCCGTCCAACAGGCCGCGGCCGGTGATCGAGAGCTGGGTGAGCTGCAGGCCGGTCTCATCCCGGTCCACCATGATCAGTTCGCCGGGGTTGAACGCGGTGATCTGCCGGCACAGCTCGGATCCGATGGAGCCCCCGGCACCCGTGACGAGCACTTTTTTACCGGACAGGTAGCCGGCCACCTCGTCAACGTGGATGTCCACCGGCCTGCGGCCGATGAGGTCCTCCACGGCTACGTCGCGGAAATCCCCCAATCCGGCGCCGTCGCCCTTCGACAGCATGTCCTTGAGCGGCGGAAGCACCAGCACGCGCAGGTCCAGGCCTTCGGCGAGATCGGAAATCTCCCGCACCTGCTTCGCTTCCACGTCGGCGATGGCCACGATCAGCACGGTGGCGCGGGTGCGGTGCACCAGCTCGGGGAGGTCCACAAGCTTGCCGAGGACGGGAACGGTAGCGAGCCTCAGGTGCTTCTTGGCCGGGTCGTCGTCGACCAGGCCAACGGGGTAGTACGGGGATTCCGGGTCCTTCATCATCCGGGCCACCAGGGATCCGCCGAGGAAGCCGGCGCCGTACACGAGGGTGCGCTGGGCTTCCTCGCCCGGGCGCGCCTTGCTTTCCACGTACATCCGCTTGAGGTAACGGATGGCGGCCATGAACAGGCACGCGAACGGGAAGGCGATCATGCCGGTGCTGCGCGGAATGTCGATCACGAGGCCGAACAGTGCGCTGGCAAGGACCAGGATGGCGGACACTATGAGGGTCACCACGGCCAGCAGGCGCATTTCATGGAAGCTGCCGAAGCTGTAGCGGCCGCGGTAGAGGGCAAACGAATAGCCGACAACCAGCTGCGTCAGGACGGCGACCGCGCAGAAGACAGCGAGTCCGCCGGGGTTGATCTGCTCAACGGTGAGTTCGTAGCGGAGCACCAGCGCAAGGAAGATGGCCACAATCCAGGCCAGGGAGTCCAGCATGTACTGCGACCAGAGCCACAGGACCGGCTTTTCCCCCCGGGGAAGGTGGTGGTTGTCCGTAGGTTTTTGCCTCATGGTCCTCAACGGGTAGCTACCCGGCTCTCTTCTCGGTAGTGCGAAGAACTGGTGAAAGAATCCGGTGTAATAGACTGGAATCTATTCAGCATACTAACTGCACACCCTCTCCGGTTTCGGTTTAGGCCGATCCCCCGGGTTGCCCGAAAGGACCATCTTGCCGGACTCCGTGGCCGTAGCAGCAGTGACCTTCGACCGTCCGGATGACGTCAAGACGCTGCTGGAGGCACTGGCCGCGCAGAGCGGCAACATCACGTCCGTGGCACTCGTGGACTCCGGCAAGAACCCGGTTTCGGATATCGCTGAAAACTCCCCGGCACCGGTGAACTACATCCGGTCCAACACCAACCTGGGCGGTGCGGGCGGATTCTCGCTGGCGATTCTGTCAGCCATGGCCTCGGGTGCCGAATGGATCTGGATCATGGACGACGACGCCCATCCCGAGGATCCCGAGTGTGTGGCAACCCTGTTGGCCGCGGCCAAGGACCGGCAGCTCGACGTGGTCCTGCCGCTCGTGGTGGCCCCCGGCGCGCCCGACACGCTTTCCTTCCACTTCCGCCTGGACGGAAAACTGACCCATGACCGGGCGCAGGTGGCTGCCCGCGGCTTCCTGCCCAACGTGGGCCACTTCTTCAACGGGGCCCTGATCCGGGCCGACGTGTTCTACCGGGTGGGGCTTCCGGACCTGCGGCTGTTCATCCGGGGTGACGAAACAGACTTCATGATCCGGCTGCGCCGTGCGGGGATCAGCTTCGGCACCGTCACCACGGTGGCCCTCACACACCCGGCCGCCTGGGCCGAGGTGCAGCCTGTCCTGGGAGACCGGATGCATGTCCTGGTCCCCGAAACGCCGTTCAAGCAGTTCTATTTCTACCGCAACCGCGGCTTCCTCACCCGCCGCTACGGACGGGTCAAGTCCTTCGTGGCCGACGCGGCGGGGTACCCCCTCCACTTCGCTCGAACCCGGGATCCCCGGGGCTTCGCAAACTGGCTGCGCGCGTACGCGGCAGGCATGGGCGGCCGCCGCTTCGGGCCGCCGTCGGACTTCGGGTTCTGACGTGGCCGCATCATCCGAGGCCCGGCTGACGATCGTCATCACCACGTTCAATCGCTCGGGCTACCTCGCCGGGCTGTTGGAGAGTGTGGCGGCCCTCGACCCGGCTCCCGCGGCGGTCATCGCGGTGGACAACGCGAGCACCGACGCGACGCCGCAGGTCCTGGAGGCAGCCCGTGACGGGTTTCCGGTGCCCCTGACCGTGCTGCGGCTGGATACGAACACCGGCGGGGCCGGCGGTTTCGCGGCCGGCGTGGATGCCGCCCTGGCCGCGGGCGCCGAGTGGATGTGGCTGATGGACGACGACGTCGAGGTCCTTCCGGACGCCGTGGCCTCCCTGCGCAAATGGACCGGCCGCTATGACTGCATCCACGGCCGGCGCTTCGATGAAGCCGGCGAACCGTTTTTCTGGCAGCACCGCTTTGTGCCGTTCCTGGGAGTGCATCTGCCCGTCCGGGGCAACGTTTTCCGTGACTCCCCCGTCTTCGAGACGAATGTGGGCTGCTTCGAAGGGATGCTGATCAGCGCCGCTCAGGTGCGCAGGATCGGCCTGCCGGATGCGCGCTACTTCATTAACGGCGACGACCTGATGTACGGCTGGCTCGCCTCCCTGGACCGGCCGGTGGCTTACGTCAACGATTTTGTCCTCCGCAAGGTCCGTGCGCAGAGGCAGATTGACCTCGGCATCCGGCACCTCAACGATTCCAGCGACCTCGGCCGCTTCACGTCCATGCGCAACCGGGGCCATACCGCCCGGTACCTCCAGCTCCGCGGCCGGTATCACCGGTTCGGATTCGCCCTGGGCACGTTCCTCACCGCCGGGAAGGAACTGCTGCGGCTAACCGCCGTCGAGCATCAGCTGCGCGGTGTCGGCCGGCTCTGGGCCGGCTGGCGCGGTGCCCGGCGCATTCTGCGCGATCCGTCCTGGCTCCCGATGTCCCCGCTGGGATCCGGCAAACCGGAACCAGCCATCCGAAAGCAACAGGTTTGAACCACACGTCTTCCGCTCCAGATTCCTCCGTCCCTTCCCCCGCCTCTTCCCCGGAGCAGGCCCCCGGCTCTTCCCCGGTATGGGCGGTCCTTGGCGCCTCCGGGTTCATCGGTTCGGCCATCTGCTCCGCCCTGGCAGAACGGGGCGTGACTGTCCGTCAGGTGTCCGCTCCCCGGCTGAGCGCCGAGGGTACCGACGCCGCGGCACTGATTGCCGCCGCTGCGGCCCTCGATGGTGAACGCCGCCGGCTGGCCGACGCCTTCGACGGTGCGGACGTGGTGGTCAATGCCGCCGGGCTGGCGACTCCGGGAGCCACGGACTCGCCCAAGCTCCGGGGCGCCAATGCACTGCTGCCGGCGCTGGCCGCCGATGCCGCCGATGCCGCCGGTGTCCGCCGGCTGGTGCACCTGAGCAGTGCCGCCGTGCAGGGACACCGGCCCTTCCTCGACGAAACCGGCCATGTAGAGCCGTTCTCGGCCTACTCCCGTTCCAAGGCACTGGGGGAACAGGTCCTCTCCGCCCGGGACGGCGGATCCTGCAGCGTTGCGACGGTCAGGGCCACCTCGGTCCAGGGGCCGGGCCGGGCAACGACGGCGAAGCTTGCCCGTCTCGCGGCCTCGCCGCTCGCTTCGGTGGCCGGCTCCGGTTCCGCGCCGAGCCCGGTGAGTTCGGTCCATTCACTGGTCGATTTTGTGGTGCGGGTCGGTTTCCACCAGGGCCCGGTGCCCGCCGTGGTGCTGCAGCCCTGGGAACGGGCCTCGGTCTCCGCCGTGCTCGAAGCAGCCGGCGGCCGGCGGCCGGCCCGTCTGCCTGCCTGGTTCTGCCGTACGGTGCTGCGCGGCGGTTACGCCCTGTCCTCCCTGGCCGGTGAGCGGCTGCACGGGTCCCTGCGCCGGGTGGAGATGATGTGGTTCGGGCAGCGCCAGGAGCCCGGGTGGGCAGAGTCCACCGGCAACGTGCCCGAGCCCCGGGTCCGGGAAGTCCTGGAAGCTTCCCGGACCTGACCCGCCGGGCCTGGCTCCTTGCCGGTGCCGGGACTTGCGCCGGCTCGTTGGCCGGGACCTGATCCCTGGCCGAGACCTAGTCCGTGGTCGGTGCCGGGTCCTTGGCCAGGCTCGGGGCCGACGCCGGCTCTTCGCCGAGATCCAGGATTCCCGGGACCACTTCGCGCAGCGCGGAGAGGCTGACGGCGCCGCTGCGCACCACGCGCATCGGTTCGCTGGTGGCATCAACAATGGTGGAGGGCACGCCGTCGCTTCCGGCGACCGGCCGGTGCCCTGCCTCCAGGTAGACCTCCACGGATTCGCCCAGCTGTTCGCGGGCCTGCGCCGCCGTCTGTCCGGCGGGGAATCCCGTCCGGTTGGCCGAGGACACGGCCAGCGGGCCGGTGACTGCCAGCAGGTCCAGGGCCACGGCGTCGTCGGGCATGCGCAGGGCAACGGTTCCCAGCGTGTCACCCAGATCCCAGCTCAGGGACGGCTGGGCGTGGAAGATCAGGGTCAGCCCGCCGGGCCAGAAGGTACGGGCCAGGGCACGCGCGTCCTCCGATATGTCGATGGCCAGTCCGTCCATGGTCTGCAGGCGCGGGATCAGGACAGGAGGCGGCATGCTCCGGCCCCGCCCCTTGGCCGCCAGGAGCGTCGCCACGCCCTGCGGCGAGAACGCGTCTGCACCGATCCCGTACACGGTGTCGGTGGGAAGGACCACGCAGGCCTTCGCAGCTATGGCCCGCTGGGCCGCTGCCAGGCCTTCGCTGAGTTCCCCGGGGTTACTGCAGTCAAAACTGGTGCTCAAAGCAACTTTCCTTCATTTGTAGAGGCCCCCGGTGCCGGGCGTCGGATCGCCGACGTCGCGCGGGGGCGGTCATTGAGGTCCCGGTGGGATTGGACAGCGGTCCACGCCGGATCGGCGGCAAGCAGCCGGGCGATGTCGGGAGCCTGCACCTCGGCATGCTCCATCACGAAGTAACCGCCCGCCACCAGCAGGCGGGCGGCGGTACGGGCTGCCGCGAGGGGCAGCTCCAGGCCGTCCGCTCCCCCGCCGTACAGGGCCATGGCCGGATCGTGTACGGCCGCTTCGGGTTCGTTCGGGACCGCGTCTTCAGGGATGTACGGAGGGTTGGACACCACCACGTCAAAACTGGAATCGTGCTGCGCCAGGGCGGTCCGCAGATCCTCAAGGACCAGATGGACGCCCAGCGGAACAAGGTTCCGTTCCGCCCAGGCGTAGGCGAGGGGGCTGAGCTCCACAGCGTGCACCTGGGCGGCGGGCACCTCCGTGGCCACTGCGGCGGCAATGGCGCCGGAGCCTGTGCCAAGGTCCGCAACCTTCGGCTTTTCCACCCGGCGGGCGGCATCGATCGCCAGCTGCGCCACGGTTTCGGTTTCCGGCCGCGGCACAAACACGCCGGGACCGACGGCCAGTTCCAGGTACCGGAAATGGGCCTTTCCCGTCAGGTGCTGCAGCGGCACCCGGGCCGCCCGTTCGGCCACCAGTTCCGCGAACCCCTCCGGCGCCGAAACGTCGGTGAAGGCCAGCGCCCGGATCCGTCCGGGGGTCTCCCCCAGCAGATGCGCAGCCAGCAGTTCGGCGTCTACCTTCGGTGAGGGAACGCCGGCGGCGGCGAGTTCCGCCGCCGCCTGCCGCAGTGCCTCGGCCAGGGTTGGGCCGGCGCCACGCCCGGCGCCGGACCCGGCGGGGCTATTAGCTTTCGTCACCGATGGCGTCCAGCCGTGCCTGCTCATCCATTTCGATGGCGGCCTGCACTACTGCTTCGAGCTCGCCGTTGAGGACGGTGTCCAGGTTGTAGGCCTTGTAACCGGTCCGGTGGTCCACAATCCGGTTTTCCGGATAGTTGTACGTCCGGATGCGCTCGGAGCGGTCCATGGTCCGGATCTGCGACTTGCGGATGTCGGAGTTGGCGGCGTCGATCTTCTCCTGCTCGTGGGCCAGGATGCGGGAGCGCAGCACGCGCATGGCTGCTTCACGGTTCTGCAGCTGTGACTTTTCGTTCTGCATGGCCACCACAATGCCGGTGGGCAGGTGGGTGATGCGCACGGCCGAGTCAGTGGTGTTCACGGACTGTCCGCCGGGGCCGGAGGAACGGTAGACGTCGATCTTCAGATCGTTCTGGCTGATCTCTACCTCTTCGGGCTCGTCCACTTCGGGCAGCACCAGGACGCCGGCAGCCGAGGTGTGGATGCGGCCCTGGGACTCGGTGACCGGAACGCGCTGCACGCGGTGCACGCCGCCTTCGTACTTCAGGCGTGCGTAGACGCCTTCGGCCGGGTCATTGGAGTTGCCCTTGATGGCCATGGACACGTCTTTGTAGCCGCCGAGGTCCGATTCCGTGGCGGAGATGATTTCCGTGCGCCATCCCCGGTGTTCCGCGTAGCGGGTGTACATGCGCAGCAGGTCACCGGCAAACAGGGCTGCTTCGTCGCCGCCTTCACCGCCCTTGACCTCGATGATGACGTCACGGCCGTCGTTGGGGTCACGCGGGATCAGCAGGCGGCGCAGTTTCTCCTGCGCATCTGCCAGCTGCTCCTGAAGCACGGGCACCTCTGCGGCGAACTCCGGATCTTCATCGGCCATTTCGGACGCGGCCGCGAGGTCATCCTCGAGTCCGTGCCAGCGGTTGTAGGCGTCCACAATCCGGCTGAGTTCGGCGTAGCGCCGTCCCAGCCGCCGGGCCAGGCCCTGGTCCGCGTGCACTGCCGGGTCGGACAGGCGCAGCTGCAGTTCAGCGTGCTCATCCAACAGGCCCTGAATGGACTCAAACATGTTCTAGATTCCTCTTTCGGCTGTGTTTCCCACAAGACGGGATCTCCCGTCAAGCCGGGGTTCTGCGTAAAGCTGTGTATCCCACAACGAAGTTTATCGGTTTGCGCGCCCGCCGGTTTCCCGGCGTTAACGCACGAGCCGCCCAGGCTCCCTTCCGCCGGCCGGCGGGAGGGAGCATGAGCGGCTCGTAGGGCAGCTAGTTGTCCTTGGTGCCCAGGGTGGTCTGCTGTACCTGCATCAGGAACTCGACGTTGGACTGCGTCTCCCGGATCTTGCCGGTGAGCAGTTCCAGCGCCTGCTGGGTATCCAGGCCGGACAGGACCCGGCGCAGCTTCCACATGATCTTGACTTCATCCGGGGAGAGCAGGTTCTCTTCGCGTCGGGTACCCGATGCGTTGACGTCCACGGCCGGGAAGATGCGCTTGTCCGCGAGGTTGCGGGACAGGCGCAGTTCCATGTTGCCGGTGCCCTTGAATTCCTCGAAGATGACCTCGTCCATCTTGGATCCGGTCTCCACCAGGGCCGTGGCCAGGATGGTCAGCGATCCGCCGTTTTCGATGTTGCGGGCAGCACCGAAGAAACGCTTGGGCGGGTACAGTGCCGAGGAGTCGACACCGCCGGAGAGGATACGGCCCGACGCCGGGGCGGCCAGGTTGTAGGCACGTCCCAGACGCGTCATGGAGTCCAGCAGCACCACGACGTCGTTGCCCATTTCCACCAGGCGCTTGGCGCGCTCGATGGCCAGCTCGGCAACGGTGGTGTGGTCATCGGCGGGGCGGTCGAAGGTGGAGGCAATAACCTCGCCCTTGACCGTGCGCTGCATGTCCGTGACTTCCTCGGGACGTTCGTCCACGAGGACCATCATGAGGTGGACCTCAGGATTGTTGATCGTGATGGCGTTGGCAATCGCCTGCAGGATGAGCGTCTTGCCGGCCTTCGGCGGGGAAACGATCAGGCCGCGCTGGCCCTTGCCGATCGGAGCCACGAGGTCAATGACACGCGGGCCGATCACCTTGGCGGAGGTCTCCAGGCGCAGGCGCTCGGAGGGGTACAGCGGAACCAGCTTGGAGAACTCCACGCGGTCCTTGTTGTCCTCGGCGGGCTTGCCGTTGACGGACGTGAGGCGGACCAGCGCGTTGAACTTCTGGCGCTGGTTTCCACCCTGGTTTTCACCTTCGCGGGGGGCGCGGATGGCGCCGACGACGGCGTCGCCCTTGCGCAGGTTGTACTTCTTGACCTGGGCGAGGGAAACGTAGACATCGTTCGGGCCCGGCAGGTAGCCGGAGGTGCGGACGAAGGCGTAGTTTTCCAGGACGTCGAGGATGCCGGCTACGGGCAGCAGCACGTCGTCTTCAGTGACCTCGACGTCATCGACCTCGGGGTTCTGGTTACGGTTGCGGCGGCGCTCGTTGCGGTCACGGAAACGATCGTTCCGGTCGCCGCGGTCATTGCGCTCGTTGCGGTTCCGGTTGCGGCGGTTGCGTCCGCGCCCGTTCTCGTCATTGTCGTCGCGGTTGTTATCGCGGTCCCGGTTGTTGTCGCGGTCGCGGTTGTTATCGCGGTCCCGGTTGTTATCGCGGTCCCGGTTGTTGCCGCGGTCCCGGTTGTTGTCGCGGTCCCGGTTGTTGTCGCCGTCGCGGTTGTTGTCGCGGTCGCGGTTGTTGTCCCGGTTGCCGCCGTTGTCGCGGTCCGAGCGGCTGCGGCGCTCACGGCGTTCGCCGCGCTCGTCGTCGCCGGCGTTCCGGTTCTCGGATCCGTTCCCGGACGCGTTATTCGACGCTGCGTTGTTGTTCGAAGCAGCATTGCTCGAAGACGCGTTGTTTGAAGCAGCGTTGCTCGAAGACGCGTTGTTGGACGCAGCGTTGTTCGAAGCAGTGTTGTTCGAAGCAGCATTGTTGGACGCGGCCTCCTCTGCGGGTGCATCGGCGGAAGCGCTTACCGTGCCGTTGGACTCGTTGGAGTCGCTGCGGCGGTTGCGGCTGCGGCGGTTGCCGCGCTCGCGCTGGCCCTCTTCGCGTCCGCTGTCTTCGCGTGCCTCGCGGTTCCGGGCCGGAGCCGTTTCCTCGGCGGGCGCCGCTGCGGGTGCCGCCGGCTCAACCGGAGCAGCCTCGGCCGGAGCAGAGGTGACGACGCCGTCACTGGCTGCGCGGCGGTTGCGGTTGCGGGTACGCGGGGGGCGGGTCGGCTCGGCGTCCGCGGACTGCTCTGCGGGAGCAGCTGCGGTCTTCTCCGGTGCGGAGATGCCCTTGGCTGCGTCACCGGCTTCGCTGCGGGAACCGCGCACGGGGCGGTCGGCTACGGCGCCGCCGCGCTGGTGATTGGAAATGGCCGTCACCAGGTCTCCCTTACGCATACGGGACCCCCCGGTAATGCCGAGCTGTCCGGCAAGCGCCTGGAGCTGCGCGAGCTTCAGGCCTGCAAGACCTGTGCTCTTGGATGTGTTCTCGCCGGTTGAACCGGCGGATGCTGAATCCACGCCTGCAGTCAGGCTAGTGGTATCTGTCACGAAGGATCCTTCCCCCTCGTCGGGCGGTCCGGCGCAATGCCGGCCGCGGTGATTGGCCCCGGCCCCAAAGATCAGACATTGGGCCAGGGTTCGCTTGGCTACCGGTCCGTTGACCGGAGAAAGGCGAATCTGCTGGGTGCCTTGCATAAGAAGAATCCACGCAGCGTCTGGACAGCTTCGCTGCCGAACACGCGTCGTTCAAGCGGGACACGCCGCTTCTTGGCGGTTCCTTTGAAGGCTGCACCGGAGACTGTGCCTCCGCGGGTGGGCAATTGAATCAAGGAAGATCACCGCGAGACGGGTGTAGTGACACCTGACGGCGGCAAAGTGCTTTCAACGAAAGCCCGGGGCGGCCCGAAACGGACGGCTACCTGCGGAAGCACAAAACGGAGAATTTACCGCTGGTGCCCTTCCACTCTAGCACCATCTCGCTCCACACCAAGCCGCAGAACACGCCAGTTTTCGCCGGATCCCGCTGCCCGCAGATGTTCGGTCATGGCCTGTTCCGCCTCCCGGGCGGCAGCATCGCCGTCGGCCAGGCAGAGCACTGTGGGACCGGCTCCGGAAATCACGGCCGCAAAGCCGGCGGAGCGCAGTGCCTGCAGCAGCCGTGCGCTGGGCAGCATGGCGGGTGCACGGAACTCCTGGTGCAGGGCGTCCCGGGTTCCCTCAAGCAGCAGCGAGGGGTCCACCGTCAACGCGTGGATCAGCAGTGCGGCGCGTCCCGCATTGGCCGCTGCGGTCCGGTGCGCCACGGTGGCGGGCAGCAGGCCGCGGGCACTGGCAGTGGAAAGCTCGACGTCGGGGATGGCGACCACGGGAATCACCCGGGGGTGGACGGCCGCGCGGGCAGACCGGAAAACCCCGTCCGTCTCCCAGGACACGGCGAGATCGCCGGCGAGGGCGGGCGCCACGTTGTCCGGGTGCCCCTCGAGGGCCGAGCACGCATGCAGGAGGCCGGCAGTATCCAGGCGGGCTTCGGCGGGCAGCAGGGAATTCGCTGCGAGGACGCCCGAGACAATGGCCGAGGCCGAGGATCCCAGCCCGCGGCCGTGCGGAATGGCGTTCTCTGCACTCAGGTGCAGGCCCTGGACGCCGTATCCGGCATCCTGAAGGGTCGAGAGCAGGGTCCGGACCACCAGATGCGAGGCATCCCGCGGAACGTCTCCCGCTCCCTCTCCCGCAACGTCGACGACGATGCCCCCGGTGTCCGAAGTGCGTACCCGGACCGTGTCATACAACGTCAGGGCCAGGCCGAGGGAGTCGAATCCCGGGCCGAGGTTTGCGCTGGTGGCCGGGACCGTGACGGTCACCTCCTGGCCGGCGAGCACCATGGCACCGGAAAGTTGTCCGGGCAGATCCACCTGCATCTGCGGACCTACTTGGCGCCGGCGGCGGACGGTGCCGCTTCCAGGCCCAGCGCAGCTGCCACGCTGACGACGTCGAAGTCCACCTTGGTGGGTTCAACATCGGAGCCGTCGGCGGTGCGCAGGGCCCACTGCGGGTCCTTCAGGCCGTGGCCGGTCACCGTGATGACAATGGTTTTCCCGGCCGGAACTTCCCCGGCGGCATGCTTTTTGAGCAGCCCGGCCACGCCTGCCGCGGACGCCGGCTCCACGAACACGCCTTCACGGGAGGAAAGCCAGCGGTGTGCATCCAGGATTTCCGTGTCCGTGACGGCCTCGATCAGGCCGCCGGATTCATCGCGGGCGGCAATGGCGGCGTCCCAGGAGGCAGGGTTGCCGATGCGGATGGCGGTGGCGATGGTGTCCGGGTCCGTGACCGGGTGGCCCTTCACCAGCGGCGAGGCACCTTCGGCCTGGAAGCCCCACATGTGCGGAGTCTTCGTGGCCACCGGCGCCAGTTCCTCGCCCGTCACGTTGGTGTAAGGGGCGGAATACTCCTTGTAGCCCTTCCAGTACGCGGTGATGTTTCCGGCGTTGCCTACGGGCAGCAGGTGGTAGTCGGGGGCGTCGCCGAGGTAGTCCACCACTTCGAAGGACGCGGTTTTCTGGCCTTCGATGCGCGCGGGGTTCACGGAGTTCACGAGGAACACCGGGTAGGCCTCGGCCAGCTTGCGCGCCACCTCCAGGCAGTTGTCAAAGTTGCCTCGGACCTGCAGCAGCTGCGCTCCGTGGGCAATGGCCTGGCTCAGCTTGCCCATGGAGATCTTGCCGTCCGGAACCAGCACGGCGCAGGTGATGCCGGCCTGCGTGGCGTAGGCGGCGGCCGAGGCGCTGGTGTTGCCGGTGGACGCGCAGACCACGGCCTTGGCACCGGATTCCACGGCGGCGGTCATCGCCATGGTCATCCCGCGGTCCTTGAAGGATCCGGTGGGGTTCATGCCTTCGACCTTGAGGTAGACCTCGGAGCCGGTCAGTTCGGACAGCGCCTTGGCCCGGACCAGCGGGGTACCGCCTTCGCCCAGGGTAATGATCTCGGTGCTGTCGGTGACCGGAAGACGTTCAGCGTATTCGCGGATAACGCCGCGCCATTGGTGAGCCACGGCTCAGACTCCTTCTACCCGCAGGACGGATTTGACTGAAGTGATGACGTCAAGGTCCTTGATGGCCTCAACGGTGGCCGCCAGGGCGGCCTCGGAAGCACGGTGCGTGACAAAGCGCAGCTCGGCGCTGGCCCCTTCACCGTGGATGGTCTGGCGCATGGTTTCAATGGAGACGCCGTGTTCGGAGAAGACACGGGCGACGGCGGCCAGCACGCCGGGCTGGTCCGCCACCTCCAATCCGATCGAGTAGCTGGTGGTGACGGTCTCCAGCGGCAGTGCCGGCAGGGATCCGCTGGGCCGCCCGGCCGGAACCGGCCCGCCCAGCACCAGCCGGCGCGCTGCGGTCACAACGTCGCCCATCACTGCCGAGGCGGTAGGGGCGCCGCCGGCACCCTGGCCGTAGAACATCAGCTCGCCGGCATTTTCCGCCTCTACGAACACGGCGTTGAAGGCCCCGTGCACGGCGGCCAGCGGATGCCGGCGCGGCAGCAGCGTGGGGTGCACGCGTACGCTGACGCCTTCGCCGCCGTCGCCGTCCGCAAATTTCTCGGCGATGGCCAGCAGTTTGATGACAAACCCGGCATCCTTCGCGGCGCTGATGTCCTCGGCGGTCACGGAGCTGATGCCCTCGCAGGACACGGCAGACAGATCGAAGCCGGTGTGGAACGCGAGGGACGCCAGGATGGCCCCCTTGGCCGCGGCGTCGTGCCCCTCGACGTCGGCGGTGGGGTCCGCTTCGGCGTACCCGAGGCGCTGGGCATCGGCCAGGGCATCGACGAACTGCGCTCCGGTGGAGTCCATCGCGTCGAGGATGTAATTGGTGGTGCCGTTGACGATGCCCATGACCTTGGTGATGCGGTCTCCGGAGAGGCTGTCGCGGATGGGCCGCAGGATGGGGATGGCCCCGGCAACCGCGGCCTCGTAGGAGAGCTGGACGCCCGCGGCGTCGGCCTTTTCATACAGGGACGCGCCGTCTGCCGCGAGCAGCGCCTTGTTTCCGGTGACGACGGCGGCTCCCGCTCCGAGGGCGTGCAGGATCAGGGTGCGGGCCGGCTCGAGGCCGCCCATCAACTCGATGACGATGTCCGCGTCTGCCACGAGGGACTCGGCGTCCGTGGTGAACAGGTTTACCGGCAGGTCCACATCGCGCGGAGCATCCACGGTGCGCACGGCGATGCCGGTGAGCTCCAGCCGGGCGCCGAGGCGGGCGGTGAGGTCCGCAGCGTCGTCGAGGAGGATCCGGGCCACCTGTGAACCCACGTTCCCACACCCCAGCAGGGCTACTTTCAGGGTCTTCATATGTTGTGCCAACTCCTTGCAGGGATTAGGAAACGTCGCGTGCCAGCAGGTCGTCTTCGGTCTCGCCGCGCACAATGAGCCGTGCCGCGCCGTCCCGGACGGCCACCACGGGCGGGCGGGTCAGGTAGTTGTAGTTGCTGGCGAGCACCCAGCAGTACGCTCCGGTTCCCGGAACGGCCAGCAGGTCCCCTGCGGCAACATCACCGGGAAGGTAGGCGTCCCTCACCACTATGTCGCCGCTTTCGCAGTGTTTGCCAACCACCCGTGAAATAACCGCGTCATCTTCGGAGGTCCGCGAGGCCAGCACCGCAGAGTAATCCGCTCCGTAGAGCACGGGCCGGGCATTGTCGCTCATCCCGCCGTCCACGCTGACGTACCGGCGCGGGGAGGTGCCGCCGTCGGGCATGTCCACCCGCACGGTCTTCATGGTGCCGGCGCGGTAGAGGGTGAAGGTGCTCGGCCCCACGATGGCGCGTCCGGGTTCAATGGAGATCCGCGGAACGGCCAGTCCCAGTTCGGCGCAGGTACTGCCGACGACGGCGGCCATCGCGTTGGCGATCTCGGCCGCCGGACGCGGGGCATCGGCTTCCGTGTAGGCAATGCCGTAGCCGCCGCCCAGATCCAGTTCGGCCAGTTCGACGCCGTAGCCCTGCTTCACCTCGGCCAGGAAGCCGAGCAGCCGCCGGGCAGCGAGCTCGAATCCGGCGGATTCGAAGATCTGCGAACCGATGTGGCAGTGCACGCCCACCAGGAGCACGCCGTCGTGCTTCAGCGCCCGCTCCACGGCGGCCAGGGCCGGAGACATTCCGTCCAGGGCCGGGTCCGGCACCATGGAGAGGCCGAACTTCTGGTCCTCGTGGGCGGTGGCAATGAACTCATGCGTGGAGGCGTGCACGCCCGGGGTCAGCCGGAGCATCACGTGGGCACGTTCGCCGCGGGAGGCAGCCAGGTCCCCCAGCATTTCCAGTTCGTCCAGGCTGTCCACCACAATCCGGCCCAGCTCCATGTCCAGGGCCCGGGTCAGTTCGGCGAGGGACTTGTTGTTGCCGTGCAGGCCCAGCTGGCTGCCGTGGAGGCCGGCGCGGCGTGCCACGGCCAGTTCCCCGCCGGAGCAGGTGTCCAGGCGCAGCCCTTCGGAGGAGACCCAGCGGGCCACTTCGGTGCAGAGGAAGGACTTGCCCGCATAGTAGACGTCCACTCCCCCGCACAGGTCTGCGAAGGCCGCGTCAAAGGAGTCCTTGAAGTCACGGGCACGGGCACGGAAGTCGGTTTCGGACATCACGAACACCGGCGTGCCGAAGTCCTCCGCGATCCGGGACACGGGAATGCCGGAGATCTCCAGTTCGCCGCCGTCGCCCCGCGCCACGTCCTGCGCCCACAGCTGCGGGCGCAGGACGTTGGCGTCCTCGGGGTGGCTCAGCCAGTGCGGAGCCAGGGGTGAAGCAGTCATGAATTACATCCGTTCGGGTGCGGAGACTCCCAGCAGGCCCAGGCCGTTGGCCAGGACCTGGCGTGCGGCCAGGTTCAGCCACAGCCTGGTGCGGTTGGTGTCGGTGATTTCCTCGTCGCCCTGGGGGGCGATGCGGCAGGCGTCATACCAGCGGTGGTAGGTGCCGGCAATGACTTCCAGGTGGCGGGCGACGCGGTGCGGTTCGCGGAAGGCGGAAGCCTGCGCGACGACGCCGGGGTACTGTCCCAGCGCAGCCAGCAGCGCGCTTTCGGTCGGGTGGCTCAGCAGCGAGGCATCGAACGCGGAATCGTCCACGCCGGCGGCCTCGGCGTTGCGGGCCAGGGCGTGGGTGCGGGCGTGGGCGTACTGGACGTAGAACACCGGGTTCTCGTTGCTCCGCTTGGTCAGCAGGTCCAGGTCCACGTCGATGTTGGAATCGGCGGAGAAGCGGGCCAGGGTGTAGCGGGCGGCGTCCACGCCCACGGCATCCACGAGGTCCTCGAGGGTGACCACGGTGCCGGCGCGCTTGGACATGCGTACGGGCTTGCCGTCCTTGACCAGGTTGACCATCTGGCCGATCAGCACCTCCACGCACTCCGGGTCATGGCCCAGTGCTGCTGCCGCGGCCTTCAGGCGTGCCACGTAACCGTGGTGGTCCGCGCCCAGCATGTAGACGTTCAGATCGAAGCCGCGCTCGCGCTTGTTGTGGATGTAGGCAATGTCACCGGCAATGTAGGCGGCGTTGCCGTCCGACTTGATGACCACGCGGTCCTTGTCGTCGCCGAACTCGCTGGAGTTCAGCCACCAGGCGCCGTCCTTCTCATACAGGTTTCCCGAGCCCTTGAGCTGTTCCAGGAGCTTGTCCACCTGGCCGTTTTCGTGCAGGGAGTCCTCGTGGAAGAAGACGTCGAAGTCCACGCCGAAGTTGTGCAGGGATTCCTTGATGTCGCCGAACATAAAGTCCACACCCACGGCGCGGAAGCGTTCCTGTGCTTCGGCGTCGGGCAGGTCCATGATGCCCGGCTCGGCCGCCAGCACCCGGTTGGCAATGTCCACGATGTACTCGCCGGCGTAGCCGTCTTCCGGTGCGGGCTCGCCCTTGGCGGAGGCAAGGAGGGAGCGGGCAAAGCGGTCAATCTGCGCGCCGTGGTCATTGAAGTAGTACTCGCGGGTGACCTCGGCGCCCTGGGACTGGAAGACCCGGGCCAGGGCATCGCCGACGGCGGCCCAGCGGGTGCCGCCCAGGTGGATGGGGCCGGTGGGGTTGGCGGAAACGAACTCCAGGTTGATCCGCGTGCCCTTGAGGATTTCCGACGTGCCGTAGGCAGGGCCGGCGTCGACAATGGCCTTGGCCAGTTCACCGGCCGCACCGGCGTCGAGGGTGATGTTCAGGAAGCCGGGGCCGGCAATGTCGACCTTGGCCACCCCGTCGATCTGTTCCAGGCGGCCCTTGAGGATCTCGGCGAACTGGCGGGGGTTCATACCGGCCTGCTTGGAGAGCTGCAGGGCGATGTTGGTGGCCCAGTCACCGTGGTCCCGGTTCTTGGGGCGCTCCACGCGCACCTCCCCCGGCAGTTCGATGCTGAAGTCACCGGCATCGATGGCGGCTTGGAGGCAGGCGGTTACGGCGGAGGAAAGTTCTTCAGGAGTCACCGGTTAAGCATAGCCGGGTGCGGCCTGCGTCCTGTTTTGTATGACGGGCCTTACTCTCTGCGGGTTCACAGCCCGCCGACCCTGCAACGGTATCCACGATGCGATGTAATGAAAGGGTAGAGTCCCCCACTCCAAGGAGAACCGTGAACCGAGCGAGCAAATCCCTGCTGTGCGCCGCCGCCGGCCTGTCCCTGCTTTCCGCCGCCGGCTGTGCCTCGGGCGAGGACACCGCCACCGCAGATCCGGCTCCGGCTGAGTCTCCCGCTTCGTCGTCCGCTGCTTCGGCTCCTGCTTCGTCCCCCGCGTCGTCCCCCGCGGCTGCCCCCGACGCTGCCCCCGACGCTGCCCCCGACGCTGCAGCCGGTTCCGGCAGCTACGCCGACGGCGAGTACACCGGCACCGGTAGCTACATCCCGCCGTCGGGCACCTCGGAGGACGTGGATGTGACGCTGCGGCTGGAAAACGGCGTAGTGGCGGAACTGGACGTCGAGACCTCGCAGAAGAACCCGACCTCCAAGCAGTACCAGCGTGAATTCACGTCCGGCGTCAAGGAGCAGGTGGTCGGTAAGAGTCTGGACGAACTCGATGTGGACAAGGTGGCCGGTTCCTCGCTGACCAGCCAGGGCTTCAACCGTGCCCTGGATGCCATCCGTTCCGAAGCTACGTCTTAGGACAGCACCCGTGCATACCCTGGGGTTTGAGGCGATCGGCACGCAGTGGTCCCTGTCCACCGCAGAGCCCCTGGCCCCGGAGACCCGGGCTGCGGTCGCGGAACTGGTCGACGGCTATGACCGGACCTATTCACGCTTCCGGTCCGATTCCACCGTGGCACGGATGGCCCGGGCAGCAGGAAACTGGAAACTGCCCGCCTCGGCGGCACCCCTGCTGACGCTCTTCGATGCCCTGCAGCGGCTGACGGACGGAGCAGTGAACCCGCTGGTGGGACGCTCGCTGGAGGTCCTGGGGTACGACGCCGGGTACAGCTTCCAGCCCTCCGGTCCCCCGCTGAGGGCAGCCGGGTGGAAGGACACGGTGTCCTGGACTGCCGACGCCGGCGGCTCCGTCCTGACGACGGCGGCTCCGGTCACCTTCGATATCGGTGCCGCCGGGAAGGGCCAGCTGGTGGATCTGGTCAGTGCGCTCCTGGCGGAGGCGGGCCTCCGGGAGTATGTGGTGGACGCGGGATCCGACCTGCGCCAGGCCGGAGGCGAACCCCTGCGTGTGGCGCTGGAGCATCCGTATGACACCACCCGGGGCATCGGCGTGGTGACCCTTTCGGACCGGGCGTTGTGTGCCTCGGCCGTGAACCGGCGGCAGTGGGGGGACGGGCTGCACCACGTGCTCGATGCCCGCACCGGAGCCCCGGTGGATACCGTGGCGGCCACCTGGGTGCTGGCAGCGGATGCCATGACTGCCGACGGCCTGGCCACTGCCCTGTTCTTCGCTGAACCGCAGGCGCTGGCCTCCGAATTCGAGTTTGATTATGTCCGGATGTTCAGCGACGGCCGGGCCGACTATTCCCCTGCAATGGCTGGAGTCCTGTTTACATGAGCATTTCCGCCCCTGCCGCACCGCGGACCCTGAACACCTTCCTGGGCCGCTGGACCATGTACCGGCTGACGGTCTGGCTGCTGCTGGCCTGTGTCGCCTGGTCCTTTGTGCTCTCCCTTGCCGGAGTGCTTTTCTACACCCCGGCCGAGCTGGGGGCCACGCTGCTGACCGCTGTGGCTTCCACTCTGGTCACCAGCCGGGTTGCCGGGCTGCTCCTGCGCACGCGTCCACAGACCGACTCCTCGCTGATTACCGGCCTGCTGCTGTATTTCCTGTTCTGGCCGGGCACCGAGGGCATGCAACTCGGCACCGTAGCACTGGCGGGTGCTGTGGCGACGGCGTCGAAATACGTCCTTGCCGTCCGGCGCCGGCACATTTTCAACCCCGTGGCCGTGGGAGCTTTCGTGGTTGCTGCCACCGGTCTCGGCGGGGCTGTCTGGTGGGTGGCTACGCCGTGGATGCTGGTTGCCGTGCTGCCGGCATCGCTGCTGATCCTGTACCGGAACCGCCTACTCCCGATGGCCGCGGTGTTCGCCCTGACAGCCGTGGTGGTGCTCCTGTTCCGCTTTGCGGCGAACGGTGAACCGCCTGCTGATGCCCTTGTCACCGTGACGGGTTCCTATCCCCTGGTGTTTTTGGCCGGATTCATGCTCACCGAGCCGCTGACCCTTCCTCCGCTGCGCGTTCAGCGGCTGCTGGAGGCCGCCGTCGTCGGCGTGCTTTTTGCCGTGCCGCTGTCCCTGGGTCCGGTTCTGATGTCTCCGGAGCTGGCCCTGCTCGTGGGCAATGCGCTCGCCTTTGTGCTGGGACAGCGGGGAGCTGTCCGGCTGCGGCTGCTGGAAACCCGTGAACTGACGCCGACCGCCCGGGAACTGGTGTTTCAGCCGTCCCGTCCTGTCCGCTTCCGTGCGGGGCAGTATCTTGAGCTTTCGGTGCCGCACTTTGAGCCGGACTCGCGGGGAACCCGCCGTATCTTCAGCATCACCACGGCTCCTTCGGAGCCGGACACTGCAGCGGTGGGACTCCGGGTGGCTGATCCTTCCAGCAGCTTCAAGAGAAGCCTGCTGAAGATGCGTCCGGGTGCCGAGCTGACGGCGACTACGGTGGCCGGAGACTTCCTGCTTCCGCGGGACCGGAGCAAACCGGTGCTGATGATTGCCTCCGGTATCGGCATTACTCCGTTCATCAGCCAGCTGCGCCAGGTGTGCGGCGAAGACCGGGACATTGTGCTGGTGTATGCGGCATCCTCCGTTGAGGAACTTGCCTATGCCGGGGAGCTGCAATCGATGGATGTTCGCGTGCTGGTCTGCACCCCTTCCGATCCCGGGATTCCGGGATGGACCTGGCTGGGTCCGGGGCTTCCCGACGAGGCGGTCCTCAGCCGGGAAATTCCCGACATCAGCAACCGGGCCGTGTATGTTTCCGGTTCGCCCGGTGCAGTGGCTGCGGCCCGGAAAGCCGTCCGCGGTGCCGGGGGGCGGCGGATCCGTACGGATCCGTTCCTGGGCTACTAGGCGTACTCCGACGGCTACCGGGTCCTCTCCCTGGACTCTTGGGCGTCTCAGCGACGGGTACCCGGCACCGGGCCTCTCGCTGGACTCCTGAACTCCTAGGTCCTGGGCTCCGGGGTTCCTGAACTCCTGGGTTCCGGGGCTCTTGGGTTCCAACATGGCTGCCAAGTGCCCACGTCTGGACCACCGGGTACCCGCCGCAGAGATACGCCGCCGGCCGAGGCGCCCTCATCCATCCGGTGTAAAGACCGGGTTCTCCGGTTGAGACCGAGGCAGGCTACAGGCTCGTGGGTGAACCGGCGGCGGCTCAGCCTGGCCATGGATTAGAACGTCCGCCGCTTAGAAGGGCGGAGGCTCTTCCCTGCCGTCCTCCTGGCCGCCGAGCGGGAATGTCTGTCCCTGCCGGTCCCGATCCTGCCGATCCCGATCCTGAGCGGGCGATTCCGGTTTCAGACGTCCCGCTTCTGAGCGCCCCAGTTCCAGGAACGGTTCGGTCCGGTAGACCCGTCCCGTCGGTGAGGTCCACTCCATCACTCCCGGTTCGGGTTGGGTGGCTTTCCAGAATCCCAGGGTCTTGAACCGGTGGTGCCGGCGGCACAGGTGTTCCAGGTTTCCGTGTTCGGTGTCGCCGCCTTTCGCCCAGTCGGTGGTGTGGTCGATTTCCGTGACCGCGGTGCTGACCCGGCAGCCGGGGAACCGGCAGGTTCCGTCCCGGGCTCTGAGCCAGCGGGCGAGTCCGGCGGGGACTTTCCGGCGTCTGCCTACCCCGAGGATCTCTCCGGTGGTGGGGTCCTGGGCCAGTCCGGTCCAGTGGGCGGCGTTGCGGGCGAGTCTGCGGGCTGCGTCGGCGCTGATCGGCCCGTAGCCGTGCAGCTCGGCAGGCTTCTCGTCGGCACCGAACAACGTTTCGGCGTTGATCAACACCATGATCTCCGCCCGAGGCAGAACACCCATGGACCCGGACGACTCATCAGATTCGGGGTCACCGACTTTGCCGGGCGTGCCTGCTTGGTTAGCGTTGCCGGCTCCACGTCCGCCGCGTCCACCGCGCACGTTGAACCCGTCCTCTCTACCGGCCCCGCCGCGTCCTCCGCTCCGACCAGCACCCTCCCGCAGGACCCCGCCACCGCCGCTACGGGGTGAACCAAGGCCGCCCATGAGCAGTTGGGTCAGGATGTCGGCCCGCAGCTGGTCCGCTGTCCGCGGGTCCCCGTCCGCCTGTTCACCACGGGCTGAGGTACACAACGCTGTGTAGATCTGCTGGGCATGCTCGGCCCGTAGATGGGCCGACAGCCAGGACATGCCGTCCTCATCGCGTTCCAGGACCACCTTGCGTTTCTCGAACGCTGTCCGGTGCCGTTCGGGAATGGTTTCGGGATAGGTTTTCTCCCGCAGCCGGCGGGCTTTGGCGCAGAACTGTGGCCGGGTTATGCCTTCGGCTTTGGCGAGCAGCTCCGCCTCAAACCCGGGAAGTTCCGCGGAGGGTATGTTCTCGCACTGATCCAGGACCACCTGCGCGTGCGCGTAACTGAAGCGTCCTTGTTCCAATCCGTTGAGGGTGGCGGTGTGGGTGGTGCAGAGTCTGCCGGCTTCGACCACCATGCCTTGGGCGGTGGTCTGGGGAACGTTCAGGATCGCGGCGCATTCGGAGGCAGCGAGGCTGAACGCGATCCCCGGCCCTTCCTTCCCCCAGGTAGACGACAGATGGTTCCGGAAGAGTTCCTCCATATGGTTGATCGCCCGGGCTTGCTGGGCCTGCGTCCACCGAACCAAATGCGACAGCCTCGCCAACACCTCGCCGGTGGCGTGTTCGTCGAAGGACTCCAGATTCGCCATCGCCAGCACCCCAGTAAACCCATCCGGAAAGCCCTCACCATCAGCACCGGTGGCACCTGTGGCGGGCTCCGCAGGCTCAGCGGCCGCCGAACCCGTGGTGTCCTCTGGGACGGGTTCGGGTTCGGCGGCTGCAGCCGTTCGGCCGTGGTCGGCGGATGCGGATCCGGTCTCCGGCCCCGCAGCGGAATCCGATGTGGACCCTGCCGCCGGTCTTGCGGTGAAGTCGGAATCCGGCGCGGGAATGGCCGCGTCAAAGAGGGTGGCAGCAGGAGATGCGGCGGGATCGGTAGAGGCATCGCCGGTGTCGGTGTCTGCGGAACCGTCAGTGCCGGCCTGAGTGCCGCCGTCGTCGGAGTCCGTACCGTCGCCAGCGTCGCCACTGGCATCCGGAACCGCCCGATATACCGCCAGCGTGCAGGGCGTGCGTAAAGCATCCTCGTCGCCAGCCGAGCCTGCTGGCTGCTGGTCGTTACGATCCTGTTTTTCGGTTGTCCGTCCGGTGTTTCCGAGCTGATCCATACCCTCAGGATTTCACCCGGCACTGACATTTCCGGGCCGGAAACAGACCAAAAACGGCCCTCCCGGAAAACAAGAAATACCTGTCTTTCGAAGACCACTACCTACCCGTAATACAGAGCTCTGAGAACCGATTTGCACCCAAACGTTCGGCCGCAGAGTTCATTCCTCAGGACAGCACAGCGGGGAAGCGTATCGGTGCCCCGCCTGCGCTCCGGAACATGGGTTTTCCCCGTCCGCCTGAAACCTGCTAAGCTTCTTGAGTCCCACAGGACCTGCCGGTTTACCGGAGTCCTTGCCCTCGTAGCTCAGGGGATAGAGCGGTTGCCTCCGGAGCAACAGGCCGTAGGTTCGAATCCTATCGAGGGCACAAGAGACAACAGAGAACCCCGCACCGATCCGTCGGTGCGGGGTTCTTCTGTTTATCCGATCGGACCTGACGTTGTAGCGAAGCGCCAGCAGAAATATCGGCAAGCCGTCAGCAAATCGACTGCCCAACGCGACCGCCAGCGCCAGCACCAGCCCACTCAGCCCCTAATCCCGAGGAGCAGCAGCCTCCTCGACAGCGGCACGCACCGCAGGAGGGCAAAGAAAAAACCGCGGTTGCAACTCCTCCCACCCCCGATGCTTGGTCTTCATGCCGTACTCCAGGTGCGCCTGGTCCAGCGGATTGTCGGGAATCAACCCTGGGCTGGCCTCCCCCAGCAACTGGAAATGGTACATCCACCAGGATCCGTCCGCTTCCTGGTTCAGGAAGGTGGCTTCCACAGCCATCAGTTCCCGGCCCAGAGTCGCAACGCATTCGTCATAGCGCTCATGCAGCATCGCCATCCAGTTGTCGAACTCCGCTTCCCTGGAATCCAACAACCGAGCCCGACTCAACTCCATCCGCATCCCCGGAGGTACCGACGCCGGCATGGGCCAGCCCGGGGAGTCGGGAGCGGACGGCTGAAACGGGAGCGGCGGATATACGGGCTGCGTCATGCCAACGACTGTAAAGGAGCCAGGAAGTCCGTTCCTCATGCCGCGCCGGAATTCTTTCCCCAGAACCCTTGCGCCGGCTGCCCCCTCCGGGGTTATGGTGTTCGCACATACCAACCGGTCGGTTCCGACGCCGTCCACACACCACACCACACCACACCACGAGAATCCCGGACATCCACCGCATGAAGACCCTGAACATCAAGGAAGAGCTCGCACGCACCTCCGTGGAGCTTTTTGCGCGGCAGGGCTATGCGAAAACCAGTGTGCAGCAGATCGTGGACGCGGCCGGAGTGACAAAGGGGGCCCTCTACCATTACTTCAATTCCAAAGATGATCTGCTCTTCGACATCTACGACCGCATCCTCACGCTCCAGCACAGAAACCTGACCGAGATCATCGGCCGGAATCTGCCGGCAGTAGAAACCATGCGGTTGGCCTGCGAGGACGTGATCATGACGTCCATCGACTGCATCCGTGAAGGTGCCGTGTTCTTCCGCTCCCAGCACATGCTCAGCGAGGACCGGCAAGAGGAAGTCAAGCGGAGGCGCCGTGAATACAACGACGCGTTCACGGCTGTCTTGGTCCGCGGCCAATCCGACGGCGTCTTCCGGACTGATATTCCCATCCAGGTGCTCGCCGCCAACTTCTTCTCCGATCCGCACTATCTCTCCTACTGGTACTCCCCCGGGGGCACCATCAGCCGGGAACAGGCGGCGGCCCAGCTGACCGCGCTCTATCTGGCCGGACTTCAAGCTTCCTAACGCACCACAGCACCTCCTCAACACCCGCATCTCCTCAGCACCCGCACCACCGCACCTCCCGCACTACCGCCCTACAGCACCACGCCGTATGCAAGGTAAGAGCAGAGACGATGGAGTACTCATGCAGGAGCTACATACCGACCAGTCGGAACCGCCAGGTCTCCGACTGGATGGAATCACGGTCCGGTTCGGCGGACTCACCGCCCTCGACGCAGTGTCCCTGGATATCCCGGCAGGCAGGATTGTCGGCATCATGGGCCCCAACGGCGCAGGCAAGACCACCCTCTTCAATGTGATCTGCGGTGTCTTCCCGCCCACGGCCGGAAACCTTCAGCTGGACGGACACGGTTTCACGCCGAAACCGCACCGGCTGACGCGCTCCGGAGTGGCACGCACCCTGCAGGGGCTTGGCCTCTTCCCCGGTCTGACGGTGCTGCAGAACGTTACGGCAGGCCTGGCCGCAGACACGCGCAGAGGACTCGACCTTCTGGCCCTGCCCGGCGCCGTTGCCCGCGAAAACCGGCTGGCCGCACGAGCGATGGACGCGCTGGAGTCGCTCGGCGTCGCCGGTTATGCCGCTGCCCTGCCGGATACCCTGCCCTACGGCATCTGCAAGAAGGTGGCCCTCGCACGGGCCCTGGTGAGTGAACCGAGGCTGCTGCTGCTGGATGAACCTGCCGGCGGGCTCGGCCACGACGACATCGAGGAGCTTGCCGGCATTATCCGCACCGTGCCCTCGGACGGATGCTCGGTGATCCTCGTGGAACACCACGTGGACCTGGTGATGGAAGTCTGCGACCGCGTTGCCGTCCTGGACTTCGGCCGCCTGATCGCCGAAGGCACACCTGCCCACATCGGTGCCGATCCCGCCGTCGCGGATGCCTATCTGGGGGTTGAGGTGGCATGACCGGCGGACTGGTACTGGAAGGCGTCACTGCAGGGTACGGGAGCGTTCCGGTGCTGCACGGCATCAACCTGAGCGTCGAGAAAGGCTCCATCACCGCCGTCGTCGGGGCAAACGGTGCCGGCAAGACCACCCTGCTGCGCACCGTCACCGGCCAGCTGCGGCCCACCGCCGGCAGCATCAGGCTGGGCACCGGAAAGGACCTGACCCGGGTGCCCGTCGAGGAGATGGTGCGCCACGGCGTTGCCCTCGTACCTGAAGGCAGGGGCGTCATCACCGAACTGACGGTGGAGGAAAACCTGCGCCTGGGCGGCCTGTGGCGCAAGGACCGCAGGGCGGCCGCTGCGATGCTCACCCGGACCTACGAGCTCTTCGAACCCCTGGACCGACGCCGGAAGGCCGCCGGACACCAGCTCTCCGGCGGCGAGCGCCAGATGCTGGCGCTGGGGCGGGCGCTGATGGCGGCCCCGGCGCTGCTGCTGCTCGACGAACCTTCCCTGGGACTGGCCCCCAAGGTGACTGCACAGATCCTGGGGATGCTCCGCCGCCTGCGCGACGACACCGGACTGACCGTACTGCTGATCGAACAGAACGTCCGCAGTGCCCTCACCGTCGCGGACCACGGCGTCGTCCTGAATCTGGGACGGATTGTCGCCTCCCGGGCGGCCGCCGAACTCGCCGAAGACACCGACCTCCGCCACACCTACCTGGGGTTCTAATGGACAGATTCCTTTTCCTCACCTTCGACGGACTCGCCCGCGGCGCCGTCCTCGCAGCCTTCGCGCTTTCCCTGGTCCTCATCTGGCGTGCAGCGCGGATTGTGAACTTCGCGCAGGGCGCCATGGCCGTGGCAGCCACCTATGTTGCCTTTACCGTCACCGCGGTGACCGGCAGCTACTGGGCAGGCCTTGCGGCAGCGCTGGTTGCGGGCTTCCTCATCGGGGCGGTGGTGGAGCGCGGAGTCATGCGCTTCGTGGGCAACACCTCTCCGCTGAACCCCGTGATTGCCGGGCTGGGACTCCTGATGCTGATCCAGGCCGTCCTGGGCATGGTGTTCGGCAACGCTTACCGGACCATGGTGACCCCGTTCAGTTCCGACCCGGTGGAGATGTTCGGCATCACCGTTTTCTCCTCCTATGACCTGTTTGTGTTCGCGTGCATCGCCGTGCTGGTGGGCGGGCTGGTCCTGCTGTTCACGAAGACTCCCCTGGGGCTGCGGCTGCGTGCCTCCGCCTTCGCACCGGACCTGGCCCGGCTCCTGGGCGTCAGGACCCCGCGGATGCTCACCCTGGGCTGGGCTCTGTCTTCGGCACTGGGGGCGCTTGCCGCACTGCTGGTCATCCCCACTGAACTCGGGTTGAACCCGCACGCGGCGGACGCCGTCTTCGTTTATGCATTCACCGTGGCCGTGATCGGCGGTCTCGACTCCCCCGCCGGCGCCGTCCTGGGCGGGCTGGCCGTTGGCGTGCTGCTCAGCTGGGTCAGCGGCTATTGGGGAGCCACCCTGGCGCCGGTCGCCATCCTGGTCCTGCTGCTGGCCGTGCTGCTGGTCCGGCCGGGCGGAATCTTTTCCCTCGCGAAGGAGCGCACAGCATGAGCGTCACAAAGCGGTATCTCCTGGCCGCCGCCGCAGCCGTCCTCCTGATCGGCCTCACGTTCATCATCCCCTCGTTCACTTCCTACCAGCTGGCCATCGTCTGCGCCTATCTGTGCGGAATCGCCGGACTGACCCTGCTGACGGGCGCCGGCGGGCAACTCTCCCTCGGACAGGCAGCCCTGATGGCGGCCGGGGCGTACAGCTACGCGCTGAGCGCCAATGCAATGGCCGACGCCGGGGCGGAGGGTCCGCTGCTGCTCCTGGTGCCGCTGGCGGCGGCGGTCTTCGGTGCAGCCGTCCTCGGCCTGGCCGTCGGACTCGCCGCCGGCCGGCTGCACGGGCCTTACCTTGCCGGTTTCACCATGGCACTGGTGGTGGCCCTGCCGGCGGTCACCAGTACCTTCTCCTCGGTGCTCGGCGGTGACCAGGGTTTGTGGATCACGGTGGAAAAACGGCCGACGGCGCTGCGGGGCATTGTCTCCACCGAAGCCTGGCAGGCCTGGCTCGCCGTTATTTGTTCCGTCCTGGTCCTGACCCTGCTGGCGAACCTGCTTCACGGCCGCTTCGGCCGGCACCTGCGGGCCGTGCGCGACAACCCGGTTGCGGCAGCGCTTGCCGGCATCAACCCCGCCCGGACAAAGATCACGGCGTTCGTCATCAGTTCTGCGGCGGCAGGCATGGGCGGCGGGCTGCTCGCCTACACCACGCAGAGCGCCGGCCCCGGGGCCTACTCCCTGGTCTTCTCCCTGTTCCTGCTGATGGCAGCCGTCGTCGGCGGCATCGGTTCCCTGACCGGGGCAGTCTGGGGCGCCCTGCTCCTAGTGGCCCTGCCGCACCTCATCAGCACTGCGACCTCCAGGCTCGAACTCTCAGCGGACCTGTCCCAGCGGCTGGACGGCAACCTGGCCGTGGCCGTCTTCGGAGCAGTCCTGATCCTCGTTGTGCTGCTTGCACCGCAGGGCATCCAGGGCCTGCTGGTCCGGGCCGGCGGCCGGCTGCGGCCGCCTCCTTCCGCCTCTCTTCCGCCAAGGTCCACCGAACCCGCACCACCGTCACCAGCAACAGCACCCTCCCGGATACCGGCCCCCAGCGGGCAGCTACCGGCAACCCCGAAAGGTCAATGATGATCCGTTCCAAGCTCCGCCTGGGTACCGCCGTCCTTGCAGCTTCGGCCCTCGGCCTGGCCTCGTGCGCCTCTCCGGATGAAGGGGGTGAGGCAGCGGACGTTCCCGGGATCACCGACACCACCGTCACCGTGGGCACGCACCAGCCGCTGACCGGACCCGCAGCCGCCGGCTACTCCACGATCTCCCCCGCCACCAAGGCATACTTCGACTACGTGAATGACAAGGGCGGCATCAACGGCCGGACCATCGAATACATCGTCAAAGATGACGGCTACAACCCGGCCAACACACAGACCGCCGTGCGGGAAATGGTGCTCCAGGACGAGGTTTTTGCCCTCGTGGGCGGACTCGGCACGCCGCCGCACAGTGCAGTCCTGGACTTCGTCAATGACAACGAGGTACCGGATCTCTTCGTGGCCTCCGGCAGCCCCACCTGGAACCAGCCCGAAGACTACCCCTACACCTACGGTTTCATGGTGGACTACCCCACCGAATCACGGATCCTGGCCACGTACGCACAGGAGGAATTCCCGGAGGCGACCTACTGCTTCTTCGGCCAGGATGACGACTTCGGCGAGGAATTCCAGACCGGCTTGGAGGCGGTGCTCGGGGAGGACGGCCTCGCGGATGCCCAGGTGTACTCCACGGCTAACACCGACATTGCCGCACAGATCAGCTCCATGAAGGAGGCGGGCTGCGAGGTCAATTTCCTCGCCACCATCAACGGCTTCAGTGCGCAGGCCGTGGGCACAGCAGCCAAGCTCGGATATTTCCCGCAGTGGATGGCCTCCTCGGCCGGCGGCGATTTCAACACCCTGTCCGGCTATCTGGGTGAGAACACGGACAAGCTGCTGCAGGGCTTCGTCAGCGCAAACTACCTTCCCGGCTACTCGGATACCGAGGACGAATGGACGGCCAAGTTCGCCGAGATCAACGAGGAATACAACGCCGGGGCTCCGTTTGACGGCAACACCATCTTCGGCATGTCCATCGGCTACCTCTTCGTCGAGGCCCTGCAGGCAGCCGGGGAGAACCCCACCCGGGAGTCCCTGATGGAGGCGCTCGAGTCAGGCGACGTCACCGGCAACGGCCATGCCCCGCTGGGCTTCGGCGGGGACAGCCACCGGGGCTACACCGGAGCCATGCTGACCCGGGTGGACAACGGCGTGCAGTCCTACTTCGGCACCCCGTACGTGGTCACCGGCACTGAGGCGGAGGAATACACGGTCGAGGAATACACCGGGGAGCGGACGGCCATGCCGGCTGACGGGCTGCCGGAGTAAACCGGCCGCCGCACCACCGCAGCCGCTCCACAAAGGGGCCCGTCCCGGCGGACGGGCCCCTTTGCCACTGGCGGGTTATTCCAGCACGTACAGCGAGAGGGACTCCGCTACGGCAGCGGGCTTGCCTGCACCCTCAATTTCGATGGTGACGAGGAGCTTGACCCGCACCCCCTGCGGCACGTTCTGAACCGACACAATTTCCGAGCATGCCCGGATCCGGCTGTCCACGGGGACCGGATGGGGGAAGCGCACCCGGTCCAGCCCGTAGTTCACTCCCATCACCATGCCCTCCACCCGGAACCGGCCGGAGGCGAGCGCCGGAAGCAGGGACAGGCTCAGGTACCCGTGTGCGATGGTGCCGCCGAAGGGGCCCCGGGCGGCCCGTTCAGGGTCCACATGGATCCACTGGTGGTCATCCGTGGCGTCGGCAAACCGGTTGATGCGGTCCTGGTCGATGAGGACCCATTCACTCGTCTCCACTGTGCCCACCGCACCGGCAAGCTCCTCCACGGATCCGAAGTGTGCCACCGCTAGGCCTTCGGCCCGCCTGCGACGTAGAGCACCTGTCCGGAGACGAACGAGGCCTCCTCGCGGGCGAAGAAGGACGCCGCCGCGGCAATGTCCTCCGGGTTTCCGGCGCGCCGCACCGGAATCTCCTTCGCCGCATGCGCCACAAAGTCCTCGAACGGCACCCCGACGCGTTCCGCCGTCGCCCGTGTCATGTCTGTCTGGATGAAGCCGGGGGCAATGGCGTTGACCGTGACGTTGTAACGGCCCAGTTCGATGGCGAGGGTCTTGGTGAACCCCTGGATACCTGCCTTCGCGGCGGCATAATTCGCCTGGCCGCGGTTGCCCAGGGCGGAGGTGGAGGAAAGGTTGATGATCCGCCCCCATTCCTCCTTTACCTGATGCGCCTGCACCTCCCGGCTCATCAGGAACGCCCCGCGCAGGTGGACCCCCATCACTGCGTCCCAGTCCGTTTCACTCATCTTGAACAGCAGGTTGTCCCGGAGGATTCCGGCGTTGTTCACCAAGATGGTGGGCGCGCCCAGCTCTGCGGCGATGCGGGACACGGCCTGCTCGACGGCGGCGGCGTCGGACACGTCGGCGCCCACGCCAAGTGCCTCTCCCCCGGCGGCGCGGATAGCGTCGACGGTCTGTTCCGTGTCCTGCTCCCGCAGGTCGATGACCGCGACGGCGTGTCCGTCGGCGGCAAGCCTTGCGGCCACAGCGGCCCCGATTCCGCGTCCGGCTCCGGTGACGACGGCGACACGGCCCGTCGTGGCAATGGGTGTTTCAGGCATGGTTCTCCTCTGTTGCCGCCCGTGCGTCAGCACGCAGGCAGGCGGGGCGATGTAGCGGTGTGGCGATGTAGGCCCGACGATACCGACCAGCCGGTATGTGCGCAATGGTTTGAGACGTGCGGACGCCTAGGCGCGCGGCTGGAAGCCGGGGATACCGTCGGCGCCCGGAGCACGTGAACGGATGGTCAGCGCAGTCCGTTCGCGTACAGGTCCCGCAGCAGGGCGACCTCCGCCAGATGATGGATCATCTCCCGGTTGATATGCAGCACCAGGGTTGCCATAGGAGCGTTGGACCGGCTCCCTTCCGCCTCCCCCGCCGGGGCCGCCAGCTGCTGCGGGGTCAGGGAGGACACGGCACTGATCCAGCGGGAATAGTACTCGTCCAACAGGTCGAGTGCGCCCTGCCCGGTACCTGGATAGTCAAAATCCTCATAGCTCACAGCGGGTCCCCCGAAGTGTGCGGCGTTCCGCATACCCAGGACACCCACCAGGATGTGCCCCAGCCGCCAGGCGATGGTGGTGACCGGTGCCGGGTCCGGTTCCGGAAAGGCGAAGTCAATAGTGAAGTCTCCCGCCCCGGCCTGCACCGGTGCGGTTCCCGTGCCCCGCGGACGCACACTCCAGGAACCCGGCACCGGTTCCCGGAAGTATTCCGCGTCGGTGAGCCCCACCAGCCGGGGCCGTGCCTGGTTGTCCCAGTGCCAGGCGAGCTGGTCCGCCAGTACCCGTGCCTCGGTGGGCATCTTCTGTGTGTCCTCCCGGATACCGTCTCCTGCGTGTGAATGTCCTGCGCGGATTTCTTCGGATGCGCACAGTCTACGAATCAATCAGGACAGCTTCCGGCCGGATAAGCGCGTAGTTTGGATTCCATGCTGGAGACATCCGCTCGGCTCCTGCAGCTGCTGTCGCTGCTGCAGCTTCGGCGCGAGTGGACCGGCGCGGCGCTCGCGGAACGGCTGTCCATCACCGAACGCACGGTGCGCCGGGACATCGGCAAGCTGCGCACCCTCGGCTATCCCATTTCCGCGTCCCCGGGCATTGCCGGCGGCTACCAGCTCGGAGCCGGGGCCCAGCTGCCGCCGCTGCTGCTCGACGACGACGAGGCCCTCGCCGTCGCCCTCGGCCTCACCGCAGTGGCCGCGGGACCGGTGACGGGAATCGGGGAAGCATCCGTGCGGGCCCTGGCAAAACTGGAACAGGTCCTGCCCGGGCGCCTCCGCCCCCAGTTTTCGGCCCTGTCGCAATCCGTTTCCACCCTGTCCGGACCGCCCGGCGGCGTGGATCCGAAAATCCTCACCTCGTTTTCCTCCGCCATCACCGAGCACCGGATCCTGAGCTTCCGCTACACCGCGGCCGACGGCGCATCCCAGCGGCGGATGGTTGAGCCCTACCGGCTGGTCAGCACCGGACGGCGCTGGTACGCCGTCGCCTGGGACCTGGACCGCAGTGACTGGCGGACCTTCCGGGTGGACCGCTGCACCAGCACGCCTGCCCCGCGTGCGCGGTTCACGCCCCGGCCGCTGCCCGCCCCGGACCTTGCCGCCTACGTGCAGGAATCCATTACCCGCAACCCGTACCGCTACACCGTGGTGGTCCGGCTGGCCGCACCGCTGGCAGCAGTAGCCGGGCAGGTGCCTGCCACCATGGCCACCGTCGAAGCAGACGGACCCGGGCACACCATAGTGCGCGGCGGCTGGGATTCCCTGGACCTGCCCCTGATCCATCTCACGGCCTGGGGCGTGCCCTTCGAAATCCTTGATCCTCCGGAAATGCGTGAGCGGGCACGCCGGGCCCTGGACCTGCTGCAGCACGCCGTCGAAATCCCGCCCACGGCGGAATCCGGAAAGAGCATCCGGCCAAGCCACTAGACTGGTGGCAATCATGGCACTGACAATTTCCTATCCCGAACAGCTGCCCGTTTCCGAGCGGCGCGAAGACATCATGGCAGCTATCGCCGCCAACCAGGTCACCGTTATCGCCGGTGAAACCGGGTCCGGAAAAACCACGCAGATTCCGAAGATGTGCCTGGAACTGGGCCTGGCCGAGACCGGCCTGATCGGCCACACGCAGCCCCGGCGCCTGGCCGCCCGCACCGTGGCCGAGCGGATTGCGTCCGAGCTCGACGTCGAGCTCGGCGAGGAAGTGGGCTTCCAGGTCCGCTTCACCGGGGAAACCAGCCGGAAGACCAAGGTCAAGCTGATGACCGACGGCATTCTGCTGGCCGAAATCCGCCATGATCCGAAGCTGAAGAAATACAGCACCATCATCATCGATGAGGCCCACGAGCGCAGCCTGAACATCGATTTCATCCTCGGCTACCTGCGCCGGCTGCTGCCCGAACGTCCGGACCTGAAGGTGATCATCACCTCGGCCACCATCGATCCGCAGCGGTTCGCCGAGCACTTCGCCCTGAACGGCACACCGGCTCCCATCATCGAGGTGTCCGGCCGGACCTTCCCGGTGGAAATCCGCTACCGGCCGCTGAACCAGCCCGCTGACGGGGGCAACGACGACGACGGCCCCGAAGACGAGCTCGAAGAGGACCGGGACCCGGTGGACGCCGTCTGCGACGCCGTGGACGAACTCTCCCGCGAGGCACCCGGCGACGTCCTGGTGTTCTTCTCCGGCGAGCGGGAAATCCGCGACGCCGCCGAAGCGCTGCGGTCCTCCGTGCAGCGCAACCCGCGCCTGGCCAACACCGAGATCCTGCCGCTGTTCGCCCGCCTTTCCCTGGCCGAGCAGCACAAGGTCTTCTCCCCCGGGAGGAACCGCCGCATTGTGCTGGCGACCAACGTCGCCGAAACCTCGCTGACCGTGCCGGGCATCAAGTACGTCATCGACACCGGTACCGCACGGATCTCGCGCTACTCGCACCGCACCAAGGTCCAGCGCCTGCCCATCGAACGCATCTCACAGGCGTCGGCCAACCAGCGCTCGGGCCGCTGCGGCCGCGTCTCCGACGGCATTGCGATCCGCCTGTACTCGCAGGAGGACTTCGAATCGCGGCCGGAATTCACCGATCCGGAAATCCTGCGCACCAACCTCGCCGCCGTGATCCTGCAGATGGCCGCCATGGGTGTGGCGAAGGGCCCCAAGGATGTTGCCGACTTCCCGTTCGTCCAGCCGCCGGATTCCAAGGCAGTCAACGACGGCGCCGTGCTGCTGCGCGAACTCGGTGCCCTGCACCCCAAGGGCGGGATCACCGACGTCGGCCGCAAGCTTTCCCAGCTCCCGGTGGACCCCCGGCTGGGCCGGATGATCGTGGAGGCGGGAAATCGCGGCTGCACCAGGGAAGTCATGGTGCTCACCGCGGCGCTGACCATCCAGGATCCCCGCGAGCGCCCTTCCAAGGATGATCCCGCGCGGGCACAGAAGGCCGCCGAAATGCACAAACGGTTCGTGGATGAGAATTCGGACTTCACCGGATACCTCAATCTGTGGCGCTATGTGGAGGAAAAGCAGAAGGAGCTTTCCTCTTCGGCCTTCCGCCGGCTGTGCAAAAACGAATTCCTGAACTTCCTGCGCATCCGCGAATGGCAGGATCTGTTTGCCCAGCTGCGCCAGCTGGCCCGGCCGCTGGGGATCACCCTCGAGCCGGGGCCGGTGGACCCGGTGGGCAAGTACCGGGAAATCCACATGTCCCTGCTGGCCGGCCTGCTCAGCCACATCGGCCTCTATGACCAGCGCAAGCGTGAATACACCGGTGCCCGGGGCACCCGGTTTGCGGTCTTCCCCGGTTCGGCCCTGTTCAAGAAGTCCCCCGACTGGGTGATGGCCGCCGAGCTGGTGGAAACCTCGCGCCTCTGGGCACGGGTGGCTGCGAAATTCGACCCGCTCTGGGCCGAGGAGGTGGCCCCGCATCTGGTCAAGCGCACCTACAGCGAGCCGCACTGGTCCAAGAGCCGCGGCGCGGTCATGGCCTATGAAAAGGTCACGCTCTACGGCGTTCCGGTGGTGCCGCAGCGGAGCATCAACTACGGCCGGATCGACCCCGTACTGTCCCGGGAGATGTTCATCCGGCATGCCCTGGTGGAGGGCGACTGGCGTACCCACCACAAATTCTTCTCCCGCAACCAGGCCCTGCTGGCCGAGGTGGAGGAACTGGAGAACCGGGTCCGCCGCCGCGGCCTGCGGGTGGACGATGAGACCCTGTTCGAGTTCTATGACGAGCGCGTGGGGCCCGACGTCGTCTCCGAACGGCACTTCGACAAGTGGTGGAAGTCCGCCCGGCACGAAAACCCCACGCTGCTGGACTTTGATCCGGACGCCCTGCGCACCGACGACGCCGAGGGGCTGGACGAGAACGACTTCCCGAAGTCCTTCTTCTACGGGTCCTTCGAGCTGCCGCTGTCCTACGAGTTCACCCCCGGAGTGCCCGCCGCCAACGACGGCGTCACCGTAGAGGTGCCCGTCTTGTTCCTGAACCAGCTCACGCCTGGACCGTTTGCCTGGCAGATCCCGGGCCTGCGTGCCGAACTCATCACGGCCCTGATCAAGTCCCTGCCCAAGGCGGTGCGGAAGAACTTCGTGCCGGCGCCCGACGTCGCACGCTCGGCTGCCGCAGCGCTGGCCGCGGACTTCGATCCGGCGTCGGATGACCTGGAACCGTCGCTGGAACTGGTGCTGCGCCGCCTCAAGGGATCCATCATTCCGCCCGGATCCTGGAACTGGGACGCGGTCCCGGACCACCTGAGGATGACGTTTACCGTGGTGGATTCCGCCGGCCGGGTGCTGGACGAGGGCAAGGACCTCGCAGCCCTGCAGGAGTCCCTGGCCCCGGCGACGCGCCGGGCCATCGCCGAATCGCTGGGCGCCACGCCGTCGACCGTCCAGCCGCGCGGTCCCAAGGGTCCCCAGGGTGCCCAGGGTTCCCAGGCGAAGAGCTCAGCTGCCGCGAACGGTTCCGCCGGCGGCGCTGCAGGCGGCGGTTCCGCCGTGGCGGAGCGGACCGGACTGACCGAGTGGAGCATCGGCACCCTGGAGAAGCAGGTCCAGCGCCTGGTGGCCGGCCATACCGTGACCGGCTATCCGGCCCTGGTGGACGAGGGCAGCACCGCCGGTGTGCGCATCTTCCAGAGCGCCGGCGAGCAGCAGGCGGCAATGCGTGCCGGCGTCATCCGGCTGCTGGTGCTGCGCGTGCCCAGCCCGGCCAAGTACGTACTGGAACACCTCAGCAACAGCGAGAAGCTGACCTTCAGCCAGAACCCGCATGGAAGCGTGGCGGCGCTGATTGAGGACTGCACCCTGGCCGCGGTGGACAAGCTCACCCCCGAGGCGCTGCCGTGGACCCGGGCGGAATTCGACGCCCTGTATGAAACCGTGCGGGCCGAACTGATCGACACCGTCTTCACCGTCACCGCGATTGTCGAGAAGATCCTGGCCAGCACCCGGCGGATCACCAAGGCACTGAAGGGCACCACCTCGCTGGCACTGATCAGTGCCTTGAACGATATCCGGGCGCAGCTGGATGCCCTGGTGTACCCCGGGTTCGTGGCCCGCACCGGCTACGCGCAGCTGATGCACCTGCCGCGGTACCTGGCCGGCATTGAACGCCGGCTGGAGAAACTGCCCGGCAACGTGCAGCGGGACGGGCTCTCCATGGCCGTGGTCCAGCGCCTGGAAGACGAGTACGACGACGCCGTGGCGGCGCTCGCGCCGGGCCGCGGCACTCCGCCGGAGCTCGCCGAGGTCAGGTGGATGATCGAGGAGCTGCGGATCAGTTTCTTTGCGCAGGAACTTGGCACGGTGCGCAGCGTCTCCGAAAAGCGCATCCGGACCGCCCTGCATTCAGCGCTGGCCCCGGCCTGAGTCTCCCGGACAGCTAAACGGCAGTTCCACCCTCACGGGGTGGAACTGCCGTTTAGCCTATATCCGGTGAAGGCCCCGGTTCCCAAAGCCTGATGGTGGTGTCCCCCGGCCTAGTGCCTGAGGACACCACCATTTTCATCTGCTCATTCGTGCCTGCGGCGAGCCCATGAGGCCGCTAGTGCGCCTAAGGCAAGGGCGAGAGAACCTGCAGCGCCGAACCAGATTCCTGTGGCACCGGTGTTGGCCAAGCCGGAGCCAGGAATACGTGCGGACGGGTTAGCCGCGACCTCCACAACCGAGCCGGTGCCGACATCACCGGAGGGTCTGGTGACTGCGCCTGCTGCCGGGTCTGTTGGGTCCTCTATATGGATTTCACCGGGCAAAGGTGAAGGGGCATCATCCGTGGGAGGGTCCGTCGGGTCGCCCGCAGGCGGGTCGGTCGGGTCGGTCGGGTCCGCGGGCGGGTCGACTTGGTCGATCGGCTCAGTGGGGTCGACCGGGTCAACCGGATCCGTGGGCTCGATCGGGTCCGTCGGATCAACCGGGTCCACCGGATCCGTGGGCTCGATCGGGTCCGTCGGATCAACCGGGTCCACAGGATCGGTCGGGTCCGTCGGGTCCACCGGATCGGTCGGGTCCGTCGGGTCCACAGGATCGGTCGGGTCCACAGGGGGCTCGATCGGGTCCGTCGGCTCAGTCGGGTCCGGCGGGTCCGTCGGGTCCACAGGATCGGTCGGGTCCACAGGGGGCTCGATCGGGTCCGTCGGCTCAGTCGGGTCCGTGGGATCCGTTGGCTCGACCGGCTCAGTCGGGTCCGTCGGGTCCGTCGGGTCCGTCGGGTCCACAGGATCGGTCGGGTCCACAGGGGGCTCGATCGGGTCCGTCGACTCAGTCGGGTCCGTGGGATCCGTTGGCTCGACCGGCTCAGTCGGGTCCGTCGGCTCAGTCGGGTCCGTGGGGTCCGTCGGGTCCGTGGGCTCGGTCGGATCAACCGGGTCCGTGGGCTCGGTCGGATCAACCGGGTCCGTGGGCTCGGTCGGATCACCAGGATCAGTCGGGTCCGTCGGCTCGATCGGGTCAACCGGGTCCGTGGGCTCGGTCGGATCACCAGGATCAGTCGGGTCCGTCGGCTCGATCGGATCAACCGGGTCCGTGGGCTCGACCGGCTCAGTCGGGTCCGTCGGGTCCGTCGGGTCCGTCGGGTCAACCGGATCGGTCGGGTCCGTCGGGTCCACCGGGTCAACCGGATCGGTCGGGTCCGTCGGGTCAACCGGGTCAGTCGGGTCCACCGGGTCAACCGGATCGGTCGGGTCCGTCGGGTCAACCGGGTCCGTCGGGTCCGTGGGATCCGTTGGCTCGATCGGGTCCGTGGGCTCAGTCGGGTCCACCGGGTCAACCGGATCGGTCGGGTCCGTCGGGTCCACCGGGTCAACCGGATCGGTCGGGTCAGTCGGATCACCAGGATCGGTCGGGTCAACCGGGTCCGTCGGGTCAGTCGGATCACCAGGATCGGTCGGGCCAACCGGGTCCGTCGGGTCAGTCGGATCACCAGGATCGGTCGGGCCAACCGGGTCCGTGGGATCGGTCGGGTCCGTCGGGTCCGTGGGATCGACCGGGTCCGTCGGGTCCGTCGGGTCCGTCGGGTCCGTCGGGTCCGTCGGGTCCGTCGGGTCAACCGGATCGGTCGGGTCCGTCGGGTCAACCGGGTCCGTGGGCTCAGTCGGGTCCACAGGCGGGTCAATCGGCTCCGTGGGCTGCGTCGGGTCCGTCGGCTCGGTCGGGTCAACCGGATCGATCGGGTCCGTGGGCTCGGTCGGGTCCGTCGGCTCAGTCGGGTCCGTCGGGTCCACAGGATCGGTCGGGTCCGTCGGGTCAGTCGGGTCCGTCGGGTCCACAGGATCGGTCGGGTCCACAGGATCGGTCGGGTCCGTCGGGTCCGTCGGGTCCGTCGGGTCCACAGGATCGGTCGGGTCAACCGGGTCCGTCGGGTCCGTCGGGTCGGTCGGGTCCGTCGGGTCCACAGGATCGGTCGGGTCCGTCGGGTCCGTGGGCTCGGTCGGATCACCAGGATCAGTCGGGTCCGTCGGCTCGATCGGGTCAACCGGGTCCGTGGGCTCGGTCGGATCACCAGGATCAGTCGGGTCCGTCGGCTCGATCGGATCAACC
>NZ_VTFX01000008.1 GCF_009192775.1 Arthrobacter yangruifuii
CACCCTTTATACTTTGACGGACCGTTTGAAGTCGTGTCCGTCCAGGTGCTGGTGTGGTGTAAGTTATCGGCCTATTAGTACCGGTCAGCTTCACGGGTCTTTAGTCCCCGCTTCCACATCCGGCCTATCAACCCAGTGGTCTGGCTGGGGGCCTCTCACACACAAGGTGTATGGAAATCTCATCTCGAAGCGGGCTTCCCGCTTAGATGCTTTCAGCGGTTATCCCATCCGAACGTAGCTAATCAGCGGTGCACTTGGCAGTACAACTGACACACCAGAGGTTCGTCCGTCCCGGTCCTCTCGTACTAAGGACAGCCCTTCTCAAATTTCCTGCGCGCGCAGCGGATAGGGACCGAACTGTCTCACGACGTTCTAAACCCAGCTCGCGTACCGCTTTAATGGGCGAACAGCCCAACCCTTGGGACCTACTCCAGCCCCAGGATGCGACGAGCCGACATCGAGGTGCCAAACCATGCCGTCGATATGGACTCTTGGGCAAGATCAGCCTGTTATCCCCGAGGTACCTTTTATCCGTTGAGCGACGGCCATTCCACAATGTACCGCCGGATCACTAGTCCCGACTTTCGTCCCTGCTCGAGATGTCTCTCTCACAGTCAAGCTCCCTTGTGCACTTACACTCGACACCTGATTGCCAACCAGGCTGAGGGAACCTTTGGGCGCCTCCGTTACTCTTTAGGAGGCAACCGCCCCAGTTAAACTACCCATCAGGCACTGTCCCTGACCCGGATTACGGGCCGAAGTTAGATATCCAGTATGACCAGAGTGGTATTTCAACGATGACTCCACCCGAACTGGCGTCCGGGTCTCACAGTCTCCCACCTATCCTACACAAGCCACACCGAACACCAATACCAAACTATAGTAAAGGTCTCGGGGTCTTTCCGTCCTGCTGCGCGTAACGAGCATCTTTACTCGTACTGCAATTTCGCCGAGTTTATGGTTGAGACAGCGGGGAAGTCGTTACTCCATTCGTGCAGGTCGGAACTTACCCGACAAGGAATTTCGCTACCTTAGGATGGTTATAGTTACCACCGCCGTTTACTGGGGCTTAAATTCCCAGCTTCGCCCGTAAGGGCTAACCGGTCCTCTTAACCTTCCAGCACCGGGCAGGAGTCAGTCCGTATACATCGTCTTGCGACTTCGCACGGACCTGTGTTTTTAGTAAACAGTCGCTTCCCCCTGGTCTCTGCGGCCCCGATCCCCTCCGGACAGCAAGTG
The DNA here is from genome assembly GCF_009192775.1 of Arthrobacter yangruifuii. Lineage (GTDB taxonomy): Bacteria > Actinomycetota > Actinomycetes > Actinomycetales > Micrococcaceae > Arthrobacter_B > Arthrobacter_B yangruifuii. The sequence goes on from NZ_VTFX01000008.1 coordinate 1,240, forward strand.
TCCATCAAGGTTGGGGCCCCCCTTCTCCCGAAGTTACGGGGGCATTTTGCCGAGTTCCTTAACCATAATTCTCTCGATCGCCTTAGTATTCTCTACCTGATCACCTGTGTCGGTTTGGGGTACGGGCGGCTGGAACCTCGCGCCGATGCTTTTCTAGGCAGCATAGGATCACCGGATCCCCCCGTGAGGGGGTCCCGTCGGATCTCAGGAGCGTCATCAAAGACACCATGACGGATTTACCTATCACGGACCCTACATCCTTAGACCAGGACTACCATCGCCTGGCCCGGCTACCTTCCTGCGTCACACCTGTTAATACGCTTACCTCCCAGGATCAGGTCCCGTGCTCGGCCAAAACCCTCACACCACAAGGATGCTCGGGCAGGCTCCGGACGGTTAGTGTCCCCTGCTTGGTATGGGCGGTTCTTCGCCGGTACGGGAATATCAACCCGTTGTCCATCGACTACGCCTGTCGGCCTCGCCTTAGGTCCCGACTTACCCAGGGCAGATTAGCTTGACCCTGGAACCCTTGATCATTCGGCGGACGGGTTTCTCACCCGTCTTTCGCTACTCATGCCTGCATTCTCACTCGTGTAGGCTCCACCACTGGTTTACACCGCAGCTTCACTGCCCACACGACGCTCCCCTACCCATCCAGACGACTGAACCACGAAGGCTTGTCAATATCTGAATGCCACAACTTCGGCGGTGTACTTGAGCCCCGCTACATTGTCGGCGCGGAATCACTTGACCAGTGAGCTATTACGCACTCTTTCAAGGGTGGCTGCTTCTAAGCCAACCTCCTGGTTGTCTGGGCAACTCCACATCCTTTCCCACTTAGCACACGCTTAGGGGCCTTAGTTGGTGGTCTGGGCTGTTTCCCTCTCGACTATGAAGCTTATCCCCCACAGTCTCACTGCTGCGCTCTCACTTACCGGCATTCGGAGTTTGGCTGACGTCAGTAACCTTGTAGGGCCCATTAGCCATCCAGTAGCTCTACCTCCGGTAAGAAACACGCAACGCTGCACCTAAATGCATTTCGGGGAGAACCAGCTATCACGGAGTTTGATTGGCCTTTCACCCCTACCCACAGCTCATCCCCTCCATTTTCAACTGAAGTGGGTTCGGTCCTCCACGACGTCTTACCGTCGCTTCAACCTGGCCATGGGTAGATCACTCCGCTTCGGGTCTAGATCACGCCACTGCATCGCCCTATTCAGACTCGCTTTCGCTACGGCTTCCCCTCACGGGTTAACCTCGCGACGTAACACTAACTCGCAGGCTCATTCTTCAAAAGGCACGCTGTCACAGCTACAAGGCTGCTCCAACGGTTTGTAGGCACACGGTTTCAGGTACTATTTCACTCCCCTCCCGGGGTACTTTTCACCTTTCCCTCACGGTACTTGTCCGCTATCGGTCATCAGGGAGTATTTAGGCTTACCAGGTGGTCCTGGCAGATTCGCACGGGATTTCTCGGGCCCCGTGCTACTTGGGATCCTCTCCAAGCGGCAGCATACATTCCGGTTACGGGGCTAACACCCTCTACGGCCCGGCTTTCAAACCGGTTCACCTATGCATCTGCACTCACTTCACCAATCCGGCAGAATCGGTACGGAAAGTCCCGCAACCCCAGTGATGCAACGCCCGCCGGCTATCACACACCACTGGTTTAGCCTCTTCCGCGTTCGCTCGCCACTACTAACGGAATCACTGTTGTTTTCTCTTCCTGTGGGTACTGAGATGTTTCACTTCCCCACGTTCCCTCCACGCACCCTATGTGTTCAGATGCGGGTCACCCGGTCACTCGCGCGCCGGGCGGGGTTTCCCCATTCGGACATCCTGGGATCAAAGTTCGGTTATCAACTCCCCCAGGCTTATCGCAGATTCCTACGTCCTTCTTCGGCTCCTGATGCCAAGGCATCCACCGTGTGCCCTTAAAAACTTGACCACAAAGATCAATAATTAATTATCGCTATCGAGAAAACCACGGTCTCACCAGGCACCCTTGAGAGGCACCCGGATCTACCAGGTTTTTCTGAAATTGCACTTAATAATTTTTAAGATGCTCGCGTCCACTATGTAGTTCTCAAACAACAACCCCGTCACACCCATCCCCGCACCCGACCACCCCGCAAAGGGCGTCAACGACACGGTTCCGGCCTGCGCAGGAACAAACAGAAACAAACCAGCAACCCGCAGCACCTTCCCCCCGAAAGGAGAAGACCACAGGTGCCTGTTGCTTCAGGACCCAACAGTGTGCCAAACGACTAACCGGTCTTACCAGGGCCGCAGAGGAGGTTCCAGGAACCCTCCCGAAGGAAGGAACGTACTAATCCGCCGCAGCCGGCATGCCGGCGCCTATCCATTGATATTCCACCCTTGAGCACCCACCGGAGAACATATGTCTCCGATATGGGCATCTCCTGCGAAGCACACATCCAACACTGTGGAAGGACATGGTCTTCGAGGTGCTCCTTAGAAAGGAGGTGATCCAGCCGCACCTTCCGGTACGGCTACCTTGTTACGACTTAGTCCCAATCGCCGGTCCCACCTTCGACGGCTCCCTCCCACAAGGGGTTAGGCCACCGGCTTCGGGTGTTACCAACTTTCGTGACTTGACGGGCGGTGTGTACAAGGCCCGGGAACGTATTCACCGCAGCGTTGCTGATCTGCGATTACTAGCGACTCCAACTTCATGAGGTCGAGTTGCAGACCTCAATCCGAACTGAGACCGGCTTTTTGGGATTAGCTCCACCTCACAGTATCGCAACCCTTTGTACCGGCCATTGTAGCATGCGTGAAGCCCAAGACATAAGGGGCATGATGATTTGACGTCGTCCCCACCTTCCTCCGAGTTGACCCCGGCAGTCTCCTATGAGTCCCCGCCATAACGCGCTGGCAACATAGAACGAGGGTTGCGCTCGTTGCGGGACTTAACCCAACATCTCACGACACGAGCTGACGACAACCATGCACCACCTGTAAACCGGCCACAAGTGGGGGACCTGTTTCCAGGTCTTACCGGTTCATGTCAAGCCTTGGTAAGGTTCTTCGCGTTGCATCGAATTAATCCGCATGCTCCGCCGCTTGTGCGGGCCCCCGTCAATTCCTTTGAGTTTTAGCCTTGCGGCCGTACTCCCCAGGCGGGGCACTTAATGCGTTAGCTACGGCGCGGAAAACGTGGAATGTCCCCCACACCTAGTGCCCAACGTTTACGGCATGGACTACCAGGGTATCTAATCCTGTTCGCTCCCCATGCTTTCGCTCCTCAGCGTCAGTTAATGCCCAGAGACCTGCCTTCGCCATCGGTGTTCCTCCTGATATCTGCGCATTTCACCGCTACACCAGGAATTCCAGTCTCCCCTACATCACTCTAGTCTGCCCGTACCCACTGCAGACCCGGGGTTGAGCCCCGGGCTTTCACAGCAGACGCGACAAACCGCCTACGAGCTCTTTACGCCCAATAATTCCGGATAACGCTTGCGCCCTACGTATTACCGCGGCTGCTGGCACGTAGTTAGCCGGCGCTTCTTCTGCAGGTACCGTCACTTTCGCTTCTTCCCTGCTGAAAGAGGTTTACAACCCGAAGGCATTCGTCCCTCACGCGGCGTCGCTGCATCAGGCTTCCGCCCATTGTGCAATATTCCCCACTGCTGCCTCCCGTAGGAGTCTGGGCCGTGTCTCAGTCCCAGTGTGGCCGGTCACCCTCTCAGGCCGGCTACCCGTCGTCGCCTTGGTGGGCCATTACCCCAACCAACAAGCTGATAGGCCGCGAGTCCATCCAAAACCGCATAAAGCTTTCCACGGACCACCATGCGGTGGACCGTTGTATCCGGTATTAGACCCGGTTTCCCAGGCTTATCCCGAAGTCAGGGGCAGGTTACTCACGTGTTACTCACCCGTTCGCCACTAATCATTCTGTGCAAGCACAGAAGTCATCGTTCGACTTGCATGTGTTAAGCACGCCGCCAGCGTTCATCCTGAGCCAGGATCAAACTCTCCGTAAATGTGTTACAGACACAGCACGCAGACCAAGGAAAATTGGTCACACGCACTGCACTAAATTCGAAACCGGCTAAAAAAACCGTCCCATACCCACGGGGTGGGCGGAAACGGCCTGTTCAACCAATCAAAATAAATTGGTATCAATAAACTTGGCACACTATTGAGTTCTCAAACAACAGAC
>NZ_VTFX01000009.1 GCF_009192775.1 Arthrobacter yangruifuii
TTTCCGCCGGCCCCGCGAAGGGCGCGCACCGGTTGGACTCAGGTTTTTTGGTGGGTTTGGCCGCCATGCTCGGGCGCTTTTCCAGCGTCCCGGCCGCGGCGACTTAGAAGACTTTACACAGGTTTGCGCCCCGCTGCAACTCGCCGGGAGACGCTGGAGCCGGCACCCCTTCCGGGGGCCGGCTCCAGCTAGGTGTCGCGGCTCAGGCCTGGCATCCCAGGATTAGCTGCGGCGCTTCCGCATGGATCCGAAGATCAACAGCGATCCGGCCAGCACGGCACCCCCTGCTGCTGTAGCCATGGCGGCGGTGTCCTCCGCCCCGGTCCGCGGGAGCCTTTCGGTGACCGGCACCGGCGCGTATTCGTTAACCACCTCGGCTGTCTGTACCTGCCCCGGCAGGATGGTGACCTCTGCCGTACCCGAAGACTGGACAGTGACGTCTTCATTCACCCCGGACGTCGGCTCCGAGACCCGGCACATCACTCCAGCCGGAATGCCTTCGTACAGCTGGGTGAAGGTGCCGGCCGTGGTCCCCGCCGGGATAGTGACGGTTTCATCGATGAGTCCGTCTCCACACTGGACATGGAGCACAACGGCATCCTGCAGGCCTGCCCCCGAACCGACGATGGTCTTGGCCACCACGAGGTTGCCTGGATTGAATTCCACATTGTTCGTGACCTCCAGGACGTTCTCTCCCTCGGCGATCGTGACCGGCTCCGGGAGTACGGGCGTTACCGTCACCTCCGTGGTCGACCCGGTGACCTCTTCCGTTACGGCACACACTGTCCCTACCGGCAGGCCAGTCACTGTTTCGCTTACGCCCGTTGCCGTCCCGGCAGGAATATCGAACACGAAGGCACCCGCCGCACCGCAGTCCACCGTCAGCGTGATGGCGCCCTGGCTACCCACTGCGCCGCCGGCAAACGTCTTATTCACCAGGAGATTTCCGGCTACGAAGAACTCCGCCGTCGCCTGGGCGGAGGCGTTCAGCTCCGTGGTCACGGCAAGGATGAGCCGTTGAGCGTCCTCCCGGCCCGGATCACTGCGGTCATAGAGGTATACGCTGCCGGTCTGGACCGTGACGGATGCGCGGGCGCTGAGGACTCCCGGTGTAGTTGATTCCGGTGGCCCACCCACCCAGATCTGGGTCCCCGAAGGCACTGTGCTCGGGTTCGCCAGGGGTGCGGTCCCCGCGGCGTCGGTGTACATGGTGTAACCAGTGGGCACGGAGACCGAAAGTTCCGCCGCACCTTCCGCCGCTACCGTGTAGGGGCCGGCCGGGCTTCCCACCGGAGCCGCAGCACTGGCCGGAGTGATGGTGACGTCGGGGGCCGGCGGTTCCAGGAGGGGTCCGTTTGCCTGGGCATCGGCAACGATCGCCTCAACGGCCGGCCTGATATCCGTCTGGGCAGTATTGACCAGGTATCCGTCCGTGAAGTACCAGATGGCAGCCTGGACAGCTGCAGCCTGTTGGTTGGTCGTCAAACCGGCAGGGAGCGCGGGATTCGCCGGATAATAATTGTTGAGGATGTAATTCACGTAGCCGATATTGGGTACGTTCGATTCCTCCCATGTTCCGTTGACGTAGCCGACGCCGTCGGTCGTCACCACCCGGATGTTGATGCAGTACATCTGTCCAACTGCAGTCGGGTCATCGACGTCAGCAGTGGTAATGATGCCGGAAAAGTGGTCAGACGTAGGCACACCCACTGGATTTTCAGCCGGATACGGTGCCAGCGGATCCGGAATAGTCGGAGTCGCGGCAAGGAAGCCTCGAATATTTTCGCCCGGGCCGGTCCCGGTCATCTCAATATCTGAGTTTGGGCCGGCTACCGGCGCTGGGGCATTGTCCGGCGGTGAGTACACCGCGTTTGCGGGAGCGGCGAATGGGACAAGCAGCAGTGCGGCCGCAGCCGCCATGCCCATCATTGCTGCTCGCAGCTTCCGCTCATGTTGTGCCCGTCGGCGCAGGCCAGACGGAAGGAGATTGCTCATAAGGTCGCCCTATTCCAATCGCTCGTACTGGCTTCTGCGAGTGATGAAGCCGACAGCTGTTGTTCAACGTGCTGGTGGGCACACTACGTTTCGAGATGCGCAAAGGGCTAGGAGAAATGGCCACCTCTTCAACTTCCGGCCAGAGAAGGCCGACAAGTATTGACTACGGTGCTCCGTATACCAGCTGCCGGCCTGGTTAAACAGGAAAGGCCCGCACCGACACCGGTACAGGCTCATCCTGTGGGTTAAACAGGTCAGGCCCCGCACACATGGTGCGGGGCCTGACCCTCTCAACAAAAATTGTCCGGCGGTGACCTACTCTCCCACATCCTCCCGGATGCAGTACCATCGGCGCTGTGGGTCTTA